>NZ_CP195123.1:162500-3850000 GCF_057365095.1 Rhodopirellula sp. J20-39 | reverse complement strand
GCAACGGTGGACAAAATGAAATCAAAAGAACCCGACGCCTTCTCCAGCTCGTCGTCCGATCGAGAGTTGATGATCTTGTGGGCTCCCAGCTTCTTCGCTTCCTCAGCTTTGCTCTCGCTGGATGTGAACGCAGTCACCTCACATCCCCATTTATTCAAGAACTGCAACGCAAGGTGCCCCAGTCCGCCGATCCCGATAACGCCAACACGGTGCGTAGGCCGCACGTCAAACTGTACGATTGGGTTAAACACGGTCAGTCCACCGCAAAACAGCGGGCCCGCCTTCTTCGCGTCGACTCCATCAGGCAATGGGATCGCCCATGCCTTGTCGCACCGGACCTTGTCTGCGAAACCGCCGTGCCGACCCACGATGGTACTTTCACTTTCAGCACAAAGGTTGTGATCCCCGCTCATGCATTGATGACATGTCATGCAGCAACCACTCGACCACCCCAGCCCAACGACCTGACCGACGCGAAGGTGCGTTACCCCATCACCAACGGCAGCCACGGTGCCCGTGACCTCATGACCGGGAACGAGAGGAAATTCCGTCATCCCCCATTCGTTGTCGATCATGGAAAGATCGGAATGACAGATCCCGCATGACTTCACATCAATTTCGACTTCGTCATGACCAATCGGTCCCGCGTCGTACTCGAATGACTCCAGCTTTCCACCAGGTTCTTTTGCCGCATAGGCATGAATCGTTGTCATTTTGATTGGCTTCCGAGTTGAAGAAAATGTGAGACCTATTGAATCGAAATGTGCTCACCGGCGACAAATCGTAGTCCGAAGTCAAACCCGCGTTCTTCGCGACAGGAATACAGCCCGGCATCAAGATGAGATCAAAACCGGTTTGAGTCATTCAGATTTTGCTTGTCCGTGCCTCGAGAAACCGAACACAACACTACCCATGAAAGCAGCATAAAAGGGAAAGCTACCGTGTTAGTCCGCCGCCCTAATAATCACGAAAACATACTAACATTGCCGCCAACATGAACGTGTAAGCACCACAAACCAAATCAATGTTTTGTAGCCTGAAACCACGGCAGCCTCACACATTTTCCTAAATCCAATCCCACCGTTTTGCTGCAGAGACACGTTATGGAACGACTCAGTTTCAGACAGGCTCCCCACAACTTGCGACAACATTGAAAGCGGAGATCGCTATATTTCCGCTGCCTTGAATTCGGCAACTGACGTTGAAAATCACGAGCAAACACATAGCCAAACATCTCAAAATCACAGACTTCCAATGAGGCCAGCAACGCTAATTTCAATGCCAAACAAAACTCGTTTCGTCGTCCCCACGCAATCCTATTCAGGTCCCACGCTGGATAGCGGGCTTGTAACTACAGTCAAGCATTTTGGTGACATAGCGAATGCCACGTGTGGTGTATGCTTTCGCATCGGGCCGCAGATATCTCAACCAATGTGGTCGGTCGTTTCCTCTCGCCAACGCGTACAAGGCAAGTGAATAGCCCAAGGCATGCATGCTCAAGTAACCACGTTTTCCAACTGACCAAGCCGAGTATCCGGAACCGTGCACGTTGGTTTCGTGTAGAGATGCATTGGCCGCGAACACTCCAAGGCCAAGAAAGACAACCAACAAGTCGGTTAACTCTTCCTGATCCTCCGCATCAGGATCGATTCGCTTCTGACCAAGCAACAGCACATGTGCAATCTCGTGAGCAAGTGTCGCGATCACGCCACCGGGGTCAGCCAGACAATTGACCTCGAGCCATATTCCAAACCGACCGTCCTTTTCGGTGTAAAGCCCGGCCGAGGCGGCGTGCGTGGTCCCGTCCAGACCAATGCCGATGTCCTCATAGAAATTCAAATCAAGTAGCGTGGCGTCAGCTCCCATGTACTCTGCGACGCGTTCCATCAAGACGGCAAGCCCTTCTTCGCTGCAATCGTAGTCCAGCGGCAGGAACTCCTCCGTTGGAAGAACCGTCTTGTGCGACGTCAGACGATGCATCCCAAATTCTTCAGTAAGCCACTGAAAACGTCGTTCAATCCAGTCTTTCGTTTCGCGATCGACAGGGCATGTCGGTTTAAAAATACTTAGCATGCGGACGTACTAATCTCTACACTCAAAAACAATCCGACCAGCGAAGCTGGTTGCACCTCAATCTAATCCAGGCAATCCAGCTCGGTATGTCATTTACCCAAAGTGCTCGGCCATTTTGCTTACGTCCAGCAAACCAAGCTTCGCATACAGTCCGGTGTAGTCGATGATATTGTGGGCTCGGTAGATCAAGCCGTCCTTCAGTGTTCCAAAGCATGACGCCTCCAACGCAACGTCGATGTTGGTGTCGAGCTGACGCCCTTCAAACTCCATCGTCACCGCAAATTGATCTCCTCTTAGCAGCAAGAAGTGAAGTGTGGCGGTGCGGTGGCAGAGCCGCGCGCACATGGCTCGATGCGTCACCCGCATCTCTTCCAAACCCTCAATCACTTCGGGCGACAACCCACTAACAATGCACTCCGGATGAAAGTGCTCTTCGACCAGGGAGTTGTCGTTAGATTCCCATCCTGCCTTCAACCAACGTTTTAACAATGCAGCATTGATCTCTTCTCGCTGCGTCCAAGGAGGA
This sequence comes from Rhodopirellula sp. J20-39, assembly GCF_057365095.1. Lineage (NCBI taxonomy): Bacteria > Pseudomonadati > Planctomycetota > Planctomycetia > Pirellulales > Pirellulaceae > Rhodopirellula > Rhodopirellula sp. J20-39. The sequence continues at coordinate 3,847,401 of NZ_CP195123.1, read as the reverse complement.
TCGATCTGGGGGACCTCTTCTCGGTAACTCATCGCTCAATAAATTTGATCTGCAGTTTGGGTCAAAGGAGATGCTGAAGATTGTACGGCAATCCCCCCAAGCCGTCCAACTAAATCGGCGGATGCAATTAAGTCTGGCGATCCCGTCAGCCAACGCCATCGCACTCAATCGCCAAACAACAAAGCAACCTCGGGACGCCGCGTGCGCCCGGCATCAGACACGAGTCATCATCCGCGGTTTCCCGAACGCAATGATCGAGATGTTTGTTTCGGTTTGTGATCACTGAACGATCTTCCACTTACAATGCCGCCGCACCTTAAAAACGGACCGTCGACGTGTAATTTGTTTCGCATGGCTATCAGTCGGCCTGAGTTGTCTTGCCATCCGCAGGGAGCTTCGCTGGGAGGATTCGTTCTCGGACGTAAAAGCAGGCTAGAATCACTGGAGCAATCGTGCATACGGCGGCAGCGCGAAAGCCTCGGATCCAATGCAGCGAAGACAGTCTCTCATCCGTTGGCATGTCCCAGCCCACGAACCACACAATGGGCATCAACACTGAAAGCAGTGCCAGCACATAGGCAAGGCCCTGAAAGGGATCAACGCGGTCACGCTGGAACCACAGGCGACAAGCAAGCGAAACTACTAACAACCATGCAGCAGCGGATATCAACGACGCAAACGGTCTTCCCTGCCATAGAAGCGCAACTGCGCCGAACAACAGCCAAGAAGATCCACCGATGACGCCACCGAACCAACCTCCCGCCTCCCACTGCAGTTTACCACTGCCGAGCCTAGCTTTCCGATCTCGCTTCATTTCATCTATCCCAAATGTGATGCAACTGGATAAACGAGAGTAATACAGTGTGATCGGGGTAACGAACTCGCAAGAAGACAATCCCGAGAACAACCAGATCCCACCAGCCCCCCACCGTGCACCGTCTGGTTCGACCAACAACTAGGCATCATACGACCAACCGCAGTGACTGCAGACGTTCTCGTCTTCCGGGATCGCCAAACCGCACGACAGACAATCGTCATCGCTACTGGACGAAGAATCGAACTTGCGATTTGAATTGAGTTGTTTCGCGAGGTCCCGTGCATTGGATTCGTACCCTATGGGAACCTGCACCTTGATCCCGCCTACCGCGTTTGCCAAGGTCCACTTCATCGCAACGATGTGTTCGTCAGCCAATCGCGCCGGGATCCCTTTCTGATTAAGAACCAGCAGAAGCAAGTCAGCCTGCGACAGGTGATCGAAGGATTGGATCGTCACGAAATCGTCGGCGTCCATCAGATACCAGTGTTTATGATTCGGTTAGCTAGCAAGCCTCCGGCGACAACTTTTATCTCGGAGATCGAACCGCGTGAGTGACTAAATTGAATACGCGTCTTGATCCATAATTTCGGCGACCAACAAAGTAGCGTTGTTATCCCACGTTTCGAGGTTGAGATGACTCATCATCATCCTTCGCTTTCGTTGGTCCACTTAAAGGATCGTCATCCAGAGTTTTGGTTTGAGGCTGCCGATCGGCAAACGAGACCACAAGCATGAACAGCACACAGACCGCGATCACCAGAAATGCGAACGTGCCCAGTTGTAAAATCACGTCTTCCGCGTTCTGCATAAGTTTGGGTACCGCCCTACGCTTAATCGTATGTTCTTGATTCGCCTGTTTATACCAACGCGTGCCCGACCAGCATTACAACCACCGCTGCTCCACCCCAGTGATGGCAGAACAGTTCGGGTGCAGCCACGGTAATTGGTTCAGCGGTCTGCAGCGTGAACCATCATCATACCACCTGTACCCGAGCAGGATGCTTATACTATCAGTCCGAATCTTGATTGCTGGTGGAAACCGCCATCGATGCAGCTCTCGTACTTCGAAAGTCCCCCATTATGAGAAGTTCTCTTTTCGCGTTTGTTGCATACCTCACCGTGGCATGTTCCACCGTGAATGCAAAGTCGCCCAACATCGTGCTGATCCTGACCGACGACCAGGGCTGGAGTCAGGTAAGTCATCTGGCGCATCCAGAAGTTCCGGAGTCGAAGTCAGATTATCTGGAAACACCTAACATGAGCCGCATCGCAAGCGGTGGCAAGCTTTTCACTCGGGGTTACTCACCCGCTCCCTTATGCACCCCAACGCGGCGCAGCATCCTTTGCGGAGCATCGGCGGCACGCAGCGGCAGCGAATTTGCCAGTCAGTACATCCCTGCACAACACATGACTTTGCCACGCGCGTTGAAGCAGGCGAATCCAGACTACGTGACAGCCCATTTTGGGAAATGGGGTGAGAAGATGCTCTCAACACCTGCGGAATGTGGATATGACATGAGCGATGGCGTGACCGGTAACGTCACCGGTGGCGCTGTAGACAAGATGGAACCATTTCACATAACCGAAGATCCAAAACTGACTCGATCGGTGACGGATCGCGCCATTAACTTCATCCAACAACAGTCAGAGGCTCAGAAACCGTTCTATGCGCAGGTTAGCTATTACGCCGTGCACCTTCGTGTTGAATTGATGCAGAAGTCGCTGAACAAGTATCGCACGAAAGGCGTGCCCGACCGTGCCTACACCGAGGCCTTCGCTGGCATGCTCGAGGAACTGGACACCGGAGTAGGACGAATCTTGGACACGCTTGATCAACTTGATTTAGCACGCGATACCTATGTCGTATTTACAGCGGACAATGGCGGGCGAGGCACACTCCCTGGCGGCGAAGCCAGTCGCTTGCCTACCAATTATCCACTCAAGGGCGCTAAACACAGCCTGGACGAAGGCGGGCTCCGGGTCCCGTTCTACGTTCGCGGCCCCGGTATCAAGGCTAAGTCCGTCAGCCACGAACCGGTTGCTGGCTATGATTTTCTGCCAACGTTCTACGAGCTCGCTGGCGGATCGAAGCCGCTGCCAAGTGAAGTCGATGGGGGAAGCATCGTCAGTCTTCTTTTAACCGACAGCCAATCCTACAGTGCAACTGAAGATGTGCAGCGTGGGGCCGGCGGTTTGGTCTTTCATCGCCCTGGCAGACGTGGTTCGGTATTCGTGCAAGACGACTACAAGCTGTTTCTAACCTGGAAGAACAATGGCGAAATTGCCAAAATCTCGCTTTACAACACCCGGACAGATCACGCCGAGCAACATGACATCGCCTCAAGCCATCCGGAAAAGACATCGCAACTGAAAGCGAAGTTGCTTGACTACTTGAAGTCCGTTGATGCCGAAAAGCCTACGAAGGGCAAGAAAAAGAAGTAGCCGCTGCGTGTTATCACAGTCGGCACATCGCAACCAGATCGACAAACTCAACGCACCCGATCGTGCCCCCAACAATGCAGGTCACTGATTCCGAACAGGTTTGCCGTGATTCCCGGGCAGACGGTAGTCCTCGGTTTGCTGGACGGGACAGCGGATCACCGTGTTGTCCGTCAACTCAGCATCGGGGCTGTTCGCTGCCAAGATACCGCGACAGAACGCATCTCGAATGTAACAACCGCTGATCACGCCACTGCCGTTGAAAAACGCGACTGCATCATCGCCCGACGCAATGAACCGGCAGTTCTTCACCACGTTGCCAGTTGTCGTCGGATCATTTGGCTGACCAATTTGCGGGCCACCGCCGGGCGCGGCCAAACAAGTCACCTGACCGTTGATGGGTGCAGAACGATCCGTGACGCAGTCGAGGAACTGCACTTGATTGAAACCACCTCGGAACACGCCGCGAGTTTTCTGGGTCCATTTGACGGACTGGAACACAAAGTCCGATCCGCCCATCAACCAATACGTTTGCCCGCCGAACTCTATATCACCACCGTGTTTCGACTTGATGCCGATCAAAGCCCCTTGTTCGTAGTTGGCTATTTGCTTCTTTCGCTTCAATTCGATCGCCCACTTCCGATCTTCGATAAGCTTGGCACTAGTCCAAGGGATCTGCTCATTGTTTTCCTGAATGAGTTGGGGATCGGTCTTGCTGTTCGTGTAGCGACGTAGGTAGCGGCCTTGCGTGCTGTGCGGGTTGAAGATCATCGCTGGCGTTGGGAAGCCGTCCTGTATCTCCAGCACAACCCGGCCTGGAGCGGTCTCCACCACCAACCCTTGACTGACCGTGTAATCCTTGCGGGTCATGTGCATGTCAGTCATCGAAACGCGATACACATCCCGCCCAAAGATGGCATGCTTGTTGTCGCTAAAGACCAACGTGGTTTGGTCGATCCCCTTTCCTCGAAAGATCAGACGACCGCTCGGTCCTGGATTGATCCCACTTAGGTCGATAGTGCCTTTGCTGTCGCTCTTGTCTTCTAGGAAAAAGGAACCTTCGTCCAACTGCATCACGATGACGTCATTGGGCTCCGCTTTGAAGTGCGACTTCGCCACGTCGATCGCCTGACGAATTCCCTCCGCCGAAATCCCGAACTTCTCCTGCACGTTCCAACTCAGTGTTGCCGCGCGCAAAATCGTGTCGTCGCTAACCACACATAGCAAAAACACTGCAATGCTCATCCAGCAGTATCGTTTCATCTAAGTTCCCTGTTGCTGATCACCATCGACTACTGACCATGGGATGTTGATCATCGACTACTGAATAACAAAAGAGCGGTTGCCCCGATGCTAAGGCCGCCCACAAACGCCACTGGTTACTCTGCCGTCCAAGTATAGCTATCACCCTTGGCCAAGTCCTGGTTGCGTACTTCGTCGCCATAGCGGACTTGCAAAGGGTTTCCAATTAGCGAACGAATCGTCGCCTCGGTTAGCTTTCCGTCCTTCCAAGCGATGTCCACTTCGAAACCACCACGAGCACGGAGTCCTTTAACCGATCCCTCATCCCAGACAGTGGGCAAAGCGGGCAGCAAGTGCACCTCGCCGTCATGACTTTGCAACAGCATCTCGGCAATAGCGGCCGTGCCACCAAAGTTGCCATCGATTTGGAACGGTGGATGGGTATCGAACAAGTTCGTCAGCGTCATCTTCCGATGCAGATTGCTCAACAAGTCGTGAGCCCGGTCACCGTCATGGAATCGTGCCCAAAAGTTGACCTTCCACGCCATCGACCAACCTTTGCCGCCGTCACCGCGTGCCTGCAGTGACTTCTTCGCCGCTTCATACAAATCCGGCGTCGCGTTTTTGGTGATCTGATTACCGGGATGAAAACCGTACAAGTGCGATGTGTGGCGATGGTGAGGGTCCTTTTCACCGTAATCCTCCACCCATTCCTGCAATCGCCCCGTTTTGGGACTGATCTGCAGCGGTTGAAGTTTCGCTAACGCCGCTTCCAACTCGCCACGAAACTCTTTGTCGAAATCGCCGGTTGGGTCAATCGCCTCGTTCGCCTCCAAAAGTCCACTGAAAAGGTCGTGGACGATCTCAAGGTCCATTGAAGATGCATAGGTGAAAAGCGACTGGCTTCCGTCTGCCTTGATGAATGAATTCTCTGGGGAGTGGGATGGGCTGGTGATCAATCGTCCAGCAGCAGGCGTTCCTTCCGGAGCCTCGATCAAGAAGTCCAAAATGAACTGCGCCGCACCTTTCATCATTGGATAAGCCCGCTCTTTCAGGAATTCTTTGTCGCCGTTGAACCGATAATGTTCCATCAATCCGCGACTCGCCCATGCGGCACCCATCGGCCAGATCCCATGCACACCGTCCGCCGGAGCAGTCATGCCAAACAGGTCCGACAAGTGATGCAGGGTCCATCCGTCAGCCCCGTAGTGCACCTTTGCAGTCTTTTCCCCAAACGGAATTAGGCTCTCGACATAATCGAAATAGGGCTCGTGGCACTCCGACAAGTTGGTCGTTTGCGCGGGCCAGTAGTTCATCTGGAAGTTGATGTTGAAGTGGTAATCGCTATTCCAGGCTGCGTTGTATTGCTGTGCCCACTTACCTTGCAGGTTGGCAGGCAAGTGGCCAGGCCGCGAACTGCTGATCAATAGGTATCGACCAAATTGGAAGTAGAGCGTTTCGAATTGCGGGTCAAACTCACCATCCTTGACCGCACGAAGTCGCTCATTGGTCGGCTTGTCCACCGCGTCGGTCGTGCCTAAGTCGAGCTCCACACGCCCGAACAACTTTTGGTAATCCGCGACATGGTCGGCTCGCATCTCTTCATAGGACCGACCACGGATCGCCTGCAGGTACTTCTCACACCGCGCGGCCGCATCTCCGGAAATATCAGTCGCGTTGTTGTAGCTCGTCGCGCCCACCACCAACAGCGTTGCCTCATCGGCCTCGGTGATCGTAAGCACGCCATCGGTGGACTCGACGTTTCCACCTTTCACCACCGGCCGAAGCTGAGCCTCGTAGTCGACGCCCAATTTTCCACGCAGGATTAAACGATTGTCAGAATCGGATTGAGTCGTCGCATGGTCACGAGTAAAACGGGCCTGAAAGCTAATTTTGCCCGGCTGACTGGCTGTCAAATGAATCACAATCGCCTGGTCAGGCGAGCTCGCAATCACCTCCCGAGTGTATTCGACACCGTCAACGGTATAGCGAGTCCGGTTGATCGCGGTCGTCAGATCCAACTCGCGACGGTAACCCGATACAGTGTCGGTGTCGGCGAAGTCGATGAACAAATCGCAGAGCGTTTGATACGATTTGATTCTACTGGGGATCGCCATCATTGTTCGACCGGCCAAACGGGTTGCCTCCGCGTTCTTTCCCTCGAAAAGTAGCCGACGCACTTCCGGTAGAGCCTTCAACGCCTCTGGGTTGTTGTAGTCCGTTGGCACGCCATCCCAGACGGTCTCTTCGTTGAGCTGAATGCGTTCGTTGTTAACGCCGCCGAAAACCATGGCCGCCAACCGCCCATTCCCAACTGGCAACGCTTCGGTTTCCCACTTGGTCGCCGGCTTGCGATACCAAAGTGACAACGGCTCGTCAGGAGCGGATGCCTCGTCGACATAGGTTTGATGCGCCTTCGGATTGTTGCTTTCGTCCACGTCGTGGCGTGCTGCCCAAGAACTGTCTGCTGCGAAGCAGCCAAGTATGACGAAGGTGACGAAAGCTCGATACATATTGCCTGCCGTTTGAGTGATGTTCATTGTCTGGATTGAAAAGATCATGAAGCTGATTTTGGTTGGCGGCTCTATCGCCGCGTCTGGAGAATCTGTTGGCGGTCTTGACCAGGATAACTTAGCTGGTTCGTTACGAAAGAAGTTTGGCACAGTAATGGAAACTGAAGCAATGTAGCTGACCGAGGCCCTCGGTCAGTAACTCCGCATAGCGGCAGTGTTCGGTGTGGCAGACTGAGAGGCCTCAGTCTGCTACGGGGAAGATGACTGGGAAAGCAACAATGTAGCTGACCGAGGCCCTCGGTCAGCAGCTCCGCATAGCGGCAGTGTTTCGGCATGGCAGACTGAGAGGCCTCAGTCTGCCACGAGGAAGGGTGTCAAGGAAAATAGCAATGTAGCTGACCGAGGCCCTCGGTCAGTAACTCCGCATGGCGGCAGTGTTCGGTATGGCAGACTGAGAGGCCTCAGTCCGCTACGAGGAAGGTGACGGGGAAAATAGCAATGTAGCTGACCGAGGCCCTCGGTCAGTAACTCCGCATGGCGGCAGTGTTCGGCATGGCAGACTGAGAGGCCTCAGTCTGCTACGAGGAAGGTGACGGGGAAAGCAACAATGTAGCTGACCGAGGCCCTCGGTCAGCAGCTCCGCATGGCGGCAGTGTTCGGTATGGCAGACTGAGAGGCCTCAGTCTGCTACGAGGAAGGGTGACTGGGAAAGCAACAATGTAGCTGACCGAGGCCCTCGGTCAGCAGCTCCACATAGCGGCAGTGTTTCGGTATGGCAGACTGAGAGGTCTCAGTCTGCTACGAGGGGATGATTACTGGGGGTCGCAATGCAAGTCGATAGTGGCACGACAGTTGCTCGACCTTGGTCTGCACATCACACGTTCTCGACCTCAAGAGTGGATTAGCAAATGAAATACGCGACGTTCTCAATACTCTTAGCGGCAACGCTTTTACCTCAGCCATCCACAAACCGATTTGCAACTGCGGACGAGGTGAAAACAACGTCTACCAGCACCGATCGCGATACGCAAACGAACGAATCCGCGAGCATGACTGTCGCCGTGGAAGATGCGATCGTCAAACAAACCAACGACTTCCGAAAATCAAATGACCTGGATGCCGTTGATCCAAACAAAGAACTGATGAAAACCGCCAAGAAATTTGCGGAGTTCATGGCGAAAACGGGCAAATACGGTCACCATGCCAACGGCATGACCCCCGCCGAGCGAGCGAAAAAGGCGGGCTACGATTATTGCGTCGTGCGTGAAAACATCGCTTACCGCACCAACACCGGCGAGGTCACCGCCGAAAGCTTGATCGAAGTGTTCGTGCAAGGCTGGATCGACTCGCCGCCGCACCGCGAAAACATGCTGGCAGACTACGTCACCGAAACAGGAGTCGCCGTCGCGACGACCGATGATGTGACCTACTACGCTGTCCAGCTTTTCGGGCGTCCCAAGTCGTCAGCCTTCCATCTTGAGATCACCAACGAGTCAGGTGAACCTCAGACGGTGGTTTTCGAGGGAAGCGATCAAACCGATGAGATCGAGGTTCAGCCGCGAACGACCTTGAAGATGACACGCTGTCTGCCCACCACGATCGCTTTGGCCGATAGCGATGACCGCACCAAAATTTCCGCGGATGCCGCCATGACGATTACGGAAGATGGCGAAATGAAATCGCAGTCTCGCTAAAGCAATCTCCACTGTACTCCACTCCGACGTTCAACCCCACCCGCAGTTTGCCGGAGCGAATTCAACACGCTACCGAATAGCCGCCTATCAACTTCGAAGGAACCGACTCATGTCACATGAATGTCTTATCGCCGAATTTTCCGACTTTGATTCTTTCCGGACCGCTCTGCAGGTGCTCGAGAAATCCAACTTCACCGAAGACTCTGTTTCCATTGTCACCAGAGCGGAAGAGGTATCGAGTTCAGGAATCGATGACCGTCCAGACGACGAAACGGCATCGCCTCCATCCGGTAAAACCACGGGTGCCGCGACGCTCGCCGGTGGAACGTTGGGTGCCATGCTGGGCAGCGCCACGATGATGGGGCCGCTATTGGTTGCCGGGCCACTGCTAGGTATGGCCGCGGGTGCTGCTGGGGGCGGAGTTCTATCCGCTATCGATAGTTGGGGCGTCGCTCCTGAAGAGGCAGGGCGATACGAAGATCGAGTTCGCCAGGGCTCGAGGCTGATCATTCTGACCGGCGACGATATCAAACTCGCCGAAGGTGAGCGGATGCTTCAAACTTGTGACCCAACTTCACTCGAGCGTTTTGAGCCTACGGCCTAACAAGCTGACCACCGTCACAAGTTGATGGCATCTGGTTTGCATTGCTTCACAAATGTTATCGATCTCTACGCCGAACCACCAGCGAAAGCTTAGTTCGCGTAACCGATTCTGTTGAAAGTTACCCAAAACCCACAAGCAACTGACATGAACGTTTCCAGATCTCTCTGTCTTTTCGCATCCGTGTTCATCGCAATTCCGATTGCTTACGCTCAGACGCCCGGGTCACAAGAGTCGAAGGTTCCCGATGGGTCGCCGTCCCGAATTAGCGATTGGGCATTGTCTGGTGTTATCTGGAGCGATGCGAGTCTCACGAAAAAATTGGCAGACAGCGCGGCGAGGGAAGCCGACTCGGCGGCTCAAGCAACTCGATACCGCGAGCTGTCGCGGCAGTCGTCCGAAATCATCGAAGCGATGGAAGAGTTCGGTTGGAAACAAGTCACACGAACAACCAACCTGAACGATGGTCGATCACAGGACGCGGCGATGAACCGCGATCCATCAACGCAACCGAATACTTCACCGTTAACCGGCGATAATCTCGAAACGCCCCCTGAACGCACAGGACTTCAACGGTTTGACACTGAAACACCAGCCAATCGCGATGATCCTGGCATGGACGACGAGCGGACCGATAACAATCTTTCGCTAGATGTCGATAACTACCGCGTGGACGATTACGTGGACGAAACACCGAGCGAACGACGCAACCGCGCCGACGCGATTGAGGACGGAGTCGAAGGTGCAATCGCAGCAGCGTCTGGCCGGCTTGGCACCGGACGCGGAACCGCTGGACACATCAGCGTGAGAGAATCACAAACATTATCAGCTACCTTGCCATATTCTCGCGATTCCATCTACGACGCTGATGACTACGATCCAGACGTGGACTTCTTGGTCGAAAATCCAGAGGGTACACGATCTGTGAACCCGCGAAGTGTTGGCGTTGGAGACCAGGACGATGATATCGACGGTGGTGTGCTTCCGGAAACCGTTGACGGCGAAGATGAACTGATGGCTGCGATGAGCCGCGAACGAGGATCGAGCGAATCACGAGCACGCACCGACATCGCGCGAACACCACGTATGAACTTGGACAATTATACGTCCGAACGATCCAAGCACGCTCAAGACGCCAATTGGGTTCAATTCCATCTTTCCGCGAATCAATCCGTGTGGAGCGATTTTACGACACGCGGCAATTTGACCACACAGCTTGATAGCTCGATCATCAAGTTAAAGGCGAGCATGAAGGCAGCAATGGATGCGACCAACAACGAAAGCCTCCGGGATATGCTGAGCCAGTTTTAAGCACCTCTATCGAACCGATCCAATGCAGCGCAGCCCAGGCCCACAGCCTGGGTTTGTTGCGTTCCGGGAACCGGCTTTAGAAACACAATTGGTGCAGCCAGAAGCCTTGTAAGTGAATGCGCCGAAAGATATTGACGCGTTATCGTCGCTCGGTCGCGATTCCAAGCTCTATCATGAGTTAACTCGATAGCGGCATCGGATTTGCAAGTTATGACGTTGGACAACGTCATACTCGTAAGTAGGAACTTAAACGATGAATGCCACCGCACTTAGTAGTCCCAACCGAGCCGAACTGACCAACCTGATCGGAAAGGAGTCTGGCACTTGCGTATCGGTGCTGATGAATACATATGAACGCGGACGCGAGACGAATCAAAACGCGATTCGGTTTAAAAATCTGGTAACGAAGGCGATCGAACAAGTCGGCGACCGAAGCGAAAGAGTGAAAGCCCGACTCAACGATTTAATGAAACTATCAAACGACGATCAATTTTGGCAGAACCAAGCCGCCGGGTTCGCCATGTTTGTTGGTGAAGACTTTGATCAGTTCTTCAAGCTCAACCACGCCCCCGATGAGACGGTTTACGTTGGCGAGCACTTCTACACGCTGCCCATAGCAGGTGCCTCCTGCGGGACGGGTAGCACGCGAGTGCTGGCACTAAGTTGGGAGCGAGCTCGTTTGTTTTCGTGTGACGGCCATCAGACGTTCGAAATTACTGATCACCAATTCCCAGTCACCATGGACGAACTGGTCACCGCTCGAGACGCCGAAGAACAGTTGCAGTTTTCAACTCAAGCGACTCAGGGCGGCGGACCTTCTGGACCGGGAGGAAACTCCACAGCGATGTACCACGGCCATGGGGAAGGTGAAGACAAAATCACAGCGGATCGCGACATGTATCTGACCCGCGTGGGTCGAATGGTTGCCGATGCGGTTTACAACACCGATCACCCACTGGTCGTCGTCGCGACCGATGAAGTTGCCGGTCACTTCACATCGACGACCGACGTTCAGGTCAATCATGTGATTCACGCCAGCCCAGACGGTCTGACGCAACAAGACCTTCACCAACGCATGACCGAAGCGTCACACGCATTGCTCAAGACATCCGCCGCTGAATTATCCGAGCAACTCGGCACTGCGATTGCGAAGGAGTCCGGATCATCTGACCTGAGCGATATCGTGGTACAGGCGGCCGACGGTCGTGTCGATACCCTTTTGCTTAGCGACTCTAAGCCTCAACGAGGCACATTCGATCGTGATCGCCGACAAGTTCAGCTTCATGACGATGGCAATACTGACATCGTCAATCTAGCCGTGCGGGAAACGCTGAAAGCCGGCGGAACGGTGACTCAGATTGCAAGCGGCGAATCTAAATTTGATGTCGCAGCGATCTATCGCTTCTAGAGCTTCTCGGCAGTCGCCGTGTTCAGCGATAACACGGCGTTTCTGTCCTAGGCTTCAACCTCCAAACGAGCCGACCATCACAAGCACGCCCTACCGGCTATCTCAAGCCATACCCGAGACCATTCGATGACGACCAGTACGACTGCGGATCACCCCCAAGCAAATATTTCGTGGCACGGATTCACGACAAAGCAACTCCCCGAGGTGCCTTCTTGGGTTGAACCGCTTGGGCGTGCTGGGCACATCGCAAAGGGCATTGTGTACGGGATCATCGGCAGCTTGGCATTTATGTTGGCGATCGGAGCCGGTGGCGAGATTTCAGGTTCGCGTGAAGCCGCGCGTCAGATTGGTGAGCAACCGTATGGCCGGGTGTTACTGGGGATCGTCGCGGTTGGTTTGATCGGATACACCATCTGGCGTTGGACCCAGGCGGCGAAGGACACCGAGGGCGCCGGCACAAATGCCAAAGGACTTGTTAAGCGGGCCGGATATACTGTTAGCGGCATCGCGTATCTGTCGCTTGGCTTCTTCGCGGGGTCACTTGCGTTGGGCATGGCGACCGGACAAGCAGACGGCGGTTCAAGTTCCTTGCTAGACTCCACCTGGGGCCGAGTCGCATTGGGTACAGCGGGAGCGATCACCATCGCGGTCGCATTCTTTCTCTTCTACAAAGCTTATCAAGCCAAGTTTATGGAGAAGTACGATCTGAGCCGGATGAATGAAACGGTGAGAACGTTCGCGTTGTACGCTGGTCGTGCCGGACTTTCCACTCGCGGCGTTGCTTTCACAATCATCGGTGGTTTCATCCTTAGGTCGTCGATCCGAGGCACGTCCGATGGAGAAATCGCCGGGATGAGTGATGCCTTAGCGGCCATCGCAGCCCAGCCATTTGGCAAAGTGCTGATCGGGATCACTGGGTTTGGACTCGTTTGCTATGCGGTTCACATGTGTCTGCTTGGTTGGTACCGACGCTTCAACGTTGGCAACTGAAGCAGTCACGGATGAAACAACACAAATCAGATCAGCAGCCAAACCAACACGGCAAGTTGAGTAACAAGCGAGTCTCTGCCTACGCAGTTCACGTGCTGACAGCGAGCGGAATCGTTCCAGCCGCGTTGGCCGTGATGGAGATTGCCAGTCCAGATTGCGATCCGCGGGTTGTCTTCCTTTGGCTGTTGCTGTCAACCTTGATCGATGCAATCGATGGTCCGCTGGCGAGACGTTTCCATGTCAAGGAATTTGCCTCCAGCATTGACGGTCGAACGATCGACGATCTGATTGACTATTTGACATTCGCTTTCATTCCGTTGTTGCTGATCTGGCGAATAGACTGGCTCCCATCGTCAACTGGATGGACAGTCCTCTTTGCCATGGGAGCAAGCTTGTTCGGGTTTGCTCACGTTCACGCAAAGGATGAGACGAACGGTTTCTTTCGTGGCTTCCCATCGTACTGGAACGCATACGCACTCTACGCCGGAGTCTTCTCAGCGACGATCTCGCCTTGGCTAACCGCGATCACACTGTGGGTACTTACCGTTTTGACGATCGCGCCCGTTTGGGTGATCTACCCGAACCTCGCCCCCAGAAAGTGGAAGCGGTCCATCATGGTGGGGGCACTGCTATGGACGATCTCGATGCTGGCCATCTTGTGGTATTTCCCACAACCGCCATCGTGGCTGATTGTCGTGTCGCTCACCTATCCGGTATATTATGCGATCCTTTCTTGGCGCCTGCGACGTTCGGTCACTTAGAACGTTAGCGTCGGTGGAGAGTCCGTCTTTTCGACCGCCGTATAGGGCGATGTGATTTCGGTCGCTCCCATTTCCGCGATTGCTTCTTTGCCACGGACCGTCACATCGGTAATGAACACGAACTGATCGCGCATGTCGAACGGGTATGCTTTGACTTTGTAATGCGATCCCCAAGGTTCTTCGCTCATCACTACCAAGACTGGCTTGTCGTATTCCAAATAGGCGCTGGTCATCACAACGTCGCGAAGAGCGCCCCGCAGGCTCGCTGCGTCATGATCGGGATGAACGTAGAAGTCGGCAATGCACATCAGCGTGCGTTCGCCATCATTGCTATTGGAAACGTTATTTTGCCACATATGTAAATGAGGCACTGTGATGATGTCGTCGGCTGGCGTTCGGATCGCGATCGCGCGGAGGCCGACCGATTGCACTTCGCCGTAATCGCCGTTGATCTTCACCCAATCACCCGGCCGATACGGACGCTCGAATACCGCTACCACACCAGCGATCAGGCTGCTGACGTAATCCTTAAACGCGAAACCGATCGCGACGCTGGCACCACCAGCGATCACCAGAAAGTTCTGGAAAGTAACGTTAAAGATAATCGGGATAATCCAGACCACCGCCAACGTCATCAATAGCAAGCGGATGATGGGCACGGCCGCCAACAAATAGAGTCTTAACTGGCTTGGCCCACGCTCCGCCAAGAACGGCAGCAACCGCCGGATGATGGCGATCGTGACAAAGACGCCGATCGAGATCGCTGCGATCTGAAGCAGACTGATGTCTTGCCAGTCATTAATAAGCTTCACCGCTTCATCGGAAGCCTTGCTAGCTGCGCCCGACGATCCTTCGCCAACAGACGTGGACTCAACACCACCGCCCGAAATCGCATCAGCAGCAGAATCACCCGTTGTCGATCCGCTGGCCGCGTTCGCGACATCGGCTACCTCCGCGGCAACGTCAGACACGGCGTCCGAGGCCGGTTGTGATTCCGTCGTTTGGGTATTTTCGTTTTGCATTGCGCTACAGACGATCCAGAGGAAAACCGGCGTCGGCCAGTGCTTGCCGAATACTGGGATACGCGGTGGGCGAGCAATAGAATGCGTCGCCATCCCGTTCAACAAACTCGGCAGTCACCAACGCCGCCAGCAAGTTTGACTCATCCACGCTAGGCAAAACGATGCTCAGTTCTGCCGCTGTCAACGAGTGATGTAACAACAACGCGTGCAGAGCGAGCAATGCGTTGGAAACATGGTTTTTGGGTAAATGAAAGTCGTCCAGTTCAGCGACCCATAAGGCCTGCTCGTCAGGGAACTGCTTCGCGATCTTTGCGTTTTCCTTCGGCGCCAACCTCAAACTGCTACGCCACAAATGCCACGCGATCCAGGGAATGCCCAAGCTTCTTGCTGCCAACTTGGTCAGAAAGTCGGATTCCGGCGAACCGTTGTCCTTCGGGTTAGCGAAGATGTCTTCGCCCGTGGCGGAGAGACGAAAAACCTTGCCTTCCGCTTCGCCCGATTCAACCAACTGAGAAAACCAAGCGTACAATCGGTCGGCATCGTAGGCCTGCAGCGTCACAGCGACGGGTAACACCAAATCGGCACCGACTGTTTTTTCGAAGAAGCCCCACGCCCAACTATTGCATCCAATCACACAATGTCGTTCAAGCGAAGCCAGTTGGTCCAGAAGTCGACGCAGCAATTTCAAACCGTTGCGATGTCGGATAAACCAATCTTCTAGACGAGGAATCACGAGCACGCCATCGCCGTGGATCTCGGGAAGCGTAATGTCAGCACTCCCGTTGAGGATCGCCGCACGGTCAGGTGCTTCGACTAATGTGTGACCGGCTTGTTTCGCCCACGCACTGACGATGTCGTTCTGGTCGCAAGGCGGTAGCACGACCAATTGCATCCAGTGGATCGGATCCGAATCTTGCGACCACTGGTCAAACGTTGCGTGCATCTCACCCAATAGCGGCCCGCAGGCAGGCGGTGGCACAAATCGATTCAACTTTCGATTGGTAGCAACTCGCAGTGAATCGTCGGAGATGAAAGGATCTTTGGTCTCACGACGCAACGTCCGCCAAATATTTCCGGCGAACCGTCGGATTGTTTCATCAGCGGGGGTCGGCGGCAGGGTGAACTGACCGAGAGGCTGAAAGGTTTTAACGTCGGATGATTCATTCATGCGGCTGATACGCTTACGACGCTCCTTTAGTTATTGCCAAGCTGAAATTTACGATACCGTTCCCCCATAGCACTCTAATTGAAAACCATCCGCGATGGAGCAATCGACGCTCTTTTAGCCGCGAATCGCACCACATGTCTCAACAACCGGCTGGCGTTTCAACTCATCCCGCACCAACCTCCACACATTTGGTTGGAACAAAACCGAGGTATGCGAACCAGTCACAAAACGCTGGTCCACCGCCTCTTGCTGACGCACTAAAATTTCGCCTTTCGCATGGACGACCGTGCGGTCGATCTGCAGGTTAGTCGGTAAGGAAACTTCGGCCGACGAGGCACGCGACATGATTCGCAGTTCGGGCGTTATGTATTGCGAAAATCGCCGCGTGCGGTTGACGATCGGGACAGTGGTCGTCACTGGACAAATCGAAATGAGCCGGATGGACCGTGGGGGCTGGATGAGGTGTAACGCCGACCGAGCCAGCCAATCACCGAAGCTGTGCGAAACAATGGCAAGCGAAGGGCTATCAAATTCGGAGAACTGCTTGGCGAGCGATACCACGCTCGCATCGAGATCCGTAAAGACTCGGGGATAGTCCCACCGAACCACTGGCCGGATCGATTGCTGAAGGTATCTGGCAAGCGGCCACATGGTCCACGCGGGCGACATGAAACCGGGAACCAATACTACCGGAGCGACTGGCAAAGTATCCGTCATGGCTTGAGCGGACTTGCAGATCGTTGCTCATCGCGTCTGGTAGCGGCTTCGACAAATGCGAGCTGTGACGATTCAAGTAAGCCCAAATCAACACAGTGTTGAGCCGCTTCAACGCTGTCCTTGATCGCAATCATTGGTACCCCAATGCCGTTACACTCACGAATGTATTGATCCACCTTTTTGTCATGTTCACTGTCACCCATGGGATCAATATCTCGGATGAAGATTGCCTTAATCCGCGAACCGAATTCCGCTGCGGCGGTCGCGTACAACCTGGCGTCCTCCTGGCCTGAATCGCCTGACAAGACAAACGGCAAATCTGGGTACGCGTTGATCAACCGGCGAGCCTTATCAAGTTTGTGATCATGACCGCTCTTGAGGAACTTGTTGTGATCGAAGCCAAGATCTCGCAACAAGATAGGTCCATCCGGAATCGCATTGATTTCGATAAAGTCCTCCAACAGATCGTAGAGATTCCATGGTGAACTGCTGACATAGAAGATCGGATTGTTCGGCTCCCAATCGTCCGATACTTCGATATTGTTTGTTCCGACATGTAACAGGGAACTGTGGCAACGGGCACGGTGCATCGCTTCATACCATCCGGCGATGCCAGGTAGTGGCGCTCGTGTTCGTGCGTTGCTGAAGAACGTTAGCTTCGCCATCGTGCCAAGACTTGTAGCACCGGTGTGCAAGATCGTATCGTCTACGTCGCTAATCAGAACAAAGTTAGCCGTGTCAGGAACCGCCATCACCTTGCAAACGGTTGTCGATTCAAGTGGCGAAGTCCGGGCGTGATCAACAATCGAAAGTGTCGCATTGACCCAAAAGGGCAACTCGCTTCCAACGTCACTACGGTCCATAATCAGATGGAAGTAGCCCTCGTTGTCACTGACCGCCTCACCCGTTGCCTTCCCCAAGCTCGCTCGGATCTTAACGCCCGGCACTTCATCGCTGGCAAAACGCTGAACGGTGTTGGCTAGATTGTGCCACCAACGGTCTTCGCTGAAGTCCGCGTCCAGTGGCGGATTCGTAAGGACACGACCATGCAAGTGGATAGTATCGACGGTCGCATAACCCCTATACGCCTGAATTTTCGGTCGCCCCGATCGGCCGATCCGCTTGCGTAAACGCCGGACCCCAATGTCAGCGTAGTCGTCGGCCGAAGCAGCAGACCGCGTTACGATATTTCGTAGTTCTCTTCGCCATACCGATGTTTCTACATGATCCATGTCTACTCAGTGGGGTTCATTGGGATTGTCACACTTCACGCGTCTTCAACCGCTGTGATAGAGCCGCACACAACGGTTCCAGCCAAACTGGCGGTCGATTGACTCGGGGATAGGCAATCTTCATGCCAACGTCGGTAAGTCTACCAAGCCGAGCTTGAACGACCTTGGTTGTAAACAGAAATTACGCCGGGACGGTATCTGCAATCGGGCTATCCTCTTGAATTGGTTCGCAATCTTCACCGGGTTCGCATGCCTCTTCGCCTAAAACAACCGCGAACGCGTAAGTAGCTTGGAAGCTGGCAAAAACCTTTCGCTGAACGATCAACAAGGGTACGGCAAGGAACACTCCGGGCAGTCCCCAAAGAAAACCCCAGAAGGCAACGGCGATCAAAACCACGACCGGACCGACACGCAATGTTTTGCCCAATATGATTGGAGTGATGAACTGACCTTCCACCGCAGTTGTCAACCAGAAGGCGAAGGCGGTTAACCCGGCTCGTCCAATCGTGTTAAATGACGTTGCTGCTGCGAGAAAGACGATCGCAGTGGCCGCTAAAGGTCCAACGTAAGGAATGAAGTTGAACAGCGCCGCCATCACACCCCATAAAACAGGCGTTGGCATTCCAACGAACCACATGACAATTGTGACCGCGACGCCGAGTCCAACGTTGATGGCCGTGATCTGGGCGAGATAACGGCCAACGCTGTGCTGAATGTCACCGATCTTTTGCAACACCTCCTCGCGTGCCGCTGACGTGGGCAGCACACCAAGCACGCGATTGAGAAGATCGTCGCCGGTGGAGAGCATAAAGAACGTGAGCACCGCGATCGCCGCCACAAACGCGAGCAATTGTCCGGTGCTATTGATCAGCATCGCTTCGCTCACCACGGACGGCTTTTCGTAAGCGACCTCGATTCGCGGTTCGCCGTCACGCAAAGGCGCCGTAGCGTTATCAACCGTGTCTTCCGCTCGATCCAGCGTGGTTAGTGGTTCAACGACCGATTGAAAATTCGCTCGCACTTCAGCGAGGCTTTCGGGCGCAGTCACGATCCATTGCTGAGCAGGTGAATAGAGCAAAGCGACGATCAGAGCAAGCGTTGAAAACAACCCAACAATAAGTAGTCCACTGGCTGCCGCTTGCGGCACACCCCAACCACACATTTTTGCCGCGATGGGGCGTAGCGACAAATAGGCTAACGTCGCAATCACGACCGGCACCAACAGATCCCCAGTAATGTACAACGTCCCGATCACCAGAATCGCTGCGATGACGGTCACCATCGTCCGAATCCAACGATCGGGTTCAACCTCCTGTTGTAAATAGTCCCCTGGCAAAGAATCGTTCGCCACACGAACTCGCTGCAAATCGACACTCGATGGTGACTTCAACGCGGCCGTGTTTGCGGCACCAGCATCGAACCGGCGCTGCTGGTGATCGTTTCCAGCACATGATTCCTCAATATGCCGTGATTGATCTTCGCCACACTCACCTCGTTTGTCTGCCATCTTTGACTCCCCGTGCGTTACGAATCGTTCCGTGTTCCGTTGCGTCCTCTTTATCATTCTCTGCGTCGTTTTCCTGCGAATTTGGGGATGCAATCCATGTGCCGACTTGGCACGCCGATTGCTTTCGCAATAGCCAGACAAACACTGGAGCAGGATTCACTCGAATTTTGCCTGACCGACCTGCGACGCTGGGAAAACGACGATTGGATCCCCAGCCCGCCTGACAACCTGAACGAAGTTGAATCCATGAATCACGCAATCAACGCAAACCGACCTGCACCGGTCACTCGAACTGCGTTTGCCCGCCGCGCTTGGTTTGTACTGAAAGCTTGGCTCCAAGACCCACTCAACGTAGCCACGATTTGTCCCAGTTCGCCGTTTCTGACGGAGCACTTGGCGGACCGAGACTGCGTTCGACAAGCCCAGCGAATCGTGGAACTCGGCCCCGGTGCCGGTGGAACCAGCGAGGCGTTGCTCGATAACATGCGGCACGACGCAGAACTACTGGTTGTTGAAAAAACAGCCGCCTTTTCAGAAGCACTTCATTCGATCTACGATCCGCGACTGAAAGTGGCGATCGCTGATGCGTGCGACCTTGTCGACCTTGTCGTCAAGCACAACATCGGACACGCTGATGTCGTGATCTCGGGGATTCCTTTCAGCAGCATTCCAAGTCCAGTCGCGAAGCGAATTACCCAGTCCATTTATGAAGTGTTGCGTCCCGGCGGTGTCTTTATTGCGTACCAACTTCGTTCGGATGTGAAAGATTATGCTCGACCGCTCTTCGGTCCGGCGGAAACGGAATCCATTCCCATCAACTTGCCTCCGCTGACCGCGTTCGTGTGGACGAAGGTTTGCGGACTACCTCAAGGAGACGATCATGGCAACGACAACAACGGATCACAGCACCATCAGGACTTGGATCGAAGAGCGTGGCGGAGTGCCTGCGACGGTTGAATCAACCAGTGAAACCCCAGACGGCGTCGGAGTGTTGCGCGTCGATTTCCCTCATGGTGAACGCAACGACAATCTTTCGACCGTCGCCTGGGAAGACTTCTTCGCCAAATTCGACGAGGCGAACTTAGCGTTCCTGCATGATGAAAAGACAGCCGATGGGGAACTGAGCCGGTTCTGCAAATTCGTAAGTCGCTAATATGAGTATCGCTTACGTTGCAACAATCGTTTTGTTGGCGGGACTGCTATTTCTCGTCTTCGGCACGCTATTGAACCTCAGCAGCAACCCGCATTGGTTTGTACGCGGTTGGGATTTCCCTCGCGTGCAGATCGTTGTGATTGGTTGGCTATTGGCAATCGCGTATTGGCTCATCCGCCATTTCGGGGGAAGCGACGATGTGCTTCCGGCTTGGCCGTTCTTTTCCATCGCGACTGGACTAACGCTTTGGCACGGCTTTCGAATCATGCCTTACACCCCGCTGATGCCGAAGCAGTCCGCTGATACGCCAAGCGAATTGATGGCCGATCACCGTGAGGATGATTCGACGATTCGCATGGTGATGACAAATGTCGAAATGGAGAACGATCAGTACGACCGTTGGATGGAAACGATTGATGAGGTTTCACCCGACGTTGTCCTGATCGTTGAGGTGGATGAGAACTGGACCAAAGCGATTTCGGAACTGATCGATCGTTATCCCCACCGGATCGTTAAGCCACAAGACAATTGGTACGGCATCGCATTGCTATCCCGCATGCCCATTGAGAGTTTTGAGGTTTTGCATCTAGTCCAGGACGATATCCCATCGATCGATGCGAAAATTCGCATGGACGACGATACGCTGATTCGCTTTGTCGGTGTCCATCCTCGGCCACCCGAACCGATACGCGACAACGATGCGACCGCTCGAGATGCGGAATTAACTCTGTGGGGTGAAGAACTCGCCGACGACAAGGGTCCGGTGATCATCGGCGGCGATCTCAACGACGTGGCGTGGTCACAAACGACGCGATTGTTCCTGCGTGTCAGCGAGATGCTCGACCCACGTCGTGGACGGGGTTTCTTTAACTCTTTTCATGCCGGTCGATGGTACATGCGTTTTCCACTGGACCACATCTTCCACTCGACACACTTCACGGTCAGCAGAATCGAGCGACTTCAGTTTGTCGGATCCGATCATTTCCCGATTATGATTGATCTTTGCTACGCTCCTGAAAAGCGTCAGGAAAACAAGGTTCTTGAAAAGAAATCTTCGGATGATCAAGAGAGCGAAACCCGAGTGGATCGGGCGGCCCGAGAACAAGCCTTCGACGGTGAAGCGGTTCGCAACGGAGCAGGCAAGAAGGGAGCTCCCATTCGCCATTGATCGGCTGCCAGAACTGGTATTAGCGAATTGCCAGAAAAGAGCGTCCTCTGTTTTGACGGAAGCGACAAGAGAGTTCTTCCGGGACAAGCATGAGGACGCTTTCGCATTCAGCTCGCACGACCTTATTGCCTGAACGAACGATAAACGGATGAAGATCCACGTCGGGATGCGATGCGAGCGATTCCAACGACCGCTCCCGAAACGGCTCCCCAAAGCAACGCGTCACGCCATGCAACTTCATGAGATGCTGGATTCTTTGGCGGTTCACTATCCATCGTGGTACGCCACCCCGCCTGCAACGCGTTCCGTGCCAGGAACGTCGCTCCCAGAGCGACGGCAAATGCGACTAGGTTTTCGGTTGGCTCGATCCCTGCGTTTCGTCCATTGGGTTCATCTGAAACGTACTCGTTCGCCTTTTCCTTAATCGCTTCCAACATCGGTTTCTCCGCTAAGTGTCAAAAAACGGCAAGGGACTTCCTTGCCAACACCAGCTTCGATCGCAAAAAGCAGGCCGCTTTCAAATTCACCCGCTTAAAACTCCTGTCAGTCGATCAGGACGGCCAAGCCGGATCGTTAACGGCCAGCCTGACTGCTAATCCACCAACCTCAAAACGCTAATTTGCTAGCGGATTCAACCGACGGTCAAGACAATACTAGGCCAACGATTCGCGTACTCGATCGACCAAACCGTTATCCTTGTCACCGCTTCCGGGAAGCAGGTACGCAGCACTAGCTAAGTACGCATTACGGAAGTTCGGTGACACCGCATAGAAGTCTTCCAGGGCGGCCGAGCTGAATTTGTAGTCATGCGAGTCGTTCCCTTTCAAGAACACCAGACGCCGAGCAGCGTTAATCAACGGCTCAGGTTGATTGCCGGCATCCAGAAAGGATTGCATGCCCGCCGCGGCCTGTTTGCGATTCGATGAAACCATCTCGTACAGCGTATCAACATCCGGTTGTGATTCTTCCGAATGAGGTTCTGATGCAGCATCGATCCGGAACGATCCCAACTTCCCTCTCGATCGCATGGAGTCTCGGAAGTAGGGAATGAAGGCTGCGTTTTGCAGCAACAACTCGCGACGTGTTTGATCGCGATAAGTCGTTCGATATGCATACTGCATCGCGTTGGTCGTCGTTGCGGAATGCAGGGCAACAATCCCCGGTTGCTGCCCCAGCATTTCACCCGCCGACAAAAACAGAGCGTCGCTAATGGATTGCGGACCAATCCCATCATTGATCAACTGCGTCGTCGCCTTGACCGCTTCAACCGGACTTGCCGTACGCAGGGTATCCAGCAGCGATAGCGTGGCCCCTGGATCAACGCGTCCTTGCATCCAGTCATCATCGAAGTCATCGACCTTTTCTCGGGTCACAGCCCAAGCTGCATCCGGTGACAAATTGCTTTCGGACGGATTGGGTTCGCCGTGGTGATTTAAGATCGCGTAGGCCAGCGAACGGAGCACTGGTTCGGCGTACCGCCATCCAATGCACTGCAGTGTTCGATATGAATTAGCCACGTAGATCGCCTTGTGTCCAATGCTGCGAAAATCGCGACAACCATAGTGAGCGAGAAGATCGAACACACGTGTCGCACTGGCCGATCGGCACAAAGCGGTAACTGCGACATCTGCCGCTTCCACGTCCCAGCTATCCATGGCGTTTCGAAACGCCTTTTCCGCAAGATGCGATGGCGGAAGTTGGGACTCGTCCAATGCCGACATCGTCCAATCGTTCTCTCGCACATCACGAGCTTGAGCGGACTTGAAGTAATCCAACGCCCAGAAAATCGGCAGCCAACGATCGGTATCTGGGGCGGCTAAACTGGCCAGGTGAGCCGAATTGACGACCAACACGGCATGGAACTTAAACCCAACGCTTGGACGAGGCTCCACGTTTCGGACTCCAGCCAACAGCAACGCGGCCAAGACTTCCCGATAGCTCGTTCCGGAGCGAATTTTATCCGCAAAGGTCGCAACGATCTTGCCGCGAGGCGTGTCCTCGAGCAATCGCACGAGCGGCTCAATGTCCGGCGAAAACTGAACTGCATCGGCAGGTAACCGCGATTCAGCGGCCGATACGACAGGCAACTTATGTAGGAAGCCAAACTCGTTCAGCGACACCGTGATTCCAGCCGCACTGGCCGCTTTCAAAAACGTGCGTCGTTGCGGCGTGTTGTTTCTTGGGCTCATCGAATTGCACCTCCAATAATGCGATAACCTTCATTGTACGACCTCCACGCCAAGCACTGCACCAACAAGATTCAATCCGTCTCAATTTTCTTACGAGCATAGTTCGAACTTGTTTCCCTACTCCTGTAAGCGGAACGCGACCGATGCAATGCAGGCTCGGGTCGATACGCCAATCGCCCTGCTTTGCCCGACAAGGGGCCGCTAGATGGAACGACCTAACTTAGCTGTCTTGCGATTAGCCGCATCACATTGGGTTGCATTACGGCGGTCAGATGAGTCGCCCAAATATCAAAAACTTCAATAGACGGCAAATGTTCGAGAGACACTTTGCGAACGCACTCGTCGATTTTGGACCAAATGACGGTTCGCCGCACCGATTCACCCAGATCAAGATTCAGATCGGCCATTCGTGGGTCAGCGAGAATACGCAGTTCGGGTACCGAGCCGAACGTCGACCAATGCAACGCAGAGGTAATCGCTCCTAATCGCAACCCAGGTGTGACGGAGACCACCGACTCGACGCAGTGATCCGGTGTGTTCGCAATTGCTTGTCGCGAAACCCAATCACCAAAACTGTGCGATACGATTCCGACTCGATCATTAGGCCCCTCGGGCTTAATCAGTTGCCCCAACTGCCGAACACTTCGGTCAGTATCCCGCATCACAACTCGGTCTTCAAAAACGTCAACACGGCGATGATGTTGCGACAGCATCCTCTGCAGCGGCCAAAACACGCATCTCGGTTCGAGCAACCCCGAAACCAGGACGACTCGACTGACAGCACTGGAAGAAGGAATAGTCAAAACCGCTCACTCGATTAGTCGACTCGAATTTGTCCGGGTTCTCGACCGACTGTTAAGCCGACCGTGTTTGGCTCATCGGCGATTGAGAGGGACAGAGGTGAGATGGACAGAGGCATCCTACCCGGCTGTGAACTGGACGCTTCCTCAATCGCCGATCGACGACCGATTTTGGTGAACGCAAACGCTGGCCACCGAAAGGCTAGCAGCTTCGCCCCGAACTCGTAACTGCCGTATCAACAGTTCTTGGCACAGAACTTGCTCGATGGACTACTCAATCTTGTGTCTCAGGCTCCGACCGGCACGGGCTCGCCGTGAGCACGACTTGCTTCACGCGTCGCGTGTCTTAACACGCTACGAAGTTCAATACACCGCGACAAGAAGTCGAAAAAACCCCATACCAGATGAACTGGAAACTAGACGATGCTGAAAGATCTACCGGTCGACGCGTACCACTACACCCAACTTTCCAAGTTGCTTTGGAAACACGGCCGGCATGACTTGGCCAGTCAACTCGGCTGGACCAAACCTGACCAAGTGGACGACGACGGCGGATCTGCCGACGAACTCGCTCGCGATATCGAAAAGCTGGGCACCGCATACATCAAGCTCGCCCAAATCGCCAGCACTCGGCAAGACCTCTTGCCGCCCAAATACGTTGAATCGCTCGCCAGGTTGCAAGACGATGTTGAGCCGGTCGCGTGGGCTGAAATTGAGGCCACCATCGTTGACGGACTTGGCGCAAAACCTTCCCACCTTTTTCGTTCAATCGATCAAGTTCCCTTCGCGACCGCATCGATCGGACAAGTTCACCGGGCCATCCTGAAAGACGGACGCGAAGTCGTCGTGAAGGTGCAGCGTCCTGGAATCGCTAGCGAAGCGAAAGAGCAACTCGCTAGCCTCAAGCGGTTGGCGGCCATGGTCGACGACAACTCTGAAATAGGAAAACAATTTCGCTTCCGCACTCTCGTCGGCGCCGTCGAATACGCACTGTCGAACGAGTTGGACTACCGGTTGGAAGCCAATCACCTGCAGCATCTGGGCGAGAATCTTTCCGCTTTCGAAAACATTCGCGTTCCGCAACCCATTCCGCAAATGGTCTGCAGCGACGTGCTGGTGATGGAATACCTCGCCGGCACGCCGTTGAAAGACGTTAGCGGCGTCGTGCTCAATGAGCTCGATACCCAAACGATCGCAAGCGATATCGTGCGAGCTTATCTGCAGCAAATTTTGGTCGACGGCTTATTCCACGCGGACCCACATCCAGGCAATCTGCTCCTGCACGAGAACAATCGTATTGGTTTACTGGACGGCGGAATGGTCGTCACCTTGCCACCAATGCTTCGCCGCGAAGTCGCCTCATTGCTGTTAGCGTTTAGCGAAGGTGAAGGCGAGCGAGCGGCGACGATTGCTTCCCGAATTGGACAAACCGAAGAAGGCTTCGATTCCAAAGCGTTCCGAACGGGTGCTGCTCGCGTGGTTGCCGGCGAGATTTCAGGCGACTTTAATTCCCTGTCGCTGGGCCGAACGCTTGTCGAGTTCTTGAACGTCGCCGGTTCGCACGGGCTCGTGTTGCCATTCGAGCTGATCTTGCTCTCCAAAGCTTTCCTGCAACTGGAAACAACGCTTCAACAACTCAACCCGGACCAAGACGCCAAAGCCATCATCCGCAGTTACACGTTCGAGCTGCTGGGTGATCGCGCGAAAGAGCAACTTAGCCTAGGCCAAATCGCGGCCGCCGCTCTGGATTCCGCCGAGCTAGCATCCAACTTGCCGAGTCGCTTCAACGAGATCACACGATTGGTATCCGAAAACCAACTTCGAGTGAAAGTGGACGCAATCGATGAGACCGCCTTGCTCGCCGGGATGCGAAAAATTGCCAACCGAATCACATCCGGACTGATCGTCGCATCCATGATCGTGGGGGCTTCCCTGATCATGCGAATCGACGGCGGTTCCAAGCTGTTTGGCTACCCATTGTTGGCAACGACCTTCTTCCTACTATCCGCCGCGATCGGACTCGTGCTGTTGTATCAAGCGATGGTTTCCGACGAGCACTAAAGCACGCCCCATAGGTCGCCGTGGATTATACCCGGGACTCAACGTGTTTCCCGTCTTGCCGCATTCCGTACAAAATGGTGGCGGCTTGCAACAGTGCCCAGACGATCAACACGCTCCACCAGTGCGTCACTGCCGACTCGTCCGTCGGTGAAAACCACCATCCCCATCCCACCGCGATCACGCCGGGTACCGCTGTCGCGATCAGCAAGATAAACGTGCGGCCGATTCCTTTCGCAGCGGCGCCTAACAGCAAACTGGCAACATCAGCCAGGCAATACAACGCGGCGTATCGAAGCAGAGTCGTCGCTAAAGGTTCAATCTGCGAACGCGCCTCCAGCTCCAGACCCCCCAGCGAAATTTGCAGAAGCGGTCCAGGAAACACAACCATCACGACGGCAAGCGATACGGCAACCACGACGCCGATAACTGCGCTGCGTCGCATCACCTCGTTGGCAAGCGGTGTCCCACCGCTCGACAGACCTTGACCCACCACGACCGTAACCGCCGTGGCGAGTCCAATCGCGGGGATGGACAGCAATTGATACAAGCTCAACGCGGCGGACGTTGCCGCTAACCCTGTCACCGATGCGGAACCGATCACAAGCAATACGAAACTGAACAAGCTTGACCGCACTAGTTGCTGCAGTCCCAGAGCGGAACCTGGAATCACAATCTCGGCAATCAACTTCCGACTCGGTCGCCAAACCGCTAGCCGGTGACGCCCGAAGGATTTTAACCGCACCAGCAAGAAGACGAACACGGCAACCTTAAACCACATCGAAAACGCCGTCGCCAATGCCGCACCGAACACCCCCAGTGCAGGGATCCCCAGCCCACCAAAAATCAGCCAGAAGTCCAGCCCGACGTTCAAGACCGCCGACGCGATATTGCTACGCAGGATCGGTGTGGTCACTCGGCGGCCGACGAAGAATGCCGTTAACCCCGCCTCCAGCATGGACGCGGGTGCTACCAACAACAGCGTCTGAAAATAGCGAGATTCCTGTCTCGCCAAATCGGGCTCGTGGCCGAATGCTTCAAACAATTGTGGACTGAACCAGCCGATCAAAGCAAATACCGGCACGCTAGCGATCGTCAACCAAACACACTGCCACAACAGCGACCACACCCGTCCGAATGTTGCCCCCCGCTTGCGACGTTCGCCCATCGCTAAGGCCACCAGCGGAGTGATGAATCCCATCGTCGTCACGGGAATGCAGGCAACGGCCCAGTACAAGTTTCCAGCGGAGACGGACGCCGCTGATGACGACGGTCCGTACCACATTAACAACGTGCGGTCGGTAAATAGCGTGATCGCAAAGCAGCCAACGGTCGCTGCCAGTGGCACCGCAACAGCCAGCAAAGCCCGATAGCCGAACTGATTCCGTTTGGTCGTCGTGAGTTTTCGATCCATCAATCAGTCAGCATAGACACGGTAACCGCCGCAGCGGACTGGGTGCGTAATTCAACGACGCCTTATCAACGTCACGATCGAACGAAGCCACTATGCAAACCGGCTTAAAAATTGCAGGTGAATCGCAAGTCGCGTGTTTGTTCAAACGTGTAACACGAACATGGTCGGCACGTTTGAGCATTTGCGATTTCCATGCCATCGACGAACTTCGGCGTCACTCACCTGCCTGCAAGCAGAACGATAAGGAACCAACACGATGTCCGCTAGCACACCAACGGTCCAACCCACATCACCCCTCGCCCACGTAGGTCACGTGATCCGAGAAACTTTCAATCTGCTACAAGACTCGATCAACGAAGCCGATGAAATTACGCGAGAAGCGGGAATTGTGATCGGTGAAACGGAACCAGGATCAATGGTACCCGTAGCACCCCGCAAGCCGCGTTAGTGGTCTCTAGGCCACACCAGCCCAACCCTTTGGCACGCACGTTGCTTTTGTCCGCACCAACGGATTGAAACAACGGATAAGCAAACAGACGGATCGCTTCTACATTCAAGGTCGTACTCTTAAACGACCTCGCACAAGGGTACGGATCATGAAGATTGGGATTATCGGCCACCTCAAGTTTCCGATCGCCAAGCCATTTTCGGGAGGCTTGGAAACATTCACGCATAGTTATGTCGAAGCGTTGGTTAAGCGTGGCCACGATGTAACGCTCTTCGCTTCAGGCGACTCCGACCGCTCTCTTCCTTTGACGCCGGTTGTTAAGCGAGCGACCATCCCTGACTCGCAACGTCGACTGGGTCGCGTGCACAATGAATGGATCGAAAGCACGGAAGACGAAGCGTACGACACACTGATGGCAAAGCTCGCCGGCAGCAACTACAACGTCATTCACAACCACTCGCTCAGCCCGATTCCATTGCGTTTCGCCAAGCTGTTGTCAGTTCCCATGGTCACGACGCTGCATGCACCCGTCTTGCCGCGGATGGAAGCGGAAATCAAACCCAACGTGGACTGCGGCTTGTTCGTCAACATCTCCAACGCCAACGCCGAGCAATGGAGCCGCGTGTTGCCCAACCAGTCCGTCATTCACAACGGAGTCGACACCGACTTCTGGCGAGGATGCAAGTCGACCAAACAACATCGCGCCGTGTGGTTCGGTCGCATCCTTGCGGACAAGGGAACTCACTTCGCAATCCAAGCCGCTCAACAGGCGGGTCTACCGATCGATATCGTTGGTCCAATTTCAGACCAAAACTATTTCGATAACGAAGTGGCACCACGCTTAGGGTCCCAAGACAGCTACCTCGGCCATAAGACCCACGACGAACTGTGCGGCATCATCAGCCGTTCGTCTGTTGCGTTGGTTACACCTTGTTGGGATGAACCCTTCGGACTTGTCGTGGCGGAAGCCCTTGCTTGTGGCACACCCGTCGCTGGATTCAAACGAGGTGCGTTACCCGAGATTGTTATTCCATCGGTTGGTCGCTTAGCAACCCCGGGCGATACCGCGGACCTAGCTCGAGCGGTACGGCAATGCCTCGGTTTGAACGGCGAAGTTTGCCGTCGTGTCGCCCAAGAGAACTTCAGTTTCGACCGGATGGTGTCGCAGTATGAGGACGTCTACGCACGTCTCGCGACGAGGTTGGCCGCGTGAACCAGCCCTGCATAGGATTTTACGTCCATTATCACGGCATGGGACACAAACAGCGGGCCGAATGCATTTTGCAACATTTAGCGATGCCCGCGACGGTGGTTACCAGCAAGCTGGATCGCATGCCGTGGACGGGCCCGACGCTTAAGGATGTTGTTTCGATTGCATGCGACAACGACGACTTGAGTGATCTTGGTCTGCAACACAAGACAGACTCTCCAGGACTGCACTTCGCGCCACTTTGGTCCGACAACATTACGAACCGAGTCGCACAGTATTCCGCTTGGCTGAACTCCGCTAAACCCGATGTGGTCATGGTCGACGTGTCCGCTGAAATTGCAATGTTGACCCGATTGGCATCGATACCAACCGTCGTCATGCGTCAGCACGGTGATCGTAACGACAACGCCCATGCGATCGCTTACCGAGCCGCCCATTCGCTGCTTGCGCCGTTCCCTGAGATCATGGAAGACGACATTACCCCCGACTGGGTACGGGACAAGACCGTATATCTCGACGGGTTTTGCAAAGAAGGCAATTCGTCTGATGACACCCCGATGCACTTCGATCGCCCAACCATTGTGGTGATGTTCGGCCGCGGCGGGAATGACTCCAAGACATCTGATTTGTGTGATGCTGCCAACTCGCTTCCCGACCACGATTGGATTGTGGTTGGCAAAGAGACACCGGCGGACCAGCAACTTCCGTGTAACTTGAAGTTCACCGGATGGATCGACAACCCGGCTTCCTACCTGAAAGGCGCTGACTTAGTCGTCACGGCGGCAGGACATAACAGCGTGATGGAAGTGGGTCGTTCAGGATGTCGCTTCATCGCGATTGCTCAAGACCGTCCCTTTCAGGAACAGATTCGAAAAACGCACATTCTGGAGCGTGAGGGATTAGCGGTGGGCATCGCGTCCTGGCCTGTCGCCGATCAGTGGCCGGACTTAGTCGCCCGCGCCAAACGACTCGATTCAACGAAATGGGAATCCGTTTTCATGAACGACGGTGCGATCCAGGCGGCGAATCATCTTACTCAAGTCGCGTTGTGGTCTTGCCAACAACGATCTTCCTCCAACCGGGTCTCTCTATGAACGTTAGCGTACTCACGATTGTCCGAGGCCGCCGAACGCATCTCCATAATCAGCTCGAAGGGCTTCTGCAGTCGACCGTGATTCCGAAACAATGGATTATTGTCGGCATGAACGAAGACGTCTCGATCGAGTCGCCATCCGGCGCAGGCTTATCGATCAAGACTGCTCGAGTCGATGGTGTTGGCAACCAACTTCCGCTCGCCGAAGCTAGGAATCTCGCGGCATCCATGTGCGACACCGAAGCAATGGTGTTCTTGGATGTGGATTGCATTCCGGCGCCGACCATGATCAAAAACTTCCAATCCGCATTGCGAGTCAGCGATGGTTTGTGGATGGGGAACGCTCGGTACTTACCCGAAGGTGCCGCTTGCTCAGGCTGGGACATGCAGGACCTGGAAAAAGTTGCCGTCAAGCATCCACTCCAGCCCGAATTAGGTCGAGGCGAATTGTTGCTATCAGATCGCTATGAGCTGTTTTGGTCTCTGTGCTTTGCGATGACGAAGTCAAGTTTCGAAGCGGCTGGCGGGTTCGACAATTCGTTCGACGGCTACGGTGGCGAAGACACTGATTTCGCGTTCGCGGTCAAAAGAGCCGGTATCCCATTTGGCTTCGTCGGCGCAACCGCCTATCACCAATACCACGCCGTTTGCAAACCGCCGCTGAATCACTTTGACGCAATCGTTCGCAACGCGGTTCGCTTTCATCAAAAATGGGATATTTGGCCAATGGCCTCCTGGCTCAACGCGTTCGATGAGCTCGAACTTGTTCGTTTCGCGCCCGAAGCGAACGAGCTCGTCATCCTCAAAAAACCGACTCACGAAATGGTGGAAGCCGCCAAAACCTTGACGCCTGCTGGTTTCTAAAATCGCTGGTATAACGGGCGATCATATCACTGGCATGGATCGATTTTATGCTGCCAATGCGTCATTCAAATCGTTCGCTATGAAATGCGCATAGTTGGCCGATTGTATCTCGTTACGCTTAGGGCTAGTGAATCGCAACCGGCCCTATTCGCGAGAAGACACCTTCTTACGGCGCGGCGGACTTAGCAAGAAATGATTTCATGCCAAAGACACTCGATCAGCGTCCGGTCATATGCATGGCGACCTTATGTGCCTTGTATGTGGCACAGGGAATGCCTGACGGGTTTGTCCGCACGGGGCTCAAGACCTACCTAATCGACGAGGGTGTCTCGACTGAATCGGTCGGCCAAATGGTTGCCCTCGTCAGTTGGCCTTGGGCGTTGAAATGGGTTTGGGGCCCTGTGATCGATCGCTTCGGACACCACCGAATGGGGCGGCGAAGACCTTGGATCCTGGCGGCTCAAACCGGTATCGGTATCACCCTTGGAGCGATGCTTTTTATTCCGGACTTGTCCGAGAGTCTCCGCCTGTTGAGCGTGATGATCTTGTTGGCGAACATCTTTGCATCGATCCAAGACGTATCAGTCGATGCGATGGCGATTGATCAACTGCCCGAAGAAAAACGCGGAATGGCGAACGGGTTGATGTACGGATCTGCCTACTTTGGCAGCTACATCGGTGCATTCCTATTAGGAAGCTTGCTGCTATCCAGCGGTATCGCCGCCGCAGTCTCCGTCCAACTTCTCTTGCTCTTTTTGATCGCGCTGTTCCCGTTCTTCTTTCGCGAAAAACAATCCGATGCGATGCTCGCGGTCAGGTTTGCGAACCGCGAATCGAGTTCGGGTGCCAACTCTTCGACTAAACAATTGGTGGCCAAGCTCGTCAAAGGCTTTTCCGTTCGATCATCTTGGCTGGCCGGCGTGCTCGCCCTGACCTCCTTAGTGGCCGTCAATGCTTATTTAATCGTGTGGCCGGTCTACCTCAGCGAACAACTGGGATGGACGAGCGCAGAATACTTAGGCCTCGAAGGCGGCCTCTCGGTCTGGTTCGGTCTGGGCGGTGCGGTAATCGGCGGAGCAATCGCGTCGAAAATTGGAACTCGACGATCGGTCTGCGTTGCGATCATACTGGTGGCAGCGATTTGGTTTGCACATGCCGCGATGGTGACAAGCTGGACATCACGGTCATGGGTTACCGTGCTGTTCCTTGCCTCGACCGCCTTCACCGGATTCCTTCAGGTGTCGATGTTTTCGATGTTCATGGGAATCGCTTGGCCACCGATCGCCGCGACCCAGTTCACCGCCTACATGGCGATGCTGAACTTGTCTAACGGGATCGGCGCACGAATAGCCGGTACGTTGGAATCATCGTTTTCGATGCAAAGCCTGTTCTGGTGCTTTGGCGTCTACCAACTACTGGGACTGTTGATCTTGTACTTCATCGATCCCACCCAAACACGCCGCGTGCTAGCAGAAGCAAGCAGTTAGCAATGTTGGTTCGAACCACAACACTCGCCGTTCGCAGCGATTTGGAGTAATCCGAAATTGCGATACTGCGACCTAAACCAACAGATACCGTGACCTAAATTAGCAATTGTGCAGTCGATTGAATTAGGCCTGGCGACTTCATCAACGCTTCGATGTCATCGGGGTAGTGAGGCACATCCGCCGTCAAGTTTTCTAGCCCGTTGTCGGTGACCACGACGGTATCTTCGACACGGAAGTACAAGCGATCTTCCGGCACCCACAATTGGGGATCGAGAGCGAAGACCAAACCGGGAACGATTTCTTTGTCATCGTCCTGGTAACCCGATTCATCATGGACGGCCATACCAACTGCGTGCGTTAGCGATCGACTAGTAGCCAACAACTTCGCTGCCGCATCCGCAAAGGAAGGGCGAGACCATTGGGTGCGACTCACCGTTCCCCCCATCACGTCGGCTGCCTTGTCGCGAACCTCTTTAGGAGTCATCCCCGGCTTCGTTATGTCAAACACCACAAAGTGATAGTCAACGACCAAGCTGTAGAGCTCCCGTTGCCACGGCAAGTATGTTCCGCTGACCGGCCACATTCGGCCAATATCGTTCGTGTAATTGCACACGTCCGGTGCGTAATCGAACAACACCAAATCACCATCGGCGAGCACGCTGCTATTACGGTAATAGTGGAGGTTCCAAATATTCTCACCACTGGCAACGATCGGACGATATCCGCCGCCCGCCGCCCCGTTCACCAGATAAACGTAGTCCGCCACCGCGGCTAGCTGGGATTCCAGCACACCCGCTTGGGTTGAACGCATCGCTTCCGCTGTCGCCAATGCAGCAAGCTTCCCCGTCCGCCGCATCACGTTGACTTCTTCACCGCTCTTAAACGATCGCAATCGTTTGATGATCGGCGAAAAATCTTTCAACTCCGCGACATTACAACGACTCTTGATCAGATCAGCAAAGCGTGACTCACCGGTGGTCGTCTCTAGCCACGGATCGTTGGCGTTTCGCTTGACCATCGCCTTGATCGAATCCTGGCACACCTGACGACCTTCGGCACCCTGCTGGCAGGCATAGACCACTGGCTTTTGACGGAGGTCTGACTGCAATGCTTCCAAAGGTTTGACATGATCCACGCCCGTGATTTCGATAGCGACTTCCGCATCATCACAATTCAGTTCCGCACCTTCCTGCTCAGCAACATGCGGATCGCTGTGACCGAGATACAGCGTCGTTGTCGAGGACGAACCGTCG
This sequence comes from Rhodopirellula sp. J20-39, assembly GCF_057365095.1. Lineage (NCBI taxonomy): Bacteria > Pseudomonadati > Planctomycetota > Planctomycetia > Pirellulales > Pirellulaceae > Rhodopirellula > Rhodopirellula sp. J20-39. The sequence continues at coordinate 3,812,842 of NZ_CP195123.1, read as the reverse complement.
ATGACCAAGTACGCGTTTGGGACTTCGACACCACAAAGATAAAAGAAGTCGTTGTGCTGACGAAAACGATCCATCGCACGGCTAGCCGATCCGCCCTGAACCACCGCCACCGCGTCTCCGATCGCATCAGAAACTCGGTCGCGTCGTTGGCGGAATTCACCCACCGAAAAACAGGTTTGGAAAGGAGGTCGTTCGTTCATATTCATATCAGAAATCGTGGACTATCGAAGACAAGCGGGCAGGAAGGTTGCATCAATGTTGTCGAAACAACTGAGCTTCGAGAATCGTTCTAACGATGCGGGTATGCCAACCGCCGTGAACAGCGGGTGACCGGTCGCTGGGAAAGGACCGCCATGATTCATCGCCGGCGAAACAGCCACTCCGGTCGGCATCTTGTTGTGCATGATTCGGCCGGCAACTTTCCGCAAAACCTTGGTCAGCGAAGCCATCGCGGGATCATCGACTTGCCCATACACCGTCGCGGTCAAGCTTCCATGAACACATTGGGCAATGCGAATCATCTCGCGATCGTCTTCGCAAACAACCACCAAACAAGCCGGTCCGAATGCTTCGGTTTGAAGTGCGTCCGCGTTTGCAAGGAACGAACTTGAATCGACCGTCATCAGCGTGTTGGCATACGCTACCGCTGGACCCTCTACTTCGGTGCCACCAGTTACCAGTTTTGCACCTGCGTCAACAAGTTGTTGCACACTAGCCTTGAGCGACTTCAAAACCGATTCGTTCAACAACGTTGCCGGCGGCTTGGATTCAAACGTTTCCTTCATCGAGTCCATGAACTCGTCCGTTCGAGCTCCCTTGGGAACCATGATCAGGTTTGGGCAGGTGCAAAACTGGCCGCCACCGATCAGACAACTGCCCGCGGTTTCTTCACTCAGCTTCGCATTGCTATCCAACGCACTCTGCAATAGGAACACTGGATTGACACTGGACATCTCCAAGTAAATCGGTTTACCGACCTTGTCCGCCGCTGCCTTCAACGCCAAACCACCTTGTCGGCTTCCTGTGAAAGCGATTGCTGCGATTCGCGGATCGGCCACCATCTTCAAACCGTCACTGGGTTCAATGTCGTACAACATCTGCACGATACCATCGGGCATCCCGGTCCGTTTGGCTGCCTCAAGCACCTGCTCAGCCAGCAGCCGCGAGGTGCCTGGCTGGGAAGGGTGTGCTTTGGCAATGACCGGGTTACCTGCCGCAATAGCCGCGACAAAATCGCCGCCGGCGATCGCATTGAACGCGAGCGGAAAATTGTTAGGCCCGAAGATCAGAACCGGACCAATTGGAGTCAAGCAAGAATGGATATTCTTGTCATGATCGTGGACGGGCTTTCGCCAACCGTGATCCTTCGCGGCGGCAGCAGCTTGACGCAATTGATCAACTGTTCGTGGCATTTCCACGTCCAACAATCGTGGGCGTAAGGGCAAACCGGTCTCCAGGCTCGCCATCTCGCAAATGCTGTCTGCGTTCGCTTCCAAGTTGTTTGCGTACGCTTCCAAAAAACTCGCCAAATCGGCCGGCGATACGTCTTCCAAAGCAATCGCTGCTGCGTGAGCCGCGTCCATCGCCAATTCGCAATCATCCCACTGGCTCTTAGGGTAGTCAGCTTCAATGGTGGCGCGGCTAGCTGGATCGATCGCTTGAATCGAAGCGGACGAGTTCGCAGCCTGCCAGGTGCCGTTGATTAAAATCGAATGCATCAAATAGTCATAAAGGTTTGAGTTTAGAAACGGCTGGGTGAATAGGGTTCTGGGTTCAGGTGAGCAGTTTGCCCGGTGATCATCTCAGCAATCAGCCGCCCCGTCGCGGGCGCGAGACTAAGCCCGAGCATGTTGTGACCGGTGGCCAGAAAGGCGTTGCCGAGATCACCAGCCTTGCCGATGATGGGCAAACTGTCCCAGGTCATGGGGCGCCATCCGTACCATTTCGATTCGGCCTGCCCGTCTACCGAAGCAACGAGGTACGGACGGGCCGAGTCGCGAAGTTGCTGAATCCGGCGATCCGAAATCGACCGGTCGTATCCAGCGAACTCCATCATCGAACCCAAACGCAAGCCGGTATCGAACGGGGAAACACCAACTTTGTGTTCAGGAAAAAGAATGGGGTGCTGTGGTGCGTTTTCAGGTCGTCCGAGCGTCACCGAATACCCCTTGCCGGGTTGAACCGGAATCGAGCACTGCAATTGTGATTCCCACTTGGCTGCCCAGGCACCAAACGCAAATACGAAGTGTTCGCTTTCAAATTCGCCCTGCGAGGTTTCCAACGCTACCACGCGGCCACCTTCCTTGCGAATCGACTTCAGTTCGCACTGTTCGACAAATCGGACGCCGCGAGAACGTAAACTTGACGCCCAAGCTTGATTCAGCTTATCCGGGCGGACCGATGTATCACCTGGATAAAGAAACGCACCCGCCAAACCGGGCTTCAGTCCCGAATCAAATTCAGGCAACGCGTCGCCGTCAATCCGCTTAGCCGAGATCCCAAAGTGTTCGGTTACCAGCGAATCGGTCGAAGCAAACTTATCCATCCCACGTTGGGTCTGCATTACGTACAACAGACCGTCTTCTTTCCACTCGCAATCAAGCTGAAACTCTTCAATCAGCTTGTGGTATTCAGCCATGCTGGATTCCAAGATCGCTTGCAACGGCTTACCCGCAGCCAGCATCTGTCGGTGGGTGCATCGCTTGGCAAACTGGGCCATCCACTTCCAAAGGGCTGGGTTCCAATGCGGTTTCACACGAAAGGGTGAACTCGGATTCAGCATCGAACGCAACGCAACACCGAAGGCACCGGGTTCCGTTAACGGCAAAGCATGACTTGGGCAAATGTAGCCACAATTCGCCAGCGAGCACGCACCAGCCACGCTACCTTGATCAATCACCGTAACATCGAGTCCGGCTTGTTCCAGGTAATGCGCACAGCCAATTCCAATGACGCCCGCACCGACGATTGTGACTGAATCACGCGTTGCCGACATGGTCTTGCCTTTCAGGTTGTGTCCCGATTCCAAATCCGAGCGGATCTCCTGGCTGGCCGATCAAGTGCGCCTCACCGCACACGAACGCTCTGCCGGTGATGCGGACGATGACCGAAGGACGGTCGGTGGCCGACGATTCGCAAGGTTGATAGGTCGCCCGGAAAACTCCGCCCGTCACACTTCGCTGCACCCACAGCGTGTCCGGTGCGAGCTCGTCATCAGCGGCTAAACAGGCAACCTTTGCGCTGGTTCCCGTGCCACAGGGCGACCGGTCATAAATGCCACCAGGACATAACACAAAGTTCGTACTGTTCGGCATGTGGCCAGACGAAAGATCGCCGACGGACTGATCCTCTGCCGCATCGACAGAGAACTCAACGTGGTCAATTTTAGCGCCGTCAACTCCGGTAATCCCCTGGTCAACCATCGACGTCGAGATCTTCCGCGACAAAGTTGTTAGTTCATCCAAGTTCTCGCGTTCGAGCGGCAACGGCGATCCGTGGATTAGGAAAAACCAGTTTCCGCCCCAGGCGATGTCACCGCAAAACGTCCCCACACCTTCAACATCAACGCTAACCGCTTTGCGATATCGATAGCTGGGAACGTTCTCGATTGTGACTTCGTTTGGACCAATCACGTCGACAACCACCACACCGACCGGCGTCTCAATCCGCTGAATCCCCAGTCCAATGCGGCCCAAGTAGTGCAGCGTTACGGCCGCGCCAATCATCCCGTGGCCACACATCCCCAAGTAGCCGACATTGTTAAAAAAGATAACGCCAGCTTTGCACGATGGGTCATTGGGCTCGCACAACAAAGCACCCACCATCGCGTCCCACCCACGAGGCTCGTTGACAGCGAAGGCTCGAAAGGCATCAGCTTCCTGACGAAATGTCGCCAGTCGTTCGTTCAACGGACCATCACCTAAGTCGGGACCGCCTTCGACGACTACTCGAGTTGGCTCACCTTCGGTGTGCGAATCAATTACGCGCATCGCTTGATACTCCTAACACGCGTAGTCTTTGCCGGGCCAGTTTTTCCACCATTGCTGAAACTGAGCCAATTGTTGCTTGGCGTAAGCAGCCTGGCTTGGTGAAAGCGCATCGGACGAATTCAACTGGAATTCGTAATCAGCGTCTCCCAACAAGAACATCAAGTACTTGTAATAGAGCACCAAATCCGGGCCTTCATCGAACGTCGACAAAACGGTAAACGCACTGGAAAGCTCGCGGGCGTACTGGTCAGCCTGGCAATCACCACAGGCAGCCGCTTCGCATATTTCGACATACTTCAGCACTTCGGCGGGCAAACAGTTTCCAATTCCGGTGATCGCACCAACTGCACCGCAGCGGACGAAGCCGTGATAGACCTGGGTGTCGACACCGGCCATCAACAAAACATCGTCGTCTGTGTTGGTGATATGTTCGGCAGCGTAAGACAGCGAATCCGCACCGCCAAATTCTTTGAATCCAACCAAGCTAGGAAATTCCGACCGCAAGTTAAAAAACAAGTCAGCCTTCGTTTCGAATCCGTAATACGGACTGTTGTAGATCACCGCGGGAAGCGAAGGCGCCGCCGAAAGGATCGACGCGAAGTGATTCCGCTGCGCTGCGGGTGATGTGGTGCGTGAAAGCACTCGAGGAATCACCATCAAACCGGCCGCACCGACACGTGCAGCATGACTGGCGTGCGCCGTTGCCACGGCCGAGTTCTGGGCACCGGTACCGACAACCACAGGAACGCCGGCGTCACAAAGGGCCTCGACACCATCTTGACGTTGTTGATCAGTCAATAGCGGCCAGTCGCCCATCGACCCACAATAGACAACCGCCGTCATACCGGCGTCCATCATCTCTTTGCCCTTTCGGACCAATCCTTCGAAGTTCACTTTTCCCTGCGAGTCGCAGGGCGTCATCAACGCTGGAATACAGCCTCGGAAAACAGACGCATCAACCTTCATCTAACTAACTCGCGAAAAAGTGGAATCGAAAACAGCGAACGCTAACCGGGCGGCACAGACGGGAAAGCATGAACCAGCGATCTTCGCCAACAACGAGAGCATTCTTGCATGACCGCCCGCCCCAGTCTTGTGAAAGTGTTGACGATCAAGTTGAAAAGGCGCACAATTCCAGCATGCCTGTTACCCCCGTTGCTTCCGCCCTATTCAACCAGCTCAGCGAACCGTTCACCGCCGAGGTGCTGTTCGATGGCCTGCATGACACGGTCTTTTTCATCAAAAACGATCAGGGTCAGTACATTGTTGTGAATGAGACTCTAGTCCAACGTTGTGGATTGAAGCGAAAATCGCAATTGATTGGGCGCACATCCGAAGCCATCTTACGGCCCCCCTTTGGTAACAGCTTCACACGCCAGGACCAAGCGGTTCTACGCTCCGGAAAACCGCTGGTCGGACAACTGGAATTGCACCTGTACGCATCCCGAGAAGTCGGATGGTGTCTGACCAACAAATACGCACTGGTCGGTCGTGACGGCACCAACGTTGGCCTGGTCGGCTTCTCGCGTGACCTTGGTAAACCCAATGAGTCCAGTGAAGATTACAAACGGGTCGGCAGCGCCATTCGGCACGCACAAGACTCGTTAGCCAATCCGATTAGCGTTATGGAAATGGCGGAAGTCGCCGGTCTCTCACGATTCCAACTCGATCGTCGCATGCGGATCGTGTTCGGACTGAACACCGGGCAATGGTTGCTAAAGCAACGGATCGACCGAGCCTGCGAATTGCTACAAGAAACCGACAAATCGATTATCGATGTCGCGTTATCAACCGGTTACGCCGATCAAAGCGCGTTCACGCGGCAATTTGGCCGTGCCACCGGAATTTCCCCCAGCCAATACCGCAAGGTCGAACTCTAGCGACAGTCGTTTGTCCGATCAATCACGCCTCGATTGACTGGCTACAATAGTCCACGCCTCACTTTCCCCATAATGAGACTCGGACATGCAGCCTGTTTACCGTTCACTTGCTTTCATCTTGATCCTTGCCACCGGCTCCGCGGTTGTCGCACAGAAACCTCCTTACGACACGTTTCCTAACGCGGAACCACCGTATTACCGAATCCGTTACGAAGCTTCCGATCAACCAAGTGAATTGATCGTTGCGGCGAGCTACACCATTTGGATTCCAGAGAACGTGCCGACGCTTCGTGGCATCATCGTCCACCAACATGGCTGCGGTGAAGGCTCCTGCAGCTCTGGCCTCACGGGGGCTTACGATCTGCACTGGCAAGCGTTGGCGAAAAAGCACGATTGCGCACTGTTGTCTCCTTCCTATGAACAGCCGCAGCAGGCTAACTGCCAAATGTGGTGCGATCCGCGCAATGGTTCTGCAACAGCGTTCGATCGTGCCGTCGCCGATTTAGCGAAGGTCTCTGGACATCCTGAACTCGCAAACGCGCCACTGGCACTCTGGGGCCACAGCGGCGGTGGTCACTGGTGTGGAGGGATGGTGATGCTACAACCCAATCGTATCATCGCGGCTTGGCTGCGCTCTGGCGTGCCTTTACTGGAGACCAATCCTGATCGACCGGATCTTCATGCTCACAATCTTCCCGAAGAAGCGTTGCAAGTCCCCATGATGTGCAACCTGGGAGCGCAAGAAGGCGTCACGGTAACCGACGGGCGATTCGCCAACGTGTGGCCCGCCAACCTGGCGTTCTTCGACAGAGTTCGCGGTCGCGGCGGGTTGTTGGGTGTAACCATCGACCCACTAACCGCACACGAATGCGGCAACTCACGCTACATCGCCATTCCCTGGTTGGACAAATGCTTGGAATTGCGTCTGCCCAACCGGCACGGCGGACCGTTGCAGTCGATATCGCCAAAAGAAGCTTGGCTTGCCAAACCGCTAGAAACCACCGCCATTCCAGCCGCCAACTTCGACGGGGATCCGCTCACCAAGGGCTGGCTACCGGACGAGAACATTGCGAAAGCATGGATGCAGTTCCGCGAGGACACCAACGTCGCCGATCCATCAACACCACCGGCACCAACGCATGTTCGTCTCACCCAAAACCATTTGACCTGGAAAGCCTCCGCTGACTTGCAAAGCGGTATTGAGAAGTTCGTTATCCAGCGAGACGGGAAGTTCCTTGCCGAGGTCACCGGAAACGGCACCAACCGCTTTGGCAGGCCACTTTTCCAGAACTTGCAATACAGCGACACGCCAACTCAACCTCTATCAAAGATGGAGTTCACCGACTCAACCGCCACCGAATCGGACCACGATTACCAGATCATCACAGTCAACACCGTCGGACTTCAATCAGAACCCGCCGTCGCAATCCGGCACCCAGAATAGAAACTGCTCAAACACCCAAACGCGTCATTAGGCACGCAAAGGCGAAGGATGACCAAGCAACGCTCGCAACGTCCTAGCACCGCGCAAGCATGGCTTCGCCTCGTCGACGGCTACTTTCTAGGTCGCTCAAATGCTTCCTCCGCTTAATCCGGAAGCGTGAGAGGCCGCCAAAAACGCTGTATTTCCAGGCTGATTGACCATGGCAAGTGGACCTGTTCCAATTTCAATAGTTTGGAATGTTTGTAAGGTTTGACTTGGGTAGATCCAATGGCTGAGAAGACGAAAACGAAGCCCTTCCAAGGCATGATGCGGGTCGGCGAGGCGGCGGACTTCATCGGTGTTTCTGCCGAAACGATGCGAAACTGGGACCGTTCCGGACGCCTTTCCTCGCAGCGAAATCCTGTCACGGGATACCGTTATTACGAGCGAAGAGAACTCGAGCAATTTCTTGCCAAGGCCATCAATGAACGCGAGGCCCTGAGCTGATGAGCCCATCCGGTTCCAGCCCATCTGACCATCGAGCCTTTCTGGCTACCGGCAGCGTCAGCACGCAACAAATCGCTGCGTTAAGAATTACAACGCAGAATTCCCCTCGAGCAACATCATGACCATCCAAACGATCAAACCGCTGGTCGTTGCTGTCGGTGCATCCGCTAGTCAGATCGACGCGTTCTTAGAATTGCTTTCATCGATCCGCCCGGGCTCGAATCTAGCAATCGTGTTCCTTCAGCATTCCCGGCTCAATGGACTTCCCACGAAGGAATCGCTGACCGACTTAATTCGCAATAGCACTACTTCATTCGAGGTTGTCGAAATTGCCGATCACCATGAATTGAAAGCGGGCACGGTCTACCTTTGCCCAGTGCAACAGTTCGTCAGTGTTGACCAAGGGTTTGTGTCTATCGTCAGTGAACCGAATTCTTCGCAGTACGCTTCCGCTATAGACAATCTGGTCCAAGCTCTTGCGGCCGACCACAGCATCGACGCGATCGGTGTCGACTTGTGCGATTCAGGCAACCACGCCCTTCACGACATGCGGACGAACCGCGACGACTCCGCTGGCATTACTAGCACGATGTCCGTTACCCAAATTGCTGCGGAGCTAATCCAAGCCTGCGACCGAGCGGACGAAATGCAATACGTTGCACAGGAGCAACAGTCGCAAGAAGACGAGACTGCCGAGTCAACGAACGAGAACGCGAACGACGTCTCGGCTACACCCAGCGTTCACACCGGCGTTTCGACAAGCCCATCTACTAAGGATACTTCGGCGGACGAAACCATCCGTCGTCTCCAGCGTGAACTTGAGACAACACGGGCTGATCTCGACCAAACCACACGAAAGATGGTGGCCGCGACGGAGCGATTGACGGTAACTAATGAAGAATTGCAGTCCATGAACGAGGAACTGCAATCGGCAAACGCATTGCTGGAGACATCGAAGCAAGACGTTCAAGCCGCACTCGATCAGATCGCGCAATCCGAAGCCGACCAAAAGGCTTTACTGGACAGCACTCGCATTGCGACCTTGTTCTTAGATAACGAATTTCAAATTCGCAGTTTCACCCCGGGAGTCACCACGCTTTACAACCTGATCCCGGACGACGTCGGCCGGCCGCTGCAACACATCACGCATGCGGCCGTCGAGATGCCTGCGTTCCCAAGCGATCTATCCGATACCAACGCGTTGCCGATCGAAGACGAAATCGAAACTCAAGACGGGCGTTGGTACATGCGTCGCATCCAGCCGTATGCGAACCAGGACATGCGGCGTGATGGATTGGTCGTGACCTTCTACGAGATCACCGAACAAAAGAAACTGCGAATGCGGTTGGCGGCCGCTCATTCAGTGACCAAATTGCTTGCCGACGCTGACTCCTTCGAGGCTGTCATCCCGAAAGTGTTGCATGCGTTACGTACATCCCTTTCCGCAGACGTCTGCTTACTTTGGCGGACCGATGATCGAGGCGAGTCGCTGCGTTGTGTTGAAACTGACGCGGCCGATGACTCGAGTCAGCCATTCATCGACGCCAGTCGCCGTACCAGCTTTGTCTCCGGCCAAGGACTACCCGGCCGCGTATGGAAACGGCGAGAGCCGGTCTGGTTCAGTGACGTGCAGGACACCGGTGTGTTCGTTCGATCCGAAGCCGCGGCGGAAAGCGGTTTGGTCAGTGGTGTCGGAACACCGATCGTCGTTGGAAACAAGTTCAAAGGCGTTATCGAGATCTTCACGATACGCCGCCTTACGCACGAACCCGAACTCATTCAACTACTGGGCTCCGTCGGCAGCGAGATTGGCCAGTTCATTCGCCAACGGCGTCTAGACGCGAGTTTCCGCGACGAAGAAGCACGAAAGACCGCGATCTTAAAGTCCGCGTTGGACTGCATCATCACGATGGATACAGCCGGGCGAATCGTTGACTTCAACCCCGCCGCCGAACGCACCTTCGGTCTCTCGGCCGCTGAAGTCACGGGAAAATCGCTCGCCGAAACGATCATACCGGAACCGTATCGCAAAGCTCATTTGGACGGGCTGGCCAACTACTTGAAAACCGGTAGCTCAAAAATGCTCGGCCAGCGAACCGAACTGATGGCCCAGCGATCTGACGGCAGCCTGTTCCCAATCGAACTGGCTATCAGCGTCTCGCACGGTCGAGATGGCACCCCGTTTTTCACCGGATATCTACGCGACATCACCGAACGCAAACAAAGCGAGGCGTCTTTACTGCAACGCGCGGAGTTGTCCGCTTTGCATTCTTCGTTGGCGGTATCCTTGGCTGGTGAAGCCCCGCTCGACGATAGCTTGACGACATGCTGCCAACGAATCGTCGACGGGCTCGGCGCCACCTTCGCTCGCGTCTGGATACTCAACGAAACGACCCAATCGCTGCACCTAACCGCCTCCGCCGGCACGTCATCGCAATTCGACGAACTTCATAGCCGCATCGAATTGGATGAATCGGTCATCGGCGAAATCGCCTCGGCGCGTCGACCAAGGCTGGTCAACGAGATTACACCAGATTGCAATTTGGGCGATCCTGATCTGGCCGCCGCTAACGGTGTCGCCGCTTTGGCTGGCTACCCGCTGGTGGTCGAACAAAGACTCGTCGGCGTCGTTGCTTTGTTTGCAAACCAAGCGATCAAGCCCGAGGTTTATGAACAACTGATACCGATGGCCGATGCGATCGCCCAGTGCATTGCTAGAAAAGAAACCGAACAACGATTACTGGACCGCGACCAACGCCTGAATCTCGCTCTTGACGCCGGGCGTCTGGGGACGTGGCACTGGAATGTCAAAGATGATCGTCTGACGTGGTCCGATCAACTGTATGAGCTGTTCGGCTATCAACGGAATCAGTTCAATAAGACAAAAGCTGGGTTTCTAGAGATCATCCATCCCGAAGATCGAGAACGTGTAAGCAAACGACTTGATGCGGTGTTCGTCGGAAATTGCCAGTCCTATGAGATGGATTTCCGAGTCATCCGCGGTGATGATGAAGCGATCGTCTGGACTTCAGGTCGGGGCGTCATTCGCCGTGACAAATCCAAGCGTCCACTAAGCATCACGGCCGTCGCCAGTGACATCACGCAGCGCAAGCGTTGGGAATTGGAACTTGCCGATCGCGAATCGCACCTGCGTAGCGTCATTGACAACACGCTGTTCATGATTGGCGTTTTAGACGTCGACGGAACGCTACTGGAAGCCAATGCGACAGCGCTCAAATCCGCGAATCTGGATCGTAACGAAGTCATCGGAAAGAAGTTCTGGGATTCCTACTGGTGGAATTTCAGCCAGGAATCGATCGATCAGTTGCAAGACGCGATCAAGCGTGCCGCCGGTGGCGAGTTCGTCCGTTACGACGCGACGACTCGAGTCGGAGACGATTCGCGGATCACGATTGACTTCATGATCAGTCCTGTTAAAGCAAGCGACGGTTCCATCACCCACATGATCCCTTCCGCTGTCGATATCAGCGATCGTAGGGCTGCGGAAAAGGCAGTCTTGGAACGCGAACAATTCCTGATGCTGGCACTCGACGCCGGCAAAATGGGCACGTTTAAATGGGATGCCGCAACAGGAAGAATTGAGTGGTCGGAAATGGTTTACGCCATCTACGGTTGCACCCGAGACCAGTTCGATGGCAGCGATGAGAGTTTCTATCGGCTGATTCACCCGGATGATCGCGATTGGGTGCATGCCGAAATCGAAGAAACGTTCGATAGCGACATCGACGACCATTGCATCGAATTTCGTTTGGTTCGCCCACTCGATGGACGGACCATTTGGATCGAACACCGCGGCGTCGTACGGCGAGAGTCCGGCAACTCGTCATTGCAACTTACCGGCTTGACTCAAGACATTAGCGATCGGAAAGCCGACGAATTGGGCCTCGCTTTTCTGTCGGATCTACAGACTCAACTGGTGCCGATGCGGTCAGTCGACACCCTGATGGATGTCTCGACACGATTAACGGCCGACTACTTGGGACTGTCCCGATGCTTGCTGGTCGAATTTGACGAAAAGGGCGAAGTGGCGGACATCCTTTGTGACCATCACCAAGGCGACCAGCCAACTATGATTGGAAAGCATCCTGTCGATGCGTTTCATACCGAAGCGGAGCGGGTGGCACTGATCGCGGGCAAACAAGTCGTTTGCAACGACACACTCGGCCCCAGCCGGGACGACCAAACCATTGGAAGTTTTCGTGCTTTCAATATCGGGGCTTTTTGCAATTCCGCATATGTGACGGACCGCGGAACCAAGTTTGCCGTTTCCGCTCTGCATACAGAGCCTCATGTTTGGCAAGCCGACGAACGCATGCTCTTGCAGGAAGTCGCAAACCGGGTAGGCATTCGCATTGAACGAGCGCGTGCCGAAGAAGAATTGGCCGATCGCGAGGCTCATCTTCGCCGCGTCATTAACAACCAATTGGGACTGGTCGGGGTCATCGACCGTGATGGAATCCTGCTGGAAGTCGACGACCGATCGCTGAAGATTGCACAGACACGTCGCGAAGTCGTGATCGGCAAGCACTTCGCTGACGCTCCTTGGTGGAGCTACGATCCCGCCGTCGCCGCACGCATGCGAGAGGCGATGCAACGAGGGATGGCAGGCGAAACCGTTCGCTATGACGTTTCTTTGTTTGCCCATGGTGAGAGCGGCGTGATGATCGATTTCATGATCGCCCCGGTTTTTGATAGCGCTGGCAATGTTGAATACTTGATTCCATCCGGCGTCGACATTCGCGAACGCGTGAAGGCCGAACGAGAGCAGCGATCCGTCACCCAGCGTTTAGAAATGGCGTTGCGTGCCGGCGGGATGGCGGCATGGGAATGGACACCGACGAAGAACATTTGGACGCCCGGTTTCTATGAATTGCTTGGTATCAACCCGGATCAAGAGGCTAGTTCGGAATTGTTTTATTCCCTCGCTCACCCCGATGACGTCGACGCACTTAAACACGCATGGCAAAAGGCGATCGATGGTTCCGATACCTACAGCAGCGAATTTCGTATCATTCGCCCTGATGGCCAAGTCCGCTGGCTCAACGGCCTAGGCGAAGCAGTTCGCGACCCTGACGGAAACCCGATTCGGATGTACGGAATCACTTGGGACTCGACACAACAACACTCACAAGCCGACGCTCTTCGCGAAAGTGAACGCCGAGCCCACGAAGCAAGCGCATCCAAGAGTGAGTTCCTGGCCAACATGTCTCACGAGATTCGCACGCCCATGACCGCGATCTTGGGTTATGCCGAATTACTGAAAGACTTGGTCAACGATGGCGAAGCCAACCAGTACTTGCAAACCATCCGTCGCAACGGCGATTACCTGCTTGAAATCATCAATGACATCCTTGACCTTTCAAAGATCGAGGCTGGCAAACTCGATGTCGATTCAGAACGCTTTGAGCCGTACAACCTTGTCGAAGACGTACGCAGCATCATGGAGGTCCGCGCGACCGAAGGTGGTCTCACGCTAGAAGTCGAGTACGACGGCAAGCTTCCCAAATTCATCAAGTCAGACAACAAGCGATTGAAGCAGATCCTGATCAATCTGATTGGCAATGCGATCAAGTTCACTCACGAAGGTCGTGTCATGATTCGGGTTCGGTTCGATGCACCCGCTCAACAATTGCTGTTTGACGTCATCGACACGGGCATCGGTATTTCCAAAGAGCAAATGTCACGACTGTTCAAGCCATTTTCGCAAGGCGACGCCAGCGTGACTCGCAACTTTGGCGGTACCGGTTTGGGACTCGTCATCAGTCAACGACTTGCGGTTACATTGGGCGGAACGTTGTCGGCCAGTAGCACCGAAGGCGTCGGCAGCACCTTCATGGTGTCTATCGCCACCGGCACAATTGCTGAATCGGACCTCGTTGTCTACGGAACGCCGACCACGCCAGTTGAATCGAAACCGAGTCCGACCAGCGGCGCTGACGTTGCTCTGTCATGTCACGTTTTGATCGTCGATGACCGCCGAGACATCCGCTTCTTGAGCAAGCGGATTCTAACAAAGGCCGGTGCGACGGTAGCGGAATGCGAAGACGGACTGCTCGCCGTTGAGCACATTACCGCCTGTTTGCAAGATGGTGATTGTCCCGATCTCGTGCTACTGGACATGCAAATGCCCAACTTGGATGGGTACTCCACCGCCGAAAGACTGCGCACGTTGGGATACAACGGCCCGATCATTGCACTGACCGCTGATGCGATGCAGGGCGATATGAAAAAATGTCTTAGCGCCGGCTGCAACGACTACCTTTCCAAACCAATCGACGCCGACAAAATGCTTGTGCTGGTCAACCAGTTAACAAACAACCGCGAATGACCGAGTAGCAGCATGCTGGCGTGTTTGCGGTTTGCCAACCCGTCAAGGTTCGATGGAAGTCCGTCGCTAAACCGTATACCGTTAAACGTCTACTGAACGACTGATTGCCGACGAGCTTTCGTTGTTTCCGCCCAATTCATCACTGAAACCATCTGAACAACTCCGCAAAGAATCAGCTCGATGAACCTAATACAAAAACCGATTTCGACCGGCATCCATACGCTTGATGACATCATGTACGGAGGCTTCACCGAGAATCGCCTCTACCTGATCGACGGCTTTCCGGGGACCGGCAAGACGACCCTGGCGATGCAGTTCCTTCTTGATGGTGCCAGCAAGGGTGAGCCGGGACTTTACGTCAGTCTGTCGGAAACCCGAGACGAACTCGAAGGCGTTGCCGCTTCACACGGCTGGACGCTTGATGGGATCGACATTCACGAACTGGTCGATCAAGAAAAGCTCACACAAGAACAAGCCCAGTACACGATGTTCGAACCGTCGGAGATCGAACTGGGGGCTACGATTGACGGCGTGCTAAAGAAGATTGAAGCGATCAAGCCCGTTCGCATCGCGTTTGATTCGTTATCCGAGATGCGTCTCCTCGCACAAGGGCCGCTTCGCTATCGTCGCCAAATCCTATCCCTCAAACAATTTCTTTCTGGACGCGGATGCACCACGCTACTGCTAGACGATAAGTCTGGTGGTGACCTTGAATCGGACCAAAACGATCAACAGCTTCAAAGTCTCGCCCACGGTGTTATCCGGCTGGAACAGTCGCTGAACCACTACGGATCGGCGCGACGACACCTTCGAATTATCAAACACCGTGGCCGAGATTTTATCGGCGGCACCCACGATGTCCTGCTCAAGCGGGGCGGCATGAAAGTCTATCCACGCAAGACGGTGGAAGAAGCCCGCTGGCAATCCACCGGAAGTTGTATCAGCAGTGGCAACCCTCAACTTGACGAACTGATCGGCGGTGGATTGATGGAAGGCACCAGCACGTTGTTGCTGGGTCCTGCTGGTGTCGGTAAATCTTCCACCGCGACTCAATTTGCGGTCGCGGCCGCCGAGCGAGGTGAACGAGCGGTGTTCTTCGAATTCGAAGAGAGTCAACATGCGTTTCTGCAACGTAGCCGTGGACTCGGCTTTGACGTGGACCAGTACATCAGTGATGGCCTAATTGAATTGCGGCAATTCGTACCGGGTGAAACGACACCCGCCGAGTTTGCTTCCCAGGTTCGCGAGGCAATCCAACCGGACGATCAGGGCCGGAAAGTTTCCGTGGTCGCGATCGATAGCCTTAACGGCTACCTGAATTCCATGCCGCATGAAAACTTCCTGCTGATCCAGCTCAATGACATCCTGCAAATGCTGGGTCGTCGCGGAATCGTGTCCTTCTTGATCACTGCCCAACACGGCATGTTGGGCACCGCGATGAAGACGCCGGTGGATGCCAGCTACATGGCCGATAATGTTTTGCTGTTTCGCTACTTTGAAGCCAGTGGCGAAATCCGACAAGCGATTTCGATGGTTAAAAAGCGGACGGGAAAGCACGAACGCACGATCCGCGAGTTTAGCCTGAGTGAAAATGGGTTGGAAATTGGGAGTCCGTTGACTGATTTCCACGGTGTATTGAGCGGTACACCGTCGTTCCGTGGCACCCGCGAAGACTTGCTACGTCGCGGCGAAAACCAAGCATGAGCGACCGCCCCAAACGCAAATCGAAAATAGCACCTGCGAATAGCCAGGTCGTTACCGTACTGGCACCCACTCCCCAGGACGCAAGGTTTTGCGATCAAATCTTGCGGGAACATGGGGTCGAGGTTGATCTAGTGACGTCGGTCTACGAAGTCACCAAACGGATCCGTGATGACGCAGGCGTCTTGCTGATTTCGCAAGAATTCCTAACCGCGGAGGCGATGACACATCTCCGTCGTTCCGTCAACGAACAACCATCATGGTCCGATGTTCCGATCGTGGTACTGCTATCGCAGCGTGAAACCTCCGCCCGTGCCATCGCCGACCTGCTATCGCTTGGCCACGTCACATTGATAGAAAGACCACTTCGGATCGCGTTGTTCGTTAGCGTGCTGAAGGCCAAACTTCGTGATCGCTCCCGTCAATACGAGGTGCGCGACCTATTGTTAGAAGCCCAGCAAGCCAGTCGGTCCAAGAGTGCGTTTCTTGCCAATATGTCGCATGAGATCCGTACGCCGATGACCTCAATCTTAGGCTACGCTGACTTAATGTCGCCCTTGGTCGAGAACGAAGAAGCACTTGCGTACTTGTCGACAATCCGCCGCAACGGCGACTTCTTGCTCGCCATCATCAATGACATCCTGGACCTCTCGAAAATCGAAGCTGGCAAGCTTGACATCAATGTGGAAAGCTTCCCTCCCGATCGAGTGATCGAAGACGTCCGCAGCATTATGGAAGTGCGTGCAAGAGAGAACGACTTACAACTGCTGGTGGTATACGCGACGGAAATCCCCAAACTGATTCGAAGCGATGCGAAACGACTGAAGCAGATCCTGATCAACCTAGTTGGCAATGCGATCAAGTTCACGAACAAGGGCCACGTTAAGATTGTCGTCGACTACATGCCAAAAGCTGAGTCCTCTGGAAAATCAAACGGCTCTTCACCTGGCACCAAGTCAACCGAATCCACTTCAACGCTTCGGTTTCAAGTCATTGATACGGGAATCGGAATGACTCCCGACCAATTGCTCAAGCTATTCAAGCCGTTCTCGCAAGGCGACTCGCTGATCACTCAGCAATTTGGTGGCACCGGGCTGGGTCTCGCGATCAGCCATCGGCTTGCCAAAATGCTGAACGCGAAGATCACCGTTGAGAGCGAGCTTGGTGAAGGAAGCAACTTCAGCCTTCAATTGGCGACTGGAAGCGACAATGATGTCGACTTGGCAATGCCTGATCACGCCGTCAACGAAGACGACGACCAGGACCTTAACAACGATTGCAAACTCGATTGTCATGTCCTGATCGTTGATGACCGTCGTGACATCCGATTCCTTAGCAACCATATCTTGACCAGTGCCGGTGCGATTACCAACCAGTGCGAGGATGGGCTGCTCGCAATCGAGTTCTTTCACGAATGTCTTCGAAAGGGCGATTGCCCCGATCTGATTTTGCTGGACATGCAGATGCCCAATTTGGATGGGTATGGTACCGCAACCCAACTTCGCAAGCTGGGATATTCGGGCCCCATCATCGCGTTGACCGCCGGAGCGATGCAGGGGGACATGACCCGATGCGTGGAAGCGGGTTGCAACGACTATCTCAGCAAACCGATTGACGCTGCCAAATTGGTTGCCAAGGTCGCGGAACTGACCAGCAGGAACTAGGTCGATGGGCACGCCGCTTGCTACTGGTTTTGGATCTTCCGATTCAAACATTCCAAAACCTGATGGAGCCTAGACGATGGAAACGACACTCGACGCGACCACTTTGCCAAATGTGAAGCTTGTTGATCCGCGATACGCCTACGTCACCCCGCCCTTCGATGATCAAAAGACCATGGACATGCCAGGATCCACGGCAAAGATGGCACCTAAGCCGGACCACGGCGAAGAAAGCTATCGAGGTTCTGGCAAACTGAAAGGACTTAATGCCGTCGTCACCGGTGCGGACAGCGGTATCGGTCGAGCGATCGCACTCTGCTATGCCCGTGAAGGTGCCAATGTCGTCATCAACTATTTGTCCGAAGACGATGATGCGCAAGAAACCAAGATGCTCGTTGAAGATGCAGGTGTCCGAGCCGAGGTGGTTCGCGGCGACCTACAGGAACAATCCTTTTGTGAAGAGTTGATCAACCACGCCGTAGATTCACTCGGATCGATTGACTTGCTAGTCAACAACGCGGCGTTCCAACTTACTGCCGACTCGATTGAAGAGTTCTCAACCGAGGTGTTTGACCGTATTTTCAAGACGAATGTCTACGCACCGTTCTGGCTATCTCGTGCGGCCATGAGTCGATTGCCGGCTGGTGGCAGCATCATCAACACGGTATCGATCCAAGGTTACGATCCGTCGCCATTTCTATTGCCCTACGCCACTACTAAGTCGGCAATGATTGGTATGACCAAGGCGATGGCCAAGCTAGCGATCAACAATGGCGTTCGAGTCAACGCGGTCGCCCCCGGGCCGGTCTGGACGCCGCTGATCCCCGGTTCGATGCCGACGGAAAAGTTCGAAAACTTTGGCAAGGACACACTGTTCCAGCGTCCTGCGCAGCCGATCGAGCTGGCTCCGTTATATGTCTGGCTAGCCAGTAACGACGCCAGCTACGTGACAGGCGAAGTCTTCGGCTGCACCGGCGGCAAGACCCCCGTCTAAACCCAAGCCAAGCCCCACACTGGAGTTCTCCCCCCAAAGAACTCCAGTCGCCCTCATCAAACAATCGGGAGGGTGAGGCTCCCGCCGAACATAGAATACAGAATGGCAAGGCTCCCGCCGAGCCACAGCTAGAATTCGGGAGGGTGAGGCTCCCGCCGAACCACAACAAAACACGAGGACAAGGCCCCCCGCCGAGCCCCACTCATCAACGCAAAACGTTCTACAAACGTTTCGCTATCCAACAACCCTGACGCCGCGATTCAGTAACCAAACCGCCTTATTGGTCGAAAGTTGCCGGCCCATTGGCCTCGGCAGCCATCTTTGCAGCCGCTTCATTGGCTTGATCGTAAAGCCTAGCGGTGGCCTCATCCGGAACGATCACTTCTGGCTCGGATGAGCAACCGACGGCACCGAACACGAGGCCCGCTAAAAGCAAAAGAATTGGAGCGATGGAGAACGGATATAGATTTTTCATGACAACAAACTTTTGAGGACAAAGAACCCGAAGCCTCTCATGGCAGAGAGGCTCCAGGAAAATAAAAAGGGGTCAAGATCGGTAAACTTTAGATGTCTCCGAGACTCTCAACTTCGCCGCTAGCTCGCGTGGAGGCTGCTCCCAAAATACCGTACGGACTCGCCATTCCAACAGCGTTGGGATAACCGAAGCCTGTTCGCCCGATATTGGAATCACCTGCATCGATCGAATCGGTGATGAACTTAACTGCACCGTCACCCATTAAAACATGGACGCCGCCCTGGTGCCGACTGCTGGTAGGGAACGTGCCTTGATCATCAAGAGCCAAACGGACGCACAGCGGAGAGTTCGGTGGAAGATTGAACGAAACCATCGTGTACTTCGACGATGCGGACGCCCAACGATAACCGCGTTGCTCATTCGCGAGACCAGCGAATTCACGATCGGCACCACCATTGGTATCCGGCAAAGCCTGCCAGAATGTCGGACGATCTGGATCGATATCTCGCTTGCAATAGTTCGCTGCAAGCCACCATTGGTCACGCACGAACTGAGTCGTCACATGTCGATCACCAAGGTCTGTATTGATCTCGCCCATCGCAATTGTGTTCGAAAGACCATCTAACACGTCGCGGAATTTAGTCGAAGCATGGGGCACGAATAACCCACGGCAAAGCTTCGGATTTTGCGTCGCATGCGTGTACGCCTTGGTTACCTCTGCACTGGGCGTGCCACCCTTGACCGACATCACACACCAACGTGTGGCGAGCCCTCGCCCAAAGTGGTCGACTTGGTCACCGCCTGAAAAAGCGTAGTTGGTTCTAGCCATCGCTGGCAGTCCGACGCCTGGATCCGAAGGGCATCGGAACGTCGGAACTTCCGAAACGAAAGGACGGTATGCCAGCACGTCGCTGCTGTTCCCCGTGGGGTTCGGCCCCATCGCGGGGTAGCTGACATCGGTGCTTGTCAGTGTGTTCCTGAATATGGCGGGATTGGCGATCTGTTCCCAAATTGCTTGTTGTTCAACGAAGGGCAACAGAGCAACCAGAGCGCTGAGTTGAGCCCGGTTGGACACTAGCGAGTTTCCAGTCCACGTGCCCGAGCATCCACCCCAAACGAACGGCGATACTGTGCTGTTCTCCCAAGTTCCACTTCCGTGAATAGGCAACTGATTGAACGCGGAATGGTAATTATGCATTCCAAGCCCCAGCTGTTTGAAATTGTTACTGCAACTCATCCGACGAGCTGCTTCACGAGCGGCCTGCACCGCCGGCAAAAGGAGTCCAACCAGGACACCGATAATTGCGATCACGACCAGCAATTCCACCAAGGTGAAACCCGAATACTGCTTTCTTTTCATCTGATTAATCCAAGATACGGCCAGGAAGGAACGAATCACCAACATGACCAGGGTTCTCGATCTACGGCAATCTACCCGACAACAAATCCGGAGTAGCGTGAAAGATTACTGCCGCAGGTTGAATTCCCTGCCCAAATCTTTCACCATTTTTTAGAAGTTCTTCATTTCATCGACGCATTTGGATGATTTATCAGCGTAATAGCGTCGCGTGCCAGTGGCCTGCACTCGTCCGATGCGGCAACACTCGCCGGCCTCAGAATCGACGGGTACCGATCCAAACTGAAAAAACCTCGGTCTAGATCGTGATAGAAGGACCGACGTCAGTAGCCAACCAGTTACCGAAACAAAGCGGACAGCCCGTGAGAAACCCGTCACGCCACGCAGTCAACTCGTTTAAGAAGCCAAGCCACCGTCAGCCGAAACTCCATCAAAACCGGCTCCCAACACCTCATCAGTATTGAGGTTTGACGTTCGGATGAATGGTAAGTTAGGCGGTTTGCCCGCCCGGCGTGTCCTGGGTCGTCAAAGTGGCTTGCTTTGGGATGCCGATCAGACGCTACCGGGCCTACTAAGCCGCCTCGTTTTCAATCGGCACTCGTATCGAACGGAACCTCATTACGATACAGTTCGGTAACAAACTGCAGTTTATTGTCCGAGAATTTGTTGTCCGAGGAAATCATGGCAAAAGTCGATCAAACAGCCCCCAGGGAAGAAGAACCTGCGGCGGAATCAGACCACTCCGACAAGATCAAATCGCAGATTCTGGAGAAAACCGGAAGGCCGCCCCGTTTGCATCACATGGAAGTGTGCCAGCATCACAATGGAAACTACCGGGTCAACATCTGGGAAAAGCTAGAGCCAACCGGTGACTCCGCCTTTTCGACACGGCTCCACATCGGTGCGTCGTATTACCTGAAGGTATCGGATTCAGGTGAGATCACACGCAGCAACCCACCTCTGACGAAGATTCATTCTTAGGCGTGTGCTCACACAGAGTGATCTTCAAGAACGGCCGGTCACTGGGGGCGTTCGACGTTGATGGAAACAACAAACGATTCATCACGTTTCAACTGATACAAAGCTCGGTCACTTACCGCCAAAGTTTTTGACTTGTCTCTAGACCTCTACATTGTCGCTGGAGCGTTTTTGAAAAGGATGTAGCCGGTGTCGCCAGACGCCGGTGCTCTGAAGTCTGGCGACCCCAGCTACCGGGATCAGGCACGTCAAATTTCAAAACGTGCTGGGTGAGCATGATCCTTCGCAGCAGTCATGCGATGAGGGGTCAATATTTTGCAAGTGATGGGTGTCCGGTAATCATCGGTCGGGCACCTTGTGGACGCTCGTAAACAGGCCAACCATTCGTCTCGAACTCTCAGATGCTCCATACACTGGATCGAGACGTTTCACTCATAGGTAAATACTGCTGGTTGGTTCTCTACAAATAAGAGTCGCTGATCCACCGATATCTTAGTGAACGTCTGCCGATTTCCGCTGGGCCAAGTTACTGTGATCGAATCGATGCGATCGACCGTGCCCAGTCCACAAGACACCCGTGCCTCGTTCCGACAAAGGTACCCGTCACCCGCAGTAACCCACCGCGTCCAAGTTTCCCCATCGGCTTGGACTTCGATTTTGGCACCGATCGCATCGCGTTCGC
Source organism: Rhodopirellula sp. J20-39 (assembly GCF_057365095.1). Taxonomy (NCBI): domain Bacteria; kingdom Pseudomonadati; phylum Planctomycetota; class Planctomycetia; order Pirellulales; family Pirellulaceae; genus Rhodopirellula; species Rhodopirellula sp. J20-39. Next base: position 3,790,846 of record NZ_CP195123.1, on the reverse strand, counting down.
TCGTCACGCCGACTAGTTGCATGTTGATCCAGTGGTGATTGGTCCGCGTTCGATTAACGAGCAATGCCGTCTCGTCCTCCAAATGCGTGACGACGTAATCAGTCTTGCCATCATTATCAAAATCCAGTGTCGCCAGTCCTCGTCCAACGTGAAGCGAGTCAAAGTAGCCAGACCGATCCAGGACATTTACGAATTCAAAACGGTCACCCAAATTTGCAAACAACTGTGCTGGCTGACGAAATGGAGATCCTGGAAGATTGGTGTCTTCCACATGACCATTGGTAACGGCCAGGTCTTCGAATCCATCATTGTTGTAATCGATCGATTGCGTTCCAAACCCAAGCACCTCGTAGCTATCCTTGGCAACTTGGAAACCGATCGCACGGTCCTGAAAGCCGCTTTGCTGCCTCAAGTACAATCTTGCGGGAGCATCCTGGAAATTCGTGACGTGCAGATCCAAGGTGCCGGATGCATCGAAGTCGCCCGCAGCGATTCCCATCGACGCAGTACGTGAACCATCATGCCCCAATGCGATACCCGTTAAATACGCGATGTCCACATAACGTCCTGTTGCGTCCCGCTTCCACAATTGGTTGGGACGGACGTCATTGCCGACAAAGATTTCCAGCCCGGGTTCGCCATCCAACTCCGCCACCACCAGTCCCAATCCGGGACCTCGGTCGAACGCCGACTCGCTGATGTCGCGAGCGATTCGCTTACCGGTCCCGTCGTTGACCAAAATCCGGTCCATTCCGGCTACATAGTCACCGGGCGCAACGATCTGAACTTGTCCCAGTTCATTGACGTTCGGCTTGCGAGCAACCCCTGAATCATGGACGTAACTTTGTTCAAACATGTCCGGCAACCCGTTACCGGTTAAGTCGGCCATCGCAATCGACGTGCTAACATAGGTGGCATCATCGAAGTCATCGGTCGGTTGGGATTCAAACGTGCCATCACCATTGTTAATCAACAACGAATTAGCACCCAGATTGCAAACGACCAAATCGAGAAACCCATCCTGGTTCCAGTCACCGCTAGTGACGCCCGTTGAATAGCGAAACTCAGTCGCATTGGCGGCCCGGGTCACGTCAACCAAGCTTCCGCCTACTTGCCGAAACAACTGGTTGGTCATTTCCCCAGTCATTGTCGGTGGATCGCTCCCACCTTGTGACAAATACAGATCGCAGGTTCCATCTCGATCGTAATCGAACGCCACAACCCCACCGCCGACGACTTGATAGATCGTAAACCGACTTGCCTGTGGTTTGGCTGCAACCCGATAGGAATGGCTTAACCCTACTCGATCCGCAACATTCTCAAACTCCGCGTTTACTAAAGTGGTCGGCGGCTGACGCACGGTGGAGTTTCGATTGGACTTAGTGACAAAGTCATCCGAATAGACCGGGTACTTTTCATATTCCAATCCGAACACACGAGCTTCGACGGATGCAAACGCCAACTTGGATTGAACCAGCGACTTTCGGCGTTCGTTGAGTTGTTCAAGATTCGTACCCAGTTCCGCTGTGCGGTGACGCCGAATGGCCTCCCAAAGCGTCGCCTCCAGTGGTCGCCCCATCTCTTCCAAACTGGAACTGATCTCATTGAACCGACCGATTTTGGGATCCTGCGTCCCAACTTGGTTACTGGCGGTAGTGGCCGTTCGCAGAAGCTGTACCCAACGATCGCAACGTGTTGCACCCTCTTCGTTGCCGGTCGCGGATAAGGATTGGCTTAACCGACGATAAGAGCGGCTATCGGTTGGGTCACGGATCACGGCCTCGCACAATGCACGAATGGCTTCATCAAAACGCTGATGATTGACCAGCCACGCCCCTATAGCCGCCCAAGCTTCAGCAGTTTGCTTGGTTTGAGCGTCGCATGAAGCCAACCATTGGGCAAAGAGATCGTCTTCCTGAGACTCCGCCAAGCACCGGCCATACAAAGCCACGACCGCAGGCGAGGCCGCACCGGTCTGTACCGAGTCTTTGAGTGTTTGGGCCGCCTCCTGAAAAGCCTGGTCAGAAAACTGTTTTCGAGCTAGTCCCGAATCGCCTAGCGGGAAATATTGCCGTGTCTGCGTCACCGTATCGGCGGGATCGTCGTACATTGCGTCGCTAAGCGACATCAATGAATGCAGCTCATCTTGGCGAACATCGCCAAGCTTACACAAGACGCGAACATGACGAGCAGCCTCGTGGCGTCGCCCCAAGCGATTGAGAGTGAAAGCGAGTTGCCGATGAGCCATCGCCGATCCCGGCACCAACTCGGTCAATCGTTGGTAGCGCGTCGCCGCCTCATCACCGCGGCCGTCGTTCAGGCAAACTTCCGCGGATAGTCCTAACGCAGAAATTCCCAATCGAGGATGTTCAGGCGGAATAGCGTCGAGCAAAATGATCGCTTGGTCCGGCAATCCTTTTGAGATCAACACGTTGGCGCAGCCGAACAAGGCTTCTGCGTCTTCTGGATTGGCCGTAAACAACCGACGAAACGCGAGTTCGGCTTCGGCCAGTTGCCCGCGGTCGTATAGGCCCCGTGCCCGCTGCAGCTCACTATCGCGATCGAACGAACGCGGTGGTTGGACCGAGTCAAGACCTTGGGGTTCTAGACGGTGTAAGCTTCCCAATTCATCCGGCGCCTGATCCTCAACAGGCGACCGCTGTATATCCTGGTCGACGACCTGAGGTTCGCGCTGACAACCACTGGTTATTGGAATTGTCAAAATCATACCAGCCGCAAAGATTCGGCACACATGCCGCGACAGGATTGCGAAGCGACGTTCAACACAGATCATCTGTTCTTCCAATGCGAACGCTCGATGGGCAGTCCAGTAACGCTAACGGAGACTGCGATACTAACAGAAAACATCGGTTCCCCCGTACGAATTTTCCGTTCCTGCGCTGACCTAACAACCGACAGCTCGCAAACAAATTCATTCATCAGTCAGACCCAGTACCGCAAACAAAAATCCAGCGACGAGCGCAGCAAAAAAGCGGAGCGGCCGAAACCGCATCCGCTTCGTTGGTTGAGATGAGGTCAACCCATTCGACCTTCAAAACTAGAGGTCAAGTGAGGTGACTTCGCTGCTCGCTTTTGTCCCAGCGGCCCCCCAAATACCGTAAGGACTCTCGTCACCCAGTCCGCGATCGCCAGGTCCGATGGGCAACGCATTTTGATTGCCTGTATCGACGGAGTCCGTGATGAACTTAACGGCACCATCGGACATAAGCACATGACAACCGCCTTGGTGGCGACTCGACGCAGCCCACATTCCGGCATTATCCCACCACCGCATCACGTTGTAACTGTTAGGCGGACGGATCGTGTGGAATCGACTGGATTGCGGACGACCGCTACACCACAATCGGCCACGGCTTCGATCATTCTCATTGACGTCAAACTCACCATGGACTGATGTGTAAAACTGAGGGCGGTTCGGATCGATGCTTGGCGTTGCGGATGTATCGTTTGCCCACGAAGCAGGTGAACGCGAATAGACATCATCGCCCGCTCGAATCGCCGTTCCGGTGATTTCACGACGATCACTGTCGACCACAATCTCGCCGCACATGATCGTGTTGGCGGTCCCGTCAAGGATGTCTCGAAATCGAGTGAAGTGACGTGCCGTGAATGCACCACGAGCAAATCGCATCGTGTTGGCTTCGCCCCAAGTTCCGTCGGTTTCCGAGGTTCCAGCTTCATGAACCCCCATCTCCGTCCCTTCCCAAAAGTGATCACCTTCGCAGCCCGCGTAATTCGTGAATCCCACGTGATTCGGCCTCACTTCCGTCGGATCGCTTGGACAGCGGAAAGCCGGAACTTGTGTCAACCATGGACGGTAATCCGTCCACCATGGAACCGGCCCCATCGGCGAAAAGGCAGGAGTTCGGCTTGATCCATCACGATGTTCCGCCAATGGGTTGCTGATCTGCTCCCACAAAGCTTGTTGTTCGATGAACGGAAGCGTGCCGACCAAAAAGCTAAGCTGCATTTTGTTCGTTCGATCATTGTCGCCGTTACCGCGTGAGTTAGTACCGGCGTATTGCATCGGCAGTCGGTTGTAAGCGGAATGGTAGTTATGAAGTCCTAATCCCAACTGCTTCATGTTGTTACTGCAACTCATCCGCCGGGCAGCTTCCCGTGCGGCTTGGACGGCGGGCAAAAGCAGCCCGACCAAAACACCAATGATTGCAATCACCACCAATAACTCGACCAAGGTAAAACCTGGTCGCCTTCGATCGTGTTGCAACGGCTGATTCTCTTTCATCAAATTTCTCCAAAGATATAGAAACGGTATCTAGATAAGGGCCGACGAATCAACATCGCGAAATTCCCTCCAAAAAACTTCACTCCACCAACAAGACATCGTCTTGATGTAGATGACGCCAACGACGTCGGATCCAACTCAAGATCGTCTAGGCGCCGGGGCGTCGTTTGGCAGTCTCGGAACTTTGCTGTTCCGCTGACTTCTCTTGCAAACGTGCTTCCGCCGCCTCATCAAACGTCGTCACACTCACCTCGTTTTCACCCACCCCGCCGCCGCACCCAGACATCAACGGAAGCGAACAAAGACTGAATACGAAAAGCAGAGTGAACATTTTCATGAGGTGGTACATGCGGGTTTACGAGGATAGAACTGAAGCAATGATTCGTTTGCGTGACAAACACCGAAGCGGACCTTAAAGTCACATCATCAGTGGTTGATGGGTATGATCTTCGCCATTCACACCTTTGGCGACAATGAGAATCATCGCAATCGTCCTGAGATATTTGGCACGCCCTTACCATCGCTGTTTGTCGGATTCAAAAGAATCAACATGCGGAACGTTCCCCCTTGATGACGCGTCCGTATTCTGCCAGCTTTGTAAGGTGCTGCACCTTCTTTCCAGCATGCCCGGCCGGGAGCAAACTTTGCCATTTCCGCGACGATTCAGACGTTTTCTGCCCATCGCTTCAGTGTGTTGGCGGCGTGCTCTTTTTCAAATGACCGTCGCAACCGTTACGATGATCGGCGTCCCGGGATGTCAGCGGTCAGTCCCCGAGGACAGTGGCGTTTCGGCGTCGACGAAAGCTCAAAACACGGAGCGACTCGAGGGCGAAACTTCGATTTTTGGAACATCGAGCAACGCATCAAATTCCCAGCGTGAGTTGCAAAAGCGACATCAACTGATTGAGCGATCGATTGCGACTCGCGACTGGAAAACAGCGAAAGATGCCTTGCATCAATTGCTTGTCCTAGATCCTCAAAACGAGATCGCTCAGGAACAGCTTGGCGATGTTGAGGTGGCTCTGGGGCATCGCGAGATTGCAATCGGTCTGTATCGAGATGCTTCTCATCACGGCTCGAGACCTTCAATCGAATTGCTAGACAAACTTGCCCAACAACTTATGCTGGCCGGGCAACCTTTCGAAACACTTTCGGTGCAAGAACGCGCTATTGCACTTTATCCGTCCGCTATCAACATCCGGTTTGATCTGATTGGGTTAGCGTCGATGCTGGGTGTTCAAGACGTCGCGATGACGCACCTCAAGTGGCTCGCTCAGCACAACCAAGGCCATACCGAAAGTTTAGTGGTGCTCGCTCAACCCTGGCAAGTTGAACCCGACGTCGACCTTTGCAAACGACTGCTCGAGGTTTGCCCGCAAGACAATCGAGCGGAATACGGGCTTGCCAAAGCAGACTCATTTCAAGGCAAATGGAAGTCGGTTGCGGATCGACTGGCCCCCGTGGTAAATCGATATCCTAGCTTCACGTCGGCCTACGTTTTATATGGACGTGCCTTGGTCGAACTTGGCGAAGTCCACGCGATCAAACGATGGCAAAGCAATGCTCCACGAGATGCCAAGGAATCTCCGGACTACTGGTTGGCCGCCGGCATCTGGGCGAGCCAGCAAGACGAAACCGAGATGGCGACTCGAGCGTTTTGTGAAGCGGCCCAGCGTCAGGAAGGAAACCATGCCGGAACACTGACTCGACTGATTCGTTCGCTCACTAAGTTGGGGCGTGTGAAGGAAGCCGAGACTGTCGCCAAGCGGAATGCGATTTTGACGACAATGTACGACGCCACCAAGACTCTTTACGAACGGGAGAGTTCATCTCAGAGCACCGCCATGAAAGTTGCGAAGTTGATGGAGCAACTAGGAAGGGTCTGGGAAGCGGAAGCTTGGGCACGTATGTCACTGACACTGAAGGAAGATCCCTATCCCAATGTCAAGCGAGAGTACTTAGCGATTCGCGGTCGCCTATCAGCCGACTCGCCGTGGCTACTACCCAGCCACCTCATTACCGACCAAATCGACTGGCACGATTTACCAAAACTCAACTGGATGCTCGCGTCAGCGGAAACCAAACAACGGCAGCACGTTCCGCAATCAGCCAGTTTTGCTTTCTCCGATCAAGCCAACGCCCGTGGACTTCGCCACACTACCGCAATCGCAGCCGAAGCAACCGTGGAGGGGCACTGGATCTATCAAAGCACAGGCGGTGGGGCGGGCGTCTTGGATTATGACCTCGATGGATGGCCCGATTTGGTACTGGCTGTCTTAGACGGGTCCCCAAAACAATCGAACTCCACGCCGGATGCGTTGTTCCGAAATCAAGCCGGAGTGTTCAGTGAAGTGCCCCCGAACGTGGCGATCAACAACACCGGATTTACGCAAGGACTCAGTGTCGGCGACTACAACGATGACGGCTTCCCAGACGTCCTGGCATGCAACATCGGCCAAAATCGGCTCTTTCGCAACAATGGCGATGGCACCTTTGACGATGTCAGCGGCGAAGTTGGCTTAAGCGATGCGGCGTGGACGTCTTCGGCTGTGATTGCGGATATCAACGGTGACGGATACGCGGACATCGTGGAGATTAATTACTGTGGCGGCGAACGCGCGTTTGAAAAAGCTTGCCGCAGCCGGACGACGGGATTGCTTCAGAGCTGCACGCCGGTGGACTTCGAAGCAGATGTGGATCGAGTTTGGGCGGGTACTGGAGATGGTCGATTCACCGATGTCACCGAAAGGTGGATGACGCAAACGAGCCCGGGCCGAGGGCTTGGACTGGTTGTCGGTGAACTGGACGGGCAACCTGGTCTGGATTTCTATGTGGCCAACGACATGACCGCCAACCACCTTTGGTGCTCGGCGACGCCGAATGCAGTTTCGACGAACGATGAAGGCTTGGTGGCGTACGCTAGTAGATGGAGCGACAAAAACTTTCAGTTGAATGAACTAGCGACCACTCGCGGCGTGGCGGTCAATGGACGCTCCCAGTCTCAGGCTTCCATGGGCATTGCAATAGGTGATGCTGACAGCGATGGTGACTTGGATTTATTCGTGACTCACTTTTCAGACGATCACAACACCTATTACGAACAAACCGATGCCGGACTATGGGACGATCGCTCCCATCGTGTGGGGCTCGCTGAGCCATCGATCAAGCTACTCGGGTTTGGCACCCAATGCGCCGATTTCGACAACAATGGAACCCTCGAGCTGATCGTCACCAATGGACACGTGAGCGATGTGTCTCGAAAGGATGTTGCCTATCGGATGCCCATGCAAATGTTCGATCGCCATCCAAACGGAACGTGGAAAGAACTTGATCGGAGCCGACTGGGAGACTACTTCCAACGTGATCACCTCGGTCGCGCCTTGGCGGTCCTCGATGTCAATCGCGATGGCTTAACCGATGCCGTGGTCACCCACTTGTACGATCCGGTTGCATTGCTTGTCAACGAAACCAGCCCTTCAACGAACTCAATAGGCCTGATTTTGAAATCCAAACGCGGACAGCGCGATGCGATCGGGACCACCGTGACGGCGAGTATTGGCGAGCGCAGCTATTACGCTCAGTTAACCGCAGGGGACGGCTACATGTGCACGAATGAAAAACGTATCTCGGTCGGGATGGCAGACGTTTCTCAGCTTTCGGATCTAGAAATTCGCTGGCCGTCAGGCGTAATTCAAACCGTCGGAATGCTGGCCGCGGGAAGCGACTACCTGATCGTCGAAGGTGCGGCACCATTCGCCTTGCCACGTCCCGCCGCTGAATCGAGTCGGTAGGTCCCTGGACGCGTTGCAATCCAACTCTTGGGAGGGCTAGGCTCCCGCCGAGCCACCACCGACTAACAACGTTGGTACTGGCTGCGGTTCCGCGGGAGCGTCACCCTCCCGGACTGATTTTGTTGACGCATCAAACGGGAGGGCGAGGCTCCTGCCGAGCTATCACCGGCTAACAACGTTAGTACTGGCTGCGGTTCCGCGGGAGCGTCACACTCCCGGACTGATTCTGTTAACTCACCAAACGGGAGGGCGAGGCTCCTGCCGAGCTACCACCGACTAACAACGTTGGTACTGGCTGCAGTTCCGCGGGAGCGTCACCCTCCCGGACTGATGTTGTTGACACACCAAACGGGAGGGCGAGGCTCCCGCCGAGCTATCACCGGCTAACAACGTTGGTACTGGCTGCGGTTCCGCGGGAGCGTCACCCTCCCGGACTGATTCTGTTGACGCACCAAACGGGAGGGCGAGGCTCCTGCCGAGCTATCACCGACTAACAACGTTGGTACTGATTGCGGTTCCGCGGGAGCGTCACCCTCCCGGACTGATTTTTGTTGACGCACCAAACGGGAGGGCGAGGCTCCTGCCGAGCTACCACCGACTAACAGCGTTGGTACTGGCTGCAGTTCCGCGGGAGCGTCACCCTCCCGGATTGATTTGGTTGACACACCAAACGGGAGGACGAGGCTCCCGCCGAGCTATCACCGGCTAACAACGTTGGTACTGACTGCGGTTCCGCGGGAGCGTCACCCTCCCGGACTGATGTTGTTGACGCACCAAACGGGAGGGCAAGGCTCCTGCCGAGCTACCACTGACTAACAACTTTGGTACTGGCTGCGGTTCCGCGGGAGCGTCACCCTCCCGGAGTGGTTTGGAACCGCAGGGGAAGCAAAGGAACGGGAGGGCGAGGCTCCCGCCGAGCCACTACGCTGAGTGCTCTCGCCGGTATTGTCCTGGGGGAACCCCCATTGCTCTGCGAAACGCCACGCTCATGTACTCGACGTGCTGAAACCCACTTCGATCCGCGATCTGCGCTAACGTCAAATCGGAGCCGGTCAATAACTGGCGAATTCGATCAATTCGCCGGCGCAGGATTTCTTGGTGCATCGTGCGACCCACCACTTTTTCAAAAAGCGGCTCAAGCGTTCGACGCGACACCGGCACGACATCAAGAACATGCTGGACCTTGATCCCTTCGCAACAATGATCACGAATGAAACGCATCGCTTCGGCCACATCGGGATCATCGATCGCCATTACATCGGTCGATTGCCGGGTCGCAACTCCGACAGGCGCCACCAAGCTGCAAGGATCATCCAGGGTTTCCCCTTTCATCAACCTATCGAGGAAGCTAGCCGCTTGAAACCCGATTTGTTTGGCTGCATGGATCACGCTCGACAGTGGTGGCGTACATAGATCACACAGCACTTCATCGTTGTCGACCCCCAACACGGCAAGTTGCTCAGGAACTTTAACACCAATTTCCCGACAAACGTCCAACACATGCGGTGCCTTGGCGTCGAAACAGATCAGCATTCCAACCGGTTTGGGGAGCTTCTTGATCCACTTAGCGAGTGCTGCCTTTTCCCGGTCCAGAGCAAAACCGCCGGCCTTGATCGGCGCGTTTTTAAATACGTCACATTCAAATCCCGCTTCGTTGACGTGCCGAACGAATCCATCCTTCCGCAGCGACGACCAGCGGTATTGCGGTTCGCCACAATACGCGAAGTTGGTGAACCCGCGTTCCTGCAAATGTTCGAAAGCCAACTTGCCTACTTCGATTTCGTCAATCTCTACCAGCGGTAGCTCAGGCAGAAAACGAGCGGCGCTGACATCGACGACCGGCATGTCCAACTTGTCTATCGCTTTGGCGAACGTCTCGCTCTCAATTCTGGCGATCACCCCATCGCCTTTCCAACGAGACAACCATTTCGGCGGCCCGGCGCCGCGTTCCTGCTCAGGAAGGTTAATCGCCCACAATTCATTGGCGTGCATGTAGGATGCGATTCCCTGCAGCAGTTGCCGTGAGTACGAATTGGACGTCTCGATCAATAGGGCAACGTTCTTTTGCTTCTTCATGATGCTTTATCTTTGGCACAAACTCGATCGAATCATTTTCACGAGATGAAACTCACGCTGCGTAATATATCTCAATATTTGTTGCGTCGTTTCGCATTTTAAACGCATTTAGCGTCGTTATACTTACCTTTCTGGAGATCGGTTGTGACAACAGAACTCCAGCCCTTGGATCTGACAAGACTACATGAGCCAACAAAAGCACCGCTTAACGCCCCACTCATCCATCCTAATCGGATGCCTTTTTGCATGGACTTGCTCGGCCAGCAACAGCCTTTCGGACGACCGTGATTTTCACGGTCCTCAGCAAACGAACAACACAGCAGAACACGTCGGGCTCAAGCCGTTTGAGTACATCGACGTAGGGAGCGAACTTCCGTCGGATAACTCAACAGCATCCGAGAATTCGCGAAGCCTGCCAGCGAGTTGGATGCAAAAGCCGCTTGATCCGCTCGAATCACTCAAGCATATCGTCGTCCCAAGCGGCTTCCATGTTGAGTTGTTTGCTGCGGAGCCAAATCTGGGCGGTAAACCCATTTGCATGACGTGGGACGCGAAGGGGCGTTTGTGGGTCGCGGAAACAGTCGATTACCCTAATGATTTAGTTCCCAGCGGTGAAGGTCGTGATCGAATTCGAATCTGTGAGGATACCGATCAAGACGGCATGGCAGACCAATTCACGGTCTTCGCCGAGGGACTCAGCATCCCGTCAAGTATCGCATTCACTAACGGCGGCGTGATTGTTCAAAACGGCGTCGAGACAATCTTCCTGCAAGACATCGACGGCGACGATATCTCGGACCAGCGAAGGGTGTTGTTTTCCGGTTGGACGCTCGAAGACACTCATGGTGGCGTTAGCAACTTTCAGTACGGTTTGGATAACTGGATCTGGGCGATGCAGGGCTACAACTCATCCGAGCCGATTGTCCAGGGCGAGGCTCAACAAGCCTTCCGCATGGGTTTCTTTCGCTTTCGCCCAGATGGCTCCGAAATGGAGTTCATCCGTTCGACAAACAACAACACTTGGGGCTTTGGACAAAGCGAAGAAGGATTGGTGTTCGGATCAACCGCCAACGGGAACCCCAGTATCTTCATGCCGATCCCCAATCGTTACTACGAACGAGTGCATGGCTGGGCACCATCGTTGACGCTTTCGTCCATTGCAGACACCAACGAGTTTCATCCAATCACCGGCAATGTTCGGCAAGGCGATTGGCATGGTGGTTATACCGCCGCCGCGGGTCATTCACTCTACACGGCTCGCGAGTACCCACGGGCATACTGGAATCGAATCGCTTTCGTTAACGGCCCAACCGGTCATTTGGTAGGCGCGTTTGAGTTGCAGAACCAAGGCAGCGATTTTGTATCGTCCAACTCGTTTAACTTAATGGCAAGCGATGATGAGTGGACGGCGCCGATCATGGCGGAAGTGGGCCCGGACGGTCAAGTTTGGGTGATCGACTGGTACAACTACATCATGCAACACAACCCGACTCCCGAAGGATTCGAAACGGGCAAAGGTCAAGCCTATATCACCAAACTTCGCGACAAGACACGTGGACGTATTTATCGGGTTGTGGCGGATGACTCACGCAAACTAGAAGTTCCAGACCTCACCAAGCTAAGCCCAAAGGGATTGGTCGCGGAACTACGCAATCCAACGATGCTGGTTCGCAAACACGCCCAACGTTTGCTGGTCGAACGTGATTCCACCGACGTCGTAAGCGATCTGGTTGAACTGATCGATGATCGCTCGACGGACGAAATTGGGCTGAACGTCGGTGCCATTCACGCACTATGGACCTTGCATGGCCTCGGCATGTTCGACAACCAGTCGGTCAGCGGCCAACGGGCTCGTCAAAGCTTGAAAGCCGTCTACGGCGCCTTGCTACATCCATCTGCTGGAGTGCGACGCAACGCGGTACAGGTTCTACCGATTTCCAACGGCTCGGTAAAAGCCCTCTTGGCCAGTGACGTGTCTCACGATTCCAATCCACATGTCCGATTAGCTGCAATCCTGGCCTTTGCCGATATGCCGGCAAGTGATTCGGCTGCCTCCACATTGGCAAAACTGATACGCGACCCCGTCGAGATGACGGACCGATGGATCCCGGATGCGGTTACCAGCGCGGCTGCCAAGCAAAGCGGACCGTTCTTGCGAGCTCTATCGAATACAAGCGGGTTAACCGAGCCCGCACTTCAGATCGTTCGCCGGATCGCCGAGCACCACGCTCGCGGCGACGATGCCCAGGATTCTGCACGACGGTTGTCCAATCTACGAAACACTGATTCGGTCGTCCTTGACGCGGTCATCGAAGGTTTGTCAGCAGGCTGGGATAGCGAATGCCAGGTTCAAATCGATTCCCAAACCGAATCCGGACTGATTCCTATCTATGACCGCGTTTCACCCAACACTCGGGCCATGCTTGTCAAGTTGGTCAATCGTTGGGGAAGTGGCACTTTTGCCAAACACGGACGAAGAATCGTCGAAGACCTTCTCGACCAGGTTCGCGATAACACGGCGATGGACGCCGACCGGATTGAGGCCGCGTCACAGGCGATCTCCTTTCTACAAAACGATCGAGATGTTGTTGTTCGACTGCTTGATGAAGTCTCACCCAGGACCGTTCCATCGGTCGCTCTTGGGATTGTGCAAGCGCTCGCTGCCAGTCGCTGGGATGGGCTGGGTGAGGAAATCGTTAGCCGTTTGCCCGCAATGACGCCCACCCTCAAGCGAGCGGCGCTGGCCCAACTGTTACAGCGACCGGACGCGACACTCGCGTTCCTGCAAAACGTGGCGAATGGAAAGGCAGCTCTCGAAGACTTAGCGATCGATCAGAAGCAGCTTTTGGTCTCGCATCCAGACCCAAGAGTCAACCAACTCGCAACGAAGCTGCTGTCCGGAGGCAACTCGCTACCCAGCACTGATCGCAAGAAGATCTTTGATCGATATCGATTCACCACCGAACGCACCGGAGATTCGTTACAAGGAAAGCAAGTCTATAAGACGCATTGTTCGAAATGTCATGTTCATGGCGACATTGGGAGCCGAGTCGGCCCCGACCTCACCGGTATGGCAGTCCATCCCAAAGCCCTGTTGCTCGGTCACATTCTGGACCCCAGCCGTAGTGTCGAAGGCAACTTTCGGTCCTACACAGTGTTGACGGCCAATGGAGTGGTTCTGACCGGAATGCTTGGATCCGAATCCAAGACCGCCATCGAGCTCATCGACACACAAGGCAAAACGAAGAACGTCCTGCGTGAAGACATCGAACAGATTGTGATGTCTCGCATGTCCATCATGCCCGAAGGTTTTGAGAACTCGATCAACTTCGATGACATGATCAACTTGCTTGAATTTCTTGCGACCCGTCGGACTTTCATCCCAGTCCCGCTGGACCGTTACGCAACGGCAATTAGCACACGCGCACTATTCGACGACGACGGCGACGATCAAATGATTTTCGACGATTGGTCGCCCAAACGGTTCAAAGGAATCCCGTTTCATCTAACCGATCCTCAGGGCGTTTCGAAACCGAACCTAATCCTTTTATACGGACCTTCGGGAAAGCTGCCTCCGCGGATGCCTCGATCCGTTCAGATGCCGTGCAACACGCCTGCTAAAGCCATTCACATGCTAAGCGGCGTCAGTGGTTGGGGCTTTCCGTGTGACATGAATCAGACCGTGACGATGGTGGTCCGCCTGCACTACCGCGACGGAAAAACGGAAGATCACGAACTGATCAACGGGCTGCATTTCGCTGACTACATCCGACGGATCGATGTCCCAGACAGCGAGTTTGCATTCCAGCCCGGTGAACGACAGTTGCGTTACCTCAAGATTGTCCCCCTGCGTCCTGAGACGATCGACTCTTTCGAATTGATCAAAGGCATCAACAATTCCGCACCGCTGGTGATGGCAATCACGGTGGAACCGATTCAATAAGCCAAACGCCGCGACTTTCAACCGACTTCACCCCGCACCGCACTGAACTGCCCCGCACTACCAGGCCGACCACTTTCGCTACATCACTCCACTTATCGCTTCTATCGCCTCCTGCCTATTGCCCTCCCCGCCTGCCTGCCCACCACTGATGTCCCCGCCGGATAGCTATTTTCCCGGCTCCGCCCACCGTCCCCGATCTGTTTCAGTGACCATCCCCCACTAACGAAATTCACATGAAAGCGTTTCCCCTGCTCTGCCTAATCTTCTTACTCGCTTCCCAAAGCGTTTGTATCGCCCAGGTTGAAGACTTCGACACCATCAAGCTTTACACCTTGAAGAACGATTCAGGCATGACCGTGAAGATCACCAATTACGGAGCGATCATCACCTCAATCGTCGTACCAGATCGCGAGGGACAATTTGCGGATGTGGCGTTGGGATACGATCGAGTCGAGGACTACATCAACGCAGTCGACAAGCCCTACTTCGGTGCAATTGTTGGAAGGTACGGAAACCGAATCGCGAATGGCGAATTCACGCTCGGTGGCAAAACATATTCGCTGGCTGTGAACAACGGCGAAAACCATCTACATGGTGGCATCATTGGTTTCGACAAGGTGGTATGGAACGTGGAGGCCTTCGACGCTCGCTCGATCAAGCTAGCCTATTTGGCCAAGGACATGGAAGAAGGCTACCCCGGGAACCTCCAAGTGCACGTGACGTACTCGTTGTCGACCAACAACCAACTCACCATCGACTACCACGCTACGACGGACAAAGCGACGCCAGTCAACCTGACCCAGCACACGTATTTCAATCTAAAGGGAGAAGGCGAGGGGACCATTCTTGACCATGAGTTAACACTTCATGCCGATCGCTACACTCCCGTCGATGCTGGACTTATCCCAACTGGACAAACGCCTACTGTCAAAAACACTCCGTTTGATTTCACATCGTCCAAACCCATTGGACAAGACATCGAAACGGACAACGAACAACTTCGTTTCGGCGGTGGATACGACCACAACTGGATACTCAACAAGCCCAATAGGAAATCGCTAACGCTAGCGGCCGAGGTTTATGATCCCAACTCAGGTCGGGTGCTCAAAGTACAAACCACCGAACCCGGAATTCAATTCTACTGCGGCAATTTTCTAGACGGACGGTTGAGCGGAAAGTCAGGCAAGCCCTATCTGTATCGAGGCGGATTTTGTCTTGAGACTCAACATTATCCGGACAGCCCCAATCAACCCGATTTCCCGTCGACCATTCTTGAACCCGGCGATGAATACGCGACTCAAACCGTGCTTTCATTCTCAACACGGTAACTAACCGCCGTCGCACTCTCTTTGGTTCATTGTCACCAACGCTAAGTCGTCCGACTTAGCCGTTCAGCTAGCTCCGCGCCCCGACCGGATGTCGGAAATGATGCAACTCGCACCTTCAGAACGATTCATGCAACTCCGTCCCGCTATTCAAAATCGAAAACCATTCAGAAAAGACGCAATGCGCCACCTAACCGTCGTCGCAACCTTGGTCTGGTGCGTTGTCTTCGCGTTTCAGGACTCAATCGCGAATGAACCGGTTAACCGATGCGTTAGCTATCCGGAAGTGATGAACTTATCGATGGGAATGTCTTGGCCGCAGGGGCAAGCGTTGCCAATCTTTGCGAAGCCAGCGTCCAGATTGGATTCGATCGAAGTCCAGGTACTAACACCGGATGAGCAACTGACCTTTTCAGCACTGCAAGGACACGTCAACAAAACGCAACCTCGGATTTGTCTGCTCGATGCTCACGTGAACGAAGGTCGTGATACCTGGGCGAACACTCCAACCGTGGCATTGGACACGAGTTGCCGTTACACCGAGGCGAATAAGTACGACCTGGTCGCTAAGTATGCAACCGAGATCGATGGGGTCGTGCTTTACGATCCGAGCCAGTCCGCGCATTACCGGAATTTGGCGGGAACCGTGGCAGGGCTGAAACATGCAGTTCCAGTCACCGCCGAGGTTCACCAACGATTGCTGGACAACGGCATCACGCTGCGTGTGATCGAAGACCTTAACGGATTGTCCCTGTCATCCCCAATCGAAATCTATGAACACCTCTACCAAACCTATTGGCCGGATTGCACGAAACGTTTGATCGTCAGTGCCCGTCCCGATCGTCGTGGAGGAGACCATCACCACACCCGTGACATCGCCGCCGCTTGCGGTGCAGCGGTGGTCTGGCTGGACAGCCGAATTCCCGAACAAGACGCATTGATGCGGAAGTTCTTTGGTGACATGACCGCTGGCGATGCCATCGCGTTGGGATGGTACTCCAGCGAACGGTCCGGGATCACAACGGCGAGTGAATTTGGAATCGGCACGCTTCCCGCTGACCACTACGTCAGTCCTACCGTGATGTCTGGCGGAGACCATCGCATTCAGATTCCGGCGGTGCCCAAGAAGCCGAACTTAAAGAACAAAGCGTACGTTGCGATCTTCATCAGCGACGGAGACAACATCCAATACGTGCAACATGCCATGCGGAATGTGTGGGACGAAGCATCGTCGGTGCGTGGCCAGGTTGCGCTGAACTGGACGATCGCCCCCGGGCTGGTTGATATCGGACCCGGGATCATGAACTACTACTATTCCACCGCGACGCCCGCCGATTGTTTTGTGTCCGGTCCATCTGGCATGGGTTATGCGATGCCGCGCAATACAATGGACGAGCCCGGCGCCAAAGTCGGCGTGCATTTGGCTGATAACCAAAGGATGGACGGCTATGCCCGCATGACTGAAACGTACCTGCAACGTGCCGGGCTTCGCGTCGTGACAATTTGGGATGACGCTGATCCGATGCAGCGTGACTCGTACGAAAAGAATTGCCGAAGCCTATACGGCGCGACGGTCCAGAATTTTCGCGATGTCCCATCGGTTCAATCGAGCGTTCAAAACGATCGCCTTCCGTTTGAAAAGCTGGTGATCCCGTACTGTGCATCTTGGGATCACCTCCATTCGACACTTAACCACCAGCTAGCGCGCTGGAATCGAGAGTCGCCACTGTTCCTATCGTTTCAGGTCAATATTTGGCGAGAACTACGGCCTGACCGAATCCTTCAATTGCAACGCGAAATCGCCAGTCAGTATGGCGACCAAGTGGAATTCGTTCGAGCGGACCACTATTTCAACTTGTTCAATGAGGCGAACGGCTTTGCATCCAATCGCTGCATGTCGAGTCAAACAAGGGTTACCGCGAGCAGTTCGCCGGACGAGCTTGAACACCTGACCGACGGAACCCCGACCACGCTTTGGACTTCATCCAAAGATGACGCCCCGTGGATGCAATTTGACCTGGGCGGTGCA
The DNA here is from genome assembly GCF_057365095.1 of Rhodopirellula sp. J20-39. Taxonomy (NCBI): domain Bacteria; kingdom Pseudomonadati; phylum Planctomycetota; class Planctomycetia; order Pirellulales; family Pirellulaceae; genus Rhodopirellula; species Rhodopirellula sp. J20-39. Next base: position 3,773,415 of record NZ_CP195123.1, on the reverse strand, counting down.
TTCGAGATCACGCGTTATCGCATCAGCCATGCGGACGCCGCCGGAATGTCCCCGAAATGGAACACGCCGAACTTCACGGTCTCCACAAGCTTGGATGCGGCTGCCTGGACCGTTGCAAGCGAGTGGAAAAACAACACTGCGAATATCACGGACGTGGACCTAGATCTGACATCTCCCAATTCACGCCCCGCCCGATACGTCAAGTTCTCGTTCAACAACGTGGGCACCGACCAGACCGTACGCGTTGCCGATGTCGAAATTTTCGGCAAAGCAATTCCGGTCACCGAACTGAAAACGGAATTGCCTTAATGAATCTCGACAACTCAGCCCCCAATCCAACTACCCACCCTATCACCCCCGCCTCTTCCCCATTACGAGACCACACAATGAGCATCCATCCGCTACTCGCGTTGATCATTGCGATCACGTGTTCGATTTGCTGCGACCTGGACTGTTATGGCGAAGCCAACTCAGTCGCCAACACATGGCAGTACACCGTCGACCAGCCCGCCAAAGGTTGGCAGAAACCCGGGTTCGATGATTCCGACTGGAAAAAAGGCCCCGGAGGATTCGGCACTCGCAACACTCCTGGGGCTCGTGTCGGAACTGTTTGGGACACCAACGACATTTGGATGCGAAAGAGCTTTTCACTCGACGTCATTCCGGAGTCCCCAGCGTTCCTGATGCACCACGACGAAGACGTGAAAGTGTATCTCAATGGAATCAACGTGGTCACGCTTGATGGCTGGGCCAAAGACTACGAACTGGTGCCGATTGACGAGTCATTTCGTCACGCGATCAAGACTGGCGAAAACGTAATGGCGGTCCATTGTCGCCAAAAGGTCGGCGGTCAATTTATTGACGTGCATTTCGCGGATGGGCAACACCTGCCGCAACTGCCCGCTCAAGCGCCATTCAAAAGCAACCTCATAACTACCTGGGGTAAAGAGCTCACCGCCGACACCGCGTGGACCGAATACCCACGTCCTCAGATGGTTCGTGACCAATGGCGCAATCTAAACGGAAACTGGAATTACGCGATCACGCCGATCGCTCAAACCTCGACACCGGATCACTGGGCCGGCGAAATCTTGGTCCCTTTCTGTCTTGAATCACAACTGGGCGGTGTTCAGCGACTGCTCGATCCTCAGGAAGCCTTGTGGTACCACCGTGAATTCGAATGGGAGCCCACGATCAACGAGCGAACAATCCTGAACTTCGAAGCGGTCGACTACCGCTGCGATGTCCTGGTGAACGGAATCTCCGTGGGTCGACATCAAGGCGGCAATACACCATTCAGCTTTGACATCACCAACGCAGCTCTTGCTGGCACCAACGAACTGATTGTACGCGTCGAGGACGCCACGGAAGGTTGGCAGCTTCGTGGTAAGCAAGTTCTCAACGCCGAAGGCATTTGGTACACGCGTGTATCAGGAATTTGGCAAACCGTTTGGATGGAACAGGTTCCGAGCAGTCACCTCGTTGATCTAACAATCTCATCGGATGCAGCGTTCGGCACGATTTCGATCGTCCCCGAAATTCAGGAGCCATCCGAAGGACTCACCGTTCGCGTTGTGGTCAAAGACGGCGATACACAGGTCGCCGACGCGTCCGGCCCAACCTCTGGCGTTACCGTCACCGTCCCAGACGCCAAACTTTGGTCACCCAGTTCGCCGCACTTGTACCAGTTGGAAGTTTCGATACTCGACCCATCGGGCAACGTTTTGGACCGAGTCGATTCCTACGCCGGGATTCGAACGATCGGCAAGAAACGCGACGAAGATGGGCATCTGCGGATGACGCTGAACGATGAAATCATCTTTCACTGGGGCCCGTTGGACCAAGGCTGGTGGCCCGACGGGTTGCTAACGCCACCTTCAGACGAAGGCATGCTGTTTGATATCGAGTGGCTCAAGGCGGCTGGCTTCAACATGATCCGAAAGCACATCAAGGTCGAGCCGCGTCGATACTACTACCACTGTGATCGCCTCGGCATGATGGTGTGGCAGGACCAAGTCAGCGCCGGGCACAGTCCACCTTGGACTCGGATGCAACCCAACCCCGAAGACGCCCAATGGCCCTACGAGCATCATCAGCAATTCATGCTCGAATTCGAACGAATGGTGGACGAACTGGAAAACCATCCATCGATCGTGGTCTGGGGGCCCTTTAACGAAGCTTGGGGCCAGCACAAAACGATGGAAACGGGAAAGTGGGCTGTCGAGCGTGATCCTTCTCGTTTGATCAACATCGCTAGCGGAGGCAATTTCTGGCCCGTCGGCGACATCGCTGACCAGCACCGATACCCCGATCCAGGCTTCCCATTCGACAACGACCGGTTCAAGAACTTCATCCAAGTCGTTGGCGAATTTGGTGGTCACGGGTACCCCGTTGAAGGACACCTCTGGGATCCCGAACGAGGCAATTGGGGCTACGGCGGTCTGCCTAAAACCAAAGAGGAGTATCGCAATCGATACATCCATTCTCTCGAAGTCCTCAATGAACTTCGTCAAAAGGGAATCGCCGCTGGCGTCTACACCCAGACGACGGATGTGGAAGGCGAGATCAATGGTTTGATGACCTACGACCGGAAGGTCATCAAGATCCCCGCCAAAGAACTGAAGGCGATGCATCAACAGCTGTACGCCAAGTAGTCAAGTCGTACAGCGTGATGCGATCGGACAACTGGAATGGGCGAGCGACCTGCCTGCCCGTTCCAGCCCGCCGCCCAGTTTCAGCCTGATCAATTTCCCTCAACACATGTCCCCCTCTTGAACAAGTCGCACATCAACCGGCCACGTCCGCCCGAAGCACGGCGGCTCACCTCACTTCAAACACCTTTCCGCTTTTCGGCATCCCCTCTGGTGAAACATGAACTACCTAAGACCTCTGCTGATGTGCTTTGTCGCAATCGCAAGCACTCACTCATCAATCGTCGCTGACCAACCTCGTTTTCGTCCTCCGGCAGTCCCGCTGATTGCATGCGACCCGTATTTCAGTGTGTGGTCACAAGCGGACAATTTGTGGGATACCTCCACAACGCACTGGACTGGCACCCAACAAAGAATGTCCGCACTGCTGCGCGTCGACGGGCAAGCTTACCGACTGATGGGGCGTTCCCCCCAGACGCTTGCGGCGATGAAGCAAACGTCGGTCCGAGTCCTGCCCACGAGGTCGATCTACACCTTCACCGGTGCCGGCGTCGACGTGAAGCTCACCTTCACGACGCCAGCGTTGCCTTCGGACATCGCAATCCTCAGCCGCCCCACAACTTACGTCAATTGCGAAGTCTTATCCGCGGACCAGCAAACACACCAAGTTGAATTCTACTTCGACGCAGGCGGCGAACTTGCGACCAACGTACTCGACCAGGAAGTAACCGGCGTGACGGAATCCTTCGCCAACGCAACCGCACTTCGAATGGGAACCGACACGCAACATGTCCTGGGGCGTTCAGGTGACGACCTGCGGATCGACTGGGGTTATCTGTACGTGGCCGCCGCAACGGAATTCGCCCCGACGTCCGGGTTTGGTAACGCCGCAACGCTTCGCAATTCGTTCGGGCAACACGGACTGAACGCTCTTTCAAGACAAACAGCCAACTTCCCCGTCCAGGCCGGCCGTGTTGTTGCGGCCGTCGCGATGTCGTTGGGCGTCGTCGGATCCGATCCGGTGTCCCGATACGCCTTGGTCGCTTACGACGATTTGTACTCGATCGAGTTTATGAAAGAGCGACTGCGTCCTTTCTGGCGGAAAGATGGATGGCAAGCATCCGATCTGATCACCGCCGCGATCGCGGAACATGACCAGATAGAGGCCCAATGCGAGGCGTTTGACACCGAGTTGATGACTGATCTGGAAAATGCGGGTGGACGCGAGTACGCCGATATCGCTGCGTTGGCCTACCGCCAGTGCTTTGCCGCGGGCAAGTTTGTCGCCGACGCCCACGGCCAGCCGCTTCAGTTTTGCAAAGAGAATCACTCCAACGGTTGCATCGCGACGTCGGATGTTTTCTACCCGATGCTGCCCCAGTTCTTTCTGTTTGGGCCCACGTTGACGAAGTCGGTCTTAGTCCCGTTCATGGACTACGCCGCTTCCCCGCGATGGAAGTTCCCTTTCGCACCTCACGACCTGGGAACCTACCCCAAGGCCAACGGCCAGCGATACGGTGGCGGTGAAACCAGCGAAGAAGGCCAAATGCAGGTCGAGGAGTCCGGCAACATCCTGATCCTGTTCGCAGCCCTATCCAAGATGGAAGGCAATGCCGATTTCGCCACACTGTACTGGGAACAGCTCAGCCAATGGGCGGACTATCTACAAAACGAAGGTTACGACCTGGGCAATCAACTCTGCACGGATGACTTTTCCGGGCACATGGAACACAACGTCAACTTGAGCGCGAAGTCCATCTGCGGACTCGGTGCCTACGCGTTGATGTGCGAGATGCTGGGCAAAGACGCAGAGGCCGACAAGTATCGGGCTATTGCAAAATCATACGCGAAACAGTGGGTAACCGCCGCTGATGACGGCGACCATTATCGGCTCGCCTTCGACCGATCCGGAACATGGAGCCAGAAATACAATCTGGTTTGGGACCGCCTCTTGGGACTGAACCTGTTTCCTGCCGAAGTCGCTCAAACCGAAATGGCTTACTACCGAAAGATCCAAAACCAATATGGCATTCCGCTAGACAATCGGTCCGACTACACAAAGTTGGACTGGATCATGTGGACCGCCACGCTGACCGAAAACCGCGAGGATTTCGATGCGTTGACCAAGCCTGTTCATGACTTCCTGAACGCCACGCCGCAACGTACCCCGATGACCGATTGGTACTACACGTCGACCGCTCAAAAAGTCGGCTTCGATGCACGCCCCGTCGTGGGCGGTGTCTTCTTAAAGATGATGTACGACACATCGGTATGGAATAAATACGCCAGCCGTGATCAAACGAAGGCATCCGACTGGGCGCCGATGCCAATTCCTCCCAAGACGATCACCTTGGTACCCAACAGCGTCGATGCCGAAACCGACTATCACTACACCATCAACCACCCCGATGGTGAGTGGTACGCCAACGATTACCAACCCGTTGACTGGAAACAAGGTCCCGGTGGTTTTGGCACCGAAGCGATTGCGAAAACACGGTGGACCAGCAATGACATTTGGATTCGACGTTCGATCCAAATTGACGGAGCGGTCCCGTCACGCGTGGCGCTGAATATCTGGCACGATGAAGACGCCCAGGTCTACATCAACGGCCAATTCGTAACGGCCTTTGCCGGTCACACGACAGGGTACGAAGTCTACGAAATCCCCGCGAATAAACTACGCGAAGGCGAGAACTTGGTCGCTATCCACTGCCACCAGTCTGTGGGCGGTCAGTACATCGATTTTGGATTCGATGTCGTCGTGCCGAGCGAAGCGACCGCAGCCAAGTAAACCGTTTTCCGCTTCCCCCATGTACGTCCGACCCCGATCCCAATAACACCCTTAGGAATATCAACCATGAAAACGAGAACCACGCGACGAAACTTCATCGGTCAAAGTGCTGCCGTCACGGCTAGTGTTGGCTATTGGTCCAGCACGTTAACGGTCACCGGTGCTGACCAATCCGCGTTACAAGGATTAACCGCTGCCTGCATCGGCGTCGGCGGCAAAGGTGGCAGCGACACCAGCCACATTGGCGATCAGGGGGTGTCAATTGTCGGGCTGTGCGACGTCGACGGCAGCACGCTGAAAAAGAAGGGCCGCGAGTATCCCGATGCGGCACAGTTCGACGACTTCCGCGAGATGCTTGACCAGCTCGGCGACAAGGTCGACATCGTCACCTGCAGCACCCCGGATCACACCCACGCGGCCGCCGCCGTGCGGGCCATGCGAATGGGCAAGCACGTCTACTGCCAAAAGCCGTTGTCGTGGTCGATCCAGGAAGCCCGGTTGATGCGAGAAACGGCCGAGGAAACTGGCGTGGTAACCCAGATGGGAAACCAGGGAACCGCGGCTGACGGGCTACGCGAGGCCGTTGAGGTTGTGCAAAGCGGTGCGATCGGTGACGTCACCGAAGTGCACATCTGGACCAACCGTCCGGTCTGGCCTCAGGGCAAGGGGCGTCCCGCTGGCGAAGACACGGTGCCCGAGGGGATGAACTGGGAAGGCTGGATTGGCCCGGCCCCCATGCGTCCCTTCAAGAACGGTGCCTACCACGCATTCAATTGGCGTGGCTGGGTCGACTTCGGCACCGGGGCGTTGGGCGACATGGCCTGTCACACAACGAACATGCCCGTGATGGCATTGCAGCTTTGGGATCCAATCGCCATTACGGCAATTAAGAACCCGGGCATCATTGAAAACGAAACCTATCCCGCTAGCTCGTCATTGATGTTCGAATTCCCCGCCCGTAACGGACTCTGCGCGTGCAGGTTCTATTGGTACGATGGCGGCGAACTGCCATCGGACGAGATCGTCCAACAGCTTCCGGCTTCTTTCCAAAAGCGGATCGCCGCACAACGCAGCGGCGGCCGTAAAACCAGTGGTGCTCTACTGGTTGGCAGCAAAGGCACGCTCTTTTCACCCGACGACTATGGTGCTCGCTACCACCTTCTTCCCAAAGAAGATTTCAAGGACTATCAGGCCCCTAAACAAACCATCGCTCGTATTCCCTTCAAAGCAAGCGATGACGAACGACAAAAGTGGGAGTTCGTGCAAACGATCAAGGGCGAGTACGAACCAGGCACCACGTCCAACTTCGGGTACGCGGGTCGGCTAACCGAAACGATTCTCGTTGGCAACCTCTCTCTGCGTGCCAAGGAAGGCCAGCGGATTCAGTGGGACGCGACCAACTTAACCAGCCCCAATGTTCCGGAGGTGAACCGGTTCGTCCAGCGTGAATACCGTGCTGGCTGGGAAATCCCAAACGAGATCAAGCCGAACGTCTAGCGCTTCATCTAGATTCAAGTTGGGGGTAGTGGGCGAAGCGACGAGCCCGTCTGGTCGGTGAGTGGATAGGATTCGTCGCCTCATCCACTACGATCAACCCCAAAATGAAATGTAGATGAAGCACTAGTGCTTCATCCAGATTCAAGTTGGGGGTAGTGGGCGAGGCGACGAGCCCGTCTGGTTGGTGAGTGGATGGGATTCGTCGCCTCATCCACTACGATCAACCCCAAAATGAAATGTAGATGAAGCACTAGTGCTTCATCCAGATCCAAGTTAGGGGTAGTGGGCGAGGCGACGAGCCCGTCTGGTCGGTGAGTGGATAGGATTCGTCGCCTTATCCACTACGATCAACCCCAAAATGAAATGTAGATGAAGCACTAGCCTGGCAAAAGAGCGTGAAATGCGGCAGTTGCTTTGGTGACTGCCGCACCACGCTCGTCTTCGTTGCCAATGACCTCGTCACACCCAATACCTATCCTATCTGTCGGTCGTTGTTGGCCCAACTAGCCGGCATCAGCCGTCTAGGCACAGCTTCTAATCCGCTTGCGGTCCTGGCAATTCGTCCAGGTCCAAGCGATACAGGACTTGGTTGTACTCATAACGAGGTGTAGCAACCTGCGTTTTGGAAAACGCGGACGTGTAGGTTCCTTCAAACAAAAGGATCGGTGAGTCCTTCGGCGTCCATTCAGGATGCAACTGGGGATTGTAGAAGGTGTAATGATCGTGGGTGACCACTTGAATCCCGTTCCCCCAAGGTCCCAACGGGGAATCTGATTCGGCGTACCAGATTTCTCCAAACGCAGACGATTTGCCTAGCTGCTGGGTAAAAATCGTCACCCACTTCTTACGGTAGTCATTCCAAGCGATTGCCCCACGATGCGGCAGGATCTCCTTCACGCCTTGATGCTTTCTCGCTTTGGCCGCCTTGCCATCCTTTTCATCATCAATTGAATCAAACGATCCTTCTGCGAGGCTGACCGTGGTGGGTGCGTCAATCCTCTCCCATGACTCGGGATTGGACCAAGCCTCAAACGTCGCGTGACAACGAATCGTTGGGAACGGATCGCCGAACAGCACCCATCGCTGACCCGCATCATCACTCCAAAACACTGCGTGACCATGTGGTGTTTCTGGTGGCGTTCGAGAACCATCGGAAGCTTTCCAAACCGTTCTTAGATGATCGAATTGTTTGGTGCTATCATTCCAAACACAGAGCCCCTTCTCGTATTCCGACAGGGGCGGTTTGATCTTCGAATACGTTGCACCCAATCGCTGCTTACCAAACTCGTCGGGAAGACAAACGTATCCGAACAACCAAGTTGGACCGTCACCCGGCATTTTCGCCACATCGGTGGGTGTGCCCTGATCGTCGGTGAAATAATCGTATCGCAACTGCACCGGTGGTCGGAACGAAACAAGCGGTTGCACCGTCGTTGTTGCACCGAGCATATGAAATTGGCCTATTGGGTACCTCGCCAGCGTGGAGTCGCCCCAGCCCCAAAATAGCTTGCCCTGATGAACAGTATTTTGGACGCTGTCACAGCCGAGGATCCCTTGATCGGTCCAGTTCTTAAACTCGCCCAATTTTTGGCTTTCGCCGAATAGACCACCGCCCGTCAATCGCCCTAATCGCTTCGCTGGCAAGGCACGGTGAACCTCCACCGTCAAATTCTCACCCGGCTTCGGAACCAACCGCACACCGGAATAGCCGAAACCATCCCGTGGCACAGCATAGCCATGACCACGCACATGGAACCACGTTTCGGTCCCCATCAACTCAGGCAAATCGAACGCGATCGCGCCAGCGTTGTCGGACACGAATCGCACATGGTGAGTGGTTTCCATCTCCACCAGAGGAACCGGCCATCCGTTGGCCGCATCAACAACCTGAATTCGACACGGCTCCACTGCAATCGCCAAGCTACCCGATCGCAAAGTCAAACCGATCCCAAGCAGGACAAGCGATTTCGCTGCCTTCCGCCCCAACCCTTCAACTGACATTCGAAGTCCCTCATCAAAGGAAGCACCGCAACAACGAACACCCGCTGCAACCCATCGCAGTGGCTAACAACATGAACCGCAACAACGGTACGCGACTAATTGACTCGAGTGCAGGCCAAGTTATTCGTTTGAGACGATTCCCGAACCGCTAAAGGCACTCAACTCGAACGCCATTGTTTTGGGACGATTTCATCAGCGCGTCCATGACCCGTTGTGTCTTTAAAGAAATCTCTGGCCAATGTGGTTCCAAGTCACCGGAGTTCACGATGGAGGCGAACTTTCGATACAAGTTCGCTTCAGGGGAATCGTCTGTGCTGTCGGAACGTTCCTCTACTGAAAACTCTTTTCGATTTTCGAGAATCTTGAACACGCAACCGTTATTTTCATTCACCGGCCGCAGCGACGAGTACGTGCTTTGGTCACCCTCGAAAGGAAGTACAAAATCGTCGAGGGCGAGCTGCCCGTAACTCCCGCTGATATTGGCCCACTGCTGAAGTTGCGTCACGAAGCTGTTGTAGAAGGTTGCCGAAACGCCATCGGCAAAGAACAGTTCCGCACTGATCTCCATCGGTACAGCTTGAGGACTATCGTCCCGCTGGTGCCCTGCCAACATGGTGGCGGACACACTGATCGGCATTTCGTAGTTCATCGCCCACAGAGCAAATCGAATGTTGTACCAACCCAAATCACCCAGTGCACCGAAAGGTTCTAGTTCACTGTTCAGCCGGATGTTGTCGCTTTCAAAAGCATCACCGCCATTGAAGCTGAACTGACTCGCGATTCGTCGAATTTTGCCTACGCTGTCACCGTCGTCTAGCAGCGACCGCATTTGCCGATAGCGTTCGGTGTGCATGTACATCACACCATCCATGAACTGGACACCGTTGGAATGACAGGCATCAATCATCTCTTGCAAGTCGCCAGCGTGAATGGCACACGGTTTCTCACACATAACGTGCTTACCCGCTTCGGCCGCACGGATCACCCAGTGTTTTCGCAAACCGGTCGGCAGCGGAATGTACACGGCATCCACGTCAGGCGATTCCAGCAACCCATCGTATCCCTCGAATGCCGTGGGGGCGACGTCAAAGGGGTGAGACGCTTGGCACTCGGTAATGAAAGCCTCGCTTGCAGCAAGCCTTCGACTTCCCACCGCCGTGACAATTCCGTTACCAGAATTCTTAATCGCCAGCCAATTTTTGCGAGCGATGTTAGCGGCACTGATAAATCCCCAGCGACAAGTTTGGGACATGAAGGTTTTTCGTAATGAGAGGAACGTGGGAAGACCGGTCAGCAACAAACCATGTCGAAACACGACTTCGAAATCAAGGGCATGCACCGGCCAAGAATCGTCCCCAACGCAACAATCGCCTGCGTTTTACGGGGCACAAACAGGGTGCCAAGATCGCAAAAGCGACCAACCGCCCGCGGCCAGCCCGTCATTCTGGATTCGAGCGTTATGCAATGATTTGATGAATTGGTTGAGTTTCCTCGACGCCGACCAAACGCTGGTCCAAACCACCATAGAAGTAGGCTAAGTGATTCGGATCGAGCCCCAGTTGATGCAGAATGGTCGCATGGACACGGCGAACATGCAGGCGATCCTCCACCGCTTCGGCACCTAATTCATCGGTCTTGCCAAAGCTCATGCCGCCCTTGATTCCACCTCCGGCCATCCACATCGTAAAACCGTACGCGTTGTGATCTCGGCCCGTGCCCTCAGCGTATTCCGCGGTCGGCTGACGTCCGAACTCGCCACCCCACACAACGAGCGTTTCGTCAAGCAACCCTCGCTGCTTAAGGTCCTTAAGCAAAGCGGCTACGGGCTGGTCCGTCTCGCCAGCATGCTTGGTGTGGTTTTCGACAAGGTCACCGTGTGCGTCCCAGTTCGAATCGTTGTGGGCACCGCCGGAATAGATTTGAATGAAGCGAACGCCGCGCTCAACCAAACGTCTGGCCATCAAGCATTGACGGCCAAAATATCGAGTTTTCTTTTGATCGACGCCATACAGCTTCTTGGTCTCAACCGATTCCTGCGACAAGTCGACCGCCTCCGGCGCGGTGCTTTGCATCTTATAGGCAAGTTCATAGCTAGCGATCCGGGCCGCTAGCTGGGAGTTCCCTGGATGAGCCATTTCGTGCGACTCGTTGTATGTCCGCAATGAATCCAGCATTCTTCGCTGGGCAGGATCGGACAATGCATCGGGTCGTTTCAGATCCAAAATAGCCGTCCCTTCACTGCGAATCACAACGCCTTGATAGGTCGCGGGCATGTATCCACTGGCCCAATTCTTCGGGCCGCTAATCGGACCACCGGAACCATCCAGCATGACAACGAAACCGGGCATGTTCTCGTTCTCGCTACCCAGTCCGTAGTTCACCCAGGAACCGAGACAGGGGCTTCCGCTTTGGATCTTGCCGGAATTCATCTGCAGCATGGCCGACCCGTGAATAGGCGAATCAGCCGTCATGCTGTGCAAGAAGGCAATGTCATCAACACAAGTCGCCACGTTGGGGAACAGCTCCGACACCCACTTACCGCAAGCCCCGTGTTGTTTGAACTTCCAGCGAGGCTCAACGATACGCCCGGTGTTCTTGTGCCCGCCCCGGCCGAATGTCTTCACTTCGATCGTCTTATTGTCCATCCCGATCATCGCGGGCTTGTAGTCAAATGTGTCCATGTGACTGGGCCCACCGTACATAAACAAGAAGATCACGGACTTGGCCTTGGGGGCAAAATGGGGCGGCTTGGACGCCAACGGATTCTGCCATTGCGCACTACCATCGGCCGTGGTTTCCTGACCGTTCAGGAACGACTTATCCAACATGCCCGCCATGGCTAGCCCAGTGAAGCCGCCTCCGGCCTGCCACATGAACTCGCGACGTGTTCGGCTACAAAAATTCTTAGTCATAATGTTGAACTACTCAATGTATACGAATTCGTTTAGATTCAGAGCCAAAAGGCAAAAGGTCCGAAACGCTTGCAGTCGCGACATGGAATCCACGGACTGAAGTTCTTCGACAAACTTGTTACCGCGTTCGATCTCTTCCGCACTCGGTTCACGCTGCATCACGCGGGATAGAACTTCGCTCACCTGCCCCTCGATCTTCGCCGATTCCTCCATCACCGATTCAGCAAGCAACCACGCCTGTTCGTTGGTGAATTTGCTGTTCATCATTCCCAACGCCTGCGTCGGCTGAGTTGTGATGAATCGAACGGCACACGTATTGTCGGTATCGGCGGAATCATTGGTCGCCAAGATGGGGACCGGTAATGAACGCTTCACGTGAATGTAGACACTCCTCCGACTGCGTTCTTCCGGCGTCGAATCTCCCCAACCTTTGCCAGGCTGTGATTGCCCCGCCAATACTTCTTGAGGCTGGATCGGAAAGAAGCTTGGCCCATACATCTTGGTCAAGTTCAATTGATGGTTGACCGCCAAAATCGAATCACGAATCTCCTCCGCGGTCAAACGCTTCAAATCGAAACGCCAGAATCGATCGTTCTCGGGATCAATGTCATAAGCCGTTTGGTTGTACTGGCCCGACATCCGATAGGTGCTCGAATGCAGGATTAGTCGATGCATCGCCTTCATGCTCCAACCACTGGAAACAAACTCCGTCGCTAGCCAATCAAGCAATTCGGGATGCGTGGGCGGATCGCCTTGAAAACCAAAATCACTGGAACTTCGCACGATTCCCCGCCCAAAATGGTACTGCCACAACCGGTTCGCCATCACGCGAGCGGTCAGCGGATTGTCCGCACTTGCCAACCATTTGGCTAACGCCAACCGTCGCCCTGTGGATTCACCGTGCGCGGGAATCGAAATCTCTGGCTCAGGTGGCGAAAGCACAGACACGAAACTCGGCTGGACTTCCCTTCCGGGGATATTCGCGTTACCACGAACGCGAATAAAGCTAGGGTCAGCCTTTGAGCCAGCTTCTTTCACCGACAAGATTGGGATTTGACCGGGCGGCTTCTGTTCCAGCTTTTTTGCTTCTTTGGCCGCCAACTTGTACTGTTCAAATTGTTTTTGATTCAAAAGCGTTCCAACACGTTGCTTGACCAACCGCAGGCGGTTCGTCGGATGAGCATACTCTTCATGCTCCACCGGTTGAAAATCGGCTTTCACGATGGACTCGATTTCATCGATCGTCTGGCGAACCTTGCTTAACTGCGCCTGATAACGACGATTCTCTTCTTCCGAAACGTCACCACCGGGCACGTTCCGGATGGATGCGTCTTCGACCGACTCACCACTCCGTACTCCGTAACGACGAATGTTCTCGAAGAACGAAAGCATGCTGTAGTAATCAGCCTGCGGGATCGGATCGATCTTATGGTCGTGACAGCGTGCGCAATCCACCGTCAACCCCAGGATGGTCTTGCACGTCACACCGATGATGTCATCCAGTTCATCGTATTTCGCTTGAACACTATCGGCGGGCTCATCATCCCAGGCACCCAACCGGTAGTATCCCGTCGCAATTAGATCGTCGACCGACGGATCGGGAAGCTCATCACCCGCGAGTTGCTCAATTAGGAACTGGTCATATGGCTTGTCTTCATTGAACGAGCGAATCACGTAATCCCGATATCGCCAAGCGAACGGCTTGGCATCATCGCGTTCAAAGCTGTTCGTCTCGGCATAACGCACCAAGTCCAGCCAATGCCGGCCCCACTTTTCGCCGTATTGCGGTGACTGAAGCAGCTGTTCAACAACCTTTTCGTACGCGACGGGATCATCATTTTGAACAAACGCTTTGATTTGTTCCGGGGTGGGTGGCAAACCAGTCAGATCGTAGCTGACTCGACGCAATAGTTGCGTTTTCGACGCGGGCAAGGAAGGCGTCAGGCCAACCGACTCAAGTCCCGATAGCACAAATGCATCAATTCCGTTTTGGATCCAACCGTCGTTAGTGACGCTAGGAAGTTGAGGGCGTCGAACGGGCTGGAAAGACCACCATTGCTTGGTTTCCTCATTGACCTGAGGAACTGAAGAGTGATGTTCAGCAGAAATCTCAACCTCTTCGGCAGCAGGAATCGGCACGCCGAGCTCCACCCATTTCGTCAATACTGCAATTTGTTCTACGGCTAGCTTTCCTTCCGGCGGCATTTCATAGGTGTCATAGTTGATTGCCTTCAGCAAAATGCTCTCGTCGAACTGGTCGTCGTTGATCGCGGTGCCGGAATCACCACCTCGACGAATCGAGGCTCGTGAAGTCAACGCGAAGCCACCACTCAAGTCTTCGGGATCAACACCGTGACACTCGAAGCAATGCTTCGCGAGGATCGGCTTCACCTGCATCCGATAGAAATCGTCATGCACACCGGCTTCCTCATCGGATGCTTGAACAGTTGGCATTCCAGCGAGCACCACGATGAAACCAAGGGCAAAATGCAAGCACGCGATGCCTGGATGGGAGCGCAAATATCGATCCATAGAGGAACTGAAAAGGATGGAGGGAAAAACAGGCGGGAGGGAAACGTCCCATAGCAAACAACGGGAGTCGTTTTACCGAAAAGGTCAACACGATCGCATACCGCACATACACCCATAACAAGGATGTCATGTTGGTTATCATGCAAACGCACTGCGTGAGAAAACCTAACTTCATTCACGCACTAAGCATCTTAGAGATAAGCTGCTTTAAGTGAATGAGAATTGACGCAAACCTTTTGAGCTATTCACCCGAATAGCGGCATCGACACCAATTCGCTTAACATCTTCTGCTACGATACCGACCACTTGAATCCTACTGCTTTCGATTGGCCGAAATGCAGGTTTGATTACGCTGTCGAAGACCATAGGTTGTTTTGCTAATTCTTAATGCACTCGGCCCCAGACATCGGCAATCCGCTTCGCTGCATCATTCGCTATATCCGGCAGACCTCACCTTTTTCAGTCATGAACCATTAGAAGGTTTGGCAAGACCAAAACACGGACCAAGATTCAAAAACTCCTTACTTAAATCCATCCCACTCACCGAACGTCCGGCGTCTCTGCACTCACCGTCGCTAAGCTTTTCCGCTAAACGGCTTTGCCGACACAGCGAGCGATCCCCGGAAAGCTTCTGAACCCGCCCCCCTCGTTCATTAAGGAACATCGCTTCATGGACTTCATTCTGACGATTGGATCTTTTTTATTCTTCACCGGCTTGGTCGCGGTACTGACGTGGTGGTTCACTAAGAACGATGATCACGCCAGCATGGGCGGGTATTTTCTTGGTGGCCGCACGCTGACCTTCCCGCTGATCGCCGGTTCGCTGTTGTTAACCAATCTGTCCACCGAGCAAATGGTGGGGCTAAACGGTGCGGCCTTCACCGACGGACTTTGCGTGATGGTGTGGGAGGTGGTTTGCGTCGTCGCGCTCGTCTTTATGGCCTGGTTCTTTCTGCCGAAGTTTCTACGCAGCGGCGTTTCCACGGTGCCACAGTATCTGGAGATCCGGTTTGACCATCAGACACAGGTAATTACCAATATCATTTTCTTGATGGCCTACGTCGGCATCCTCCTGCCGATCGTTCTATACACCGGCGCGACCGGGCTGATCGGGATTCTGGACATTCCATCAATGCTGGGCACCTTGCCTGAAACACTGGGCATCGCCCCCCATTCCGTTGCACTGTGGATGATCGTTTGGCTGGTTGGGATTGTCGGCTCGATCTACGCACTTTTTGGTGGACTGCGAACAGTTGCTGTATCCGACACGCTCAACGGCATTGGGCTGCTGGTGGGCGGAATCTTGATTGCCTACTTTGCGTTGTCGCACTTAGGTGGCGACGGTGGTTTTGTCGAGGGCACCAAGACGCTTATTGACGACCAACACGACCGCTTCAACTCCGTCGGTGGCCCCGAAAGTTCAGTTCCATTCGGAACGGTTTTCACGGGTATCTTCCTACTCTTTTTGTTTTACTGGACCACCAATCAACAAATCATTCAACGCACGTTTGGGGCCAGCAGCCTCGCCGAGGGGCAAAAGGGAGTCCTGCTGACAGGAGCATTGAAGCTACTGGGGCCGCTTTACCTGGTGCTTCCCGGAATGATCGCTTATTCGCTATTCGCGGGGCAGGACATCGACAAGGACCACGCCTACGGGATGCTCGTTAACGCCGTGCTTCCGGCACCACTGACTGGATTCTTCGCCGCCGCGATGATTGGTGCGATCCTGTCGAGCTTCAATTCCGCGCTGAACAGTTCGTGCACGCTGTTCAGCGTTGGGTTGTACAAAAGCGTGCTGAAGACGGAAGCGTCGGATGAACAAGTTGTTCGGTCCGGAAAGATCTTTGGTTGGGTCATCGCAATTGCCGCCATGGTTATCGCCCCACTTCTTGATCACCCCGTTATCAAAGAGCGAGGCATCTACGATTACCTGCAAAAGATGAATGGCATCTACTTCATCCCAATCTTCGCAGTCGTGCTGGTCGGCATGCTGACAAGGCGAGTTCCGGCCATCGCGGCCAAGATTGGCCTTGTCGTGGGTTTTGCCGTCATCGCGATCGGCTACTTCGTTTCGCCATTTGACAAAATTGTCGCTTCGCTTCACGAGTTTCACTTTTTGGGGATCGTATTCGCTTGGCTACTCGTCTTGATGCTCGTTATCGGCGAACTGCATCCCCGGGAAACGGAATTCGTTCAGGAAGACGTTGGCGCCGTCGACATGACGCCGTGGCGTTACGTGAAACCAGTTGGCATGGTGCTCATCCTAATCGTGTTCGCCATCTACGCGACCTTCGCCGATTTCTCGGTGCTCACCCGTGATGGCTGAAGTTTTCTTTAACATGACGATCCAGCTTCGGACATAGGGTGCATATGGAACACGCACGTTGCGGCCAACACGCCATGCCGACCAAATTCGATCGGACGATTCGGCGCGATTCAATCACGCCCACAGCATCTTCCCGATTCTGATTCACCATCACTCCCCTTCTCCTTCTCCCTCCCTCTTTCCAACCAATCAACATGCACCGCCTCTCGATTCATGCGACTTTCATCGCCGTCGCTCTATTTGCGACTTCTCCGTTTGCTCATGCCGCTGACACGCTAGGGCACCGCGTCTTGCTAGGCGGGCAAGGTCGCTTGGCGATCATTGAGCCTGATGGCGGCATCAGTTGGCAGATGGAGTGGGGCGGGATTCATGACCTACATCAACTATCAAACGGAAACATCCTGACTCTGGATAACGGCAATCAAGTTGTCGAGATCGATCCCAATACCCAACAAGTTGTCTGGCGATACGATGCCTCGCAACGTAACGGCAACGTTGGAAAACGGGTCGAAGTGCACTCGGCAATTCAAATCGACGAGGACCGGTTCATGATCGCCGAGTCAGGAACGGCCCGAATGATTGAAGTCAACCGAGGCGGCGAACTGCTCAAAGAGATCCCTCTCGTCGTTACGAATCCCAACGCCCACAGCGACACCCGGCTGGTACGCCAAACCGAGGCAGGCAACTACCTGGTCGCCCACGAAGCCGACAGCATGGTGCGAGAATACGATGGCGTAACCGGTGATGTGGTTTGGGAGTACATGGTCCCAATGTTCGGCAAGGAACCGCGAGGCGGACATGGACCGGAAGGCTATGGCAATCGACTGTTCGCCGCCATTCGCAAGCCCAATGGCAACACCCTGATTGCGACCGGTAACGGCCACAGCGTTTTGGAAGTCACTCCAAAGAAGGAGATCGTCTGGCAGATCCACCAAAACGAACTTCCCAACATTCGCTTGGCATGGGTGACCACACTGGAACTGCTACCCAACGGCAACATCGTGCTTGGCAATTGTCACGCCGGCGAGGGGCAACCGGTTCTGATCGAGGTGGATCCCAAAACCAAACAAGTCGTCTGGACGCTCGATCGCCACCAAGACTTCGGCAACGACGTGTCCAACACGTTACTGCTAGACGCCGTCGGAACATCGATCCGCTAAGCTAAACGAGGCGGCAAGCTATTCTTTGCCGAGGCCGCCGTCCTGCGATTGCGTTGGGCTCTGCAGTTCGCGACTGAACACGCATTTTGGTGTCAGACGCAAAGACTGGCTATCCGACCGCTCTCGTTTCCGCTTCGATAGAGCCACGGATCTCGCGCCAACCAATTCAATAAAAATCTCCTGCTGCAGTATTTACCAATACCACAGCAGGAGAAGTGTTGTTCAATCCTGATTGAGATTTAGAGCTCAGTGTCGATGACCTCTTTAGCCGCACGAGTCCCAAGTGCTCCCCAAAGTCCGTAAGGACTCACCGAGCCGGCTGGGGTGAAGCCATTCCCATCATGACGAACTTGAATTGCGGCACTGTCACCCGCTTCGATAGAGTCCGTAATGAACTTCACTGCTCCATCAGCCATCAACACGTGAACTCCGCCTTGGTGTCGACTGCTTGCTGTTGGGTTGCCTTCCCCTTCTTGCGTGTCCTGGAAACAAAGTTCATCGTTGGGCGGCAAGACGGTCAAGAAACCTGTGTAGAGTGGGCGAGCCAACGCCCATTTATAGCCACGACGCTGTTCCGAATCTCCTGCGGTCGGAACTCCCGTTCCCTTCCAAAACTGCGGACGTTGTGGGTCAATGTACTGCCGGCACGATAGGTTCTCTTTCCAGAGGTCTCCGGCAGGGCTATCAACGGCCATGGTGCGCTTATCACGGTCTCCCAAGTCAGTTGTGATTTCCGCCATCGCGACCGTGTTTGCCAAACCGTCCAAGATATCACGAAAGGCAGTTTGGTAACGTGGAACAAAAACACCTCGGCATGCCGAGCGTTCGTAGGCTGCATACCCACGCGATGTTCCGTTGTCGGCAGTATCGCCGACCTGGCTGAGCGTTCCGGAATCTCCCAGTGAGGCGGCGTAGTTGGTACGACCAGCCGCGGGAAGTCCGACACCTGGATCACTTGGACAACGATAGCTAGGGATGTTGCTCATCCAGGGATCGTATGGCACGACGGCATGGTCGGCGAGCTGTCGATTGGGCCAAGGCCCCATCGCGACGAATCCGCTGGCCGTTGGGTTGCTGATCTGCTCCCATAATGCCTGTTGTTCGATGAACGGCAAGATGCCCACCAACATGGAAAGGTCGCAGCGGTTCGTGCCTGGCGTCGATTTGCCGTCTCCCACGAACGTGTAAGTACCACTGCCGTGCTTGGGCAACTTCTTGTAAGCAGAATGGTAGTTGTGAAGTCCAAGACCGATTTGCTTGAAATTGTTACTGCAGCTCATCCGACGGGCTGCCTCACGAGCCGCTTGCACGGCGGGTAAAAGAAGGCCAACAAGCACGCCGATGATCGCAATCACCACCAGCAATTCGACCAACGTAAAACCACTGTGCTTTGGTTTCACAAACCTAGTATCAACAGACATAAGACAACGTTCTCCTAAGAACCGTAAATCAAGAAACAAAAACTGAATGATGCGAGAAAACAATGTTCGCATCACGTTTAAACGGAAACATGACCGTGTGGCCACTGACGCATCAGTGAACGGCGACTATTGGTAGTCAGCGGGGTTGGCGGGAGCCACATCCTTCTTGGGCTCTTTGAGCTCAGGATGCGCGTCCAGATACTCTTCCACTTCGCTTTTAGAAGTGGCGGCGGGGCCACTTGAATCTTCACAACCGACCGCAGTGAAGAACAACACGGCTAGCAATGCCGTGAAGAACGAGCCGAGCGAGACAGGGCTCAATCCTGTGTAAAGACGTGAGTAGGTGCTCATAAGAATCCCGTTAAGAAGAAGGAAGATTGAGAACACACGGTTCCCAGTTAGCCACCACCGAAAAACCGATCGGTCGCGTGATTGTCGCTAGAGAAAAGCGAATCGTGGTGAAAAGCCGGAAGCTACAGAGGTATACTGCCGCCCCGGCAATGCCCCAGACCCGTCCACTAAGCTTCTTTAGCGGGACGAATGGCAGCAATGTAATATTGCGCAAAACCAATGAGGTTTCTGGCAAACGCTAACGAAAACCCGAGTCATTCAGGACTCAAGACGCATTGGCTCTGATAGAACAACCGTTCGATTCGGTGGAACCAAGTGGCGGTTCTTCACTGCTAGGTAACTCGCTTGGCGGACAACTAGTCCCGCATTTACTAAACACCGACATGCGTTCAGCACCAGCTTTAACAAAGGCTTGCCAATCGTTGGTATCACGCACAAACCGCCGATACGCTCGGTTAGCTCGTCGTTCAGCTAGAAGTGTCAGGAAACTGTTAGATTTCGAGTAAAACCGAGGCATCGCTCGACATTCTTTTCATAGAGAGGCATTGGCGTTTGGCAAATTCACGTTTTTCATTTGAAGACCTGCTCGAACAGGCACAGAATCCGGTGCTCGGCTATTTAGTCAGGCTGACGGGGTCGGTGCATGCTGCGCAGGACACTCTTCAGGCGGCCAACGTGACGGCACTGGAAAAGCAGGAATCCTTTCGACCGGGAACTAATTTCGCCGCATGGCTGTGCCAAATTGCTCGGAACCATTTTCGAAATCACTCTCGCAAATACGCTGCCACGAAAGCGGAAGCGTTGGTGGACGATCGTTTGCATGACGTGATTGAACGACGCTATCGAGAGCGACTCGCTCAGCGCCGAAAGCAATCGAATTGGGAACGACTGGATCGCTGCTTGCAAAGCTTACCCGATCATCAACGCGATCTCGTCGAAGGATTTTACTTGCGTGGTCACTCGTTAACCGACTTGGCCGAATCGACAGGTCGAAAGCCCAATGCGATTGGCCAAGCATTGCACCGGGCGCGAAATGCCCTTGTGGACTGCGTCAAGTTCCAAGCCGAATCGACCGCGATGCAAAACCACCCACACAAAACACCCGCGGCAACCGCCACACTCAACAAGGTGCCAAAGTAAAATGATTTTTCCTCACCGTTACGATCAACTGCTGCAAAAGCATCTCGCCGGTGTTCTGACGACCGAAGAAGTCGTGGAGCTGCGTGAGATTCTCGAAACGGACCCGCAGGCTTTGGATCGATATTTGGATCTATGTGAATTGGACGAGCAACTCGTCGCGAAAGCGGATTGGGTCGCCTCCCCGTCCGGCACTTTGTCCGCCGCCGCGTCTACTTCGCGTGCCACCGAGCACTCTGGGGTGATCCTAACCCGTCTGTTTGTGGTGGCGTGTGTGATCGTTGTTGTTGGACTCGTCGTGCGTCAGCAAATGTTGCCGTCGTCCAATGCTGTTATGGTTGCCGCTCGCAACGATGACGCGTCGCCGAGTCAGGTTTCCAATCAAGAATCCAATCCGACATCACGACGAACGCCGAATCCTCGGAAAGTGATCAACGCGTCGGGCTCGATGAAGCACCCCGCTTTGTCGGAGGCATCGATCCCGGTGGTTCAGGCTGCGGCTAAGCAACGGATCAAATTCAATCGGGACATCCGCCCCATTCTTTCGGAGACCTGCTTCTTATGTCACGGTCCCGATGACCATGGTCGTCGAGCGGACTTGCGTCTGGACACGCACGAAGGTGCAACCGCGGATCTCGGAGGATACACGCCGATCGCCCCTGGTGACTTGTCGAACAGCGAAGTGTGGAACCGGATGATCAGCGATGATCCTGAACTGCTGATGCCACCGCCGGAATCGCATCTGGTGTTAACCAAAGTTCAAAAAACGCTGATTCGACGTTGGATCGAAGAAGGCGCGCCGTACGAGGGTCACTGGGCATTCATACCACCGGTGTCGCCGCTTGTTCCCGAGGTCAATTTGACTGACGAAGTGACTCAGGACAGGTGGGGCCGAAACGCAATTGATTCGTTTGTGGCTCAGGGGCTTGTCAACGCGGGACTGACACCATCGCCCGAGGCGAATGCGCGAACGCTGATCCGTCGGCTGACCTTTGATCTTACGGGACTGCCGCCTACGATGGAGCAGGCTGACGCGTTTGCACGTGACTACCCCAACGGCGGTGAACGTGTTTACCAGGACGCCATCTCGCGGTTACTCGAGTCACCGCACTTCGGCGAACGGATGGCATTGCCGTGGCTCGACCAATCGCGATACGCGGACACGAATGGGTATTCGATCGATGGCGGCCGCAGCATGTGGATGTGGCGAGATTGGGTGATCCAAGCCTACAACGACAACATGCCGTACGATCAGTTTTTGATCGAACAGCTAGCAGGTGATTTACTTCCCGACGCAACCGACGCCCAGCGAATTGCCACGGGCTTCAACCGCAACCACATGATCACGCACGAAGGCGGCACGATCCCCGCCGAGAATCTTGCCAACTATGCGGCCGACCGGGTTAAGACTACCAGCGAAGTGTTTTTGGGGCTCACGATGGGGTGTGCCCAATGCCACGACCACAAGTACGATCCGATCTCACAAAGAGAGTACTACCAGTTCCTGGCCTTCTTCAACGAACTCGATGATCGCGGTCTCGATGGTAACGGCGGACGGAACTCCGGTCCCACGCTCAACGCAGTCATGGTGCTGAAAACTCAGGAACTCGATGACATCGACGTAGAGCTTGCCCGATTACGCGACCGTCTCTCGCAGGAAACGAGTGGGTTTGATCAATGGCTCGAATCGCAACGGTCTGACGAAGAGTCTCGCGGCGATGGTTTTCGTTTGGTTGACCTGGAGTTGATCGATGTCTCCAGTCCAAACCGGCCCGGACCCATCACGTTTGAGCCAGACGGCTCCGTTCAACTCACTCGGCCCAGCGGTGGGCTGAATGGATTGAGCCACTCGATGCGGTTGCCCACTGGTGCGTCAGACGAACCAGAGTTGGTCTCGGGAATTCGCATTCAATTTTTGCCGCAAAAGACCGGCGACGGTGATGCATCACGCATGTCATTGACCCCCTTTCCCGCTGGAGTACCGAAGATCTCGACGGTTCTTGTTTCCGCGACGGCGCAACCCGCCGATCAGGTCGATTACCATCGCCAACTTGCCTTTTCGAAAGTATCCGCAAGCAGCCAAGCGGCCGAGCATGCGGCGGCAGGTATCGTGGTCGAAGACAGTAGGCAATGGTGGCAGCCCTCCATCGGTGATTCGGCTCAGCGATTGACACTGACATTCGCCGAACCGGTTGATCCCCGAGAGACGCCGTACTTGAGCGTGTTGATCTTTTTCGGCCAGCCAAATTCGTTGGCGTTTCAGTGGAAGATGCAACCGTTCTCCGGCAAGGACACCGACAGCCGGTGGAACGAACCGATCGCCCAGGCAATCGCGACCCCGCAAGAGCAATGGGACGACACGACTCGCGGTCTCGTCTTAAACGCCTTCCGAGAATCGGCGGCTGAATTGGAACCGCTCCGCGTTCGTATCGCGAATTTGGAGGAACGGCGTGATGTCCTCACGTCCGCTCACTCAACCATGGTGATGAACACGTCCGCGAACCCGCGTGAGACTTTCGTTTTGAATCGCGGCCAATATGATTCACCGCTCGAACGCGTCACTGCTCAAACGCCCGGCGTGCTGCCGGAACTGATTCCCGCCGCAGCCCCCGAACCGGTTAATTCGGAAGCTGCTGATTTAACGGAATCCCGCGATGCGAAAGTGAATCGATTGGATCTCGCGAATTGGCTGGTCGCTGCGGATCATCCGCTGACGTCCCGTGTCGCCGTGAATCGTTTTTGGGCGATGTTTTTTGGAACCGGGTTGGTAGCGACGTCGGCCGATTTCGGATCCCAGGGTGAGTACCCGAGCCATCCTGAATTGCTCGATTATTTGGCGACTCGATTCGTTGAAATCGAGTGGGACTCCAAACAACTCATCCGAGAAATCCTCAGCAGTTCGACGTACCGTCAGAAGTCATCGGCGACCCAAGAGCAAATCGAGTTGGATCCCAAGAATCGTCTGCTTGGGCGTGGGCCCCGGTTTCGTTTGCCTGCCGAATTCATTCGTGACCAAGCTCTCGCTGTGAGCGGTTTGCTGGCACCACGAGTGGGCGGACCCAGTGTGCAGCCATACCAACCGCCGGCGTTGTGGAAAGAGGTAAGCCACTTCGGCAGCACCCCCGCAACCAAACAAGTCTTCGTTCAAGATCACGGTGAAAAGCTTTATCGCCGTAGTCTGTACACGATCGTCAAACGGACCAGTCCACATCCCGCGATGGCCGCCTTCGATGCACCGAGCCGCGAGATGTGTACGGTCGATCGTGGTGCAACGAACACTCCGATTCAGGCACTGGTGACGTTGAACGATCCTCAATTCACCGAAGCCGCACGGGTTCTCGCCGCTGCGATACTTCGGGCGCAACCGGCTAGCGAACCTGACTCACGGATTAAGTATGCGTTCAGCCGAGTGCTCAAACGATCGCCCAGCCAACGTGAACTGCAAGTTGTCGGCAAGCTGTTGCAATCCGAACTCGCCCGTTTCAGTGCTGCTCCGGACGAGGCTGCGGCCGCGATCTCGGTAGGCGAGTCACCACCCTCCGACGACATCGATGTCGTCGAGCAGGCGGCATGGATGCAGGTTTCAACCTTGCTGCTGAACCTCAGCGAAACCCTCACACGCGGCTGACCGACCCTGCTTATGATGCTCGCCGATAACCCGCAGTGCGAAACACACAGTGCGAAACATAATCGCGAAACCAAACCGTGACAGTAGAATCGTGACAGCACGACGACTCCGAACGATCATTACCTGAACACTTCCCGAAACGCAAAGAATTCTGATGACACGATCCGTCCAAGACGAATTTGATGTGCGCCAATCACAACTGATGACGCGTCGGTCGCTGCTCGCCACTTCTTCCGCCGGGATCGGCGCGATCGCGTTGGAGCGATTGCTCGCCGCCGAATCCAATCCCAGCATCAGCGAGACGGGGAATCCAGTTGGTGGATCGGCGCTGCCGCATTTCGCACCGAAGGCCAAGCGGGTGATCTATCTGTTTCAGTCGGGCGGGCCGAGCCACGTCGATCTTTTTGATCATAAGGACGAGCTGGTTCAACGACACGGGACCAACCTTCCCGATTCGGTTCGCGGGGACCAAAGGCTGACCGGGATGACGTCGTCACAGAAAAGCTTTCCCGTCGTGAAGCCTCTGTGGGGAGGCAAGCGATGTGGCGATCGCGGCACCTGGATCGGTAACACGTTGCCGTATACCCAAACGATCGCCGACGACATCAGCATCGTGCGATCGATGTGGACCGAGGCGATCAACCACGATCCGGCGGTGACGTACATCAACACCGGTTCCCAGCAGATGGGGCATGCGTCGATGGGCGCTTGGCTCAGCTATGGACTCGGATCGGAAAACGAAGACTTCCCCGCGTACATGGTGCTCTTGAGTCAGGGCAGTGGCAAGAATCCGGGGCAGCCGTTGTTCTCGCGGCTTTGGGGCAGCGGTTATCTGCCGTCCAGCCATCAAGGCGTGATGCTGCGTCCCGGAGTGAACCCAGTGCTGTATCTCAAAAACCCAAACGGCGTCACGCGCGAGTCACGGCGCAACCTGCTCGATGCCCTCGGTCAACTCAACCAAATGCAATGGAATGATGCGGGCGATCCGGAGACGCTCGCCAGGATCGAAGCGTATGAAATGGCGTATCGGATGCAAACTTCCGTACCCGACCTGACGGACGTTTCGGACGAACCCGAGTCCACCTTTGAACTCTACGGTGAAGATTCACGTCGGCCAGGAAGCTTCGCCGCGAACTGCCTGCTCGCGCGTCGCATGGCGCAGCGGGGTGTGCGATTTATCCAGTTGTTTCATCGCGGTTGGGACCAACACGTGTCTCTCAAGAACCAACTGCCGCGACAATGCAAAGACGTCGACCAAGCATCGGCGGCGTTGATCAAAGATCTCAAACGCTTGGGAATGCTCGACGACACGCTGGTGATTTGGGGAGGCGAATTCGGCCGCACCGTATACAGTCAAGGCGAGCTGGGCAGTCCTACCTCCGGCCGCGATCATCACGGTCGCTGTTTTACAACTTGGATGGCGGGCGGTGGAGTCAACGTCGGCACGGACTACGGCGTCACCGACGAGTTCTCCTACAACATCGTCGAGAACCCCGTGCATATTCGCGATCTCAACGCCACTATCTTGCATCTTCTAGGAATCGAC
Source organism: Rhodopirellula sp. J20-39 (assembly GCF_057365095.1). Lineage (NCBI taxonomy): Bacteria > Pseudomonadati > Planctomycetota > Planctomycetia > Pirellulales > Pirellulaceae > Rhodopirellula > Rhodopirellula sp. J20-39. The sequence continues at coordinate 3,747,462 of NZ_CP195123.1, read as the reverse complement.
CACGAACGATTCACGTTCAAGTTCCGCGGGCTCAGCCAACGCCTCACCGGAGTCGAACAAGCCCACGTCATCAAAGACCTCGTCAGCTAAACCCGATTGCCCTCGCACACATTGAACAGATGCAGTGATTGTAAGACGAGTTTCAGAATGTGACCGAACGCTCCGTGGTCGGTACCCTGTTGCTCCCGCACCTAGTCAGAACTCCGACCGCGGAGCGTTCGGCCACATGCGATCTCACGTTGACCAAATTCCTGTGTAATCGCGGGTTCGCTCGGTTGTTCGACACGACCGTGGCTCTGTAACGAGCTCATCTCTTCTCTTCACCAGCAATCAAGAAAGCTCGCGAACTTACTGTCCACCGATTCCATCGCCCTGTCGAACGCTTACCATGGCACGAATCAATAATGGATTCGCACGAGACGAATCGCATCAGTTCGGGACTTCCGTCTCTATCGATTGCTTCAGGGAGCCAAATTTCTATTGTTCTTTAAACGATTCAGAAGGCGTTCACGATTACCCGCGCCGGCTTCACGCATCGACTTGGATTCATTCGCCAGTACAAAGCAAACGATCATCGACGCCGAAAAGAGAAAGCTGAGCTACCAGGACGTTTGCCAGTGGTGGAGTTCAGCGAGTGGGGAAATCGGAGGCGACTATCCTCAGGTCTTGCTGGACCATGACTTCGTGCTCCGGCTCATCTTATTGTTCTTGAGTGATCGCAAACCCAAACATTGCCTCGATCTGGGCGCGGGGTCTGGAAGGATGGCGAAGATACTCCTGGACCATTTTCCTGATCTTCACGTCACACTCGTCGATCTCTCAGCGAACCTCCTCAGGGAGGCTCAATCCGAACTTCAGTGCTATTCAAAACAAACTGAATGCGTTCAAGCGGATTTCTTCTCCGCCGAGTTCCAACCGGAACCAGAACGGTACGACTGCGTCGTATCTGCATTGGCATTGCATCACGGACAGGGTGCGGCGATGTACCGAGACATCTATCAGATAATCGAGGCGTCTTTGGTCAAGGGCGGTGTGTTCTTGTGCTGGGATCATGTGAAGGGAGCGGACATGGACCTGGAAACCATCAACTTTGAAATGTGGAAAAATCACATCGCCGAAGCCGGAGTAAAGGGTGATCTCTTGGAGCGGATGACAGCCTCGCTCGTGCAAGACAATCCGCTTACCAGTTTCGAATATCTGAACTTGTTGTCAGCGTGCAACTTCTCGGCAGTTGACATCCTATGGAAGAAGGGAAACATGATTCTGTACGTCGCGATCAAATGATCGCCCCGTCGATCAAGATTCGTTTGCATGCCAGCGATAGGAGAAGCGGCATGACGTCAAACGCCCTCCACGACGCAGCGGCGTAGCACTCTCGCTTCGTTATGAAGGTCGTATTCACCCGCCCGATGCAGTACGCTGGTGTTGTCCCAGATCAGCAGATCTCCCTTGGCCCAGCGATGCGTGTAAATCACGCGTGAATCAATTTCAATCGAGTTGATTTGTTGCATCAGCTTGATTCCTAAGGGGAGGAACTTTCCTCGTACCCGCCAAGCGTGATCACCGATAAATAGAGCAGGCCGTCCCGTTTCGGTGTGGTGACGAACGATCGGGTGGAAAACACCGCCATCCTGCCAACGCCGTTTGATCGTCGAGAACCACCATTTTAATTGAGATGTTAACGACGCACCGCGATGTTTCGCGAGCGACCACTGCCAAGGCAAGCGACCATTTCGTCTGGCTCGACGAAATTCAATGTGGTGCTCCGCTTCATGTTTCGCCAATTGACCCTTCATTTCATCGTCGAGTGATTCGTAGATCTGATAGAGGCTCGCGAACATCGTGTGCCCTGAATCGCACGGCACTTGCAATGCATTGAGGATCGTCGCCTTCGACGGAACATGCGTATGACTGCCATCGACATGCCAGCGAGTCGAATGGGGATCTGGGTGTGATCCAACAAATCTTCCTTGTCGATCAACGTTGCTGAGATACTGGACGAATTCGTTGTCGCTTGAGTAGTGATCGATCTGCCACATTTTTCGACACGGACCTAACGATCGTGTGAGCCGCACCTGTTGCTCTTCATCCAGCAACTGGTTACGAAACAGCAGGACTTGGTGATCCAACAGGAAACGCTTCAGAAAAGGCTGCATCGACTCCAGTGGCATCTGCGCCAAATCCACTCCAGTGATCTCAACTCCGAATTCAGAAGTCAACTTAGTACAGTGGACTGGCGTCGGATGACCGGCAATAGGTTGAGCGACTGATTGAGCGTAATCGATGGACATGCTGACCCTTGGTCATGACAAGCATTGGTGATGCACCAAATGCTGATCATGCGGTTTACCTAATGTTTGTGACTAATCTGTTTTTGAAAGATCGATGGAATCAAGCCTGACGCGATTCGTGAAACAACCTTGTACAGTCGGAGTTTTTCCGAAAGTGGCATGGTCGCCATGTGGATCTCTCGGACGCATGCCAACAATGCAGCCAGTTGGTGACGTGGGCTGAAATTCCAAGCTCGAGAGACACTCCGTTTCATGTAGTGTTTTTCAACGAGAAGCTCAGGGATTCGAACCGCCTCGCCGAGCAACAACATGTGAACGAGCCAAGGCCAATCCGCAGAGAACTCACCGGCTAGGTTTCTTCTCATGCCGCCAACCTTTTCGGCTACTTCGGCTCGAAATATGCCGCGGTTGGGTGCCCACCAATGGTCCACTCGATAGAGCATCTGAGTGGCACGATCGACACGGGAGGCGATCCCATCGATTTCCGTACAACTGCCCGTGATCCGTTCCCCATCTTGGCAAAACGTGACCATGTCCGAGTAAGCCACCACCGCCTTCGCATTAGACTCTAACGCCGCAACACAACGCTCCACATAATTCGGAAGGAGCACGTCGTCGTGAAAGGCAAACATCAGATAATCGGCATCCGCCTCCTTCAGGAGAACATTGGCATTGCCGAGCCACCCCAGGTTTTTCGGCTGCTGAATTAACGTGAATTGATTGCCCGGCTTCACGTAGCTGTTGCAGATTTCGACGGTCCTGTCCGTTGATGCGTCGTCCGAGATTAAAACCCTGAGATTCGGATGCGTCTGTGCTTCGAGTGAATCAAGCGTCCTCGCAATGAACTTTTCGGCATTCCACGCAGGCACTAAGGCGAGGACTCTCGGTGTCGCTTCTTCCTGGTTCATTGCAGGACACTGCGTGCTGATGCCGGTTTACTTGCATGAGACAAGACACGTTCCGCGGCCTGCATTGCGAACAAAGGAGCCGTCGTCAGCTTTCCAGGATCGACGCTGTGGTAGCCGTCCACACTGGAAACGCCGACCTGCGTTCGGTCGTGCAAGCCGCTATCGGGATCATCAACATCCGTGTTTCCGTATGCCACGATCGCGCCAGCATCCAGTTGATAGGGAGTGCAACTGGCGATGCCCGGATACCAACCCTTGATGCCATCGATGATCTGATCTGCCAGTGACGGTTCTTGCAACAGTCGGTCGCCTTGGCACGCATCCGACCATTGAGATGGTGGCGTCAATCGATCGTTCCAGCCTTGCATTCCGACGGGATACCATGACAGATACGCGGTGCCATTGGGACGCATGACGACGTCTCCATATCGCCCCAAAACCATGGTGGTCGAAGGGGCGTTGCGTAGTCGGTCGGGGCAGCGAGCGAGCACGCGGTACTTGAGCCGATACAGCCATCCTGGTGGCGGCTTCAGGCCGAGCGTTGCGTCCAGCATCAGCCGACTTTCCCAGGTCGCATTGACAACCTGTTCGCAATGATGCGACCAACTCGATCCCGTTGACTCACCGGAGAGAACGAATCCGTTTTCCTGGGCATCTATTTCGTGAACACAGTGGTGAGCGTAGAACTCAATGTTCTCGTGTGCTGCGATGGCTTGCGTGATCTGATCGGCAAGTTGATCGGTATCGATCGCCAATTCGTTCGTTTCAAACGCGGCCGACAAGCCGCTGGGATTGAGTCGTTTGTCGAGTTTCTCAAGTGGGATGCGTCGAGCAAGCGAAGTGGGGCGGGTGCCGAGGTAGGACAGACTCGGGTCTTCGGTGGTCTGCTCTCGATAAGATTGCTCTACCTTTTCATAGTGCGCCTGCAACTGCTCGGGAGTCAGTATCGAATCGCCGGCAACCAAATAGACAAAGGGAGAGGATGTCTCGAGTGAATCAACACGGTCACCGATCCAGCGAGACAATAGAGGGTAGAAAGTGAGGCCTCCACGAAGTTGGAGCTCGGCGGTCGCGAATGTCGGATCCACCGCATAGATCAACCCTAAATGGATTTTTCCTTCGTTACGTCGACTTGCTCGATTCATCGGTGTCGGATCGCGATCCAACAAAGCGACTTTGAGACCCTGACGTGCCAGTTCGAGTGCAGTGCAAGATCCTGCTAGGCCAGCACCAATGACAACGACGTCGCGACAGCCATGTTTGGATAAGGCTATCATTTCGTATTGGAATCCCTTCAAATCGATCGAATCACTCGCAATATTTGAGGTCCGTTCATCGGCCTCAATCCGCCATTGTTTCTTGTCGCACATAGAAACGCCGGCCACGTCATGCTACCGCGTTACGCCATGATCCGCCACTGAGGCGGAACCACTCTTTTTTCGGTGAGGCAAACTTGTTTCGCCATGATCGACTCTCGCCAAACGACATCGGTGCAGGAATGAAGCGTAGCCGTTCAGCGAGTCGCGTCAGGATCGCTGGTCTCGAACCAATCGGCGGTGCGATATCGTCTGTCTATCCTCGGGCGTGCGGGCATTGACTCGCGACAACCCAACGGTGTAAACCGGTCGCCAATGAATTGACTACCGAGCGTTGGAAAAGCTGTTACATGGTGGACGTCACCGTCATCATCCCCGTCTTCAATCGATGTCGCACGGTGCTCGATGCGCTCAACGGAGTTGCAGCTCAAACCATGCTTCCAGCATCCGTGATCGTTGTCGACGATGGTTCCACTGACCACTCCGCCGACGCTGTCCAAGCATGGGCAAACGAGCATGCGGGAGTTCTCCGGTGCGTCATACAGAGACGTGCGAAGAGTACTGCTGCGTTGGCTCGACAAGCGGCGTTTGAATCCGTTCCCATGACCAGCCTGGTGGCGTTCCTGGATTCTGACGATTGCTGGCCGAATGACTTTTTGCAACGGGCGTCTCACGCGCTGTCGGCGGATGAATCGTTGGTAGCCGCGTCGGCCGACCGCAGGTTTGTCAGCGAAGATGGCGAACAATTCAGCTATGACAATTGCCGATCGCTCGCGAAGGACCCGATACCCTGGATCTTTCGGCACGGAGGCGGGATCGCGTCGTGCACGGTTCTGCGATCTCACGCCGTCCAAACCGTGGGAGGATGGAATGCACGTTGCGACGACGCGGAGGATTCTTCGTTGTTCACCGACATCGCAACCCAGGGCAACTGGTGCCATTTGCCTGGCAAGCCAGTAACTTTTCGGTGGGGACTCGCGGCGTCACGAGGTGAGGCTGACAACCTAAGTCAGATTTATCCAGATCGGTTTCAGCGTTGGGCCACCAGTCACGCGACCATCTACCACTCATTGAAAGATCGCTACCCAGAACGCCGTCGTCGTCGATTGCGTCGTCATATCGCGTCCTTTTGGTTCCGCGCTGGCCAACAATGCGAAGCCGCTCGCCAAATTGAAGACGCGATCCGATGTTATGACAAGACGCTGACATGGAATCCCAACGATTGGCGGGCAAAATGGCGACGGCGAAAGCAACTTTCGATCTTGCGTCGACTCAGAAAAGAAGCACCGAAGATAAATGCGAGAGGCGGGCGTTTCGACTGATTGTGGCCGAACGCTCCGCGGTCGGAACCTTAACCTTACGACCGCGGAGCGTTCGGCCACAATCTGCGAGTTAGATGTCAGATGCCGTTGCGTGCGATTCCTAGTGGGCACTCGAGTCACCGACTGATCGTCGATGGCTTGCTTGATTCGGTGTCGCGTCGGCCGCCGAGAATGATCAGGCCGGAAACGACAATCAGAGCGGAACCCGCAATCATGGGCGTGCTCAAAGATTCGTGGAACCAGAAGATTCCCAAACCGATTCCGAACAGCAGACGGGAATATCGAAAGGGAGTCACCGCTGACACGTCACCCGTTCGCATCGCTTTCATCAAACACGCGTACGCCGAGACACCGACACACACGGCGACAGTGAGAGGCAGCAAAAGCGAAAGCTCGGGCCATGAAAATGGCTCGCCTTTCCAGATCGCGAGCATGCAGCCAGCCAAGAACACGGAAATGAACCCGTACAAACCAAGAACGGCCGTCGTCACCGTGGGCGGTGCCGCTCGACTGGCCAGATCACGTCCGGCAAAGCCAAGCATTCCTAGTACAGCCAAGATGGAAAGCATCGAAAAACTGTCACGTCCTGGCCCGACGACAACGATCACTCCGGCGAGCCCAACGAATACAGCGGACCAGCGGCGAATGCCGACGCGCTCACGAAACAGCATCGCCGCGCAAGCGACCACGACGAGAGGAGTCGCTTGCAAAATCACGGTCGTGGCCGACAAAGGAGTGAGGACAACGGCCATCGAATAGAACAGTCTGCCAGCGAATTCAAACAACATGCGATACCGCATCGAAGATGACTGCAGAGCGGGCCCCATGAGCCGGTCGCCCCTTTTCGCTGCAACGAGTGCAAAGAGCACGGCACCACCTAATCCGGAAAGCATCAGGACTTGTCCGATGGGCACATGCGCGGACGCCACCTTGATCGAAGCGTCTTCGATAGCAAACAGCCCCATCGCCGCAACCATCCAGATCGAACCGATCAAGTTGTCTCGATTGGTTGTCGCAACGGTTGGGTTCAATGAAGCGGATGACATTCGATGTTTGAGTGAACTTCTAGGTGGAACCCCCGCAATCAAATCATACGGAGTGAAAAATCGCAGGCCGTGCTCAACAAACCCCGCTTACTGAAATGTGTTCTTTCGACGGAACGGATTGAAAGCAGTGCTTCTAAAGTGAAGTCTTTCCAGCCGACCAAGGGCACCACCAGCATCGCCAGAAAGCCAACAGCGTCAGAAACAAGGTGCGTCCAAGGTTCAGTGGTTCGCCAAGAGATACCACGGCCGGAAGGACTGCGCCCAGGGTACCGATGCCGACCCAGACCGTATAAGCCGCTGCAACAAAAAGGCGTTTGAGGCTAGGTATCGTGCAGATGTTGGGTAATAGTCGCCCGAATCTACTGCAAACTGCCTCGGCACTTGTTTCATTCCGCCGTCGGCGTTCACCACCAAACGATAGATTGTGGCCGAACGCTCCGCGGTCGGTAGTTCAAGATCCCGACCGCAGAGCGTTCGGCCACATTGCAGTTGCCATTGCTCTCCTAGAGATTCCACTCGAAACCGGTTTCCTGTTCCGATAGATCCCAAAGTCGTTGCATCACCGACTTGTCATGTGCGTGGTGATGAAGCGTTCCCTTGCCGACGGGGCCGACGAATTGCATCCACCCGGTGGGCCCGTAGAGCGTCCGTTGCTCCAGACCATCTTCGGTCGCGCACATCACCTCCGGCCACGAACCTTTTTCAGCCGATTGCACCATCGGCGAAAGCGACATGAGACCAAACATCACCCGCGTCACTAGGTTGCCGCTGGTCTTGATAAGAGATGTTCTCGACGATCCCGGATGGCAGACATACACCTTTACGTGCGTTCTGTTTGCTGCGGCGAGGCGATCCTGCAACTCGTAAGCAAACATCATCTGTGCTAATTTGCTCTGCGAATATGTGCGGTTCTGGTGGTAGTTATGGTCCCAGTTCATGTCGTCGAACTGGATCGTCTTGATCCCCATGTTGTAGCCTAGACTGCTGACGACCACGATTCGTCCTTGCGTTGTTTCGATCCGCTCGAAGAGCAATCCGCAGAGCAGGAAGTGACCGTAGTGATTCGTGCCCAACATGCTTTCAAAGCCATCGACGGTTAGTTGCTGGGTGGGCACTTGTGCGATGGCGGCGTTGCAAAGGATCGCGTCAATCCGGTCAACCGACTCCAAAACCTCCGCTGCGGCCTCGCGTACGCTGGCAAGCGAGGCGAGATCCATGCGGATGAAGCTCACCTCGGCGCCGGCCCCCAACTCCTCTTTCAGGTCCGCGATGGCGGCGTGCGATTTTTCGGCCGAGCGGTTCAGCATCACCACCTTGGCTCCCTTGGCGAGCAAGGTTCTCGCTGCCTGGAATCCCGCACCGGCATTCGCGCCGGTGATGACAAATGTCTTGCCAACGAGGGAGCCGAGGCGTTCCGGAGTCCAGCCCTGCGGTCCGAATGTTGTGTCTGCCATTGGATGCTCCTTGAAAAACCCACGGAATGAATTAGGTTGCTTACCGAAAGTTGCGAAATAAGCGACCAGTGGTATCTACTTAGGCGACCACTGGTACACTGTCAACGGAGCTGCGAGAACTTCTTCTGGAAAATCCTGATGGTGCCCCCCAAAAAGAAAACGTGGAAACGAGCCCGGAAACCGGAGCAGAAGGCCGAAAGAATCGATGCGATATTGGAAGCCGCCGGCGTACGGCTTGAGGAGCATGGCTTGGACGGTACGGGACTCAATGCAATCGCCCGGCAGGCCGGATTGTCCAAGCCTAATCTCTATGTCTATTTCGAGAGCCGGGAGGCCATTTTGCTTCAGTTGCTACTCAAGGAGTCGGCAGCATGGGCAAAGTCATTCAAACGGCGACTCGACCAGACCGAGAAGGTCGGCGATGTCGACGCCGTCGCTTGCGCGTTTGCGGATTCTCTCGCCCGCCGCCGCAGGTTTTGCACTTTGTCGGCGTCTTTGGCATCCGTTTTCGAACACAATGTTGGACCGGAAACCGTGGCCCAGTTTAAACGTGAGTTTCTCTCGATCGTACAGCCCTGTGTAACGGCCTTGTCGCAGGCCCTCCCAGAGTTGAGTGACGAAGAATCCTCCCGGGCGTTGGCAATGCTGGTGATGTCCGCAACCGGAATGTGGGCTCATTGCCATCCCTCCACGTCGGTCGAACTGGTCCTCAAACAACCGGAGTTCGAGCACATCAAGTTTGACTTCAAGAAAACGGTCTCCGAGCTAGCTGCGTGTTTTCTCGGAGGCCTTCTATCAAGACCGTGATTCTTAACTGAATGTTTCCGTATGCCGTTAGCAGATGGGCAATCGATCGCCGAGCTACACGATCCCAGCGGCAAAGCGATGCACGATAACCAACGCCATGATCCGCACTCAACAAAAACCGATCGATCGTGGCCGAACGCTCCGCGGTCGGAAATCTACCAAGCAACTTCTTCAACCGACTGGCTAACGTTCCGACCGCTGAGCGTTCGGCCACATTCTGATCAAACCATAAATGCGTGAACTCCGCGAATGAACGCCACAATTGCGGTTCACACAAGGCGTCTCGCGGCATTTCAAAGAGGCATGTAGTGCCAGGGATCGTCCATGTGCTATGGATCCTCATCTGAATTCAATGAGAATCGATCCTTTCAGGCGTCACCCATACACCCCGGCTATAACGTAAGAGCCCAACCGCTTTCTCTGGACGGCCAAGCAAAAATCGCTAGCCAATTCGACTACCCGCCGTCAACAGAAACCGATCGATTGTGGCCGAACGCTCCGCGGTCGGAACCCCACCAACCAAGCCCTTGCCATCCCAAAAGCCAATCGTTCCCGAACCGGCTTAATAGCGTTCCACGACAACGCAACCGGTGCGTCAGAGTAACCATCCAATGCTCGACGCAGCGATCACACGCCCAATTACGCATGCCCGCATGGTCCGACGAGCAAGACTTACCATGGGAAACAACTCCTTCAAAACCCGATCGTTGCGTCAATACCGGTACCATCCGCTGGTCGCACCAGAAGCTATTGAGAGATGCAAACTTCCCGCCGCCATCGAAAGACAGCAGCAATCCCGATCCTGCGAAACCAGCGTTCTCCTCCAGCGCACCATCTGGCACGCTCAACAAAGAAGCGTGCACCATTTGGTTCCCTCCATGCGTCAGTTTCCGCGCGGCTCCTCGGCAGTAGCCTCAGCGGCTTTCCAAAGGTCCTTCTCACTGAGAGCTTCGGTCTGGCGGGAAGTCCCGAACCGCTTGACCAACGCCGCACCGGATAGCGTTTGGTAGACAGGGTCTGCCATTGGTCCTTGCAAAGCTTTTCGCCAATACTCGGCCGCCTTTTCGCCCTTGTTTTGTTGATCCAACTCCGCAGCCAGGAAATAGGCAAATGCGCATCGCGTCGGGCCGTTGATTGGCACCAGCTTGGTATCGATTTCATCGAGTTTTGCGGGCGTTACTTCGCCAGAGTCAATCACGTCGAGGATGTCTAACCCCACGATATCGATGTCACGAAGAGGTTCTTCCAAAGCGGCGATTGCGGATCTCATGTTTTCGGAAACTTTCTTTACCGTCTCCATGTCGCCATTGCGTTTGGAAATTTGTGCCACCATGAATGTACAGGTCAGTGTTGGCCTGACCTGAAGTGCCAATTGATAGGCATCGAGAGCGGCAGAGTCGTTCCCTTCTAAGAGATAAAAGGCCCCACGTTCGATATGTTTTTCTCGACTAGGGGATCGATCGGATGCGGCAAAGTATTTGCGAGCCAATTGTTGTGCCGGCTGGATGTCGCCACGTCCCGTGCGTGCACACCAGAAGTACCATTCGTACCCCGCGCTCGATGGATAGTTTTCGCTTCTCTGGCGTATGAATCGTTCGGAGTCTTCCCACTCAGCGAGCCCTTCGAGGACGTAACTCGCCACGTTAAGACTTGTCGAGGACCAGGACTCTGCGGCCTCCACCGCGTACGGTTTTGCCTCTGCCCATTCACCACGAACGACTAATTTCCAGGCCAGGTCTTCGCGAATTCGAGAATGCCCAAGTCCCAGATCCTCGGTTTGGAGGTAGTCTTCCAGGGTCTGTTTCCCTTTCGCAAAGTCGTCCTGGGAAATATAGAGATTTGCCAACCTTCTCGTTGCTGAGCGAGTCGGTAGCGATGCGAGCGACTTCTCGTAGCAGCGAGTCGCATTTTCGATGTCCTTAAGGCGTTCATAGTGTTTCCCTAGCTCACTGTAGGCAATCGGATCCTCATTGAGCCTTCGCTCCCATCTCTCCAATTGCTTGCGCAGGCTCCTCCGATTTGAGAATGTCCATCCGTCTCGCAACCTCGCTGCGAGGAGCAACCTTACCAAGTTCCCAGGAAAGCATGTCTGCTTTTTTCTTAGTCGTTGGCTTCCACTCGGTACCATTGAAAAATGCTTCCTCCAGCAGGCCCTGAAATGTGAAATTGCGATACGAGTGTTGCCAAGCGACTTTGCCAATGTCTTTGCCTGAGCCGTCAACTACCCCCACCGACGTAAGAATCATTCGTGACATGTTCTTGCGTGGGTCCTCGATATCGAGCTGCTTGAGTGCATTCCGCATCTCGGTTAACTCAAAACGCTTGCCGTATCGAAACGATTCGATATAAGCGCGGTAGCGGTGATCACCGATGATCGGCAATAGGCTGTCCACCAATTCCGAGTGCGACGATTCAACAGCATCCATCGAAGCGTCGAGAAGGTTCGCCGTCTGTACGAATTGCTCTTCTTCCAGCAGATAGGCCAACGTGGACCAAGAGACCTCGGGACTTGATACGCTTCGCGAGAACTCTCGCAACACCTTCGCAACCCGACTCGCAGGGCTGGTCGCAGTGTTGTCTGCATTCACGACGTTGGCAGGCTGCTTGATTACTTCCCTGGCGACATCGGGAAAACCCGAAAGGTTGTTGAGGCTAATCGGCAGTGACTGAGCAAACGCATACGGCGCCATTGACGCTCCCGTTCGTTCAGCCCCCAAGCTACCCCCGTGGGTCACCAATTCTGCGTAAACGCCGAAGCAAGTTGGGGCCTGCTGAGCAAGATCTCTGGCGGCGTGATACATCCACGGTGAATACCGATAGGAGCTGGCGAGCTGAAACGCCAGTCGAAGTGCCCAAGCTCGCTGCTCTTTGTCTGCATCAGCAAACTGAGACATCGCGGCACGATCACACTTGAGATAGACGTCGATCAGCTTCCCCCATGCAGGCTCGTTCGTTTCGGCGTCGCCCGTTTCGGTCACTGCTTTGCGGATTTGTCTGATATCCGCAAGTGCGTGTTGGTGAGCACCAACGATTGCCCACACATACGCCCTATGCCAGAGTGCCGATGCGTTTTGATCGGTTTCGGTAACCATTCGCTGCGCGTAGAGAATTGCACGCGAGGCGAACACTTCGCTAACGGCGTTCCACTGATGCTGAGTCAACATGGAAAGATTGGCATACCCCCGAGCCAATACTCCGAGTATCGCTGCACGATCATCCTTGGAACGCATTGCTTCATGTGCGGACTGAACGACGCCGTACTGGGCGACGAAGTCAACTTTGGCAAGTTCCTCGTTCCAAGCATCAAACGTCGGCTCAGGTGCTTCGTCTTTTGGCTCGTCGCTGGTCGACTTCTTGAGACCTGCGGCCAGGAGCGCGTCGACAAATTCCTGGCGACTGGCTTGCTCGAGCATGGACGAAGTCTCTGCATACATCGTGTTTTGGACTAAAGCGTAATCGAACGTTCTTTCCCATAATGGGGACTCGATCCAAAGTCCGCGTGTTGCTCGTCGTTGCTTGCCTTCGTTCAGAGCGAATAGTTTGAGATGCCACTTGCCATCGGTGCCGAGGCGTTCCAACAGCGCCAGGTGCACCCCACTTTCATCGCCTGGCTCGCTATCGCGAAGGGTTCCGTCGCGTGTCGGAATACCAAGCTCCTCGCGTGCGGCGATTAAGAATGCCTGCCTCGCAAATTCACGCATCAGTCGAAGCTGAAGAACACGATCTGCCTCGTGTTGATAGGGAATAAATTCAGTGTGAAGGTAGAGCACCTGAGAAGTGCCCTTATTGGATCTTTTGTCAGGCAGTTCGTCCGCAGCGCCAACGATGTGAAAGCTAAGCAAGATTAGAACGGCAAACACTCGTTTTAACGCTAGCACGGTGAACTCCAGTTGGTGCATAGGCTACGATTGAGGGGGGATACCGATCCTATCTCTGGCACGGAAACGACACAACTATTGGTCGTCTATGCAGTATGGGTAGAAAAACGGTGCGGCAGATACGCCACCGATAAACCGATAAAGGGCGGTGAACGGTGCCACCCAGGATGCGTTGGTATTGGCCCGAAGAATGCGACGGCGGATGGCATCTTCACATGGCATGATTCAGCCATGCTTGCTCATTAGGACACGTTCAATCGCGGTCCCAGGTGGAAACGAAAGACGGCATTTTGAAACAACGTCTTGCCTACAGAATTGCTGTTCCCAAGATGAATTGGATGGGATCGAGGTGCGCCGTCTCTCTTTGCACGCTTGCAAGCCTCCTCGACATCACGACGGCCCTCGTCATTCGTCTCGGAAACGAGGTGAAAAGGTGGCACGAAACACCCTCGGGGGTTAACGGCATACCTCACGTTGCGCATCACGGCGAAATCGCTCAGAATGAGCGTTCTGTGGGCAGGGTTTCCAGTGACTACTGAGAGCACGTTGCTTATTCCCACTGGCGAACCAGGGCAAACAGCCGAGCGAGTTTTGAAATTTGACGTATGCGATTCTCCGTAGGAGTGTCGCCAGAGTTCCGACCGACGACGTCTGGCGACACCATCCTGCAAGACAGTCTGAGCCCGCTTGGTCAGACCGGTTGAAGTGCTGAAAACCAGTTCGGTCACAAGGGATACTGTTCGATGAGGCTCAGGACTACGCGGTTTCCTGTTTGCCTTCATCAGCGGAGCGTTCTCGGCCATTTCATTCCTGCAGATCAACCTTACTGACAATCAACAGAAGAGCACCACGGGATAGATCGAGCAAGACAAACTTGGAAAGCAGAAACCGTCCTGCGCCACCGCTCAGGCGCTCAAGGAGCGTGACAGTTTTCGCGTCGTGTTGACCGTTTTCGGATAGAGAATTGCAAATTGCCGTCCACCTCACCCAGAGAGAGTTCAAATGCGACAACTCGTTATGTTCTTGTTCGTGTTCGCTGGTGCGATCCCATTCGCCGAGGCCGACGAAACTGAAAATGTCGATGAACTTCGAGCCGCGGTTATGGCGGAAATCGAGGCGGAGAAACTGGCTTTTGATGACGCGATGAAGGGAATCCGTGCGGACGTTGTCGTGTTACTTGAGAAGAAAGTGAAACAGGCGATCTCTCGCGGGGATATCCAGGCCACCGACGCGGCCAACGAAGAACTACGGAACTTTCGTCTTCACGATCAAAAGCCCACGCTGGTTTCAACTCGAGTTTTCGAGCGTGCTCGCGAGCGGGGATACCTCCGTTTAATTCGCATGCATGAAGAGGCGAGCCGGCGTTTTGTTAAAGCCGGACTGTTGGAAGACGCGAGGATCTTGGAGGATCAAACCGAAGAGCTGAGGATGCAAAAACGGGAACCACCGTTGAAAGGGATGCTCGGTGATCAGTTGTTGGCGAATCCAGGGTGCGAAGAGCCGATGACGAAACAAGGAGTCCCCGGTTGGACCGCCATCGATGGCCAATGGAAACGATCGGTTGATAACCCCAAACCCAAAACGGGAGGAGGGTGTTTTTCTTCGGTGAGGCGTTCTAACAAATTAATCCAAGATGTCGACGTCGATGACTTTGGCATTTACATCGATTCCTCGTCGATCCAATTCGTACTCAAAGGTGAGCTGTTTCGTGGCCAGTGGGAAGATTCGGGCGTTCTCTCGGTGGGGTTTCTTGATGATCGCGGTCAACTCATCGACACCGCTACTTCAGGTGGTTCAAGCAAGTACCCAAGATGGCAGTCTCTATCGGTCCAGGTTCCTGTACCAGCCAAGACCAGGACAATGAGGGTCATGATCCATAGCTTCGTTGTTAGAGGGGGAAAAGGCGGAATGGCAAACGTCTATTTTGACGATCTCGATCTGCGGTTGAGCTTAAACCAATAGCTCGCTACTTGTTCGAGAATGAACAATTGGGTTAGCCGGAATGGCACATTGTTGACCGGTAGGAGCATCAAATCTGCGACCCTTTCAGGGGCGGTGGTTCGTTTTTTCGTCCCCGGGGGGGTGCTGGTGCGCAGCACCCTCGGGCTGATCGCTTCCATCCCTCCGGGATAGCTTTCCCAATTGCTGAACAAGAACCGGAATTGTGAAAACGTGCCGGACGGACCTTTTAGCGTCCATGCCAGCGCCACGGCAGGCAATACAATGGAAGACTCCTGCTGACACGCTTGATACCTGCTGCTGAACTTCTATCGGCGTAACACGTTTGCTGAAAAACGAGTTTCGAAGCGAAGCGGTTGCGTGTTTGGGGTTGCTCCGGTGGCTGGGTTTGGGTCGCATGGTGGGGATCGTTATCTGGGGCGATCGACGACGCATCTTTGCCGAGGACTCTCTTGTATGCTTTCTAAATCTTCCGCCGATGTGAGGCCGTTGCTGGTTTTCTTTCTTTCGGCGATGGCGCTGTCCGTCGCCGGTGGCGCTGAGCCGGTTTCGTTGGATTGGGACGTGACGGCGACGGGGACTGACGCGAGTCTTCGTGGTCTGTCCGCGGTCGATGATCGAGTCGTGTGGGCCAGTGGATCGAACTCGACGGTGATTCGCACCCGCGATGGCGGCAAGACTTGGACGCCGTGTGGTCCGAAAGGTTTTGGTGATCTCGAATTTCGCTGCGTGCACGCGTTCGGTGCGAACGTTGCCTGCATCGCCAGTGCGGGTTCACCAGCGGTGCTGCTCCGGACCGACGACGGCGGAGTGTCATGGCGAGAAACCTACCGCGCATCGTCTCCGTCGGCTTTCTTTGATGCCATGCGGTTCTGGGATTCCAAACGAGGCATCGCAGTCAGTGATCCCGTCGATGGGAAGTTGTTGGTCGTCGAAACGAGCGACGGCGGACAAACCTGGAAGCGATTGACGAATGAACTCCCGCAGTCTCGGCCTAGTGAAGCGGCGTTTGCTGCCAGTAATTCGTCGCTGCACGTTGGCGAGCAGGGGCAACTGTGGTTTGGAACCGGCGGGAGCGAATCCGAGACGAGCCGCCTCTATCTTCGTTCCACTTGGGATGCCAAATGGACAACCGTCTCGGTGCCAATCGGCAGTTCGCAAGCGTCTGGGATCTTCTCGGTTGGCGATGTTCCAACGTCGACGGCAGGAGAAGAAAGCAAAACTTTGGTGCTCGTCGGCGGAGACTATCGGGCTTCTGAAACGTCGGACATCACCGCGTGCATCAGCCACGACCACGGAGCCACGTGGCGTACCGTGAAGGCGCAGCCTGCTGCGTTCCGGAGTGCGGTCGTCGCGACTTCGCGGGGCGGTTCGTTGCCATCGGGCCTGATCACCGTCGGTCCGTTCGGCACCGACTTTTCTCGTGACGCAGACGAATGGGAACTGGTATCCCAGACGGGCTTTCACGCCTTGGCGGTTGGCCAGACGCAGGTCTTCGCATCCGGCTCGGAAGGACGCTTCGGTCGACTGATCGTTGTCGGCGATTGAGAATTGTAGGCAGAGATCGAAGCGACCTGCCGGCACTGCCTCTAGGAATCAGTACTCGGCCGCCTGGCTTGCGAACCGCGGTTTTAGTTCGCGACGAATCCTTCACTTGGGCGTCTCTTTCTCTCGGACATCGCTTTGGCCTGCGCGTTTTGGCCTGCGTGCTCTGTCTTCACGTGATGGTTGCCTGAGGAAATAGCAATCGATGTTTTGGTTCGTTTCGGTGGATACCGATGTTCTTGCCTTATGGTACCGACGCTCCTATCTACCGCTATCCGGTCACCGGCTACGTGGCACTCGCCGAGTGGCACCGACGATTTGGTGCCCCCACCAAATCTTGACTCTTCCGATACGCCGGGCAACGAGGTGATATAGCAGGATTCGCTCGCGAGGGACGCGTCTACGAATACGGAAATTTCTTGACACCGCAGAAGCCATCGAGCCATGTTCGATGTTCTGCGATTCTTCGGCTGGAGGACATCAAAGGTGTCAACCATCCGATTTCTCTTGGGTACCAACCAAACCAGACATCTCGATCTGTTTCGCGGGAGTGAAGGTTGGAACTGGCGTTCGCCGTCCGAAACAATTGCAACCAAGCGCCTGTTGTAAACAGGATCGCCCCCACAAAGTAGATCGTGTTGAGACACTGTTCGAGCTAGATGCCTTTCACCAACCACGGAAACAAACTGCCACAACTGGCAAACACGAAGCAGGCCACCCCGACCGCGAAAATGAGTCCGATCCACGTGTTCATTGAGAGCGCCGAGAGCATTCCTCGGGCGCGCGTGAAATCGGACGGACTCAGCCCCTTTCGATGCCGGCGGGAATCCCAAACGTGTCGTCTGCCATGAACGAGACTCTCGTGATAGAAGACGAACGGGAAGGCTCCCAACGCGGCAATTGGTCGAGCAGTGCTTTCTTGAAGTTGGCTTTTTGGTTCGTTGCCGATCAGAGGAAATGCCTCATCCAGCAACCGAGAGAAAAGGATACAACCTGTCATCGTTTGGGAATGGACGCAGAAAATCGGGCGGGGGTGAATGACTCGAACTTAGTATCCCCGCAGTAAAACAATCCCGCAGTGAAACAATGTTGCCGCACGCCCCCTTTTGCGTTGCCCATCTCCGGTTTTGTCCCGATCCGATTTCGGGCCATCGGCGTTACCCAAACCGCGCAAAGATTAGGAGCGATGGCCTCTGCCGCGATGCTCACGCACAACCGATCCAAATGCCCCAACGGCTCACATAATTGTCTAATCATTGCTGCCAAATGTCGGACCGAGGATGAGGGCCGGAATTTGAAGTGGCATAGGCTTCCAGCCTGTGATTGCGCTGAACACAGACTGAAAGCCCATGCCACTTGTTTTTATCTCAGTCCTTCAGCGGATCGGTAGAAGTTTTCGGGCAGATGAGTCCTTACACACAACCAGGGACAACGCCCAAACGGCTCGTATGATTATGGCAAAGCTCGAAGTCAGGATCGCAGAAGTTTGCTCGCCGGTGGCGGTTGGGTGAGGCCAACGTTCGAGTAGGTGCTGGAGTTGCATGAGTCCCGCGGTAGAACACGATCAGGACCGACGGCAGGAACGCTTCGGCAGGGACGGT
The DNA here is from genome assembly GCF_057365095.1 of Rhodopirellula sp. J20-39. Lineage (NCBI taxonomy): Bacteria > Pseudomonadati > Planctomycetota > Planctomycetia > Pirellulales > Pirellulaceae > Rhodopirellula > Rhodopirellula sp. J20-39. The sequence continues at coordinate 3,729,335 of NZ_CP195123.1, read as the reverse complement.
GTCCGCGCGGAGGTGAGCCTCGGTGTAGCCGGATTGGTGGTTTCCCGCCGTGCGAGCAAAAAGTGAAGTGATTCACTTCTAAGCTTCGCTTTTGCCCCCGCCTACTTATAATTTCTCATTCGCTCACGACGACATATTGTCTTTACTCAATGTGGGAGCCTCAAAAGGCATCAGCAAAGCCCCAATCAAGAAGCACAGCGCCCCCAGCAGGGTCCAAGCGATTGAGACGGTGATCGCTAGCGGATTGGCGGGGCCCGGTGTGACGAATGCGAACAAGGCCGAAATTATAAAACCGATGCAGCCAATCAGATTGACCAACGCGATCCACCACGCGAGGCTGCGTGGATGAAAGCCCCAGTGGGCATGGCATGTTTCAGCGAATGCCAAGTATCCCGACGCCAAGAATAGAATCGAACCCACCAAGTCGGGAACCCAAACGACCAAGTCCTGCTGCATCCAACTCAGCGAAGAAGACATTGCGTCGAAGGTGTTGATGTTGAACAGTAGCGTGCCACCAAATTGCAACGCGCAACTCAGCCATCCGATTTCGCTTGGGTACCAACCAATCCAGACATCCTGATCCGTTTCGCGGGAGTGAAGGTTGGAGCTGGCGTTGGCTGCCTGGAACAATTGCAACCAAGCGGCGGTTGTGAACGGGATCGAACCCAAAAAGTAGATCGTGTTGAGATGCTGTTCGAGCCAGGTGCCTTTCACCAACCACGGAAACAAACTGACACAACTGGCAAGCACGAAGCAGGACGCCCCGACCGCGAAAATGAGTCCAATCCACGTGTTCATTGAGAGCGCCGAGAGCATTCCTCGGGCGCACGTGAAATCGGACGGACTCAGTTCCTTTCGATGCCGGCGGGAATCCCAAACGTGTCGTCTGCCATGAATGAGACTCTCGCGATAGGAGACGAACGGCCAGGCTCCCGTCGCGGCAATCGGTCGAGAAATGTTTTCGGGAGGTTGGCCGATTGGTTCGTTGTTGGTCAGACGCATTGACTCATCCAAAAATCGGGAGACAAGTTTCGAGCTTGTCGTCATTTGGGCATGGTCGTGATTCCGCAGTCGCGCGACCATGAACGAATTTTCCGTTGACCGATATCAATGCTTGAATCCAGAGGCTTCTTCCGACGTCATTGGATTGTCCACGGGATGCTTCTTGAAATGTTCAATGGCGCGTTTCATGTCGTCGATCAAGATCGAACTTAAATCGCGACTGACTCCGTGCCGAACCAAAATCCGCTGGATGACAAGGTCCCCGCGATTCGCGGGAAGAGCGTAGGCAGGAACCTGCCATCCTCGCGTTCGCAATCGGTCAGCGAAATCGTACAGAGTGAAACCGGGCTGGACTCCGTCTTTCATTTTCCAGCACATCGCTGGGATTCCGCAGGCCATGTCGCCGTCGTAGATGACCTCAAAAGGCCCCAGTTTCGCGATCTCGCCCGCCAAGTATTTCGCCGTGTCGTAGCAAGCGGTATGAGTGCGTCGATAGCCTTCATGTCCGAGCCGCAAAAAGTTGTAGTATTGGCAAACCACTTGGCCACCGGGGCGAGAGAAGTTGAGGGCGATGTCACGCATGTTTCCACCCAAGTAGTTGACCCAAAAGATCTCCTCTTCGGGCAAGTCCGATTCTTCTCGCCAGATCACCCACCCGACCCCTAGCGGTGACAAACCGAATTTGTGACCGGAGGTGTTGATCGATTTGACTCGTGGGAGTCGAAAGTCCCATACCAAGTCTGGTGCACAAAATGGCGCCAGGAATCCGCCGCTGGCGGCGTCGACGTGGATGCGAATGTCGATGCCCGTTTCTGTTTCGAACTGGTCCAGTGCTTCTGAGACTGCTTGAACGGGTTCGTACTGGCACGTGAATGTGACGCCCAGTGTCGGCACCACGCCAATCGTATTCTCATCGCAACGCTTGATCAGTTCTTCTGGTGTCATGATCAGACGATCGTTCTCCATCGGGATTTCGCGAAGTTCGATATCCCAGTAGCGAGCGAACTTATGCCAGCAGACTTGGACGGGACCTGTCACCAGATTGGGGCGATCGATCGGCTTGCCCGCCTCTTTCCGGCGTTTCTCCCAGGACCGTTTCATCGCCATCCCGCCCAACATCGCGGCTTCGCTCGAACCCGTCGTGGAGCAACCGATCGTGTTGGCTGACTCGGGCGAGTTCCACAGATCCGCCAGCATGTGGACGCAACGAGCTTCAATCTCGGCCGTCTGGGGATACTCGTCCTTGTCGACCATGTTTTTGTCCATGCAGTCGTCCATCAACTGCCGGACTTCCGGTTCCGCAAACGTCTGACAGAACGTTGCTAGATTTTGACGGGAGTTACCGTCGAGCATCAACTCGTCTCGAACGGCCGAGTAGACGTGTTGCGCAGCATGTTCTTGTTGCGGGAATTTGAACTTTGGCATCGAAGTTGACAAATCCGACGATGCGTAGACTTCGTCGTCGATGAAATGACGGATGTCATCTTTGCTGTGCAAAGGCATGTGATTCCCTTCGGTGGTGGTTGGAGCGATCGCGTCGATGCGTCAAACGCATCGATCTCGCGACGTGAACGGAGGTTATAGCTGACCACTACGCGCTGCGCAGATCCTACCTTCTCCGCCACCCGGCGAAGAAAAGGGAATGGTGCGAAAAGGGATCCTTTTCGAGTTCACACTTTGCGACTACCCCGTCGCCTTTGATATTTCCTAAACAGCCATGCAGGAATCTTCCAGCATGCATTCTTTGATGCCGGCGTTTTTGAGTACCAGCTGGGTTTCAGGAGATCGTGTTGGTGATTCCGAGACTGCGTGTGCGCATTTCCAATTTGAATTGCGTGGCATTTCTCAGGGTTGCTGCCAACAAAATCGGGCGTCAACGCAGACAGGTTGCTCCCAATCGGCTCTGAGGCTGCGGCGGCATGAGAGATGGGTATAGGTGAAGTAGGCATATGCGAACGCTCGCAGCAGTACTACCCGAAAGCGAAACGGCAGAGATAGCAATCGACACTGGCAAAGCACAGGAAACGGACACCGAAGTCGCCCTGCGAATGATTGCACCACTGCTTGCACCAAATTCAGTCCAGGACAGCAAATCAAGCCCTTCTGAGTCGCTTTCGGACCAAACCGACGACGACGCTGGCAACCGCACGGACACGAAAAAACCCCGCAAAACGCTAGGCTTTACGGGGTTTTCAGTGATGGGCGATACAGAACTCGAATCTGTGACCTCCACGATGTCAACGCGGCTTTGCAGCATCACGGATCCATGAAACACCGTAAATCGCGGTGTTTTATGATTCCATGCTTTCCACCTTTCGCCTCAGATCGCCCTGTTTTTGTGCTGAAAAGGGAAGGAAAAAGGGAAGACTAACTATCGAGCCTGGGCTCCATCGCTATTCGAAATCGCCGCGTCCAGCAGGCAAGGCACACGAAACTTGACAGGGGGTTTCCGAACCACTCTAATGCCCGGCCAGAAGAATGAATTGATGGTAATTCATTTATCGCCAAGAAGCGTTTCTAAAGGAGCTTTAAGATGAGCGAAAAACGACCGGTCGAATTGAGCGATGCGGAGAAGAAAGAGATTGAAAAGAGTGTTGCCGCCATTCGAAAGGTGTTCAGATCCCATGGCGCGGATATTAAGTCGCTCATTGGCACCGTAACGGATCAAGAGATCAAGGATACCGAGGCAGCTATTGAGGTGCGATTCTCTGAAGAATCAGTCCTTAACGTTCAGATGAACATGGTCGCATTTGACTAGCCGATGCCCCGTATCCGGCGATAAGCCCGGATTAATTTACGTTACGTTGCGACGACTTTGATTACGAACTAGTCAGGAGTTTCTAGTGCTTACGTTGTTTGGTCGGGATCAAGCTGTTACGAATCTTTGCAGGATCGTTAGAGCACACAATCCCAGCATGAAGTTTGATGACGTGATAGGTCTTCGTAGTGGCTATTTTGAGTTTTTGCGAGATCGGCAAGGCTTGCCAATTCAAGACGACGCGATCGGCGATGTGTTCGTCGATGATGACAGTGCGGAGTCTTTGCTTAGTTCAGCATTCAAGGAAGGCGCACTAAACGATCTAAATCAAGCGGACGTTCTAGGTGACGCATATTCGATTGGTAAACGTGATGAAAAAGTGTCTATTGCAAGAGATGCACTAAATCACTTGCTATCGCTTGATGAAGATTTTTGCTTTGTATTCGGGCTAGTTGTTCACTCTGTCTTTGTGAGACCAAGCAAACCTGCCCCGGGCATTAGAGGCTCGCATGGTGGCTCGTCAAGTGCAGCAATTGGCTCAATTTGGCTGACGGTGTCCGATGAAATAGCCCCGGTTGATTTGATGGAGATGTTTGTGCATGAGCTGGCCCATCACCTGCTCTTCATTGATGAGCTCAGCCATCCACAATTCAACTACGACAGTATTGTCAGAAAAGAAAATTTCGCTCTTTCTGCTATTTTAAAGAAAAGCCGCCCCCTAGATAAAGTCATTCACAGCATAGTTGTCGCCTCTGAAATTTTGGCAGCGAGAAATTCTTTCCTGCATGTTCATGCAGAGACCGCGATACATCCTGCAACCGACGAGCTGGTTCACGATACCGTTGCATCCATCGACAGCGTAGAAGGCCTGGAAAACATAGATAGCTTAATAACGCCCCACCTTAAAAACATATTGGTTCGATGCCGTGATATGTGCAGCAAATGCCAACGGTCAATCGCGTTATGAATCCAAAAGAGTGGCTGCAGCAGCTAAACGCTGTCTGCACTGAAATCGAGAAAAAATGGGCAGCCAAGGATAACTCGCTCGAGTCTTTCGTCGATATCGTCTGGGATAAAACGGAGGATATATCTTTCACCGAGATCGGTGATTTAGAGTTTGCGCTCTCGCTTCTACGTGAACCAACGGTATCTAAACAGCAGCAACTTTCTTCATTCTCAGATCTGTATCTCAAATTGTTTGACAATGGTCGTTTTTGGGTTGAGGTGTTGAATTGGTATGAAAGCGACATTAACATTCACGACCATGATTTTGCTGCAGTGCAGTTTCAAGCTCGCGGGCGATCACTAAATGTTGGTTACCAGCTAGAAAAGAAATTTGAGTTCGAGGGACTCCAAATTGGTGAACTTGAAGTTGCACATGCTGAAACATGGCGAGAAGGTGAGCGAAGTGTCGTTGTTCCAGGTAGATGCGCGGCTCACAATGTTTGCCACCTTGACTCCCCAACAGTTAGCGTTCTGATTCGAACCCATCCACAGCACAATATTGGTGAGCAGTGGAACTATTTTCCTCCAGGAATTGCCGCTAGCTACAACATTGCGAACGCGACGTTCCGCAAAAAAGTGAAAGCACTAAGACTCTTGGCGCGTACGGAGACACATTCCTTTGAACGCGCGATTCGACGATTCCTGGCGGACGCAAGGGCGGATGAGGCGTTGTTTGCGTTGGTGAAAATGTCCGACATCATTTTCGCTCATCAGCATAGGCATTTGTTACTTGAATACGCTGAGTCTTCTCGACATGTTGGCGAGGAGATTGTTCGAGCAGTTAGTGTGCATCGGGCAATGGAGATTTGCAAACATCTCAAGAACAGCAGGCCTTTTTCATTTGAAGGACGGAAGTGCCTAGCTGTGCTCGGCGCTTCATTCAATTCAAAAAGTGCTGATATGATCGCAAACTCTGTTTTTGACACGATGCATGAGTTCGACGACGCGATGGAATATATTCTTGAGTTCTCAAGTCGCGAGCAGGGGGCAAGGATTCGTGGTGTTTTTCAGCAATATGGATATCCCGCAACTTATCCCGCCAATCAGACGAGCCATAATACAGCCGATATGTAATGGAAGACGTCTTTAGAATTCGACTTGAGGAAGCTGACGTGATGAGAAGGGAACGAGAACGCGTGTTCCGATTGCTTCTTAAGTTACTCCCTCTAGCAGAAGTATCCGAGGTCGGGAGCACTGTAGTGCCCGGCGCAATCGGAAAGCAGGACATTGATATTGTCGTTTTGGTAGCGAAGAGTGACTTCGGATCAGCAAAAGAATCAGTCGGTAGTGTTTTCGATCGGGACGTCGGTCAGATGAGTTCCGATATTTACCAGGGTTTTCGAGCGTCGTTAGTGTGGGACGTCGCGATTCAATTGACAGTAAAGGGTGGCCCGCATGATACATTCCATGCATTCGCCCATGCCCTTCGCACGCAGCCCAAGTTGCTAGAAGAATATAATCAGCTGAAGCGAGATTGGGATGGTAAATCGATGCAACTGTATAGGCACGCAAAATCGCTGTTCATTTGTAACGTCTTGAATATCGTTAGCAATGAGCCTCCTTTACCAAGTCAGCAGCATCGTTTTCGGTGATGTCGACGGCTGAGTACACGAAGTGAGGTTGATCGGGGTGCCAAAGGTTATTCCCGTCGAAGCCAGACTCGTCGCAAAATACAGTTTTTGTCATCGTGTTCGATTTTTCTTGAAGTGTGTCGGAAATTGAGCTGAGACCTTCGACACAGCTACTGACAAACTGGTTCACAACAGCAACAAGAACGAATGGACCAAGCAAATACGGTGAGCAGACCCGTTTTGCGTATGATTTGATTCGTACAGGGTTTCGCCCGGAACCCAGGTATTGTCCACATCGTTGAATCCAAAATCGGAATCATAACCAGTTGTTGAAGCAGATTCCTTTTCTAGTTGTTTTTCTACTCTATCGATGCATTGATCGCGGTCGCCGCAGATAACGTAGCCGACCATGCCGCCTAAGGCGTGCCCGGCGCTGTATTTGCCAGTGACGAAGCGGTTCACACCATCCCGCACGTACTTTCGGGCCAGCGCATTTTTGTCCGTACTACTAATGCGTTTGCATTCGATTGCGAGATACAAGATTTCATCGAACTTGTAGCCGATCTGGATGTCGATTAGTCCGAGCGGCGTACCGTCGTCGACGATGTCGGACTGGGATTCACGTTCAATACGGAATCGAGGCTGCGGTTTCAACGACTTTTTAACGTCCACCATTTCCCGGCGGAGTACATTCGTGATGTCGTCTTCGTGTGCCGTGACTGTCACGCGCGAATCACGGACGGCTCTGGGCCATGCCGTATGAAGAATCCGAAGAGCCGACCGCATGTGGCCTCGCTGCACTCTCAGTTGTAGCTGTGGATTCGGAATCCCAAATGAACTTGTACGCACCGATTCCTACCCCACTGGCTGCAACAGTCGATCAAAAATGCTGTCCGCGTCATCCTGCGCGCGGGCACGCGACCAGAACCGACGCTGGGCATGCTTGACCACCACGCACTGTTCATCATCGAACATCAGCAACGAACGTCGACTTTGAACACTCGATGAAATTGGCGCGTGCAACAAATTGGCCAGTCGACGTCCATCGACGAATGAACCCTCACGCAAAATTTTGACTCTGCGGTTCCTTTGGCCGTCAAACTTGATGACAACCGCTCGAACGTCCTTTAATTCGGCTACCACTTCCACATTGGCAACTACATCGGAATCGACTAGGTTCGCGCGAATCGCCTCGCACAGTGACTCCGCGTATTGCAGCATGATTTCATCGCTTGCCGGCAAAACCGCATCCGACTTCGCTCCACTGCGTGCGAAGTCCAGGTCGAACTTAACTACATCTGTGATGTACTCGCGGTCCCAATCGTCAATCTCGAAGTAGTCAAATACGGCTTCGTCAAGCGAATCGAATCCCTTGGTGTCTCCAGTCTTCACACGACGATCGAATTCACGGATTAGACTTTCACAGTCACTGCGTTTTCTTGGCCCCCGAAACGGTAAACGAGAAAAGTCGTTTTGTTCGACGATTTGCTTATCGATCCCAAATCGCGTTGAGGTCAGAAAGTAGCAATAAGCAGCCAGTGAAGAATTTATGTAGGCAGTGATGGTTTTCGCATGGAACTCAGCCATGTCGACTAACGGTATGCCAAAATATGTGCGGGAGTAGCACAAATTGTTATTGGAGACTGACGCGACCAAACGATTTTCCTGAAGACTCTGTTTCAAAAGACAAACCGGAGCTCGATAGATGTCTTCCGATCGAGGCCACTGAGCGTGAGTGTGTTCCATCTTCGGAAGTCCAACTGTGCGTTGCACCCATCGATCTAACACACGATTCTCAAGCATTGACATGCGTTGGACCGAAGGCGGAAATCGCCGAGACTGCGTTCCAAGAATGAAACCTTGCTTCATTCCGGTGCTGAGCTCTTCAAGATACTCTGAAAGCGTTCCAAACTCAGATTCCAGTCCTGTAACGATCGCCAAGTCACGAGCAGTTCCAAACGACGCGATCTTCAAGAGGTGCGAACATTCCGCAAGCTTTTTCATCGGAAGCCGATGGGCGCGCTCTGAATTCAATTCAATCACGCCGTGCTGCCGGAATGTCTCGCTGCGTTCCGCCGACACAAATAGCATTGTGTTGGAGGATGCAGGTGTTGCGTTCTCAGCGACGAGCACGACCGCTGGTTGCTCTGCTGTAGGAAATAGTCCCTTGTTGTGAAGCGCTGCGAGATTGATTATCTCCCTTGTCGCGAAAGCGCGATAGAGATTCCTCTGAGCCAGCAACGACTGCTCTTCCTGGCTGAAAAAATTCTTCCCGTCGATAATCATACCGAAGCGCGCATTTTTCTTTGCAAAATCACTGCCTCGCCAAACGAACGCCTGATCGACAGGTGAACGGAACGGCAATTCGATTGGCGGTTCTTGGCTCGCGCAATAGTCAATGTGAGAACGCAGGCTTTGCTGCCGTGTCGAACGCGCTCCCAGCGGCCTGTTCCATGGCGGATTGCCGACCACGATCGAGAATTGTTTGCTCTTGAATTCTGTGCTCTCGGCAAATGTTCCGTCTTCAAATGCGTCCGCAGCAAACAGGTTGCGGCCTTTCAAACTACGACGAAACCGAAGTTGATTCACAGAGGATGGCGACGGGTCCAACTCAAAAGCCGTCAGGCAGAGCGAGAAGGCCGCTATCTCAATCGCCGTCTCTTCCAAGTCGACCCCGAACAATTGGTTTTCGAGAACATCGCGGACCAAGGTCCGGTTCAGCTTCTCCCCGTCAGTCACTCGCCGCGCGACAAGGCGACGATAGGCTTCAACAAGAAACACGCCCGATCCGCATGCCAAGTCCAAGACTTTCGGTTTGGTCGGGAGTTTCGACTCAAACAAAGCGTCGTCGAATACTTGGGAGAATACCAAATCGACCAGATTGACTGGTGTGTAATGCGTACCGCGTTTCTTGGCCAGTTCCTCATCATCCGCATAGATAAATCGCTCGTAAATCGAACTAATTAACTCAATCGGAATGACTTCAAAGTCGTACCTCCAAAAATCGAACGACTGCTGGCGACTCTTGAGGTCCTCTCGCTCTACAATTCGGCGAGCTACATCCAAATGTTTCTTTGCAAATGTATACGTGTCTCGATCAACTTTGTTTTTTGGTGGCGGCGGGAAAAGGTCGCCATTGAATGTGTCGCGCATCCGCTCGAAGAACAGCTTTGTTTTCTTGGTGCTCTTCAAAACGTCGCAAAATTCCGTCACGTCCATATCGTCAAATAGAGATGGCGGAAGAACTCCGCGTGACTCCAGATATGCGGTGAACATGGTCCGTAGCATCAAACGATGCGCGGCCAAGGCGTCACAACCCTGGTCAACAAGAATTTCGCCTGCTTTCGAGAGGTCTTGCGCCAGTTTGGTGTCGATACGCTCCGACTTCTTGATCCGTCGTCCGCGAGCGGTGTCCCAAAACTGACCAGTTTCCAAGCTGATTCGGTCAAGCTCGAATTCACGAAGCCGCTCTAAATCGTCTGTTGCAACTCGCAGCAGTTCAGCGGGATGCTTCGCTTCACCAACCACATCTTCCGGCGGCTTGTAGGCGTTTAGCACTTGAATCGAACCGGGCGTCACGATCCATAACATTCGTCCCAGGCCGTGATTCCATGCAGTCCGATGCCACGCGCTCACTTCGTCAGGAGACGGGTCAGCGGCAAGACTCTTAAAGTAGATACAGGGTGCCCCATTGAGCTCAAAGATGCCCGTCACGCCAAGCTTGTCTGCGTTCAGTACGGCATCGTAACGGAACCGCCGATCTACGAGGTTGGCTTCACGCTCTATATCACTGGCGCTGAAAAACCCACTCGCGCCTTCAAGCCCAACTTGATTGCTCAAGTCATAACCCAACTCCTCGACGACACGTCGGTATTCGGTCGTGACGTGGTTGGTTGGCACGGATGCTTTCGATTTTGATTGAGGTGTAGGTCGGCGGGGTAACGGAATCAAGCTGCGGAGTCGCTGCTAGTCTTCTTTGATGACAGACGGGTGTTCCGTGAGAGTCGATTCGCTAAGAACCGTTGAAGAGCGTTCCAGTCTTCAGCGCCGAGGTCTTGTTCTGCTGCGGCGCGCACAAACTCGAGTGACTGATCGCACGAAAGCAAGTCACCAAGCGGAGCTGGCAACAGGCCGCTCAACCGGAAGTACTCGACTTCATCCGCGCCGAGCGACGACGCGAGAGAACGAACCACATTCGAGTGATAGTCTAGTCTTCGCCGCCCCGGTTTCGATCTTTGAAACGTAGGTAAAATCAATGGAAGCTGCCGTAGCAAGTTGTCGAATCGTCAAGTCAGCCGCCAAGCGGTCCTTACGTAGTCGTTTTCCGAATGATGCAGGCATGATAGTAGTCGGCGGTGAGAGTTAGGTAGCTTAGCGTACCGGCATGTTGACTGTGATTCAACACTATGCCCAATTCAACTATTGGCTGGCGTTTTGAGACGTCTGGTCAACTCGATGTCTCAGCCTTAGCTTGCTACTGAACTTCGAGAGCCTATTTCTCGGCTAACGGCGTGCCGCCAGCTGCGTTTCTGGCTTGAGCCCTCAGGTGATCCATGTTCTGCGACAAGTGAGCGTAGTTTGAGACCATCCTCGTCGACCTATGGCCCATCAGGTGCGAGAGGGAAACGGTGTCGACCGAACGGATCAGTGCGTTTGTGGCGTAGCTGTGGCGAGCTCCATACGCGATGCAGCGAAAGCCGACTTGATCGCTGATTCTTTGCATTGCTTGGACGAGAGCGTCTTTAGTCCAAGGGAGGCCGCGGGTGTTTTTGAATAACGGTCCCTCCAGGTCAAGGCGAGGCTCAATGATTGCCTTCACTTCCGGCGTCAGGAAAATAACTCTTGAGTCCGTTTCGCCCTTACTTTCGTCCGGCGGGAAAATGACCAGGTCATCATGGATGTGACGTGCTTCGACCGTCCTTCCCTCCTTAGGGCGACATCCAGTTGACCAAAGGAAGTCGATCAAGGCGGCTAGCGATGGATTGGCATGTGATTTGATATCGGCCCATTGCTCCGGCGTGTAGACGATCTCCCGTCGCTTTCGTTTTGGCTTGGCGACTTTCGGGATCGGCGATGCATCCAGGTACTCGTGTTCGATTGCCCAATTGAACATCCGTTGAACGATCGAGATCGCGTCATTCTGGCTGGTCGTGGTGCCGACGTCTTTCGACCAATTCAGGACGTGGTGCTTCCGCAAGGCGGAGATCTTCAGCGTCTTACCGATTGAGGTGACGAAGCCCTTGAGGTACCGCCTTTGATTGTCGTAGGTGCCAACGCTACGGTTCTCTTTGCACCAATCCAAATAGGACTGGGACAGCTGGTAAACGGTCGAGATTTCTGCCGAGACCGCTTTGCGGTTCAGCATCAGTTTGTGGAACTTCTCGAAGGCAGCTTTCTTTTCTACACCGAGTGTGATTCGGCTGCCGTCGATGGTGCAGACCCATCGTTGCTGCTGCTTTTTCCAGTAAGGCTTTGGCTCGCGTGGCATAGATTCACTCCCTATTGCCCTCGTTAAGGGAAGGCATAAAGGGAAGTATATGCTGGCAGTGCCTGAGAAGTACCGTCGAGGCAAGAAAAAAGCCCGCTTTCGCAGGCTTTTTCCATGGGCGATACAGAACTCGAATCTGTGACCTCCACGATGTCAACGTGGCGCTCTAACCAACTGAGCTAATCGCCCGATTAGGATTTTTGTCCTGGGTTCTGGCTTGGTTGGGCCAGAAATCGGGGTGGCATGGGACTGGTTTGACTGACCCAATGCCTTGACCGGAAGAGTATCGGCACGATCGTCTCGCGGTTCCAATAAATCTCGTTTCCGATTTGTTTGCGTAGTTTGCGTTGGCGATCGCAGTTCGTCAAGCCGCCCTTACGATCCTGAAAACCATTAATTTCTGAGGAATCGCTGTTGACGGCCCCCACCACTAGCCGGGATACTTTAGGCAAATTGGGGTTGACTGCGATTGGTCGGGCTAACGTCCAGCGTTTTGTCGTCTCCGTTGGGTTCGCATCACTGAATCCAAACAGTGGAATACCGCCGTAAAGGCGAAATCATTGTGCTGGGTCAGTGACAACAACCTATCCTGATAGGGGACAATGCCGTTTTTTCGGCTGGCATCCTAAAGTTCTTTCAAACATTTTGCGCCGAATCGCCCTTCGGCCGGAGAAGATTGCTTTCGTGGCCTTGGCTCGACGTAACGTTCAACCTGAAACACGCGATGCGACACGCATCAACCAACAAATTCGCATCACACCTATTCGCGTTGTGAGCGAAACCGGTGAACAGTTGGGAATCATTCCCACTGAGCAAGCTCTCGAGCGAGCACGAGATGCGGGTCTCGACCTAGTCGAAGTCGCCCCGGGCGAACGCCCGCCGGTTTGTCGAATCATGGATTACGGCAAGTTCAAGTACGACAAGAACAAGAAGAAGAACAGTGGTTCTTCTCACACGAAGACGAAAGAAATTCGTTTGCGGCCCAAGACCGGTGACGAAGACATTCGCACCAAGATCCGCCAAGCCGAAAAATTCTTGGAGCACAAAGACAAGGTCCAAGTCAGTGTCCTCTTCCGTGGCCGCGAAATGGCTCACATCGAAGAAGGCCGTAAGGTCATGGAACAGGTGATCGAGATTCTGAGCGAACATGGCAAGCTGGAAACGAAGCCGCAACAGCACGGCCGTCGTATGATTTGCATGATCGCACCTCGATAAAGGTGTTCCGTTAGGATAAACCTGACCCGCTGGGATAAACGCCGGTCCGTCAGCTACTGCTAACGCTTCAAGCCGGCCTGTTTTATGAACCGGCGCCTTGATTGATCCTCTCAATTGCTACAATAACCGTGGTGTCTCCCGACATCACGGTTTTTTAGTGTTTCAACCGTTCGGTCGCTGATGCGATCCGGACTCCAAGTACCCGCTGAGAGGGGATACGATGTTTGGTTTCAAGTTGCGATCGATGCTGATTGCTGGAGCAGTGACTTTGGCTTTAGCCGCTACCATGCCTGAAAAAGCTGACGCAGCTTGGGGCTATGGTTATGGATACGGCTACCGAGCTCCAGTCGCGCGAGCATATCGTCCGGCTTACGTGCCACGACCGGCCTACAGCTATCGAGCTCCCGTTGTTGCCTATCGCGCACCAGTGCGAGCCTACCGGCCAGCGGTCACCTACGTCGCGCCCGTACCGCGCCGTGTTTATCGCCCCGTGGTGCCAGTGGCTCCTGTTGCCGTCACGCCTTATTACTCCGGGTATCGCGGCTACGGTTACAGCGGTGTTAGCGTCAACATCGGCTATGGCGTCGCTCCAGTTGGTTACATCGGTTACTAAGATTGCATAGCCGGTCGGTTTGGCAGCTTCCAACCAGGTGAATTGAAGACGGGCAGACTGCCTGTTTTCGGCTTCGGCGTCTTTTTGCCCGGATTCCGAGCGGACTGGGCGAGCTAACCGGCAGGACGGCAAAAGCTGAACCTGCTGTGTTAGCCATATGCTTCTCAAGCTTCATCGTCGATCACGCATGAGCCTGGACCTGCGGCTTCGGCTGACTCGCAAAATGGCCCCGTTGCCGCATCCACTATCTCCAATGTGCGTGTTGATGTTCCTGTTAAACAATCTCATCAAGCTCAACACATGAACTCAACGGGTCCCGATTTTGATACTCTTGTGATTGGCGGCGGGCCGATCGGAATCGAAACCGCCATCGAATTACGGCGACGTGGCTTGAGCGTGTCTGTGATCGAATCAGGGGCAATCGGGCATACGATTTCATGGTGGGCGCCACAAACTCGCTGGTTCAGCAGCAACGATCGCATCGCCATCGCTGGCGTTCCGTTGCATACCGTCGATCAATCCAAAGCAAGTCGCGAAGAGTATCTAAATTACCTACGCAGTGTCGTCGATCAATTCGACGTTCCCATCCAAACCTTTCGACGTGTTGTTCAAATCGAGCCGATCGACGACCACAAAACGCTTGGCCGTTGGCGTGTGGGTACGGTAGTCAATCATCCGAACGCGGATCCCGTGGGCGGCGCTGCGTCGGACAACAAAGGGGATCCTGAACCAGGGAACGCGAAACACACTGCACCTGGTGACACAGCGACTTTGAAGTGGACGACGACGAACTCGATCGTGCTGGCTACCGGAGGTACCGACTTTCCCAATCGTTTGAACGTCCCCGGTGAATCATTACCACACGTGGACGGATACTTGCGAGAAGTCCATCAGTATCACGGTCGCAAAGTGCTGATCATCGGCGGCCGAAACAGCGCTGTAGAAGCGGCGATTCGTCTGCATCGTGGCGGCGCACACGTTAACCTTTGCTACCACCGCAGTAGCTTGCCTGAAGATGGGATCAAGTATTGGTTGCGCCCCGAGATCGAAGGGCTGATTCGCAGCGGATCGATCCAAGCGTTCTTCGACTCTCGAGTGGTCTCGATCAGCGAGACCTCGGTCAGGTTGGCTACCACGCTGGACGGTAACGAGGAGACGGTCGATGAGATCGCGGTTGACGACGTCTTGAGTTTGATTGGATATCGACAAGACCAAACGTTGTTTAGCCAACTTGGAATCCTATCCACGGGCGACGCACCCAAGCCTGCCTTTGACGAGACAACTATGGAGAGCCCTCGCAAGGGGATTTATGTTGCTGGCACGGCGGTCGGCGGAACCCAGAGCAGCCGGTACCAAGTTTTCCTTGAAAATTGCCACCAACATGTTGGCAAGATTGCTGATCACATCGCGGGCTGCAGCGATAACGGCGATTCAACGACCAATGCGAACCAACCGGATTCACCTAAGTCGGCATCGAAGCATCTCGACTTCCGAATCCGATTACAGCCTGAAAGCTGATCGTCGCGAGACGAAGCACTAGCTGAACCCATGATCGGTGAAGCTGATTCGGCACTGTCCAACCGACTTGCACAAGCGATTCGCTCACATCTAACGCAGTGGGACACGGCTTCGCGGTCACGCTAGAGCAGTTTGAGATATGATGTGCCCGATCCCGGTAGCTGGGTTCGCCAAAATTCAGTTTGTGGTTCGTAGGCCGGACCAAACGCAGCGACGTTCCGCCATTCACGCGACTGCCGGATGGGCGTCGCAGAGCCTCCTTCATCCGGCCTACTTTCGGGTCGTTACGTGAATGGTCTTTGTAGCTGGATTCGACAGAATTCAGAGCACCGGAGTCTGGCGACACCGCCTACATCCTTTTCCAAAACGCCCGAGACTCACAAGGTCGGTCGAAAGCGGTCTCTATCGGAAAAACGAAGCAAGCGTCTGGACAAGCTGATTCGCGGCGATGCAAGTTTGACGATTGAACAACTTCGAGCGAAACTCCGCGTTACTTGCTGCCTGTCGACCATCCGGAACGAGGCCCATCGCCTCGGACATACGCTTTAAAAAAATGCGGTTCATGCCAGTAAGCCAGAGCGGAGCAACGCCAAGCAAAAGCGGAAACTTTAGAAGAGGAGCCACCGCCGACTGGAAATTGAAAGACTTGTGTTTCTGGACGAAACCGACGCTAAAACGAACATGACACATCGCTACGGTTGGGGACCGAGCGATAAACGCGTATTAGACGTGGTTCCTCATGGCCACTTGGAAACAACAACGCTCATTCACGCGATCGACTGTCGCGGAACCCGAGCTTCGATGACTACTAACGGCCCAACCAATTCATGGGCATTTGAAGCCTACGTTGACTGGTTACTTGTTCCTGCATTACGCCCCGGGGATATCCTTGTGATGGACAATCTCTCAAGCCACAAGAATCCGGCAGTCCTTGCGAAGATTGAGGCAACCGGTGCTGAAGTTCGTTTCCTTCCGCCCAACTCACCGGACCTCAATCCGATCGACCAAATATTTTCCAATATCAGAGCTTATCTCCACCGACTTGCTGTTCGTACCGAACGAAAGTTCTACAACGCTATTGGCAAACCGATTGAAGCGGCTGCTCCGGACGACTGCCTAAACTGTTTTTTCAACTCGGGGTACAACGCACATCAAAATTGAAAATGTTCTAGTGGCGGATGGTATTGGATGTGATGCTTATCCGATACAAAACTCGCTGAAATGAGTCACGACGACGACATTCGAAATGAACGTACAGCCACCACCCGCATGGTCGTGCGGGTTATTCCGTTGGGTACGATTCCGCCGCGTGGACTGATTCTCCGCTTCTCAGGTGCATGGTGTTGCACCGGAGTATCCGGTCTAGCTCGACCAAATCAACGTCTGATTAGGAGCGATCTGTGTCTGCGATGATGAATGCCCTATTGCTTGAAGGCTGTTCAACAGTGGGTGCGCCGAGAGCGTGTTCTGAAGTTCCGCTTCCATGGATTGCTCAAGTCCTGACGGTTGGGCGAATAACAAGTCGCTAATCTTTGAAAATGGAATTGCGTCAGCAGCCTGGCCAGCAGCAGTGAGTCTGCTTAACACCGTGAGTGAATGCGATTCGTTTTGATAATGCATCAGATAGATTCCGCTGGCGGTGTTCGTGCGCACTTGCACCCGATCGCTATGCAGCGTGCCAATGGCGACAGATTGCTTCCGCAGCGAGATGAGTTGTTGATACCACTCTCGCATCGACGCGTTCCCCTGGTCTGCCGGTCCAATCTTTGCGGACTTAAAAGCTTGCTCGTCGATCGGAAGAACGCCGTCGGACCAGTCGTGTTGCGGGTATTCGCGTTTGCGTCCTGCCACGACAGCTTCCCGGAGCTCGTTATCACCGAAGTCTACAAAGAAAGCGAACGGGTTTTCGCACGCAAACTCTTCTCCCATGAATAGCATCGGGATCGCGGGTGACAGGATCAGCGTCGCCGCGGCGGCCGCCTGGGCAGGCAACGATGTTAGTTGGTGAAAGCGTTTGCCGGTTGGATGATTGCCGATGAAGTCGTGGTTTTGAATGCAATAGATCATTCCGGACGTGTCCACCCGCGTGATCTCCGCCGCACTATCGCTTAGACCATCGCTAGATCCTTCGACTCTTTCTTCACGACCACGATAACCACGCACGTCGCCCTGGAAGATGAATCCACGGCGTAGCGTTTGAGCGAAATCGGTCCCCGGTTCGTACGTTCGCACGGTCAGCCGCTCACCGGGCCTTACCACGGCAAACAGGGAATGAGCGAAGTCGTCGCACCACTGGGCATCGAAGCCAGTTCCACCGTGGTCAACACTTTGCGTCATTGCTTGGTCGTATACGTTCGATTCGGCGATCAGCCAAACGCGTCGGTTCGCCTTCGCAGCCCAGGCGTTGATCTCACGTCCGAATTGTTGCGTAATATGGTCTTCCGAATCATCGGCCATGCAGTGAATCGCGTCCACCCGCAAGCCATCCAGATGAAACGAATCGAGCCACTCGATCGCGTTGTCGATCACAAACCGCCGGACCCAAGTGCTCTCATCACCGACATCAAAATTGGGGGCAGCTCCCCAAGGTGTGTGGTGCTTATCGGATAGGTACTTACCCAGTTGAGACCAGTAGTTGCCTTCCGGTCCAAAGTGGTTGTAGACCACATCAGCGAACACCAAGATTCCTCTGGCGTGCGCCGCATCGACGAACCGTCGCAGATCATCCGGCGATCCGTATCGGTGCATCGGTGCAAACCAATGCGTCGCGTCGTATCCCCAGTTCCAACGACCGGGACATTCCGCAATCGGCATCAGCTCGATCGCAGTGACGCCGAGTTGCTTCAGCTCATCGAGTCGGTCGATCGCGCCGACGTAGTTTCCTTCATCGGTAAACGCCCCCACATGCAACTCATAGATGATCAACTCTTCACGTCGCTTAACGCAAACGTTGTCGTCATGTTGCCACGGGAAACGGTCGCTTACTACTTGGGATGGACCATGGACGCCCTCGGGCTGAAACCTAGACGCTGGATCAGGCAGCACCGCTGGCGGATGTCCGACCGAACTGGTTGGTAATTGACCAAGCTCGTAATAGTAACGCGTTCCGACCGGGCAATCGTCCACGATCAAGTTGTGTTGGCCGCATTCGGCCCGAGTCATTTCCAGTCTTCGTGGATGAAGATTGGGATCGCTGGGGTTAAGCACAACGCAAACATGATCATGTGCGGGGGCATACAACGAAAAGCGAGTCCGCTGGTGGCCCAACGGCATTGCGCCCCAGTGCTTCGGTTCGGCAACGCTGGGTTGCATCCCGAACCACTTCATGCCCTCCAAGACGCCGCCCGTGCTAGATGCGGACGCCAGAAACAGACGGTCGGTCCAACCATGTCGTTGATGTGCGGCATGGATCTCGCTGGCCAAAGACCGCTTTGCGTTCCCGACGACGACGGATCGATAGCCCGCGATCAAAGCTGCCGTGTCGTTTCCTGAATCACCGCAGAATACAACCTCTTGTTGGTCGTAACCTCCGGATCGACACCACCAATCCAGCGCAAAGGCTTTTGACACCCCCAAGGGCAACAGATCGATCAAGCCATCGTTGTTAAATGGATCGACACTCGCGATGACGCTGTAAGGCAGCTGTTCACTGTCAAGATATTGCTGCACATGATCGCGGCACGCGTCGAGTTGTTCGGCCGGCACGTAGTAGCTGAGCTTATGAGGCCCCTGTTTGAATGGTTCCTGGATTTGAAAATGTTCGAAATTTCCAACTTTCGTTCGCAGAGCTTCGACGTCCGTTTCATCGACGATCTGATCGAGTTGTTCGTCATAAGCGGCCACTCTTTGATACTCCGCCGCCAAAGCATCTGCACCGGAAACATCGCTCGGCTTTGTGGCGTCTTGTGCAGTTCCAGACGGCTGTTTCCGTTCATAAATGCTGGTGCCAACATCGCACAGAATCCATCCGGGCTTGGGCAGTCCGTCGTCAGCAATCGCATCGAAGACCGACTCGAGGTGTCGGCCGGTTACAAAAACTAGTGGGATTGCCGACAGGCCATTTTGGCCTGCCATTTGCTCAGCGATCTCAGCAAGTGCCTCCCGAGCGACGGTGTCACCCTCCAGCGGAATGAATGTTCCGTCGAGGTCAGTGGCGAGCACGCGAGATTGAAAAGATTTCGTTTCAAGAGCAGGCATAGGTAGGGCGTCGGCTGGAATTTGACTGTTAAACGGTTAGGTTATATCGCGTCCGAGTCAAAGTGTTGACCGGGATGATGACTGATCTTTTCGATTGTTCAGTGCTGACGTGGTACGCTTTGGTGTGAACGCACTCATTCAATCAGCGATCCATCGTCCAGTTCGAAAATTGGAAGGACAACAAACAACGATGCCTAACACCGACGCCACGCCGCCTAGTTCGTCCCAGCAGCATCCTCAGCCAACGCGAGATTCTAACGTCGAATCAACCCATTGCACCGAATCCGATTCCCAAGCGAAGACAGCCGAGTCGCCGGCGAGCGGTTTGGTCGTTGTCATCGGAGAAGTGCTCTGGGATTGCTTTGACAGTCAATGCACGTTGGGCGGCGCTCCGTTGAACGTTGCTTGGAACCTCGCCGGCTTTGGGCTGAATCCATTGTTCGTCAGCGCAGTTGGCGATGACGAGTTGGGGAAAGAGATCCTTCAGCGAATGAATGACTTCGGCATGTCGACCGAGGGCATCGCTGTGTTACCGGGCGTCGCGACGGGTACCGTGCAGGTAACCCTGGAAGACGGCGAGCCTCACTATGACATTGTCTCCGATGTGGCCTGGGACAATATCCCGTTGGCTTCAAGACGGATGGTG
The DNA here is from genome assembly GCF_057365095.1 of Rhodopirellula sp. J20-39. Classification (NCBI taxonomy): domain Bacteria; kingdom Pseudomonadati; phylum Planctomycetota; class Planctomycetia; order Pirellulales; family Pirellulaceae; genus Rhodopirellula; species Rhodopirellula sp. J20-39. The sequence continues at coordinate 3,709,322 of NZ_CP195123.1, read as the reverse complement.
GAAAGCGAAAACGGGTCCAAAGAAACGCTACGCGACGTGATACTTCGCCGGGCTCAGGAAGCAAAAGATGCAGGCATGCCGGTTGTTTTCTATCACGGGTCGCTGGCACTTCGTGACGCGCGGTCTCGACAATCGATCCAAGAACTGCGGGATGACTTGATCGACGAATCCATTGGCGCGAAGGTGTTCTTCGATGTGAACCTAAGAGCTCCGCACTACGACCAAGAGTCGCTGGACTCTTTTCGTCGCTATGCATCGTTCATCAAGTTGAACCTAGACGAACTCAGCGAGTTATCTGGCAAGGTTCGTGGTGCTAAAGACAGCGGTGCGGATGGAAGCGGTCACAAAGATCACGAACAAACACCGGCCCAACAATCCATTTCGGCAGGCGACTCGCTCGACGCGACAAGTGTCGCTGCCCTGGACACATTGCTTGTGACGTTGGGAGCGGATGGTGCGATGGCGTACCGCCCCAACACCGCCAAACCTTTGCGAGTCAAATCGCCCACGCCCGAAAAGATGACCGATCCGGTCGGCGCTGGTGATGCGTTCGCTGCCGTGATAATCCACGGGATTTCCACGAAACGTCCCATGGTTGATGTGATGCCTGACGCGGTGGCGTTCGCCAGTCGCGTGTGTGGATTGCCTGGTGCAACCTGCATGGACCATGACTTTTATTTCTTGTCGTCTAGTTCCACGAAGGCCTCGGCAATGAGTCCTTCTAAACGTACTTCCTAAATATCGAGTGTTATGAGTTTACCCGATCGCCCTGCAAACTCCGGTGACGGCCTACGAATTACCCTACTAAGCCTTCACGGCTTGATCCGCGGACACGACGTGGAACTAGGTCGCGACGCCGATACCGGCGGCCAAATCAAGTACGTTCTCGAACTCGCCCACGAGCTTTCTCAACGCGACGAAGTTTCGTCGGTGGAACTGGTCACTCGCCAAATTTTCGATGACCGCGTGGGCCCTGATTACGCACAGGTCACCGAGCAACTTAGCGAAAAGGCGAAGATCATTCGGGTGCCTTTCGGACCCAAGCGATATCTTCGGAAAGAAGGCCTGTGGCCATACCTGGAATCGTTCATTGACCAAATGCTCGGTCATTATCGTCGGACCGGTTTACCGGATTTGATCCACGGTCACTATGCCGACGCGGGTTACGCCGGCGCCCAGCTAGCTCGACTGCTGCACGTTCCTTACGCCTTCACCGGACACTCGCTGGGACGGGTCAAACGAGAACGAATGATCGCATCGGCGGCGAATTCCAAGAACCCCAAGTCGATTGATGACCTCGAACGGAAGTTCAAGTTCTCGATCCGTGAAGAGGGCGAAGAGACGGCCTTGGAAACTGCCGCGATGGTGATCACCTCCACCGCCCAGGAAGTTGAACAACAGTATTCGATTTATCACCACTACCAGCCCGATCGGATGGAGGTGATCCCGCCAGGCGTCGACTTAACCAACTTCTATGCCGATGATCCGAGCGAGCCGCTTCCGCCAATCTATGACGGTTTGACACCGTTCTTGCGAGAACCGGATAAGCCGATCGTATTGGCGATGGCGCGACCGGACGAGCGTAAAAATCTGGAAATGTTGGTGCGGGTTTACGGTGAAAACCCCAAAATGCAAGAAGCCGCTAACCTCGTTCTCGTAATGGGTTCGCGTGAAGACATCCGGCAATTGGCGCCGTCGCAGCGTAAGGTGATTACCAACGTCTTGCACCTGATTGATTACTACAATTTGTATGGCAAGGTGGCGTACCCCAAGACGCACCGCCCCAACGACGTTCCCGACCTGTACCGCTTGGTGGCCCGAGGCCGCGGTGTCTTCGTCAATCCCGCGATGACAGAACCGTTCGGTTTGACGCTGTTGGAAGCGGCGGCGAGCGGCGTGCCGATTGTAGCGACGAACGATGGCGGTCCTCGTGACATCATCGCGAATTGTCAAAACGGCTTACTCATCGATCCATTCGCACCGGAAGACATCGACCACGCGATCATGCGTTGTCTGAGTGAACCGGAACAGTGGAAAGAGTGGTCGGACAACGGCATCACTGGCACGCGACAACACTACAGTTGGAAGACGCACGTGGATCGTTATCTACGTGATGTGCGAGAGATCACTCAGCAATCCGCGCCGCCGGCGTTGTCGCTGACTCGATCATCCAAGCGTCTGCCGGAGTTCGATCGGATCATCATGACCGATCTGGATAACACCCTGACCGGTGACGACGCTGCACTGAACGATTTCGTCGAACTGATGAAGACGAAGGGGCAAGATGTCGGTTTCGGTATCGATACTGGACGGTCCCTCGCCGAGGCGATGAAGCTGATCGAAGAACTGGGACTTCCACGTCCCGATGTTCTATCCGCCGCTGTTGGCACCGAGCTCTACTATGGTGCTGATCTAACGCTGGACCGATCGTGGCGTCAACAGATTGCTCACCATTGGAACCTCGCGGCGGTGCATGAGGTTCTGGACGACTTGCCAGGCTTGTATCTGCAAAAGGACAAGGACCAGACCGAATTCAAAATCAGTTATCGCATTGATCCGGAGGTAATTCCATCGGTCAACGACATTCGCAAACGGTTGCGTGAAGCGGGTTTGCGAGTGAAGGTCATTCTTTCGCTTGGCTCGTTCTTAGACGTCATCCCACTACGAGGGGGAAGCGAGCTGTCGCTCCGCCATCTAACCTATCGCTGGGGTTTCGACGCCGATCACATGCTGGTCGCCGGCGATTGTGGAAACGACGAAGGTATGTTGAAGGGAGCCACCCTCGGTGTCGTCGTCGGGAACTACAGCCCGGAGCTGGAAAAGCTGCGACGGCTTCCGCGGATCTATTTCGCCGAGGGTTGTCATGCTCGGGGAATCCTGGAAGGCATTGAGTACTATGATTTCCTTGGGCATATCCGGATCCCCAACGATCGCGTCGAGGCCGACTCGTCCAAGGACGACACCAACGCGGAATAGATTGGCCCGACAGGCCAAAATAACTGAAACGGCTATCGAGTAGGCGGACTCGTTACAACCAGCAAGATCGTGCTGATTTGAAGATCACCCCTTGCTGTTTTGCTTTGACAACTTTGAATCCCACCTTTGTATCGAATTGCCCCAAGGATGAGCACACACTATTGATATGATCGCACTGAAACCAGACGCCTTCACCGCTGCTCATCCGAACGTCTCGCAATCCAGCGAAGATGAAAAGGCTTTCGTTGCGCTGCGGCGCATGCTGCCTACCCTCGAAGCGTTCTGGGAAGCGGAAGACGTTGAACAGGACGAGATCGACGAGGTGGTTGGTCGGTTGCAGAAACACTGGCCCCGTCTGTTCCGATTGCTGCTTGGATTGTACGGCACCCAGTGGGACTTCTTTTATCATCTGGAACAGATCTTGATGACGATGGTTCGCGGCTGGCGATTGCGAGATGAGTCGCTGCGTATCCACGACCGACAACGAATCAACAACCCAAACTGGTACCAAAGTGAAAAACTGGTCGGCGGCGCGTTGTACGTTGACTTGTTCAGTGAAAACCTGGGCCAGCTACGCGAGCAGATTCCGTATTTCCAAAAACTAGGTTTGACCTATCTGCACCTAATGCCGTTGTTCGCTGTTCGTCCCGGTAACAACGACGGTGGTTATGCGATTAGCAACTACCGTAGCGTCGATCCTCGCGTGGGAACGATCGAGGACCTACGACAGCTCGCCGATGATTTGCGAGAGGCCAACATTTTGCTGGTGCTGGATTTCGTATTCAACCACACCGCCGACGATCACTACTGGGCTCAACAAGCACAATCCGGCAGCCGTGAACATGAAGACTATTATTTCTTGTTCAAAGACCGCTCGATGCCGGACCAATACGAACGAACGCTGCGTGAGATCTTCCCGACAGTTCGTCGAGGAAGTTTTACTTGGCACGACGGGATGCAGCGTTGGGTTTGGACGACCTTCAATAGTTTCCAGTGGGACCTGAACTACCGCAATCCGGATGTGTTCAATTCCATGCTCTCGGAGATGCTGTTTATCGCCAATACTGGCGTCGATCTGCTACGCCTGGACGCGGTTGCGTTCATTTGGAAACAGATGGGAACGATGTGCGAAAACCTGCCTGAAGCCCATCAAATCATCCAAGCCTTCAATGCCTGTGCACGAATCGCTGCACCTGGGTTGGTATTCAAGAGCGAAGCGATCGTCCACCCCGACGAAGTGGTGCGGTACATCAGCCGCGACGAATGCCAGACGTCTTACAACCCAACCTTGATGGCGTTGCTATGGGAGTCCTTGGCAACTCGCGACACCAAGCTGTTGCGACGCTCGCTTGCTCGCCGACACAAGCTTCCCGAGCAAACCACGTGGGTGAACTACCTGCGTTGCCATGACGACATCGGCTGGACGTTCGACGATGAAGACGCAGCGGCGGTTGGCATCAGTGCCTACCATCACCGTCAGTTCCTGAACGAATTTTACACCGGCCAATTCGATGGCTCGTTCGCGCGCGGCGTTCCGTTTCAACACAACCTGGAAACAGGTGACATGCGAATTAGCGGCACACTAGCGTCGCTCGCTGGATTGGAACAGGCAATCGAGGCAGACCGAGAAGACTGGAAAGAGCTCGCGATTCGCCGCATCTTGTTGCTTAACGCATCCATGCTCAGTATCGGCGGCATACCGCTGATTTACCTGGGCGAAGAATGGGGTGCGTTGAACGACTATGACTTCGTCAAAGATCCCGCGAAGGCGGGCGACACTCGCTGGGTCCACCGCCCAAAGATGCAGTGGAAGTTCTTGGAAGAACTCGGCGACGACGGTTCGATTCGAGGCCGCATCTTCCGGTCGCTTCAAAAGCTGATTGAGATCCGTAAAACGACGCCTGCGTTCGCGGGTTTGGATATGGAATTGATGGAAACACAAAGCCCGTCTCTGCTTTCGTATGTTCGGGCGAATGCTTCCAACCGCGTCATCGTGGTATCCAATTTCAGTGAACATCCGCAAACGGTGGACGCCAATCGGCTACGCACCGCTGGAATGGGCCGTTTCTTCGAAGACCTCTATACCGGACAAACTCTCACCACGGCCGAAGATTTGCAGTTGGAACCTTATCAGTTTTTATGGCTGCATCGGGTTTAGAGGGCCACAGCGATGCAGGGCCACAGGGCCACAGGGCCACAGGACGGTGGGTAGTTTTTGTGCGGCGGAAGATTCCAGTTAGGTTTTTAGCCTCGCAGGGCTTTGGCTAGGGGGCACAGCTTCATTGCTTCGGGAGCACCGCTGCGATATTTGTGTAGCAGCTTGCGAGATTGCTCGGCGAGTTGACGCCGCACTTCGCGACGTTCACCTTTGACTCGGGCGATCTTCATGTCGTCATACCCCGTTGTCTGGTGCCGCATCCAAGCGATCACCGCCGACTCAGCTCTTCGCTGGATCGGGATCCGCTCGGTTCTTGCAACCGTGCCGCTGCCCACCGGAGTAGCATGCTGCGTCACCGCGGTGGCAAATCGCCGTGCCATGGCGGCATATTGCTCGTCGAAACGCAAGAACTCCACAACCGCACCATGGAAGTCTTCTACGTAGGCTTCCTGTTTTTCATCTCGCCGTTTTTTGGCCGCCTGCTTGGCCTTCGCGTAGCCCGCCGTCGAGCGAGTCGCTTCCATTGATTCACGTGCTTTGGCGATCTGTTCAGCGTTCGCCCACAACCCTTTGGAAAACATCCGCCGCCCCTTCTTTTCCTTCATCGTCCAGGTCGGCCCGGCGGCCTTGACTCGCCGGGTCACGCCAGCATCTCCAGGAGGCAACAACTCCCAACCGGCCGGGACGGCAACGACTTCACCGCTTTCCAGCCGGACCGTCTTGTCGTTCTTCCCAGGAGCGACCACAAGAGTTTGTTGTTCAATGGGAAGCGATGTCATTGCGTTCTTGGAAAATGATCGGGAAAGAAACTGGCAATCGATGCCACGAGGCGACAATCCGTCGCGAGCCGCGGATATTACAAGAAACCAGCACAAGCCATAAAGAGCAAGTCGAATCGATCAAGAAACCGCGGTCGGTCCGTTCCTTGCCGGGGCCCGGGCATCGATTGCACACGCCCACGGATGATCTTCCATGGATGATTTTCATTGGGTACACCCGGCGTGTCCGGGAATGCTATACCTTGATGGGCAGTGACAACATGATATTGAAAGTAGTTCGAGCGAGTAATCATGCCCCAACCAAAATCTGACTCAGCGAGCAACGTTGCGAAACAGGAACGTGACACGGATGTTCGCGTTGTGAAGTCGCAAATGTATCTGCTGCCCGTCAAAACGCGGGTGCCGCTGAAGTTCGGAGCCGAAACGCTTACCCATGTAACGTGCTTGCGAGTTCGAATGACGGTCCAGGATCGTGCCGGGCGGACGGCCGAAGGTTGGGGCGAAACACCGTTGTCGGTGCAATGGGCGTGGCCCAGCTCGCTCAGTCACGATGCCCGCTTGGCATCCATGATCAAGTTCGCCAAAGACTGCAACGAAGTATGGCCCCAAATCAACCAATTCGGTCATGCGATGGAAATTGGCTATGATTTCATCCAAGACCGCCTGCCTCAATTGCTTGCCGCCCATCGGTCGATCGATGCCGCTCAAACGGACGCCGTTAAGCCGGACGCAACTGCAGCACACGGCGAGCCTATGCCGTTTCTGGCAGCGTTGATCTGCGCCAGCGCCTTCGACATCGCACTACACGATGCGTACGGCAATTCCTGCGGTCGAGACATCTATCAGACGTACAACCAAGATTTCATGAGTCGCGATCTAGGGAAGTTCCTTAGCCCCGACGATCCCGCCGTTCATTTCGAGGGCAAATATCCCCAAGATTTCTTCGTAGCTGAAGCCCCCACGACGCTACCGGCATGGCACTTGGTCGGCGGGCTGGACCCGATTGAACCGGATGAATTAGTTGGTGACGAACCCAATGACGACGTGCCGGTTTTGCTGGACGATTGGATTCAACGTGACGGTTTGAAATACCTCAAGATCAAACTGCGTGGCAACGACTCGCAGTGGGATTACCAACGATTGGTACAAGTCGGAAACGTCGCTGCCCGACATGATGTCACTGCGTTAACCGCCGACTTCAATTGCCAAGTCCACGAGCCCGAATACGTCAACGCGATCTTGGATCGACTGAAGCGAGAACACGGGTCCATCTTTGATGCTTTGCTGTATGTGGAACAGCCCTTTCCCTACGACTTGGATCAACATCGGATCGACGTGCACTCGGTATCGGACCGCAAGCCACTGTTCCTGGACGAGAGTGCGCACGACTGGCAACACGTTCGCCTCGGTCGACAACTGGGATGGACCGGAGTCGCACTGAAGACCTGCAAAACCCAAACCGGTGCATTGTTGAGCCATTGTTGGGCGAGAGCACATGGTATGCAAATCATGGTGCAAGACTTAACCAACCCGATGCTGGCGGCTATTCCCCATGTTCGACTGGCCGCGCATGTCGGCACGATCGGCGGAGTGGAAACCAACGCGATGCAGTTCTATCCGGCCGCGTCCAACGCCGAGGCTGAGATTCATCCTGGAATCTATCGGCGACGTGAGGGACAGGTGGACTTATCAACGCTATCCGGGTCAGGATTTGGCTACCGGAGTGACGAGATCACACGGTCGCTGCCTGAACCAGCCGCAGAGAATTAGCGTCGGTTCGATGCTAGGTTAAACCTTGCTCGCTGAGCGGAGGCAACGCCTGTTGGTGTATAGCCTTCGGGCTGCCAAGCATGAACTCGACCGCCAGGATGGGACGCGGAGACAGTCTACAGCCTGAACTTCAACTGTCCCCCGGACAGCGACGAAGTGTTTATCATGGGCACACCCATACAACATCCCCTCCGCAAATCCCCACCCCATCATTCCAACTGGCCTCACCTTTATGTCGCGTATCGCACAATCAATCGTTCTGGCTTGCCTTTGCTTTGCACTGGAAGGTCCTGCATTCGCCGCCGAGAAAGCGGGGACGGATCAGTCTCATCCGAATATTCTGGTCATCTATGCGGACGACCTCGGTTTCGGCGATCTGGGTTGCTACACCGCAAACTCGAAAATCCCTACGCCCAATCTGGATCGGCTTGCATCGCAAGGGATGCGATTCACCGACGGGCATTCATCGTCGGGGATCTGCACGCCGAGCCGCTACGCCCTGCTGACCGGTCGTCACCATTGGCGAGATTTTCATGGGATCGTCAACGCATTCGGGAAGTCTGTCTTCAAGGCGGAACGACTGACGATGCCAGAGATGCTACGCGAGTCGGGCTATCAAACGGCCGCGATTGGCAAGTGGCACCTCGGCTGGGATTGGGACGCGATCAGAAAACCAGACGCTAAGCCAATTCGAACGGGCAAACGAACCGAATGGGGACCGGAAGCTTTCGATTGGTCCAAGGCGATTCCGGACGGTCCACTGGCACACGGTTTCGACCACTATTTCGGCGACACCGTCATCAACTTTCCGCCGTACTGTTGGATCGAGGACGATCACGTCACCGAAGTGCCCACCGAACGAATGGACGCTTCCAAGTGGAAGGAGATCAAAGAAGGCAACTGGGAATGCCGTCCCGGACCGATGGTATCAGGTTGGGATCCGTATCAGAACATCCCCACCATCACCCAACGCGGTGTCGACTACATCCAATCACAAGCCAAGTCGGACAAGCCGTTCTTCCTGTACTTTGCCTTTCCGTCGCCGCACGCGCCGATCATTCCCAACGACGAATTTGACGGCAAGTCGCAAGCTGGACCGTATGGCGATTTTGTGGTGGAGACCGATGCCAGTTGCGGCCAATTATTGCAAGCTCTCGAAGAAAGCGGACAGGCTGACAACACGCTGGTCGTCTTCACCGCCGACAATGGACCCGAAAAATACGCCTATCAGCGAGATCTCAAGACAGGGCACTGGTCCGCATTCCCTCTGCGTGGATTGAAACGAGATTTATACGAGGGCGGTCACCATGTTCCATACATCATCAAATGGCCTGGCGAGGTGAAGCCAGGGACGGTTTGCAACGAGCTGGTCAGTCAAATTGACCTGATGGCGACATTCGCGTCGGTCGTTAATGCGGACCTTCCAAAGTCGGCCGCCGAGGATTCTCATGATATCCTGCCGTTGCTTAAGGGCAGTAACGAATCGATCCGTTCGACTCATATCCACAACACCTACCAAGATCGCTATGCGATCCGGCACGGCGATTGGCTACTGATCGACAGCAAAGATGGATATGGAACCCAACGCAATCGCGACTGGGAAACCCGCCACGACTATCCGGCCGATGACAAGCAAGCGGTTGAACTCTACAACCTAAAATCGGATATCGGACAGCGTGACAACTTGGCGGCCGAAAATCCGGAACGAATTACGGACTTGAAGAACCGGCTGAAGAAAATTCGCGACCAAGGTTATTCCGCACCAAGGTTGGCAAACTAGCAACGGCGTTCTTTGAATATGAACGAAGTATTTGTTCTTTTCAACGAGAGCGAATAGGCACGGACTGGTTACCTCGTCCGCTACGGTCGGCGTATGATTCGCGGGCGAGTCGCGGGCGGTATCGATCGGCGATCCGGCACTCTTTAGGCTAGAACGCTGGCGTGTTTACCGGATCGTTTTTGGCACGATGGACAAAAAAACGTGGATCGCTGTGCCTGGACGATTCGGTTGATCACGCCCTTGGTGCATCGCTGGCAATACTCGCCTTTGCGATCGTAGACACGGTGCATGTTCTGGTAACCGCCTGGATCGTTCAGCACATTTCGGTACGTCCCGTCACTGAGCGTGCTACCTTCGTGAACAATCGCGTCGTCCAAAACGAGCGAGATTGCGGCATGCAAGCGAATCCATTGCGGCCTGGTCAAACGCTGGCAAGGCAAGCGAGGGTCGATACCGGCGACAAACAAGATTTCGGCGGCGTACAGATTACCGATGCCAGCGACCACGGTTTGGTCTAGCAAGGCGACCTTGATCGCCCGAGAGCTACTTAACAGTTTTCCCCGCAAACCGGCGACGTCAATCTGCAAGGCGTCGACACCCAACCTCGAATCAATCTGCTCGGCAAACTCCGCACCCGACAGCAATCGGATGGTGCCCAAGCCACGTCGATCCCACACCAACAGTTCGATTTCGTCACCGTTTGGCTTGTTTGTCGATCCCCGCCCCTTCGTCTTAGACGCCTCTTTGACAGCGGACTTGTCGCTTTTCCCAGCAAAACGGATACGCAATCGCAAATGATCGACCGACGGCGGATCGGCCAACAGAACCAGCCCGCTCATTCGCGGTTCGATGACCAATCGCTCATCGCCATCGAAACGCAACATCACTCGTTTTCCGCGGCGTTCAATCGCTTGCACACTGCGACCGACCAACCGCCGTTGCATCTCACTGATATCCGGCTCGATCGTACAAGGGCGACATGCACACGGTGGCGTCTCAACCGCCTGGATCGTTCGTCCCACAACGTCCGCAATGCCGCGGCACATCGTTTCGACTTCGGGTAATTCAGGCATCGCTTCTTGTTTTGATCAGGCTGGTCTTGAGCTGGGCTGCTGTATTCTACGCTCGTCGACAACCGCGACTTGCGGTCCTAAGTCGTGAACGAAGTAATGAGTCCATTCTATTCGAGTTGACTGGAGAGATTCGTTGCCTCATCCACTTCGGCCAAGCTTTGAAACGTATCAGTTACAAGCACCATCACCGAAGCGAGAACGGTTGCGAATAATGCTCGCGACGCAAATCGAGACTTCGCTCTACGGTGCTTTTGCGTCCGAATCGGTAACTTCCAATAGGCTCAATGTCTTGGCGTTGGAGTCGAGTTCAAACCGATATCGATCAAGGAAACTCAAGCCCAGCAACGGCTGAACTCCGCCAGCGATCGGCTCGAGCACCACGGCCTCGACTTGCTTGGCCTCGAACTGGCCGACTCTCAGCGAATCCAGGAAAACTCGCTTGCCTTGGATCCTGGCACCGTTGGCAAGGGCTAACGTCACCGGTGCCGCATCGCCTGGAATATTGATCTTCAACCGAGTTGCCGTATCAGCCGGAAGCGTCACCACGGTCGCACCGCTGTCAACGACCATCGAAAGGGGCTGGTTGTTCAGACTAGCCATCACCGCCAATGAACCACTGGATCCAACTTCTAGCGGGATCGATTCCTGGAAAACGTCTGCTTCAAAGGAAGCCAACCGACTGGAGATCGACCTGAACACTTCGCCGACGCCCACGTCTTTGGGAACATCAAAATTTCGATGCATGACTTCGATAGCGATATTCACGTCGCCCAACTTCAGTTGAGCTTCCAACTTGTCGCTGGCCGCATCGACTTGTTTGCGAACCTGAAAAACCTGTTCGGCGTAAGCCGCTTCGGCTGAATTCACCACCGCGCGAGTTTTGCGTAAAAGCTCCACCTTCTCTGCTCGGACTCGTCGTGCCTCCGCGATTTTGCTGCGGGTCGCATTGATCATTGCCACAATCCGATTACTGGCAATGACATCGTCGCCGGCAATCTGGGTAAGCTGCAAATTCAAATCACCGTCACTGCGATTCAGACCGACCAGCAGATTATCCATCTGTTCGATCGATGCCTGCACCGCCGTCAATTCGTTCTGTTGAAGACGCAACTCCCGCCGACTACGACTGAGCGAAGAAAGCGTGCGGGCGAGATCCGCCGCGTCGGTGGACTGCAAACGAGTTCCACTGCGCCGCAGCCCCGCTTCCTTAAGAATTCTTTCGGCCTTTTTGACCACCGCATCGGAATACGGTTGGGCGGGTTCGGTCGCCGATACCAATCCGACATTGCCAGCGTTGAAACCGACCGCAAGGATGTTTAGGCTACAGATTACAGCGACGACGATGGCGTACCGGAAACCCTGACTTGCCCTTGGTTGTTGTGTTCGTATCATCGAAATACCTGCTGGGGATGGGGCGATCGGCCCACTTGATGATAGTCGAACCCAAATCGATATCGCCTCATCTTGCGGCATTGTAACGTGCCCACCCGATCGGACCAGAAAACAAGACCGTTAAACCGGCCGCCAAAGCCATGAATAACAAGCCTCCGAGTACGATGAAAACGACTGCGATGACTTGCCCTACGTGCACCCGCAAGTTTTTGTCCGATGAATCACCGACGCCGCCATTCTGCTCGACGCGTTGCCAGATGATTGACCTGGGTCGATGGTTTAAGGAGGAGATCGGGGTTCCGTTTGAGGGTGAACCTGGTGATAGCCCGGTCGAATACCTTGACGAGCCTGAAGATTGATCGCCCCTAACCCAACGCTGGATTTTCCGCTCGTTTAAAGTTCAAGACGTTACGCATTGGACAAATCGCTCAGGTTAGCCAAGCGAGGGTGTCACGATCGGCCGGCAAAAGTCCGGCAAAGGCGTGGTCACTCAAATGTCCCTGGTGAACCCTTGCCGAAACACCCTGTCTGGTCCACAATGGGGGGCGGTTATTTAAGCGGACGCTTGAATGGCAACACAACGAACGCGAACCTGCGGGTTCGCCAATCGGTCACCATTTTGAGACGACGGCCTTTTCCGGTCTGCAACCTTGTCGGGTTGAATAGCGGGAAAGGTTTCTTTTTTGTTAATCGTAGGAAGCACGACATGGTCGAATCAGTCCCAATGACCCGCGACGGCTATAACCGTATCAAAGCCGAGATTCATCGTCTTGAACACGTCGAGATGCCGCTAATCACCGATAAGATTGCCGAAGCTCGCGAAGAAGGCGACCTGAAGGAGAACGCCGAATACCATGCCCAACGTGAAAACCAAGGCATGATGATGGCGAAGATCAACGAGCTGAAAGACAAGATCGCTCGCGCTTCGATCATTGACGTTTCCAAGTTGCCCAAAGACGTGGTTGTCTTCGGTTGCACCGTAACCGTGGAAGACGTTGCCTATGGCGACGAAGAACAGTTCACGCTGGTCGGTGCCGGTGACGAAGACTACGACGCAGGCAAAATTCTCGTAACCAGCCCGTTCGGCCAAGGTTTGATCGGCAAGAAAGTCGGCGAGGTCGCGGAGGTCGACGTCCCCGCGGGCAAGATGAAATTCAAGATCCTGAAGATCGACTTCGATATCTAAATCGCGGTTCGCTCTGGATTTCCCAAGTGCCACGTCCATTGCTGGATCGTGGCATTTTGCGTTTGTAAGGTCGAACTGCTGAGTCGTAAGGATTCCTTAGCGGCTTTTTGGAATCGGACAAGAAAGCTGTTGTTTCGACTTTGCATGGTCCAGGCACGCCGCTTGTCGTTATGGCCGTGGCGGTTACGCCAACACGCTCGTTCGGTCACAATGCCCGGATATTTTCGCCTGTACATTTTCGCCTGTACATTTTCGCCCAGTCATTTTCGCCCGGACATTTTGTCCGAACGTCTTCGTGAAGGACTCTAACCAGGTGACGCGGCCAGAACCGCTTGAATACCGACATGGATGAAATCGTTTACTACGACCGCTACTCCGGCCAAACCGAAGTCGAAAAGGTCTATGGCGACAAAGCTTTGCGTTGGACGTACGGGACTTTGGCTGGCCGGGTTTCGCTGAACGCGTTGGTCAAGCGAGCGATTTTTTCCCACTGGTATGGTTGGAAGATGGATCGCCCAAGCACTCGCGAGCGAATCAAGCCGTTCATTGACGATTACGGACTTGATGCATCGGAATTCGTCAGAGACGTAAACGAATTCGCCAACTTCAATGAGTTCTTCTTTCGTGAATTGAAGCCAGAAGCTCGCCCGATCGATCCGTCGTCCGATTCGATTGTCTTTCCGGCTGACGGACGCCATTTGTGCGTTCCCGATCTTTCCAAATGCGAAGGGCTATTCGTCAAGGGCGAGATGTTCAGTCTCCGTACTTTGCTTCGGGATTCACGCTTGGCGGATCAGTACGCTGACGGCAGCTTGCTTCTGTCGCGTTTGTGCCCGGTCGATTATCACCGCTTTCACTTTCCCGTTGCAGGCGTTCCGTCGGCAGCAAAATTGATCGACGGCCCGCTCTATTCCGTCAATCCAATCGCACTGCGGCAAAACATCCAGATTTTGGCAACCAACAAACGTTGCATCACCGAGGTCCAAACCGAATCGATGGGGAAAGTGCTGGTGCTGGAGATCGGTGCGACGTGCGTTGGCAGCATTTGCCAAACATTCACCGCGGGGAAACCGGTCGCTAAAGGCAGCGAGAAGGGATATTTCCGATTTGGCGGATCGTCGACCATCACGATCTTCCCACCGGGGCAAATCAGGTTCGATGACGATCTAGTCGAAAACTCAAGTCAGCATCGTGAACTGTACGCTCGTGTTGGCGACCACTTGGGCACACGAATCTAGCCGTCAGGCTCGCCAGTCAAGGCACTTGCCAAACGAAACCGGCCCAACCGCACTCACAATTCGAGCCTCCTAAGCTACGACATGACTGCAATCCTGGAATAGAATTTGCAAAGCTGCTCGTCGAAGTGAAGCCGCACTCGATTCGTCTTGCTGCATTGGCAAATTTCACGCTAGAGATTGCCGCTCAGGCATACTCCGCCTGGCAAATAGCGGTATGATCGTTAGACACCCGATGATGAGGGTCGATTTGCGTTTTCCATGCCGAATTGGCCTGTTTGCATCGCTGACCGAATACTACTGCCCACAACTACGAGTTGGAAAAAGATGACTGCGTTAGACCAAGTAAAAAAGCACACGATCGTTGTTGCAGACACTGGTGACATTGATGCAATCGCCGAACACAAGCCTCATGACGCAACGACCAACCCTTCGTTGCTCTACAAAGCGGCTCAAATGCCCCAGTATCAATCGCTTGTTGACGAAGCGATTGCTTACGCCCAGGGCAAGTCAGGCGACGAACAGCAATTGATCGACGCGATCATCGACAAGCTTTCCGTCGCGTTCGGTTGCCGCATTTTGGAATTGATTCCGGGTCGCGTTTCGACCGAAGTCGATGCTCGCTTGAGCTTTGACACCGAAGCGACCGTCAAGAAAGCCTACGAGCTAATCGAGCTTTACAAGGAAGCCGGCGTCGATTCCGATCGGATTCTGATCAAGATCGCCAGCACCTGGGAAGGCATCCGTGCCGCCGAACAGCTCGAAAAAGAAGGCATCCACTGCAACCTGACGTTGCTATTCGGATTCGGCCAAGCGGTCGCCTGTGCCGAAGCCAAGGTCACCTTGATCAGTCCGTTCGTGGGCCGGATCTATGACTGGTACAAAGCCGAAAAGGGTGTCGATCACATCGCGATCGAAGAAGACCCAGGTGTCGAGTCGGTGACCACCATTTACAACTACTACAAAAAGCACGGCCACAAGACCGAAGTGATGGGAGCCAGCTTCCGCACCAAAGAACAAGTGATGGCACTGTGCGGGTGCGACCTGCTAACGATCTCGCCGGACCTCTTGGGTCAGCTCAGCGACAGCGATGCGGATGTTCCTCAAAAGCTGGACGCCGACGCGGCAGCGAAAATGGACATCGAGAAAGTTTCGATGGACGAAGCGACTTTCCGCTGGATGTTGAACGAAGACGCCATGGCCACCGAGAAGCTCGCCCATGGTATCCGTGGCTTCGCCGCTGACCTTGATAAGTTGCGAACTTTCCTGGCTCAGCGAATGGAAACCGCCACTTCCTGAGCGAAGATTTCTTGGGATCGAAACGACAGCTTTCGATTGCAAGCTCGGCCGATGAAGATCGGCCGTGCCGCTATCGCCAAGTCGCCCGGCTACGAAGTCGCCCGGCTAGAAAGTCCTCCAGCGTTCGCCGACGATCATTCTGACAATCGGTCGTTTTTACAGGCGACCGTCTTTACAGTCGCTTGTTTTTTCCGGCGATCGGCTTGCTGGGGAATCGTGCGACTCAAAGGCGACTACTCTTCGTCTGATTCGGGCGATTCTTCTTCGCTCGGATTCAACTTTGCCTTCTGCCCCTTGATGAAGGCTTCGACATAGGCCGCCGCTCGGCTACTTCGTTGCTTGGCCAAATCGCGTGCCACTTCAGCAGTTTCAATACACTGCTCCAGATCGCCGTTTTCGCTTTGCCACTGCGCCAAGGTTAAGCGACACTCGAAGCTTTTGGGACTCAGTTCAACCGCTTTTTCAGCCGCCTGGAACGCCATCTGGTAAACCGCCTCGGGCAACTCGGCTCCGTCCTGCTTCGCGGCCAGCACGTCTCTTGAAATGGAGAGCATCGATCCGATTTCGTCGCCATGTTCTTGCATGTACGCTGTCATCATCTCTTCAGCATCGTCGCTTCCGGAGGTGATCGCGATACCGGCTCGCAGTTGAGTTAAACGAAGCAGGTTCTCGTCAAAGTTTCCTGACTCGATCAACTCATCGAGAATCTTGATCGCCTTGTCGTTTTCACCCTTCTTCGCCAGGGTGACGGCCGCCCGGTACTGTCGAGCAAACTCAGCTCGTAGCATGATTTTTCGTTGCACTTCGGCAAACTCGACAGCAAAGGCCTCGCGGTCCCACTTGTCAGCGATAATATCCGCGAGCGGTTCTTCCATTCGCATCGGATGCCCGATCCATTCGATCACTCCGGACTTGCCGACGATGAACGAACGCGGGATCCCGGTTTGACCGGCCGCTTGAAAGTAATCTTCGTAGACTGACTTGTCTGGATCACAGGTCAGGCAATAGGTGCTAGTTAATTCTTGGTAGGTCATTTCTTCGTCCGACCCTACCTTTCGTTCCAGAAAGCCTTCCACCGTTTCCAGTGGCTCGCGAGTCACGCTAATGACCTGAACGTTTTGGTCGGCCAACTTTTGCTGCACTTCGCTGATGTGTGGCATCGATGCGATGCAGGGACCACACCAGGTTGCCCAAAACTCGATCACATAAATCTTGTCTTCCTCGAGTTCGGTCGTGTGCGGGAACTTACCGTCCCCGTCACTAATCCAGTGTTCGATATCGATCGCCGGTGCTTCGGAGCCGATCGTCAATGTCGGTTCATCGGCCGCGAACAGCCTTCCGGTAAACGGAGTCGCGCAAGCGAGGCACGCGACTAGAACAGCATTCAGTGGCGTCAGGAATCTAGACATCAACGGTCTCCGAAATTCAGTTGGACTTGAGTAACGATCGTGTGAACGGCAGGTCGCGAACACTTCTATTTCGCAACCTAAAAGTCAGTAAACCGAGGACGATTCACCGGCAAGTTGGCCGGTGACGTTCATCCGCCATCGGCCCTTCTTCGTGAGACATCCAGTTTCGCGACCGCCAAGCACGCAACCGTCTGATCAGGTACTAGTTTGATTCATCGCTTGATTCAGGTGCTTTTTCCAAGCGGCATAGGCGGCCTGATAGACGCCTTCGCCGGGTTCAATGACTTTACGTTTTTGGAGACTTTGGAAGGCCTCGTCCAGCGAAGTGAAAATGCCGGCACCATAGCCAGCTCCACGGGCCGCGCCTAACGATCCGTCGGTGTCGCAAAGCTCGATCGTCGCTCCGCTGACGCCGGCCAGAGTCTCACCGAAGACTTTGCTCAAGAACATGTTCGCGTATCCGGCATGAATCTTCTTGATCTCGATCCCGGTCTCTTGCATGACTTCCATGCCGTACATGAACGAGAAAACAATCCCTTCCTGGACAGCGCGGCTGAGATGCGATCGATCGTGCCGGTTAAAATCCAGTCCTGCGACTTGAGCACCGATGTTCTTATTGCCGAGTACGCGTTCGGCCCCGTTTCCAAACGGCAACACCGTGACGCCGCCACTTCCGATCGGAGCCGATTCCGCCAATTCGTTCATCTCTTCGTACGAAACATCCCCAAGCAATCGCTTGGTCCATGCGTTCAGAATTCCGGTTCCGTTGATGCACAACAGGACGCCCAATCGAGGACTGTCCGCCGCATGGTTAACGTGCGCAAACGTGTTCACTCGCGATTGCGGATCGAACTGCTTCGCATCGGTCACACCGTAGACCACACCCGATGTTCCACCGGTCGCCGCGATATCGCCCGGGTTCAACACGTTTAGCGACAACGCATTGTTGGGTTGATCGCCCGCTCGATAGGAAACCGGAATCCCCGCCACCAAACCAAACTCAGCAGCCGCTGTCGGTGTGACGTGGCCTTGCGTTCCAAACGTGGGGACGATCTTAGCCAGCACGTTGCGATCGAAACCAAAATGATCCAACAGGAACCCAGCGGGTTCTTCCGCATCGAAGTCCCACATCATTCCTTCCGAAAGCCCCGACATCGTCGTGCAGGCTTCGCCGGTCAGCTTCATCGCCAGCCAATCGCCCGGCAGCATGATCTTGTCAACCTTGGCGAACAACTCCGGTTCGTTCTCTTTGACCCACGCCAACTTAGACGCGGTGAAGTTCCCCGGCGAATTCATCAGATGGCTCAAGCACTTCTCTTTGCCGATTGCTTCAAACGCAGCCTCGCCATAAGGCACTGCTCGGGAATCGCACCAGATGATCGACGGCCGCAACACGTTTTGGTCTTTGTCGACACAGACGAGACCGTGCATTTGATAAGCGATGCCGATCGCCTTGACTTCCTCCGGATGCGCGCCGGCTTCTTTCATCGCATCGGCGACCGCATCTTTGGCGCAGCTATACCACAATTCAGGATCTTGTTCGGCAAAGCCAGGCTGAGGTGAGTCGATCTTTTGTTCCGATTTGGGATAGAACGCACTTCCCGAACAAGTCCCGGTTTCCGCGTCAAGCAATGATGCCTTCACGGACGAGCTACCGACATCAATCCCCAACAAATATTTCATTCAACAACCCTATCCAATTCGATGATGCAATTAACCGGCCACTAACCGTGATCTTGTGGGGCTCAGGTTGTTCCTGGAACCGCCACGAAAACTACGTTTTGATGCAGATTGCGTGCGGACGCAAGTCGGCTCAAAAGGCCACAGCATAGCAAACTGGAGACGTCTCGACGTCGGCGGTATCGAAAACGAAAACGCGAGCCTCGGCTAGAAGAGCGTTGGTCCTGCAAAGGCTGCGAAAGGTGATGCGGCAACACCATTAGAGGGGCAAGTCAGGCTACCGACGCTAACGTCTTAGCACAGAGCATCCTGCAACGAAGCGTCGTTGCGGTGAGCGATCTCACAGAGAGAGAACGTTTTCCAAAGGAAACGTTGCTTAGAGATCGAATCGTACGTCTTCCGACTTCATTAGCCGGTGCGCGGTTTCCAATACCGCACGACGAGGAACCAACCCGACGGGGAAGCCGTTCGTATTCACAATCACGGCTCGCAACATCGGGTTGCGTTGCAGCGAATCCCAGACGACCGCGACGGATGTTTTTAACGGGAATCGAGTGAGGTTGTTGTTCATGACACTCGATAGCGGCCGATCACTGATTTCCTGAGTCGTCAGTGTGCTCATGAAATCTCGTTCGCTGACCATGCCTACCAATTCCGACATCGAATTCACCACACAGGCACAATCGACACCGGATTGGATGAACTTGCCCCGCGCATCGCCCAAACACTGAGTGTCTCGAAAGACGGCGATCGAGGTCGTCATCACTTCATCCGCATGTATCTCTCGCAAGCGGTCAACCAGCGAATTGCAGCCGTTGAGTTGACTTTGTTGTCGCCGATTTAGATCACTAGTCGACAGTGCACGATCGCGACCTTCGCTTTTTGCGGCAAGCAAAGCGGAGTCAGCTTGCTTGATCAAATCATTGATCTCCACGCCGGAAGCGAAATCCAACTCACCCGTAGTCGCCACGCCCAGTGTGGTTCGCACGCAAAGAGCATCATTGACGCCGTTGGACGATCGAGCTGCGATTTCTTCACGAATGCGATTGGCAAAAGCGACCGCGTCTTGTTCGTTTGCGTTGGGTAGCAAAACACAAAATTCGTCGCCGCCTAAACGGCCAACCAAATCCGTCGTTCGGATGTGCTCGGTCAGAACATCAGCCACGACACGCAATACTTCGTCGCCCGTCGCGTGACCGAATTGATCATTGAATTGCTTGAACAAATCAATGTCCAACAAGATGCACGAAACCGGTTGTCCCGCCGCAAGAGCAGGCTCGATCGCTCGTTCGCACCGCTCTCGGAATGAACGCTGGTTCAAGATGCCCGTCAACGGATCCGTTTCCGCAAGCACCGTCTTTTCTTGCAGACGGCTCAACGCGATTTCCGCACTGCGAATACGCGCCAAGAATTCTTCTTCGCGAATCGGCTTCGATAGAAAATCGTTTGCTCCCGCTTCCATGGCGGCGGAAAGATCATCGCCGGTGTCACGCGCCGTGGCGATTAACACGTACACATCGTCCAGCCCATGCCGTTCACGAATCGATCGGCAAAGCTCCAGCCCTGACATGTTGGGCATGTTCCAATCCGTGACAACGATCGGAGGGCAATTCGACTTGGCGCTATCCCACGCGCCACCACCGTCTTCCGCCTGCACGACGGTGTAGCCAGACATTTCCAGCCATGCTGACATCAGCTTTCGGGTCGTGAAGTGATCGTCGGCGACAAGCACGCGGGGTCGTTGGATAGGTTCAGCGATGATCGACATGATGGGGCGAGCTAAGATTTCGTTCGGTAAAGAAGGGTTCAGGCGACTTCAGCGTGCTGGATCTGCACGGCAACAATGTCTGGAACCCGGTTCAGGAACGCTTTGGTAACTTGTGGGTCGAACTGAGTCCCGCCGCCTTGTTCAATAATGGCTAGCGACTCATCCAACGAAAACGGTTTCTTGTAACTACGGCGACTGCTTAAAGCATCAAATACGTCCGCCACGGCTGTGATCCTTCCTTCCAAAGGAATGGATTCACCGGACAAGCCCAGCGGGTAGCCCGTGCCATCGAACCGCTCGTGATGCGTCAAAGCGATCGATCGGGCCATCTGCATCGTTGGCGAACTACATGCATGCATGATTTGCTCACCGTATGTCGTATGTTCAGGTACGAAGAACTCTTCAAATCCGGGCATCCGGTCCAACATCGACCTACCAATTCCGCAGTGTCGTTGCATGTCGGCGAATTCTTCGTCTGTCAACTTGCCAGGCTTTTGTAGGATCTCGTCGGAGATCCCGATTTTGCCGACGTCGTGAAGGGTCGCGGCGTGCATTAAACGTGTGACTTCAGCGGATTCCATCCCCAATTCGTCACCGATGATCCCGGCGTACTTACCAACACGAATCACGTGTGCACCGGTGTCGGTATCGCGAGACTCGGCCGCACGGGCCAAACAATGAATGAGCTCGAGTTGGGACTGTTCCAATTCTGCGGTTCGCTGTTGAACTTGCAGCTTCAGATCGTCTTCATAGCTTTTGATCATCAAACTGTTGCGAACCCGCGGCAGCAACTCTTCGATATCAATCGGTTTGGTCAGAAAGTCAGTCGCCCCTAATTGCAACGCTTCATGTTTCAATTCCCGACTCTCGGCACCCGTCAAAATCAAGACGGGCAAACGTTCGGTGCGTTGATCGCTCCGCAATGCCTTCAGAATTTCCAAGCCGCTGACGACTGGCATCATAATGTCCAGCAAGATGACGTCCGGCGACTCGCTTTCGATGCGTGCTAACGCTTCCGTTGAATCATTCAGCGTGACAAATTCGGTGTATCCGGCGGACTCCAGATGCGCTCGAGCTACCCGCACATTCACCGCAATGTCATCCACGATCATGATCTTGGATGACTTGATTCCGATCGGCGGCACATCACAAGATGTCTTCCCGCTTCCATGGGGTTGATTCCTGCCCTGATCGGATCTGGCGTTGAATATTGTTTCCGATACAGCGAGCATAGTCAGAAAATTCAATACGATCGGGGGCAATAGAACAGGGGAACATGGAAAACATACGTCAGCTTTGGTAGATAATTGAGCATCTTCTTTAAGAAACCCAATTTTCTATACTCGCTGCGGTGTATCGCGGATTCGGCGAGTCAAATCGGACAGCTCCGCAAGGCTGCTCTCGACTTCTTCGACAGACAATTCCTTTGTGGATTGCTGTAACTTGGCCGCCGGTTGGGTCAAGACATCGAACCCGGCCGTGCCCCCGGCTCCCTTCAACGCGTGAGCCAGTTGAGCCAAGGTTTCGAATTGCTTGTCGGCATAGGCCGATTGCATATCGGCAACATGCTGTTGCAGAAAGTCAACAAACTCTTCGACGATCTCTTGATAGACAGGAATGTCCAGCGGCAGCGTCGACTTCAATGCTTCACCATCCGCGTTTCCGCCTTCGATCGATTCGGCGGCCCTATTTAGCTTCGAATCCGCTTCGTTGGCATATTCGGCCGCAAGCGTTGAAATCGAGGGTCGGTTCTGAGTTGGATCATTAACGGGATGTGCAGCCGTATTGGTTGAAACTGGTTCAAGCGACCGGATACCACTCGAATTTTCCGCGTCTTGTGGAAGATGTTTTAGAACCGCTCCTAACAACACCGATTGCTGAATCGGCTTGGTGAGGTAGGCAGTGCACCCGGCATCCAAACACTTTTCTTCATCGCCTTTCATCGCGTGCGCGGTCAAGGCGATGATCGGCGTCGTCAATCCTTCCTCTCGCATCGTCTTCGCAGCGGTGTAACCGTCCATGACCGGCATCTGCATGTCCATCAGGATCAGGTCGTATGTCGCCTTGGAAGTTGCGTTTACAGCCGCCCATCCATTTTCCGCCGTCACGACCGTCGCGCCAGCCTCCTCGAGCATGATGCGAACCAACTTGCGATTGATTTCGCCGTCCTCCACCAACAAAATTTTGGCCGGCGGCAGACTGATTTCGTCGGAATTGTATTCGATCACCGTCCCCATCAAAGCATCCGCCGGAGGTGCGTCCAGCAGTGCAACTGAACTCAGCGAGCCTGTTTTCACATTCAGCGTAAAGACGCTGCCTTCGCCCGCAATGCTCTCCACCTTCAAATCGCCGCCGAGCGCAGACGACAGACGTTCCGATATCGCTAGCCCCAACCCGGTTCCGCCGTATCGCCGCGTGACCGACGTATCGGCTTGGACGAAGGGGCAAAAGATGTCGGCTTGCTTGTCGAGAGGAATCCCAATCCCGGTATCAACGACGCGTACCGTCAACATTTCGCTGAAGTGATCCAGCTCCGCATCGATGGTGACTGAACCTTCTTTGGTGAACTTGATCGCGTTGCCGACCAGATTCATCAACAGTTGTCGCAAGCGTCCGCCGTCCGTAACAATCGACTCAGGAACACGGCTGGACCAAGCGCACTTCAGCGTCAAGCCCTTGTTCTGTGCTCGGACGCGTAGGACGCTAACAACTTGGTTGATCACATCGTGTGGCGAGCACGGCGAAAGCTCCACTTCGAGCTGACCGGCTTCGATTTTCGACAGATCCAAAATGTCGTTGATCAGTTCCAGCAGGTGACTACCACTTGCCGAAATCGTTTGCAGGTATTCCTTGCGAACCGAGGAATCTTCACCGTCGGAGTTGTTCATCAACAGCTCTGTGAAGCCCAGAATTCCGTTCAGTGGCGTCCGAATTTCATGGCTCATGTTGGCTAAGAATTCGCTCTTTGCTCGGTTGGCCGCTTCGGCTTCGTCACGAGCCGTTTCCAACGCTTCCTGCACGGATTGACGTTGCGTGATCTCGTCAGTCAATTCTCGCGTTCGCTGCTCAACGCGATCTTCCAAATCGTCGTTGGCTGCCTGCAGTGCAGCCTTGGACGATTGAATTTCGTCTAACATCGCATTGAACGCGCCGCCGAGTTGGCCGAGCTCGTCCAGCGATGCGGGCTGGACTCGGATCGTGAAGTCACGTTCACGTTTTACCTTGTCCGTTGCATCGGCCAGTTCGCGAATCGGCGTCGAAATCGAACGTTGCATTAGGTACGCAAACATCCCGGCGGACGCTAGAGATCCGATCATCAAGACAACACAGAGCGACAAGTACCGCTGAACATGCGATTGCAAGTCGGACATATTGGCAAATAGATACACCGCTCCGATCGGTTCACCAGCGTCCATGACCGACTGGCAAACCGCAACACCGGAGTCGTCCAGCAAACGTTGGTTCATACCGATCTTGCGGGCTCGCTTCTTTTTGACGCCCTTGCCGTAGTATTCAGAAAAGACCGCGCCACTTTCGTCGTAAAGGCATGCGTATTCGACTGCGGGATACATTGCCATCGATCGAAGCAGTTCCTGAGCTCCCTGTTCGTCTTGGAAGGTCAGCACACCAGCACAGTTGAACGCCAACATCTTCGCTTGCGACTCAAGTTGGTCGACCTTGGACGTGCGGATAAAGCGAATATCGTTGATCGCCATCCCGCTAAACGCCATCAGTAGCGCAACAGCAACCGACGCGGTCGCCAAAAACAGCAGCTTGGTTCGGATTGACGCATCGTGCAGTCTGCGTTTCTTGGGATTCAGCGAATCGGCGGATGCCATTGATGACGCTGATTCAGCGGATGCTACAGAAAATGAATTGCTCATGGTTTCTAAAATCCCTGAGGGGAATGATTACGAATCATGCGTTTGCCTTGACGCAACAACCGAGCATCCAACGCGAGTTGCTTACGTTTGGCTTCTTCGAGATCAATTTCAAACTGAATGCCGTTACCTTCATGCGTGAAGTTAACCACCGTGCCCTGAGGTCGATCCAACGTCTCAGTCACAATCAAGATTGGGCTGTCAGCAAGTTCGGCGATCAACGCCGTGGCATCTGGAGATAACACCGAGCCGGTGAAGTACAAGATTTGGCACTGCTGGACAGCGATGTCGTTGGCCGAATTAAAAAACTTGGTCTCGATCGACATGTCTTGAATCGTGCGTTTGGACGCAATTTTGTTCAAGCTTGTTTGCACGCCAGTCGACCCGACGACACCGATCGTAAAACGCTGTTCCGGCCGAGACGGTTTCGTGGGCCAGGTCGTGAATCGACCAAAGCTATAAAGATAAACGGCCTTGATGTTGCTTTCCTTGGCCGTTTGTACGGTTGAGGATCCTTGCGTCTTTCCAGCCGTCACGTTTGCTGAGACATAGTCTTGCGCGAACATTGGTTTCGCCACCACAGCGATCAACGCCATCATCCCTATGACCCGACACCACTTTGGGAGAGGACAACGAACGTTTCTTCTCCTCGGCATGTGTTGGAACCAGTAAATGTTTGCGATATGAGCCGAAATGGCAAGAAACCATGCGTAAAGCTAGGTCAGGAATCAGACAAAGGGATGCAAAATGAGCTATCGAATTCGCTCGGCGTGACTAAAACCGCAAACTCGCCATGCCGTACACTTCCCGCTGCACGAAGGTCGCAACATTACCGGTAAAACCGTCATCACCGAACTCCTTGTGTTCGGGTTGCAACAGATTGCGCCCGACCAACGCTAGTTCCCAATGGCGATTGGCTCGCCATGCGTATCGCACGTCCATGGTGTTGTAGTTCGACACACCCAATGCGGCGAGACTGTCGACGTACCGCCAAATCACGTCTAGGTTGGTATTGCGAGTTAGATCGAATGACGATTGCATGTAGAGCTGATTGCGCGGGCTGCCGCCGGTATTGGTGCCACCTTCGGCCAGTTCTTCGAACAACAACGTATAGGCACTGTAAAGGCGCCAGTCTTCAGTCAGGGTGAAGTTCGTGGCCAGTTCAAATCCGTAACTTCGGCCTTCACCGGAGTTACCAATCGTTAAAGGAACAAACGCGTTCCCGCCGTCAACAAACGGTGCTCCCTGGGTCACGGATTGCAAATCGTCATAATCAAAATAGAACGCTGCAGCATCCCATGAAAAATCTTGCGAAGGCTGGGCTCGCATGCCAACTTCCCAAGCGTCCAGGTTTTCCGCCACAAACCCTCGGTCGCCCATGAACAAGGGGAAGGCTCCGCCCGATGCCGCCGTAGGCTTCAGTGTCACAGTAACGTCATCGCCGACGCGAGTGGGCGATCGCACCGCTCGGGAATAGGACGCCCACAACGATTTTCGTTCGTCCGGCGTCCATAGCATCCGAACGGTGGGCTGCACTTCAAAGGGCGTGTAATCGCTGTGGGTGAACTTGGAACCCAGCGTCAAATAGAGCCTGTCTTCCCACAGCGTGATCTCGTCCTGGACAAAGTAACTAAACAGATCCACCGCTCGGCTATCGGGGTCGAATTCGAGAAAACCTGGCGAGTTATCAATCTTGTCTTTCGAGTTCCGGTACCCGGCTCCCCAAACGAACGAATGCGTCTCGCCGACCTTGAATTGATGCTGGAAGTCCAAATCGACAGTGTCTCGCTTCTCGGCGAATCCGAGCTGTTCAAATTCACGGTCGGTTTGATCGAAATAAGCTTGGATGGACCATTGATTATCGTCGCTCAAAGTTTGCGAGTATCGCAGCAATCCGTTCCAGCCTTCGGTGTTGTTATCTTCAAACACAGAACGGGATGGCGGGGCGGCCAAGGACGGGACCACGTTTTCGCTGCCGGAGCTACCACCATAGATATCGCCCTGAACGGTCAGGTGCGATGTACGATCAGGTTGATAATCGGCTCGAAATCCGCTGCGTTGCATCCGCCAATCATCGTGAGCCCGGCTACCAGGCAACGAAGCTTCATCGCGTTCGAACCACTTCCCGAACACCCGCATGTCGACGCCACCATCGGTTTGCCAACCATGCCGTGCACTGGTAAACCCGCGTTCTTCCGTCCCGGTGCCGGCCTCAACAAACGTCCCGTGAGTCGCCTTCGCGTCTTTGGTGATAACATTGATCACACCGTTCATCGCATTGGCGCCCCAAACCGTTGCACCGGGGCCACGCACGACTTCGATACGTTCAACGTCTTCAAACAAGACATCTTGCACGTCCCAAAACGTCCCGCCGAACAATGGCGTGTAGACCGTCCGGCCATCGATTTGCACAAGCAGCTTGTTGGCGAATCGACCATTGGATCCACGAATGCTGACCGCCCACTTACTGGCGTCAATGCGTGACACCTGGACGCCAGGAGCCATTCGCAGGACTTCCGGAATCGTCCGTGCCCCCGATCGCTGGATCATCTCGTTGGAAATTACGAAGACGGCGGCGGGCGATCGACCGATCGTGCTCTTTTGACGGTTCACCGTGGTGACTTCGGTGTTCAGCGCCGGCGCGATCGATGCCTGGCGACTCACATTGACGCTTGATAACTTGCCGACATCGTTGTCCGCCATGTCCAGCAGCGAATCGAGCTCGTCGTCCTCGCTGTCGTTATCGCCTACGCCGCCTGCCTCTCCAGTGGCATCGTCTTCGATCATCTGCTCAGCATTCGAACCGACGCTATCCTCACCTTGGGCAGCATCCCGACCGACTTCACTTAAATCCACCATCCGTATCGGCGACAAATCTTGGGCGGCTGCCGCACCTATGTCCGTGATTCCCCCGCACGACAAAGAGGCTCCGCACGATGCTGCGATGAGCAAACGAATCGCCCACCTACCTTTCAGAATATTCAAGCTGGCCTCCTAGCCGCTTCGCCGATCAATCATGAATGCTCATCTTGTTTCACCCGGCTAGCAACCAGCAGAATGTCTCCATGATTTCCTATCGGACCAGCAATCTTCGCAAATCATGCGGAGCCAGGATGTTGGAAATGGGCCTATTGTACGATTTGGCTGGGTCGTTCCGAAAACCGGAGCAACGCGTCGATACGAAACCCACCATCGTTTCAATCGTTTGCGAGGAATCGTGATCTCCGTCCGGCCCGACAATCGGATTCGCTGTTCCTCATAAGCGATTCAGTCCCGCAATTCAGGGACAAATGCGACGAATGAACAGCTGATGTTGCCTTGCAAGACCATGATTTGCTAAACGGGAGGCATCGAACAGCGGTCACGATCCGCGTTCGTTCCTCGCCAAATTGCCCGCCTCGTTTGATTATCCATCTGCTTGCACCGTGAATCGTTCACATGGGTCGCTATCGTTCTGCCTCTTCGGGATTGGCGTTTTCACGCTCATCTTGGTGGGTTGTGGCACGACGCGAGAGTACCAAGCTACCGAACAACTTTTGCTGTCCGACGCCGTCGACCGCAGCGTTTCCACGATCGACTTCCGTCCTCTCAGCGGCGAAAAGGTCTATCTGGACACCGCCTACCTGCGGTCGGTGAAGAGCGACTCGTTCGTGAATGCCGATTACGTCACCAGCGCCCTTCGTCAACAAATCATGGCAGCGGGTTGCTTGCTACAAGAACTCAGCAAAGATGCCGATATCGTTATCGAACCGCGAATCGGTACGCTGGGTGCCGACGACCACCGGGTGACCTTCGGAGTCCCCGAAAACAACGCCATCGGATCCACGGCGACGTTGTTGTCCAATGCTCCGGCAATCCCCAATGTTCCGGAAATTGCGTTTGCGCGACGTGACGCTCGCGAGGGCGCGGCCAAGATTGCCGCCTTCGCCTACGACCGCGAAACTCGCTTAGCGGTTTGGCAATCCGGAGTCAGTCAATCCCGGTCCACTGCCAAGGATACTTGGGTGATGGGCATTGGTCCCTTTCAAGGCGGATCGATCCGCGACGAAACACGTTTAGCGGGCACGAAGTATCTCAAATTCGGACACCACCACACCGGATCGCCGCCCAAGTCGTATGACCGTCCGCAGGTCGATTACACCGCCGAAACACGCTTCAATTCCGGCTGGCCGATCCTCAATCCAAACGAGCCTTCGATCAACGACAGCCTGCTGCCAGAAACTGGGCTGGTTCCGGGCGACAACGTTCCGACGATGATCGCCACGCAACCCGAAACAGGCAGCGGTCTAGAAGAAAGCGGCACCATCGTTCGGTAACGCAGTTCGGTAGATCAGCCCGGCAACCTAGTGCTTCATCTACATTTCATTTTGGGGTTGATCGTAGTGGATGAGACGACGAATCCTATTCATTCACCGACCAGACGGGCTCGTCGCCTCGCCCACTACACCCAACTTGAATCTGGATGAAGCACTCGTGCTTCGGCTACATATCATTTTGAGGTTGATCGTAGTGGATGTGGCAACGAATCCCATCCACTCATCAACCAGACGGGCTCGTCGCCTCGCCCACTACACCCAAACTTGAATATGGATGAAGCGCTAGCGTTTCGGCTACATATCATTTTGGGGTTGATCGTAGTGGATGAGGCGACGAATCCCATCCACTCACCGACCAGACGGGCTCGTCGCCTCGCCCACTACCCCAAACTTGAATCTGGATGAAGCGCTAGCGTTTCGGCTACATATCATTTTGAGGTTGATCGTAGTGGATGAGGCGACGAATCCCATCCACTCATCAACCAGACGGGCTCGGCGCCTCGCCCACTACACCCAACTTGAATATGGATGAAGCACTAGTTCGGTAACCTAATTCACCAAAGCGGTTCGAACACACAGATTGACCGCCTATTGAGAAAGGTCCAGCCCGCCACCCTTGGTTGGCGATGTGTTGCCGGATTGACCATAACCGGCCGCCGCCCGCTTGGCACCGTCACCCCGCACTAGTTCCGACGCAATGTCATCGCGTGACGTTTCCAGCGAAGACTGGCAAGCCGCTTCACGCTGCATCAATTCAGCGTGCATCGTATTGCATTGTTCGTTCTTTTGCCGATGGGCGGCCGAAACATCCGGGCGGCCAGGGAACGCCTCTCGGTCGGCTTTGAATTGATTCGATGCCTGCACGAACGCCTCGATCAGTCGCTGCTTCGTGCTGAGCAATCGCATCAGCTCGTTCATGTGCCCGTCCGCGATCGCGGTTTCCTGTTGCCCGGTAAGCTGCAACAACACCGTAAGCTGCTCGTGACGCAGATCGATGTTGGATTCGAGGTCTTCAATCGTCGGCATCGGTCGACTCCGGTGAATCAAAGGCGTTTAACAGTCAGTAAACTTCCGCCGCAATCGGCTAGCGTTTCCGCATTGTCTCACGTAACGCCAGACTCCGCGACAGCGAATATTTCGCGACGAAACCAACCTCAAGCCGGCCAACGACACGCGACTACAAACGCCGCAACCCGTCTTCGGTCATCGGCGTAGGAATCTCTACATCCACCTGATCGATCCTTGCCAGCGTTTCACTGTCCAGGATCAAGTCGTCCGCCGCCAACGATTCTTGCAATTGCTCGACCGAGGTCGCACCGATGATGGTGGAAGCCACAAAATCGTGCTGCTTGGACCATGCGACTGACAATGCCGTGACACTGACACCAATCGATTTCGCGATTTCCATCATTCGCCGCGTCGTCTCCAGCGTGCGGTCGTTAACAAAACGTTTCGCCATATTCTTTTGACGTTCGGCATCTCCAGTCAGATAGCCGGTGAAACGAGCCCCCGGCGGTGGTCCATCGTTGTACTTTCCGGTCAAGACGCCGCCACCAAGCGGAGAATACGGAAGCAAGCTGACGTTTTCACGTCGACAAACCTGAGCGAGCTCGCTTTCGCACCGACGGTTGATCAAGCTGAAGTTGTTCTGCACCGTTTGGTACCGGTCGACATCATGCAAATCCGCCGCCCACAAACTTTTCATTAAGCCCCACGACGTTTCGTTACTGCAGCCGATGACGCGGACTTTGCCGGATCGTTTTAGATGCGTCAGTGCCTCCAGGACTTCTTCGTAAGGCATTCCATGATCCGGCCAGTGTGTCTGGTACAGATCGATGTAGTCGGTTTGCAAACGACGCAGCGAATCTTCGCACGCGCGAATGATGGTATGGCGATCCAGGGTGGTACGTCCGTGCCGTACCGGCGGGACGAACCAACCATGTCCGGGGCCTGTCACCTTGGTCGCGACCGTGATCCGGTCCCGCGGTTGCCCAGCCAGCCAACTACCGAAAATCTCTTCCGTCACGCCAAACGTTTCTTCGCTGGGCGGGACAGGATAGATTTCGGCGGCGTCGAAGAAGTTGATTCCCGCATCCAGAGCCGTATCGCATATCTGGTGGCTGAGCGTTTGGTCACACACGGAACCGAACGTCATCGTCCCCATACAGATGTCCGAAACCGCAATACCGCTGGCACCTAAACGTCGTTGTTGCATGAAAATCGGTTCTTAGAGTTCAGTTGGTCGGCTACCGGGAGGCCAAAAATCATTTTTTGGCTACAATGTGAGCCCGCGTTGTACCCACCTCCCGCCTCAGATCAAGCCGTCCATGGAATTCCCCCCGCCATTGCCCTTCCTCCGGCTTGCAATCCGTCCCACCTGGGTGGTGGCTGCGATTCTAGTGGCAACGATTTGCTACCCAGGTCCAACGACGGTACTTGCCCAAACCAACTACAAATTGAGCGCGGACTCCCAACCAAGAGACGGGGTTGAACGCGGCACGGTTACCCATCACACCTGGACAGACAGCAAAATCTATCCCGGAACGTCGCGGCACTTCAGCGTTTACGTTCCAGCCGGATCCAGCGACACGACCTCTTGCGCGTTGATGGTGTTCTTGGACGGACACGCCTACCTGAAACCTGACGGCGACTTCCGCGTTCCGACCGTGTTTGACAATCTGATCGCTGATGGAGCGATGCCGCCAACCATCGCTGTCTTGATCGATCCAGGCTTCACGAGCGAATTGCCGGACAAACGAGGTTGGCAGCCGCGTCCCGAAAACCGCAGTGTTGAATACGACACGGTCAGTGGTGACTTCGCCGAATTCCTGATCAACGAGATCCTGCCTCCGATCGAAAAACAGCACCCCATCAGCCAAAACCCCGAATTGCGAGCGATCGGTGGCAGCAGTTCTGGAGGCATTTGTGCGTTTTCGGTTGCCTGGCACCGCCCCGATTCATTTCGCAAGGTGCTTTCGAACATCGGCAGCTTCACCGACATCCGAGGCGGACACAATTATCCGTCCATGATTCGCAAGGCGGACCGCAAGCCGATTCGCGTATTCCTTCAAGACGGCAGCAACGATTTGGACAACCGCTACGGCAATTGGCCACTGGCGAATCAACAAATGGCGAAAGCACTCGCATTCCAAGATTACGACTACAAATTCGTCTACGGTGACGGAGGGCACGACGGAAAGCATGCCGGCAGTGTCTTCCCCGATGCCTTGCGATGGCTGTGGCGTGATTGGAAGCAAGCACAACCGTGAGCGATATCGATATCCCCTTCACCGTCGCCTTCACCCATCGTCTTCGAACGACGCTCGATGTGGCGGGCCCTGACTTCGACGCGTTAACGTCTGTACTGAGTGCTGACGTGGGCCAGCCCGCTAAGGTGCAACTGTGGGTTGACTCCAACCTGCACGATGCGTCCACGTCCACGCCGGATTCGTTTGCCAATCGGTTGGCATCGCAACTGGCGAACTCGGACCGTGTCGATCTCGCCGCGCCCATGCACGTGATCCCCGGCGGCGAGGTTTGCAAGAACTCGCCTGCGGTGCTGGAAGAGTTGCTTGGCTTGATCAACCAGCACGACATGGACCGCCGCAGCTACCTCATTGTCGCTGGCGGTGGAGCGGTTTTAGACGTGGCCGGTTACGCTGCCGCAATCGCACACCGCGGAATCCGTCTGATCCGCTTACCATCAACGACGTTGGCCCAGGCCGACTCGGGTGTCGGTGTGAAAAACGCGGTGAACTACTTTGGCAAAAAGAACTGGGTCGGCACCTTTGCGGTTCCTTGGGCGGTCATCAACGACACCGAGATCCTGCAGACTTTACCGGACCGCGACTTCCGATCGGGGCTTACCGAAGCGGTCAAAGTAGCGTTGCTGAAGGAGCCTGAGTTTTTCGAGTTCCTTCATACCCACGCGGACGCACTTCGACATCGTGATCCCGCGATCAGCTCCGAAGCGATCACCCGATCGTGTCGTTTGCACCTCGATCACATCACACGCGGCGGCGATCCCTTCGAAGCCCTGGAAGCCCGACCTCTCGACTTCGGACACTGGTCGGCTCACCGCCTTGAACCGATGACGGATTACGCGTTGCGGCACGGCGAAGCGGTCGGCATCGGAGTCGCTTTGGACACGCTGTATTCTTCCCAGAAATTCGGCCTTCCCAAACCCGACGCGATGCGGGTGATCGATACGCTTGCGGCCATCGGCACGCCGTTGTGGTGCGATGCGATTCAGGACACCGAAGCGGTGCTGCGGGGGCTTGAAGAATTCCGCCAGCATCTCGGCGGCCGTCTGACGGTGACGATGCTAAAGCGAATCGGCGAGAGCGTGAATGTTCACGAGATCGACCGAACCGTGATGCGTCAGTGCATCGAAGACCTGCAAACCATCGCTGCCCAGCACGAATCCATCGCATCCCGCTAGGTCGTCGCTTTGTGATTTCCGCGACATCCATCGAGCGGCCACGAACTTATTCTGGGTGAAACGTTTGTGGAATTTCACAACAGAGGACACGGAGTTGATAGAGAAAGCCGTTTCACTCCATCGACCAGTTTGGATTGACTGAAATGGATGAGCAAACCTGGTTTCAAACCTCGTTTCAAGCTCTTTGATTGTAGACAAGAGAGCGTTTAAACTGCGGGGACGTTGGGAATCTTGGTAACAGCTTTTTTGCTCCGCAAGAACTTCGCCGATCACAAAGATGTCAAGCTTCTGTCTCTTGATGACACATTGCTCGTAGATCAGACCAACCTCCCATTGACGTTCGCACGCAAGACCACTCAGGTGCAACTCATGGCACAAGGCTTTGGTGAATGTCTACGTCGGATAAACGTGGTCCGCTTCACGCTGTGCCCAAGCAATCAGGGAGAGGGATTCTCGTTTGCCAGCAATCGCTTCAGCGACCGTGGCAATGATATTGATCAAGTACTCGTCGCCACGTCGCTCGACGAAATCCAATTTCAGCCTTGGCACGTCATGCGATTCCATCACATTCACGTCAAAGTACGGTTCGCCAGATTCTTCATCGTATGGCGAATGAAGTTCGACGGTAGTCCCCGTCAGGTCGTCCATTGGCTCTAGAGGCAAACGACCGGATTCTGTCATTAGTCGAATGCCGTATGGGTATTCGGGTTCCTCACGGTCGCCAGTGACGCGTGGTCCCGAGAAATTGAAGTCCCAGCCGGGACCGCTGCAACTGTCAGTGATATACCGAAACGTTGCGGACTCAATCGCGAAGCGGTGAGAGTCGAAATGCAGTTCGTTTTCATTCATCGAAGATCAACTTGCTGCAGAAAGTCACACATTACCGAACCAGGACAGTTGATGTTCCATTTGAAAAACCACGCAAGCCCGGTTTCGGTGCATGTGGTGGTTACCCGCCGTCTTGGGCAATCTTCGCAGTGCGTCGCAGTTTACGGACGACCGCAGCCAGCGTCATCACGATAGCACCCGCGAAACCACCGTACAATGACATCATCGCAATAGCAGCTATCGAGCCACCAATGCCGCGCAAGATACCAGACCACTCTACGGAGCGTGCAAAGTCTCCGTTGGTGATAGCCGTCATATAGATAAACATGCCAACAGCAAAGATTGCGAGCGCAACTATAATCGCCGTCATTGCGATTGCGGTCAGTTTCGCGCCGAGTTTGAAACCCCGCCATGATTCGGCACGAAGAGACGACGTATGTGGAATTGCAGTTGCAGTGTCTGGGCCAGTAAGAGGCGGAGAGAACGGATTTGCGTCAGTCACAGCAGAAGATTCGCACAATGCTATCAGTCGGGTAATGCCACCGTTCACCGGACCGCGGCGAAAGACATTGATTTCACCAAACCGCGCGGCCCGCGGATCCCTTTGCAACGGTTTGTTTTTTTGCGATGTCAGGGTACAAGTTCATTTTCATCAGGCATCGACTTGCGGTCTGTACAGCGTCGCAGAAGATTGCAAAGAAGGTCTGCAGAGTCGTTAACGATGTTAGAGGCGTCGCCCTTGATTTTCGAACCATGTACAGCAGCCGAACGTGAATTGTAGAGGCGTTTCACGGCATCGAACACCGTTTGGCGTTTGCTAGCGTCGTCGGGGTGGAGAAACCGGGCAATATACAGACTAATCCGGAATCGGATTTCAGTGCTTGTCCCAAACATACATTCGATTCCAGCCCAGAGAATCGCCAGTTGAACGCGAGCCATCGAATGCCAGCGGTATGTTGCAAGGCAATGCACAGCAGTCTGAAATTGGTCGTTTTCAAGCAGTTGTCGAGCGTTTGCAAAATTGCTTGCGATCCAATGCAAATCGTCATCGGTGATTTGGTACGGCGTAGAGTTCGTGAGTCCGCGCATGTGGAGATTGGTCGCGTTCAGCGTACTGTCTGCCGATATTGCGTTGGCAGAAGTAGTGCTCTGCAAGTTGAAGCCAATCTCGGTGCGAAAAAACGCACTGAGCAACAGCACATCCCACGATGAATTCCATGCAACTACCGCCAGTTCTTTGGGCGTGTGAGCAGTTATCTCGAACTGTGCTGTGACGCGAGGGATGGATGCCGCAGCGACCGCGATATCGTCAGGTTGCGTACACGCAAAAAGCATTGTTTGAAGGTCAAGGTGTGATGTATCAGCGGGCTGCAACTCAACGCCTTCACTGAGACGAACGCAGTGAGGTACGGCGATCCCGCTGAGGAGAATGTATGTGACGTTACCAGTTCCTACGACTTGCATCTGGTCTCAGCAAAATAAAGAATCTATGTAAGTCCGAGGTTTGATGGGTGGGAGCCATTTATTCACAATGACTGGCGACTCGGACCCGTGATCTGAGCAGCTTGGGGCTGCCTGTCACATTCGCTCCACCCACCAAACACAAGGATTCAAAGCAATGAAGATTCTCGCACTTGACCTCGGCCCAGTCAAACCAAAAGAAGCGGCAACTCCGGTACACGCTTTTTCGATCCAAAGAATCGAAAGCCCAGGTTCATGACAGTTCCGACGACGCGCGAGCACATGGACTCGCTGTTCACCAATCACCAAGCCGACCTGGTCGTCATGGAGGCCTGCGGCCCCTCGGGATGGATCAATGATCTGGCTGAAGCTCATGGGCACAAAACACTCGTCTGCAGCACCAACGAGGAAGCCTGGCGGTGGGCCAACGTCAAACGCAAAACCGATCGCGACGACGCCCTGAAACTCGCTCGCATGGCCGCCATGGGCGAACTCAAGGGCGTCCACACTCCAGCACCGTGAATTTCGATCGCTCGTGAAGTATCGCAAGACACTCGACCACCGCGTCAACAAGGCCAAGAACACCATCCGCGCCTGGTTCGTTAACCATGGCATCGAGATCGCCACTGGCGAAAAAGCCTGGCACACCGGACGGGAAAGAATCAACTCGTTCCGCAAGCCACTTACCGACTGTAGCCCCGATGAACTTTGGAAGGGGCAACTGGACATTGAGCTCACCATCCTGGATTCGCTGACCGAGCAGCTCAACACGGTCGTCTAGCGTCTCGAAGCGATCGGAAAGACCGACGCACGCGTTCGGCGTGTGCAAACGATTCCTGGCGTGGGGCCTCGTACCGCCGAGATCCTGGTTGCCTGTATCGACGCCGCTCATCGCTTTGAAAGTGGAAGACAGGTGTCAGCCTATTTCGGGCTGGTGCCTCGGCAGTATCAGTCCGGAGAAACGGATCGCAATGGACGGATCACAAAACGAGGCAATCCACTGGCAAGAACGATTCTCGTCGAGTGTGCCTGGGCGTCATTGCGTTACAACCCTTGGGCCAAGGGAGTTTACGAACGAATCTACGGAGGTCAGAAGACACGCAAGAAGAAGGCAGCGATCGCGTTGGCTCGAAAGATTGCCGTGATCGCTTGGGCGATGCTGCGAGATGAAAAGGACTGGGAACCGGCCAAGATGATTGAAGTGACTGAATCCTACGGCGGTCAACTTCCCATGGATAAGAAAGCCTTCGAGGCGATGCCGAAGAAAGAGTGCCGACACAAGCGGAAACGCCGGTTGGCGAAAGAACGCAAAGCGGCTGAGGAGGCCAAGACTGAAACAACGAAAACAACCAGCAAGGCGAAGAAACCGTCCATCACCAAGCCCAAACGGACTGTCAAGAAGTTACCTCGCCAGCCAACTCAGAGACGAGCAAGACAGCCAGTATCGCGTGACTGATGTTCTGACATCGAGATAACGAATCGGACCTTTGGGCTTCCTCGAAATCCCAATCCTCGCAATTCATCGACACGACCACCTCAATCAAACAAGGAACCTGCTGAATCGAACACGCCCCAAGGACCAGATCCCCCCCAGTGTGTCAGCACCGACGTAGCCTGATGCCGAGCGGCTCGCCTAGGAACCTGATTGCGATCGAGCAATCAGCAGAGCTTTCGGACACATCGCTCTAAAGAATGTGCGGCACTCCTGGACCAACTCTTACTGCTCGTGTCCTCCAAGAGGACAGAAGCCTCCAGGTAAGAGCCAGCCGAAAACGTTTCGAACCAACCAAGTGGTTTGAACCGTGCATGGATAACTGAGACTGCGTCGCCAGCGTCCACGAACGTCGGCCCTCCAGGACTCAAGAACGCTGACAACTCGAATAGTCGTTTAATCAAGCTCCTTGGCGTTGCCTGACCGAAACACCGAACGAACCGAACTCGTTATGGCTTCACCGGCCGGTGCCGTTACCTACGCCATTGATCGGTCGCCACTACTGCGGCGAGCGACCGATCAACGCCTCCGGCAACGGCCCCTCGATCGACTCAGCAAACAAAAAACATAAAATAAACCCAAACACCCCACTTGCCAACCTCGGACTTCATAGTCGGCAGTGATCACCGAGCCGGGACGATAATCTTGCAAGCAGAAAAATCCGCACGCAAGCCCGGCTTCGCGTGCATCACATTGTTATGCTACGACCCGAACATGTCTTGCGCCTGTTTGGAAAGAGTCAGAGCTGAATCTACGAGCTGTTTCGCATCTTTCGTCGCATCTTGTTTGTTGCTTTTTGCAGAGGTTCCAGCAAGAGCTTTGGGCGAATTTCTATCGACCTGAGCAAGCACATTGACGACCTGCGTGATCGTAGCTTCCCCGTGGGAAAGAGCAACCTGCAAGCCCAAATATCGGGATTCAATTCCCGTCAGTTCATTCTGAAAGTACTTTATGTCGTCAAGGCTAAGTCGGTATAGACGCAAGAAAAAGTAAGCGAATACTTCCACAAACATTACAAGTGAAATTCGTGGAAGGAGATACAATAGAGCGTTCGATAGCGAAACATCGGATATCGGTTTGGAGAAAACTACAAACCCAAGAATGACAAGACCTGTGAGCGCAGTGACGAGCCCGATTACCAAATTGATGTTGCCGCGTTTGCTCAGTGACTCTACTTCACGAGAGAGTCGGCTGGTTGTTTTTTCGTATGCCTGTGCAACGGCTTCCATTGGGATTTCAGCTGCGATGCGAGTTGAAACCTGTTCTTCGATAGCGCTGATAACCGAATCGGCGGCTTCATTTCTAACCTGTTCTCGAAGTTGTTCTACCAATTGCTTGCGGTCGTCATCAGAGATCGTGGCGCCACCGCTTTCATGACGAAGTATCGCTATCTGGCGTTTTACGTCCTCGATCTGACGCAATGTTCTACTGCCAATTGGAATTGGCGATTCACTTTCATCTTCGGAGTCAAGTCGAAGGTAGCGCAGCATCATTGTCGAAAGACCTGCCACCGACGCACCAATGAAGAGTGCCGTAAAACGAAAATCTGAGCCTAATGAATCTCCCAGCGAAAATACTGATGTGGCTGCAGCCACTATGGTGACGAGTGCAATTACAGCTGAACGTATGTTGTCAGGATCAAATTTCATTATTCTTAAGTAGCATAACGTCCGCCGTCACCAGGCACGGAGGGACGACTTTCCATTGGTAAAAACTCGCAAGCCGTGCTCCGCGTGCACGGCTTGGTTCTGGCTCATTGCGGGCGAGAACTGAGGGCGTTGACACTCAACTGTCGAGTTTCGCCATTCTGGTTGGCTTGCCAAATTGTACCTGAATCGACACAGAGACAGGAGAGCCAGCGCCGCTTGCACGCACCGGTGTCGATACATATCGAAAATTCATTCGCGACGGGCAGACCCGAGTCTTGTGACTTATGTCCGCATACCATGAACTTGCCGGAAATGTGCCCGGGAAATTGGTCTGAGTAGCGATCCCAAAAGAGAGTGCGGTCAGATTGTTGATCCATGGGCAGAGTTGGATCGACCATTGCGTGAACGAAGACGTGTGTCTCGGTCTCGTAGTACGGCAGAAGATTTGAAAGGAATTGCCAGTGCGAATCGGGGATATCGTCTAAGTCAGCAGCGCCATCGTCGCCCGTCGCGTAGGAATCAAGAGTTTCAATCGCTCCAAATTGCCCCCAGCGGAGTTTGTCCGACTGGTTTATGCGGGCGTTAAGCATCATCACCTCGTGATTGCCGCGAAGAGCCACCAGCGAGTTCGTCTCGCGAAAGGAAATAAGCCAATCGATCACGTCTTTGGTGTTCGGACCACGATCGACATAGTCACCGAGCGTCACAACGACGTCCGAATCACAGACGCCTACGAACGACACCAATGTGCGAAGTGCGTCGAAGCAACCGTGAATGTCTCCGATGGCAAGGTATCGAGTCATACAATGGAACCGCTAACCAATAAGGATGTCTTGGTGCCAGAACGTCGGCCGTCACCGGGGACGGCGAGTTGATTTTCCAGTTGTAAACACGCGATACCGCCCTCCGGTGCACGGAACGGTTACCCGCCGCCCTGTTGTTGCGGCAGAAACTCTTTGAACGATCCCCAGTCTGGGTCACGTACCGCCATGCATTGCACGTCATGCGTTTCCGATTGTTTTCGCAACGATTCGTGTAGTGACCCGATGTCAGCACCCTCTGCGATGTAAAACACCAATTCCTTAGCGTCTGGTGCAGTCAGCGTCAAAACATGAATTCCGTGAGTCTCGGCGGCCACGGCATCCCGGATTTTGTCTTCGAGCGTCGCAACCGCATCGTTCTCGTCGGGGTTCGGGACGCCGTATTGCGGTTTCTCATTAAACGGAATCGCGAATCCAAGTTTGATGCCGAGTTCCGGATGTCCGATATACGGTTGAGCGGATTGGTTGAGTCGCACAAAGAGTGTGCCGTCTTGAAGCGGAATCTGTCCAAGCTTCCATCGGTCTTCCAACGCGTTTAGCGATTCCAAGTTTGCGTCCATCGTGAATCAGGATTCCTTCGGTCGGGTAACGGCGGTCGTCACCGAGCACCGCCAATGTGTTTTCCATTTGTAAAATCAAGATGCGGTGCTTCGGTGCACGACATGGTTCGCCGCATCTGAAGCGGAGTCGCGTCAGCCAACAGGAACGACGATGCGCAGTAGTTTACAGATCGCAGTGACCGCGAGCAAACTCGTCATTACCTACGTTGGCAATATCGACTCATTTCGCATTCGATACCACTAGATTACATATACAGAAATCGGTGTCACATTCATTACAAGACGATGATTGGTTGAGGGACGATTGATGGGTAAGAAAGTAAGTACGGTCGCCAGCATCCGGCGCGGAGACAAGGGCAACCAGGTAGATGATTACAAGATCACTGTGAATCAATATCGCGGGAAACCAGCGTGGAAAATGCCGCCGGAACGCACGCAGATTCTGTTGCGTGCAAGAATGACGTACCCGTACAAAGCAGACACGGCGGACGAGAAGAACATGGCTAACATTTGGATCGGGATGACCCGAGAGTACGCTGAAAAGGTCGCGATTGCGATGTTGCGTGAGTGCTACAAAGGCGAGCATCCATCGGTGCAGCGATTGCTCGACCTGTTTGAAGGCAGCAAATGATGACTTGGTCGGCGAACGGTGGCCATCAGCGGGCACGGACGGTTGATTTTCCATTGTCAAAAAACTTGCAAGCCGTGCTCCGTTGCATGGCTTGCTTATCCGCCGTTTTGTCTGGTTCTGGGATCGCCGCGATCACGTCGGCACCAGCAAAGCGAAACCACTGAAGGCAACGACGATACCAGCACAGAATAGCAGGTACAAAAGGCTTCGACGATGGCGAAACCAGTTCCAGCCCGCGAACGCAGAGAGGCAGGTAAACGAGAAGAGCGATAAGAACCCAGCGAGCGTTAAGCCGATGAATAG
Source organism: Rhodopirellula sp. J20-39 (assembly GCF_057365095.1). Classification (NCBI taxonomy): domain Bacteria; kingdom Pseudomonadati; phylum Planctomycetota; class Planctomycetia; order Pirellulales; family Pirellulaceae; genus Rhodopirellula; species Rhodopirellula sp. J20-39. The sequence continues at coordinate 3,668,434 of NZ_CP195123.1, read as the reverse complement.
GTTTCGCTCGGCGGCGCCACTAAATCCAGACACCATCGCAATAGCGAACACGACACCAGCGGCAGGGGCCGCGAACGTCGCGGCGAGAAAGCCTATCAGTATGTCGTTGCGAATACCGCACTGTGGAGCGGAGGACGAATCAGTCGGAGTCGGAGGTTCGGTCATGTGAAGGAATCGCGGACTAACGAAGCATCAGAATCAAGCGTGCCAAGTCGGATGACGCCCAGCATCACCGGGCAGGGGTGACGGAGTGGAGGTGGTATAATGACGAAGGCAACCACCAGAACGAAGACACACTTGCTCCGGTGCATGCATTCGTTATCCGCGTCATGGAATGCGGTTGTGCAATGACGCCTCTATTGCCTCAGGGCGTTGGCGATCACCGAACACGCCAAATACGACCACCTCGTCCTTGATCACATCGTAGTAAATCGAATACGGAAAGCGTTTGGAAACAGCGCGAAAGAAGCCAAATTTCTTCGAGTGAGTGCCGGCAAAAACTTTCAGGGATTCGATGTCAGAGGCGAGGCAATCAACAAAATACGCACCTATTCCGCTCAGTCTCGATTCATAGAAATCTGCTCCACGCTCCAGGTCAAATTCCGCCTGTTCGTGCAGTCGGATTCTCAACCGTGCCGCTCCCGCAATCGCTTCTTAGCATCGGCCCAGTCAACGAGCTTTGCCGTGCCATCCTCCAGTGACGCTCGCCGCTCGGCGAGCACATCACCATGCCAGTCGGGCGGCTCGGTTCCTCCCGGATCCGCAGACAGGCGGTCCCAGATCAGCTGCAATGCTGCAATTTGCTCGGTTCGCGACATGCTGTCGACGAGAGTTTCAATTCCCATTTCAGTTCTCCCCATCGCGTCATTCTAGCCAGGACCTCGCGAGATCGCAATCAAGCCCAATGTCAACCGGATAACGGTAGCGATATGCGGGCGGCGGCGAGAGATTCTACCATTGCCAAATCGGCCACCACCGCCGCTCCGTATCATCGCATGGCTATCGGTTGTTTGTGTCAAGATCAGTGTGCCGTTCAAGAATCACTTGTGCGCGACGAGCCACGCTGTAATCACGGGCAATACAGGCGGCTAAGCCGGATCCGATCACGACCAAGAATGGCCATGAAGACAGTCCATGCCAGCGCAAAGTACGAAAAGATATACCAATCGCTCCAATGCCGAACACAATCGAATTTCTCCATTGCCTAGCAATTACGCGGTTCGCGACTTCCCTGTAATTTCCAGCGTGAATCGCCTGATGCTCGTCGTAAGCAAGTGCGAAGTTTAGTCGAAGCTCATCACCCATCGTGAGGTCACTCGTTGCGATATCAAGCCTTTCGGATTCGTAGATCGTGTAGGCAGTCATCAAGGCGACAGAGTTGAGATGGCGACGCATCGCCCAGATGCCGCACGCCGTCGTCACAAGCAGTCCCGGAACGTAGGCGAATGGGGAAGCAAGGCTGTAGAAAGAGAAGAAGAGCGAAATTGCAGCCAGAGAGGCAAGAGCTAGAGTCAACACCCAGCGTTTTCGGACCACATAGTGAACAAGAAAACCGAGATCGGACTTATGCAGCAGTTGATGCTGTTCGTAAGTCAGATGAAACGATTTGAGCTGCCGGACCAAGTCCGCGCGAAGGTCGTCTAGTTTGTGAGTAGCATCGGAAAGTGCCATCGTGACGTTTAATTCAACCTTGTTCCGATAACGAATCTGTGAACTCCGTGGTTTGAGGCGACTCGGCTGGATACACCTGCTGACCAGGCCGTGATCTCGATCTTTCGATCGGTCACAATCAACACTTCTAACACGTTGACTCCTCAAACCACGGAACCACTCCATGATTATCTGTTCGCTCGACCTCGGCAAGTTCAAGTCGGTCGCCTGTTTCTTTGACAACCGAAATTAGCGTTATCGATTCGAAACCATCCTCACCAAGGTTTCTCACGTCGATCAACTGTTCGAGTCCAATCCAATCGACCTTGTCGTCATGGAAGCCTATCAAGATCGACACCGGAGCACGCGTCTGGAACAGCGGCCGCGCCCATATCGACTCCCACCGCAAACCAATCCATGAGAGTGGCACCGACGATCTCTGGAAAGGACAACTCGACAGCGAACTGAAACAACTTGATGAGCTCACCACTGAAATGGAAGCGATCGAACAACCTCTGGAACTGTTCGCTGCCGACAACGCCCACATCCAACGCGTGATGACCATCCCCGGCGTGGGTCGCAAGATCGCCGAGATGCTCGTCGCGGCAATCGATGCCCCACATCGCTTCAAGAGCGTTTAACACATCTCCAGCTATCTTGGCGTGACCCTAGGATAAATTCTTTCCGGCCAGTTCGTGACGAAGACTGTGACTGGCGATGCCCTGAACGCGACAAGCTCAAGCGATCGGATCATACAGCAGTAGTCAATGAATCAAGCCGACTCGTTAGCACTGCAAGGAATGACGAGACGACGCTGTCACTGACAGACTTAGCTAGCCCAAGTCCAAGCGTCGACACCTCGAATAGTCGTAGAGTACCGAATCGGATCTCGCCGATACTCGCAAGCGTCAACGTTCAAAGTCAGCCGAATCCACCCCCAAGACAATAAGACGGAAACTGAAGAATCACCGATGTAGAAAAAGTCACCAAAAGCGGCCACACGCCTCTGGTCAAACCACGGACTTCATAGTCGACACGCGTTACCGGAGCACGTGAGTTGATGTCCCATTTGTGAAACCTTGCCAACGGGCCTCCGCGTGCACGCGATGGTTATCCTCCAGCCTTCGTGCCAAGTGCCCCCCACAAACGCATCGGTTCATGAATGTCTAGTCCTGGGAAACGTTCTCGCATTCTCGACAGCGCAACGGAATCAGGAGCGTCGCGAATAATCGACACCGACTTCAAGGATCGTAGCATCAGCAAGTCATCGAGTACAGCTTCGTCCAAAACATCCATATCGATCTGTACGGAGGTGATTGGTGAGAAGCAGTAGATCTGAAGCGATGCGGGAAGAAACGACAAACACTTCGGTGTCGCGTCGTTCCTCCAGGCCCTTCCTGCAGTCGGAACAAATTTTCCATCAACAATCATATGGTAGCCACCGGAGTGCCGCGGCTGATGAGACAGATTGACGACAAGAAAGTGGACGCCGTACTTTTTCTCGATCGCTCGTATCACCAAAAGCTCATCTTCAAGCGTCCGGTGCAACATCACCGGCGCCGCAAATAGAATCGCGAAAACAGCGACAATCACCAGTGAGCGACGAATCGTTAAACGCATTTCATTCAGTCGGATAACAGCGGCCATCACCGAGCACGGCCAATGTGGTGTCCATCTGCAATCGCCCCATGCCGTGCTCCGGTGTATGGCATGGTTATCCCATCGTTTTCAGGTGAATCTCGTTCGGCGTTTGGACCGCAGCATGAATGGTGGCCCCAACACTTGAATCGTGCTGGAACCAATCCTTGAGCAGCGTACCGCCCATGATCCTTGGTGTCGAATTCGAGTTCGCGCGGCGGTTAACCGAGCCAATGATTGGGAAATCGGACTGTCCGCAGAAAATATCTATCTGCTCGCCATCACCACCGAAGAACCGTTCGTGTTCGACGGTGACATTGAAGAATCCCCTGTTGAAATACGTCGTATGCAATTGAAATTGAAACTCGGTCTGCGGCGGTGAAGAATCTAGCGTTTCGATCGTGACCTTTGTCCGCGCTCCGTTCCAAGGCGGCCGAAGTGTCGAGATGATGCTGTCCTCCAGTCCTGCGGCGAGGTTCAGGTGAAACTGACCGTAGTGCATCAATCCGTTGTCCGGCAGCACGAGAATATCGACCGCGACCCCATCAGCGAGTTGTTCGCAAATCAAACGATGATTACGTTCGTTGGTCGCTTGCGTCGGACTTGGATTCCTATAGCCGCCAAGACGCTTCGCAAGTGTCTGTGTGGTCTTGCCAACGTAATACACGTTACCATCGCAAACGAACGCGTACAGGACGTTTGACTGCTTCGCATGGCGCACGAGTTCGACTTCCAACTTATCGTTGGACAGGAGCCAATGCCCTGCATGTTGAAAGCCAATTTCGAGTAAGCGATGCATGTGTGTTTGATGGGATAACGACCTGCGTAACCGGGCGGCGACGTTACGCGTTGATTTTCAGAGTCCGCCGGATTCGCCGCTCCGGTTCACGCATTTGTTAGGCTGTTGTTGATTCTTTTTCCTGAGGAACGGCACCGAAAAGCAAAGACTCCAAGTCGGACTGGGCTGGTACTTTGCCATCATCGATCATGCGGACAAGTGCGTTACGCATCATAACGTATGTTTCCATGAGCGGCGCCATCTCAACATCCTTTACCGTATGCGCCGCAACCGATCGCTCGTTATAGAGTTTGAGTATCCGCTTGTAGAGCTCAAGCCGAGAAGCACCGGGCCGTTCCAAAAAAGAAGCGAGTAGTGCCGAGACTCGGAATCGAAGCTCGCCAGCCGACGGTGCGAATAGTTGTTCAATTCCACCCCAAAGCGCAAGCATTGACGCCGAGGCGCGACCTCGAACCGTCGCTGAATCGAATGCTTTGAAAGCGCTGTAGAATTTGGCATTGCTGTTCAACATCTGGCCGGCTCTCAACCAGTTGTCGGCAACCCACGCAAGGTTATCCGTGTCGAGTGTACAGTCTGCGTCGGCGGGAGGGCCGAGAACACGTCCTTCAATCTCAAATGGAGTGAGGACTGGCTCCTCGCCAGACTCTGGGATCTGACGAAACGATTGGTTCGAAATCACAGGAACGGACAGGTAGGGATGTCGTACCAATCGCAATAGCGCGGCGATCCACCAAATGATTTCAGTTGCATCGAACGAGCTTCCTAGGGGTTTCGGCTGGGGCGCAGATTTCAACTTCAATGTCATAGCCCCATCCGCCCTTTGCCGCCTTCCAAGGGGCGGGATGATATCTCTCAGGTCCCGGACGCGCAAACGCCGTCATGCTTGTCGAGAACAGGTGGCAGTATGTTTGCCGAAGCTCTACGCCTTCGCCAATCGCGAAGGACTCAACCGGCAGCTGCACGCCAGCGATGCCTCCGTAGATCATTCCTGCGTCTTTCTGCACGTCGCTTTCCATAGACATGTGTTGTTGGTGGTGCCGGATACAGCCTAACGTCAACGATCACCGGATGGCGGGAGTTGACTCTATATTTCCGAAAACGCTGGCCACCGGCACTCCGGTGCATGGCATGGTTCGCCAATTCCTTAGCGTTTGATCAACCATGAATCCCCGCTTCGTCAGGACCATTCTTGACATCGCCGCTTACCATGATCGAATGCCCCCAAAACAAGTCTCCATCGTCGAACCAAAATTCAAATTGGCCATCTGGCAGTATTTGAATTGATTCAAGTTCCATTCTATCAATGAATCTCTTTGACGTGAAAGTGGTCTCGCCTTCTTGAAGCCACGTATCGTTCTTTAAGTCCAGAAGTTCATTGACCGCGTAGGATTCGATGCGTTTCTTCCAGGACGCCTGATCGGCCCAGAGAGCTTCGGCAGTTTCAAGAGCGTTCCCAGTGGATTCGTTTTCGTCGGCGGGAATCGAGACCCTTACAAATTGCCCGTTCCATAGCGTTTCACCATCGAACCAATTCAGCGACCGATCTAGAGTCAATGAGCCAAGTCGGTCCGTTTGAATGACCACAGGCCGTTGCAGTTTTTCTGCAATACTTTGGAATTGCGAAGAAGAATGTATTGGTTCTGAAGAGATAAGAACGGATCGGTTTCGCTCCGTCGAAAGCAGCAATCGCAAACGATGACTGGAAAACGATGCAAAGTCTGGCCCCCAATCATGATCTTGCTGAACTGGTCGAAGTACCAGCAATTCTTTCTCTATTATTGGCCCATCGGATTCTCTCCACGCCGCCAGCGTAAACATGTGGACATTGAATCCGTCCTTGTCGCGAACGGAGGCGCCCTGACTACTCTGTGAAACAAGTCCTTCGATCAGAACTGGCTCATCGTTGTAGTCAACGTCAGCGACATCCACTTCTGACAGTGAGCTTATGTTGGGTGGGGTGTACGATTCGGTCAAAGCGTTTCCTTCCGGCCTGGAACAACCAGCGATCAAGCACACGACGAGTATATGAATTCGGAGTTGCGACATTCTTTTGGCGAACGACCGGGATCAGCGGGCGGCGGGAGAAGGCATTGGTCTTACCGAGAACCGCACGACCGCCGCTCCGTTGAATCCCATGGTTCTGCTCATTTTCAAGGGGTAAAGTTGGCGTCAAAGCTCATGTAGAGAACACCGTCCTCTTCAAACTTGTCAATGACAGCAGGATGTTGTGTGAAATCCCCGTGTTGGAAAACAGATTCAAAAATCTGTCTGATCTCATCGTCGTCCACTTCGCTCTCATCGTCAATTTCAGCCGACAACGAAATCTTTGTTAGTGTTGCAATCGCATCAAGCGAAAAACTATTGCCGCCAGTTCCATAAACAAATGCGTCACCAGTCCACACAACGCGGAACTGGTCACCGTCTAGATGCCGAATTGTCACTACGTTGTTGGAACACTCTTCGTAAGATGTCATCGATCGCAAGGTGTAGATCGCTGAATGGTTTTTATTGTCAAAGTAGTCGACGTTGGCGTGCGCACCGGTTTCGAATGCGACACCATCAAGTTCACGCCATCTCGAAACGTTGATCGGAAGCGAATTCCCGGACAAGGTCGGCTGCATCTCGAAAGTGTACGGCCCATCTTCGTCAGATTCTGTGAAGGTGCGTTTTACGGCATCAGTATCAATGCACCAACGGCAATACCACTTGCCGTCGCGTTTGCCGAGATAACCCCAAATCACGCAGCTGTCTACAGCGAAGACTTCGTTTCCAAGTGTCAGTGTGTTCGGGGAAGACACAGGTGCGTTTCCGCCAGTTCGTAGATTGGTGGGGTCGCTCGTGCTACACCCAAGCAACGTGATGAGCGTTGCCGATTGGGTTACGATGGTTTTCATGGTAGCAGAACGGCGGACATCACCGAGTCGGGAGAGTTGATTTTCCATTCGTAAAACCTCGCAAGCCCGACTTCGGTGCATGCAATGGTTCTGCATCTTTGCGAATTCAAATCCGAAACGCAATTTTTTGCGATATCACTGGAAAAGAAACACGAGTGTTTGATAGCCGTGACGCTTGCGAGGTCGTTCGTTCAGCAGCATAGCAGCCTTGGCGTTCTCGGTGGCCAGACATCCACTCGAACGATACAGTTCCTAGCGTTCGGCTTTGCGATCTAGTTTTCCGCTTCGGACGATGCGGCCTTACCGATACGCGATGGAAATTCATTCTTCGACAATTCAGCCAAAGGTCCGGATGCAGGCAAACGTTAGCCGCTCAAGACACGGCGGAGGGTATACAATTTGGCACGTCCCCCGGTCCGGTGACACGTGTCTTTCGGCGTCGCATTGGTCGTTCAGCCGGCCGTTACGAAGCCCGATCCCTTGCAAGCCCGGTTACCAGCTCACTTTCCAGAAGGAATTCAATTGCGATATCTCCCACTGCTCTCATTGCTGACATCCATCTTGCTGACATCCCACGGCTGCTCGGACTCTTCCAACATGGTTTCCAAGAAAGCGAACTCCGCCCCTCAAGTTGATCCCAGTATTCCTTGGGGCGGGCTCAACGTCCAAACCGCCGGAACACCTTTGGAAAGTGCCAGCCAGATTGTCGTCTTGCTGCACGGTTACGGTGCCTCCGGAGCCGACTTGGCTCCTTTGGCCGATTACATCAACGGTCAATCTCGAGCTTTTGTGTTCCCCGACGCGCCAGTCGCGTTGGAAACGGGAGGTCTCGCTTGGGGAACCAATCAAGCGGAACTCGACGCCGGTTACAATCAAGTCGCTGCACTGGTGCAGTTCACATCGCGGACTTATCCCAACGCGGAAATCTCGGTTGGAGGCTTCTCACAAGGCGCCACGTTGTCCAGCCTGCTGCTGTCCGAAGCCGACCTGCCCGTGCGGAATCTCTTTCTCTATTCACCAGCCTACGCTCTCGATGCCACAACGGTCGCCGCCCATCCAGACGTCCGAGTTTTGATTTCTCACGGCCGCCAAGACGACATTCTGCCGTTTGCCGACACTGCCGCAATGCAGTCAATGCTGGAAAAAAAAGGGATCACGACAAACTGGCATCCATTCGATGGCCCCCACACCATCCCGGAAGACGTGTTGAGCGCGACCGCCGAGCAACTTTCGTCGACCGCTCCATAACCCCGCTCCATAACCCCGCTCCATAACCCCCGCTCCATAACCCCCGCTTATCCATCGCCCCGGCGTATCGGTAGTCCCTGCGAATCCGTAGTCCCTGCATATCCGTGGCACTCAATATCCGTGGCCTGCATATCCGTGAGCCCCGGATCGTGGTTTTCACGAAGATTCGCCTCCCCGATGGGAAGAACCCGGGCGATCCGATATCTTGTGCCTCGTGAGCACGTCCCCCCAAGAACCGCCTTCTCGAACGCCCACTTCGCCTCCGTCCGTGGCGATCGTCGGGCTTGGGCTGCTTGGTGGCAGCGTGGCCTTGGCCCTGCGGAAAACTCACCCCCACATTCGCTTGGTCGGGTGTGCTCGGCGAGCCGAAACCCGCCAATTTGCGGTCGAAAACGGCATCGTGGACTTTGCGACCGAAGACTTGATCAAGGCGTGCTCAAGCGTCGACATCGCCGTCGTCGCCACCCCGGTCGACCTGATCGCTGACACAATCGTCAAGATCGGCCAAGCTTGCCCGAATGTCCTGATGACCGACGTCGGTAGCACAAAGCTGGGAATCACTCAGGCGGTCGCCCAGCATCCCGAAATTGCCTCCCGTTTCGTCGCAGCCCACCCCATCGCAGGCAGCGAAAAGACCGGAATCCAGAACGCTCGAGCGGATCTTTTCCAGGGTCGGCCGATCGTGATCACGCCAGCGGACGATTTCCAGCTTGACCGTCCATCACCCCAATCGGGCTCAACCGCTAACGCGGAATCCGTTGAAGCGATCGAAAAATTCTGGCAGGCGACCGGCGGACACCTCGCCCGCATGTCCCCGCAACGGCACGACGAGCTGCTTGCCATTTCTTCGCACATGCCACACTTGATGGCGTCGCTGATCGCCGCACAATTACCCGACGAAGCTCGACCGCTCGCCGGTACCGGTTGGCTAAGCACCACCCGAATCGCTGCTGGCGACCCGGGATTGTGGACCGCGATCGTCGCTGAAAATCGCACCGCCATCGTCACCGCTTTAAAAGCGTCCCAAGCGGAATTGGACGCATTGATTCAGCGGATTGAAAATCACCAGGACAACGAACTTCACGACTGGCTTGCCGTCGCACAAACCACACGTCAAAACACGCCCTCATCGCAATCGACCGCTTCTAGCTAACCGCTAGTGGCTAACAGCTTTTTCAAAGAGACATCCCATGCCGCTTTGGCAAATCGACATTCATCCCAGCCCGAATCAAATTGACCGGGCCGGTGCTCAAACCGCTAGCGAAATCCACGAACTCGGTCTTGGCGACGATCTCGTGATCGCCGCCGCTCGTGGCTACCTGATCCAAAGCGATCTCGATGCCGCCCAAGCCGGCGAAATCGGTGCAACGTTACTGGCCGATGCGTTGACCGAACGGACCGTTGTGGGACGAATCGACGGCGCCGATGCAGACACCGATCTGCTATCCGAGCCACCTGAAAACATGATAGAAACGCTCGCCGAACAGGGCATCGAAGAGACTCCGCACTTGGTCCACGTGATGAGCAAGCCGGGCGTGATGGACCCGGTATCCGCGTCTACATTGGGTGCGTTGACGGATAGCCAATTGGATGTCGAAGCCGTTCGGACTTTTCGTAAGTACTGGATCGCTGGCGGAGTCGACGCGGCGCAGCTCGAAACGATTTGCCGGCGTGCACTATCGAATGACTCGATCGAAGCCTACGTCATCGGCCCGCTTCAAATGGACCGGCTCGATGTCGGTTCTGAAGGCAAGTTTGAGCTGGTTAAGGTTGCGATCCGAGACCTGGACGACGCCGGGTTGGAAAAGCTATCCAAAGATGGGCAGTTGTATTTGACGTTGGTCGAAATGCAAACCATTCGCGATCACTTCGTTTCGCTGGATCGTGACCCGACCGATATCGAATTGGAATCCGTCGCACAAACCTGGTCCGAACATTGCAGCCATAAAACATTGGCTGGTCGTATCCACTATCGTGGCCCATCCGCCGACGGCACTCCTTTGGCCGACGAGCGACAATACGACAACATGCTCAAGGAAACCATCTTCGAAGCCACCCAGACGATTCGTCGTGGGCTCGGCGACAAAGATTGGTGCGTCAGCGTATTCAAGGACAACGCCGGTGTGGTCACCTTCGACGAAGACGACCACGTGTGCTTCAAAGTCGAAACGCACAACCACCCATCGGCTCTGGAGCCTTACGGTGGAGCCAACACGGGCATCGGTGGAGTGATCCGCGACCCGATGGGAACCGGCATGGGTGCCAAGCCGATCTGCAACACCGACGTGTTCTGCTTCGCTCGGCCGGACGTGACACCCGACTCGCTTCCACCAGGTGTTCTGCATCCTCGACGTGTGATCCAGGGCGTAGTCTCCGGTGTGCGAGATTACGGCAACCGAATGGGGATCCCAACGGTCAACGGTGCGGTCTACTTCGACGACCGTTATCTGGGTAACCCGCTGGTTTACTGCGGCAACGTCGGCATCATCCCCGTGGGGATGGAAGACAAAGAAGTCAAGCCGAACGACCTGATTGTTGCCATCGGTGGACGAACAGGCCGCGACGGGATCCACGGTGCGACATTCAGCAGTGCTGAACTGACCAGCGAATCGGAAGCTCTTTCAGGTGGCTCGGTTCAAATTGGTAATGCGATTACCGAAAAGATGGTGCTCGACGTGTTGCTGCAAGCCCGCGACGCCGGCCTGTACAACGCCGTCACCGATTGCGGAGCCGGTGGGTTCAGCAGTGCTGTTGGCGAGATGGGTGAAGAACTCGGTGCGGAAGTTTGGCTCGATAAAGCCCCGCTGAAATACGACGGTCTGACCTACACCGAAATCTGGATCTCCGAAGCTCAAGAGCGAATGGTCTTGGCTGTGCCAGAGGACAAATGGGAAGCCCTGCGTGACCTTTGCGAAAGCGAAGGCGTCGAGGCAGCCGCGATCGGACGATTCGTACCAACAGGTCGCTTGAAACTGACCTTCAACGGCGACACCGTCGGCGACGTCGCGATGTCGTTCCTCCACGACGGTCGACCACCGATCATCCGCGACGCGGTGTACGAGCCACCGGCAGTCAAGCCGGTCACGATTCCTCAACGTGATGCCAAGGCGAACACGGATACGCTGCTGAAAATCTTGGGCAGCTACAACGTGGCCAGCAAGCACTGGGTGATCCGCCAATACGATCACGAAGTCCAAGCCGGCAGCGTGGTCAAACCGCTCGTCGGCCCACAATGCGATGGTCCTGGCGACGCGGCCGTCGTGCGTCCTAAGCTGAACAGCTATCGAGGCTTGGTTATCTCGTGTGGCATGAACCCTCACTACGGTGATTTCGACACCTACCACATGGCAACATCCGCGATCGACGAAGCGATGCGAAACGCGGTTGCCGTTGGTGCCGATCCGTCGAAGATCGCGATCCTGGACAACTTCTGTTGGGGCTACACCGACCGCGCCGAAACGCTCGGATCGTTGGTTCGCAGTGCGATTGCTTGCCAAGACATGGCGGTCACCCTGGGCACTCCGTTCGTCAGCGGCAAAGACAGCTTGAACAACGAGTTCAGCTACTTCAACGATGCTGGTGAAAAGCAAACGATCGCGATCCCGCCCAGTCTTCTAATTAGTGCGATGGGCCAAATCGCCGATGTGCGAAAAGCGGTCACGATGGATCTGAAGGAATCTGGCAATGTGCTGTTCCTAGTCGGCAAGACCAGCCGGGAATTGGGTGGCTCGCACTACGGACTGGTCGAAGATCAAGCCGGTGGCGAAGTCCCTAAGGTCGACGCTGCGTACGCCAAGCAAGTCTTCGCCACCGTTCACTCGGCAATCGAAGCAACCGAACTGCGATCCTGCCACGACCTCAGCGAAGGTGGCCTGGCTGCCTCCGCCGTCGAAATGGCACTCGCCGGTGGTCTGGGATTGAACCTGAACCTGGACAGCGTGGATCATCAAGTCGATGGCGGTCTGACCAGTGCGGAATTGCTATTCAGCGAATCCAACACCCGCTTCTTGATCGAAGTGGAGCCCGTTAACGTCGAGTCGCTGCAGAAACGTTTTGCCGACGCTGGAGTGCCTTTGGCTCGTTTGGGTGAAGTGGTGGAAAGCGAAACCGTCGAGATCCAAGACGGCAACGACATGGTGTTGCAGGTCGGAGTTGCCGAAGCAAAAGCGGCCTGGCAAAAACCACTCGACTGGAAGTAGACAGCCGGTCATCACGCGCTGGACGCCGCCCAGTTGGCGTCCAGGTTTAACCAGTGAGCCATACTTCCCCACGACAACAGCCAGATTCCAACGCCCCGATTCCAACGCCCGGCTGCGTCATGGCTGGAACCAGCGGTAGAGCTTGAACACTTTTGTGGGCGACGCTCACGCGGTAAGCTGCACCTGCTCCCGCCTGTACAGTGTTGCGATTGGTGAACGGGAGCACTTATTGTCGCAACCGCCCTGATAACTGCCCAAAAACCGTCTGTGGAAAAGGATTGAGAACCATGCAGCGATTGATTTTGAACGTAGCTTGTGGACTGACGCTATTGGCTAGCCACGCGATCCCAGGACGAGCGGTTGCCCAAGTAGTTCAAGAACAGACGGTGGCGTCTTCCGCAACCGTTCTAAACGAGGTGTTGATCGGGCCACTTAGCAAGGTGCCACACGCCATGCTGAAGGACGCTTACGGAGTCGCGATCATTCCCGACGTGATCAAAGGCGGCTTTATCGTCGGCGCCCGCCACGGCCGTGGACTGTTATTCGTTCGTGAGGGCGATGGTCTGTGGCATGCCCCCGTCTTCATCACGCTGACGGGCGGAAACATTGGTTGGCAAGCCGGCGTTCAATCGTCTGACGTTGTCCTCGTCTTCAAATCCGAACGCAGCGTACAAAACATTTTGTCCGGCAAGTTGACATTGGGAGCGGACGCCGCCGCAGCCGCTGGGCCAGTCGGGCGGCAAGGTGCAGTGGCTACCGACGCCCAGCTTCAAGCGGAAATCTATTCGTATTCCCGTAGCCGAGGCCTCTTCGCTGGCGTTTCCATCGATGGTTCCGTAGTACGCGTCGACCAACTCGCCACCGGTGCTTATTACCGTTCCCCTGGTCCAGGAATGCCCGTCGTCGTGCCGCCCGCCGCCGAACAATTGACGATGGCCATCGCGTCGCTCGCTGGCAACTCGGGGCCCGACAACCTTGGTGCGGGTAACGCAGCACCTGGCGTTAACGACTTTGCTAATTCGACAACCGCCGGCCCCAATTCAGTGGGAGCCAACAACAGCGGCGCGATCGCTCAGCGAGTGGGTGTTCGCGAGGCGGATGTATTGCGCACTCAACTCGAACAACTCGCGCCGCAACTGGATGCTTTGCTGGATCCCCAGTGGCGATCCTTCCTAGCACTTCCCCCAAGTCTGTTTGTGGGCAACGAACATCCCCAACCCGAAGAACTGCAAGCCGCCGTGCTGCGTTTTCAATCGGTTGCAGCCGATCCGCGATATCGCGAACTCGCCTCCCAACCGGCATTTCAATCCGTGTTCGGATTGCTGAAGCATTACCAGGTGGCACTGACCTCGGCTTCGTCAACACTGAACCTGCCTCCGCCGCCCACTCGGTAGTTCTCGCCGTCAGATCGGCCGGTCTGCCTACAAAAAATGCCGGCCCCTTAGGACCGGCATCGGAAGGTTTTGCTCTTGAGGCGTCTAACTCAACTTTCGAGTTCAAAACATCTCGGCGAAAGGCGAAACTGAGTGAAGCGAGAGATCATCAAGCAAACTCGATGATCTCCGCTCGCACTTGACCGTTCGATTCAAGACTTGCAATTCCTAGTGCTTCATCTACTTTTCATTTTGGGGTTGATCGTAGTGGATGAGGCGACGAATCCTATCCACTCACCGACCAGACGGGCTCGTCGCCTCGCCCACTACCCCCAACTTGAATCTGGATGAATCACTAGGCTTGGGATTCTTCGACTTAGAACTCTTCTTCGATAACCTCTTTGGCTGCACGTGTTCCCAGTGCACCCCAAACGCCGTACGGGCTTTGAGCACCGGCGAGGTTCGGGTTGGTCGTGTGCCCAGAGAACGATGCCACAACGGCGTTGTCATTCAGGTCACCGGATTCAATGCTATCGGTGATGAACTTCACCGCACCGTCACCCATCAACACGTGTGCTCCGCCTTGGTGACGACTTCCGATCGACGAGATGAAGTAGTCGTTTCCGTCGCTACTGCTCTTCGAGCAGTTAGCACTGTTAGGTGGCAAGATGGTTTGAACGGCCGTGTAAGTCAGCCGGCCATCAGCCCAACGACACCCGCGTGAGTTCAAAGGACTTGTTTCAACGCTGGCTCCACCGGTGTAGAACGAAGGACGCGTCGCATCGATGTGTGCGCCTTGACTGCAACGGATTGGCTCGCCCGCACCGTCCCAAGTTCCGTCACCCTTGAACGAAATGTTGCGAACCCAGTCCGCACGAGTTTCTCTCGCACCCAGGGATGTGCAAAGTTCACCAGCGGCGATCGTGTTGGACAAGCCGTCCAGGCAATCGCGGAACTTCGTCTTGTGCCGACTCCAGAAGAAGCCTCGGTTTGCTGCTCGAGCACGAAGAACGATTGTGTCATCCTTTGTGTATGAGTTGGTGCCGGGCTGGTTGTAAACACCGTACTCGTTCTTACCACCGTAATAGCACGAGTCGATTGTGTCACCGAGCGACGCACCGTAGTTGGTCCGCCCGGTCGCAACGCCAGCAAGGTTAGCCGGATCGCTAGGACAACGGAATGCAACGACTTGAGTAGCCCATGGAACGTAGCGAGATTCCCATGGCACGGGTCCCATCGATGGCCAAGTACCGTTCAAGGTCGCCGACGACATGGTCGTTCCAGGCGTGGTCTCCTGACTAGGATTGCTGATGCTTTCCCACAATCCTTGCTGCTCAACGAACGGCAAGACAGGTACCAACCAGCTTAAGAAGCGTCGGTTACTGTTCACCGAAACGTCG
The DNA here is from genome assembly GCF_057365095.1 of Rhodopirellula sp. J20-39. Taxonomy (NCBI): domain Bacteria; kingdom Pseudomonadati; phylum Planctomycetota; class Planctomycetia; order Pirellulales; family Pirellulaceae; genus Rhodopirellula; species Rhodopirellula sp. J20-39. The sequence goes on along the minus strand of NZ_CP195123.1, from coordinate 3,653,233 downwards.
CCGTTGGCGGCACGGTCAGTTCCCGTGTGATTGGTTGGCAGTTGATTGTAGGCGCTGTGATAGTTGTGAATCGCCAAGCCAATTTGCTTGAAGTTGTTGCTACAACTCATTCGCCGGGCTGCTTCGCGTGCCGCCTGAACGGCCGGCAATAACAATCCGACCAGAACGCCGATAATTGCGATAACCACGAGCAGTTCGACTAACGTGAACGCCCGCCTTTGGGATGCTTTAATCATTTGAAACTCTCAAAACTTGGTACTGAAACAAAACAAAACTGCGTCACACAGCGTGATAAACCGTGTGCGAAAACTGAACAAACCCGAGTAAATGACAAGTCGCTCACCTAAGGTTGTCATAGATCTAGCCGAATCGGACATCCGCCTGACCGCTTGACCCAAAATTCACCGTCGAAAAAACCGTCAAAAGATATTTGGCAACTACGCGGACGCCACACATGCGGCGACGCGACTTCGCAACGAAATATCTCTACATCTAAATACCATCGCGAGGTGCATTCATCTGGGCTTCGTAATTCTCTCGAGCCTCCTGATTAACAGTCGTCTGGTCGATGACTTCGTTTTGTGGCTCCGAACACCCAGTGGTGCTGAAACCAGCAACCAATCCCAAACAGAGGACAGTGGCAGAGAGAAAGCGAACTAACATGAAAAGAAACCTATGCGTTGGTGGAAAAGAGAGGGTGTGGGTCACAATGTGAATCAAAGCAACTCTGCCCTGGTGCATGGGAATAGCCGCTCACGATAGAATCTTTCATAATATTTTTGCGCACTGGGCGAACCCATTTTAATTGGAATCTTTGTGCGAAAGATTCAGCGCTAACGGGCTATCTAGTTAATGCCATGGAACACCAACCGAAATCAGACCGCGTTGAACTGACAACAGAGCTGGTTCTCCAGCTAACTGAGGCTCAACCTCGGCTGCTCAGTTTCCTGTTGAAACGGCTAGGAAATCCCGAGCACGCCCACGAGGTGCTGCAAGAGGTAAATCTTGTCATTTGCCGCGACGTTTCTCGATTTGAAGCGGGAACCGATTTCATGGCGTGGGCATTTACCATTGCCCGCTACCAGATTATGGCGTTTCGGAAGCGGAATTCCCGCGACCGCCTCGTCTTCCCAGCCGACTTGGCTGCGTCGCTGGACAGACTGGACTGCGAAATTTTCGCAGAAGAAACCTGCCACCAACGTGAAGCAGCACTTCAAGATTGCCTGGTCAACCTGCAACCGGCACAACGCAAGTTGGTCATTCAACGTTATGCCGAATCAATATCAGTGAAAGCTATCGCGGGCGAGTTGGATAAGTCAGCCAACGCGGTGAGCATCATGCTGCACCGAGTCCGAGAAAAACTCATTGACTGTGTTCAATCCAAACTTTCGATCGAGCCACAACAATGAACGTGCGTCCAACCAATCCGGACGATCTTAAACTCCTCAAAAACCTGCTTCCTCGTTTAGTCGACGATCAGCTCAGCAGTGACGAGGAACATGAGCTGGTGGCTGTGCTCCAGCGATCAACCGAAGCTCAAGTGTATTACCTGCATTACCTGCAAATGCACGCCGAGCTATCGGGCGCGTGGGGCATGGCGGACAACCATGCGATCAGCCAACTCAACCAGCAATTGCCCGACAACGTGTTCGAGCAAGCTTCGTCACAGATTGACGAAACAACCAAAGTAAGCCTACCGCAACCTCACCCGTCTCGACGTTTCTTCGATACGATTTTGGGCTTCCAAGCCGTTGTGGCCGCACTGGTTTTTGTAATTGGCGCATTGGCGGTCGGTCTTTTCGTATCACTGAATAACACGCCCAACCAATCGGATAAAATTGCGCAGTCACAAAGCGGACAGTCTAACGTTGATTCCTTAGCGGATTCACAATCCACTGATGGACTTGCACTGCGAACCCGAAACGTTGTCTTCACGAGCGGACTTGGTGAAAACGAAATCCCACCGATCGCGGCCGTTGTTGTTCGCTCTGACGGTGATCCGGAAACCAATCTAGTCGTCGGTTCGCGACTCACAGCTGGCACACTGAAGTTACTTAGCGGAACAATGCAAATGGAATTCATGGGTGGCGCAGTCGTTGCCCTTGAAGGCCCAGCCGAATTGCGGATCCACTCCAAAGACGCGGCAACGCTCCTAACCGGTGCGATCAGTGCCCATGTTCCTCCGCGGGCCCAGGGCTTTGTTTTAAATGCACCGAAGGCTGCGATCGTTGACCTCGGAACCGACTTCGGCGTTCGTGTTACTCCAGCCGGAATTTCTGAAGTCGAAGTACTCAGCGGCGAGGTTGAATTGTCAGTCCTCGGTGACGATGGAAACACGCTTTCAAGCCAACATATTCAAGAAGCCAGTCGTATTCGAATCAATGGCGAGGGCGATCCGCTGCAAGCGATCGAGGCGGGACTGAACGACCTACCCATCATCTCCGGTAGCGACAATTCAGAACTCCCCTTGCTGCTCGACTACGTCGATACCGTTCGCCGCGATCAACCAACGCTTTATTGGCGTTTTGACGATGCCGACGGCCCGCAGGTGTTCAATGAAATGTCGGGCAGTCATTCCGCCAGTATTTTCGGCCTGGACGAGGACGACGAAAGCATTCGTTTCCAAAACGGTTATGCTCGCTTCGATCGATGCGACGTGAAACGCTACTTGATCTCCGACGAAGCCATCGAGGGACTCAACGAACGTCCGTATTCGATCGAATTTTGGATGAAGCCTGACGACCTGCAACATGCAACCTGCGTCGGTATCATCCCCGAAAACCGCATCGACCCACGTAAGTTCCTTAACGTGATCGAGATCGTCACGGACACGTTCATGATCCACGAACCCGGTGCGGTCCGTTTTCTCCATCGAACACCACCGGATGTCAATTACGAAATCGGTACCAACGCTTTCACCCCCGGTATCTGTGTTCCAGGCCAGTGGCAACATGTTGTCACGGTTAAACGCACTGATGCGATGGAGATCTATATCAACGGCAAGCTGATCCGTCGTGTTGGCCTGGGCCCCGGCAAGGTCAACAGCCTCGGCAATTTCCACGTGATTGTTGGACAGTTAACGGCCAACGAAACATGGCGTCAATTCTCCGGTGCGATCGACGAATTCGCCATCTACAAGCGAGATCTCTCTGCAGAAGAAATCGCAGAACACTACCGCTTAGTCGATCTGCCCATCCAAACTCACTAAGGACGGAGCGGAAAATAAGTGGCATAGGCTTCCAGCCTGTGATTGCGCGGACCACAGGCTGGAAGCCTTTGCCACAATTTCAGCTCGACACTTATTCTTCGCTCGTTGCTACGCCGGCTGAATTTCGTATACGCCGGACTGCTAAATCGCCCGGCGTTTTTCTACTGCTATGCTGCCATCGTTATTCACGTGCCGCTTGCAAACGAACATTTTCTAGCAGCCGATTTCGTCGTCGACAGAAATCTGACAATCCCCAGTCTGGTCTCCGTCGGCACTCCTTGCCGCGTAGATGTTAAGATAGTTGAGGGTTTATCGCGTTGGTGCTGACGTTCTTACGCGTTACTCATTCAGGTGATGACATCCGCGTATCAACCGGGGAAACCGATGGCTTCAATCCTCTCGAATCTTCGTGTTCGTCGATGGGTACTGTGGGGCAGTGCGGTGCTGGTCTTTGTGGGCGTTCCGGCATACTTGGAATTCAAGTTGCGCCGGCCAGTGGGTGAAGGTCCGGCTGGGGCCACCGTTCCCGCAGAACCTTTCGAGTCGACGTGGACGGAACATCGCGTTCACATGTTGGGAATCGGCGACAGTGTCACCCGCGGACTCGGTGCCAATTCAAAGTCCCATTCCTATTTCGAGCGACTCCGAGAAAACCCCGTCGACGAATGGCCTGACATGCGTGGCAAGCACTTAACCGGCGTGCTGCCGAACTTGACGGCCACCAATGTCGCGGTTTCCGGTTCAACATCTCTTGATCACGAAAGAGTCATCGAAGAACAAATCGAGGCATTCGACGAGGATGTGTTTGGGATCGTTGTCATGACAACGGGCGGGAACGATTTAATTCATAGCTATGGCCGACGACCGCCGGTCGAAGGTGCGATGTACGGGGCGACGCTGGAACAAGCCCAGCCTTGGATCACCGCATTCGAGCAGCGACTGAACAAAATGCTTGACCAGATCAAGAGCCGCTTCCCTGGAGGATGCCTGATTTTCTTAGGGGATATCTATGACCCAACCGATGGCGTCGGCGATGCCCCTAGCATTTTTCTTCCGGATTGGCCTGATGGCCTCGCGATCCATGCCCAGTACAACGAAGTGATCCATCGGGCAGGAGCCGAACACGACAACGTCCACACCGTGCCGCTTTACCGAACCTTCCTGGGCCATGGTTCGCATTGCCGACAATTCTGGCGACGGCATTACGACTCGAACGATCCGACCTACTGGTTCTATACCAACATCGAAGACCCGAACGATCGCGGCTATGACGCGATCCGTCGAGCCTTTCTGAATGTCATCGCTATCCAGGAGCCAATTTTCCGGTCGCTATCGCAAGACCTCGCGCTCGCGGAAGCGAGCGAGTGAGCAACCGATGTCCGAGTCGCGATAGATTCGCTGTCATGCGAAAACGTCTATCGCGAGTGACAATTGCAGCTGGCTGGCGGTGATTACCTGGTTAAGGCAAATCGCCGCTACCAAGCTTGCTCGCCTTGAGACGGCCTCTACAACTCTTCTTCGATCGTTTCTTTCGAAGCCCGAGTTCCGAGAGATCCCCAAAGTCCGAACGGCGACTTTCGACCAGCGGCTAAACCGCCCGAGGCGTTCGACACCTGAGCACTGTTGCTATTGCCGGCTTCGATGGAATCGGTGATGAACTTGACCGCACCGTCACCCATCAAGACGTGACATCCACCTTGGTGCCGACTTCCGGGTGGGCAAACTCCTGCCCCGCTGAAGTCGCCGGCCATGCAAATTTCGCGATTGGGAGGAAGAATGGTATTCATCCCCGTGAACGAAATTCGTCCGAAGGCCCATTTGTAGCCTCGTCGGCGATCGGATTCATTCTCATTGATCACGGCCTGTGATCCCCAAAATTGGGGACGGGTTGGATCGGTGCCGGAACAAGCGACCGCATCATTGGGGCCTACCATTCCGGAGCCATCATCGGTTCCAAATCCTGAATCGCCGAACAACGTTCGTTTATCGCGATCGCCTAAGTCGGTCACGATTTCGCCCGCGGCGATGGTGTTGGACAAGCCGTCAAGCACATCACGAAAGGCAAGCGTTGTTCGAGGGACGAAGAACCCACGCTGAGCATGACGTACCGCGATGGCACGGGTGCTGTCCACGTTTTCGTTATTATTGAGCGATCCCCAATCACCCATGTGCACTGAATCACCGGCGCAGTACGCGTAGTTGGTACGTCCATCGGACGGCAAACCGACTCCAGGATCGCTAGGGCAGCGAAACGATTGAACTTCGGTCAACCAGGGCTCATAGGGCGTGCTGCCATAACTACTTTGCGACCGTTTGGGGTTAGGGCCCATCGCTTGGAAAGTCCCAGCGGAAATGGTCAGCGGGTTGCTGATCTGTTCCCACAATGCTTGTTGTTCAACAAACGGAGTGATCCCGACCAACCAGTTCAAGTCCGATCGATTGATCCCCGTTCCGACGGCTTGGCTTTCTGCATCACTTTTGCTGGGGTGAGCGGTACCGCCTTGTGATCGTGGGCACTTGTTATAGGCAGAATGGTAATTATGAAGCGCCAGGCCGATTTGTTTGAAGTTGTTGCTGCAACTCATCCGGCGAGCAGCTTCTCGAGCCGCCTGGACCGCAGGCAACAGCAACCCAACAAGGACACCGATAATGGCAATCACAACCAACAATTCGACCAGCGTAAAACCGATTCGATTTCGAATCGTGTGAGTTGATTTCATTTCAAAGTCTCTGAACTAGGAGTTTAGATGCACCAATGGGTGACTGAATAAATCCACCTGCGATGGTGAACAACTAGCAATGTCTCGAGAATATGAATTCTTAACACTAATAACGCCCAGTTCTTGATATTTATGAAGACATAGGCGAGCGCATTCGCACTAGCGCAATCAAACAACGTAGTTGTCTTGCACGGACACGCTCAATCTTCGCGTTACGTATACGCGGGTATCGCCAATCGCCAACGTGGAATGTGAGACGATCCCATCGCTTCGCTTTACCCGGGCTCGACGCGACAGCATCAGCATGCTTCGCAAAAGACCTAGTAGAAAATAACCGAACCGCGGGCGGCTTCAGAATGAAACCAAGCGTCAGTGTCGTTACCAACTAACGACCAATGTCACGACGATTTCTTATCGAGTTCGTGAGGCGGATGAGAAAGAGGCTCAATCCAGCCTAAGCCGACGAGATTAAGCTGATAACCGTTTGCCGGATGCACTTTTGGGTGCCAACCACCGGCCCAGTGGGGACGCCAAGATTGCGGGCATCAGGACCACGTCGCCGATCAAGGCGGCGGACAAAAGTCCCAACATCATGAACGCAAACCGCTGAGTCGGTACGAAATGCGATAGCCCATAGACCAGTGGAGACAGACCACATACCGCCGTGGTTTGCCACATCGCCGGCCCGCATATCCGTAATGCTTCCGTCGCGGCTTCGTGGCGAGTGTGTCCCAATTTCAGTTGACTACCGAAACGAGACAGTAAGTGGATGGTCGCATCAACCGCGATCCCCAGTGCAACACTTGCCGTCATCACACTTCCGATGTCCAAAGGCACTTGCATCAGCCCCATTGCACCGAAGAGCGTCACGGTCGGAAATAGATTAGGGAACATCGCCAGCAATCCACCCACCACACTCCGCAGCAAAAGCATCATGATTAGGGCGACAATTCCAAACGCAGTCATAAAGCTGCGGAAGAGATCGTTCAACAAGATGTCTTGAGAAGCGGTCGTCATCGGCACGTTGCCGGTGTAGTGCGCCGAGACACCATCAACATCCACCATCGGAGCCAAGAGCCCTTCCACACGCTTCAGCTCAGATCGGTAATCCATCTCTTCGCCGAACGGAAACTGAAACCCAATTCGCCAAATCTGGCGGCCATCGTCCGTCCGAACGTAGTACCCCGATTCACTCAGTCCACCCTCTTCTCGCAACATCGAGTTGCGGATATTCGTTTCAATCATCGTCGCGCCAAGCGAACGCTTCCCTTCATCCACCGATGGAGGCGGTTTGGGCAGGAAAGTGCGAGCGGACACCACGCCGCCAACCAATTCGGTGTCGCGCAATCGGCTATCAATGTCACGAATAAGACGAAACTGATCCACGTCGTCGGGCACTGCGCCGGGCTCAAACGTGATCAACATCTGAGCGTCGATTGTCGGCCCGAGGTGTTCTTCGAACCATTCGTAGTTCTCGAAAATCTCACTATGGGGCGGGAACATTCGAGGAACGTTTACCGAAGTGGTCAACATCGGCAGCCCCACCGCGGTAATCGCGGTCAGGATCGTAAACCCGGCCACAATCTCCACCGGACGTCGCAAACTGCGTTCGGTGAACGCCAACCACCATCCATCAATATTCTTTAGAAGGCCACTGAAGTGCGTCGATTTCGCTTCTCCGGTCTTCCGAACCTTGATGCGTTTTTTGTTACCAAGCCGTCCGTGTAACTGCATCGCCCCCGGCAACAACGCCATCAACAGCAACAGCGTCAGGAGAACAGAACCAGCCGCGATCACACCGAAAGCGCTAACCGGCCAAAGCCGCACCATTCCCAACGATCCTAAACCGATGATCGTGGTGATCGCCGCCAACCAACAGGGAACGTACCCGGCCTGCATGGCTCGACGAGCTGCAGCAGTGGGGTCGATATCAGGGGTTTGCCGCACAATGTCCAGGTAGTAATTACTTAGGTGAATCCCCGCGCTAGCGGTCAACACAAACACAAGTGGTGGCAATACGATCAGGATCGCATTCATATCCAACGCAGCCAGACTGACCGCCGCCAGAGAGATCCCCTGGCCAATCATGCCCACAGCGATCACAACACTTGTCAGCAACCACGACCGCAAGCACAACAAGCAGATCAACGCCCCCAACAAACATGATGGCAACGTGTAACGCTGGATCGATTGGCGAGCCTCAAGGTCAATCAACGCACCGTCGAACGGTGCTCCGGCGATGTAGATTTCTTCCGTCGGACTATTGATTGATTCGGCAACCAAGGCCCTGATCTGATCAATTGCCGTTTGCCGATGCCGACTTCCAAATAGCGTGAAAGAGGCCAAGATCGCCGTGTGTTTGCCATCCGGCCCCACCAACGCTCCCATCAATCGAGCCCGCGCACTGCGGTCAGAGAAGCTGGTCGGTGGGCTGTTTAATGAATCGTACGCCGCCTGACCGGATGTCAGTTTGTCAAGGTATCCCGGCGCGTTCAAGCGAGCCTGTTTCCAGATTGGATTGTCGGCGGGATCCTTATCCTCAAACTGACTATTGGGTTGTAGGTAGCGGACCTCTCTGGGCACCTCGGCCTCATCGACCAGAAACTTCTGCAGCTTGCCAATCACAACCGGAATGTCTTTTGAGCCAAGCTCGCAACCTTCCCAGCTTATCAGCAGAACGTCGCGGCCCAGGAACCGGTTGGCAAACTCATCGAATTGCTGGCGAACTTCCAAGCCTTTCGGCAACCACAAGGCCGGGGCGTTGAACATGGATGAAAGTGCGCGTTCGGAACCGACAATGCTGATCGGCGCCAGCAGTAACAGCACGAGAATCCCTAGTACAAACCGAAGCCGATAGATGGTTGCTTGACGGTTGAGAGAGATCAAAGCCATGAAAGCAATGGGGATTGGTGGTGCCAGCGAATCCGTTGAGTGAACACAACGAAAAGATTAGCGAATCGCCGCGTCAGTGACGAGGGTGAAGCCAAACACGACGTCGTGGTTATCGATGACCGATCTAGCGAGATGAGAACCGAAGCGAGTGGACGCTCCCGGACGCTCAGCACCGTGGGTCACAACGTGGGTTAAAAAAACACAGCGAAAAGCGAAGCTAATGTCATTGGAACGCTCATTACTCGCCGGTCCTAGACGGCGAAAAGAGTCACACCGGGACAACCCCTATCGATTGAAGTGAAAGAGGCATGACGGGAACTGATTTCCCATAATTCGCAGGCCTCGTTAGCCAGTCTCGGCCTAGTTTCTGATGTTGAGGAGACGGAACTCAACATGAATCAGAATTTTCCACACGGTCAATTCTCACTCTCGTACACGATGTACACAGCGGAATGAAATTCAGATGGCGGATACAGAGCTTCAATTCATCGAAGCCTTGTGGGGAATCCAAATTTGTTGAAAAGACTTCCAAACCTGGGGCAACCAATGAAGACACCGACACTTGTTTTGCTCGTCGAAGACGATGCAACCGACGCCATTATCGCTCAACGAACTCTGCTTGCGGCTGACGCCAACTACGAAGTCGACGTGGCTGCTTCGATTAGCGAAGCGATTGCGTTGATGAAGCTACGCAAGCACGACGTCATTCTCAGTGACTTGGGGCTACCCGATGCGGCCGGCCTGGATGCCATCACCGACATTCGGGTCGCCTGCAACGACGTGCCTCTGATCGTGCTGTCCGGTTGTGACGACGAACGCTTCTATGTCGAAACGCTGGCCAAAGGCGCCGACGACTTCATTGCGAAACAAAGCCTAACGTCCACGACACTATTTCGATGCATCAACCAGAACATTGAACGTATGCGACAAAAATGCGAAATTCGGGATCTGATGGAAGCGGTTGAAAGCCAGCGACGAGTACTCGCGCAGCAGGCCGATCAATTGCAAGAAAAAAACGATCGACTGGCAGTTCTCTGTCAATCGGCCAAATCGTTCGTGAACAATGTCTCACACGAGTTCCGAACTCCTTTGTGCGTCATCAAGCAATATTCCGGAATGATGTCGCAAGGCATGTTCGGCGAACTCACCGAACCGCAACAACACTTCCTAAGAGTGATGGAAGATCGTGTCGACGGGCTGAACAACCTGGTCGACGACATGCTCGACATCAGTCGCTATGAGTCCGGAATGCTTGCAGCAAGCCGGAAAAAGTGCGACATGAACGAAATCATTCGCCGGGAAATTGCACCGCTGGCTCATCGTGGCAAGGTCCGTGCGATCAAGGTGTTCGCCAGCTGCCCAGACGATCTTCCGGACGTGTTTTGCGATCCTGAAAAGGTCGGCCGTACGATGGTCAACTTGGTCACCAACGCGATCAAAGTTTCGCCGCCGGAAGGCCACGTCCGTGTTTCCGTGAATGCCAACGACGCGAACCAGGAAATTGAAGTTCGTGTCAGCGATAACGGTCCCGGCATCGACGAAAAGCTACAAAAAAAACTCTGCAGCCAATTCGCTCAGGGCCCAAGTTCACTCCTCAGTAACGAAAAGGGCTTCGGCCTTGGCTTGAGCATCACCAAAGAACTTGTCGGTTTGAATTTGGGTTCGCTGGACATCGAAAGCGAAGTCGGATCGGGAAGCACATTCGTCTTCACGATTCCCTATGCGAATCCAAAGAAAGTGTTAAGCCGGTATCTCGAACGCCTTGAACGAACGACGCAAAATCGACGAACCGAGCTGTCCGTGATTCGCGTGCACATTGATATCTCGAGCGACAATGAATCGGCCGACGACGTCGAACGATTCCTTAACTACACCCTACGAGCACAAGACATCGCGCTGCCGATTCATAGCAACGAGTGGTTAGTCGTACTGAACAGCACGAATGCGGACCTTCCTAATTTCTTGCAGCGGTTCAACGACGAGTTAACCGAGGTCAATCGGAATCGCCCGCAAGGTGAACTGCCCGTTATCAAGCTCCATCAGCTCGGCAGTTTTGATCGGGTCGACCAAGCTGATGACATTCAAAATTGCTTGAATCAAATGTTGGCCCCCGTCGCTCGGCCACGCCAGCCCCATATGAGGAAGGCCCAGTATGTCTAGCCTGATGTCTAACCCGGTTCACATCGTAACAGCGGAAGACGACCCCGACATTCAGTTCGCCATCGGAATCGTCCTTGGCCACACTGGATATCGTGTCAGCAACGTGTCCAACGGAGAAGAGCTAGTACAGTTCGCCAATACGATGAGCCCCGACATCATTCTGCTGGACCTACGGATGCCCATCATGGATGGGCAAGAAGCACTGGCGGTTTTGAAGGAAAACCCCATTACCGCGTCCATCCCAGTCATCGTTTTATCGGCCAGTCCCGGTGATTGCGCGTTGGTACTCGATCAGGGTGCCGCATTCTTTCTCTCCAAACCATTCGAACCGCAAGCATTACTGAACGCTGTACAGGCTTGCCAAACCAATCTTGCTTTCCCAACGGAAGCGATGCCCCAAGACCGCTGATCCCGCCTAATGGATTTAGATCGGGTGAAGCTACGGAATTGAGACTTCGGTTTCGACCCCTGTTGCACGACTGGCTTCACGATGAAGCCACGAAGCAGATTCACATGTCACCTACTTACGACTCTTTGCAACCTCACTCTGTAAATCTCATTGCAAACCTCTCTGACACATTGCATCCAACTTGGAAAAGCTCATGACGACCACCACAGAACCGATCACAACATCACCCAATACGGAATCTCATACAGCGACGAAGCAACGTCGATCATCAATGGGAGTCGTCCGGGCGCCCAAGTTCCTGTCGCACCCGCGGGCTAAGTCGAAGACCGACAAAGGAACGAAGTGCAAAGACTGGGTTTTGTGCATCGATGATGACCAAGACTTCGCCTTGAGCATGAAGCTAAGCCTGCAAACTCGCGGGTACAACGTTGCCAGTGCTCAGGAAGCCGACAAGGGTTATCAACTGGCTTTCGAAATCGAGCCCGTTGCAATCCTGCTGGACCTCGTGATGCCCAACGACGGCGGCGATGACTTGTTGTCACAAATTCGTTTCCACCCATCGCTCTCGCACATACCGGTTTTCATCGTTACCGGAATGTACTCCAGCAACGTCCGCGACCGATTGCTTGCCAGTGGTGCCAGCGACGTGTTCCGCAAACCAGTGGACATGGACACGATCACCGAAGCCATCGAATACTACCGCACAACTTCCTAGTGCATCCTGCACACTAGCGACAAACGTATCGGACAAGACTACGAGTCCAACGTAGTCGACCTAGCTACGAGTCCAGACAAAAAACGCAGTGGACGAGGTTACGAGTCCAAGTGGTAATTGGCGTTATGAACTCGTTACCTTGTCCACTGCGGGTAAGGTGTTCTGAACCAAATGGATTTGAATCACCTGACTTACAAACAAAAAACGGTGGCCACCTAAAAGGTGGTCACCGTTTTTTTATGACGTGCGTGCCACTTCCCGCTGCGTTACCAGCAACGAGATAGTGGGCAACTAGTTTGTAGGCAACTACGTAGTGGGCAATTCGACGAGTTGCTTGTCCTTCGCCATTTGACGAATGTCTTCGGTGATCTTCATCGAGCAGTACTTCGGTCCGCACATGCTGCAGAAGTGGGCGCTCTTGAAGGTATCTTGGGGAAGCGTTTCGTCGTGATAACGCTGGGCCGTTTCCGGATCCAACGACAAACGAAACTGCTCTTTCCAATCGAATGCGAAACGAGCACGCGACAAGGCGTCGTCGCGTTCTTGAGCACCCTTACGTTTGCGAGCGACGTCCGCAGTGTGAGCAGCAATCTTGTACGCGATCACGCCTTGCTTGACGTCTTCTTCGTTCGGTAGCCCCAAGTGTTCCTTCGGGGTCACGTAGCAAAGCATGGCGGCACCGTGCATGCCAGCGTTGGCTGCACCGATGCAACTGGTGATGTGGTCATATCCCGGCGCGATGTCGGTGACCAAGGGGCCGAGCACGTAGAACGGTGCACCGTGGCACACTTCGATTTGACGCTCGATGTTCATTTGAATTTGATCAAGCGGAATGTGGCCGGGGCCTTCCACCATGACCTGAGTTCCCTTTTCCCAACCACGCTTGGTGCATTCACCGAGCACGTCGAGCTCGGCAAATTGCGCGTCGTCGGATGCGTCAGCGATCGATCCAGGACGCAAACCGTCGCCAAGCGACCAAGTCACGTCGTATTCACGCATGATGTCGCACAAGTCATCGAACGCTTCAAGCAATGGGTTTTGCTTGTTGTGAGCCATCATCCATTTGGCGATCAGCGAACCACCGCGGCTGACGATACCGGTCACGCGGTTAACGGTCAGGTGCAGGTGCTCGAGTTTGACGCCACAGTGGATCGTCATGTAATCGACGCCTTGCTTGGCTTGGTGCTCGACCATGTCCAAGAAGTGCTGAGCGTTCATGTCCTCGATCGTGCCGCCGAGCTCTTCCAACATTTGGTAGATCGGCACGGTCCCGATTGGAACCGGGCTCTTGTCGATGATTTGACGGCGGATGTTGTCGATGTCTTTGCCAGTCGACAAATCCATCACGGTGTCGGCACCGAAGTGAACCGCGGTGTGCAACTTGTCGAGCTCTTCGCCGACGTTACTGGTCACGGCGCTATTGCCGATGTTGGCGTTGATCTTGCACTTCGCAGCGATCCCGATTGCCATCGGCTCCAACGCACCAGCAGCGTGGACTTTGTTAGCCGGAATCACCATCCGACCGGCAGCAACCTCGTCTCGAATCAGCTCAGGTGCGAGGTCTTCACGTTTGGCGACGAACTCCATTTCGGAGGTGATCTCGCCCGCACGGGCGGCCAGCAACTGTGTCATTATAGGGAACTCATATTCAGAGTAGGCAGATTCGGGAGCAAACAGGTCGCTCCCTTTATACGGCGACAGCGACGGATCGAGTAGTCCGCTCAATCCTCTTCCAGGGCAACAATCTTCTGGAGCCGACGAGCGTGACGCTCTTGCGGTGTGTAACGGGCATTCAGAAACGCAGTGATAATTTCGAATGCCAACTCGCTACCGATGATCCGGCCGCCAATACACAAGACATTCATATCGTCGTGCTCGACACCCTGGCGAGCGGAATAGGTGTCGTGGCAAATCGCTGCCCGAATCCCGGTGATTTTGTTGGCCGCGACGCTCACGCCGACTCCGCTGCCGCAAATCAATAGTCCCCGATCAGCCTGACCGGACTGAATTCGCTCAGCCACCTCAACGGCAAAATCGGGATAGTCACACGCCTCTTCGTTATCCGTACCGCAATCGATCAAATCGGTCACGACGCCTGAAAAACGCTCCACAACCATTTGTTTGAGAGGAAAACCCGCGTGATCGCCGCCAACGGCCAATCGCAAAGGAGAAATGGAATCGCCGTCAGACATAAAACGCGTGGGGGGTGGAGGAATCGGTAAGAAATGTTGGCCTGGCCAGCAACCGACGCCAAAATGACACCGAGCCGAACCAGCACGGCCCGATAGTCTAGGCACTGACGAAAGAATCGGAAATGGTCGACCCAAAATCCAATTCCGAAGCGGCACGAAGCCTGCCGTTTTCAGATTCAGAGCAAAAATCAGCCGAGCGGACGCGGCAGCGCTATCGAAGCAACAATCCCGCAACGGCGCCAGTCATGCAACACGCCAACAGCCCACCGAACATCGCTCGCATCCCCAATTGAGCCAATTCCGCTTTTCGTCGCGGAGCCAATCCGCCCACACCGCCGACCTGGATCCCGATCGCCGCAAAATTGCTGAAACCCGCCAACGCGTACGTCAGCACATTGGCGGTCCGATCGCTCAACGGAGGCGACGGCGACTTCATCAGCTCGCCAAGTTGTTGGAAGGCCACAAATTCATTGGCGACTGTTTTCATGCCAATCAAACGTCCCGCCACCATGCACTCGTCCGGTGGAATGCCCAACAACCACGCCAACGGCCAGCCGACGTAACCCAACAACAGCCCCAACGTCATCGCTGGCTCGCCCCCATCACTGATCCAGCCCACCGTTTGGCAAAACGCACCTAACAGCGTATCGATCAGGGCAATCAATGCGAGAAAGGCGATCAACATGGCCGCGACGTTCAGCGCTAGCTTCATTCCCTCACTGGCCCCTTCCACGGCCGCGCCGATCACGTTGGCCGGTTCGCCAGGAATGATGACTTCAGGGCTGACGACACCGGGAGTCTTGCCGTCGGGAGTGACGACACTGGGATGACTGGCGTCAGAAAGCTTCGATTCGCAAGCCGGCTGAACCGCGTCCGGGCGCGCAGCTTGCTCTTGCGTCGAATCCACTTCAGACGTTTCCGGCACCATCACTTTGGCAATCAACAGGGCCGCTGGGGCACTGATCACCGAAGCGGTTAACAAGTGACCGATGTCGATCCCCATTCCTGCGTAAGCGCCCAACAGTCCGCCGGTCACCGTCGCAAACCCGCCCGTCATCATCGCACACAATTCACTGCGGGTCATCGTGTTTAGGTAAGGGCGAACGACCAGCGGAGCCTCGGTGTGACCGACGAAAACGTTAGCCGCAGCCGCCAGCGTTTCAGGCCCACTGGTTCCTAACGTGAAACGCATCACCCACGCCATCGCCGCAACGAGCTTCTGCATCACGCCAAGGTAATACAGCACGCTCATCAGCGATGAAAAGAAAATCACCGTCGGCAGGACGCCGAAGGCAAACGTGGCAATCAAACCGTTGCCCAACGAATCGCCGCCTCGAAACAAAAATCCGCTACCGACGTCGACGTTCTTCATCACCGCGGTAAACCCGTCGCCGATCTTGGAAAACAACCAGTGCCCTGGCGTGGTTCGCATTACCAGAAACGCCAGAACGAACTGCAGTCCCAATCCGCCGACCACGATTCGCCAAGGGAAACGCCGGCGATCGGTGCTAACCAGCCAAGCCAAACCGATAAAAACCGCCAGGCCCAGAACGCAGGTGCCGTGAGATAGGAGTTCGCTCAAGGTTGGCTTCCTGGATTGAAAGACGTTATCGATGAAGGCAATGTGTCCACGAGACTGCGTGTCCATGAGGCCGATGCCGTGTTCGTCTGCCGAAGGAACGTCGGGACCAGCCTGGAACCATGGTAACGTTCAATGGATGCCGCGTTGGTCGCGTCGCCAAACGCAGCACTTGCAAATTTCGCCCCCAATACCCAGCTCTCCCCACAAAAACTTGCTCTCCCCCATAACGAGTAGGGTGCGTGCTAGCACGCACCCTACAATAGATTTCAAAGTGAAACTTATTTGCGGATTGCCGAGAGTACTTTATGACTTTGGGCCCATTAAGACTCTTTTACTCGCTCATCCCCACACTCATCCTGAGCACTCATGCGGCTGATTAATTCGACGGCAGCGTCCTGCCCGGTTTTCCAAACGCCTGTCACTGCCCAATGCCGTGTTGACTGGCCACTACGGTTTGTCGTTAAACGAAACGCTTGATTTGTGAGACGATACGGAAGGTTTCGTTTCACCCTCGACGTCGCACTGAAAGGCATTCAAGCTTTTGGACTTCCAGCTTCCTGTACGATTATCCCATCGCTGTGATTGGCGAAAACGGCCTGACCAGACGGACCATCCGCCCGGTGAGTTCGTTTTGTACTGGATGCACAACGCCGTCCGTGGGCATGAGAACCCGGCACTCGATGTCGCCGTTCAGCTTGCCGTTCAAAACGGGTTGCCGTTGTTGGTCTATCACGGACTTGCGGAAAATTACCCATACGCGTCCGACCGTCATCACGTCTTCATCCTGCAGGCCGCACGCGACGTCCAACGTGAACTTAAGTTGGCCGGCATTCCCTATGCGTTTCACCTCGAACGCGTAGGCCATCGCGGCCCCCATCTTCGCGACCTCGCTCGCCGCGCCGCCGTTTTGGTCACCGAGACGATGCCAGTTGTGCCGTTAGCTTGTTGGACCGAGCGGTTAACAAGCGTGGTCACGACACCGCTGGTGACAGTCGACGCGTCATGCATCGTGCCGTTGTCACAAGCGACAGCATTGATGGAACAGTCGGGCGATTCCAATAAGAATGACGCAACCAACATTGATGACGCTGCTGACGACATTTTTGACGATCCTGACCTCGTCCATCATCCTGACCTTAACTCTGACACAGACGTCAGTGCACTCAATGGCACCGATAGCCCCGCGCCCGACTGGTTAACCCAATTTCAACTTTACAAAGAGCGAACGGGCGAGACCTACCTGTCCATCGCGTCTCGTCACTACGACCAATCGGTACCATCGACACCAGGCTCCGCCGACCCATCCAATCGGTGTGCCGACGCCGGCGAGTTGGTTCCACTGGATCTGGATGAAGCGTTCTTGGGTTTCGAACCACTTGATCTACAAAACGCGAATCTTGCCGAACTGGTTCGCTACTGCAAAATTGACCACACGATCGGTCCCGTCGCCGATTCTCCTGGCGGAACCCGTGCCGGATATCAGCGTTGGGAACATTACCGAAATCACGGCCTTACCGAATATGGCTTGCGTAGTAGTGATGCGGCGGACGCATTTGGCGGCAGTCGACTGAGTGCTTACCTGCACTTCGGCATGGTGAGCCCCTTTCGAATTGCACGAGACGCAATCGAAATGCGGAACGCGATCGACTCGCATGAAACACCCCAAACGTCGTCAACCAAAGCGACACAATCGATCGACAAGTTCCTGGACGAATTGTTGTTTCGCCGCGAGCTTGCTTTTCACTTTTGCCAACATCGCGTCCATGATCTCGACTCGTTGGCAGCACTGCCTAAATGGGCACAGAAGTCGCTAGCCGACCATGCGGCTGACCGCCGCGAGCAAGCTCTGGACCTAGAATCGTTGGCTCGTGGACGAACCAGCAACCCGCTTTGGAACGCGGCCCAACGAAGTTTGCTCAAGCATGGCGAACTTCATAACGATCTTCGCGTGACCTGGGGCAAGTGGTGTCTGCCGCTGACCGCATGCCCAAAACAAGCACTCAACTACTGCATCGATCTGAACCACCGATACGCGTTGGACGGACGAAGCCCCACTAGCTACGGCGGGATTTTGGGTTGCTTCGGTCAATTCGACACGCCCAACTCCGACGAAAACGCGATCTTTGGCCGGGTGCGTCCCGGTGCCATTGAATCACACTCACGCCGGTTGGATCTTTCCAAGTTTCAACAACGGTGTGACCGACCGATCGCCGCCAAGCTGCCACGGGTTGCGATCATCGGTGCGGGTTTAGCGGGATTGGCCGCCGCTCGCACTCTTGCCGACCACGGATTGGAAGTTCGTGTGTTCGAAAAGGCAATAGAAGTCGGTGGCCGATTAGCAACCCATCACGCGAATGCCCCGCAAGGCACCGACGACGCGGCCTACTTCGACCAGGGGGCGCAGTACTTCACAACCCGCGATGCTCGCTTCGGTCGACACGTTCGGGCCTGGATCGATGCTGGAGTCGTGGCCCCGTGGCTGGCTCCCGTCGTTGAGCTTCGCGATGGTGTGATCGTGAAAGAGAAATTGGGCCAACCGCGGTATGTAGGCACGCCTGACATGAACACGTTGCCACGCCACCTAGCTTCGGATCTTGACGTCACTACCGAATGTCGAGTGCAGTCGATTGTGCGCACCGATGGTGAGCATCCGCAAGATCCCGCAACCTATCAGCTCGCGACCGAACAAGGTCCCATCGACGGCGTCTTCGATGCCGTCATCGTTAACTGCCCACCCAAACTTGCCTATCCAATCCTGGCGAGCCATTCGCCGATTGCGGACGCGATTGAGAAGGTGGAAATGCGGCCGTGCTGGACCTTAATGTTGCGTTGCGAAGGCATCGCGGATTTGCCGTACGCCGGTGCTTTCATCAACCAAGGCCCACTCGCCTGGGTTGCCCGCAACGATGCCAAGCCAGGCCGAAACTTGCCCGCACGTGAATGTTCGAGCGACCCAAACTCGCTTTCCAGTTGGGTCCTGCACGCAACACCGGACTGGTCTACCGAACAAATCGAAGCAGACCCCGATGCCGTTCGCGACGCGCTCGTTGAAGCGTTCACCGGTGCGATCGGCCGGCCGATCGGACGCATCGTCCACGGGGTGGCCCATCGTTGGCGGTACGCCAGCCCAGTGAACCCCGTCGATCAAAGTTGTTTGTGGGACTCGACCACCTTATTGGGCGCCTGTGGCGATTGGTGCGGCGACCTGCGTGGTGGACCGCGAATCGAAGCGGCCTACTTAAGCGGTGCGGCGGTGGCTGGTGCCTTGCTGCGTCATGTGTCCATCGACCGGGCCGCTGTTCCCGTCAAAGTCGCAACGCACTAACTCTGACGCAGCCGCTGCAGCATCACGTCGGGCAGTCCAATGTCGATGATCTCGACATTCCCCAACCACTCGTGAGCGTGGTCGTATCGCATGGCTTGTTTGGCGGTCACGAAAGTCAGCGTCAAATCCGCTCGAAAGGTCGGTTCGCCCGGCTCACCCGTGTCGCCATTCAATCCAGACGGTAGGTCAATCGCGATTCGCCGCAGTTGTCCAGGTTGCACGGCCGCGGAGATCGGCGATTGACGAGCCCGCTTTTCAGCCACTGTATCGTCCGGTTCGTTTGCCGCCCGAATCGCGGACGCGTGGGGTTCTCGCGGATCGCCGCTTGCACCGGTCCCCAACAGGCAATCAACAATCGGTCCTGGGTGAGCTTTCACGACCGCCGTAATCTGCTCCGGATCGGTCATCGATTGAATCGACACTCCCGTTTGGATCGCTCGGTCATAACTGATTTTCGCGTCGCCTCGCAGTCGCTCGGGCGAGGCCAGCAAAAGCATCTTCACGTCAAATTCGGCTTCGAACAGGTGGCGAGCAATGACAAATCCATCGCCGCCGTTGTTCCCGCTTCCGGCCAGAATCAGCGTGCTCGGCTTGGTCGGCGAAATCTCATTTCCGACAAGCGATCCGAATTGGCCGAACGACTCCAGCAGCCGATCGGCGCAAGCTTTCCCGGCGTTTTCCATCAATTCGATTCCCGCGATCCCGTGATTTTCGATCGCCTCGACGTCCACCTGACGCGACTGCTCGACCGACAAATACGGCCATCCTGAGCGCTGAGCTTCGGCTAAAGTGACGGTCACAGACACCTCTCTCTTTTTAATGCAAATCATTCGCAATAAGGCTTGCCGAGTGATTTATGACTACCTACATTGTGTTAAATCAGTATTGGCGAGGCACTCTGACGATCAGAGCGACCTTGCTGGCGGAGTCCCCGCATTGCACGCCAATGCCGATCCCGTTGTAACGAGTTCCTGTGGACGGATCGACCATTTCCATGTCAACCAGCCAGCCTACCGATGACAGCGCGAAACCCGTTGCACCATCCGCTGGCAATCCCGAGCCTAGCCCATCGACCGTACCAGCCGCCAATGACGGCCTGCCTACGGAAAGCGTGCCCGCTGACTCGGCCTTGCAATCGGTGAATGTCGGTCCTAATTCTTCGCAATCGTTCAAAATGGTCCGCTTCGAAACGCTAGCACGATGTGGCGACGAGATCTGGATCGAGAATGAAGGCCAAATCTACCGACTCCGGCGTACTCGCCAGGGAAAGCTAATTCTGACCAAATGAAGTACCAAGAAACCATTTTGTCTGTCGTCCCCGGTGACACCGATCAAGCAAGATTGGTGGTCGTCATGCGATCGATGTCCGGTGCAGCAAACGCTCCCGGGCCAGCACTTCATTTGCACGATCCGAACAGCTCTGAAACATCCAGCGCGACACCCGCGGCGGGTAGCTCCAGCTCGCTGGTCAGCGATGGATTGTTCTGCGAAAAGCTGGCGGCCGTTCAGGAACGTCCCATTGTCTTACGGCAAGAAACATTCAGCCCCGCTGTGGGTTGGTTCACGCAAAGTGAACTGGAAATGTCGGAACAACAGTGGTCGATGATGCGGTGCACCGTGGTGCCAACCTCAACCCAACGTGCACCTCGCCAACCAACACGCGCCCGACGTGCAGCGGTCATCCCCAGCGACGAATCCATCGCGATGGTGATCCCGTTCACCCCGGATCAAGCCGCCTCGGCATAATCGCTGGACTCCAGGCTCCAGCCTGTCACACACAGCTCCCCCGCATCACCCCATTCCCAAGTCCAACGCCTGAACAGCCTGAAGGCTGGACACCAACGGGGGTTTTCAACCAAACGCTCAATTTCCAGATTGCTGCGGTCTGGTACAATCGATTGCCACTTCTTCTCATCAAGGCAATCGGTCATGCAACGCTTCTCCCAGCCAAGCTCTGTTCTTCTCGCGAGTCCAGCCCCACGCCTGGCCGCAGTCTTCGCTTGTGCCGTCATCACGCTGCTCGCATCGTCCAGCGTTAGTGCCCAACTAATCCAGAGCCAAGTCCCGGCTCAAAACTTGGGCAACTCGTTTTACGAGGGCTATTCATTGGGCTGGGGAGTCCAGGGTCCTGGGTTCTTTGCCAACTTCAATGGCAACCAAGCCCCGCCGCCGTTTGGCGGGTTCGATCCGAATGCTGGCGCCACAACCGGGATTGGTTTCCAGAAAGGCGGTTGGTCTGGCAACCTGGGCCTCTCGCTGAACCAAGGCAGCAGCCGATCGAACACATCCACAACGGCATCGTTGACCACGACGGATGGTCTGCCCGGCAACATCACGAATCAAACCGTCCGGCCTTATGTGACCGGCATTGTTCCTATCGTTGGTGGCCGGCCGGCGGGTTTCATCCAGGCGATTCCGCCGGTAACCTCATCCGGCCAACAAGACCTGGCCTATCAACAAAACCAACGCCACGCCGATATCCAACAGCGGCTAGCGAAGCAACACGACGCCCGTCAACAAAAAGCCTACACATCCTTGCAACGCGGCATCGATGCGGAAGAAAAAGGAAATCTACGAATGGCCCGCGCCAACTATCGAAACGCTTTGCAAGCCGCCGAAGGTGAGCTTCGGGTCGAAGTGGTACGCCGCATGCAAGCCCATGGCTGGATGGGCAGCGGGCGATAGAGATGACGCGTCGATATTTTGTTCCCGATCTAGCCAAGCACGCTGGCATCGCTGAACTTCCCGACGAGGAAGCATCACACGCGGCCCGGGTCATGCGCGTCAGCGTGGGCGACACGATCGAATTGTTCGACGGTCGCGGTAATCAAGCGGAAGCCGAAATCGCGAGCGTTTCCAAACGATCGTGCACCTGCCGTGTTGAGCAGATCGTTTCAGTCGATCGGGAACCGTCGATCCGGCTGACTCTCGCCACCGCGATTCCGAAACCAGACCGTGCTAAGGAGATGATTGAACGGCTAACGGAGTTAGGCGTCGACCAAATCCAGCCATTGACTTTCGAAAGAACCCAACGCGGGCCCAGCGAAAATCTGATCGGCAAGCTAGAGCGAATCGTCATCGAAGCATGTAAACAGTCTGGCCGCAATCATTTGATGCGAATCCTGCCATCGATGACGTTTGCCGACTGGCTAAGGAAGTTTCAAACGGCCAGTCCACTGCCGCCCGCGTTTGTCGCGATGCCTGGCGGCCAAGCTACGCTGGATCCGCAAACGCTGCTCGGGATTGATAGCACCGTCCCCTCATCGCCAGAACAAACCGTGCGAACGGACGAAACCGCCCCGTCGTCACAACCGACCTCTTCGGCGCAGTCATTGGTTGACGCGAAACCGGAATGCTATGCGGTCATCGGCCCCGAAGGCGGGCTAACCGACCAAGAACTGCAAAGCTGTCTTGACGTTCCGATTGCGGCGGTCGACCTAGGAAAACGCATTCTCCGGATTGAAACGGCGGCTTCTCTGATCGCATCGCGAATATTAATCGACTGACTCAAAACGCAAGCTACGTTTGCTTAGGCCAAGAATCCATAGTGGACTTTTGACCCTCAGGTCGGGCACCCACCCGCCTCAAACACACGCGAACCCGCTTGAGTCCGATGACTGCATTGATGACCGACACCCACAGTTTCGAAACATCCGCGTTAGGCGGACTGTTGACGGACGACACGTTTTGGCCTGCCGAACCAGCCACACTGAACGAACTTGGGCTGTCGATCAGCTTCGTCGAAGCATTGCTATTGAAGACGGTTCACTTGGCCGGCACGATCAGCGGCCGAAACGTTGCTACACGATTGGGTTTGCCTTTCCGAATCGTCGAGCCCATTGTCGACGCACTGCGCACTCGCAAGTTTGTCGCTCACGTTCGCCCGGCCGCTTTCAACGATTATTACTATTCGTTGACTGAGCACGGCCAAAAACGGGTTCAACAACATCTGGCCCAGTGCAGCTATGTCGGCCCCGCTCCCGTGCCATTGGCCGACTACACACTAAGCGTCGAAGCGCAAGCCGCCGGCGTCGACCCGATTGACCGCGATCAATTGCGTGCGTCGCTATCACAAATTTCTTATCAAGACGAATTGCTGGACCAACTCGGACCAGCCATCAACAGCAACACGGGTCTGTTCCTGTTTGGCCCTCCCGGTAACGGCAAAACCACCATCGCTCGCAGTCTAACCCGTTGCCTAGGCCAAGAAATCTGGATCCCACACGCGATTCTGGATGATGGCAACCTAATCAAACTGAAAGACGACGCCTTCCACAAAGAAGCTCCAGTTCCCGAAGGCGACGGACAACTACTCAATTCCCAAGAGTGGGACAAACGATGGGTGCGAATCCAACGGCCAAGCGTGGTCGTCGGTGGTGAATTGGTGATGGATAACCTGGAAGTGCGCCATGACCCACGATCCAACATGTGTGAAGCACCGCTGCAAATGAAAAGCAATTGCGGCTGCCTGTTGATCGATGACTTTGGACGTCAACGGATCGCTCCCGAAGAACTGCTCAACCGTTGGATCGTGCCCCTAGAAAGTCGCTGCGACTACCTGACGCTGCCAACGGGAAAGAAGATTCAAATTCCGTTCGAACAACTCATCATGTTCTCGACCAACTTGAATCCGGATGATCTCGTGGATGAAGCGTTCTTGCGCCGAGTGCCTTACAAGATCTTCGTCGACGACCCGACAGCCAACGAATTCCGCACGTTGATGAAGGTGGTTGCCAACCAAATGGGCTTCCCTGAAACACCGGAAGCGGCCGAACATCTGCTGAACTATTACCAAACCAAGAAACGACCCGTTCGCCGGTGCCACCCGCGAGACCTTTTGACTCAGGTAGCCAGTTTTTGTCGCTACCGAAAAATCCCGCTCGCGTTGCGTCCGGAATACCTCGATCAAGCGTGCCGAAATTACTTCAGCGCTTTATAGAACCGACTCAAATAGAACCGACTCGGTACTCGTTCAAGGTTGCTGACATGATCCTTTTGACGACTCGCCAAACACAGCAATCACCTTTGTCACTTTCGTCGCCGCATTCACCGACGCCTTCACTGCTTACCCTTTCTTTCCTATGAACGTTCAAGCCTCTCGAACTATCGCGCCCGGCTACGAGCCGATCGCCGGCTACACGCTTGAGCAAAAAATCGGCGAGGGCGGCTTTGGTGAAGTTTGGCGTTGCAACGCACCCGGTGGACTGAAGAAGGCAGTCAAGTTTGTCTTCGGCGCCACCCACGCCAACCGTGGTTCGCGTGAACTGAAATCACTGGAACGAATCAAGGGCGTCCATCACCCGTTTCTACTAACGTTGGAGCGGTTCGGCGTCGTCGACGACCAACTGGTCATCGTTACCGAACTGGCCGACGGTTCGCTCGAAGACGTACTGAAACGCCATATCGATCGAGGATCCTGCGGGATTCCCCGAGCCGCGTTGTTATCGTATCTGCACGACGCCGCCGACGCGTTGGACTACCTACACTCCAGCTATCAGCTACAACACCTCGACGTCAAACCAGGCAACTTGTTGATGGTCGGTGGCCACGTCAAGGTTGGCGACTTCGGCCTACTGAAAGACCTGCGAGAAAACGACCACTCGATCGTTGGCGGCCTGACCCCGATCTACGCACCTCCGGAAGTTTTCGACGGCAAGCCCAACATCAACAGCGACCAATATTCGTTGGCCGTGATGTACCAAGAGTTGCTCACGGGAACACGTCCATTTTCTGGACGCACGATCGCGCAGCTCGCCACCCAGCACCTGCACGCGGCTCCCAACCTCGAACCTTTACCGCCAGCCGATCGCGTCGCGGTCGCCCGTGCGTTGGAAAAGGATCCCAAACGTCGCTTTGACAACTGCAAAGAATTCGTCGACGCACTACGCGCACCACGACAGCGTGATGAAGCGGTCATCCAGCGAGTCGCAACGCCCAGTGCTGCTGCTAGTGGCAAAGTCGAAGACCTGCCTAGCATTTCGACCGACTGCCGGATTGTACAAAGCCGTGTTACCGGACACGCATTGGTCGTGGCGGTCGGCGGAGTCGGCGGTGAATGCCTGCACGAACTGCGCGGCCGCGTTGCCACGCTGCACTCGGCGTGCCCGCTCGATTTGCATTCGGTGTTGATCGACACCGACATGCGAAACATCCATGCGGCTCGGCTGACCGAAGCGTCCGATCGGATTCCCCCGGCCACCATTCTGCACACGCCTCTGCGCAGTGCTCACGAATACCGCAGCGGCGACAATCAACATCTCAAGACCGTATCCCGGCGTTGGATTTATAACGTTCCG
Organism: Rhodopirellula sp. J20-39; assembly: GCF_057365095.1. Taxonomy (NCBI): domain Bacteria; kingdom Pseudomonadati; phylum Planctomycetota; class Planctomycetia; order Pirellulales; family Pirellulaceae; genus Rhodopirellula; species Rhodopirellula sp. J20-39. Next base: position 3,627,734 of record NZ_CP195123.1, on the reverse strand, counting down.
CGTAGCGGTGCCACCGAAGGCATGCGTCCGCTCGGTCGACTAGCGATGGTGGATCACGCCAAGAAGATCGATACCGGACTGCGTGACGCAATCGCCCACCTCGCGGCCGTATGTGGCGAGCGTGTCCCATCGATCTATGTCATCGGTTCGCTGTCGGGCGGCACGGCCAGCGGCATGCTGCTTGACATCACGCCACGCCTTCGCACGCTTCTCGACGAAGCGGGGCTGGAACACGCCCAGATCTTGCCGTTATTCGCCTCGGTATGCATGCAGGGAAACCCACACCAAGGCGTGACGCTGCACGATACGCACTCCGCGATCTCCGAACTGCGTCACTACCTATCGCCAGGCAACAGCTATCCCGGCGACGTTGGCATTGATTGGCCAAGCGTCCCCGCGGTTCGCAACCCACTTCGAAACGCATACGTCATTTTGGAAGGCGACTACTCGGCACCGAATACGTCAACCGCCGCCGAAACGATAGTCGATTACTTATGGGCCGATGCCACTGGCGCTGGCGAATTGCTTGCCAAGGCTCGCCAATCTGAAAGACAAGAAGCCACGTCAATTGCCAAACCATTGATCCGCAGTGTCGGAGTCGCTCGGCTGAAGTGTCTGCGTGCACTCGAAGAAAACCTGCTAGCCCCCGCGGCCGCTCGGCACCTGTTGTTGCGTTGGCTTGGTCGTCCCGCCGAATCTCGAGAAATCGCGGGGCCACTTTCCGAACGATTGCGTCGGCGTTGCGACCTCGACATCCAAAGTGCCATCGACTTGGTCCTTAACAAGCTTGGCGAAACCGAAGCGGATCGTGCGGGCCAGATATCACGCCTCTTATCCCCTCTCAATGAAGAGTCGCTTGCCAGCGTTGACGCCATCGAAGGACAAATCCTTTCCAGCCTCGACGACAGTGACATCAACTCGCTACTGAACCGACGATCCGCTGAGCAAATCCTTTCGCTGCGCCGCGAATTGACCGTTCGTTTGCAAGACGGACGCATCGACATCACATCCGCCGTCCAAGCCGTCCAGCGTCTAGCTCAAGACGTGGCGGAACGAACCGCAGCGATCGAGGCCGAACAGGCCGCAAGCTCAGACGACGCCGCATCCATCGTCAGCGACAATTTGGTCGGTCGATTGCAGGCCGCCGAGGAACTTGCAATGACACGCCTAACCGCGATCGCGTCCCAAATTGCCTGCCAAACCTACACCAAAATCAAGAAGCAACTCGACGAACTGCACACCCAGCTAACCGAAACCGCAATTGGAATCGCTCGCGCCATCCGCAGCGTGCCCGGCGACAATCGTGACACCGAAAACCCTTGGCAGGAAATGCCTCAGGAGATTCAGCTGCGGCTACAAACCGTGCTCGATCACCTCCATAACCAAACCGCAGCCAAATGGCTGGTCGCGCCGCTGCGAAATCCTGAAGCCTTGTGGGACGTCAACAGCATGGCGACCGACTTGGTAGCGAAATGCTTGCCGATCGTTGAAGATATCATCGACCAGCACCGCGAATCCGAACAGGTCGCCTCGATAACAACATCAACCGACACAGCCAACTCAACGTCAAACGATGAACGGGCCCCCGCGACCGTCGTCACGCCGACGGCCTGCTATCGCACCAACCCAACCTCGCCTGAAAAGACCAGTCCGATCGCCGGCCAAGGTCAATCCCAGCCAGGCATTCAGATGACGCAAACCATCACAACCTCAGGCATTCCTCATCAGCGATGGACTGAACAAACAACGATTGAATCGGCACTATCCGTCGCTGCACCAGGTCTGTTGAAGTGCGGCGGTCGCCAACGCTTGCTCTTGCTTGTCGGTAACGAAGCGGAACGTGAGCGACTTGAGCCCAAGGTGACTGGCGCCCACGGCGGGTCGGTGACCACCGTCGTGATCCCTGGCATTACGCCGATCCTGATTCACGAAGGCCAACAGATCCCGGTCGACGACGTGTTAAACCGCTTCGCAGTCCTTGCTGGTGGCGATACCCAGGTCAGCAAGCGTTTGCACGCAAGAACCGACGTCGCCTGGAACGAGCAGCGAACTTAGCCGACAAGTAAACCTAGCCGACAAGCAACCCTAAACGAAAAGCAACGGGCCAGCCAAAAAGGCACCGACAAACGAAAAAAGCCGCCTTTCGCACTTAGCGAAGAGGCGGCTTTTGTTTTGCTGGCAAGCGATCAACAGTCAGGCGGAAGTTTCAGGCCGGCTGACAATGGACACGACCGACGACTCAATCGGTCAGTCCGAACAGCCTAAACCCTGTGGCTAGCGGCTCAGTGACAAGCGTCTCTGTAGCTAAGCTTTGCAGCTCAGCCCGGAAGCCATCACTACCACATGTACTCGACACCGAGAGTGAAACCTTGCAGGACAGCCGAACCCTTGTCGGACGTCGAAGGATTGAACACGGTCAGGTCGTTGTCATCAACTCCGCTGATCAGTTCGTCACGGGAAAGCGTGGTTCCGACAATATCGTCGATCGCGATCAAGTGGTAAGCCGTACGGAAGGACCACTCGTGTGAGAAGCGGTAAACCAATGCGGTTTCCAGTTCGCCCATCACGGTCCCTTCACGATCGCCTTGGCTGGCACTCGATGCACCCGTGGCACCGCCAATACCAGCGGAGTTGGCCGCTAGGTTGATGTTACGCTGCCAATCGTTTTGGACCCATGCACCCTTCATGCCGAAGCCGAAGTGAACACCCGGCGTGACGTTCCACCAGAAGTCATAACCAAGCTGTGCACCGAACAAGTCGTTCTTGGTACGCACGTCCGATTCGAATGATCGCAAGTCACCATCGCCATCAAGCGAGCCAACCGTTGCCCCACCGGCGTCGAGGTAAGAACCAATCGCGTTGTAGGCCAAATTGTTGTCGTAGCGAAGGTATCGCAAACCAACCAACCATGAACCTTGGAACTTGCAGTAAGGGCCAACCACGCGGCGACGATAGTTGATTTCACCACTGTGGAACTTCGAGGTAGCCGACAGCGATTGAATCAATGAACGGTCAGTGTCGTCGTAGCCATCGGCAGGGTTGGTACCGAATTCGGAGATATAGGAGAACAGGTCGCCGTCGCCGGTGATGCCATCTTCGTTACCCAAGACGGTCGCCGAGTCGCTCCATTCATGACCGCCCATGTAAACCGCTTCGACGTTACCGCCGACACCTGCAATCACGGCTGCCGAAAGACGCATACCCGAAGTCAAACCGTTGTCGACGGCGTCTTTAAGCGACAAGACTGGGTTGGCAGGTCCTGTTCCTTGAGTCGTGAAGACTTGGTTGCCTTGGCTGAATGACTGCGAAAGCATCATGTATTCGGCTGACAAGTCATACCAACGTTGTGAACACTTGCCGGCTTCCCCGTATGGCTTCAAGCAATCAGCAAACCCAGCCAATCCGCCACCGATGGTTCCAAGCAACAGCCCCAGATCGTTATCCAAGCACTTGCCGCTAACCATGTCACCGAACACACCACCGTGCCCGATGCAATCGTTTTGCAGAGTGCGTGAAGCACAGGACTGGCATCCTGCACCGCTGCACTGTCGACAATCGCGTCGACCAGCCAACGCAGGCAGCAGGCCTTTGAAGCCGCAGCCACCACTTTCGCACGAAGCGTCGCCGCATCCGCACGAGTCGCTGTAACCACCGTAACCATAGGCGTTGGCGGGATAACCCGAGTACATCGTGTCACAACCGCCGTTGTATCCAACCGGCATCACCCCATAAGGAGCTTGCATGGCGGCTTGATAGGCGGCCGGTCCCATCGGAGCCTGAAGTCCAGTGGGCACCACTTGGCCCATACCTGGAATCGGTCCTGATGGGAACGAAGCAGGAATTTTGGAGGCACCGGACATACCGGGCATTTGCATTTGAGCGGGCCCCATCATCGGGCCTTCCATGCCAGGTCGTCCCATCACGGGGCCGTTGGGTCCCATGCCAGGCATTCCCATCGCCATCATGCTGGCGGGGCTGCCCATCGCTGGTGGGCCCATTTGAGGTGGGGCCATCATGGGGCCGCTGACGACGGGTCGGCCAGCGTAGTTAATGCCCCCGGTCGCGGTGGCTCCTGCGGCGGTTGCCCACTCGCCAGGGTTCACACCCGGTGGGAACTGGAAACCGCTGGCGGCATAGTCGATATTGTCAGCCGCGGTGGGCGGTGCCGCTTGCACGCCCCCAGGTGACAATACGAGCGAACAGCACGCACTCCAGAGGACTAGCGGTGCCAAGGCAAACGCCGAGAGCGAATTGAGTTGTAAGTGAGTCTTCATCCCAGATTCCTGAATCAAAGCTTGCCTGTGAGACGGCACTGCTAATCGCAAAACGAGACATGCCGCCGAATGGACGGAATCCCTTCATGCGGAGTTATCGGCACAACCCGCCCTGAACCTTCGGCAAAATGCGAACAAACGGAACAACCCGAACCGATTGACCCCGCTTGCGTATCAGATAGCGGAGCATTCGCGTCAGTGAATCTCGCTTGCCTGGCCTCCCGCCCTTTCCTACTATCCCCAAAGCGTCGTTTCAGGGGTCGGGGTTTCCATCTGGCGTTTTTCGCTTGATTCTTGCTACAACAACAATTCTTGCTACGACCCACGCCAGTCTTTCACCTGGGTGCGCCTGCCCGGGTTACGATTGATGTCACAACTTCACTCTATGCAGAAAACTTCTATGTCGCATCGACTCGCCCGGGTGTCTTCGCACCGGTTGGTTCACCCCGTTCTCGTCGCAGGTGCGAGGGAACGCCAGACTGGCCCACGAATCACATCGGTCACGAAAACGGCTGTCTTGGCCGCTCTTTTCGCCACGCTCTCCAGCGGCATCCTGGTCGACTCGACGTCCGCCACAGCCCAAGAGCAAATCTTGCGAGAAGTGGTGCCCGCCGGCAATCCATCGGTCCGCCCGGCCGTTCGTCCAGCCGCCGTTCCGATGCCCAAACCGGCACCCCAAGACGGCGTGGTTTCGCGATTGATCGCCCGACTGATGCCCAGCGAGCATGTTTCGGGTAACGAACTGAGCGACGAAAACAGCCGTCGTGCCTTGGATTTGTATGTCGAAGCGTTCGATCCGTTGAAACTGTATTTCTTGCAGTCCGACGTGGATCAATTCCATCGCTACTCAACCGTGATCGACGATCATGTCCGAGCCGGCAACCTGGACCTGGCTTATTACATCTTTGAACAATTCACTCGCCGCGTTGACCAACGTGTCGAAACGATTCGCGAACTGCTCAGCTCCGACTTCGACTTCACGATCGACGAAGACGTCATCATCGACCGAGATGCAGCGAAATACGCGACCAACAACGACGAAGCTCGCGACCGCTGGCGTCGACAGCTCAAGCTTTCACTGCTTGACCTGAAAGACGCGGACGATCCCGTTGTCGGACAAGAAGCTCGTGACCAACTGATGCGTCGCTACGATCGCTACGCCAGCCGCTGGAAATCCACCAGCAGCGATGACATCCTGGAAATGTTCTTAACGTCGGTCACCAACAGCTACGACCCGCACTCCACCTACATGTCGCCAGCCACGCTGGAAGACTTCGCTATTTCGATGAGCCTGAACCTTGACGGGATCGGAGCCTCGCTTGGTGAGAAGGATGGCGTCACACAAGTCAAACAAATCATTCCTGGCGGAGCCGCGGACAACCACGGTAAGCTGAAGCCGGACGACACGATCGTTTCAGTAGGCCAAGGCGAATCCGGCGAGATGGTCGACATCGTTGAAATGCCGCTGAAAGACGTTGTGAAGCTGATTCGCGGCAAAGCCGGTACGACGGTTCGTCTAGGCGTCAAACCTGGCGGATCGGGCAACCTGGAAGTCTTGAAGATCGTCCGTGCCCGCGTGCAACTGGAAGATTCCGCAGCTCGCGGCAAGGTGATCGAACACACCCTGCCAGGCGGCGGCACGATGAAGATCGGCTACATCAATTTGCCTAGCTTCTACATGGACATGGAATCGGCCAAACGCAACGAAGCGGACTTCCGCAGCAGCACCCGCGACGTGGCTCGAATCCTAGAAGATTTTAAGACCCAAAGCGTCGGCGGCGTGGTCTTGGACCTCAGCCGTAATGGCGGTGGCAGCTTAACCGAGGCGATCAGCCTGACCGGCCTGTTCATCGATCAAGGACCCGTCGTTCAGGTGAAAGACGCCAACGGCAGCGTCCAAAAGTACGACGACGATCAACTGGGCACCGTCTGGGACGGACCGTTGGTTGTCCTAACCAGCAAGCTCAGCGCCAGTGCGAGTGAGATTCTTGCCGGTGCGATCAAGGATTACCGTCGAGGGATCGTTGTCGGCGACCCTCAAACGCACGGCAAAGGCACCGTTCAAACGCTGATGGACATCGGCAAATCGCTGTTCCGAATGAAGAAAGCGAACTACGGCGCGTTGAAGGTAACGCTGCAACAGTTCTATCTTCCCGATGGCGAAAGCACCCAACTCGAAGGCGTTGCCGCCGACATCGTGCTACCGAGCCTGACAGCGAAAATGCCGGTTGCCGAAGGCGATCTGAAGTACGCCCTGGAACACGATCGAGTGAACCCAGCACGTCACAATCTGTACCGCATGGTGCCGATGGACTTGGTCAACAACCTGCGTGTGAACTCGAGTTCACGTGTGGCTAACGACGAAGAGTTCCGTGATTTGATGCGTCGTATCGAGCTTTACGTCCAACAAAAGGATCAGGCCACGATCTCGATCAACGAAGAAAAGTTCATGAAGCGTCGCGCTGAACTGGACGCCCAAAAGGAAGACGAAAAGGAAGAGCTTGAGCAACAATTGGCTAGCAAGGAAGTCTTCCAAGACACCTACTACAACCAAGAAGTGCTCAACATCACCCACCAATACGTTGACGGATTGCGAGCCCAAAACCTCGCTCGTGCCAACTAGGGCGAGAACTTCTCTACGTTTTCACGCTGGTTTCAATACGCAATCCAGCTAAAACCGCAACGCCGGACCGAGCATCCCCCAGTGCTGGCCCGGCGTTTTTTGATGCGCTAACCAGTAACCTATTGTCAGGGAACTATTATCTGGGACCTGCTGGAACGTTTACCTGGTACCCGTTGGAACGTTGCGGCCCTGGCTCGTCCCTTTCCAGACGGCGAAAACTGTCATTCTACTGACACGAAACCGCATTTCGTCTGGTGGACGATATCGCGGGTCCCATTCTTTCGCCGGTCCCCGACATTCCCGGTCTGCTGGGTCGCGACAGGTACGGTTCAATGTGCTAATTTGCACGCTTTCCCGAGCTGAACCGCGATCGCTCGAACGCACCCAGTTCGCCCCAATCACATCACTTCTAGCCCCGCAAAGCCACGATGTCCGCTGACGCTTCCGCTAATCATCGCATTGCCACTCAAGCTCTTCATGCCGGCCAGGTCGCTGACCCGACCACCAAAGCACGGGCTGTGCCGATTTACGCCACGACCAGCTACCAGTTCGACAGCACCGAGCACGCCGCGGCTCTGTTCGGTTTGACCGAATTCGGCAACATCTACAGCCGTTTGATGAACCCCACCGTCGATGTGCTGGAAAAACGCATCGCGGCCATGGACGGTGGTGTCACCGGATTGTGCTTCGCATCGGGCCAAGCGGCGATCACCGCCGCTATCATGACGATCGCTCACAGCGGACAAAACATCGTCGCCAGCACCTCGCTGTACGGCGGAACCTGGACGCTCTTCACGCAAACGCTGAAGAACCTCGGCGTGGAAGTGCGTTTCTTCGACACCGAACGGCCAGAGGACATCCACAAGCTAGTCGACGAGAACACTCGCCTGGTTTACATGGAAAGCATCGGGAACCCCAAGAACGACGTGCCTGACTTCAAGGCGATCACTGACGCGGCTCACAGTGCTCCTCACGGTGCATTGCCCGTACTTTGCGACAACACCGTCATGACGCCGTACCTGTTGCGCCCGATCGAGCACGGCGTCGACATCGTCATCTACAGCACGACCAAGTTCCTCGGCGGACACGGAACCCACATTGGTGGTTGCATCGTCGATAGCGGCAACTTCAAGTGGGCCGACCAGCCTGAAAAGTGGCCTGAGTTCTGTGGCCCTTCGCCTTCGTACCACGGTGCCATCTTCGAAGAACACCTGCGTGGGATGGGCAACATTGCCTACAACATCCACATCCGCACGCATTGGTTGCGTGACACGGGTGCTGCGATGAGCCCCTTCGCCGCCTTCCTGTTCCTACAAGGCATCGAAACTCTTCACCTGCGCATGCCTCGTCACTGCGAAAACGCAATGAAGGTTGCGGAGTTCTTGGAAGGTCACGACGCTGTCGAGTGGGTTAACTACCCCGGATTGAAGTCCCATAGCCACAACGCCAACGCCGAGAAGGTCTTGACCAAGGGCAAGGGCGCAATCCTTGGCTTCGGCATCAAGGGCGGCATCGAGGCAGGCAAGAAGTTCATCAACGCTTGCCAACTTTGCTCGCACTTGGCCAACATCGGTGATGCCAAAACCTTGGTCATCCACCCGGCCAGCACGACTCACCAACAGCTTTCCGAAGACGAGCAACGTCAAGCTGGCGTCAGCCCTGAATACGTCCGCGTGTCTGTCGGCATCGAAGACATCGACGACATTCTCGACGACCTCAAGCAAGCTCTCGCAGCAGCGGTCAAGTAAGCATTGCCGTCGGAGCCTGTTAACTTGATTTCATCGAACGTCCCCGACCCTCTGGTCAGTACCGACGACATCCGCACGGATGCCCCGCTCGCTCAGGCGCGCCAATTCGTGCTGGAGCAACCGTTGGCATTGGAACTCGGGGGCTCGTTGCCCAACGTTCGATGTTGCTTTGAAACCTGGGGAACGCTCAACTCGGACGCGTCCAACGCCGTCCTGGTTTGCCACGCGATCTCCGGCGATAGCCACGCCGCTCGTCATGGCGAAGACGACCTGCCAGGCTGGTGGGATGGTTTGATTGGCCCCGGCCTGCCGATCGACACCGATCGCTTCTTCGTCGTTTGCCCCAACGTGCTTGGTGGCTGCCGAGGCTCAACCGGCCCCGGAGATATTCCACCCAGCTATATTCCACCCAGCGAGATTCCCGATAGCTCTCGCTCCGCCGATAGCACTGCGGCAAATAGCGATGCTGCAACTAGCACTGCGTCCGGCAATGGCCTGCCCCATGGCGGTCCAACAGATGGCAACCCGCGGCGTCCATATGGTGCGGAATTTCCGCGGATCACGATCGGTGACATGGTCGAGGTTCAGCGGCATCTGGCCGAACACTTGGGGATCACCAAATGGCGCGCCGTCGTCGGTGGCTCACTCGGCGGACACCAGGTCCTGCAGTGGGTGAGTCGCTATCCGGACTGCGCCCAAACCTGCATCGCGATCGCAACATCACCGCGATTGACCAGCCAAGCATTGGGCTTCGATGTGATCGCTCGAAATGCGATCCAGACGGACCCCCATTTTGCCGGTGGTCAGTACTACGGCACCAACCAACGTCCCGATACCGGACTTGCCATCGCTCGCATGCTTGGGCACATCACCTACCTAAGTGTCGCTGCGATGGAAGCAAAATTTGATCCGGATCGGCACGATCCGCGTCAGATCGCTTCACAGTTCGAACAACGCTTTAGCGTTGGCTCCTATCTGGCCCATCAAGGTCAAAAATTCACCACCCGGTTCGATGCCAACAGCTACGTCACCCTTTCGCTAGCAATGGACCTGTTCGACCTAGGCGGGACGCGTCTGAAGTTGATGGAAACGTTCAACGATTGCTCGTGTGACTTCCTACTGGTCGCTTTCAGTAGCGATTGGTTGTTCCCACCGTCACAATCCCGCGAGATCGTCAACGCATTGACGGCGTTGGACAAGAAAGTCACCTACGCCGAGATCACGACGGACGCGGGGCACGATGCGTTCTTGATCGATCGCGACATCGCAATGTACGGCCCGCTGATTCGCGAGCGACTGGCGGACTCCCCCAGTTGCTTTGCCGCTCCGGTGGAATTAACCAGCGCCGAAGAGTCCATCCTCGACTTGATCGCCACCGGCGAAAGCGTCTTGGACTTAGGCTGCGGACAAGGCGAACTGCTGTCCGCTATCCAACAGCGAGATGCCGACAACGCGGGCCGTTTAATGGGCGTTGAAGTTGCCCAAGAAAACATTCTTGACACGGCCGTTCGCGGCATCCACGTGATCGACTACGACCTCAACAACGGCTTGCCAGCGTTCATCGATAACCAGTTCGACGTCGTCGTTCTCAACGCGACTTTGCAAGCCGTCAAGAACGTTGTCGAACTGCTTGATGAGATGCTGCGGGTTGGCAAACGAGTGGTGATCAGCTTCCCGAACTTCGCCTACCGCCGGTTGCGTGAAGACTACGTCAACCGCGGACGTTCGCCCCGCGCCCCGGGGGAATTCGATTTTGATTGGCACAACACCCCCAATCGTCGCTTCCCCACCATCGCCGATGTTCATGACTTGTTGCAGGACATGAACGTGACGATCGATCGAGAGATCTATTGGGACGTGACGGACAAGAAAAGCATCGCTGTCGACGATGAACCCAATCTCAACGCCGACACTGCCGTCATCGAGATGCACCGCTGATGCAAGACGCACACGCTAGCTCGGTCCCGTCGACGTCTCCATCTGACGCGTCGATGGTGGGACGAGTCGCGATGCTCTCCAGTCCACGTGCGGGCAGTGGCGCAGGCCGTGACGAGATTCCTCGCTTGGTGCAACTACTGGCTCGCGATGGCATCCAGCTGGAAACCATCGACCACCCATCCCATCTAGCTAAGTGGTGCAAAGAGCTTCGCAGCTCGTCACCGACAACCGCTGACAACGAGCCCGTAGATCCTGCCATCCAACCACGCAACGTGCTGATCCCCGCTGGCGGTGACGGCACGATCACACTGGCCGCCTCGCTCATCGCGTCACTGAACCGCGGTCAGGCGACCGCTGACGCTTCCCAACCCGGTTCACAACAACCCGGTTCACAACAACCCGGTTCACAACAGCCCGGTTCACAACAGCCCGGTCTACGCCAGCCCTACCTGTTGCCAATGCCGCTGGGCACTGAAAACCTGTTGGCCCGCCACTACGGGCACCGGGCGATCGCGTCCCAAATCCGTGACACGCTTTTCCACGGCCAATCGACCACGATGGACATGGGGATCGTTCGCCGGGCCAACGGTTCGGCCAGTCCTATGCTGACGATGGTTTCCAGCGGTTTTGATGCCGAGGTCGTCCGCCGCGTGCACCTCAAACGCACCGGCCACATTCGGCGGTCCACGTACCTTGGTCCCGTCGTTTCGACGCTTCGCCAATATCGTTTCCCAATGCAAACCGTCCAAGCGATCGGCGAAGATGGATCGGTTACACGGGAAGTCCAATGTGGCTGGGCGATGGTCTTCAACCTGCCGTGTTACGGCGGCGGTCTCGCGATCGAACCCGACGCGGTGGGCAACGATGGACTGCTAGACGTGATCACGTTCGCTGGCCAATCAGCGTCCAGCGGCTTTCGCTACTTCGCTGGAATCCACTTCAAACGTCACCTGCGTGACCGCGACATCATTCGCTTTCGTGCCAAGCGAATTCGCATTCAAGCGACTGAGCGAGTTCATTACCAAATCGATGGCGACTACATCAGCCGGCTGCCAATCGATATCGAACTTCGTCCTAACGCGATTTCTCTTTTGGTGCCGCAATAATCGTCCGCCAATCTCAAGACTCGGTGAAACGATTTTTAGCTTGGCGATTGGCTACTCATCTCGGCTAAACGATCTGCCGCAAGCCGTCCCTCGTCGGCCATCCGCTGAGCTTGTTCTTTCCAGCGATCCAGATTGGCGTCGTCTTGCGGAACCACCTCGACTCCATTGTCCGTTAGCAGTCGCACTTCGTTTTCAATCTCCGATGCACTGTAGTGCAGACGCATTGCACCGAGAGCGGCTGCGGTGCCCTTCAATTGATGCACCGTCGCGGCCACATCCGAAACGACCCTGCTTTCCAATGCAATACGGAAATCGGAAAGCTGAGTGGGCCACTCGTCCGCGAACATCGCCGCCATCGTCTTCAACACATCAAGATCGCCACCTAGGTTCTGCATCAGCACATTTCGATCTATCACGCTGCCGTCAGGTGAGCTGCCCATATCGTCCGTCAACTCAGCCCTTTCGTTTCTTGACGATGTCAACTCATCGGTTGGACGCCGATGGACGGTGTTGTTTTCGGATGGAAGACTGGTGTTCGACAATCCTTCGATGACCAGAGTCTCGTCGACCGTCGGAGGCATCGGGAGCGACTTTGGCGACTGGGCTGCGTGACCGTCCAGCGGGCCTCCCAGGTCGTCCTCATCATGCCCATCTTCGTTGCCAGAAAATCCAACGTCATCTTGGGTAACATGCGGACCTCCCCCATGCACAAGCCCTGTCGCGATTGCCTTGGCGGGATACTGCTCCACCGCCGCAAACAACCGCTCCGGTGCATACGGCTTGGAAACGTAATCCGTCATGCCAGCGTCCAAACAACGGATACGATCACCGCTCATCGCATGCGCTGTCATCGCCACAATCGGAATTTGCGAATAGGTGGACTTCGTATTCGCACGAATCCGACGTGTCGCTTCCAGCCCATCCATCCCCGGCATCTGCACATCCATCAACACCACATCAAAAGGCTGTTTTGCCAAAGCCTCAATCGCTTGTGGACCACCCTCGACGCTGGTCACCCGGTGCCCACGAGCGAACAACATGTGTTCGGCGACGGCACGATTGACCGCACCGTCCTCGACCAACAACACATGGCGAGCGACCTGACATCTTCCGAACGAAGGATCTGTGGTTCCTGAATCGCCAGTCGATTGCGATTGAATCGTCTCGCGTTCATTGACGCTTCCGCCGGATGTTCGACAAATCGTGGCAACCAACTCAATCAACTCACGCGGTGAAACTGGTTTGGCGAGACACCGGGCAATGTTCCACTCTTTCAACCACTTTCGATCCAACTCCGCCCCCATCGATGACAACACCGCAATCGGCGTTTCACTGATCAGTGTCCCTTCCACCGGAACCGCCGCGCGTACCCGCTGAGCAACCTGCAGCCCGTCGACGTTGGGCATCATGTAATCCAACAAGATCAATTCAAACGGTTCACCCCGCAACGCCGCACTTTGCAACGCTGGGACGACCTTCGCCCCATCAGCAATGCAATCCACCACGCATCCGGCATCGTTTAACAGCTCGTTCAAAATGATGCGATTGATTTGGTGATCGTCTACGACCAACACTCTGACGCCGGTCAATTGTGGTTCGTCGATAGCGTCACCTTTCGGTGCAATTTTAAGTGGCACGTCGAACTCAAACCGACTGCCCTCTCCGACCACACTTTCCACGCTCAATCGACCGCCCATCCGCTCCACCAAACGCGAGCTGATCGCCAACCCCAAACCGGTTCCTCCAAACTGCCGCGTTGTTGATGAATCGGCTTGAGTGAACGCTTCAAATATTCTCGCTTTCTGATTCCGGCTCATCCCGATTCCAGTATCCGTCACCGACAGCAGAACACGGGTATGGCGATTCGATTCGGCATCCGACACCATCGTCGATCGCCCTGTCGACTCGCGAGCGGGATCGATATCAAGCAATGTCTCTTGCTCGCTCACCCGAGCCTCCACGACGACCTCACCGCGTTCAGTAAATTTCAAAGCGTTGCCGACCAAATTCACCAACACTTGCCGAATTCGAGTCGGGTCGCCGATCACGCGATCGGGCGTCCCCGGTGAAATCCGGACCGCTAACTCCACTTGGCTTTGCGACGAATCGTCATCGATCGAAATCGTGTTGGTTAGCAAGCTTCGACCGCCGGCAACGGTCTGGACGGTTTGATTGATCAGGTCATGCAAACTGAACGGCACGTTCTCCAGCTCAATGCGTCCAGCTTCAATCTTGGAAAAGTCCAAAATGTCGTTCAGCACCGACAGCAGCCCATCCGCCGACCCTTTCATGATGGATAAGAATTGGCGCTGTTTACGCTGCAGCGGGCTGTTGAGCAGCAATTCCGCCATTCCCAGAATCCCGTTCATCGGCGTTCGGATTTCGTGACTCATCGTTGCAAGAAACTCGCTCTTCGCCTGTGTCGCCTGCCTTGCTTCCGCCGCTGCCTGAGTGGCCAAATCCCGCTGATGACGCAAGCGTTCGCGATAAGCGGCCTGTTCCGCGATTCCTCCTCGCAGCAACCCGATGATGGTCACGCCAGCCAAGTAAGTTGAAATGAATGTGGCCAGCACACCCATCGCACCCATCCGCGTTAAGACGATCGATCGAATGAACCGACTCGCTGGGAAATCCACGCCAACCAACGCCTCAATTTCTCCTGCTGAATTGCGTAACGGTGCGTTGGCCGACACCCAATAACCCCAGCGATCTTCGAACGGGTTGCCGTCGAAAACGACCTCTCCAGCGAAGGCACGTTCCACCTGGCTCCAGTCCGGCTCCCGGTAAAGTTCGCCGATCTCCGTTCGTTCCTCGCGGCGACCCGAGATCACACCATCGCCGTCATAATCGGTCGCCGAGTCGACGATCAACTGATATTGCCCAAGCCGTATTCCCGCATCCGAATTCTTAGCACTAGCATCGCCCTCATCCGGAATGGCGTCTGGCACCGCACGGCGAAACGTATAGATGTCAGCGACATGCGAGTTAACTGAAAGCCAGCGTTCTTGAGCTTCCAGAATCCGCTGGTAAGTCGGATCGTCCACCGGAGTATCCAGCGTGATTTTCTCGTGCCCCAATTGCTGCAGTTCGATCGCATAGGTCGGCGCTAAGCCAATTAGCTGTTCTTCCAACGCCTTTCGCTGAAACCGGTCGAGGTACTCGGTCCCGATGAATCCCAACAGCAACAAGCCCAACAAAATGCCCAAAGCCAATCGCGGGCGAAACACCGCCGCCGATCGCGGTAGGCCATCGTCACGAATCAACTCGTCCGCACTTGCCGCTTCATTTCCTCTCGCCGCCGGAGTATCCGCGACTAGTTGTTTGCGACCGGTGCGACGCTGGGAACTGAGATGTTTCGGGTTAGTCTTTCGAAACGAGCGTCGTTGGATGCGCCAGATTACCCAGCCATAACCGGCCAAGACGACAATCGAAAAGAGAAGGTAGTCCAGGCGGTATTCGTACCATGCTCGCAAAAACATATTGCCAATCCGATCGCATTTCAGTGCAGGCCATCAATGTCACTGCACGGGCTGAATCGAATCGACTTTGCGAAACATCAAACACCCCCAAAACCACGGCCCGACCCACGGTAAGTCATCCGCCCAGCAGCGGTATAATCTTAGGCGTTGGATTTGGTTTTACCTACCTGCCTATCCAGAGCCGAAAGGCGCGGACGCTAAAGAAGACAATCGCGGCGCTGAACCTACGCGGCCGCACAAGCTCTACAACGCATGCCGTTTGATTCGACCTGTCCCAGGCCCGCTATAAAAACGGCGGGAAACCGTTTCCGGCCCCGCCGCAATACCTGATCATGCCAGTCTCTGACTTAAGCCAGTCGCGGATTGATTCGCTGAACCGTGCGACTCACGCGACACCCGCGAACTGGTCATGCCAGTACTAAACTCGAATTACACCCGCCGTTCTTCGCTAGACAAGATCGCACTGAGGAATAAACCAGCCGGGTTACTCCTTTGCGACGGCTTTTGCAGATAGCCGCGAACCGCACGCATCACGTCACGCCGTGAAATCTGTCCTCGCAATCGACCTTCGGAATCCAAAACGGGTAACCGACGGCACGAGGCGTTCAAGAATGTTTGGGTAATAGTTAGAAGATCCGTTTCTTCTGTGATCGTTGGCGGATCTGAATCGATCAACGCGACAACGTCCGTGCTGGGCATTCCGTCGTATGCCAACGAGACGACAAACCGCATGCAGGATTTTTCTGAAAAGATGCCCAAGAACTTCCCGTCCTCGTTCACCACTGGTGCGCCGGAGATGTGATTACGAAGCAACACGTCGAGTGCCTCCAACGCGTCCATGGTTGGTGCAAGCGTGATTAGGTTTCGTACCATCATCTCGCGTGCGGTAGTTGCCGGCATGCATGACGAATCCATTGTCGGTAGATGAGAAGAGCCCATGGTTTTTGTCATGTTTGTACTCGCTAATGCCTAGAAAACGAAAGAGAAGGTGGTGGTAGACCGAAACACCACCCCCGTGTTCAGGTTGCCATATCAGCCACTGTGTGCGAGTTGATGACACAAAGTCAAACAATTTTTTGTTCGTTTTTCGACGACCGCTCATAACTTGCAACGGCGCTCGAATTTGCCGCATTTTTCACAACCGTTCACTGACCTCGCTTTTTGCGAGCAAATTGGTAACAACGTGGGATGCCGCGATCCCGTTCGGCGCCGTAGAATGGGTTTAAGTGAAAGTTGTCACGAACGGGCTAATAATCCGGGGAGAGTTGGAAATGTTCGGTCGCTGGGTTGAATTCGAATTCGATTGTTTGCCGTTGCGCAGCCTGGGACGTTTGGACGTTCCTCTAGACGCATCGCCTGCTTACGAAGCATTTGTGCTGAAAGTGAAAGCGGCTTTGTCGAAGCACGGGGCACATAATACGTACTACCTGCATCATGCGACTTGTCGTTTCCACCTGACCAATGACCCTAACAGCGGCCAAATCGAGTTCCAGGTCGAAGGCGTGGTGATGACGGGCGAGAACGACGTTCGGACAAAGGCTGTCGATCTGAACATCACGCTCAGCAAGGAAACTTGCCCCTGGCTGAATGAGCCTTCGGTTGAATTCCTTGCCGAATCAGTCAAGCATGCCGTCGCAATCGAGTTTGATCGCTATATCCAGGCCGGCGATCTGACGAAAACGAAAGAACGTATCGACGCGATGAGCGAGCAAATCGAAGAGGGCGACGGTTTCCAGGCGATGTACCTGTAATTACCGATCGATTCGGAACTTCCCACCAAGTATTCCAACGTGGGCAAATCGGATCAGTAGCCGGCGCCAGCCACTTGAAGGTTGGCTAATCCGGTCTAGCATGGAAGGGAACGAACATTCACCCTTCTCCGGCTTTGAGTCACCGTCCGATGCGATCAACCGCTCCCGCTTGGCCTTCGCGTTCGAAGCCACTTTCCACGCATTTGGCCTGCGGACTTGTTTCGCTAGCTTGCGTCCTGGCGATGGCCGCCAACGCTTCGGCGCAGTACTACGGACCGATGGGGTTCGGATCACGCGGTTTGCCATCGCGAGCTTACGGCTTTGCCTTGCCACCTCGCCCGGTCATCGGAGTTGGCCCCGGCGTCGCCGTCGGTGCCATCCCACATTGGTCCCGGCGTCCAGGCTACGCGACGCCGTACTCCGAATTCGGACACGTTCCCTCCGCGTACGCGCCTGCCCCGGCATTTGGACCTGCACCGGCTTTTGATCCAGTACCGGCATATCCGCCAGTTCCCGCGTATCCACCGGTCGCTGTTTCGCCTTCGGTTGGCTTCCGGATCGGCAGCTTCGGCTTGGGCGGGTTTGGATATGAACTCAGCATCAGTCCTCGCGGTGTCGATTATTACGCCAACATGCGATTGCCTGACCCTCGCGCCGCTGCGGTCACTCCGGTGTATCCCGAGCCATTCGCTGAACAGCCATACCAAGCCCTATCGCCAGTACCAGAGGGCCCTAGCTTGGACGCCGACTACGTAGCCGACAGCACTGCCCGTCTCGCCGCGGCATTGTCGGCACTGCCTGAAGGAGACGTCTGGCTGGATCACCTGCAGCCCGAACAGGTCTACTCCGGAAACCATCCAACCGTCCTAGCCGAACTCGCGTTGCGATACCGAGGCGTGCTGGCCAACCCAGCCCTCGCGTGGCTGGCCGCGTTGGACGGTTTCGAAGGAACGCTGCAGTTCCTGCTGGTCAACTCAGCCACCGCCGATCAGTTACCCGCCGTTCAGTTACCCACCGACGACCAGCTTCAGAGCGATCGGTCCATGCAAGATTCCAATGCACTGGCATCCCAGCAAGACGATTCTTCGGAACGGGAACCCCAGTCCTCCGATAGCATACGGAATCAACCAACGCTGGCTCCCCAATTGCCATCCGACAACAATCGTCCCGCCTCAACGGAGCCCGGAAATTTAACTGAGCCCCAAGGTGACGAATCGTCACCCGAAAACTCAACCGAAGAACTCCCAGCCCCCGCCGGCGAACCAACCACCTCGGTCTAACCGCCAACCCAAGTAGCAAAGTAGGCCGGATCAAGCCGCCCCGGCGCAGCTCCGGCAAAACCCTCAAATGCTCTCGCCCTTCTAACCGAGCGGCAGCGAGGGCCAAACCGGTATCCCAACCGCTATACCAAACACTGGTCGAACGCTTCTTGAAGCCCCGTCATGGGATCACGTGTCGGAATAAACTCGTGAGCGAAATAGCCCTGGTATCCGGTCTCTGCGATCGCGCGAGCAATCGGCGGGTAGAATAACTCCTGGGTATCGTCCAACTCGTGGCGACCGGGATTCCCCGCCGTGTGGTAGTGACCGTAGTACGGATGGTTCTTTTCAATCGTGCGGATAATGTCACCTTCCATGATCTGCATGTGGTAGATGTCGTACAACAACTTGAAGTTGTCGCTTCCCACCTGCTTGACCAACTCGACGCCCCACTCGCTGTTGTCGCACATGTAGTCGGGGTGATCGACCTTGCTGTTGAGCAATTCCATTTGCAGCGTCACGCCAGCCTTCTCGGCAACCGGAACGATCTTTCGCAGCGCATCAACGCAATTTTTCATGCCTGTCTTGCGATCGATACCGCGAGCGTTCCCACTGAAACAGATCACGTTCTTCCAACCTTCCGCACCGGTTGCCTCGATCGCCGCGTTCAGCTTTTCCAACGCCATGTCATGGAACTGGGGATCGCACAATCCGTCGGGAAGCGGATGAGACGTCACCATGGTGCAAACCAAGCCATGCTTTTTGAGCAAGCCGAACTCGTCAGGTCCCAGCAAATCGATACCCACCATCCCCATCGCCGAAACCTTTGCAGCAAACTCAGGAAGCGGAATCTTCCCAAAACACCACTGGCAAACGGACTGGTTCAAACGACCTCTTTTGGATTTATTCCCGCTGGGTTGCTTGTTCATATCGGGTGTGGGCTCATCGGCTGAAAGTGAAGAAAAAGTAACGATCGCCGCCGCGCCCGCCGCTGTGGCAAGCGAACGCTGAATCATTCCGCGGCGGTTCGTGAAAGATTGTGATGGGTCAGACATAAGTTGGGTAGACCGATGAAGAGGAAGTGCCGTAAGGCTGCAAAGGAAGCCCAACATTCTAGCCGCTAACATCGCCCCGCGCAAACGATCCCCCCGCTCAAGCAAGTCGGTTCCCGTCCCAAGCCGAACTCCATCAACCGTATCGGACAAGGCTTCGAGTCCCTCAGCAATTTTCCCCTCACCAGCTCACACTCGCCAACCCAATCGGCAACGCCCAACGGAACCGGCATCACCAGCCAAGCTCGCTCCGCTTACCAACCGAGCAATCCACAACCGAGCAATCCACAATCGCAATCTGCTCCGCAGCCAAACCAGCCCCACCAAAACGCGGCTATGCGTCCTCCGACCCGATGTTTTCGAGCAACATCCGCAGGTAGCTACGACTCTCGGATTCCTCAAGCAAGAGCTTCTTGGCCAACTCCACCACCCGCCCACGAGCAGCCGCGACCTCTTCATCCGTCGGCGTGTTGGTATGCAGCACACATTCGATCTCCGCATATCGTCCCACCGACTCCACATCGTCGACCGTGATCGTCATCGCCGAATGCTCGCTACCAAGGCGGTACGTTCGCCGATCCTTCGTCACCACCGCGACCTGGCGAAAGCCGAGGTGCTGAAACAGTCGCTGCATCGACGTCCCATCCGTATCGCCCGGATCGAGACGCCACTCCAGTTCTTCTCGTGCCTTGACCTGGCCCACTGAATTCCCGGCGACAGATCCAGAATCACTGCCTGGACCTAGCTTGGGCGCCTTATAAGTCACCAAAGGCACATCATTCTCACGGCGAATCCGCAACGCCTCGCCGGTCTGCTTGAAATCGCGACAAGGGTGATTGAAATACGTGTCCTGATTCTGCATCTGAGACACAAAGACACCGCCCGCCTGAGCAATCCGCTCGATCAAGCCGTCCTGGTCCTCGACACGAAACTTCATCTCAACTTCAAACATGCTTATCAAGCTTTCCGTATGAAATCGGCTGCGTAACTTCGCACGTCGCTCCCGTTAAGCACGTGCACCATCCTAAGTTGTTTCACTTCCTCGTCACTGAACGATGACAGCGGCACGTGAACCAGTTGTTTCTTAAACCGACGAGCCAAACGACGCCATCCGTTGCCCGGTGGTAACGCGCTCATGATCGCAACCTGTCGACATCGTGAATGCATGCAAGCCGCCGCGATCAATCGCTCTTCCAACGTCGCGGTGAAGTCCAGACGCCGGTCCAACCAAATGTCCTGGATCGGAACGGGCGGATACAAGAACATGGCTCCGCCGTAGGATCCTAGCCCGATCCCTGGCCCAACCATCTCTTGAGTGAAATCGCTAGCGAAAAAAGCCAAAGTCGACTCCCACTCGTGCTCCGCAAACCAAGTCGTTCGCCAAGGATAATCCCGAGGATCGGCCGGACTGTCAAACAACATCAAGCACGCATCCAACTGCCCACGACTGGGCGGGATCACCTTGACGTAGATCTGCTTCTCGTACCAATGCCGCAACGTGTCCCGAATATCGATCCCGTCTTTAACACTGGTCGTAAACTTTTCCGTTCGTGCCAAATCCTGCCCCATGATCGCTTGCGCCCGCTGACAAACGCGGTTACGCAGCATCTCGATTCGTTCATCTTCGGGCGGATAACTGCACTGCGAATACGGATTCCAGTTGTATTCCCAACGTTCCTTTTCATCGTGCGACGCTCGCCGCTGTAGCGACAACGTTTGCCACATCAGCGGCGGCCCCGGCAACCGATTCACCAAAGACACAACATCGCCTCCGGGTAACCGAGCCTGATCGATCCCCAACGTAACTTGTTGCTCTTTTTCCGGATCCCAAGAATCCTCGCTATCGTCACGCTGCGTCGCTTGCGAACCGCGTGACGAAACACGAGATGTTTGCGAACCGCGGTCATAGCGACTGGCGATTTCAGCCACATGCAACGCGTACTGATCCCCCAAAATCTGCTGACATGCTGTCACGATCGTGACCATGTCCGGCGTCATTCGCCGATTGATCAGCGACAAGTTGCGGATGTACTTCAAGCACTTCGATAACAGCAGTGGCGTCACGTTCCGGGCTCGATTGCCGAACTCGTTGACGTACTGCTCCTTCGCCGCGATCAATAACTCTTTCACGCCGTCAATCTGAAGATTCTCGTCTTCTTCCAGCCCTGCCCGCGCACGTTCGTACAGCGACGTGATGAAGGGCAGTTCGCCGAACAAAAACAACAGCGTCCGTTCATCCACAGGATACGTTTCCGGCGTTCGCACATCGTCGTGCTCAAACTCCGACAGCGGCCGACCACGTCCCTCACGCAGCAACCGATACGCTTCCCGAATCCACGGCCATTCCAGCACACTAGCGACCAAGAGCGTTCGCTCGAAGTTCTTCGATAACTGATCGAGCCGGGCCGCCATGTAAGCGATCCGAACGCGAGTGTGCTCGTCACTCGGCCGAGGAATGCTGGGC
This sequence comes from Rhodopirellula sp. J20-39, assembly GCF_057365095.1. Lineage (NCBI taxonomy): Bacteria > Pseudomonadati > Planctomycetota > Planctomycetia > Pirellulales > Pirellulaceae > Rhodopirellula > Rhodopirellula sp. J20-39. The sequence continues at coordinate 3,606,040 of NZ_CP195123.1, read as the reverse complement.
AAGACTGCTGCCGCGAACTTCTCACACTGCACGTGCCGCACCGCGTACGGATCCGGCATCACAGTCGAAAACGGTTGAAAGTGATTCGTTTCTAAATCGATAAATGCCCGCGGAATGTGCTCGCCCATCGCCGCGCGGATCGCCATGATCACACCTTGGCACGGATCGATTGGCACGTAACTGGCCGGAATGTCTTCTAGATCGTCATCGTCCGCATCGTCATCACCCGACAGCGAAAACGGGTTGCCGTACTGCGGCGTTGTTTGCTGGATCACAATCGCCGGACTAGGCAATTCCAACACTGCGTCCTCGACTGGTTCACGGAACGATTCCGGAAGCGGCACCGCAACGCAATCAAACTGGTGTTCCAGCAAGAATCGCCGGGTCAACCAGGCGAACTGGCCGCTTCCGTGAATGATCGGCAATACCGTGACACGCTCGTCAAGCTGCAGCAGCGATGGGGGTTGCGTCATAGCCAAACCAAATTCTGGTAGTGAGGAACAACTAATCAAGGTAGCAGCCACACCGGGCCGCGCCATCGGGCCCAAGTTTGCTATCGGCCCCCCAGTTTGTCAGCGGGCCTAAGTTTTCTAGCGGGCCCGGATTTGCCAGCAGAAACTTTCGTTGACCGGCGAACTGCCGTGCGAAACACACCCTTTTGCAATCAACTGCCGATATATTCCAGTTTTTCGCGTGACGATTCCCGCACGACGATGTCCATCGGTATCAGAGATTGTGTCGACATCGCACGAACGAGGACAGCACAGATTGATTGAACCGTCTGAACAAATGAACTATGCCCAAGTGGACAGCCTGCTCGCCGCAGCCAAAAACGGCGACGCGGCCGCGCTGAGCACACTGTTCTCACTGTACCAAAACTACATCCGATTGCTCGCTGCGGCTCAAATCCGCGGACGATTGCGGGTGCGTGCCAGCGAGTCCGATGTGGCTCAAGAAACGTTCCTGAACGCGACTCGCGGATTTGGCGAATTTCGCGGGAACACCGGCGGCGAGTTCGTCACTTGGCTACGATCCATCCTCACCCGTCGTATTCAATACTTGGTTCAACAAAATGTAACCGCTCAAACACGCGACGTCCGTCGTGAAGTTTCCTTGGAAACCGTCGGTCGCTGGCTCGATCAATCCTCCGTCCGTATCGAAACCGTTTTGATGGCCGAAGACGCCTCGCCCGGCACCCGATTGCAAAACCACGAACGCAGTGTTCAGGTGGCGAACGCCCTAGCGCAGTTGAATGCGGACTACCGAGAAGTTCTGATGTTACGAAGCATTGAAGGCCTGGGATTTACCGAAGTCGCCGAGCGGATGCAGCGGTCCCACGGCGCCGTGCGAATGCTGTGGTTGCGGGCCGTCGAATCACTACGAGACAGCCTCAACGAGCAAGACAATTCTCAACAACAGGACGAGTCATGAATACCGGACTCCTCTCAACCCGCCGACTCGATCACGACCACGCTACAACGGAACCCACGCAATCCGACGAACGAACGCTCGAGCTTCTCGATGACTACTTGCATCGACGACAACACGGCACGATTACCCGAGACGAATTCATCACCGAGTGCCAACGTCGCAAGGTCGATCCATCGATCACTGATCGACTTCCTGGCCTGTTAGCCAGCCTCGATGCCCTCCATGGATTTGCACCAGAACTCTCGGCACCGGAACTCTCGGCAATGCCCGCGGAGCCCGTCTGGGAAAATCTCGCCTCTCAAACCCTCGGCGACTTTGAAATCCGGCGTGAAGTCGGCCGCGGAGGCATGGGGATTGTCTACCAAGCACGGCAAATCTCGCTGGACCGCATTGTCGCCTTGAAAGTCCTGCCGCTTTCGATCGTGCTGGACAAACAACAAATCGCCCGCTTCATGATCGAAGCACAAACGGCAGGCGGTCTGAACCATCCCAACATCGTGCCAATCTATGGCGTCGGTTTGGAAGGCGGCATCCACTGTTACAGCATGCCGCTGATCGATGGACAATCTCTCGATCAAATCATCTTTGACCGTACCGTCGATGTCGAACAAGTCATTCGCTGGATGCTCCAAGCGGCCGATGCGATCGAGCACGCGCATCAATACGGCGTCATTCATCGTGACATCAAACCATCGAACCTGATCGTCGACCGCGACAACAAATTGTGGGTCACCGACTTTGGACTCGCCCGCTATCGCCGGACCCAACCTGACGAAAGTGAATGCGACGACCGCATCAACGGCGAATCCGTCGGCAAAGACGCCTGTCGCCGCAAGACAGACACGACCGACGCCAGCGGACTGACCCGAAGTGGCCAAATCGTGGGCACGTACCGCTACATGAGCCCCGAGCAAGCGAACGGCAATCCGTCCTTGGCCGATCACCGGAGTGATCTCTATTCCCTCGGCGTCACGCTACACGAAATGCTAACGGCCGAACGATTCAGCCCGAGTCAGCAATCCAATATCCGGTCGCGCAACCCGCAAGTCTCACGCGATCTTCAAACCGTGCTCTTCAAAACACTCGCCCATGATCCCACCGATCGCTACCAATCCGTCGAACTCTTCGCCGACGATCTTCGTCGCTTGCTTGAATCACGGCCGGTCCTAGCCCGCCGCCCAACGTTAGCCGATCGAGCGACCAAATGGACACTCCGTCACCGCCGGGTTGTCGCTAGCATCGCCGCGTTGGTGTTGCTCGCCTTCGTCGTCTCGCTGGTCACCGCCACACGATTCGCTCAACAGAAATCCGCACTCCAATCGGCTCTAACCCAAGCCGACCGAAACCTGCTCATCGCCGACCGCAACTTCAAACAAGCCGAAGCCAACTTCCAACAAACCCGAGAAGTTCTCGACCACTTCGGACTGATGGCAGCCGAACAACTTCGCGGCGTCGCAGGAGCAGAATCGCTCCGTGAGGAGTTGGTCCGGGACCTACTGACATACTACGAAAACTTTGCCGACCAAGCCGACTCCGCCGACGACCTGCAACACGAACTCGCTCAAACCCATCTGCGGGCGGCAAAGATCATCGAAGAAATCGGAGCAACGCACAAAGCACTTGCAGCCTACCAACGAGCATCCGGCATTCTTCAAAAACTACCGCCTTCATCCGAAAAAGAGCTCGACCTAGCCCTGTGCGAAAATTGCATCGCGATGCTGCACGCTCAACATGAAAACCACTCGCAAGCCGAAACGATCTACCGGACCGCCATCACACGCTTAACGCGGCTAGACCAACCCGAAACACTTGCCACCGTGCGAGGCAATCTTGGGCTGCTGTTGTCATCACTCGATCGTAAAGACGAAGCTCAAAGCGAATTGAAACTCGCCATCGAGACGCTCGCAAGCACCGAAAACGATCAAGCATCCCACGCCACCACAACGGCGATGCTTTGGAACAATCTGGGCCACCTCGTTCAAGACGACGACCTACATCAATCGCTGGTGCTGAATCAAAAAGCGATCCAGGCCTTACGCGAAGCGTTACGTGTTAAGCCTTCCGATCTCGAAGCCCGACGGGCACTCGCGTTCAGCCTCAGCAACCAAGCCGCACTCCTTTCCCGGCTAGATCGTGACGACGATGCGATTACCACGTATCAGGAATCAATCGAGCGATTCAACGAACTCGTGGAAGACTCGCCCATGGCGGTCCGCTACGCGGAAGAACTTGCAATCACATGCAACAACTTGGGGCGTCTCCTTCATCAACAACGCCGCGACTTGGAAGCTCGCCACGCGATGACACAAGCGAAGAGCCTGATGCAATCGCTCGTCAAACGTCGCCCCCACGAAACGAAATACCAAGTCGCACTCGCCAGTATGCAGATCAACCTCGATAGGCTTTCTCCATGAGTCTTTTCCATACAAATTCCCGCACTGTGAATCGGAACCGTTCTCTTCGCTTTGAAAGAATGGAACCACGAATCGCGCTGACGGCCAACACGGAGATGTTGCTTGCGAATCTACAGGAAGCCGCCGCCGACCAAAACATTGACCCGGCCATGATTCGAGAGCTTCTCGATTTGTTCAACTCGGCAGCCGACCGGTCATCGTCAACCAACGGTTCTGCTCTAGACAGCCAGCCCGATACGGCCCCACCACAAACCGCTATCGGCGACGCTCCCATCGTCAGCCTTCGCGTCGACATCCGTGATTCCCAAAACCAAGCCATTGATACTTTGGAAGCCGGCGGACAGTATGTCGCCAACGTCTTTGTTCAAGACACTCGAGACCTTTCGCAGAACAACAAAACCAGAGGCGGTATCTTCCAAGCTTGGTTGGATCTGGAATTCAGCACCAACCTTCAACCAACCGGTGAAGTTCGTTTGAATGACCAGTTCGTGAGCCTCCAAGTCGACGCCGAACTGGATGCGTCTTCCTTTCGCAATCTCGGTGGCACTCATCAGACCATGGTCTCTTGGGGCGGCGACGAAATCCTTTTGCTCGAAGCCCCCTTCGTCGTCAACAACACCGACGTCCCCACTCACATCGAAGTCCGACCTTCCACTTCGCTCGCTGAGCCAATGCTGCTGTACGGACTGGACACGCCCGTCCCCAATAACAACATTGCGTCGAGCACCTTATCGCTGCCAGAGACAACCAATCCGGATCCGCCTCTAACTCCAAATCCGCCGCTGAATCAACCACAGGTGTCGCCGCCATCTACGGGTTCACCACTCGACTTCAATTCCGATTTCGGTGGAAAAGACTCGTCGTCCTACGATGATGGTCTTCTGCTGGTCACGTTCATCCCATCGATTCACCAAGACCGACTCGACTCCGCGTGGAGGTCCGGACGAAACGAGTGGCTGCGTTCCCAAGACCGAGACATCGCGAAAGAACGCGGCGACGCCTGGCAAGACATTGAGTTGCAAACAGATGAATTGACTCCAACTGATCCAGCAAAACGCCTTCACTCAAAACTCAATTCGAACCCCGATGAAGATGCCCGCTCCGACGACGAAGAAACCGCCGAAGACAAAACGGCAACCAAACGCTCCAAGCACGCAGGATTGTTCTACGACGATTCGTTGTTCCTGAAGGGCGCGGTCGTGGAAACCTTTCAGTCCAAGTTCCGATTGCACCTCCAGGTCTTCGCACCGCGAATGGACACCGATGATGCATCAAGCGAGTCCATCGCCCATGAATCCGGTTCACCGCGACGCAACGGGTTGATCGATATCGCTGAAATCCTGTCGCCCACGACCAATCAGTCCAGCAAACCATGGCGGCATCAAGTCGACGAGGCAATCGTGCACGCCCCAGAACTAGCTAGCCCTGAAGCACCCGACGCTCATACTCACAGGGCGCCCGCAATCGACTGGGGAACCTTGAAACCCTTGCAAACCGATTCGCTCGACCGACCGTCCAAGCCGCCGACCAACCTCGATAGGCAACTTCCAACCGAACACCCACCACTGGCAATGCAGCCGATCGACAAGCATTCGTCCGACACGGATCCACCAGCACCAACAATTCAGTAACCCGTCCGTGCACCCTCGCAAGGAGCCCTTCGTTCCCGCCGCACCCTCCGAAAAAACCTCGTCCACGCGTGACAGATTGCCGCCGAGCATGTCTATCGAGATGGAGTCCCTCAGACCGCCAAGTCCATCCACATAATTGCCAGGCTCAACAGCCCAATCACGCCATGAAAACTCGCCGAGCACGCCTACGTCATGAAACCCTAGAGGCCCGCCATCTGCTCGCGGGTGACGCCGGATTCAGTCCTTGGACGCATCCGATTGAGCCGGCTGACGTGAACGGCGACGGCAACCTGACCGCGCACGACGCGTTGCTGATCATCAACCAACTCAATCAGTCTGATAACGCCCAGCTCGCCGACATCGTCGCGCCGCCTATCCTGGGCCTAACGACTAGCGACACCGCACCTCGCCATTTAGATCCCACCGGTGACGCCGTCGTGACCGCTCGCGACGCTCTCTGGGTCATCAATCGACTGAACGATATTGAGGCCGCTAACGTCCCGGCACTTTCAACGGCGGAAGGCGAACCGTCCATTCCGACCATCGAGTTCAGTTCCGAAACCAGCTTCGCCGGCGACTTCGGACGGGTCAGCGGTGTGTTAAGCCCTAGCAATCTCGTGCAGACGTATCGCTTCGTTGCTACCTATCCTCGCGTCACCATCGACCTGAGTTCCCTCAGCGACGAATCCGCGGTCGTGGTGCAAATCTTGGACAGCGACATGCAACCCATCGCGAGCACACTCAGTTCTCCCGATCGAAAACCATACGAAGGCATCACCGCCACTACCCAGGCCGGCGGCGAGTACTTCGTCAGTGTTGAGTACAACGACGCTTCACAGCAATCCGCTACACCGCCCACCGAGTTCTCCTACGCTCTGTCGGCCTACCAGTTCGAACCGTCGCGATGGTTGCCCTCCACCGGCGACGAAGTCATCACAGTAGGCGGTGATGGAGACCTACCCGATACGATCGCCGAAGCCGTCGACGTCGCCATTCGCACCAACGGTTCCAGCTTCATCCAACATCTCGAAACCAGCGGCGACGTTGACATCATTCGTCTTCCCAACGGGTTGCCCGGCAGCGTCTTCGTATCCGGTCTCGATGGTATCACGTTCGAACTACTGACCGAAGACGGAGATCCTCTACAACGCGATCCAATCAACATCAGCTTGAGGCCCGAGCAAGACTTGGGCTACTTCGCCGCCAATCAACTCGCAACGATCACACAAGATTCGCTATACCTGAAGATCTATTCCACCACCCAAGCGACCGGCAAATACAACGTCAGCGTTCTGCTCGATGGTGGGTCGGAAGACGCCACACCCAATACCGATCCTGATCTTGAGTTGATACTGGATGCCTACGACGCCGACACCGTGAACCAGATCGAGTTCGTTGATGGTGTCGCCACGTACAACCAACAAACCAGTGGCGCCGGACAAGTCGACTTCTATCTCATTCCGTCAAGTGCATTCCCTGGTCAAACGCGACTCGAAGTTTCACTCGAAGCCTCAGATCAAACGGTGATGCAACTGGTTAACCTGACAAGTGAGTTCGCATTATCACAACGCCAAGCTGACTCGCTGACCGCGACCCTGCCGAAGAACACCAGCGACCATGAGCCCCTGATCGCGGTAGCCGTCTGGAACTCCAGTACCGAGGCGTCCTACGATGTGCGATTCGAACTGACCGAGCGATCCAGCTCACCTGAAAGCATCGACCCCGCATTGCTAACAAACGCCCTGGACTTCCCCGTCTATGACCCAGAAATCCCATCCGATTTGGACCGCGAAACCATCACACTCGCAGGTGACCAAACCGTCTTCTATCGCGTTAAAGCCACATCAACACGCACCCGAGCGATTGCCGCGAGCGTAGGAGGCGCCAATCCCGATCTGTTCGAACTGGAAGTCGCGTTCTACGACAGTGAAGGCATCCGAATGGACGGCACTCTTCCCGAGCTAATGGAACGCATCCAAGTCCTACTCGATCGCATGGCAGCCCAAGCCGCATTCGCCGACACCGAAGTCGGCCAAGAAGTCTTCATGCGAATATTCAACCCAATATCCAACCCGATCACCCTACGCCCCTACGTAGCGTAACTTTAAGCCCAAACCCCGCCCAACGAAGTAGGGAGGGGTCGAGCAAAGCCGTTCAGGCGAATGCGAGGGGGAGGGCTCAGCACGGAATCCACACCAATACAACAGCAAACTAGAGACGCACCCTCCCCCTCGCTTCGCTCGACCCCTCCCAGGGGGAGGGGTTTATCAAACAACACGAACCAACACCGAGATTGCAAAACGAAAACCATTGGTTGGCCCCCAAACCCCGCCCGACGAAGTAGGGAGGGGTCGAGCAGAGCCGTTCAGGCGAATGCGAGGGGGAGGGCTCGTGCACTGAATTCCACACCCAAATCAGCCACACCAACAATCCCCCTACAACTCAATCCCAGTCTTCCCATCCCAGCGCACAAACCCCTCAATCGCCGCATACTCCGCAAGCCCCAACTCGTCATAACGCCGCGCCGTATCCGCGTTGCGAGCCTCCGCCCGTTGCCAAAACTCGCGAGCATCGGATCCCGGAAACAACGCACGATCTTTTTGCGATTCATGCTTAAAGATCGCCACCCGTTTCCGCTGCACCTCCGCCGGACTCAGCGGCACCGCCATCTCGATCTGATGCGGAGCCCATTCCTGCCACGCACCACGATAGAACCACACGCCCGACGACGAATACCAATCGTCATCCTGACAACGTAAGCACGATTGCAAGATCACCGACAAACACGTTCGATGCGTCCCGTGCGGGTCCGACAAATCGCCCGCCGCATAGATCTGGTGCGGTTCAATTTCACGCAACAAGTTCATCGTGATCTCAAGATCCGCTTCCGAAATCGGATCCTTCTTCACACGACCCGTTTGATAAAACGGCAAATCCAAAAAGTGCAGTCGATCATCCGGCACACCACAACAACGTGCACCCTCCCGAGCCTCGCTACGACGGATCAGCCCCTTGATGTCCTGCACCGGTTCACTGTCGATCTGGCCAGCCTTCTTGTTTCGCAAAAACGTATCCACGTGATCGCCCAATTCTTCCAACCCCGCCGGCGACAACTTAAACCGCTTACAGAAATCCTCCACAAACTCCGCATACCGAAGCGCGTCCTCATCAAACACCGCGATGTTGCCGGAAGTCTGATACGCGACATGAACCTCGTGCCCCTGGTCCACCAAACGGATCAGCGTCCCGCCCATCGAGATCACATCATCATCCGGATGCGGTGAAAACAAGATGATCCGCTTAGGAAAGATATCATCGCGGTTGCCAGGCCGGTCGCCTGCCTGTTTCGCATGATCAGGCTTCCCGCCCGGCCAGCCCGTGATCGTCGACTGCAAGTGCCGAAAGACGCGCAAGTTGATATCATACGCACTCCCGTGCGCCGCCAACAAATCCTGCAAACCGTGCTCGTTGTAATCCGTATCCGTCAGCTTCAAAATCGCCTTTCCGGTTCCTTCTGAAAGATCGATCACCGCACGCCGAATCGTCTCCGCATCCCACGTCACCTCACCCAACCGCCATGGCGTTTGAATACGAGTCAGGCTTGATGCCGCCGCCTCGTCCAGCAACACCAGCGAATCCGGATGGTCCTGCAAAAACGTTGACGGCACGCTCGCGTTGGAAAATCCCTCCACCGTTCGACTGACAATCGACGCCTTCCCCTCGCCAAAGGCCAACAAAACAATTCGTCGAGCTTCCAAGATTGTGCCAACGCCCATCGTCAACGCATGCCGAGGCACATTTTCGGCCCCAAAAAAATCACTCGCCGCGTCTGTCCGCGTCACCTGGTCCAGTGTGATCATCCGTGTTCGCGAACCCCGATCCGACCCCGGTTCGTTCAGCCCGATATGCCCGGCCCGGTTGATCCCCAACAACTGCAAATCCAATCCACCTGCATCTCGGATCGCCTGTTCATAGTCCTGGCAATGCGTGGCGACCTCCTCGCGAGGCAATGCTCCGTTGAGCATGTGGATTTGCTCCGCCGGGATATCCACATGTTCAAACAGATGCTCTTGCATGAACCGCGATACGCTTTGCAGCTCATTGGGCTGCATCGGATAATACTCATCCAAGTTGAACGTCACCACGTTGGCAAACGACAACGACTCCTCCCGGTGCAGCCGCACCAATTCGTTGTAAACGTTCACCGGCGATGAACCGGCCACCAATCCCAACACGCAATGCTGGCCCAGCTCACTGCGTTGCCGGATCAGCGTTGCGATCTCCTGCGCCGCCGCAGCACTGGCGTCCGACGCACGGTCGTAAATGCGACAGGGAATCCGTTCTTGAGCGTGAGCGTTCATCTTAGCAGTTACGATTAAAAGTTGTTTTTCGATTCACGGCGAGCATTCTGTTGCGCGACCAGTGCCGCGCCCACGATACCGGCATCGTTACCCATCGTGGCAAAATCCACAATCATATGTTTGCCAACTTGAACCAAGGTCGTTTGCTGTATCTCCACCTTCACACTGTTCAAGAACCGCGTCCCCAGTTCCGTCCCTGTTCCGCCAAACGTCATCGCCCCGCCCAACAACACCACTGCCGGATCAATCACCTGACCAAGCAAACCAATCGCCTGGCCAAGGTAAGCAGCCGTGTCGTCAATCACCTGTTGGCAAATCACGTCGCCCGTATTGGCATGGTCGGCAAGTTCCCGCGGCGTCGTATCATTCCCCAGCCATTCAGGCACACCGTCGGAACCGGCATGTTTCGCATACGCCGAGTGCAAACGATTCAGAACCCCAGCCGACCCGGCATAAGTTTCCAAGTGACCGCGACTCCCACAAGAACAAAGGATCGCGTCCTGGCCATACCGGATCGCCATATGTCCTAACTCGCCGGCGCAGCCATGGTCACCGCCATGCGGGTAACCGTTAACTACGATCCCACACCCGATCCCCGTTCCCAAAGTGACCAAACATAACGACCGCCGCGCCAACCCCATCTTCGCGTGCTCCGCGAACGCCGCCGCATTGGCATCGTTCACCACCGCCGACGGCCGCCGGCATATATCGACCAAGATTTCCAGCAGAGGACGATCGACCCAACCGGGCAAGTTAACCACCTCACGCAATCGATACGTTTGAGTATCCAGCACACCTGGCACAGCCAAGCCGACACCGGCGAGCCCAAACCGCCGATTCAGGACGCCGTTAATTTGCTCACGAGCAAACTGAAGTGAGTGTTCGAACACCGTCTCCGGCGTTTTCAAAGTCGACGTCTTCACCGCCGACTGCGCGTGGATCTTGCCCGCACCATCGACCAGACCAATCTTGACGAACGAGCCACCGACATCGATGCCCAGAAATACCGGGGACGGGTCTTCGGACGGTGAAACCGCGGCACTCGGCATAACGGATTCCTGTGACAGAACAGCCTCCAGTGAAGAGGTGTCGCCAGATGATGGAACAGGATCCAACGGCGGAACAGATTCAACAGCCATGAGTTGCAATCAGCTTGAAAGGAAAGTGACCACCACACTATAGCCACCGCACTCCAATTCAAGCCAACCCCGCAAACGAGTAATCTGCTTCAAACAATCGCCCCGCGAACAAACGCCGCATATCATGCACATGTCAATTTAGTTGACGACTACCACACCATCCGCAAGATTGGCACCGTCACTAGCGGGGGCAGCTAGTGCTTCGGCTACATTTCATTTTGGGGTTGATCGTAGTGGATGAGGCGACGAATCCCATCCGCTCACCAACCAGACGGGCTCGACCCTTGCCCACTCCCCCCCAAAGTTGAATATGGATGAAACAGCTAGGTTCACAACCCCGCGTGCGTTCGGATAGTTGCTAATCAGCGCAGCCTGCCATGCCGTTGACTCGCACCTTATAGCCACATAGCGGCGATACGTAAGCCTTCCGCATCCTCGAACAGAACACAAAACACTCAACGATCTCTAACCCCCAATCATACGCAAACCCCGCTCAACCTGTTGACGCAGCGCATCGCCACATTCGTTCTCCTACTCGCCGCATCTTGGGTCATGATGACGATCACGCACGAATGCGGCCATATTGTCGGCGGGATGTTTTGCGGAGCAACGCTCATTGATTTCGACCTGGCTCCTTGGCGACTGCCCTACAGTCTCCATTCCCCGGACCCTCATCCGCTGGTCACGCTTTGGGCCGGACCACTGCTCGGTATTGCGATCCCCACATTCTTCGCCTACTTGGTCCAACGTCGCTGGGCTTGGTTTATGGCTGACTTCTGTTTGGTCGCCAACGGTTGCTATCTCGCACTCGCGTGGCTGTCCGGCGATCGGTATCTCGACACCCCACGACTGCTCCAAGCCGGGGCAACTCCCACCGCGATCGTGTTATACTGCGTACTGACCATAGGTATTGGCTACACCCGGTTTCGCTCCGATTGCTCCCACCATTTCTCTCATTCGGAAAAGACGCCGCTCTCTAGTTAACAACACGTTGCACCTGCCAACACCATTTTCGTAGTCGGCCAATCCACACTCCAGGACACACTGGCCGGATTAACAAACTGAAACCATCTCACGCCAAAACAAGCACGAGAATGAGACACCCCGCTACCAACTTTCTCGGATGAGCAACCTCTATCTCTACGAGAGGAAGCAGCGGCGATCTGCAGTGACACTGCTGATCAACATGGCCGTGCTTTTCGCGATGTATCTTGCCGCCCGTCGTTTCCTAGCTCCCGGCGAGGCGACCGATCAACTGTTCTACTGGATCAACATTGCTCTCCCGTTGGTGGAACTCGGACTCCTTGTCGTCGCCGTCAAGTTCTGGCTTCAAAACGAGACATTCAAGGTTGCCGTCGATGGTGAACGCTTTGAAATCTCTGATCCGCTTTCGAAGTCCAGTTCGTTCAATGTCCCGGTCAGTGACATCGTCAAAATCAGCCAAACCCACCAAACACATGCCGACATCAGCACCATCATGATGCACATGAAGTCAGGCGATAAGATTCAAATCACAAAGAACTACCGCTATAACCGACGCAAACTTTACGACGCACTGGCCAAGGCAAACCCCGACATCGAGCTACCCAAGAACGCCTACCGATTTACTCAATCGTGATCTCATCGAGGTTTAAAAAGCACCTGCTCGCTCGCACGATGCTACCCCACTGACACAACGCATGAGTGAACTCTATCGATACGAGAGTCGGCAGCGACGAACCTCGTTGATCTTGCTCCTGAACATGATCGTCTTGCTGGCGATGTATTTAGCAGCACGACGTTTTTTCACCTCAACTGCAGAAGGCGAACAAGTTCTGCTCTGGCTGAACATCGTCACACCGCTAATCGAATTCGGCCTGTTGCTCCTAGCAATCAATTTTTTGGATCCAGAACCGGACCTTCCGCATGGTGGTCACAGAGGAATCTTTCGAAGTCTTCGATCCTCTTTCGCGGACATTCACTTTCTCGGTTCCCGTCGATGAAATTACCGAGATCAAGCAAACGCACCAAGCCGATTTCAGTTCATCGTGATGCAAACCACCGGAGGTGACCTGCACCACATCACGCAAAACTACCACTACGATCGAACCAAGCTCTACGCTGCCCTCTCAAAAACCAACCCCAAGATCCACCTGCCCGAAACCGGCTGGAAACTCAAATAGCCGCAAACGCCCCTCACCGCCCGCCCCCATAAGTGACCAAGTCCCCTCATCCAGCCTCCCGAATCCCAAACCGTAACTTACTGAGGCCCCTCAGTAAGCCCATCACACTCCTGACCGAGAGCCTCAGTCAGCTACAGCGTTTATACTACGAAATCCGGCATCACAAATCACGGCCAGCCGCCCCATCAAATCAGCTCCGCAGGAGCGTCGCCCTCCCTCGTAACTGACCGAGCCTCCTCGTCCAGCAACCGAACCCAACCCGTAGCTTACTGAGGCCCCTCAGTAAGCCCATCACAAACCTGACCGAGAGCCTCGGTCAGCTACAGCGTTTTACTACGAAATCGGGCGTCACAAATCACGGCCAGCCGCCCCATCAAATCGGCTCCGCAGGAGCGTCGCCCTCCCAAATTCTGATAAAAGCACCTTCCTCCCGCAATCACCTAAACCGGTAGCGTCCCACGCACCTTCCCCGGGAGCGAGAGGCTCCTGCCGAACGACAAAGGCAAAGACGGCTTGCAAGGATGCACCCTCAAGTCTTCCAAGTCGTTGGAAATTATTGAGGAGTGCATTTTGACCTACATCAAACAACAGCTTTTCAGTGAAGGCTTCGTTGAGCGACTTTGTGTCAAGGCAAACGAGTATCAGCAACTGGAGGCCGCCAAGCCACCAGTCGATACAGCAAAGCTTGCCCGTGCGATCAAATCGCTAGCCGCGAAGTTAGCTCGCAACGCAGACCGATTGGCCGAGATGGGCGATGGCGTCGCAGCGGACTGCTTGTTGGCGAAGATTCAAGAGGAAGAGCTGGAGCTTGCCGAAAAGAAGTCGGAGCTAGCTCGTACGGAGAAAACGAACTTCCGGCCAGAGAAGATCGACGTCGAAACGATAAACGGGTTTCTAGAGGATCTTCGCGGACTGTTGGACGGGGATCTGGTTAAGGCTCATGACGTCTTATCGAAGATGATTGGACAAGTGAATGTTTCGATTGGCGAAAAACAGGGACGCACTCGTACATGGCGAGCTCGTATCAACCTGAATCCCGTCCCGGCCTTAGTGGTGATTGGTCGTTCGAAAGATTGTCCAACCACACACTCATTGGAGTACCTCCAAGAGTGTCTTTGGACAATGGGTCAGGAAGCCGATCTCACGATCAAAGAGTTCCCCAATTACCAGCGAATTGCGGCAGAAGCGAAGGAAATGCACCAGGCTGGCTCATCAATCAACAGCATCGCCGTCGCCTTGGAGATTGATCCTTCGACCGTCAAGCAGGCGATCGAATGGGGGGCAAAGAACGATACCAACTTCATTCCTCGCGCCGACTACAGCGTCCGGCGAAACCTCGCAACCAACAAGACGGCGAAGATCGGCCCCGAAGTCGCGAAGTTGAAAGACCAGAAAGGACTCTCTTTCAGTGAGATTGCAACGAACCTCGGCACAACTGCTGGTACGGCCTCTCGAGCCTACAAGCAGTTCCACTCAGAGAAGAACTACAACGCAGTCAGCAAGGGCGAGAAATTCGATACGGGCCCGGCACGTCGCAAAATTTCCGAGGAACAGATCAACCAGATCCGCCACCTGCTCGAAGAGGACAAGCTCAGCAAACGAGCGATCGCCCGTCAGGTAGGTGTGACTCCCTGGACCGTACGCCATGAGGTCAAACGCATGTCCTAAGCATAGCGTTCCCGTCGCCGGTACAAGAATCAGGGCGTCTTTGTGAGCGTCGTGTTTGGCGTTTAGTGGCTGGAACGTTGTGGCGAATTCATCCTCGCCCCATTTAAGCCGCCCTAAAGCGGTTGCTTCAAAATATGACCAGCGCGCCAAAATGCTAAATCACTCGCACCACTAAACGGGTGGACATCGACACGCCCTCCCCCTCTACTAGCGAAGGTTGGCGAGGGTAACCGAAATGCTATCGCCGGTCATCCTGCGATAATATCCCCGGATTCAACTTATCACCGTCCCCAACTGGTGAGAATTACTTGGTTCGGCTAAACATGAAGACCACCCATGTACAAAATGACAGACAAGTTAATCGTCAGCGAGAATTGGCGATGGGACGAGGATACCGACAAGCTCATCGATCTTAGCACTGAGCCTCCGACCCATCATCCCGCCTCATCCTTCGACGCCAAAGTAGGTGTATATGAGGCCCGCGTACGAGAGTGGTTCCTCGACGTCGCTCAGGCTCAGGTGGCGAACGGTCAGTCTCCCGCGGATTATGCGGCAGTGTCAATCGGTCTGGCGTACATCGAAGGCGTTGAGCAGTACCGTCAAGGCAAAGATACGCCACAGAGCAAGGCGGGAAACTGGTTCAGGACGAGCGCAAAACGAATTTTCCCCAAGACGCCAACAGACGGAATAGAACGACTTTGGAAAGAAGGTCGTTGTGGACTCTTTCACTGCGGATTCACCAACGTCGGACGTATTTATCGCACGACTTCAGAAAGGCAATTGCAATCCAGCAGGACGACTTGCGGATCAATCCTTCCCGATTCATCAAGGCAGTAGCCTCTGATTTTTCGGCCTATGTGAACAAGCTACGCGCATCGAAAAATGTGGACCTACGACGTCGTTTTGAGAAACTTTGGGACTACAGATGGGAGCGTTCGTAGATCGCCGAACCAAGCGTTGCAGGCGAGCGATCGGCAACACCGGAATAGCAATCACCGTGCAACGCGTCCGCCGCGGGAGCGAGGCCGTTATCCGGCTTGGAATTCCCTCTAGATTACGCGTTCTCCATGCCTTGTGAACTTGCCCGGCAACTCAACGCAAGGCTGTCTCTGGATATTACACTCATCAAGGAAATCAACGTTGTCTGATACCGTCGCGGCTTCTTTAATCACCGTAATCGGCATGCTCAGTGTCTCGATCGCAGCCTCGGTAACGCAGTACAAAATTGCGAATGCTTTAGAGCGTCGTGACCGTGGGTTAGCATTAACCCAAGCAATGCGAGAGCGGCAGGAGAAGCGTTTTGAATATGTTATGGAACGTGTTGCGGAACTACTAGTACTGATCGATCCTGACGATCCATCACCAGCGCCTGCTGGCAGTATTGCCGCGTCACTTCTTTCAATCCAGCTTCATTTAGACACCACAGACGAAATTGAACGCACGCTGCATGATCGTCTAACCTCTTTGGGGATGTCATCAAAGTCGGATGACGTACGCGTAAAGCTCGCGGCAAGTAACAGTGTTATCGTTGCAACTCAAAAATTCTCGGCTGACTATTATCGGTTGCGGGACCTATAGTCTATTTTTATCGCTGCGGACAACTACGGCGATGCACCAGAGTAATATGCTTTCCGCTAATCTCCCCTCCTGCGAATCACCTGAATGCCTTACGAGCTTGATAATCGATTAGTCGTTGGGGTTGCATCCAGCGCGGTGTTTGACCTGTCCGAATCTGACGAAGTGTTTCGCCGGGAGGGAGAAGAGAAGTATCGCGAGTTCCAAGAGCGGAACTTGAATACTCCGCTCGACAAGGGAATCGCGTTTTCCTTCGTTCGGCGACTCCTAAGCCTGAACGACCTCAGTGCTGATCCAGTAAATGATCCACTGATCGAGGTGGTGCTTCTTTCACGCAACGATCCTGACACCGGTCTACGCGTAATGAAGTCGATTTCACATCACTTCCTGAAAATGACTCGGGCAGTCTTCATGCAGGGTAAATCGCCGATCGAATATATACCTGCACTCAATATCTCGCTCTTTCTTTCTGCCAATGAAGAAGATGTTAAAAACGCGATCGCTCGGAAGCATCCGGCCGGGCAAGTATTGAATTCGGCGGTGGTTGACGACGACTGCGACAATGAGCTTCGTATTGCATTTGACTTCGATGGCGTCCTAGCTGATGACGAGTCCGAATCTGTGATGCAAACCAAGAACCTTGAGGAGTTTCATTCTCATGAAGTCAAGAACCTAGCTCTGCCCCACAATCCCGGGCCGCTGAAGGAGTTTCTTATTCGGATAGCAAAAATCCAATCCGCCGAAGAGTCAAGGCGGAGGCAGCAACCCGATTATGTCAATAGACTTCGAGTGTCGCTCGTCACTGCTCGGAATGCCCCCTCGCATGAAAGAGCCATCGGGACGCTAAAAGACTGGGGCGTCATGCCAAACGATGCCTTTTTTCTCGGCGGCATTGAGAAAAAGCGGGTTTTGGAAGTTTTGAAACCGCACATCTTTTTCGACGATCAATCCGCACACCTTGTCAAAGCCGCAACGGTCGTACCTTCCGTGCACATACCGTTTGGCGTAACAAATCTCGCGAAGGAAAATTGATAACGAGCCTGCATACCCTACACCGAGTATCTCGGTCGCCCGTCGTTTTTCCGACGGGCATTCCTTGGTGCTGTTTCAGGGGCAACATGCTGCTGACGCGACCTAACCTAGATCCTTAAGAACAACAACCTTGTTCGCGTACCGAGACCAAACGTTCCCATCAGAATTCTCCACACTGACTAGGCAACCCGTATGGCACACCTCCACCAAGTAATGATCGAGAACGGGCTGTATGCTAACGCCAGCATCAAGGTGGTTCGGCACGCAGACAATCGCGAGGGGATGGATGTCTTCGCACTTGAGCGTGACGGATGGCTTGAGACATATCAGAGCTATCAAGCAACCCGCATCTTCGACTGTGATTACATCGTGGTTTACATCGGTGAGGGCAAACTGGACACGCGGTTCATCGGCGTCTATCGCATTATCGATGCCCCGAAGCCGACCCCGCTTGGATTACTCCCCCAAGGCTTCCCGCACCAGAACTTTGATAATCCCGGCGTCTATTACTACGCGATGGAACGCTGCGATGACTTTGACTACCTCAACACTTACTCGCTCGAGTGGAATGCCTTGCCCAAGAATTGGCACCTTTGGTTGGCGAGAGAAGGTAAGTGCGAACGAGAAATGATTGTTCAGTTTAAGGGGATCCCGACATCACCTCAAAGCGACTGAAGAACAGCGTGCCTGTGGAGACAGTGTGTATATCGCCATACGCTTTGCCTTTCACTACACGTTGAACAATACAAGCCAAACAGACGGTCATCAGTGGCGAGCCGTAACAGACTTTTGTCCAAGTCTTGCTTGCGATTGCTCCCCCAGACATGGCAATACACTGGCCATCGAGACGACCTCCAGCAACATAGCTACGCCCCCCCATCTTGCAATCCGCACACCCAACGCTCAAAATGCGCCCAGCGGTAATCCTTAGTGACAAACCGTTGCACTGGTGGGAGCGACATTCGCGGAATGTGAAGCTAGCCCACTCGCTGGTGTCGAGGATTTTGAGCCGATTCACAGTCACGCATTCTTAATTAGTAGGTAGGACGTTTTCTTGGAGCCTGACGAGATATCAAAGCGGCACCCCGGCAATTTCTAGCTTATTAAAGGATACCAGCCAGTCTTGCCTTCGCACGCGATACGTGTTTGCCGCCTGGTGACCGGGGTAACGTGATCCGACCTGCTAGAAAACCAAACTTAATACGAGCTAATGCCTCGACACTCTAGATACACTAATCGCTGGAAAAAGACGCAGCGGCACGTTGAGCTCTACCCGGGAACCTGGGTGTCACAACGCGTTCTGGGGCACCCAGATTGCGAAGCAGCTAAGCTGGATCGCAAGATCGTCGTCGAACCGGAAGGTGATGACTGTGTCGCTACGTACAAAGAGATCGAGTACAGATGGACTGAACATGGTCGTCTATCCGCTGAGATCGCGTACTTTTGGGCATGTGGTAATTGCGGATTCCGCCATCGCAATACTGCGTGGGGAACCGAGCTCGTCTGCTGCCAGCAAGACCTTGCTGAGGCTCGTCGTCGCTTACCCGTACTTCGTTATTGCAATCAGAAACTCGATGCAACGAACCCACTTACTAATGCCAGTATAAAACACCTGTGTTGGGTCTGCATCGCTGAGCTTTTTGAAGGTGAAGGAATGCCCTACTGTTTCGTAGGGACGCTGCCCGGCAGCACCGCGAATCCGATTGGGTACATGGCGGTTGCAGTTGCGATGCTCAGCGGCGACGCTGACAGTGCGTGAATCGAAGACCAAAACCCACCTTTGGGATTTGAGGAAGCTTTGTTTTCTCCTCCACATCAAAAGATAGACTGACTCGTACCGCGATGTTGATTGAAGCTTTAAATACGAAGAACTAAGCTGACATCTGTCAGCCATTATTTGTCTTAGCCGAACGACCGGCGACCTTCGTCCGTCCGCTATCCAAGCGAACTCGACTTTCGATATATCGCTGTCTTCACAGCGTTTAGGCAGCGATCACCGAAGTCTTGATGTCTTCTAGCAGTTGCATGATCTTGTCGACCTCTTCACTGGTGAAGATTGCATCCGGTCCTTGTGGTGAGATGTCCGTGAAAGGTGATTCGTACAGAAGCGTCGCGTCCACGATTCCGTGATCCACTAGTTGGTTCACGATCAGGTTGATGAACTCAATTTGGTTGGCGTTGTAGACGCTTCCCTGTAAAAACTCGCCGAACAACCTCTTGGCTACTTCTCGATCGATTCCAACCAGCGATCGAACGAACACGCCGAAGCCTTCGCTTTCCTGCTTTGCTTGTTCAATGTATTCGTGATTGCCGATTTCGTTGTCGAGGAGGATACGCTCCAGATCGTCGAGATCGGCTTTTGTGAGCGTTTCGTTCGTGCGTAGTTTGCGAACCGCGTCGATGCCCAGATGCTCGCGTAGGAACGCCTGGGCCTTGCTACGGAAACGCTCAAAGGTGTCGGCACCGATGAATTCTTCTAGCTCGACTTCATTCTCGTCACCCAACGTGTCATCGAAATTCGTATAGATCGGCTTGCGTTTCGCCTTCTCGATGAACTGCACCAAATCACGCAATCGACGACGAATGACCTCCAGCATTGGAAGCGTGACATCCGCCCACCACTCCTCCGTTTGGATCGCCTCGATGTGGATCATTTGCTGATTCACCATGGGAATGGTGTGCTTCTCTTCCAGCAGTCCGGCGATGGCGACGACTTGCTGACGAAGCCGTTCGTAGGCAGGCTCTTTGTTGAGAAGCGACAACTGCAGGTTCAGCAACAACAGATCGAAGCGTTTTGCCTCTTCCGATTCTCGCTCCATCTGTGTGGGAAGCGGGGCGACCTCGTCGGCAAGCTCCTGGATCTCGGCTTCTTTGAGCCGTTCCCAAGCTTCCTTCTTGGCGAACTTTTCGACCGAGCGGCGATGAGCGCGAACGAGGAAGTTTTCGAGGTTCATCGATGCGACCTGCCTATGCAGGAATCGTGCCGCCAATGCCCGCACCTGAGTCTCTGAAGTTGGATCGGCTTCGTATCCGGCATCCGCTTCGCTGATCGCTTCGGTAGTTACAGGTAACTCTTTTCCGTCCAGAAAACGGATCAACTCCAACCGTCGCTTGAATAAGCGAGTCGACAGGGATTCCGCAGTTGAGCCAGCGGAGCCAGCCGGATTCTGGCTGAAGTATTCCAGATTTTGGCAGTAGTCGAAGATGTAGAAGAACTCTTTGTTCTGCCCCGGTCCGAACAGATCAGGACACAGTCGCGTCCCCCGACCGACCATCTGCCAGAACTTCGTCTTGGAACGAACCAACTTGAAGAATACGAGGTTCAGCACCTCGGGCACGTCGATGCCGGTGTCTAGCATGTCGACGGAGATTGCGATCTGAGGCAGCTTGTCCTTATTGGAAAAACTGTCGATCACCGTTTGGGCGTACTCGGTCTTGAACGTGATGATGCGGGCAAACTCGCCCTTGTAGTGCGGGTAGTTGATGTCGAAACGCTCTTTGATGAAATCGGCGTGACCCTGATTCTTGGCGAAGATGATCGTCTTGCCCAACAAATCACCGCCCGCGACGTACTGGCCTCGCGTCATCAAGTGTTTGAGTACCTTATCGACCGTGTCGATGTTGAATAGCCATTTGTTGACCGCTGCCGCTTCGACCTTGTCGGGGATGTTTCCCTCTTCGTCCCACTCAATCGCATCCCACTCATCTTTATCATCTTCTGACAAGTCGTCGTATTCGATCCCACCACGCTCAAACTTCAGCGGCACTGAGACCGCTTTCGGAGGAACTAGAAACTTGTCCGCGACCGCTTCGTCCAGATCGTAGGCATCGGTGGGCACGCCAGTTTCCAGATCGAATAATCCGTACGTGTTCTTGTCGATTTCGTCTTTTGGGGTGGCGGTCAGTCCAACCAGCAGCGAATCGAAGTAATCGAAGATCGCACCATACTTCTGGTACACACTCCGGTGAGCTTCGTCGATCACGACCAAATCAAAGTGTCCGACGCTGAACCGCTTTTGACCGTCTTTTGCATCGTCGATCAAGCCCATCATGGTCGGGTAAGTCGAAAGATAGACACGTCCTTCGGAATCCTTTTCCGTGACCAAAT
This sequence comes from Rhodopirellula sp. J20-39, assembly GCF_057365095.1. Taxonomy (NCBI): domain Bacteria; kingdom Pseudomonadati; phylum Planctomycetota; class Planctomycetia; order Pirellulales; family Pirellulaceae; genus Rhodopirellula; species Rhodopirellula sp. J20-39. The sequence goes on along the minus strand of NZ_CP195123.1, from coordinate 3,584,519 downwards.
TCACGGGTGACGAGTCCGGCAGGTGGTCCTTGAACGCATTGGTGGCTTGATTGACCAGCGCCACGCGGTCGGCCAGAAACAGGACATGCTTCGCCCAATTGCAACGGATCAGCAAATCGCACAGAGCGATCACCGTTCGCGTCTTTCCCGAACCCGTCGCCATCACCAGCAGCGACTTCCGTTCGTTGTCCTTTTCAAACGACTCGCCGATTCGTCGGATCGCTCGCGTCTGGTAGTAACGACCGGCGATCTCCTCGTCGATTGTCGCCGAAGCCAAATCGCGGCGACTACTGCGTCGCTGGATCAGCAGTTCCAATTCCGCTTTCTTGTAGAAGCCCTGGACTCGGCGCGGCGCGTACATCGCATCGTCCCAGATCCAGTGTTCGTAGCCGTTGGTGTAGAAAATGATCGGTCGCTGTCCATACATCGCTTCCAGACAATCGGCATACAGCTTTGCCTGCTGTTCCCCGGCTCTTGAATCGCGTCGCGTCCGTTTGGCCTCGACCACCGCCAGCGGCTTGCCATCGTCGCCCCACAGCACGTAATCGACAAAGCCTTCTCCCTTGGTGTTGGGCATCCCCGTCACGGGGAACTCGCGATCACGCTTTTGATCCAGCAGCCAGCCGGATTCTTTCAACAGTTCGTCGATCCAGCGATCACGGGTTTCGGCTTCGTTGTAATCGTGATCGTCCTGAATCTTCTCGGCAGCCTTCTTCGCCTTGGCAACTTCAGTGCGAAGCAGCTTGATCTCGGCATCCAGCTTGTCCTTGTCGGACAACAAGACGGAGAGTTTCTCGTCCTTTTCCTTCAGTTGGGACTCAAGCAATTTCAGTTGATTGAGCGTTTGTTTGGGGATCGCGGTCGACGGCAGCAACGCTTGATCGAACGTCAGCGCGGGATCAGGGCGATTGTGTCGGGCGTAAAGTCTGGCGAACCAGTAGCAGAAGTGGAACAGTTCCTTGACCGTCGAAACCGCATCCGCTTCGGTGACATCACGATGACTGTGAACCGCATCATTGCCCCGCTTGTTGATCAGCTTCGCTTTGTTGAAGACCGCATCGCCAGCGGTTTGCTTGAACGTGGGTTCGTGGATCAACGCCGACAAGTTGTCTTGGTACGGCAGTTTCAAAGCCCGGTCGAACTTGTAAGCCCACCGCGCCGCCAATTCCAACGTACGGCGAGCGTAGAAGCAGGAAGTGCGAGGATCGGGGATCGCCGCCGACTCGGCTTTGCTGGCCGCTTCATGGATGTCCTTCCATTCGGAGGTGAGGAAGTCAAAGTTGCTCATAGTCTAGTTCGACTGCTTCGCCTTTCGCTTGACCTTTTTCTTCGCACTTCTTTTGATGGGCTTGCGGACTGCACCTGACAAGGGCCATGTTTTTACAGCAAGTTCTGCTAGTTGCTCTTGCCGCTCTATGATTGCTTCCGCGGTCCAAGCACTTTTTCGGGCGATACTTGAAGTCGTCTTGAAATTTGAGTTTTTGAGCACCTTCTTCTTCTCGGTAAAACCACCGTTCCCGATATCTGAGTTCTCCAAAGCTCCAAGTATTGCGAGATTACCAATTCGTCTGACGTACGTCCGATGTGACTCCTCATCGAAATTCCTCCATCCCTCGGACAGATTCAGCGGCAACACATGTTCCAACGATACATCGTCCACACTTTCGCTTGGTTTCCATCCTGCTTTTTCGGCGTTCGAGTACGCCTCAATCTCACGAAGCCAATAACGTACTCGCTGACTATTCGACGAGGTTGCAACCGAAAAGGCCTCCCTGAATTGGCTGTCAGTAGGAACAATATTGAGTAACGCAGTACGCAAGTCCGTTTCTTTTACGATTTTCTTTTCGAAAATCAGCTTTGCAATCGCAGAGTACTTAACCTCCAAGGTTCCCCCACGACCAGACACCACAAGCGACCTAACGATACACGAGACCAGCAACCTCAGTGCCTTCACCGTTTCGGACTTTGAGAAGTTCGCAACAATCGCTAAAAGCAACGGCAACGACTCACGCGTCTGGAGCGAGTTGATAGCCGCAACATAAATTTTTGCCACATCGCCATATGGCTTCCAGAAAGGATGCCCCGAACTAAACAACGCACAGTAAGTCTTTGCAAATCTGTTCAAGTCAGTCACAAAACTCACAGACTTAGCGGGAGTACTGACCTTCTTCCGGATCTCTTTGTACAGCTGTTTTTCTCTAGCTAGGCCATGCTGGGAAGACCAGAGGTGCCTTACGTAGTCAACGACAACTTCATCGCTACCAATCGCCTCAAGAACACTCCCCATTGATGTCCATTTCCCCTGCACCTCTTCCAAACGGGAACCTGCTTTCGAGAACAAATAGTTCTTAAGTAGGTCTGTAATTGCAAGCGCGAGTCCTCTGTCGTTTAGTGTCTCAAAAATGGTGAAAGCATTAGCATCAGAAGGCACGCTCACCGAAATAACTTTTGCCTTCTTGTGGATGAAGTCAATCCAATCGATCAACGCGTCGACGCTATGCGAACCCGAAGAATCAGCAACTGCTTTGATCCGTCTCGCTGCGATCGCTGCTGCCTTGTCAATTCGGCGATGCGATTCTAGTTCAGGCTTAGACTTTTTCCTTTTCGATGGCTCCGTCACGATGTGGTTGATAAAAAAGTCATTATCAACGCTGTTGAGGCGGAGCCGAGGCTCCAGTTCTTCGGTACGAAGGTCAACGCTAGCTAGATATGTTCGTCCAATTTCATCGGCCTTCGTCTGCTGCTCATTTCTTAAGAGAAAGTCCCGAATCGCAGCAATGACAATGACAGTCGTTGCCAATCGCTGCTGCCCATCAACCACGTCCGGCTGATCTGAGTCTGCATTTGTCAAAACGATTGACCCGAGGAAATACTCTTCATCTCCATCGTGAATTGCAGTCGCAATGTCGTTTAACAGGTCTTCGACATGGTCATCTTTCCAGGCATACGACCGCTGATAGATTGGCACAGCATGTCGACTTGCGGCTACGATCCCGCCCAGACCGGCTAGCTTGATGTCGAGCTCTCTTGTCTTAGCCATTACTTTCGGTCCATTTGGAGGTTAGAAATCCTGAATTGCTCATCGCGTGCCCTCGTTTTCCGTGATCATAGGTCCCCTCGAAACGCCCGGTGTTGGAGGGAGGCGAAGAGTTGGTCTAGTTCGGTTAGATGACGACGAACAACCGATTTTTCTTCCTCAAGCGATTCATCAATCGCAACAAATTTGCGTTGAAGCTCAATAGGTGGAACGGGAATCGGTAATCGCTTTAGGTCGCCTAAATTCAACAGCCCTTGATTTCCACCTTTTGTGGTGTTTTTAACGCAACGCTGAAACTGAGTAGAAGCCATACACCTAAAAACAAATCGCGACTCCAAGCCTTCAGCTGGCACAACTACCGCAAGGTTGCGGTGTACGTTCGCTCCGGCAAAGTCTGGTGGGACAAGAGCACACAAACCAATTGTTCCGACCAGCGAAATCACCACTTCGCCACCTGAAAGAAGCGTTCTTTTGTATTGATTTGATAACGATTGTGATACTCGATGTAGTCCATTCCGTGAAACACTGCCGCCGCGAATGTCCTGAATGCGGAGCATGATGACGCCGTCTTCGTGATAGTCACCCGGTTTAAGAATGCCGTACGAGATTGGGCGTTTTGCGTGCAGTGTCTCACCCAGTGGTCGACTAACCCATCCCTTGGGATTTTTTAGATCGCCGAACATATCGAGGAAGATGGATTGGGTGAGTTCGTCGAGGAGGGCGAGGGCGGCGCGACGCTTGGCTCGCAACGCCTCTGCCCGATCCAAGATCTCCGCGATCCGCTTCTGCTCCGAAAGCGGCGGAAGGGGAATCCTAATTTTCGCAACATGGGCCGGCCTCGCTCTTAATAGCGAGCCACCAACGCCAGCAACTGTGTTCATGAAAAATGCATGAAATACATCGCCGACGAGCAGTTGTCGCAAAAACGGTGCGTGAATTCTAGGATCGCGGAATACTATCCACTCACTCGACGCTATTTGACGGCGGCCATTCTTTGATCCAACAATCCATGCCCGACGGATGTGTGGAACGATCTTCGACAGCAAAACGTCACCGGGTTCGACACACTGCTTTGACGAACCGATTTCTTCGCCGCGTTTAACTTCAGGTTCGCCAGCATCGAAAGCCGGAATGCTGAGTAACTCAAACTCTTCGCTCGGAAATTTGGCAGGATTCACCGAGCCAGAACGAGTCGCCATAAGTTCTGATAATTCGATAAGTTCGTAGCTCACTTCAGCATCCCCCGCAGTTGCTTCATGCCTTGGGTGATCTCTTTCTCGATGCTTTCCAGTTCATCGAGAATCGCTTGCGGTGGGCGATGGTCGACTTCTTCGTGGACGACCTCCTTGTAACGGTTGATCGACAAGTCGTAACCTTGCTCGACGATGTCCGACTTCGGCACGCAAAAGCTCTGCGCCGTGCGGCGATTGTCTAACACCTCCAGCTCAAAAGCGTGTTCAAGGTCGCTCCTGGACGGCGGCCCATCCCGTTCTGGGGCAACCGTCTTCCGACCGTCCAGGCTGGGGGTGGCGTCCGTTTGTCGGACAAAGGTGAAAATAGCCGGGATCGTCTTAAGTCCTTTCCAGGTAATGCCTTGCGATTCACCGACTTCTTGGATCTGTAATGCAGAAATCAAAAATGAAAATAAGATACACACAATTAACACCATGACGGGACGTACCTCATGAACTTGCGGCTAGCCTCCGGATTGACGGGTTTTATTTGCCCCGTTTCGAGGGTTTCGTTGATGATGCGGGTCGCTTTTGCGGATTGGGTGTTCTTAAGTCCAAATCGTTTCCGGACGGTCGCATTCGTCATTTGTTCACCGGTGACGATGCACAAGCAGGCATGCTGCAAACAAGCGCGTATGCGTTCGTCTCGCGTCATGTCGTCCAATGGTTTATGGGCCCACAAGGTAGATTTGGTCGAATCAACTGGAGTTTCAAACAACGCTGGCGGCAGTTGAAAAATCTCGACTGCTCGAACAACCTTATCGATGCCAGTCCCCAGTTCCTCGCAAATGTTCAGCCGTCGTGACATGGCGGCCAACGCTTCGTTCCGGGAGCGGGGCGGACCGTCAATAAATCGAATCGGATCTAAAAGAGGTTGGCCAGGACTCGTGACTTCAATGCGGCGATCGAAGATCTCAACGACTGGCCCGGTGCCACGGATTGAAAAGTCTTGATGAATAATCGCGTTGCCGACCAGTTCGCGAATCGCAATCGCAGGATACATCTTGACCTGGGTGCGTAACGCTTGCTCGATCGGCTCGTTTTGTTCGACTTGGGAATTGACGAAAGCGACTGCGGCCTCAAACGACATCGCGTAACCGCGAGTCGCTGGAGCGTCTTCCCATTGCCGCTCGATGTTAAACCTGCCATTGCCTGAATACTTAATGACACGGATCGTCTTCCGACCAAGACGCCCGAAGTCGCCAAGATTCTTTGCAAACAAGATGGCCCCTAAGTTTGTGATGTCAAATCGATCACCGGGACGTGCAACTGCCAAACGTTCGTCGCACAACCGACTCAAAATTCCCGCTTGGTCAGAAGGCAACGCGATACCAAGCTTGTCGAAGCAAGTTGTAAAGTCGAGCAACTGTAGGACACGCGGGCCATCCACATCCTGCAAAGCGAAGCCCGCCTCGAATGTTGTGGTGTCAAACGAAGCCCACAATTTTCGGGCATGTTCGGGATAGTCTTTTAGTTTTCTCTTCTGACTATCGACACGAACGAACGCCTCGCTGCCGAATCGCACAGGTTGGTTGGGTGCCTTGGGAATCCTGAGAACGACCAGTCGCTGATCCTCAACCTCGGTCTCGAAGAACTGAAAATCGAGCTGGGGTAACGTCGAGCGGATGAGCCAATTGGTCAAAGGCTCATTGCCTTTGCGAGCATCCCCTGGTCGAAATTTCGTGCCACGAATCTCAAGCGATTCGTCATGGACTCCCCACACCAAGTAACCAAACTCGACACCTACGATTGCGGCGGAATTAGAAATCGCCGAAATGTATTCCGCAATTTCTTCAGGGTGCTCGTTGTTGCATTTGAATTCACACCACTCGCACTCACGCCCAAGGGAGCGGAGATGAGCGATGAGGTCGTGAAGTTGTTGTTGCGTCACTTCAGCATCCCCCGCAGTTGCTTCATGCCTTGGGTGATCTCTTTCTCGATACTTTCCAACTCATCCAAAATCGCTTGCGGGGGGCGATGGTCGACTTCTTCGTGGACGACTTCCTTGTAACGGTTGATCGACAAGTCGTAACCTTGCTCGACGATGTCCGACTTCGGCACGCAAAAGCTCTGTGTGGTGCGGTCAGAAAACCCCTTGGGGCAGCCGCGGCTAGCGCCTTGCGGCTCACGAATTTTGTTCCATTTGGCGACAATGTCGGGCAAGTTGTTTTTCGCGTGCTCGTCCTTTTTCAGCTTCGCCGTCGGCGCGGGGCCTTGCTTCTCCGGTGGTAACAGCTCGGTTCGCTTGTCGTCCAGCGACTTGCCATCGGCCTGCATGTCGTAGAACCAAACGTGCTCGGTGCCGCCCGAGTTGGTCTTGGTGAACAACACGATTGCCGTCGAGACACCCGCGTACGGCTTGAACACGCCGCCGGGCATGGAAATGATGCCGTCGAGCTTTTGATCCTCGACCAACATCTTCCGCAGCGTCTTGTGCGCCTTCGACGAACCGAACAACACGCCGTCGGGGACGATGATCGCCGCGCGGCCACCGGGCTTGAGCAACCGCAGGAACAGCGTCAGAAAAAGCAGCTCGGTCTTCTTCGTCTTGACGACTTGCAACAAGTCCTTGGCACAGCTCTCGTAATCCAGCGAGCCTGCGAACGGAGGATTGGCCAGCACCAGCGAGTAGCGTTCCTCCTCCGCACCATGTTCCTGAGCCAACGAGTCGCGGTAGACGATGTCGGGATTCTCCACGCCGTGCAGCAGCATGTTCATACTGCCGATCCGCAGCATCGTGCTGTCGAAGTCGAAACCGTGGAACATATCGCCGTGGAAATGCTTTTTCAGCTTGGCATCGCGGAGGACTTCGGGATGCTTTTCACGCAGGTATTCGCCAGCGGCCACAAGAAAGCCTGCCGTTCCGCAAGCCGGATCGCAGATCACGTCCTTCGGCGTCGGTGCGGTCAGTTCGACCATCAATTCAATGATGTGACGCGGCGTGCGGAATTGTCCGTTCTGGCCTGCCGTGGCGATCTTGCCCAGCATGTATTCGTACAGATCGCCCTTGGTGTCCCGATCTTCCATCGGTACTTGGTCGATCATGTCCACGACTCGGGCGAGCAGCGCCGGTGTCGGGATCGTGAACCGAGCGTCTTTCATGTGCTTGGTGTACGTCGATCCGTCACCACCGAGAGTTCGCAGAAACGGAAAGACGTGTTCGTTGACGACGTCGAACATTTCTTTGGGCTCGAAGTGTTTGAAACGCGACCAACGTAAATCGTCGTAGACGCGTTTCTTTTCGTCCTTGCCTTCAGGGAAGATGCGATTCGCCATCGGCTTCTTCGTCCGGTTCGCTTTGTTTTCTTCCAGCGTGTGCAGATCGTCCAGACGTTTGATGAATAGCAGATACGTGATCTGCTCCATCACTTCCAGCGGATTCGAGATCCCGCCCGTCCAAAACGCGTCCCAGATCTTGTCAACTTTGCTTTTGATTTCGCCAGTGATCACGAGGGACTTCCTTGTTAACCTGCAGTTTCGCTCGAAACTGAACGGATTTTGAATTATTTGATGCGTGGAACGCACAGGTTAGCCAATCTACCAAGCGAGATGTCACTACGGTATCGTAGGCGGGCCAAAATCCCCCCCGGAAACAAACGTGACAACAACGACTGCCAAAACCATCCAAATTTACCTTCCCGCTGGTGAACCACGCGGCATTCGCATCGCCGAGATTACCACTCGGATCGTGCAGGCTGTGCTGATACCGCGTAGTGACTTGGCGCATGGCAAGCTGCGCAGAGAACTTGATCTTCCTGGCGTCTACTTCCTATTCGGTGAGGGTGAGGACGAGGCAAAGCCAATCGTCTACGTCGGTCAAACTGAGGACTGTCGAAAGCGCTTCGACAGCCACAACAAGACAAAGACGTTTTGGAAGACAGCGATCTTCTGCGTTTCCAAAACGCAAAACTTTACGCAGGCCCACATTCGATACCTGGAATGGCACTGCATGCAGCAGGCCAAGAAGACGGCACGTTACACGCTCGACAACGGACAGGTGCCAGAGAACTCGAACTACGTTCCCGAACCAATGGAGGCTGAGTTGCTCGACGTATTCGAGACGATCAGTACGTTGGTCTCGACTCTGGGCTATCCGGTATTTGAACCGCTCGCCCGCGATATCAATACAGTCTCTCGCTTCTTCTGTCGTTCGAGAGGATGCGATGCCACTGGTGAACTTGTCGAGGATGGCTTCGTGGTTCGGCAAGGCAGCAAATCTCGAATTGAACCGACCGCATCCATGCCCGAACAGATCGGCAATCGACGCAAGAGCTTGCTCGAAGCCGGCATCATCTCGGAAGTCGGCGGTGTCTATGTCTATCAACAGGACTACCTTTTCCCGTCTCCTAGCGGCGCTGCGGCGACTGTGCTTGGAGCATCGGCGAACGGGTGGAATGAATGGAAAGACGCGAACGGCCGCACTCTAAGCGAAGTGCATCGCGAAACGGATGCAATCGAAGCGAGTGACGACTGAGACCCGGTTGCAATTCCTTCGTTGACAATCACAGCGTTAGCCGACTGTGCCTCGTGCGATCTCGGCCTATTAGCAAACGCAGCTCCTTCTCATTGCCAGCAGGTGGCAACGCGACACGCTAAATTCCTGCTGATACTGCGCTACATATAGGTGGAGACGATTAGTCCCCGCCCGTCGTTCGTGGTCATCTTCTGGTAAATCGCCAGGCAAGGGAGTCCTATTTCCTTGTTTGGCATTTCCGTGCACCAGAGTCTGCCTTCGCGGTTGCCACGAGCTTCTTTTTGACGGGTATTTCACTTCATCTTGCTGGATAGGCAAGACAAGCAAAGCGGGAGGAAACTTTGCCAAATAGACGTCAGGGTTCTGACATTCGCAACCAGAACCTGCCCTCGAGTCGAGGGCGAAACCAGATACCTGCTCAATGGAAGACATACTGGGCAAAAAATGCTTTTACAAAGCCAAGCCGACGCGAACTGCGCCGCCAGCGGGCGAAGCTGATCGGTCAATTTGGACGCGTCAACTACCGGTGTCATTGCGGTCGTCGCTAAGGAGGCAGCTGGCAATGCATGAGAAAAATGAAACGCAGGAAGAATCGAACCAGACCGCTGGCGGCGCAGAGAGCCCGCTGGACGAATTGGTCGATTTGATTGCGTTACTGGCCGCCAGGAAGCACCTGTGTGAATCCGCGGCGAGACTGGAAAGCCAATCTGATAACCCAAACCAACAGGAATCGAAGAAACCACGACCAACTCTTTACTCACCATTCTTAGATGAGATGATTAGCGCGACAACGAACAGCAAACCCGACAGAGCGGAGGAAGACGGAACAAGTGACAGGTGATTGGCTTTGCCCGATAGGCTCAGCATTGTCGGTGATCGGTTGGCGGATCAGATCGAACCGGCCGATCGGTTGATTGAAGCGGTGTATCGAGGCGTCACGCAAACCTACCAGCTGGGAATTTACAATCGTCATATCGTTACCGGACCGGTAGCGACGCGACCGACGGCCTACCTGAGTGCTTCCAGTGGATCCAACCAGCCATCTCCACCGCCCTCGGCTGCGAACAATCGCCTCTGGGAGAGCGTCATCCTCCAGCGGGACCCAATACCGGGTGCAGGGAGACTCCTACCGACCAGAAGGACTGGCGAGCCGCTCAATTACAAGAATGGGAACGAGAGCCTCCCGCAGAGCCGAATGCCTCAGAAGCCCACACCAGCTGACAGCTAAGCTTGATGCGTCTCTCTGCCCGCGCACAAAAAAACCTCGGTATGAACCGAGGTTAAATGTGCAACGCCAATGGCGTTAAAATGCCCCCGCTAGGGCCTGAACATCTCTCTGAAACATTGGTTCTAGACGTCTTTTAGCAAACTAGGGCCAAATCTCGGCCCAGCGGTCAAAGTCGTTATCGCATAGCTGATTCGACATGGCCATTCAGTTTTACGCTGCCCGTTCGCCATCACGAATTCGATGCGTGTCACCCGTCGTGCCTTCTACGCTCGAGCCGGGATGACCGCACCGCTTTCGTAGCGAACGGGCAGTGAAAACTCTTCAACTCAACGTGGTGGCAAGGAGTCTCTCCTTTAGCCCCCGAAGTTTTCCAAGATCCACACAAGTTCCGATGCTAGCGGCACGTCCGCACCGAACCTCCCCTAACAGCAATATCCAATCATGACACGCCCCAACAAGAATCCAAATTCCGACTTCACCCATCGTTCCGTTCCAGGTCTACCGACGGAGAACGCCCTACGCGAGCTCGCCAAAACATACCTCGACGAGCAACTGCAACACTTTCCTGAGTATCAATCACCCGAACTCCTGCCCGAGTCCAATGCTGCAGCGTACGAGGAACTAGCCAGGCAATTCACCGAGGCCTACTGCTCCGGCACCGTGCAACGCTTTTCTCCAAGCTCTCGCGTCCCCAAGAACGTCGCGGTGGCTGCATGCTACATCCGCTACAGCGACCACAATTCGAACACTCGCTCGCTCGACCAACAGCTCATCAACGTGCTCAAGCAAGCCAAACGTCTGGATGTCTTTATCCCGTGGAACTACGTCTTTGCTGATGCGGCCATTACCGGAACGACGACAGATCGTCCCGGCTACCAAATGCTAAAGAGCATGATCGAAGCAACTGAACAGACAGCGGAGATCGTCATCGTCGATCAGCTCGATCGTCTTCATCGCGACCAAGAGAACTCGCTCAGCTTCATGAAAGTTGTGAAATCTCGGAGTCGCCGACTATTAACTTGCGATGGTATTGATTCCGATCATGACTCCTGGAAACTCACCCACGCGATGAGTTCGCTACATAGCGAGATGCACATCGACCAACTGAAAGCAAAGGTTGATCGCGGGATGACAGACGCCGCCAAAAATGGAAAGCACCTTGCTGCTCCTCCCACCGGGTATCGGCTCAAACATCGAAAAGACGCTGATGGCAACACCCTCGTCACTGCAAACGGCAAGGTTGAACAAGAGGTCGTCATCGATGAAGAAGCAGCGGAGGTGGTCCGCAGGATCTTCGACCTGTACGCCAATAAAAAGCTAAGCCCAGCAAGAATCGCAAAGATCTTAGATGGCGAGAATGCACTTGGGCGGTCCACGTGGGGCCAATCCACCGTGGCACAAATGCTCAAGAACGAAAAATACATTGGGCATTGGGCGTGGAAGATGACCCGCCGCGCCAAAGATCCTGTTACCGGGAAACAGCGAGTGGTGGCCGTGCCCAAAGAGGAGCAAGTAGCAATCGAGTTCCCAGAGCGACAAATTGTTCCGCGGGATCTCTGGGACGCAGCGGTCCAGCGTCGGAAAGAAGTGTCGCGGAACACTCGACCGTCCAAAGGTCATCAGTCGAAGTCGCGACAGGAAGTCTACCCAAACATGCTATTTGACCTGCGATGCGAGCACTGCGATCGTCCGCTGCTGCGGTACCGATCCCAAGCGGGAAAGTACGTTCAGCTTCACTGCCCCAAAGGCAAAGACGGCTTGCAAGGATGCACTCTCAAATCTTCTAAGTCGTTGAAAATTATTGAGGAGTGCATTTTGACCTACATCAAACAACAGCTTTTCAGTGATGGCTTCGCTGAGCGTCTTTGCGTCAAGACAAACGAGTATCTGCAACTGGAGGCTGCCAAGCCACCAGTCGATACAGCAAAGCTTGCCCGTGCGATCAAATCGCTAGCCGCGAAGTTAGCTCGCAATGCAGACCGATTAGCCGACATGGGCGAGGGTGTCGCAGCGGAGAGATTGTTGGCGAAAATTCAAGAGGACGAGCTTGAGCTTGCCGAAAAGAAGTCGGAGTTAGCCCGTACGGAGAAAACGAACTATCGGCCAGAGAAACTCGACGTCGAAACGATCAACGGGTTCCTAGAGGATCTTCGCGGACTGCTGGGTGGGGATCTGGTTAAGGCTCACGACATCCTCTCGAAAATGATTGGACCGGTCTATGTTTCGATCGGTAAAAAACAGGGTCGCACTCACGCATGGCGAGCACGAATCAAGCTAAACCCCGTTCCTGCCTTAGTGGAGATTGGTCGTTCGACAGATTGTCCAACCACACACTCACTGGAGTACCTCCAAGAGTGTCTTTGGACAATGGGTCAGGAAGCCGATCTCACGATCAAAGAGTTCCCCAATTACCAACGAATTGCGGCAGAAGCGACGGAAATGCACCATGCCGGCTCATCAATCAACAGCATCGCCGTCGCCTTGGAGATTGATCCTTCGACCGTCAAGCAGGCGATCGAGTGGGGGGCAAAGAACGATACCAACTTCATTCCTCGCGCCGACTACAGCGTCCGGCGAAACATCGCAACTAACAAGACAGCCAAGTTAGGCCCCGAAGTCGCCAAACTGAAAGACGTGGAAGGTCTCTCCTTCCACAAGATTGCAAGGAAGCTCGGCACCACCGGCGGCACGGCCTCGCGAGCTTACAAGCAGTTTCACTCAAAGAAGAACTACAACGCGGTCAGCAACGGCGAGAAGTTAGATACGGGCCCGGCACGTCGCAAGATCTCCGAGGAACAGATCAACCAGATCCGCGACCTGCTAAATGAAGGCAAGCTCAGCAAACGAGCGATCGCTCGCCAGGTAGGAGTGACCCCCTGGACCGTCCGGCACGAGGCTAAACGGATGAACAATGGGTAGCCGTCTCAAGGGTAGTTGGCGAACCCACTCAACGTTCTGGCTCCCCTCGCCCGCTCCGGTGGGGAGAGTTGTGCGTAAGAGACAAGGGAAATAACCGCCCTCATGAAAAACGACAAGTACCGCGACTGGATCGTCTCGATCAAAAGTCGAGTTCAGGCGTCTCTGATCAAAGCCACCGTTGCGGTGAACGTCGCAATGCTGAAACTCTACTGGTTCATTGGCGATCAGATCGTCGAGCGACAAGAGAAAGCGGGTTCTTGAAACAGATGAGCCCAGACTTGCTGACCGAAATCCTCGAAATGAAAGGGTTCTCTGTATGGAATCCCTAGCGGATCCGGCGGTGGTACCAGATCTGGTCAGACGCGGCGGAAATGGGGCAACAGCCTGTTGCCCAAATTTGGCCACAACCTGTGGCCAAATCGCTTTTTAATACGCCACAGCTTGTGGCGCAAATACCGCGGGACAACAACGGACTTATCCTCGAAAAGCTAAACGCCCCCGGCAACTGCTCCGCGATCCGTGAAACTTCGATTTCCAGACCTTGAATCCTAAGTCTCTTCAGCTTCTAGATCCCACTCATTGCTTCTCGCCTCACGAACGAGTTCTCTAATTTTACGATGAACTACGTACTTCTTTGTGCCGACCGTTGCGAATTCATTGGCAACCTCGTCACGCAGTTGTGATGGGATATAGGTCCCGACCTGAGACAACAATGTCGATGGAAGATGAATAGAACCAACGTCCGATTGAGAGAGCGACGCAAGTGTAGCAACAAAATTCGCAAGATAGTCCATGCTCATTGCTACGTGATAGACGAAGTCATTCTCTTTGCCGATACTGCGCACGATTCGCCAGTACATCCGATCCATGGTCAATAACCATATTTTGTAACCATAGTCTGTCCCCTCAACCTTTATTGACTTACGCAGTCGTTTGACTGCTGTATACGCATTGACATCGTTCCTAACCAGCGTTTCAAACCTGTATTCATCCATTTTCCCATACCGATTCTTTTGCTCGAGCCATTGACCAAACACGAGCTCCCATTCAGCGTGATCGTCATTATCGAGAGCAGCAGGTATTTCTTCAACCATGATGCTGAATTCATGCTGAATAAAGTCGATAGCGTTCTGATTCTGATTGGTCTCACCGATAATCTCAGAAATTATTTGCTCGATGGTCGGGCCACCGACTCTCCCTGATCTAGCAAATACTTCGATCAGCCTCGGAGATGCCTTTAGTCTTGCTGCTTGCTGTTTCGGGCTGACATTCCTCAGGTGGTTCTGCCATTCGAGCAATACAGGGCCTCGCAAGTGAGCTACAAATTCTTCCATAAAGGGTCGGAAAGTCTTTATGCGAATTCCAAGGCTCCGTGCGGTTTCTAACGTCTTCATCAAGAACCTTGGCGAGTCGTGGTCATAAAGCTCGGCTGTGCAATGAATCAGCGCCGTTGTGTCCACATAGATAACATCTCGTCCAAAGAGCTTTTTACAGGCCTTCTGAATATCTGGAGTCGATTCCAAGAAAGCCTGCGATACAAAGATGTCGGACTTCGATCTTAAATAAGCCAGAATGTCGTCGTCTCCGCTCGAAACCAGATAAAAGATCGCAGATGGAGCAATGTCCATAATCTGGATCTCTTCCATCGAAAGCGATGGATGCTCGGCCTTCAAGAACTGAGACACAAGTTCCTCAGTGTTGAGGATATTTACCAGATTCGCAATCGGATTTTGAATCTGCCTGCCTTGTTCACGCATGTACCATAAAATGCAACTGTGAACGAAGTGTTCTACTTCCTTCCGGTTGAAGGAGTAGTCAATTTCATTTTCAAGACAAACCTTTTGTACTGCTAGCGAAACATTTGCTCGAAACATCATTTCAATTTCGGTTGCGTCAGCCTCTCTTTGCTTAAGGTTGACCTTCGTCGTTTCGGACAGAACGACTGCCCCACTCTTCAGCTCCAATACCTCTCCTTTCCTTATGAGTTCTACAAGGCGTGGTGGAACAATTTGATGAATGCGAGGATGGTGGCCTCCTGGGAACAACTTGCAAATTCCCTCCAAAATTTGAGTTTGGGTTAATCCATCTTTGAGATTTGTCTCATTTAAGGCACCAAGAATAAATGCTTCAAAGATCGCCTTCGTCAGGTTTCGACCTTGATTTCTATCTCGGCTGTGCAACCCCAGATAACGAATTACCTGCATCTCCTCCGCGTCGGAGAGGACTTCGGAATACAACTTCTCAGGCTGTAAATCTGAAAGCAGTGGGAAGAGAATCTGCTGAGCATAGCTATCTGCGACTTGTTGTCTAACGTTGTTCGATTGGACACGCTCGATGAACCAAGTTGCATCACATACTTGCAAGCTCACCCGTTCTGACCGAAGCGCCTTCTTCGTCTCGTCCAGGGCGAGCCCAATCGTTGAAGAGGTGCAATATACAAGCGTATGCGGTGGGTTATCGCTAAGCTTCTTCCACGTCGCTAGCACCTTTGATCGCGCGGTCTTAGCAGGGGATATGCAAGACTGAAAGACAATTTCGTTTCGCCCCTCACGTGAAACAATGCGAGCGTCCATGCCCTTGTCTTTCTTTGCTCCCAAACCCTCTAGTTCCGGGTAGTCAGACAAGAGAAACGCGTTGGCGAAACGTTCGAACGCTTCGCCGTGTTCTTCCCCTGTGAACTCAAAAGCGCGGGCGAGCTTGGTCGCTAACATTGATTTGCTCTTTCGTTATCTGTAGAAAAAAAGTTTACGAGATCCATGTTCTACTGAAACAAATCGTTGACTCTCGCGGCACGGATATACTCAACTTGTGACTCGCCCACTGAAAGTGCTTTGAAGTGAGCGGTGCCGCATTTGATTTTGGCGTTCTCTTTTTCGCGGACGGCGTCCTCGAATAGATCGCTCTTGGTTTCGACGACGAAGTACAAGCGTTCGGCACCGTCTTTCTCGACAAGTACCGCCCAGTCTGGGTTGTATGTTCCGAGCGGCGTTGGCACTTTGAACCAACCCGGTAATTTGGCGTAGACTTTCACCGCTTCGTTGGTGTCAAGTTGTTGGGCAAAGTCTTTCTCGGTGCCTGAATCGTAGACAACATATTCGTAGACTCCTTTTTTCGACTCGACCATGTTTTTCAGGTAGCCCGTCAACTCTTCCTGCTCGAAAAGTTCTTGGGCGTAGTAGACCTCGTCACCCAAACGCTGGTAGCGGATGCCGTCGGTGATCGCCAATCGTTTCGCTTTGTTGATCGCTTCGCCGGCCAATTCGATGAACTGCTGCGGGTTGCGTTTGAAGTCATCCAGTCGCTCGCTTTCACGCAATACACGAACGATCGTGCGCCGTGTCAATTGCGTACGGTCCTGTAAATCGGTGATCAGGTCCGGCCAGTCGATATCGCTTTCATCCAACACAACAGGGGCAGATTGGGCGGTTTCAGTTGCGTCGACGCCAGCACGGCCAATGGCGAGGTCCGCTTTTCTCCACTGCAATCGCGTCTTGCCAATCGGCGGGGCCTGGTCAATCGCCTTGATGCAGGTTTTGATCAAGTCCTCGTTGTCGAACTGAACCCGATACGTTGTTTTGTGTTTGATGCGGTCCCACAATTCTTTGAATTCGGGACCGTCTAAGACGGCCCGACGCGCACGGACGGTCTCGCGATCGTTGGCGTTCTTGACTTCCAAACGTCCAGCCAGCTTTGCCAAAATATCGCGAACCTGAACGTGCTGGCCCCGGAACTCTTCCGGCAAGACCAGCGTTTCGTCTTTGAGTGCCGTTCGCAGCGTGTCTTGAATCTTTCCCTTCGTGTTGATGAAGCCTTCGGACTTCAAATACTGCCACAGTATTTTTGATTGATCGAAACCAAGTGGTTTCACGTTACCCTGGTCGTCTGCAACGCGGACGCCTGCGAATTGGTGTTCCTCGACGATTCCAAATCGGATGCCGGTGTCCTTCTCGATTTCCTTTTGCAAGTTCTCTGCGTATTGCTCGTAGCTTTCCGTGGCGATCACCGTCAGCGTATTGACGTCGAATCCTCTCAAACGTTCGCCATTCTGGTTGACACACAAACGCAGCCCACGACCGAGTGTTTGGCGACGCTCACGCTCGGTGCCGATCTCTCGAAGGGCACAGATTTGAAACACGTTGGGGTTGTCCCAGCCTTCCTTCAATGCAGAGTGCGAAAAGATGAATTTCAACGGAGTTTCAAAGCTAAGCAGCTTCTCCTTCTCCTTCATGATCAGGCTATAGGCTCGTTGCGCGTTGTCGCGGCCGGCTTGGTTACCCTCGTTCGTATCTACCAACACGCCCTTCTTGTCGCGGCTGAAGTACCCGTTATGAACATCTTCCGCGGCCGTCGTGATGTCGACTTCTTTAAAAAGCGTTTGGTAGTCGGGGTGGCGAGCGAAGCGACGATACTCTTCCTCAAAAATTTCTGCGTAGACGCCCTTGATCGGGTTTCCGTCTTCGTCGTATTTTCGGTAATGCTCGACAGCGTCGATGAAGAACAGACTCAACACCTTGATCCCGTGTGGAGCTAGGCGAATCTCTTTGTCCAGATGCTCCTTGATCGTTCGCCGGATCATCTCGCGTTGCAGCGCCATCGGTTCGACGTCGCCGTAGGCCTCGCCTACTTTCAGAAACAACTCGCCACCAGGGTAGCGCAGTTCCATGAACTGGCTGCCCTTCTTGGTCGAGATTTCTCCGATGCGGAAATTCTCATAGATGGCTCTTCCGGTCGCCTGTTCGAGATCGTCGCTATCATGAACTGTCAGCGTCTTTCTCTGGACCTTGTCTCCTTTCTGGATATCCGTCTCGATTTTTGCCGTGATGACACCGCGCGTGCTGTTGACGGAAAGCAGTTTAACATACGGCTTATTAAAACCACCCTCGACGCCTGCCGACGCAATCTCGATTTGTTTGACCAGCTTCTGCTCGTAGGCATCCACCGCGTCGAGCCGATAAACCATGTGGTGTTTGTCGACATGGGTTGCTGAATAGCGCAGAGTACACATCGGGTTCATGGATTCGAGAGCGTCTTTGCCTTTGCCCGTCAGACCTCCGTCAACACTTTGCGGTTCATCGACAATGACGATCGGGCGTGTGTCGCGAATCAACTCAATTGGTTTGTAGCCGCCAGTCTTCTCTGAATCCTTGTACAGATTGTTGACGTCCTTCTTGTTGATCGCCCCTACGGTCACCACCATGATTTGAATTTGCGGGCTGGTCGCAAAGTTGCGGACTGCCCCTGGCTTACTACCGTCGTACTGGAACCACTCGAACGGCTCGCCGGAATAGAGCAAGCGAAAGTGTTCGGCCATCATGTCGATCGACTTGTTGACGCCCTCTTTGATTGCGACCGATGGAACAACGATCACGAACTTGGTGAATCCGTAGCGACGATTCAGCTCAAAAATGCTTCGCAAGTAGACATAGGTCTTGCCGGTACCCGTCTCCATTTCAACGGTAAAGTCGCCGCTGCTCAGTTCGTCGGACGGGCGGACGCCGTTGCGCAACTGAATGTCGTGCAGGTTTTCGAGCAGTTCGTCGTCCAGCAACGTCAGACGGTTGCCGATGCCCAGATCATCCTTGGCGTATTGCAGTCGCAACTGCTTGTCGCTCGGGTCCGGTTTGACGGTGAATTCGGTGCGACAGATTTCCTGACCTCGAAACAGGTCACAGACCGATTCGATTGCGGCAAGCTGATAGTCAAGATCATCTTCAAAGTGAAATTTCATGGTTCGTCCGTGTTGATTGCATTGAAGATTTCGAGTTTCAACGACTCGTCATCCAACTCATCGTTTAGGACGGCAGCCATCCACCGCCCAAGTAGTTCTTTGGAGATCGCGCTGCGGGCGACGTGGTAGCTGATGTTCTCCGAGGCATAGATAAATTCTTTCACGCTTCCGAGATATCCATTGAGCAAAAGCATCTGGGCCGACAACGTGATCGCAATTCGTTTGTTTCCGTCCTCAAAACAGTGGAATTTGCAGGCACAAAAAAACAGGTGCGTTAGTTTCGCGTCAAATGTTGGGTAGTAATCATCATTCTGAATGTTCTGCAATACGCTGTCTAATTGCCCCATATCCAATCTGCCTAAGCGACCGCCGCCGCTGACTTCAACAGTCTTGGTGTGAACTTCAATGGCTTGATTCAGTGTCATGTAAACGAATGCCATTGGGCTACTCTCGCTCCTTCAATCGCTTCATCACGTCTTTCGCTTCTTCCAAACGTTCAGCCAGTTCCATGCTCTTCTCACCGAGGAAGCGATCAAACTCGTCACGCTGAAGTGGTGTGATGTACTCCTTCAACTGCAGATGCAGTGCGTCGCGAAATGCAAGATCGCGGCTCGCCATACGGGTTCGTGCTTTATCGATCAGTGGTTTCCAAAGTGCATCTGACTCGAAGCGACTGAAGATTGCTTCGACTTCATCGGGCCGTAGCTTTCGTCCCAGTTTTGCGAACTCATCACGAAGCCGCTGAGCGAGCCCACTCTCATAAGAAGCAACGAGATCAAGCACCTCAGAATAAAACGTGTCTCGCATCCTGTCCCGTGTGCTGAGCTTCAGAATCTTTTTGTATTCCTTCGCCTTTTCTCGGAAGATGCTGACGTAGATACGGTCAGTGAAGACTCCGTATTTCGCTTTTCCCATTGCGACGCAGTCATTAAGGGCCGACGTAAATTCTTTGCGATAGTCAGCTTCTTGGAACCAGGATTCGAGAAATTCCTCGTCACGTTGGTTGATGTATTTGGTGCTTCCCCCGGTGCGTTGATTGATCGAGTCAATCACGACATCCAATATGACTTCCCGGAGTTTCCTTGCACGGTCGCCTTCAGCAACGACCATGGCCAGGTTAAGGAAGGCCCTGAACGGGAAAATCCCTATCCGGGGGGCCTTGCCGATGTTCCCGAAAACGCTTTCGGGAACATCGGACGTGGAAATCTCTAACTTCAGTGCCTGCAAGCGTTTACCGCGAATGACTTCGTAGCCGTTTTCGGCCAATTCTTGCTCGTAACGATCCAGATAATTTTCGACGGTTCGGAGAGTCACCCCGAGGAAAGAGGCCACCTGCTCCTTCAAGACGACGACACCTCCCTCGAACTGAATTCCAGAAATTCCGATCGCGGACTCAATCTCGGAGATTGCCAATTCGTTATTGAGAATGTTTTGTCGGTCGATGGCCGACGTCGTTAGATCGCGATTTGCCATAGAATGATGCGTGCTGTTTGAGTACCGAAGTCGCGGGACTTCATGTTCAGTTTGGGGATGTTGCGTCGCCGAAACTCTTGGCGATTTCGGCTGCAAAGTCAGTTACAAGCTGCGGACGTTTTTTAGTCCGTGTTGCTGCAGGATGGCACTCAGGTTGGTTTTGACGACGTCACGATCCTTGTCCTCGGTGCCGAAGGCGCTGTCGCGGAAGACGACGGTGCTGTCGCCGGCTGGTGCGAGTTCCTTGTGCCAATCGACGATGCCGTGAGCCAGCGGTTCGACGTCATCGGTCGTGATTGCTTTATCCAAGCAAGCGAAGAGAACACCCGCACCGATCGAAAGGACAGTCTTGCCGGCGATGGTTCGCTGCTCAATGGGCACACACAAGTCCAGCCCTAGCTTGAGCAGCAATTCGTAGAGCACGTCTTCGTTGGTGCGGCCGTCCTTAACGTGATCGACGTGGTCTTCGAGTGAAGAGTCTAGGTCTTCGCGATCAGGGTTCCAGGTTTCAATGTTGCTCCGATCTAGGCTGAAGACACGAAACCCATCTTGCCTGTCCGGATTTGATTCGATCACCTTTCGGATGCGAGCGACGGCGATTTCTGCAATGTTCTTAAAGCCTGCTTTGTGCGCTGCAGACTTTGAGTCAACCTCTGCAGGGAGTTGAACTGTGATAAACCGTCGATTTCCATTGTCAGCGGCGTTTAAGTCAAGTACGGCATGAGCAGTACTTGCCGATCCCGCAAAGAAATCAACTATCAACGCGTTTCGATCTTTATTCAGGCAATAATCAAAAAGATCCGCCAGGACGGTATGGTCTTTTGGATTACTAAAGACTGCTTTACCAATTAGCTTCTCGACTACCTTTGACGCAGCACGTCCGTCGCGGTAGATGACCGGAGTTTTTACAATTGAGTCAACTTCACGCAAGTAGCTCTTCTTGAGTGGTATCGTTGTCTCGTCTTCTCCAAACAAAACACGGTCTTCAGCGATTCGCTGAAGCATCACTGGTTCAGTTGCTCCCCAGCCACGTGACGGCTTCTTCACCGGTTTTTCTGTTTTCGGGTGATAGATCTCGTAGTCTGGGATGCTTGTGCTCGCTGAAGAAATGTTGTCTCCGAAGTAAAGTCCACGGTCGTCCGACCGGCAGAAGTGTTTCATCTTTTTTCTGGGATCATCCTCAGTCATATCTCGAAATATCGCTCGCATTTCCTGTTCGACTTTCGAGTGGTTCCCGCCCAACTTGGCAACCAAATCCGCATGTTGCTCGAGTATTGACTCAACGCCTTCCTTTTTTTCTCGCCAAGGCCCGAGTGAAGCAAGGTAAGACTTATCTCGAGCGACGACGACCATGTAGTCCGCGCTTTCCGAGAAGAACGTAGAATCATTCTTTCGGCCTTGTTCCCACGTCAAAACGGAGATGCGATTCTCTTCGCCGAAGATGTCATCCACTAAGGCGATAATATGCCGTAGTTCTTCAACACCAATACTTATCAATAAGACTCCATCGTTTTTCAAAAGATTGCGAGCAAGAAACAATCTTGGATAGATCATATTGAGCCAATTTGTGTGAAATCGCCCCGATGTATCCGTGTTTGCGCTTAGCTTGTTACCTTCTCCATCAACCTGCCCTGTGTAACGCAGGTAATTTCCGATGTTGTCTGCGAACTTATCAACGTAAACGAATTCGTTTCCTGTGTTGTACGGTGGGTCGATATAGATCAGCTTGGCCTTCCCCGAATAGCTCTTCTGCAACAGCTTCAGCACTTCAAGATTGTCGCCTTCGATCATCAGGTTCTGTGTTGTGTCCCAATCAACACTGTCGTTTGGGCAAGGACGCAGAGTGCCAAGGCTGGGTGTGAGGGCAAGTTGCCTCGCACGACGCTTGCCGTGCCAGTTCAGTCCGTAGCGTTCATCGCGCTCATCCACCGCCGTGCCAAGCAACTGCTTGAGGACTTCAAAGTCGATTTTGCCTTCGGTCATCGCCTCAGGAAACAACTGGGCGAGTTGCGTGATATTGTCCGAGACGATGTCAGCGCTTTGTGCAATTGGATCTTCTGCAGTGATCTTGTCCATGATGAGTTTTCCTTGTTGAGGTTCCTCGCTTGCGCTTCGAGTTGGTAGTTTGGGTGCGGTATAACAACCCGACGCGTAAGCGAGGTTCAGAGTTGCTCTTTGGCTTGTTGGAGTTCAGTTTGAAGTTGTTTGATTTGCAGGTTCAGGTCCACGCGGCCAGCGACCTGGCATTCTTTCGTCGCCAACGCGCTTAGGCGAGCGATTTCTGAGAGCAACGCGTCATGCCGCTCAATCGCTTCGCGGCGAACGTACGTTGCCTTTGGTTCACGAAGTATTTCAAATCGTCCGGAAATCGCCGATGCTTGGATCGCTTCGATGACGCTTCGCCACCCTTGGTACAACGCTTGGAGGTTCGTCTTGGGTTGGCTGGCCAGTGCGAAGGCATCGAGCACTTCGTTCTCGGCCGGAAGCGTCGCTGCGGTCACCCCCGCTTCTAATACAGTCTTGTCTGCATGACGCTCCGAAAGACGCTTTTCCGCGACGGATATTTGAATCGAGGATTCCACCTGCACAACCAGCAGTACTGGATAAGGGATTGCCCGATGCAACAGTTCGGTCAATCGAGCCAGCTTGGCTTCCGCACGAAGCATCATCGCTACGATCGCGATTTCGACGTACTGGTGCGTTTCGTTTCGATATTCCGGGACTCCGATGCCTGACGGCTTCAGAGCAGCAAGCCAGTGGATTTTGTCGATGCCGGTGTTGATCGCCTTACGATCCGCCGGCGTTGGCGAACCGTTCTCGACGAGCAGCTTTTTGGAAATGACGCGATCAACACGCGCCGTTGCGGGAAGGCCAACATGGGCCATGAAGGATTCGATATCGTTCATGGCGGGCGTTATTGGTCCTCGTCAATCAACTCGGCTTCTTGAATGCTAATATCGGCCGGCTGGTCGTGCTTGTAACTGATTGAACCATAGAGTTGGACCACTCGTCCAAGCGACTCGAGCATCGTCGGTTGCAGCATCTTGTGGAAGCTGCCTTTGATACGCTGCTGGCGTCCCGGCACCGACAACTGTAGTTTGCCACTGACGATGTCGAGGGCGGTGACGGTTCCTGTTAGGGCATCAAGTCGCTCGGCGGAAGGCTGCCGACGGTCGATGATATCGCGAACCCTCCCCATGAAGTCTGAGTCAACCCGCAATGGCTCGGTGGACTTCTGGAACCGGTCAATTGTTCGGTACTCAATGACGCTGGCGGCGTTGTTGATCGTGGCATTGAGTTGTCGAACAGTTTGCAACGCACCAATGCTGATTTCATTGGCAGACTGACCAGTGCCAATGTTTTGAATGATTTCCGAGAACCGATCGCTGATCCTGTCCGTTGCAATCGATTGGCCCGACTCGGTTTCGAAATCCCCAGATTCCAACTGAGCAGGAATAACGAAACTCCCTTCCTCGAACGGCTCTATCTCAAGCCGACTGAAGGCTTGAACCTCAGCTGGAATGGAACGCATGTCCGCAAAGTTTGGGTTGGTCCCAAAGACGATGTCTTGGGCGGCATAGTTTGCCAGCCGTTGCGTCAGCTCAATCACTTTGGCGACGGCGGAAGCAACCAGAGCATGTCCACCATCGTTCGGTAACAGACGCGTGATAATCTGAGGCGACTGAGGCGACGGAATGCCAAGAAAGCTAGTTTCAGCGAGCGAGGATCGCGTCTGCTCGTCGGCGTCTCGATACCAACGCGGGGCGAAACCGGAAGGATCAGATCTGGTCATTTCGATACTCCTCCAGTAATTCGAGTCCGCGGTCGGCGATGACTTCCAAGTAGGTTAGTTTTCGATCGTTGTGGTGTGCATGGGGCGTTGCCCCTAGAATACCTGTTCGCTCGCTCGTAAACAGCTGTGCAGGAAGTCTGAGATCAAGCTTTCGATAAAACTCGAGTGATGCGGCATCTGCCGCGTGAAGGGCTAAGTTTCCATCATTGCCACAACAGCGACTATGCCATTGGGCGTATGCCAGCAATGCTGGACCAATGTGCCTATATTTTCGCTGCCACAACTGGGACGTCAAATTCCACGGACAGGCTGCGATGTGTTCGATGTACAAAGTATTGCGAGTTGAGTCGATGCCAGACGTAAAATCAGGCCAAACGTTCATAAAACCTACCATCTGACCTTCTGCAAAGGCCACCAGGGTCTCACGTTGTTCGTATCCTGGTTTCGTATCCTTGACCCACGACCAGGGTTTCCAATTGGTCCATTGGGGTGGGGACGCTCCCGTTATCTCGTGTGACTTGGATAGGCCATCAGCCAAACGTCTCCAGACGCCCGATAACCAAGGCAAGTGTGATTGGTCGAACGGCTCGACAGTGATTGGAATCCACGATTCATCGTACTTCTGGATGGTGAGACTGTATTCGAGCGGCAGGTTCATCTTGACTGAACCTCCTTAGCCGCATTGTGCCTAAAATTGGGCGGATCTGATTCACTATCGCCGGTTACTTCGGCTACAACGACCAGGAAAGCAACCACCTCGAAGTCTTCGATGCCCGCGAAGTCCCCTTTGCCGGCGTGTGTGCCACCGGGGGTGAACAAGCTCTCAACCGCTCGTTGAGCACTTTTGCCAACGATGGATGCGACAGCGGAGGACAACTGGGCTTGAACGCTGGACATGTCGGTGCCACGCCGTGTGAGAGCGTCAAACCGTCTGATGGCACTCGAATCTGGAAGGTCGCGACCGATGGTCAGCCGCCGCATCGAATCGAGAACTTGCCGGGCCTGAGTGAATGGCAGCACGGTCGATCCATCTTCATCCACATGGACCAAGTAATGCGGCGCGAGTGGATAACCAGGCTCGATGGCTTTTGTGGCCGATTCGCCAACGGCTCGCAAACAGAAAATCGTGCCTGGTGGAATGGAGGCTGCCTCTTCCGTGTTATAGGTGACTGCGAACGTTCCCCACGGAAGTTGCTCAAGTAGTTCGCGGTGATCCCGAGCGAACTCAGCAAGGTCGATGCGAAAGTCGCTGAGCGTCAGGTCGGCGATCGACAGACCGCTCGAAAGGTCTTCCATGTCGATAACGGCGTCCTGCAACTTCAGCAGTTGTTTGCGGCGATACTCCAGGTCGTTCATCTGGTTGCCGGATTGCTGCTCGATCAGGTTCTCTTCGCCGGTCGCTGAGATGTCCAACAACACCATCCGGCCGCTGACACGCTGTTCAAGGTTGATGTATTCCTCGAGTTCCATGTTGGGCCAGAAATTGACCAACTGAATGCATTGATTGGGTGAACCAATTCTGTCAATTCGCCCGAAGCGTTGGATGATGCGGACGGGGTTCCAGTGGATGTCGTAATTGATCAGGAAGTCGCAGTCTTGCAAGTTTTGGCCTTCGCTAATGCAATCGGTGGCAAAGAGTAGTTCGATCTCACCTTCGCCTGCCAATTCTTCGGGACGCTCCTTTGCCAGGGGCGCGAACGCGGTCAGTACACTTGCAAGGTCACGATGCATTCCCGAAATACTGGTTTGGTTGCGTCCAGAACCGGTAACGAGGGCACTTTCGATTCCAAGTGTCTCTTTGGCCCAACCGGAGAGGCTGTCGTAGAGGTAGTTGGCGGTGTCGGCGAACGCGGTGAAGATCAGAATTTTGCAATTATCACCATTAATAGGCTGCTGCACCTTTGTGGTGATGACTTGCTTCAAGTCCTGCAGTTTTGCGTCGCGAGACGCATCGATTTCCCGCGAGATGGAGTGCATCGTCGCCAGACGGTTTCGGTCTTCGACTAAGTCTTGTTTCCAGCGAATGAGATCGACGTCTTGCAGCAATACTTTGATTTTGCGTCCGACCATCAAACTTTCTACAGCCGGACCGTCGAGGTCGACGTCCGTGATGTCCAGTTCTTCAAACGAGTCGTCGTCTTGCTCAGCCACGTGACTTTCAATCCTAGCGAGCGTCCGCTCAACGTCGGCCAGTTGGCGACCAAGCGTGAGTGAGAACGACGCGACAGAACTTTCCATTCGCTTAAGGACGTTGACACGTAACAAATGAACGAGGCTTTCCTCGCGGTCAACTTGGCGGAAGAAACTTTCGCCGCCGCGGATTTGCGTGCTGTACTTTTGGTCGTAGGCATCTTGCTTGCTGGAGAGCACGTATCGCAACGGCGCATAGGCAGCCAAGTTCAATCGGCGAATTTCGTTGTTGATCTCACCGATACTGCTGAGCTGACCGCTGACATCGACGTCCGACTTGATATTGATTGGCTTTAGTCGGTCTGGAAAACGCCCGGTCTCGCTGGTGCCATAGTACTTTTCGATATGCTTTCGCGACCTCGCGATTGTGAGCAGGTCAAGCAGCGAAAAGTAGTCGAAGCCCAACATTTCCATTAACGCGGCAGGCTTGCGTTCGTCATCTTCTAATTGCAACCAGCGGTTGAATTGTTTTTGAGCATTGCGAGTTGTTGATTGGATACTCTCAATACCGTGCTCAGCGAGTGCATCGTCTTCGCCCTCAGTCGCAAAGGCTATTTGATTCCGCAAATCGGTCATGCGATTATTCACCGGGGTTGCCGACAACATCAAAACTCGCGTCTTGACTCCCTCTCGAATAATCCGCCGCATGAGACGGTCGTACCGTGTTTCGCCCCCGGCACGTGGTGTTTTTTTGTTGCGAAAATTATGCGATTCGTCGATGACAACTAGGTCGTAGTTGCCCCAGTTGATGTGGGCTAGATCGATATCGCCTGAAAGTCCACGATCACGGGATAGATCGGTGTGGTTGAGAACGTCGTAGTTGAAACGATCGGACGAAAGAATGTTTCGCTTGTCGTTCGCTTTGTAGAGCGTCCAGTTGTCACGAAGGCGTTTTGGCACGAGAACTAGCACTCGATCATTGCGAAGTTCAAAGTACTTGATGACCGCGAGCGCTTCAAAAGTCTTTCCTAAGCCGACGCTATCGGCCAAAATACAACCTCCGAATCGCTCCAGCTTGTCGATCGCTCCAACGGCTCCATCACGTTGAAACTTGTAAAGTTTCTTCCAGACTGATGTCTGTCGGATACCCGTGGCGCTGCGAACGATCTTTTCTTCGTCTAGCTCTTGACCAAGATCGCGGAAAACATGAAAGAGGGTGAGGTAATAAGCTAGCGACGGGGCGTTGGGCCTAAACAGTTGTTCGAGCGATTCCATGAACCGCTGCTTTCCTTCTTCGCCGGCCTTGCTGCCGCTCCAGATCCCCTCGAACCAATTGGCAAGCATCTTGGCCTCATCGTCGTTCTCTGACGCCTGAATTAAGCTGAACTGATTGCCCGAGGTGATACCCAAACCGCTGGTCGAGAAGGGACAATCGCCCGTGAGAGCGATACCACTTCGATTAGAGGTTAAGACGCTTAGTAAGCATTGCGACAGAGATGCTGGCGCCGTCCGCACGTCGGCATTCCCACTGATCCAGCTATGGCACGCGGAAGCGATTGACGAGACATCAAGCGAATTCCGTCGAGACCGATCGCTCTCACCGCCGAGCAAATGAAGATCAGCATTATCGGGCAGCACAATACGACATCCATCTAACTTGCTAAGCCAATCCCGCATCTCAGCATAAGCAAACAGCGAAAAAGTTGGCGTCGCAATGTCAAGCGACCCGTTCTTCGACAGGGCATTTTGCAATGAATCGAATACGCGTTGGTTTCCAACATTGGGAAGAAGTTTCATGTCACGTTCTGGTGCATCTTCTTGTTGCGGGCGTTAGTCTCATCAAGCGGCATCAGGATACCCTCTCGCGGGGAAGGCGACAATCAGCCGCTGAAGTTCAACTTGCTAAATCAGGCAATCTTGTCGGCGGCATTACGCGACGAAGATCGCCAAAACAAGGCTGCTCCAACCACTTCCACGTTGACCGCACTAGCGATACTACTTTGTAGACCGCTCCAAAGCACTTCGATGACTAAATCTTTGCTTAAACCGCGCTACATATAGGTGGAGACGATTAGTCCCTGCCCGTCGCATGTGGTCTTCTTCCGGTAAACCGGCACGCAAGGCGACCAAGGAGTGATATTCTTTGCTTGGCATTGCCGTGCACCGGAGTCTGCCTTCGCGGCTGCTATGAGCTTCTTTTTGACGGGTGTTTCACTTCATCTTGCTGGATAGGCAAGACACGCAAAGCGGGAGGAAACTTTGCCAAATCAACACCGTGGTTCTGATAATCGCAACCAGAACCTGCCCTCGAGTCGAGGGCGAAACCAGATACCTGCTCAATGGAAGACATACTGGGCAAAAAATGCGTTTACAAAGCCAAGCCGACGCGAACTGCGCCGTCAGCGAGCGAAGCTGATCGGTCAATTTGGACGCGTCAACTACCGGCGTCATTGCGGTCGTCGCTAAGGAGGCAGCTGGCAATGCATGAGAACGTTGAAACGCAGCAAGAATCGAACCAGACCGCTGGCGGCGCAGAGAGCCCGCTGGACGAATTGATCGACTTAATCGCGTTACTGGTTAATCGCGTTACTGGCCACCAGGATACACCTGCGTGGATCGGCGGCGAGACTGGAACGCCAATCTGATAACCCAAACCAACAAGAATCGGAGAAACCACGACCAACTCTTTACTCACCATTCTTAGATGAGATGATTAGCGCGACAACGAACAGCAAACCCGACAGAGCGGAGGAAGACGGAACAAGTGACAAGTGATTCGGTTTGGCCGATAGGCTCAGCGTTGTTGGTGATCAGCTAGCGGATCAGATCGGACCGGCGGATCGTTTGATTGAAGCGGTTGATTAATGCGTCACGTAAACACTCAGGCTGAGATGTTGCAATTGCCCGATCGCGATAGGCCTCAGTAGCGACTCGACGTTGCTACGGCACCGACCGCCTACCTGAGTGCTTCAAGTGGATCCAGCCAGCCATTTCCACCGATTCGACCGCTGAGCGTCGTCCTCCAGCGGGACCCAATACCGGGTGCAGGGAGGCTCCTTCCGACTAGAAGGCCTGGCGAGCCGCTCAAATACAAGCATCGGAACGAGCCTCCCGCAGAGCCGAATGCCTCAGAAGCCCACACCAGCTGACCGCCAAGCTTGATGCGTCTCTCTGTCCACGCACAAAAAAACCTCGGTATGAACCGAGGTTAAGTGTGCAACGCCACTGGCGTTAAAATGCCCCCGCTAGGGCTCGAACCTAGGACCCACGGATTAAGAGTCCGTTGCTCTACCAACTGAGCTACAAGGGCGGGCGTTTTGGTGGAGGTGATTGCTGTGCTCTCACCACCAACAAAAGAGGCGACGGTGGGATTCGAACCCACGAATAAAGGATTTGCAATCCTTCGCCTTAGCCACTTGGCCACGTCGCCTTTCTTGACTCGGCAACGATGGAAGTCGCGTCCGAGCGGTTGGGAATTTCGCACAAATTGTCCGGCTTAGGAAGACCAGGTAATTCCGTTTCAGCAGATTTTTTTCAAATCCGTTGCCACGGCGTCTCATCGGTTTCCCTTTTGAGACGTCCCGGTCATGCCTGAGAAGAGTCAACTTCGGCGATACCGGACTAATCGGCCATCCGGCGGCGAGGCTTGAGCTATCAAGCGAAACTTTTCAAAGAAGACGCTGACAGAACAACGTCTTTTGTCCAGATAAACGCCTGGCTCAACGAAGGGACCAACGTCCCACGCCAAGCCTGGGCGATTACGACGACCACTCACTGAATCCACCACACCGAACGATGCGTGGGATTAGCAAACTAGACGGCCGACAGGGCTTCTTGCAGTGCTGCCTTCGGGCGGACACCGATGAAGCTTTCGCTGACTTCGCCGTTCTTGAACAACAGCAACGTTGGGATGCTGTTGATGCCGAACTTTTGAGCGATCGATGGGTTGTCGTCGATGTTGACTTTCCCGATCGAGACGTTTGGATTTTCAGCGGCCAGCTCGTCGATCATCGGAGCGATTTGACGGCAAGGACCGCACCAAGGTGCCCAGAAATCAACGAGAACGGCAGCGTCGCTCTTGAGCACTTCCGCGTCGAAATTGTCGTCTGTGAATTCTTTGACTGCTTCGGATGCCATTTTGGTTTCCTGGTTAAGTTGGTTAGTGGATTGGATGTTTCTGAATCATGGAGATGTTCAAGCGACCTAATTTACCGTCGTTAGGTTCAAATACCATAGGACCCATCAGCGACATCTTGACACTCAGTCGTCATGATAGCGGCTTTCCGTGCAAAGCCTGGGCCAACTGGTCCAGAATCACCGCCGTCGCTCCCCAAATTTGAATATCCTGGAATGCGAACGCAGGCGTTCGGAACCGCAATTCGCACGTGTTAAGCGTATCGGTCCGTTGAAAGGACGCTTGCCCCTGGGCGGCGTCAGCGGCCGGTACGTGAACGTGTCGGCGAATAGTGGCCTGCGGCTTGATTGCCCGAATGACACGTTTCTGGACGACCTGGTTCACGATACGACGACCCACGATCGCTGAAAGCGGAAGCTCAATCACCTGATCGACCTCTACCGGATCGGGACGCCATGGCTGGTCAGGCCGGCGGGTCACCCACACAATCGGCGTGACCTCGTTGTCGCTGGCGTAGACGTATTGCCGAGGAAGCTCGCCGCAGCAGGCGACCACATCCGCAGCGACCCCCAGTTCTTCATCGAATTCACGCAGGGCAGCCTGCTCAGGCGATTCGCCGAGTTCGATCCGCCCACCAGGAAAACAGATCTGACCGCCGTGATGCCGAAGCGACGTCGGGCGACGAGTCAGCGGGATGGTCCAGCCGTTTTGCTCGTCGTGCATGAGAGTGACCGCAACCGCCGCTTGCCGCGACCTCAATCGGGCCGGGCCGCGATGACGCCCGTAGGCGAGCTCGGGAGTCATGTTCCACTTCAGTGGCGACGGCGTTGAATTGAAAGGCCGTGCGATACCAAAATGTGAACTGGTGGGTTGAGAACGGGCGAGTCTTGTATTTGCAGCCGGTGAACTGGCGAGCCGATCGGTCAGCCGGGCGACCACTTGATCCACCGTCATCACCGCGGGCTCGACAGAACCGTCTCGCGTGACCACTAGATCAGCGACTCGAGCAATCGACGCAGCTTACGAAGCTCAACGCGGTGGTCGTAATCGTCCATCGGGACCATATCGACCGTCAGGGCTCGTTTGTATTTTTCGCGTTCCAACTGCGTTACCAGCTTGCCGTAGTCGACTTCGCCCTGCCCCACGCTGACTTGGAACTTGTCCTTGCTGGTGTCTCGCAACTGCACGTTGGTGACAAACTTCAACAACTGGTCGAAACCTTTGCCAACGCCCATGGCTTTCGCGATCGCTGGATTTTCGCCTGCCGCGACCATCGAAACGCTAGGGTCCAACGCAACGCCCAGTCCATCAACGTTATTGCACAAGACCAACAAAGTATCAGGATCTTCGCTCAGGCAACCGAGTGCACAACGGACACTGGTCCGGACGCCTTCGCCCTCCGCGATCGAGACGAGCTTTTGCAGGTGCTCGACTTCCTCGTTGAAAGGAGTGCCTTTTTCAGCCGAAGGTACCGAGATATTGACCACTTTGGTCGCTTTGGCGATCCGGCACATCGCGTGAAATTGTTCGTAGTGTTCCTTACCGGTGGTGGCAAGTTCGAGCCGGTATCCGCTGATGTCCATCCGGTGGGACGAACGCAGGATTTGAACCGCCCGGTCTTCGTCAGCCAGAATTTCACAAGGATTGACGGGGCCAACCGATTTCTGGATGGCGATTTCAACCGCGCTAAATTCGAGGTCCTGGAGCAGCTCGATCGCAGCCTGAAGTTCCAGATCGGGCCAACATAAAGTCGAAGCAGCAACAAACACGCAATGAATCCTTTCAGAGAAACGGGGAAAGCCAGAGAAGGTCGGCGAAATACAATCGCTTTGACCGTCTAGGGCTCAATCTAACCATCTGGTGTCTTGAAAGTCCAGGTGAGTTCGTAGATGGCATCGGCGTTGAAAAACGAGAAGTGTCCGAAACAGGAAACTTCGCCGTTCTCGCTTACCTAGTGGCATATCAATGTCCCCACCTTCCCGCAGCGAACCGCGAAAAGGTGGGGCTAAAATCAAGCTATCGTGCAAGCAAACGTTTGGAACTAGAACATCAGCCCAAGCGTGTCTTCCAGGTCATCGTCCTCGTCATCGCCCGCAAACACGCTGTCGACAGCGGTGGACCACTGCGGGGCCGACGTCGACGAATCCGACGCCGAGCTGAGTGGCTCGCTGGACGAGGCCAATCGATTGATCTCGTTGATCACCTGGAGAGCGTCAAACGCGGTGATGGTTAAGTCACCGTTGACGTCGATGAACTTGGTCGAAGCTGACGATTCACCGCTGGCCTGTGACAGTGGCCCCACTTCGATGACCCCGGCGTTGATCGCATTGATCACCAACAATGCGTCGAAAGCGGTCACGCTGCCGTCATTATTGACGTCGTAAGCGTTGTCCGGGTTGGTCAGTGACGTTTCTGGTTCAGATGATCCTACTGGTGGATCAAAGTTCCCAAAGATAGGCAACGAGAACTCATCACCCCACTGCATCGACAAATCGTTGCCCAGTGGTGATGGACTGAACGCGGTGAAGTAATCGCTAGGCAGGTTGCTAGCGATCGCTGGTGTCGGCGAATCAGGATCGGCTACGGCGGCGTTGTGGAAGTCCGAAACCCAGAAGAAGTATTCGCCGGTATCAAGAGGCTGCACGCCACTGCGATGCTTCACCCAGATTCCAATGTCGTCGACGCCGTCCAAGTTAAAGTCACCCGCGACTGGCTTGTCGGTGTAACCGTTCAAGCCGGTGAAGCGAATGGCGTTCGGATCTTGGTTGTCACCCAGGACAAGACGGTCGTCTTCAATCCCATCCCACTGGGCCGCGCCCGCTCCGCCGGTATTGAGATCGAAGATGACGGTATTGGTGTCGTTTTCGTAAACGGCCAAATCGTCCAGTCCGTCGCCATTGAAGTCACCGACCAACGGGATGCCGTTGTAGGTCGTCGGAATCACTTCACTTGCATCGATGGCGTTATCGTCGTTGAGATCCAGGTACCATGCGGTTCCATCAAAGATACCGACTTCGTCGCCCGGACGATTTCCGGCAGCCGCCGCGATCATGTCAGCAGGACTGTTGAAGAAGTTGCCCGCGACCGGAGCACCATTAATGCTGGTGCCCATCGGCATCGCAATTTCCAGATCACCGACACCGTCATCGTCTGTGTCGATGAAGAAGGTGTAGGTGCCATCGGCGACGATTCCACCATAAGCACCTAGCTTGTCGAAGCCGGATCCTGGGTCACCTTGTCCGGCACTGAAGTTACCAGCGAACAACCCGTCGCTGATACGTCCGTACTGGTAGGTGAAGTCACGGTTGGTCGCATCGTTGTCTTGGCCTTCCGGATCCCAGACTTGGTTTCCGTTGACATCAACATAAACCAGCCCATCGCTCCATGAACCGATCTCAGGGCGGCTGTCGACCGTGAACCGGGCCACAAAATCGCCGCCGCGGATACCATCGCCACTACGGGCGAAGTTAACTCCGGTTGGCTGCGACGCGTTGCTTTCACCGTCAAGTGAATTGCCAGCCAAGTCGGTGATTTCATCGAACACGGTCAGCGTGAAACGGTCGTCAGGAAGTGCCTCGCTGAATTCCAAAGTCACGGTCGCGGTCGCTGGTAGTCCATCGACTACTGGGTCTTGTGTAACAACTATGTTTTCAATCGCAATCACTCCGCTGTGATCGCCTACCAACAGATATCGACCTGGGTTTTCTGCAACATCTTGCTTCAGAGCTACGAACAAGAATTCCGGAGCAATGCGATTTGGCAAGTCAACAAAATCAATCGACAGACGATCGATACGCGGAGTCGGTTCAATCGTGCCGTCGTCGTTCTTTAGACCGAACAAGTTGTGGCCTGGGTCAGCCGGCGTGTAGACGGCATCGACCTGAGGTCCGACGGTATCGATCAGGATACGAATGGAGTCGGCTGCACCCCCAGCATTGTTAACGTTGCCCGCCACGTCTTCAGTGGTGACAAAGACCGTTCGCAATCCATCAGGAACCGGGAACAAGTCGTCGTCGTTGAAGTTGATCACCGATTCAATGGTCCAGAAACCATCAGGTTCTTGTAGGTTCCCGTCCAAAGGCGTGGCTGTGGTCTGCCCGACAAAGGCGTCACCCGCGTCCAGCAATCCGTCATCGTTCAGATCGACGAATAAACGAACAATGGTATTCGCTTCCGCCTGACCCCAGAACGTGGGTGTGGTATCGGTGGTAAGCAGGTCATCGAACGTGTGCGGATTCGGAATGACTCCGCTATCACTGTCGGCAACCAATCCATCACCAGCGACTCCGGGCAAACCGAATGACGCCGGCGGCGCGACCGTGTCAACGATAATTTCCAGTGACTCGCTGCGTGGACCGTAAGAGCGTGCCAGCGGTTGTGAAGGATCAATCATTTCAACCCGAGCGGTCAAGAAATGGCTGCCATCGGAAATCATCGGCGTGGTGAACTGATAAAGCCCAGGGACTCCCGGAACCTGAGTCGCGTAGCCCAATCGAGTTTGTGGATCAACGGTTCCTGCACCTGTTCCTGGCGTTTGGCCTTCATCGAATACGGCGATGGCGTAACCAGCCGCATCGCCCGCCGCTTGGAACGGAATCGGAATCGCGTCGTCATCAACTGGGTTCACGACGTCGTTCAGGAAGATTGAGTCATCCAGTCGGAAGTAGATCGTCGGCGTGTTGTCCGCCGTCACGTTATCGGTGTTGTTTCGACCGGTATCGCTTCCTTCGTCGCCAACACCATCGATGACGGCATCGTCGAGTTCCAAGTCGAACGGAGTCGGTGGTGCGGCGTTGATGATCGTCAGGTCGTAGGCGTTGATCGCGTCATTGTTCGCAGAGCCATCGGCGTTCGCACCGTAGACTTGGACGAAATACACCTGTCCCTGGATCACTGGGATTCGGACGCGAGCGTCATCGTCGTCATCTGCATCGCCGAACGCCCCCAATCCAGCGATTGGATCGCCACTGGCATCAAAGACCTGAATTCCCAGGTTCCCGTTTCCTGGCAATCCAGCACGACCGCTTTCCACCGTCTCGATCTGCTCGAAGAACGCTTGAATGTCCAGTGTCCCGGTGACTTCCGCTTCGACACGGAAGAAGTCGACATCCGAAGGGAACCCGAAGATCGGATCGATACCAGGATTGATCGTTGGATCCACATTGATCGTTTGAGCAGCACCCAGATGGGTCGCGATGGTGCGAGCATCGTTGAACTCGAACGGATCGTGCTTGAACACTTCCACGCGTCCACCGACACCAGCGATAGGCTGGACCACTTCAACGTTTTCGTAGGACAGTTCAAGCGGGAACTCATCCGTTGGGGAAATTTGAATTTCACCATACGAATTCGACACGCCCTTGAACTGCAGCATCAGGTCGCCAGTTCCTGCGTCGATGATGCCCAATCGATCCGCTGTAGAGTCAGGCCCACCATCAATTTCGATCCGCAGATTGTTGTTCGTGTCATCGATGCCCAACGCATCGGCCCAGGAAGCGGAAATCGTGTCGGCACCTTCGCCGGCTTCGACTCGAACCGATTCAACAGTCGGAATGCCGGCAATCAAGATGATCGTGTCGGTATCCGCAGTTCCATTGACACTGAAGTCCAGCGTCCCCGCAGCGGACTGGTTAACCAGCAGGGCGTCATCCCCCGACGTTCCCGAAATTAGGATCTGGTCGTAACCGTCACCGCCATCGATCGTATCGAGTCCAGCACCACCGACCAGAGTGTCCTCGCCCGCATCGCCGTTGAGGTTTTGAGCGTTGCCTGCACCGACGATCAGGTCGTTACCAACGCCACCGCTAGCGGTGTTGAACCAGCCGGACAGCTCGTCGTTCCCAACGCCGCCACTGATCGTGCTGACAATCAAATCCTGAACGCCGTCTTCGACATCGATCGAATCATCGCCTTCATTCCCATTGATCGTCAGGGTATCGTTGTCGGCTAGCGATGATTGCAAGATATTGATGTCGTAAAGCAGCCCTTGAATCTCAAGCACACCGCCGTTATCGGTTACCTGCAACGCATCGGCCGTGGTGCGGCCTTCGATGGTCACGGCGTCCATATCCGCGGTAGCACCTAGATCCAAATTGACGACTTCGATATCAGTCTGAGTCAAGTCGTTGACCGCGAAAGTGTCGTCTCCCGCAAGACCGTTGATGTCGAATTGCTCGACATCGCCGGTGCTGATCGAGAAAGGAACCAAGTTGGTCCGTTCAAACAGCACACGTCCCGACTGCGCCGCCGACAGGGCAAAGTCATCACCTGCCGCAGCACCGTTAACGATCTGGACGTCAACTCCCTCGTCGCCTTCGACGATGTCGGTGTTGTCGCCATTGTTCCAGATGAACGTGTCGCTGCCGGCGCCGCCGAACAGGTTATCATCGCCAGTGCCGCCGGTGATGGTGTCATTACCAGCTTCACCATAGACGGTATCGTTACCGCCACCAGCATCAATCGTGTCGTTACCCGCGCCCCCAAAGATCAAATCAGCGATCGGGCTGCCGACGATGATGTCGTCACCCAATCCGCCGAATATCGTCGCGTCTTGCATACCGGAAACGTCGACATTGTCGTCTTCGGCACCCGCGTCAATCACCTTCCGTACAGGGTCCAGGTCAAGCGAAAGCGTGATGCTATCGGCACCGCCAAGCGATGAAACTCGCACTTCGGCGAAACCGTTGTCGCC
Source organism: Rhodopirellula sp. J20-39 (assembly GCF_057365095.1). Lineage (NCBI taxonomy): Bacteria > Pseudomonadati > Planctomycetota > Planctomycetia > Pirellulales > Pirellulaceae > Rhodopirellula > Rhodopirellula sp. J20-39. Next base: position 3,547,679 of record NZ_CP195123.1, on the reverse strand, counting down.
CGCGGTCACGTTGACGCCAGCTAACGTGATCGTGTCGGCGTCGGACGTAAACGTGTCGTCTGCTTCTGTACCGAAGACATGCAGAACATCGTCGTTGTCACCTGAAGAGTTAACAATCAGTTCATTGTTGACTCCGACCAAGTTCGCGGGATGAATATCAAACGTATCAGTACCGAAACCGTTTGCTAACGTAACATCGGTCATCCCATCAAAGTCGATGGACTCGCGATCATCAATCTGGATGCGATCCCCGAAGATAGGCCCGGCGTCCACCGTCCAAATGTTATCAGCCGCATCGTCGCTCACGGTCAGATTGTCGGTATCGCCACCATCGGCTCGCACGGCGATGTGTTCAACACCGACATATGCAATTGCCAACGCACCGCCGCCCACGACATCAACTTGACCATCGCCACGATCAAATGCGGGGGTGACGGAAAATTCTTCGTCCGTACCGAAAGTACCGAACACGGTCAGCACATCACTGCCGCCGGGCCCGCCGCCGAAGACATTCAAATTCCCGAAAGGCTGGGATCCATTAACGATGAAATCATCGTTGCCATCGAGGCCATCGAGTGTCAGATTCTCGATGCCGGCTGGGTTCAGCGAGATGAACGAGCCGGATGGAGTGACAAGCGACACCGCACCGGTCGTCGCCGCGACGTTGAAGACATCGTCAGACCCCGTGCCGTTGACGACCATTGTGTCGTTACCGCCCAAGCCGTCCGCAGTGACACTGCCGCCGATCCCCAGGTCTTCATATTGAATTGCCAGCGACGAACCCATTCGTATCACGCCGGCATCAGCAACAGATCCAGCTTGGTGTTCGAAGCTATCGTCCGTGTTGGCTCCACCAGTGATGGTTAGCGATTCGTCATCGTTTTCACCGTCGTAGATCAATCGCTCAACAGCAGCCACATTGATGGGCGATTGCCCCAACAGTTGCAGCACGCCGGTGCTGGGCGTCCAGTTTGGCGTGTCGTCCTGACCGTCGACACCAGTGACTCGCAAGCGATCCTGGTCAGTTGTCGGCAATCCACCGTCGACATTGATAGTGACAGCCAAAGCAGGATCGTTCACATCAATGGTGATATCATCATCGCCAGCCTTGCCTTGGATATCCAAGGTCGTCACGCCTACATAGACGATGGCCGGGCCGTTATTGATTTGAACGGAGACCGAATTGGGAGCAAGTCCGACCACCGTGATTTCGTCGTCATCGCCTGTCCCCATCACGACCACGGCACCGGCAGCACCCACGGGTGGCACGATTGTCGCAGTCACAGCTTCGATTTCATCAAAGCTGATGATGTTACCGGTCGCATTGTCGACGAAGGCCCCAGCGTCATTTTCAGGACCAGCCATAAAGGTCAGTCCGTTGGTCGAGATGACGTTCAGCGTATCACCGACCGCGCCGATCGGGTTGCCGCCTAGAACTTCGTAATCCAGACCGCCGCCAGCTAACGTTGTCACATTAATGGCGTCGCTGCCGTCGCCGGCCTCGATACGGACCTGTTCCAAGTCAGCGATCGTGTTGACTCCGGCCGAGGGGCCACCTGTGATGGTGAAAGTGCCCGCGGCGTGAACGGTCGATATCGTTTCGCCCGCAACACTACCGTTGACCAAAATCGTGTCAGTCCCGTTGCCACCATCCAAGGCGTTGTTGCCACCTTGCCCGTCTAAGATGTCATCCCCGTCGCCCCCGTTGATGGTGTCATCGCGGGCACCGCCGATCAGAATATCGTTGCCTGCACCGCCATTGAGAACAGCATCGGCGGACAGGAAATCGTCGCCTTCACCGCCATTGAGCGTGATACCGATTGTCAGTTCGACACCGTCTTCGGCTTTGATCACATCGTCGCCGCCTTGGCCGTGCCCAATCAAACGGTCGCCGTTAACTTCCGCGTCGCTGACACGGATGCTGTAAGCAAATCCGGCTACGTCAATGTCGCCGCCCAGGTCGCTAATCGTGACATTGTCAGCAACTTGCCGACCATGGACCTCAACGTTGTCCGCTACACCATCCGCAACACCAAGGTTCACTTCGATCCCAGTAACACTGGTCGCCGCTAAGTCAGTGCCGAGCTGGAGATTGTCTCCAAGCGACGATACCGATTCGACCTGGTTGTTGACGATGATTTGATCGGCACCGTCACCCGCATCGACGTTGATGTGTTCCACTTCGCCCATGTTCAAGAACACGGCCGCGCCATCTTGTGCATTTGAGTTCAACGCAAAGATTGCCCGAGAGGCATTTTGAAGCGTTCCCGGTCCGAAGACGTTGGTTGCTGGGTTAGTGATTGCCCCAAAGCGTCCACCACCAAACAACTCCATTCGGTTGTTACCAGCGCCAGCGTCGAACAACATTTCGTCTTCGCCATCGCCACCTTCCATCAAGTCGCTACCGTCACCGGCGACCCAAACGAGTTGGTCGCTGCCGTCGCCACCAAAGAAGAAGTCCTGTCCACGGCCGCCTTCGAGACGGTCATTGCCCGGACCACCAATCAGTGTGTCACCAAGAGCGGCTCCAGTAGGCGAGTCACCCCCGATCAAGTTGTCATTACCGTCGCCACCGATCAGCAACAACTGGACGTCGTCATCGGAAACCCCGGATGCATCAACGGTATCGTTGCCAGCTCCTGCATCGACCATCGCACTCATGGTCAGTCCGGATAGCGTAACGACGTCGTCACCGCCGAGCGTCAGAATATTCAAGTCTTCGATCGTCGAATGGAACGTGACTTCGCTGCCGTCCACGGTCACCGTCGTCGCGGTACTGGACACGACATTGGCGGAATCATCGCCAAACACATTCAATGTGTCGTTGCCACCGATCCCGACAAAGGTCACCGAGTCCGCGTTTTCGTAATTGAACGCAATTCCACTCGAACGACTGTGGTCAAACGATCCATCGTTGCCAGCGCTAGTTGGGGTCACGTTGAACGTGTCGTCGTTACCAGTTCCCACAACTTCAAGATCGTTGTTCGCAACGACATTGATAGTCTCAGCTCCCGAGTAGATCACACGAAAAAGTCCATTTTCGACGATGGTCTCAGGCACCGTATTGACTCTCACCACGTCCGCGCCGCTACCAAAATAGTTCAGCACATCGCTTCCACTGTCCGGCGACCCACCTTGGAATGAGATGCCTGAGTCGAACGGGTGGTCGCCGGGAATATTGGCCTCGTCAGCACCGGCTAGACCCAACAGACGGACCAATGTGGCACTGTCGGCTGTGATAGGCAACGTTAACGGAGCGCTGAACTCCATCTTGGTCATCGTAATCTCGCCAGTCGAACTGACATTGAATCGATCGTTGTTGGATGTACCAACGATATCCAATCCATCGACTCGCCCACCGCCAGCATTCACGAAAGCGATATCACCGCCGGCGCCAAGATTCTCGTACTCAACATCAATCAACGCCGTAGCGCCAAACTGAAACGCCGAAATGGAAGCGGCATCGACGGTCGCACCAGGGGTCAATTCCAACCCGGCACCAGGCGCCGGAGTCGTATAGGTCAACGAGTCTCCGCCACCTTGACCGTCAACGATCAGGTGCTCCGATGCTGACAAAACGACGGATACCGGCTGGGCACCGGTAACGGTCGCACCGTCAGTCGTTAGCGAATCAATGACGATCGTATCCGTGCCGGTTGTTCCGTTGACCACCACCGTGTCACTGGCCGTAGGGTCCCCGCCGTCGACATTGATCGTGGTCAAATCCGTGGGTGCTAGCGGGTTGTTGAGGCTGATCTTGTCATCACCCGCTCCGGCGTTGATCGTCAGCGTTTCGAAATTGGAGAACTCCAACGACTCAAATCCATCCACGGTCACCAATCCAGTGATTGCACCGGCAAAGACCGGGTCAACTGGATCGTTACTGTTAGGCCCTTCGGTGTAGTTGATTTGATTGTCGTCGTTCAACGCTTGCGGGAAGCCCACACCGAGTGGAGCCGCTGCCACCGTCAACGTGCTTCCTGGACCACCACCCACAATTTGCACAGGTTCAAGTCCAAAGAACTCGACAGCCTGAGTGACCGCGTTGGCAGTTTGGAACACCGCTCCGGCGTCGACCGTTTCGCCAGGGTTATAGATTGTGCTTGTGGTCATCGATCCCTGGATCACCAGGGTGTCGAAGCCGCCTGCGACTGGGAAGGTTGGATTGCCGTAGGCACCATCGCCATCAAACACAACGCGTGATCCGACCAAGCCGTTACTGTTGTCGACCGTCACCGTATCATCATCCGCTGAGCCGCGAATCACGATCAAGCCGGTGGTTGCTTTCGGTTGACTGAATACCAAGACGCCATTGAGGAAGACTTGCACGTCACCGCCGGGGCCAGCAGCGTCGTTCGTGATGAAGAAGCCATCAGCGTTGCCGTCACCAGCTTGCCCGGGAGCCAAGTCGTCCGCCGAAATGACAAACCCATTCAGGTCCACCTCAACGGCACCGATGTCGTCTTGAGCCCCTTGCGGCCGCAAAATGTCTCGTTGATCGACGGTCAGCACGGTCATCCCGTTACCGATCGCCGGGCTACCTGCTGCGGGAAGGTGCGTTTCAGTCATCCCGCCATTGTTTGTCAAAGGCAGGAGCATCGCGTCCCCACCGAAGATCGTGTTGACAGTCATCCCGACAACCGTTGGACCGGCAGGATCGCCGATCAAGTTCCAGTCTTGGCTCGTGCTCACGCCACTGAGGTTTTCTTCGGTTCCGCCGCCAGGATTCTGGGCGACGATCGTGTTCTCGAGAATCACGCCGCTGGCTCCAGCGGCGATTCCGTCACCTGTGCCCGCGCCCGTGTTCAAGGTGATCGTCACGCTATCGAGATCCACGACACCGCCGGTCGTATTGAAGATACCGCCACCGTCGCTGGTCGTCGCCGTATTGCCAGAGATCGTGCTGTTGGCCAGCGTGAACGAGCCGACGCCCGAGTTCCAAAGACCACCGCCCTCTTGAGCCGTGTTGTTGTCGATGGTGCTGTCATCGATTTCGATGTTTCCTGCACCGGTGATGTGAATACCGCCACCACGTCCGGGCGCACCCAACGCCGTGTTGCCAGTGATCGTCGTGTCGACAATTGTCGTCAACGCACCCGCGTTGTCTTCGATACCACCGCCAGCTCTCTGTGCTGTATTGCCAGCAACCAGCGATTCGGTGATGGTGACTGTACCACCTAGATTTAAGATACCGCCACCACTGCCGTTGGTCGGTCCGTCTGCAACATTGTTGGTGATCAGGGTTCCGGCACCGATGTCCAAAACACCACCGTTGTTAAAGATTCCGCCACCGCCATCATCGGCCGCTGCGTCGCCGCTAGCCGTATTGTCACTGATCTGGGTAACGCCACTGATGGTCATCGTGCCGGTATCGTTCCACAAGCCACCGCCTTCAAGTGCTGCGGAGTTGCCAGACACGAAGCTACCATTGATATCCACATCGAGTGCACCGGAGACGTGCAGTCCACCGCCGTTACCTGGTGCGCCGGGCCCTCCGCCTGCCGCGGTGTTAGAGAAAAGATTGAGATTGGTCAGCGTGGTTAAAACTGCCGCGCCGGCCACCTCGATCCCACCACCAGCCCGCACCGCTGTGTTGCCGGAGACAAAAGCGTCGGAAATGGTGAGCGAACCACCCAAGCTTAAAACGCCGCCGCCACTGGACAACCCGCCCAATCCATCGTCAGCGACGTTGCCCGTGATTTGAGAAAAATTCTGAATCACCAGTGCCCCACCATTGTTGAACACGCCGCCACCGCCATCGTCGGCGGACGCGCCACCGAATGCAGTATTTCCCGAAACGATCACGTTGTCGATCGTCATCGTGCCGGAACCGTTCCAAAGTCCGCCACCTTCCAAAGTCGCGGTGTTTCCGAAGACAGTACCTCCAAAGACGTCGACGTCCAGTGCGCCAGTAACATGCAAGCCACCACCGTTGCCCGGTGCACCGACGCCGCCGCCCGCTGCAGTGTTAAAATCAAGATTGACATTGGTCAGCGTCGTCAATGTTGCCGCGCCGCCCACCTCGATCCCACCGCCAGCCCGTAGCGCTGTGTTAGCGAAGATCAAGGAGTCGGAAACGGTCAACGAACCACCCAAGCTTAAGATACCGCCTCCGCTGGACATTCCGCCGAGGCCGTCGTCGGCGATGTTGTTGATGACTCGGGTGTTATTCTGAACGAGCAGCGTTCCGCCGTTGTTGAAGACACCACCACCGCCATCATCGGCCGCCACGCCACCGCTGGCCGTATTACCGTCGATCAAAGTGCTATCGATCGTCATGATTCCAGTGCCGTTCCACAATCCGCCACCTTCGAGGGCGGCGGTATTGCCGTTAACCGTGCCACCGCTGATATCGACGTTGCCCGCGCCGGTGATGTGTAAACCGCCTCCATTGCCCGGCGATCCCGCGCCGCCACCGAAGGCGTTGTTTCCGTTGAGCATCACATTGGTCAGTGAAGTCAAACCGGCACCCGCACCGATCTCGATACCGCCACCGGCGCGAAGTGCGTCATTACCAGAGATGTTCGAATCCGAAACCGTGACCGTCCCCCCACCGATGCTCAAGATACCGCCGCCACTGCTTAAGCCACCAACGCCATCGTCAGCGACGTTGTTCGTGATCATCGCGCCGTTTTGGACAATGAGATCGCCGCCGTTGTTAAAAATACCGCCGCCGCCATCATCCGCCGCGACTCCGCCAAACGAAGTGTTGCTGTCGATGACCGTGCCATCGATCGTCATTGTGCCCGTATCGTTCCACAGGCCACCACCTTCTTGAGCCGCGCTGTTTCCACTGATGCTGCCTGAGCTGATCAATGTGGGGGACATACCAGTGACGTGCAAACCACCACCGTTACCCGGTGCGCCTCCAACTCCCGCAGCAACGTTGTTTTCGAGTGTGAAGTTCCCTAACAATGCAACTCCAAGTAACACGGTATTGGATGCATCTTCGATACCACCACCCGCGCGATTGGCGGAGTTGCCGGTAATGATCGATCCCGAGGAAACAATGAGTAGTCCGCCGGGGCCATTGAAGATCCCGCCGCCGCTGCCGAGGATGCCATTGGCAACATTATTCGAAACCGTGGAAGCGACAAAGTCGCCAACGATCAGACCAGCACCGTTGTTGAAAATGCCACCACCGCCTTGGTTTGCGGCATCACCGGTCGCAGTGTTTCCTGAAATCGTCGCGCCGTCGATTACCGCGGTGGTAACCGTTCCGCTGGTGCTATTGTCGATCAGAATTCCGCCGCCGATGGGAGCAGTGTTACCGGATATCGTCCCTCCGGTGACATTCAACGTTTCCGTTTCGGTGACCCACAGACCGCGACCGGGCGTGTTGATCAGGTTTACGTTCGTCAGGTCAACTCGGTCGCTGTTGTCCGCACCGCCGTTGATGATCAACGAAGCGGCATAGTCAGGATCCAGGCTCGTGACGTTCAGCAGATCGCCCGCGTTACCAAGATTGACCGTTAAAGAATTGCTTGGATTCGGAATGATCGTATCTTCAAACGTCGCCCCGTTGTCCACGATTTCAATGAAGCCCGCCGCAGCACTGTTCTGCAGCGTCGCGTTGTTGGAAAAGTTCAACGGTAGATTCAAGGTCGTGTTGGCAGAATCTCCGGCGTTGATCGGTTCCAAACCGGTGTAGGTGATCACGGTGCCGTCAAGATCAAGGTTGCCGTTATTGCCCTCGCCTGGCGTGGTCGTGGTGTAATTTAAGATCTGGTCGTTAAACGAGCCAAGAATTTCTAAGGAGTCACCCTCCGAAGTTGCTTGCGTTCCACCATCGAACGACAATCCCGGGATCGGTCCATTGCTGAGGTCAACGGTCAACGAATCGTCACCAGCGCCACCAATAACGGTCACGGAATTTAGAAACGAGGTATCAAAGGGTGACATTCCATAAGGGGCAATGTTGGCCGGTGCACCGCCGATCGTGACCTCCAATTGCCCCGCCAAGTTAAGGCTGATCGCAATGTCATCGTCGCCAGCAGTACCGTCAATAACAAGATCCTTCGCAAAGACCTTGACGTCAGCCTCCCAGCCCTGACGAACAACAGAGAAATCGGAAATGAACTGGAACGTCAATTCATTGCTCGTGGCCGTGATGGTGCCTGGGGGATCCGCGTTGCCAAAATCAGGCGCCCCTTGAAAAGTGCCAATCACTTGACTTGTGGTATCGCTGCCGTCATAGACTCGCAGGAAATCAAAACTGAATCCCTCTGTTTGAAATGACGTGAAGTCGACTTCCAGTCGCGAGCCGGGGCCGCTGTCGAGCGTGAGGATGCTGTTCTCGTTGTTTGAGTAGTCTCCTCCAATGTTACCACTGTCGAAGTACTGATCTCCGTTCACGACATTTACACTCGATGTGCCTGCGGTTGGTTGCAGGTGGGCTGCCAACAACCGGCGATCTTCCAGTGTCTCGTGATTAAGTAACCGGTTGCGAAGCGACTTCCGCTTGGACTCCATTTCACTCTTGCGGCGGTTCTTTTTCGCGGCGGCAGTTCGGTTGAAAAGTTTGCGGATGCTCATGTCACGTATCCTGGATGTAAAACTTGGTGTGGGGCTAGTGCGGCGGACAACTAGTGCGGCGGAGAAGATGGGCGGTGCGTTAGCGGCAGTGCTTAACTGGATCCACCCTGAGATTCGCTTCTGCTGCGTCGCTGCGACGCGAAATAATGCTGAACGCGTGGTGTATCGCGGTGAGTAGAAATCATGCTGCCGATCCAACCGAAGAATTCACCGACCTCCCAAACGCCCCCTAAAATAGGAGGCGAGCATGTGACCAATGGGGGTGGCAATATAGGTAGAATAGGAGCAACCGGAGGGGGGTGCAACAAATTTGCCGGTTCTCCACAGATAGAAAGTGGAACTTTTTGTTCACTCAAGGCAGGCAAGTGCGATCAATTTCAACACATCGCTTTGCACTTAACGAGGGCTCAGAGCCGCCCGCAATCGCTCGAATGAGAGGCTTGAAGTGCCCATAAGCCCTGACCCACCCAGTACTTTCTCAAGTTCAATGGCACGTTCTAGGAAATAGGTGCACGCGATTGAGCGCCATGCACGCGATCCGGTGCCCGCCCCACCCCGCCAGGCCCCCACATCCAGTCACAAGGATGTGCTGCCCGCCAACTTTGGTGTGATTCCGCCTAGCCGCAACGACCGATTGAGGGCGTCAAAGGAAAACAAGCATGCAGCCATAGTTGGCGTGCCTCAGCGACTGGCATCGCCCAAAAAGCGACTGGCATGCCCAGAACAGGGGCAGCGTGCTTGCGATTTAAACTGCGATCTAAACGATAGCCAATCGATGCGGGCCGGTATCCGCCGCTTCGATCCCCTCACTCAACGAAAAAAGGGCATCTGAACAAAGTCAGATGCCCTATTGGGTTCGTCGCGGTCGTACCAACTCAATGCCTAGGCTACGTCCTGGAGAAAGGGACGAGGCGGAATACCTAGGTAACGGCGGCGAATGCGAACGCGGCGATCAGTGTTCGCTAGGCTCTAGAACGAAACGGTGACTCGGCTGGTGAAACCGCTGAAGGTGATTGCTTCGCCGATGTCGACCAATTCGGATTCACGAATCGCGTCGATGTAGCTGCGGGTCGAAACCGATTCATACCAACCGGCCATCATGTAACCGCTTTGCAAGCGGACACAGCCGGTCTTGCTTCGCCAGCCTAGACCGACTTCGCCTTCCAAGATTGGAGTAGCGTGAAAGTCTTCGTATTCGTTGGCTACGACGCCGCCGCCAAATTGATTGGTCTGGCGATAGCTCGCTTTCCAATCGCCGGCCAGCAAACTCGCCATTCCCTTACCGAAGATGAACAATCCCGTTTCGCAGCTATAGCGTTCCAAGTCCAAGCCGCCCGTAAATCCAAATCCTTCAAAGTCGATCTGGGTGTCGACGTCGGCTAGACCAATCGGTGCCGCAAACGTTTGCTGGCTGTTCAGCGTTTGCTCAAGATTGCTGTAACGCAGACCGGCAAGCCAATTGATCGCCATCGTGTTAGTGCGTTTCCAGAGATGACGATAGTTCACGTCAACAGTTTGGAAGTTCATTTTGTGAGTCGCGGTCGACGCGGTACTGTCGGTTGCCGAGTTGTCCAGCGAAGGGTGCAAGAGCTGGGAGTTCAACACGTTAATCCCAGTGGCATCGATCGAATCCGTTGCGTGTCCGTCCCAGCGGGTGTATGCCACGTTCAAGCTGCTGCATTCGCTCGCCGCCAGCGTGAAACCAGTGCGGAATCCAGATTCCGCGTCCATGTCGACGATTCCAGCCGGTCCGGTAGGCGTGCTCGTGTCAGGGTCAGAATCGGTACCTTCCAACGCATAGATTAAATCGCTGCTGCCCGCGGTCAGGTAAAGGTACTCACCAAAGATGCCGGTGCGGTGTGCCCACCATGGCGGTGGACAGGCGCCGGCCTTGGATCGTCGCTTCTTCAAGCCTTCAAGCAGACCGTGCGATTGTTCTGGTGCACTGCAAGTTTGCTCGTAGACACATTCGTTGCTGAAGCTCACCTCGTAACCGCTTTCGCAACCACCGCACGACGCGCTACCACAACTGCACTGAGCAATTTCGTCGCCGGTGACACTTTCATTGCTGTCGCCATAAAGGCTAGCGATCAACTCAGGAGGCAGGCCGTCGGTGGCCATGGCGGAGCCGCCGAAAGTAGCGGTAGATGCGAGAGTGAGTGCGAATGCAATGCGGCGAGACCCGCGAACGACAGAACGAAGCATGGGACAGGTCCAGTAAACAATGTTTGAATGATTGGGGCTTCAAAAACGGGAAGCGTTGCAGCCGGTTTCAATGAATCCGAAGAAAACGAACAAGCGATTTTTTACGGATAACCGTTACGACTACTCCCCCCACACAGGAGTGATCGTCTAGCTACTATCGTCAACTCAGAAATATTCGGCACGACTGGATCTCCCCCCCAATCGGAAACGCCGCCACCAAACCTCCTAAACCTCCACCGCCGCGCAAATTGAAATAGTGCGCCACCGATCGCTTTTGCCGGTCTCGCCAACCAACCATGCTCCGCCGATTCGCTCTCGATGCCACCTTCGAAGCAGCACTCACCCGTGGAAATATGCAGTCCTACACCAGGGCTCCAATCAAGCCCGGTCGTCATCGGCGACAGAATTTATCATGATGGGCAAATTCTCATTCCCCACTCCTGTTCTCGCCCGCCGACCACCATGCCTTTGTCGATCATTCATTTTCCCCACCCGACGCTGCGGCATCGCAGCAAGCCGATCGTCCGCGTGGACCAACGTTTGCGAGACATGGCTGCGGAAATGCTGGACCTGATGTACGCCAACGAAGGCGTCGGTCTGGCCGCCAACCAAGTCAATTTGCCGATCCGCATGTTTGTCGCCAACGAATCGGGCAAACGTGGCGAAGGGCAAGAATGGGTGGTGATCAATCCCGAAATCGATCGGCCCAAAGGCAACGAAGCGTCCCAAGAAGGCTGCCTGAGCGTCCCCGGAATCTATGCCCAAGTGAAGCGTCCCAAGTCAGTCCGGCTGCAGGGCTATGACCTGCAGGGCAACGAGATCAACATGGAACTAGACGGTTTCCTGGCCCGTGTCATGCAACATGAAGTCGATCACCTCGACGGTGTGATGTTCTTTGATCGCATCAGCGACGAAGCGAAACGCGATCTAGACGGTGAACTGTACGAGTTCGAAACGACCTTCGATTCACTCCGCCGGACCGGCACCATTCCAGACGATGCCGGCATCGCCCAGCAGATCGCGACGTGGGAAGAGGCTTACACTTGATCCGCATGATCCTTATGGGGACGGGCCCGTTTGCCGTCCCTTCGTTCGAAGCCATCCGCGTCGCCGGTCACGACATCGCGTTGGTCGTCACGCGTCCGATGCCCCCGATCAAAAGCCGAGGCGGCCCGCCACCGTCGCCCGTCCGCGACTGGGCCAATGAGCACGACTTGCCACTATGGGATCCGGCCAGCATCAACGATGACGCCGCGATCGAAGAACTCGTTGAATCGCAATCCGACTTAATGGTCGTTTGCGATTACGGCCAGATCCTGAAGCCAGAGGCTCTCGCGGCCACTCGCTGGGGCGGAATCAATTTGCACGGTTCGCTGCTACCGGCCTACCGTGGCGCTGCACCGGTGCAACGTGCCCTATTGAGCGGCGATGCCGAAACGGGCGTCAGCGTGATTCACATGACGCCGCGTCTGGATGGCGGCCCCGTGGTCACATCGGCAACCACTGCGATTTTGCCAACGGAAACGTCCGGTGAACTCGAAGAGCGTCTTTCCACGATCGGTGTGGACGCCACCATGCGAGCCATCGAAATCCTGCAAGACAAACTAGCCGACCATTCCTGGGGCGATCCCCTGCCTCTAATTGGCGAGCCGCAGGACAAGTCCAAAGTCTCCAAGGCACCGCGTCTGTCCAAAGCGGAGGCGGAAATCGACTGGTCCCGATCGGCTCGCGAAATCGATTGCCTGGTGCGAGGCATGCAGCCTTGGCCGGTCGCGTTCACGTTCGTCAAAACACACCCCGACAAACCACCTATCCGCGTCGCGATCAAGCAGGTTCGGATGGATGGTGTTGGGTCAGAAAAGATAACTCCGCCCGGCCAATTACTGGAAACTGAATCCAAGAACGAGGTTGCGATCGCATGCGGCGATGGCCGCCTCTTGATCGAACGTCTCCAACCCGCCGGCAAGAAAGAAATGGCCGCCGCCGAGTTCATCCGCGGTCACCGCTTGAAAGCCGGTACCCAGTTCGGCGTGATGAGCTAGAGACTCGCAAGTTCGGATTGATAGGTCGCGAACGAGAATACGAGTCCGTTCGCGCTGACTTGCACCAAGCAAGAGTCATTGCGTCAGACGCTACCACTCACCCCGACGCCCCCCGATAACACCCCCGTACAGTCTCTCGTACAGTCTCTCGTACGAGGGCGGATGAACGGGTGCGGGTAAACGGTATCAGCATTGCCTACTGTGGTTTGCTAGCAAGGACATTGCGAGACATTCCAAGGTAACACCACACCCCCCGGAATTGCAAAAAGCAAGTGAAACACGGGGCGAAACCTGCTTCATATCAGTTCGAATTGTGCTGCTTTGATGGGCAAGATTCATTGCGGCTGCTCATAGCACACGCATGTTCCACGGCGTGGCTGCTTTACGCGCTTAACGAGAACAGAAAACGAATCATCAATTCGTATCGGGTTGCGTGAAACTCAACTCCCTAATGCGGGAACTTGAATTGGTGCTCAACCGTTACATCCCTTCGAGAATTCAGTTCCCGAGTTCGGCACACCTATTGCCATGCTTGGTTGTCGTAACAGTCGCCTAATCCAAGGCGGTATCCAACGCGACACACGCGACTTGGGCCAAATCGTTTGGCGATCCAAGCATCTCGACTCATTCTCGGAAACCTACCTTGAACATCCAGCAAAAAACACAACACAGAAACGCGGGCTTCACTCTCGTCGAACTATTGGTCGTTATTGCGATCATCGGCGTGCTCGTGGGCCTCCTGCTTCCGGCGGTTCAATCAGCACGCGAAGCCGCTCGCCGAATGAGCTGCAGCAACAACTTCAAGCAGATCGGCCTGGCACTTCACAACTACCACTCGGCCTACAACCAACTGCCTACACACGGAAGCGGCACGACGGATCCGACGAATGGAATCCTGGCCTACAACCAAGGTGCCGGAAGCACAACCACGGGGGGCGGCCACAACGCCTTGCGACTGAGCTTCTTGGTAGGGATCACACCGTTCATTGAGCAACAAGCTTTGTGGGAACAGATCTCAAACCCGTACAACGAAAGTGTCTTCACGATCGGAGACTCGACCACGATGGGCCCCTGGAATGCGATGGGGCCTAACCCTGGCTACCAAACCGCTTACGTGCCTTGGGCAACCGAAGTGGTTGGCTTCCGATGCCCCAGCGATCCAGGTACTGGACTGCCTGCCGCAGGCCGAACCAACTATGCCGCTTGCTACGGCGACGGCTACTTTGGAGTCGAGCGAAGCAGCCCGGCGTTCAACGGTGCCCAAGTTCAAGCAGCCGCTCTTCGACAACGTGGCTCGATGAGAGGTGTATTCGTACCGAGAGTCAAACAAGGATTCCGAGACATTTTGGACGGTCTGGCCAATACGATTGCTGCGGGTGAAATCATCACCGATCTTGGCGACAACGATAACCGATCCGATCTATTGATTCTGGGAGTTGGATCGACAGGAGGCCCATCATCCTCCGGTCCAGCGTTCGACCAAACCCTCTGCACAAATCATGCAGCCATTGACGCAGACCGTCCGCGATTCTGGGACTCTGCGACACCTAGAGATGACAACAGCAGCGGTGGTTTGGCGACCAACACCCTCAATCGCCGAGGATTTGCGTGGGCCGATTGTGGAACAATGTTCACAGCGTTCTTCACAACCACTCCTCCAAATTCCCCATCCTGCAATTCGAACATCCACTCCTCTTATGCGGGACCGATCGCCGCGAGTAGCCGACACCAAGGAGGCGTGCACGTCCTGATGGCAGACGGAGCAGTGAAGTTCGTGACCGACTCAATCGAAGCCGGAAGCCAATCCAGCACGATTCCATACTACGCCGTGAACGCAAACAACAACGCTTATGTTGGCGAGAACGCAGTGGGCGCCAAAAGCCCGTTCGGGCTATGGGGAGCTCTTGGAACAAGGGCATCGAAGGAAGTGATCGACGAAGAATTCTAAACCCCCTTCGCATCCAGCGGCCTACTGGGCCTCACTTATCTAACCAATCCTGAAGGTCACATTGGCCTTCAGGATTTTTTTGTTGAAACACAAAGCAATACGCATTGACCCAGCAATAAAGTGACCCAGCAATAAAGTGACCCAGCGATAAAGTGACCCAGCGATAAAGCGGCTTAGTGATCAAGCGGCCTAGCGATAAAGTCTCAGTGACCAAGTGGCTAAGCGACAAGATGGCTAAGCGGTCGAGACATCTAGCTGCTGCGTCAGAAGCAGCCTGGCAAAATTGCTGCGTCGCAAGAGACAGTTCGCAATCAGGTCGCGAAACTGGAACCAGAAAAGACCCAAATGGCCTAGCCGATCAAAGTACAGAACAACGTAATTTGATCATGGCAATGACAACTAACTCAAACAAGCTCGGCCTTATTCAGGCTTAGATTGCTCGGCTTCTTCAACTCGCTTATCGATCTCCGCTTGAAGATCCTCCGGAGACATATCCGGCACGACAACCGTATTGTCCGATCCCCCGCATCCGACGACAGCAACGAGTAGGATTGCGCTGGCTATCAAAGCCAATACTTCAGTTTGCAACTTGAACATGGAAGCCTTCCGTTTGACATATAGGTAGTGTGTGTTAGCGATAACTAATAAGTTTCCGCTATCTATCGTTACTATTTAAAGCAGATAGCCGAAATCACACCAGCATTAAATTCACGTCAATCTACTAACGGCACAAGCAAGCGCAAACGAAAAGCTTAATGACGGATAGACACGAAGTAGTTTATAAGTTTTTTGATGCGTTGAATCCTTAAGCCCAATTCAACACGCTTCGTGAGCGACGAACTCAATCATTCTCAAACATAAACTCTACCGCGGCACCACAGCGAATGGACACAGCGAATGGACACAGCGAATTGGCAACCGCGCAGTGACCACCGCAAATTGGCAATTGCATTGGTTTTCGATCGCTGAACCGAGTCTTACAGCAGCGAGTCGAATCCCTGGGTTTCTCGCCGGGCGTCGTACTGCAGGTCAGGATGCAACTTGTCGATCACTTTGTCAATTTTCTTAAGCTGCGACGCATACATATTCGCACTAACGCGACAGCGACCGAAACGAAGCTTACGATCGAAAAACTGACGACAGAAATGAATTCGGATTTTCAGCTCCGTTTCCTTGTCACCTGAATAGCGAATGTGTTTTTCGAATTCTCGGATGATCTTGCGCAGCGTCTTCTTATGAAGCGTCCGGTTCGTCCCGATGCCGGCTTCCAAAAACTGTTCGTCGATCGCATCGCAAACCTCGTCGGCATAGGCCTGCTCGTCATCCGATTTCATCAGCAAATAGGTTAACAACGCTTTGTTGTCGACCTTGAATTTCGCCAGTCGCACGCATGCGTCCAGCAACTCATCGCGATCCAGGTGCGCCAACGATTTCTTCAGTTCGCTGATCGTGGCCGGTTTCATGTTGAAAATCATGTCGAGGAAGGATTCAGGTTGGACGCATAGCATAGAGGAAAGAGTGCGCTCTGACTGGACCGCTCTGGCTGGACGCACTGACTTGACCGCAAAGTGGCTGGACCGCAGATTGGCTGAAGAACGCCCGATACGCGCGAAGTCCGATTTCTCGTAGAACGTACCTCGTCGGCTCCCAAAGCCGATCACCGGATGCCGCCTTCGCTGGCACGCTTCGTTCCTTATTTCGCACAAAGATTCTGCGATCAACGCTTCAGATATCTCTTCGGCAAACCCTACGGCAAGCCCCCCAGTGGACGACGCTGATTCGCTGGCACTAAGCGAAAGCGGACGCTGCCCCACGTGCTTTCGTCCGTTGTCGCTGTGTTTTTGCGCGTTGATCCCCAAGGTCGCCAATCAAACCGAAGTGTTGATCATGCAGCACCGCCGCGAGCGGGCACATCCATTCAACACGGCACGGATCGTTAGCCAATCGCTGCAGAAATGCGAAGTCATGGTGGCGTACAACCACGAGCTGGCCGAACGCTTCGAATCGATGCAACTGAACGACAACGTCGGTTTGCTGTATCCCGGCGACGATGCCAAACTGCTATCGGAACTGGCGCCCTCGGAACGACCGGAGCAGCTTGTCGTGATCGATGGAACCTGGCACCACGCCAAGACGCTGTTTCGCGATATCCCTCGTTTGCAGACGCTGCCCCGCTATCGGCTCGCACCGTCCGAACCTGGCCGATACCGCATCCGACGCGAACCGAACGAGCACGCGCTGTCGACGCTAGAAGCAACCGTCGCGGCACTCACCGCGATCGAACCGACCACACCGGGCTTCGATCGACTCCTCGAAGTTTTCGACCGAATGATCAACGACCAGATCGGATTTACCAAATCGAACTGGCGACAAAACGAAAATCGACGACGCGGATCCGCCAACGTGCCACGGGTCTTGGCGGAAGACCTCAGCAAGATCGTCGTCGCTTATGGCGAACAAGAACGAGGTACCTTCGCCGATGGGACGCCACTTACGGACGAGGCTCCCAAACCGCTCTACTGGAACGCCGTCAGAATGGGAACCGGCGAGTTCTTCCGATGCGTGATCCAGTCCGATTCACTCAACGATGAATCGTTCATGGACCGCCTGCGATTGAGCTGCGAAGAATTAGACCCGCTAGCCACGGTCGATCAGTTTCGAGAACGCTGGCGATCGTTCATTCGCCCTGACGATCATGTCGCTGTGTTCCACCGCAGTACAGCGAGGCTTCTGGAGAACGTGGCCGCCGACTTCTCGCCGACCATCGTTTTGAAGTCGATTAATTTGAAGCCACAAACGACAGAGCACGATCCGCGAATGCCCAACGTTTTGGCTGGTCACACTTCCGATTCACGCCCCCTGAGAAGATTGGCCTGGGCGGTTCGGTTCGTTGAGGAATTGGTCCCCACCGTTGGAGTACAGGCTTTAGCCTGACGGGCATGCAGCTGACGAGATAATGCTTGAGTTGTGGGTAACAGGCTGAAGCCTGGACTCCAACGCTGTTGGAGTACAGGCTTTAGCCTGAATGTGCATTGAGCTGACGGGATAATGCTTGAGTTGTGGGTAACAGGCTGAAGCCTGGACTTCAGCGCTGTTGGAGTACAGGCTTTAGCCTGACGGAACCTGCGCAGCCCGAAAAAGAAGTTGCCATATCAAAAGGGAAGGGTCATGGTGAAGCCCTCCCTGCCTCACCATGACCCTATCTTCGCTGGAACGATGGCACCGATCGTTCCACCCTCCCAATCCATGGTACCGCTGATATCGGCCATATCAGCGTTGGGTCTCCAGCAAAAAAGGGTGCGGTTGTGCCGGTTTCTCACGAACAACCAGCAAGCGGCACCGGATTGGGGGAAAACCCGCATTCAGGCTCACCTAGCTAATTCCCCGCAGAATCCAACGCCGATCGATTAAAATCGCCCGCAAATAGCGGCCATTTCCGGGTTCAGCCACGGCTCTACAAAGTGATGTAGCTGGGCAAAGCCGCCATCAGCTCGCCGACCAACTGTTCAGTGCCGGGGATCTCCTGAATCAGCGCGATCGCGTGCAACCGAATCGCAGCTGCCTCACGATCTGGTACCCGAGCGGCGATTTTGGACCAGCGATCCGCTAGCTCGATCCAGCGTTCATCCGGAACCGGCGAGTCCACCGAATCGGATTGCCGCAGTTGCCATTCTGACGATGCACATGACGCGAGGGCCGAATCGGAAGTTTTCGTCATCGCCTTCAACCCCACCGACCACCTTCGCTGCTTTAAACAACGCACGCGGCCCAAGAACCCGGATGTGGAGCTATTCGTCTCAAGTCGCTGCAACGAATCCGCGCTCGGGAAAGCACTGATCGATTCGACCAACTCCTCGTGCTCCCGCAAGATCGCCTCCGACTTTGCGATCCGGCTAAGCCGTTTCGCTTCGGTTAAGACGACGCCAATTAGCTGGGCCTGTTCTTGCGGCGTCAATCGGTCGCTGATCATGCATTGGTCGATCAACACATTGGCTTGCCCAAGCATTCGATCTAGATCAGCGGTGGCGACAACGCGTTGTCGAGAGACGATCCAACTGGAGATCAAATAGGTGAGTTCCTTGACCGACAATGAATCGGTCAACTGACTGGGCAGCACCGCGTCGATCCGCGAAACGATCGCCGACGAATCGCTCCCGTTTGAACGAACCGATACGTTCGTCGAAGAAGCATCCGACGGACCAATCGAAACGCTACCGCCAAAGCGGGAATCCTGCACGCGTTTGACCGTCGTCGGAAATGGTTCCACTAACCAGCTCGCTTGCACGATCAACTCGTTGACCGCAAAGTATTCAATCGAATCGTTGCCAGCTAACTCACCCTGAACCTCCCACTCCTGAATCAGATCCTCGGCACGAGAGATCGTGAATCGCCGCGCAGCCGAGTCGGTCGCCGACCAAATCGCATCGGCCTCAATCGCAATCTCGCTGTCGCTGTAGGCTGGTGCGGTGTCTGGTTGAATAGGAGCGGTTGGCTTGTTCGTTGCGGCTGGCTGTTCAGGAGGAACCGGCGGATCCATCATATTGGGAGCGGATGAGCCATCGGGCTGCGTTGGTACGTTCGGACCGCTTGGCGAAGCATCGATGTCGGGCCTCAACCTTCCATCGCCGTCCAATCCAGAACTTTCTGGCGAGGGCATCGAGGCGTCGGGTGCCGGCAACGCCGGATCCGAATCTGGAATGGCCGGATCAGATTTTGGCACCGATACGAAATCCGGAACCACAACTGACGACGGGGTAGCGGTCGAACTCAACATGCCCGTCGAGCCCGACATCTCAATAGTCTCGTCAACATCCTCGGCTGATTTAGCGAGATCGGCTGGATCCGCGGGGTTCAACTCACTGCCCGCGGACATCAACTCACCGTCCAACGGAAATTCGTCGATTGTCGGTGGTTGGTCCAAACCGGACGCGATACCGGCTT
This sequence comes from Rhodopirellula sp. J20-39, assembly GCF_057365095.1. Lineage (NCBI taxonomy): Bacteria > Pseudomonadati > Planctomycetota > Planctomycetia > Pirellulales > Pirellulaceae > Rhodopirellula > Rhodopirellula sp. J20-39. Next base: position 3,528,008 of record NZ_CP195123.1, on the reverse strand, counting down.
CCGAAGCGTCCATCCCAGAGGCCGCATTCCATCCGATCTCACCTGGGAACCCCGGCTCGAAATCGCTTTGCGGGTCCTGGTCACTGATCTCTGTGTCGGCCGTGCCTTTGCCGATCAATTGGCTTTCAGCTTCGGCAATGGAAATCGCATCATCCAAATTTGACAGCCGGCCCGAATCGGGACCTACGCCACTAAGCCCGGATGAAGATGTGCCGCGTCCATCCAACGGCCACGATTTTCCTTCCAACGCCAGTTCAGCTTCGGTCATCTTGTTGAGTCGTTCCAACCGCGCCTGGAACGCGCTCACCTCGGGCGTGTGAAACGATCGGTGGAAGGTGAAACCGGCCATCAACATGATGCCCGTTGCCAGCATGACGACCGACACCGCGATCGCCGGAGAACGCATGATCTGCTGGGTGGCGAGACGCCAGATCGAGATCTGCCGCAATTCGGAATAGGCAGCCATCGCCTCGGAGATTTTCGTTTGCGAACGCAGGCCTGCTCGCCGTGCCGCTTCATCTAAAACCGAAGTCCGTGCCAACTCTCGAGCCGACACGCCACCGGCGCCGCCCGCTGCATCTTCATCATCGAAGTGAGCCCGCGTGACCACGACCGGCAAAGGATGCCCGAATAAGATCGGAGTTCCACCGACGACGGCATTGCGTTCAATGAACGGATCGATGTCCGCGCAAGACGCCGCCTGCAACGCCAGCGGCAAAATGCGGCCGACGCGGATTTGTTGATAGTGATTGTGCCGGTACCGTGGATCCACCAATCGGTAGGTCGACCAAACAATTTGCGATAATTGGTCGTCACCGTCGGGGCCTTTGTTTGCGCCGGCATGCTCGTCGCTGGCTTCGGCTTCCTGATCAGCAGAGTCATCCCCCACCGTGCCGTTCGAAGCGGTGGGTTTGACGACATCGTCGGTAACAGCCGGTTTGGCCGGCTCGCTAGACGCTTGATGCGCGACCGACAACACCGCAATCGATGCCCGCCGGGCCGCGTTGCGAATCACCGATAACCTTGTCTCGCTGTCGATCAAACCAATGCGTCTGAAATCGGCCGCACCAACGGCATCGAAACCGCTGCCCGCAACGACACCTTCGCTGGCAATATCGACATCGAACAAGTCGTTGTTATTGTCGACGTCGTTGTCACTTTCAGTGGACTCTTCGCCGATGCCCGCCGTCATCGCGACCGCAATGGGTTCAACGTTTGACTGATTGTCCCGAATAGCGTTGGCGTGCCCCATCTTCGCCACCGCGTCTCGCATTTCCGACCGCGCATCAGCGTCAATGATCGGTGACCGCTGCGACGGTTCCGATGCGCGATTTCGGTCTGTGGATGGCGAGGTGGACACCGCGACACACGATTCCATGAAAGGCGAGAGCGGGCGAACCGCGATAGGTGAGTCCTCCATCATACGCAACCACCGCAAGAGGGGTAATAAGTTTTCTGAATCCCCATCGAAAGAGGGGAAAACGGCGGTTTGGTACTCAATATGAAGTAACAGATCTACGTCGTCATCGCCGCATTCTGGCTTCGAGAGATTCGGCACCACTACCGGGGCGGAATGGCGTCGAACCGACAATGTGTCGCGATTTGGATCAGCGTCCGTGAAACCGAACGGGGCCGAAAATCCGCAAAATCGTTTCAAGCTGTCTAATCGTTAAAGTCGATACAAGTCTTACCGGACGATCTGGCGACGGGGCTGCATGGGTTGTTAAACCCGTCCCATGACCAAACGTTCGGCGCGTTTCAGCCCACGAATCCACCGCCACTAGCCCGACTGAAAAGAACGTGACAACGCATTCCGCTCGAACGAAAAAACACAACTTCACTCGCGAAATCGAGCTAGATCGCATCAGCGGGCTGGGCACTCCCAAGTCGGTGAGCGTGCCGCTGGCTCTGCTGACCCGATTGCTGCTGGACGCCAACCAATCCAACCGAACTTGGCTACAAGATTTCAAAGATGACGTGGTTCGTATTGATTCGGACCTGTACGAAGTCTTATTGGCATACCAATCCATGCAACAGGCCTAACGCTGGCGTGCTGTTAGCGTGCACCGGCGTGTAGACCTGTTTGTAAAACCGAAATAACTGAAACCAGACTTCCCTCCCCCGGACCCTCCATCGAAGGAGACCCAAGTTATGCGCTCAATCGCAGTAATCAATCAAAAAGGTGGCGTCGGCAAGACCACCAGCAGCGTGAACCTGGCAGCCGCATTGGCTCGTGCGGGACGCAAGGTCTGCGTCATGGACTTGGATCCGCAAGCACACGCTTCACTGCACCTCGGAATCACCGCGATCGACGGTGAAGCCACCATGTACGAAGTGCTTTGTGGTGACGCTACCATCGCCGAAGCTCGGCAACGCATCAACGACAACCTGTACGTCGTCCCGTCGAACCTGGACCTAGCTGCCGCTGAAATGGAATTGGCCAGCCAGATCGGTCGCGAGATGATTCTCAGCGACAAACTGGACGAAGACACCGACGACTTCGATTACCTGATCCTGGACTGTCCGCCTAGCTTGGGCGTTTTGACGCTGAACGCTTTGGTCGCGGTCAACGAAGTCTTCCTGCCTCTGCAGCCTCACTTCTTGGCACTGCACGGTCTTAGCAAGTTGCTTCGCACGATCGAAGTGGTTTCCAAACGAATGAACAGCCGTCTGCAACTTTCCGGCGTGATGCTGTGCATGTACGACGCGAACACTCGCTTGGCTGCCGAAGTCAGCACAGACATCGATCAGTTCTTCAGCGTGTCCAAGGACGCCGGTAAGTTCTTCCGCAACGCGAAGTTCTTCGATACTCGTATCCGTCGAAACATTCGCTTGGCTGAAGCACCCAGTTTCGGTCAATCGATCTTCGATTATTCCGCCGAATCCAACGGTGCGTACGATTACCAAGCCTTGGCCGAAGAAGTCATCGCACAAGAAGTTTCCGACTCCAGCAGCCAGACTTCGAACCGCTCGGCAATGTTCGATTCGAGTGGTGAATCAGCACCCCGCAGCGAAACCAAAATGGCCGCCTAAGCGTCGCCGGAACAACAAATGTCGCTCGGTTCTCCGAACCGAAAGCGCTAGACCGCCCGCTATCGGCTCGGAGAGCCGAGCGACAAGTCATACGCCGCCACTGATTGTTCCGACGTTCCCAAGGAGGAGGCCACCTGTGATTTGCCGGCTGCAAATTGTTAATAGCCTCCCGTGAACAGGGCCGGTGTTCTATGATTCGGCTTCCGCCATCCGAATGCCTACATTGATCGCCGCTCAATGATTCTACTGCTGATCTACCTCGTCGTCGCCATCGGCTTTTCGTTCTACTGCAGCGTCGCCGAGGCGGTGCTGCTTTCGATCACGCCGTCCTTCATCGCGACACTTCGCGAGAATCGGCCCGCCGCAGCCGACCGGTTGCAGCGGCTGAAGGCGAACGTGGACCGCCCACTTGCCGCGATCTTGTCGCTCAACACGATCGCCCACACCATCGGTGCCGCTGGCGTCGGTGCTCAGGCCGCCGCGGTTTATGGCGGCGAAGGCTACTTGGGCGAAAACGCGGTCGGCATCGCCAGTGCGTTGATGACGCTATTGATCTTGGTCTTCAGCGAGATCATCCCGAAGACGCTTGGTGCTTTGCACTGGCGAACTTTGGGACCGATGGTCGGCACAACGGTCGAATACCTGATCTTGTTCCTTTACCCACTGGTCTGGCTCAGCGAGATCTTGACCAAGTGGCTATCCGGCGGCGAGAGCCACCACGCACTGACGCGAGAAGAACTCACCGCGATGGCGGAAATCGGAGTTCAACAGGGTGTGCTGGAAGATCACGAGTCACGCGTGTTCCGCGCATTAATGAAGCTTCCTGACCTGAACGCCGCTGACATCATGACCCCGCGGGTTGTTGTCATCGCTTTCCCCGAAACGAAAACCATCGGCGAACTGTTCTCGCAAACCGAAGAATTGCCTGTATCGCGAATCCCGATCTTCCACAACAAGTTGGATGAGGTCAGCGGCTTTGTGTTGAAGAATGACCTGTTGGTCGCACAAGCACGCGGCGAATCCGATCGCACTCTCAAAGACTTCGCCCGACCAGTCAAAACGGTCTCAGCCAGCACGGCACTTCCGGCATTATTGGAAATGCTGCTCGAAGGCCGATTGCACATGGCCATGGTCAGCGATCAATACGGCAGCATCGTCGGCCTGGTCACCCTGGAAGACCTCGTTGAAACGTTGCTGGGCCTCGAGATCGTTGACGAATCCGACACCAACGTCGACATGCAACAACTCGCCCGCAAACGCTGGGAAGAACGAGCCGCCAAACGCGGTATCCGCCTGGACGCGAACAAAGACGCGTAGGTCTTCACCAGAGCGATCGCGGCGGACCAGCTTTGACAGAGCGACCGCATCAGAGCGATCTCAACGGCGATGTAGCGACTGGAAGGGCACCGATTTCGAGTCCTGCTAGGCAACATGAAATTCTGCTATCCACACGCAGCGCTTGAGGCGATGCTCCGACATCGGTTGCCGTTTTGAACTATGCACCGGCATAATCTCTGCACCGGCATAATCTCTGCACCGGCATAATCTCTGCACCGGGCTGGATGCTTCACCCGCCCCAACAGCCACGGGCCTGACAGTCACGGGCCCAATCACTCTGAAATCTTAACGCCGCCGGGTTTGGGCGTTGCCAGCGCTAACGACTGGTGAGTCGAATCAGTTTGACGACAGTGTACGCTCCAAGAAGCCCTGTCCTATTGCTGGCTTAGCTAGATGGCCAGCCCGGCTAGAAATCTGGCCGGTTCATCTTCTGGTTTGCAATTTTGCGAGCCCCAAACGCTTGATTTGAATCAATCAAAAGAAAAAAGCATAAAAGGGTGTTCTTTCTAGTTTAGATCTCCCTGAACGCGTGCATCCAGTATTAGACGCCTACGCGCGTGGTGATTTTGGCGAGCGTGAAAACCTCACAATCAGCCTGCTCAGATTGAGCAAATGAAGTTCAGCTCACCCAAACCTTGATTAAGACAGCCGGTGAGCACATCTCTTCAAAAAGCAAATTGTTAAGGGACGTGCCCTCCCTAAGATCCCATTTTCAATCCCGCTTTCGCTTTGAGTGAAAGCACCCATTTCCCAAGGACAATCACTTAATGAGTACCGCTGTTCGCATCCTATTCGCTCTCTTAATTTCGACTCCACTCTTTTGCACCTTTGGCTGCGGAACGAGCGAGCCGACGGTTGTTACCGGTGATCTAACCGAAGCTGAATTACAGGCGATGACCGACGCCGTGAACAATCAATACGAAAACGTAGACTCGGAAGAATAGTCTTTCTTGTTCACCTTTCGTTTCACGAGAGACCGGGCCACTTAAGCGTTTTTCCTCAGCCCCCAACTGCAGAACAACTTTTCCTATTCAAGAAGAAAAGTTGTTCCTACTTTTCTGTTCTGCTCTGTTTCGTTCCTAATTTTTGAGTTCTAAAATGCACATTTTGTCTATGCAGCGTCCGCAAAAACCATCTCGAGGTTTCACACTTGTTGAATTGTTGGTCGTGATTGCGATCATTGGTGTTCTGGTTGGACTACTGCTTCCGGCGGTTCAAGCTGCTCGTGAAGCCGCTCGGCGTATGAGCTGCAGCAATAATTTCAAGCAAATTGGCTTGGGAATCCACAACTACCATTCCGCTTACCAACAACTACCAGTCAGTTGCGGCGGAATCCCTACGACTCCCGGCGGAGCAGGGAACAACCATATGGGACTCAGCTTCTTGGTGGGCATTTCTCCATTCGTCGAACAGCAATCGATCTGGGAACAGATTTCCAATGGCGTCGATAGCGACGGAACCGATCGCGGTCCTATGGGTGGATCGATGTGGGATTACAACTTCGCTCCCTGGGCAACTAATATCCCCACCTTTCGCTGCCCAAGTGACCCAGGTTTCGGATTGCCTTCACTGGGACGATCAAACTATGCGGCATGCATCGGCGATAACCCATGGCTCTCTAACTCAGGCGGCAAGAACCGAGCCGGCAACTACGACTGGGGACACGCTGACGGTGGCGGCGAGAAGTTCCCACGATGGCACTGGAACAACGGATCATGGGACACCGATGGTCAACGCTCAGACGCTGGCACCATCGCCTCGTTTGCTCGCGGCACGAACCGCGGGGTCTTTTGGAACCGGCACGTCACCAAGTTCCGCGACATCCTTGATGGACTATCCAACAGCATCGCCGGCGGAGAAATTGCAACGAGCCTAGGTGCCAAAGAAATGAACGCCAACATGATCAAGAACGGCAACTACGAGTTCTACGTCGACGGCGATGGCCCCAACATGTGCAAGAATCTTTATCAAGACCCGACCCGCCCCCAATTCTTTAACGGTGTTAAAGACGTGCTGGAAGGGTCCGAAGGTCGTGGTTACCGCTGGGCTGATGGACGTTGCCAGTTCACCTCGTTCCACACGGCGTCACCTCCTAATGGACCAAGCTGTTCGGTGCGTGGCGATGGTTACATCGCTATGTCAACCGCCGGAAGTCGTCACCAAGGCGGTTGTCACGTCTTGATGGCTGACGGTGCGGTTAAGTTCATTACTGACTCCATCGAAGCTGGAAACCAAAATGCAGGTTTCTGTGTGGCGGGTGGCGGCTCAGCGGCTCGAGCACCAGGGCTTGCTAGCCCCTATGGTCTTTGGGGTGCCCTCGGCACGCGAGCTTCCAAAGAGACCATCGAAGAGGAATTCTAGGTCTCAGCGGATACCTTCAAACTCTGGCGAACTGGAGGCACTCGTAGTTTCGAGCGCCGAGATCCCGAGCGCACATATTCCCCGAGTGCACAAACTCTCGGGTGCACAGCTTGGTAAGAATTGCAGTCGACCCTTTCTGAATGAGGGTCGGCTACTCGATTCGGAAGCCATCTCACCAGGCGGCTTTCTCGCTTGATCAGCAATATCTTAATTGCTCTCGCCCGATTCTCTCTTCGGGCTCGAGACTGAACAAAATACTCCCGTTTTCAACGGCAAAAGATTTGGAACAGCGACTTGTCTAGCGGCATTACTGATGCCAGATAGAGAACCGCTTGCGTGTTCAAATGAATGCCGCCGGTGCTTCAACGGGAAGAACCCTGCAAATCTACTGGAAATAGTCGGTAATTTGCGGTGGTCTTGGAATTGTGAATAGTACCAGACCTGCACGCTCACGGCTTCAACGCTGAAAGCTCCCCTCCCCGATGGAACGTTTTGTGAAAACTCGCTTGCTGTGCATTCTCGCTCTCTCAACCCTCGCGATTGGCTGCTGGCAGCGCTCAGAGGCTGACGAAATTCATCCGCCCAATGTGATCTATATTCTCGCCGATGATTTGGGCTACGGCGACCTGAGTTGCTTTGGTCAGACGAAATTTGAAACGCCGAACATTGATTCGCTTGCTAAGCGAGGTATGACGCTAACCCAGCACTACTCCGGCAGCGCCGTTTGTGCTCCTTCGAGATGTTCGCTGATGACCGGCCTGCATACCGGACACACACCCGTCAAAGGGAACGCGGAACATGCACCGGAAGGCCAGATGCCGATGCCGGCCGACACTTACACGGTCGCTCATCATATGAAGCGTGCTGGTTACGCGACGGGGATCTTCGGTAAGTGGGGGCTGGGTTATCCCGGATCCGTCAGCGATCCACTGAAGATGGGATTCGACCGTTTTTACGGTTACAACTGTCAACGGATCGCCCACTGCTACTACCCCGCATTCCTTTGGAATGACAACGAACGAGAGATGCTGTGGGGGAACGTAGGATCGCACGAGAACGACTACGCTCCCGATCTAATCCATGAGCAAACGCTTGAGTTCATTCGCTCCAATAAAGACCAGCCGTTCTTTTGTTATTACGCTGCCGTTCAGCCGCATGCCGACATGGTGGCCCCAGAAGCTTACATGGAAAAATTCCGTGGCAAGTTTCTTCCTGAACTCGACTACCCTCATCACTATTACCGTGGGCAGCCCGAAGGGCACGCCGCGTTTGCTGCAATGGTCACGGTGCTAGACGATTATGTTGGTGACGTCATCGCGGAACTGGACAAACAAGGGATCGCGGAGAACACCTTGGTGATCTTTTCGTCCGATAACGGTCCTCACCTTGAAGGCGGCGCCGATCCGGAATATTTCAATTCCAACGGACCGTTGAAAGGTTTTAAACGAGACCTATACGAAGGCGGAGTGCGAACACCCGCTCTTGCCGTTTGGCCTAATAAGATTGAAGCGGGTTCCACGTCCGATCACTTATCCGCGTTCTGGGATATGCTGCCCACGATGGCGGAATTGAGCGGCACGGAACTGGATCAACCGGTCGACGGAATTTCTATGTTGCCAACTCTTTTAGGCGAACCTGGCCAGCAGGAACACGACTACCTGTTCTGGGACTTCCCAGCCCAAGGAGGACGCGAAGCGATCCGGAAAGGGAAATGGAAGGCGGTACGTTACCAATTGAACAAACGCCCCGATGCCCCCGTGGAACTGTACGATTTGTCGAAAGATATCGGCGAGGTCAACAACGTTGCCGCCGAACATCCCGAACTGGCCAAGCAACTGGGTGAGTTAATGAAGCAAGCTCGGCACCCCAAAAGCTGACACAGGCGAACAACCTGCCCATCTCAATGTTGGCGTCTGGCGGAACGTTGCAACTCGTTGAGCCCTGCGTGACAGCAGGTGCAACGCCTGGCAATTGCCTGGAACCGGCACTTACCGGAGGGCATTTGCCCGGATGCTTTGCGTATGGGTACCCCTAAGATTTCTTGAACCGTTGTTCGGCCTGATTGTAATGATGCCGCACCGCTCGGCCGCTGATCGTTTGCTTTTTCAGCAGCTCGACTGCGATTGACTTGATTGCTGCCTCATGACCGTCCTGACTCAACAGATGCTCCGTCTTGTCGACCATCCGGCGTTCCAGCTTTTCCAACTGGCGTTCATTGGTCGCTCGCGACGCCAGCAGATGACGGACCGCCTGCAGATCGTGTGACGCGCCCTGGCGGCAATACTGTTCGGTGAAATGAGCTTCGGCCACCATGCCCGCCAACAGGACCAAGACTTCGTCTTCTAACCAGTCGTTGGTCGCTTTGGAGCGACCTTTCTGGATCTTGACCGCCCCCAGACGAACTCCACCGGTTTGTATCTTTGCCGGTTCGATCGTCACCTTTTGAATTGGACGCCCTACGATCATGGCCATCACCGCATGCCCGGCCTCGTGAAAAGCCGTCGCCACCTGCTGCGGCGAAACGGATTCAGAATCACTTGGCTGCAGTGTCGTCATTGCGGCAATTTCAACATCAAAGAACACATCGGTTGGACAAAGTTTCATTGCCACGGTAACGATGGCGACAAAAGACTACCAAAACGAGACGGACCCCGCCGGCGACAAGCAAGTTTGAAAAAGGAAATTCCACCGGACGGTGAATCACGTTAGGGCGGTTGCCGATAGAAATCGCTTCATGACTCGCCAAAATGCTTCAGATCGCTAGCCAGGACGCTATCGAATCTCTGATTTGAACATTGCGTTCCCGATTGCGTCGGCCGATATCGGAGTCAACGATTGGGAAGGTTTGTTGGCCAATGACCAAGTGAATCGCTCCTCCTTTCGCCACCGCTCCCCGTCCGTATGACATCTTCACCGAGTCTATTTCGGCTAGCGAGAATTGCTGGGTCTGTGCTCCAAACACACTTCGTGAAGTCAGCAATACAGTTTGCTTCCGCTTGTCAAAGCAGGTCTCGCGATACCTGAGGAACGAGATCACCCCGAGCGCGACCCCATTGAAAATCAGGTAGATGCTCAGTTCGACGTTTTGTTCCGTCGTAGCAACGGCAATCCAAAACACGGCTAAGAAGAACAGCACGACAAAACCGATCAATTTCGGAAAAGCCTTCACGATAAGTTGATCGTTGTCTTTCTGGATAATCTTTGCCATCGAAATTTTCGGTCGATTCGAGAAGAAGACGCAGCGGGCGGAGTAACGTGATAAACGACGGGAGCGACTATGCCTTGCAGGGTAGCTACTAAGGCGGCCTCATACCGTTGCAGGAACCGGATGCGACACAGTTCCGAAGTGCCACAATTCCTCAATCCCATTTTCGGAACAGAACATAACGATCTCGCAAGCAACGGTGAAGGTTCCCCTCGATAGCGGAAAGTCGCAAGTTTTCTGTTTAGCTAGATTCATTGCACCGCCAAACGCGGTGTCTCATGTCACGATCAGTGCGCAAACTGTTGAACCCGAAAACGAACCTGGGTAATACTCCGTCAGCGATCGATCGATAAATCGCCCGTTTCTCGAGAGAGTTTAAAGAACAACCAGGCAGTCAGTCCGATGGCGGCCAGAGCACTTTGCGGAGTCCAACACAGGAAAATTCCCATCAGCACTTGGTCGAAAGGCATGCCGATCGCAAGTCCGACAGCAATCGCGACTCCGATCAACGAGAGCGACAACGGTGTGATAATTTTGACTCGCTGTTGCCAAGACAACCGCTGGGGTAGCATCGCGATCAACACCAATGACAACGGGCCAAACAAATAGATTGCCACCAGCGTTTCCGGCCGAGCTGCAAAGTGTCTTGTGATGACGGACGCAACGGCCGCGATCGCTGTCGCTGCCATCAATCCGAATAGACTGAACTGAATCGGTGCGTGGTCCGATAGCGACTCTTGCTCTTCGCTATCGTGTTCGATGTTCTGTCCATCAGGATCCACTAGCAAACTGCCCGCCAGCATTCGATTCAATTCATGTCGGCGGCGACAAAGCACCCATCCCACGATGCTACCAATGAAGGCGGCAAACAGCACATTCAGCAAAAGCCGAGGGTAGTCGACGAACCAGCCGCCGTAAGTATTGCCACCCTCCCAAACTTCGAGCGGAAACCCAATCGATTCTTCGGGACTCTGTCGATCGCCAACGAGCGATCCCCAAGTGGATGAGCGGATGAAGTACGACACCGCATTGATCGCGGCGACTAACAACATGCCTGCCGCCATCCCACGAACAAACCACCTCGGGCGAGTTCCAAACTGCTCGTGATGGTCGTCGTTCATCAAAGAGGTCTCCTAAAGCTGCTTTTCCGTCACGCTATCAATCTTGTCCTGCATGGATTGGTCGCGGTCGGTGCGGGTTCCTACTTTGATGCTGGTCGTGATTCGTGGTGCGCCGATGGAGTGAACTCGTTCGTGGCAACGCTTGATCGCTGCAAACACTTCGTCCCACTCGCCTTCGATGTTGGTGCCGTAGGCGTGAAGTTGGTGTTCCAGTCCTGCTTCCTGTAACACTTTCTGGCACTCGGCGACGTACTTGCCCACCGAGACACCTACCCCCATCGGGACAACGCATAGATCGACAATGACTTTCATCGGAATTGAGTCCCTTGCTTTTAGAATCGGTCGGTTGCTTATACGAATGAGTTTAAGCGGTTCCGTCGGCAAAGGCAGTGGCCCCTTGCTTACATTCCTCGCTTTACAGTTGCTCACGTACGCAACACCGAATCATTTTGCTATCAAACGCGATCCATTGCAGTCATTTCGCCATAGGAATAACGGACTTTCGAGCATGGCGTGGTTTCGCTAACCTGCCTACCAAAGAATTGCAGGGAGATTCACTTCCGATTTGCGTAATGGATGAATGCAGGATGCGAGACAATAGCGTGAAAGCGGAACTGAAAACCTGGCCGGTTGGGTGTCTATTGGGCCTCGTGTTGCTAATTCCCGCCTGTCGCTCCACTGCGACACCAAGCACCAACCTTGCATCCGAACTTGCGGGTCCGACCGGAACGACGACCAGTTGGAAACCCATCACGTTCGTTGACCGTCCGGAACTTCAAGCCGGTGCGGGTGGAATGAATGTGGAAACGGTGCCCGAATTCTCTTCAACCGATTCAGGACTGAACTATCGCGTTCTGAGAACGTCCGACGGAAAAAAGCCAACGGCAGCCAGTACCGTGTCCGTGCACTATCGCGGTTGGCTCAACAACGGAAAGGTGTTCGACAGTTCTTACGAGCGAGGTGAACCGACCAGCTTTCCGCTGCGAAACGTCATCGCCGGTTGGACCGAAGGGATGCAACTGGTTGGCGAAGGTGGGATGATCGAATTGTGGGTACCGTCGGACCTAGCCTACGGCGAAAGTGGATCACCTGGATCGATCCCAGCTCACTCGAACTTGCACTTCATTGTTGAACTCGTGAGTGTCGATTAGCGTTTCGGCTAGATGCCACTTAGTTATTGAAGAATGCGATGTGGCCGTCTGGCCTGAGTTTCGCGGAAGGACTCACTGCCTCGTCTACTACGGTTGAAATCGAGGTGGAGTGGAGCTTGAACGCCAGTGTAAACTTGGCGTTATGATTAAGTTGACACCGGATGGTTTACACCGGTCCGGTAGAACGTTCTTAATCCAACAACACGACTTTCCTATCGTCGTTTGGGCGTTGGGCCTAAGAACGAGACAACCCCGACGTGGACTCGTCCGCCTGCCGGAGCAGTGGCGACATCGTTGAGACCATGGCCGTAGTCGAGTCGCAGTGCAAGTCGATCGGCGAGTGCAAAGCGAAGTCCGACGCCGACGCTGGCCAAGAACTGCTCTTTTTCTTCGCCCACCTGAGCGTCCAATACGAAGGCCTGCCCCAGATCCGAGAACGCGTAGTACTTCAGCGTCCGTTCGGACTTACCGCATCCATACACGGTCGCATTCGGCCCGAATTCAAAACTGGTTAGCCAGCCGTTGTCGCCGTTAGCAACACGTTGGTCGTAACCGCGGACGGAATCGTACCCGCCAAAACCAAGCGTTTCGCTGTAAAGTAGCCGGTCAGATGTCAATTGACCGACGGCCCGCGAAACCAATTCGTGGCGACATCCCAGTTGCCGTCTCAGATCGATCGCTGAGCGGCAATAGATGTAACCCGGTGCTGTGTCTGCACGAAGCGTGCTGAAGGAGGCACGATTGTTGTTCGACGTAAATCCGTCGCCGGGGCTGACATAAAAGTCAGTGTTCCAGCGAGCGTAGTCGCCGTTGGCCCGTCGTTTGAATGCGTTGTAGCCGAAGTTAAGTTGCAACAAGTCGGCATCGGACTGGGTGGCGTTGACCACACCGAACTCAACGGAGGTGTTGGACGACTTAAAGTCGGTTCCAACGAAAAACGCACTTTCCTCGTTGGCGGTCCGGGTTCGATAGTGGAAAAGCCGCGAGCCCAGTTGCCAAGCTTCACCGTCTTGGGTCAGCGGAGCGGGCAGGGTTGGTGACGCCGAAGCCCAGCTTCCAAATAAGAACGCGGAATGCTTTCGATCAAAGTCAACGCTGTAGCTGAGTGCGTGTGCTTGCAGTTGAGAGAAGTCGCCGTCGGCGGTGTACTGATATCCCAAGATCCCGTCCTGGCCGAACAGGTTGCCGATAACCAACCCGGAATAGAGTCGTTCCAACCCCAAAGTATCCACGCCGGTGTCTTCGTATCCCAAGTACGCACGCATTGGGAAAACATCATCGACTTCGAACGTTAAGTCGGTGGTTCCGTCGTAGCCACCGGGTTGAAGGTCCAGTCCGACCGAACGGAACGGGTTTCGGTTAAGCCAATAGAGGTCTTCCGCAAGACAGGGTTCGTATATCCGTCCCCCCACGCGAGACCGTGTAATTTGACCTCGGAATCGACATGGATCGAGCCAAGTTGCACCGGCAACATTGATCGAACTGATTCGTGATTCGATGATCACGATTTGGACGGTACCGCCGGTAACCTTTTGCTCTGGAATCTGGACATCGACGATCGGTTGACCGCACTTTTCATAGATCGTGATAATGTCGCGAGTCAGTTGGTTCAGGTTCCGCAGTGTGATCGGTTTGCCAAGGTGTCGGTGGATCACATGGTGGACTCTCGTTGAGTTCGCCAGTGATGAGTTCGAACCGACTTGGCAATGAACGCCCTGCAGTTCCGCATGGGATTCGTGTGGCGTGACGGAATCAGCATGATCCAGAATGATCACCGCTTCCAAGGAATCAACCAACACCGCATCACTGGATGGAAGCGCATCTTCGGGTGACTGAGTCGCGTTCAGATCGATCGCACGATCGTTCGTTGCCCCGAATAACTTAGGCTGATATCGCTCAAAGTTCTGCGAAAACGCGTGACTACTACACAGCGTTTGTGCAACCGCTACCAAAGCGATTGCAACCCAAAAACGACGATCCATCATCCTGTTGCCCCAAAATCCATTTCGTCTGATCGCTGATGTTCGTTACAACGCATGGCGACCATTTGTCGCCGGGCTGAACGGTTAATCCATCAATCAGAACGTAAAACGCTTAAAAAACCCCTTAGTGGACGCCTTTAGAAAAGGCAATCCACTGCGGTAGAACGTGCTATCTCGCGACGTGCCCCGCCACCAATAGCATGCGTAAGTCATCATCGACCGACGCAAGTGCCCCGGCTATCACACGAGTTCAGGGCCGAACAACTGCGCTGATATGAACAACGCGATTTGCACGCATATTGGCCTCAGCCCTTGAACTCGCTCAAATTGAAAGTTCGGCTAAAGAAGACCAAAGGATCGATCTTCCATGGACGACGCGGTTTCGACAGCCACGTCTCCTCTTAAAATGGAGCGAGGAAATGCGCATCAACCGGATGAAACCAATTGCATCATTGCCGGAGCAGCGGTTGGAATTGGAACTTCAATTTCCGTCCACAGATAACTTGATAAAGTTACCATTGCCTTGCTCCGCCATGATTTGAGTCCTTGATCCGGCCTACCCGCTCTTCCACCTTGCAGGTCTCCCCACTCCTGGATCTCGGCTAGCTTGTTGCATTCGGGTCAGGCAAATCGCCTGGAAGTTGCACCGCCAACTCGCCGGACTGCTCGTCGTCGGAATTCGTACTTTCTTGCGACACCGTACCGTCATCACCATTGCCTGCGTTCGGATCAGTCACGCCTACCGATGCACTGCCCCGTTGCCCGCTGGTTATCGAACCACCTCCACCGCCCATCAGATTATTAACCGACCCAGCCACCAAGCCAGCTCGTGACCAGACGTCATGGGTCGTGTTATCTTCCGGTGACCGAACCGTTAATGTCGAATCTTCAAAGGTGATGTCGTAGTTGGAGGCATCGAAGACCGAGCCGATAGGATCACGACCGGTCAGTTCATAGACACCTACCACCGCCGCTCTCGGGATCCCTTCGCTTTCCTGGGTAATCGTCTCAACCAAGTCCTCGTTTTTGAGCCCTTCGGCGGTAAATTCGGTTCCATCGAGGTTGGATTCCGCACCAACCACTTTGGTCGACGATCCTAGCGTTAGTGTGAGCGGAGCAGGCGTCACGGAGAGCGGACCTACAACGTAGGTGATATCGTAGTTGGACGACTTGAAGTCCGTCCCCGTGGGTGCCGATCCCGTGATCTGGTACGGACCACCGCTGACCGAGGCGGATGCTTCGGCACCGCTTGAAGTCATCGTCAGACTGTCGATGGTTTGGCTATTGACCAGTCCAGATACATTGAATTCGGTACCGTCCCAAGTGAAAACGTCGCCATAGATCTTCGTTTGACTATTGATCGAAATGTTCAATTCAGCGGGGGTGATCGTGTGGGTGCCAGCGGTGTCGATTGGGACCGAATCGAACGATTGGCCGTTCCGATAAATTTGTTTGATGTAGTAACCCTTCTTGAGGTCATCGGTTTTGATCTGCAGCACGGTCGTGCCGGCATCGGAGTCACTGTTCAGTCCGGCGTAGTCCGCGGAAAGATTCAAATCTTCTTCGGTGGTTGCTCCGAACAGATTCGAATTGTCACCTAGCAGGGTGACGTCCGCGAATTCGGTAATGTCCGAACCGTAGACCGAAGTGGAGTCACCAATTTGGATTTCCAGTCCGATGGGCGCCGAAAAAATGGACCAGTTCTGAGCCGCGTCGCCGACGTACTCGCCGTAGAACCCGTTGTTCGGGTCACTGGGGCCGCCATAGTTGGTTGGCACTTCACCCGTCGCATGACCACCATTCAGCGATGCATCTGAGTCAACAAGATATTGCGAAACATCCGGTACGTAGAAGCCAAGGGTGCCGCCGTCAGCAAATGCTGCACTGACGAAATTGGAATTGGCGTCGGCTACCAATGTGTAGGGTTGGTGCGCATCTTCAATTTCCCGATCAACGTTGTCCTCGGTAAAGTCAGAAAGACCAGCCGAAACGACCGTAGTTCCGGACGTGTAAGTTCCGCCAGCGTCGATCACATGGCCGATGTGCCCATTCGAAATTTGGACGTCTTTCCCGCCCAAAACCTGCACGTTACCAGCGGCCGATTTTCCGGTGTCATCGTTTCCGGGTGCATCACCATGACCGATCGTCGCGAGGTGCGTTCCGACACCAGTAAGCACGATGTCACCGGATGCATCAACCGTAATGTCGCCGTCGACAGAAGTTGTCGTATCGGTGAATGCAAACCCGATCTGAGCGGACGCATTGGAACTGGAATTGACCGTTAGGGTTTCTGTGTTGATGTTCGTCGAACCGGCGGCACTGCCTATGCTAACTGGAGTGGATTGCGTTCCGTCGCCAATTTCCGCCAGCGTCGCGTCAACCGAAACATCGCCTTGAGTCGTTTGCACGACACCTTTGACCAAGACTTGAGTGGAATCCAGCTGAATATCACCGGAGGCATCGATGTTGGTCACGTCAATCTTGTCGGTACCAATGTTGCCGGTACCACCAGATTGATACGCCGTGGACAGATCAATGTTGCTGCCGCCGGTAGAGGTTAACGATGCGATCTCAATCGAACGACCGCCACGGACCTTTAGGTTCTTGTCGAGCGTCGCGTCAATCGTCGTGGTACCCGGCGTCGTTGCCGAGACATGAGCCACATCGATCGTATCGAAACCGGCGAGGTGGTTGAGCTCCGAATCATCCAGGTGGACGTTACCGGTGGCCCCAGTACCAAGTCCGACCGACGTCGCTCGCGAACTACTGGTGCTGGAAACTCTTCCTGCATTGATCGTCAGGAAACTATCGCTGTCTTCGGTTGTCACGGCACCACCAATTTCGAGTGCTTCATACACCGAAAGGTTGAGGGCTTCGGGAACTTTGACGTCACTTAGCTGCAACGCGTCGGCTAGCAAGTTCACTGCACCAGTGGTAATGGTACCAAAGTCGAGCGGATTGATTGAATCGGCGCCGGCCACGTTCAGTAGGCCCGAAGCGCTAGTGTTTTGGAAAGTCACCGATTCGAAATTCGTGATAAGATCGAATGCTTCGCTGTCTAGAGTCCAGTCCCCCGCTGCCGCGGCGCCGACTGCCATGCTGCTTGAACCCGAGAACAACTGCAAATCGGTGTTATCGGCATCACCGGTCAAGAAACCGGTGAGAGAGATCTCACCACTGATGAGTTTGAAGAAACCCGAATCGGTGGTCACCGCATCGACGACCGCCTCTCCGCTGCCTCCATCAAGCGTGATCCCGGTTGCGTAGTTTCCGGTGAAGTCCATATCGGCGTGAAGGACTCCGGTACTGCCGGTCACCAGCAAGCTGCTATAAGTTCCGAGGAAATCGAATTCTTCAGCAGTCACATTGAAAAGACCGATGGTTCCATCGCCCAAGCCGATGGCCTGCGAACTAGATATCGGATCGAGTGTCAGCGTACCGGTATCGGCTGATTTAACTATCTGGTTTTGCACATTCAGGCCATCGGTAATCAGCTTGAGGTTGGTGCCGATCGCCAGGGTGTCGATATCAACCGATGAACCTCGCAATGTGACTAAATTGAAGTTCAACGCTGCATCGTCGATCGCGATATCACTGCCAATACCGGTAGCGGTTCCAATGTCGAAGGTCGAGAACCCGGTGATCCCTTCTAAGATCGATTTGGAGAACTGTAGTTGCCCGCCAGCACTGCCCAGTCCGATGGTTTTGGTTGACTTGCCATCGAACTGAAACGTTCCACTGCCGGCAACCGGACCGGTGATGGTGAGGTCATCGGAACTGATCGACAGCGATCGTCCGGCGAACCGGTCGATGTTGACAGCATCGGCGTCGATATTCAGGGACGAAATCGCACTGGCGGATTCGCCCATCTCGATATCAACGTCGCCAGCCTCGATCGTGCCCACCGATAGAGAAGCGAGATCATCGTCGCTGAGGTTCAAGGAGCCGGTCGCTGCGGTTCCCAAACCAACGGACTCGTCACCCGTAGCGATCAACTTGTCAATCCAACTAGCCCCCGCAACATCGACCTCCCCGGCTGTCACCGTGACATCCGAAATGCCGCCCAGCGAACTGCTGATGCGACCGTCTTCGGTGACCGTGAGCGTGCCGGTTCCGGCATTGAAGTCAACGGCGGCGGAGTTTTTTCTGGAATCACGGATCTCCGCCGCGATGGTGATGTCCACTGCACCATCACCGCCACTTGTCTCGCGGAGTGTCAGTGATGTCTTTGAACCATCCAAGGATGTCATCTCATCGCCGCCGGAAGAAACGGTCGGGAACAAATCGGACTCCACTTCGATCAGGTTGTCAGCTTCGATGACCAGTGCTCCAGAACCCCACTGGGCCCGAATTGCATCTTCGTTCGTTGCATTGATCGTGAAGTTGGATGGATCCAGCAACAAAGCCCCGTACTCGCCATTGGTTGATCGCAGATCCGCGTTGCCGGTAAAGGTCAGGTTGTTCTTTCCGGAAACTTCCGCGTTACCACCGTTGCCCGTACCTAATGCGCGAGCGTTTATTTGGCCGGCGAATTCAGTGTCGCCATCGGCCCAAACTACAACCGTCCCGGCATCACCGTTGACGGTCGCATCTACACTGATGGTGGAATCGGCGGAGACCGACGTTTGGCTCGCGTTGGCGATCTCGGCATTTTGCCCCTTCCATCCACCGCCGATTCGCACGTCACCGCCAGCTAACTCGCCGGATGCGTCGATCGTCGATCCTTTCAGTGTGACTGTTTCGCCAGTCACGACGACTCGTCCGCCCGTTGTACCGCTGACGTCGATGGTGCCCTGATCCAGGGTCGCTTCGGTCGAGGCCAGCATTTCAACTGAACCACCCGCCGACGATGGACTGCCTGAACCACTAGGGCTGGCCGAGCCGCCGGGATTCGTGAGCGCCGCTGTAATCGTAGCGTCGTTAACGATCCGCCCATTCGGGTTCACCAAATAGACTTCACCGCCCACGTTCAGACCTCCGATTGCCCGCACCGTGCCACTGTTTCCGATCAAAGAGGCACCTGCAGCGATGCCGCCCTTGATCGTGTCGAGGTCGGCTTGGATGTACGTCCCACCAGCCATCTTCAGTCGGCCGCCCGTCGCCATATTGATCGTACCGGTCGACTCGATCGTTCCGTTATTGAAGACCTGTGACGCAATCAAATGGGCACCGCCGTCGCCGGTCGAGATCAACCCATTGTTCGTAACCGCCGCTGAAGAGCTTCCCGAGAACGAAAGATCACCGCTCATGAAACGGTCATTGGAAATATCTAACGTCGTCGCAGTGAATCCATTCGTGTTGATCGTGCCCGTCGATCCAATCACGATGCCGCTGGCGTTGGAAAGGAACACGTTTCCGTTGGACGTGATCGCTCCATCGATCAGCGATTGCGGCGCGCCAGCCATCACCTTATTCAAGACCGCCGAGTTGGAACTGAGTTGGTCGAAATTGACCGTCTGTCCCTGTCCGACCGAAAAGTCCGACCAATTTATGACCGCGCGGTTGGTCGTCGTCGTGATGTTGGTCAGATTCGCCACACTCGTGTCGATCGTTCCCGCACCAGCGACGATGCTGCCACCGGTCGGCGACTGTGCGTTAGCTGCGGTCGAAAACGTCGTCCCGACGATCATTGCCGCCAGTAATAGCCGCTTGCGATTCTTGGCCTTCAGCATGCCCCGCCGGAAACGATCTCTAACGAAACGCGCACCGCTAATATGTTGCCCCATTCTACTCTTCCGTACATTCGTGAAATTTTTGCCCCTGGTCACAAACTACGTTATCGCCCTCTCTTACCTCGCAAGGTTTGCTAGCATTGCGAAAATTACCACCTGCGATGACCCCGGTCCGGTCAGTTGCTAAAAGCAGAACAACCCCTCGGCGAGCCATCGATTCGGCGACCAGCATCATGACGGCCGCGCGTCTCACGATTTTGCCGCCACCAACACTGCGCAGCTCGGGCGACTCGGTCAACTCGCCACGCATACCATCACCGTCCATCGGTGAGTACGTGGTGACGCCTAAATTGACTTGCCGTCTATTGTCGCGACGGGTGCAACAAATGGTCAGATGCAGCCCGCTGGGGTTTGATAACGCGAGGCTGGCCAAGAAGGCAAACGAGTGAGCCTATCGCGTTGCAAGGCGATTAAGTTGCCGGCTGTAGAAAGCGCGACGTGGTCCCGATGGAATGCGGTTGACCAGCCGATGAGCTGCACCTGCATGCGAACGCTTGTTGCCGAGACGTTTAGGTCGGCGCATAAAAAAGGGGCGAGTTTCTCAATCCTTGAGAATCTCGACCCCGATTGGAGTTCGTTTGAACGCTCGTCCCGTTAGCGGCTGCTGGGAGGGCAAGCGCCCCGGCGAATCCACCGCCGGCTGCTCGTTATTCGAAGAGTATCCGAGCCAGCCCGGTCGGTTGGATTCGATTGGGGCTTAGTCGCGTGGAAGGCGTCCTAAATATCCGTGTGGTTTGTTCCCAGGGCCGCTGGTCCGCCGACTCATTCGGCAGACCAGCTTTCCTGAAATCAAACTGGTTTCAAACTAGCATCCGCAAGCAGGTGCAACGTCGCAGCCGCAGCTGTCGATCACTTCGCAGCCACAAGCTGGCTTTGCGAAGATCTTGTCCATCAAGCTCTTGATGCAGTTCTTCTTTGGTGCACAGCAAGGAGCTGCGTCGCAGCCACAAGCTGGTGCTGCGTCGCAACCACAAGCCGAAGCCGAGTCACATCCGCAAGCTGCTGGAGCACCGCATCCGCAATCGCTACCGGCAGCCGATGCACCGCAGCAAGGAGCTGGGCAGCAAACGGTGACAGGAACTTGCTTGCAAACAACACGTGGAACGCATCGGGTTACAGTGTAAGGCTCGCAAACCTTGCGGCACTTAGCAACCTTGATGGTTTCTTGGTAGCACTCTTTGCGGCAAGTTGTGCTGCAAACAGTCTTGGTGCGGCATTCTGGAACCATCTTGCAAACGGTGTAGTTGCAAACCTTGGTGCGGCATTCTGGAACCATCTTGCAGACGGTGTAGTTACAGGTCTTTTGACGGTTTTCGCAAACCATTTTGCAGACGGTGTAGTTACAAGTCTTGGTACGGCACTCAGGAACCATCTTGCAGGTCGTGTAGTTGCAGGTCTTTTGACGGTTTTCGCAAACCATCTTGCAGACCTTGTAGCAAACTTCCTTGGTGCGGCATTCTGGGACCATCTTGCAAACGGTGTAGTTGCAGGTCTTCGTGCGGCATTCTGGAACCATCTTGCAAACCTTGTACTCGACCACTTTGGTGCGGCACTCAGGAACGCGACGGCAAACAGTGTAAGGAATTTCACGAGTACGGCACTCGGTGACGTACTTAGTGCAAGTGACTTCGCGTTGCTCACAAGTAGGAACCCAGACCTTCTTGCAGATGGTCTTTGGGCAACCTTGAACGCATTCTACTCGGCACTTGCCGGGGCAGTATACGGTGCGGCAAGTTGCAGCGTCGAAGTACGAAGTACCAGGCTCACGAACCGTACGACGGATCATTGGACCAGGAACCGTTTCAGTGCGAGTTTCCCAGTGTCCACCCTTGACCGTGATGGTCTTGGTGTATTGCTGAGGAACGCTCACGCTGTAGTTTTCAGTGCGAACTTTTTCTTCACGAACGGTGTTGTAAACGGTGTAGTTTACGTTGCGAGTACGAGTTTCGTACACGGGGTTCATGACTGTGTAGTTGGTCGTACGAGTACGTGTTTCGTACACTGGCTTGTTAACCGTGTAGTTGATCGTCTTCGTACGTGTCTCGTACACAGGCTTTTTGACTGTGTAGTTGATCACTCGTTGGTGCTGTTCGTAAACAGGTTTCATCACCGTGTAGTTGATCGTCTTTGTACGAGTCTCGTACACAGGCTTCTTGACTGTGTAGTTGATCACTCGCTGGCGAGTTTCGTACACAGGCTTGTTGACGGTGTAGTTGATCGTCTTTTGACGCGTTTCGCGATGGGGAACCATCACGGTATATTGAACTTCACGCTGAGTGGTTTCAGGAACCATTCGCGTTTTGTTGACGACTTGGTCAACGTAGTAAGTTTCGTTGCGAGTGCGGTAGCGAGTTTCTTCAACTTGCTCCATCACGGTTTCACGAACAGTTCGCATAACGGTGTACGATCCACCAGCCGATGCGGGAGCCGCACCTTCGCTGATGACAGCACCGTCTGCGACGACGGAACCACCGGCAATGCCGCTATCAGCGACGACCGATCCGCCACCGCAGCTGCTACAGCCTTCGTAGCTGATCGCGCCGCAATATGCGGCTTGAGCAGCAGTAGCGCCCGAGACAATCGCGATGAACGCGATGACGGGCATCAACCAGAACTTCTTCATGTCAAAATCTCCACAGGAAACAACGCTAGGCGTTGCATAAGACGCAGCTTTCCACTGGCCACCGGAACCCCCCGGCAAGCCCATCAACGGAACCAAACCTCGCTAGCCCGTCCCACTTTCTCAGTCAGTGTTGGTGGCTTGTGCGGTAATCACTTCCCGTCAGTTCAAAGCTTGAACGTGTGTCACTTGTCCGCGTGGTGCCCGTCAGCCAAACTAAGGCTGTGGTAGCGATCAAGAAGGGAGGGTCGAGTTGCAATCACTTGCCTAAAACACATGCGTTGAGCTTGCGGGATAGCGAAAATGATTCCGTTGCACAAACTACATCGACTACGGATCAAGGCTGGGATACGCAAACGGGGGACACAAGGCAAAAGAAAGCGTTTAGGCCGGTCGCTCAGAACGACCCTACCGCCTGTGCGGATTGTGACGACGAGGTTGGGTTGAGGGTCCCAAGTTGATCTGAAATCACAGCCCGATTACCGCCAAGTTGGTGTGCGATCACCACCGCGCTGGCTGTCCTGGACTTAGCCTGTGCGTGCGACCGGCAAAACCGTTACTGTTAGTCATCTTCCGGCATCAAAAGAAACGCCCACGAACTGCGATTGCCATGAACGACGAACCGAAACCGACCACCACGCGAGGCGACCTGTCCACGCCCGCGGTCGGTCGCCTGAGTCTCTATTACCGCGAACTGCATCGGTTGCTTGATGGCGGGACCACGTCCACCAACAGCCGCGACCTGGCGGCTTTGGTTAATGTGTCCGCCGCAGTCGTACGTCGCGACCTGAGTTCAATCCAGTCAAGCGGGCGACGAGGCGTCGGCTATGACGTCGCGATGCTGGTCGACCACATTGGTCGGGTCTTGGGAAGTGGCGTGCAATGGAAGGCCGTCTTGATCGGCGTCGGGTCACTGGGAAACGCGTTGTTGCGTTATAAAGGTTTCGAACAATTGGGCTTCACCTTGGTAGCGGCGTTCGACACGGATTCCACCAAGGTTGGACGTAGCGTCGGCGGCACCGCGATCCGCGCGTTGGATGACCTGGAACTGGTGTTGCGAGAATACAAACCGGAATTGGCAATCATCTCGGTCCCCAGCGAACACGCAATGGACGTGGCGGGCCGAGTGGTCGCACACGGGATCCAGGGCATCCTCAATTTTGCACCCACGACGTTGCGAGTTTCTTCCGCCGTCGCGGTGATCAACGTGGATTTGGCCAGCGAATTGCAACAACTGGCATTCCGAATTCAAAACGGCTAGCGACGATCCCGCAGAGATCGTTTAAGACCGTTCAAAACCGTTTCGCGGATCAACGAAACGACTCTTACAAATCTTCGTCGACTTACCGGCGACCGGGTGCTTCGGCGATTCGCGTTAGCTCGCCGCAATCGAGCCATACCCGTTCGCAAGCGGCACAGGAGTCAATCGCGACTCGGCCTGGACCGGCATAAAAGAACGATTCCATCGTCGATTGGCACGTTGGACAGGACAATCGGTCGTGGTGTTCACGAGGCCCATCAACCGCCAAATCAAAGTCGCTTAAACGATCCGGGCCGGTGTACTCCGCTCGGCGTCCGTGCACCAAAATGGCGAAAGACGGCCGACGGATCCACGCGCCTTGGCAAGTTCGACACCCCAAGATCGGCTGTTCGTCCAAAGATCCCATTTCCAGCATCACGGTGGAACCGTTGCGGGCACCGGAATGGCAACATGACGGACACGGCAGCGACGAAACCGTGCCGGTCAGCACCAATTTGTCAACGCTGTCGGCCAGTGCCTGAGCCACCGCTTCGGTCTCGCAATATTCGCAGATATACCGGCCGGAGCGGTCCAAACGAGATACCGGTGCAGCGCAGGAGATGCATTTCATAGGAGACCGCGACCGTGTTGTTTGCGAGGGATTGGACGGAACACATCGAAAGGTGAACAAACTTGGCTTACAACTGGGACATTGTCGAATTTCGCATGCGGATTTTTCTTTTTAGACCTGCATTAGCGGTCGTAGCCTCCAAAAGTCAGCTTTCCGGCTAATAGAATTCGCTTTCATTCGTTGTTCCTGTTGCGTGCGGAACGGTTCCCTCGCCCATCCTTCTCTTCCCGCCAACCGTGAACCTCCATGGAAGATAGCCCCGATGACCTGAGCGACTGGCTGACCGACGCCGTCGATTGCCACGAACACCGATTGCTGTCTTATGCGAAGTGTTTGCTGCGCGACCGGACGACGGCCCAAGATGCCGTGCAGGAGACGTTTTTGCAGTTATGCCGCAAGGCACGCGAAATCGCCGCCTCGCCCGACCCGCCAACGCTGTTCGAGTTCGCCGAAAGGCTGACGCCATGGTTGTTTACCGTTTGCAGAACCCGAGTGATCGACATGCAACGAAAACGAAACCCCCATTCATTTTCTCGCTCGGGAACAGCATCCCGTGCGGGTGATTCCAACGACGATGCCCCCGAAGCCAACGTCGTCGACCCGTCCCCGATGCCTGAAGACACCGTCATCGCCGACGAAGAACAGCAACAAGTCGCCGAGTCCATCGGCAGCCTGACACCCCGACAACGCGAAGTCCTGCAACTGCGAATGCAGGGAGGCCTGAGCTACCGCGAAATCGCCGACGTGACCGGGCTGACGCCAACCAACGTTGGCTTTCATCTGCATCAAGCCGTCGCGTCGCTGCGGCTGACGTTGGAGTCCAGCCATTAGGCTGCCAGGCACTGGAGAACATGCAAACGCCTGGACTCCAACACGACTATCAAACCATTCAATCTCATAAAAATACAATGTCCAACAATAACAACCACTCTGACCCATGGGATGACGAACGCATCACCGCGTACGTCATGGGCGAACTGACGGGCGACGAAAAACAGTCGTTTGAAGCAGCGATGCAGCACGACCCGTCGCTTTCCGACGCGGTCGAGCAAGCACGCGAAGTAACTAACAAGCTCGAAGGCTTTTATGCCGCCATCCCAAGCCAATCCCTCGATCCCAAACGGCGCGAGGAGGTTCTGGCATCGCCTTCATCTGATTCAGCGACGACAACGGCGACCGGTTCCGCAACACCGGGTTCGGCCGCGTCGGCGTCCACATCGAAGTTCACATGGACTCAATTCTTTGTTGCCGCCAGCATCGTCGGTGTACTTGCTGCACTCAGCCTGCCGGTCGTGTGGTCGTTAACAAAGGGCAACCGACCGATGGCGATGCAGGAACCCGATGCTCGTAACGAACCGACTAGCGAATTGGCGGATGAAGGGTTCGCCGAAGAATCGCAACCGTCTGGATCCATTGCGGCTTCTAGCTTGAGGGCGGACTCTGATTCTTCGACATCCGCCGATATCGCAATCAACATAGATGCTACTCAGATCGATGGCGAAGCCCCGTCGGCGGCCCCACAAGATGCCGGCTTAGACGCTTCCATGATGGCAGCGGACGACTTTGGCATCGCCGACGTCGAAATGAATCGAGCGTCCGGTATGCGAGCTGAATCTGACACGATGGCACGTGAATCCGCTCCGTTGGCGATGGCACTGGAACCACGAGCAGCCAAGTCTTTTTCCAGTCCCGATGTTTCTGGGGCGATTTCAGGGGCGATGCGCGACGTGCGAGAAAGTCCTACACCAGCGTCGGTCCCAACAACATTATCTGAACCCGCACCAGCACCTAAAGCCGCGCCAGGTGCCTCATTCGCCGGGCCCGCTATGGCCCCGCTTGCGTCTGCGGATCAGGAGGGCATTTCGGCTAAACGATCCACGCCTGGTATGGGCAAACCTTTCAATGGTACAAGAGAACTAGGTAGGGATGGCAATTTGCGGGCCAGTATGCAAGCACCCCAAGCGTTTGGAAGTTCATCGATTCGTGATTCACGCTCTCGTGAGAAACAAAGCTCCATTCGAGGCCGTGGCGTGCAGATGGACTTTGACGACGATTCGATGCCCGCCGAATCCCGCCCCGATCAGGGAGTCGGGCCCGGCATGTCAGGCGACAAGTACGACGTGCTCGTTGAAAACACGTTCAAGCGTGTTGCGGATCACCAGTTGAGTACTCTATCGATCGACGTCGACACGGCGAGCTATTCGAAGGTGCGAATGTTCCTGCAGCGTGGGCAACTGCCTCGTCCTGACGCGGTTCGTATCGAAGAGATGATCAACTATTTCTCCTACGACTACAGCAAAAGTTGGAGTCCAGCCTTTAAGCTGAAAGCGAAGAGCCAAGGTGATCAGAATGACTTGGATGATAGCGACGACGATGAGCAGGGTGATAATGATGCGGAAGACGAAAACGCTAGTGGGGAACCGGCTAAAGCCTGGACTCCAACGGGTGCTCCGACAGGGAAAGGCACCGCGGCTCCGTTTGCGGTTAGCCTGGATGTTGCGGCCTGTCCCTGGAACGACGAACACAAGTTGGTCCGTGTCGGGCTGCAGGCCATCGATCTGAACAAGAAGGAACGGCCTCAGTGCAACCTGGTGTTCCTAATCGACACTAGCGGGTCAATGCGATCACGTAACAAACTGCCGTTGGTCATCGATGGCATGAAGCTGTTGTTAGATGAACTTCGCCCCGACGATCAGGTCGCGATTGTGGTCTACGCCGGTTCCGCTGGCCTTGTCCTCGATAGCACGCCGGTCTCGGATCGCTCCAAAATCCTGCAATCGCTAACCCAATTGCAAGCGGGTGGAAGTACCAACGGAGGTGCCGGCATGAAGCTCGCCTATCAAACCGCTCGTGAACACTTCATCAAGAAGGGTGTCAATCGCGTCGTCTTATGCAGCGACGGTGATTTCAATGTGGGCATGACCGGAACCGATGAGCTTGTCCGAGAAGCCAAATCGCAAGCTAAGTCTGGCATCGATCTAACCGTACTCGGCTTCGGCATGGGCAACCACAACGATGCCATGATGGAACGCATCTCCAACGACGCGGAAGGCAACTACGGCTTTATCGATAGCATCAACGAGGCCAAAAAGGTGTTGGTCAAAGAGTTGACTGGTACGCTGGTCACGGTTGCGAAGGACGTGAAGATCCAAATCGAGTTCAATCCGCAAGTCGTTTCTTCGTACCGCCTGATCGGTTACGAAAACCGCGTTCTGGCTAAAGAAGACTTCAACGATGACAAGAAAGATGCTGGCGAAATCGGTGCCGGACACCGTGTGACAGCTCTTTACGAGATCGTTCCTGCCGGAAAGTTACCGGACGCAATTTCACCAGCAGTTGACCCGCTGAAGTATTCGAGCGATTCAGCAACGCTGAACGAAGAACTTTCAATTGGTGACGAATCCGACAGCGATCAGGAGGATGCCGAAAAGGAAAATGCGAACGATTCCGACGATGCATCGACCGAATCGAATTCGGCAAGAGACTCCAATCTGACCAAGCCAGAGATGCTGACCTTGAAATTGCGTTACAAGCAGCCTCAAGGCAAGAAGAGCACGCTGATGACTCGCGTTTTGGTCGATTCGAACCAGGACTTTTCTGACGCAGACACTGACTTCCAATTCGCTGCTGCAGTGGCTGGATTCGGAATGCAACTTCGCAACAGTGCCTTCGCGGGTAGCTGGACCTACGAGGATGTTTTGCATACGGCCCAGAAAGCGAAGGGCGGTGATCCAGAAGGCTCGCGAGCCGAGATGATCGAACTGATCAAAAAGGCTCAGCGGCTGACGGTGTCAGAGTAAACGCAACAGTTCGGCCTACCCGCTCAACTATTTCATCGGCAATGTTGACTGATTGCGATGTTGGCTGGTAGGCGAACACGGACGTCAATGCTGCGGAACACATCCCGTAGGCCATTCGAATGCGGGTGACCTACGGGATTTTCCGTTACGAACGAAAGCTACCGCTGCTGAGTCGATTCGACAGACTCTGGCTTCGACGCGATCTCAACCATCGGGGCATCCAAAATCGTCAAGATTGCTTGACGCTGTGCCGAGCTGAGAGCAGCGAGTCGTTTCGCCAATTCGTTCACGTCCACCTCTGCGGCCGCTTCTTCGCTGGCCACCAACGAGGATTCCTCGACCAGCAACTCATTGGCAAGCGGATCGGCGATGGGAGCTGGCACGGCTTCGCCAGCAACGTCCATCGTCGCGAACTGCTCGAACGAGTCAACTGCGTCGGGGAGGTCATCGGCCACGGGGGCCGGCACCATCGATCCATCTACAAACATCATGTCGACATCCGAGACCGCCATGCGGATTCGACCAATGTTCGCGTCTGGGATCGGATCAGCGATCGGTGCAGGGATTTGTTCCCCACCGACCTGCATCATCGCCACGCCATCAATGATGCTGATCTCACCATCGTCGGCTGGTTCAACCACTGCCGCGATTTGCTGATCTTCGGCAATCTGTTGCGCCAACTCGGCACGAGCCGGTGCGAGGCTCGCGATCCACTCGCCGTACGACTCGCCAACCTTCGCAAACGTGAAACCACTCACCTTGCTCCTGTCGATCAGTTCGCTCACTCCCGACGCGAGATCTTCCAACATGTCCGCGGGCAATGGCTCAAGCCCTTCGTTGTCCAAGACTTCTGTTTCTGCGACGGCGACTTCAGAAGCGATGGCGGCGACGGCACTGCTGGGCAGTTCAGATTGCGTCTCTTGCGGGTAGGTGACGTAGTTCTTGGGCGTCAATGGAACGACGCTGGAAAGCGGCAAGTACTGAATATCAAGATCACGTTTGGCAAGATCATACGGCAGATACGCGTCTTCGATCGTGACGATCATGGCCGACGATCCGACCAATGTCGAGTCACTGGGGGAGGAGACATCGTCTTGCAAGTCAAGCGACTCTTCGGCCGCGAGTTCGACGACTGCCGCATCAGGCGTCGAACTCGCGGGATCGCTTTCGCCGTCGGTTGCGGCAGGAATCGCGTCGGCCTTGGCGACTTCCTGGCTGGTGACCTTCGCAACCGCGACTGTTTGAGTGTCGAGCCACCATCGATTCAGTGCAACCGCTTCGGCAAGTTGCAGGTCCGTTGCGGCTTCCTCGGCGACCAACTCGTCGAAGACGGCTGCGGCATCATCGGCGGCGAAGAAGATGTCACCACCTTCGACAGCGTCGATCTGCAAGGTGGCGGGAGCTTGATTCGCAATGGGACCGATCATTGCAAAAGGTTCCAGGACCTGCTCGATGGAGATCCCGATCTTGGTGGCTGAGGCGAAGACAGCGGCGGCGATGGCCTGGTCAAATTGACTGGATGCTTTCGAAGCAACCGGGACGCTGTCGTGGGTACCGATGCTGTCGTGCGTGCCTTGGCTAACGTAGGCCGGCAGTGCGGCGATGCTGGCGGCTGGCTCGGATGCTTCCGTATCGGCGATGGCTTCGTCCGCGACGGGCTCCGCGTCGGTTTGGAATTCGTGAACCAGAATCGAGATTCCGCCTTGGCGATCCATTCGGTTGAGGATCTCTTGGTCGTCGGCGTTGACGGCCGCCATGGCCGAGCCAGCGATAAAGGCAGCGAGCGCCATCCGGCGAGCTGGCTTGGAAACGAACGACTTCAACAGTCGGGTACAAGAACGGCGAATGAATGCTTTGTTTGACATCGAATAAATCCTTTATGATGTTGCCTTCGAAGCGGCGCCGTTGGTTGCACGTGATCGTTGGATCGTTTGCAGGGGAATAATGGTAGGCGGCAATTTCGAAGGTCGCGGGCCATCATTGGCACGCTGGGGCAGGTCCAGTGGGGTGAGATTTGAGGTGGGTACAACGAACTTGGGTCAAGCAAGAAGATCGTCCGGATAGGAAAGAAAAGGTCTGGCCGACACGCTCGACACATCTGCGTTTTCGTCGCTAAGCACGCTATCGGCGACCCTGCGGCTGAAGGAACATATATCGATAAGCGAAAGTGGGGCTTTTCGAGAATGCAGCCGGGCTGTATCGATTGTGCGACGTTTTTGACCGAATCGAGCAAGCCAGCGATGCCCGTTGGCGAAGATTTCGTTACGATGCCTCTTATGACCAAGACCAACCAACTCGTTGATCCAACAATCCTGTTTCGTTTCGAAGTGCGAATCCTGAAAGCGGACCTCGCTTGGACGAAACGCGGAATTGAATTGCCGCCCTCCCATCGCGTGCCCTCATTTGGTGCATTATCCGGAGCACCGACGTTTGCCGATTTGCGGATGGGTTGGTCCAACGACGGAATCGGCTTCACGATGAAGGTCGTCGGCAAGCGCACCATGCCCTGGTGCCGCGACACGCGATTGGACGAAAGCGATGGGCTTCATATCTGGATCGACACCCGCAATAGCCCCAACATCCACCGAGCGACCCAGCACTGCCATCGGTTTTTGTGGCTACCCGCCGGCGGCGGCCCGCAGCGGGAGCGACCGGTCGCATCGATGATTCTGATCAATCGAGCTCGTTCGAACCCCAAACCCGTCATGCCCGGAACCCTGCAGATCCACGCTGCTCCGAAACACGACGGCTACGAAATCTCAGGCTTAATTCCAACTGCCGCAATGACCGGCTTCGACCCCGTCGACCAACCGCAGTTGGGTTTCTACTACATGGTGACCGACCGCGAACTGGGCGTTCAAGCCTTAACGCTCAGCGACAGTTTCCCCGTCGCCGAAGACCCATCACTATGGGGCGAAGCCGCATTGGTTTCGCCGTAAGTTTACATGCTTGCCAGCCGCAAATTTAACATCACCTAACCGGCGATGTTATCAGTCGTGCGGAATCGGCTAAAGCCTGGACTCCAGCTTTGGCTTCGTCTACTTCGTTGAGGGCAACCGAGTTAGGGTTCGGCAGACGAGGTGGGGCTCGACTTGGCAGGGGACGCTTAGGGCGGACGCGATGCAGGGTGCGTCGCCACCGGTCACGACGAGGTTGGCGGGTTCACCGTACAAGCGGATCAGTCGCTCGATGCCGCCGACGACGGACGACAAGATACCTAGCCGAATGGCCGCAGACGTGTTCTTACCGGGCGAATCCAGATTGGCGGTGTCACCACACTGCGTTCCCCAATCGAGTTTCGGCAAAGCGTCCGTGCCACTGGCCAACGCTGTCGTCTGCATTGCTAAACCTGGGATGATCGCGCCGCCAAGATAGACGCCTTCCGCATCAACCAAATCGACCGTGACTGTGGTGCCGGCATCCACCAGAACCAACGGCAAATCAGAATCCTGGTCCGACTCGCTGGCAAAGTTACCATGCACTGCACCGTATGCTCCCACCAAGCGATCGATTCCGACTCGGTCCGGCTGATCGACAGAGACTTCCAGCGGAATGTCATGCCGACTGATGATTCGAATACTGACCTGTTGCCCAACGACCGGACGTAGCCCCAACTCAAGTACCTGTGCAGCACCGCGATTGACACTGGCGATGCGAATCTCCGAAGCGACCGCTTCCGTTTTTAGCAGAGCCGCCACCTGATCAATCACCTGCTTGATGCCGTCATCATGACTTAGACGAACCGATACCACCTCGTTCGGTTTCTCGTTGCATGCCCATTTGATTGCGGTATTGCCAACGTCAATACCAACGATCACGGCTTCTTGCCCGTTCGTCGCTTGGAGCGTTCGATGTGCGGGTTGGTATGACCGCGGTGCTTTTTATCTTCCGCCCAAGGATCGTATGCCTCAACGTCCATTGGCTTATGTTCGTCAGACAAGTTCGCCGTCAAACCTTGCTTATGCGGAGGCACGCGTGTTTTGCGTGGTTCGGACGCGACCTGATCGACTTCGCGAATTGGCATGATGTCTTCGCCAGCCTGGATCATCTCAAGACGGCGTTTTGTGACACTGTCCATGATCACACTGGTCAATTCTTCCAAGCCCAGCCCCGCGGCCGCACTGATCTTAAACAACCGGCGATCGTGATCGACTGGGTTCTCCGCAAAGTACTCCTTCAGTTTGGCTTCGACTTCACCGCCGATATCCAGTTCGGACTTGGTCAGCACGACCAACTCATCTCGGGTGTCCATCGTCGGATCGTATTGCCGTAACTCTTCGCGGATCGCGTTGTAGTTATGAACTGGATCGGAGCCATCGATTGGCACGGGTTCGACAAGGTGGACTAACAGTCCGGCTCGTTCGATGTGCCTGAGGAATTCGTGTCCAAGTCCGACACCTTCGCTGGCGCCTTCGATCAACCCTGGGATATCCGCCAGCACGAAAGAACGCTCTACATCAATTTCGACGATACCGAGGTTCGGATACTTCGTCGTGAACGGGTAGTCGGCGATTTCAGGGCGGGCACTACTGATCCGCGACAGCAACGTGCTTTTGCCTGCGTTGGGTTTGCCAATCAAACCGACATCGGCGATCGATTTCAGTTCCAGGATCACGTGACGATACTCACCCGGAGCACCCGGCGTCTTTTCGCGTGGAACCTGGTTGGTGGCGGATTTGAATCGAGCGTTCCCGTGACCGCCCTTGCCACCACGAGCGATGACGAATTCGTCACCAACCTTGGTGAGGTCGCGGATCACGTAGCCATCAGCGGCATCAATCACGCTGGTTCCGCAAGGAACGTACAAACGCAAGTCATGTCCACCGCGCCCGTGCTTAAGCCGGCCTTGTCCAGGCTGGCCCTTCTCGGCTTTGAAGAATCGTTTTCCAGCGAAAGTGGAAAGCGAGTTCACGCCCACTTTGGCTTCCAGGATGATGCTACCACCCAGCCCACCGTCACCTCCATCGGGTCCGCCCTTAGGGACAAATTTTTCGCGGCGGAAACTCATGCAACCGTCACCACCTTTGCCAGCGGTGAGTTCGACTTCGACGCGATCGATAAACATGAAGGCAGCTTTTAGCTACTAGCTTTTAGCTATTAGCTTCCATAATTAGGAGGGGAAAAAAAAGCGTGACACTTGGTCACGCTTTAATGATAGTCGATGCCGCATGCCCGCGGCTGCTAGCTAACAGCTAAATAGCTAAAAGCTAATCGCTAATTTTGGCGACGAGGTCGAGAACCTTGCAGGAGTAACCCCACTCGTTGTCGTACCATGAGACAACCTTGACGAAGGTTCCGTCGAGTTGGATACCAGCGTTGGCATCGAAAATCGAGGTGCGGGATTCGTCACGGAAGTCAGTCGAAACGACCATGTCTTCGGTGTAACCCAAGACGCCCTTCATGGCACCTTCGGATTCAGCCTTCATGGCAGCACAGATATCTTCGTAGGTGGTTTCCTTTTCGAGTTCGACGGTCAGGTCGACAACCGAAACGTCCGAAGTTGGGACGCGGAAAGCCATGCCGGTCAACTTGCCATTCATTTCTGGAATGACCTTGCCAACAGCCTTAGCAGCACCGGTGCTGGAAGGAATGATGTTTTCAAGGATACCACGTCCACCACGCCAATCCTTAGCCGATGGTCCATCGACAGTCTTTTGGGTTGCGGTGGCAGCGTGAACGGTGGTCATCAAACCACGCTTGATGCCGAACTTGTCGTTCAGAACCTTCACGATCGGAGCCAAGCAGTTCGTTGTGCACGAAGCGTTGGAGACAAAGATTTCGCCGTTGTAGCTGTCGTCGTTGACGCCCATGACAAACATGCGAGTGTCGTCCTTCGAAGGTGCCGACATGACAACCTTCTTGGCACCAGCGTCGATGTGGCCTTGAGCCTTTTCGGAGGTCAAGAAGATACCGGTCGATTCGACAACGATATCGACGCCTGCATCGCCCCAAGCAAGCTTGGCAGGATTGGTTTCGGCGGTGGTGCGGATTTCTTGACCGTTAACGACCAACTTGCCGTCTTTAACGCAAACTTCACCCTGGAAAGGGCCGTGCACGGAATCGTACTTAAGCATGTATGCTAGGTAATCGACGTCGAGCAAGTCATTGATTGCCACTACATCGATGTCGTCACGATTGATCGAAGCGCGAAAGACCATCCGTCCGATACGTCCGAATCCGTTGATACCTACTTTGATAGACACTGTGCTCAAATTCCCTAGGGAGTGAAGTTTAGTAACTGGTGGGGGCGGAATTATAGGAGCGAGTGGACGGATTGAAATAGCCCCCGCAAACTCAGCCACTCCGATACGAACGAAGATTGATGTCTTTGGAAAACGAAACGCACGACCGCGACTCAGCCGCGAGCCCCTCGTTACCCCGCGGTGATGGGAGTCAAAATGCGTGGCGACGACCGGTCGGCGTCTCACCGGGAACGTGGCGTTACGCCCACGAAGGGACGATCGCTTCCCGCTACGATGACTTTGTGGCAGCCACTCCGCTTTGCCGCGTCGATCTTCAAATGACCGCAGAGGTGTTTCCGGGGCCAAGCCGGCCCATTACGACCGCTGTTCATGCGACCAGCGACCCTACCGGTTTGGCAAACGGTACTGGAAATGCCGGCTCCGAAAAAAAATGGATTCTCGACCTCGGTTGCGGGACCGGACGGGCGTCCGAAGTCCTGTCGAAGGCGGGATATGACGTGTTGGCCGTCGACCTGTCCCTACCGATGCTCGCCGAAGTCCAGCAGCGGCAACTTGCCCGCGTCATGCCGCTGCGGGCGAACCTGGTGGAATTGGAGTGCCTGGCCGATTCATTTGCCGCCGGCGCGGTATGCCTGTTCAGCACTCTAGGAATGATCCAAGGACGAGCGAATCGCCGCCGCTTCCTGACCAACGTTCGCCGCATCGTGCAGCCAGGCGGCCAGTTTCTATTGCACGTCCACAATCGCTATGCCGCCATCGCCCACTCCGCCGGCCGCCGTCAGTTGCTTGCCAGCCGGTTTCGATCGTTAATGCAAAAAGACACCGAGTTTGGCGACGCGGTTTATCCCTACCGCGGACTGCCCGACATGTTCCTACATCAATTCTCTCGCCGCGAATTGACCGCCGATCTTAGGCACTCCGGATGGCGTGTGACCCAGTGGTCGAAATTATCACTGGACAGCTCGCGACGCCTGACCGGTTCCGGCTTGGCGGGCGGCTTCTTGGTTGTGACCGAATGAAGCCGTCGGCATTGCACGGGCTTCACGTGATTGGATAGATCAACATCACACAGGCCACAATTGGCGGATCAACTTTTTAGCAAGCTGATCAGACAACGCACCGTAACGAAGGCGATGAAGATCATCGTGCCACCGACTTAACCGAAGCTGTCGATCGCATCCCGACCGCAACACGCTGGGACGTGTTCGGACTGATCGCAAGAGCGAGCCAACCATCACGAAGTTCCAACTGGCTGATCGCGAGGTCTTGTGTGGCCGGGTGCTCCACCAATCGTGGCAACGTCAATGGAATGCTACGAGATTCCGCTAGCACTTTGTTGAACAGTGCACGAATGGGAAAACGTTGGCGCATCGACATACCCGGACCACTGACGCTGAGGTGCCCGTCGCGGACCAAGCGAGCTTGCAATCCGTCGATCACCGGCCGGTACGAGGCTCGTACGATGAAGCGACGCAGGTTCGCACGCCCCGCTTGCGACAGGCTAACGACACGCAACGTCAACGTCAGCTTTCCATCTTCCATCTCAACCGTGATGGGACGAGTGGAAGCGAATTCAATCTCCGCGTCCGCCGGAATGTCCTCGGGTAATTCCGATAAGTCCTGACCAAACAATTCAAGCGTGTCATGAAAGAACGCCTCGAAGGTTTTCGACTTTCCCGTCGGCAGCAATTGCTCGAGCGTGTTATTGAGTGCCGATTGATGCACCTGCAAACTCATCCAACTGTCGTTCCAAGCTCGCGGCCGAGGCGTGTTGGCCGCCAATTGCCAATCACCCGCCAAACGATAACGCGCAATCAATCGTTCTTGCGTGGTCGACATATCGACCACCTTCGGTTCCAAATTCAAATGTCCTAGCGGACCAAAAACGAACTCGTCCAGCTTTTGTGATCCTCGATTGGCCTTCAACGCCAATTCGGTTTGCAGTTCCTGTTCAACGCTGGTTCGAATCTGAGTTTCGCTAACGCGACTGGCAACCGGCCGGGCTTGTTCGAACCGACTTTCCGCGATGCCACGAACCAGCGACCCGATCAACGGCCATCCGTCGTATCGCGACTTCACTCCCTGCAATTGCTGACTGCCACGAACCTCGACCTTCGTTCCGCCGATGGAATAGTTCCCGGGGCGAATGATCAGCGGCGTTGTCGCGTGGAACTGGCTTGTGCCACTCGTTAGCACGGTCACACCGGATTGAGCCGTCACGCCTTGGGTGACCACGTTTCCGTTAGTGTGAACGTTCAAGTTCCACGAATCACGCGAAGGAGTCAGACCAATGCCTAACTTCGTTTCGACGTGGCTGGTGCCTCGGACCTCGTTTCCCAACACCTGGGTTCGCAAGGGCTGGGTCTTACCCGGCACCGCAGGCAGCAAGCGGTCAATCAGCCGTACCGAGATCGCCGTACGAACATTCGCGTTACGATAGTTCAGGTCGATCGCCTTGGCGACTCGGGCAGCATTGACATCGTCGGAAAAACGCAGCGACTGGAAAGCTTCGCCCACCTTGATTGCAGCGAGATCGATCGCATCGGTTTCACCGCGTTCCAAATCGCCAAGCAATTGCGTGTAGTCAATCGGTCGGACCGTCCACACTTGAAGTGCTCGGGCGAGCGAGATCACGTTATCACGGCTGAGCCACTCGACGTGTTCCGGTGTAAGCAGATGGTGTTCTAACCGCGATAGAAATCGCTGAGCCACCAACGCTCGTTCATCCACATCCGACGAACGCACCGCTGCCTCGACTTCATCGAGCAACAGAAACGTTTCCCAGCCCATCGTGTCGCCCGTTTCGTGCAAGTCGCGACGCAGGAGTTCCACCAACTCCGGAATCCGGTCGCTCGAACTTGTCGACGACAACGGCTGGACACTCTTTCCATCTAAACGAACCAACGACAGGTACTGCTGATCGGCGTTGTCGGAGTTCGCTGAATCCCCGACCACCGCTTCACCTTCTCGGGCAAGCTGCCAGATCGGGCCCCAGACGTTGGCTCGACGCGAGCACGCATGTGCGGCTCGGAGCCAACGTACTTGCTGGTCGCGGGCGGGCACTCGTTCCGCCAACTGCAACCCAGCCTCGGACAAAGACGCGAGCTGTCGAATCAGCTTCCCGGATCGCTCATCACCAATTCGTGGCAACGCTTGTAAGTCGGCGATCGTTGTCTCCACCCGTCCGGCCCAACGTCCCATCACAATCGAAGTCGCGTGTCGTCGGATCGAGCCGACGCCTTGGCCTTGAGCCTGGCTGGCGTTGCCTTCGGCGATTAACGAACGAATGATGTTACGGGACGTTGTCTCTTCACCCACCTTCAATTGCACCGACGTGAACGACTGTCGGTCGCCCGATGTCACCATCTTGGCCAAGTCCGCACTTTGCGCGATGATCGCAAGTTCCCGCGATAGCTGCTTCGGCTGCGGCCACGATGCCGGTCCGCCAACGACAGCGGATGAACGCATCGATGCGGTTGGTGACTGGATCGCACGTCGTGCATCATCGGGCTGAATCGTTGCCGACTCAAATGCTGGCTTTGCGAGCACTCGCACCGATTGCGGGATCAACGTCTTGGCAATTAGTGGCCGAGTCGGCTCGTCGAACAAGTCATTGAGGCAATTAGGCAACAAGGCGTTAGCCCGGTTGATAGCAACGGCGTTCCAGCTCGCAAGCGGATCAAGCTGGTTCATCCAGTTTGATTGCGAAATGGAACCGGTGGCGGCAAAAGGATCTTCCAGTCCGGGCGAAAGACGGGAGGGGAGTGCCACTGAGGTATTGACCTCGTGTGACGGCATCAAGAGGGGGCTATTGGATGCCAGTCCCGAAAATCCTGCAAGCTCCGCCACCGGGTTCAACACCGGGGCCAACAAGGTGCGGGCGATTGTCTTGTCGCTTGCAACAAGGTCCGCCTTCGCTAGCGATGAAACGCCTTCTTCATCGCTCGTGTTTGCACTCCACGCTTCTTCCAGTCGCGATGGCAAAGCCAATCCGCGAATACCACACTCGGGGCGTTGGCTGGCACGTCCATTCGCATCGAACGACTTTGCCATTGGCGACTCGGCCAACGACTTGTCCAGAACGATCAGAGGCTGAGCTTCGATGGTACGATTCATGGATTCGTTAACCGTCGCTGAATCCGTCAGCCGACTCGCCGAACGTCCCGCGTTCAGCAGAGCACCCGTCCAACGTACCAAGCTGGTAACAGCCGTGGAGCCTGTTGTGACGTTGCGTAACGAATCTTTCGAAGGTTGATGCCAGCACAAGGGTAGCGTCGTCGCAGCGATGATCGCAGTCGATGCGATCGCCGGCCACAACAGCAGTGCTCTTTTGACTTCCTTGTCCATCGTACCAAAGCCCGCCGGCCTCATTGCCGGTAAACGTGTTCGTGAAGTGGGGATGACGATCAAGCAGGTAACGCAGGGCATTCGTTGCCCCGTTTGCCCGATCGGCAATGACGACGTTCCCCGTGCAAACAGTCTCGTCGTCGAAGCTGGTATCGTCGCCACAGTCACCGAAAATCAGAAACGGTTCGCCCGGCTGCGTGATGCTCAGGACTGACCAAACGGGAACGCCAGGAGCAAGCGGCAATGGTAATGCGACCACCCAAGTCAGCATGCACGGATCAAACGGTAAAGACAGAACCCACCCGAAGGTGGAAATCAAATCCACAAGCCACGTGAAACTTCGTGGAACACAAGCTTCTCTCGCGGGTCTTTGGCTCAATGCGTGTTGAGACGCAATGTAATCTCGTTGGCATTTAGTTGCACCGATAACCGCTTTGGCATACAGCGAAACTGCAAGGTGGTTGGCTGGCCAAGAAAAAGTAACGACGATGGACGACGATGGACATCGATGGCTTCGCATATATTTTCCAGGGTGCAGTGCAGGGTAGCCCTCCCCCTCGCTTCGCTCGACCCCTCCCAGCGGGCGGGGTTCTTTGTGTGTTGAGTCAGGTCACGCAGACTCCTACCGGCGCAGCGGCGAGCGTTCGAGCAGGGTCTTTGCCAGAGTGGCGACTGGTTGGTCAGGACAGTGTGACGACGATGGGCGTCGATGGCTTCGCTTAAATTTCCCAGGGTGCAGCACAGGGTAGCCCAGCCCCTCGCTTCGCTCGACGCCTCTCAGGAACGGGGTTCTCTGTGAGTCGAGTTGGACTCAGCACACAGCACAGAACCTCTCCCGGCGCAGCGGGGAGAGGTCGAGCAGAGCCGTTCAGGCGAATGCGAGGGTGAGGGCTACACGCCGCTTCAAACCACAATCAAGCAAGCCAAGCAGCACCCACCACCAGGGAACGGCCACATGCCGCAGCACCCCATCCAGATCCAGCACATCAATGCCAAGCCGCGATCCGGTTCAAAGAAGACTGCCTGCAAGTCCGTCGCAACCGCAGCGACGGACGAGGCAGTTAAAACGCTCAACCAAAGGGAGCTTAGAAAGTTAGCCGGCGACGCGAAGTTGCGGACGCGAGGCATTACCAAGCAATGCACGCAACCGTTCGAACTCTTCAGCATCGCTGAAGTGAAGGGTGATCTTACCGCGACTTCGAGCCGAAGCTTTGATCTCCACCTTGGTGCCAAACACCATTCGCATCTCTTGCTGCATCGCTTCGATGTGCGGTGGAATCGGCTTACGTTTTTGGCGTGACTTGTTGGTCACCTTCAATCCGGTCTCCGAATCCTCTTCCGCTCGCAGCAATTCGCTGACGGCATTTTCCGTCGCACGAACGCTCATCGTCTCTTCGCAAATTCGTTTAGCCATCGTCAGTTGAACTTGCTCTTCACCGATCGGTAACAACGCACGAGCGTGCCCTGCACTGATCTCGCCAGCGGTCAACATTTCCAAGATTGACTCTGGCAACTCCAGCAGCCGCATCAGGTTCGCGATCGTGCTCCGGTCGATGCTCAACCGGCGAGCCAGATCGTCTTGCTTGCACTTGTGCTCGTCGATGTAGCGTTTGAACGACATCGCCTTTTCGATTGGATTGAGATCCTTTCGCTGCAGGTTCTCAATGATTGCCAACTCGGCAACCAGGCGGTCGTCCGCCTCGCGAACTTCAGCACGGATCGTTTTCAGACCCGCGTGAATCGTCGCTCGCAACCGACGCTCGCCGCTGATCAGTTGATACTTTCCGTCAACGATACGAACCAGAACCGGCTGCAATTGCTGGTGGTTCTTTAGGCTCTCGGCGAGCGATGCAATCTCGTCGGGATTGAATTCTCGGCGAGGCTGAAACGGGTTCGGCTGAATGTCGTCGATCGGCAGTTCAAGTGACTGCACCGAACTGGATGCAGCTCCGCCTTCGGAGGAGCCGGATTGACCGGCACCGCGATCGAACGCGGACACCTCGTCGATGGGGTTGCCATCTTCGTCAACCGGCGTGCCGAGCAACGCGGCTAAGCCTTTGCCGAGACGACGATCCTTGCCGCCACTGCGAGCAGACCCACGAGCAGAACGATCCGATGCGGATCCCTGAGACGTTGCACTAGTCACGCTGAAGCACCTCCATGCACAGTTGAGTATAAGCGTACGCTCCACGACTTCGCGGTGCGTATTGAAAGACAGTCTGGCCGTGACTGGGGGCTTCGCTCAATGCGACGTCCCGCGGCACGACATTTTCAAAAACGATGTCACCAAAGAAGTCGCGAACCTCATCCTCGATTTCGCGGGTCAACTCGAGCGACTCGTCGTACATAGTCAACAGGATTCCGCCGAACGTTAAACGTCCGTCGGTTGCCGTGATGACCTTCTTGATCGTCCCGATCAGTTGAGCAACGCCCACCATGGCAAAGTACTCACACTGAATCGGAATCAAAACTTCGGTACTTGCCGTCAGCGACGTTTCCGTCATCGCTGTGGCACTGGGTGGGCAATCCACCACGATGTATTCGTAATCATCCATCACGCTATCGAGATGCCCGCGGAATCGCTTGGCGGCATCTTCGCCGGCGGCGGCCATGACATCGGCGTCTTGAAAACGGCGACTGCCTGGCACGACCGATAGGCGTTCGGTTTCGGTTTCCAGGACCGACTCGGACAGTGCGGCCTCACCAATCATCGCGTGATGGTTCGCTGGCTCATGGCCGACTGCGTTGGTCGCATTGCACTGTGGATCGATATCAATCATCAGCGTGCGGTGGCCACCCATGGCGAGCGCCGCTGAAAGGTTGACTGAAGTCGTCGTCTTGCCGACACCACCTTTCTGATTCACGACGCTGAAGATCCTTGCCACGATTGTTTCTCTGTTTGCCAGATGCTTGAGCCTGTTCGATGCTCGTGCGAACGGTCGCTGCTGGAGCGTGTTCGACTTCCGGGAAACTAGGTGAAACGCGTTTCAGGAAACAAGATCGGTTTCCCAAGAAACCGGCCTTGACGCCCCCGCGTGTTTCTGTGGTGCGAGTTCCACATGGAACGCAGACACCCATCCTTACCTATCTGCCCCGGATTCGGATCCTGGAATAGAAAGATTGTGACTGGCAGGGAAAGATTCCTAGAGGGATCCGGCCGCTCGAATACTGGCGAGCGGCGACGGAGGCTGACCAGTAAACAAGGCTGCCTGAAAGATGGGCTTCTCAGAGCACAAGATTGCCTAGCAAGCTGCTTGACTTTCCAATCAGCACGGCATCCCCGCCAGCACCGCAGTCTTCTCAATCCGGTTGACGAATCCAATGCCGGACCCGGGTATCTTCCTGCGGCCGATCCTGGACCAAGCGTGGTGCGGCGGGAGCTTCGTCACGCAGTTGATTGGCATGCAGGCTAGGCTGACCGGTACGTTGACTATCACTGGCCAACCTTCCCTGGACTTGCCGCTTTGCTGCGATCTGATCGGATTCGGCGTCAGGCATTTGAAATGGATCCGGCTGCAGGATCGATCTTGGGGATGGATCGAACTGCTGGAAAGGTGAATTGGCCAAACCTGGATGACGAGGCTCGGCATTGAACCGAGCTGCTTCATAGCGGGAACGATTGGGATCCACAGCCTGACTAGCCAATGCCTGATCAGCCATCGTATTGGCGGCGGATGCGTAGGCGTTGGATCCACTAGGCCCAGCATTGCTAGGTCCGCCACCCTGATCTGCCGCAGTGACTTCAGTCGAACTGAACTCGGCTGTACTTGGCCGGCGATCTCCGCGAGGCTGTGATTTGGCAACCGCGCTGTATCGCTCGTCAATGTAATGCGGCGTCGCTAGCGGAACCGCCAAATCGTCGTAGGTCAGCGGCAATCGCAAATCGCGGCGTGGGCGAGCAACAGCGTCCGAAGGGATCGCTCCTCGCATCGGCCCAGCCTGAGACGCCAACGTGCCAAGTACACCGGCCGCACTTCGCTGTGGCATCGGCATCGCTTGACCAGCATTCGGCCCATTCCCAGCCCCACTGACTGGCCCGTAATCCTGGGCAACCAGCAGCCGATCATACGGGACGGCTTCATTGGAAAGCGTTAAGCCAGTAGATGG
Source organism: Rhodopirellula sp. J20-39 (assembly GCF_057365095.1). Classification (NCBI taxonomy): domain Bacteria; kingdom Pseudomonadati; phylum Planctomycetota; class Planctomycetia; order Pirellulales; family Pirellulaceae; genus Rhodopirellula; species Rhodopirellula sp. J20-39. The sequence continues at coordinate 3,485,137 of NZ_CP195123.1, read as the reverse complement.
CCCGGTGGCCAAAACGTTCTCTGAAGAAGCATCGCCCGACGGGGACGCTTTGCGGAACGGAAGAGCGGCAACGAAGCCGACAATGACGATTAGTACGCCGAAACTAAGAGTTCGCACGGCAGGGGACTCGCAAGCTGGAAGGTTAAGGGAGACCAGCTTCGTCCTTGAAACGGCACATTGAATCGCGTCATGCGTGTGCTTGTCACTCGCTCATCGTCCAATCCGGCGCCGGAACTCGCAGCCAAAACCAAGACTTGCCAACTTTCGCGCCGACGACCACATCAGAACCCGACCGATCCGCAGGGTGCCCATCGTTCGCCAACGACACCCCGAACCGGTTAACGACGACGAACCGCAACACCGGTAGAAGCGAACCCCGGTTGCGGCATTGCGGCGTTGCGGTGGGGCGGTGTCGTGAGCTTCTCTAGTTGTTTACGAGGAATGCTCAGGTCCGCCCTCCCCCTCGCTTCGCTCGACCCCTCCCAGGGGGAGGGGATTTGAACCTGCGCCGTTGCGAATGTGGCAACTCTTTTAGATCCTCCCCCGCAGCTTCGCTGTGGGGGAGGTCGAGCAAGGCCGTTCAGGCCGATGCGAGGGTGGGGGCAGACACACCGTTTTCATGCATGCTTCCGTGGTAGCCCTAAGCCGCCATGCGTATTGGTTCCGCGGCTAGGTTACCGATCGCTTGGCCGATCAAGTCCAGCACCCGGTCTCGCCGCGCGACCGGGCGAGCGGCCCAGGCTCGGTTGAGATCGATTTCGATTCCCAGATACACATCCGGCGAAAACTCCGCCCGCATCGATTTGGTCAGCGAATCGTTGGTGCCGCGGTGCGGGTGATTCCGCCGAACCTTCAAGTTGGGCACCGCTTCGTAAAGCTCATCAATAGCGTCCAGACACCAATCCACCTCATCCGGACGCGAGGGATCGTAGAGCAAACCCACGTCGCCCCGCCGCCACTGGCCGCTCGTCGACTTCGCTTCGAATGTTCGCACCGAAAGATGGATCACGTAAGACCAACTACTCAACAGTTGCTCAATCCGCTGGCGCACACGATTTCGATATGGCGTGTAGATTTCCTCAACGATCGCCTTCCGAGTCGATTCAGGAAGCTCGCGGATCGGGGCGGGGAATAAAGTGCGATGATGCAGCGACCGACCGACGTTCACCAAGTCCGCCCGGTATTCGTTGCAAATCAAATCAGCACCGCTGTGCAGTGCAAACTTGCGGGCGGCCAGGTTCGCCACCCGATCACATCGACGGTTCGATGACGGCGTTGTCATCCCAATCGGAATCGCAACCGCAGGATCGAACTGAGCCTCCGGCGACATCAGCGTGCTGCCGGCACCAGAACTATCGTTCAATCGGCCTTTCAAACGCACTGGCGTCTTCCAACCGCCGCCGTCGCACGTCACCAGTAGACTCATGTCTTGCCATTCTCGGTTTGGCCGCTCTGCCAGTGATGAGGACGCCCGGTCAGTTTTTCCAGGTCCGCCCAAAAGCCGGGGTACGTTTTGCCGGTGCAGGCCGGATCCAAAATTTGGATACTTGGAATCCGTAAACCGGCCACAGCGAAGCTCATCGCCATTCGGTGATCGTGGTAGGTCTCCATCTGAACCGGAGTCACCAGCGAGGAATCCGCACCAGCATCCTTTGCTAGCAATGGATGGATCGTCAAACCGTCCTCGTGCTCATCGACCTGACCGCCCAGCTTTCGCAGTTCGATCGCCAGGTTGCCGATCCGGTCGGTCTCTTTGAATCGATTGTGGGCCACTCCCCGAACCCGAGTCGGCGAGTCCGCGAACAACGCCACAACCGCCAGCGTCTGCACCGTGTCGCTGATCTCGCTCATATTAACGTCGACGCCATGCAGCGTCCCGCCGATCACCTCGATCGAATCGCTAGTCGCATTCACCTGACAGCCCATCTGTTCCAGCACGCGAACGAACCCCACGTCGCCCTGCAGCGCGTCTTCACTTAGACCGTCAACGGTCACTTGGCCGCCAGTGACCGCGGCAGCCGCCCAAAAATAGCTGGCCGCCGAAGCATCCGGCTCGATTGCATAGTCGCAAGCCGTATAGCTGCCGCTGACTTCGATCGATTGACTGGATTCCAGATCCCACTGGGTCTTGCCGCCGAAAGCCGTCATCAGCTCCGCCGTCATCCGAACATAAGGTATCGAAACCAGCTCACCGACGATCTTTAACTGCACTGGTTTGCTAGCAATCGGTGCAGCCATCATCAGCCCACTCAAATACTGGCTACTGACACTGCCGGCAACCTCCATGGCCCGCCCGGACCATCCCCGCGAGTTGATCTCCACCGGAGGGCATCCACCGGCGGAAATCGCGGCAATTTCACCATCAATTGCGGGTGCAATCGCATCGACCAGATCGCCAATGGGACGCTCATGCATCCGCTTTACGCCAGAAAGACGGTATTTTCCGCCAAATGCCGACAAGGCTGCGGTCAAGAAGCGAACCGTGGTGCCGCTATTGGCTATATACATCTCGATCGGAGCGTTATCAGACGCGTTTTCCGCGGAGTTTGCTTCTGAGGACGCCGTTACGCCCTGAACGACCAGCGTCCGACCCGCGTCGCGAGATTCGATGCTGACGCCGATCTTGGCCAGCGATTCGATCATCACCTCGGTGTCTTCACTCACCAACGCCCCAGTTAGCTGACTCGTTCCGTGTGCAAATGCAGCACAGATCAGGGCTCGATTGGTCAGGCTCTTGCTGCCCGGCGGTCGCACGCTTCCTTGCACAGGGCCTCCCGGAACAATCTCCACGCTGGCGTGGTCGGCAGGAAGCTGGGTCGTCGGGGCTGAGGTGGTCATGCGAGCACGACTCCGTTGAATCGGAGCCGGTATGGGGACAAAAGAATGGCGAGACTTTCCGCCCAGCTCAGTGGCCGTGCTTGATCAAGCCACCCCCAAACTGTCCGGCAACAGACAGTCAAACTGCCCTCGCACCATCCTAAAACCTGCGTCCCGGTCTCACCAGTGCTCGCAAAATTGGTGTCGACGGCATCGCTATTCCAAATAGCTCGGCAGTCCAATGCACCATCCCGGCTGCCACGTCCGATGGCTCGCCAATCCGGTTCGGTTCGATATTCAGGGGCCGGTGACAAACTGCCCGCTCCCTTCGGAGGTGTGCGATTGTCCGGGAATCCACAACGATCCAACGATCATCAGCGACAAGGTGGTCGTGTGGATCAACCAAGCCGCGTTCTGGGTCATGACGGTGTGAGCGGTCACCAGACTCATCACGATCAAGAGGGCCAAGAAGCGACGTTCAGCCCGGCGGGCGGCGGTGCCGGTGGACAGTTTGGCAACTAAAAGGGCCAACATTGCCAACATCGGAAGGCCGAGAGCGGAAAAAGCCGAGGCGAAGAATACGATTTGAGCCATCTTGATACATCCTTGTGTCTGGCTCGCAGGCGGGTGCCGCTTGAGAACCGTTGGGTCGAAGAAGAGATTGTCCCAGAAAAGGCTGTGTGATCCTTCACGCAGCATCGCGAGCACTTCATGTGGCGGCGACAAATGGCTTTTCCCCTATTTGACCTGCCGCTGTGAAGACAGAACTTGAGCCGAAATGAAAATTTTCGGGTGAAAAAATCGTTAGAAACGAAACAACCCGCAAATTCTTCCCAATTTAACTCACATACCCCCGCGAAATCGTCGATGAAACGGTAGCGGAAGAGGTCTCTCGATCCGCACCGCGTCGACGAGCCCCAATGGGCCTACTTCGCGAACCCAGCAATCCAACACCCGTCGCACCTTCGATCGCATTCGAGTCGTTTTCATGGAAAACCGCATATCTAACGTCACCATGGCCAAGGCTCGTTTGTCCGCAGTACTTTTGATCGCGTGTGCATGTCTTGGAACCATGTCCGGTTGCCGGTTGTGTGCCGATTGCGATCTGGATTCCTATCCATCCTACGGCGGTGCCTGGCAGCGAACGCTACGTGATTCCGGACGCGTGGGCAGCGTTTTCGATCCCGGCGGTAGCCGAGTGGCTGACCTTTCCAATCGCATCACACCTGAGCAAGCCGAAAACGATCTGCATTCTGAAAACGCTCCCGAACCTCGCGATGGCGAACCCGCCGGCGACGGATCTCGCAACGAAGGCACAGCTCCGGATGATTCCACCGAAGACAATTTCAACGACCGAAACCTTGACGACGATCAACAGCTTCGCGACATGGAAGAACGCCTGAAGGACCTCGACCTTCAAGACATCAACTACCGACGCCCGGATGGCAATTCCCAAGACTGGCATTAGAGTGTTAGGCTTATAGGCCGACTGACACGACCGGCTGCCTTCCTGATTTCTCAACCGGACTCCTGTTTTGTTCAAGGTCGACCCACGTAAGCTTGTCGGCCCAGTGATGGCGTTAGCGTTGTTCGGCTTCGCGATTCGCTTGCTGGTCCAGGAAGCCGGGAAAATATCCAAGGACGAGTTCCTGCAGGGACTCACCAGCGTCGAGCCAGCCTATTTGGCGATCGCCGCATTCTTGATCGCGCTGAACTACGGGTTGCTAACCTGTTACGACTTGCTGGCGCTGCGTTACGTTTGCAAAGCGTTGCCACTTCGCCGGATCGCCTTGGTCGCGTTCCTCGGCTATTCGCTTGGCAACAATCTTGGCACATTGATCGCCGCCGCGCCGATTCGTTACCGGTTCTATCACCGTTGGGGACTGACCCACGGCCAGATCGTGGCGTTGATGTCGGTACTCGCGTTGACGTTTTGGTCCGGCGTGTGCTTGCTCGGCGGAGTCGTCTTGTCGCTGGCACCGATCGAACTGCCCACCGACTATCGACTACCGTTTGGTACTCGCACGCTCGGTTTCGTGCTGCTCGCGATCACGCTGGCCTACGCAGCCGTGTGCACTTTCTGGCACAAACCTTGGCCGATTGGCAAACTGCACCTTCGCCCACCTTCGGTCGGATTGGCGTCCGTCCAAGCATCCGTCGCCGCGGTCGATCTGCTGATTTCGGCAACGGCACTGTACCTCGTCATGCCCGGCAACGCGGTCGTTCCATTCCCGATGGTGCTGGCGGCGTACCTGGTCGGCATCGTCGTGTCCCTGATCACGCAAGTGCCTGGCGGACTGGGAGTACTGGAACTGATCCTCTGGACTCTGCTAAAAGATACCGTTGGCAAGCCCGTGCTGGCATCGGTGCTGATCTTTCGCGTCCTGTACTACATCTTGCCACTGCTGTTTGGGATGGTAGTTTTGGTCGCTCACGAGATCTACAGTGGTGCGATCGAAGAGAAGCAAGACGCTAAACTCGAAGCTCACTCCATCAAAGCCTCTCCTGCCAATGGCGCTTCCCCCGCCATGGGCACCGACCCAGACACTCCCGATCCACCCTTTATCGACGCATCCTGAATATGCCTGACTACAACCCACTGAACAAAGAAGAAGCTCGCGTCATCCTGGACAAGGGCACTGAAGCACCAGGACCAGGCGGATACACCGAAACGAAAGACGCTGGCACCTACATCTGCCGCCAATGCAACGCTCCGCTTTACAAGAGCGAAGATAAGTTCAACAGCGGTTGCGGCTGGCCCAGCTTTGACGACGAAATCGAAGGTGCGGTCCAGCGAGAACCGGATCCAGACGGACGACGCACCGAAATCATTTGCAAGAATTGCGGCGGTCACCTCGGCCACGTCTTCCAAGGTGAAAAGATGACCGAAAAGGACACCCGTCACTGCGTCAATTCCATCTCGATGAAATTGATTCCCGTCGGTGAACCACTTCCTGAACCGATCAAAAAGTAAAAGCCGGCATCTGATCGCCGCGCGAATTCGAGAATTGATTCGCTCGGTCGACGCGTCTCTAAAACCCGCCCGTGGTCATGGCGAAGGTGCCCAGCATCAATAGCCAGATCACGTCCAGGAAGTGCCAGTACTGGGCGGCAAAATCAACCGGCCAATGGCGTTCGCGGTCATACTTTCCCAGCGCCGCTCGCACAGACACAATCCCCAGCGAGATGACTCCGCCGGCGATATGTAGGGCGTGCAAGAACGCTAGCACGACAACCATCCCAGCGACACCTTTGCCGGTTCCGCCTTGTAGCGCCGGCCCGGTCAACAGTTCTCGCATCGATGCGTACTGCACCGCCATAAACAGCACACCCGCGATTGCACTGATGGCCAACAACCAAGCCGTCGTGTACAGCCGGCTGCGCCGAATCGCTCGGGTCGCCCAGTGAACCAGCCCGCTGATTCCGATCAAGCACACCGTGCTGGTCAAAAAGCTAGACGGCAACGGAACACTGGTTTGCACATCGCTTTGACGCGTGAACGCGTAGATGCCATACAACACCAGACTGCTGGCAAAGAAGATGAACAACGTGCCCAAGAACAACATCCCGCCTTGGCGATAGCGTTGATCGTTTGGAAGAATCGCGGTATGCGGCATAGTCAGCTAAATGATCGCTAAGGGATTTCGTTTGGCTTCAAGGGTACCCCGCGTCACTCCAACACGATTGTCCGCTGACAAACGCTGCCAGACATCGCGACCGGTCACCTGACCACATAGTAGTTGGCGGTACAGGGCGATGACTTCCGACGTTCGCTCGGCGTTTTCTTCCAACAACTCGACACGGAACCACCCCACCCCGCGATCAACCAACCCCGACACCACGTCCGCGGCCGATTGCGGTGTCGCGTTGTATAGCGTGTTGCGGCACGCGATGTCCGCTTGCAAGGTATGCAATTGTCCCACGCGATCGCGAAGTTGCACGACATGCCGATCACACGGTCGCCCGCAATTCGTCTTGTTCGTGCCCGGCGACAACACACTACAAAACACACAGTGCTCCATGTGGAACATCGGCATGTGTTGATGGATCACCATTTCCAACCAACCACTCGGTGTCGCCGCCACCAAACCATCAAGCTGGTCCGCGTTCAAGTCATACGAAGTGGTTACCCGCGATACACCGCGATCGATTAACCATTCCGCTGACCGATGATTGGCAACGTTCAGCGAGAAGTCCGATACGACTTGCAGTCCCGCGTTCAATCCAACATCAATCGCGGCCAGATTCCGAGCCAATATCCCGTCCGGAGCCTGTTTGACGAGCTGCTTCAAAAAGCCCATTTCACTGGGTTTTTGCATGCGAATCGACGCGAGCAAGATCGGCACACCCGCCTGGTTCGCGACCTCGACCGCCTGGCGATGTTCACGTACGTCGTGAAAATCAGCGATCACGGTTTCCACTTGTGATTCCACCGCAGCCTGCAACTGCTCCATCGTCCGGCACAACACATTCAGTTTCGGCGCAGCGACCTGCAACTGTCCGGTGTCCTGGATCGGCTCGACCAATTGACGAGCCGATTCCACGTGGAACCGACGGCTTGGCGGCTCGTTCAACTTGGCCAACAAACGATCGACCAGCTCACGACGTGCCGCGTTCAACACGCCCAGCGGCACGATTGGGTTTCCTTGAATCGTCGCCGACATCGAACCGAGATGAAAAATAGTCCCGCCCAGTCGCCCCAACTTGTCGGCTAGCACCTCTTCGGTGATGGAATGCTGCCGAGCCACTTCGAGTGGTGTTTCGGAGGTGACCGTTGCTTCGATGGGCTCAGCCGATGGATCCGAACGATGCAGCTTTCCGGTCAGTTTGAGCGGCTTGCCAACCTGAGCATCCACTTCAAAATCCACTTGGCGAGTTCGCCGTGGCTTGCCGCCGAAGGTGTTGGAAAGTTTCTTGTTCAGCTTTGGATCATCGTTTTTGAAAACCGTCGCTCCGATCTCGATACGATCCCACTGAATGTCACCGCGGCCGAATCCGACCCACACGTCACTGCCCGCTGGGGCGGCTTTCAGCTTGTCCTTGCGCGCCCGCAGTGAATAGATCCGGCCGCCTTGATGGTTGTCCGCAAAACCGCTGCCGGCGTACGCGTCGTTCGCCTTCACCGCCGCCGTTGACGTGATCGCCAGCCCGTCACCTAACGCGACGCCCGCACCGACCCGAATTCGGATCTCGTCGCCGCGGATGTCATCGACTTCGCCGATCTCGATCCCTTGTTTCGCCGCTCGGATACCGGGCACCAATCGCTTGTGATCGTTCCCCTCCAGCCACCCTGGCGTGAAGCCTCGCGAGAACGACAACTCCATCTCTTCGCGATCCTGTTGACTCAATCGCACCACACCGTCCGCGACCGCTTGGTCGATCGCACGGCGGTAGTGGCCGGTAATGTTGGCGACGTACTCCGGCGTCTTCAAACGTCCTTCGATCTTCAGCGAGTCGATACCCGCCGCGATCATATCCGGTATCGCCGCGTAACCGGCCAAGTCTTGGGGCGACAACAGATAACGAACGTCGCCGAGCTCGCGATCGTCGCCATCACAAACGAGGTCGTACGGCAATCGACACGCCTGAGCACACTGCCCTCGGTTCGCACTGCGCCCGCCCAGTGACTCGCTGGTCAAACATTGCCCAGAATAAGCCACGCACAACGCCCCGTGGATGAACGCTTCCAGCGGCATCGACGTCGCCTTGCGAATCTTCGCGATTTCGGTGACAGACAACTCTCGAGCCAGAACGACTCTCGCCAGTCCAAGCTCCGCCGCGACGGCGATCGTCTCGGCACTGGTCAAGCTCATCTGCGTCGACGCGTGAATCTCAAGATCCGGACACAATTCGCGAACGATCCGCGCGACGCCAAAATCTTGGACCAAAACCGCGTCCACACCGGCTCGAGCGATCGCTTCGACCACCTCGATCAGCGAGACCAGTTCGTCGGGAAAGACAAGCGTGTTGAGCGTCACATACCCGCGGACACCGCGGCGACGCAACATCGCCATTAGCTCACCGAGATCGCCCAATCCAAAATTGGCCGCCCGATGACGAGCATTGAAGCCCCGATCGACGCCGAAATAGATCGCATCGGCTCCGTTTTCGACCGCCGCCTCGGCGCAATCCCAATTGCCGGCTGGCGCAAGCAGTTCGGGAGCGATAGCTACACCCTGCGGCTCGGTGACATCAGCGTTAAGAATTTCGGGGCGATTCGGCGGGACCGACTGGTTTGGATTCATCCAAGAAAGATACCACCAAACCCCGCCCAGTCCAGGCTTCTCGATAGTTAGCCCCCGCTGGAGTCCAGGCTTCAGCCGGTTCCCCTGAGCCCCACATCCCTCAAAACGTCCACAACTACACGATCAACATCGCGTCGCCGTAGCTGAAGAACCGATATTCCGCGTCAATCGCCTCTTGGTACGCCCGCATAATCAGATCGCGAGTTGCGAAAGCACTAACCAGCACCAGCAACGAACTTTTGGGAAGATGGAAGTTGGTCATCAACGCGTCCACGGCCCCGAACTGATACGGCGGTTTGATGAACAAGTCCGTCGCCCCGGTCCATTCGGCCAGCTTGCCTTGATTGTTCGCAACGGCACTTTCCAGCACCCGCACGCTCGTCGTGCCCACTGCCACACAACGCCCACCAGCGGCACGGCGCAGTGAAATTCGCTTGCAGCTGTCCGCGTTGATCCGGCCCCATTCCTGGTGCATGTGGTGCGTGTCGATGTCTTCAGCCTCGATCGGCCTGAACGTTCCGATGCCCACGTGCAACGTCACCTCTTCGATCGCCGTCTGCCCCTTCGCGATCGTCTTCATCAGACTGTCGGTGAAGTGCAAACCCGCCGTCGGTGCCGCCACGCTCTTCTTGTCGTCCTCGTCTTTGCTGGCGAACACCGTTTGATAGTTCGACACATCCGCATCGACCATCCGGCCATCGCGGATGTACGGTGGAATCGGCACCCGGCCGTAGCGTTCCAGCCACTGCGTTGGCGACGCCTCCGCTCCGGACTTTGGGCCTCCGGAACTGACGCCGGTGAAATCGACGGTGGCGGTGAACGTTTCCGCGATCGGCTTCACCATCAGGTGCCCTTCGTCGTCACGCCCCACGACTTCCAACAAGCCGCCCTCGCGAGCATCGCGATCTTGCAGCGTGATGGTCTCGCCAGTCTTCAAACTACCGCGAGTCTTGGTCAACATCTCCCAAATACCCGAGGCCGGATCGCTGCGCAAGAACAGCCCCTGCCAACGTCCGCCTGTGCGGGTTCGCTTGCCCAACAAGCGAGCCGGCACGACGCGAGAATTGTTGATCACCAGCGAGTCTTCCGCCCGCAACAATTCCGGCAGATCACGAACGTGGTGATGCTCAATCGTTCCAGCAGCCCGATCGATCACCATCAGCCGAGCATCGACACGATTGCGAAGCGGTTCCTGGGCGATCCGTTCCCGAGGTAGCTGGTAGTCGTAAAGGTCGAGCGAATGCATGAACAAATCAGGAAAGCGAAAGGCAAGAAATCAGATGGCATTTTGATGCGGTGGGCATCTTAGAGCGATAGCCAAATCCAAGGTAGTGCCTCGCCAACCCTCACGCCGAAGTCCAGTTCGCCTACAGAGCGTTTTGGGCGATCATTTGTTGGCGGATCCAGTTTCGCAGCCGAGCGGCGAAGGTTCGCGAATCGGTCCCACAATCGGCAACCAGCCGCATCCCGTTGGGAATTGAACGCGTAACGCGGGAGTTGGCATCATTGGAATCGGTCAGCTGAGGCGGGACGGCAAGCCAAGCACGAAAATAGGGCTGCGTCCAGCGAAGCGATTCACCTTCGCCCGCGTCTCGGTCCTGCTGCGTCGCCAGCGTGCCACCATGAACGGCGGCCAACGCGGGTTCAGAAACCGCGTCCGAAGCTCTTGGCTCGATTCGCAACAGCTTCGTTTCGAACGTCTGATAATCTGCTGACCGCACGCGAACGTTCTGGCCAATCCGCTGTCGCGCCTCTTCGATATGGTCCGGCGAAATCAGCGTGATCCATTCTTGGTCTTGACCATCCATGATCTCCAAAATCGCCACGCCTTCCTCGACAAACGTCTCGCGAAGTTGCGGAAGGGTGCGGCCACTGATCCGGCCCGCCTTTTCCGCCCGGATCAACATCGAATCCACTCGGCCTTTTAACTGTCGGTGTTGTTCGGCAAATGCCGCATCGCGTTTGCGTCGCCACTGCACTTCACCATCGTTGTGATCTCGTGTCGCGATGCGAAGCTCGATCGCGTTTCGTTTTTGGTCTAGTTCCAACTGTTTGATCTGGAACGACAACTCCTCGTTTTCGATGCGCAACAACGGTTGCCCCGCCACCACCTCTTGTCCGTCGCGAACGTAGACTTCCTTAACGAATCCATCCACTCGAGCCCGAACGATCGACGAAGCGACCGCTTGCGTCACCACGGGGGTCTGCACCGTCGATGGTAACGGCATCCAAAACACGCCGGCCAAAAACATCAACCCAACAATGGCACTGGATAGCACACCACGATAGAATGTCGCTTCACGTGTTTGGTAAAGCTGACGCAACCACGTGACCAGCTTCCAACCGGGTTGCCCCCACCACATCACGATTCCCATCACGGTCAAGACCAGACCGAGACCATGGAACAGCGTCGAGGACGCGATCGCCAAGGCCATACACACCATGACTCGCCAAACCATCGCTGCGGCACCGTAAGCCAATACGGCCCACCGCCGCCATCCAGTCAACTCAAGACTTCGCGGGGTTTGAATCCCGAACAGCCAACGTTTAGACAGTTCACGCATTGACGTTGACGCTTCATCGGCCAAGTTTGCAACGTCGATCGCGTCAGCGAGCATGTAGTAGCCGTCGAACCGCATCAGCACGTTGGCGTTGAACAAGATCGTCGCCAAGCCGGCCGTCATCACAACCGATTGAGCGATCCACTGGGTCGTCACGTCGCTGCTGAATGTCCAAACCATCATCGCGATCGAAGCGATCACCATCTCCGCCCACATCCCCGCGAACGAGATGAATATCCGTGCCGCTCTTGATTCCAACCGCCAACTGCTGGACACGTCCACGTACGCCAGCGGCGCGAACAAGACGAACACCACACCAAATTGATTCACCCGGCATCCTTGGCGTTCACACGCAACGGCGTGGGCCAGTTCGTGGGCCAGCTTCAAACCCAAGAATGAAACGAACAAATAGGCCCAACTGCTGGGATGAAACAACTGCACGCCATCGTCCAAAAACGCGGCTCGTTGAGCGATCAACAGCACCACCCCGACCAACACGATCAAACCCGAAAACGCCAAAGCGGGTCCTGACATCAACGGCAACAATCGCTGCGCCACCGCGCTGATCCAGCGTTCGCCTTTGGGTAGCGGCAACTTCATCCAGAACGGATTGACTCGTTTCCACAGCGAGATGGGCTCCGGCCGCGACAGCTCGTCGGCATTCTCGGCCAGCGACGAATCGGTCAGTTGAACGACCTTGTTTTGCAACATCCACCGGGCGATCGAGTTTGCCTCTTCGGTCGACGGAGCGTCCACGCCTAGCTCGGCGGCCGCAACACTGCATGCCTGCGGCAAGGTGGTCTTCCCATCCAACAGCGATAGCAAGAAGTACTCACGATAGCCGACGCGGAAGAACTGATGCGTTCGCGGCAATTCAATCCGGTAGACCAACTTGCCCTGTTCGTGCACAGGCCAAACTCGCAAATCCTTGGCTTTCTTTAGCAACATTGCCTACCACCCCATCGCTGAACGAGCCGCGTGCCAGGGCTTATGCAACCAATTCCAACCGATCGTGTGTCGATCGCTGTAAACCGTCGCATGACCTCGCATTCCGGGCTGCAGACGGCCGTCGGGATTCGTGGCCCGCACTTCGGCCAAGAACACGTTGTCTTGTCCACGCAGTTCCGCTTTCGGATACACGCGGGCGATCGTCCCGGTCAACTTGGTATCGGGCTGGGCATGGGTGGCGAACCGGATGGTCATTCCCGTGCGCACATGATGGTACTCCGCTTCTGGAATCCACAACTCAACGATCATCTCGTCCAAAGGCGCGACCTCAAACAACGTCTTGCCGCGGCTCAGTGGCATCCCTTCGCTGCTTCGCCAATCACCACTGACCACCATCCCATCGATCGGGCTGCGCAATTCCAACCGCTCCCGCTGTTGACCTAGCATCTCGGTTTGATAACGCAAACGTTGCGTTTCCAACTCCGCTAGCTGCGTTGCAGCAAAATCTTGCTCCGCGATCCGGCTCTTGCGAGACTGCACCGCTTGATCCAATTCCGAACGCACGCCGGCCAATTCATAATCCAAATCCATTGGATCGATCTCCGCCAACAATTCACCTTCGGTGACCACGTCACCAGGTCGCACCATGCATTTCTTAAGCGGACCGTCGATCGGTGCGGCAACGAACCGTCGCGTGACGGGTTGCAATTCAAAGGGCGTTGAAATCGTGTAGGTCACCGGCGCCAGCATCAACGCTGTGAAGCCAGCGGCCGCAATCATCGCACTGCGAAAACGGGTCGACGATAGCAGCGAGGTCTTCAGTGTTCGCCAGCCCAGCTCGATCGTGCCCGGCTGCATCCGTTCGATCGCCGCCAGCTTGCCTGCCATGACCGGTCCCAACGCACTGACAAACGCCCGTGCATTGGGCGCGTCCGCATCGATCACCATCAAGCAACCACGCGGAACATCGTCATGGTCGGTCAGACATCCCACAACCATCGATCCCGCGCCAGCGGAACCGGCAAACTGCTCGATCGCCATCGTGGCACCACGTCGATCGATGCACTGCCCTGCCCCGTTGTCGCTGGCTTTCCAAACCAGCGTTTCATTCCAAACAGCGATTTCTTCGGCCGCCGCACGAATGATCGAATCGGTCTGCTGCGTCGCGGCGTAGTGTTCGTCGTCGGAAGTTGAGTCGCTGGCTCCCACGTCCGCCATCCGCTGCATTGGCGAGTTTTCGCTGCTCCGCCAAGCGACCACGACGCGATCCGCACCAAGAATTTGCTTCAGTCGTGCCGCTAAATCCTGGCACGCTTGTTCCAAGGTGTCCGCCCGATCAAGTTGCGATTGCAATTCGATCGCGGCAGCCAATGCCTCGTTCACGTTGGCAAACGCTTCAATATCGCTCGCGGTGCGAACGGATGTTTCGGATTGGACGTCAGTCAACATTAACGCACACCTGCGCGTTGACTACCGCGAAAAGCATCCGTCTGGTCGTCCGACGGAATCCGAGCGGTTCGAAGTTTGTCGCCTGAGTTTGACACGGTTTCGTCGTCCAAGTCCCAGCGGCAAACCACGCCGCTGCGCAGCTCTCGTTTGACGTTGTCGAGACGAATGGTCACCCGCACCGATGCGCTTTCGGCGTTGACAATCGGTGAAATGGTTTCAATCACCGCTGGCACAGTCTTGTTCGTATGCCCTACCCGAACGTCAACGTCCTGGCCTACTTCCAAAGGTTCCACCATCGACATTGGAACGGAGAACACCGCCCGCAATTGGTCCAGAACCACGATTTGCATCAAGACAGGATCGGTCGGCGACACGAATTCACCAGCCTCTTTGTTGATCGAAACCACAACGCCATCGAGCGGACTGGTGACCGACCGCTGTCCAATTTGGGTCACAATTCGGTCGTGTTCCAACTTGCGAATATGAATTTCTTCTCGGACCGCTTGCAAACGAGTTGTCGCTTGCCAATAGTTGCTCTCGGCACGATCCACCTCACGCTGGGTCGCGTTACCGGACGTATGCAGCTTGCGATAGCTTTGCAATTGTTGCTGGCACAACGAAACTTCTGCTTCCGCCGTTCGCTCACGACTCGTCGCCTGCATCGTGGCTTCGGCCACCTTGCGTGAGGCCTGCAGCACAGATTCATCGAGCTTTGCTAGCGTTTGCGATCGCTTGACGACGTCGCCTTCCTTGACCAACACTTCGTCGATGACGCCCATTTCGGCCGCCGCGACGTTGACGGACCGATAAGGCTGAGTGAACGTTTCGACCTCAAGTGCATGAACTGGCAACGCAGACAGGGCGTATGCCGGCAAAGCCAAAAACGCCATCGCGACTGGGACTTTCCGAGCACAACGTAGGAAACCAAGGCCAAAATCACAGCCCAAAACATCCGCGAGACGGCTTTCGGAACGGTTTGAGATCGAAGAATGCGTTCTGATGTTCATAGTTAGATAGCCCAACAAGCAGTAGGGTGTTCGTTCGAATTCAATCCAGCGGCCAGTGATCGTTCCAACGCGTCGGCCTGCAATGCCTCAGCGCGGCGTCCCGCTTCTTCTCTCTGACATTTGTTCTGGACTGACGCAATTGCGTTTTCCAAAGTGGGGCCTGCTACCACCTCGCCGTCTTCCAATCGGCGTTCGATCGCCCTTACCACCCAAGGGGCGAACTTGACCAGCAATTCGTCTTCGGCCGACACGAACCGGCACGCTGAACCTGGGTCGCCACATCGAGCACCACGACCAATCAATTGGCGGTCCACGCGAGCCAAACAATGCATCTGCACTACGATGACGTGCAAACCGCCTAGATCTTTGACAATGTCGTCCAAATGAATATCCGTACCGCGACCAGCCAAGTTCGTTGCCACGGTGATCTGCCCCGATCGTCCCGCTGTCGCGATCACCGCCGCTTCATCCGCGTCTTGGATGCCGTTAAGCAGCGTGCAGTCTCGGCCGCGTTGTTGAACCAGTCCGGCGATCACCAGACTTTCTTCGATGCTGAGCGTGCCCACCAACACCGCCCTGCCCTGGTCCGAAAACTCAATCGCCTCGTCGATCACCGCTTGGAACTTGTCAGCCATTGTTCGAAAAATGCGTGTGGAATGCCCATGGCGGCGATTGGCAAGCCGAGGATCAATGGTCACAACCGGCAGCCCATACACGCGAGCGAACTCTCGTTCACAACCGCTGGCGGTCCCCGTCATTCCCGCCAAAAACGGATAAGAACGAAAGAATCGTTGTTTGGTAATCCGAGCCAACGTCGAAGGCTCTGGCGTGATTGGCACTCCTTCGCGAGCTTGCACCGCTTGTTGCAAACCGCGTGACCAAGTCCGGTCGCTGAAGATGCGCCCTGTTGCACCGTCAATGATTTCAATCTTGGAACCCTTCACGACGTAGTGGATGTCCCGCAAGAAATGCCACTTTGCTCGCAGTGCCGTTTGCACGTATTCATGCCAGGCTCGTTGGAGCTCGCTACCGACCGGCAAGGCACCGTTCTTCAGATCGAAATAAACCGCTTCGCTTCCCGCGGCAGTCAACACGACCTGTCCCGGCGAATCGATGCGATAATCGACGCCGCACGTCAATTCATCCGCCAATTGCCGGGCCGCCCGGACCAGCGAAGCATCCACGGCTTCTTCCTGGCCGACCGCTCCGCTAAGGATCAAGGGTGACAATGCGTCATCGAGCAACACATCATCGGCCTCGTCGATGATCGCGGCAGCAAGACGTCGTTGACGCAATTCCAACGGTGAGCGACCGTCAAGCTGCGACAGCACACGCGTTCCGATTCGCGATTGAGTCAAACTCTTTCGTGACAGCGAGTCCTTCAAATAGTCAAATCCGAATGTGTGAGCCGCACCGAACGTGATGTCGCATCGATAGGCCGCTCGTGCCGCTTCGCCAGAATCGTGATCGTCCACAAAACCACACGTCATCCCGCACAACGCAAACACTTCGCTAAGCAAGTCATGGTCGCGTCGAGCCAGGTACGCGTTGGGCATGGCGACGTGCACCCCGCCGCCTCGCAATGCCGCGATGTACGCTGGCAACACGCCTGACAACGTTTTGCCTTCGCCGGTTTGCATTTCCGCTAATCCGCCGACACTCATCACCAAACCAGCACGAAGCTGGGTATCGAACAGATCGAGGCCTTTGGATTGTTTGATCGCCACGATCACCGTCGCGGCCGCTTCCACCAACTCTCGATCCGTTACCGCCGGCTTGGGTTGTTCAAAGACTTCGGCCAGCGTTTGATTTGACTTGCCGGCGATGGCAGCCCTGCCTACCCAACTGACGGGCTTGGGCTTGGGCAAAACGACACCGCGCCGGGTCATCCTCGCCGCGTTCTCCCGGGCCAGACTGATCATATCATCCAACCAGCCATCGTTTGAAAGACGGTTGCCGATTCGTTTCGCTATTGACGATCGATCCAGGTTCTCGGTCACTGCGGCGGCCCCAATTTCAACAGGTCGTCATCCAACGAGTCCACATCGAACGGTCTCGAATCCGATGCGTCCATCCCCATCACGCTGATTGGCGATTCACCCTGCCCCGACCGAACGCCAGCACCCTGCCCTGCATCGTTACCGACAGCTGGCAAAGTCACTCGATTCACATGCGGCGCAAGCTCAGGGAGCGGTAACGATTGAGGATTCACTTGCGAATCATTCAACTCGCTGACCGACATGCCGGGCGCTGCGTCCAATTGCGGACCAACGTCAAACTGCAAGAGCACGCCCATCGCTTGACGCAACTTAATCCACGAAAGGGCGTACGAGACCTGAGCCCGGACCACACTTTCCTCTTCATCCGCAGTGCGTTCTTGCGCGTCTAGCAAGTCTTCGATCAACAACACCGCGCTTTCATTCGGATCCGGCAACCACTGCCATCGTTGACGAAGGTATTCAACTTCCGCCGATGCAGCCGCGACAGCTCGTTTCTTGGCAACCATCTCGGCATACGAGGCGTTTGTTTCACGCACGGCAATCTCCACCGCCGTGATCGCCGCTTCGGTTGTTTGTTGAAACTCGTAAACACTGCGAGTCAATTCCCAACGACTGCGTTTCAAACGAGCCTCGTTCGCTCGGTTTCCTACCGGGCGTTCGAAAACGATACCGCCTGCAAAACTCGGTCCACCATCGGTGAACTGGCTGCCGATCGCACCGAATGTGTTTCGATTGCCGTCCAGCCCAGCAACATAGCTGCTCAGGATCATGTCAAGCTTCGGCAAGACTTGATTGCGAGCGGCACCGACGCGAGCGGACACGGCCTGGATCGTTCGCAAGGAGGCAGCAATGTCCGGCCGATTGTCCAACGCCGTCAAAGTCGCTTGCCGCGTGGAGACTTCCACTGGCACACTCAATGGTCGGTCTTCCGGCAGCAATTCCCAATTCGCACCGCCCACCAAGCCAGCGTCACCAGTCAGTAAACGCAGCGTCGATTGTGCGTTACGAATTCGCGTTTGAATCCGCACCAACTCGCTGCGCCGACTCGCGATCGCGACCTCTGCTCTTAAGATTTGACGCTGTTGCGAATCCAATGAATCACGGGCTACCAACATCGCGTGCAGTTCTTCGGCGGCCGCGACCAACTTGATCCGTTGCAGGTATTCCGCTCGGGCTTGGTACAATTGCCAATACGCTCGCGTGACATCCACCAAGTGCTCTTCGATATCCTGGCGAACTTCCGCTCGGGATAGCTTCACGTCGATCGATGCCAGCACGACTTGTGTCATGTTGACGGCCTTCCCCCGACCTCGCATCAACGGTTGAGAGAAGTTCAATTCCAATCGCGAAGTGCCTTGCGGATTGGGTGTTAAGTAGGTGGAGTTGTTGGACTGAAAGCCGCCGCGTTGCAATAGCTCGACCGTGCCGCCCCTTCGTGTTTGCTTCCGAACGCCAAACGCCGACCCAAACAAGTCATCTTTGAATCGAGTCGAAGCGTCGCCCGTGGTCAAGGCACTGCCGATCGGGTCGTTCGTACCGGTGAACTTCGCGTCGACAAACGCCAGCGTGTCAAACTGCGCGTCGGCGATTACCAAATCATTGCAACGGATATTGGGTTCGGTCAACAACCCACGCACGTACGGTGACGATGCCAGAGAAACCTGGGCCAACATGGCTGCGTCGACGGGAACGGTTTGATCCCCCAGCGACAACGACTGGTTAACCATGTCCTCCCACCACATCGGTTGCTGCAGCGCCACGTCCCCGCTCGCAAGAGCTTCGGTACCGACCGGCAATACGTCCACACCCGATTGCACGCGGGCACGAAACGGATCCAACTGACGACTGTAGGGTCCCTGCGTGATCGGCATCGGCACGTCCGCCGCAAACACCGGAGTACTGGGATAGTGCGGATAGGGCGTTGACGGATTTCCGTAAGCTGTATTTCCAGACGGAACAGCCCGATGCGTCACATTGCCGGTTGCTTTCTCAATTACCTTGCCGGTCACGTTTCCGGTGACATTTCCGGTTTGATTGCCGGTTCCGTTGTCACTGGATTGATTGGCAATCAGCTCGCTGAATGCCGTATCACGAAGCGGTTGCTCGAATTGACGCGAACTTGTCTCGGTACGGCCGACTTCTGAAAAATCGGCTTCCGTGAAACCGTCCTTCTCGATCCCGTCTTTCGCAAACGGTGTGCTCGAAGCCACTTCCGAATTTTGGGTTCGGAAGCTGGCTGCATGGAAACGTCCGTCAATCGCCATGCCAGCGTGGAAGCTACCCGTTGGCACTTTGCCCGCTTCAAACGACTTCGGAACCGTCCGGCGTGAAAGGCTGGGCGAAACCCTGGACGAAGCGGTGGAAAAGACGACTGGAGAGTTGCTCGCGGCTTTAACACCAGGCAGTCCCTGCCCGGAATACGTTTGCCAGTAGTGCGTTAGCGAATCGACGACGTCATTGGGTGTGCCGGTCGAGCTGTAGGTTTTTGCGGTCGCGTCAATCGATACTGCGGCAGCCCAAGCGGCGGGCGACCATTGGGGAGGTGACGTCGAACCCGATTTTGGGGGTGTTGGAATTGGCTGAAACTCAGTTTCTGGCTCCGGGCCCTGAGCGATTGCCCAATCAGCCCCCCATTCCGGTGTCCCAACCAAAGCAATTCCGCCCAAACCTACCAATACAGCAATCCACCGCCGGCGATTTCGCCGAGCAGCGTTTGTCCGCTTATCAGTTAGGAAATGGGGCAATTGCTTGAACATCTGTACGAATCGTTACTCCCAGCCTGGTGTGCATAACCCGATGTCTAGGACTAATCGGCATAACCGGACCATTTTGAACAGCGCTATCGATGATTTCTTCGCATGTCCGAAGATGCGTCATCGGAAAAGTCCTCCCATGCTGCCCACTGCGTGGACTTTGCCTCAGCTACCTATCTGATCAACGCGATATTTACACCCCAGGTGGAGTACTGCGAGGTAGGTTTGAGGATGCCCCAGGATCTCTATCAACGAATGCGACTGGTCGCCGACGAACTCTGGACGAAATTTCGTCAAGAGGCCGATCGCGATCGCATGAAACACAAGTCCGGTTCGCGAGGCCTACAGCTAACCGGTTTGGAACCGCGGTTGCTGTTCAGTGCCACCCCGTTCGATCCCGCGTTGGCCGAATCGGCTGGCAACGCCGACACTGCCACCGTGATGGTCGTCGACCAAGACGCGAACTCGAACGATTCGAGCGATAACCAGGACGCTTTTGCGTCGGACCAAGAACAATCGTCGTTCGGTGAACTTGTCGTGATTGACTCGTCGGTCCGCGATCTCGACGCCATCCTGGACGACCTCAGCCAAAACCGCCCCAACGCGGAAGTGTTGGTCCTGCAGTCGGATCGTGACGGCGTTGACCAAATTTCCGAGCTACTGGACCAACGATCGGGAATCACATCGATTCACATCGTTTCGCACGCCGAAGACGGCCAGGTTCGACTCGGGACAACGAAACTGGGCATCGACAACCTCGACGCCTATGCCGGCCAAATCGCCAATTGGCAGTCCGCACTGACCACCGACGCTGATTTGCTGTTCTACGGATGTGAACTGGGCAGCGATCCGAATGGGATCGAATTCCTGCAATCGATTGCCACGCTCACCGACGCCGACGTGGCCGCCAGCGATGATGACACGGGGCATGTTGACCGAGGTGGCGATTGGGACCTGGAATATGAGCTAGGCGACATCGAAACCGAGGTCGCGTTTTCAGATGATTTCCAAGACTCCTGGGCTGGCAAACTCGCCAGCGTGACGATCACCGTCACCTCAACAGATGACAACATCAACACGTCCGACGGGTTGACCACGCTTCGTGAAGCCATCATCGAGGCAAACCTCAATACATCGATGGGCACCGGCGATGACATTACCATCGAATTAGCGGCCGAAACCTACACGATCACGCTCAGCGGCGCGGGCGAGGACACCGGGTATTCCGGCGACTTCGATATCCACGGCGATGTCAGGTTCGTGGGGGTGGGAAGTTCCGCAGCCATCATTGATGCCAACGGCCTAGATCGCGTGTTCGAGGTGCATAGCGGGACGGTTGAGTTCACCAACATGACCTTCACCAATGGCGATACGAACGCCGACGGAGGTGGCATCTTGGTCGCGGTTTCGTCCAATGTGACGATCTCGCAATCCACCATCATTGGCAACGATGGCGATGACGGAGCGGGTATCTTCAACGACGGCACGCTGACGCTGACCGACGTCACGATCGCAAACAATGGCATTCTGGAAACCGGCGATGGCGGCGGACTCTTCAACGCCGGCACCGCGACGCTGAATCGGGTCACCGTGTCTGGAAACAAAGCAGAACATGGGGGCGGGATCTTCGGTGCCAGCGGATCCACGGGATTGCTCTCGTTGCTCAATACGACCATCAGCGGCAACACAGTCAGTGGTGAAGGAGGCGGGCTCTGTCTGGAAGCAGACGCCAGTATTTCCTACTCAACGGTGACCCTGAACGAAGCCAAAAAGGGGGGCGGGATTCATATTAATTCGAGCCCCACGATCGAGCTCAAGAACTCCATCGTCGCTGAGAACGTCGACTTCGATGGAGCCGCCAAGCACGACATTGAAGGTACGATCGTGAGCCTCGGGAACAACCTGATTGGCGACACCGAAGGCGGCGATGGATTCCACGCCAGCGACCTACTGGACACCAACGGCGGGTTGGAAGCTTTGGCTGACAACGGCGGGTTCGTGCAAACCCACGCATTGAAGACCTCCAGCGCTGCGATCGACGGTGCCACGACATCCGGCGCCCCTGTCGTGGACGCTAGGTTGGTCGCTCGATCAGGAGCTCAGTTCGACATCGGCGCGTTCCAATCATCCTCCTTGGTCGCGACCGATGAAACGCGAGCCAACACAACGACCACCAACACTCAACAAACATCTGGCGAGGACCGGGGCAGCCAACAAGCCGTTTCTCTCGCAGCCGACGGTTCCTATGTCGTGGTATGGACCAGCGACGAGCAAGATGGCAGTGACCATGGCATCTACGCCCGGCGTTTCGCGGCTAGCGGCGAAGCCTTGACCGGTGAGATCCAAATCAACAACACCACGTCCGGCGAACAGCAATACGCTCGCGTTGCCTCGGCGTCGGACGGTTCCTTCGTTGTCACGTGGAGCAGTGATGATGATGATGTCTACTACCGGCGATTCAGTGCAACCGGAGTCGCCTTGGATGCGACCGACCAGATCGTCAACAACACGACCTCAGGAACTCAAAAAGATTCCGCCATCGCGATGAACGCCGCAACGGGTGATTTCGTGATTGCTTGGGAAGGCAACGGGACGATTCCCGATCACGACGACAACACCGGGGTTTTTGCAAAACTGTTTAACGCTTCCGGAGTCGCACAAACGGACGAAATCCGCATCAACACCGAAACAAGCGGAACTCAAAGTGACGTTTCGGTTGCCATCAATACCAGCGGTACCTTCGTGGTCTCTTGGGATGATTCCAACGGAGTTCATTTCCAGAGAATGAACAGCAATGGAACCAAACTAGGTTCTGAAACAACCGTCGATTCAAGTAGCTCCGCCGGCGAATCCGCCGTTGCCATCGCCGCGGACGGATCCGTGGTGGTCACTTGGCGTCAAACGTTAGGTCTAGCCGCTTTGTACACGAGGGACGTCGAAGCTCGCATGTACGACTCCGCTGGGAACGCGAACGGATCCGCGTTCACGGTCAACGACGAAACATCGGCCACTACCCAAACGGACCCCTCGATCACGATGGATGCCGATGGGAACTTCATCATCGTTTGGGAAGGCACCACCAGCGGTGACATTTATGGAATAGCTGGCCAAAAGTATGACAGTTCCGGATCCGCGATCGGATCGAACTTCCGTATCAACCAATCGACCGATGGTTGGCAAACCAGGGCGTCTGTCGCGGCAATCGACCTCGATAACTTCGTGGTCGCATGGAGCGGCGAAGGGGAACAGTCCGGACAAGTGGATTCCGAGGGCGTCTACGTTCGCCAATACGGCACGCTCGTGCTCAACACAGCACCTACCCTGACCGCCACTGATCTAAATCCTGATTTCACTGAAGGTGATTCCCCCGGCTCGACCATTTTCAGTGGAGCGTCGGCCGACACTAATGATTCAGGCCAGACGTTTGCTGAATTGGACCTCACCGTATCCGATATCAGCGATGGATCCGATGAACTGCTGACGATCGACGGTCTGGAAATCGCTTTGGTGGACGGCACCTCCGGAACCACGACCACAAATTCATTGACTTACAACGTCAGTGTTTCCAGCGGATTGGCAACGATCACATTGACCGGCGGGTCGCTCGATGCGTCACAATTGCAAACCGTTGTGAACACCGTTAGCTACCGCAATGCAAGCGAAGCCCCCACCGCGGGAACGCGAGTCGTCACGATCACGGGGCTAGCCGATTCCGGTATCGGGGCGCGAGCCACTTTGAATCTCGCATCCACCGTCACAGTGATCGGCGTAAACGATGCCCCCACATTATCGGGCGGCCCAGTCACACTGACCGGAACCAGCGACACGGCTCCATCGACCGGCGTACAAACCTCGACCATTTTAAGTGATGTGACCGTCAGCGACGTCGACGGAGACACGCTCGGAATTGCGGTGACCGGCGTCACGGGATCAGGCGACTGGCAATACTCAACCGACTCGACCAATGGAACGAATGGAACTTGGACCGATCTACCATTCGTTGGATCCAGCAACGCGGCTTTGATTTCCAATACCACCTGGATTCGTTATCAACCCGATGCATCCGGAAGCGAAACGGCCAGTCTGACCTTCACGGCCTGGGACGGAACGCTGGGCACTGCGTCGACCGACGGATCCCCATCGGTGATCAATCCAGGTTCCGGTGGTGGCACGTCCGCTTTCGCGAACACGACGGCTACGGTCAACCTTTCCGTCACCGCCACCAATGTCAATGCACCGGTCATCACGCCAGGCCAAACTCTCACGATCGCCGAAGACGCGACCGGCGTTAACAGTCTTGGATCCGTCGCCGCGACCGATGCCGACGGCGCCACCACCTATAGCGATTGGACGATTGTCGGCGGCACCGGTCAATCGTTGTTCGACATCGATGAATCCACTGGCGAAGTGACGTCCAAATCAGGTGCCACGTTCGATCGCGAGGCAACGGGTTCTTACACCTTGTTGGTCACCGTCAGCGACGGCACCCATGTCTCGACAACCGCAACAGTGAACGTCTCGATTACCGACGTCAACGACAACGATCCAGTCGTCACCCCCAGTCAGACATTCACCATCGCGGAAGGTTCCCCGGGTGAATCAACCGTGGGCACCGCATTAGCAACCGACGCCGATAGCAGCCCAAGCTTTAGCAATTGGACCATCAGTGGCGGCACTGGCCAATCGTTGTTCGACATTGATGCGGACACGGGCGAGATCACGACCAAGGCCGCTACGACGCTCGACCGTGAAAATGATTCGTCATACACACTAGAAGTCACCGTTAGCGATGGTGTCACCACCTCAGCCACCGAAACGATCACGATCACGGTCGGCGACATCAACGACACCGCACCGGTCGTCGATTCCAGTCAATCATTCACGATCGCCGAAGGCTCTGCTGGCGGATCATCCGTAGGCACCGCTCTCGCATCTGACGCGGATACGAGCACCACCTATAGCGACTGGACAATTGGCGGCGGAACCGGCCAATCGCTGTTCGACATTGATTCGACCACCGGCGAAATCACGACCAAGGGCACCACCACGCTCGACCGCGAAGATACCGCCTCTTACACCCTCGAAGTCACCGTCAGCGATGGAACCAACACCTCGTCGACCGAGACGATCACCATCACCGTTGGGGACACCAACGACACCACTCCCGTCATTACGGCCGACCAAACCATGTCGGTGGACGAAAATTCTGGCGGCGATGTCGTCGTCGGAGCCGTTGCCGCAACCGATAGCGACACCAACACCACATTCGGCAACTGGACAATCGTTAGCGGCAATGCAGACGGCATGTTCCAAATCGATGCCGCTACCGGGGTCATCACAACCACCGGAACACCAACACTCGATCGCGAAACGACTGGTTCCTATTCGTTGGGCATCACTGTCAGTGACGGAGTTCAAACCTCCGACATTCAAACCGTTTCGATCACGATCGGCGATATCAACGACAATGCTCCCGTGATCACAGGCGGCCAGACCGTCAACATCGCGGAAGACTCCAGCACGGGTTCGGCGCCAGTTTCCGCCACCGATGCGGACCTGAACCCCGTACTGGGATCGTGGACGATTACCGGTGGAACCGGTCAAGCAGTCTTCGATATCGACAACAACGGAAACATCACCACCAAGACCGGCGTCACGCTCGATCGCGAAGCAACTGACACCTATACGCTCGAACTGACCGTCAGCGATGGGACGTTCACATCATCGAACACAACCGTGACCATCAATGTCACCGACGTCAACGACAACAAGCCCGTCATCACCCCCGGTCAAACGCTGACGATTTCCGAAAACGTCGCTGAGGGAACCGCAACGAACGAATCGATCGCCGTCACGGATAGCGACTTAGGTTCTAGCTACAGCAACTGGACCATCGTCGGCGGTACCGGGCAAGCCTTCTTTGACATCAATGCTGCCACTGGCGAGGTCACGACCAAGACCGGAACCACGCTTGATCGCGAATCCACCGCGTCCTACACGCTGCAGATCACCGTCAGCGACGGCACCCTGGTTTCCGATCCGACGGACGTTACCGTCGATGTGACTGACGTCAATGACAATGGCCCGGTCATCCAAGCCGGTCAGGAATTACAGATCGCCGAAAACGCGGCTGGCAATTCAATCGTTGGCACCGTTCAAACGCTCGACGACGCCGACGCCACCGAGATCCAAGGGACTTGGTCGATCGTGGGTGGAACGGGACAGGCCGAATTCGACATCAATGCCTCCAACGGCCAGGTCCTGACCAAGTCCGGTACCACGCTGGACCAAGAAACCACCGCGTCCTACACCCTCGATGTCCGAGTCGATGATGGAGTCAATCCGGCATCGATCGAAACCATCACGATCACCATCACAGGGATCAACGAAAGCCCTCCGGTTGTCTCTCCTGGCCAAACGCTGTCCATCCTGGAAGACGCGGCCGGCGATTCGCGTGTCGGTGACGTATCCGCAACCGACGCGGACATGGGAACCACGCTCAGCAATTGGACCATCACCGGCGGTACCGGCTCAGCCCTGTTTAACATCAACGCGACCACTGGCGAGATCCGGACCAACATCGACACGACCTTGGATCACGAAACCACCGCGTCCTACACGCTTATCGTCACCGTCAGTGATGGAACGCTCACCTCGGCTACCGAAACGATCACGATCAGCGTGCAAGACGTCAACGACATCGCACCGGTTATTGATGCCAACCAATCGTTCTCCGTCAACGAAAGCGTCAGTGGTGGTGCCACGGTTGGGACAGTCACGGCCACCGACGTTGATTCCGCCACACTCAGCGGCTGGACAATTGTCAGCGGATCAGGTGCGTCATTGTTCGACATCGACTCGAATTCCGGCGAAATCACCACCAAGGCCGGCACGGTCCTCGATCGGGAAGCAACTCCGTCCTATACCCTGGTCGTCCAAGTCAGTGATGGCAGCAACGATTCCTCCACCGCGACGGTCACCATCAATGTCACCGACGCCAATGACACCGCGCCGGTAGTCCGTCCCAACCAAAGTCTAGCCGTTCCGGAAAACTCCGTCGCTGGTACCTCCGTCGGCACCGTGTTGGCTGACGATGCCGACACCACCGGGACGATCCAGAACTGGACCATCACGGGAGGCACCGGCGCTGCACTCTTCGAGATCAATTCCACAACGGGTGCAGTCACCGTAGCGACGGGTGCCAACTTGGATCACGAATCCGCCAGTTCTTACACCTTGACCGTGACCGCTGGCGACGGAGTGAACACCTCATCGGCCCAAACCGTCACGATCAACATCGACGACACCAACGATGCTCCAACCGGTACCCCAGCGATTCAAGGAACCTTGGAAGTCGGCCAAACCCTGACCGCTGACATCAGCAGCGTTGTCGACCAAGACGGCATCGACTCGATCAGCTACCAGTGGGTCCGCGATGGAGTGGACATCGCCGGCGCAACCAATTCTACCTATGAACTTGTCCTGAGCGACGAAGGCAAGCAATTCCAAGTTCGTATCCAGATCACTGACAACAAGTCCGACGTTCAAACGCTCGAAAGCACGACCAGTACTGCGGTCGTCAACACCAACACCGCCCCGACGCTGGACAACCATCGATTCAACATGACGGCGGGAACCACCACCTCAGGATCCGTTGCAGACTTCGTCGCGTTGGTCACCGATCCTGACGGCGGCCCCTATTCCGCCACGCTGGTCAGTGGTCCCAGTGTCGGCATCCTGAACTTACAAGCCGACGGAAGTTACACCTATATCGCTCAAGCCGGTTTCGTCGGCCAAGTGTCGTTCCAGTGGACAGCCAACGACGGAATGCAAGACAGCAACACCGCGACGGTCACCATCAACGTGATCCCCCCGGTCGTTACGCTTCCTCCCGCCGGCGGCGACACCGGATCCACCACCGACAGCGGCGGTGATAAGAGCCCAGATACCGGCAGCGATAGCGAAACCGCTTCGGCTGCTGAAGACGAACCAAGCAGTGACGATTCCGGCGATGAATCGGATGCAGATTCCGACGGCGAAAACTCCAGTGGCGAAGCTTCGTTGAGCAATGCCATTGCCGTCGCCCCGCCCTCAGCCAGCCGCAACTCATCTGAAACGACCGCCACGACGACCACCACGAACCTTGATTCGTCCGGCAATTCTCAATCCGGGTCTGGCGTAATCATGGTTGAAATCAATGGTGTCGCTTCGCTGGACGTTTCGACATCCGATGCCGTGTCCAGCGTTGATTCGCGAACAGGCCAACAAACCAACGACGTCGACTTCAATAGCGAGTGGACACGCATGACCGACGCTGAACGATCCATGATGATCGCTGACTTCGCGTTGATGTCACGCCCCGGTCAAATGTGGGACACGCTCGATAAATACAACAAGAACGTCGAGATGCAAATCCAAGGCGACCTGATTCTGGTCGGATCCGCTGGTGCGGCTGCCTCCAGTTTCACCGTCGGTGTTCTGGCCTGGGCTATGCGAAGCGGCTTCCTGCTGTCCGGCCTGATTGCCCACATGCCAGCATGGAGCGGCGTTGACCCGCTGACAATCATGCAGGGCACCTACGCCGGCGAAGGGCTTACCGGCGACAAAGAAACACTAGAAGAACTTATGGATCGTCAATCCAAAGCGATTGACACTGAAGGAATTGAACAATGAAGTCACCTCTTAAAGCGTTCGGCAAGCTCTACAGCCGCGTCCCGATCCGGCTCCGACTCTCATTCGGTCTGGTCGGTTTGATGACCGGCAGCTTGTTAGTGGCCAGCGCCGCAGGCTTCTTCCCTAACGAACAAGAACAGATCCTACGCGGTCGGGCTCGAGTTTGTGAGACGCTCGCGATCAGTAGCACCGCGATGGCCTCGTCCGGCCAACTCGAAGCTCTAAAGGTCACACTGGAATCCGTCGTCCATCGTGATCCCCAAATTAAATCGATCGGGTTGATCAACACCGATGGCGGCATGATCGTCTCCGCTGGCGACCACGATTCCACTTGGCATACCGACCCAAACAACTCACAACCCAACGCCGGTACCCAAATGCAGGTCCCGGTGTTTCGCTATGGTGACCAATGGGGCGAACTGCAGGTCGCTTTCGAATCCACCGGCGGTCTCTTCGGATTGAACTACTGGGCTCCGGCATGGCTATTGATCGTCCTGATCCCAGCTTGCTTCGTCCAATTCGCATTCTTCCTAGGAAAAACCCTACGCAGCCTCGATCCGTCGGGCGCCGTCCCCACGCACGTCGAAAAGGCTCTGGATACCTTCACCGTCGGGCTCGTGCTGCTGAACTCCGACCAACGCATCCTGTTTGCCAACAAACGATTGATCCAGCTTCTGGACGTCACATCGAAAGACCTCGTCGGCAAATACGTAGCCGATTCGAACTGGATCGTCCCGGATTCTGATGAAGACGAACCCATGAACCTGCCCTGGGTGGATGCTTTGCACACCCAGGAATCGGTTCTCGATCGCATCCTGCAAATGGACGTCAACGGTCGCCGCTTGACCTTCACGGTCAACTGCACCCCCATCACCGGCCAAGGGTTCTTGACCACGTTCGACGACATTACGTTGATCGAAGAGAACAAAGTCGCGCTGGCCCAAGCCCGTGATGCCGCTCAAAACGCCAACGAAGCCAAAAGTGAATTCCTGGCCAACATGAGCCACGAGATCCGCACGCCGCTCAACGCGGTCTTGGGCTTCACCGACGTCCTTCGCCGAGGACTGGTGACCGATTCGGAAGAGTCCGTCGGCCACCTCAACATGATCCACCGCAGCGGTTCTCACTTGTTGGAACTGATCAATGACATCTTGGACCTTTCCAAAATTGAAGCCGGGCATATGGAGGTCGAGACGATCCCCACGCACGTCGATTCGGTAATGTCCGATGTCGCTCAAACGCTACAAGTTCGGGCCGACGAAAACGGTTTGGATCTGCACCTGCGATTGCAATCCGCCATCCCTCGTCTGATTTTGTCTGACCCCACTCGATTGCGTCAGGTGATCACCAACTTGGTCGGCAACGCGATCAAGTTCACTCAAGAAGGCAGCGTTTCGATCATTGCCGCCATGCGTTGCAACGCCGACGACGACAACCAAGACACAGCCGATTCCACGACCGCCTACACCCTGCGTATCGACGTGGTTGATACTGGCATCGGAATGACGCGAGATCAGCAGTCCCGCATTTTCGAATCCTTCGCACAAGCCGATAGCACCACGACCCGTAAGTTCGGTGGTACTGGACTGGGGCTATCGATCAGTCGCCGCCTCGCCGAAGCTCTCGGTGGCAAGCTGACCGTGGAAAGCCAACCCGGCGTAGGAAGTACGTTCCGGGTGGAATTGCCAATCGATGCACTGGAGGCCGAAGATCTGATCTCGCCAAGCGAGTTCGAAGAGTCCATCCGCCAAAAGTCCAGGTCCGCCGCCGGTGCCGATTTGATCCGTCTTCCCGCCAAACGTGTTCTGGTCGTCGATGATGGTGAAGCAAACCGCCGCCTGATCGAACTCGTCCTCACCCGAGCGGGTGCGGAGGTCGTTACGGCTTGCAACGGCCAAGAAGCCATCGACAGCATCAATGAAGAATTACCCGCCTTGGTCTTCATGGACATGCAAATGCCCGTGTTGGATGGTTACGCCGCGACCCAACAACTTCGTGCCGCCGGTTGCGAAGTTCCAATCGCTGCGTTGACCGGGAACGCCATGGTCGGTGACCGCGAGAAGTGCATCGAATGCGGTTGCAACGACTTCCTGGCCAAACCGATCAATCTCGACCACCTGATGCAGTTGGCGTCACAGCACCTGGGCCCAGTCGAAGCCAGTCGCATCGGCGACCACTCCAAGGTTACCCTTCCACCAATTTCCACTGCTGATTCGATTGAATTCGCCGCTCTGCCCTCGCCTTCGAACGCAAACCCGAACCCGAACGGTTTGACGTACCGAGCCGATGGCGCTCAAACGTCGCGCCCAGCCAATCCGATCCATCCCACCCTGCCGATGGACGATCCGGACTTCCGTGAAATCACAACCGGCTTCCTCCAGCGTCTTCCGTCTCGGTTGGACTTCATCGAAGCCGCGATCAAGAACAACGACTTCGAAGCCCTAGAAGGTGACGCCCACTGGCTTAAGGGAGCCGGCGGCACCGTCGGACTGGACGTATTCACCGAGCCGTCACGCGAACTGGAAACGGCAGCGAAAAAGCACGAAGTTGAAATCGCTCGCGATATCCTCGCCAATCTACGTGAACTCGCCAGCCGCGTTGTCATCCCGCCTATGGAAGGCGAAACAACCGAAGACACGAATCGACAAGAACAGGCATTCCAGTCCAACGATACTGACAACGCCGACTCAATAACCGCTGAGCTGTCAGGAGCCGAGTTCTCGACCGCTCAGTCTCTGGCTGCGGACTCACTGGCTGCACAGTCACTATCCGACTTCACGACGCCACTGCCGGCGATGGATTCCAGCCTGGACCCGGCAGCGGAGCCTGTCCACTGCACGTTGCCACTGGATGACCCGGAGTTCCGCGAGATCGTAATGGGTTTCATCGAACGCTTGGATCAACGAATTATCAAGATGAGCGAAGAGATCGATCAACTGCAATTCGACGAACTGGCCCTCAGTGCCCACTGGCTCAAGGGTGCCGGCGGGACCGTCGGATACGGAGCACTCACCGAACCGGCCCAAAACCTACTCATTGCCGCAAAGGTGATGGATCTAGACTCGGCGCGTGTGCACTTCCAATCCATCGTCACAACCCGGTCACGCATGATCGTCCCTACGACGACTGCGATCTGAACCTCTTTTCCGAAAGTGGAATCACACGCCTTTGCATCGAATCGTTGAGAACATCACCAACGTCCGCAAACTGTGATCAAGCCGCCTGCACCGAAATCGATGTCGGTTGCAACAAACAATTTCGCAAATCATCAAAGCATTTACCCCCCAGTCAAACATCGATGCGATCCAAAAAACCGGCATAGTCCCCCAGGTCAACCCGCTTCAAGGCACCATCGCAGCACTTGGTTCGTCGTGTACACGAACCATGGTCCAGAGTTGCAAAGGTACACCCGATCCAATAAAAAACCTTCAGTTCGCCAATGAGCACTCCCTCTCCTGCCGACTCTCCTTTCGCGATGGCTCCCTCTGTCGATAGCACCATTGATGCTACCTGCATTGTGAGTTCACCTAAAACGGTGGCGTCAACTGAATCACCAGCAGCAAATCCGGCTGCCCAACCGGCAACAGAGAGCACCGGTGCGCAGACCGGCAACGCGTCCCGAACGTCATCGCCAGCGACCAAGACTCCAGCCCTCCCGCTGGCACCTCGCCCGACCGCTTTGCCGGGCAAGATCATGATTGTGGACGACGAGATCGCCAACGTGCTGATCGTCAAAAAATACCTCGAGCGTGCTGGCTACCGCTCCTTCGAAACCACCACCGATTCCACCGCCGCACTCCGGATCGCCCAGGCGACCAACCCCGATTGCTTGTTGCTCGACATCAACATGCCCAGCGTCGATGGGATCGAAATCCTGCGAGAACTTCGCAAGAACCCTCGCTTCCGACACCTTCCCGTCTTGATTTTGACCGCCAATACGGACGAGAAGATCAAGTTGATGTGCCTGGAACTGGGCGCGACCGACTTCTTGCTGAAGCCAGTCGATCCGATGGACCTGACCCCTCGGGTCCGCAACTCGCTGCAAATGAAAAGCTACCAAGATCGGTTGCAAAATCACGCTGCCGAATTGGAAGTCAAAGTCGAACAACGCACCCGCGAACTTGAAGCGTCACGCCGTGAAGTCGTCTACTGTCTCGCTCGCGCCGCTGAAATGCGAGACAACGATACTGGAAATCACGTTATCCGCGTCGGCCGCTTCGCCGGTTTGATCGCCAAAACGATGGGACTTCCCGACTGGTTCGTCCGTGACATTGAAATGGCCGCCCAACTGCACGACGTCGGCAAAATTGCCATTCCCGACGCCATCCTGCTGAAGCCCGGCAAGTTGGAAGCGGAAGAATTCGAGATCATTCAAAACCACGTCAAGTTTGGCCACCAGATCATCGAACCACACGCCGGATCGGACGCTCGATTAATGCGTCGTCACGTTGAGTTTGGTAGCGACATGCTGCGAAACGGCAGTGCGTTGATGCGGTTGGCTGCCAGTATCGCTCAAACGCACCACGAGCGATTCGACGGAACCGGCTACCCACTGGGATTAGCGGGCAACGACATTCCGATCGAAGGACGCATCACCGCCGTCGCCGACGTGTTCGACGCACTATCGGCTGAACGTCCTTACAAGAAAGCCATGCCTCGCGAAAAATGTTTCGCGATTTTGGAAGAGGGACGCGGTACTCACTTCGACCCGACTGTCCTGGATGCGTTCTTTACCGCTACCAAAGACATCGTTCGCGTCCAGCTCGATTTCATGGACCACGTCGAACCCAACAAGCCCACCTTCGCTACCACAGTCGCGGAATCGACTCGCCCTGAAGGCGACTCAACCGAAGCGAAACCAGCCGAAGCACCTCCAGCGGAATAAGCCTCGACCACCGCGAATGCTTTTGCGTCCGACTCGGTTCGGTACGCTTACTGCAACTCGTGGAAGAACAGATTGCGGCGTAAACGCTGTTCGACCTTGGGATCAGAAATGTATTCCAAAAAATCGTGTTCTGGCCCGACCACCTGAGCGGCATCAAACTGATCGACTCGCTGGCCGTAGTTCGGCAAGCAACTTAGCCCCGCCACTCCGGTGTACCCAAGGGCAGGCCGCTTGTCATCAAACCGCAGAGCCTTGTACAGACTCAAGTAACGATCGCGGCTGTTGTACATCACGAACAAGTGATTGATCTGACCGAACGCACGTCCACATGACGTCATCAGAGTGTCATTACGAATCGCCGGCGCGATCAAAGTCACGTTAATTCGCGGGATGGGGTCTCTCGCATCGGCAAGCCTTCGCCCATGCATGCTGCCGTTGCCTAACAAATGCAAAGCCCCAAGCGTCACACGTGAACCGTAGCTGTAGCCGATAATCGCGACTTCACGATGCGTTTTCAATTGCTGCAAAAAACGGGCAAGGTGAAAGGAGTGCTGATCCGCGATCGGAGCCTTCACCACGACGTTACGAATCGGGCCGCGAATCTTGTCCGACGGCCACGTCCAAATCACCAGCCGAATGGGACCGGCTTCCGACCAAGGCTGCACAACGCGTTGGTACATTTGCATCCCACGACGAATCGCCTTGTCGTACGACCAACTGTTCCCGTGAACCAGAATCACCACACGCCGCGAGATCCCATCGGGCGAAGGCTCCGTCAAACTGGTGGTTGTGGAGGGGAACCACTGCCCGCCGACGTGTTGTTTCACTTCCAGCGAATTGACATCGCTACACGTAGAACACATCCGCCGGCTGCTCACCAACCAAATTTGATCGTGGGGCCGGACTCCCGCCGACCAAGTCGTCGTTCCGGTAGCACCGTAGGGTGACGAGACAATCGCTCCGGAAGGATACGCGGGCGTGCCCATCGAATCGACCGTCGAACCACTTGGGTAGGCAGACGTCTGCGACGGGTAAACGACCTCTCCGGAGGAGTAGACCGTCTCCCCGGTGGAATAGACGATCTCTTGTGCCGTGACGCTGCCGATACCGGCTGTCGCGATTGCGAAACATACAAGGATGCGACAAAAAATCGGCATGCGTCACCAATCGATAAACAGCGAAAATCAGACAAGGGAAAAGAGAATGACAACTAATCGAACCGGTGGCGAGGCCCCACGACAACACGAGCTCAGCCCTATCTAGCCAACGAAGCACTTGGCTATCTCGCACGCTGGACTGGCACTCTAAACCAGCCCCCAGATCCACCACCCAGACAAACGCTGCAAACCACCACCCAACGACGGGACGCCCCAAACTTCGACAAGTGTCAATAAGGGCAACTTTCGGGCCAACTCATCAGCATAGTTCCCCGCAAAGTTGCGACGACTGGAAAGCGAACGTTTTCACAAAAGGATCGCCTTTCAATCGCCGTCTCCAGCCGCCCTCAACCAGGGTCCGGCTCTTTTCAACCACCTCTGCTGTTTGACACGAGTTCCTCAATCGCGACGGCAACCCGCTCAGCGATCACGCGGCTTCCTTTCGGGTTGCTGTGAATACCATCGTCGCTCAATTGCGAAGACTTCGACATCCACATTCCTGGCGGTGCGATCGGACTCATCAGAACGATTTGACGCAGCCACGTGTCGTCGACCAATTGCACGTCCTTTTCATAAGCGATCTCTCGCTCCAAGCTCGCAAACGGGTCCACCATGAAACCACGAGGGATTTCCATCAAAATGACCTCCGCGCCACCTTCGCGGACCAAATCAATCATCCGAACCAAATTCGCCTTGGTCGATGCGCGGCTGTGACCTTTCAAAAAGTCATGCCCGCCAACTTCGATCACCACGATCGCCGGCTCATGCTTCAGCACCCGCGGGAGCATATCCAAAGCCTGCTGCGTCGCAATTCCCGACACGCCTTCGTTGATCACGGGATTCGGCAGCATCTGATCTAAGGCATCCGGGTACCCAAGGTCCGGCCGCATGCCGTCCGTCAAACTATCGCCGATACAAACAATCGGGCTGGTATCGTCAAACTTGCCGATCGCGGGATGGTTACATGTTGCAATCGCCTCATGCTCCCAAACCATCACCGCCCAAACGATCCACGGAACCGAGATCAACAGCGGCTTCCACTTCTTTAGACGTAATGATTCAAACCGTCCTCGAAATCGAACCACGGCCAGCGTCAATAGCACCGCACCAAAGGCAAGCATCGCCGGAGTTCTAGGCACCAGACGAATAACCAAAATGGCGATGCAAAGCAGAAGCGGCACCCACGCCGGTCGATTCTTCAAGGCCAACACCGTGTATACCGCTAACCACGCAGCAATCATCCACGGCGTCATGCTGGGGAACGCCAATAAAGCCAGCGAAACAAAGGTCCCCATCGCGAGAATTCTCGCAATCCGGTTTCGTCGATTCGCCACAGGTGGACTCATGGGAACTCACAATTAGCAGGAACTCCCGCCATGAGGTTTCATAGCCGGATTGTTACGCCGAACAGCATTCATTCATCAAGCTTCTTCCAATCTCGCCATCACGCGTTTCCATGCCAGGCATTTCGCCAACGCTAACGGTGTCATTCCGTTGCTTGCCGGCCGCTGAGCATCGGCACCGTGTTTCAAACAAACGTCGACGCCGTCGAGAGACCCGGCTAACGCAAGCTGATGCAAAAAGGTGAATCCCCGATCGTCTGTTTCCTCCAACAACTCAGGGTTCTCTTGCAATGTTTGCTCGAACGACTCACGCATATTCACTGACATCGGATGCTCCGAAGCTGCGACTTTTGCGTAGTCCTGTTTGCCTTGCGGCGTCTTCGATCGACGCGATAGCCAACCCTTCTTTTCCGGTGGCGGATCTCCCAGGTAGCTAGCCGGGACCAGTTGCACGACTCCCACGTCACCGAAGTCATGCCCCCACGCTCGATCATGCTGCTTACGTTCACCGGCACTCATTCGGCTTCGCATCAGATCGACCGTGAACCCGCCACAAACCTCTCCCATGCACACGTACATCCAATCGCACAATTGCCGTCCAGGGATTTTGACACGTTGACCTTCCTGATAGGTCTTCAATGAATGGGGCGTGTTGATCAGCGTTCCCTCCACTTGCCGGCCATCAAATCCCACGTCCAACAACCACATGTGCTCGACTTCCAAGTCCCCTGGATTCGCCGCACGAACCTCCGGAGGATCGAACAGCGAAACCTTCACACCAGCCATCTCCAACCCCGGAATAATCCGCCGCTGCTCCCAAGCCATTTCCCGCCAAAAGTACTTAAATCCCTGACGTGCCTTCTTACCAGCAGCCTGCATCTCAGGGTCTTCACCAGGAGAAAAGAAAACAGGGTTCTCGGAGTTCGACATAGATCACTCGACGGTCCAGACAAGTTTGGTGTAGGTAAACAACGGCGAATCAGCCCACCTGCCAGTAAGCAGATCCCGCAACGCATGCCCTCCAGTCTACCGGATCCAAACACCTAAATGGGGTAGAGAGCCCACATCAGTTCAACCGCCCCATACGATCGCCTGACCAACCTACCGAAACCGTTTCCCTGCGCACAAGACATCCAAACGCATCGCTCCAGAGACAAAAAAATCTCTTCGCGACTCTGCAGCTTCGCGACTGTGCGTCTTCGCGCCTTTGCGCCTTTGCGTGAGCCCTACCGTCAGTTCCGACCATGAAACCGCTTACGGCTCCCAACGCACTCCTGCTTTGATTTGCTATTCAACCGGCGAAGCTTCAGTCTTGAACAACCGAAAGCCACGTTTCTCGTAGTTGCCCAACGCGTGCTGATGGTCGTCGGTGCAGGTGTGCAACCAAACCCGCCGGGTTCCCGGGATATCCCACGCCTGCGTGATCGCGGCAGACAACAACGCGCCACCCAATCCCCGGCCGATGAAATCCGGCAGCAATCCGAAGATGGCGATCTCCACATTCCCTGCTGCTTGCACTTCCAATTCGAAGTATCCCATCGGCCGGCCATGCAACTGCCCCACCCAAGTCGTCAGCTCGTCGCGGTTAACGTAGGCACTCCACTGTCGATCGGTCCACGTTAAGCGATCTTTCCAGTTCCACTGGGAACCCACGTCTCGATAGAACGACAAGTTTCGGTCCGGGTCAGGCGGATGAGACGCGGACACGGTCATCCCCTCGGGCAACGGCACGGGGCAAAAGAACTCGCGTTCACACATTTCAAGATGAAAGACTGTCGCACTCATTTCACATCCAAGTTGTCGAGAAAGATGGTACGAGTCTACCTAATTCAGTCCATCACACGAATCTGCCTATCTCACGAGTCAGCCTATCGCTTGAGGCCAAGTAAACAGAACGCAAACTTTCGTTGAACCAGCTTCTAGCTTGACCGGTTTTCGGTGCGATTGGTGACTCGCTGAGCATACTTCCCCTGTTCTTGCGAACGCGGTCTGAACCACCTACGTTTCAGGCTGAAGATTCACCCAACGCATTACCGGCCGAAGAGAAGTTCTCGATCTTGTTTTTCCCGCGCCGATGGATGTCCCGACCGAAACCAGCGCCTACTATCGTTCTGTTTGGAGCATATCGCTGGCGTCATGACTATGTGATCCGAGACGCAATGGATGCCGGATTACGCACGGTCGTCATAATTCCACCGGACAAAACGAATGCCGTTGCCCAGTGGCGTCAAACAAGCCGACAATCTCGCCGCAAATACTGGTTCCGCAATCTCCGAAACCGTCGCGAGACACAACAGTTCCCTTCGGGACAGCTAATCATCCAGACGGATCTTTCGAGCGATAAGATCCGAAAACGCTACGGCGACGACTTTTGTGTGCTCGGCATGGACGACTACTGCGTTGCCGACGCAGCCCAACTGTCACAAAGCACGTCGGCACCGTGCTTCCCAGTAGCGTCCGCCGCTACCGTACGCTGCAAGCATCTCCTTCGCGAAAAATGGAACGAACTCAGCCGTGGCTCTCAACTTCTCAAACCGATTGAATATCAGCTAACTCAATTCGACAGTTTCAACGCTGACTCATCCAGCCAATCTGTAGCAAGCGAGTTCTTTCACGACGATGCGATCGAACACTTCATTGTCAAACCCAACTCGCTGACCGGATCGATCGCGGTCCTACCCAGCACCCGAGCGGAGTTGTCTTTGAAAGCCGAGACAGTGCTTCGGACGCTCGGTCGCGATTGGCGAGGCTTCGGTGAGCGTCATGACGCACCGATAGATCCATCTGTCCTGGCGGAAGAGCGGATTGTCAGATCCGAGTCTTTGCATGAGTCAGCCGAGTACAGTGCCGAATACGTTAGCTTCGACGGCCGACATCACTTCGTGGGCCTCACACAAAAGTGGATCAGTGAAACGTTCATGGAGACGGCTCACGTTCACCCGCCGATCGAGCATGAATTGCCAAAGAAGCTAAAAGACGCGGCTTGCGAAGCGATCCAATCCCTTCTGGAATTCCTAGGCGTTTCTTATGGGATCAGCCACTGGGAATTTGTCGTTACCGACGACAACCGCATCGCATTGGTCGAAGGCCATCTCCGTCCACCCGGCGACAACATCAATCAACTCGTCGGCCTAGCGACCGGCACCACACTGACGGAATCGCTGACCGCAAAGATTGCAGGCCAATCAGTCACGAAACACTTTACGCAAACCGGATACGCGGGAATCTTCTGGCTAACTCCATCAATTCCGGTTTGGAATGTGGCGTCAGTCGAATCCCAGACCGTGCCAGGATGCCAGTTGTTAATCAACGACGGGGACGCTCTGTATCGCTACACAAGCGAGTCTCCCTACTGCGGACCAACAGGCTGGGGCAATCGGCATTTGTCTGTCCAAGTCCATGCACCATCATCTCGCGAACTCCTTGAGCGTCTGCACGCATTCGTCGATGGTGCCTTTCTGGTTTGCCAGCAGGATTCCCAAACCGTTGACGTGAAGTTGCACGCCATGTTTTCGCATGGCAGACAAACCGGCTAATTGAAATTATGCCGGCTAAGATGCACCTGCTCGCCTAATAAGTGACGTGTTGTCGCAAACAATCATCGTCTTCCGGAGTAGGCTCACCGACCTCGTCGATCGGATGATTGAACAAGTATCGCCAAACGGGTTCATACAGCAACTCACCATCGTCGTCCTTCGGCGAAGCCTTGCCCGGTGTCACGGCGGAATGAGCTCGCCCCGCGTTGCCGCCCACGTCAGCCGACGAGATCAATCGGCGAGTATTCCCATACGGTGCCTTCACGTCATCAACGTTGACGATCGGGCCGAATGCGTGCAGCCCCAGCATTTCCCATGACCGGCAATAATGATCGCCTGTCCAACCGCCATCTAAAACGTGACTGAATCCGAAGAACCGATTCTCTGGAGTGGCCGACGGTATCGATTGCCAATCCTGGTCCTGATCCCGAGGGCCACAGAGCATGACAACGCGATCAACTCGCTGATACTTGGCAAACCGAGCCGCCGTGGTGCTGCCATGCGAACTGCCCGCCACAATCACCTTATCCCAACGAACGCGTTTTCCATCGCCGCTCAAAAATTGCGACCATCGTCCTTGCGGATTCTCCTTCGACAACCAAAGGATCATCTGACGAGCCCTTTCGGCGGCACCATCGGGCACCGTCAAATCGAGTTCATCGCTGAAGTCCAGCCCTGTGGCTGCTTCCAGACGGACGTTTCCCCGTGCAAACGCATCACGAGGTTGCGGTTGGCAGAGCTTGCCAAACCACTGTTTTGCATAACTGACCTGGATCGCGTGCAAACCATAATCATTAAGTCGTTCAAAGAGCGAGCCGTTATGGGCCATCAACCAGATCACCAGTTTGCCTTGCATGGGCACCCGTGTATCCACCGACGCATGCTGGACGTCTTGGGCCTTGCCACCCTTTTCGATTAAGAAATCAATCTTCGGATGCGACTTCACTCGATCATCCAGCTCGCTCGCACGAGCGGTCAACCGATAACGCTGAGGGTTCGGATCTGTCGTATCGTTCGCCGTGGATACTGTTTGCGGTTCCGCACGATCGGTCTCGTTCACCGCGACTGGGGAATCATCCGCCTCGGTAACGGCGCGATGGGCCGTCAATTGCAAGAACCGAGCGTATTCGGCGTCAATTCCTTTGGGACGGAACGAATTTCCAACGGGACTCTCCCCTAACAAACACTCGTACCACACACACGCCCCCAGGTACTGACCGGCGGTGTTGGCGTGGTGACCATCCATCCGCAATTGACGCTTTCCATTCACAGTCGACCAATGCCAACCGGCATGCAACGAATGCTCACTGGCGGGCAACGTCGGCGGAGTGAACGATTGCGGATCGACCTCCGTTGCTCCCCGAAATCCAAACCGCTCATCCGTGTCGGCCAAGAAAAACGCATCGCCAACTGGTATTCGTTTCGCGCCCAGAACCTTCGCGATTGTCCGATACGCTTTCGTCAAACCGTCGTACATCTCCGCTTGGGTAGTAGGCTCGCCAGCAGGCTTAGACTTGCCACTAAAACGCGGATCATCACTGCGATAAGCCCACGTTTGATGCACCAGCAACTGCGACGCAGGCGAGTAACGATGGATGACATCGGCCAATTCAGATGCGTATGGCTGATACGTGCCGATGTCATGACTCTTGTAACTGACTTGCTGGATCGTGACGAAGTCGAAATCGTTCGACTGAAGCGACTCCTGCAAGCTCGAACCATTGGAGTAACACCCTTTCGGATCGTTCGGATCCGCAGCAAACGCCTTCGCTTTTCCCGCATGCAATTCCAGAGACGATCCCCCGATAATCAGTCGCTCAATCAAAAGCTTATGCCCACCGGCCTCCGCGAGCGGTTCTAAAAAACGAGTCGCATTCCCAGTGAAACTATTACCAACCGCCAAAACTCGGATCGGTGATGGTTCCGTTTTTTCGCTGGCCACGATTTCTTCTGGCGAACTCGCGTCCGTCGTCGCCTCAACTGCAACGGCTGGATCGATCAGGAATGCCAAATAAACAAAAGCGAGCACAGCAGCTCGCGCAGGTAACAACCATGGATGCGGAACAATCGAAAGGTGGGGAGAGTTCGAGGAGGGCAAGTAAGCGGGGCCGTCATAAGCAGACGGTCCCCAAATTCTAACCCAAATCGCAGCGTTTTTCGCGGTCCCAGTATTTTGCCTCTAGATCGCCATAAGTCGACTATTTCGCCGATTCGTACATCGCGTCAGAATCCAGCATCGTTGCGTCAGCGATTGTGATTGCGTAGACGGCCATGGATGCCGTTGCGATCACTTCCAGGATTTGCTCGTTATCCAGACCGTGCTCCCGTAGACGGGCAAAGTCTTCGTCGGTGAGTTCATGAGGTCCGGTCGCACAAGTGACCGCGAATTGAAGAATGTCCCGGATGCGATCCGGCAACTCCTCGTTTAGCCCTTCCATCACCGCACGAATGATCCTCTCCTCCACACCCAATAGACGACAGCAGGCCGTGTGAGCGTCCCGGCAATATTGGCATTCTCGCTTCACCGCGATGGCGACAAAGATCAATTCCTTTGTCGACCGAGGAAGAGCACCTTCCAACAAGATGTGTTTGACGAGTCCCCAGGTGCCCGCCACCATTCCTGGCGAGGTCCCCTGGATGCGGATGAACTTCGGCACCTCAGGGAACCCCATTCCAACACGAAAATCGTTGTAGACCTGACTAACCTCTTTCGATGCGTCAGCCTCGTCCCGGAGAGGAAAGCGTTGCATAGTGGATCACCCTTTGTCGCAAACAACCTAGAATTTTGAAGAGATCAGGCGGTGCACAAAGGACTTTCCAATGTCGCCTAACCTACAGTCTAGAGTTTTTGCATTCGCCACGGGCGCTTCAATTCACACAAGACAACTCAGTTGCTCGTCAAGTTCCACCGTCCAGAGCATTTGGGCAATTTGTGATAACTTACCGTCAAACGCCGTCATAGCCGTGGACAGCCTTCGTGATGGTTGCCAGCTCATCGCTGGTCAATTCCACTGCCCCCGCACCCGCATTGTCGATCGCTTGCTGAGGATTACGGGCTCCCGCCAACACGTGCGAACACCCGGGCCGGGAAAGCGTCCAGGCAATCGTGAGCTGCGCCAGGCTGATTCGATGCTTTTCAGCAATGGGCTGCATCGGCTCCAGCATCGCGTTCACCTTCCGCACATTTTCCGGCTGGAAACGATCTTTGAATCGTCGCTGGTCACCATCAGGGTACTCCCGATCGGGTTCAATCTTGCCGGTCAGCAATCCTTGACTTAGCGGGCTATACGCGAGAAATCCGATCGATCCTTGTTCGCACTTAACCAAATTTGAAGCTTCCATCGCACGATCGAGCATCGAATACTTTTCTTGGTCCGTGTCGACCTGCCCAAACTGCTCATACGCTTCGATTTGTTCAACCGACGCATTGGACACACCAATGGCACGAATCTTCCCTTCCCGGCGAAGATCTTCCAAGGTGGACATTTTCTCTTCAATAGCAACGTCATCGCTTTGCCAGTGTGTTTGATACAAGTCAATCACATCGGTCTGCAACCGCTTTAAACTCTGTTCCACCTCCTCGCGAATCCCGTCGGCGCCGGCATAGATGAAAACATCAAAGCTATCTTCAGATTCGTTGCCCGGTTGATCAAACATGTCTTCGCTGGTTGAGAACTTCTTTTGTGCGCGAGCCTTTTGCGAATCAGTCAAATCCCAACGCATCGCACACTTCGTCGCCAACACGACTTGATCGCGTCGATCGGCAATGGCCTTCGCTACGATCTCCTCACTGCGGCCGAAACCGTATATCGGTGCCGTATCAATTAAAGTCCCGCCAGCATCCAGAAAGGCGTGGATCGCCCGAATCGATTCCTGTTCGTCAGTCCCACCCCAAGTCCATCCACCGATGGCCCAGGCTCCGAACCCGACGACTGACGCATTGATGTTCGATTTTCCTAGCGGCCGAGTCTTCATCATGATGGTGCTCCTGTTATGCAGTTGGATTGAGTGAATTACCTACGTCGATGACTATACGAAGCCGTCACCCGCATCCCCGAACCCAAAAGCGCCACCACATCGACCACACCCAGCAAATCACAATGAACACACATAAGGATGTCGTTCAGCCGACGGCCTGGCCGAAAACACCGTGAAACACGGGCAAAACGCCATTTCAGCCGATTTGGCATAGGGTATGCGTTATGAAACTCCGACAAGCCCCCCTTTTCCTTTGGAGTTTACTGATGTCCCGAACTTTCGTCCTTCTCGCTGCCGCTGCTGTTGCGTTCACCTGCACCGCAATGACCTCCACCTCAGCCAACGCCCAGGGATTCAGTCGCTTCGGTTACTATCCCCGTACCGTGCCAACCGTTGACCGCCACTACAACAATTTTCATAGC
This sequence comes from Rhodopirellula sp. J20-39, assembly GCF_057365095.1. Lineage (NCBI taxonomy): Bacteria > Pseudomonadati > Planctomycetota > Planctomycetia > Pirellulales > Pirellulaceae > Rhodopirellula > Rhodopirellula sp. J20-39. Next base: position 3,441,363 of record NZ_CP195123.1, on the reverse strand, counting down.
TCACACCATTCCGGAAGCCATCACGAAACTCCCGCCTATCACGTCAGCGTCAGCGAACTCGATCGTTTGTCAGATCAACTCGCCGAGGTCGCTCGACACCTCCACGACGACGCTCACCAACTAAGTCAAGACTACGCCCATTCGCACTCCATCGAATCGACCGTCACGAAGCTCGAACGCCTCCAGGAACACATGCATCAAATTCTGCATGCGGCCGCCAGATCGCGGTATGCGTCCAGCGGTCTAATCCAACACGTTGCAACTGATATGAACAGCGTTCGTTCACTGCTGTTATCGTTGCATCGAGAACTGCAGCATCAAGGCTACGACGGAGCACGCCATCGCGACTACGCGACGATCAATCACATGCGCCGAGTCATCACCAGCGAAGCACTGCCGCTTCTGCAACGAATGGAACTGGCGTTGTACGGATCGACTTCGCAACACGATGTCCACACATCCCATGGCCACACATCCAATCGCCACGCCATTGAAACTCACCGACCAACGAAGACGCGCCGAGGCAGCTCCGTTCGATTGAGCTTCCCTGGATTCAAGATCGGATTCTAATACTCCGGTTCCAACTGCAATGGACGAGGTAACGAGTCACGCAAATCAAGTCCTTCGCGACTCGACGCAAACGGACTCGAACCCTCGTCCACTAACGGTCACACATGCCGCATTTAGTGCATTTCGTTGACAAACCGCACGAAGTCCATGGTCGAAACAATGCCGACCAGCTTCTTATCGTGATTGACCACCGGCACGTGATGAACCTGGTTTTCGATCATCAATTTGGAAACGCGTTGGATCGTGTCTTCTTGGTCCGCTGTAACCGACACCAACGACATAGCCGACGAGACCGGATCGCTCCCCAAGCATTCTCGGATCAACTCACTCACCAAATAGCTTTCGTCATAGATCGCTAAGTCACCGTTCAGCGTCCGCTCGGCATCCTGGATCAAACGCAGCATGTCATTGACGGTCACCATGCCCTTAAGCACCTTGTCGTCGTCCACCACTGGCAGGGCTGAAAGATGGTATTCGGCCATCTTTTCCACTGCATCCTGAATCGACTCCGATTCCAAAATGGATACCGGCTGACGGCGCATGAAGCTGTGAACTGGAACCTGCAGATCGTTTTGTGTCGCGTGCATGATCTTCTCTCACTTGTGGATGGAAGGAAGTCATCACTCACCGCCTGTGATGACAGACACAAGACTGAAAGCAAATTCTGTACCCGGCAACTGAAACGACGTTTTACCCAGTCGTGCCACCACAACACCGAAATAAGCGGTCAACCGTGACACAGACGGCGCGACAATCCGCACGATTATTGGTGGACGAAGACGTGCAAATCCGGAGCCGCAGCGACTTGGTCACTCGTTGAAGACCGTGTTTCGATAGGCCGGCAGGGTGGATCCAGGGACGTGTGTGCTATACCGCTACGCCGCCTACGCCAACTTCAAACGTCCCGTGCTATCCCCAATTTGTTCCGCGGGCGTGCCGACGACGTCCAACATGCTCAGGAACAGGTTGGCCATCGGAGTCTCTTCCGGAGCTTGCAAGTAACGGCCGGTTGTGATTTGCCCGCCGCCACCGCCAGCCAACACGATCGGCAGGTCATGGTGGGTGTGGCGGTTGCCGTCGCCCAGCCCGCTGCCGTAAAGCACGACCGAGTTGTCCAACAACGTACCACCGCTCTCTTCGATCGACTCCAGCCGCTCGAGGAAGTACGCGAACTGCTCGACCAAATAATGGTCAATCTTCTGAATCTTGTCGACCGTTTCGGTTTTGTTGCGATGGTGACTCAACCCGTGGTGAGCTTCCTTCACACCGATCTCTGGATAAGTGCGGTTCCCACCGGCAGTATCCAGCATGAACGTCGCCACGCGAGTCGTATCGGTTTGAAAGCCAACAACCATCAAGTCATACATCAATCGTGCGTGCTCACGGAACGCAGTCACACGCCCCATCGGAACATCCAAATCCGGCAACGACTTGCGATCCTCTTCTTCGGTCCGTTCAATCCGAGTTTCGATCTCACGAACGCTGGTGAAGTATTCGTCCAGCTTCCGCTTGTCGGTGCGGCCGACTTGCTTCATCAGCCGCTCGGCATCGCCGCGAACCACATCCAAGATACTCCGGCGAGCCAAACGCCGCTTTCGTTCCAGCGTCGCGTCGCCGCTACCGAACATGCGTTCGAACGCAAACCGAGGAATTGTTTCCTTCGGCATCGGTTGCGTTTCGTTCTTCCACGAAATGTTCGAAGAGTAGGCACAGCTATACCCCGAATCGCAACTGCCCGCGTTTCGGCTGCCATTCAGCCCCAGTTCAATCGATGGCAAGCGGGTTTGCCCCGCCAACGCGGTTGCCGCGACTTGGTCGAGCGAGATGCCTAGCCGAATGTTGCTGCTTGTCTTCACCGGACGAGCCGCCGTCAAGAAAGTGGAACCTCCACGAGCATGATCACCGGCGCCGTCTTTACCCGACCGACCGTTTTCATGAGCAAGGTTTGAGATCACGTTGAGCTTGTTCTGGAACGGAGCCAACGGCTTCAGCGTATCCCCAAGTTCCCATTCATCGCCTTCGACCTTCGGACGCCACGCCGGTTGGATGACACCATTTGGAAAGAACACGCACGCCATACGAACTGGGCGAGACACGTCAGTGATCTGCAACGCTTCTCGCGATGCGTAGGCACTGCGTCCCGCCGGTGTCATTGCCTCAAGCAATGGCAATCCAAGGGCTAGCCCCGACGCCCGCAACATCGTTCGTCGACTCAATCGCGACGATCCAATTTGAACGATGGCGTTAGGTTGGTTGGGAACGTTCATCGTGTCTTTCATAGGACTTTCCTTGGTTCAGGCTTGAAGCCATGGGCGGGAAGGAAGGCTGGAACGATTTCGAGGCTACGACAGTCGGAAAATAAAACGGAACAAACAACGAGGACAAAAACGCAATCACTGAGTCAGCGAGCTGGTAGTCAAAAACGGCGGGCTATTGATCACGCCTTCAATCAGATCACGCAATCGAAAACCATCGCTTTGGGTGTCATCCAAAATGGCTTCAACGAAACATCGATCGGCGGGACGCAATTCGCGGCCAATCGCGAACGACATCATTCTTCGAACGGTCGTGTCAGCAAACCGCCGGGTTTCCGTGTTTGCCAACATCTCGCTTAATTCCATCGCTCCTCGGAACGAACGACCACCGGGCAGTTCGCCGTTGGCATCTGCAACCGAAGGATCACTGGGCGGGCGAAGTCGTCCCAAATGGTCCATTGTTTCCAAGCCGAATCCCAATGCGTCCATGACTCGATGGCAAGACGCACACCCCGGGTCCGCACGGTGTAACTCCAATTGCTCGCGAAGGGTCGCGTCAGCCGAAGCCGTTTTGGTTTCTTCCAATTCAGGAACATTCGGCGGTGCCTCTGGCGGAGGCGTGCCCAGCACGTTTTCAAGGATCCACTTACCACGAAGCACCGGTGAATTCCGCGTTGGATAACTGGTTAGAGTCAACACGCCAGCATGGCCCAGGATCCCGCGACGGCCAGCGTCAACCAAAGACACCTTCTGCAGTTTCGAACGATTGTCGTTGTCAGGCAGTTCCACTCCATACCAGTCGGCCAGTGCCTGGTTAACAAACGTGTAGTCCGCGGTCAGCAACTCAGTTACGGGAAGATTGTCCTTCAATACATGATTGAACAAAGCGTGGGTTTCCGACGCCAAGTCATCGACCGTAATCGAGGAGCTCTTCTTCCCATTTCGAAACGCCGACATGTCGCGAGCGTTCAGGTTGCCCAAACCAAACCATTGCGTCGCGAACTGCTCGCCCAGGGAATTTGACTTTGGATCGCCGAGCATGCGGTGAACGTGGTGGCGTCGCTTCTTCAGATCAACTAACTCGTTCTGCTTTGCCGCGTGAAGCAACGAATCATCCGGGATGCTACTCCAAAGAAAGAACGACAACCGGCTGGCCAATTGAGCTGAAGACAACGGAGCCGCTTCGCCAGCCTCAGCCTTTTCGCGTGCCTTGTCTGAATCAGGCAACTCGATCCGAAACAGAAAACTCGGTGAGCATAGAACCGCGGTGATCGCATGCTGCATCCCGACGTAAAACGATTCATGCCGGTCTGTCGCGTCAGTCACCAGGATCGCGTACCGTCTAACCTCTTCGTCACTCACTTCCCGACGAAAAGCACGTCGCATCAGCGGCTCTAAATTCGTCGTCGCCGCCTTTTCGACATCTTCCCAACGATCATGACGTTGACGTGCCATCCGCGGCAGCAATCGCTTCTGAGTTGCCGGCAGGTCCTTACGTGTGCTTACATGCGGACCATTAATGGAGACCGACTTAAACTTGAAGTTGTACTCGTCATCGGATATCCGACGCGTTGCCTGTAGTTCGGCGTCAGCCGGCAACACGCTCTTCGCAAATTCATCGTCGGACAGCGACTGCACGCGCTGCGATACGGACTCGCCAATTCGCCATGGATCTTTCCGATCCTCGCGTTTTGCCAGCTCATCAACCCAAGTATCGGTCGGCGAAAAGAAAAAGCGATGCTTGCCGGGTTTCAGAGTCACGCGAAAAGACTCACTATCGTTCGGCCCGCTCTTTTCTTGATAGCCAAAGTCCAATATGTCGATCAAACTCCCGGTCTGATCGTGCACCATCACGCAACGGTTTACTGCTTCGTCCTTCTTGTCGTCAGTTTCCTTTTCGCGAGCCTCTTTCGACTTATCGTCACCCGCCGACTGATCATCACCCTTCGATTTAGAAGGGCGGCGTATGTTCGTTCCACCACGAACCTCGACCGAGTAATCACCCTCGACAGGTACCTCTACTTGCACCCAAACCATACCGTCGCCGCGAATGTACCATTCACCGAAGGAGGCAAGCTTGGCATCACCAAGCGTATGCAGCGTCTTATCTGCAAAAGTCTTCTTGATCGACGGCAAGGTAGCCGGATCTACGATGACAGCCGAGGCAACGGTCTCACCCGCTTGCAAATATTTCTCCATCAACATCGTCGAAAGCGATAACACGTCGGCGTTGTTATCAAAGCCACCACCGACTTCGTCCGAAGGGAACTGATCAGCCGGGCGAAGATCCATCCCAAACAGATCGCGAATCGCGTTGTTGTATTCCGCTCGGTTCAATCGACGCGCCGTCACACGTCCCGGCTTCGGCCGCAAGTCACATGTGGCGTGGTAAACCAGGTCGTCGAGCTGGTCGGCCAGCTCTCGTCGCTCTTCGGTTGTTGGCAGCGCCGCATCTTCCGGCGGCATTGCACCAAACCGAATCATGCTGATCGAATGCATTGCCAGTTCGCTATTATCGCGAATCTTGGCCGCAGTGCTCAGCAAGGAAAGATCGACTTCCGCTTCTTGATAGTCCGCGTTGTGACAATCCAGGCAAAACTCTTCCAGCTTTAGAAAACCGGTGGTCTCCCAATCTGACAGTTCGACCATCGATGGCTTGGTCACTATCGATTCCGTCGAGACCTTCTCGTCGGCGGTGGCGTTTGGAAGCATGAACGCCACCAACACACTCGTAAGCTTTAGAAGCGTGCGAGGCCATCGAGATCCCGGCAGGGTGCAATGAATGGTCACGGGCAGGGCGATTGTTTGGCGACTGAACCGGATTCTCTCCAGGTTCCCAGTCGGGCAACTCAATCGTTCATGTAGGTGGGAAGGGCGTGGTGGGACTGCGAAGTAGGGTAGGGTGCCGCCCAGTGTGGGGAATCCGGGCGAATCGCAGTCCATATATTCTAACAGACTCTATCCAGTGACCGAAGACCTTTTGCAAATGCCTAAGCAAGAAAACAAATCCGTTTCTAAACGCATAAGCCCCCCCAAAACACGGCTTTTCACCGAACCAACGCCAGCGTTACCAAGGATTCCCCCAAAAGTATTCCTAACACGTCCAACTTCCGCCCAAAAACCGTAGGGTGCGTGCTAGCACGCACCCTACCCATGATCCCATCCCCCACACCAAGGTTTATTTGACAGCTCCCAACCGATGGCACACCATGAAGCCCGCTTCACCGCCCCAGCCTTCTCACCTCGAACAAACATCGGTCCCAATCATGCCACGCTACCTCGCGCTCTTTTGGGTGGTGCTTCTCTGCTCGCCCAGCATCACGCGTGCAGAGGATTGGAAAGGGCAAATTCGCCAACTTGCCGAACCGTTAGTCAATGCCGAGCGAGCAATGGGGCTATCGATCGGCGTGATCAAGGGCAACAAGAACTTTTCCCTTCACCTTGGGAAGACTTCCGAAGGCGGTTCACAAGCGACTGACCAAACGATCTACGAAATCGGCTCGATAACCAAAGTCTTCACCGGACTGATGTTGGCCGATGCCGTGGCTCAAAGCCGATTGGAACTGGAACAACCTGCCGATGAACTGTTGCCCGACGGCATGGAGATGCCGGCTTGGCCGAAAAATCCGATCACCTTAAAGCACCTCGCCACGCATCGCTCCGGCTTGCCACGTTTGGCAGACAACATGCCGGATCTCACCTCCAACAACCCCTACGCCACCTACACGTCCCAACAAGCATTTGAGTTCCTGCAAACTCACAAACTCCGGCGTGCCCCTGGAGGCGAAAGCGAGTATTCCAATCTAGCCGTTGCGTTGCTTGGGAACCTGATCTGTCGCAATGAACAACGTTCATACGACCAATTGTTGGAAGAAAAGATCACCGGCCCGCTGAAAATGCATTCGACCTCCGTGGACCTCACCGACGCCATGCGTGCGAGATTGGCGACTCCGTTCGATTCGGATTTGAACGCTACCAGCACGTGGGAATTCGCTGACCAACCCGGTGCAGGCGGTATTCGCAGCAACGTTCATGACATGCTGATCTTCGCCCAGGCAAACCTCGCCCCGCCTGAAAGCGAAATAGGCGAGGCGATTGAATTGGCGTGGCAGCAACATCAAGCGAGTTCCGATGGTAACTTTGCGATGGGTCTGGGGTGGCACTTCGCCCGCGATGGCGAAACCCATTGGCACAACGGAGGCACTGGCGGATTCCGTTCGATGCTAATGATCCATCGACCTTTGAAGATTGCCGTCGTCGTCCTTTGCAACACGGCCTGTGACCAGGTCGATCCACTTGCCGAACAGATCATGCGGATGCTGGCAGGCTCAAACGTCGAGCCGGTGCATCTAGAAAAGCAAACGTCCGTCGACGTGCCAAAGGAAAAGATGCAGCGATTGGAAGGACGCTACCAACTCGCCCCCAATTTCATCTTCGATGTTAGGGTCCAGAACGACAAACTGATGGTCGGCATCACCAATCAACCAACCCACTGGGTGTATGCCAAATCGGATACACAGTGGTACTACAAAGTCGTCGACGCAAACCTGACCTTCCAAATCAACTCCGACGGTCAGTGCACGTCACTGGAACTCTTCCAAAACGGAATTCGCCAAACCGCAAAACGAGTGAGCGAATAGTCCAGCCACTTTCACATCGCATCATTTCCTATCGCCCCCGCCACCATTCGGTGTCCCGTAGATTTAACGCTCCGAAGCAATTGCAGGCACAGGGCGGCAAACTCGCGGGTAAGCCACTGTTAACCCTGCGCCGTTGTAGCGGGTTAGATGCATCGGGGCGAATCCAATCGGCTTAGCTCCATTGCGAACGACATAAGTGCCGACGTAGCAGTCGCGTAGCGATTGCCCCTCGGTATCCGCCCCAAGCCATAACAGATCAACCATGAAATTGAACGGGCCGAAACCCCACATCAACATTCGCAACGTCATTCGGAATAGCGAAGGCCGATCTCCTTGGGTCGACACGATCTTTAGACCAAGCAAGCGGTAGGCAACCGTTCGAAAGCGAGAGCGTTTCAACGGAACGAGATAAGCCCAGGTGAGCAAGGACCAGAGCGGCAGGAAGAACTTGGAAGGATCCTCTTCTGGAGCAACCGTAAGAGAAATCGGCAGGACCAAAAACCAAAGCACCGTTCCCATCAGAACCAAAACAATCGAGTCAATCAACAAGACTGCAACACGCTGCAAGAACCCCGCGTAATCGTCGGTCTCGTAATACACCCCGGTGCCGAGAGAGTTGTCGAGCGCCATAGAAAGTTCACCAAGAACAGGCAATGAAAGTCGGCCCAGCGACGGGCGGCCCAGCGACGTGAAGCCATTCGCTTGCACGTTGCTAAGCTCTACGCGTTCGCCATGTCGTGCCCCGTAATTCTACAAAACTTCGCATACGTCGGGGGCTGATGGGCCAATCCTTTTCACCCAACACTTTGCCTCAATCCATAGGGTGCGTGCTAGCACGCACCCTATCCCTATCCCTCAAAACACCTGAACCTCGACAATCTTTGAAAACGAATCAAAGACATAACCGCGGTTACCATGACTGCGGATTCTCACGAAGCGGACGTCACGAGGACTGAAATCGTGTTGCACCAGCGGCATTGGATTCGCCGGTTTTTCCAACCGTGACGCGATTTCATCAAAAGTCGATCCGTCCGCCGAAACTTCGACTGTGTATTTTTCGAACGAACCACTCACCGTGTAAGCGTGCACATCGACGCGGCTCACCGATTGAATTGCCTCCAGGTCAATCGTGATCGAAATCGGCTCCGGCGTTGCGGGATAGCCCAGATAGAAATCAAGGTTATTCGTCCCACCGTCGGTAATCCGTTCGATCGAGAAAGGACTGCCCGAAGAAACGCTGGAGGTCACCGGCTTACCCAAAGCAAGATTGCCCGTGGGTTCAACCATGGTGAAATTGCGCCGGCTACCATGACCAACCGGTTTCGAGCCCGAAAACAAGACGGCTCGAACGGTAGCGGAGCGGGCTAACGGGATAGGCGTTTGATATCGCGGTGAGGTGATATCAGGTTCGGAACCGTCCAATGTGTAGTGAATCGCCAACGATGAATCGGCTAGGTCACTGGCCATCGAGCCAGCCCATAGCGAGACAACCGTCTCGTTTCGGAAAACACCATCGGCAGGAATCGCCAATTCAGACGCCTGGATTGCAACAGGATAAAACGCCGATCGCCGAATGCCCTCAGTTCGTTCACTCCGCTGCTCAAAGTCGGAATATTCACGACGGATCGCCGGGTTCCACGCAACCTCCGCGAACGGGATCAAACGCGGTACCACCTGAGGCAGGTAGTTCTCTTCTCGACCTTCCCACCAGGGCATGCAAAATCCGATTAGCTGATCCGTATCGGCAACCTCAATCGGCTTAGCATACGTGCGAATTCCGGGGTTAACGTGTTTGAACCGCGTCAACGTCAACGTCTCATAGAGATGTTGAGGCGACGTCATCGTAAAGTTGGTGCGTGGGTAGTGATCCACCAAGTACAACGGATCCCATGCCGCGTTAACGACCCGGTAGCCATCCTCCAGCATTTGGTCAGCCGGATAGTTGATCGTTCTCCAGTTGATATGGATCACTTCTCGATTGACTTGGTTGGCACCCGTACCAGGCCGTGGTCCCTCCCAAACCAAAGTCTGCTTTCCCTTGGACTTCAAATACGCATGAAGTTTGTTGATCAAATCACGTTGAGCATCCTCAGGCACACCGAACGCTTCATCGCCCCCGATATGGATGAAGGGCGTCGACGCAAACACTTCCATCATTTCGTCCAGCAAGGTTTTGATTCCCTGCAACGCTTTATCGCTGCTGGACAACTCCGTCCCCGACTTCCCGAACACATCGGGGTATCGTTTCAAAAGCAACGCTGAGTGACCAGGGACTTCCAATTCAGGAATCAGCGTGACACCCCGAGCGACCGCGTACGCTTCGAGCTCTTTGAACTCATCCAACGAAATCATGCCGTCCCAAAGATCCGGGAAGGCGGTCGACGGGAACGCGATTCGTTGGTCATCGGTTAAATGAAGCTGGGCGGAATCCACTTTGTAGAACCAAAGCAGGTCGATGGTTTCTTTCAACAACTCCAGACTGTGCGGATTGCGTCCCATATCGATCATGAAGTTGCGATATGACAACTTGGGCGCGTCCCGAATCACGAGGTGTGGCAACCGACCGTCGTCGCTTGCGCCAATCAGTTGCATGAAAGTCGCGGTGCCATGGGCTAGCCCCTTCAGAGTCGAAGCTTCCAGCAAAATCCCCAGATCGGAGACCTGTAGCGTGTAGGCCTCCGGAGCGAGCGTGTCGACCTTAGTTACCGTCATGAAGGCGTTCGCATCATCGACTGGTAAAAGCTGATGAGCGCCGCTAGTGATTCGATTAACCAGCACACCTGTGATCGCGAGATGGTCGGCCCAAGCTTCATCACCGATCGCTCGAACCGTAATGGTGTCTGGCAGCAACAACTTTGATGTACCGTCGATCGACGCCTCAGTAGGCGGCGGCACCAATGGCAGCGAACCGGCACTGGTGATCGAGGACAAGAACAGAGCAAAGACGACGTAACATATCTTCATGAACGGATTCAGCATAAACGATTCGAACGGAACGACTGATGGCTGGTTGGCCAACGGACCTAGGACTTGATGAGAGTGGCTAGACAGACGGCCCAAAAAAATAGCCGGTCCGACCTAGCAGTGCATTGACGGCAGCAATCCCTAACACGATCACTACCCGCGGGTGTAGTCCAGACGCAGTGCCACCGCAACCGCCACGTACCCTGCGGCATGTATTCTGCAGCATTTATCCTGCAGCATTTATCCTGCAGCCACGTCCCCTGCCGCCACGACCGCAATGTGGAATTGCGGTATGAAGATGCAAACAAATTCGCTTAACGAACGAATTGCAGCGAGACGTTTTCGGATGCCCGGTCCACAACGAGATCGGTTGTGAAGCTTTCTTCAGGGGGCGGGGCATTTTTCAACGCCTGGCTCAACGCAGTTCCTAACGCAGCTCGGTTGTCCGGTCGCAAGAACGTTAACTCAGGTTTCGGGCCGCGGTCCGCCGTGATAACCACGCGAACATCAAACTGCCCTTCTCGCAACAACGACGAGGGCGGCACAGTGAATTGCCCGTCGATGATTGGTGTCATCGCGGGCGGCGAGTCGACGCCTGATTTAGGTACTAAACTGAGCTTCCCCTTTTCGACGGCTTTCCCGTCAACGTTGACAGTCCCGGAAAACGAAATTCCAGACGGGCTGCAAGCAACAATCGTGCAAAGTGGACTCAACAGTAAAATGGAAAGCAGACGGTTGCGGAGAGGGATAGCGAAAGACTCATGCATGGGATTGGCGATTCCTTTTTGACGTAACGGAAAGTGGAAGCGTTGAAGCGACACCAGTGCCGCGAGACACTCGTGCAAAACATATGCGAATCACGCTTCAAGTGATCCGGTAGAGGACAGTACGCGGGAGACGCCGGCTCGGGACGCCTCCCACATCGACTCATTTCTTATAAGTCGTTTAAAACGATTTACTGATCAAACTTGTTGACTTCGTGACCGGCTTTGGTGAGATAAGCGGTCAGGACGTCTTGGGCGATCGAGTAGGTGACGAAGCGGGTCGATCCGTCGGCCAGTACGAAGTGCGAACCACCGGTGTGATAGCTGAAGAAGAAGTTTTCATCATTGTCGGGCAGGTTCCCGAGCCCACCGGTCATGTCCTCGTCGTCAAGCGGACCGCCCACACCGTCGGAGTTAACCGGAAAACCGTAATACGGCACGAATCCACCGCCGGAAGACTCATCGGGGGAGTCGTAGCATAGAACCGAGTGCCCCACACCAAACGGTGCACCGGTATAAGTCGTCAACCAACCGCCGGTTTGAACCGAGCCGGCTTTCTGCGGAAACAGACCCCGTTCCCCTACAAGCAATGTGTTGCTCGTTCCGTCCAATACGGACGCAAACCGGACCGGACCGAACGCGGAACGTGCACTATGGAACATCCCATCGGCCGAAAATTTGAATACCGCCGGAAAACCTCTCCATCCGGACGGGTCCGTGCCGTGATATTGGTTCGACGACCGTCCGTAGTGCCCGGCGTTTCCGAAATAGTTCGTCCCTGAGCTGGTCGCGATCACGGTAGCTCCGAAACCTACATTGACCGGGTCTTCGGAAAGTGGATCGCTCGGGCAATTAAGGATTGTGACTTCAGCCTTGATCGCCTCAGGATCAAAGTCAGGCCCGTAGAGTTCCAATTTGTCGTTATCCAGCTCCGCCTGCTCGACGTACGGCATGATGCTTCGAATCCAAGTTCGGCCGACGCCGACGAAGTTTGAATTGTCCGCCGATGCTGGGAACTGCTTGAAGGTGCTTTCATAGTTATGACAAGCCAGCGCTAACTGGCGCATCTTATTGCTGCATGACATCCGTCGTGCCGCTTCACGTGCCGACTGCACCGCAGGCAGCAACAGCCCCACGAGGACTCCGATAATGGCGATAACCACTAGCAATTCAACAAGCGTAAAACCTGGACGGGAACTCGGGTGTTTGTAGGTACGAATGCTCACGGCACTTCCTTAGATTGCGGCAACGGGTGAATGGCATAACGGGTGCCAATCGAACTTATCAACGCATCCCGAACATCTCAGTTCACCAGGTTGGCCGGAGTTTCACCGAAGACCATCGAGGTCGCTTCGGTGCACATGGTTGAGACCGGGTGCGTCTTGAGACCTGGTCAAAAGCAACCCGCGGACCATCCGATCCCGGAAGCACCACCACTGACATTTGGCGTTTTAGAAGTTTTGCTATCAATGGTTGCCAACTCACCTTAGACAACCGCTAGCGCACGTGATGTCCCCCAACCAATCCGAAGAAATTCCTTGCTTTTTTCCGTCAAAAACCAATCTTGCCACGAGTTACGTGCTAACGGTCGACGCTGCCACCGCACGGCGCATCACCTGCTCATTTTTAACACGCCCATGCACAAACCACAGGCACAACTGTACAAAACCATGCACAATTCATGTCTTATCCTAACCTAACAACAAGATTCTCGTTCTGAGAACGTCGGCGATTTCTGAGGGTGAAGACATGCTAATTCGCATCAAAACTCGTAGGGTGCGTGCTAGATCTCGTAGGGTGCGTGCTAGCACGCACCCTACCCAAACACCTCAGGAGGACGAAACCTTAACCAGCAGGACCCGGTTGTTTTGTCCCTTGCGTTTACCAATTTGAATGAGAGCTTCGGCAACCGTGATCCAAGATTCCTGGTCATTGATTCGAACAACGCCCGAGTTTCCGAGTGCCGCGTGGTTCTCGGGCACCAGAACTTGTTCGGTATGACGGATCACGTGCAATCGCTGAGGGTCGACTTGAGCGATGTAAAGAGGTGCCCGGTTTCGCAGGACGTGATCGTTCTTCCCGTTCCTTCGCGTGTATACCAGATAGAGTTTGCCGCCGATGTCGGCCCAGTGTTGTTGCGTGTTGTGGCTACCGAGCAAAGTACCGTCGTCAAACTTCCACGCAATGTGGTCGGTGTAGTGGATCCCATCGTCACTCCTTGCCACATAAGCTCCGTCGTCCGCACGCAGGGTTAAGAACGTTTGTCCCTTAAATTGGTAAACGGACGGTTCGTACAGCCCGCGTTGCTTCGGGATCGAATGCTCGGTTCCGTGCTCAACATAGGTCAACTTCTCGCCATCAAAACGACAACGAGCCACGATGGATGTGTAAACACGCTGTTTTGCACTACGCTGATACCGGATCGGTAGCAAAATGTCGCCGTTGGCAAGAATCGCGGATTGGTGACATCCCGCGTTAGGGGCGATGATCGGGTGACCAGCGTGATCTTTCTCCGGAAGCTCCAGAGTTTTCAGTTCACCGCACTGCAATGAATCCGGATCGATCACGGCGTAGAACACTTTTTCGCGCAGGTAGTTCTCTTTCGTGCCGCCGGCGAAGTTGAAGGTCTTCCCATTGAGAAGAATCTTCCCCGAGGCAGCGTGCCAGTTCGGCCAAAGATCGCCTGCAACGACGTCGTATCCATCCGCTTGCCGCTGACGCTTCAGTGTCGGGATCACACGAGGCAAGTCCCAGGTAACACCGTGGTCACGCGACGCGGCTAAGAACACGTCGTGGTAACCGTGCGATCCTTTCTTCGACGTACGTGACATGGTGGTAACGGCCAGACCACCACGACCAGGAACGAATGCGGTTCGGGCTTGTGTCCAGTCCCAATCAGCATCTCCCTCGGCAACCAGACTCCGCTCAATCGACAACTCCTGGCTAAACAAAGTGCCAGGAAGAAACGCGAAGGACGTAACAAGGACGAACAGTTGAATATGAAATTTCATAGATTGCCAACAATGATTCTAGTAGTGGGTAAACCAAGGTTCGAGAGACGATAAGGCAGGTAAGCGACGTCGGGACCAGAACGCTGAAAAAGGGAATTGCGAGAGCTTTTGCCGCCTCAAAACCCCGACAGCCCGGCCCCCCGAAGCCCGAACCCCCAAAGCTTCGACATCTTGAAGCTTTGCAGTCGTCGTTGCGTTAGACCTGAACCTGTTCGGTCGTGGCTGCTTTGGTATCCAGGCCCATCGCTTTCTTGACCGCGGCAATCTCCAGTCGCAGGTGCTTTTGAAAAAGCGAAATGTCGCCGCTTTGAATGAGCATGTTCGCGCCCAACTTCATAAGGTGGGCGTGCTGCTCGGCGGATCCCCAGAAGTGGATTCCAGCGCCCACGCCTGCAGCACGTGCCTTGACGAAGATCGTTTCACAGGCGGCAAGAAATTTCGGATGGTCGTATTGCTCTGGAATTCCCAGGCTGCACGTCAGATCGTGAGGTCCAATCAAAACGGCGTCCAGATCGGGGACCGTCAAGATTTCATCGAGAGCCTCGATCCCTGCGCAACTTTCAATATTGACGATCAGTAACCGTTCATTCGCCGATGCTTCGATGTATTTGACAAGCTCCGGTTCAGCGGACTCCCCCGCCAGCATCCGATCAAGCTTATCGCCTTTGATGGGTCGCAGCTTCACCGCACCGCGAAGAGCACGGACTTGATCGGCCGACTCAACGTAAGGAGCGATCACGCCTTTGGCACCACCATCCAAAACAATCGTCGCTGTGTAAGGATCCGGGGAGGGAATACGAACCAGCGGCGGTAACCCGATCGCGGAATACGCCTGACACATCCAACTCAATTGCGATCGATCGATAGCAATGTGCTCAGTGTCGATGAAGACAAAGTCGAGCTCACTGTCGCGAACCGCATCGGGCCATCGAGGTGAAGTCGAAACGATCAAGGTTCCAAAGACGGGCGATCCGTCATGCAGAGCTTGGTGCAGTTGGTTAACGATCATCAGATGTAGCAGCCTGCCAGAGAGAAGATTCGAAGATAAGCAATAGCTACTGTGCGTTCGCCATTTGATCGATTTCGGAAAGCTGAAAGCGTGTGCTAACGATGGAATGCTTGTCCGACCCCGGCTGATATTGGATGTAGGTAGTTGCGACAAGCGTTCCGTCGCTCAACCGCTCCATCCCGGGATAGCCGCAATCCATCACATTCCTCGCATGGCTATGCAGTAACTTGACTCGATACTGTCCGGGGCGAGCCTGCTTAATATCATCGTAGGTTCCTACCCAAGCAACGAAGTGGCCTTTTGTCTTGCTTTGGAGTGCTTGGTCTCGAAAAGCAATCACCCACCGGCCATCGGCTGCTTGGATTCCCATGTGACGGTCACCGGTCAGCCCCCAAGCCGTCTCGCGGGGAGTCGACCATGTTTGCCCTTCATCATGAGAGAACATCATCAAACTTCGGCCCTTGTGCGTGTTTTCTCGCATCAAACAACACAGTTCGTTCCCGTCTGGCGAACGCAAGACAAAGGGCTCACAAGGATTTTTGCCTTCGACTGCCGCTACCACCTTTGGCGTGGACCAAGTCAAACCGCCGTCCGACGTGATCGACTGCATCACTTCGAGAGGTGCGCGATCTTTTCCGTCTGGGCCTTTGTGATACAGACCAAGATAGCGACCATCGTGCAAACGGATGATACTGCTGAATGTCATAACGCATGGAAACCCTAGCGGAGGCATCTCCTTCCAGGTCTTGCCGTCGTCCTCACTCATGATGCTGGGCATACCCGGCCCACCTCGTTTGCCCAGGGCAGCTGAGAAGACCCACAAACGGGCGACGCCTTCCGGATCAATCATGCGATAGATACTGGGGCAATTCTGGTGCGTGGAAAAACCCTCCGGCAAAATCGCATCCAAACGCGACCAGCTACGCCCGCCATCAGTGCTTTTCGCCATCGGGCCAGCAGCACCACCGTGATTAACACACCAAACACAAAACAGCGTGTCGCTGCCGGGCAATCGGAGCGTCGTCGGATGACCTTGATAGACCTGTGGCGTTCCCGCAGCGATCACGACGTGACGATCCGTCTGGGAAGAAAGATCAATCAAAGGCAGATTGTTCGCATCTTCCGCAAACACTGCTCCGGTAAAGAGGAGACAAAACCCGAACGATAGCAGTCGAGCAAATACGTTGGTCATAGGATCAATTCTAAGAGGGGCGGGCACGAATCGGCGGAGGGAGTGTCAGAGGCTTGATGCAGGAATCATCAACCGGATCGTCGCGACGGAATCGGCTTGCGACCTAAACAGACGCGACGTTGGTTGTTACACAGCGATCGAGACGATCGCTTGGCATCGACAACCTAGTTGTCCAAAGATTCAACCTCTTTCATGCCGCGGGTTCCCAAGGCACCCCACAAGCCATACGGACTTTTATTGCCATTGGCAGGCGTCGCTGTGATGTCACCAGCTTCGATGCTATCGGTAATGAACCGCACTGCACCGTCGGCCATCAAAACGTGTGCACCGCCCTGGTGTCGGCTGCCGGCGGACGAGACGCCTTGGGACACATCGCGATTTTCGAAACAGCTCGGACTGTTCGGCGGTAGAATCGTTTGAAAGGCACTGTACTGCAGCAGTCCTGCTGCCCAACGATAGCCACGTGCCTCGCTGGTTCCGTCGCGAGTATCAACGCTGCTGCGATAGAACTGCGGACGATTTGGATCCACTCGGTCAAGACACTTTTGCAGGTTCATGCCTGCGTGTGATACCAAGCCCGAAGTGTAGTACGCATTGTCCGCGATGACTTCTTTGGATCCCAACGAGGTGGCGATCTCGCCGCACATGATTGTGTTAGCGGTTCCGTCCAGAATGTCGCGGAACCGAGTGACATGTCGAGACCAAAACACGCCGCGGCTGGTTGCCCGAGCTTCCACGGCAGCGGCTGAGTCATCGGACTTAGCGGTTCCCGCGATCTCAGCGTTCGCATCGTCCGTCTTCTGATAAAAACCATGTTGGTTCTTTCCACCTGAATTCGTTAGGTGAGCATGATCGCCAAGGCAAGCCGCATAGTTGGTTCGCCCGAGAGCGGGCAAACCGATTCCAGGATCGCTAGGGCAGCGGAAGCCGGGGATGTTCGTGTTCCAAGGATCAAAGCTGGTCCACGGTGTAGGACCCATCGATGGATATTGGTTGCCCGATGAATCCACGCCGTTGGACACTGACTCCCAAATCGCTTGCTGCTCCACAAACGGAAGCGTTCCTACCAGAAAACCTAAAAACAGCCGGTTTGACTTCTTGTTATCAATGGTCCCGCTCAACTGGACGGTACCGCCCAGGCTCATGGGCAATTGCTTGTAAGCGGAATGATAATTGTGCAGCCCGAGTCCAATTTGCTTGAAGTTATTACTGCAACTCATCCGGCGAGCGGCTTCCCGTGCGGCCTGCACCGCGGGAAGCAACAGTCCAACAAGGACACCAATGATGGCAATGACCACTAGCAACTCGACTAGCGTGAATCCTTGTTTGCGTCTGGTTCTGACTGGTAACATCGAAGTTCTCCAAAGAAAAGTAGAAATGAAAACGCAGGTTGCTTCGAAATGTTTCACCTACTCGAACAACCGAATCGGAGAAACCACTCAAGGCAATCGTCGTTGTCGCTAGGAATGCGACGCCATTGACTGCTCGTACTCAGCTTCCGCCGCAGCCGCTTCTTCCGGCGTTAACTTCGGCTGTTCGATCACAGTTGGCCCTGACGGACCGCATCCGATACTGGTGGCGAACAAAATCATGGTGAAAGCGAAAAATGCTTTCTTCATGCAATGACTCATGGGATCGGTCCTTGTGGAAATATCTGATTAGAATTGTGCAACTACATGCAATCGAACCACGCACCAAAGGGGCCAGCCAACGCCATCAAGAGCACCCAAGGTTGCGATCGACTCCTTAAGATCCTATACAAGCACACCGTGGTTGCAATTGTCATCCACAACAAAAAGCTTGCTATTTTCGCTACTCACGAAACGCAAGTGCCGACCACCGTTCCAGTGACAAAACCCAGTGTTTCTAGCGGTTTTCGACGACACTTGACCGTGCGGTATCGCGTCGGGTGTGCATTGTTAATCCAATCAAGTCACGATCATTTGAACCAATGAGAAAACTTGCGACGTAGCCGACCACGAAACAGCTTGTGATCCCGCACGCGGTATACAGGTATCCATTGACCTGACTGAATTGCCACAGACAGATCATCGTGCCTGCACCGACAAAAGCACCAATCATCGCCCCCAAAGCGTTGGCTCGGCGAGTTAAGAAGCCGAGTGCAAATAAACCACCGAGCACCCCCATGAACATGCCGATCACCATGATCGAGCTGTCAAACAGTGACTGAATTCGAGGGTTAACAAAAGTCACGCCCAGAATCGTTCCAAGGACTCCCACTGCTAGTGTGACGATCCGAGCGGCGGTCAAATAAGCACGTTCAGAATGACAGATCTTCAGGGGACGCAAAAAGTCGGTGACGATCGTCGTGGACGTTGAGTTCATACTCGTCGATACGGTCGATTGCGCTGCCGAGAAGATTCCCGCGACAATCAATCCAGCGATCCCGATTGGCATTTCGTTGGCAATGAACAAAGGGAAAATTTGATCAGTCGATATCGTCGGATCGAGCCGGTCGGGATGCGATCGATAGAACGCGAATAACGCGGTTCCAATTCCGAAGAACAAGAACGTTGCGGGAACCGCCAGAAACGCGTTGGTCCAAATTGAACTAGCAGCGAGCTTCTGATCCGGAGTGGTCATATATCGCTGCACGACAGCTTGATCGGCAGTGTAAGACGACAGGTTTTGTCCCATCGCTCCAATCACGACCACCCACAACGCCAGCCGAGACGCGGTGACGTCGCCATGAAAATTGGCTATCCGAAACTTGTCAGCATCCAACGCTGCAGTGAACGAGCCAGTCAATCCACCGTCCGCCCCTACAACCATCAGCACGATTGCCAAAATGCCGCCGCCGAGCAATACAAACGTCTGGATCGTGTCCGTCCATATCACGGCTTCGATCCCACCCATGGTGCAGTAGATTACACTCAGTAGTCCCATCAAAACGACCGACTGCACCGGAGTTAGCGGAGTCGCCACGGCGAGTGCCAATCCAGTCAACGACATCACGACCGCCATTCGGAAAATGTGAAAGAGCGTGAAGCTCGCGCTGCCGAACAGTCGAACGCCACGGCTAAACCGGATCTCCAAATATTCGTAAGCGCTCGTGATATCAATTTGGCGATAGAACGGAAGCGCCACGTAGACGCCTACAAACGCAACCAACGGGATCATCAAGTTGCCAACGGCGTATACCCAGTCTTGCGCAAACGCTTTAGCGGGAATCCCCGTGAAGGTAATCGAACTCAGCATCGTCGCAAAAATGCTGCAGCCCACTGCCCACCACGGCATTCGGCCGCCACCGCGAAAATAGTCGTCGGTATTCTTATTGCGTTTGGAAAAGTAAACGCCAACCCCGATCATCGCCAACAAATAGCCGAACAGGACCACGTAGTCGACGATCGAAAAGCCTGAGCGCTGACCGCTGACTTGGATGTTCCAAATGGCAGGAGTCCGCACCCTCGGTCGCACTTCACCACTAGCCAGTACGATTCGGTCATTCCAGGCAACTGCATTGGTGGCCACCTGAACCTGCGGAACCATCCCTGCTTTCGCCCACGTGTCGGTGATCGTGTGATACAACCACGCCTGCTTCGGGAATCCAGGGTGATCGTCACGAAGTTCATCGGCTCGAGAAAACAGACTTCCGTCGTCACCACCTAACACCAGTAGATGGCTTTGCCCGATCTCGATTCCCGCGGCGGCCATTAGCGGCAACGGTGCGTCTTGGCGCCGCCGCCATTCACCGTCACTGGGGCGATACTCCCAAACATCCTTTAGGAACTGAGTCTCTTCACCCTGTTGCCGCCGTCCGCTGATCACATAGACGCACTCTTCGTACCCGTTGTGTTGGTGAAGCGTGAGGTTGAACGCACGCGGTTCCGCTGGCCAAGGGGTCAGCTTGCGCCACTGAAACGATTCACTACGAGTCTCGTGATCGAGTCCTTTTGCTTGTCGATCGAGAGCGTCGTTCTCTTCGTAGACGTTAAAGTCTCTTCGACTAAGATCCAGCATCCAGAAATTGCTTAGCGGTTCGTTGCGGGCATCCTGTCCGCCCGCGAGATAGACCAGGTCACCCATGATGGTGGCTTGCCCGAACGCACATGCCTCAGGAAGCGGCGGAAGCGTAATTCGTTCGATCTGTTGCGATGCAGAATCCCACCGCAACAAGTACACATCTCGAAAAACCTCCGCCTCATCATTCCCGCCCATACACAGCACACCGTCAGGCGTCGATACGGTCGCTCCGTATGCGGTCGGGCGAGGTAGTTTGCCCCCATCGACCCATTTCCAACCGCCATCCTGTTTCACCAGAACGTGAATTCGGTCGTTCCAGACCTTTTCGTGATCCCAGACCGGCCGCGGGAAATTAGCACCACCGGCAACGATCAATGCATCGGCATGGACGCCAACGAAAGGACCAGCGACACCTAGCGTGTCGGGTAATTCCGGCAACGATTCCCACTGCAGCACGTTTGCCTGGTTTTCGTCACCGCCAAAGCACGGATCGGCCGGAGCAAATCCAACGTAGAGCCCGATCGCAATTAGGGTCGAGAGCCAACCGTTCCACCGGATTTTTGAAGTATTCAAATCAACAGAGGCTTTCCAACGCATTCTCGCTCGCAATCCAGTCGAAGAAGCCGATCGCCGTCAAATCACGCTGCAAGGTATCGACTTGAGCCGACGTTAATGACGCGATTGGCAATCGACTGGGTCCACAATCCCGGCCGATCATCGACATGATCGCTTTCTGGGCGGCACGAGGCCCGAACGGGACGAACGTGTTCACCAACAATTGCGATTGTGACTGCAAGCGGTGTGCGGTCTCCAAATCACCGCTGGTAAAGGCAGCGAGCAACCGCTGGTAAACTGGAGCCGCGAAGTTGTAGGTGCTGCCGACTGCCCCACGTGCCCCGGCGGCCAATCCGTACAACAACATCTCATCGACTCCGAAAAGCACCTCAAAGCGATTCGCGGCAAACTCCACACAGTTTTGAAATTCATGCAACTTGGGTGATGTGAACTTAATGCCTCGTAGGTTCGGAATTCGGTCACCGCCCAATTTCAGAAATTCCAGCATGCTGAAATCAACGCCGGTCGCGCCCGGAATGTGGTAGTAGTAAAACGGCAACTCAGGGGCACCGCTGGCAATCTCGGCCATGCTTGCCACCAGCGTTTCAACCGAATCCGGCTTGAAATAGACGGGGCTGACTGACGAAATAGCGTCCGCCCCCGCTTCCTGGGCATGAGCGGCCAACTGGCGTGCCTGGGCCAGACTCTCACTCCCACACTGGACAATCACCGGCACTCGTCCCGCTGCGGCGCCGATCATCCTTTCAGCGACTGAGCATCGCTCTGGAAAAGTCAGCGACGCTCCTTCTCCGGTGCTTCCCAGGACATACATCCCCACGATTCCCTGATGAATCAATTCCTCGACCATTGGCTCAATCGCGTCAAGGTTCAAGGATCCGTCACGATGCATCGGCGTGAACGTCGCCGCCACGAGGCCATTGAAGATTGGCAAATCGGTGCATATCTGGTTGGAGGTCATACGGCACATCGACTTGATAACGAGGTTGGGTAATGAAAAAGGCAGGACGTTCGACCAGCGAGCCATATCGCATATTCACCCGCCAATCGAATGCTGTAACAGCGGTCAGGCCGCCACTAGGTCATCACTGCAGCCCAGAATATCCAAGTCTGGCACCAACACATACTGACATTTCAAGTAAAATCATTGGCATATTCACTACTCGCAACAAAGGAGGACCGCTTATGCCCAACGCCCGAACGACTGCAAAACAGCGTTCCATCACGTCCTCAACCGAGCGTACAAACGACCGTAGCATCTTGTTGGCGTTGGGATGGTATTACCCCAAAATTCACCACGGCGTAGCCAGGTATGCACGCGATCACGGCTGGCACATCACGTCGGATTTCGAAGACCTCGTTCCCAACCACTGGAACGGAGACGGCGTTCTGACCCTGCTCGGTGGTGGTCGCGACCTTTGGAAGCCGCTTAAACGTTTGAATGTCCCGATCGTCGATCTCGCCGAAAGTCGTCCATCGATCGCGCTACCACGGGTTACCACCGACAACGCCGCCATCGGAAAAATGGCAGCGGTTCATTTCCTTGAACGTGGTTACCACCACTTTGCCTTCGTACATCGCAGTGAACTGGGCGTCAGCCGTCGGCGTGGAATCGCGTTTGCTAACCAAGTCACCGCCGCAGGCAACGACTGTCACGTTCTGGGATGGGACAAACAGCGTGGCAAGCGAGCCAATACTTTGGACCAGCGACACCGCTGGCTCATCAAGCGACTGTCCGCGTTACCCAAACCACTGGCCGTCTTTGCCTCCCGAGACGTTGACGGTGTTGAAGTCATCGACGCCTGTCTGGCCGCTGGCATTGCCGTCCCGGACCAAGTCGCTGTGTTAGCGGTCGACAACACCGAAATCATTTGTGATTGCTTGCGGGTTCCACTGTCCAGCATCGAAAACAACTGGGAACAAGTCGGATACGAAGGTGCGGCATTGCTAGACCGACTGATGCGTGGCGAAGCTCCACCGCCGAAGCCCATCTACATTCCTCCAGCTCATGTGATCGCCCGTCGCAGCACCGATAGCCTCGCGGTGGATCATCCCAAAGTCGTGGCGGCGCTTCGCTACCTACACGACCACTCGCATGAGCCGATCAGCATGAATCAGATGTTCGACGCAGTGGGGATGTCGCGAAGTGGACTCGAGAAGGCTTTCCGCGAACACTACATCCGTGCACCTGCAGAAGAACTCCGGCACATCCGTCTGACTAATGCCAAAAAGCTATTGCTGGAAACGAAGATGAAAATCAACGCGATCGCTGAATCAACCGGGTTTCAAACTCCTCACAACCTTTGTCGCGTTTTCAAGCAACACGTCGGCACCACACCGAAGCAATTCCGGCTCAACGCCTGTTCAGAAACGACAGTCGACTGACGGCACGCTACTACCTGATCTCATCAAAACGCGGTAAACATCTGGGAATCGCTCAACAGACGCCGCCTCGGCGATGTTAAACTTTGCTATACTCAGAAAACGATCCACCTCAAACTTGCCCGCAACAATGAACGACCTGAAAGATTCAGCCCCGTCGATCCATCAGACTTCAGCGACGAAATGCACACGAGTTTGGCTGTCGTCTTGCCTTCTGCTTGTCTGTGTCTGGAATCTGACGACTCCGTTGTTCGCTGCATCGCCCACGCCTACCTCCAGTCCAGCGGCAATGCCAGTTCAGGGCGAAACGAAGTCCACCGCCACCTTGCCACCGACTCGCGTAATGGATGTGCTGGAGTTCGAGATTGGTGTGGAGATCGGCTCTCGCGCGTTCTTTGAAAAGTCGGCCTACAACGGAGACCTCAAGGCTGCCCAGGAAGTCGTGAAGTCGATCGTGCCAAATTTGGAACGTCGTTACCTACACGCCGCTGGCATTAAGTTCCGACTCGGTAAGGTGATCATTCGGAACAACGCCGAACAAGATCCCTTGCGTGACATGGTCCGAGAAACTGGTGGCGGTGGCAACGCCGGCAGCAGCCTGTCGGCGTTTCGCGACTACTGGAACAAGCACCCCGAAATCGTCGGCACCACCCACGACTTGGCCTGCTATCACGTCTACTACCCGCCATCCGGATTGGCTTACGTGAAGAGCGTCGGTTCACGACAGCGATACGCTACCGTCGGTGGTCGAGGAAAAACGAGTTGGGCTGATGGTACGCTTACGCATGAATTCGGTCACTCATGGGGACTTCACCATACCAACGCCAGTGGCTTTTTCTACGAATCGAGTCCTCGGGTGAAAGAAGGCGCTACCGTCGCTGGTGGTAAACCGAATCCGATCAGTATCATGGTTGGCAACCGAGGCAACGTGGGTCGGATGGCGTCCGATGAAGCCATGAAAGTGCTATCAACTCGAAACGAGCGACGATCGCATGGCGACCGAGTGGTTCCTGGTCCCGTGAAACCGTTTGGGATGCGGGATGAAGCCACTCTGAGTGGTCCGACGACCACGATTGACGTCATCGCCAACGACTACGACGTCAATAACGACGTCTTGGATGTCAAACTGCTAGATCGTGTCAGTCACCAGGGTGCGAAGATTAGCTTGTCCGTCGGCACTGGCCCGGGCGGACGTAACGAAATTGAATATCACATGCCCAAGAATGGTTTACCCAATGGCCAGGACTTCTTTCACTACACCGTTTTCGACACGACCGGCCGAACTGATTTTGGTGCCGTTTATGTTCATTCGAGCGCATTGATCGTCGACCTCAACGCAGGCGAATACAACTACGACTTCGGCACCGACAGCTCCCCAGTCGAGCCAGGATTCACACGAATCTCGCCAACCACAACCGGCGACGTGACGTGGAAAGGCACCGTTCGCTCCGCCGACCGCGGCACCGCTTCGGGACTGAACAAGATCAACCAAGATTTCGTTTATAGCGACCAACCCCGAACGCTACGTCACCGACTCGCCAACGGTGTCTATCGCATAACGATCAACATGGGCGATCGCAACTTCGCCCACGACGCCATGGGAGTCCGTGCCGAAGGCAAGCTCATCAACCACAGCATCAATTCACCCAAAGGGCAATATTCCTACGTGGGCACCGAAAGCGACGGAAAGCCAACCCATTTCGACGTCAAAGTGACCGACAACCAACTCGACTTAACCTTCTTCGACCGCGGCGGCTCCGACGCAAACTGGGTCCTCAACCGCCTGTCCATCAAAAAGCAAAGCGAGCTATAAATTCGTGGATCTAAGGTTGTTGGATGGATGCAAGGGGCAAACTTCGCGCAACTTGGAATCGCACTGTGTACGGCCCACAAAAAGACATGCTCCGCAGGCAATGTTCTGCTAAGGCGTTAGTTAGTTAGTTAGTTAGTTAGTCGGCTTGGTCCGGCCCAAGTGAGTTATTGAGTAACGGTCGAACCAGTCGGCGAATTTCGAGCGGGAGCTTGAATAGCGGTCGATCGGTCTTGGGATCGGACTTCATCACTTCGACGGCAACGTCCAGACACTGCAGTGGAATCTCGAGGTCTTCGCAGTCTCTACCCACGGCCTGCCAAGCAGCGTTCCAGGTATCGAGTTGCGAATTAGAAAAGCCACCTTGATCGAGGTATTCAATCGACTGCGTCACGCCCTGCCCCAGCTTTTCAGCGGTATCGAAACGAATGTAAAGCGAAGCCAACTCAGCAATGTAGTCGGCCCATTCAGACGCACCACGCCTCAACACCATCCACAACAGGTCCCCTGGCGCTCCACCGTAGTAGTTTGAATCTCGATCGCCATCTTCAAACGCTCTCCGCAGAGCCGCAATCACCTCTTCACGATCGCAATGGTCAATCATCGGTTGAGCAACCGCAAACATTGCTATGGTTCGCTCCTGAATTGACACGCCGTCCAGTTTCAAGACTGCTTCAAAATCAGCCTGACTCAAAGGAAACTCCTGCACATAACAACTAATGATGCCTCTGGTGGTAAGTGCCCTTGCCTTTTCATCTACTGACACGCCGGGCATATCGACGCTTGCGGAGAAGTCCGACAAAGCCAGCTCTACCTCGCCCTTCCGCATGTATATGATGGCTCGTCCGACAGTTGCAACTGACTTCTCAGCCGAAGGCAAATCATCACTTTGAATCAGCGTAGTAAACTCGTCAATTGCACGTGAATATTCGCCTTCACACGTCGCGATCTCGATATTCGCCTAAATGGCCGAGAATACGTCAGCGTAGCCTAGCTCTTCCGCCAGACCTTTGGCGTTTCCGAATTTGCCTTCCGCAATAGCCTCGTGGATTTCAGCAACTAATTTCTCGGCAATCGCTGAGCGAACGCGATGGTCAGAAAACGCACGACAAAACTATCGCACGACAAAACTATCGCACGACAAAACTATCGCACGACAAAACTATCGCACGACAACATCGTCGTGCGTCAATCTTCTCTCCTGGCGGATTGTAGAATTACGCGGGAATACACGGGTCCGAGGGCTCATCTGGTCCCCAAAAAGCCGGCGAGGTGCCGAACGACAAAATGTAGCGGTACGCGAGAGAGCAGGGGGCAGACCCGTTAACGGGCTCGTATTCTGACGTGCCGGTACCCCGACCAATGCGTCGGTGCTCCCTCCGTCGTGTTAAGCTTGGCGGGATGGCATCGGCTCACTATGCAACGAGACGCTTGTTCCTATCCCACC
Organism: Rhodopirellula sp. J20-39; assembly: GCF_057365095.1. Taxonomy (NCBI): domain Bacteria; kingdom Pseudomonadati; phylum Planctomycetota; class Planctomycetia; order Pirellulales; family Pirellulaceae; genus Rhodopirellula; species Rhodopirellula sp. J20-39. The sequence continues at coordinate 3,414,762 of NZ_CP195123.1, read as the reverse complement.
GTTTTCACCCGCCCATTTGATAGATCGCGACATGTCCGGATGCTTTCTTGCATTGCACCAACGTTCTAGCTGCCTTCCTTTTGTCAGCTTCGTATTGCTTGTTCTGGCCCAGGCGTTTCTGGCGGTCGGTTCTACGACAGCGGAATCTCTGGAAGTGGATGCCGATCTTTGGCGAGGTCGGCAACTTGAGGCGGTCGCCAAAAAGATTCAACTTGCCAGTTCCGATGACGAGCGGTTGGAATATGTCGCTCGGCAGTCTTGGCTAAGTCGATGGGAACCGGGGCAAATGCCCTCCGCACCCGATGGTGCACCGTTTGAATCGGAACTGGTGGACGAGCCGTTGCTGGAAGAACTGGATAAACCCGCGACAATCAACACGGCGGTTTGGCAACAGATCGTCGACCTGCAGAAGCGTCTTCGCAAAGTTGACAACGAAGAGGATCGCAAAACAAACTTGCGGCGAACGATCGCGTTGGCTCGGCAGCTTGAAAGCAACCTTGCCGCGCTACTTCCGTCCGAATCTCAGCAATTGACAACGCCGATCGCCTGGGCTCTGGCTCACACCCGATACCGTTTAGGCCGCGCGTTGGCGTACCGTGAACTGCCCGAGGTCGCTGAGGAATGGCCAATCACGAATCCGGATCGTTATCAAGAACAACTGACGGCGGTCTTTCAACGACTCACGAAGCAAGCCAATCACGATCGGCTGGAGTTCATTCTCTTGCAAGACCGAATGTTTCGGCGAGCCGGCAAGAAGGGACGAGCTTTGGAATTACTCGAGGCGAGTCGGCAGGTGATCGAACCAAAGTGGTATCTGAAAAAGAGGCGTGATCTGCTGCAGGAACTCGGCTGGGACCCACCCTATCGCGAAGCCGCTGAACTGTACCGACTGTCCGGCTACGACGACGAGTCAGAACAACAAGACGATTCGGAACAGCCAGCAGACACTGAATAGCTCAGCAACTTAGAGCATTTTGAGATTTGACGTGGCCGATCCCGGTAGCTGGATTCGACAGAATTCAGTTTGTGGTTCGTAGGCCGGACCGAGCGCAGCGACGTTCCGGCAATCATGCGTCTGCCGGATGGGCGTCGCAAAGCCTCCTTCATCCGGCCTACTTTGGGTCGTTACGTGATTGGTTTTTGTAGCTAGATTCGACAGATATTTAGAGCACCGGAGTCTGGCGACACCGCCTACCTCCTTTTCTAAAACGCTCTAGCCAAACGGTATTCGCAACCGTTAAGCCGCGATGCAAGCTCGCACCGTGGCTAGCCCTATTTCCCGGTACTCGTGCCGATGCACCAGTCCGTATTGAGATTGTTCGGACCGTATCGTTTGGACCTAATGGCTTCAATTTCCGCGACCGTCAATTTGTCGCGTCGAGCGAAGATCGGTTAGACTTGTTTCTGAAACGGGCACTTTTCTGAACTCATCTTCAACTGTCTCGAATGCGAATCTTCTCCGTTGGCTTTGTCCTGGTTGTCTGGTTATTAATCGCCACGATTGCTCCACGTGCGTTTGCCCGAGAGTGGGTCGACTCGACAGGCAAATTCAAGATTGAAGCGAAGCTGATCGTGGTTCACGGCAATAAGGTTGTGTTGGAAAAACCCGACGGCAGCATCATCAGTCTGCCCATGGTTCGTTTAAGTCAAAACGATCGGGACTTCTTAAAATCACTGTCGACACCTAAGCAGACGACACCGAAAGAAATGACCCCGGCGTCCTTAGGAGGAAGCCCATCGAGCAGCGCGCCGGCTTCGAATTCAACCACTCGTTCAGAATCCTTTCGTCCGTCAACTAATTCATCGCAACTAGCCAGCCAAACCGAGGCGATTTTGCGAGAGGCCTGCTACCACTGCCACGGTGAAGATGGCACCAGCGAAGGCGGCTTCAACTTTGTCGCCAACCTCGAAAAACTCTCCAAGACGTTTGCCAAGCCTGGCGAAGAGTCGTTATTGCTGGAACGAATCACGGCGGACGAAGACAGTGTCATGCCGCCCGTCGGCGAACCACAATTGACCAAGAGTCAGATCAGTACGATCCAGGCCTGGGTGGCAGCCGGGTCGCCAGCGATCGCGAAACAGGAATCGCGACCGTTCGTCTCCAACGAACAGATCACCGAAACGGTGCTCGCCGACATTCGTGGTAAGCCTGAACGAAGCCGCCGGTTCATGCGTTACTTCACGCTCACGCACCTCTACAACGCAGGAGTATCCCAAGACGAGCTGCAGACGTATCGCAATGCGTTCGTCAAATTGATCAACAGTCTTTCTTGGAACACCGACCTGGTCATCCCTAAAGCGATCGACTCGGCGAAAACAGTGTTCGGGATCGACATGCGGGACCTGCACTGGGATAGCGAAATTTGGCATGCGATCGAAGCTGCCAACCCGTATGCGATTCGGCTTTCGTCGCCAGCTACTTTGGCGTGTGTCAACGAATCCGAAACCGAAATGCCGTTTGTCCGAATCGATTGGTTTGTCTTCGCGGCCTCAAAACCTCCGTTGTATCACGATGTGCTGAACCTGCCCGAGTCAGATCTCGAGCTGGAGGAAATGTTGCGAGTCAATGTGCAGGCCAACATCGATCAAGAACGTGTGATCCGAGCCGCATTCAACCGCTCCGGTGTATCGCAGAACAACCGCTTGATCGAATGGCACAAGTCACCCTACGGCTCGTACTGGAAGAGCTATGACTTCGGCGGCAACATCGGTCGTCAAAACCTATTCCAGTATCCACTTGGCCCGGGTTCTCACCGCGACTCATTCGTCCACGACGGCGGCGAGATCATCTTCACGTTGCCCAACGGTTTGCAGGGTTATCTGTTGGTCGACGAACACGGACGACGAATCGACCAGGGGCCCACTAACATTGTCAGCGATCCGAAACAACTCGATCGCACGGTTACCAACGGCGTATCATGCATGTCGTGTCACTACACCGGTGTGATACCTAAAAAGGACGAAGTCGGCGTGGCGGTGCGGCGAAACCGCGACGCGTTCGAGGATGCCGATGATATTTTGTCGTTGTATCGGGAATCGAACGAGCTGGACCGGATCTTTGACCGCGACGGCCGCAAGTTCTCCGAGGTGCTATCGAGATTGGGCATCACCAACCTGAGCCGTAGCGGCGAATCGATTTCAGCCATGGCGATGCGATTCCAACAAGATATCGACCTGAATCAAGTTGCCAGCGAGTTCGGGCTGAAGCCGGACAAATTCCTCCGACGCCTGGCGGATACCTCACAAGTGTCGCGGGTCTTTAGCTCACTGCAGGTCGATGGCGGCACGATCAAGCGTGATGTCTTCAAAGACATGTTTGGCGAAGCTTGCGTGGATTTGAAGTTGATCCGTCCGGGTGATCACAACCGCCATGCGCGCACACCGAACGCCTCGACATCTCGCCCATCGACATCAACCGCGCGGCGGTCGCGTAGTTGGCGTAACGGAATTGGCAAGGTGTCGCAGGTTGCTCTGTTCACGGACTTAACATGGGGCATCAGTTCGGTTGCCTTTGACCCACGCGGTCGATTCTTAGCCGGCGGACGTCCCGATCGGTCGCTGATGATGTTTGATGTCGAACATCAAAGCATCACAACCAAGATCGAAAAGCTGGAATTATTGCAGTCGATCTCGGCATGCCGGTTCACGCCCGACGGTTCGACACTCCTAGCGGCCGGACGAACCGGACACATTTCGGTCTATTCCGTCAGCCGCGAAGGAATGGTCAGGGAAGTCGGCCAGTTCGCCGGGCACTCGAAAGAAATCAAGTGCATATCGATCTCTGAAGATGGTCGCTATGCGCTAACCGGCGGCGACGAAAAGAAAGCACGCTGCTGGGAAATCGAATCGGGACGCGAGCTTGCTACGATCTCTGGCTTTGCTGGCCCAGTCAAAGCGGTTCGTATCTCGAATGATGCTCGAACTCTTTATGCAACCGACGGCGCGACGTTGTTGGTCTACGACACCGGGCGAAACGAGATCACACAGAAACGCCCAGTCAACCAATCATGGGCTGCGGGTCAATCGGCCGCCTTTTCCGATGACGGGAAGTTCTTAGCGGCTGGGGACACCTACAACATTCGCGTCTGGGAACTAGAAAACGGCCGAGAACTGCCGCCGCTGGTTAGCAACGAAATCCAGTGGTCGATGGAGTTCACTCCCGATGGAACGCATTTGCTCAGCGGCGGCTCTGGAAAAGTAAACGTCTGGGACGTGCAAACTCAAAGACGAGTCCACTCGCAAGCAACCGGCCACGGTTATGTCCAAACACTCGCAATATCCGGTGATGGCAGCATGCTGGCTGTCCCAGGTTCGAACGGGCGAAACCTTCACGTTTTCGAATTTGCAGACTGAGTCTGCTGGGTCGGTACTCATCCCGCCGAATGAAATCAGCGATTCTGGTTAATAAGCTGAATCATCGATTGTCCCGACTCCACCGCACCAACTGTAGTCGTCTTCGAGAACAACAGCTTTGGAATCTTCCCCGCACCAGCTTGTTGATACAACTGAACGTGCTTGCTGATGTAATCACCCGGCGCAGGACCGCTCAGGGTTCGATCTAATTTGCCGCGATCGACCATCGACGATGCTCGACTGATCGCTTGGCTGTACGAAGGCGTTGCATCGAATAGATAGTCATGGAATTCGGCGAACTTCTGACGATCGACCATCCACACCGCAACCGCCAACTTCGCAATCTCGCAAGATTCAGCGTGGCTGGCATGGGTTGAGCGAACCGTTGGATTACACTTCCCGTCCAATGGTACCGGCAGCGTGATCACGGCCAACTTATCACCGAAATGTTGGCGAGCGGCATCCAGTGACTTGTGGGTCTTTTGGCAATGCGGGCACGTGTAGTCGAACATTTCGACAAACACCATTTCCGCGTTCGGATCGCCCACTACTGGCCAGTCGTTGGTGTTCAGCTTGACGCCACCAAGCACCTGGACTGACTTACCAGCCGGCGGTGTGGATGCTCCGGAAGCATCCACTTCCGCTTGAAGAAGTGTGGCGGGGCTTACGAGTGCCATCGCCAACCGCGACATTTTCGCTTCGCTAATCATCGACAAACCTTCCTCCAGTGCATTTTGCGAACTGGCCGAAGCAGGCGGGGCGAAAAGAGAACCATCCACTTCACCGGTGGCAGCCTCATCCGATGGCATAACCGCCGGAGTGGCCTCGTACTGAATCGTTTCATAGCTTGCGGGTGGTTCGGTTGCCAATTGGACGGCGATCATGACAGCCAACGAGGCCCCTGCCGTCGCACCGATCCAGCGGAGCGTTTGTTGATTGACGCGACGACTCAATAGGAACGTAACGGCCAGAACAATCCCGGCAGCGTGAGCAACCAAGCAGTATGGGCACAGATGTCCGAGAGCAAAGATTTGCAAACCGATGAACCAAATCGCTGCACCGCCGGCGGCAAGGCTCGCAAAGCCAATACCAGCCCAGCGAAGTCGCTGCAAGCTCGGCCTTACCCCACGCAGCAACAACAATCCAATCACCGATGCGTGAGTAAGGATGGCCGGAACGCTAACGGGTACCGAAAGAACTTTGGACCAACGACTGTGCAACACATGGTTGCAATCGAATACACTCCCACCACTACAGCCGGCCACCGGCGATGAAGTCATGGCCGACCACGCTAAGTAGCTGCTGGTCCCCAACGCTATAATGCTGCACGTCAGCATCACCCGCCACGCCAAAGTCGAAACACGGCTTCGAGAATGACGGCGAGAGGTTTTCCCTGCCGCTGACTGGCCATGCCATCCCCAAACTGAGTGTGGCATCGGGCGGTGCAAATCGACGGTGGACATGGGTGACTCCAAATACTGGTTGTTTCTCTTGCTGCGATGGTCTAGCGAATCAGTTTGATAGCAGTTTGCATGCCAAGATTCGTTCAGACTCGCGTCACCCAGCCAATTGCTTGCAACAGCCTGTCTTGTCGTCACATTAGTAGGCTAAACAGACCGCAATGTTCGACAGGCAAACAAACTGGCTGCTTTTCGATCAGCGTTCGGAGTCGCGATTGCAGAACTTGATCGCGAATTGAGACACCCCCTCGTCTGGATTTGCTCTTTCACCTGGGTACCCGCGGTACGACATTAGGCTCAATCCAAATTTGAATAGCAGCCAACTACCGACGACTACTACAAGGCTGGCGCCTGGCCGCATTCCATGTGGAAGTTCCGACGAGATGCGGCGACCGCTATACCAGAATGTCTTCGACGACGCGGCCAGCGACATCGGTTAGCCGAAAGTCGCGGCCGGCGTAGGGGAAAGTCAATCGCGTGTGATCGATCCCTAACAGGTGCAAGATCGTCGCGTGCAGATCATGCATATGCACTCGATTGGTGCGAGCGTAGTACCCAAAATCATCGGTTTCGCCATACGCGAAGCCGCCCTTGGTACCACCGCCGGAAAGCACCATCGAAAACCCTTGCGGGTTGTGGTCGCGGCCGTTCTTACCTTGGGCGACTGGGGTTCTACCGAACTCACCTCCCCATACCACAAGGGTGTCGTCCCACATGCCGCGGCGTTTCAGATCGCGAATAAGTTCGGCCGCTGGCAGATCGGTGGCAGCTGCATTTTTGTTGTGGCCATCTTTCAAATTTCCATGCTGGTCCCACACCTGACCGCTGCTGACACTGATAAACCGCACACCCGCCTCAGCCAATCGACGGGCCAGTAAACAGCCGCGGCCAAACGAGTCGGTCTTCTTCTCGCCCACGCCGTAGGCTTTCAACGTCGCTGCAGATTCCTGGTTCAGATCCATCACCTCTGGAGCCGCCTTCCTCATTCGCGATGCCAATTCGACTGCTTGGATGGCTCCTTCAATTTGTCGATCAGGTCCACTGCCTGCCATATGCCTTTGGTTCATCGCTTGGATCAGTGCAATGCGGTCGTTCAAGCGGTCATCATCAACGACGCCGTCAAGATAGGGAATCTGTCCTTTGCCGAAGCGTCCATTGCTTCCAATGACCGTCGCTTGATGCATCGCCGGCAAAAACGCTGCCCCATAATTTCGCGGCCCGCCATGAGCTGTTGCGGGCGAGATCGCGACATGTGCCGGAAGGTCAGGATGTCCGCTTCCCAACGCATAGCTGATCCATGCCCCCACGCTGGGACGCACCAGATTATCGCTGCCCGTGTTCACCATCCCGACGGCTTGCCCATGCGATTGCCCTTTCGTATGCATGCTACGAATGACGCACAACGAGTCCGCTTCCGAGGCCAAATGCGGTAACAAATCGCTGACCCAAAGTCCGGACTCACCTCTTTGCTGAAACTTCCATGGTCCATCCATCAACTTGGGGACGGCGTCGATGTTCGGCGGCAAAGCAAACGGCAAGGGCTTGCCGTCGTGTTTGGCGAGCAACGGCTTGTAATCAAACGTATCCACATGGCTCGGCCCACCATGCATGAACAGAAAGATCACCCGTTTGATTCGCGGCGGGACATAAGGAACTGGCACGGCGCCACCATATTCCTGTACCGTAGACTCCGTACCCTGCACCGTTTCACCCGCGCACTGCGAAACGAGCGACGGAGCGGAAACCATTAACGAGCCCAGCCCTAAACTGGCACGGGAAGCGAATGTTCGTCGCGAAAGTGTCATGCTAGGACCAAGTGTTTTGAATAGGTAATCGGCGAAAGGTATTTGGTTCAACTCAGTTGACGGCTAGTCGAGCAATCGAAACTCGGTGGCCGCAAACATCGCCGCAACCCACTCTTGCCAATGAGCGAACGAGTCTTCGTTTCCAGCGAAGAACGACTCGGCCAGAGCCCGGTCGTCATCCGTCGGCGAGCGTTGGAAACAAAGCTGATAAGCAGCTTCGATGCGTCCAGAAAACGCAGCGTGATCGCGGCAAATCCGCTTTGAAGTCGCGTCCGACCAGGCATGAACGTCAGGGCTATTGATCAACATCAACGCTTGTCCCGGGACATTGGTCGTGGGACGCTTGCCTACTAATAGATCTGGATTTGCCGCATCCAACGCCGTCACCATCGCGGGCAAGTACCCTCGAACGACCGGCAAGTAAAGCGTTCGGCAAGTTTGCGAAACATCGGCCACGTTCGCCTTGCTGTTACTGTCGTTGGTCGAAACAAGCACCCCCATTCCCTTCATCGGTTCAAAGCGGGGACTACGGTCAAGCAGATCCGAAGCGACCAGCATCGTGTCACGAATCGCCTCAGCAGGCAATCGTCGCCGATGCATTCGCCACAGCAACCGATTTTCGGGATCGATCGCTATCGCGGCGTCACGACTTGCGGAAGATCGCTGGTAGGTTTCTGTGGTGACAATCTTGCGAATTAAGTCCTTCAAATGCCAACCTTCACGCAGAAAACCGGACGCAAGGAAATCGAGCAACTCAGGGTGCGAAGGCCGTTCACCTTGTACACCAAAGTTATCAACCGTTCGAACGATTCCCTCGCCCATCAAGTGCATCCAAACTCGGTTCACAAAGACCCGAGCGACCAGCGGATTGTCAGGGTCAGTCAACCAATCGGCCAGTTCCAATCGCCCGCTGCCAATGGGCGACGCGATGCTGGCGTGACCACCACTGCATACTTGCAAGAAACCTCGCGGCACGACCTCACCGAGATTCCCAACTTCGCCGCGAATATGAATGGGGCAGTCAGCAATCTTGTTGCTGCTTTGATCTCGAGGGGCCATCGCCAAAGGCAATGGTTCCGGCGGATTCTTTTTCAGCGCCGCGACCTCCGCTTTGATGAGATCACGTTCCTTTGTTTTTTGCTCGATCGCCAACTGGATACTCGGGTCAACTTCCGGCGGGGCGTTGGTATCATCAGCCGGATCAACGACTAAGAACTGGAGGGCGTCGACGATGACATAGCCGTCTGTATCTCCGTTGCTGATCGTGACGACGGCGTCTTGTTCGTCACTAAAATCGAACTCGCCCAGTGAGTGCCAAATCTCTTCGAACTCGGCTGTTCGCTGGTTAACCTTGACCTTCTTTTCGCCGCTGGCATCACGGACAAGGATCGGCACCGACGAAGCACGACTGGACCCTGGTGAACCGGCCAGGCGAACTTCATAGCGTGCTGTCTTGGGAAGTCGCACGGTAAATCGAATCGATGATTTTCCCTTGTCCGCATTGTTGTCGTGCACGTAACCCTTGGACACAAACCGGTGGAACGACGTGGACGCTTTCCACTTGCCCGTCTTCACGGCTTCCTCGTCATCAAGCACGATTCCACGCTCAGTGACTCGTGCTTTCAGCGAGGTGAGTTCTTTTTCGAGTAGTTTCAACTTCTCGGTAAGTGTTTTTTGCTTCAGTTTGAACTCCGCGACCGCTTGTTGGTGTTCCTCGCTAGTTGGCAAAGGAGTTTTGTTCCAAGTGCTAACGTACTTCTGACTTTCGCCGTTGAGTGTTTGCGTACTTCGAAAGATTCCCGCCAAGGCGTAGTAGTCTCGCGTTGGTACAGGATCAAACTTGTGGTCATGACATCGTGCACACCCCAACGTCAAACCCAAGAAGGCACGCCCCACCGTATCAATCTGCTCATCGACCACATCCATCGTAAGCTTGTCCTTGTTTCGCTCACTTAGCATCTTGGTTCCGAGCATCAGAAACGTGGTAGCGACTAAGTTATCGATACGTTCAGAGTCGTCCTGAGACGGCAATAGATCTCCCGCAATTTGCTGGCGAATCATCTCGTCGATTGATCGATCGCTTGCAAACGAGCGAACGAGGTAATCGCGATACCGCCAGGCGTCGTGATGTGTGGCATTGAAATCCGCCCCGTTGCTGTCAGCATATCTCGCTAGATCCATCCAATGGCGAGCCCAGTGCTCAGCGAACTCAGGTGAAGCCAATTGATCCTCAACGATTTGTTTCCAGTGTCCAGGCGTCGAATCATTCGCCCATGCGTGCTGCAATTCCAAACTAGGCGGCAGTCCGGTCAAATCAAAGCAAAGTCTTCGCAAGCGAGCTTCCGCCGGCGCCACATCGTTTGCTTGTAGTCCGGCTTGTCTCAGTTTTTCATCGACGAAGCAATCGATAGGCGATCGATTGATGGAGGCGTCCTGTGGCGAATTAGATTTCAGAGTGCTCAATTCAATCGACGGGATTACCGGAGCAGCGATAGGCCGAAACGCCCAGAATTGTCGTCCCGCTTCGATGTCGATAGGCGGGTTAGCTTTCGGCATTACCGGCGCTTGTTCACGCGGGTCGATCGCTCCGGCTGAAATCCACTCTTCGAAATCGGCGATCACCTCTTTCGGTAACGGACCCTGCGGTGGCATTTCGGTTGATTCATATCGAATTGCCGAGATCAAAACGCTCGATTCGGGGTCACCATGCACGATCGCCGGACCACTGTCGCCGCCGGTCATCATGCCACCGGAGGAATCCAGCAACAACGAACCACCGAGCTCATCCGATTTCGCCGAATGACACTCATAGCAGTGCTGTATCAAAACGGGACGAATGCGACTCTCAAAAAAATCAATCGAGCCCGGCTCCACCGCCGCAACTGGATCGCTGCCCAAAATCACCAAGCAACAAAATGCGAAAGGAACGACTAGTCCACCAGATAAGGAGACACGACCATTCAAGGCAGGGATCGCTACAGCCATAGCAGGGCCGATCGAAAATGAGGCGGGAGACTTGCGTCGACGTAGGCGGGAATGCCAGTAAGCTACCCTAATGGCTGCCCTGGCACCCTCCCAACGTATCACACATCGCGGAGCCAAGCAAAACTTGGATGATTAGATGCGTTGTTTCTTCGCTTCGGAAACCTTCAGCAATGACACGCTGGCCATGCTCGCATGCGTTCGCGGCTGTTAAGCAAACAATTTCGCGATTGGATTGCCTTGGTCGGTAATGGGAACCGGGCGGTCGCCGGAGTAAAGGTTCTTTTGCCAATCGACACCGGTGGCGGCGCAGATCGTTGCGAAGAAGTCCGGGATGCTGACCGGATCCGCGACGATGCGTTTGGCAAGTTCGTCTGTTTCGCCGTAGGCACCACAGTGGGACAATCCACCACCGGCCAAAACGCAGGTGAACGAACTGCCTTGATGGCCTCGCCCGCCGCCGCTATCGAACCCAGACGGACGTCCAAATTCAGTGGTGATCACGATCAGCGTCTTGTCGAGTAATCGCTTTTGCTCCAAGTCAACGATCAACGTCGCCAATGACGTATCAAGTTCTTGGATCAACTTGTGCTGGTTCAATATCCCACTGTTATGAACATCCCAACCTGCACCATTGAGGAAGTTGAGGTTATGACTGACTTCGATAAAGCGGACGCCCCGTTCGACCAATCGCCGGCTTAGCAAACAACGTTGCCCGAACTCGCCACCGTAGCGGTTACGCAAATCCGTCGGTTCCCGATCGAGTTGAAAAACGCGATTGAATTCGGGACCGCTCAATTTCAAACTTTGCTGGATGGCATCGTCATAATCCAGCAGCTCACGCACTTTCGTTTCACCGGCACTTTTACGTAACGATGCCAGGAACGCTTCCCGACGCCCCTGACGATCCGTCGTGATCCCATCTGGCCGTGACAATCCCGCTGGGCCACGACCGGTTTCGGTCAGGTAAAGGTAACCGTGCTTCGCCCCCAGAAATCCTGGCCCACGAGTCACGTTAGGGTATCCGATTAACACATAGGGCGGAGCATCGTCGCTGGCAGCACCGCGTTCATGAACAATCAGTGATCCCAGCGAGGGATAGGTCACCGTTCCGCTGACCGATCGTCCGGTGTGCATCCGGTTCGTCGCCGCAGCGTGCTCATCGATCGTGCTGTGATGCACGCTTCGCACCGCGGTCACTCGGTCCATCACCTTCGCCGTTTGCGAAAAGTGCTCACAAACTTGAACACCATCAACAACCGTGTCGATCGCTTCATAATACGAGCCAGCCTTCTTGGTTTTCGGATCGCCCTTCGCTTTGGGATCAAACGTATCCATTTGCCCCATGCCGCCACCGAGCCAAATCGAAATCACATGTTCGGCTTGCCCTCGTAGACGCGGTCCCTGTGCAACCCCTGACGCAACTTCAGATGCGCGGACCTGACCGGACAACAGCCCAGACATTCCGAGCGTTCCAGCGGCAACCGCACTATTAGAAAGAAATTGTCGTCGGCTCGATTGGGTCATGATCAGGTCTCACTTTCGAGGCAAGCTTTTCGGTAAACGGGCAATATCGTTGTGTCTATTGAATCGTAAGTCAGGTCGTAGTGGACGATTGAGGAAGCACGAACGTCAAACGAGGCGAGAACTAAGGCACCCAAACGAACTCGCGATCGTTCACTAGCGTCCAAACAATGTCTTCATAGACCTCCCGCCACTGCGGTTGGATTCGGGGATCGGCATCAGGGCCGCGTCGCACCCGCCGTTGCCACTCTTCTTGAATGTCATTGGCTTGCGGCAACAGGTGGTTGGTCCAGGTCGATATTGGCAGACGCGAATCCGTTTCAGGAACAGTCACCTGGTCAATCGGCACTTTGCGGGATTCAAACCCGTTCGCCAGTGCAGGCACCAAGGATTGTTTCTCTTGCTCGTTGGGGTATCGCGAAAGGAAACGCAAGAAAAGCGAATCCAACAAGTCACTCGGCGAGGTCGCCTCGAGAGCCAATTCCGCCAGCGGCGACTGATACGATGCTCGCGTCAAAGACATCGACAAAATGCCGTTGGCGAGGATGCCAGGCTGCAGGAGATTGGGATCGGATTCTCGCTCGGCAATGGGTTGTTGCCTCACACCGCTCCAACCAAACGCTTCCAACACATCCGAGATCGGTTGAGCTCGCGGCATCGCCAAGCTCGGCCGATCTCGTTCATTGCTGAGACTGGTCAACATCCAAGAACGTTTAGGAAATCCGAGCGTCAACCGAGTCCTGCTGGTGGCGGAACCGTCGTGCACGAACGTCATCTCCTCAGTATCCATCTCCATCCCCGACGAGACAAACAGAGAGTCGACAATCTGTTCGGCAGCAAGTCGGCGAGGGTCAGGTGCGTTGAAGAACCGTTGCTCGGCGACGGCATGCTTGTTCTGTCCGGTCGCTTCGCGTTGGTACGTTTGCGACGTCATGATCAACCGCAACACATGCTTCAAGTCATAGTCATGGGAGACCAATTCCAGTGCCAACCAATCCAACATTTCCGGATGACTTGGCGTCTTGCCCTCCCAATCGTTAACCGGCTGGACGATCCCCGCACCGAGTAAACGGTTCCAAAGATGATTGACGACGACACGCGAAAATCGCTGATTTTGCGGAGCGGTGATCAAAGCGGCCAGTCGGCCCCGTGAATCTTTTGGATCGTGGACCAGCGAATCGATATGGGCTCCGTCTTCGATTCCCGTGAACGATGCAAATGGCCATTTCGGCTGGACCTGCACCCCAGGCTTGAGTGTGACGCTGATCAGCGATTCACGACCAATGCCCTCAAAAAATGCGGCCGGAACGCGACTGGTTTTGGGCGGGGCAAGCTGTTTGCGATTTAGCATCGCCGCCAATGAATAAAGATCTTCTTGGGAAGTACTATGAAACGGCGAATCGTGACAGCGGGCACATTGAAGTTCAATTCCCAAAAAGGCGGACGCCACAATGTGTCCCTTCGCGGCCATCGGCGAATCGTTCTCGCCAGCGAGCCCAAACCCGGCACTGCCGCCATCGTAAGGACTGCCTCGCATCAAAATCAGCTCCGTAACCATTCGGTCCAAAGCCTTGCCATCACGCAGCGAGTCGTGCAGGAACCACCGGAAGGGACCGGTGCTGTTGAGGGACGGATTTAGCAAGCCAGGGTTCTCTGCCAACGCGTCCATCCAAAAACTGATCCAATGATCGGCATAGCGTTCGTCTTGCAAAAGTCGGTCAACCAGCTTTGCACGTTTGCTCGGATCTTTGCTCGCCAAAAACTGCCGGACCTCATTTTCCTTCGGGCCCACACCAACGGTGTCCAAATAAGCCCGGCGTAGAAAGGTCGCGTCATCAACTATCGGCGCGATCGCAACGGACTCTGGTTCAATAGGTGGATTTGGCCAAACCGCTCCCTCTTTCACCCACGTTTCCAGAATAGAAATCTGCTCGTCGGTAAGCCCTTCGTCCGTCGGCGGCATATCATGCTCTCGGATCCGCACAATCATCTCGCTTTCATCAGGCGACCCCGGAACGATTGCCGGTGATTCCGATTCGCCGCTACCAAGAGCTGCACTGCGTGAATTCAGCCGCAAACCGCCCTGCTTCTTCTCGCCATGGCACCGGAAACATTGGTCTCGAAGAATTGGCAGCACATTGGAATGAAAGTTTTCGGATGTGCTGGGCTCGTATTGCGACGATGAATCGATCGCATCGCGAATCTTTTGACCAACAAAATGATCGATTGGGTGCACATTCGGCTCGACCGCAGGTGGTTCAAACTCGCTAGCGTATTCCCTGGCAAACTGATGCCGATCTTGCCAGAATGCGTCTTGCGAAGAAGCGGCTCCACGTCGGACGGCATCTTCAAACGCCACCATCGCCGATTCGAACTTTTTCAGCTCTGGCTCGATTGCCTCATCGGTCAACGGCAACGGCGAGGACGAGTCCGCCTTCAAGACCATCAACGGTCCTTCGCCATCGATCTGAATGGCAACGCAAACCTCGCCCGACTGCATTCGATTGCCGCCGCCACCGACCAAGAACTCCAAAACAACCCGAGCCTTACGGCCTCCGCGTTGCAAACCTCGGGTAACGGACGTTGCTGAAGAAGCCGAACCGGACTTCGACTCCGCCGGTATTTCAAATTCGGTAAACGCTTCTTGCTGAGGAAACGGCAGCAACCGTGCCCCCGGAACAAGCGGATCGGGGATTGGTACGATCGGCTGCAGGTTTCCGGACCGACGACGTGCAGGCTTGGTGCGGTTAACCAATTCACCATCAATCCACAACCGACTCAGCGATCGGGTACGCACCAGAAAGCGATGCTGGCCGGCTGGCAATTCCACATCCGCCGCCATTCGCACCAACAGCGGTGGCTTCCAACCGATGCGGATTCCCCAATCATCGAATCGAACGGGAACCCGAGGCAACAGAAACGCATCGGTTTCAAATCGGCCCGTTTCCTCTGGCCAAGTCTCATGTTCCAAAAGCCAGCGACTTGCGTTGGGCATGCCTTCGGCAAACGTCACCAAAACTTGTCCTCTGGAGATCATTCCCAAGTCCGGCATTGTTTCCTCTTGAGGCCCTAACACCCGAGGACCACCAAGTCGATTGAAGCGAGCCTCGATCGTCTTGTCGTCGAGGATGGAGCGATGAACGGCGAGCCCGTCCATCCAGCCATGAAAGCTGTTGCCTGGGTTCCCACGGCTTGCCGAACCGATCCACACGGCATCGTTATCGACCACTGGCTTTTCACGGGTTGGCCCACCCATGTCCCACTTTCCTTTCGTCGCGACTCCATCGACCCAGCCACGAATCGACTCCGGTTCACCAAACTGATACGCAACGGCGATGTGATGCCATCCCGAACCGGGAAGGAATCCCTTTTCAGTCGTCCACCGGTGCCAATGGGCGTCGCCACTCTTCGCTTTGGCATGAATCGGTGTCGCGAACAGAAAGCTCGCTCGGACGGATTCTCCTTGCGAAACCACTCGCAACGCCCAATTTTGGTTGTCTCTTGCGAACTTCGCGGTGCCGGTACGCCCCTTGCTAATCACGTACATCGGTGAACTTCCGCGAGCTTGATCGATACGAACCCAAGCTTCCAACGTGATTTGATCGCCATTGTCGAAATCAAAGTCGCTGCTCGGTCCGGGATCCTCCATCGTCAAAAACCCGTTGCCTTCAAATCGCAACGCCGTATTGTCCGTCGTCAAATCCGGAAACTCCGGAGCCCTTGGCCCCGCCTGATCGCGATGCACATTCCCGTGCAACTCCAACGGCATCGCCGCTTCGCTATCAAAGTCCCACCTGGCAACTTCCGACGCACAGGCGTTCGGGAACACAACGCTCGGATGTGCAACACCAAGCGCCAACAGAATTGGAAAACACAGGACGCCGATAGCAAGCTGAAATGATGGGATGGGCTTCATGATGGAATCGCGAGTGGGGAAGGAGGTGTGCGATGAGTCGTACATGACGGCGGGAAATAAGCTCGACTGCTGGCCGGCCGAAATTCGCCCGGCGGAAGAGGCTCGATCCTTAGAGCGGCGGGAAGCCACCGATATAAACCGGATCAACAACGGATCCGTCGAACGGGGGTTCATCGTCGGCCGCGTCTTGGATGAACAAACCGTCCACGGTCTCGCCAAGCGGGTAGCCCAAATCCGACAGGTCAATACCGACCGCCAAAGCACGGAAGTTGCTATGCCGGTATTGCTTGGCCTGCTTCATCGTGAGCAGCTCTTCCAGGCTGCTTACCTGACTTTCGTACCGTAGCAATCCAAAGCCAGCGACAAGCTTGGATTCCGGAGAGGTCATTTGCAGGTCCATCTCTTTGATCGTGACGGATCGCAAATCTGGCTTGAACTTCAAGGGGCTGACGTGGAAGGCGTCACCCGACAATGGATTGGTGTTGTAGGTCTGGATTTCGAAGAACGCGATATCGGGCCCAGTCGAATTCAC
Organism: Rhodopirellula sp. J20-39; assembly: GCF_057365095.1. Taxonomy (NCBI): domain Bacteria; kingdom Pseudomonadati; phylum Planctomycetota; class Planctomycetia; order Pirellulales; family Pirellulaceae; genus Rhodopirellula; species Rhodopirellula sp. J20-39. The sequence continues at coordinate 3,398,190 of NZ_CP195123.1, read as the reverse complement.
CACCGGGGCAGCAAACCGGATCGCCATCCCAGGTGTCGTATCAGTAGGATTCGATGTCAGTGGCGTCTTTGAACCACCAGGATTGATCAGTCCGGTGTCGAGCAGGTTGTCTGACTTGATGATCTCGGCCAGATCACGCTCGTCGCCAAATCGGTAGGCCACCGGCTGACAAAACACCTGCTGGGTCGATCGAAAATAGGTGACTTCCGATGGGATCATATCCGCGATGGGATAGTGATGCGGTTGACCACCACGCTGCACCGAAATCTCGGTCAGCTCGCGGACACCGGTCACGCCAGGTTCATCTACCGAGTTCGCTTGATAACTCAAAATGCGGTCGGGCAGCGAATATCGGTAATTGGGTTCAGCAAAAGGTGCCGGTTGCTCCGTTTTGTCCATCGAAGCGGAATAGAAGCTCGAATCGTTGGCTCGTAAGAGCGTGGGCGCCTTCTTTTCGGCATTCGGTTCAACCTGCTTAGCGAAAACTTCCGCTTCGCCTTCGATGACCTTCACGCTGGTTTCGCCACCTTCGTCCACTCGCACACCGAATCGAGTGCCGAGATCAACCACATTCGTCAACGGCGTTTCGACTTGGAAACCCTCCGCACCGTCGGGTGCATGAACGGAACATTGACCCGATTCCAGCAGCAGTTGGTCAACACTGACGACCGAAAAAATGGCCGGTGCGTCCACCAGGGCTGATGCGCCGCTGGGAAAGACCAGCTCCACGTTGCCGCGGGTCAATATGTATTGCCGCTGCATTTGCAAGGCCGTGCCGACCGGCGGCGAAAGCTCACCAAAGAACTCGGCCATCGAGTTTTGCGCCAACATGACTTTCGGCGAACTGGAATCATCATTCGCACCAGTTGCTGGTGACGAAGATCGTGTTTCAGATTCGTCGCCTTCTACTTCATTTGAAAACTCTTCATCGGAAACCTCGTCATCAACAATCGCTTCGACGGCGATCGACTTGCGAGCGATTTCGCGATTGGCCTTTTCATCGCTCCATTGCTTCAACATTCCAATGGCGAGCACTAAGGAGGCTGCAGTCGCAAGCGTCAGTAACCCGATGAGGTAGCGGTTTGCCGCGTTGCTGTTACCGACCGGCGGGACCGAGGGTGGTGCGGGCAACTGATGAAAACGAGCGGCGGATTCGATGGCCCCGTCACCGAGCTTGAAGCCGTTCATGACCTTCGGTAACCCGAGATGCACGTCGACTAGATCGAAGTACGCACTTCGGTATTCTGGATTCTCAAGCATGAGTTGCTCAAGGCGGTCACATTGTTCCCGATCGATGGTCTGGTCAAGCAAACGATCGACCAGACGATTGAACTCGCTTTTCTGTTGGATTGAATTCATTATTCGGCTCCCTGGAGTTCGATCCGCTGATTGACGCACATGGCCAGCTTTCGCCGTAACAATCCGGCTCGGTTGTAGAGCGTCTGGATCGCCTTGCCCGTTGCGGTTGCGTAGTCGTCGAGACAACTCTCTTGGTCATAAAGAGCGGCCAGAAGCTCACGATCGAGTTTTCCGAGCTTTGAAAAACAGGTCTGCAACGCGTCAATTCGCGATCCGCTGGAAAGACGCTGTTCGGCTCGTTCTTGTGCTAGGTGCTCCATCAACTCTTCGCTGAAATAAAGCCGGTCGCGACTGGCTGAACGACGGAAATTAAAAACTTCAAACTGGGCAATCGAACACGCCCACGCGTAAAAGGACGTCCCTTCGGCGAACTGATCCAACTTGCGCCATAACACGATGCTGCACCTTTGAAACACGTCTTCCGCGTCCGCATGGTTGGGAAGCATCGAAAAGATGAAGCCGTAGATCCGTTCACGATCAGCGGTGAACAAATCCAAGAACCTCTCATAGTGTTCAGATTGGTCGTCAAAATTGGGAGTGGATGGCGGTACTGTCATGAATGATTGAACGTGATGAAAACGAAATGACAAAAGCCCAACGCGGGCATCGCGACGATACCCTTCGACGGTCATTTAACGTGCATCCCTGGGTATGTTTTACCGAAGTTTTGCAAAAATCTTTTTCTGACCATTTAGGTGGTAAGGCGACGCCACCATCGTACGTTATTGATTAACGGGTGTTTGGGCACCTCTGCGCGACAGTGCGGCGATGCCGATGCTCGATCTCCTTTTTCAATTGTTCGTTACAAAGGTGAGAGCATGATTCAGAATCAGAAACGTGGATTTACGCTGGTCGAATTACTTGTGGTGATCGCGATCATTGGTGTTTTGGTCGGGTTGCTGCTACCGGCGGTCCAGGCGGCGCGAGAAGCGGCACGTCGCATGAGTTGCAGCAATAATTTCAAACAGGTTGGTTTGGCGATTCACAATTATCACGCTGCTTACCAGCAGTTACCCATTCAAGGCACCGGGACTCATAAGGCCAATGAAGACACCGGAACGGGAGCGAACGCTCCGGGGCATAACGCGTGGCGGCTCAGCTATCTTGTTGGTTTAACGCCATTTCTTGAACAACAATCGCTGTGGGAACAAATCAGCAATCCGCTGAAAGTCGGCTCAACCCAGTGGAACGCAATGGGTGCCGCCCCGTGGCAATCGACCTACACACCTTGGGCGACCCAAGTGCCCGGCTTTCGCTGTCCCAGCGACCCCGGGACATCCGTCACCGGTTTAGGCAGTACCAACTATGCCGCCAACGCGGTCGGCGATTCTCTCAGCTATTCCGATTGGGGTTTCTGGGAAAGTGTGAATGTGTCGGGGGCTACTTACCGCTGGTCACAAGATCACGTCCCGTCCGCTCGCTCGACCTGTCGTGGGTTCTTCGTCCCACGCCACAACAGCAAATTCCGTGATGTTCTGGATGGTTTGGCCAATACCATCGCAGCCGGCGAAATGTTGACCGACCTCGGTGACCGTGATTCACGCACGCACTCCAATATCTCCAACGGATATTCCGGCCCGGGCGGTGCACGACAAACCGCCGACGCTTGCGATGATGACCTGGATGCCGAGCGTCCGCTGTTTTGGAAAACAGGTGCGACTTTGGAGAATTCCGAAACTCGAAAACGGGGTGCGCGTTGGGCTCACTCTGGCCCCGCCTTCACCGGAGTCAGCTTTGCCAGCGGTCCGAACCATCCCGTATGCCTTGCAGGCGGCTTTGAGTCCGGTGGCCAAGTTCCACCAAGCAGCCGACACCAAGGCGGTGCACACGTCTTGATGGGTGATGGAGCGGTGCGATTTGTGACCGATTCGATCGACACCGGCAACTCCCAATCGCCGGCTATTTTCCCGAACACAACGGGATTACCCGGCGGATCGAAAAGCCCCTATGGATTGTTCGGTGCACTCGGCACCCGGGGTTCACGCGAAGTCATTGATCAAGAGTTTTAACCGCTACTCGATCGATCTGAAGTTCTTTGTTCGCCGGATTCACTATCTGGCGGACTTCGTTTTCAATCGCCGAGCGAGTCGCTGGCACAGCAACCCTGGCTCGGCAATTTCCACCTCAACCTTATTCACGATTGGTATCCAAAGATGAATCAACTTGCCCTTCACTCGGTACTATGCTCACTCGCTTTCGTCTGCATCTCGTTCTGTTCAGGGTGTGGCGGCAAAGACGAATTACAAGTGCACGAACCGGTTCCAATGAGTGCCGAAGAATTAGCCAGTGAGCAGGTAGTGCGAACGTCGCGCCACCAATAAACAGCAATCGAACCGGACGGGCTGGCCCCCACGCCCGCCCCTGTCCTGGTGAGACGGTATCTCCTAATAGACGTTCTGAATGCTCATAGTTCCACCGCAACCGCTCTCCGGCGAGATCGGTTTGCTTCTCTAGAGCATTTTGAGATTTGACGTGCCCGATCCTGGTAGTTGGGTTCGCCAGAATTCAGTTTGTGGTTCGTAGGCCGGACCAAGCGCAGCGACGTTCCGGCATTCACGCGACTGCCGGATGGGCGTCGCAAAGCCTCCTTCATCCGGCGTACTTTGGGTCGTTACGTGATTGGTTTTTGTAGCTGGATTCGACAGAATTCAAAGCACCGGAGTCTGGCGATACCGCCTACATCCTTTGCAAAAACGCTCTAGACGTTCTGACTGTCTGTAGTTCCACCGCAACCGATCTCCAGCGAGATCGGTTTGCTTCTCTAGAGTCCTGGTCTTTATCAACTGGGCTACTTGTCAAGCTGGGCTGCTTGTCAAATTGGACTGGTTGCCGTGTAACGACTGAGACGTCCAGTTGCCTACTTGGCAAGCGACTCCAGATAGGTGACCAACGAAGCGAGATCCGCCACCGTAAAATCGTTCATCAATCCCTCGGGCATGATTGACGTCGGCAGGGTCTTACGGACTTCGATCTCTTCCTTGTCGATCACGTGCTCCTTGCCGAGTTGATCGCGAAGAGTCACGCGGTCACTCTGCTCGCTGGTGACAAAGCCCGTGATCAACAACCCGTCATAGGTCAAGATCGCGTTGGTTGCGAAACCTTGAGCAATGGTCTTGGCCGGTTGAAGGATTGCAGCCACTAGCTCTGGCCGTTTGTATGTCTTAGCGATGTTCCCTAAGAACGGTCCTTTTTGAACATCGTCCATTGAAACTGTATGGCAAGCCACACAGGTTGCTTTGGCAAATAGCACTTCACCCAAACCGGCGTCGCCTTTCAGCTTGGTCGCTTGATTAAGTGCATCGGAAACGGCCAGCGAACTGATCTTAGGACTACGGTCTTTCTCTCGAACCACCAACTTCAATCGCTTGATTGCCGCTTTGGCAGCCTGAGCAACTTTGGCATCGGAATCGCTATCAACGGCCAGAATCCGTTCATCCAGTTGATGACTTTTCAGCTCCATCGCAGCGTTGATCAAATGAACTCGTTGCTTTGGGTCCGACCAAAATTGCTCGATCGTTTGTGTAGCGTGACTTTTCGCTTCTGGACTGCTATCGCTCTGGTCCAAAACCGCGATCAACGTCAAATCCGCCCAATAGGCTGACGAGTCGACGCCGGTGCTCGCGGATTCGATCACCACATCAAGGTGCTGCCCCAGTTGTTTCGATTGCTTGATCGTCGCGACAGCGGATTGCCGCACACGATCCGGTGCTTCCGGAGTTACTCGAGCCAATGCGTCCAAGAGCTTTGCAACGGATTCGGCACCCTGCCCCTTGGCAAGAACCGTGATCGCGTGAATCAACGTATCCGGCGTCACCTGGGAATCGTTGCCTGCCTGAGCTGCCAACTCAAAGCCACGCGGTGGTATATCGTCCGTGGCCGCTAATTGAGCAATTGCTGCAGGGATCATCTGCGGATCCTGTTCAGCCAACGCGATGATCTTCTCGACGGCCTCATTCGAATGAATTCGATTCAGTCGCATCGTTTCGACGAGAAACGCCGCTTCGTCGGAATCGGACTCGCTAAGCTGTCGTTTGAGCGCGGCGGCAATCTTGTCCGTTTCCGCCCATGGGTCCGGTTGGTAGTACGGGCCACGAGTGTCCGGTCGCGTGCCCCATGAAGATCCTTTCCACTCCCCATCGTGATAATGCAGCCGACACAACGCCGACAATATCCCGCGTCGTACTGATGGTTGATCGGCATCCGCTAGCCGCTGCAGCACCCCATCGACCACCTCGGTGGTGTGCATCATCCCGAGAGCACGAAACAGACCTGGGGCAGGCTGATCTTGTTGATCGATTGAATTCAGACACGCGGCGTGTGCATCGCGATACGCCAAAGACCGGGCCGCAATGTGGACGATGACCGGATCGTCATCCGACAGTGCCTTTATGCACTCTTCGTCGCTAGCGTCCGTTTGCAAATGTGTCGCTAGATTGCGTTTGGCGTTTCGGGTTGCGATTGCATCGTCGAGTAATTGCTCGCCGGCTGGATTTCCACGTCGCATTAGTTCACGCTGGGCGGCGATGCGGCGGCGATAACTGGACGATTTCAGTTGATCCACTAACTCGTCATCGGATGCCGATACGAACTTCGGCAATAGCTCTGGTTCAAAACCCTTCGGTCGCACCTGGATGATATATCCCACATCAGTCCCGGCCCACTTGAACGTCGCCCCACGCCAACTGGCACAGTACAGCCGGCTCATGCCGTCAACGTCCGCATCGGTCGGACGGGTCATCTTCACCAATCGTTCAGGGGCTGCGGTTTCTTTGAACGTGGCTCCATTGGGAGCAACGGAATGCCGATACAACCCGCCCGTTCCCCAGTCGGCGGTCAACGGAGCATCATTCCAGCGACCGAATCCGGGCTCATCCAAGTAAACCGCACCGCATCCTGAACCACCGCCGTAATCGGCCAGTGGCTGCACGCATTCGTCACCGAAGTTCATGTACAAACGTGGGTAACCATGGTCGTCCATCCCCGTGAAGTGGTGAAGTCGCACGTTCCAACCACCACCATCGTTGGTATTGTCACGAGCAAAGATGTCCATCGTGGGACTGATCGCGACTTCCAAAATATTACGCGTGCCGGTGGAATAGACCTCCAACCCAGTCCCATCGGGACGAACGCGAAGCACGCCGCCACCGCGATGCGTTACCTTGCGACCATCGGTACCCTCGGCATCGATAAACCCAAAGTCACCGCCGGCAATGTACAGCCAACCATCAGGCCCAAGACTGACACCATTGGTGGTGTGGTCGGCGGGCCGTTTGTCGTAGCCAAACGCCAAGTTTTTTACGAGCACCTTCTCTTCGTCGGCCACACCATCACCATCATGATCGATAAAGGCACTCAAGTGCGGTGGGTGCATCAAGTACAGCCGATCGTGATCCCACACCAAACCTCGCGGAGCATCAACCTCGCAAAAGACCTTGGTTTCGTCGGCGCGTCCATCGTCGTCGGTATCGCGTAAACGAATGACACGTCCGCGGCCTGGATCACGGCCCAGTGAGCCATTCCCATCGGAACTGACATATAGCGTTCCGTCCGGAGCAGCAGCCACAAAGACGGGATAGTTGACTGCGGGCGGTGCCGCAAAGATGGTGAATTCGAATCCCTCGGGAACTCGCACATCTCTACGAATCGACGCCACCGTTTCGTCCGAAAGTGGTTCGATTCTTGGCATCATGTTGCCCTTCCGCTTGAAGGGATCCTCCGGCGGCTTTTCAGCCGAAGCGATCACGGGGGCATTCTTAGCAGGTTTCGACGCGGCGTCGGCCGCTTCCGTTTCAGCGAATGAGTCCCTGGGCAGTAGCGTAAGCACGACCAGCGCAAGACCAGCCACCAAGACTAAAAAAGGTGATTTCATCGGGCAATTGTGAGGATGGGGGAGGGAGCTAGGCTGTTGGCCCAGCGGAAGGTGGGAGGCGGCGGGCATGCGTCGAGACGCTTACCGGCACCATTGGAAGGAAAGGTTTGAAATCTTACCGCACTTGAAAACCGCGACGCAATAATCTGCCGCTTGTTAAGCAAGGATCGCAAATCACTGAGTCCAACATGGATCGAATCCACGAAAGACGGACTCCAGCAAACTTCGACACTGATAGATCAATTTCCGAAGGATTGATGAATGAAAGAACGGCAGGGTGCTGGCAACGTGCGTGTTGTCGGGTCAATAGTTTAGCCTCAACGTCCCGCCACCCCAACACACTTCCGACACTTTTCATAGCGACCTACAAACTCCAATCACCCCGCTGGTTAACCAGCCACAATGGCGTGTCGATTCCAATGTTTGCTTTGGACATGAACCGTCGTGCCAAGTCTGACGCGATCATGCTCGGATACCACGGAAATTGAAAAAGTTGCGATTTTGTTAGGTAAATGGACCGCCGATGATGACGATCCTCTTTTACCGGCAACGCATCCCCATCAACGCGGAAACGATTCAGCGTGAGAAAACAGAGCCTAGGAACTTGGCGATTCAATCGCCTCCAATGAAATTGACCACGATCGCTACAGGGAATTTCTGTCGCTGTACTCGAGCAATCGCTCACAGCTATTCAGATTCATTTACGCGTTGCTACCAACCCGTGCGGACGCCGAAGACGTGTTCCAGTGTACGTCGCTTGTGATGTGGACAAAGTTCGACTCCTACGATCGCGAGCTCCCGTTTCTGTCGTGGGCATGTGGGGTCGCGGACTACGAGGTTTTGAACTACCGGCGATTGATGTCACGGAAGAAGTTGCAGTTCGATGACGAACTGATCAGCCGGCTCGCTACCCTTCGCCAACCCGACCTAGGTAACGTCGAGCTTCGCATTGATGCACTGCAGCAGTGTTTAAGGAAGCTTAGGAAAAACGAGCGTGAACTGATTGAGTGGGTTTACAAGCGAGGTGAAACCGCTGTCGAGCTCGCCGCCGCCACCAGCACTCCACCTCAAACGATCTACAACCGAATGGCAAAAGTGAAACGCAAACTGGCGGATTTTTTCGATCCCGTCCTAATCGGAGGCCTGCCTATCAAAGACTAACCCCACACAGCATACAAAACGTTCCACCAAAGCTTTCACACAAATTGAAGCGGGAAATAGCAGCAACGAAATGGTCCCGCTGTGCACTTTTGGAACCTGTGTTCAATGCTCGCCGAGCACTGCGGACTTCGCCAGAATTAGGCAGCAAAACTGCGAAGGGCGTCATCAATGCTGGAAAGTAGTAACATTGGACGGTAGTAACGTATTCTAACGACATGCGATTCAATCTGGATTGGCATCATTCTTAATCAATCAGTCCATTCTATTTTGCATCGTCAGCCTTGATTGCTTGAGAACCTCATTTGGTTGCGGAGGCCACGCTGGCATCCCGAACTTAAACGATCGCTAAACAATCGTTTGGCTAACGCACCGAAGCGTCTGCCCTGGGTTTCACTGTCCTTCAATGGCAAACACCCCCGCCTGTTCGATCCCCGCCTATCCCACTCCTCCAGAGATCCTTCTATGAAACGCCGTCAATTCCTTGCTTGCGCATTAGGGCTTAGCCTTGCCAGAGTGGTTCAAGCTGGCGGAATCAAACGCTCGCCCCGCATCTTGCTGCGTTCATCTTGGCAATGTGTCAACATCGGCGACATCGCGCACACGCCCGGAGTTCTCGCGTTGATCGAGCAACACATCCCCGGTTGTGAGGTCGTGCTGTGGGCATCGCATAACTTGACAACGGAAGTCGCCGAAATGGAACACCAGCGGTTCCCGAACTTGAAAATCGTCAAAGGATCTATCCGCGATGATGGGTCGGCTTCCTCGCCTGAACTGGCATCCGCGATCGCGGATTCGGACTTCCTGCTACATGGATCGGGGCCCGGACTCGTCGCCGCCAAGGATGTAGCCGCCTACGTCAAACACACCGGGAAACCGTTCGGCGTCTACGGTATCACTTACGCCACCGATCGATGGAACGACCTGCTGACTGGAGCCGAGTTCCTGTTCTTCCGTGATTCCGTTTCGTTGCAATACGCGATCGCCCATGGCGTCAACGCACCCATCATGGACTTCGGGCCCGATGGCGCGTTCGCCTGCGACTTACGAAACGAAGAAAAGGCGACTCAGTTCCTACGCCAAAACGACCTCGTCGACGGCCAGTTCCTGTGTTGCCTATCACGCCTTCGTCATACACCGTACTGGAGCATTCCCGGTCGTCGCGATCGTGTGCGGCCGGAGAGCGTTGCCCGTAACGAGGCGATGAAGGAACACGATCATGTCGCCATCCGCGAGACCGTGATTCGCGTCGTTCGCGAAACCAACCTGAAAGTCCTGCTCTGCCCTGAAGACATGACGCAAATGAGCGTAGGCAAGGAAATGCTCTATGACCGACTTCCCGAAGACGTCAAACCCCGCGTGGTTTGGCGGAAAGATTTCTGGCTGACCGACGAGGCACTCAGCGTCTATGTACGCAGCGCAGGATTGTTTGGAAGCGAGATGCATTCGCCCATCATGGCAATCGGCAACGGCATCCCCGCCGTCGTCTGCCGGTTCCAGGAACAGACCAGCAAAGGGATCATGTGGCGTGACATCGGTTTAGGCGACTGGCTATTCGATCTGGATCAGGACAAAGATCTGAAAGAACGTCTACCAGCGACGGTATTAGCGATTGCCCAGAACCCTGAAATGGCCAAGTCCAAAACCCTTGAGGCACTTAAACGCGTCAAACAGTACCAAATGGAAACCATGGCTATCGTTCGCGAGCATACATCCAAGTCGGTCTAAAAACGCACTGCCTCAATAGCCCCCTGAGTGAGATCGATTGCTAAACCGTTCGTACCGCGGAAATCGAATTTGGTAATCTGATGACTCAACGCCGCATGTCGTATCTCCTCAAGAACCAACAGCAGTTGTAGCTGTTAATTTCAATCACCGTCTTATCAGAGGAATTAAAACGCGTGCTTGAGATCCACCTCAACTTGATTTCTGCTGCAACTTGGGGAACGATCGCAAACCACTTAGGGACCCATCACACGTGAGCGATGATTGGTGATCGCGGAGACTCTTTCCTCAACCAGCCCCCCAAAATCCTCCCCCGCAGCTTTGGAGGTCGTGCAGTTTATCGAGTCCGCGTTTTAGCGGGTTTCCGCATTTGAGAACCTCTCCCGGAACGAAGTTTTGGGGGAGCGATATACTAGGTCGAGCGACGCCGTTCAGGCGTACGTGAGGGAGGGGGCCTACACGTCGGTTCCACACACTCGCAAGCAACCTAAGCAAATCACTACTAAACCACTGTCCCCCATGCGGCTCGCCAATATCGGCAAAACCACAACCTCAGCAGCGACAAGTTTCCAGATGTGAACGGAACAGCAAACCAGCCCGCTACAAAAGCCCATGAAGCGTCCGACCGAAGCAACAAGGTCATCAATCGGCAAGGAAGCTTCGCCAAGGTCAAAACTCCATGACAACCCGAGCGAACTTCGGGTATCATGGTACCGATGCAGGTTTACTGGTCTCAAAGCCGTCGACTTTATGAAACCTAACCTGCCCCCTCCCTCCTCATGTGGCTTCGGTCACATCCCACCCAATCCTGCGTGCTGCCGTGAGCCTGAATCAGATCGTCCTCGATGGAGGCCGTTTCGCAATCACTGCCTGTTTCTCTGGTGCTGCTAATCCTTTCGTTAGCGTTCGCCCCATGCCCCGTAAAGTGCGCGACGTAGCGTTACTTGGACTGGCACTGTTCGTCTTAACGATCTCAGCCGCTCTGGGTGCAGACGCTAGCAGCGATTCGAAGCTGCAATTCTTCGAAGAAAAGATTCGCCCGATCCTGGCCACGAAGTGTTACCAGTGCCATGGACCGGAGAAATCCGAAAGCGGTTTGCGGATGGATTCAAAGGCAAACATCTTGGCGGGAGGGGCAAGTGACACTCCAGCGGCAATCGATGGCGATCCCGACCATAGCCTGATGATCCAGTCGGTGACTTATGAGGGCGACTATGACATGCCGCCTGACGAACCGTTGTCGAAAACTGAGATCGATCAGCTCAAACAGTGGATTCAAATTGGCATGCCCTGGCCAACCGAAGCCGCCGTCAAACCGACGTTGACTGTCGACGAGCGTGTCGCGGTTCATCAATCTGAACATTGGTCGTTGCAACCCATTACAAAGCCCGCCATCCCGACGTCCAACTTCACCGCAACGGACAGACTCGATCGAACAGAACTCGACCAAACAAAACTTGACCGATTGATCGAGCCCAAACTGTCCGCCGCCGGACTGTCGTTTTCTAAGGCAGCGGATCGACGGACGCTGATCCGCCGTGCCACTTACGACCTGTTGGGGCTGCCGCCTTCCCAAGAGCAGATCGACGCGTTTGTCCACGACGAACGTCCAGACGCTTGGCCTCGTTTGATCGATCAGTTACTCGAATCCCCGCACTACGGCGAACGCTGGGCTCGTCACTGGTTGGACGTCGCCCGATACGCTGACACCCGTGGCTACGCGATTGGCGGTCGCGACAAGCGTTTTCCTTTCGCGTACACGTATCGCGATTGGGTCATCAAAGCGTTCAACCGCGACCTGCCCTACGATGACTTTATCCGATGCCAACTTGCGGCCGATCAACTGGAATCTGCCGAGCGAGCCGACCTGGCGGCATTAGGCTTCCTAACCGTCGGTCGTCAGTACCTGAGCCGCAACGACATGGTGGATGATCGCGTGGACGCCGTCACCCGAGGATTCCTGGGGTTAACGGTCAGTTGCGCCCGGTGCCACGATCACAAGTTCGACGCGATCCCGACTCAAGACTATTACTCGCTGTTCAGTGTCTTTGAGAATTGCTCAATTCCTGGCGAGTTGCCGCTGATTACTGACGAAGCCGAACTGTCCAAGTTCAGCGAATTCCTGGGCAAGCTGGATGAACTGAAACAGGGGATCGAAAAACGCCTCGATGAAATTCATCACCAACTGCAAACGCAAGCTGTCGAGCATCCAGCCGATTACCTGGCACGCGTGATCGAACCGGAAACCACACGGGAAGACTTCCTCCAGGAACAGGAATTCATCTCCCTTAAGCTGATCGACGTTCATAAACGCCTTGTCCAACGCTGGAAGAATTTCGTCAATCGGAAAGATGCCAAACGAATGCAGGTCTTCCTGCCATGGCATGAGTTATTGGCTTTGGACGATGAAGGCTTTGCTGAGGCGGCGAAACAGAAAATCGAGGGCTGGAAGAGTCTCCCCGCTGACAAGCTGAGCCCGTTGGTGCTCAGTGCGTTGTCAGAAAATCCTCCAACGCAAAAGATCGAACTGGCTCGCGTGTATGGGCATTTGATCCGAGATCAATGGGCGGCCAAAAACCAACCAGTCGCCGATGAGAACACGGCCACGGAACCAGACGTGGAGCAAGCAAGCCCCGCCCAAGCCGACACTAGCCAGGCCGACACTAGCCAGGCCGAAGATCCGGCTCGCACCGCACTGTTGGAAATCCTATCGCCGCATGACTCGCCGATGATCATCAGTCGCGACGATATCCGCTCGTGGCTCGACCAGGGTCAACGCACCGATATTGCCAAACGCGAAGGCAAGGTCAATGAACTGAACTCGAACGCACCCGACGGTTTGGATCGCGCGATGATCGTGGTCGATCGTGAACCGCCTAACAACACCCATGTGATGATCCGTGGGAACGCAGGACGTCGAGGAGATCTGGCACCGCGACGCTTCCTGAAAGTGCTCTCCCCCGCCGAGCGACCGGACTTTCAAAAGGGTGCCGGCCGATTGGAACTGGCCAACGCGATCGCCAATCCAAACAATCCGCTGACCGCTCGCGTGTTCGTCAATCGCGTCTGGATGCATCACTTCAACCAACCGCTCGTCGACTCGCCAAGCGATTTCGGAATCCAGTGCCCCGAACCACTCCAACGAGATGTGCTGGACTGCCTGGCGGCTGACTTCATGGAAAACGGTTGGTCGATCAAGCGACTGCACCGACGAATCATGACGTCTCACGTGTACCAACAAAGCAGCCGCAACCGTGACGATTGCCTGCAAGCCGATTCCGAGAACCGATTGTTGTGGCGAATGAACCGGCGGCGATTGGAATTCGAAGCCCTGCGTGATTCCCTCTTGGCGGTTTCAGGAAACCTGGATGCAAGACTATTCGGAAAGTCCGCATCCATCACAACGGCTCCCTTTTCACATCGGCGGACGATCTATGGAACGATCGATCGTCAGGATCTGCCGGGTTTGTTTCGGGCGTTTGATTTCGCGAGCCCAGATCAAAGCGTCGCCAGACGAACGCGGACGATCGTGCCCCAACAATCGCTGTTCATGTTGAACTCACCGTTTGCGATCGAGCAATCCAAAGACTTGGTTGGTAAAGCGAAGTGGGATCCCGAGACGGACGCCGATCAACGCATCGCCCAACTCTATCAATTGATCTTCGCTCGATCGCCCAGCGACCAAGAACGCGAGATCGGAAAACAATTTGTCAGTGCCGGAACATTGCAATCGCCGGATGACGATCCACCCGCAACTGAAGCGTCCCCCGCTGACGCGTCCGAAGCTGAAAAGCCTGCCGCCGAGTCATCTGAAACCAAACCGGATCAGCTGGACGTGTGGACGCGGTACGCACAAATGCTATTGATGACGAACGAATTCGAATTCATCGACTAACGAAGTGAATCTGTTATGAACGAATCCCAAATTTCTCCATCCGCCGGCGAATGCTCGCTGTCTCGGCGTAGCCTACTGCGGCAATGCGGTACGGGACTCGGCGTGCTGGGACTGGCCGGTCTGCTGGGCGATGACGGAATGCTGAACACCGCCCAAGCCGGAGCCAATCCGATGCTGCCGCGGCCGACTCACTTTCCGGGCAAAGCCAAACGGGTCATCCATTTGTTTATGAACGGCGGTCCCTCCCACGTGGACACGTTCGATCGCAAAGTCGCTTTGGATCAATACAACGGCAAGAAGCTGCCGCTGGACCTGCGCACCGAACGCAAGACCGGCGCCGCGATGGCGTCACCATTCAAATTCAAGCGATACGGCGAGTGCGGACTGGAAGTCAGCGAACTGTTTCAAAAGACCGCCGAGCACATCGACGACATCGCCGTCATTCGGTCCATGCACGCTGACGTTCCCAACCATGAACCGTCGCTGCGGCTGATGAATTGCGGCGATTCCCGTTTGGTTCGGCCCAGCATGGGCTCGTGGATCACCTACGGCATGGGAACCGTCAACCAGAACCTGCCCGGTTTCGTTGCGTTATGCCCCAACGGTTACCCCATCACCGGCCCCCAAAACTGGCAATCCGCTTTCCTGCCGGGCGTGTTCCAGGGAACTCATGTTGATACGCGACACGTCGACATCAAAAAATTGATCGAAAACATCGTCAACCCGCACACCAGCCATCCGCAACAGGTGCAACAGCTTGATGCGCTTCGCAAACTGGACGCACTGCATCAAGACGAACGCGGTCCCGATCCGGCCTTAAGTGCGCGAATCCAATCGTATGAACTGGCCTACCGGATGCAGATGGAAGCGACCGACGCGTTCGACGTCAGTCGTGAACCGAAGCATGTGCTGGAAGCCTACGGAGAAGGCGTCAACGCCCGCCAGATTCTGATCGCCCGGCGATTGGTCGAGCGAGGCGTCCGCTACGTGCAGGTTTGGCATGGCGAAGGCCAGCCTTGGGACAACCACGACGATTTGGAAGTCAACCACCGCAAATTGGCTGGCCAGTGCGACCAGGCGATCGGAGCCCTTCTCAACGATCTGAAACAGTCGGGGATGCTGGAGGACACGCTGGTAATTTGGGGCGGCGAATTTGGGCGCACCCCCGTCGTCGAGATGCCGACCAAAGGAACCAACGCCGGCAAGATCAACGGCCGCGACCACAATCACTATGGCTTCACGATGTGGATGGCCGGCGGCGGCGTCAAAGGCGGCCAAGCGTACGGCGCGACCGACGAATTCGGATTCAAAGCGGTCGAAAACCGCATGCACGTCCACGACCTGCACGCCACCATGCTGCACCTGCTCGGCTTCGACCACAAACGCCTAACCTACCGCCACGCCGGCCGAGACTTCCGTCTAACCGACGTCCACGGCGAAGTCCACCACGGCCTGATCGCCTAACACCCTCGGCCAATCACACACGGCCACGATCAACGCGAAGCAGGCTGGGTTAGGCTAGATGATTTCTCACGCAAAGGCGCAGAGACGCGAAGACTTTGGTTTCGTCTTACGTGGGATATCTCGTTGTGGATCACTATTTGAGAGGGGGCCGCGAGACACCGGATAGGTTCTTTTTGGGAAGCGCTGGTTGGTCCCAGGGAAATACCTGCATCGAAAACGCGAAGGTCAGGTGTTGTACTTACGCCAAGCAGAGCCTCTATCTGTCTTAGCGAGAATCCAACACTAAAATGATTAAGCGAGTCGGATAGCCAAGGGCCATACTGAGCCACGCAATTGCCGACTAGTAATCAGCAGGGATGTTTGACGGTTCGCGAATACGGCGCGACGATGCTTTCGGAGCATTCGTGAGTGCTTCCATAGAGCAGTCCGGAACGTCGGCACCTCACTGGCGTCTTCGATGGAATCGAGACTCCTCGCGAAACGTTACGAATATCACAGACTGGGCATAAACCCAGCGACTAGCCGGCTAACTTGGCCAATGTAACTCAGGCGAGATGCAGTGAAAGCGGTTCCGAAGATGGAGAATCTTTCCATTCCGAGTCTTCGCTTTCGTGGGATTTGATCGGCGCATGAAAAAAGCCTGCATTTCTTTGGAAATGCAGGCTTTTGCGAAGTAGCGGCAGAGGGACTCGAACCCCCGACACGCGGATTATGATTCCGCTGCTCTAACCAGCTGAGCTATGCCGCCGTTTGTTCTGGAAACCGGAACTTTTTCTGTATCGGTCTCGAGAAGGCAGAAACTTACGCAAAATGCCATTGCGTGAAAAGGTGCCCTTCGTTGGTCGGTGAGTATGTCGTTTCTTGCCGGTTTTGTCTATATTTCGCAACGCCCGAATAAAACGACGAATTAATCGACAACTGAAAATTCTTTTCAGTGGATTCTTTTCTAAGGACCAAACCGTTGCCGCTCGAAACTGACATCACTCCCCCCCCCGCATCGATTACCCAATCGCCCGTCACGGGAAACGGGCGCATGGGCCAGGTAACGGGAGTCCGAATTGCAGCAACAGGTTCGTACGTTCCCGAAAATATCGTCACCAACGAAGACATGGCCGCTCTGGGCTGTGACAGCGAGTGGATTATCCGCCGGACCGGCATCCGGGCTCGCCGGCACGCCGCCCCGGATCAAGCGACCAGCGATCTGTGTTTCCACGCGGCAAAAAATTGCCTGGATTCCACCAAGATCGCTGCGTCGGACATCGATTTGGTGATCGTCGCGACCATCACGCCCGACCACCCCACGCCGTCGACCGCCTCGCAATTGCAGGCCCGACTGGGGATCAACGCTCCGGCGATGGACATGGGTGTCGCGTGCTCCGGTTTCACGTACGCATTGGTGACGGCGGCTCAGTTCATTGCGACGGGCAATTGCAAGAATGTGCTCGTCGTCGGCGGCGATCTGATGAGCCGCACGGTGGATCCTGAAGACAAGAAGATTTCCCCACTGTTTGGCGACGCGGCCGGCGCCGTGATCCTAACCAGTTCCAACGACGACGAAGACGGCGAGAACGAGGGCGAACAAAATCAAACCGATGGCATCCTGGCTTACCAACTCGGCAGCACCGGAGCCGGAGCGGAACTGCTTTGCATTCCCGCCGGTGGAAGTCGTCAATCGCTGACCCCGGACGCTCACGCAGCAGGCCAGCATTACATGTTTATGGACGGACGAAACGTGTTTAAGTGGGCCGTTCGCGTCGTCGACGAGAGCATCACGGCGGTTTTGGATCGAGCCGGAATCGAGGCCAACGATTTGTCGCTGATGATCCTGCATCAGGCGAACCAACGAATCATCGATTCAGCGGTCTCGGACCTGCATATCGATTCGGACAAAGTGTTCGTGAACCTGGACCAATACGGCAACACCTCGGCCGCCAGCATCCCACTGGCGTTGGACGAAGCAGCACGCGGCGGGCGCCTGCAACGAGGCGACCTGTTGCTAATGAGCGGCTTCGGCGCCGGCCTAGCCTGGGGAACGGTCCTACTGCGTTGGTAAAGAACCAGTGAGCCAGTAAAGAACGAATGTCACCGCCCGCCACTGCCCGATTCTCACTGCGGCTCCCTCTCACTGTGGCCCTGTGGCCCTGCCCAACTGCGGCCCTAACACCCCCACCAACCGCTCCACCTGCTCAAGGGAATGGGCCGCCGAGATCGAAACTCGCAGCCGGGCGGTGCCCTCGGGAACCGTGGGCGGCCGAATGGCGGGCACATAGAAACCGTCTTGCCGCAATTTTTGGCTTAGCTTCACGGCCGCTTCGTCGGGACCAACGATAACCGGGATGATTGGAATCCCCGACTCCAGGCCGCTGGCGGGCACATTCATCCGCTTGCGAAAATGGCTGGATAGCTGAGCAACCTTGATGCGGCGATCCGACATGCCTGGCAAAGCTTCGATTGTGCGGCCAGCGGACTGTGCCACAACAGGCGACAGAGCGGTCGAGAAGATCAACGATCGACAAAATTGGGTTAGGTAGTCGACCACCACTTGAGCCCCGGCCACGAACCCGCCCTGATGCCCCACCGCCTTGCTGAGCGTTCCGATTCGCACAGCAATCCTGGACTGCAAACCAAGAGCTTCACTCAAACCGCCGCCGGTCTCGCCGAGCACGCCGGTCCCATGGGCTTCGTCGACGATTAACGTCGCTTCGTACCGCTCCGCCAAACGAACAAGTTCCGCCAGCGGAGCGATGTCTCCGTCCATGCTGAAGACGGTGTCGGTCACGATCCAGACCGTGCTAAAGCGATCACGACTGGAACGCAGCATCTGCTCCACGAATTCGAGATCGCGATGTGGGTAGATCACCCGAGTGGCCTTAGAAGCTCGGCATCCGTCGATCAGCGAAGCGTGATTGAGTTGGTCGCTGAGGATCAAATCACCTTCGCGGCAAAGCGTCGCGACCGTGCCGGAACAGGCCGCATACCCGGACGGGAACACGACAGCCGCTTCCGCCCGTTCCAATCGTGCGATCTGGCGAGCTAAATCTTGATGATGGGGCGACCAGCCGCAAACCAACGGACTGGCGGTCGCTCCTGTTTGTGCTGTTGAAGCCGCCGGAACTTGCTCCGCCACGACTTGCTGCGTCGCTTCTAGCGAAGATATGCCTCGAGCTGCTGCCAGTTCACCGATGTCCGTTCCGGCAACAATTCCCAAATAGTCGTTGCCGCCGAAATTCAGCAAACGCTGACCTTCAGCCGTAGTGACATCGACGCCGGACACTTCCAGCGGCTCCAGGCGACGCCCGCGGCCATGCAAACGAGCTTGATGGAGATGATCACGAAGTCGAGCATCGAAGCTGCGATCAGGCTTGGAGGACGCCGGGCCAGACATCGCCTTAGGGCATCCCGTCTTCGACCCAAGCTACCGCCGCATCCCAAGCAACCGACGCGTCCCAAGCACCCGCCGGTTCGCTTGCGTCATCAAGCAGTTGCACACTGGCGGCAGGCATTTGCAAGTTCAATAGCCACATCAGTGCGATCAGGCGTTCACAAATCACGCCAGGATCCAACCCTGCCGGCACTTCCTTGCCAGACGTCTGGGCGGCCGCGACGGCGAAGTACAGTTGGTGGTGGCGTTCGGCGGCGATCAACAATTGATCCGTTGAACGCAATCGAGCTTGGTCGACAATCGCTTGATCGGGAAGGTCGACCATCAGCCGCGTCACCGAAGTCAGATCGGCGTGCTCATCGGGCCATGCCAGCTCGAATTGCATGTCGAGTGCCCACTGAAGCGTCAGCAACGACTCGTATCGCCACACGAATGCGTCCGCCGATGGCAGTCCAGCACCTAATACGCGAGCCGACAACCCCGAAGGATCATCGATCATGAATTCCCGCTCGACTGGCGACAACGCGTCAAACCCGATCGGGCAACGCTGCCGCATCAATTCAGGATCGAGCGGCCGATTCGAAAGCACCGATTCCGCTCGGGTCGCAACCAAGAACAACGCCAGCGAACGTCGGGCCACGACAGTGGCGGAAAGAGGTTCCACTTCGTCCACACCGGGGATCGGCAATAATCCTTCAACGGGATCCACCAAGCGGTTGCGGAGTTCCACCACGATGTCGGCTTGCCGGCGGCGTGCATCCACGGAACTGGGCAAGACCGCTTCCGGGTGCGAATGGGCTACTTCGGACAGTCGCGATGAGTCCAGCAACAGACGGCCCGCAGGATCGAAGACCTGGCCAGCTTCGCTGATCCAAATCGCGTTGGCTGCCCAAGCCCAATCCGCCCATTCTTGCAACAACGAGAGGCTGGACGACATCGCAACCGCGGGGTCGGAAACATCATCAAGATTACCGGCCGCATCATCTTTGGCCGCATCATCTTTGGCAGAATCTTCGGCAACCGAATTATCAGCCATCGCTGACGTAGCGAGAACGACACGGCGGGAACGCATCGCATGCAACTGCAGCGGCCGGACCAGTGGATGCGAGGTCGGCTCCGCTTCAACAAGCCACCGCACCGCTGGGTGCAGTGGCGTTGGACCAGTCGGATGTAATTCAAGCGACGGTGATTCGCCCGATGTAGATTCGACCGGGTGTGACTCAGCCAACTCCGGCGCATCGGGCTCGTTAACGCGGTCCACTTCGTCGGGCGATAGAACCGAATCGATGGTCGCCAACGCGATCAAGCGACTCGGCAAGGATTCACTGCTCAACGAATTCACCGATTATCGAGATCACCGCTTACCAAATTCAAAACGAAGCGGGGCTCAGCCCACACCCCATTTTTCTTGGAACCAGGCCACGCGGTCAGCACGACGAGGACTGTAATTAGCGGTTGGCTTGAACTTCTCTCGTTTCAAGAAGCTAACCAACGAACTGGCGGGCACCATCGCGTGCTGGGTGATTGCGTCGGTGGTTTCGGAATCGGCTTTCCAGTTGTAAAGGATCGCCTTTTCACGCTCGAACCATTCGTCAAGATATTGTGCGTCGGTGGAGCTGACGACAACGTGCTCGTATTCCTTTTTGCATAGGAATCCGAGGATACGTCCGGCCATGTCTCGGGTGCGGGCAACATCGTTGTCGCAGGTTGCGGAGGCGACGTTCCAGACGGAGGTGAAACCGTGCTCGTCCACGTCGTCTTTGTTGAATTGCAGGACGATTTCGGGTGCGGGCTCAGTGGTTTCCGCGTCGCTGGAATTCTCGGTTTCTGTCTGCTCGTTGGCCATAGGGTCTTAGAACACTCGTGGATGGGCGGGTTAAAACTCCATTAGACGTGAAAAAGGCGTTTTCGAGAAGTCCCCTGAACGAGGTGGAATGTTCCAATTACAGCTTGGTGGTCTCGGTAAACTGCGTCATACTCGACCCCATCAGGCAGGACAGCCGAGGCAGAAAAACGCGTTCAACGCGGTTTTCTTCTAGAAAGGATTTCTGCAGGGAGGGTTTTAGACAGGGAGGATTTATGACACGGAAGTTTCGACACCGCCGGCCCGCGCCACGAAATACGCTGATCGCTGGCAGGTTGCCCGCCGACGCGAAACCCGCCGGTTCCGATCGAGTCATCCCCGGCGGCGGATTTGGGGACAGCCCCTTTGATCCGTATTGTGGTGAACGGAATTATGGCGAGCCGAAATCCCAAGCCGCCCAAAGCCTCGCAGACGCGAAAAGCGACACCGCCCCGATGGCGGTCCGCGAACAAGCCGCGACCTGGCCAACCGAGACCTCCTCGACACGTCCCAACGAAATCGTTGGTGGGGCGACCGACCAAGAATTAAGACAAGGCGTCCTGGACCTATGCCCGCCCGTGCCAGGTGTCTATGGAATGTTCGACCGTACCGGCGAACTAATCTATGTCGGTAAGAGTCGATCGTTGCGGCATCGTTTGATGAGCTACTTCAGCGATTCGTCGTCTCGCGAAAAAGCGGGGCGAATCATCCGTGCGTCACGGGCCATCCAGTGGGAAACACAACCAAGTGACTTTGCCGCCCAACTTCGCGAACTCAGCCTGATCCGCCGTTGGACTCCACGGTTCAACGTCCAAGGCGTTCCGCAGCGACAGCGACCGGTCTATCTCTGCTTGGGCCGCAAGCCTGCCGAAACGTTCTTCACTGCCACGTCGCCGCCGACCACCGATGTCGTTGCCGTCGAAGGACCGTTTTATGGCGTCGCACGAATGAGCGGTGTTTGCGATGCACTGAACAAAACGTTTGGCCTGCGTGATTGCAGTCAACAAACCGTGTTTCAGTTTTCCGACCAACTGACGCTATTCGATCGCGGGACACGCCCGGGATGCCTACGACTGGAAATTGGCACCTGTTTAGGCCCATGTGCCGCCGCGTGCAGCCGGGCCGAATACCTGCAACGGGTCAACGCCGCCCAAAGTTTCATTGACGGATTCAACGACGAACCGTTGACCAACACTCAAGAGATCATGGAAAAAGCCGCTGCCGATCGCCAATACGAACTGGCCGGCCGAGCCCGCGACACTTTGAAATCGCTGAACTACGCACGCAAGAAACTGACCCACCTGGCCGACGCCCGACAAGCGTACTCGTTCGTGTACGCCGCAACCGGTTATGATGGTCGAGCAATCTGGTACCTGATCCGTCGTGGTGAAGTGGTCGACGTGGCTGCTGCTCCAACCGATTCTGAAGGCTACCAAAATATGAAACCGTTACTGAAAACTTGGGCCAAGCTGATCACCCCGCAACCTCAACCCAGCCTTCAGCCCACGCCAGATGAACACGCCACGTTAGATGCCCCCAACACGCCTGACGCTACAGCCGTACAAGAGGAACCAAGCTCACCAGAAAACTTGGCTCGGCAAGGCGAACCGACCGTACGGCTTAGCGGGTTTGTTAGCAAGCATCCCTACACCGTTTCGGTCGTCGCTTCTTGGTTCAAGAAACATCGCGGCGAGCTGAAAAAAACCTTCGCGCCCCAAGCGGCAGGCCGCCGTTATCGGCATCTCGCCCGAGTCGGTGTCACCAGCTAGAAAGTCATTGATGTTGTCCAACGCTGAATATGTCGAACAGGCATACCTCTTCGACTTGTTGCGTGAACGGATCGCTGAGCAAACGCCGATGCAAGAATTGCTGAAGCAGTTGCAACACGAATTGCTGACAACAACTCGATTGCCGATGGCGATCGACTTCATGCTGACCGAACTGAAGCATTCCGGGTTGATGGGCCGCGCGATGGCACAGCTGTCCCATTACTTCACGCCGTTTCAAACCTTCCTAGTCCAAGAATCTGAAAAGGAATCCGGACGCTTTTCGATCGGCATCGCACTGCAGATCCTGCATGCGGACGCGAAACTGCGGGCTGACCTTAGCTCGCGACTCGAAGACTTCGAGGACGCGGAATTGGCGGCCGCAGAATCGGGAATCCCGCAGCCAAAACCGCTTCGGCGCCGAAGCGAACCGACCAACATGGCGGAAATCCTGCAGCGCGGACGCAGTGGTTGCTTCTTCTTCCAATTCGAAGCAATCTCACGCAACCGACTTGGCTACGACCAAGGCTTGCGTGCCATGGCTGGCGATTCGATCTATAGCCCCGAGTGGGCGAAGTGGCTGTCGGGACTCCGAAACGACATCGGACTGGTCGATTTGGCTGACTTGCTGTTCTTAGCCAGTGAAGAGTACCACCGACGATTGATCGCCGAGAACATGGAAGTTGACGACAAAGGCCCCTTCTTGCTGGGCGAAAAGGAAGGCCGGATCGCACTGGCCAACCGCCGCAAAGATCCCGTCTACCTGTTCGGTGCGATGCAGCGACACCTAGGTTACCCCAAGGTGCCGCGTCCCATCAAAGTCGAAGAAGACCGCGATACGATCCCGGCGCTGTTGCGCCGGGTCGAACGATTGGAAAGTCGCATCAAGCTAATGGAACAAGAACAACGCCAAGAGTTCGACCTAAGCAAGTTCTACAAGAAGCCAGAGCAATAGCGGCCAGAGCAATAGCGGCCAGAGCAATAGCAGCCAGAGCAATAGCAGCCAGAGCAATAGCGGCCAGAACAATAGCGGCCAGAACAATAGCGGCCAGAACAATAGCGACCAGAACAATAGCGGCGAGCGGTCTCGCACCGTGAAACCGGATGACTTACGCCGCACCGCTAAGAACGGCGTAATTTCTCCGGTGCAACCTTCAGCCAACCAGCGACGACTAGCGAACTAGCCCCTGGGCTCGCAACCGACGAATCTCGGCGGGAGATTCCCACTTGGGCGTTTCCCAGATGCTCGGCGGGCGACTGTTCTTCTGCATGTATCGCTTAGTGAAACCGTCACTTCCCGAAGGTGCATTGGAACTAGACGTATTCCTGTTGTTGGAATTGGAATACTGGTTGTTCTGATAGTTTCTCGGAGCTTGGTTGGACTGCTGATACTGATTGCTCGGCTGTCGGTATTGATTGCTCTGCTGATACTGGTTGCTAGGTTGGTACTGGGTATTCTGCTGGTACTGGGGTTGCACGTACTGCGGTTGCGACTGCGGTACCACGGTGCGTGTTTGCGGGATCTGATTGGAAGGATACTGCGTCGACGAAAACTGGTTGTTCTGCGGCGCCGGGTTGAACGACTGCACCGACGTCGATTGCGTTGGCGAAGGACTGCTGTACTGCGTTGTTCCGGACGAACTGCTCGTCGACGGTGTCGACTGAACCGTTTGGCTGGAAGTCGATTTCGCCGGCGTGGCGGGTGCCTTCGCAACAGCCGTCTTTCGCATGAACACTTCCTTGTCGACCCAGCCGCGAAGGCTCTTGTCGTCTTGGACCGAATCCACCCACAACCAATTGCCGTTCGAAAGCGTCACCAACGCAATTTGATTCTTGCGGACCTTTGCCTTCGCTTCTTTTCCCACCTTCAAGTTCGCTGTATCGGCCATGATCGTCAGGTGAACGCCGGTTTCACCGCTCGCCTTGTAATCGATGATCGCTCGCTCGATGTCTCGGTCGCTTCGGCGTCCCAAATAAGCAACGCCTCGGCTTTTGCGGATCTGTTTCGATTGCTCGCGGCTAATCGACGAATCTTGGATCAACGCGGTGAACGCATCGATCGCCAAGTCATAGTCGCCTTCGTACAGGAACGTGTTGGCTTGTCGCATCAACGATTGATTGATTGGACTTTGATCCGTCGAGGCCACGTCGGTGTCATTCGCAGCAGACGGACTAGGTGCCGATTCGATTTTGGGTTTCGCATCGGACTTCATCGGCCCCGCGTCCAAGGTTCCCGCCGCAATGGAAGCCGAGACAATCGAACCGGGCGTAGGAGCACTTGGCAAAGCGTTCAGCTCGTCTGTCATGCGGCTCATTTCTTCAGGCGATGCAAGGTTGTTTGGCTGGCACAGATAGAACGCATCCAGCGAAGCATCCAGGTTCAGCCACGGGCGTTGGCCGGTTGCCTTCTTCACCGCGGAACTGGCCGCGAAGAAAACGTCTCGCAACAACAACCCACCGGCGGGTTGTTGCGAAAACGCTTTCACAAGCTCCGTCGTGTATGGCGAATTGGTTCCCTTGCCGTCCAACGCGGTCTCACCTGGGGCGGTCGCATAGGCGATCAAGGTTCCCTCGGGGATCACGCTGGTCGGTGCCAACCCACGCCCCGCTGCACCTCGACGCCATGCACGCTGGAAAGGGTTGTCGCGACAACAATCCAGAACGACCACATTCATGTTGCTCGCCGAGTTACTTAGAGCGTCGATCACATAATCCTGAGCAACGGTTTTGTATTTAACCGCCGACTCATCTTTAATCTTGGCATCGACCGGCACCAAGTAATTACTGCCGTTGATCTCCAATCCGTGACCGGCGAAGAAAAACAACGCCAGCCCGTTCTTGGGCACGCGGCGACAAAAGTCCGCGATCACCGTTTCCATCTCTTCCTGGGATTGATCAACCCGCATCGTCACATCGAACCCCAACTCGACAAGCGTGTCGCTCATCAACCGCGCATCGTTCGCCGGGTTGCTCAGCTTCTGGTCCCCGTAATCGCTGTTGCCGATCAACAGTGCATGCATGTTGCCAGCGTTCGCAATCGCCGGGACGGCCGCGACAAGAAAAGCGAAGGCAGCAGCGAGCAACGACGAGGCCAGTGGCCTTGCATGTGAGTGAGACACGTGTGAATTCCTGAACGGTGACTTGGACAAACCTACCCCTCTAGTAAGGGTATATTATTTGGCTCTCAGAGGCCATCGTTTCAGTTCGATTCACGACATTTGGCAAACTTTTTTGAATAGGCGGATCAAACCGCGATTCAAACAGCTCAATGGCGTTGACGGGCGCCTTCGCAAACGCCCTATCTTCACATAAACCGAACTGCACTCAGGGCTGCGATCCGGCGGCCGAGAATTTGCCCCACGGCGCGTCGATCACCTTCAATCGTTCGATCGAAACCCCTTCGGCCCGCAATCGCTCTTCCTGCAGCCCTGGGTTCACCGGCGGCAAGTGCCCGGAACTGTAGACGACACGCCACCACGGCAACGCATCAAAGCTTTGACCGAGCAATTGCCCGACGGCCCGGTGCCGACGTGGGTAACCGGCCTTCGCCGCGACTTCGGCATACGAGCTGACTTCGCCCGGGCGCAGCGCCTCGATTACCTGCACAAACGCCAGCCGCATCGGATCAAGCGTGTCTTCATACCTCGAACTTCGGGATTCAGGCATATTGCGTTGACCGTTCCGTTTCGAAGCCATGCGAAAACCACCGTCGACGAACGCCACCAAGGATCCAGCAAGCACGAACCACGCGACGTCAAAAGCGAAGTTGGGGTTCAGCCCGATGACGGCTCAATCGAAAGGATTGATGAGCCGACGGGCGACAGGTCATTTGGGAAGATGACCGTTTCAAAGAAGTGAATCGCGGAGGATTCAATCGGGGCGACACGATTTGAACGTGCGACCTCCTGCTCCCAAAGCAGGCGCTCTGCCAGGCTGAGCTACGCCCCGGATACTGGTTCGAATAGCCTCTGGAGGCTGTTCGTTTGGGCCAGTGATTCGGTTGACCTTTGAAGGAGGCGGGATCTTAGCGAACGCGCGACCTGAGCGAAAGGTTCAGTTGCGAAAAAAATTCGCAAACTGGATTATTGTTGGTTCTGCTGCTCGACCATGGGTTCGCCAGTACCCAATTGGGCCAGAACCTGCAGGATTCCGTTCAGGTGAGCCATGCGAGGTCCGAAGCGGTCGATGAATTCATTGAGCATGTACTCGCCTTCGACCAAATGCTCGCCGCTGTCTTCGATTTCCTCAGTGACCGATTGCAAGAATTCGGTTTGCACTTCGCTGAGTGTTTCGGCAGCCCGGCGACAGGAACGCGACAATTCGGGGTTCGCATCCTTCCACTGCTGAAGTTCACCCGCACGTTGTTTGTGCATAGCCGCATTCTGTTGCACCAACTCGCCGAGCAGCTTGGTCTGTTTCTGCTGGCTAACCACCAACTGACGCAACAATTGAACGGTCATCTCTTCGCTAGTCATGCTTGGTGCGGGCTCGTTCTTAGCGGACACATCAATGCGAAACATAGGCGACATGGGATTGTCTTCGACGGACATATGAAAACTTCCTGCGCTGCTTTGGTATTAAAAAATAGCGAATTCTTTGGCGTGCGAGCCGAGTATAACCACGACCAAAACCGATTGTCGAGCAATTCGTCTTTTTCGTGTCCTGGCTGCGGAAATTACGGGGTTTCCGTCACCATGTTTCTGCTTGGGCGAAGTTTGCGGAGGCCGAAAACGAATCCGCAAAAACATGCGTTCGCGGCGAATTATTGGCTTGCAATTAACCGGACAATATGTTTGCCCCAACCATCGGGCTGACCTTAGGCGGAACCGGCGACGGAATCGCCAGCCCCCGCATCGCCAGCAGCCGGTTTCGACCCGTCGCCGCTGGCGGCATGTCTGGCTTGATCAGTCGCATTCGCATGTCCCGAATCTGCATCGGGCTCATTCCCATCCGCCCAGGCAAGCCGGGCGTTCGGCAACGTGATATCGAAACGAGTGCCCACCGACGGCATTGCCGGTGCTTCTTCCAAAATCGCACTGTCACTCTTCACCGTTGCAGCCTGCGATGCGGTTCCGGACTGCGATGTTTCCGAGTGGCTCCCGTCAGATTCAGCCTCGACGGTTTGGGCCGCAACTTCGCTTTCGGCCGTATTATCCCGCGACCGATCGAAGACCACACCTCCGGCATCATGAATGTTAATTCGGCCGCCCAAAGCGTGCGTGACGTTCCGGACCAAGTACAAACCCAACCCAGTTCCCGGGCTACTGCGTTCCAATTCACTGCCCAGCCGCACGAAGCGGCCGAAAACCTTGCGGCGTAAATTTGCTGGAATCCCCACTCCGTTATCGCAAACCGATATCGTCACCTCTCCCTTCGCCACCGACGTCGCCGAAGAAGCCGTGTCCCGCTCGGCTCGTTTGGCGGCTTTGGAACGCCGACCTTTGATCACCGCTGCGCTGGCGGATCTGTATTCCGCGATCACCCGCACTCGCGGCGGCGAGCCACCATACTTAACCGCGTTATCGATCAGGTTCCGCAACAAGATCTCAACCTGGACCGGCGGCGCATTTAAGATGATGTCTTCGCAATCCACCGCGATCGTATCGCCGGGCAACTTGTATCGCACACAGGTCGCCGAACCGACTTGCTCGATCATCGCCGCCAAATCCACGTCGCGTGACTCCTCGGCCAGCCCTCCACGCTCGACATTCGCGGCATCCAACAGGTGATTGATCAACGTATCAAGCCGGTCGACGTCCTCCAGCATGATCTGGTGGAAGGCCTCGGATTGCTCTTGGCTGACCGTGTGCCGCGTCATCGTTTGCAAATACAACTTCAACGACGCAATCGGGCTCTTCAGTTCGTGCGTCACCGCGTCAATGAAGTTGGACTGACGGCGATTCAGGTTGAACGCTTTGACGCTGAGGGTCAAATACGCGATCACACCCGCCAGCACGGCGACCAACAGGACTGAACCGGCGAACAGCATCGCCCAGAACAATTCGGGCGATGCCTGGCCACGAAGAGCCCCGATCAGGGTCCCGGTCACCCAGACGGCCCCCAAGATCACGACCAAAACGATCAGGACGACGCCCAATGTGATCGGCGCTCGCAGGGTGATCGGTCGGCGGTCAGGCGTTTTTTGCATCGGCCAGGTTGATTGAATTCGAGAGGGGCATCTACGGCTGTCTAACCTAGCGACAATCAACCGATCGACAAAGCGTCACATTCTCCTGGCGACACAACTCCGCTCTGGCAGGCTGAAGCCAGTAATCCAATTCGCTGGTGTCCAGGCTTTAGCCTGCTACAAGAGTTCGCCCCACCCAAACTCCAACGCCGCCTACACCCAAACCCCGCTCCGGCAGGCTGAAGCCTGGACTCCAACACTTGTTCATCACCTTCACAAAACACGAAAAACGCAAAACTTACGATTATCGACCAGAAATTTGCGACTTCGCCGATGACGGCGATTGACGAACCAGCAATAATGTCATCAAAGGGAATCGGTCCCTAAGAGTTCTCCGGAGAAACTCGAATGCGCGCCCAAGCTCCACAGCGACAATTTTCTGAACGAGTCCTGCGCCAGGTCAGACTGGACAGCGGGCGAGCTTTGGTACGCGCCAAGTTTTCTTCCGAACACAGCGAAATCATCAACCTTCGCTGCGTCGACGATCACAGCGAGTCCGACCGGAATTTCGGAAACCAGCTTTGGTATTTCGAAGGCATCGGGGTCGCCGACGACGGCAGCCGCCAAAATATCCATGGCGTGGTCGAGTATTCGATCCAATTCGGTTTGCAAGAATTGGTCGAGGACGGAGTTTTCGATCAAGCCGCCGAGCGAGAACGATTCCGCAGCCTCTACAACCGCGAAGTCAACACGCCGTCTTGGCGTCAACCCGCACACCGCTTCCTGCTAGCGGGCGTGATGGCGATCACCGCTCTGATGTTGCTCTACCTGCTGGTTCGGAACCTGTTGGCGTGACGAGCGAATCGTTCGCCCCATCGCCAGCCGATTCCAACATTGCTTCCGCCGCGTCGATCATATGCGTGCAAAAGCTCGCGAAGACCTATCGTGGCGGCAACGTTTTGCGGCGTGGCAACGTCCACGCCCTCCAAGGCGTTTCCCTGCACGCGGACGCTGGCCAAGTCTTTGGGCTGCTCGGCCCCAACGGAGCCGGCAAGACAACCCTGATCAAAATCCTTCTAGGCGTGATCCGAGCATCCGGCGGCCAAGCATCCCTGTTCGGCCTTCCCGCCGGTAGCGCCGCAGCGAGATCCCGAGTCGGCTACCTTCCCGAATCCTTGCGAGTCGACCGGCACCACACCGCTCGCACCGCACTGAAGTTCTACGGACGACTCAGCCGGCTGAACTCAGCCACGATTGAACGCCGCAGCGACGAACTTTTGAAACTGGTTGGACTGGCCGGACGCGATCGCGAATCCGTCAAACGATTCAGCAAAGGCATGCTGCAGCGACTCGGGCTTGCCCAAGCCTTGATGCACGATCCCGACCTTTTGATCCTGGATGAACCCACCGACGGCCTCGACCCGGTCGGCCGCAGCGAAGTGCGACGGGTCATCGAACGACTACGAGATTCCGGAAAGACCATTTTCCTGAACAGCCACATCCTGCACGAAGTCGAAATGGTGTGTTCGCACTTGGCGATCATGGCCCGCGGCCGAGTTCTGGCAACCGGCCCGATCGAACAACTCGCCGGTCATTCCGTTGGCCAGGACGCTGGCATCACGGTCGACTTCGAATTCCAACTGCCCGAATTTCAACTGCCTGAACTGAACAACGACCACACGCTCAACCCACACGCCGAAACAGCGGTTCAACAAATGGTGGCGCTAGCTCGTCCAGATAGCGTGCGGTGGATCGCCGCCAGTGGGGCCGAAGCAATCGCCGCCCGACAAACGCATCGTTGCCGCATGGTCTGCGATGACCAACAGGCCATCGACGCGATCGTCGATCAACTGCGCCAAAACCAAGGCTCGCTGGTCCGGTTGCAACCTGTTCGCCAAACGCTCGAAGACACCTTCATGCATTTGGTCCACCAAGCCGAAAGCGGCACCTAGCCCAAACACCGGACGCCACAACTCAAACCTCCCCACACCCATTCAATCGACGACATGAACTCCCAGGCAATTACCGGATGACCGATTTGGAAAAGCTGGAAGCTCCCCAACCCCCGCGCCGCTCGTCAGGCCTGCAGCCGTATCTGGCGATCGTGATCGATTCCTTCCACTCCGCCCTTGCCTCACGGGTGCTCTGGGCCGCGATGATCGCGATCTGGTTACTACTCGGATCGCTCGCACCGATTGGTCTTCGCGAAGACTACACCACCCAATTCCGGTGGTTCGACATCTACAACGGCACGCGGATGAAAGCGATGCTCGCCCAAGGCATCGTCGACCCTGATTCGCAAACCAAACCCATCGGCCGACTCGCCGCGGCGATGCCCGACGAAATCCATCGCAAGCTGCAACGGGTCGGCGAAGGCGACGAGGTTCGCATCCGACTGAACCTGCTCACCGAGGCACTTAACGACCTGATCGCATCGGACGCCAAACGCGGCAGCGATGCTGACAACACTGACGCTGACGACACTGACGCTGACAACACGGACGCAGCCACAGCTGACGCAAACCGTACTGACATCAACAATACCGACGACACGCCCGCGAAAGACAAATCCGAAGACACATCAAAAGAATCCGAAACGGACCAAGACCCCGCGGAGGATCCCGACCACTGGTTCGACGCCGAAGCCTGGAAGTCGACGGTCCGGCTGCGAGAACTTCGCGAGCTCGACGCCGCCGAACCAGGATCGCTAACGCCATCGCTCCTGGAACGACGCGCCCGACTTCGCATCGAAGCTGCGCTGCCCGGCGTGTTCGAAGCCCGCAGCTCGCGATCGGCACTGCTAACCTACGCCGGTCTGGAATTTCCGACCGACTTCCAAGTTGACCGCAACCAATTTGAAACCATCTTCAACCAATTCGTCATCCCGATTCTGGTGAACTGGTTATTAGGCCTCGTGTTGGTTTTTCTGGGTGTGCTGGTTACTGCATCCATTGTCCCCGACATGCTACAGACCGGCTCGCTGCATCTCCTGCTCAGTAAACCGGTTTCTCGCTGGGCATTGTTGGTCAGCAAGTTCGTCGGCGGTTGTGCGTTCGTCTTGTTATGTGTCACCCAACTCGTGCTAGGCCTGTACCTGATCGCAGCGCTGCGTTTAGGCGTCTGGAACGCTCGCATTTTATGGTGCATTCCAGTAGCCCTGCTGATCTTTGCGGTGTTCTACAGCGTCTCGGTCCTGGCGGGTTTGAAGTGGCGATCCGCCATCATCTCTATCGCCGCGGCCGGCGCCTTGGCTGCCATCTGTGTTGTAGTCGGCATCATCGGTGGCGTCGTCGACGCACGCGTGGTTCAGCCGGACCGCATCGTCGACATGACCGTTGCTGGCGATGACCTGTTCGCCATCACCGGCGGCAGCGGAGTGGTACGACTGGACGAATCCACCGCAAGTTGGGATTCAATCATCGACAGTGAGGTGATGTCCAACGACCGCGTCCTCGCCCCCGTCGCCCTGGACGATGACCACCTGCTAACCGCCCGTATTCGCAACGGCAAGTTCACGCCCTTCGGCTCCGGCTCGCTCGACTTAATCGCGTTATCGCGAAACGACGACTGGAGCCCTCAACCTACACTGCGGCTACCAACCGCAACGCAACGGTTGATCCGGTTAAGCGACACAACAATCGCCGCAATCAATTCCGCCGACGTGCTGATCACCCAACGCGCGAAGATTATCGAATCACTCGGCGAAGCTGCCTTAGACGAACCAAAAACCGACGCCTCCCAACCGGACTCTGATAGCGATAACGAAACAGCCACCGGAAGGTCGAGCACCAAGAACCGACAACCGGTCGCTCGCTCAGTAGGCTCTTGGCTACGTGCTCTGGTGACCATGCAGGGTGGCGGCAACGAAGACTTCCAATCGATCTTGCCCAGCGAAGTATCGATGGCACCGCCCGTCCGGATCGCTCGCGTCCCAGGATCGAGCGGGATCGTGATCCTTTCCGGTGCCAACCTGATCCGGCTCGACCCGCATGACACCGCCGACAGTGACACCGCCGACAGTGACACCGCCGCCAATAACGACAACTCCAATGCAGCCGGCTCACTGCCTTGGCAACTCACCGCCAAGCTCATGCTTTCAGGCCAAGACGATCCTGGCCCGCCTGTCATCGCGGCATCATCGAAGTGGTTGCTGATTGCCCAAGGCGAACTCCCATTGAGGATCTACGATGTCAACACGCTCCAAGAGTTAGGGCGTTGGACGGTGGAACAACGCAGCACCACCGTCGATGGCACCCCGCTGAACATCATGCCGATTGGTCCGACCCATTTCATTTACCGTACCGCTACCGGCAACGTTGACGTCATCAACGTCACCGCTGAACCAGCACCGGTCGCCTCCGCAAAAATCTCCCACGTTCGGCGATTGAACGTCGATGAAGTCGAAGCCGTCACGTGGCTCGCTTCACCAAAAACCTCCGGAACATCTTCTGGTAACCCGCCTGGTAACCCGTCGACGCAACCCGACCACCAAATGCAGCTTGACGATAAGCCAGCCCCCGATGGCGGCACCCTCGTGGTCGCCCACGATGTCGACCGGGTCACCCGTTTCAAGCTGAACGCCCAAGGCGACATCCTCTCATCTGCAACCGTATCACCCCAACGCTCCGCATGGCGAGCAATTGATTACTACCTGATTGGCGGCCTCGAATGGCTCACGCCCCAAGTACTGCAGCTAGGCGACACGACCGCCGCGATGGTCTCGGGCAACCGATCGATGGTGATCGACACCGGCGGCAACGACCTCGAAGTGATCCGCTATCGACTGTTCCGGCCACTGGCCAGTTGCGTGCTGTTCATCTTGGTTGTCATGACGATCGCATGCGTCTATTTTTCCCGCACCGACTTTTAGCACGTAATCGCCGCCAAGGCGTTGCAAATCCAAAACCGGTCACCACACTTATCGCCCCCTTCGCTTTTCCCTTGAGCACTCCATGCTGATCCTCGACACCCTATCTCGCATCGTCCACGTTGCTACCGCAATCGTGCTGGTCGGCGGCAGTGCCTTCATCCTGTGCGTCCTTTTACCGTCGGCTAAACAACTCTCCGACGATGCCCACCAACAACTCGCTGCTGCCATCAACGGTCGCTGGAAGAAGTTTGTCCACGGCGGCATCTTATTGTTCCTCGTCAGCGGCTTCTACAACTACTTCCGAGCGATCCCCAACCACAAAGGCGACGGTCTTTATCACGGTTTGCTCGGCGCCAAGATGATGGCGGCCTTCGCAATCTTCTTCCTAGCATCGGCCCTGGTCGGTCGCAGCCCGAAGCTGGCCGGCATCCGGGCCAGCCGAGCGAAATGGTTGAAGGTGGTGGTACTACTGGCCGCAATCATCGTTTCGATTTCCGGCTTCCTGAAAATCCGCGGCACGGTTGATCAAACCAAACCTGCCGCAGACGCGGCACAGGTGGACATGATTGATTCGGCGGCACCGGTATCGGTGGAGTGAACCGGGAAAGCAACTACGACTCTGTGGCCATCCCGAAGCCCCGGGGCATCCGCGGCTGGCTCGACCACCGCCTGCCTTCTTCGGATCGCGCCGGCGTGGGCTGGGCGACGGCATGGTTCTTCTGCTTGCTGTTCGGCTACTATCACCTACGTCCGCTGCGTGAGGCCAAAGGGTTTGCCAACGGATCCGATGAAATTCCTTGGCTGTTCCTGGGTAGCTTCTTAGTCATGCTACTCGCCGTGCCGGTCTATGGGACCGTCGTCAATCGCGGCCGCGGTATCGGCCTAGTCCACCGCGTGTACGGTTTCTTTGCCGTTAACCTGCTGGTCTTCTTCTTTGCCATGCGAATCGAAGACCCCGCGATCTCGCTATGGGTCGGACGTGTCTATTTCGTTTGGCTGAGCGTTTTCAATCTATTCGTCATTTCGCTGATGTGGACCGTCTTGGCGGATTGCTTTCGCAGCGGTCAAGGGAAGCGATACTTCGGCTGGATCTCCGCAGGCGGAACACTCGGCGGCATCGCCGGTTCCGAAGTCGCCAACCGCCTAAGCGATTCGGTACATCTTTCGTTCGTACCTTTGATCGCAGCCACGCTGCTGGTGCTCTGCCAGTTCTGCGCCGCTCGATTCGTACGCGCCATCGCTGGCAACGCAAGTGACACCGAGCTCAAAGAAAGCAAGTTCAACGACAGCGAAGCCCAAAGCCACGATACCGCTCAACCGGACGCCACTCGATCGGACGCCACGGACGCCACGGACGCCACCGATACAGAAAGCGATAACAGCAACAGCAACCAGGACCGCGACAGCACCCATGGCGCACGCAACAAGGCTTCGATCTGGGCCGGGGTTCAAGCCGTGTTCACCTCGCCCTACCTGGCTGGCATCTTCGCCTTCCTGATTGTCATTCAGGCATGCGGCACGACCATCTACTGCCAACAAGGCGACTTCATCCGGGCCGCCGGATTAGACGAAGCGAATCGATTTGAGTTGCTGTCACGCATCAACTTCTGGGTACTGGCTTGCACACTGATCGTCCAATTCTTTGGCACCGCCACCATCGTTCGCAAGCTAGGCCTCGCCTGGGTGCTGACCCTTTTCCCAGCGATCTATGTTGTAGGCTTCGTCATGCTGGCGACCATCCCCAGCCTAGCCGTCATCGTCGGACTGGTCATCGTTCACCGCGCCGCCGCCTACGCCGTCATCTCGCCGTCGATCCAAGTGCTTTACACCGTCGTCGACAAACAAGTGCTCTACAAAGTCAAAAGCTTCCTGGACACCGCAGTCGTTCGCGGCGGCGATCTCTTCTCAGCCCAAGCCTTCGGCGCACTACGTGGTTGGGGATGGTCACTGCCCACCATCGCCCTCGGCTTCATCCCCCTAGCCGCCCTCACCTGCCTAATCGGCAACTGGGTAGGCCGCCGACAACAACACCAAAGCCGGATTAGCGGTTAGCGGTTAGCGGGGAGCGGGGAGCGGGGAGCAACGAAGTCGTACCGCTGGGTCGACTCCCCCCAAAACCTCTCCCGGCGAAGCGGGGAGAGGTCGAGCAAAGCCGTTCAGGCGAATGCGAGGGTGAGGGCTCAGCACGGAATCCCCACCAACACAACAGCAAACCAGCAACCCGCCCTCCCCCTCGCTTCGCTCGACACCCCCCAGGGGGCGGGGTTCTTAATGCTCGCTTAAGCAATCAACCAGCACTTCAAACCTCTCCCGGCGAAGCGGGGAGAGGTCGAGCAAAGCCCTTCAGGCGAATGTGAGGGTGAGGGCCCGGCACTGAATTCCCACCAATACAACAGCAAACCAGCAAACCGCCCTCCCCCTCGCTTCGCTCGACCCCTCCCAGGGGGCGGGGTTCTTCATGCTCGCTTAACCAATTAACCAGCTCTTCAAACCTCTCCCGGCGAAGCGGGGAGAGGTCGAGCAAAGCCGTTCAGGCGAATGCGAGGGTGAGGGCTCAGCACGGAATCCCACCAACACAACAACAAACCAGCAACCCGCCCTCCCCCTCGCTTCGCTCGCCCCCTCCCAGGGGGCGGGTTTCTTAATGCTCGCTCAAGCAATCAATTAGCTCCTCAAACCTCTCCCGGCGAAGCGGGGAGAGGTCGAGCAAAGCCGTTCAGGCGAATGCGAGGGTGAGGGCTCAGCACGGAATCCCACCAATACAACAACAAACCAGCAAACCGCCCTCCCCCTCACTTCGCTCGACCCCTCCCAGGGGGCGGGGTTCTTAATGCTCGCTTAAGCAATCAATTAGCTCCTCAAACCTCTCCCGGCGAAGCGGGCAGAGGTCGAGCAGAACCGTTCAGGCGAATGCGAGGGTGAGGGCCCGGCGAAGTACCAGAGACGATGCACTCCACTCAAAGAACGCCCCGCCCATACCAATCCACTTACGCCGATGCCGCGACCGGACAAAACCCCGATCTCCAGGCTCCTGACGTGACAGTGTCGCTTCCAGCGCATACGACCGCCCCGTTTCCCGGGTACATCCCGCTTGAACATTCCCCGAAGACAGCCTCGCCCCAATCGAAGCACGCAGAAACTCATAAAATTCAGCCTCCGCGACCAGCCTCCTTTGAGCCGCATCAAGCTGCCTAATTTCCTCGGCCCATCGCTCAAGCGGCGGGATCGCCAGCGTCCAAAAAGCGGGACGCGACTCAGTAGCCCGAATCCCTGTCAAGAAAACACGTTGTCCCCGGGTCCGGATCTCGACGGTCACCCGAACCGACTCCTCCCCGCCAAAGTGCTTGACATGAATCCGCGGGGCCGTGGCAAACACTCTCAAGTCCAATGCCGGTAGTCTGCCATTCTCACGCCCCTGCCCACGCGAACCGAGGCTCGAATCGCGATTCCCCACGGCCGTTCCGCCGCCAACTTGCGATGGCGCTGGCACACCAAGCCGATCCATTGGACTGGGCATCCGAGAGGGCTCGGCAGGCTTCGCCACATGGACGTAAATCGTTGTCGTTTCCAATCGCACGTGGCCAAGCACTTTTTGAATTCGCCGGATATCACAACCGTCTTCAAAGCTGTGTGTCGCGAACGAATGCCGCAAACTATGCGGGGTTGCCGTCTTCCGGACTCCCGACAACGCAACCGCCTTTTGCATCGCACGCTGAGCGGTCCGCGATGACAAATGACGTGATGCGTTCGCTCTCGATGACGATACCGATTCGCTCGGAAAGACAAACGCGTCACCCGCGACTTGGTCTTTGATAGCCGTGAACAACGCACGGTAGGTTTCCGGCAGCATGACCTGGCGATCCACGTTCCCCTTACCCTGCACAATCGAAATCACGTTGCGATCCAAATCAATCTCACGCCAACGAACACGAACCACCTCGCTGACCCGCATCCCCGTGGCATACATCAACCCCAACATCAACTTATCACGCATGGAAACAGCGGCTTCCAACAACCTCTGAACCTCTTCCTTGCTAAGCACCACCGGTTGCTTGCGGTCTCGACGTGGTGTCTCGATCCCCAACGTGATGTCAAGAAAACAAAACTTGTCGAACACCGTCCGAATCGCCGTGCAATGCACCCGCACCAATGCGAAACCCTTGTCGGACTCCACCAAATAATTCAGGTACTCCTTGACCATCTCTCGGTCCATCTCGTGCGGCAGCCTTCCGGACCAACGCAACAGTGACTCGATCGCGTTCAGGTACGGCTTGACCGTCTTGCGTTTGTAATTGCGAATCAGCAACTCACGTTTGATTAACTTCAGAAACTCCGAGCACGACGGCCGACAAGTTCGCAGGTCAACCACCGCCATCTCACTGCGATAATCACGAGAGTCAATCATCTGATTGCGAGGAGCGTCCCGCCCCGCCGCAACCCGGTACGCGGTCTGATCTCGATAACGGTGAATGGGATCACGCAAGGTCGCATCCGTACCGCTTGGCCGTTGCCCGTCTTCCATTCCAGCCTTAACAACAGGAGCAATACTTGACCCGGGACACACGATACCATTTCGCCGTGGATCTTCTGCAGCACCTCGGCCAGATGCAGGCTGCGGCATTGGATCATCGCCAATGCCATCCATTCTTTTAGTCGCACGATTGGAAACCGGCGGCACAGATCCTGTCGCCGACGCCACCTCCCCGTTAGCAACCGACCTTCTAACCTGACGCTGCTCATAGGCGGCCGAGGCAACACGGCCACGGGTGGACCAAGCCGCCTCCGCAAACAAATCGTTCGGATCCATTGGAACACCCCATCCCCACGCTTCAAACCTCGCCCCCACGCGTTACCCCATGCACGCGCATCACCAGCCAGTTCCCACGTCCTCCCGACGCAGGCACCAGTTCGAACCTAACGATTCACGAGCCGCGTTCAAGAAAATACCGTTCAAAAACGCAAAAAAAACGCAAAAACACGGCTCGTCATCTTGCCGCCCCCCCAACATCCCCGGCAAAATAACTCGTTTCCCCAAGGCGTCCCCTGCGTTTATCGCGACAGGCTGTCGCCTATACACATGTTGTCGGTCAGAGAGCGAATGAAATACGGCGTCCTGTTTTCTACGCTGTCACTTCTTCTCGCGTTCTACGCTTTCACGTACGGCAGATGGTTCGTGCTGCTGGCTTGGCCCGCGATTAGTTTCGGCTGTATTGGCCTCGCATACCTAACCCTTGGCCATCGCGTCTTTGGTAAACGTTCCGATGGAACCATGTCATTCGCTTCGATCGCGATTCTGCTCCCGTACTTGCTCTACCTCTGGGCTGTATGGCACATCATTCGACTAGTCTCCCGCGAACCCGCATACAACACATTGGTTGACGGCGTTCTCATTGGTCGCCGCCTCCTTTCTTCCGAACTTCCTGCTGATACGAAAACGGTCGTTGACCTCACTTCTGAATTCCCCGAACCTGCAACATTGCGATCTGTCTCCAACTACGTCGCCGCACCAATGCTTGACGCATCTGTGTTACCGCCGCAATCCTTGGCTGATCTGGCCTCCCGAATCGCGAGGGCCGAAACGCCCGTGTACATTCACTGTGCACAGGGCCATGGTCGTACTGGATTGGTGGCTGCGCTTGTGCTTCTCGCACGTGGCGACGCCGACAATCCCGACGCCGCGATTGAAATGATACAATCTTCACGTCCGCTGGTTGGCCTCAATGGCGCACAACGTGTTTCTCTACTGGCAGCGTCAAAACTGGTTCAGTCCAGCGCGGTCTGACCGACAACATGGTTTTTACGCTGAGGCCCTTCGGGCACACCTTGGCTCTTTGGCAACGGGCCATGGCCTTGGTACAATTTCCTGCAGTTCAGGCATCGTTCGCTTCGTTTAGGGCGGTGTCGTAAAAACCTTCCGTTGTGCGGCACGTTAGTCGGTTGCATCTGTGTTGATCTGCGTGTATCCGTGGCTGACCTCAGTGTTCTCTGGGTTCTCTGTGGCTCATGCGATCAACGGCAAGCACACGGGTCGCGCGATCCGCCCCCATTCGCTCGAGCGTCCTGCATCGCCGATGTGTGCGCGTCGTGCGACTAAACTGATTGTCAAGCTTTGCCACCGTGATCTCAATCTGCATTTTTTGCAGCTTTTCGACGTTGCGTTCCGGATCCGATTCTGTCCTTCCGGTTTGTGCTCGTCATTTCGTTGGTTTACCGGCAATCTCAGCTTAATCGCCGCACAACATGGTTTTTACGCTAGGCCTTCGGCACACCTTCCTTGGTTGGTCACGTGGGCTGGCATTGGTACAATCTCCCGTAGCTCAGGCATCGCTCGCTTCGTTCAGGGCGGTGTCGTAAAAACCTTCCGTTGTGCGGCAAAGACAATTCGTGTCGGAACATCCATATATCGTGCTGCACCCCGTTGGAAGCGTTCAACTTCAGAGCGACCTCCCGTCCTCCGTTCGCGTTAACCGTGGTGCAATCCTCTCGCGATACTGGGTTGGCCTGACATACTACCGCGCGGACGGCATCACCCTCTCGATGGTTCCGTCGGGCGACGACCTGCCGCCGGCTACGCTCACGAACCGACTCCTTTCGT
This sequence comes from Rhodopirellula sp. J20-39, assembly GCF_057365095.1. Lineage (NCBI taxonomy): Bacteria > Pseudomonadati > Planctomycetota > Planctomycetia > Pirellulales > Pirellulaceae > Rhodopirellula > Rhodopirellula sp. J20-39. The sequence goes on along the minus strand of NZ_CP195123.1, from coordinate 3,358,137 downwards.
TCTTCTACAATCCAACCCGCGACATGGATGTCATCTACGCCGAAGCCGGGTCATACGAACTTGCTGCCCTTAAAAACACGATTCTTGAATACGTGGGCCGTGACGACGATATCCTCACGCAATTCATGGATCATTCGCAGATTGCCTCTGCCCTCAAGCGTGCGGCCGATTTCCCGGCTGTTGTGGATGTGCTCGAACGCATGTCCGGGCGTGATTTCTAAGGCATTTGCCGCACAACATGGTTTTTACGCTAGGCCTACGGCACACCTTCGTCCTTTGGCAACGATCGCTGGCTTTGGTACAATTTCCGTAGTTCAGGCATCGTTCGCTTCGTTCAGGGCGGTGTCGTAAAAACCTTCCGTTGTCCGGCAACCAACTATGAACATTGACGACTTCCGAGAATGTGTCGTCTTCCGGATCGGCCCAGACGACCCCGCGACTCAACTCGCAGCCCTCAGCACATCGCCAACGTTTTCCTTCAAACTTGCTGGCGGCGTCGTCCTCGGTGACGCCCAAACCTCGATTGACCTTTGGAACCAGATACTGGCTCTGCCCGACGGCGAGCAAATGCGCTGTCATACACCGAAATACGGTATCCACCTCGGCATGGAACGTGGCGAGTACCGCACCGCAGCCATATGCTGGGAATGCAATAATATTTCGATCTCAAACTCTGGTGAATACGAATGGCGTACGTTCGATGGGCAATCTGATGCTGCCCAATCGCTTCTTGACCAGATCAAGGCGTACGTGACATCATCGACAGTGGACACCGAGTCGTAACGCTGTTGCCGGACAACATGGTTTTTACGCTGAGGCCCTTCGGGCACACCCTCGCTTTTTGCTCAAGCCGCGATCACTTGGTACAATCCTTGGCTATTCGACATCTTTCGGTTCCGCTCGGGACGGGTGTCGTAAAAACCTTCCGTTGTGCGGCACGTTAGTCGGTTGCATCTGTGTTGATCTGCGTGTATCCGTGGCTGACCTCAGTGTTCTCTGGGTTCTCTGTGGCTCATGCGATCAACGGCAAGCACACGGGTCGCGCGATCCGCCCCCATTCGCTCGAGCGTCCTGCATCGCCGATGTGTGCGCGTCGTGCGACTAAACTGATTGTCAAGCTTTGCCACCGTGATCTCAATCTGCATTTTTTGCAGCTTTTCGACGTTGCGTTCCGGATCCGATTCTGTCCTTCCGGTTTGTGCTCGTCATTTCGTTGGTTTACCGGCAATCTCAGCTTAATCGCCGCACAACATGGTTTTTACGCTAGGCCTTCGGCACACCTTCCTTGGTTGGTCACGTGGGCTGGCATTGGTACAATCTCCCGTAGCTCAGGCATCGCTCGCTTCGTTCAGGGCGGTGTCGTAAAAACCTTCCGTTGTGCGGCCCTACCGTAAATTGGATCGACTAACTTACAAATCGGACGACGAACGCCGCGCGTGGTGCGAACGCGTTGGCACGCACATCCCCGATCACTGCTGCCTTGACATGGCGTGGTTTGTCTCTGATCCAGTCGAATCCGATTCTCAGGGCTCCAATCCCGTCGTGATGTACATCGCGCCCCGGCGTGAATACCGCCTCCACATCAGTCTCAATGGCAACGCGTCTACCCCGATTCGATTCTGTCCTTGGTGTGCCGCGCCACTTCCTTCCGTGCTCACAGGCATTTGGTACTCAACGCTTTACGAAATGGGTTACGGTGATCCCGGTGGCGACGATGACATCCCCGCCGAATTTGAATCGGACGTCTGGTGGAAACAGCGTGGTCTCTGAGTTGCCGGGCCGCACAACATGGTTTTTACGCTAGGCCTTCGGCACACCTTCCTTGGTTGGTCACGCGGGCTGGCGTTGGTACAATCTCCCGTAGTTCAGGCATCGTTCGCTTCGTTTAGGACGGTGTCGTAAAAACCTTCCGTTGGGCGACCTACCGCGAATGCAGTTCACACTTAAACGCCTGCTCACCACCGTTGCGATCTGCGCTCTCATGCTTGCCGTTTACACCGGCGTTGCATCCGTTTTCTTCAACCGTCTTACTGTCACCAACAATTCGTCGCAAACCATTCGCACTGTGGACGTTTCCGTTTGGAATCACACCATCACAGTGCGTGACTTAGACTCTGGCTCAGCTGTGCATCGCGGCTTTCGCAGCGACAATTCCGATAGCAGTTTCTACGTCATCGCCACATTCAGCGATGGCTCTACCGTCCAAGATAGCGATGGCTACGTAACCGGCGGTTCAATCACTGGTGAACGGTGCGACATTACGGTTAGTGATGACGGAATCAACATTGAACAGCAGTACTGACCGGTCGCCCAACATGGTTTTTACGCAAGGCCGCGGCTTCGTCGTTGGAGCATCGTTTGGTTTGCCGCGATTGATCGCTTCGGTAACGTGTTATGGTTTGCCACGCCGCGGACACCGCCTCTTTGGCAACGTGGTTTCTTTTTGGTAGACTGTTTAGTGTTGCGGCGCTTTTTGGCTTCGATGAGAAGCGGTGTCGTAAAAACCTTCCGTTGTGCGGCACGTTAGTCGGTTGCATCTGTGTTGATCTGCGTGTATCCGTGGCTGACCTCAGTGTTCTCTGGGTTCTCTGTGGCTCATGCGATCAACGGCAAGCACACGGGTCGCGCGATCCGCCCCCATTCGCTCGAGCGTCCTGCATCGCCGATGTGTGCGCGTCGTGCGACTAAACTGATTGTCAAGCTTTGCCACCGTGATCTCAATCTGCATTTTTTGCAGCTTTTCGACGTTGCGTTCCGGATCCGATTCTGTCCTTCCGGTTTGTGCTCGTCATTTCGTTGGTTTACCGGCAATCTCAGCTTAATCGCCGCACAACATGGTTTTTACGCTAGGCCTTCGGCACACCTTCCTTGGTTGGTCACGTGGGCTGGCATTGGTACAATCTCCCGTAGCTCAGGCATCGCTCGCTTCGTTCAGGGCGGTGTCGTAAAAACCTTCCGTTGTGCGGCACGTTAGTCGGTTGCATCTGTGTTGATCTGCGTGTATCCGTGGCTGACCTCAGTGTTCTCTGGGTTCTCTGTGGCTCATGCGATCAACGGCAAGCACACGGGTCGCGCGATCCGCCCCCATTCGCTCGAGCGTCCTGCATCGCCGATGTGTGCGCGTCGTGCGACTAAACTGATTGTCAAGCTTTGCCACCGTGATCTCAATCTGCATTTTTTGCAGCTTTTCGACGTTGCGTTCCGGATCCGATTCTGTCCTTCCGGTTTGTGCTCGTCATTTCGTTGGTTTACCGGCAATCTCAGCTTAATCGCCGCACAACATGGTTTTTACGCTAGGCCTTCGGCACACCTTCCTTGGTTGGTCACGTGGGCTGGCATTGGTACAATCTCCCGTAGCTCAGGCATCGCTCGCTTCGTTCAGGGCGGTGTCGTAAAAACCTTCCGTTGTGCGACTCAGACCAAAGGCAGTTTCATCGCTCGTGAATTCTCGCAATCCGAATGGGACTCGTTAATCCAGCGTTTTCCCAATGGCACGACAGTCAACGGCGTTGTCGCCGCCTGCCCAGTTTATGGTGCGTGGATCACGCTCGACGATTTGCCTGACGTACCCGCACTTCTGGAGATCATTCACTTTGCGATCCGCGAAACTGATCCCGACCACCGTATTGAACACCCCGACGACTACCCCGAAATTGGCTCTCGCATATCTGCACGCATTCTCGGTTGGAGTGCTAAACCCAAGGACGTTCGCTTAACGCAACTTTCGCATCTGGACTGGATTCACTCAGAACACATCCGCAACCGTGATTCGTAGTGCACCGTCGCATAACATGGTTTTTACGCTGAGGCCTTCGGCACACCTTCTTTGGTTGGCCACATGGGCTGGCGTTGGTACAATCTCTCGTAGCTCAGGCATCTCTCGCTTCGTTTAGGGCGGTGTCGTAAAAATCTTCCGTTGTACGGCCCTCGATTTCACTGATGTCTCGCCTCGATAAACAACGCCGCAAAGAGCTGCTTCGGGAGGTCAAACGCAACGAGCTGGCGGCGGCGTTCGCAGCACTGCCTGCAACCAACACGGAACTTCGATCGCTTTTCGACATGCTGGACGTCCGGTTGCCCGTCGATGGTTGCGACCACACTCGACGGCTGACCATTGCGCACATTCGCGAGCACTCACTGCCTGAGACTGCGGTACTCAAATGGCTCGATGATAACAGCGGATTTTGCGACTGTGAGGTCCTCGCCAACTCTGAGCAGGCTTGGCTCGCGTGCAAGGACTTTGAGCCGGATAACTGATGGTCCGGGCCGTACAACATGGTTTTTACGCTAGGCCTTCGGCACACCTTCCTTGTTTGGCAACGCTCGCTGGCATTGGTACAATCTTTCGTAGTTCAGGCATCGCTCGCTTCGTTCAGGGCGGTGTCGTAAAAACCTTCCGTTGTGCGACCTCATCCAATGAGATTCTTCGTCGATTCCGTCAACGAGTCATCACTGATTCTTGGGCGCAACGAGAACACCGACATCCCCGTCGGTTCCGTCTTCACGCTGATTGGCAAGACTCGGCTGAACGACCGCACGACTTGGACATCCACTGACCTTGGCTCCGTGGCTACCGTTAGCCTAACGCTAGTTACTGTCCACTGGTATCGACGTGAAATCGACTACATTCCCGGTGGTCACACTGCCGGACTTGCTGTTAGCGGCGCGGGCATTGATTCACTCGCGGCCCAACTTGACCTGCTTGGTGACGACGAGTCCCTGTATTTGGCCGTAGCGTAGTGCAACGGTCGCACAACATGGTTTTTACGCTGAGGCCCTTCGGGCACACCTTGGCTCTTTGGCAACGGGCCATGGCCTTGGTATAATTATCGGTAGTTCAGGCATCGCTCGCTTCGTTCAGGGCGGTGTCGTAAAAACCTTCCGTTGTACGACCTAAATGTTCCGCATGTCGCGGCTTCCGTGAAACACTCGCGAGACTTCGATGCCGCCCTCGATCGCGCGAAAGAATATCACGTAGCTGCCGACGCTAAACGAACGGCATCCGTGCACGCCGAATCCCGTTCGCTCTTCGCCCACCTCTGTTTGCGTTGCGATTGTGTCGCATGTCTCACGAATTTTCAGCATCCAATTGCGAGCAGCTTCCGGCTTGTCCCGTGCGATGAAATCGACGATGCCAAAGATATCGTCGTCTGCCTCCGGTGCGTAAATGACTTTCGCCATCAAACGTTGCCGTTCTCGATTTCACTGATTCGTGCTTCCGCCCGACGGTATACGTCTTCGGCTGGGATTCCCTGTCCCGCATCAAGCTGGTCAAATCCTTTCTTGACTTCGGCACGCAGTGACTCGCGTGCCTGCAACATACGCAGGCCTTCGGCCAAAACATCGGACTCATTTAGGAATCTCTTTTCTGAGACCATCCTCTGAACGAATGGCACCAGATCGCTTGGTATTTCGGTTGTCATGGCTATCTCAATTTCGACATGACTGGCGGGTTCGCCGGTCGTACAACATGGTTTTTACGCTAAGGCCCTCCGGGCACACCTTCGACGTAGTGCAGACCTCGCTGCTATTATACAATCAAATTCGATTCAGGACATCGTCCGCTTCGTTTAGGGCGGTGTCGTAAAAACATTCCGTTGTGCGTCCAATGCCCTCTGACATCCCTGATTCAATCGTCTTTCCTTGGGTGAACCGCTCTGTGCCCACTCAGCTTCCCGACGAACCAGATGGAAACGAACATCTAGCGTTGAATCGAATGGCTAGCTGGCCCGATGAGCTTCGCGACTTGCTGGAACGTGCCTGTTTCGCAAACTTCTTGGACATGGTGTACGCGATCGACGCATCACCCCCAACGGTTCCGCCTATCAAAACGGTTTCTGACGTTTGGGATCACATGGACATTCGCGTGATCACACCCCACGGTGCAGAACACATACTCGTCTACGTCGTCCCTGAATGGGACGAGGACGAACACATGGAATGGTGCTTTCGTGGTGACAAACTGCTCTACGTTGGACAATTCCTTGGTTATTCGCCGGACGGATACGACGGCTTTGACGAATCTGCAAATCCTGACCACATTGACCGTACGATCGCAGAACACGGACACCTTTCCGATGCTTGGTAGCAGCGCGGTTGGACGCACAACATGGTTTTTACGCAAGGGCCTTCGGCACACCTTCCAACTTTGTCAACGCGGGCTGGCTTTGGTACAATTTCTCGTAGCTCAGGCATCGTCCGCTTCGTTCAGGGCGGTGTCGTAAAAACCTTCCGTTAGCGGCCACTAGCGAATTCAGATGGAAACCTGTGAACATTGCGGTGGCAACATGCAACTGGTACGAGCCGAGAACCCGGCGCTATCACGGTGCGAATCTTGCGATCGGGAACTGACCTTTCTGTGGGACCCACCGCTTCCGCCTGACCCGGATGACGACGCCGACGGATTTTTGGTGATTGACGACTTCAACGGCCGCGAAAAACAGGCCGCACTGATCATCAAGGATGCTTTGGCTTGGACTCCCTCACAATCTCTCGACTTCTTGCGCAACGACGTTCGCGAGATTTTCTGGTTGTGGAGCGATGGACTGCACCACCTTATCGACCTGCGTCAACGACTAGATGACCTTGGCGTTTCATGCCGAATCACGAGGGTCCGTGGCCGCTAACATGGTTTTTACGCAAGGCCGCGGCTTCGTCGTTGGAGCGTCGTTTGGCTTGCCACGTTTGATCGCTGCGGTGACGCTTTTCGGTTTGCCACGCCGCGGACACCGCCACTTTGGCAACGTGACTTTCCTTTGGTAAACTGTCTAGTGTTGCGACGCTTTCTGGCTTCGGTGAGAAGCGGTGTCGTAAAAACCTTCCGTTAGCCGCTCGCAGAATATGGAACATTTCCTCGTTGTCGACCTTGAAGCAACTTGTTGCGATGACAACTCGTTCCCTCGCACCGATATGGAGATCGTCGAAATTGGCGCCGTGATCGTCTGTCCGTCTACGCACCAACCCCTTGACGAGTTCCAGACCTTCATTCGTCCTGCACTCAACCCAACACTGACTGACTTTTGCCGCGAACTTACCAACATCTCGCAATCACAGGTTGATTCCGCTCCGTCGTTCGCGGATGCAATGGCCAACTTCATAGATTGGGCCAACCGTTTCGCTCCGTTCGTCTTTTGCTCTTGGGGCAACTACGACCGCACGCAATTCCAGTCCGACTGCATGCAACACGATGTCGCCTACCCGTTTGGCGGTCGCCACATCAATCTCAAGGCTGAATTTGCATCGGCCAATGGTCGTCGCAAGAAACTTGGCGTCCCTGCTGCTTTGCGTTCTGTCGGCTTGACGTTTTCCGGTTCCCATCATCGCGGCATCGACGACGCTCGCAACATCGCTTGTTTGCTGCCGTACATTTTCCCTCCCGCATCCAGCGCGGGCGGCGGCTAACATGGTTTTTACGCTAGGCCTTCGGCACACCTTCCATGTTTGGCAACGTGGGCTGGCCTTGGTACAATTTCTCGTAGTTCAAACATCGCTCGCTTCGTTCAGGGCGGTGTCGTAAAAACCTTCCGTTGTGCGACCTACCGTGAATGTTGCCCAAGCTCTTTCGCTAACCCTTGACGATGCTCCAGATCGCGAACCATCGGTTACGCTTACTGGCATCCTCGTCTGCACAACACAATTTTCGTACGTTGTGGCTGAACGCGACGACACCATTGGCGTCTTGGTCCATGCCGAACCGACGTCCCTCACGGATCGCTTGCTGCATTGTGTTCCGCCTTATGGCGGCTCTGCTATCATCTACTGCGATCCATGCAAAATCACCGGCCTGCTATGCGATTGCGTTCTCCCGATGTTCCCGCGACTGCTTCACTCAATTACTGATTTGGTGTTTGACGGCCACCGAATCATTGCGGATGACGATCGCTGGGTTGCTGACCCGCCGTTCATCGACTGATGTTGCCGGTCGCACAACATGGTTTTTACGCTAGGCCTTCGGCACACCTTCCAACTTTGTCAATGCGGGCTGACTTTGGTACAATCTCTCGCAGTTCATGCATCGTTTGCTTCGTTCAGGGCGGTGTCGTAAAAACCTTCCGTTGTACGCCCCTAGATTTCCCTGATGTCGACGCGTGATGAATCCCTCGCTGCTCTTGAATCGCTTGGCGTGGCGAACGTTTTTGCTGATTCCTACCGCTCCAAAAAACTTCCACACAACCTCGACATCCACTTTGGCCCACCTGAAGAGTTCTTCCTCGCTCCAGACACTCAAGACGTTTACACCAATGGGCGCCTGATTCCGCTACTGGATGATGGCAACTTTGGGATTGTCACTTTTCTTGATCCTGATGCGAATAACTTCGTGCAAATGGACGTCGAGGTGCCTGAGGATTCCCGTACCGTTCTTACCTCTTGGCAGCAATATCTCGCCGACGTTTTCATCGGCATCGCAGAATCTGACACTGACGACGAGGAACTGGCGGTCATTGCGCAACTGATTGGCTTTCAACACATGGATCGCACTTTGCAATTCATGGATTCCTCATCGGATTCGGGGTGGTGCGATGCTCGTGCTGAATTCATAGCCTCTCTGTAGTGGACGGGGCGTACAACATGGTTTTTACGCTAAGCCGCTTTCGCTTGGAGACTCACTCGGTGATGAACGCCGATTGCTTCGGTGACGTTTTTCTCCGCTGGAGACCGCGGCACACCCTCGCTCTTTGTTTAACTGGCGATCCTTTGGTAAGATGTTTGGCGGCACTTGCATCGTTCGCTCCGTTGGGGACGGGTGTCGTAAAAACCTTCCGTTATGTGCCCCTAGATCAATGGAACTGAACGAACACCGTTTCGCTGATCTAAGCGAAATCCAATACCGAATCTTCACTTGCGACATCAGTGACGCAACGCCAGCAACCGCAATCGTCCTCAAGTTCAGCGGCAACTACGGCGTCGGCTCGCTCGGCAATGGTGACGGCCAATACATGCGCACAATCACACTCTGTGCACTGTCGCTCTGGATGGTAGACGCGGTTGTATTCGACCTGCGGGAACTTCGTTACGAATGGGGCAACACTATCTGGGGCATGTACGGCAAGAGCATTGATCCGTCCGGTATCGAGGATATCCCATACGCAACAGTCGTTTCTGATCTTTGCCGCGACGCACTCACCAGCTGCGAGGGTATTGTCGGCCCGTTGTTCGACGACGTCGAATCGGCAATTGCAAATCTCCGGCCGCGAGCGCAAGAGTATCTCGCGAATCTTTAGTCTTCCGGCGCGTCGCCGGGGCACATAACATGGTTTTTACGCTAGGCCTGCGGCACACCTTCCCTGTTTGGCGACGTGGGCCGGCCTTGGTAGAATCTTTAGTAACTCAGACGTCGCTCGCTTCGTTCAGGGCGGTGTCGTCAAAACCTTCCGTTGTCCGCTCCAGAACCATGGCCAAACCCGCTGGAGAATACCACCGAGACGCCAGTGATCGTCTGTGCTTCGAGATGTTCGGCGTTGACTCAACGGACTACCCCAAACTCGTAGCGGGAATCGTTGAGCACTTCGGCTTGGAACCAACGTCCGATCTCGTGATTGGCCCCGACCAACTGATCGGCGGGTACTCCGACGGTAATTGCTCGATCGGCCTGGACTGGGACAATTGGTCTGGCTTCTTCGTAACCGCGCACACACCTGAGGCCGAACCACTCGTTAAGTCTATCGGGGCGTTTCTCTCTGATGGCTGACCGCACTGGGCGGACAACATGGTTTTTACGCTAGGCCTTCGGCACACCTTCGTTGTTTGGCAACGCTCGCTGGCATTGGTACAATCTTTCGTAGTTCAGGCATCGCTCGCTTCGTTCAGGGCGGTGTCGTAAAAACCTTCCGTTGTACGGCCCTCGATTTCACTGATGTCTCGCCTCGATAAACAACGCCGCAAAGAGCTGCTTCGGGAGGTCAAACGCAACGAGCTGGCGGCGGCGTTCGCAGCACTGCCTGCAACCAACACGGAACTTCGATCGCTTTTCGACATGCTGGACGTCCGGTTGCCCGTCGATGGTTGCGACCACACTCGACGGCTGACCATTGCGCACATTCGCGAGCACTCACTGCCTGAGACTGCGGTACTCAAATGGCTCGATGATAACAGCGGATTTTGCGACTGTGAGGTCCTCGCCAACTCTGAGCAGGCTTGGCTCGCGTGCAAGGACTTTGAGCCGGATAACTGATGGTCCGGGCCGTACAACATGGTTTTTACGCTAGGCCTTCGGCACACCTTCCTTGTTTGGCAACGCTCGCTGGCATTGGTACAATCTTTCGTAGTTCAGGCATCGCTCGCTTCGTTCAGGGCGGTGTCGTAAAAACCTTCCGTTAGGCGACCTACCGAATTGATTGACGACGCGTTAAACAATATCCGTGACGTTTGGCACGACGAATCCAACGCATGGCTCGACCGCATCAACGATCTCGTTGCCTCCAAAGACCCTGACGTAATCCAGCCTTTGCTCTGCATTTGGCCGTTCGAGGAGAACGACGACTATCACCACTGGATGTTCGCGGTGGCTCACGCCGTTGAATCGTATCCGACTGGTGTCCTTGCACCCCAAATCGTGGCTGCCGTCCCACGGCTCAACGACACGTCTCCCTACTTCCTCGAATTCCTGCTTGGTCGCTGGCTCAATTCGCCCAACGATTTCGGAACGCTGCTGGAATCTCTCGCGAAAATGCCGCCCGATCAGCGCCAACTGGTTTCAACGATCCTTAAGGGCATCGCTAACGATCGCACCGGCAATGAGGTTGCCCAATCGAATTGGCAGGCCGCCAAGGCAAGGCTGACGGTCGCCTAACATGGTTTTTACGCTAGGCCTGCGGCACACCTTCGATCTTTGGCAACGCTCGCTGGCTTTGGTACAATTTCCCGTAGTTCAGGCATCGTTCGTTTCGTTCAGGGCGGTGTCGTAAAAACCTTCCGTTAGCGGCCACTACCTAAATGGCAGATTTGACCTTTGACGGTGCCATTCAGCACTCGAACTTGCCAACCGCTCGCGGACTCACGCTGGATGTCGCATTCTTTCGCGTCCCGGCTGCTGATACGCTACCGCCCTTTGACGGCGACCCACCCGGCGACGCAGTCACCGATTGCCACACCGTATACCAACACGTCGACCTAGATGCGGACTCTATCGACATTCCGGAGTTGCTCCCGTTTTCGATCCAACGTGAGCCCGGCATCTACTATCTCCAGCTTCGCGCTGTATTGTACCGTTTTCACAACGACAAACATTTCGCTCAGGCCGAACAGTTCTTCTTTACCCGGCGACCGATTGAAATTTCGCCTGAGTTGCCATCGGTAACATTGCCCATGGAATGGCCCGAAATTCCACTCGAAGACTTAGGCGTTTATGGCACGGTCAAACCAAAACGCAAGTTGCCGTGGCCGCTAACATGGTTTTTACGCTAGGCCTCCGGCACACCTTCTTTGGTTGGTCACGCGGGCTAGCATTGGTACAATCTCTCGTAGTTCAAGCATCGCTCGCTTCGTTCAGGGCGATGTCGTAAAAACCTTCCGTTACACGCACGAGACCAATGGATTGCGACTACGACGATCCCGAATCTGTGGTTCTCTGCTTCATCGCCGCGATGCACCAATGGGAGCTCAACTCTCATGCCTCACAGCGTGCCGTGCGCGACTCTGCTGCCCCTGCTTCATACCAACCCGGCGTGGCTGCCGCGATGGCGGACGTATTCTCGCAATTCTGCACACCAAAACCGCGCCCCTACGGCCGCAATTCATCGTTTCAGAGCCCGCCTGAATACAACCCTGACCACGAATCCATTCAATCATCCATAATTGACGGTTCATCAGTCTCCGTTTGCACAAACCGTGACTCTGTGTTCGGCGGAATGTTTCGCTATACCCTCCAACGGATTGACAATCGCTGGTTGATCGACACTCTAAGGCAACGCAACGACGACGGTTCCGAATCGCCAGCCGTACTCTAGCGCATCGGCGTGTAACATGGTTTTTACGCAGAGGCCCTTCGGGCACACCTTCCTTGTTTGGCGACGCGGGCTGGCATTGGTACAATCTCTCGTTGTTCAGGCATCGTTCGCTTCGTTTAGGGCGGTGTCGTAAAAACCTTCCGTTGTACGACCTAGATGTTCCGCATGTCGCGGCTTCCGTGAATCACTCGCGAGACTTCGATGCCGCCCTCGATCGCGCGAAAGAATATCACGTAGCTGCCGACGCTAAACGAACGGCATCCGTGCACGCCGAATCTCGGTCGCTCTTCGCCCACCTCTGTTTGCGTTGCGATTGTGTCGCATGTCTCACGAATTTTCAGCATCCAATTGCGAGCAGCCTCCGGCTTGTCCCGTGCGATGAAATCGACGATGCCAATGATATCGTCGTCTGCCTCCGGTGCGTAAATGACTTTCGCCATCAAACGTTGCCGTTCTCGATTTCACTGATTCGTGCTTCCGCCCGACGGTATACGTCTTCGGCTGGGATTCCCTGTCCCGCATCAAGCTGGTCAAATCCTTTCTTGACTTCGGCACGCAGTGACTCGCGTGCCTGCAACATACGCAGGCCTTCGGCCAAAACATCGGACTCATTTAGGAACCTCTTCTCTGAGACCATCCTCTGAACGAATGGCACCAGATCGCTTGGTATTTCGGTTGTCATGGCTATCTCAATTTCGACATGACTGGCGGGTTCGCCGGTCGTACAACATGGTTTTTACGCTGAGGCTCTCCGGGCACACCTTCGACGTAGTGCAGACCTCGCTGCTATTATACAATCAAATTCGATTCAGGACATCGTCCGCTTCGTTTAGGGCGGTGTCGTAAAAACATTCCGTTACACGACCTCAGAGAGTCGTGATGTTGCGGTCACCGGTGATCACTCGCAGGATTTCGACCGTGTCGTCGTGTTTGCGATGAAAAATGACATAACGCCCAACGAAGTTGCAACGCACCTCGCTTCCCAACTGTGGACGACGTTCTCCCATCTCTGGGTGCGACGCAATTACCAGGCACTTTTCTTCAATCTTTTCGACCCATGCCACGGCTGCTTCCGGTTTATCCTGCGAAATATACTGCAGGATGCCCACTAAATCATGTTGCGCCGCCGTGGTGTAGAGCGGCTTCTTCATTCGCCTGCCGCTTCTGCAGCCATCGCCTTCAGTTGTCCGAACACTGTGTCGTGATCGTGCAGTTCGCCTTTATCGGCTTGGTCAATTCCGATCTGAACTGCTTCGCGCAGCTTCTCGTTGGACACCAGCAAACGTACGCCCTCGGAAACGGCTTCTTGCACTGAACCGAACCTTCCGGTGCTGACCAATGCCTCAATAGCTGATCGTTGATCTTGCGGTAATTGGATGTCCATCTTGCTCACTCGATTGGATACTCGAAACGCCACGCCACGGTCGTCTAACATGGTTTTTACGCAGAGGCCCTGCGGGCACACCTTCGATGTGGTGTTGGCCTCGCTCCTATTATACAACCAAATCCAATTCAATCCACCTTCGCTTCGGCTGTGTCGGTGTCGTAAAAACCTTCCGTTGGGCGACGCAGATCAATTTGATGGATGCCGATACCAAACCCACTGCAAAACAGGGGTAATACCTCGCGTTCATTTACTACTACACTAAACTTAACGGTCAACCACCTGCTGAGTCAGACATGCAGCGGTATTTTGGGACGACGCCACCCACGGTTCACAACATGGTGGTAACGCTCTGTGATCGTGGGTTCATCTCACGCGAGCCGGGCCGCGGGCGGACGATCCAACTGCTGGTCGATCGTAATGCCTTCCCTGACCTATAGTAGTCCGTCGCACAACATGGTTTTTACGCTAGGCCTTCGGCACACCTTCCTTGGTTGGTCACGCGGGTTGGCGTTGGTACAATCTTTCGTAGTTCAGACATCTCCCGCTTCGTCTAGGACGGTGTCGTAAAAGCCTTCCGTTGGGTGGCACAGTCAAATGAGTAGTCACCAACTCATCACTGGAAGCGAAGCCGCAGCGGAACTGGTTCCCGCTTCGGTCGCATACGATAATCACATCGTTCCGCTACGCATTCTCGCAGACACCCTCATCGTAGCGGCGGCATCGCCGCTCTCCACCGAAACGCAACAACGCCTACACTTCATCCTCAACCGCAACGTTCGTGGCGTGATTCGGACAGCCGAATGGATCGCCGTTCGACTCCACGAACTATACGATGATCATCCTGAACTCGATGATGCCGACGTTGGCGTGACTTGGTACTGGCCCAACTGGCATTGGTACGATGGTGACCAGCTCAACGTCAAATGCTCCGGCTGGGAAGGCATGTCGCATTGGACTGGGTGCCAAGAATTCCCACTCGATCATGCAGACTACGATATGTGGCGTTGGATTGTCTCGGTTCCGCAATATCACCGCTTGGTTGACGAAAAAGAGGTTCCGGGAATTCGGCGAATCTGGCGTCGATACGTAGCGAAGTGCCGTCCAACATGGTTTTGTCGCTAGGCATTCGGCACACCTTCCTTGGTTGGTCACGCGGGCTGGCCTTGGTACAATCTCTCGTAGTTCATGCATCGCTCGCTTCGTTCAGGGCGGTGTCGCAAAAACCTTCCGTTGGGCGACCTACCGCTATGAGTGAAACCCTGCACCGCTGCATGACGAAAGCGACTACCGCTGAGGGCGATGACGTTCGCCGCGGCCTAAGCTGGGTTTTGTCGCGTCGCGGTACTCTGAAGATTACAGCTGATGCCTTGGTTTGTGGTGACTGGCACATCCCGTATTCAGACATTTCCGATGCTGTTTTGTTCTCTCTTCGCGGTGCGATTTTCCCCGGCTATGTACTGCGCGTTAGAACGGGCAATCAGATCTATCAGTTTGGTCTCAACCCCGGAAAATACTGGAAGGGCGACCTACCCTTTGATTGCGAGCGTGATTCGGCACGTATCGGGTACTCGTGGTTCAGCATCGCCGCGCGTGTTCTGCTGGTCGGTTACATCGCCTATCGCGTGTGGCAATGGCTAACATAGTTCACCGGTCGCACAACATGGTTTTTACGCTAGGCCTACGGCACACCTTCTTTGGTTGGTCACGCGGGCTGGCATTGGTACAATTTCCGTAGTTCATGCATCGCTCGCTTCGTTCAGGGCGGTGTCGTAAAAACCTTCCGTAAGGCGACCTAAGCTGGTATTATGGCCACATGAATACTGCAGACTTTCGCGACATGCCCGTCGCTGACAAACTTCGACTCGTAACTCAGCTTTGGGATGACATCGCTTCGTCATCTCAGCCGATTGTGGTACCGCCGGAAGTGATCCGCGAGGCTTCTCGCCGATCCGCAGAGCTAGCGGCTGATCCTTCGCTCGCAATTGATGATGACGAACTCTGGCATCGGGTTGATGGCTAAGAAACGTCGCTACCATCCTCTAGTCGCAAATGACCTTTCGTCTGCGACTGAGTAATATGACGGAATCTCTGGCGAGTTGGGAAACCGCTTTCGCGCGTCTGTTCGCAATCGACTACTTGCTGTCTCCCCGCGTCCTGAATCTTTTGCAATCATCCACGATCAAATGCGGGCTGCGTTGGTCGAGCAATTTCCATATGTTTTGATCTTTGAGGATCACGCCGACTCTGTCGCGATACTCGGCATTTTCCATGCTGCGTCCGACCAACAAGGTTGGTTCACACGGTCGTACTAACGCGGTCGGTCGCCCAACATGGTTTTTACGCTAGGCCTTCGGCATACCTTGGCTCTTTGGGAACGTTCGCTATCCTTGGTACAATTTTCGATAGCTCAAACATCGTTCGCTTCGTTTAGGGCGGTGTCGCAAAAAACTTCTGTTAGCCGCCCCCACGCAACAAAACCGAGAAACTGCTCAGCGACAGTGCCATCCGCAGTGACAGCACCTATTTGCTCCGGCCGTCTAGCTCGATTCTTCTATTTTCGTAATTTCAACTTTGAGGCTAATGGCAGTTCTGCTGGGGTGTTGCCTTGGAAGACGGCGATCACGTAGTCAAGATCTGCGAGGACTTTCGATTTTTGTTCCTTCTCAGAATCGCTGAGCTCTTTTCCCCCTTTTCGTCAATGATCGACTCTTTGAGTTTCTCAAGTTTTGTGAGAAGTCGCTGCTTGATCTTTAGGTCACTGGGACCACTTCCGATATCGTAAAAGCTCTGCAGCAGCTTTTCTGCGATTTCGGAAGTACTGAAGGGAACAATGTCGCGCGTATCATTTACATGAACCCAGACATCTGTAAACAACAGCCGCTGGTCTCCGACTGTTAGGCTTCCGTCAACAACTTTTGCCAACCAGTCGGCGGACGTCTGAAGCCTTTGTTGCCTTGTTGTTGAATTAACGTCCGGGGATTCGTAGTACCCCTTGTTCGCAAGATGGTTTCGCATGAAAAGAAACAACTCTGTTCTAACGTGGATCCAATTAGCGAAGACCCAATTTTGCGGACCTCCATTACTGAGATTGACGAGAACATCATTGAGCTTCGGATCCAGCAAGTCGTCCTGATAGGCCTGGAGCACTTGTCGGTCATCCGGGAAAATTGCAAACGCTAGTTGCAGAACCTCAATGCGTTTTCCTGGCGTCGCTGATTGAACAAACTCTTTGACTTTTATCCCCAGAGCTGATCCTTGAAGCCGTGTCAATCCGTCATTCTTGCGTGCTGCGCACCCGGGCATTACATACTCCGCCATGGCACGCACCAAGGGCTTTTCAAAATTCTCCGCGAATGTATTGATCAGTTCGGTGTAGCGATCGAAGACCACATGACGTGTCGAACGTCCAGTTTTAACAAACCTTAACCAGTTCCAAAGCACCTGTTGGCTCAAACGTGTTTCGCCCTCGATTTCAGCTTTGAAAAAATTGAAAACTAGTGACTCATCACAAGATTCCAACACTCGCAAAAGGAGCTCGTGGAAATGGACGATATCCGCCTGCTTTTCTTCGATCGACTTCGAATAATTCTTCTTCCTGGTGGACTGCTGTTGATAATGGAGTAAAGAAGTTTTGGAAAAAGCGGAGTATCCGAATTTGCGATCGAGCCTTTCCATGAACAAGCGCACTCCGTCAAGAATTTGCTTCTGTTCCTGTTCTGTCTCCATGATTGCCAAGCATGCTTCGAGCGCCTTGGATTGAGCCTTGTAATCCCGGTTTGATTGCAGAATGTTGATCCATTGATCGAACGTATTGCCTTCATAGACCGGCTTGTTCCTAGTGACCGGTTCGTTCTTGACGACCGATGCGACTTGTGGATCGGCACTTTCCTTTGGCTTCACCATGACTTTCACGATGGCGGTTTCCCCTCGCTTCATCGTCAGTTTTTCGGGCGTAATCGTGAATGAATTGCCTTTCCCTTCCGCCTTGGCTGAATCAGCCGCGACAGCGTTGAACGAGTACTGGCCGGACTTGAGCGAAAATGCCTGCTGCGTTTGGGTGTCGATGACGCGGACGATTTCTCCATCCTGCAAAACCTGAACTTCGACATTGTCATCGCTGGTTTCGATGACAATTTCTCCATGATCGGATGCGATGCGTATGATTTGAGGAGCGAACCACCAGCCTAAGCTGCCCAACATCAACAGTCCGATCATGGCCGGAATCCAATTCGACGACTTCCAACCAGAGCCGTTGATTGCAGGAGTCGCGATTGGAGGACGGCCATCGTCAGTGTGACGCGTCAAAGAATTCGAATACGTCGGAACCTTCAGCGACCATTGCTCACGCGGTGTCGTGAGAAGTTCAATCACTTGCGATGCCGACTGAGGGCGATCGTCGGGCTGCTTTTCTAACAGGCACATCGTAAGGTCGGAGAGGTCTCGGTCTACCTGGCCATTGATCTGCGTCGGGGCAGCGGGATCGTCCGATTGAATCGAACTTAGAGTGGCCAGAATGGTCGGCGTTTCAAAGGGGAGTTGGCCAGACAACAAGCGATACATCACACAGCCCAATGAGAACAGGTCGCTGCGTCCGTCCAATTCCCAGCCGCGCGTTTGTTCGGGCGACATGAAAGCCGGCGTGCCAGCCAGCATCCCCGTCGCGGTCAAGTCGTGGTTTTCGTCGTTGATGCGTGCGAGACCAAAATCAAGAATCTTCAGCCGTTGATCTTCATCACAGATCCAGAGATTGGCGGGTTTGATATCGCGGTGGACCAATTGCTTCTGATGTGCCGCGTTCAGTCCTGCTGCGACTTGTTGGATGATCTCAATGACCTGATCGTTGTCCAGTTGTTCTCCAGACGCGAGCAGCGATTCCAGAGTTTGGCCCGGCAACCATTGCATTGCCAAAAACGCTAGCCGATCGACCTGGCCAACCTGAAAGATCGTGACGATGTTGGCATGTTCGATCGAAGCGGCCAGCTTCGCTTCGGTCAGGAAACGGGTCCGGGCGATCTTGCCAAGCGAAGGACGCAGGATTTTCAAGGCAACGGTTCGTGCCAGTGTTTGATCCAACGCTTCAAAGACTACGCCTGCACTTCCGGCTCCGATCAACCGAATCAGTTTGTAATCGCCCAAAATTCCAAGGGAGTCATCATCCGGCGTAACGCAGCGAAGAACTTCAGCAGCCCGGTCAGCGACCACTTCCATTTCGGCGGCTTGAGCTCGATGTCCGCGCGCATACCCTGCTGCCATTGCCAATTGCTTGAAATCGTCCGAGGTCAATCGCTCCAACAGGTTTTGGATTTCGGCCGAATCTTCCAATGCCTCAATCTTTTCTGAGTCATCGTGTTGCAGGACCTCAATCAGTCGCTCGGTAAGCGTGTCGTCGCCGTTGAGCTCGGCAAGGGTTTCATGACAATGTGGGCAGTCCTTCAAATGCGACTCGCAGTGGTCGAGCTGTGGCGGCTGGAGTTTCCCCTGTAAAAATTGCTCCAGAACGCCGGGCTCAGGGCATTCGCTTGAAGTTTTTTCACTCATCGTCGCCACCTTGGTTTGCTTTGTGCACCATTTCGAATCGGGGCAATGCCCCGGCACAAAAGACTACGTGGCCTAAAGCCGTTGTTGTGTCGATGTTGGAATTTTTATTCCTATTCGAGCTACAGCAACCCTTCGAGTTGCTCCCGAAGCCGACTTACCAAGCGTGAGCGTGCTGAATAGATCGTCCAGGGGCTGACAGCGAATTTTTGAGCGGCCTGATTTATCGAAAGATCTTCTTTCATCACGGTCAGCAACGCCTGCCAAGTCAGGGGCTCGAAATCGCATTCCATTTGGTCCATCGCCTGTTTGAGCAACAATCGTCCGTAATCGAGGTCCCAAATCGACTCCGCTTGAGGAATTGAAACTGATTCTGCTAGCTGCGATTGGGAAGCGTCCGTAATCGGCAGCGTTTTCTTTCGTCTTCGATCACGGAATTGGTTCAGCGTAATTGTCCGCAGCCAGCCGCGGAAACTGCCTTGCCGATCGTACTTGAGATCCGGTAGCCGACGAAACACGATCGCAAATACGTCTTGTACCAGATCGGCAGCATCAGCTTGCCTCAACCCTGCTTTGCGTGCCCAATAGAACATCAGCGGCGTGTAGAGCCCAACGAACGTTTCCCACGCCAACTGATCAACAGCCAATCCATCCTCTTCAGCATGATGCTGGAGTCGAAGCAAGAGGCTTTCCGAGGTTGTATTCATGGTTGCTAGTCGGTGTCAGAAACGTGTAGCGGCTGCGTATTTTCACGATAGCTGACTACTTTATGCATTGCAAAGGCCGACCTGTTATCGAATTGAAGGCCCTTCTCGGCATTGATCGTTGATACCATCTTCATCGCTTCCAACGTCAAAAGCTCATTCCTTTGATGACTTGATCAAGTACCACCGCGATGCCGCGTGTCGTCGAAGCAAGCTTCGCAGATGTCTGGAACGGAATTCGGGATTCAAGCTTGAGCGCATCCTGTCGCTCCCCAAGTCTAACCCTCGTGAAACGCTTCCCAACCAAAACCTAAACCGCATGGCGTTTTGCGAACACGTCAGAGGCACGACGATAACTGTCAGTAGCTTGCCCCCGTAAACATCATCTTGAATGAGAACTACGGTGCGACGTCCCATTTGCGAACGACCATCTGCGCCAGGTTAGTCCCCTCAATGATTGCATCCAACATCCATCGTCCTTCACTCTCCCATTGGTCGAATATTGCACATGTTTGTAACCCTACATTCTGCCTCGCAGCGAGTTCTTCTGCTCGTTCTGGTGTCATCGCCTCCTCTGGAATAACAAAACTCACTTCGGTTTCGTCATCTGCCCGATTTAACTGCTCGTCGGCATTCTGCGATCCACTCTCTCGCCCACTCGACGATTCATGGTTCTCTGTGTCGGCGGCGGGATAGCGATTGCACACTTGCTTGCTCTCCTGCCCGGTGTCCAGTAGTTGCCGGCCGCACAACATGGATTTTACGCTGGGGCCCCTTGGGCACACCTTCGACGTGGCGTAGACCTCGAATCCATTCTATAATGCAATCTAGACCAAGCCACCTTCGCTTCGGTTGCGTTGGTGTCGTAGAAACCTTCGGTTGGGCGACGTGGCAGTGACAGGCGATTCAATTACTTACAAACAGCTAAAGGCCGCGTGGGACGCGCTCGATGTTGAGTTTGGTGGCAAAGCGCGCACGTGTCCCCACTGCGGCACGGCCTTTACGTCGCGTTTCAACCGTGGTCAATGCCCAGAATGCCGATTTGTTTTCTACGCAAGCAAACCGTCCGTCGGCGATGATGCACGTGCGGCCATTCCCGACCTGGATCTTCCGCATGCGTTGGAGAGACCGGATGTTGCGCCGCTCGACAACCTCGATTGGTCAGACTTCGAAAAGAAACTATACGATCTGACCATCCTTGATCTGCGTAGATTCGCGACCACACACATGGGTAAATTCTTCTACGGATTCGCCTTTGACTGCAATTCGGAATACGGAAATGTATTGCTCTGCCTCAATACAGAAACCGCTTTGCATTGCCAAGCCGAACACTACAAGGCGCACGTCGATGCGACTGCTGATCAGTCGATCGACGAGATCAAGGCAAAACTGCGCTGGAACATGGGCGATTGGCAATATCAGGGGTTTAATTCACCATCGTTTGATGCCGGATGGCGGGTCTTCGAAACTACTGTTCTGAACATGTGCATGGATGAAGACGAGAATGAAGATACGTTCATGACTCCTACTCAAGATCGCTTCATGGTGTCGGCGTGTCGCGTTCTAATACGACTTGCCATTTCCGGTGCGTTTGATTGCGTGCCACGAACGCCCGGCTTCACGGTGTTTGCCGCAGACCACGAAGAACCGGAATCCGAGTCCTGGGATCGGCTGTCACGAATTCGGGCCGAACTTGAGACGTAGCCTTGACACGCAGCAACGAGCGAAGAATAAGTGTCGGTCAGAAAGTGTGGCATAGGCTTCCAGCCTGTGTTCCGAGCAATCACAGGCTGGAAGCCTATGCCACTTATTTTCCGCTCGGTCCGAAGTCGTCCAACAATGAATGCCCGCTAAGGCCTTTGCTCTCGCTTCAACGGTCGTCCCGTTGGAGATTTAGCTACTGCTCGACGTTGATTGCCTTCGATGAGGGCGTTGTCGTAAAAACCTTCCGTTAGCCCACCAATAAGTACGAGATGATGCTCATCGCCGCGATTCGCAGAGGGTTGCAATGCGTTTGAAGAGAATCTGCCTTGCTGTCGTGATCGTCGTCGTTCCATCTACCGCTGGATTCGGCTATCGATGTGTTACTGCGGGAATGAACCAAGCTCACATGGTTGATACCGTTCAGCATCTAAAGGACATCGCGTTAGCGACGGCTGAGTTCCGAGGACGCACCGGCAATTATCCAACGACCGTTGCCGATCTCGACCTCGAAGAGCACTCCCTGTATGACCCTGCGACGAAAGGCCCATTCGTGTATCACTTTCCGCCAATCGCGCAGCCTGGGATTGACTATCTCATGGTTGCGCAACAGGCCCGCGCGGTACGAGTGTCGTGGCTTGTCGAGCGGCGACTTAACGCAGCGTTTGTCGAGGGATCAGTGATCGACATATTCCCCAAGTAGACGTCTGCGAAAGATGCATTCCACGCTGGGACCTTCGGCACACCTTCTCTGTTAGGCAGCGTGGGCTCGCATTGGTACAATTACTCGTAGCTCAGACAACGCTCGCTTCATTCAGGGTGATGCCGTAGAGACCTTCCGTACTCATCTCAGAAGCCATGCCTGAATGAAATTCCTTCGAGCCTTCTTGCTGCTCTCGACCTTGCTGATCTACGTCATGACGGTGCTCGCTTCGCTGTCTCAGGGAATCAATTGGCCGAAAGTCGCGATGACGGACTTGATGGCGTTGAACTGGAGATCGCAGTTTGACACAGACTTTTTGATCTACCTGTTGCTTGGCGCAACTTGGATCGCTTGGCGCGAGGGATTCACTCGCAAAGGCTACGTCTTCGCGTTCTTGAGCGTATTCCTCGGCGGCATGTTCAGCTTTCCCTATTTGCTGCTTGCCACCTACTCGGCCAACGGCGATGCAAAGAAGGTGTTGCTGGGGATTCACGCCACGCAGTGACGCTACAAGGTTGAGAACAGTGGAAAGATTTGTTGGGCGAGGAACACTGATCCTGTCGAACCGACAACCAATTTCTTTTTGAGCCGGTTCGCTGAAATAGCGTTTGCTGCAGTTACCAGAATCGCTCGTGGGAGCCTATCGGTTAGCCAAACGCCGATTGCTTCGGTTGCATGCATATCACGTGTGCAACCACTCCCCATTTTTGGCCCGTGTCGTGTGTATAGCGGCGAATGCCAAATGCAAAGCGGAGACTCTCTATCGCGAATCCAGCACGCCATCGTGCCCGTAAAGATGGCCTTGACGGCGAACGATCAAATTCCGCGATGGCTCAAGGCTTCCACCAACATGCTTTTTACGCTCACACATTTTGACTTTGGTACCAGTGGTGATTCTCGCTATTGAGAATCGACCTGCTGCTTCCGTTGAGCCGTTACTCAACTTGACACTTGACCGGAAGAACCTTCCGCTTGAGATTGGAGGGATCGCCATTTCACGATCCACTCAATCGAGAAGTATCCATGACCAAGCCGCCCAAATTGTCCGAGTTGCCCACCGATAGCATCCAGTTTGAAACGCACCGACGGATGACGCGTATTGACGAGGCATCCGAACAGACAGAGCACTGCTACTTGACCGTTCAAGGCTCGCCCATGGGATTTCGCTGGCTTGCGAGATACCTGAATTCACTCGCCAACACCGCAGAACAACACGGCTTGTCTGGCCACATTGTCGCTCCATGGGATTTCGCCAACGCCCCAATCAGACTCGAAGAGTGGGACTCATTGGATTTCCAATGCAATAGTTAACGCTATTCCTGCGTACGCCGCTGAGATGATCCGCCGGATCAAGCCACTTGGACTTCCGGCGAAGCGAACGAACTTCGGAAGCGCTCTTTCATCCGCACGATACTAAGCTCGACGATGGTGCCGCATGCCGTGCGGATACTCTTCGCGAGTGGGGGCAGAACGCGAGCTTATTATGAGGACGCTGGCACTTTTGACTTTCGGAACGCAACGGCTTCCCGTTTGGTCTTGAAGGTTTTGAAGCGTTGGACACGGTCTTCTTGCCACGTCGCAACCCAGCGACCGTAAACGTTTCGACTTACGCCAACAGTGCCGGACGTGTTGTTGATCGCTTTCTTTCGCGGTCCTTCATGCCACTTGCGTTCGCCCAGCTCGCGGTACTTTTCATCCCGCCACTGCTTCGCCTTCGCCAAGGACTTTCGTATGCCGCCGTCGGAAAAACGAAAGTATTTCGAATGCTGTATCGATTGCCGGACGATTCGCACGGTCCAGCCGTCGACTCCGCGAGTGATATTAGTCATGTTGCTCATGGTCGCATTATAACAAGGTAAAAACGCACCATCAACATAGTATTACCGCATAGTGTCGGCGTTTGCCGTGAAGCCCCAAGTTTTGCGTGAAGCCCCAGGGATTGGTTGTTCGTGCGTTCGGGAAGCTGTCCGGCGTGGGGGTGACCGGTCGAAGTACGCCGTACCGCTGAGGTGTTTTGATTTTTGCAGTCGCGATGGTTTTGCGTTGCGTCGCTTCGCGTTAAGTTGCGACCTTTTCCGCTTGGGATCACGCCGGCAAATCTCGACGATGCGTCCAGGCACACACCCGAAAGTTTGAAATGTCGCAGCGTTCAGAGCTTTGTGAGATTCCCATCGAATTCAGTGGCCGTTGGGCGGTTGTCTCATCGCAAGGCCCGAACGGCGAGAAATTCGGTGGCGAGGTCCTCGATCATTGGGACTGGACCCAAACCACCATCGAAAGCTCGCACTGGCATCTGACGGTGAAAAACATCGTCGCTGAGGTTGAAGACCACCAAGACATGCATCTGATCAACTTCACAAACAACATGCAGTTCGCTGTGATGCGATCCAAGAATGAACCTGGATTCTTGCTGGTCGTCGAATATGCGAACGGCATTGAACGAATGCGGAGCGTGCTGACGCAGCAAGCCTAGTTCAGAGCAAGCCTAGTTCAGAGCAAGTTTAGTTCACAGCATGCCTAGTTCAGAGCATGCCTGTTCTGGGCGGAAGGAATGGGCACACGAAAACGTGGTTGCAAGCTGGAGCCGCGATCGTCGACGGTCCGATTGAGAACCATTTCCCGTTAACAATTCCACTTGTTAGGCGAAATAGGAAGCGGCTGATTATTCTGGTCAGGCAACTTCAGGCACCGCTACGGCATCTTCGGGCGTGCACCCGGTATCAATCGGCGTTTGCGGCGTGATTTGGGGCCCTGGCACCCCACAGCGTCGGCGGAATTGGTATCATTTCGCCCTCCCCACATTGGTTTTCCATCCTACCCGCGTCGAACAAGTTCATGGCCCCCACCTCCAACAGCAATCCAACGGATAATCACTCACCCGGAACCGCATCGACGGAAGGCGGAGATTCAGCCAACCGCCCAGTGATTAGCGACAAGGTGGCCAGCGACCGAGAACTCCTTCGTAAGGCCCAGGCCGAAGGAAAAACGCTGGGTGCGTACGTCAAACTATCCGGCCCCGGTTGGCTGCAAAGTGCCATCACACTGGGCGGTGGTTCTCTGGCGGGTTCATTGTTCCTTGGCGTGCTAGGTGGAACGTCGATGTTGTGGCTGCAATTGGTCGCAATCATCTTGGGCGTCGTGATGTTGTCGGCGATCAGCTACGTGACGCTTTCGACAGGGCGGCGTCCGTTCGAAGCGATCAACACGGAAATCAATCCGGCACTGGGCTGGGGTTGGCTCATCGCGACCGTCGTGGCCAACATGATTTTCTGCATGCCTCAGTTCAGCCTTTGCTATGACGCACTGGACAAGAACCTCACCACGATCGGCGGCGGAACCGGCCTGGGCGGTTCGCCTGGCGTGAAGTGGGGAATCACGTTCGCGTTGTTCGTCGCAGCGGGCTTCATCGTGCTACTGAATACCAAACAAGGAAAGGCGGCCAAGTATTTCGATGCCTTCTTGAAGATGCTGATCGGGATGGTCGTGATCTGTTTCTTCGGCGTTGCGATTTTGCTGTTCGCCAAGGGTGAGGTGAGCTTGGGTGCGGTCTTGACTGGAATGATCCCAGACTTCAGCCAGTTCGTGGCACCGGCTGGCGATCTACGAGCCTTGGTTGATGGGCTGCCCGAAGAAAGCCAATCTTACTGGACCAGCCGACTGATGGGGACTCAGCGAAATGTGATGATCGCGGCGATTGCGACTGCGGTGGGAATCAACATGACGTTCCTGTTGCCCTACTCGATGCTCGCTCGCGGTTGGGACAAACCGTTTCGTGGCTTGGCTCGGTTTGACTTGTCGACCGGCATGGCGATCCCGTTTGTGCTGGTAACGACTTGCGTTGTAGTGGCGGCGTCATCGTCGTTCCACAATCGTATCGACGAACAACTCGCGTCCACCAATGTGACCGAGATGATGGAATCGCCGACCTTTGCCGACGTGAAAAAGGGGCTAATGGCCCGCGTCGATGCTCAATTGGGTGACCAGGCGGAAAGCACCAGCGAAGAAACCAAACTTGAAATGATCGCCGCGTTGCCTGAAGAGGAAAAACGCTTGGCGTCGGCCTTGGTCAAACGTAACGCGTTTCAATTGTCACAAACGCTTGCACCGTTATTGGGTGGCGATTTGGCGAAAACCGTGTTTGGGCTGGGCGTCTTTGGAATGGGTTTTTCGACGATCATCATCTTGATGTTGATCAACGGGTATGCGTTCCGCGAAATGTTTGGCAAACCGGACAGCGACATGTTGTTCCGAGCCGGCGTGTTGGTTGCCGGGCTATCAGGAGCAAGCTGGGTTTGGTTGTGGACGGACGACGCGACCCGATTCTGGCTAGCTATCTTTGCTAGCACGTTTGCAGCAATGTTGTTGCCGATTGCCTACATCACGTTCTTCTTGATGATGAACAGCAAACGAATCTTGGGTGCGGATCGCCCGACCGGTTTCAGCCGAATCGCGTGGAATGTGCTGATGGGCTTGGCCGTGTTGGGAGCCACTGCGGCGGCGGCGACAGCGATGTACGACAAGGCAATCGACCCCGTGAACACGGCCGCCTTCCCGACTGTCGTCACGATTTTCGTGATTTACTCGATCGCCGTGATCGCTGGATTCATCTTCCACAATAAGAAGACTGCCGCGAAATCGGCCTAGCGTTTCGGCTACATTTCATCTTGGGGTTGATCGTAGTGGATGAGGCGACGAATCCCATCCACTCACCAACCAGATGGGCTCGTCGCCTCGCCCACTACACCCCAAAGTTGAATATGGATGAAGCACTAGTGCCGGACGCGGGCGAAGGGCAGCTTCGATTCACAGCGGTTGGTTTCTCCCAAGAAATTGGGGTGAGACCGGACCGCTTGCGTCGTTTCGCGACGCCGATAATTCGGCTTGCTGGATCTCCGTTGCGGAAGCCTGAAACTAGATAAAGACTGCAGGCTGGGCTTGCAAAAGCCCGCAATCGGGGGGCCCTGATCGAGTGAACGTGGAATTTCAGCGTTGCAGTGGAACGCTGTGAAACAGTACAAGCGAATCTGTAAGAAGCACGGATTGGCTTGAGGGATTCACGGCATGACAACTGTACACGAGACGTCCACATACGATTGCGACACCACTCGGCTGACGCTTGCCGAACTGGTCGAACGCACCGGTGGCCAATTAATGCCGTTGGTCGGCAACCCATCGCCCCAATCGATGCCGATGTCAGAAACGTTCTGTCGTGGGGCGGCTCCTCCGATGGAAGCCATCGCGGGCGAAATCACGATGGTGGATCAGGCCAAAAATGTCTCGGTTGTGCGTGACTGCAAAGCCTTGGTCGTGATCACGCCAGTCGAAATCACGCCTGCACAAATCGATCACGCGGGTCCGGCCTGGCAATTAGTCGCCGCCGATCCGCATGAAGCTTTCACGAAGGTGATCCTGCACTTCCGGCCGCCAATGGAACAAAGTGTCCCCGGGACCGGCGTTCATTCCTCCGCAGAGATCCACCCGTCCGTACAAATCAGCTCTTCCGCTTCGATCGGTGCTGGCGTGACGATTGGACCGGGATGCCAGATTCATGCTGGCGTGTCCATCGCCGCCGGCTGCAAGATTGGCGCGAACTGCGTATTGCACCCTAACGTTACCCTGTACTCGTTCACTCGATTGGGTGACCGGGTCACGCTGCACGCCGGAACGGTCATCGGTGCCCACGGATTTGGATACCGCAACATCGACGGCAAGCACATCCCCACGGCTCAGTTGGGATACGTCAAAATCGAAAACGATGTTGAAGTGGGTGCAGCGGTGACGATCGACCGTGGCACTTACGGAGCGACGTTGATCGGCGAAGGCACGAAGATCGACAACCAAGTCATGATCGCACACAACTGCCGAATCGGAAAACACAATTTGATCTGCAGCCAAGTGGGCATAGCAGGCAGTTGCTCGACTGGCGATTACGTTGTGCTGGCCGGACAAGTTGGCCTGAAGGATCACATCGACCTAGGCGACAAGGTGGTGGTGTGTGCTCAATCGGGCGTGATGGACAACCTATCGGCCGGGGTTTACATGGGCTCGCCTGCAACGGTCCTGCGTGAAGAAATGCAGGCTGTGGCGGGCAAGCGACGATTGCCCGAAATGCGACGTGAACTGAAAAAGCTCAAACAACAAGTCGAAGCTCTAACACAACAGGCCGAACAGGCCGCCGCTGCACTGGAAATCACACCGGCGGCGATCGAAACTCCCACGGTCGCCAAACATACCAAAGCGGCATGACCCACGGCAGCATGACAGACACGATTCGTCACGACGCACCGGTTCAACTTACACCAGGCTCACCGGTCGGCCTTGTCGCCGGTTGGGGAAGATTTCCAATCACGGTTGCTGAACGCTTACAAGCCAGCGGCCACCAGGTCATTTGTGTTGCAATCACCGGTCATGCTGGCAAGGAAATTGAATCGGTATGCGATCGCGTGCTGTGGTCAGGAGTGGGCCGATTCGGAAAGCACCTGCGGTTCTTCAAACGCGAACAAGTGCGGCACGTCACTATGGCGGGCAAGCTATTTAAATCCGACCTACTATACGGCGGGTCGTTATGGCTGAGGCATCTTCCGGACCTAACATGCGTGCGGACTTTTGGGCCGTTGTTGATCGGACGCAACAAAGACGCTCGCGATGACCGACTATTGACCGCAGTCATCGACACCTACCAATCCAACCGAATCGAAATCTGCTCGGCCACCTCCCTTGCACCGGAGCTACTTGTGAAGTCAGGTCAATTGACAAGGCGAACGTTGTCGCCGGGAACGACTCGCGACGCTCACTTCGGTTGGCAAATTGCCAAGACGATGGGCGGCTTGGATATCGGCCAGGCGGTGGCGATCAAGGACGGCACCGTGATCGCTGTGGAAGCGATCGAAGGAACCGACGCTTGTATCGCCCGCGCCGGTCAGCTTTGCAAACGTGGTGGTTGGACGCTGGTGAAGGTCAGTAAACCCAACCAGGACATGCGATTCGACGTGCCCACGATTGGCACTCAAACCGTCCAAAACGTGGCCGACGCCGGTGGGGTCGCGATCGCCGTGGAAGCGGACCGGACGATCTTGCTAGACCACGACGAAACGATCCAGCTCGCCGATCGCTTAGGCGTTGCGATCGTATCGATCTCCGCCGATCAGGTTGAGGCGGCGAATGATACGTCGCGACTTGCCAACGCTTCGTAGCGTTGGTTGGGGGTGAGGATGCGGCTTAGGCGTCCTTGGCTTTTGGGATAGCTGGTGTTCAGGCTTTAGCCTGTTTTCGGTTGCGCGTGGACAGGCTGAAGCCTAGACTCCAACGGGTATGGTTGCGTGTGGGCAGGCTGAAGGCTGGACTCCGACGGGGGTTAGGTTCCGCTTGGGTGTGGGGGCATTTC
The DNA here is from genome assembly GCF_057365095.1 of Rhodopirellula sp. J20-39. Taxonomy (NCBI): domain Bacteria; kingdom Pseudomonadati; phylum Planctomycetota; class Planctomycetia; order Pirellulales; family Pirellulaceae; genus Rhodopirellula; species Rhodopirellula sp. J20-39. The sequence continues at coordinate 3,328,778 of NZ_CP195123.1, read as the reverse complement.
GACGACTAGGCGTGTACGGTGATTTGGTTCCGTTTCTTTGGCGGGGCGATAGCCGCCGTGGTCGAGGATTCTTCCGCTGGGTGATTCTTGCCTTGCCGCAGCGTTCTCGCTGGGCAGTTCAACAACACAATAATCATCGCTCCATGCAGCCCCCAGTTCGGCGGGCTCGTCGACGGTTCCATTTTGGTTGTCATCCCAAGTCGCCCAGCCGGGCATGCCATCGTCACCGGGTGTGATCCATACCGAAAGCGAGGCGTCCCAGACATCGACGCCAGCATTGTTCACAACCACATCGCTTGGCAATCGTTGCGGATCGCCTGGTGCGTCAGCAAACGAAAGTCGGTAAGCGCCAACGGGATATTCGATGCTTGCTCGAACAATGTCGGCATCCGCAGTCACGTTGGGGACTCCGGCCGTTAACCAGGCGATACGCCATGCAACGAGAGCGACGATGCACACCGCGGTCGGAAAGACACGCAGCCTCGCCGATCGATCACCATTAAGAACCGAACTACTGACCCCACCGTCTGGTGCACTGCCCAACTCAACGCCTTCGCGATTGCTCTTTTCAACTCGGTCGCTGTTTAGCGGATCGTTTCTTAGCGGATCGTTTCCAGTCGACACGCTACCGTCCTGCGATCGCATACGCTAAAGCCCTTCACGCAGGTTGTCGAAATACTGCCGGGTTTGGTCGCGTTCTTCCCGCGGCAAAACCTGGTCTTCCAGCGGGTCACCTTCCTCGCTGATCGCTGACTCGATCACGCTCTTGATCTGTTCGCGAGTGACACCTTTGCGGTTGGGGCCGTCTGCAAAACCAGCGATGATCGCCTTGCCGCGTTTGACGTCACCACGGACCTGGGTGTCGTAGCTGTTCGTATCGGTTTCCTCTTCCGGACGATCACCTTCGCCGGATCCGCGTCCGAGGCCATTGCCGGGCTTGCCACCTTCACCCATACCGGAACCACCCTGGCATGCCTGACACCCTTCCCCACCACAACTCTGGCAACCCATCTGGCTTTTGGATTGCGATAGCTCATCCATTGCCGATTGCAGATCTTCTAGTTCGCTCATCGCCGATTGCATGTCACCGAGCTGGTCCGACATTTCCGACATCGCATCAGCGGCAGCCTGGGCGTCACCATTCTTCATTGCTTCAGCGGCCGATTCCATTGCGTTGGACATCTGCTCCATTTGTTTCATCTGAGCGTCCGCTGCCTCAGCCTCGTTCAGCTTTTGCTGCATCTTCGCAGCGTCTTCGTTGCGACCTTCCCGTTTGGCCTGCTCAATCTTTTCACGAAGCTGCTCCTTCTTTTGCTCGTGTTGCTGGACAGCCTTCTTAAGCTCGTCACTTAGCTTCTTGGCCTGCTCGGCGAGCTTTTGTTTTTGCTTCTCGCTTAGCTTGCCCTCTTTAAGTTGCTTCGCGAGTTCTTTGACCGCTTCGGCTGCTTTGCCAAAGTCGCCTTTTTGAATTTGCTCGGCAACCTTGGCCGCTGGCCCGCCCTCCATTCCTTTCATCTGCGACAACGTCTTTCGCAATTGCTCAGGCGACCCGATGCGATCCTTCCGCTGTTGGATCTGGTCCTTTAACTCATTGAGCTGAATCAGTGCATCCTTGCGATTAAGCGTTTCGCTCTTCGTGATCTGATCGAGTTGCTTTTCCATTTTCAAGAACAACTCTTGAGACTCTTTCAGCCCTTTTTCCTCAGCCGACTTACGTTGTTGCTCAAGCCGTTTCTTCAAATCCGCCGCGGCAGCCTTCACCTGACGCACTTCGGACGAATCGACGACAACGGAGTCGGGCGAGTCCGTCAGCGTCGCGGGTTGAACGACCAGAATCATCGCGGCCAAGATCGGCACGATCGACAACGGCAACCACGCTTGACGGGTTGAGCGAAGCGGGAACTGCTCAGGGATGTGAATCGACTTCGCTTTGCTAGACGCGTCGTTCATCAACGCATCGGCCAAGGTCGATTGAGTCGCGTGCCGTGTGTCCGCCTGGACTGCCAGCGTGCTACTCAGCCGCTCGCGTAACCCGAACCGGCGGTCGACTTCGGCGGCAACGTCCATACGCGAGGGCGATCGTAACCAAGTGAACACAGCGGCTGAAATCACCGCCAGGATGCCAGTCACCACCAACCAAAACGCAATCCAGTCACGCGGCGCGGTCTCGGCCAATCCAGCATCGGGCGACTGCATCCCAACCCAGCTCAGCATTTGAGATAGCGGGATCACCGCCATCGCGGAGACGGCGATCGTGCTAACCAACAATGCAACGAACGCGGTCACAGCGAAACCGCGGCCAAACAGCCCCAAAATCATGCGACGCCGTGCGGAGTCAACCTTACGTAGAATGTCGCTATCAGCGTGAGCCATGCTTCTTTTTCCCGTGTTTTGGGCGTTTCGACCGTCGGGGGATTGGCACTTCAAGAAAATGCCCGGTTAGGCGAACGTGAGATCGACGGTACAATAAGTGTATCAAATCTTGCGAATTGCGGGCATGTTTCCTTTTCTATCTACCTTGACGCTTGAATCCTGTGTTACCCGATCCAGACACTTTTCCCGACCGCGACGTCGTCATTTACGACGGGCAGTGCAGCTTTTGCACCAGCGGCGTGAAGCGTTTGCATCAATTGGATCGCGGCGACAAGAAACTGGCATTCTTATCGCTACATGACGAGCGAACCGGAGAACGATACCCGCACCTAACCCACGAGATGCTGATGCAGGAAATGGTGGTCGTCGACGGCGATGGCAACCACCACGGGGGAGCCGACGCGGTTCGCTACCTCAGTCGCCGGCTGCCGATGTTATGGGTCGCAGCCCCGATACTGCACGTGCCGGGAACGGCCAGCTTGTGGCGTTCCCTGTATCGCTTCGTCGGCCGTAATCGCTACTGGATTTCCCAGAAGTTCTTTGGCGGCAAACCGGACTGCGACGGCGATACGTGCTCGATCCATTTGCGGCGTTGAGGTTCGCCGTTAATTGCTCGGGCCAAGGCCTCGCGGGAAGCCTCGGTGATCCCATTCCGAAATGCCTTGCCTGCTGACATTCCAGCCCGTTTAGCACTCCGTCTGGGCATTCCTAGCGTCGTCCATTAAAACCTGGACATGAACGACACTTCCGCCGGCGACACGCCCAGCCCCCATCTTCCGACCAGCGACGAAGCAGCGATCATGCTGAAGTCGGCGATCGGACAAATTGAATTCGCGCGAGCCTACACGCTCGAGCTACTTAGCGCCACGCCGCGTGAACTTTGGTACGAACGCCCGTCCGGCTCGACATCGCACATCGCTTGGCAGGTCGGGCACTTGGCGGTCAGTCAATACGGTTTGTTGATGTTTCGCATGCGAGGCCGCCACCCCGACGATCTGGAATTAATCCCCGGTCGCTTTCGGAAGGCATACGCACGCGGCAGCAAACCGTCGGACACGGCGGAAGGCCAGATGTCACCGGACGAGCTTTTCGACAAGCTGGCCTGCGTTCATGAACTGGCAATGCAGGAAGTTTCCCAAGTCGACGCGGCGTCTTTGCTAGACCCACTGGACATGCCGTATGCGGCGTACCCATGCAAGCTGGGTGCAGTGCTGTTTTGCCCCATGCACGAAACCTTACACGCCGGTCAGATTGGATTAATTCGTCGCGGCCTTGGCCTGGAATCTGTTCGATGAACGCATCCTCGAAAACGACCGCGTCTGAACCAGTTGAAGGGCAACCGCGGACGGTTGAAGAATCGATTTACGACCATCCGAAGTACTACGATTTGGTCTTCGGCGCCGATGTCGCCGCAGAAACCCGGTTCATACTGCAGTGCACCGAAGAATACGCGAGTCCATCGCGGAAGGGTGCCAACGAATGGTTCTTTGAACCAGCTTGTGGGACCGGACGGCTAATCTACGCGTTGCTGCGAAAAGGATATCCGACTTTCGGCTTGGACCTGAACCCGAAAGCCGTCGACTTTTGCAACAAGCGATTGCAACGACATGGCTTCGACGAAGCAGCAATCGTTGCCGACATGTGCGATTTTCAACGTAGCGACTTCAAGGGAATCCTGCCCGCGTCGCGCCGTAAGGACGGACCGGCGAAGGTGGCTTTCAACACGATCAACAGCTTTCGGCATGTTGGTTCGGAAAAGGAATCACGTGCTCACCTGGAATGCATGGCGGACATCGTTCGGCCTGGCGGAATCTATTTGCTGGGCGTGCACCTGACCCCCACCGAAGCGATCCCCAGCGATGGTGAAGCCTGGGCGGCCCGACGTGGCCACCTCGCCATCAACACGCAAATGTGGGAAATCTCACGCGACAAAAAGAAGCGACTGGAATGCTTCGGCATCTGCTTCGACATCCACACGCCCCGAGACAGTTTCCGCATCAGCGACGTGTTGCGATTACGCAGCTACACGCCAGCCCAGATGAACTCGTTGATTGCACACAGCGGCAAATGGGAAACCGTCGCAACGTACGACTTCGCTTACGACTTCAACGAACCCATCGAAGTCGACGCAACCACCGAAGATGTGGTTTATGTGTTGAGGAGGAGGGGTTAGAGGGCCACAGTTGACCAGGGCCACAGGAACACAGGAACACAGGAACACAGGAACACAGGAACACAGGAACACAGGAACACAGGAACACAGGAGTTTGGCTGCATGGATACGAAACTGCACATCTGTGGTCCTGCGCCACTGCACCACTGCCCCACTTCTCCCCGTCCTACTTCGATTCGATCAGCCATTGGCGGGCTTTTTCGGGGGACATCAGATCGACGATTTCGCGTTCTGCTTTGGGCAATGATTCGTAGCGGTCCGGCAGTGAGGGCGTGCTCGTTCGGCCACGCATTTTGCGGCGGACCGCCTCTTCGGCCCAGTCTTCTAGAATCAGCGATCGCACCCACGGGTCGGTAACGTAGGCCTGCAGCATGTTCGCGTCCTTCTCGGGCAACATCGCTTCGATCATGTCCAGTTCGTCTGAATCGAGTGGCTCGATCCTGCCGCCAGACTTCCGGAACAGATACCCGCTCGCAATCGTTCGGTACATCGCCCCAGAACCACGACGACTGCCTTGCGAGATCATCCGTACCAGTCGTTCATTCACGTAACTGGCACGCTCATTTTCCGGTTTCGCCAATTCTTCCTGGATTCGATTTTTCACGATCTGGATCACCGTGAAATCGATTCGCTCGATCGCCTCTTCACTCAGACTGCGTCCCGTGACGCGACCGAGTGCCGTGATCGTTTCGGTCATCGCTTCATCGATCGCTAACTGCCGAGCTTCACCCTCGCTGGTCTCGATCGCCATGATCGCTTCATCGCTGAGCTGTTCTCGCCAGCGGGCGTAGTCGCGTAGGACCTCCAACCGGTATGCGGCATCGGGATGCTGCGACAGGTTCTTCGCTTGTTCACGCAACGACATCTTTGCCGCTTCGTCGAGTTGTTCAAATCGCTCGATTCGCGATAACGCAATCAAGCGTTGCTCCGGTGCAATCTGTTCCAACGCCGACGCAAGATCTTGGTTCGTCGACAAGACATCGTCGCCCAATGCTTCAGCATCCTCGTCAGCCGATCCATCCGCCGAGGCTGGCCGAATCAACTCATCGATTTCCGGTACAACCGAATTGACCACCACGCTTCGCCACCGGGGCGAGTCGACCAAGTCGTCGATCAAACCTGTTCGATCAGCCAACGCGTACGCATCCATGTCAATCGCGACAGGAAAATCCTTCACTTCATCGCTTGCGAGACTCGTATACCAAACCCGCACACCCAAGAATGCGATCGCGGCTAAAGCGACGGGAATCACGGCCGCACGCAACCAACGCAACACCTTTGGTTTCGCATGTGAGCTCGCGGTCGATGGATTACCCGAGCCTCCGGCTTCGGACTGGAAGTCGAAATCGGTGGAAATATTAGCCAACGACTTCTGCACGTCCGCAACGACCAACTCCATCGTCGACTGCACGCTTTGCTCGGTCGTGACCGGTGATGGCAACAAGTCCAGCAAGTCCCAGCCTCGTTGCAAAGACTGTAAACGTCCTCGCAATGCTTCATCGTGGACGAGACGTTGTTCCAACTCGCCACGCTGATCCCGTTCTAGTTCGCCATCGAGATAGGCAACCAAAGCTTCATCATCGCCATCGAGTGCGTCATCGTCCCATTGCGATTCATCATCATGCTTGATCATCACGAATCCTCGTCGCTGGAACTCGAATCGACATCTGTCGAACCGGAAGTCACCGGGATCACATCGATCGTGGGCAAAGGCTCTGATCTAGAGAAGTCGGGATCCAGGACACCGTCATCAATGTACGATTGCAATGTTTCTTTCATGCTCAAACGAGCTCGGCTGAGCAACGACTTCACCGCCTTGGTAGTCAGATCCATCGTGTCGGCGATTTCTTGATAGCTCATGTTTTCGAAACGCGATAAGATCAACGCCATCCGCTGCCGTTCGTTCAGTGCAGCGACCGCGGATCGTACTAATTTCGCGCGTTCGTCACTTTCAGCTTGGCGAGTCGGCATCAGCCCACTGGCATCCAAAGCGGACGCGGTCACCCCCGGTGCATCTTCGTCCACCGCAGAACTACGTACCGCGTCGGACTCACTGGACTCTTTCCGACGGGATTGTGTTCGCTTGGCGTTGCGAGCCACGTTCCCCGCGATCGTGAACAACCAAGTGGAAAACTTGGCCCCCGGCTGATAGCTGTGCCGAGCTCGGAAGACACGCATGAACGTTTCTTGCACGAGGTCTTCGGCGAGTCCGGTATGGGGAGCGAGGTGTTGCATCAAACGGATTAAACGAGGCTGGTAACGCCGAACAATCTCTTCAAACGCACTCGCATCGTCATCTCGGACACGCAACATCAGTCGCACGTCCGGATCCGTTTGGGTGTATCGGAGGATGGTCGATTCAGAAACACTCATGAGCGAAGCTGTTGCAAGACTCCGTAGACTTCGATCGTGCGATCCATTTCATCCAGCACGGGACGTCCTCGGGCGAGTAACTTGCGATAATTTCCTTCGTCGTCTCGAAGTCGATAAACGATTTCGTAAGAGGCCCCGTGAGTGGCAGCTAGCGAGATCGCGTCACGAACAGATTCACGGTCCTCGGGATGGATTGCAGACAAAAACTCTCGCAAAGACGGTTCCCCCAATCTTGGATTGCGTCCGGTAATCCGAAACGCCTCTTCAGACCAGTGAACCGTTTCCGCCGCCGGATCGAAAGTCCAAGTACCTAACCCCGCCAAACGCTGGAGGTCTCGCAGTCGCCGGCGACTTTGTTCCAGGTTCCGTTCCGTTTCGCGGCGTTGAGTGATATCGCGGAACGTCGACAACAACATTTCTTCCCCGCCGACATCCACTGTTCGTGCACTGATCAATACATCGATCACGGACTCGCCGTCTTTTCGAGAAAACTGAGTCTCGAAATTATCGGCCCGCCCATCCTTGGCCAATTGCTTCACGAACATTTCGCGGCGATTGCGGCAAACCCAGATCGAAAGCTCCGAAACTCGGCGGCCCACCAGTTCGCCTTTTTCATAACCCAGCATCTCCAGCGACGCCTGGTTCTCCTCCATCACCACACCATCGCTCCAACGGATCAACAACCCAGCATCGGGCGATTGCGTGAACAACGCCGAATACTTCGCTTGGCTTTCGTTGACACGTTCACGGTGTTCGCGTTCTCGCCGCACACGACTGGCGGCTTCGGAATCCCCGTGGCCGGCCGTTTCAAACAACATCAGCGACAAATCCAAGTCGCCGTGCGAGGCCGCGAAGCGAGCGAACTCCAATTGCGTGCGAGCTAGCGTTTCAGTCGCGCCTCGATTACCAGGCCACAACGCGATCGCTTCGTTCAACAACGCTTCGCCGACGCGAAACCGCTGATAAGGATCGACCGATTCGACGATTTGCCCGTCTTCAGGCCAGACCCGCCGCTTTGCGCGACGAACCAATCGTTCGCTTTCCTGGTGCGTCCGGTGATCTGTGATTGCGGCAATCAGATCTTCGACGCTCGAGAACCGGTCCTTCGGATCCATCGACATGGCGCACATCGCCGCGTCCATCAACTCGCCGCTAACATCGGTGGGCTGAATCACATTATTCGCCGCCGCGTGAATGCACTCCAGTAGGTTATTGCCATGGTGCGGAGGCTTGCCAGTCAGGATGCGATACAGGATCCCGCCCAGCAGATACACATCGGTATGCCGGCCCAGCAGTTCCAGACCACCCATCGCTTGTTCCGGAGCCATGTAGGCGGGCGTGCCACCGATGGCACCGGACCGCGGCGGCGACTTAACCAACGTATCCGTGTTACTGGTTTGATCTGGGGTTGAAGATTGCTCCGGTGCATTTTCAGGTTGCGTCTGTTCGGGCGACTTGTCCCGACGGGTTCCGGTTTGCTCAATCGCGATCGCCAGTCCCCAATCGGCAACCAACGCTTCACCGAATCGCCCCAACATGACGTTGTCAGGTTTCAGATCGCGATGAATCAAACCGCGTGAATGGGCGTAGCGGATCGCGTCAGCGACACGCAACAGGATCTTCACGTTCTCTTCCACGCTCAGCTCGCCGAGCTGTTCACTCCAGCTTGTCCCATCGATGCGTTTCATCGAATAGAACAACTGCCCATCGCTATCAACACACAAATCATGCAGCGCGATCACGTTGGGGTGATCGAGCGAACCGATCACGCGTGCCTCGGTCAAGAACCGCTGCCGGGACGACGGATCGTCGGCGAGTTCGCGACGCAGAAGCTTGATCGCAACTTCGCGGTCGATGGCCCGTTGATGGGCCTGGTAAACAATCGCCGTCCCGCCGCTACCGAGTTTTCCGATCAAGCGGTATTCGGTATCGTCAATCGTGTCGGACGCACAATCTTTCGGCGTCCGCGATTGCCCATAGGACACCACCTTGCGGGCCGGCACAAACCCTTCCATCGGATGCCGAGCGAAGGGTGTTCGTGGAGCGGGAGGGTCGACGGTCGAGTTGCTGAGCGAATTCGCCAAGCTCCACGACGCGGCGACGCCGAGGGATTCGGGCACAATGGTCAGCGTTTGAGAATCGACGGCCTGCGCCGCTAAGCGGCTAGCAAGCCCATCATCGCCTGCGATCGTGTCCAATAACGAGGTCATTCTTCCCTAACGGCGGCGGGTGGATTTCTTCTTCGCAGCCTTCTTAACGCTTTTCTTGGCAGTCGCCTTCTTTACCGATTTCTTGGCGACTTTCTTCTTGAGCGACTTCTTCGCTGTTTTCTTAGCTGCGGGCTGCTTGCGTGCTGACTTTTTGGCGGTCTTCTTAACCGCCTTCTTTGCACTCTTTTTAACTGTTTTCTTCTTTGTATTCTTTCGAGCGGTCGACTTCTTAACGGATTTTTTGTTGGCTGCCTTGCGAACGCTCTTCTTCACCGATTTTTTAGCGGCCGATTTCGCGACCGACTTGCCAGCGGCCTTCGCTGGCTTCTTGACGGTTTTCTTGACCGACTTTAGCAAGCGTTTGCCCTTGGCGGTCTTGGCGAACTTCGCGACCACTTCGTCACGATTGTTATTCTCTTCACTTCGCGCCAATACGGCCAGTTCAAATGCAGCGTCTTCGCCATACTTATTGAAAGCAAAGCTCGCTTTTTGCCGCTTACCGCCCTCGGTTACCCAAGACGCACAGTACGCGTAGTACTCACAATCGGGGTATCGATTATCGTTGGAATAAGCCAGGTGTACACCCACAACACCCGTCGTATTCCGATTCGTTAGCTTGTTCTTTGTCGTTGTCTCGGCAGGACCGTATTCCTCCAGCAAACGGCTGTACGCAGCTTGAGCTTCCGCGAAGGCTTTTGCCTTCCCACCACATGTCGAATCCGCGTAGTATTCATTGACGCGTTCGCCCTGTCGCGAAATGCGGACGAGATACCCTTTTCGGCCTTGGATCTCTAAACGGGTGATTCCTTTTCGGACAGTCTTAATCGACATAAGTTCGCTCCTGTTAAATCGCCGCCATAATGACTTAGCTAGGCAAGCATGTACTATTAAATGTTTGGGTTGGCGGACATTAGAATCACGGTTTCTGCGGTTTACAAGTCGTTGAACCGAAGCACTTTAGGACGTCCAGATGGTCACTCGCAGCGGTCATCTGGCTCCATTCACGAACTCCCCCCCGACAGAACGCGACATTCAAACCCTTTGGGTCGTCCGGACGCCCTTAAGGTTAGCGGGCATCCTTACAGCGGGGCGCAAGCGGAGCATAGAAAGGGACGAAACCGAATCCTGGTGCTCAAAATGATCGGAACCCACTTTCCCTTAAAAAACCCGAAAATTTGTAATATTTGCGCCGGTTTTAGCGTCTGTTATTTTGTATACGCAATGTGACGTTTCTGCTGTCTGCCTGCCTCTAGCCTTGGCCTGACTTCTTCATGATTCAATCATTCCTTCGCCCGAAGAGTTTCCTCGGCGATCGTCCAAACGGCCGAAGCGTTCAAACGCGCTCGCGTGCAAGCGTGAAGCCGCGTCGGCGCGGTCGTGCATTGCGATTCCAACAACTTGATAGTCGGCAAATGCTCGCTGGCGATATTGCGGATGCGTTTCAAAACAGCAGCACCGCTGATACGGAGTTGGTCGCTGAAGGCGAGGCACCCAATTCGGTTTATTTCACGTTCGACTATTCCCGAGACAACGGCTACTTCTCTGGCGCGAACGCGTACCGCCGCGCCGAATTAGAACGGGCAGGCGAAATCCTGACTGATCGTTTGCGAGACACGCTGGCCGCAATCCCGGCATCGAATTCAACCCACACTTGGCAAGCGGGCTTCCAGAACCCATCGACTGGTACGGTGCAAAGCCTGCCGTCGGGCTTTTCGGTGAAGGCTAATGAAATCGTTGTGTACGTCGGGTCTCGCAACCTTTCCAGTTTGGGTGCCGACACGCGTGCGATTGCGGTCGGTGTGCAAGCGCCGTTTAGCTACCAGTGTGCAACCGCTAACGCCGCGTGCACGAGTTTCGTCAGCACGCTGACGACCCGCGGTGAAGGACAAACGATCGGTGCCGGCTCTCGTGACTTTGCTCCATTCGTTGCCTCGATCAGCTTCGACAACCGCAGCGAAACCACGTCTCGCTGGAGCTACGAAAACGAACCGCTTGAAGAGGGTCAATTCCGGTTTCTGAGCTTCGCCGTCCACGAACTTTCACACGTGCTGGGCGTCGGCATTTCCGATTCCTACATCGATCAAGTCAGCAACTTCACCTTCACCGGCCCCAAAACCCGCCAGGCCTATGAGGGAAGCGGGAACTTGCCGCTGGATGGACCATCAGCCGCGCGTCACGTGGCCCCGTCGGTGCTGCAGATTCAAAAGACGCTGATGACCCCTTCGGTCGAGAATTACCTGCCATCGGAATTGGATTTCGCGATTTTGGACGACATCGGTTGGGATGTGGTGTCCAACACCAAACCAACCGTCAATCTTGACAGTTCGTCATTGGTCGTCCTGGAAAACGAGGGGACAGTGCTGGTCAGTGCCACGCTGAACCGGGCGACATCCACCGCCGTTTCGGTTCCCATCGTCGTTTCCGGCATCGCGTCTGAAAGCTCCGACGTCGCCTTTTCAACGACCTTGCTGACCTTCGCTCCGAACTCAACGACCGCCACGGTCGCAATCGATATTGTCGACGACACGACCTTTGAAAACACCGAAGCGGTCACGTTATCGGTCGTCGATTCGGCGTCCGCCAACGTTGGCGATCAGTCTGTGTTTCGTCTAACGATCTTCGACAATGACGGCGTGGACTGGACTGTCGTGCCGTTGTTGGATTTGGAGGACATCGGCAACACGCTTTCGGTCGCCGGCGACAATCAACCGCGAGCGGTGATGTTCCGGGCCACCACGACTCGGACGATCAGCGTGCAAGCCAATAACGTGGACCAGATCAGCCGTGCAGTGTTGCTGGTGGATCCCAGGGGAAACACGATCGGCGATTACAGCCCCACGGGGATCGCTTCGGCGACCATCGAAGCCGGAAAGTCGTACGCGTTGATTTTCTTCCCGCGGTCGACCGCCCGAACGTTTGCACTGACCGTTCCCGGTGGTTTCGCCGCAGCCACCGAATCGACCCGCACGAATGTTCTCGAACCAGCCGATGTTGACGGCGATAACGATGTGATTCCGCTGGACGCGTTGCTGATCATCAATCAGATCAACTTATTCCCTGACATCTCGAACGCCTACTCAACGGCAATCGTCAGCGATGACTTCTTTGACGTGTCCGGCGATGGCATCATCGATCCACTAGACGCCCTGTTGGTGATCAACAAGATTTTCGGCAGCAACCCAGGCGATCCCGAACCCATCGCCGAGGCTCCGTTGATCGCCGCACCGCAAGCCTCCAACAACGATGAACGACGTACCGCTTTGTTTGACGAAGCGATCGAGACATTCGATGTGACGGGGAAGTTTGCGAAGTTTGATTAAGTGTTGCAGGACCACAGGACCACAGGACCACAGGACTAATAGCTAATAGCTAATAGCTAATAGCTAATTCTGAGCTGGTTGGTTTTTGGGGCGGACCAGGCCGGCTTTGATTGCCTCGTTCATCATTTCTTGAAGATCAACGTATTTCGGCTTAGGCAAGTCTTTGCCGGGTCGGACGATTTCTGACGAGATGACGGAGTCCGGCGGCAATTGCACCTCGTTCTTCTTCTTTTCCTTGGTCGGGTCCACACGGCGGAAACGCGACACCACGTCCATTCCTTCGATGACGCGGCCGAAGACAGTCTGGTTGCTGGAAACCGCCACAATCGGCAAGAACGCAATCGCGAACTGCGAACTGCCCGAGTTCGGCACAAATTCGCCCTTGTCCAACGGGATCTTGGCCATGATCAAAGAGCCTCGTAACGCGTTGCGAGAATTCTCTTGCCCGTGCTCGTCGATCAAAAAGTCTCCGGAATTGCCACGCCCATCACCGGAAACATCCCCGGTCAACGCCAAAACGTTTTGCGTTACGACCGACCAATCCACTCCATCATAAAAGCCTTCATTCACCAGCTTCAAAAAGTGGGCAACCGCTGACGGCGCCGAATCCGGGAACAACTCGACCAAGAAGCTACCCATCGTCGTTTCAAACCGAACCTGAGGTAGCGTGTCGGGATCCGCTGCCTCGATCGCTTTTTGTTCCGCATAATATTGCTTTTCCAGGTCTTCCAACTGGAACTTCAACGCCATGTCGGTCTTTTCGAGATCTTCATCCTTCAATGCGTCATAGACCTGTTTGGCCGACTCGAACTTGCCTTCGACGACTGCCGAACGAGCACCAATCAAATACAGGAAACGAAGGTTCTGGCCCAAATCGAGCAAACGGGCGGCGGCCTCAAATGTTTCTTCGTCGTAGATATCTGATTCGAAACGGTACTGCAGCATCGTGACCAAATAGCTGGCAGCCTCCGAACTGGGCAGGTACCGAATCATGTCCAAGGCGGCAGTGAATTCCTTCTGCATCAATTCCCAAACCGCATTTCGCTCTTCACGGTAACGCTTGATCGCAGCCGGCGTTCGGTCCAAGTCGTTGCGATAGCGAAGCTGGGTGGTCCGCAACGCGCCCATCGCTTCGGCGAGCTGAACGTTGATCTCTTCATATAGCTCCCACGCCGCTCGGGCTTCGGGCTGAATATCTTCAGGCAGTTCCTTGACCAGCTTTTCCAGGATCTCCGGATCGTCTTGGATGTCCATATTCGAAGTTCGCTCCGGGGCGAGCAACGACTGCAATCTTCCGTCCTCCGCTGATCCTTCCGGATTCGCCCCCTCGACGATCGGCTCACCGTCTGGCCCATGCGAATGCGGTCCCGCTGGATGCGATGCCTCCGACGTAGCGGTTTGGGGAGTTTCCTGGGCGAACGACGGCAAAACCGGCACAACGAACCAAGCGACTACAGCAGCCAGGGTCCACTCAAAACGTCGCAACATGCAATTGATTCCAACTCTAGATAACGGGATTTCCGCGCAATTACGCACTGTCGCAGGTTTCAGTTCGGACCGGCAAAATGTTCACGCAACTTGTTGATGCTGCACTCAAGGGACGCTCGTTCGCGGAACGGTGCAGCGTGTCGATGCGAATCATCCGGAATTGACCCGCATTACTGTCACCTCGCATGGCACTGTACTACAATTGCGGTCACTCGCGAACCGATGATTGTTCGCCGCGACACACGAACGCTGCACAAGAGTCTGTCGGCGTGACCACCCACGTTCCAGTTCTCTCCAGTTTTTGTTGCGACAGTATTTCTGTCTCAACAGCATTCCTGCCTCGACGTGTCGATTCCCACCCGCATTTCCCACCACTGCCAGTACTCCATGCAAACGACGCCTCACATGCACCGACTTCAACCGCTATCTCTTTCTCGCTCCGGTCGTTCCTTCTCCGCGACGTTGTCCACATCGTTCCTCGTCTTGTGCATCGCGGTCGCAACGATCCTCGCAGCATCGAGCCAAGCTTCGGCAGAACAGCGTAAGGTTCTCATGATCGCGGGTGCTCCCAGCCATGGTTATGGGGCCCACGAACATTACGCTGGCTTAAAAATGCTGGAAGAGTCCGTCTTGGAAGCGAGCGATGACATCTCCGTCGAAGTCGTCCGTGGTTGGCCCGAAGATGCATCCAAGGTTGAATCGGCCGATGCGATTGTGCTTTACAGCGATGGGGGCAAACGCCACGTCGCTATGGACCACCGAGATGAAATCCGTCAACTGCTCAAACGTGGCGGCGGATTAGTTGCCCTGCATTATGCGGTCGAAATGCTGCCCGGCGAATCGGGCGATGACTGGACCGAATTGCTCGGCGGTCACTTCGAAGTCAATTACAGCGTCAACCCGCACTGGGTCGCTGACTTCAAAACGTTGCCCGAGCACCCTGTCACGACCAACGTGAAACCCTTTCACTCCGAAGACGAGTGGTATTTCCACATGCGATTTTCGAACAAGGGAAAAGTCACGCCGCTGTTACAAGCCGTTGCACCGGAAGAAACCATGCGGCGCCCCGATGGTGCTCACTCGGGCAACCCGACCGTTCGCAAGAGCGTCGCCGCTGGCGAACTGCAAACCGTTGCGTGGGCTTACGAGCCTGACCTAGGCGGTCGATCCTTTGGTTTGACCGGTGGGCACTTCCACTGGAATTGGGCACAGGAACCGATGCGTCGATTGGTAACCAACGCGATCCGCTGGACCGCCGGTGACACCATCGAACCGAGCGGTAAGTCCTTGCCTGAAGTCACCACGGAAGACTTGCTGGAAAACCAGGATTACCCGAAACCGAAGAAGTTCGACATGGAAGAGATCACCAAACGGTTTGAGTTGTCTATCGCCGGCTAAGCCCGTCAACGAGCCAGCAGTAAAAGCGTGCCTGCAGATAAACTCTGCAGGAAAGAGGTCTCTGTAGAAGGTTCCGCGATCCATTTCCGCGATCCCATTTATCGTGCATTGGCCCGATCGGCCAATCAGATCGCCTGACTTCGAGAGCTTCAACGACATCTGACTTCGGCTCAACGGACCAGGTGCCAAGTCTGGCTGACTGGCGTTGCGGCGAGGGACTCGTTCTCCCCTTCACTGTGTTTGAACCCTAAATCAGACCGGGTTGATGCACGCAGTCGGTGTCTCCTGGGGTGGAAAAATCGTCACCAGAAACGCAATTTAGCCCTAAAAGGGGGCTCAAAAAGCGTGTTGTTCGCGGGACGGTGGGTTATTCTAGAAGCCCCCACCTGTCTTTCTGGAGCCCCTCATGAGTTCTCTCGGCCCACATCCCAGCGAAAATCGGCCCAGTCGATCGATGGCGACGCCGACGGATCCGGAACTTTCTTTGGACGCGACCGGTACGCACGAACGGCAATTGGAGTCCACATCGTTATGTGTGCTGCAAAAGGATATCAACGGCCGAATCCAACATGCCAGCGGCAAGTTTTGCGAGACATTGGGGTCAACGCTGGAGGAAATTGTCGGCAAAACCGACTTTGAACTATTCCCGGCCGAACTGGCCAAGCGGTACGCCGATCACGACCGAGCCGTCATGAAGCACGCTCGTGCGGAACACTTCATCGAAGAACACGAGGGCTCCGACGGCGCCCGGCATTTTGTCGAAGTGGTCAAGTCGCCGGTCTTCGGGCCTGACCATGAAGTGATCGGCATCCAAGTCGTTTATTGGGACGCCACCCAACATCAAGAATCTGAAAACGAGCTCCAAACGACTCGGTTCTTGATGGACACGATGATGGATCACATTCCCGACGCGGTCTACTTCAAGGACAAGCAAAGTCGGTTCATCCGCAACAGTCGCTCGCACGCGTTGCGGTTCAACCTGACCGATGCGACTGAATTGATCGGCCGTTCCGATGCGGACTTCCACACCACCGAACATGCTCGGGAAGCCCTCGCCGACGAGCGTCGCGTGATGCAGACGGGAGAGCCCATCATTTCCAAGGTGGAAAAGCTGATGGTGCGCGACCGCGAGCCCACGTGGTCGTCTACAACCAAGCTGCCCCTGCGGGATCATGCCGGACAGGTCATCGGCACGTTCGGCATTTCACGCGACATCACCACCCAAATCCGCGCCGAACTCGAACTTGCTCGCGAGCGTGACCTGCTTAAGACGATCACCGATAACATTCCCGACCTGATCTACGTCAAAGATCGTTACGGCCGATTCGTCACCTGCAACAAGTCAGTCCTGAAGCTTTTGGGACTCAGCAGCATTGACGAGATCAAAGGAAAGACCGACTACGATTTTTTGCCGGCGGAGTACGCTTGCAACTACGTTACCGACGACCAAAACGTAATCCGATCAGGAAAAGCGTTGGTCGACCAAGAGGAATATTCACAAAACCTCGACGGCGACCAGTTCTGGTTGCTCACCACTAAGGTTCCCCTACGTGACACCGACGACAATGTGATCGGAATCGTTGGCATCGGCCGCGACATCACGGCCCGCAAGAAAGCCGCGGAAGAGCTTTTGGCGGCGAAGGAATTGGCCGATTCCGCCAACCGTGCGAAGAGCGAATTTCTGGCCAACATGAGTCACGAGATTCGCACGCCGATGAATGCGATCGTCGGTATGACCGAACTACTGCTGGACACTCGTTTGGATATGTCCCAGCGGGCCTATCTGAAGATGGTCCAGGAATCTGGCGATTCGCTGATGACGATCATCAACGACGTTCTGGACTTCTCAAAGATCGAAGCCGGAATGTTGGACATCGACACGATCCCATTCGAGCTTCGCGAGCACCTTGGCGACACGATGAAGACGCTCGCCGTGCGTGCTCACGCCAAAGGACTGGAACTGGCGTTTCGCGTCGCTCCGGAAATCCCCAGTTGGATGATGGGCGATCCCGGCCGGCTGCGTCAGATTCTCGTTAACCTCGTCGGCAACGCCATCAAGTTCACTGAAACCGGTGAAGTGGTTGTGGAAGTCGAACAGGACTCACTGGTTGAAAACACGCATCAACTACGAATCTGTGTACGGGATACGGGCATCGGCATCCCAGCGGATAAGTGCGAGTCGATCTTCCACGAGTTCGAACAAGCCGACGCCTCGACAACCCGTCGTTACGGCGGAACCGGCTTAGGGCTAACCATCTCGTCGCGTTTAGTGGGCATGATGGGCGGCCGAATTTGGGCCGAAAGCGATCTGGGTGAAGGCAGCCACTTTTACTTCACAACAACACTGGAAGCCGCGCCAGCGCACCTGCACACCAGCCGTTCTCGCGGAGTCGTGATTGTCGGTGGCACCAAAGTTTTGGTCGTCGACGACAATGAAACCAACCGTCTGATCTTGCAAGAGATGTTCGCGAATTGGGGCATGACCACCGTACTCGCCGACGGTTCCCCTGCCGCGATGAAGGCGATCGCAGAAGCTGAACAACATGAAACGCCGTTCGGGCTTGTGGTGACGGACGTCAACATGCCCGACGAAGACGGATTCGGATTTGTCAAACGCCTCCGCGATCATTCGCTAATGGAAGACGCACCGATCATTATGCTGACATCGGGCGGGCGACTCGGCGACAAAGATCGACGGGAGGACCTCGGTATCGCCGACCGTTTGATGAAGCCAGTAAAACAATCCGAGCTGTTTGATTCCATCGTCCGAGCACTGGGCGTTAACGGCAACGACGATCATCACGAAGACGAGATCGAAGACGAAATCGGCCTCGGACCGCTGAAGGTGTTGCTGACCGAAGACAACGTCGTTAACCAAAAACTCGCCGTCGGCTTGCTTTCAAAATATGGGCACACCGTCTTGATCGCCAATGACGGACAAGAGGCCGTCGACGCGTTGCTAAAAGACACCTTCGATGTCGTGCTGATGGACATTCAAATGCCCGTCTTGGATGGTCTTTCGGCGACGAAGGTGATTCGCGAAAACGAAAAATCAACTGGCACACGCACGCCAATCATCGCCATGACCGCCCACGCGATGAAAGGCGATCGCGAAGATTGCATCGAAGCCGGAATGGATGAATACGTCACCAAACCCATCCGCAGTGCAACGTTGCTGGAAGCACTGGCAAAGACGATCCCCAACAAGAAAAAGCAATTGGCCGCGGGCGAATTCGATACCGCCGACACAACATCACCGGCGCCTCCAACTCTGTCCGTGGCCGTCAATGGCACCTCCCCCACGACACACAATATCTTGCGAGTTGCACCGGAAAGCAAACCGGACGCGCACCAAGAAAACGAAGACAACGCGTCTGAGAACGACACACCGATCAATGACACACCAGTAAACAACTCTCGGTCGGATGTTCCATCGGCCACCGATCAATCAGCTCAATCCGATGAAAGAGTGGTGGCCGAAGACAACGATTTATCGGAACCCACGACGCCCTGTATCGATTGGGATCTGTTGCACGACACCTTCGGCAAAGACAACGCCTTGATCGCAGACCTTTTCGGAGCATTCGAAATTGAAAGCGTCGAACTGGCTCAAAAGATCAAGGATGCGATCGATCAGGGTGATGAACGGCAACGCAAGATCGCTTCGCATACTCTCAAAGGAGCCGCCCGAGCGATCGGGGCCCGTGAACTTTCTGAAGCCGCTGACGCGATCGAACACTCATCTGGCAGTTGGACCGACGACGAACGCAAAGCTTCGCTCCGCAAACTTCGTCAGTCGCTCGAAAAGACATTGCGGGCCACGCGCGAATTCTTGAGCCAGCCAACCTAGAGCTTCATCTACATTTCATTTTGGGGTTGATCGTAGTGGATGAGGCGACGAATCCTATCCACTCACCGACCAGACGGGCTCGTCGCCTCGCCCACTACCCCCAACTTGAATCTGGATGAAGCACTAGGCGAACAACACGAAGCCGTCGTCACGCAAACCACCCGCTCGGTAGACCACCCGCTCAATAAACCGCCAGTCCAAACTCCGCCAGCGACCTACGACGAGAATCACATCCAGGAATGACGCCAGCAATCACGATCGGCACAACGCCGATGCGTGTCGGATAATCGGCATCACGCACTGAGTCATCCCCGTGGTCACCGCACCGGTCGATCCAGGCAAAGCAAACACGGCAACCCGCCCCATCCGTCCTGCAGTCGCGCGGCTAAGCATCGCTCGAGGGCCGATTTCCGACATCGAGATCGCGCGAAAGTGTTCGCCAAAGCCTGGCAACTGAGCTTCCAACAGGCTCTCGATAACATCGATCGCCAAGTCACGCGGCGCGATTCCGGTTCCACCCGTCGTGATAATCGCGTCGATGTTTTCTGCTGCACTCAGTTCCTGCAATCGTTGACGCAGCGGCTCAGCGTCGTCGGTCATGATCTCTCGCACCGCGACTTCGTGTTGTCCTTCGGTCAATAGCTCCACAATCCGATCACCGCTGCGATCGCTTTCCAGCGAACGACTGTCACTCAGCGTGATCACAGCTACTCGCAACGCTGCGTTGGCGTCCACATCAGGACACCCGCAATTGGCATCGTGAGGCTTCCCCGGATGCGGATTACCTGCATGTGAAATTTCGTGCGACGCGTCAGAACCTGATTCAGTCTGGCTCATACCAACACCTCCACAACGCCATCGGTCTCGCGAACTTCGAAAGTTTCCTGCAACGGTTGTTTGTTGATCAACTGAATGCCAGTCGCCAAGTCATATTGCCAACCATGCCACGGGCACGTCACGCATCCGTCCTTGACGACTCCTTCGGCCAGCGGGCCGCCTTGATGCGAACACATCGCATCCATCGCAAACCAATCACCCTGATGCCGAAAGACCGCGATCACTCGCTGTCCGACCAAGGCTTCGAATGCCAGATCACTCGTATCCGAGCCAATGTTCCCGCTGGATGCCTGAGGATCATCACCGGCCGACTCAGACTGCAATCGTTTGACTTCGTGCCACGTTTTCGGCGACGGATTTGTCTCCATCTCTTCACTTGCTCGCATCACAACGTTGCGTTCTTGGGGGAATGTTCGGCTGGGTGGTTGGACCGTTACACTGTACCACCGTTGATATTCAATTGGCACCACGAACGGAATTGCAACCAATGAACCCAAGCCGCCCTATCCCGCGCACTTTGGTCCCGCGAACTTTGGCTTTCCTGAAAAGCCCGGCGTTTTATTCGACGCTCTCGCTCGCTTGGCTTTCTCTCATCTTGTCCGCCCAACCCGTCTCGGCTGACACCACTACCACCCAGGAAGGCAACGTGACGCAAGCGAGCCCCCAACCAGCCCCCACCGCAAACGCATCTGACGCCGAGGCATCGGTCGTCACATCGGATCAATCGTCCGGCAGCCCGCAAAAAGTCCGCTCCGTTGAGGGAATCACCGAATACGTCCTCGACAACGGCGTCAAAATCCTGCTGTTTCCCGACGAAAGCAAGGAAGTCGTCACCGTGAACATGACGGTCTTCGTCGGTTCGCGCCACGAAGGGTATGGCGAAGCCGGCATGGCTCACCTGCTTGAACACATGCTGTTCAAGGGCACGCCGACACATCCTGAGGTCCCCAAGGCGTTGACCGAGCGTGGTGCTCGATTCAACGGAACCACGTGGATGGACCGCACGAACTACTACGAAACGTTGCCCGCCAGCGAAGACAACCTGGAATTCGCGGTCAAACTGGAAGCCGATCGTCTGGTCAACAGCTACATCAAGGGCGAAGACCTGGCCAGCGAAATGACGGTCGTCCGCAACGAATTCGAACGCGGCGAGAACTCACCGACCCGGGTTTTGATGCAGCGAATGGAGTCGGCCGCCTACGATTGGCACAACTACGGCAAGTCCACGATCGGCAACCGCAGCGACATCGAACGAGTGCCAGTCGTCAAACTGCGCCAGTTCTATCGCAAGTTTTATCGTCCCGACAACGTGATGGTGATCGTCGCCGGCAACTTTGATTCCGATCACGCTTTGGAAACGATCAACAACGCCTTCGGGTCTTTGTCCGTTCCGAAGACGCCTATCAACGAAACCTACACCGTTGAACCAGCCAAAGACGGCGAACGAACCGTGGTGCTTCGCCGAGTCGGTGACATTCAAGTCGCCGGAGCCGCGTATCACATTCCCGCCGGAAGCCACCCAGACTACGCCGCGATCAAAGCGTTGGTGAATATCCTGGGCGACGAACCAAGCGGTCGACTTTACAGCCAAATGGTGCAAACCGAAATCGCCAGCTCGGCCTACGCGATGGCTTTCGGATTCCGCGAGCCCGGCCTGTTGATCGCGATGGCGGAAATTCCGATGGAGCAATCTTTGGAAGTCGGACGTGCCAAGCTGATCGACATTTTGGAAACCGATTGGGACAAAACCCCGATCACCGAAGCCGAGGTCGAACGAGCCAAATCGCAAATCCTGAAGCAACGTGAGCTCGCATCCGTCGACACCGACCGGATCGCCGTCACGCTCAGCGATTGGGCCGCCCAAGGTGATTGGCGTCTGTACTTCTTGTACCGCGACGCCGTCGAAGCCTTGACCGCCGAACAGGTCCGCGACGTTGCCAAGAAATACTTAACCCGCAACAACCGCACTGTCGGTCTGTTCATCCCCAGCGAAGAATCCGACCGGGTCACCATCCCCGAAGCTCCGGACTTGAACCAATTGCTGAAGGATTACAAGGGACGCGAAGCCGTTGCCGCGGGCGAGCGATTCGATCCCGATCCGTTGGCGATCGAACAACGTGTCACACGTGGTGAATTGGTTGGTGGCATCCAATACGCCGTCCTGCCAAAAAGAACGCGTGGCGGTTCCGTATCGATGATGCTGACGTTGCGTTTCGGCACCCCGGAAACCCTTAAGGACAAGATGGGCGCTGTCGAGCTGCTTGGCTTGTTGATGGCACGAGGCACCAAGGACCTCGACTACCAACAACTGCAAGACGAGTACACACGGCTTCGGGCCAACGTCTCGGTTTACACGTTGATGGGCCTGTTGCAGGTTCAAATCAAGACGAAACAGGAATCGCTTGATGAAGTGATCGCCTTGGTCGGCGACGTACTGAAGTCACCTCGTTTGGATGCCACCGAATTGGAAGTCATCCGGCGTCAAACCGTGACCAGCTTGCAAAAGAGCAAGGCAGAACCCAACGCGTTGGCACCTCGCCGAGTCAAAGAATTGCTCTCGCCGTATCCGAAATCGGACATCCGCTACGTCATGTCAATCGACGAAGAGATCGCGATGTACGAAGAGGCCACGATCGAGCAAATTCGCAACCTGCATGCTGACTACCTCGGCAACCAATCCGGCGAACTCGCGTTGGTCGGCAACTTTGATCCCGACCATGTCTTGGCCCTCGTCAAAGAGGAACTTCAAGGTTGGACCACCGATCAACCTTACGTCCGAATCGATCGTCCAGCTAACACGGACATCGCCGGTCAAACGGTCGAAATCGAAACGCCCGACAAGTCCAATGCCTTGCTCTACAGCGGACAACAATACGCGTTGTCCGACTTGGACGCTCAATACGCGTCGCTTGTCTTGGGCAACTCCGTTCTTGGCGGCGGATCGCTCAGCAGTCGGTTGGCTGACCGGGTGCGTCAACAAGAAGGTTTGTCTTACGGCGTTCGCAGCGGTTTGACCGCCCGTCCCAAAGACGAGCGAGTGGATTTGACGCTCTACGCGATCACCAACCCGGCAAACATCGACAAATTGATGCGGGTCATTCGCGAGGAAGTGGACCGGTTGATCGCCGACGGCATCACCGCCGACGAACTCGAAAAGGCGAAGCAATCTTACTTGCAAGCCGAACGAATTAGCCGCACCGGTGATTCCACCTTGGCGTCGCTGCTGTTGTCGTCAATGTTCACCGGTCGAACCTTGGAATCGGTGGCCACGCACGAAGAACAGATCCAAAATGCCTCAATTGACGATGTAAATGCGGCAATTCGCAAGTACATTGATCCAGATCGGCTGGTGATCGCGGTCGCCGGTGACTTCGCCAACAACCCTGCATCTGAGTCTGCATCCGACGACGCTTCGGCGGATAAGGACGCTCCGGCTCCAGATGAATCGGGCCAGGATGCTTCCGGCGAAGGTTCCTCCACTCGCGATTCAGCGGAATAGTTTAATGTCGATTCAGTGGTTCCCCGGACACATGCACAAAGCGCGGCTTGAAATGCAAGCCACGCTTCCGAAGGTCGATCTGGTCATCGAGGTTCTTGACGCGCGAGTGCCCTACTCGAGCGAAAACCCGATGATCGCCGAACTTCGCGGCGAAAAGCTGTGCTTGAAAGTGCTCGCCAAAGCGGACCTCGCCGACGAAGCGATGACCCAGCAATGGGTGGATCATTTCGAATCGGCGACTGCGACGCGGGCTTGTGCGGTTTCCACCAAAGACATCCCAACGATCCGCCGTATTAAATCGATCGTGCACCGTATGGTGGGCGATCGTAGCGGCCGGATGATCAACGCGATGATTGTCGGCATCCCCAATGTGGGCAAGTCAACCATCATCAACGTCCTGGCCGGTCGAACGATCGCCAAGACTGGCAACACTCCCGCAGTCACGCAACGACAACAACGCGTCAACATTGGCGACACGTTAACGTTGTTGGATACCCCCGGGATGATGTGGCCCAACGTGCACAACGCCAACAGCGGCTATCGGTTGGGTCTGATCGGCTCGATTAAAGATACCGCGATGGACTACACCGACGTCGCCTTTTTCGCCGCCCGTTTCTTCATCGAACATTACGCCCAGCGGATTGCCGATCGTTACGACTTGGACGAAGTGCCTGAACAGGAGCTGGAATTCATCGAAGCGATTGGTCGTCGACGCGGATGCCTTGGCAAGAACAATCGAGTGGATATCGATCGAGCTTCCCGCATCCTGGTCAATGATTTTCGTACAGGAGGTCTCGGGGAATTGTCGCTGGAAACTCCCAAGACGATGAGCCGCGAAGTCATCCTAACGAAAGCCGCGATGGAGGAGGCGGCCGAAAAAGCGAAAAAGCGTGACGAGAAACGCAAGAAGCAATTTCGCGCCAAACAACGTGCCCAACGCAAATCACGCGAGATGGGCTAGGCACTCGCAAGCCTCTTGATCGAGTCCTGATCCCATCTTGGTTTGGCGGTAGGCCGCAGTTCGGCTGCCCAGGCACAATTCCCGTGGGACAGGATTTTTGCCAAGATCCCACTACCCCAATGTCGAAATGCGTCCAAACACCAGCCCGTTGAATAGCGAACGCCGGCGGGTGTTGTTGATGGCCAGTTCCATGCGGGGCGGCGGCAGTGAGCATCAAGTTGCACTGCTGGCCGAGCACTTGCCGCGTGACCGCTTCGACGTGCATCTCTATCTGACCCATCGGGCCGGTGAACTGCTCGAACGAATTCCTGCCGATGTCGCAATCCACAGTCCACCGCCGACATCGCGGTCACTGACCAGTCACCTGCTCAATCGTTGGCCCGGACGAGTGCTACGGAACCAGGCTTCGTTTCTGAACGACCTGGTCCAACGTGAAAAGATCGATGTTGTTTACGACCGCGCCTTCCACAACACCTTGATCGCCGGTCACCCCAGCATCCGTGGCAGGTTCCGCCGAGTGTCCACCATCGTCAGCCCGCCCGACGTGGCTTTACCGATGGTGGAACACAGGTTTGTCGAACTGAAACGCCGCCGGTTGGCCGATGCTTATCAACGCAGTGACGCCGTGATCGCCGTCAGTTCCGCGGTCGCCGATTCAGCCGCTGATTACTACGGCCTCGATCGATGTCGAATTCATGTCGTTTTCAACCCCGTCGATATCGACGCATTGCAAGCACAATCGCACCTTCCTCACGCCGATCTTGATGACAAGACAGCGAATCAACCTTCCGATCCGGAATTCCTGCACCTGGTTTGTGTGGGACGCATGACCCCGGAAAAAGGCCAAGCCGATCTGATTGCGGCGGTCGGGCTGGCGGCAAAGGATTGGCCGGCCGACGTGCCAAAGCTGAAGATCCAGTTCATCGGCGACGGCCCCCAACGATCCGATTTGGAAGCCGCCGCGTCCGCCTTGGCCGGGCCAGACGGAACCATCGCTGGGCACCTGATCGAATTCGTTGGCGTCATTTCGCCAGCCACCTCCTCCATCGCGGCCGCCGACGGATTGGTCCTAACCTCTCATTTTGAAGGTATGCCGAACGTTGTTCTGGAAGCGTTCGCTTTGAATACACCGGTCATCGCGACCCAAGCGGGGGGCACCGTCGAGCTTCAGCCTGCTCCGGAACATCCCACCTGCTTTTGGGCCGACGTCGCCGATCCACCCTCATTGGCCGCCGCATTACTTCGTTTTTCCAGCGATCAAGCTGGCCGTAGTGCACGGGTCAACACTGCCCACCAGTGGGTTTGCGAGCACCACACGATTGACGCTGCGGTTCAGCAAATTGCCGCGATTCTAGGCGGATAAAGCGGATAACCGTTACACTCACTGGGGCCTCGCGGCTGCCCTGTCCAGCTACGCTAAATTGCCCAATTTTGTTGACACTGCTTTTTAACGCCAACTATACTTTCGGGTGCTAGTTGCCTGGCGTGCCTTTCGAGTGCATGACGCCTGGCGTGTACGCTTTCGCTCGCATGCGATTGGCACGCGGTTGAATAAGATGACACCAAGCTGAATACATCGCTCGTCCCCCTTCTCGTCCCTTCGGAATTCCTTTCCCATGAACTTACTCGGGAAATCATTCTCGGTTTTGATCCTGCTGCTCAGCGTCGTGTTTATGGTGCTGGCGTTAGCCGTCAACGCCTCACACCGCAACTGGCGAGATGTCGTGTTAGCCGACGACGGCCTCAAAGCCCAGATCGAAACCATCGCACGAACCAACAACGAACTGCGTGATTCACGGGCTCGGACCCAAGCATCGCTGGACCGCGAACAAGCGGCTCGCCGAACCGCCTTGGCCGCCCTGCAAACCCAGCTCGACCAGCTTGAATCGCAATTGCGTGAAAGCGAATCGACCGTTCAACAGCTGCAAGCCAAAAACACTGAGCTCGCTCAACTGGACCGCAGTCGAGCCGAAGAACTCGAAAAGCTGACCGCCGAAACGACTCGTCTGCGAGCATCGGTCCGTAAGGAACAACAAGACCGCGACACGCTGTTCACCGAAACACTGACGCTGACCGACCAAATGAACAGCCTTCGCGGCGTGGTTCAACTGCAACAAGATCGCAACGACCAACTGATGGCCCAGGTCACTCGGTACAAAGAAGTTGTCGACGCGGCCGGCTTGAACATGAACGACCCACTCGACGGTGCTCCACCGGAACGAAACGGCAACGTTTTGGTCATTAACCGCCCACGCAAGTTGGTGGAAGTTTCCATCGGTTACGACGACGGTTTGCGTGAAGGCCACTTCTTGGAAGTCACCCGTGGCGGTCGTTACGTGACTCGATTGCGAGTTCGCGAAACCGAACCCGACCGAGCCGTGGCTGAAATCCTACGAGACTACAGCGAAGGAACGATTCAGGAGGGCGACCGTGTCGACACCTCTATCGAATGAGCCCGGTGGACGTTCCACCAAACAACCACCTAGCGTTTTCACCGTGATGCTGTTGCTCGCGATGTTGTTCATGCTGATCGCAGTCATCGCGATGTACGTCGAACTAAGTCGTTGGGCACCGGACTACTACAAAACCAACACGGCACGCCCCACCGTCATGGTCCAGCCCATCAGCAACCATCACCTGGCCTAGTCCATTATTCGGACAAGAAACTGGCGTCGTGGACGAGGCAACAAGTCCATTCAACCAGAACCATCGAAAAGTACTCAACAGCCTGCCTTCCCGCAGGCTGTTTTTTTGTAGCTTGCCCCTATCGAAGTCCGAAACCCGCGAGAGTCCCCGTAGGCCGGATCAAGCCGCTTCGGCGCCGATCCGGCACCCATCCGGTAAAGCCCCGCCCCCCTCAAAACCGCCCGCGTCTCACCCCATAAAATAGGAATTCAAGAACGCCTGCCGTTCTTCCTTCGGGGTCTTCGCCAACTGCACCATGCCGTACAGACGCTGTTGATCACGGCGAATCTTCTCTTCCAGCCGTGACTCATCCTTCAACGTTTCCGGCAACTCATCAGTCAGCAGTTCAAAGCACTTCGGCGGCCGCGGCCCAGCCACCACACCCAGCCGATCCATCATCGCAATCGCCGTCTCCAGCCGATGATCGTGCGGGCTGACTCGTTGCAAGTGGCGGTTGATCCAGTCCATTCCAAACGCCTGACATCGATCGCCGTGTTCCTTCAGCGTGTGCATCAACGATGCATAAAAATTGGCATCGGGATTCGCCCAATTGATGAACTGCATCTGCGTCATCAAATCGGCCTGGTCATACAGCCACAAGCATCGACTCGGCTTTCCGTCGCGACCCGCCCGCCCGATCTCCTGGTAATACGACTCGATCGATCCCGGGGTCTCCGCATGCACGATCAAACGAATATCCTCCTTATCGATCCCCATCCCGAACGCCGGTGTCGCTAGAACCGTGTCCACGTTGCCGCTCATGAACTCGTTCTGCATCCGCCGCCGAGCCTTCCGAGACAAGTCGCCGTGGTACGTCACATGGTCGATTCCCCGACTGGTCAACTGCTCGCTGAATCGCAACAGCGTTTTGATCAATGAAAAGTAGACGATCATGCCACCCGGCTGGTCATGGTTCTCGCCCCACACCTCCGGATCTTTGATCGCATCGAGAATCTGTTCCAGCTTTTCATCTTCGTCCATGACCGGCTCGATATCGATCGACAAGTTTGGTCGCTCGATCCCTTCGTGGAACAATTCGATATCGTCCGCATCGATCCCCAACTGCTGGTAGATGTCCTGCCGACATTCGGCGGTCGCGGTCGCCGTCAAAGCGATCGTCGTTGGGTTCCCGATCGACTCCCGGATGTCGGCAATCCGAGAATAATCTGGGCGAAAATCATGCCCCCACTGGCTGACGCAGTGAGCCTCATCGACGGCCAGCAGACGAACATTCCGCTGGCGAAGCATGTCCGTGAACTCTGGTTTTCGAAACCGTTCCGGGGTCACGTACAGCAGTCGATACTTCCCGGCCGCCAGCTCGGCTTGGCGAGCAATCCGGGTGTCGCGATCCAAGGATGAATTGATCAGCGTCGCATCAATCCCTCGGCGAACCAACGCATCGACTTGGTCCTGCATCAACGCCACTAACGGCGACAGCACCAACGTGAGATCCGCCTTCGCGTCCTGGTCCGAACTCCCCGGCGCACCCGCTGGCTCCATCAAGGCGGGCACCTGAAAGCACAGCGACTTCCCGCCACCGGTTGGCATCACCACCATCGCGTGCTGTCCAGACGACACCCGCTCGATCACTGCCGCCTGGCATCCTCGAAACGAATCATATTGAAAATACTCACGCAGAGTTGCTAACGCGTCCAAACCCATATTCTCTCAATCACAACGGCAACGTTCCCAAACCGCCTCAATAAATCACTGACCGCCCCGATGGATCACTCCCACCTCGATTCAAACCCAGGTTCGAAATGGAGGTCATACGCGGACGAACGGGCACAGCTTCGGCAGGTTCCGGCGTGGCGCATAGCCCTGAACGGTCAATTCGAGAGCAAGAAATCTCGTCAAAACCGACAAATCCGCTGCCCCAGAAAAAAAATGGCGTGAACGTCCCCGAATCTGAAAGACTCCTCTTTAGCAAGACAAGATTGCCTGCTAAACTTCCCCCGTCGACACGAGAAATCGTGATTCGCACTACCCCGTGGTGTAATTGGCAACACAGCTGGTTTTGGTCCAGCCATTCTAGGTTCAAGTCCTAGCGGGGTAGCTGAGTCGCAAGACAGTCAAAAGCCGATTGAAGACAGCCTAGCTTTTTGCAGGGTTTTCCTCAATCGGCTTTTTTCGTGCCCTGATGTTTGATCGCACGTTTAGCTAGCCAGCGAAATCATCTGAACGATTACTCCTGGATACTTCAGAGCTCCCCGCTGGCTCGCATTCCAGAGCCTAACGGGTACTGATAGAACTCTCTTCGAGGTTCATAATTGACGACCTCCAAAGGCGAAAAACCCCAATTCGCGAATACGCCTCTTAGTCGGCCGACCAACGCAAACGCCATTCCCTAAGGACGACCGGAAGGGTGCGTTCTCGATCGTTGACTTGGAAGCGTCAATCGCCTGCTTCTCTGGTCGGAAACTCAACCACCCTTCTTTCATACCGGCACTCCCGGCACGATCGTCGCAACCGTTAAAGCCGCTGTTTCGGTAGTGCCGGGACAGTGAGTTCCATCGCTCAAGTTGTTGCAAGAATCCATTGGCACTGGATTGCGATGTAGCGTTTGTTGCCTTCGTCCCTGCTTTGGACAAGGCATGACAACTAAACATTGATCGCGGGGCACGTGATATGACATCTCAAATAAATGTATCTGGGTTCGTTTCGAACGAAGACCAGCTAGAGGTCCGTCCAGTTTCGGGGGAAGTCCCGAAATTCATGATCGGAATCGCCACTTTGTGGGCATGCATCCTAGGCGGTGCATTCTTTGCCTTGATCTCCTACGGCAACACGGCCGGACCATCGGAGTTGCCACCATCGAACGTCGCCAATGTGCAGGCTTCAAACGTTAGCTTGCCTTCGACCGGCAACCAATGGGAACTGGTGATGGCGGTGCATCCCAAATGCCCCTGCACGGTAGCTTCGGTCAACGAGTTGGGCCGCCTGTTGGATCAAGTTGGCGATAACGTGACTTGCCGGTTTTTGGTTTACCATCCGCTGGATACAGAACGAGACTGGATCGAAAGCAAGATGACTACAGACCTCGCCTTGATCCACAACGCCACAATCCAAGCCGACGAAGACGGCAAGCTAGCCAGCGAGTTAGGAATGCAAACTTCCGGCGCCGTCATACTGGTTGATCCGAGTGGCAAGACTCGCTTCCACGGTGGCATCACGGTTTCTCGCAACCACGAAGGCGACAACCTTGGCGTTCGATCCATTGCCATGCTCCTTCAA
This sequence comes from Rhodopirellula sp. J20-39, assembly GCF_057365095.1. NCBI lineage: Bacteria > Pseudomonadati > Planctomycetota > Planctomycetia > Pirellulales > Pirellulaceae > Rhodopirellula > Rhodopirellula sp. J20-39. Next base: position 3,298,377 of record NZ_CP195123.1, on the reverse strand, counting down.
GGTCAGAATTCACCGATCCAATCGACTCCGGTCTTTGGCTGCCGTTTGTAATCAACCAGGCTAAAAGACATGCTAGAAAACAATATCGAAACGTCGAAGTCGCACCGTACCGCGGAACAACTTTTCGCCCAACTTCTACAGTCGCGGCAAGTCAGCGCCGATCGATCCCTCGCCGTAGTCTTTGTTTTGCAATGGATCTTCGCAATCGGCTGCGCGATCATCGTTTCGCCATACACCTGGGCCGGACCAGAGAAATTCGTTCATACCCATGTTTGGACGGCTATCGTCATCGGAGGACTGCTAACTGTATTCCCGGTGTTCTTGGCGTTCCGATTCCCCGGTCAACGCTTGACTCGAATGGTCATGGCTCTCGCTCAAGTTCAGTTTTCGGCATTGCTGATCCATTTGATGGGGGGACGACTCGAGGCGCACTTTCATATCTTTGGCTCACTCGCTTTTCTAGCGTTTTACAAGGATCCATGGGTCTATTTACCCGCTGTATCAGCGATCTCCGTCGATCACCTCGTTCGAAGTCTTTTCTGGCCCGAATCCGTGTTCGGCGTTCTCTCGCCATCACCGCTACGTGCCATCGAACACACCGGATGGGTCATCTTTGAAACCGTTTTTCTTATTTGGGGAGTCAACCAGAACCGGCGTTCACTTTGGGAACTTGCAAAGAACCAATTTACTCTTGTTCAAGAACGCGACTTATTGGAACAACGAGTTATCAGTCGCACGGCTGAAATCGAACAACAACGACAAATCCAGGATACGATTCTGCAACGCATTCCAGCGGCCGTTTACTGGCGTGACTTGGACGGCAGCTTGATGGGGTGCAACAAGATGTTCAGCGACTTCTTTGGGCTAAAAGAACCTGAAGATGCCATTGGCAAACGGATGAATGACATTATTGACTCAAGCGATCGAACTCCGAATCGACTTTCAAGTTTTTGTGATTCGCCGGATGAGAACGTGGAACTGGTCAACGTCGAAGAAACACTGCGTGATTTATCGGGCGAGCGCAGAGTCGTGTTATCGGGGGCCACCTCACTTCGTGACCAAGACCAAAATTGCTTTGGCACGCTGGGTAGCTTCCTCGATATCACCGAACTGAAACACGCTGAGTCACGGATGAAGTCATTCGCGACGCTCATTCAAGAATCGCCCCAGCAACTGTATATCTTCGACGCCGAAACATTGCGACTGGTGGAAGCGAACCAAGGATTTCTAAATAGCATCGGCTGGGAGTCGGACGATCTAAACGCTTCGACACCGCAGGATTTCCTTCATGACCTCACCAACCAAGATCTGCGCAAACAGATTTCCAACGCGATGTCTTTCGCGAGCGAACGTTGCAGTCTAGATTTATCGCACGAGCGCAAAGATGGAACGGTGTTTCCTGTTCAGGTCGACATCCATCGCTCGACGTTTGAAGACCGGCCTGTATACGTTGCTTTTTGCACTGACCTTAGCCAGCCGCAAGCGATGGCACGCCAACTGGCACAGTCGCAAAAGTTTGAATCCATGGGCCAACTCGCCGCAGGCATCGCTCATGAAATCAACACACCGATGCAGTGCATCAGTGGAAACGTTGAGTTCTTAACGATGGGCTACCAACGAATCTTCCGGTACATCGACGGACTACTCGAACTGCTGAAGCACCCAGCGCCGACTGAACTTGATCTTCAATCTGAACTGAAGGCACTGGCGAAGCAAAACCACTATGACGTTTTGCGAGTCCAAACACCTGATGCGATCGAGGAAACATCCCATGCCGCGATGAAGGTGGTTGAGATCGCTAAAGCGATGAAGTCTTTGGCATATCCAGGACAGCAGGATAGAAAGCTGACTGACTTAAACACTCTCATACATCAAGCGACGGTCATCAGCCGTAACCGTTACAAATATCTTGCCGACTTAAAGCTGAACCTATCACCCGACTTGCCCAAAATCCCTGCATTTGCCGCCGAATTAAGTCAGGTATTCGTCACCCTGATTGCCAACGCTGCAGACGCAATTGCGGATCGCAAAGTAAGCGTCCCGGATTGGTTAGGGAAGATTGAAATCACATCCATGCAAATTGGCAACGATATTGAAATTAGCTTCCGTGATAACGGGACGGGGGGCTCCACCGACATTCAGCCCACGCTATCCGAGCGACTCTACCAATCCGGTGAGTCCATCGATAATCCTGGCATCGGACACGCGCTGACACACAGTATCGTATCGACCAAACACAACGGCTCGATCCGAGTGGAAACCGAACCCGACGTCGGCACCACATTCACTGTGATCCTGCCTATCGACTCCAATCAGTCGGCTATTCACGCTTATGAAATGTCTCGACCGACCACAGTGGTCGCGCCCAAGATGATTCAGTCCGCTCCGTCACCGGCCTAAATCGTTCCCTGACTTCGGATTCCTGACATGAGCGCAGCCGTGGTAAACCATGGGCTCTCGTAGACTTGGATTTTCGCATGTCATTTGAAAACACCACACCACCAAATTAACAATGTCAGCGAATGAATACTCGTATCCTTCTGATCGACGATGACCAGGATTTGTTGAACACGTTCAAACGAATTCTCTCGTTTGAGTTCGATGTTGCAACTAGCACTTCTGGCACGGAAGCTCTGGAGCTGATTGAGAACACAAAACCTTTCTCGGTTGTGGTCGTTGACATGCGAATGCCAGGCATGAATGGCTTTCAATTCATTCAAGAAGCCATCAAGATCGCCCCGCAGTCCCAGTATCTGATGTTAACCGGTGACGAACTGTCGCTACCAGAACTGAATGCCGAGAACGCTGAACGACACATTCGCGTTCTAAGCAAACCTATCTCGATGAACGACCTAAAGTCCGCCATCAACGCCTGCGTCGAAACAATTGACCAGCGGAACAACGACGGCTCGTGTCAGACGTCATTCGCCGTCTAAATCGCTAATCCAGTAGTGGTTGTGGGAAGTCAGGCTCCATCGTTCGCTCATCGACGAATGCTTTCGCAAGCCGTTCAACAATCTCGGGATGAACGTCAGCAACATCCGCTGCTTCGCTAGGATCAGATGCGAGGTTGTAAAGCTCCCATGGTGCGGGCCGCTTGCTTTTAGTTCCCCTGCGTACGGCCTTCCATTCACCGTCGCGGATCGCAAAGATCCCTCCATAACCAGCAAACTCCCACAACAGCGGTCGCTCACGATCTGGCGTCTCTTGGCCGGTTAACTCGGGACTGAGGTCTACACCATCGCACCGTTGATGGGCGGGAGCCTTACCGCCACTGACCGTGGTGAACGTAGCGAACCAATCGGGGAAGTAAGACGGCATCGACGACGTAGAGCCCGGCTGCACCTTGCCTGGCCAACGCACGATACAGGGCACTCGCAAACCGCCTTCATAACAACTGCCCTTGTACCCTTTTAAATCGCCCGCGGAATCAAAAAACGTACATGCCGCACCACCGATGTGAAACCGAGAATCACGCCCACCATGCGTCGGCCCGTTGTCAGACGTAAAGACAACCAACGTGTTCTCCGACAGCCCATTGTCATCGAGCCGATCCAAAATAGTGCCGACATGTTCGTCCAAGTCCGAGATCATCGCCGCATACGCGGCACGCGGACGTGGATGCGGCAGGTAACCGTTCTCGCCACGATAGACACCGTTCACTTCGTCCCATGACGCCGGGTATCGGTCAATCCACTCCTGCGGCGGTTGCATCGAAACGTGCGGCTCGACAAACGGCAGATACAAGAAGAACGGGTTATCCTTATTCTCACCGAGCCAATCGACGGCCTCCGCAAGAATCCGATCCGGAGCATAAACCTCGCCGCGAAAGTCGTCTGCGATCACATCGCCCGCCGGTTGCTTCCGGTGGCCGGGTACTGGATTCTGATTGATTGATTCTTGTTCCTCGTCACTATCCAAAAACGGTGGATAGTAACTGTGGGCGTTGCGTTGGCAATTGTAACCAAAGAAGCGCTCGAATCCTTGCCGGTTCGGTCTGCCCGATGAGTCAGTCGGGCCGAGCCCCCACTTACCAAAACCACCCGTCGCGTAGCCGGCCGCTTTCAACACTTCCGCGATCGTGACGAGTTCGTCGGTGATCGGCCATTGCCCAGGAAATCTGCGTCCGTTCCCCGAATCTCGATTCCCCCGGATTTCGGCATGCCCGAGATGCTGGCCCGACATCAAAACACATCTCGCCGGTGCGCAACTGGCGCACCACTGTAGTGCTGCGTCAGCCGCATACCCTGGCTAGCAAGCCGGTCGAGGTTCGGCGTCATAATCTTCTGCTGCCCATAACAACCGAGCTCCCCATACCCCAAATCATCCGCCAAGATAAAAACGATATTGGGGCGTTGGTCCGACTCGGCATGGAGGCAACCAGCTACACCAAACACCAATAGTTGAAATGCCAACAAAGCGATTGCAATCATCTTCACTCGGCACGTAAAACACTTCGTCCATCCACGGCAAAAAGTGCGGATTGTGTTTTCTTGATGTAACAACTTAATCTGCCGTACTAACATTTATGATTCCTCAACTAACTTGATCGATACGGCAGAAAAAGACACACGTCGATACTCGACGTTGCCATTAAGATCACCGGCGTGTCTTACGATATTCGCGAGGAGTTAGTCCGGTGACCTGTTTGAACGCGCGATTGAATCTGGACAAGGAATCAAATCCAGAATCTCCGGCAATCGCAATGATCTGATCATCGGTCGAAAGCAGAAGCCGCTGTGCATGGGCGATACGATGTCGCGTAATGAAGTTCACGATTGTCGTACTAAACGTTTTCTTAAAGAGTGTCGCCGCGTAGTCGGGATGCAGATCCACTTCGGCTGCGATTTGAGGGATTGTCAATCGCTCCTTATAGCTACTGGAAATATGACAAGCCATTTGTTCGGCTTTATCCTGCGACTCCAATTGTATAAACGGTTGCGTCGTTGGATTCGGCGAAGCCTCGCTTAAGAAACTCGCCATGCGAAGCAACCTCGCTTGAATCTCCAGTGCAGCCGCTGGTGCCAATGCGCCTCCTTCAACATCTTGTATCCACTGTTCAAACATCAAACGCTCCCGTTCCGGTTCAACGGGCGCGACATCAACCACCATGTCCCAGTGCAAGATGCGTGAATGCAATGAACTGGGGATTCCCCACTTCAAAAACCATGCGAATGGAATCGTTGCAACGTAGTAAGGCGATTCGCTCTCAAACTCAACAATTTGATGAGGGACGGTGGCCCAAAAGACAGCAAGCTTTCTTGCTGGAACGGAAACACGTCGACCACCCATCAAATAGGTAAGTGACCCTTCAGGAAGGTAGTTCAGCTCAACCTCGTCGTGCTGATCTGCGCGCGGCATTGCTTGGGGTTCCCATGTCTCACATGAGAATCCATACGACGCAAATCGCGGACGTTCGTTGTTGAAATGCTTCATTTGATTTGGGCAAATGTCACCGGAGATGCGTTCCGCCACATAAGAATACGCCAAGTTTAGATCGGCATTGAGCTAGAATCGCTCAATTCCTTGATTCTAATGGCTATGTAATCAGATTGCGACACCTCTTTTCCCCACGCGGATGTCTCACCTACATGCCTAGCACGCTTGGAATCGTTTTCGGTAACCGTGATTTCTTCCCAGACCATTTGGTTACCGAAGCACGCAAGGATGTTTTAGCACTATGTCAAAAATTTGACATCAACGCGATCACGTTGTCGGCTGAACAAACCAAGTTAGGCGGCGTTGAAACGCATGCGGAAGCTCGCATGTGTGCAGACCTCTTTAAGCAGCACCGCGACGAGATTGATGGAGTATTGGTAGTGTTGCCAAACTTTGGTGACGAAAAAGGTGTTGCCGATACTCTTAAGCTAGCCAATCTAAATGTTCCAGTGTTGATACAGGCGTATCCGGACGAATTGGACAAGCTCGCTTCCAATACTCGTCGCGATGCGTTCTGTGGCAAAATTTCGGTATGCAATAACTTAGTCCAAGCGGGCATTCCATTTTCGTTGACTGATCAACATACCGTTCACCCAACGGCTGACTCTTTTCGCAAAGAGCTGGCAAAGTTCATACAGGTTTGTCGCGTTGTAAGAGGGCTATCAGGCGTACGTTTAGGCGCCGTTGGAGCTCGGCCCGGTGCGTTCAACACGGTTCGCTATAGCGAAAAGATTTTGGAACGAAATGGGATCAGCGTGACGACGGTCGACCTATCCGAATTTTTGGGAATCGCGAATCGCATGAATGGCGAAGAACCCGAAGTGAAGTCAAAGATCGAAGAGATCCAGGCCTACGCCGCTTCAACAGGCGTGCCGCGCGAAGCACTGCAACAGATGGCCAAACTCGGTGTCATTCTGTCGAACTGGATGCAGGAAAACGCACTCGATGCGACTGCGATTCAGTGTTGGACGTCCATGCAGCAAAACTTTGGCTGCAACGTCTGCACAATCATGAGCATGATGAGCGAAGGGTTCATGCCCAGTGCATGTGAAGTGGACGTGACCGGCGTGTTGAGCATGTACGCGATGCAGCTCGCCGGCGATTCCCCCAGTGCGTTGGTTGATTGGAACAACAACTACGCTGACGATCCCGATAAATGCGTGCTATTTCACTGCGGTAATTGGGCAAAATCTTTCCTGCACGACATCAAAATCTCGACTGCCCCGATCCTCGGCACGATCGTCGGTGATGAAAACACGTACGGTGCCCTCGACGGCCGAACCCCTTCCGGGCCCCTCACCTATGGCCGGCTGACCACCGACGACGTTAACGGCCGCATTCGTGCTTACGTCGGCGAAGGCCTCTTGACCGACGACGTTCTTGAAACCTTTGGCAATCGAGCGGTCGCAAAAGTTCCTGATCTGCAAGGCTTGCTGCGATACGTCTGCAAGAGCGGGTTTGAACATCACGTCGTGATGAACCAATCCCATACCGCGTCGGCACTTTCGGAAGCCTTGGGCAACTACATGGGCTGGGACGTCTACCATCACGGGGCCAACAAATGATCGATCTTTCCACCGAACAAATGCAGCTCAAGTCGTGGCAATATCGCCTCGATATTTTGAAGTACATCAAGCACGCCGGTGCGGGGCATACCGGCGGTAGCTTGTCGTGCGTCGACATTCTGAACGTGTTGTACAACCGCGTTCTGAATGTCTCGCCGCACAACTTCCGCGATCCGAATCGCGATCGATATGTGCAAAGCAAGGGGCACTCTGTCGAAGCCTTGTTTGTAGTGCTAGCTGACCAGGGATTCTTTGACGAATCGGAACTCGAAACCCTGTGCGGATACCAGTCGCATTTTGTCGGTCACCCGACGCGTCATGTTCCCGGTGTCGAACAGAACACCGGTGCGCTTGGTCACGGGTTGCCCATTTGCGTAGGAACGGCCATCGCCGGAAAATTGAGTCACGCTGATTTCCGAGTCTTTACGTTGTTGGGCGACGGTGAACTCGCCGAAGGTTCCAACTGGGAAGCCGCAATGTGCGCAGCCCATCACAAGCTCGACAACCTTACCGCAATTATTGACTACAACACGTTGCAGATATCGGGACGAACTCGCGACGTTTGCGACAACTCGCCGATTGACGAAAAGTTTGCAGCGTTCGGCTGGACAGTCCGTAGCGTGGACGGACACGACTTCGATGAACTAACCACGGCGTTAACGGACACGCCTACCGCGGGGCATCCGACCGTCGTGATCGCCAACACAGTCAAAGGCAAAGGCGTGAGCTTCATGGAAGATGTCGCCAAATGGCACCACGGTGTACCCAGTGACGCTGAATACACTCAAGCAATGACGGAAATCGAAAGCCACCTCCATACTCAAGGAGTTCTATCGTGAGTGCTCCTGCCCCCGGCATGTTCAGCGACGATGCGTTGGCGTTGTTAGAGCGATTGCAATTGAACAAAGGCAAAGCGAATCTCGAAGTCTTTGCTGAAACGGTTTTAGGTCTCGCTCGTCAAAATAGCGACGTCGTTGTCGTCACCAGCGATTCGCGTGGCTCGGGAAAGCTGGTTCCCTTTGCCAGCGAACTTCATCAGCAAATCGTGGAAGTCGGGATCGCGGAACAGAACCTTGTAGGCGTCGCCGCCGGGCTAGCCTCGGCTGGAAAAATTCCGTTTGCCGTGTCACCAGCTTGCTTTTTAACAGCCCGCTCGCTGGAGCAAATCAAAAACGACGTCTGCTATTCCGACAACCCCGTTAAGGTGATCGGAATCAGTTCCGGTGTCAGCTACGGAGCGCTCGGGACGACGCATCACTCGTTGCATGACTTGGCAGTCCTGCGAGCGATCAACAACATTGACATTGTCGTCCCCGCTGACAATTTCGAATCCGTAAAGGCGATCCGAGCCGCTGCCAACCAGTCCCGTCCGATCTACGTTCGCTTTGGTAAAGCTCCGATGCACGACTTACCTCGTACAAACGACGACTTTGCGATCGGCAAGGCGAGAGTCATACGCGAAGGCACCGACGTGTGCTTTATCGCAACGGGCGAAACGGTCATCCACGCGTTGTTGGCGGCCGAACGACTTCAAACCACGGGCATCTCCGCTCGCGTCATCAGCATGCATTGCATCAAACCGCTCGACGTCGACGCAGTGATCCAGGCTGCTCATGACTGCCAAACCATTGTGACGGTTGAAGAACACATGACCGCCGGCGGTCTCGGAGACGCTTGTGCGTCAGTCATTCTGGAAGCCGGCATCCAAGTCGGTTTCAAACAAGTGGGCATTCCTGACGAGTACACAGTCACCGGCAGCCAGTCGGATATTTTCCGGCACTATGGAATTTCCATGGAAGGGCTCACTGCCGTCGCGGAACGTTTGCTATCGAAGCTAAATCTTTCGGTGTCGAGTTAATCTGAACCTGGTGTGGAGAAAGGCGACTCCTATGTCTCACTACCTAGCTATTGACCAAAGTACTTCCGCGACCAAAGCATTGTTATTCAATGCTTCCTGGGAACTCGTATCCAAGTCATCCCGAGAACATCGACAGATTTATCCGCAAGCGGGTTGGGTCGAACACGACGCCGAGGAAATTTGGCAAAACACGCTCGCCGTCGTGAAGGAAGTTGTCTCCGGCCATAAACAACCGACACGGCTGAGCATCTCGAACCAGCGAGAAACGATTGTCGTCTTCGATCGCGCATCCGGCCGACCGCTGTATAACGCGATCGTTTGGCAGTGCCGTCGCGGCGATGCGATCTGCAGACAACTGAAGGCGGAACATCACGAAGAAGACGTACGTCAGCATACCGGGTTGGTAATCGACACCTACTTTTCAGCGTCCAAATTGCGATGGTTGACCGAAAACGTTCCCGCGATCAAACGAGCCTTTGCCAATGGCACAGCGTTGGTTGGGACAATCGACACCTACCTGATCTATCGCCTAACCAAAGGCCAAGTTTTTGCCACCGATCACACCAACGCGAGTCGCACGCTGCTGTACGATATTGTTGATTTGCGGTGGAGTGAATCGTTGTGTGATCTGTTTCAAGTTCCGATCACGTCCCTTGCCGAAATCCGCGACTCCAACTCGCATTTCGGAGAAACGGACATTGACGGTATTTTAGGTTCACCCATTCCAATCCGTGGCGTGATGGCTGATTCGCAAGCCTCGCTGTTTGCCATGGGTTGCCATCGCGTTGGCGATACGAAGATCACATTCGGGACGGGGTCTTCACTGTTATTGAACGTAGGCTCCAAAGTCCCTACGCCGTATGACGGCACTGTTGGCACGATCGCGTGGGTAATCGACGGCCAACCAACTTATTGTCTCGAGGGAATCATCAGCTACTCGGCCGCAACTCTGCAGTGGCTAAAAAATCAGTTGCAGATGATCGATTCTTACGCCGAAACGCAAGCACTCGCCGAGTCCATCGATAATAATGCGGGCGTCTATTTGGTCCCCGCCTTTGCAGGTCTGAGCGCGCCGTATTGGTCTCCGGATGCCCGAGCCGCTATCGTCGGTTTAACACCTAGTGCCAATCGAGCTCACTTGGTCCGGGCCGCTTTAGAATCGATCGCCTACCAGGTTCGCGACGTGCTCGAAATGATGCGAGAACAGACGGGTGTCGCGATTCGATTGATTCATGCGGACGGTGGTGCCACGTCTAACAATTTCTTGATGCAGTTCACCGCTGACATGATCGACGCCGAAGTACAAACGAGCCTTGTCGCGGAATCATCACCGCTCGGTGCGGTGTTGTGCGGGGCGATCGGTTCGGAAGTTTTATCGCTTCAGCAACTGAAACTTCCGGGCGTCGCGCGGTGTTACAACAGAGAGATGTCGGAGGAAACGGCTGACGACAGCTACGCGGGTTGGAAGCTCGCCGTTCAGAGTGTTATCGTCACAGTGCCGCCGATTCGTTTGCCCCAACCCGAATCGACATCGACGAAAAAGAAGACGGCCGTTCTCGCGAGTGCATAGCAGTTCAGCACGATTTGCGAGACAACCCTTTATCCACCATTCGCTTTACATGATCTTCAAGGAATATCTGGTGATGATTGAGAGTCTTACGAAACCGAAACCATTGTTCGCCTCGTTCGCGGCATTGGCCGCTTGCCTCGCCATGGTGGTCGGCTGCTCTCCATCCACGTCTGAACCAACGGATATTTCGATCCACGAAACCGCCAACTCCACCATCACCGACCATTCGGGAAAGGGAAAAGCGGCCCCATCGAACAACAAGAAGATCGCCGTCATTATCTCTACGCTGAATAACCCTTGGTTTGTTGTCCTGGGCGAGACCGCTCGTGATCGTGCCATCGAACTCGGCTATGAAGCCACGTTGTTTGACTCACAAAACGACACCTCGAAAGAGGCATCCCACTTCGACAACGCCATTGCTGTGGGATATGGTGCTATCCTGTTCAATCCCACCGACGCGGAAGGCTCCGTCGCGAACGTCAGGCGAGCGAAGGAAGCGGGTATCCCTGTGTTTTGCATCGATCGCGAAATCAGTTCCACCGACGCGGCGACCGCCCAACTGCTGTCCGATAACTATTCGGGCTGTGTCGAGCTAGGCAAATACTTTATCCAAACCGTGGGCAAGGAAGGGAAGTACGTCGAGCTTTTGGGATTGGTCGGCGACAACAACACCTGGAATCGTTCCAAAGGATTCCACAGTGTTGTCGATCGTTACAAGTCGATGGAAATGGTCGCTCAACAATCGGCGGACTTCGATCGCAACAAAGCCCTGGAAGTGATTGAGTCCATGTTGCAATCGCACGATGACATTGATGCGGTGTTCTGCGGAAACGACGCGATGGCGATGGGCGCGTACCAGGCGTTGCTCGGGGCCGGAAAGGCAGATCAAGTTAAGATCTTCGGTTACGACGGATCTGAAGATGTTGTCAAAGCGGTCGCAGATGGCAAAATTGCAGCGACGGTGATGCAGTATCCCAAGCTGATGGCGAAGACGGCCGCTGAATTCGCAAACGAATATTTGGCGAACGGCAAACGCGACTTTCAACAGAAGATCCCTGTGAACGTCGATCTAGTCACTCCGAAGAACATCGACAAGTTCGCTGGATACGGTAAGAAAGAGTGATGTCGGCGAAGAAGAAAATCGCTCGACTGGCCACCGGTCTGCTGGTGGTTTGCGTACTGCTCTATTTTTTCCCGTTGGTTCATATCCGCAAAATCGGATCGTCGAGAATTGCCAACGCGAATAGCAGTTCGCAAGCCAACCTGGCCGCGTCCAACGGTGCATCCCAAATCGATGTCTCTACGTTCATCGAAGCGTTGTGGACCAAGCAACTGCCCGAAGCGGCGGCTCGAGCGGCTCGCGTTGATGAGGTGCTCGCGTTGGCAGCAACGGATCCCGATGCCGCACGAAGAAAGTACGGCCGTCAAGTTGGCTTGGGTGGTCCCACGTTCTTCTTCTTACAAGGTCGCGGCCGAATCACGAACGTCAATGAAGACGAGTGCGAGGTGACCATCGACGGACCAACACAACCCGTTGTTCTGGAAATCGGAATCTTAGTCAACAACGCGATCCGCGATGCGACCGGACTGGCGAACGTTGGGGACTTCCCTAATTCGCAAGATTTCAATCAGCTATCAACCGAACTGAATTCCCGCTGCGAGGCCGATGTGATCGAGCGAGTCCGTGACCAACTTGTCATCGGAACCATGGTGGAGTTCGTCGGATGTGGCGAGGTCCGAGAAGACGACGATTTCAAACCATTGAAGCTGATTCCGGTGCAATTGCACACCGCCGCGGCAACGGAGCAGTCGGAATGACCGCGAATCCAGCCTCGGATGCTCCACAGCAAGCAATCCCAGTACTCGCCGGACGTGGCATCGTCAAGAAATACCCCGGCGTGGTCGCTCTCAACAACGTCAACTTTGACATTCGAGCAGGCGAAGTTCATGGGTTGATTGGTGAAAACGGTGCTGGCAAGACGACGCTCATGCACATCTTGGCTGGTGCACAGCAACCTACCGAAGGCGAGATCCTTTTAGATGGGCAACCGGTTCAGTTTGCCAATACGAGCGAAGCACTGCAGCACCGCATCAGTATTGTCTATCAAGAACTGAACCTGATTCCGTATCTGTCCGTTGCGGAGAATATTTTTCTGGGCCGCGAAATATTGAAAGGGACCGGCCTGATCGACGCCGCGACACAAAACCAACGCTGCAAGGAACTACTTGCGCCGCTGGATCCGACGATTGATCCGCGAGCGAGACTGAACACACTACGGGTTGGTCAACAACAAATCGTGGAAATCGCCAAGTCGCTCAACGCCAAAGCTCGCGTCATCTTCATGGACGAGCCCACATCGGCGATTAGTGACAGCGAAGTTGAAACGCTCTTTGAACTGATCGAATCGCTACGGAAGGATGGAATTTCGGTCGTCTACGTATCCCACAAATTGGACGAACTCCTGCGGATCACTGACCGCATCACGGTTCTTCGCGACGGCACGTTCGTCGACACCGTCCCAACATGCAATACGCGTCAAGACGAGATCGTACGCATGATGGTCGGACGCGATCTAAGCGAGATGTTCGTGCAGCACCAAACACCGATCGGCAAAGAAGTTCTGCGTGTCGAGTCACTCAGCCAACGATCACCGGTTGGCCAGCGGTTGCTCGTTGACGATGTATCGTTCGCGGTATCGTCCGGCGAAGTGCTGGGCATCTTTGGTTTGATGGGTGCCGGGCGAACCGAGTTGATGGAATCCATTTTTGGCATTCACCCGAAGACGACCAGTGGATCGATCTCGATCGACGGCGAACCTTGCGATATCCAATCGCCGGGCGTTGCGATGGCCCACGGGATCGGACTGGTTCCGGAAGATCGCAAGGAGCAGGGCTTGGTTTTAGGCATGAGCGTCGAGAACAACATCAGCCTTTCAAACATCGGATTAATCGAGAAGTTCGGTTTCCTTAGTCGAGAACTCGAGGATGTTCACGCGGTTCGCTACGCCGATCAACTCTCGATCAAAACACCGTGCGTCCGACAAACGGTCAAGACGCTCAGTGGTGGCAATCAACAGAAAGTAGTGCTGAGCCGCGTCCTGAGCACCCATCCGAGAGTACTGCTATTGGACGAGCCGACTCGAGGAATTGATATCAATGCCAAGCGAGAAATCTACGCACTGATTGATCAACTGAAACAACAAGGCATGGCAATCGTGGTTGTTTCTTCCGAGCTTCCAGAGTTATTAGGTATATCGGATCGAATGATCGTCATGTGCGAGGGCCGCAAGACGGCGGAGTTCCAACGAGGTGACGCCACGGAAGAAAACCTCATGCAAGCGGCTGTCCCTGGTTTTCAAGATATTGGTTTCCAAGATGCTGGTTTTCAGCAAACCGGGTTTGCTAATGGAGACAGCGTCGTATGAGTGAATCGTCAACGCCCGTCTTAAGGTTTATCAACCGCTTCCAATCACTGCTGGTGTTGGTGCTGTTGGTCATGGCCATGAGCTTGCTATCGGATCGTTTTCTGACGGCAGCGAACGGCTGGAACATCATGCGTCAGATATCGGTCAACGTTTGCTTGTCGATCGGCATGACCATGATCATCATCGCCGGCGGCATCGATTTGTCCGTCGGATCGATCCTAGCACTTGCCGGAGCGATCACAGCGGGGCTGATCAAGTCGCCGTTGGTTATCGAGCCGCTGGGCATTGAACTTGAGTTCACGGTTGCCGGCGGCATTGTTGCCGGACTCGCCGTGGGCATGTTCCTAGGTTGGTTCAACGGCCAGATGATCACGCGAGTTCGCATTCCACCGTTCGTCGCAACACTGGGCATGCTTAGCATCGCACGCGGCTTGACGATGTTGTGGACGAAAGGATTCCCCATCACGGGCCTTGGATCCACGTTTGCCATCATCGGCACGGCTAGCTTTCTTGGTGCTCCCGTTCCCGTTTGGATTGCCGGGATGCTGGCGGTGGGATTCATGGTGATCACCAACAAAACTCGATTTGGGCGTTACATCTATGCGGTGGGCGGCAACGAACAAGCCGCGCGTCTTTCCGGCTTGAATGTTGATCGCATCAAACTTTGGATCTACACGCTCGCCGGAGGACTCTCTGCGGTAGCGGGATTGATCGTGACTTCGCGTCTGGATTCGGCACAACCCAACGCCGGCACCGGATACGAACTGGACAGCATCGCGGCTGTCGTGATTGGTGGCACCTCACTTTCGGGTGGACGCGGATCGATCTGGGGGACCGTTGTTGGTTGCCTAATCATTGGTGTCCTCAACTGCGGCTTGGTGCTGCTAAACGTGTCTCCATTTTGGCAACAGGTTGTCAAAGGAGTCGTGATCTTGGTGGCTGTCGCGATCGATCGACTCAAGAGCGGTGGAGAATAACGGCATGCCAACCACGGAAAGAATCAAGGCAACCTACCTGATTGAAACAGGGCTGGATCCCGAAGTCGCAGCCCAATCAATTGCTGGGGAACAGTCCAGTGGCACGTTCGTCAAAGTCCCCGGTGAAACGGAGGAACTGATCGAACGGTTCGCCGCACGGGTGGAGAGCGTTGATGTAATCGAATCGGTTGCCCAGCCCAGCCTTCCCGGACACCAGGTGCCAAGTGGTCTTTACTACCGCGCCAAAGTGGTTATCTCATGGCCGACCGACAACGTCGCTAACAACTTGCCTGTTTTGATATCGACGTTACAGGGCAATCTATACGAACTATCACAGCTTTCCGGTTTAAAGCTACTCGACGTCGAGCTTCCGGCTTCGTTCGCCGAGGCCTTCCGCGGTCCCCAATTCGGTATCGCTGGAACTCGAGATTTGACCGGCGTTCATGACCGACCACTGATCGGAACGATCATCAAACCGAGCGTGGGGCTGAGCCCTGCCGAAACAGCTCAACGTGTCAAAGAACTCGTCGCGGCAGGAGTCGACTTCATCAAAGATGACGAACTGATGGCGAATCCGCCTCACTCCCGACTCAGCGACCGCGTCGACGCAATCATGCCGGTCATCCTGGATCACGCTCAGCGGACGGGCAAAAAAGTCATGTACGCGTTCAACATCAGCGACGAACTTGACGCCGCCCAATGGCACTATGACAAAGTCGTCGGTGCCGGCGGCTCGTGTGTGATGATTAGCCTCAATACGGTCGGTTTGTCGGGCGTACAGAAACTCTGCGATCGTGGTGAGGTGCCTGTGCATGGCCACCGCAACGGATGGGGCATGCTCACACGTCATCCGCTTTTCGGGATGGAGTTCCCGGCCTATCAAAAATTGTGGCGACTGGCTGGTGTGGACCAGATCCACGTAAACGGAATCGCAAACAAGTTCTGGGAACCTGATGAGAGTGTCGTGCGATCGATCCAGGCATGCCAGGCTCCTGTGGCACCGGACACCGACTTTTCGGTACTGCCCGTGGTCTCGTCCGGTCAGTGGGGCGGCCAAGCGTTCGAGACCTATCGACTGACGCAAACCAAAGACCTGCTGTACCTAGCCGGTGGCGGAATCATGGCCCATCCCGATGGAATCGCGGGTGGCGTCGCCGCAATTCAGCAAGCTTGGTCCGCTGCGATCGCGGGTCGAACGCTAGAACAGACTGCCCAAACGCACACCGAGTTCAGGCACGCGGTGGAGAAGTTTGGCTGACATGTCCCGACTTCTCTTAACCTATTACGCCGACGACTTCACCGGTTCCACCGATGCGTTGGAGTGCCTTACCAAGGCGGGCGTGCGGACCGCGTTGTTCATCGATCCGCCGACACCCGAACAACTTCAACAACACGCTGATTTGCAAGCCATCGGGGTTGCAGGAAGCACACGTTGTCTGCCGACCGCCACTCTGGAAACGGAATTGCGATCAGCGTTTTCCATTTTGAACGATTTGGGTGCACAACATGTGCACTACAAAATTTGTTCGACGTTTGATTCCTCTCCACAGATCGGCAGCATCGGTCGAGCAATCGATGTCGGCACCGAAGTATTCAAGCCTTCGTTTGTTCCGCTCGCGGTCGCCGCACCTGAACTGGGACGTTACTGCGCCTTTGGCAACCTGTTTGCTCGCATGGGTATCGGCAGCCTGGGTGAGATCCATCGACTCGATCGACATCCAGCAACAAGCAATCATCCGATAACTCCAGCCGATGAAAGCGACTTGCGTCTGTACCTGGGCAGACAAACCAATCAAGCGATCGGGCTGTTCGATGTTTTGCGATACGAATTAGCGGTGAATGACGCAAGTGATTACCTTGACCAACTGACTCGTGATCATTCGATCGTCCTGTTCGATGCGATCTATCCGGAACACTTGCGCCGGATCGGCGCGTTGCTGAATTCACGAGTCACTGACCAACCGCTGTTTTCGGTAGGATCGTCCGCAATCGAAACCGCATTGGCGGCTTCTTGGCGTGAACAGGGGCTTCTCGAATCCGTTCCCACTTGGCCGCAACCTATCGAAGCGGCACCGTTGCTCGTGCTTTCGGGAAGCTGTTCCCCGGTCACTGCATCGCAGATTGACGATGCCGTCTCGCGTGGTTTCGTTTCCGTCGGACTCGATACCGAACGATTGGTGCAGACCGATCTTGCCGAAGCTGAAATTCATCGCGCGTCGCAGTCTGCATCCGAAGCTCTCGCGGGTGGCCGCAGCACGATCGTGCACACCGGATGCGGCCCCGATGATCCACGATTCAATGCGACTCGCCAACGAGTCGCTCAGGCAATCGGCGACCAAGAATCTGCCGTGATCGAAACCAGCAAACGACTCGGCGTTGCCCTCGGTGAAGTAGGCAGGCGTTGCTTGGAAGACACAAAAATATTGGAAAGCAAGAAGCTACAGCGAGTCTGTATCGCCGGTGGTGACACCTCATCCCATGTGGCGAGATCGCTGGGCATCGAAGCATTAGAAATGGTCGCTCCTCTATCACCAGGGGCACCGTTATGCCGAGCGATTGCAAAAGGTTCTGCCGACGGGGTCGAGTTCATCTTCAAGGGTGGCCAAGTTGGTGACCGGCATTTCTTTGAATCGGCGAGATTAGGCACACTTTATAAAGAGAGATGATTAGATGAGAGCGAAGACAAAAACCTTGGGCCTAATCCACACCTCCGCCACGCTTGTTCCCGTGTTTGCGGAATTGTGTGCAAAGCATTTGCCTCACATCGAAACGTTCAACATCGTCGACGATAGCCTTATCAAGGATGTCATTCGTCGCAATGAGCTCACTGACCAAACCGCATCGCGTGTGGGTGACTATGTCCGGCTCGCCGAATCGGCTGGTGCGGATCAAATTATCGTTACATGCTCCTCGATCGGTGCGGCGGTTGAAGCGGCCGCGTCCAAATTGAAGACGCCCGTCCTTCGCGTTGATCAACCGATGGCTGACCAAGCGGTTCGGCAAGCACGTCGCATTGGCGTGGTCGCCACGCTTCCAACGACGCTAGAGCCCACTGCCGACTTGGTGCGTCGTCGGGCGGCGACACTCGATCGCGATGTCACCATCCACACCAAACTTTGCGAAGGGGCATTCGCGGCCCTGATGAGCGGCGATACAGCGACGCATGACTCGGCGGTCGCGAAAGCATTAAGCGATCTGGCTCAACAGGTCGACCTGATTCTGTTGGCCCAGGCATCCATGGCTCGGGTCGTCGATCAGCTTGACGATTCCCAACGCACCGTACCGATTTTGGCCAGCCCAGGGACCGCGATTGAATACCTCAAGACGATTCTTTAGGAAGCTGAACCACCAGCAAATAGCGGGCGTGAGTTTTCTTTCCTGTAGGGAAACTGCCTGCAAAGAAACGGTCGCATCGAAAACCCAGACTGCGAACGTTCGGACCGTCTTTACGAAACGAACAACGAGGTCATCCGATTGGTTAAAACCCACGAACTACGCCGTATCGGATTATCCATCTCCGCGATTGCTGCAATAGGCCTGCTCGTCAGCGGCTCTCTCGGATCGGCCGCCTACTCACAAGCATTCGGTGCGACACTGTGTGTTGCCTTGGCTGTAAGCATCCGAGCGTTTCCAGGACTACGTGGGTTTCAGTTCACCGCATGGATCGTCGCGGCTTTCGTGCTCGCGATGATCTATCCCGAACGTTTCCTCAGTCTGATCATACCAGGCATAGGTGAGATTAACTTTCGACACCCCTGGTTGATCCTCGGTGTCGTCCAGTTGGTGATGTTCGGAATGGGCACGCAGATGCGAATTTCCGATTTGGCGGGAGTGATCAAGTCACCGCTTCCGGTTGGCATTGGACTGCTATGCCAGTTTTCAATTATGCCGCTACTCGGATTCGCGCTAGCGACTGCATTTCAGTTACCTCCGGAGATTACCGCCGGCGTGGTGTTGATTGGATCCTGTTCCAGCGGGCTTTCCTCCAACGTGATGGTTTACATGGCGAAAGGCAATATCGCGTTGTCGGTGACCCTGACTGCCGTCGCAACGCTGTGCTCTCCATTCATCACCCCGTTATGGATGAAGGTGCTAGCCGGCGAATTGATCGAAGTGAAATTCCTTCCCATGATGATCAACATTATCAAGATTGTGATCGTCCCCATCGGCGCGGCCTTCGTGCACGACCTTCTCAAACAATCTGACCGACCGGTTCGGCGAACCATCCACGGGGTTGCTCTTCTCGGCGTTGGGTGGCTCACTGTGCTTTGCTTGTGGCACCGCAACGGAGGTTTGCCGGAATCGTCGGCGCAGTGGTTGGTACTCAGCGGCTTCATCGCAGGCGCGATCATCTTCGGAGTCGCCTATCGTTACCTCATTGCCGTGCGTCCAGAAATTGAAACCTGGATGCCCGCATTCTCGATGTTCGGCATCGTGTATTTCACGCTGGTAACAACCGCTGCCGGGCGAAACGCACTGATGGACATCGGCGTGTGGTTGTTCATGGTCGCGGTCCTTCACAACGTACTGGGCTACTGTTGTGGCTATGGCTTAAGCCGGTTGCTGGGTCTCGATTCGCAATCCGCACGCACGGTGGCGTTGGAAGTCGGATTACAAAACGGAGGCATGGCATCAGGCTTGGCCGGATCGATGGGAAAACTTGGCACCGTAGGCCTAGCGGCGGCCATCTTCAGTCCCTGGATGAACGTCTCCGGTTCCATCCTCGCCAACTACTGGCGTCGATCGTCCGTTGCGTTAACCGACGAGTCAAACACTCCACCGCAATAAACGCTTGTGCGACCTACCGACAAAGCGGAACTGACCGAATGCGGCGTTTTGTACTCTTCGTCAAACTCAGACGATGCCTCGGGCAATTCGTGTGTCCTCGCTGACGCAGCCATGTCTGGACGTGGTGAAGCAATGATCGTTCGTCTTCACAACGAGATCGCTGGCCCGGTTTGCTCGTTCGTTTTGCGTGTACAGCGTTACCCTTTCATTGCAACGCCGACGATAGAGAACCCACATGCGTTCGCCCCGAGGGTTCGAATCTGAACCGCCGCTTTCGCCGCTGTTTGGGTGGCAAATCTCGCTCATCGGAGCAAGTCGTTTCCGATTGCCGGCTCTACGACTCCCACGGTCAGTCTCAGGCATGACAAGCCGTTGAATCTCATCACGGTACACAGCAGCCGACGTGTGGTCCGGCCCCCTTACTTTGACGAAATATCGTTCAGATCTGGCCGCTCGCCCGCCTTCAATTCGCGGGAATTTCACACAAACCAGCCCTAACGGCGGCTTCAGCAACAGGAAAACACCCCCTAATTGGATGAATTTCATTAAAATTAAATACCGCAACCTCCTTTCCTGCAACAACTTACGAAACCCACTTCCCTTAAAGCGGCCTAGAGGTTCATTATTATCCATTGACCGGTCGATGCAAACTCATATGATCGGTCAAGTCGCAAAGCGATTTCCGTACTTCAATGAGTTCGGAAAGAGAACCGTCGACTGACGGTGAACGAAGCTTGGCTAAGCGATGGTTGCGATTGCCGCTGTTGGAAACAAATGGTGGGAAGACTTTTTTGGGGCTGATTAATACAGCAATCGTAGCTGGTTCTTTATTCTGAAAATTCACTTGGAGACGAACGATGAAAGCTAGACGTCAGGGGTTTACGCTAGTCGAACTGCTAGTAGTAATTGCAATTATTGGTGTATTAGTTGGTCTTCTGTTGCCAGCAGTCCAAGCCGCACGGGAAGCAGCACGCCGCATGAGCTGCAGTAACAACTTCAAGCAGATTGGGCTTGGAATTCACAACTACCATAGTGCGTTCAAGCAACTACCCACGCAAAAGAGTGGCACGAGCGGGTTCGCAAGTACGAGCGGAGTAAAGTTGCCCGGTTCGGA
Organism: Rhodopirellula sp. J20-39; assembly: GCF_057365095.1. Lineage (NCBI taxonomy): Bacteria > Pseudomonadati > Planctomycetota > Planctomycetia > Pirellulales > Pirellulaceae > Rhodopirellula > Rhodopirellula sp. J20-39. Next base: position 3,277,641 of record NZ_CP195123.1, on the reverse strand, counting down.
AGTTTGGTGGGACGCAAGTCTTGTCAAGAACAACGAACAACTGAGCTTCCTGGTTGGATTGACACCTTTCGTGGAAGGTCAAGCTCTATGGGAGCAAATCAGCAATCCCAATGCTCTTAACACCAACGGCAGCAATGGTACATGGGAAGCTATGGGACCGACTCCTGAGAATGCGAGCTACGGTCCGTGGTCGACTGAGATCCCAACCTTCCGATGCCCAAGCGACCCCGGCGTCGGGCTGCCTGCGTTTGGACGAACGAACTACGCTGCCTGTCTCGGTGACAGTGCTTGCCGAACGAGTGATGGTGGTCGACGAGATGAGCTAGACATCAGCAGTGGTACAGCCAACTACGCCCGTACCGCATGCCGTGGTGTCTTCGTTCCTCACGGTAAGGCTGCGTTCCGAGACATCCTTGATGGACTCGCAAACACGATCATGGCCGGCGAGATCACGACCGATCTTGGCGACAATGACACTCGTACGAATCCGAAAACAGGGATGAACATTCGTGACAATGCTCACGACGTTCCAAGTAAAACCTACGATGGCCGAGATTCCAGCCGCCCTCAATTCTGGGACACCGGTGCCGTCACGACTCTGCAATCCATCTCGACCTTTGGTGCCGGTACAGGCCGTGGTTACCGATGGGCAGACGGAAACCCCGTCTATACCGGAATGATCACAGTCTTGCCACCTAACGCACCGGTTGGATTGATCATGTGTCCTGCTGGAAGTGACAACATTCAAGACAAGACTCTTAACGACCCAAGCCTATCGGCTTACTCAGGCGGTTACATGACGCCAAGCAGCCGTCACCAAGGTGGTGTCCACGTGTTGATGGGAGACGGAGCGGTCAAGTTCATCACCGATTCGATCGAGGCCGGCAACCAAAACAAGGCTTGCACCAAGGGCAGCACATCGAAACCTGGCTACTCCAGCTTCTACGGTTTGTGGGGTGCACTCGGAACGAAGGCCAACCGTGAGGTCATCGACGAAGAGTTCTAGGTTCCGCGATTTATCGTAACCATCGTCCACTCGGGTCTTCACAAGAAGGCCCGAGTTTTTTTGTGCTATCAAGAATAGCCGACGACCAATTTCCTCTCATGCATCGCTGACTGGGCTGACTTTATGAAAACGCGACCTACTCTTCTTGTTGGTATAGCACTCGTGTTTTCGACGCAGTTTGCGGAAGCGACTGATCATTGGGTCGAAGATGCAAGCTCCCTTAACACGATCGTTAAATCTGTGAAAGCTGGCGACTCGATCGTATTTGCTGCCGGTGAATGGAGGGACGTGGACATCAAGTTTGCGAATCTTCCTGGTACATCCGACGCCCCCATCACCGTGCGTGGTCACGCATTAGGCAAGACCATCATCACCGGTGCCTCTACCTTTCGCTTCTCCGGTCAACACGTGGTGGTTCAAGACTTCGTGTTTCGTGACCTGACCAAGATCAAGGATGCCGTTCAATTCCGCTCCGACAGCAAAACGCTTGCATCACACTGCCGGCTAACCCAATGCGTGTTTGATCAACCCAATCAACTGCAACAAAAATCCCAATCAACACATTGGGTAGCCATTTTCGGTTCGTACAACCGGATCGATCACTGCTATCTAGGTGGCAAATCCAACTTAGGAACGACTTTGGTAGTTAGGGTCAACGAAGGATCGGGCCATCACCGGATCGATCATAATCATTTCGGACCGCGGCCCGAACTTGGGGAAAACGGTGGCGAAACGATTCGAGTTGGCACGAGCGATGTTTCCGAGTCTGACTCGTTCACGATCGTGGAAGAAAACTACTTCGAAGCATGCGATGGTGAGATTGAGATCATCTCCAACAAATCGTGCGAGAACATATACCGCCGCAACGTTTTCGATCGTTGTGCGGGAACACTCACGCTACGCCATGGCCACCGATGCCTCGTTGAGAAGAACCTATTCCTGGGACATGGAAAGCGAAACACGGGTGGCGTTCGTGTGATCGGGAAGGATCATGTTGTCCAAAACAACTACTTTCAGGGCTTAACAGGAACATCCGCTCGGGCAGCAATCTCTTTGTACTGCGGGATCCAGAACTCTCCGCTCAACGGGTACGCTCCGGTCCAAAACACGAGAATCCTGCACAACACGGTGATCGATTGCGATTCGTCACTGGAAATCGGAGCAGGCGAAAAACCCGGACGGCAGGTCTACCCGAAAGACTGTTTAATCGCTGGCAACCTGTTCGTCACCTTGGATAACGCAAAAGCGGAACACCCGATTATGCGAACCGGGCTCGCACTGTCAACGATTCGCTTCGCTGACAATGCGAGCGTTTCACAACTTTCGCCGCATGCGAAAGACAAACCGATCGAGTGCCGGCGCGTTCAGATGTCATGGAAACAGGATGATGCCGGACTGATGCGTCCGTCGACAAACGAAGGTCTACAAACGAACGCTGAATCATTGGTCGCGGATGACATGGATGGCGACAAGCGGCCACCGTTCCCAACCATCGGATGCGACGAACCGAGTTCGAATCACGCTACCTTCCCCCTAGATGACACAGTGGGCCCAGGATGAAAGTTTTTAATCTCGGCTCAGCGCCCCATGCCGCCAGACGCAACCGATGCATGAACGTCAAACGCTGGTCGATCGCAACCGTCCTGCTGAACCTGACAATCACAGTAACTCTGCCTGTGGTCGGCAACGATCACACGATTCGATCCGCGGATGATTTGGAAACCCTGATCGAGTCCAATCTTGTGAAACCGGGCGATGTGATCGTCTGGGCAAATGGAGAGTACCGCGATGTAGAGATCAACATTGACGGGCCTGATGGAACGGAGGCTTCTCCAATTACTCTTCGAGTCAATCAACCGGGGCAAGTCGTGTTTCGGGGCGAAAGCGAACTGAGAGTCGGAACTCAGTGGTGGACGATCGAAGGATTCCACTTCGATGGCGGTCCCGCAGACGCCGATGCTCATCGCGATACGAACGCATATAACTCAGTCCAGTTTCGCAGCAATGGCGGCCGGGGAGCCGAACATGTCACCCTAAGAAACTGTGCGATGACAAACCTGCACGGCGATGATGACACATCGAAGTGGGTGCTGTTGTACGGACGCTACAACACGATCGAGCACTGTACCTTCAGCGGAAAGAACCAGAAGGGTGCGATGCTAACCATCGAGCTGGGCAAATTGGCGGCGGGCCAAACTGCCGAGCACTTGATCCAGTTCAACCACTTCGCTGACGTTGCGTTTCAAGAAGGAAGTGACAATGAAACCATTCGCGTTGGTTACAGCGGAGACCAAAACAAGCCCGCTCGCTGCGTAGTGAAGAGCAACTTATTCGTTCGATGCGACGGCGAAAACGAAATCATCAGCAACAAGTCCAGTCACAATCGGTACGAAGCCAATACATTTCGCCAATGCGAAGGTGCGTTGGTGCTTCGACACGGCCACCACGCCTCTGTCGCTGGAAACTACTTCTTTGGTGACGGCGCGAAGAACAGCGGTGGAGTTCGCATCAGTGACAGCCATCATGTGATCGTCAACAACTACTTCCACGATCTCACCGGCATGGCCTGGAATGCTGCGTTATCCGTTTTAGGAGGCAGAGAACCGTCGGGCGGTTCAGGGAATGGTTACCAGGCTGTCGATGAGATTACCGTTGCCCACAACACATTCGTGAACTGCAGACGCAGCATCTTCTTAAACAGTGCGAAAGGCAAACGCGCACCCAGTGGCGTTTTCGCGAACAATCTCGTCGCCAGTACCGCAGGTCCGTTGTTGAAAGCGGACCTGCCGATTAGCCAGCTGCAGTGGAAGGGAAACCTCATGTTCAGCGACTTGTCTATTCCTGACGCCGCGTCATCGCAAGAGGATCCAGGCATGGTACTGGCGGAAGGTCGCTATCGACCAACCAATCAAGACACCGTCGAGAACCAAGCTGCACCACTCCATTTCGAAGTGGCACGGGACATCGAAGGCAAAACACGCCCCGCTTCCGGAGCGGACATTGGAGCGGAAGAGATTTCAGGAGCCTCTGGACCGGCCATCTCACTCCCTCTGACGCCAAGCGATGTCGGCGTCAATTTCCCGCTAGGCAATCGCCGGCCATAACACTTCTAATCTACGACAGTGGCTCCCCTCCGGAGTCAAACGCAACACGGAACCGCCCCGGAGGGGCCGTCTTCGTTAGCTCGGCGGGGAAGCCCCGAGAAACAAAACATCCCCAGTTCTTCTACGCCCCCGGACGGGGCCGGCATCGAACTCGATCCTGTCTCTGTAATCCCATCGACTTGGCAAGTTCCCATGGCTTACACCAATTTGCGCGTCCATTTCGTCTGGAGCACCAACGACCGGAGCAGATTGATCGACGAAACATTCGAGAATGACCTCTACGCGTATATCGGAGGCATTCTTCGCAATCGAAAACACGTGCTCTTGGCCGCCGGAGGGATTGAAGACCACATCCATTTGCTGGTGGGAATACATCAATCGCAATCGATTGCCGATTGTGTCCGTGATGTAAAATCAAACTCAAGCAGTTGGATACACGATCACTTTTCGAAACTGCAATCACTTCAGTGGCAGACAAAATATGGAGCCTTCTCCGTCAGTCAATCTTCCGTCGACTTAGTTAAAGGCTACATCGGAAAGCAGAAGGAGCACCACAAAACAATTTCTTTCGACGACGAGTTTCAACGGATGTTGCGAAAGCACGGCATCAAATTCGATGAACGTTTTTTTCCGAATGAATGAGGTTTGGGTGACGACGGCCCCTTCCGGGGCGAATCAATTTGTACAAACGCGTCTCGGGGCGTATGCCCCGAGCTACCAACGTCAACTCCTCCGGAGTCATGGGTAACGAGAATCTGCCCCGGAGGGGCCATCTTCGTTAGCCCGGGGCGGAAACCCCGAGCCCCGACAAACAAACATCCCCCCGATCTGTTACGCCTGGGAGAGGACGTTCATAGTTCTCGTGCTCCCGTTTGCAGCTTTTCCGACGCTAGGAAACTGGTGCCATTCACTTTGAGGATCTTTGCTTCGCGAAAAGCCAGATTTGTCACGTTTCCGTCCTTTTTGCGAATCCAAGCAAATGTGGCATCGGTTACCAAATCGTCGAAAACTGCTGGTGCGGTAGTGGACTGCAGCAGGAACGTGTCAGTGGTGCCTCCGTCCTGGACCGTTACCACAAGCTGATCGCCCCTCTTCTTTGCAGAAACCTCAGGCGACTTCACTCCCTCCGCTGATGGAACGAGCACCTGCAGGATCACTTGCTCGGTATCGGTTCCGGTTGCTTTAGTGTACGGGTAAACGCAGTAGTCACCCTTGATATAGCTAAGCTCACCCTCAGCGTCCCCGACTTGAAAGTCATCCGCGGAACCAAAGGTCCAAGCGTGCATGCGTGCGGCCGAACCATAATCGTCGTTTTCGTAATCCCATACGCGGTAGCTGCCTGCACCCGACATGCTTGCGCGACCACCGTGCAATATCGCGGCGGCTTCGGCAGCAACCGGGGAACTAACGATGTCGGCGACGACGAAGTAGGACTCACCGGGAAAAGCGATCGCACGGCGTAGCTTTCCGCCGTCCGAATAAGGTGCCTCTTTCTCTTCAAAATCGAAGAAACTGGTATCGATGCGGTAGCGTGACACCGGCGTGACGTTTTCGGAAACATCAACCGGAGCCTTGCCGTTCAAGGTGACGACGTTGTGGGCTTCAGCCTGGTTGTACCATTCAGTCCGGATCTTTTCGCCATAGCTCTTGCGACTGTATCCGGCATCGGACGCCATCATTTGGTTTTCAGCCGAAATGATAAAGCTAAGGTGCTCGGCGTGATGATGGTTGTCGGCCTCGGCCACACCCTGGAACAGAAGATAGCGACCAGCGGGATCCCCCGTCTTCCAGGTATTGCGAAACATACTCTGACCGCCGTCAAGAAAAATCGTCGGCGACACATCGGGAGGAGTGGATTTGATGGACGGATCGTAGGTGAGATATTCGTCGAGTGCCAGCGAATAGTCCCATGAGGCACCGGTGTAATTGAAACCAGTCTTCTGGACTGCTGCATCGAATGGTTTCATGTCGGTCGTATTCCATGCCCACATCATCACCTCGGACAAAGGCGCCGAACTGTGTAAATACGTCGAACTGTCTTTATACATCGACGCTGCCATGTGCGCCGGGAACGGGCGGATGAACGAGTCTTCGATGTTCGGCAACCAGCCTTTGCTGTTTCGCACACCCACGCCCCACTCCATCAACGGCTGAAACTCATCGAACTGGTTGACGCCCGAAACGTTCTTGTAATGGATCATGAACGGGAGAAAATTGACCCAACTGAAAACCATGTATTGCGATCCCTCGCGGTAGATTCCATCGGCGCTAAAGAAATAGCGGGTGTTGTCATTGCCCGCTGCCAATGCAACACCGAGCCAGTTGTAGGCATCTTTTTCCTCGCACAATGCGAGAGCAGCCGAACCTAGACCCCAAGCCGGTTTCGAGAGATGGTTATGCGGGCGCGGTGTCCAGTGATAAATGTTGCGGCCCATCCAGTCGGATTGCTTGATTAACCGCTGGCGGATCGCCTGGTCCTGTTCCTCGGTCAGGTACGGTTGCACCCAGTCGTACGCAGACACGTAGTTTTGCAACCAAGAACCCAGATAGATCTCGTCGGTGGGCCCGCCTTTGCTTTTCGGGTCAAGCAGATAAATGGGTCCGTCATAAGCTCGTTCCAGGGACGCGATCGTACGATCGATCCACTTCTGTTTCTGCTCGCCATCCTCAGTCATCCAGATCATGAAACCACTGTGTTTGGCAATCAGTGACATGAATCCATAGTATTGATGGATCGGCGTCTTTTCATCATTCGCCGACGGAACCGGCAAAAAGTCCATCGTCAGATATTCGCTTTCAGCGACCTTCTTCCAAAGCCGAGAAGCCTGCTCATCCTGGTTCTGTTTCGCACGCATTGCGACCGCGTCTTCAGCACGAAACCAGAGCGACGGGTGCGTCTCTTTCGCCGGTAACTTCGGCACAGAACAACAAGTGAAACCGTTGTAGGATTCATAGTTTGCAAGTTCAACGGCCTGCACGTTGGCAACCGCCAGCAAGCAAACGATCACAGTTAGAATTCTCATGCGCAGTAAACTCCTCCGTTAATGTCCAATGTGGCTCCGGAAACAAATCCGTCGTACTGCTCGGCCAGAAAGACCGCCGCATGAGCCACATCGTTGGGATTGCCCGCACGCCGAATTGGAATCTGCGCGATCGTGGCATCGGCTGATTCCTTCGTCGTGTGAGTGTTATGAAAACTGGTTTCTAAAATCAGACCGGGTGCCAAAGCGTTGACACGGATGCCATCGGGCCCCAACTCGTTAGACAAAGCCCGCGTCATCGTTAGCACAGCGCCCTTGGCTGTTGAATAAATCAGTGACCCAGCGTGGCCGCCCTTCCGACCAGCCAGCGATGCGAGATTGACGATACTAGCACCGTTTGCCTTACGAAGCGCCGGAGCGGCAAACTTAGTTACATTCACCATGGAGGTCACGTTGACGTCGATGACCGATTTCCAAAAGTCCATATCAACTTCATCGAGGGTGCGGCGACCAACCAGCGAACCGGCGTTGTTGATCAGAATCTCAAGACCACCCAACGCGTCGACCGCCTGCTCAACCACCTGCTGAGCTTCGGATGGAATCGTCAGGTTGGCCTGGAAGACTTCCACTTGATCGCCGTATTCGGACTTTAAAGCGTTAGCGGCTTCGGCTGACGAAAAATACTGCACGACAACATGACATCCCGCGTCCAGTAACGCCCGGCTGATCGCTAACCCAATGCCCTGGGCCCCCGCGGTAACCAGCGCACGCTTCCCTTTCAATTTTTCACTCATGATTCAAATTCTTTTTAGATGCTCGGTAAAGTAAGAAGCCCACGCCGCCGATCAGTCCACCGCAAAAGAGGAAGGCAACACGCCCGCTGATAGGATTCGGGACCAACGCCATCACGGTGACAAAACCACCGTAGATAAAGCAGAGAATTCCTAATGTCTTTGACTGCACCGAGTCCTTCGCCTCACCAACTTCTTTTGCAAAGTCAATCGGTGTCCTCATTGCCGCAAAGAACTTGTCCACTCGTTCAAGATGTTCCGAACTAGACGCTCCATTGAACAGCGAAGTGAACAGGAACCAGACTGAACAAATCACGACGTTGGCAAGGATGCCAAAGAAGTAGAAATAGTCATTCAGTTCTCGGGTACTCAACTCGCTATCGAACCCGAACAGTTCCCCAAACCACACCGGATCGACCAGATACTTAATCGCCAGCGACACGCTCAACCCAATCAGGACGGTGCTCCAACCGGACCAAGATGGCGTGTTCTTGACGATCATGCCCCACAACAACGGCATGACATACGGGATAGCGATCAATCCGCTGAACAGTAGCATCACATTGAAGAGATCCAAGTCCTTCAATTGGCTGATGAAGATCGCGATCAGGATGATCAGCACTCCAAACACCGCCGACGCCAAACGTCCAACATGCAATAGATGTTTTGGTGAAGGATCTTTCACCACGCGTTGATAGAAACTACGTACGAAGATGCCTGCATTGCGATTCAGTCCACTGTCCATGGATGAAATGGTGGCCGCGAACAAACCGCAAACGAGCAACCCCATCATTCCGACCGGTAGCACTTTCATTGCCGCAAAGATATACGACGCTTCGGCAGGATTCTTGAGCATGGGAAACTCTACCGAAAGATCGGGACTCAGCACGCGGGCGGCCATCGGTGGAATGAACCAGATGATTGGTCCGACCAACATCAACCCCGAAGCAAGCAGGGCTGCTTTGCGAGATTGATGTTCGTCCTTAACACCTAAATAGCGGTACGAGTCCTGCATGTTGTTGATGATCACGAACTGCTTAACGAACGTAGCGATGATCCAGAACCAAATGATCTGCGGACGTGCGACCTCAGTCCAATTGAAGTGGTGGCTGGGCACCTTATCGATCAACCCAGAAAAGCCACCAATATCAGCGTGCGATAAAACCATGTAGGCCGTCACGATGGATACCGCCATCAAAATCAATAGCTGCACAAAGTCGCCGGCACAAATTGCCCATGAACCGCCGGCCACCGACAACACGATGACCACAATTCCGACCACCCAGATCGTTTGCGTCATATCAAAACCGAAAACTGCCGTCGAAAACACCGCCAAGCCGTTTAGCCAAATAGCGGCGTACACCAGACTCATGGGAATCTGAAGCCAGGTGAAGACCTGCTCGTTAACCGGACCAAACCGCTCGCGGACCGCTTCGATCGGCGACACGATACGCATGCGACGGAAACGCGGCGCGAACCATACGTAGTTGCAGAAAAAGCCGAGCGCATTCGCGAAGAAGATCAACGCGACCAATGTCCCATCTTGATACGCCTTGCTTGCCGCCCCGGTGAAAGTCCAGGCACTGAACTGAGTCATGAAGGCCGAAGCACCGACCATCCACCACAACATTTGCCCGCCACCGCGGAAGAAGTCGCTGTCGTTTTTGCTATAACGCTTGAAGATTGGTCCAAGCGAAAGCATGAACAGGAAAAAGAAAGCGATCACAACGTAGTCATAAATCGTAAGCATCAGTGTTTCCTGTTGTGATTACTTCACTGGCGGCTGAGCAAGCAAAAAAGACCATTCACCTTGGCCGGATGACTCAGGTGTAACAGACAATTTAGAATTCGGAGTCCAACTCCATTTTTCAGCCGCACCGGGCAGCAGCCAGGTTTCACCGGCGGCAACCGGTACACCATCCAACTCTCCAGAGCCGGACAACATGATTAAGACCATCGGTTCGCCGCCGCCAAAGTCGGCTCGACCAATCCCCGAAAGGCGACGCAGACGGAAAAACTCCTGATGCTTCGAGTCGATGATCCGCTCTTCGGTGAACGCGTCCGTTTCCCTTAAGACTTGCGGTGACTGAATCATCGTGCCCGAAACCGACTCGAGCGAATGCTCGGAGTAATCGAACACTGAAAGCACATCTTCCAGTTCCAATCCCATGAAGCGGGCATTGTGCTCAAGTACATGCCCGCCTGCACTGAACTCGCATCGAACAACCCAATCGGTCGGCTCTTGCAGCTCAATCATGAAGATCCCTTCGCCGATCGCGTGGGGTGTGCCTGATGGCACCATCAGGCAATCGCCCGGCCTGACCGGAATCTTGTCAAAACAAGCACGCATGCCTTCCAGGTTCTGATCACGCACCATGTCTGCCCACTCCTGCTGAGTCGGCGGATGCTGAAAGCCGAGATAGACATAGGCATCTTCGCTGCGGGTGGACAAGATGTACCAGCACTCCGTCTTGCCGGCGTTGCCGCCAAAACGTTCCTTCACGTAATCAAGATTCGGATGTGCTTGCAAATGCAATCGGACGCCGGCGTCAAGCAGCTTGATCAGCACACCGATTTGCCCGGGCTCGTCGGTTTGCCCAGACTGGTCGACAGGCGGTATCTGTTTTCCCCAAAACCAATCCGGCTGGGACGCGATCAGATCGGTCAGGGCGATATCGCGGCCATCCACTGTTAGATGCGATACACCTTCGTCATCGCGTTGCAAGTTATCGCCGTTCCGCGCTCGCGATGTCGATGCAAGCCAGTCTTCAGGAAAATGATCATCGGTACCGGGCTCTTCGTTGCGAAAGCCGCGAAGTTGCGAGCCGCCCAAATAGCTGCGCCACGCGTAGTTCGGCTTCAGTTGCAATGGCGAACTATTCAAAGGACACCTCCCACACCGAACCATCGTCCGCTTTCAAGACAATTCCCGACTCGTCGAGCGACTCTGTATTCCAATTGCCGGGAGCCCCTTTGCCGCAATAGGCAAGGCATATCAACGTCGCCTCACCATTCACACGGCACGTCATGATCGGATACTCGCTGCACCCCGACATGATATGCGTGCGGTCGGCGGCGTCGTGACGAACGATATCGGACGACTGCCATCCAATAACATTCTGCAGCTTCACCGAATAATCGCTGTCACGGTTGGCATTGGCACGATTGGCATTGGCATCGACCGGCAAGCTATGTCCACCCACCGTCAGCTTTGCTGGCTGGAGAGCATTGATCTTATGCAACTGCAACTGCCAATTCCCGTTCCACCAGACATGCGTTTCGACTTGCACCGAGAAATGAGCGGCTTTATGGCCAAGCACGTACACCATCGCACTTTCGTCATTGGTGCACTTCAACATATGCGTGCTGTGCCGACCATAGACGGTGCCGTCTTCCGATTCAGCCGTTAGCGCAGCGTCACGCGGAAACTCGCCGGATGCCGATTCCACCTCCAAACCGACCCCGGTTCGGTAACTCGTCTTGCCCCACTTGTACGTTCCGAATCTCGTGTTGCCCGGATTGATGCCGGACTCCGAATTGTGCAGTTCGATGTCACCGTCGATGGACCGAACGACCAAGCCGGCCGCAGGAATCGGACGAACGAAATCCTCGCCTTCCGAAGGCAATGGCTGTGCGGGTGCGGTCCAAAACGGATCGCTCGGATCAATCAATAGTGGCGAAAATGCTTTGGCGGCCCAATAAGGCGAACCCGCACACGAGTAAACTTCCGCCATAAGTGGAAACGCGTCCGTCCACCCCAAACTCAGCGGTTGATCTTCCGGCAAACGGCTCGTAAAGAACTGCAGGTTCTTCATAAAGACATTGCGGCTTAATCCAGGATCAATCGCTTCAACACCACAATAGTGAGCCAGACCGAACGGAGCGGAGGCGTTGAAGCGGTAAACCATTGACCGGCCGAACGGAACATTCTCGCCCGATGCCGCAAAGAAATGCACGTAGTCCTTCAAGAACGGAACCGCATAGTCACGCCATCGCTGAGCACGCACCGGATCCATCTCACCGTACAGCTTGCCCCACCAAAGACCATAGAAGTGCCAGGCGTATGCATTGTAAATATCGACGGTTTCGTTCATCCCGTCGATAAACCAACCATCCTTCAAATACATGCTCTCCAACGTGTCCATCCAGCGAAGAAGCAACTCTTGATCCCCGGGCGAACCCACTCCTTCACTAACCATGAAGCTTAGTGGCAAGACACCGAAGAAGAGGTGATTATTACGATGGAAGCCACATCCTCGCGCCGTTCGCATCCAACGCAAAACTTGTTGTTTGTCATCATCAGCGAGCGGAGCCCAAAGATGTTCGCGGGCAATTTCCAACGCGATCACCAACGCGCCCATCTCGACGCAGTGCTGATGGTAGTTGGTTACTGGGCCCCAATACATCTCGGACGAAGGATCGGTACCTGCCATCAACCCTTCACGAAACCACTTGGCAACTTGCTCTCGCGTGAATCCGTGTTTTTCACCGCCCCCACCTTTCGCCGCGAGCCAATGGGAAGCCAGCAGACAAGGACGAGCAAACGACTCCAGCACGTCGGCTAACTCGCCATGGTCGCTCGCCGGACCTTCCAACGGAATCGACGCCGCTCCCGGTTGCATCCGTTGCACCAGAGGCGACAGCAGCCTTTCAGCCGCCAACACCGTTTGCTCATAAGTCGATTGTTCGGTCTTCAACATCATCTCGTAACTTCGCTGGGGTTCGACAAATCTTTGGCAATGTCATGTGCTGCGAAAACAAAAACGGCAGCCAGGCCTTGGCTAGTAATAATTATTAGATTATTGTGGTAGAACAAAACTTTCGCAAGAGGTCCTCAACAACATTTTCGAAAACGATTCCCCCCGAAATCTTTCGAGCGGCTAATTCCAGCCCCTACCGTCCGCTATGATCTTGCTTGCAAGCCCATTAGACCATGTCTATCGAACGCTGGCTTAAGAAACGCCCCCCCTGCACGAGGTAACTGTTTATGAAACCGAATTCCTCCCTGACGACCCAAGATTTACTGCCGAGCCTGAAACGGTTTTGGGAAGTCTCGGGTCAAAAAATTGAGTTACTCAACACGGAATACGACACCTCGCAGGGATCGCCGGTCTTCACGGTTGAAGGCAAGTACTCAACGCGAGGTTGGACCGAATGGACGCAAGGCTTTCAATACGGTTCCGAAATTCTGCAATACGATGCGACCGGCGATGATTCATTCCTCGAGATGGGCAGAACCAACACGGTTGATAAGATGGCCCCGCACGTCACCCATTTCGGCGTGCACGATCATGGCTTCAATAACGTCAGCACGTACGGCAATTTGCTGCGACTGATGAACGAAGGCCGGATTCCAGAGAACCAATGGGAACGTAATTTCTATGTGATGGCTCTGCAAGCTTCCAGCGCCGTCCAAGCCAAGCGATGGACCGACCTTCCCGACGGAGGATACATCTACTCCTTTAACGGTCCGCACTCTTTGTTTGCCGACACGATTCGTTCCTTGCGAGTTCTTGCGGTGGGTCACCAACTGGGTCACTCCATCATGGGCGAGAATGACAAGAAAACCAGTCTGCTGGAACGACTGGTGCAGCACGCCAAAACAACCGCCGACTTTGCAGTCTATTACGGCGAAGGTCGCGACTTTTACGATACCTGGGGCCGCACCGCTCACGAGAGCATCTTCAATCTGAATGACGGCAACTATCGCTGTCCCAACTCGCAACAGGGCTTCTCGCCTTTCACGACTTGGACGCGAGGTTTGGCTTGGATCATGGTGGGTGCACCCGAGCAACTGGAGTTTTTGCAGACCGTCGACGATGCCGAACTCCAGCCGCTCGGCGGACGTGAGGCGATCGAAGCGTTCCTTGTGAAAATGGCCAAGGCGACCTGCGACTTCTACATTGAAAACACGGCGACCGATGGCATCCCTTACTGGGACACCGGAGCACTGAACACTCACAAACTGGGTGACGACGTTTACGAACGCGAATCGGATCCGTTCAACGATGCCGAACCGGTCGACTCCTCCGCCGCAGCGATCGGCGCTCAAGGCTTATTGCGGTTAGGCAAATACCTGGACGATCCGAAGTACACGCAAGCTGGACTTACCGTGTTGCAGACGCTGCTCAGCGACAAGTACCTGAGCCTGGACCCAACACACCAGGGCTTGATTTTGCACTCGGTCTATCATCGCCCCAACGGCTGGGATCACATCCCCAAAGGCCAATCCGTCCCATGCGGTGAGTCATGCATGTGGGGCGACTACCACGCACGCGAAACGGCGCTCTACGTCCAACGATTGGCTAACGATCAACCCTACTACAAATTCTATCTGTGATTCTTTGAAAGGAACAAACATGATCATCGGAGATCTGAAGCAGATCAGCGGCCGAAATTATCCGGCTCGGCGACTGACCCAGAATTTAGTAGGCGGAGCATCGCCAGTGCAGTGCGACAACTTCGCCATGGGATTTGTCACCCTCGAGCCGAACGGCGGCCAAGTTCCCTGGCATAACCAGGAACAAGAAGAAGTCTACTTCGTCGTTTCGGGCAAAACCGAAATGTGCTTGGGCGAGGAGCGTCAAGAGATGAACGCTGGGCAAATCGTGCACATTCCTTCCGGCGTTTTCCACCAAATGACCAACATCGGCGACGAGCCAGCGACGTTCATCTATTGCTACGGACCGGCCGGCGACGTCGACCACTGGAAACAGGAACTCGCCGGGACACTCCCCAAGGCCGGAGTCGACGTTCCGGAATTACCCGAGGGTGCCCATCCGCAGTGCACCGACACGCCTGCGGGCGGACCAATCATTATCTAGCTTCGAACCATCACACGGGATCATCAGAATGGAAATCAAGAGAATCGGGATCATCATGAACGGGGTGACCGGGCGCATGGGCACCAACCAGCACCTGGCCCGCTCCATCACCGCCATCATCAAACAAGGCGGCATTCGAGTCAGCAACGACCTGACCATCATGCCGGAACCGATTTTGACGGGTCGCCGTGACTACGCGTTAAAAGCCCTCGCCGAAAAGTATGGGAACGAAGCTCGTGGCGAGGACTACCAATACACCACCGATTTGCAGGGTGCGTTGGATGGAAAGTACGGCGACTACGAGATCTTCTTCGACGCTTCCGGCACGCTGCAACGGGCTGGCTTCATCGAACGCGCCGTCAAAGCAGGGAAGGCGATCTATTGCGAAAAACCCACGGCGGTCGAAACGAAGGAGGCCGTTCGCTTGGCCAAACTCGTTGAGGCAGCAGGGCTAAAGAACGGCGTTGTCCAAGACAAACTGTGGCTGCCCGGCTTCCGTAAAATCAAGATGCTCAAAGACCTTGGCTTCTTCGGCAAGATCCTCTCGGTCAAAGGTGATTTCGGTTATTGGGTATTCAGCGGCATGGATGAAGACCAACCAGCCCAACGCCCGTCCTGGAACTACCGCTCCGAAGACGGTGGCGGCATGATGATCGACATGTTTTGTCACTGGCGTTATGTCATCGACCATGTCTTTGGACCGGTCAAAAGTTTGGTGGCCTACGGAGCCACCGATCTCGACCAACGCCGCGCCGAAGACGGTACGCCGTTCCAATGCACCGCAGACGACTCCGCCTATGCAATGTTCGTGCTCGAAGACGGAACCATGGTGCAGTTCAATAGCTCGTGGTGCACCCGCGTTCGGCGCGATGACTTGCTAACCGTTCATGTTGACGGAGTCAAAGGCTCAGCGGTTGCGGGCTTGCGTGAGGTGAAAACCCAATCGGCAGCCAACACGCCTAAACCAACCTGGAACCCAGACATTCCACAGCCTATCGACTTCTTAGACGGTTGGGAGGATGTCCCCAACAACATCGAGTACGACAACGCTTTCAAAATTCAGTGGGAACTGTTCATCCGGCACGTTGCCCTCGACGAGCCATGGAGCTACTCGCTGATGGAAGGTGCCAAGGGAGTCCAATTGGCCGAACTTGGTATCGAAAGCTGGAAAGAACGTAAATGGGTCGACGTTCCCGAACTGGCCTAACCACCGGCGGATTCAAAAGCGATAAAGCTCCTCGTTCGCGTCTTAAACGTCGCCAACTGGGAGCCGATCTCATGATCTGGACATCACTCTTACCAAGGTTGTATTGATGCGGAAGAAAGTAGCATTGGTGACCGGCGGCGGCCGCGGCATTGGTCTTGGAATCTGCGAGAAGCTGGCCGTGGATGGCTTCAATTTGGTGCTAAGCGGACGCTCGGATGCATCGAAGGTCGCCGACGCCGTGACGAAGCTGGAAGCCATCGGGGCCGAGGTTCTTTACTGCTCCGGAGATGTGTCGTCAGCCGATGACCGGGCCGCGATGCTGGCAAATATCAAAGATCGATTTCAGCGACTCGATGTACTGGTCAACAACGCCGGGGTTGCCCCGAAGGTACGTGCCGATGTTCTGGAAGCCACCGAAGAAAGCTTTGAGTGGATCATGAAGATCAACTTGCAAGGACCTTACTTTTTGACCCAGGCATGTGCCAATTGGATGATCGAGCAGAAACAGACGGATGATTCGATCCAGGCATGCATCATCAATATCGGTTCAATTTCGGCAACGGTCGTTTCACCCAACCGTGGTGACTACTGCGTCTCCAAAGCAGGCTTGGGCATGATGAACTCGCTCTTCGCCGCCCGCTTAGGCGAATTCGCTATTCCGGTTTATGAGATCCGTCCGGGCATTATCAAAACAGACATGACGGCGGGCGTGACCGAAAAATACGACAACCTAATTCACAACACAGAACTGCTCGTCGAAAAACGTTGGGGACTGCCCGAGGATATCGGCAAGCTGGCCGCTGCGATGGCGAGAGGCGATATGCCATACGCATCTGGACAGGTGGTTTATGTGGACGGCGGATTGACGATGAACCGGCTTTGATTGCGTCGCCCGTTACGTCCTTGCCACGCAAGCAAAGTGCTCGAAGTCATTTTTTTTGCAATGCTGAATAGCGTCTTTATTTTGTCACTACTAAGAGGAATACGAGCCCATGTTGAAACTCTCCCAAAGTCTAACCATCGGTCTGTGCGTTGCCGCGTGGTTAGCCGTGACGGTCGCGCCGGCCCACGGGCAAAACGCGCCGTACGATCTTGAAAAGTTTCGCTCCGTGCTCGATGACTCGAAACTGCAAGCTCCCACCAGCTCACCCACAAAGATCAAGCAGGGCGACTTCGCTGGCGCTAGCAACGAGTACTTCTTTCTAGACAAATCCGGGCAGTACATGACCTTCACCGTCGAGGGAGACAGCAACCGATCGGAACTTCGTCAGAGCACCGGCGACTGGGACACCGCCACCAAAACCCCGCAACGTTTGATCGCTCGAGTACACGTCTTCGTTCCGGAAAACAAGCAACTTGACCAGTTCACCTTCTTACAAATCCATGACAAGAAAGAAGGGGACAAGGGGCTTAACAAGCCACTCTTGCGCGTCACCCGCCGCAGCAACTACCGCGACAAGCAGGATCATTTATGGGCACACGTCCGCACGCCGGAAGACGGCAGCAAACCCATTTCGCTGAAGAATCTATCCACTAAAAACATCGACCTTGGCCCGCGTCCGGATGGATTTTTCGATGTCGAAATTCGCGTACAAAACAGCCGAATGACGGTTACCGTCAACGAGCAGCGCAAGGTCGACATGGATGTGTCCTATTGGGATGGACTGGACAACTACTACAAAGCCGGCGTCTACAATCAGGATTCGGGTCGATCGAAAGTCGAATTTGAATCACTGATTTTCACCACCTCCGACAAGTAGATCCGCTGCTGCCTAGCCGATCCGCCCGTAGTGGACGAACCTATTGTCCAGTCTTGGGCGGAGCCAAAACAACGGATGTGTTACTGTTCAGTTCCGGGTCGATCAATCTTCAACGGACAGCCGGAAGCAACTCTTCACGCTCCAACAATTCCGCCAACTTCATCGTCACCTTCGACTTCCAGACCGGAAAATCGCTTGAAAAACCATGGCCTCCCTGGGGTACAGTGATCAGTTCGCACGCATTGCCCGTCGACTTGAGTTTGTCATGCAGTGCAACCGCAGTGCTGTAGTGCACCAAGTCGTCATTGGCCGCATGGAACATCACGACCGGAGGCATCTTCGCATCCAGTTGATGAACCGGAGAAAGTGCGGTGGCGTCATTGCCGAATCGTGTTGGAGTGTAACCGCTTCCAGGTGAAGTATCGGTGACAGCGGAACTGAGGAACAACGCTGCAGGCTTCACATTCGTCGATGTCGTTGGGTCCGAACCGGGAGGCGAATTTTCGATCGCGGTCCAAAGTGCAACGTGCCCGCCAGCGGACGTGCCGCCAACGGCGATACGAGCTGGGTCGATCCCAAGCTGATCGGCATGTTTGACCACCCAATTAAACGCATCGCGGGCGTCAGCTACCGACGCGAGCGGGCTGGTACCGAACCGGTTTTTAGTGCGGTAATCCGGGGCAATTCCAACCATTCCGTTCTTAGCAGCCCAAGCGGCTCGGGACGCCGACTTCAACGGAGTTCCCTTGGTCCAGCCACCGCCGAAGAAATAGATGAAGGCCGAACGCTTGTCGCCGGATTGCCAACCTTCTGGCTTGAAGACGAACAAATCCATCGCGTCTTCACCTTCGCGGTAACTCATTGTTTCGGCGCCAGGCAAGCTATCGAGAGTTACCTCTTTTGCCGCTGCGACCGTTCCGTTTGATTGTATCGTTCCAGATAAGGCCGGTTTCGATTCACCAGAAGGATCTTCGATACGCAGGTTGTCAATCAGGAAGTCCGCAACCTTCGATGTAGACGAACTGAATCCAACTCGCCCGACCACAGCATTGCCCTTGGTGATCTCTCGATGCATCGGACATCCTTCCGGACCCAGCTTTCCCAACAGAGCGTTGTTCACCCAAACGACAACGGAGTCAGGACCAAGCAACACGGTTTCCCCGTTATCGGGACGTTCATACGACAGCGTGTTTTCATCGTGATCGTTCACCCAAACTTTGATGTTCAGCGGAGCCGCAACGTCATAGCGGAGCTCAGCGGTAGGATCGTCACCGACGCGTAGCTTGAGATATTTCTGTTGGTACAACTCGAGACCGAATGCACGTCTCGCCTTGGCGTTGAGCACCAGACCTCTGCCAGGGCCCCACGGACCGACACCAAAGATGACAACCGATTTCCCGTCACCTTTTTGCGGGTCATTGTTCAGGGCATCAAACTCGACATACATGCTGCCAAGCTTGGACGCCCCCACGTTGTATTCCAACGCACCACCAAGACTTAGATCGGAATCGTCAAAGCGAGCTGCCTTTCCGGATCCGACTCTCCCGCCACCATCGACCACCGTCACCATATCAACTCGCTGAAGCTGTGGAACCTTCGGCACACTGTCGATTTCATAGCTGTCGAATGTTTCGTGCAGCAAGACAGTGCCACCTTGCCCGTTGGGACTGGCCGAGCCCGGACTGGCCGCGCCTGATGGAGCAGCCGCATCTTCAGCTCGGACGACACCTACCGGCATGACACCGAACGGGACGGCCCCCGCCAGTGCGATCCCCAACACAACACTTGCTCGTATAGTCATCGAGAGATCCTACCTATTCTGAATGTGGAACAACTGGCGATATCGAAAAGTAACCGCCCATTGTCCTTTCATAGTTATGAATCTGTCAAGCCAACAAAATCATAAATCTAGGTAAATTGAGCTGCGGATGACCCAACCAATGAATTGGAAATCGCGGCGAATCCATAGCGACGCGACCTTGTGCGACGGCCTACAGCCTCCACCGCGACGCTTGCCAAACCAGCGTTACGCGGCGCTAGCCAGCAGCCGGACCGCTCGTTTCCCCGGTCGAAAACTGCGACGGGACCACCAGGTCGACAAAGATTCGACTGTCGTTTTGCTCTTCCGACTTGCAGAGCAGTTTGGCCGCCTCTTCGCCAATCAACTCAGGGTCGCTGCTGGCACTGGTCAAATCAGGACGTATTTCGGTGCAGGCCCGCGAGCGGTCCACCGCCACAAGACTGATGTCATCGGGAATGCGGATCCCTCGCAGCAACGCAAATTGATGAGCCCCGCGAGCCATCAATCCGTTATGGCAAATCCAAGCGGTAGGCGCCGTGGCAGGCTTGTCGCCGACGCGGCTGACCAACTCTTCTGCACAATCGAAGCCCTCCTGGCGATCGCCACCCTCGGCACTGACGACATGCTGCTCGTTTAGCTCGATTCCTCGTGCAGACAGACATTCACGCAGTGCGCTGAAACGCATTTTATGTCGACCTAACCGGCAATTTCCGCCGAGCCATGCGAACCGTTCGTGCCCCAGTTTCACCAAATGCTCAACCAATTGTTCGAGCGATTGTTTTTCGTTTGGGCTGACAGAATGACACAGCCCCGGGGCACTTGCATAGACACTCAGCAGCGGCACGCGGAGCACGCCGAGGGCCCTCAAGAACGGCTCACTCACCTCGCCTAGCACGACAATTCCCTGCAGTGGATCACGCTGGCCGAGCAGCTCGAATAGCTTTTTCTCGTCCAGATCCCCTTCACCGCCCAAGAACGTGGTACTGATTCGAGATTGCTGCAGCACCTTAAACAGCCCCTGTTGAACGTGGCTGAACGTATTGCTGGGCTGATACAGCTTCAGACCGCTGCGTTGAACGATCCCAACATAATTGCGGCGGGTTTCCGGGGCGTGCCCGGGCTGCATGCCACGAGGGACATACCCATTGGCCACGGCGACCTGCCAAATCTCTTTGTACGACTTGTCCGAAATCCCCTCGCGACGCCCGTTAAGGACCAACGAGACCAGCGACTGCGAAACGCCCAATTCTTTCGCGATCTGGCTCTGTGAAATCCGTTTTGCCATGGTCAATACTCCCGATTGCCCCGAAACAACTTCAATTCATATTCAACAATCAATTTAATTTAATAGCCTACACTTCAATTGCATTGGTCGAAACAATGCGATACAATTCATAAACATGAATACCAATTCGAAACCTCAGCCGACTGTTCTGGTCATCATGACCGAACAAGAGAAGAACGAATTCATTCCGCCGGACCTCGAAGTCCGACTGCGTGAGTTGTTTCCGAATCTCACGTGGGTCGAAGCACCGCTGTCGCAGGACGAGTGGCACAAACTGCTTCAAGATCAACGCCCGGAAATCGTCTTGTGCGCATGGGAAACCCCACCGCTGCCACTGGATGCGGCCGAATACCTGAAGTATCTCTGCTTCTTGTGTGGCTCCGTTCGTTCACTCGTGCCACGTGAGTTGATCGAGCGTGGCGTGAAGGTGACCAATTGGGGATCGATCGTCAGTAACACCGTTGCCGAATGCTCGCTTTTGTTGATCCTGGCCGCCCTTCGGCGAGTCGGTAACTGGAGCGTCGCCATGCGGACACAGGGCAAATGGAAACAGGGACGACACCCGGACACGCTTAGCTTGTTCGGTCGACGCGTCGGTCTGCATGGCCTTGGCGCGATCAGTCGCGAATTGGCCAGACTGCTAGAACCGTTCAACGTCCAGCTATCGGCCTACTCACCAAGTGTGCCGGACGAAACGTACAGCCAACTGAATATCCGGCGTGCCGAAACACTCGAAGACCTCTTTTCAACCTCCGACGTGTTAGTGGAGTTAGCGCCGGGCAAACCGGACAACCACCATCTCGTCGGCGATGAGCTTCTCCGGCTTCTTCCCCCACAAGCCGTCTTCGTCAATCTCGGCCGCGGCATGGTGGTGGACGAAGAGGCGCTGATTCGCGCAAGTCGCGAGCGAGGCCTACACATCGCACTGGATGTCTACGAAACCGAGCCACTGCCAGCCGACTCGCCGCTGCGTAGCTTGGACAACATCACGTTGCTGCCGCACCTTGGCGGCCCAACCCCCGATCGCCGTCGTGATTGTGGCGAACTTGCCCTCGAGAACCTTCAAAACTATGTCAGCGACAAACCGCTGATCAACCTGATCGAGTTGGATACCTATGACCGCGCCACTTAATATCAAATGGGGTATCTCCACGTTGGGATGCCACGAACTCGATCTGCCCGCGATCTGCGAGCTGGCCGAACGACACGACATTCATCATCTAGAAATCCGCAGTCTGGCGAACTGTTTGAATCTTCCGGACTACCTCGATACCACTTATCCCAATGACCCCGGATCGGTCAGGCGGATTCTGAATCAGCATCGTCAATCGATCATCGCGTTGAACAGCGGATTCAAACTCATTGGATCCGACCAAGCTGCTCGCGACGAATTGCTGGCGTTCGCCCGCTGGGCTGATCAACTCAACATTCCGTTCATCCGCGTCTTTGGTGGCGGCAGTATGGATGAACCGCTTTCGCAAGCCGATTTGGCGACCGCCGTCGATAACTTGCGATGGTGGAAAGGCCAACGTGAAAAGCACGAATGGATGACGCACATTGCAATCGAAACCCATGATGGCTTCAGCAGCGGCGAGCGATGCTTGAAACTTCAAGACGCTTTCGGTGGCCCGCTGAACGTGATCTGGGATACACACCACACTTGGAAGATGGGGAACGAAAGCGCAGAACAAACCTGGGACCAAATTGCGTCGTTGGTGCGCCACATTCACATCAAAGATAGCATTCCTGTCCCGTCGGCTCGCCATCCCTACACCTACGTCCTTCCCGGTGAAGGCGACTTCCCGGCCGGTGACGTCTTCAACGTCGTTGGTGATAACAACTACCGGGGTGTGGTCAGTCTCGAATGGGAGCGGAAGTGGCATCCCTATCTGCCCGATCTCGACGCCGCCCTTACCGCTCTCGTCGATAGCGGTTGGAAGTCGGGCACCCCAACTCTCGTCGCCCGCTAATTCGCATTGAAGAATGTTGGCCGATGACGCTACGGCCGCCGGTCTTCACCCTCGCTCTGCAGTGGATGCAAGTCAAACAGTTGGCTCCATCGCCGCCGCTAAAGCTTCTGGGCTACGAGTTTCGACAAGTCCTATGATCTGCATTCGTGCTTGTGCATCGCCGCGTATTGCAACGGCACGCTGACTTGGCAACTGGCTCAACTCTTTGCACGGGAATCTTGTTCACGCTGCGTCAGTTTCGTAGGTGCTGCATCTAACCGAGACCGAGCAAGCTTCTATCAGCAAGCGTCCCTAACGCTTGAGTACCTGCTTGCTACATGAGGCGTCGCGTTTTACGTCGCTACAAACACGAGGTTATGCGAAGTGGACACTTAGCCAAGTGGAAACGAAAACCCGAATTGCGAGCTCCAAAGTTGGCCCCCCCCTCTTCCTACGGCCTCTTTTGGCGACTCGGGATAATCTCTCTGGCGTTATCTGAACGCGTCTTGCAATCCCGCAGATGCTCGAACCTTTCTAACGAGGGGGAACAAACACCGCGTTAAGTGTAGTTTCGAACGCCTGCTACGCCAGGTCCGTGTCGCCCAACCTGTGTTCTCCTGCACCAATAGGGGTACGATTCCGAGCGGTATTCTAAGGCCGTACTCGCCCCGAACACAGCCAGCCTGTCTCGCCTTTTCGCGATCGACTTCAGAAGCAATTGAGCAGCCAAGGGCGATGAAATCTTCGCTTTTTGCCGCGTTTTACACGATTGATATAAGAATACGCGCAGAACAAGCCGGAATGAAGGGAGATACGCCACCCTTAATCCTGAATAATGCTCCTGTTATCACGTTACGAAGCCGATTGCCAGCACACTGATCCGATCATACCGGGACATCGCAGAAAGCGTGACGGAGGCAACCTGATGCTAGATCATGCCAAATCAATGATCAAGCAAACGGCTGCGACGAACTGAATCGAATTCCTCTACCAACATATCAAGGTGATCAATGTCAATTATGAAGCTCGGTTGTTTTTGTTTGATCTTGGCCACTACCGCGGTCGTGCCAGGCTGCGGCAAACCGGAAAACGTGGTTACGAAAGGTGCGAAACCACCCCACCCAGATGGCGAAGAGGGATACGCAGCCGACCTCGCGAATGCCAATGCAGAAGCCAAGAAGAAAGAACAAGCCTATTACAAGTCGCTGAAGGAGTGAGCGACATGCGACGCTTGGATGTGGTTAAGAGTTGAGTTTGAGTTGTTTACGACGTTGTCTGAAAGACTGTGCTTGCCAGGACGTCGGTTTCTTTAGTTTTCGCGTTTATGTGAGAGTTTAAAAATGAATAGTTTTACGAAAAGGAAAGACGGCTTCACGCTTGTCGAACTTTTGGTGGTCATCGCGATTATCGGCGTCCTAGTAGGACTGCTTTTACCCGCCGTTCAAGCGGCTCGCGAAGCGGCTCGACGCATGAGTTGCAGCAACAATATCAAGCAACTTGGCTTAGGCTTGCATAATTACCACTCGGCCTACAAGAAACTGCCAACCCAAGGCGGTGGATCGGACGGCAAGAAGAACACGACGATTGACCCCAAAGCCCAAGCAGACAACGATCGCAGATTGTCGATGCTAGTGGGTGTCCTTCCATTCATCGAACAACAAGCGATGTGGGAGTACATTAGTAATCCTCAGCAGATCAGCCCGGACGACGGTGCCACCACCGAACCGGTGCAGTCCATGGGACCAAGTCCCTACCATACGTTCTACACTCCTTGGATCACAACGCTGGCAACCTACCGTTGCCCGAGCGATCCAGGACAAGGTTTGCCAGCAATCGGACGTACTAACTACGGTGCCTGCATCGGCGACGGTATGGACTGGGGTGATGTCGGCCCCATGTCATCATCCAACGGCGTTTGGTACGAAAAGTCGGACTACGCCGAAGGTTCACGCATCTCGATGCGAGGTATGTTCGTTCCAAAGAAATCGACTTCGTTCCGCGATGTCCTCGACGGCCTCTCCAACACGATTATGGGCGGCGAGTTCAACACCGACTTGGGCGACCTTGACATCACGACTTCAGTTGCTGAAGGCGGGATCGGCTCGGCATACAAAAACAACCCAGCCTGGGTGCGTCAGCAATCGCCATCATGGTTCGACCCAGAACGCCCACGTCACTGGAACACCGCAACGTTTGATCAAGTCAAATCGGATTACTGCTACCGTGGCTATCGTTGGGCTGACTATGCAATGGTCTATACCGGCATCAACACGATCCTGCCGCCAAACAGCGAATGTGTTCTTCGTGCAAACTCCGACACAGCATGGGGTGTCATGCCAACTAGCAGTCGTCACCAAGGCGGAGCTCACGTGCTGATGGGTGATGGAGCGGTCAAATTCATCACAGATTCGATTGAAGCTGGCGATCCCAGCCTGCCATCTGTTTCCCTGGGAAGTGGTCTAGAGGGTGGCGAGAGCCCCTACGGACTTTGGGGTGCTCTTGGCTCCGCCCGCGGTAAGGAAACCATCGACGCTGAATTCTAGATCGATCGATCACTCGATGATCACCCTGACGTCCGCTTGCGTTCTGCAAGCGGACGTTTTCTTTTGAAAGAATCATCTTCGTTGAATCGGCCACCACCTAAGCTACGCAGCCATGTTCAAGCATCATCACATTATCCGTTTCGGACTGATAGGGTTTTTAGCGTTACTCACGCGAAATGACGTATCGGGCGATGACGGTGCACTCAGTGGCAACCGACATCGCGTCATTGTCTCGACGGATATCGGGGGCACCGATCCGGATGACTTTCAATCGATGGTCCACCTCCTCGTCTATGCGGACAGCTTCGACATCGAAGGCCTGATTTCATCACCATTTGGCCCCGGCCGAAAGTCAGACATTCTGCAAGTTATCGATTGTTACGAACATGACTACCCGAGTCTCAAGCAGCATTCAGACCAATATCCGACCGCTGAAACGCTACGCTCGATCACCAAACAAGGCGAAACCGAATCGCCAGGCGATGCCGGGATCCGCAAGCCAACCGAAGGTTCACGGTGGATTACTCAGTGTGCGAAGCGAGATGACCCACGGCCCCTGCATGTACTGATATGGGGCGGTATCGAAGACCTGGCTCAAGCACTCCATGATGCCCCCGAAATCCTACCCGAGCTAAGGGTCTATTGGATCGGCGGACCGAACAAAAAGTGGAGCGTGAACGCGTACAACTACATCGAACAGAACCACCCGAAATTGTGGATGATCGAATCCAACGCGACCTATCGGGGCTGGTTCGTTGGAGGCAACCAGGACGGGCAGTGGAGCAATAAAGGGTTTGTCGCCAAACATATCGCCGGTCATGGAGCACTCGGCGATTACTTCAACACGCAACTGCAAGGCCGTATCAAGATGGGTGACACACCATCGGTCGCTCGTCTACTACGTGGTCACTCGGAAGATCCTGAAAAACCAAGCTGGGGCGGCAAGTTCGTTCCCATTTGGGACGGACGAAAGACGGTCTTCCAAGGACTGACGGACACGACCGAAGTTTTTGGTGTAACGGAATTTGTCCTTCCCAAACCTGATGAGTTCACTTCCAAAAACTCAGCCACCATGACACTCGGTGGCCGCCCACCTGCGTCCGACGGTGTTATCGATGGAGACGTTATCCGCTTTCGATTCTCGCCACGTGACGCCAAAGTCTGGTCGTACGTTATTAAGAGCGACTTCCGAGAACTCGATGGGAAGTCAGGAAAGGTAAACGCCGTACCGCCACCAATATCACGAACATCACAACGATCCAAGACGCATCCCAACTGGTGGATTGACGATCCCGATCCGAAAGCCGCCGAAGGCGTTCACCCTGGAGCTAAGAGCGTGAACCGTTGGCGAGAAGATTTCTTGAATGACTTTGCAACGCGGATGGACCGTTGTAATTCAACAGAGCTCGAGACACCTGTATCGGACAAGACCAAGTAGCTCGCGTGGCGGCGAATCAAGCAATAAGAACAGTGCCGACCCAAGCCCTCCGGTACCACACCGGCCAGCTAGCGACGCTCCGCTAACTCAAACAAGACGTCGATCTTTCAGCTCACCGTAACCCTAAAGCAAACAAACAAAACACCCACAAGAATACGCTCAATTTAAAACAGGATACAGCGAGAGATCCCGAACACCGGGATTCTAATGAGCGAGTTCTTTAGCGAACAAAGAAGAGCAGAAACGCCCTAACGAAAATCGGCGTTCAAATCCCACCCCTTACCTAACCCACAGTTGCCGCTCGATTCCTTCCGAACCGTGCCCAGCTTCTTCGAACCAATCAAGTCCCCCAAAGACTCTCCCCGCGTTCGAGAACGCCTCCCCGCGTCACTAGGTTTCAGTTCATCCAATGAAAGCCAAACCGATCCTGATCGCAATCGCCAGCATTACCCTGTTGATGGTTTTCGAATCATCCGCAAATGCGACGCCACCGACATCCGACAAACCTCGCGTCATCGTGACCACGGATGCAGAGATTGACGATCAATGTTCGCTCGTTCGCTTCCTGCTTTATGCGAACGAATGGGACATCGAAGGGATCATCACCTCAAGCTCCCAGTACCATTGGCATGACAAAAAGTGGGCTGGGGACGATTGGGCACAGCCGTACCTGGACGCTTACGCGGAAGTGCACCCCAATCTGATTCAACACGACAATCGTTTCCCCACTCCCGAATACCTGCGACAACGCTTGTTGCTCGGTAACGTCAAAACCGAAGGTGAAATGAATGAGGTCACTCCGGGATCACAACTGATCGTCAAAGTTCTGCTAGACGACAGCGATGATCGCCCCGTTTGGGTTCAGGCCTGGGGCGGCACCAACACCATTGCACGAGCGTTGAAAATTATCGAGGAAGAACATCCCGACCAAATGGAATCGGTTGCACGCAAACTACGCTTCTTCTTCATCTGGGAACAGGACGCGACCTACCAGAATTACATCCGACCGCACTGGGGAAAGTACAACATCCCAACGATCATCTCCGATCAGTTCATCGCCATCTTCTATCACTGGAAGAAGTATCTTCCCAAACACGAGCAGAGCTTCCTCAACGCATCATGGATGAAACCCAACATCCTCGAAAACCATGGCCCGCTATGCGAACTCTACCAAGCCCATACCAAAGGCGACAAAGGATTCGAAGACGGAGACTTCCGATCCGAAGGGGATTCTCCCGCCTTCCTGCATACCATCCCAACGGGACTACGAAGCTTGGAATCACCGGACTGGGGCGGTTGGGGTGGACGCTACGTGAAAGTCCGAGACAACACCTGGCTCGATCCTGTCGCGGACCCCAACTACCAATATCCCGCTGGCCGATGGTATGGGGAAACCGCGTGGGGACGTTCCCGACTTCGGAAGAACATCCGAAATGACCAAGACCTCACCGAATACCTCAAACCGATTTGGCGATGGACCGAGGCGATGCAAAACGATTTTGCATCGCGTGCCGATTGGTGTGTCAAACCCTACACCGAAGCCAACCACCCGCCCACCGTTGTTCTGTCTGGTGAGTTGAATCGAAACGTCCGGCCAGGGACCACCGTCCGCCTAAGCGCATCGGGCACGACAGACCCAGACGGTGACCAACTTTCTTTTCGTTGGTGGCAATATCAGGAAGCCGGATCTTACGAAGGGTCCGTTGCAATTCAAGATTCCAGCAAACGCGACGCCTCGATCACAATTCCCAACACCGCAAACCAAGGCGAAACGATCCATGTCATTTGCGAGGTAACCGACTCGGGCACACCCAAACTAACCCGGTACCAAAGGGTGGTCATCGAAATCGAATAGACGATTCCAAACCGGCCATGACCGATGGCGCCATACAAACATCCGTGTTACATCGAATCACCACGCAACTCAATCCAAAGCAAAGAAATGACCATGCGAAACACATCAGTTCTGCTCTTAATACTTTTCGTACTTTGCACCTGTCCCACCAATAGTTTTGCGGGTGGCCTGTTGGCGTTCCCGACTGCTGAAGGATACGGAAAGCACGCGGTGGGCGGACGCGGCGGGAAAGTGTTGGAAGTCACCAACCTGAACGATTCCGGCGAAGGCAGCCTACGTGCCGGCGTCGAGGCAGACGGCCCAAGGACGATCGTGTTTCGTGTTTCAGGAACGATCGAACTGAAAAGTGACCTGCGAATCAAAAACCCATTCCTCACAATTGCGGGACAAACCGCACCTGGCGATGGCATCTGCTTGCGAGGCTATCCCCTGATGATCAGTGCCGACGACGTGATCATTCGATATATCAGGGTTCGATTTGGCGATGAGTCCGGCAAGGATGCTGACGCGATCTCCGCGAGGTATGTGAAAAACCTCATCTTGGACCATGTGTCGGCAAGCTGGAGCGTCGACGAAACGATGTCTATCTATCACTGCGAAGACATCACGGTTCAGTGGTGCATTATCTCCGAAAGCATGTTCAACTCCAATCACTCCAAAAGCCAACACGGCTTCGGCGGCATCTGGGGATCCAACAACAGCACGTACCATCACAACCTGATTGCAAATCACTCGAGCCGCAATCCTCGTTTTGCGTCCGGTTGCGGCAATACCGATTACCGAAACAACGTCATCTACAACTGGGGATATCGCAGTTGCTATGGAGGCGAAGCAACGCAAGTCAAAAGCGAAAAGTTCATTTCAACCACGATCAACATGGTCGGCAACTACTACAAACCGGGACCAGCAACCTTGCCAAATGTCAAAGCCGTTATCGCCGGGCCATCCGCTCGCGGAGCCAATGACAAAGGTCACTGGTTCGTCGGTGGTAATCAAATGGAAGGAAGCACTGCGGTCACCGAAGACAATTGGCGTGGTGTGATAGGCAGCAGCTTCATCAAGCTCGATCAGCCGTGGGATGCCATGCCGATCCATGAACAAACCGCTGATGAAGCCTATACATCGGTCCTAGCCAACGCGGGTGCAACGCTACCTAAACGGGACTCTGTTGATTCTCGCATCGTCGAAGAAGCACGTACCGGGACAGCGACCTATGAAGGCGTCTACAAAACGATAAAAAAGGTCGCCGACCCACAAAAGGTGACCGGCATTATCGATTCGCAAACAGACGTAGGCGGTTGGCCACAACTGAACAGCTCCGAAGCACCCAAGGACGCCGACCATGACGGAATGCCAGACGCCTGGGAACTTTCCAACGGTCTAAACCCTAGCGATGCGGCCGACCGAAACCGGA
The DNA here is from genome assembly GCF_057365095.1 of Rhodopirellula sp. J20-39. Classification (NCBI taxonomy): domain Bacteria; kingdom Pseudomonadati; phylum Planctomycetota; class Planctomycetia; order Pirellulales; family Pirellulaceae; genus Rhodopirellula; species Rhodopirellula sp. J20-39. The sequence continues at coordinate 3,247,683 of NZ_CP195123.1, read as the reverse complement.
CCAATGAGGACGGCTACACCATGCTGGAAACCTACCTCAACGGAATCTAACGATTCGGCATTCCAAGCTCAGCTTTGGCCCACGTCGGCCACCAGACTTACTCTCCATGCGATCCCAAGTATGAAAAAGCGTTTACCATTCATTCGAACTGTGACGTCATTCGCTTGCGTCTGTACAGCGTCGGTGTCGCTGTTCTTTGCCAACGGTGATGCGAACGCACAAAAGCCACCGATTAGCCCACATCACGTCGTCGACCGAATCAGTTTAACGGACGCGAAATGGACCAACGGATTTTGGAACGACCGATTTGTCGCATGCCGTGACCGCATGGTTCCTGCCATGTGGGAAATCATGCGAGGGACTGAGTACAAGCCGTACTTCGAGCATTTTCGTATTGCCGCTGGGCTATCCGAAGGCAGCTATCACGGCGCCTCGTTCAATGATGGCGACTTCTATAAGTGGATCGAAGCGGTGTGCGCGTTGCAGGCCGTCGATCCCGATCCAGAGTGGGACGCACGTCTCGATGAAATCATTGCAACGATCGGCAAGGCTCAACGCGCCGATGGGTACATCCACACCCCAGTTTTGATCTCTGAACGCAACGGCACGTCGAAAGCCAAGCCGTTCGGAGATCGAAACAACTTCGAGATGTACAACATGGGGCATCTCATGACGACAGCATGCCTGCACCACGAGGTGACGGGAAAAGATGACTTACTCGCAATCGCGATCAAGGCTGCGGACTTCCTCGATGAAGCGTTTCGCAATCCCACCCCGGAACAAGCCCGGCACGCCATCTGCCCGTCTCACTACATGGGAATCATTGATCTGTATCGCGTCACAGGCGAACCGCGATATCTCGCCCTTGCCGAGCGTCTGATCAAGATGCGGGATCTTGTCAAAGACGGCGGCGATGACAACCAAGACCGCGTTCCGTTCACTCGCCAAAACGAAGCCGTCGGACACGCCGTCCGCGCAACCTATCTCTACGCCGGTGTTGCCGATTTGTACGCCGAAACAGGTGATTCTGAACTGTGGTCAACACTGAAGCCCATTTGGCAAAATGTCGTTGGAAAGAAGATGTACATCACCGGCGGATGCGGCGCGTTATACGACGGAGCTTCCCCTGACGGCTCGCGGAACCAAGGCTCGATCACACGGGTGCATCAAGCATTCGGCCGCAATTACCAGCTTCCCAATGTCACCGCGTACAACGAGACCTGCGCCAATATCGGTAACGTGCTATGGAACTGGCGTATGTTCCGTGCCAGTGGTGAGGCGAAGTACATCGATGTTCTTGAGCTTGCACTTTACAACTCAGTGCTTTCCGGGGTTGATTTGGAAGGCGATGATTTCTTCTACACCAACACACTTAGAAAACTGGAAAACGAACCCGCTCCTCTTCGCTGGTCACGTACCCGCGTCCCCTACGTGACCTCGTTCTGTTGTCCACCCAATGTGCTGCGAACGGTCGCCGAAGCAAGCGGTTACGCGTACGGCAAATCAGAAAACGAAGTCTGGGTCAACCTCTACGGATCCAGCGAACTCGACACGACATTGGGTGACGGAAGTCGGATCCGTTTGAAACAAGAGACCGACTATCCTTGGAGCGGTTCGGTCCGTCTTACCGTGATTGAGTGCGACTCGGATGGCACACGCCTGAATCTTCGTATTCCTGGATGGGCGAATTCCGCAGACATCACTGTCGATGACACAAAGCTGACCGGCGAAGCCACGCCCGGTACCTATGTGACGATACCAACGCCATTGCAAGCGGGAACGCAGATCGAACTCGAACTACCGATGCAGGCCAAACTCATCGAGTCGCATCCACTGGTCGAGGAAACACGCAATCACGTCGCGATCAAACGCGGCCCAATCGTCTATTGCCTTGAGTCGACGGACTTGCCTGCGGGAGTCTCACTGACCGACATCCACGTTCCATCGGATATCAAGCTTCAAGCCCATTACGACGCCGACCTTCTCGATGGCGTTGTCACGCTAAAAGGAACCGTGCAGTCACGTCCCTCCGGTGAATGGAATGGCACGCTCTATCGCGAGCTGACCAAGCCTGAATCGACTCCGGTGACAACGAAGTTCGTTCCGTATTACGCCTGGGACAATCGCGGCAAATCCGAAATGACCGTTTGGTTGCCACTCGACTGACAATCCGAACCAGCATGCGATTGGTGATGGCGTTGATGTAAGCAACAAAGGCCGAACGATTGATATTAAACAAATGCCACCTTGGCTAGTGCTGCTCCGCTAACAGCCGAATTACGAGCGACCGGGCGCAATCCCACCGGTAGCACACCCAAACGCATCCAACTTTGAGTCGACGACCATGCCCAATCGATACCTGACACTCCTGCTTCTACAACTAATTGCGTTTGCAACAACTCTGTTTGCAGAGCAGCCGAAACCGCGTTTGGTCGTACTTACCGACGTTTCAACATGGGAAACCGACGACAGTGAATCACTGGTTCGACTGTTCGCACATGCGGATCTGTTTGAGATCGAAGGGCTGGTTTTCACCACGGGGTGGAGTCTGGACAAAACTCGGGACGAGTTCGTCAACTTGATCCATGAACGCATCGACGCCTACGAAAAGGACCTTCCGAACCTACGTAAGCGATCCAACCAAACGGGCCATCAAACGAACGAATCGGTTCAAGAGATCGGATACTGGCCGAGCCCAAAGTACTTGCGAAACCACACGATGTTTGGCAGCACGAAACGGGGCGCCGATCACATTGGGGAAGGAAATGATTCCGCGGGAAGCGAATTGATTGTTCAGCTGGCTGATGAAGCGGACGATCGCCCCATCTGGATCACGGTCTGGGGCGGAGGCAATACTTTGGCTCAAGCCGTTTGGCGGGTTCAGCAAGACCGAAGTAATGACGAACTCAAAACTTTCCTGCGAAAGCTTCGTGTCTACACAATCACCGATCAAGACCGCGGTCAACGCACACCTTTTTCAGATAGTTCGCATCAGTGGCTTCGGAAAGAATTTGAAGATGACCTGTTCTTTATCTGGGACGAATGTGCCTGGAAATTCCAGAATGGAACCGGCAAGAGGAATTGGTCTGAATACGAATCACAAATTCAAAACCACGGCCAACTGGGAAAGGCCTATCCCAAATACAAGTACGGCGTCGAAGGCGACACGCCAGCGTTCCTACACGTGTTGCCAAACGGCTTAAACGACCCAAACGTGCCAAACCAAGGCGGTTGGGGCGGGTACTTCGAGCAGGGTGTTGGACAAGACGGGCAGACTCACTGCTACACCAATTTTGAAGGTTCAGCGAACAAGACATGCACTTCCCTGGCACGGCATTTCTATCCAGCCACGTTCAATAACTTCGCCGCCCGGATGGATTGGGCGAAAGACGGTGCCGGAAACCGAAACCCCGAAGTCGCCATCGTCGACAACCATGGACTTGAAATTCTTACCGAGAAGGTGCAACCAGGTTCAACCCTGTCACTCGACGCCTCGAACTCGCGAGACCCTGACGGAGACAAGCTGAGCTTCCACTGGTGGATCTTGAACAAAGCCGGAACGTGTGAAGCAGATATCAAGATCACTAATAGTGATTCAAGCATCGCGTCTATCAACGTCCCTCCGGGATCGGCGGGCGAGAACTTCCACGTGATTTGTGAAGTCACCGACAACGGCACACCCAACCTCACAAGCTACCGCAGGATCATTGTTGAGATAACGCAATAGCCTCTTATTGCTTCAACTCATAACCGAATTTCGCAGTCAGTTCGCCAAGAAACGACTCTCGAACCAAAACTTGTCGCAATTACAAAAACGCACAACATGCTTCCCAATTTCAAACACCGCCTCGCCTCTTCACTGATCGCAATCTGCCTTGCCAGTTTTTGCATCAACGTTTGCGCCGACGAATTGAAACGACGCGTATTTGTTCTCACCGATATTGAAAACGAACCCGATGACGCTCAATCACTCGTTCGGTTTCTTACCTATGCAAACCAATTCGACGTCGAGGGACTTGTCGCGACAACATCGATCCACCAACCCAACAAGACCGCACCCGAGCGAATCCGTCAAATCGTCAAGGCGTACGGTAAAGTTCAGCCCAACTTGTCGCTGCATGAACCGGGATATCCACCCGCCGAAGAACTGCTTTCGGTAGTCAGCGAAGGACGACCTGACTTTGGCATGAATGCAGTTGGCCAAGACCAAGACTCTCCCGGCTCGGAATTGATAATTGCGGCGGTCGACCGCGAGGACGATCGCCCGCTGTGGGTACCAGTCTGGGGAGGGCCCAATGTGCTTGCTCAAGCTCTTTGGAAGGTGAGAGCAACACGCTCGCCCGAAGCCGTTGCAAAGTTTGTCGCAAAGCTGCGCGTCTACACCATCTCCGACCAAGACAACAGCGGACCGTGGATACGCAAGACCTTCCCAGGTCTCTTTTACATCGCGAGCCCCGGCATTCACGCCGGCGGGGCCTATCACTACGCGACCTGGAGCGGCATCAGCGGAGATCAATTCCACGCTCGCTTTACCGGCGCCGACTTCAGCCTTGTTAACAACGATTGGCTTGATCGAAACATTCGAAAAGATCACGGCCCGCTCGGAGCTCAACACCCGCACACTGAATACCTGATGGAAGGCGACACGCCGAGCTTCCTGGGTTTGATCAGCAACGGCTTAAACACACCTGAAAAACCGAACTGGGGTGGGTGGGGTGGACGCTACGAGTTTTACACACCGCGGATGCAGAAGTGGTTTCACGAACCCGAAACACGCCCGCTTTGGACCGATGCGGTCGACGAAGTCAAAGGCTTCGATGGCAACTGGCACACTAGCAATCACGCAACCATCTGGCGATGGCGTTCCGCTTACCAAAACGACTTTGCCGCTCGCATCGACTGGACAATCAAACCGTACGAGCAAGCCAATCACCCGCCAGTCGTGAAACTTGCCCATGCCGCACAACTCACATCCCGGCGTGGCGACACGGTGAAGCTGAGTGCCGAAGGATCGTCCGATCCCGACGGCGACACGCTCTCCTACGAATGGTTTTACTACGGCGAAGTGGGTTCGTTTACGACCTCAAATGCTCGCACCGGCCAACCGCTGAAGATCGAGAACTTCGACCAGCAACAAGCTGAATTCGAAGTGCCGAAAGGACGCGTCATGTCACCGGGCACCGGCACGATGCACATCATTCTCGCCGTGACGGATAGTGGCTCCCCCCAACTTACACGCTACCAGCGTGTCATCGTCAATGTCACTCAGTAAACAACCAACCCTGATGCAACGACCATCGTCCTCATCGAGTTTTCGATTCATGATCGTTCACGTTGCCGTGATCGCGGCTATCGCAATTGTCGCATCGATCATCGGCGAGCCAGCGTACGCCCAATACCCCAAGATCTCGTCGGAGGTCTCGGCCGAAGCATCGCGTCGTAATTCCCTACGCCGACAACATTCCGATGAAGCTTGGAAGAACGCGTTGCCCGCAATTCGGAAGGCTGAATCCGCCGGAAAGCCCTTTATCCCTTGGGCTCAAAAACCATCGGATCTTCCGCAAGCTGACATTCCGGCGTTTCCCGGAGCCCAGGGCGGCGGCATGTACAGCTTCGGGGGCAGAGGCGGGAAAATCTTCGTCGTCACCAACCTCAACGATCGGGGCCCCGGCAGCTTTCGCGAAGCACTCGAAGCGGGAGGCCCTCGCATTGTCATCTTCAATGTCGCAGGGATCATTCGCTTGAAGGAGCGTATTCAAATCAGAGCACCCTACATCACCATTTCAGGAAGCACCGCACCGGGCGACGGTGTGTGCATCGCAGGCGACACCGTCGAAATTGATACGCACGATGTCATCATCCGCCACATGAGATTTCGCCGCGGCGAAACGTGGGTCGGCGACCGAAATGATTCACTCGGGGGAAATCCGGTGGGCAACATCATGATCGACCATGTCTCGGCCAGTTGGGGATTGGACGAGAACATGTCGATGTATCGTCATATGTACCGTCCCGACGATGGCGACCCTAATAGTCGTGGCCCCAACAACGGTGGCCCTAACAACGGCAGCGAGGAACGGAAGCTACCCACGGTCAACATCACCATTCAAAACTCCATCTTCAGCGAAGCACTCAACACATACAAGCATTCCTTCGGCAGCACCATCGGCGGATACAACAGCATGTTCCATCACAACCTTTGGGCCTGCAACGCCGGACGCAACCCGAGCGTCGGCATGGTTTATGACTTCACCTTCGTAAACAACGTCGTCTTCAATTGGCGACACCGAACGACCGACGGTGGCGACCATCGCAGCTTTTTTAACCTGATCAATAACTACTACAAACCGGGCCCTGTCACCCCTCTGGATCATAGCGTTGGCCATCGACTCATCAAACTCGAATCACGCCGCGCCAAGCCACCCGTTGATGACTTTGGGTTGGCGTACGTGCAAGGCAATGTCGTCGAGGGTAACGCCGAAGTTTCAGCCGACAATTGGGACGGTGGTGTGCAAGTCGATTCGATCGGCGATCCAAACAGCATCCTGAAGTCAGTGCGATCCGATACGCCGTACCCGCACGCTTACTTAGAAATTGAATCGGCTCAGGACGCTTACCGGCGGGTGCTTGAAAGTTCCGGTGCAACGCTTCCTCGTCGCGATGCAGTCGATCAACGAATCGTCGAAACCGTCCGCACCGGCAAGGCGACCGCCGTGGTCGGACCGAACGATCGCAAAATGCTCTCGAACCCCGCGTACTCGAAAGAGACCGTCGACGGAATACTCTCGGACGTTCCACGGGGGATCATCACGGACATTTCTCAAGTCGGCGGCTACCCCGACTATCGCGGCGAGCCCTACCAGGACTCCGACGGCGACGGCATGCCAGACCAATGGGAAGCAAAGCATGGCCTCGATCCACACGACTCATCCGACGCGAGCACGGATCGCAACGGTGATGGGTACACCAACGTGGAAGACTTCATCAACGGCCTCGACCCAACGGCCGAAGTCAAACGATGGCCAACGCCCCGCACCTATCAAGACAAGTGGACCTCCGCCCCTGATCTGAAAGCGAGACTCGAACGAAAATGAACACTCCATCCCCCAAGCTGTTGTTCGCCATTACCGCCGTGGTTGCGATCTTCGTCAATTCAACAATTTCGCAAGCGTCGCCCGTTCACTTCACCGTCGCCCAAGACGGCAGCGGAGACTTCCAGAAGGTACAAGATGCGATCGATGCGGTCTCACCAAACCAGACCACGCCTACGGTTATCTATATCAAGCCCGGAACTTACAAGGAAAAGATACTCGTTCCGGCTGGAACCACTCACCTGATGCTAATCGGTGAATCGTACACGAACACGATCCTCACCTACGACGACTGCGCCGGTAAAACGCCCGACTACGCCAGCACGCGAATCAAGGCGGATGACTTTACCGCCGAAAACCTGACGTTCCAAAACACGATCGACAGCCGAACGGGGATCAAGGGCGGGCAAGCAGCCGCGTTGCGCGTCGATGCGGACCGCGCCATCTTCTACAAATGCCGGATCACCGGATTTCAAGACACCTATTACACCGGCGGAAACAAGCGTTCGTACCACAAAGAGTGCTTAATCGAAGGCACAACCGACTTCATCTACGGTGACGGAATCGCCCTGTTCGAAGACTGCATCATCAACAGTCGCAAGAATTCGCACATAACCGCTCACAGTCAAAAGCTCAACAACGGCAAGCCGGCCAACAAATTCGGCTATGTGTTCAAGAATTGCAAACTGAATGCCTATCCCGGTGAAGAGGTATCAAGCGTTTCGCTCGGCCGGCCGTGGGGTAACGGGGCCCGCGTGGTCTACCTGAACTGCGAGATGGGTTCCCACATCAAAAAGGAGGGTTGGTCCATTTGGAAGGGCCGAAGCAATCACGAGACCGCATTCTACGCCGAGTACCAAAACAGTGGTCCTGGCTACCAACCAACCGATCGCCTTGCCTGGACCCATCAACTCACCGGCGAAGAAGCCGATGAGTACACGAAGGAAAACATCTTCGCAGCGGATAGTACGACCGCTACGACTTTAGCGAACGACTGGAACCCAACGATCACGGAAACGCATCATGTCGCCAACGCCATCCCCGCGTTTCCTGGCGCGGAAGGTTACGGTGCGATGACTCGCGGCGGGCGAGGCGGAAAGGTTATCGAGGTAACCAACCTGAACGACAGCGGTGAAGGAAGCCTACGAAATGCCATCGAAACCAAAGGACCTCGGATCGTGGTGTTCCGAGTATCCGGAACCATCTCACTGGAATCCGATCTTGTGATCGAAGAACCGAACATCACCATCGCGGGACAATCTGCACCGGGCGATGGGATCTGCCTGAAGAACTACAAGCTTCTAATTGCTGCGGACGAAACCATCGTTCGCCACCTGCGCATTCGCCGAGGACTCAAGTCCGGTGAAGCCGACGACGCACTTGCCATTCAGGATGCTGAAAACGTGATCGTCGACCACTGCACGATGAGCTGGGGCACTGATGAAACGCTCAACACGTGGCACGGCGCGAAAAACATCACCGTCCAGTGGTGTTTGGTATCGGAGGGTTTGCACCACCGCGGCCATGGCTTTGCTGCATCGTTGGGAGGCGTCAACGCATCTTACCATCACAACTTGATTGCCAATTGTCCTGGACGCAATCCAAGTGTCGCCGGCAACGACGAATACCAAACTCACAACATGGACTACCGCAACAACGTCACCTTCAACTGGGAAAACCGCACCGCCGACGGAAAGCCCAACAGCGTGAACATTGTCAACAACTACTTCAAACCCGGCGCAAACACTCGAACGATACGCTTTGCCAAACTGGAAAGCTCCAAGGGCTACACAAAAATCGGCATCGGTCTATGGCACGTTGCGGGTAACTACATGGAAGGCCATGACGCAATGTCCACCGACAATCGATTGGGCGTGACCGGCGAGACCCAACTTCTGGTTACCACCCCGGTGCCGTTCGCACCAGTCAAAACCGTACCCGCCGAGCAAGTCTTCCCGATGGTGCTCGCCGGCGCAGGAGCAACCCAACCCAAACGAGATTCAGTCGACCAGCGGATCATCAAGGAAGTCGAAACCGGCCGTAACACGTTTGGCAAGGGCGTCGTCGTTGATCCAGCCGATGTGGGTGGCTGGCCGAAACTCGCGTCCACCACGCCGCCGAAGGACACCGACCACGACGGCATGCCCGACGCCTGGGAAACGAAAAACGGACTAAATCCCGACAATGCGTCCGACGCGGGTTCAGACCGCGACGGCGATGGATACACCAACGTTGAAGAATATCTAAACGAACTTGCGACACGATAGATCCTGAGACTCCTCCGCCCCAACTCACCCAAAAGAGCGAACGAAAATGAAACGAGCAAGCATAATTCCAAAGTCTGGGAAGCAAACATTGTTGCGTTGGATTCCCGTCGCGATCCTTTCGCTCGCGTGCAACATCGGTGCAGCAGAAACGCCTTCGGTTCCGTCCTTCCCGGGAGCCGAAGGTTATGGTGCCGCAACGGCAGGAGGCCGCGGTGGAAAGGTGATTGCGGTGACCAACCTGCATGAATCAGGCCCCGGCAGCTTGCGTGCCGCATGCGAAGCCTCTGGTCCGCGCATTGTCGTCTTCAAAGTTTCGGGCACCATCGAGGGCAATGTTAGCATCCGCAACGATCACATCACCATCGCCGGTCAAACTGCTCCGGGCGACGGCATCACGATCAAGGGTCGACTCGGCATTGGTGCCAACGATGTGATCATCCGGTACATCCGTGTGCGAACCGACGAAGGTGACGATGCCATCTCGGGTCGATACAAAAAGAACATCATCCTCGACCACGTCACCGGTAGCTGGAGTCGCGACGAGGTGATGTCCATCTACCACTGCGAAAACGTGACCATTCAGTGGTGCATGATTAGTGAAGCGTGTTCCAAATCACATAAATTCGGTGGAATCTGGGGCAGCAACTACAGCACGTATCACCACAACCTGTTCGCGCATAACATTTCTCGCAATCCGCGTTTCGCCTCCGCCGCCGGCTTCAACGATTTCCGAAACAACGTCATCTACAACTGGCAACACCAAAGCGTTTATGGCGGCGAAGCCATGCAAGGCAACAAAGGATTTAAGTTTTCCACGATCAACCTGGTCGACAATTACTACAAACCTGGTCCCGGAACCCGCTCGAATGTAACAAGCCGGATTCTCGATCCTTCCACACGGGGTGGAGAATCGGATGCAGGCAAGTGGTGGGTTGCAGGGAACTACGTGGTGGGTGCTGAGGACGTCACGGCGGACAATTGGAAAGGCGTCGCCAAGAAGAACTCCTATTTTCGACTCACCGAACCTTGGGATGCGATGCCGATTCGCCAACAAACCGCACAAGAAGCGTACGAATCCGTTCTCGCTTCCGCGGGATGTTCGGTCCCCAAACGCGACATCATCGACAGTCGTATCGTTGAAGAAGTTCGCACGGGCACTGCCAGCAAAGGCACTAACGGTTTTGTCGAAAACCAACAAATGGCAGGTGGTTGGCCCGAACTTCATTCTGAACCCGCACCAGCCGACGCTGACTTCGATGGCATGCCCGACGACTGGGAAACGACAGCAGGGCTCGACCCCAGCAACGCGTCCGATGCAGCCGAAGACAAGGACAACGACGGATACACCAACATCGAAGAGTACATCAACGGTACGGATCCGACCATGTTCGTGGACTACACCCAACCACAGAACAACGTGAACACGCTGAAGTAGCATTGCCCGTTTCGAAACATCCATTTTCCAAAAGCAGGTCAACAACATGATCTTACGTACGGCTATTGCGGCGTTGTGCCTCACTTCGCTTGCAAACTCGCTGGCAGCCGACAACCCGGCCGGCAAGTTGGTCAACAAGCCCGACAGTTGGTTCCGCAGCGATGAGGGACGCGACGCCCTGACCTGCATTCTGTCGTGGCAATCTGAGCATGGCGATTGGCCCAAGAACAAGAACACCACTCGCGATCAATACACCGGCGACCGTGCCAAGTTGAAAGGCACATTCGACAACGGTGCGACATCTGGCGAACTCAGAACGCTCGCTCGTGCATTCAATGCCACCAACGAACCTGCTTACAAAGAAGCGTTCCTTGTTGGATTTGATCACATCCTGAACGCCCAATACGACAATGGTGGTTGGCCACAGTACTTCCCGCTGAGCAAACAGTATCACCGACACATCACGTTCAATGATGGCTCGATGATCCGTATCATGGAGTTCTTAACCGATGCGACTGAGTCGAAAGAGTACGGGTTCCTAGACAAAAAGCGTCGCGACGCCGCAACCCAGGCGATTCATCGTGGCATCGAATGCATTTTGAAATGCCAAGTCGTCGTTGATGGAGTTCCGACGGTTTGGTGCGCCCAGCACGACGAAGTCACGTTAAAGCCAGCGAAAGCACGGGCGTACGAGTTGGTCTCGCTCAGCGGCGCTGAAAGCACGGGCATTCTGAAATACCTGATGCAACTCAACGATCCATCACCCGAGGTCATCCGGTCAGTCAAACACGGCGTCGCTTGGTTCGACGCGAACAAGATTGAAGGATTCCGATACAAGCGAAGCAAGACTGCACCTAGTCTCACCGCGGATTCTTCAGCGTCGCCTCTTTGGGCGAGGTTCTATGAAGTTGAAACATTTCGACCGATGTTTTGCGACCGCGATGGCATCGCCAAATACGATCTCGAAGAAATCGGACCTGAACGTCGCGGTGGCTACGCGTGGTATGGCGGTTGGGGCGAGAGCCTAGCCAATGAATACGCTAAGTGGCCCCACCAATAACCCGTCAAAACCGCTTTCCCTTCCCCTTCGCCCCCCTAGGACATCCCCACATGCGCCGCTTTGCACATCGATCGTTCGCAATCGCGACTGCGTTCCTATTAAGCCTCTTAACCGTGACGAGCGGTCTCGCTCAACAGCTAGCCTTCCCAACCGCCGAAGGCTATGGAAAGTACACCGTGGGTGGACGTGGCGGTACCGTCTACGAAGTCACCAACCTGAATGATTCAGGGGAGGGAAGTCTGCGAGCTGCGATTGAAGCGAAAGGTCCCCGAACGGTCGTTTTCCGTGTCTCGGGAACCATCGATACGAATCTTTCAATTTCAAACGACTTCATCACCATCGCTGGCCAGACAGCCCCCGGTGATGGTATCACGCTGAAAGGCCGGCTCGGAATCAACGCCAGCGATGTGATCATTCGCTACATCCGGGTACGAGCCGAGGGCCAAGGTGACGCGGTGTCCAGTCGCTATCAAAAGAACATCATTCTTGACCACGTCTCGGCCAGCTGGAGCAGTGATGAAGTGATGACGCTCTATCACGGTAAAGAAACAACGATCCAGTGGTGCATGATCACCGAGGCCTGTTCGGGGTCGCACAAGTTCGGAGGAATCTGGGGTAACAATCCCTCGACCTATCACCACAACCTGTTCGCTCACAACATTTCGCGGAATCCGCGGTTCGCATCGGGCAGTGGTTCTAACGACTTTCGCAACAACGTCATCTACAACTGGCAACATGAAAGTGTTTACGGTGGCGAATCGCAACAGCCCACCAAGGCCACCTCGGCTCATGAACGCAACAAGAAGTTCAGCGACTTTTCGGCCAACATCGTCGCCAACTATTTCAAGCCAGGCCCAGGAACCTTTGACGATCACAAGTCAAAAATCTGCGCACCGTGGTCAAGAAACGGCGAACAGGATTACGGCGACTGGTACATCGCGGACAATTATCTCGCAGGCAACCCCGATGTCACCGCCGACAATTGGAAGGGCGTTTTTCCTAAGTCCGATGACAAGCCAATCGATCTAGGTGCGATCGCTGGACTAAAGCTCGCCCAACCCTGGGACGCGATGAAGATCCAACAGCAATCAGCCGAGGACGCTTACCAAGCGGTGCTCGCGACCGCCGGTTGTTCCTTACCTAAACGTGATGAGATCGACAAACGCATCATTGAAGAGGTTCGCACCGGGACCGCCAGCAAAGGCGACAATGGTTTCGTTGCCAATCCAGATGTCGCCGGTGGCTGGCCAAAACTGGAATCCACTGAAGCACCTCGGGACAGTGACCATGACGGCATGCCCGACAGTTGGGAAAACGCCAACGGACTCGCTGCCAACGACAGCCAGGACGCGAAGCATGTCAACAAAGACGGGTACACCAATCTGGAAGACTACCTCAATTGGCTAGCCGCCGGCAACAAGTTGAACTAGTGCTGTAGCACCAAAGCGGGACTGAGATCGGACGGTCCCCAACGTTCCGCTGGATTGCCTAGCGGCAATACGCAAGCGATTCAGTTCGAGCACGCTAAACCCGATGTTAGACATCCCACTCGCAAGACCTTTATCCCCACCCACTTCATGAAGGCACCAATATGAATCATCGAATGTTCGTTTGGCTACTGGTATCCGCTTTCGCACTTAGCAATCAGGTTCGCTCGGCCGCGGAGTCAAGTTCTCCGGTACGACCGAGGGTGATTGCCACCACCGATGGCGAGGTGGACGATCGCAGTTCGATGATTCGCTTCCTGATGTATGCTTGCGACTTCGATGTCGCCGGCATTGTGCAAGTGAACTCGAAATACCAAAAGCGTGGCCACAGCGACAAGAAGTGGATCGAAGCACAACTCGACGCTTACGAGGAAGTCTTGCCGATCCTGCGGAAGCACCATCCCGATTATCCAGACACCGCTCAACTTCGTGGTGTCATGCGAGTCGGTAACGAAACCATGGAAGACCTATGGACCGCACCACCGCAAATGAAGACCAAGAACACCGCCGGGGCGCAGTTGATCATCGACACGCTACTGGACGATGATCCGCGACCAGTCCATGTGCTCTCGTGGGGCGGCGCGAACACCACCGCATCCGCTTTGTGGAAACTGAAAACGGAATACCCCAAAGACAAGTTTGAATACGCCGCCTCACGCATTCGCATCTACTGCATCTGGTATCAGGATGGTGGTGGCAAATGGATTCAAAAGAACATTCCGGAAGCCTCAATCTACGAAGCTTATGGATGGGACAACGTTTGGGACTACGAAAGCTACGACCATGCTCGCAAACGGGGAAAGATGAGTGCCAATCCTCAGGCGATCCAGGAGCACATGAAGGATGCGTGGCTAAACCAACACGTCAAGAACGACCATGGTCCGCTGGGTGCGATGACGCCACAAAAGTACATCAGCGAAGGCGACACGCCTTCATTCTTGCACCTAGTCAACAACGGTCTCGCCGCCGACCTGGACTACACCCTCGGCGGTTGGGGCGGGCGGGGTGCAAATGACGATCCCTCGCTTCCCAATCACATCACCGACAAGACGCTGAAGGACGACGGCGATTCTCACAAGATGTTCTGGCGTTGGGTTCCGGCAGTACAGAACGACTTCGCCGCACGGATGGACTGGTGCGTGAAGGACTTTGACCACGCCAACCACGCGCCGATTGCAAAGGTGAAAGGCAGCCTTATTCGTGATGTAAAACCTGGTGAAGTCGTCAAGATCGAAGCCACCGCGACTGACCCCGATGGCGACCCAACTGTGCAACAATGGTGGCAATACGCCGACGCCGATTCCGCAGTTGCGACCGTCGACATCACCAACGCTGATTCTTTGAACAAGGCGAGCTTCGTCGCGCCGAATGAACCGGGTAAGCAAGTTCAAATCATCCTCGAAGTGACCGACGACGGTACACCTGTTCTCAAGGGTTATCAGCGTATTCTGTTTAACGTCCAGTAGCTCCCCACCCAGGGTCTCACATCCATGATGCAATTCCTTCAAAAGACAATCGCGTTTTGCCTATTCACCAGCCTCCTACTTGCGGTTGGCCCTCGTGAATCCTTTGCCGCCGAAGGTTTCACCATCAATCAAGATGATTCGAAAGTAACCATCGAGCACGATGGCAAGCTCGTCACACACTATTGGATTGACGACGCGAAGGCACAGAAACCGTATTTTTGGCCCGTGATCGGCCCGACAGGAAAAGCGATGACGCGGGCCTTTCCCATGGCAACCGTCGACGGCGAACAACACGATCACCCACACCATCGCGGCGTTTGGTTTGCTCACCAAGGCGTAGGGGGCAGCGACATGTGGCTGGAAGCCGCATCCAAAAACTACAAGGGCGACAAGCAAAAAAAGTTCCTGGATAGCCTCGGAACGATCGCTCACACGGAGTTCACGGAACTTTCCGCCAACGAACATCAAGCGGTGATTCGATCGACCAATGACTATTTGGATTCGACAGGAAAGCGATTGATGGCCGATCAACGTTGCATGATCTTTCGCGCGTCCAACGACCAGCTTGTGATCGATTTTGATATCACGCTGCTGGGCAAGTACGGCGACGTCGAGCTGCAAGATAAAAAGGACGCTGGGCTAAACGTTCGAGTGCCCACGTCCATGTCATTGACCGATGGCAAAGGGAGGATCGTCAACAGCAATGGCGATCGTGACGGCGACACCTGGTCGAAACAGGCCGCGTGGGTCGACTACAACGGCCCCGTCGAGGGCGAACATCTCGGCGTCGCCTTCTTCAATCACCCGTCCAGCTTCCGTCATCCGACGCGTTGGCACGTTCGTGAATACGGTTTGTTCACGGCCAATGCGTTTGGCTCAAATAGTCTCGAAAACGAGGCGGAAAACGGCACATTCACATTGAAGTCGGGGGAATGCACACACCTACTGCACCGCATCATCTTCCACAAAGGTGATGCCGAATCCGCCGGGATTGCAGAGGCCTACCAAGCTTACGCGTCATCAAAACTGACCGAGTGAACTAGCGATGTTAGCAAGCCGCAACCGATTCCGAACATGGATGTCGAGTATCCGGAAATTCACGTTCAATCGCACTCAGAGCATGAAAGCGTTGAATCGAATTTCCCCACTGCCAGCACTTGTTCTGATTTTGACTTCGACCGGATTGGGATCGAACGGTTTGACCGCCGCCCCACTGCGTGTCGACATCAATTCAGAAGGACGTGCTGACATGCGAACGATCGGCTGGCAAAACTGGCAGCCTTCCGCTGGCAAGATGAAGCAGTCCTTTGGCGACATCACCGTCACGTTAAAAGCCGTCGGCGAAGATACCAATCTAAAAGTCGTCGGCGAGAAAGCGGTTGTCATTCATGGCGTAACCGTCGGTGCCGACGCCGCGGTGGTGCAAAGCAAGGATACTGCGGCGATGGAAGTCCATATCGATGGACTGACTCGCGGACGGCATACGTTCATCGGCTACCACCATGCCCTTAGCGATGAAACCGGCACGTACACGATATCGTCGGGCGAACACACGGTCGCAGGGATCAAACCGTCTACCCAACCCCGTCACAACGACGAGGTGGGAACCTCTTTCATCGAACTGGATTCGAAAGCCGACCAGACCGTCGTGATTAGGATCACGGCCAACAATACCAACCAGGTCTTTCTAAACGGATTCGCAATCGATGTGGTGGATCCTCGCAAAATGGCACGCAAACCACATCCGTCTAATTACGAACGGCACGCTGACGGCGATGACGGCACAGTTCAACTCCATTGGACGCCACCGGTCTCCGCCGTAACCCAACAAATCTATCTCGCCTACGACCGTGATCTCGACACCGCCGCCCATAAACTCGCCGCCGCAACCGAAAAGTCCGAGCAATTCTTAGGCTCGGTCACCGAAGGCCTCTGTTCGGCGCCGATCATCGCTAACGAATCACGACTTCACTACGTTTGGCGAGTCGACTCGATTGACAAAGAAGGCAAACTCACCCGCGGCGACGCATGGCAATTTCGCGTCCGCCATCTCGCTTTCCCAACCGCCGAGGGTTACGGACGCTTCGCTATCGGTGGACGTGGAGGCCGCGTTTTGCACGTCACCAACCTCGACGACTCCGGCCCCGGATCACTCCGAGCGGCGGTCGAAGCGACCGGGCCACGCACGGTGGTTTTCGATGTCTCGGGTTTGATCAGCTTGAAATCCAAACTTGTGATCCGCGAAGAGAATCAATTCCTGACGGTTGCTGGCCAAACCGCACCGGGCAAGGGCATCTGCATTCGCAACTACACCTTCGGAGGCCTGGGCACGCGTGACACGATTCTTCGTTTCATCCGCTTACGACTGGGAAACCTGTCCGGCAAAACGATGGACGGGATGGGCCTGGCGAGCTGTGATCATTGCATCATCGACCATTGTTCGATTTCCTGGTCCATCGACGAGGCGTTCAGTTCACGCGGTGCCAAGAACATTACCTTTCAACGCAATTTGATTTCCGAAGCACTCAACATCGCGGGCCATAAGAAGTACGGCGACGGTTCGGCACATGGATTCGCGGGTTCAATCAGCGGCAACATCGGCAGCTTCCATCACTGCCTGCTGGCCCACAACTCTGGCCGCAGCTGGTCGCTGGCCGGTGCAACGGACCAAGCCAACCGCCACGCCGGTCGTCTCGATATCCGCAACATGGTGGTTTACAACTGGAAACACCGAACCACCGATGGCGGTGCACGCGAGGTCAACTTCGTCAACAACTATTACAAACCCGGTCCAGCCACCGAAGTCAAAACCTACCTGAATCCTCAATTCGAAAACCCATCGTTTGGCCCGCAACAGTACTACGTCGAGGGCAACATCATGGAAGACATTGCCGGACCTGAAGGGCCAATCGGTCCGTTTGCGGGCATGCGAGCGAAAGGCCGGCAAGATGCACCAGTGACGGTTCCAGAGCCATTCTTCGAAAGCCATGTCACGACCCATACCGCCCACGAAGCGTATGAAAACGTATTAGCTGATGTCGGCTGCAACGTTCCGATGTTGGACGATCACGACCGACGCGTGATCCAGGAAACTCGCTCCGGTACAACCTCCTACAACGGCAGCAAGTCTGGGCTACCTGGCTTACCGGACTCACAATCCGACGTGGGTGGATGGGAAGAATATCCCGAGATTCATCGCTCGACCGATTGGGATACCGATGGCGACGGCATGCCCAATCAATGGGAAACCCAACATCACCTCAACCCCGACGACGCGAGCGACGGTGCATTGGATCCCGACCACGATGGCTACACCCATCTGGAAAACTACCTCAACTGGCTGGCCGAAGGCAACGAACTGACTGCGGACCGTAAACCCGAGACTGCTGTGCTCGGCACCGCTGGTATGCTGAAAACAGAATTCCTGTACGAACGAGCCCCTTACCCGAGTTGCCACGCGTCAACGATTGCCGAAACCACCTCAGGAAACCTAGTGGCCGCTTGGTTCGGCGGCACGGCTGAACGTAATCCCGACGTCGGCATCTGGGTTTCGCGGCATGACAATGGAAAATGGCAAGAGGCAGTAGAAGTAGCCAATGGCATTCAACCCGACGGCTCGCGACTGCCAACTTGGAACCCAGCCTTATTTCAGGCACCCGGCGGTAATCTCCACCTGTTCTACAAAATCGGCCCCAGCCCGAGTCAGTGGTGGGGAATGACAATGACTTCGGCGGACGGCGGACGCACCTGGGGGCAACCGTCCCGGTTGCCAGGAAATTTGATCGGCGCGGTCAAGAACAAACCGATCGTGCTACCCGATGGCACGTGGCTGGCACCGTCGAGTAGCGAAGCAGATGGCTGGACCGCACATGTGGAGCGTAGTACCGATGGCGGAAAAACGTGGCAGCACATCGGACCGCTAAACGATGGCCATCAAATGCGAGCCATCCAACCGACCTTGCTGACTCATCCCGATGGTCGGGTTCAATTGCTCGCACGCGGTCGTCAGGGAAAAATCGTCGAGGCCACGTCCAACGACGGTGGGCTTACATGGAGCCCCATGACTAACGGCCAACTCCCCAATAACAATTCAGGAATCGACGCTGTGACTTTGAAGGACGGCCGGCATTTACTCGTATACAACCACTCCACCCGAGAACAACCGGGGATGGGGCACAAAGGCCGTGGCATCTTGAACGTTGCCGTTAGCCAAGACGGCAAGCAGTGGGAGGCGGCCTTGGTGCTTGATTACCTCGATCAAAGGAACAAACAATTTTCCTATCCGTCGGTGATCCAGACAGCCGACGGCCTCGTCCATATCGTCTACACCTGGCATCGAGAACGAATCAAACATGTCGTGCTCGATCCAGACGCACTGCAAGCGGTTCCGATCATCGACGGAGTGTGGCCGAGTCACGTAACCGGCGGACTTAAAATCAAAAGAATTCAATAGAGAACAGGTTGACGACCGAACAGCGTGCCGCGTTAGCGATTCAGAAGAACCAGCCACTTCGCAGTTCAATCCACCACCCGTCATGACGACAGCATCAAACTAAAATACCCATGTCCATCACCGAAAAGCACTCATTGAAGCTAAGCTCTGTTCCGGAAGCCGTTGAAGCGATTCGGCGTGGAGAGGTCGTGATCGTCGTTGATGCGGAGGACCGCGAAAACGAAGGCGATTACATTTGTGCCGCCGAAATGGCGACGGCCGAAAACGTCAATTTCATGTTAAGCGGGCGGGGACAGTTGTGTGTCTCGATACTTGCCGATGCCTGCGCACGACTCGAGTTATCACCGCTGGTGGCGAACAACGTTGCCCCGCTGAAAACCGCGTTCTTAACGCCCATCGATATTCACACATCCAAAACGGGAATCACCGCCGCCGAAAGAAGTGAAACGATTCGCCGGATGGCGTCACCCGAATGCCACGCGAACGAGTTCACCCGTCCAGGCCATGTGTTTCCGTTGTTGGCGAAAGAGGGCGGCGTCTTACGACGGGCCGGGCACACGGAGGCGGCATTGGATTTAGCTCGCATGGCCGGCCTACAACCGACCGGCGTGCTCTGCGAAGTCCTGGACGAAACCGGCGACCGCGCGTCACACGCCACAATCGCGGAGTTAGCTCTTCGCCACGACCTGAAGGTCATCAGCATCGAAGATCTCATCTTCCACCGACGAATGAGCGAAAACCTGGTCAACCGCACATCGGAGTCATCACTACCGACACGCTACGGTGATTGCACGGTCATCAGGTACGCCGTTGAACACGAAACCCAGGAACCGATAGCGATTGTCTTCGGTGACCTCTCCGCGAACGACAACGCCCCACTCGTACGCGTCCACAGCAGTTGCTTTACCGGCGACATCATTGCCTCACTGCACTGTGATCGCAGTGATCAATTGCACGTTGCACTGGACATGATCAGCCAAGAAGGTCGTGGCGCACTTGTGTACCTTCCGACCGAAGCCTCCCACGCGAAACTAGCGGAACAAATTCGAACGCAGCCAGAACCAGGAACCGGCAACACCTCAACCGCTACGGCACCCGCGAAACCGGACACTGGTCAAAATGAAAACGCAAACGTTCTCGATTACGGCATTGGCCTTCAAGTCTTGAAAGATTTGGGTCTACGCGATATCCGACTATTGACCAACAATCCCAAGAACGCCGACGCGTTTAACCTTCGCGGATATGAATTGAGAATCACCGATCAAATCCCTCTTACGTCAACGTCCAATCAAAACCACTAACTCGCGATCAAGCTACGCTCAAACACAGGTAGGTTTCACAGCACGAACATCATTTGCGTTCGGCCAATTCAAATGCTTCAGGGAGCATCATTGTCATCGCGGGCCAATACGTCGTCAGCAAAAGAGCAACCAACATCGCAAAGAAAAACGGAACCATCGGTCGTGTCACCGACGCAATGGAAGTCTTTCCAACACTACAACCGACAAACAAACAGGTCCCAACCGGCGGAGTGCAAAGTCCAATGCAAAGATTCGCAATCATCATGATTCCGAACTGAACAGGATGCATCCCCAGCTCTTCAACCACCGGAAGAAAGATTGGCGTGAAAATCAAAACTGCCGGAGTCATGTCCATGAACGTCCCAACGAACAACAACGCAACATTGATGATGAAAAGAATGATCAACGGATTGTCCGAGATCCCCAGCATCAAACTGGCAACCGTTTGCGGAATATTTTGGTAAGCAAGAGCCCAGCTCATCGCTTGACTAGTGCTGATTAACAAAAAGACGACAGATGTCATGATGCCGGTGCGAAGGCAGATATTAGCTAGCTGCGAAATACGAACCTCACGGTAAACGACCACTGACATGATGAACGCGTACAACACCGCAATCGCTGCCGCTTCGGTGGCGGAAAACACGCCACCCAAAATGCCGACGAGAACAATCACCACTAGCAATAAGCTCGGAATCGCCCCCAATACAATCTGCAGGATACTCTTGGACGGCTCATCACTTTCCTCTGACGTAGCCGCCAATTCGCTGCCAGCATTCTGTACCCGTACGCGATCAGCCACCAACCAACAAACGCCCATCACGAACAACCCGACCGTAATCCCCGGCAGAATCCCAGCCGTGAACATTGCGGCCACCGATACATTCCCCGCAACGACCGCATAGACAATCATCACGTTGCTCGGCGGGATCAAGAGCCCCGTCGTCGCAGCCGTCGTGGTCACCGCCACACTAAAATTCCGGTCATACCCTTTGCGTTCCATCTCCGGAATCATCATCCCACCCACACTCGAAACGGCCGCAGTTGCCGACCCGGAAATCGCCCCAAACAACATGCAAGTCAGCGTGCTGACGTAGGCCAAACCACCACGAAATCGACCGACCAACAGAGATGCGAAATCGATCAGACGACGAGCCATGCCACCATCGCCCATCAAAATCCCAGCCATGATGAAAAAAGGAATTGCGAGCAGCGGAAAACTCGAAATCCCACTACTCATCCGTTGGGCCATCACGTAAGTGGCGGGAATGTCCGGCAGGGAAAGGATCGTGATAAACGTCGACAAACCAATCGCAATCGCAACCGGCACGTTCATCAACAGCAGCGTCAAAAAGCTGACGACCAGAATCAATAACTGAGTTTCCATGGATCCATTCGACCTGATTAGACGTGTGGCTGGCTTACTTCCGTTTTCCTTGCAAGCTCCCCTGACGCACCGGATGCCTGATCGCTGTCGTTCCAAATCTCACAAAGCTGCTCAATCGAAAAGAGAGTAATGAAGACGCCACTCACGGGAACGGAAAGATAGACGTATCCCATGGGCATGTTCAAAGTTGGAGTAACTTGCCCGATCGCCAAGGTCTTCCATACCAAAGTCGATCCCCCCCAAACCATCACGCAAAGAGCAAACAGAATGACCAGTACCTGAACAATACACGCCAGCGTTCTCTGGGCGTCCGGCTGCAATTGGCTGGAAACAACATCGACGCCCAAATGCTGTTTCTGACTAAATCCAACCGCAGCCCCCAGAAGAGCCACCCACGCAAGCAGGTGAGTAGCAACCTCTTCAGTCCAAGGGCTCGGTATCGAAATCACGAAACGGCTAAACACACCCCACAATACGATTGAAACAAGGATTGCAACTAACGCCGCCACCACGATCTCAAGTGTTCTCGTCACCACAACCTTCAATCTTCGCATGTTTTAGAGCTCCGAGATCTGTTGCAGCAAGTCACCGATCGGTGTCCCCGAAAAACTATCGTGCATGGGCTTTACCTTTTCAGCAAAACGTGACTGATCCGGTCGGTGAACAGTAACTCCTTTTTCCTGTACCTCTTTAAGAACCATTTCGCTCTCGTCAGCCCACAATTGACGTTGATATACAGCTGAATCATCCGCAGCTTCTTGCACCCAAGCTCGAACATGCGAAGGCAGGGCATCCCAAACCGACGTACTCATTAGCAATACATCTGGCACTCGCGTGTGTTCATCCAACGATAAATGCTTACACACTTCGAAATGCCGACTGTTATAAAAACTAGGCGTATTGTTTTCCGCGCCATCAACCAAGCTGGACTGAAGACCTGTATATAGTTCTCCAAACGGAATCGACACAGGATTCCCGCCTAACTCAGTCACCATTTGCTGAGCGACGTTGGATTGCTGGACGCGAATCTTCAAGCCATTTAGGTCATCCGGTTTCGCGATCGGCGTATCGACGGTGTAAAAGCTTCTTGCTCCGGCGTCATAGTAGCAAAGCCCACTCAACCCTTTCGATTCGCAAGATTTCAGCAAACGTTTACCGATGTCACCGTGAATCACCTTCCAGAAATGATCCTCGCTTCGAAATGCGTAGGGGACGCCAAACACCGCAATTTCCGGCACAAAACTCTCCAACGGAGCAGTCGACGTCTTCATCATCGCCAACGCGCCGTGCTGCAATTGCTCAATGCACTCAGTTTCCGAACCGAGCATCCCGTTGGGGAAAATCTGAAGTTCAACCGTACCGCCCGACTTTTCCTTCAACCGTTCGACCATAAACTCCATCGCGCGATGCACCGGGTGTTTCTGATCAAGCGAATGCCCAAGCTTTAACACTATCCTTCTAGAATCTTTCCCCGCCCCGCCTTCCAAATGCATGCTGCGTTGGAATAACGCAAAGCCAATCGTGGCGATCAAAACTCCCGTTAGAGTCCCCACAACAAAAGAGGAAGTTGTTTGCGATTTCATAACACAACTTACCACCGAAGAATTTAAGACATTAAGGTTCTGATAAGGGCTTCAATCATTGTGCTGCACATTGCATAAGTTTTCAATTGGCACCGATACAGAATTTGAATATTCGAATATATTACCAATCGCTTGGCAAATCTCTCACTTCATTTATTGACACGACTATATGAACAAGATGAATGTCCTCATGGTTGGAACCGGCGAGTACACCACTGGTTATGTGCCTGGCGCCAAAGCAGCATCAGATAAGTGCGCGGGAATTGTAGGTACAACCTTGTTTGATCTTCGTCGTCGCGGATTAATCAATCGATTATTGATGGCTGGCACCAACGGAACCAAGTTCCCAGAAATCCGCAGCCATCTCGATCGAGCACTAACCAAAACGTTTCGTGGCATGGATGTCAGCTTCGACAGCTTTCCGGCGGACGACGTACCGCGAGATGCTAACGCTTATCTAAATGCATTCGACACCATGCGAACTGGCGATAGCGTTGTCGTCTTTACTCCCGACGACACGCATTACACGATTGCAATGGAAGCGATTCAACGTGGCTTCCATGTTCTAGTCGCCAAGCCGATTGTCAAAACGGTCGACGAGCATCTGGCACTGTCGCGCGCTGCGAACGAGAATTCCGTCCTAGTGGCGATGGAAGTTCATAAACGATGGGATCCGCTTTATACCGATGCTTGCGACCGCATCCGTAGGCTGGGTGACTTCAGCTTCTTTCAGTCATACATGAGTCAACCGAAATCGCAGCTTGATACATTCCGAGCATGGGCTGGCAAGTCAAGCGATATCAGTTACTACTTGAACGCTCATCACATTGATTTCAATCTTTGGGCTGTCGGCCACCGTGCTCGCCCCCTAGTTGTGCGAGCATCGGCGGCAACCGGTGTGGCGCATTCGATAGACATCCCAACTGAAGACACAATTACACTGACCGTTGACTGGGAGAACATCGAAAGCGGAAACAGGGCGACGGCTATCTACACTTCGTCGTGGATCGCCCCCAAGTCAGACGTGCATTCACAACAGCGTTTCTTCTTCATGAGCCACGACGGCGAGATCAATATCGACCAGGCCCATCGAGGTTATTCGCTCGCTACCGATGAAAGCGGTTATAGCTCACCCAACCCGTTGTTCATGAAATTCACACCCGACGCGGATGGTTACTTCTCAGGCCAGAACGGCTATGGCTATCGCAGCATCGAAGTTTTCCTGCGTGCAGCGGAAGAGGTCAGGCAAGGTCGTGCGAAGCCAGACGACTTCAACGGAAAACTGGCAACCGCACGCGATACGCTGCTATGTACGGCCATTTTGGAAGCGGGACGTCGTAGCTTGGATGCCGACGGACATGCAGTCCGCATTGACTATGACCAAGAGGGTATCGCGACCGGACTAAGTGAGGCTTAGAGCACTCAAAAGTTATTCAGACTGCACCGGAATAAAGAGCGGGACGCTACCGATCAAGCTAACGCGATCGGGAAGCGATTACCACAAACCGGAGCCTGTTGAAAACGAGACTCCATGGACGGTACCCGCCGCTATGCCTTGCGGACGAATTCTGACTTCAACCCCATGGCGCCGATACCGTCTATCTTGCAATCGATATCGTGGTCACCATCAACGAGCCGGATGTTTTTCACCTTCGTGCCACCTTTTACGACGCCACCGCGGAACTTGAGGTCCTTCACAACGACGACCGTATCGCCACTTTCGAGCACATTGCCGTTGGCGTCGCGAATCGCCTCGTCATCCTGTGCAGCCGCGTCGTCGGCCGGTGACCACTCATGGGCGCAACTCGGGCACACCAACAAGATGCCGTCTTCGTATGTGAATTGGCTATCGCATTGCGGGCAGTTGGGAAGGTCGCTCATTGTGTTTACTGCCAAGGGATGGAAGGAAGTCTATTGAATTGGGGGCGGATTATGGCAGATCAACTCGACTTCAGTAAGGACGGTGCAACCCACCGCCCATCATCGTGGCTTCAGTCCGTTGTGGGTTGCTTCAGCAGTGAGCGGATCTTCGGGCCAGTAATGCTTGGGATACCGACGTCGAAGCTCTTTTCGGATTTCACCGTAGGTGTTCGCCCAAAAGCTACCGAGGTCTTCCGTTATTTGTTGCGGTCGACGATTTGGCCCGAGTAGGTGAAGTTGCACCGGAACACGCCCCATCAAGATTCGCGGCGTTTCGTGCCACCCAAAACACTCCTGAATCTTGGCTTCGATCCAGGGCGGTTTGCCGGTGACGTAATGAATTGCCGTTCGATTCCCGCTCGGAAGCCGTAAATGGGTTGGTGCTTCACGCTGAACGACTTGCCAGCGGTCGTAACCGATTCTGCCTAGCAGATGATCTTTCCAGGGTGCTTTGCGGAGTTCCGCGAACGAGGAACGATTCTGGCACAACTCAAGCAAAACATCTTCTAACGGATCGACTTGTTCCGAGTTTCCGATCGGCGCAGTGTCGATTTCAGCATTGCCTGCTTCACGCTCAGCGGCGGCGACCCGATTGACTCGTTCCATGATCGCAGCAATCGAATCATCACTTCCAGCCCGCGACGCTGGCGTGATCTTGCCAAAAAGGTCCGGCTCGGCCAGGCAACACTTCGCCGCTTCAAACAAACAGTTCGCCGCCCTGTCACTGTCTTTCGCCGATGCAGGCGTCTCTTTCAGCACGAGATCAACATAGGCGCGCACCAGCCGACCTCGCACCGACTCACTAGCAACGTCAAATTCAACCTGAATCGATTCGTCGATCGCCTCGGGATTCAATTGACCCTCGCTAATTGGCATTGCTGAACGCACGCGAGATTCTTTTCCGGCACCGTCAACGTCGATACACAACATCAGCGGCGACGGGGTCGCGGTTTCGTCAAACGCTGACAAACCTGTCACGCCGCGTCCCCCAACCATTCGGCCTCGATCGGGATCATCTTGACGCCGGATCACCACTCGATCCGGATACGCGGCCAACAACGCACCCGCCCATCTCGAAGCAGCCGAAATCCCTTTTGATTCCGGTTCCGGTTCGCCAGACGAGGCCTTAGTCGGCAAGTCGCTTATCGACCTTTCGATCTGCTTAGCGACCGCTCGGATGGTTCCAAGGGAACTCGCGTTAGCCCGGTCATGCTGTACTCGTTCAATTTTTTCAGCTAATGACAAACCCGACTGGCGATTCCCTGTTGTTGAAAACGGATCTCGCTCACTCAACAAAGCCGCAGCGATCGCGACTTCGCGTTTAGATAACTGGGCAACCGATACGGCCTGAAGTACGAAACGTGCGATACGCGGATGCAGTGGCAAACCTGCCATCACGCGGCCCCGATCAGTAATAGTGCCGTCAGGATGCAAGGCTTGGAGTTGTTTCAAAAGCTCTTGAGCCGCGATCACGGCGTGTTCGGGCGGATCGGTTAGCCAATCAATCGCAGCAAAATCAGTTTCTCCCAACCCGGCCAGCATCAGTACCACATCGCTTAGATCCGAACGCAATATCTCCGGCGCATCGTAAGGCAATCTTGACCGATTTGCGGCTTGGTCCCAAATACGCACGCAAACACCGGCCGACGTTCTTCCGGCACGTCCAGCACGCTGATCCGCCGAGGCAATTGAAACTGGCGTTACCTCCAGTCGCGACAAACCAAGACGAGAATCCATCACCGAGGTCTTTGCCAAGCCGCTGTCGACGACCGCTGTCACACCAGGAACGGTGACGGACGTTTCGGCGATATTGGTGGCGACGATGATCTTACGTTCGCCGTCGGTGTTGCGGAGCACCGCATCTTGAGCCTTAGGCGATAAACTTCCATGCAACGGTTTGACGTGGGCCTGTGTACCAATCGGCGAACTTTCAACAGCCCGGATCGTACGTTCGATTTCCCCTACACCGGGCAAAAATGCCAACACATGACCATCGGTTTGATGCCACGCCGATTCGATCCCGACCAACACGCGGCTTTCCAAACGATCGCGGACGTTTCCCGGCTTGTATGAAACTTCGACCGGATACGAACGACCTTCGCATCGCAGTCCAACCGGAGCGGCGAGGGCATCGCCTAATGCTTTTTCAGCCGTCGAGCTTAGGTAGCCGAGAATCGGTTCTGGATCTAGCGTTGCCGACATCACGACTAACCGCAATTCCGGCCGCAATTCGTTTCGCAACCGGTTGGTCAATGCAAAGGCGACGTCCAAATCGAGAGTTCGTTCGTGAAATTCATCGAACACGATGCAGGCGACATTTTCCAGCAGCGGATCGCTTTGCATCCGACGCAAAAACATCCCGGTGGTCATCGATAAGACACGAGTCGCCTTCGTTTCCTGACGGTCAAGCCGCACGTGATAGCCATAAGTCTGACCAACCGCTTCCCCACAACTTTGAGCGAGCCAATTCGCCACCGCACGTGCCGCTAGACGCCGAGGTTGAATCACCCAAATTTGTCCAGGCGGGAACGCGGCCGAACCGCCTTCTTTGGATTCGCAATGAGCCAGAATCGCAGGCGGAACACCGGTCGTCTTACCGGCACCCGGCGGCGCTTTCAGAACGACGCAGCGGTTATCGATTAAGGCATCGACCAGCGGCGTAAGTACGGACTCAATCGGTAACGGCAATCGAGATTTCCCTAGGGTGAGAAAGCGGCAAACGGTCCATCGAGCCGGCAGCCTAGCGGCAGACAATCCAAGCACTGGAACACGAGCCTACTCAGCCCGCGATGCGGCACGATCGTCTAAGAATTGGCGTAGAACCTGCGCCATCTCGCCAGCGGTTTGGTAGCGGTCGTCCGGGTTGGTAGCAAGACATTTCGCCAAGATCTCATCCAACTGCGGATTGAATTTTGGATTGATCGAAGTCGCCCGACGAGCTTCAGTGTTCGCGATTAGCTCCATCGTTTCATCGCGACTCATTGACGTTGCACCATGCGGGTGCTCTCGCAACAAGAACAGAAACAGCATCGTCGCCACCGCATACAGATCGCTGCGATTATCGACGTTTTCCGATTCCGCTCTCGCCTGTTCAGGCGACATGAATAGCGGCGTCCCCAGCACTGCACCGTCCACGGTAGTTGTAGACGAAGCGTCGTCGTTGGACTGGAACATCGACTTCGACAAACCAAAGTCGACAAGCTTCGGCTGTCCGTCTTGGGTCACCATCACGTTGGAAGGTTTGATATCGCGATGGATAATATTTTGACGATGCGCGTGATCCAACGCGTCACAGATCAACGCAGTCATTTCGATGATTCGGGTCGCTTTGGGATTCTGCTTGGATACATAGTGACCTAGCGAATGACCGTCGATCAACTCCATCGCGTAATACGCAAAGTCGCGTTCGAGATGGCTGGCGTAAATTGCTGCGATTCCTGGATGGTCCATCTTCCGCATCATCTTGATCTCGCGAGCGAAGCGATTGAAGACCGTATCGGTCGCCAAGTCCGCTCGCACAATTTTGATCGCAGCCATCCGTCCGGTGGCAATATGCTTCGCTCGCCACACCGTCGCGAAGGCCCCTTTGCCGATGATGCGTTCAACCTCAAAACCATCGACTTGAGGCTTAGTCCACTGCACTGGCGGCACCGCTTCGACGATCCTTCGGGCCGCAGCGAGTCGGCTCTTCAGTAGTGCAGCAACGATCGGCTTGGTCAGGTAGTCGTCCGCCCCCGCGTCCAAGCCGGCGATCATGTCTTCTTCTCCATCACGGCTGGTCAGCAAAATCACGTAGGTAAACGGGTGCTCGGGGTCCCGCTTGATCCGGCTGCAAATTTCGACGCCTTCGATGTCCGGCATCTGCCAATCGAGCAGCGCCATTCGCGGTGGGTCATCGGACCGTAATTCCGCCAACGCCTCGCGTCCGTTTTCCGCAACAACGACCTCATACCCCCACGGCGTCACCGCCGCTTCGATTAGCTTTCGCCATACCGGGTTGTCGTCGGCGACCAATAACTTCATTAGATCGCGATCGCATCGAGCACGGGCAGGACAAAGATTTTCCCATCGCCGATTTCGCCTCGGGTGCCCGTTCGGGCCGCCGAGCGGACGATGTCGATGACCTCATCCAAGTCATCTTCATCGATGATCAGCTCCAGCATGACCTTGCGCAGCAAATCAATGCGATACTCGTTTCCACGAAACATCGCCGTTTGGCCACGCTGACGCCCGTAACCGGTCGCGTCACTGACCATCGTCTCGTCGTAGCCCGCTTCTTCCAGCGCGGAACGAACAGTCGAAAGTCGGATCGGTTGGATGATGGCTTGTACCAGAATCATGAGTCTCTCTCGATTGTGTAAAAACCACGGCCATCGCTGGAAAAACGAGTTAATCCGTCACGGCGAAGGGACAACCGAACGGAGCATTCACCCTCGACCAAGGGAAATACGTCTCCGGGACAGTCTACCGATTCCATTGCCGCTCGCCCATATCACCCGACCGATATCGAACCGGGGATTTGGTGGAAGGGCGAAAAGATCTGGCGAATAGTTTGGCGGAAACAGGCTGAAACCTGGACTCCAGCGGCGGGTATCCGTTTACGTGCAGGTGACTCGTTGGCCCGTGGAAATCGATTCCGCCAGAGCGTCTAGAATTTGCTGCGTCTGCAACGCCTGAATATACGACTCCGATTCGGCTGCCTTCACCTGCGGATCATCCCAATGACGAACCCGACGAATTAGCTCGGCAATCATCTCGCGTTCTTGATGACAGAGCACCTCAGCGGGCTCGGTGACCGAACTCGGAGCCGAACTCTCCGTTTCAACAGCAGCAATGACGGGGCTATCGGAGTGGAGACTTGTGGCATCGAGACCGGCCGAACTTTGCCCGTCAGAATCTGAATCCTTGGAATCCGAGGTTGATGGTTCAACGAACGTATGTACTTTCCCAGACGCCTCATGGACCCAACTGCGAGCGGGCTTGCCCGGCCAAGGGCGAGTGAAGTCGTCGCACACGATCGACGCATCCTCGCCAGCGATCTCGCACCACTTTCTTGTCGCTGTATCGAATCCACATGACAAAGTCGCCGTTAAGTCATCATCGAACTGCATCGTCGCTGACACTCGACTGATGATGCCGTCTCGCATCACTCCGTCGGCGGATACAGACAAAGGACACCGGCCAGCGGCAAATCGAATCAAGCCCGCCGCGTACCAACCCAAATCCAACAAGCAACCGCCACCCAACGATGCATCCAATCGGTGATCGCCACTTTGAAAAGGACTGCGGAACGAAACCGCAGCACTCAGATGCCGTAGCGGACCCAATCGAAATGGAACCACCGGACCAGACTCGCTTTGACTCGTCGCATCGTAAGCAGCCCAGTCGTTGGAAGTAGTGTCACGAACAACCGGATCGCGGGTCGCCGTCTTTAGCCAATCGCGAATTTGCGTCGTCCGTGCATGATGCAGCCAAGCGGTTGCATCGAGTAGACGCACGTTGGCGGTTTTGGCCGCCGCGATCATGCTGCGGACTTCATCGGCGGACATGCCCAATGGCTTTTCACATAGGACGTGCTTCCCTGCTTGGCACGCCGCAACGGTCCACTGGCAATGCAGCGATGGCGGCAACGCGATGTAGACAACATCCACGTCATCACGGCGCAATAGCTCATCGTAACCAGCCACTGCACTTGGGATCCCGAAGCTATCGGCCTGCCATTTGGCACGATCCATCGTCCGCGACGCGATAGCGGTGACGCTCGCCCCAGGCGTGGATTGCATGTCAGCGATAATGCGGCGAGTTATGCGTCCGGTGCCCATGACGGCAAAACGGAGATCCGGTTGAGACATACGAAATCGACAACGAAGAAGGGGAAAACGCCAGTGTCGGCAAGTGCGGGGATGCCTTTGTCTACACCAATCGTTCGGACCCGCACAACCGGACGGCACCCTGGAACAAATTTCAATCGATTTGATTTCTAGGCTTGCACAGACGGCCCCGGGGGACTTTGCGTGCTACCGTTCCTACGGACGAAATCTTTTTTCAACTCAACCGACGGAACGATGAGCTTACACGCGATCATTGACGATCAACGCCCTTGCCGACGTGATTTATCACGCTGCGGCGTGTGGCTGGTTATCGCAATCTCGCTGCTCAGCGTCGGCAGCGGTTGCTCGCGATTGCGCCTGCCCGCGATCGACCCTACGGGAAGCTGCCTGTTTTCGCCGCTTCCTACCACCACAGGTCTCGCACTGCCTTGCACAAACGGCCAGTGCAGCCTGACCGATGGCACTTGCGGATGCCTAGGCTGCCTCGGCAACCTAGGTTCTTGCCTGCGTTGCCCTGGCTTCGATTTTCCCACTTCGGCATTTCCTGAGCCCGTCGATCCACCAGCATGCATCGATCCTCAATCGATCGGCAGCGGATTGGCGGAAGGGCCATGCGTTCCGGGACCTGGGTGCAGTGGCGATTGTCTGACCGGACCTCCCGCAGTGCTTTACGGCAGCGAAATTGGCGAAACACGCCCATGCAAGCTGCCTAAACGCGGCAAACGAGGCTGCATCCTGATGACCCCGCAAAAGATCGTCGCACCGGTCGGTGGAGAAGTCATGATCTTGAGCGGAATTTGTGGCACCGACGGCTACCTGCAAGTCGGCGAACCGCTGGAGTGGATGTTGTCACGGGACAGCGTCGGAAACTTCATCCAAGTTGGCGATGACTCGCCCGGCGTACTGCACCATCTGACCGGAATCTCCAAAGCGGAGAAAAAGGACGGTTCGTATGCTCGCGGCGTGACCAGTTCCAAGCCAGTGCTGATCACTCGCGGCAACAGCAACGCGGCCGATGACGTCAAGCTCGAAAAAGGCCAAACTTGGTTAACCATCAGTAGCCCCAGCGAAGGAACCAGCCACGTGACTGTGTTGGCGCCCGAAAGTGAATGCTGGGACCAACGCAAAGCCAATGCAACGATCTATTGGGTCGACGCTCGCTGGCAATTCCCCGGTCCACAACGATTGATCGCGGGCACCCCTGCCGAACTGAACACCCGCGTCACGCGAGCCGAAGGCAGTTTGCCTGCTCGTGGCTGGAAGGTTCGATACGAATTGATGAATCCGGAACTGGCCAGCTTCGCCGGTACCGGTGGATCGTCCGTCGTGGAAGTGAACGTGGATGATTCCGGCAATGCAGTCGCGACCTTGGAACCCAAACCTGGCACGTCCGGCAACGCGGTCGTCAATATCCGCGTCGTTCGCCCAGGCGGCACGAGCGATAACATGCCCGACCTAACCCTCGGCACCGGTCAAAGCTATGTCACTTGGTCCAGCCCGCAACTAACCATGCGTGCCGGCGGTCCAGAAGTGGCTTCGTACGATGTTCCCTTTGATGTCTTCGCCAACGTCGCCAACCCAGGCGACCAAGATGCCAACGGCGTTGAAATTCGAGCATCCATTCCTGAGGGCGTGAAAGTGCTCGGTTCTGACGCTTTCGCCAAGGTCTATCCGAACGCAGTCGTTTGGGAAATCGGCACGATCCCACCGCAACAGCAACTCGATTTGTCGCTCAAGCTATCCTCATCCGCACCGGTTTCGATCGCCTTCGAAGCTCGCGGCGATGGCGGCTTGGCTGCGAACGATTCCGTCCGAGTGGATATCTTCCGCCCGGCGTTGGCTATCCGCGTTGTTCCAGAAAAACAACGCTATCAAACCGGCGACAAAGTCGTCTTCGATATCGAAGTCGAAAACACCGGTGACCGCCCCTTACGAGATGTTTCGCTAGCCGCCAATGGCGACGAAAACATGATGCACCCGGACACTGGCAGCCGTGTGATTGGCAACGACAAGACCGACGGTCCCCTTCAACCAGGCCAAGTCTGGAGCTCACGGGTTGCGTTTGTGCCGACCGATTCCGGACTACGATGCGTGAACTTTTCCGCTACCGCCGCCGGTGGCCAGCAAGCTCCGGCTCAGTCATGCGTAACAGTGATCAACCCACCGCCGCCAACGCCCGCTATGTCCGTTACCGTATCACCCGAGCGTGACCGAATGGTCGTGGGTGATTCCGTACTGATTCGCGGTCGCGTCGAAAACACCGGCAGCATCCCGCTAAAGAATGTGCGGGCAACCATGTCCTATGACCCTCAATTGGTTCCTGAACAAGCCACGGTGGACTTCCCTCGCGATTTGGACACGCCGTATTTGATCGCATGGACAATCGCTGAACTGCCCGCTGGCGAAACCGCTGTGCTGGAAGGTCAATTCAAAGCCCAAGCACCGGTACAACGCAGCCAATTTATCTTCACGGCTGAATCCGCTGAAGGAGCTAGAGGGAACGACAACACGTTCGTGCAGGTTTTCCCCAGCAACGTTCCGAACCGGCCGCTAACGGCGCCGCCCGTGTTGCCACCCGCCCTGACGCCGCCAACGATTCCCGGTGGCCCAGGAACCGCACCGCCATCGAACAACCCACCTAGCACGCAAAGCCCATTTGGAAGCAACGACACCGCTAACGACAGCCGATCCAGTGGCACCTTGCGATTGGGTATCTTGCAGCGTGACATCTCTCCGCGAGTCGGCGACTATATCGGATATTCCATTTCGATCACGAACGACACCAACGAACTGGATCATGCAGTACAGATCTCGTTCGACCTTCCCGTCGGTGTCGCCGTCGAGCGATTAACGCAAACCACCAGCCCAGAACTTGGCCGCCTGAGTCGAGCCGGTAACACGATCTCGTTCGAAGAAATTCGTTCGATCAAACCCGGCGAAACCATCGACTACGAACTGGTCCTGACCTGCAATCAGCCGCAAACATTCAACCTGGTCCTGGAAGCATTCAGCCGGAATTATCCTCGCGGAATCGCCATTTCACAGCGAACCGAAGTCACGCCTTAAGCGGACGTGCAATACGTTGTGGGAAGGCAAGCAACGAGCTACCACGATGTCGACGGCTTCCCGTGACAAGAAACTCATTGCGAGTTTGATTAGCTCGGCTCAGTAGGGCTGTATCACGCTTTGTGGCGAGTTGCCCCAGGGTTGCAGACGGCCGATACGAGCGGCGGGCTCGATATCGGCAGGATTTGTGTTTGCCGGATCCAGAGTAGCGGGTCCCATACCCGCGGGGTCTATCGCTGTTGGATTTCCGTTGGGGATCAAACCTTCGTTACCGAGACCTGCACCTGACACATCCGCCAGGTTGCTGGGATAGTTGGCGTTTGGATAGGTAGCGTTTGGATTGGGGATCAACGAAGGCAATGCATGACGTGGCGGCTTCAAGATGGAGAGCAAGCCACTTGTTTGGCTGGAAAGCGGAATTGCAACGGCGTGCGGTGGTGCCACCAACCTCGCCAGATTGGTCGCCGGAAGCCAAACATCTCGCGAGAGTACGACCGGTCGGCCGGCGGAGGATACGACGACTCCCGCTGGAAACCATTCGCTGCCCGGTTGAGTGCGGCAGATGCCCTCAACACGCAACTGGGCCGCATAGAGATCGAATCGCAACGCAAGAGCGTCAAAGCTGAAGTCGTTTGCCGTGGCGACGGTCAGTTCACATCCCAGGTCCTCAGCCAAACGCGGTAACAGCGAAGCCGACATCCAACCTTCGCTGGAACGAAGTTCGCCGGACACGTTCACGCCGCCTTCTTGGTCAACTTGGCAACGATCCAGCGTGATCGCCCCTAGACCTGTGACACGGTGCGGAAGCTGTTCCGTCATACGCCCCAAATCGACTGACTGGAACCTTCCGCTCAGCTCGAGTCCCCATTGCGGATAGGTGTGACCATCTTGCTTGGTCGACGCCACGGTTCCCTGGAAAGTTGCCTCGTCACCCATACGGCCCAAGAATGGAAAGTAATCTGCAAGCACGGAGACCGGCAAACTGAGCTCGCCGGTTTGCAAGCTGTAAGATGTTCGAGGCGGTGACATCGAACGATCGCGTGTGATCTCCGCTTTCAAGCCATCCGAATCGGGACGTTGCCCGGCCGGAAGACAGCGAACCGTTGCCCAGACTACGG
The DNA here is from genome assembly GCF_057365095.1 of Rhodopirellula sp. J20-39. Taxonomy (NCBI): domain Bacteria; kingdom Pseudomonadati; phylum Planctomycetota; class Planctomycetia; order Pirellulales; family Pirellulaceae; genus Rhodopirellula; species Rhodopirellula sp. J20-39. Next base: position 3,212,221 of record NZ_CP195123.1, on the reverse strand, counting down.
AGTCACGCGTTTCCAAATAGGCGTCGAAGTCTTGTAACGTTTGCGCGGTTGTGGATGACTTTAACGTCAAATCGTCCGCAGCAATGCGAACCGGTACGCCCGTTCGCTCCGGTCGGCACAAAAATCGGTCGTGGATCAGGTCAGCAACCTGGTCCAAAGCGTGAACTTGGATTTCGGGCTGCGAAAGACGGATGACGGTGTTTTGTGAATCGGCGATCCAAACCAGAGAACGTACTGTCGCGACGGTGCGAAGGGTCTCTGCGTTGGCAAGCCGGACGTCGAACAGACGCCAGGTGGTCGGGTCCGCCCGTTCAAAATCGCCAATTTCGACGTGCAAACCGGTTTGCAGAGCCAGTGCCTTTTCAACCGAATGACGAGCATGGTTGTGGTACCAGGGGGTCCACGTAACCACGATCGCTAAAAGCGTTAGCCCAGTGGGAGCTGCGCAGCAGGCAACGAACAGCCAGCGAGCGATCGCTCGGGTGGTTCGTTCGTGCATGATGGGCACATCCCCAGGTAAGTAGTTGATACGCGAGCGAAGATAGGAAAATGGGCCGCTCGGTAGACAGATCAAGTTGGTCCGGGAGCCCAGCTTGGCGAGAGAAATAGCGATTTTGCGAAAGGATTGGGGATGGGTTGCTGCGTGGCGGTGCGCGGAACAGGCTAAAGCCTGGACTCCAACCTTGCTGGTGTTCAGCCTTTAGGCTGCTCGGCATGGAACCGAATCTCCGAAAACCGCTGCGGAAGTTGCGCGGGACAGGCTAAAGCCTGGACTCCAACCTCGCTGGTGTTCAGCCTTTAGGCTGCTCAGCACTGAACCGAATCTCCCAAAACTGGTGTGGAAGTGGGGGTAGCAGGCTAAAGCCTGGACTCCAACGGGGGTCTCCCAAGCTCCTTCGAGGGGGCGAATCGCGGGATTTCCTGGCTTTGGTACGGGTGTTTTGAGCATCGGAACTGGCCGGCCACAACAACCTGGCAAGATACACCGCCTGGGCAACCCAGGTCGCAATCCAAAGGTTTGGCTATTAGCGAAGCCCTGGCGGTCTTACTCATTCTGATCCGTACACCCGAACACTTTGTTTGCTTTCGAGGCATTGGAGGAGGGGTTTGGTTTCACGCAGACCGATCATTCACCACGGTGGGATCTCCTAGCTGTCACCAGCCGGGGGTGATCCGCTTTCCCCTTTCCATGGCCTAACCGCGACAACCGCGGACGGACGTGACAAAGTCGGCCAGGGTGCTTCGGCACACTGACGACAATGGAAGTGGAACCATGTCCTGATTTGGCAAGTGCCTCCCCCGCCGATTCGGCTTCGGTCGGTCGATTGCTTGTTCAAGACATGCTTCCAGGACCAACTGACGCGAACGTTCACAACTGCTCTCGGAGAGGTCACTGCAATGACGCAACCGAAACGACTGATTCGAAGGAGTCGAAAAATGAATTTCAACGTTTTGCGAAGTGTGGCAGCAACACTCTCAGTGGGTGTCTGCACAATCGCTTCAGCTCAATACGGGCCGGCACCGCAAGGACCATACGGTTACGGTGCCCCTCAACAAGCGCAATCCAGCCAACTTGGCGTCCCACAGACAACGGCAGTTCAAAGCTATGGAGCTTCGAACTACCAACCACCACAATACCAGGCTAGCCAGTACCAGCCTCAACAGCAGCAGCAGCCTCAGCAAGCCGCCAACAACTACCAAGCTCCGGCGAAGTGGAACTCCTTTGGCGTCAACAACGGGCCTGCCTTATTCCAACCCGCCTCAACCGGCAGCCATTCGGATCTGCTTCCGGCTCCCGAGGCGATTCCAACACCAGCGCCTAATTACGGCAACGGTCACCAGCAATCATCCCCAGCGGTCCAACAAAGCGTTCCCGCTCAGTACTCGGTTCAGCCACAATACAGCGGATCGACTCAGCACAGCGCACCGATCCAGCAAAGTGCTCCTGTGCAGCACAGCGCACCGATCCAACACCAAGGACCTGTTGCTCAAGGCAACGTTTCCTACGGTGCACCGGTTCCGGATGCCTACTGTGAATCGTGCAACCAAGCACCCGTGCAAAGCCAATTCGCACAAGCAGCATCACAACCTTGGGAAGGTGTATCGTACGCCGCCCAATCTTGTGGCATGCCAGTGGCAGCACCCACACGTGCTCCACTCTTCCCATGGTTCGGCTCGTTCGACCTGTTGTTCTTCAACATGGAAACGAGCAGCCAAACCCGTAACACGGTTTCGCTCTACAGTGCAGCGGACCCAACGCGTCCTTACCTGCCCTACTTGAACACCGGACAACTCGATCCTAGCAGCCAAGTCGGTTACGACCTGTCGTTCGGTCGCTATCTTGGCTGTGGCCAATACGGCTTAGGCGTCAGCTACTTCAACTGGAATCCAGGTGAAGAAGTCTTGAATTCGCCAATCTACGCACCGCAAGACTCAATCGCCGACGGCGGTGGTGGTGGTGCCATGCGAGCATCCGGCATGCCGCAGTACAACGGCGCCCAAATGAACCAAATGTACGACAATGACGATGGCGGTGCCAACGGCTACGTCGGCTTGGATACCGATGGCAGCGGTGCCTACGACGCCAACGTTGACTACGCCAGCGTATATGACATCATCGACGGACGTGCTGGTCAAGCCGCACTGGACGCTGGTGACACAAACGCCGCTCCCGGCGGTGGTGCAGGCACAAGTTCGTATGCTGAAGCCGTCCGCGTTCGTGCTCGTCGCGATGTGGACATCCAAGGCATTGAACTGAACTTGTTCAGCTTTGGCTTGATGGGTGCTCAACGTGCTTCGGCTCTGGGTGGCGGATGCAACGGCTTCGGTTCCATGTTCCGCGGTGCGGGATACGGCGGCGTCGGTGGATACGGTGGCGGCTATGGAAGCTGTGGCACGAACCAGTGCCAACCTTGCGGCGATCCATGTGCACAATCCTGTGGACCTAAGTACGGCTTCGGCGGTGCAGCTGGCCCATTGGTCCGCCCTTGCAACGGCAAGGTTCAAGTCGTCACCAGCCATGGTCTTCGTTGGTTCCAGTTCAAGGATAGCCTTGACTTCGCCTACGACGTCGACGGACGTGCGGGCTACACCATGCACGACATCTACGATACGACCTCGACCGAAAACGACTTGCTGGGTTACCAGTTCGGCAGCCGGTTGATCTACTGCTTGCACAACCGCGTGAACCTGAACGTCGGCGGCAAGTTTGGTATCTACGGAAACCAAGCTGAATTCCGTCACCGCTTGGGATCACAAGATCGTGTCGCTTACCTGGCCGCTATGCCTGACCAAGCGATCGACTTCCACTCCAAGGACACTGTATTGTCGACCTTGGGTGAATTGGACCTCGGCTTGGGCATCCGCATCACCAACGGTTGGACCGCCCGCGGCGGTTACCGCCTGATGGGTGTCACCGGAGTTGCTTCGGCTGACGATTACAGCCGCGACTACAGCAGCGTGGCATCGGCCAGCACTCTGAACGCCGACTCCAGCTTGCTCCTACACGGTGCCTACATCGGAGCCGACTTCAACTTCTAAGTCGAAGCCAAACTCAAACACGCCGTGGACCTGTCCGGGACAAGCGGCGAACATCAAAACCCTCGGGTTCTCGCAAGAGAGCCCGGGGGTTTTTTATTGAGCTGTTAGCGATCGGCCATTTGATGTTAGCCTGGACGAGATGCTGTCAAGCCAATCGACAAAAGCTAACGGCTAATCGCTCATAGCTAAAAGCTCCCCATGGAAACCTCGCTTCACCAACAACTCAAGCAGTACTACGCCAACTCACCCGACCAGATCGAGGTGACGATGGGAGCGTACCGCATCGACGTGATTCGAGACGACGAGCTGATCGAAATCCAATGTGCGTCGTTGTCGGCAATCCGCAAGAAGATTCTCGATCTGCTGCGACGTCATCCCGTCCGAATCGTCAAACCCGCCATCTATCGAACCCGGATCTGCAAGCGACAGCTCCAAGGCGGCCCCACGACATCCCGACGACTCAGCCCACGCCGCGGGCAACCGCATGAACTGTTCGAAGAACTGATCTATTTGCGAGGCGTCTTCCCGCATGAGAACTTGGTGCTGGAAGTACCGATCGTCGACGTGAATCAATATCGCTGGATGCGGAAACGAAAATCACGCCGACGACGCGATCCAGGCTACGTCATCGAAGACGTTGAACTGGATCAGGTTCACCGATCGATTGAGATCACCACGCCGCAGGACCTGTGGAAACTGTTGCCTGACGAGCAGATCCCTGAATCGCTTCGGGACGCAGAATCCATCAATACGCTGGACCTAGCCGAAGCAATCAATTGCCCTCGCTGGATCGCCCAGCGGATTGTTTATGTGATGCGGCACTGCGAAGCCCTCACTCCGACTGGCCGCGACAAAACCGGCATCCACTACAAAGTGGCTTAGCCCAGCGGAAGTGGCAACGAGTCGATAAGGTGCGAAAGAACGAAGGGACTCATTGCTTCGTCCACTCTACCCGCTGGTCGGACCGCCGCTGGAGTCCAGCCTTCAGGCTGAATTCGCCAAATCTCGCCGTGACGCAGACGCAACGGGCTCCTGCAGTACGACGAATTCCCGCACCACTACAGATCCCTGCTGCATAACGGTTTTCCACACCGCTCAAGGCGATTGCTTGCGTGCTGGCGGTCCAACTTCTAAGTTGTTGCGTCCCCAGAGTTGTTAAGTACTCAGATCCCTCCTGCCAATCCCGCTCCCTCCATTCCCGCCTGTCTCATGCCCATCTCCCGATTCACGATCCTGTCCCTGCTTTGCCTAATCCTGGTCACCGCCGGATGCCGCAAAGAAGCGTCGACCGAACCGGCCACATCACCTTCGACGGCAAGTTCAGCACCCCCGCCCCCACCGTCCAAGCGGATTCGGCCGAAGACGTTGCGGCTTTGGAAGCGGCGGGTTTTGTTTTGACGAAGAACGACGCGGGCAACGTTGTGGAATTGTCCATCGGTGGGTCGCAGAACATCGCCGACGTACTGCCTCATCTCAGCGGTGTGCCCAACGTTGAAAAAGCAACCTTCACTGGCCCAGGCATCAACGACAATGGCATGGAAAACCTAGTCGCTTTCAAACACATCAAGCGACTGGACTTCACCGATTCGGCAATCGCCGACCCGACTCTGGCGACGGTTGGCAAACTCGACACATTGGAAGCGTTGTTTCTGCGCCGGACCGGTGTCACCAATGAAGGATTGTCGCAACTCGCGGATCTAAAGAAATTGCGAGCGATTGATTTACGGAACAGCAACATCGGCGATGCTGGAATCGAAAACCTGGTGAAGATCGAATCGCTGGCGGACATCCAACTTGAAAAGTCCAAAGTCACCGACGCAGGCCTAGTCAAACTCGCTCCGTTGAAGCTGAAGTCGATCAACTTCAATTACTGCACGACAATCAGTAACGCCACCATGGCAGTGCTCGGAAAGATGCCGACTCTCGAATCGCTGCAGGCTGACTACTCCAAAGTCGACGACAAAGGAATGAAAGAACTTGCAAACCTTCGAAATCTGAAACGAGTGCGAGTTCGTGGTTGCGACGTGACCGGTGCCGGTTTGGCGCATGTCAAGGACAACCCCAAGTTGGCTCGGTTTGAACTTCGCGATTCGTCGCTGGATGCCAAGGGTCTCGAGATTCTGTCGTCGATGCCGCAGATCACATTCCTAGACATGTCCGAATGCCGACTTGCTCAACCCGAAGACATCGCCAAACTCGGAAAGCTCAAGAACCTGACGTATCTAGGTTTGTGGGAAACCAAAACCAACGACGAAACGCTTGCCGCCTTCGGTGATCTGACCAACCTCAACGAACTGAACCTGAAATCGGCGTCGGTGGGTGATGATTCTCTACCCACGCTAATGAAACTCACCAACCTGAAACGTCTCAACGTTGCCGGCACACTGTTTACAGACGATGGGTTCCGTAAGCTCGGATCGCTTCCCAAGTTGCAATACTTGAACGTCGCCAACACCAGCATCGGGTTCGATGTGATCGATGAACTTGCCGAGTCTCGCGAAGATCTAGAAGTCGTCGAGTTCGAGAACTAGCATGAGCCTCCTGGCCGCATGTGTGTGCCACAGTAGGCTTTGCCACGGACCTACCCAAAAGGGTTTCGGGCAAGCCGACGCCTTAATCGAAGCCCTCGTAAATCAACCTCTATTTACTGAACCGACATGAAATCTCGTCGTCCGTCCGAGTCCGATTTGGCTCTTGATTACCATCGGCAATTGGCTGATCGGGTATCAGGTGAGTGTGTGATTGAGGCGTTGCAGAACCAATTGTGGTGGATCTGTGAGTTGGGTGGCAGCTTGTCGTGCGAACAAGCCGATCAAGTGCATGCACCCTACACCTGGTCGGTGCGTCAGGTGTTTGAACATTGCGTCGATGCGGAGCGAATTTTCGGCGACCGCATTTTGAGGATCGCTGCCGGTGACACGACCAATCTTCCCGCCTGGGACGAAAATGCCTACGCGGACGCCCGGTTTGGTCTGGGAAACATGGGTCACATGATCAGCGAACTGGGAAACCTCCGGCAAGCCAATATTCTGCTGCTGCAACGGATCAAACCTTCGGCGTGGGACCGCGTCGGCACGGTAGACTCCCAGCCGATCACGCCGCGCGGCATCGCCTGGATCACGGCGGGTCACCTGCAGCATCATTTCGAGATCATCGAAAAACGCTGTAACGTTACGCCCAATCGAATGCCGGTTAAAGCGACGATGGCGACACATTAGAACGCCAAGATCGGGGCCGCCCCCTTTTCACTTTGCCGCGTTTGATGTTGGATATGCCCGTTCAGGTTCGCGTGTTCGCCTTAATGGGCTATGCAGGCGACCGACTCATCGTTCCGTCTTTATGGCTTGAGTGAATGTCTGCCCCCAAAGCCAAGCCAGAAACCAAAACGCTGAAACGACGCCTCGTCCAGCGTCCAGAAGAGGCGGGCGTGCGGCAGCGGATGTACGACATCATCTTTGAAGCCGACGACGCGGCGAGTCGCTGGTTCGACATTGGATTGCTGATCGCGATCGTCGCCAGCATCGTATTGGTCTCGATCGAAACGCTGCCTGAATATCAAACGCAAGTCACCATCGATGGAATCCCGCAAGTTTCGCTTCCCAAGTGGTTGGTGGCGGGCGAGTGGTGCCTGACGATCCTGTTCACGTTTGAATATGTGGCAAGACTGGCGTGCGTGCGACATCCACTGAAGTACGCGTTCAGCTTTTGGGGCATCGTTGACCTACTTTCCATCATGCCAAGCTACGTGGCGATCTTGACAGGCGAATCCGCTCGTTCGTTCGTGATCCTGCGTTCGGTCCGATTGCTGAGGGTGTTCCGGGTTTTGAAGCTTTGGCGAATGATGAGCCAAGCAGATGAATTGGCCGACGCGGTTTGGAATTCTCGGGACAAAATCATCGTCTTCTTGGCCGTCGTGTTGGTCGCCGTCACGATCAGTGGCACGCTGATGTACCACATCGAAACGGTGATGCTGGGCGATTCCCACGACAGCGATTTCACATCGATTCCCCAAGCCATGTACTGGGCGATTGTGACCATGACGACGGTGGGATATGGGGACATCGTGCCGCATACGACGATTGGGAAAGTAATATCGGCTGGGCTAATCTTACTGGGCTACAGCCTGATCATTGTCCCGACTGGGTTCGTTAGTGCAGAACTTTCCGGGCGTTCAGCGGAACCTCGCGAACAGCATCCGTGCCCGCAATGCGGGGCCCCCACGCACCGCGGTGACGCGACGTATTGCTACCGTTGCGGCAATCACCTGGACCAAGCCTGATAATCGGAATCCCTTACGTTGTCGGTTTTTCTAAAAAATCGGCACAAATTGGCCGATTAGTCACAAAGAGACCCTGACTAAGGGGAAATCGAACGTGTCGTCGCTTGCGCTCAATTGGAGGACGCTGCCGGCCCGATCCACATTCTTGAGCGACACGTTGAACGGCTTCGTGTCTGGCAATCCAGTACGTATGATGATTCCCCCCACGTCATGGCAAAATCCACAACATATCTGCGTCGACTTCGTAAATCGTTGACGCTAGCGGCTCTTTTGCCGATTTCCAGCTTCATTGCCGGTTCAGGCGTCTTGGACAGCCAACACGCGATGGCGATCGAAGGCACCGAGATGAGCGGAACCGTTGGCGTCTGGGCTCCCTTGCTGCCTGACGTGGCCGGCGAAGACGGCGATTCGATTGGTACGATCATCGGCTTGAAGGGCCACCACCGCTTTGACGGCTATCGCACCAGCGTCGAAGGCGGCGTGCAGTACGGCGTGACCGAAGACGCCGAAATGTTCGGATTCGAGTTCCTGCTGCGTGATACTTGGTCGTTCGGAATCGGCGATCTATCCGCAGGCACCGGTTACAGCCAAATGAACTGGGAACAAGAAAGCCTGGGCCACGACTTGAGCAGCGATTATCGCGGTGCCAAGGTTGTCGGCGGCTGGGAAACCGCGTTCGGCAACACGCCCGTGTGGATTGACCTGAGCCTGGGTCTGTACGACATGAACGGCAAGTACGTTGGTAATGGCGGCGCCACAACCGCATCGATCGATACCTTCACAACCACGTGGGGACTCGACGTCAAAACGGACTGCGACATGTGGGGCATTCCGATGCGAACCGTTGTCGGCCTGAACTACCTCAACGACATCACGACCTGGCAAAACGGTGCAATCGGCACCGACGACGCTCTCGTGCTGACCGGCGCTCTTGAGTTCCGCTTGTTCTAAGACGGACAAGCTAGCACAACCGTCTGGACTCCACCCAAGCTGGAGTCCAGGCTTCAGCCTGCTACGCGCCGCCATCGCTGCAATTCGAACAGACTAGTTGCTGAATTCCGGCGGCAGCTTCTTCCATACCTGATCGACGATTTCATCAATCGTCGCATCGCTTGTGTCGATTCGCAAATCCGACACCTCACGGTACAGCGGTTCGCGAGCCTGCATCACCGCCGCGATTTCTTCCAATACCGGCTGGCCTGTCAAAGAAGGACGCCGGTCACCGGTCGTCGCATCGCCTGCCAACCGGTCGGCCAAAGTCGTAGGATCCGCGTCGAGCCACACGCACCAACCACTCGATCGAATCACGTTGCGATTGGCCTCTCGCAAAATCGCGCCGCCGCCCAGCGAGACGATACATCGGTCTTGATCGGCAACCTTCGCGATACACGCGGACTCCATGTCGCGAAACGCCTCTTCGGACTGATCCGCAAAGATCTGGGCGATCGTCATGCCGGCTTCCGCTTCGATGCGTTCATCCAGGTCCACAACTGCTAAACTCAATCGCTGGGCCAGTTCCCTCGCCACGGTACTCTTGCCGCATCCGCGATAACCGGTCAAATAGAGGTGTTGGCTTTGCCGCGATGTTTTATCCATGAGCGAAAAGTTAGGCCATCGAATGTTTCCAAGCAACCGAGTTAGATTGATGAATCATCGCGTCGTCCTTTTTTCAGCCGCCACGCTCCTATTCCTCGCCATCGACCTATTCGCTTCAGTAGGCCACTCGCAAACTTCGACAACGTCCGCACCGACGGCGTCCGACACAACAGCGGCGCCGATCAGTCGCACGCCGTCAGCGGTAAACGAAGACAGCATTCCAGAATCGCTCCAAGGTGACTTCCGAATTCGTGACATTGCCGCTGCCACCGACTGGGCGGACCGCTTGAATCTTGCGGATTGGCTAGGCCCGCTCGCTCCGCTTGCGTTGTCACCGTTCTTCGGCGTTGCCTGTCTATCCGGGCTCGCTTTATGGGGCCCCGAAGCGATCACGGACAATGCGTTATTGGGTGCCGCCGGTCCGCTACGCAACGTTCCGCTGTTTATTATTTTCGCGGTCCTCGCATTACTAACCAGCTTGCCGAGGCTTTCCAAGGTCAGCAAACCGTTTGCCCAAGCGATGGACCGTGTCGAAGCTTACGCCGTTGTCGTCATTTTGCTCGCGATCAAGATCAGCTCGTCGTATAGCGGTGACGCAGGCCTTGATGCCGACTCGGTCGCGATGATGCAATCGTCACCCATTGTGATCGAAGCAGGAATCGTAAGCTTCACGGTCGAAACGTTGCTAATGATTGCGATGACGATCAACTTGTTGGTGATCAACAGCGTCAAGTTCTTCTTTGAATTCCTCGTTTGGTTAACACCGTTTCCTACGGTGGACGCCATGTTTGAATTGGGTAACAAGGCGACCTGCAGCGTGCTGATGGCGATCTACGCATTCAGCCCTATGCTGGCGACGGTGATCAATTTGCTAGTCCTGCTGTTCGCCCTGATTATCTTCCGCTGGACCGCTCGGCGGGTAAAGTTCTATCGCACGATGTTGCTCGATCCAGTTTTAGCTTTAGTGTGGCGTGCCTACGGTTTGCCTAGCCAAAAGGGATTGATCGTATTCCCTCAAGACGACATCGGACCTTTCCCAGCCAAGAGTTGTTTGCGACTAGTACGCAACCAAAACGACCAACCGGGTTGGAGCCTCAAAGCGGCATCGTCATGGTCGCCCCTATCATGGATGCCAGTCGTGGGCGGTGGAGCGCAGCGGCAGGTCACGTTATGCGAGAAAACGCCACCACGCCTCACGCAAGGCTGGCTCATCCACACGCTAACGGTGAAATTAGCTGACGCGGAACCAGGCGACGAAACCAGTTGGACACTCAAAACCAGCCGCCGCCACGACCGACATTTCGCCGTCCTGGGACAAACCCTCGCTGTCGAAGTGATCGAAGAAACCACCGGCGAAGGCGTGCTCAAAACCGAGTTCGCGTAAGCGGGCTCAGGATGCACTGAGCATTCCCCCCTAAACCTCTCCCGGCGAAGCGGGGAGAGGTCGAGCAGAGCCGTTCAGGCGAATGCGAGGGTGAGGGCTCGGCGCTGACATCCGGCACCCATTGAACAGCTCGCTAGAGACGCGCCCTCCCCCTCGCTTCGCTCGATCCCTCCCAGGGGAAGGGTTCCTTTCTGTTGAGTAATTTCACGCAGAAATCGCATCCAAACCTCTCCCGGCGAAGCGGGGAGAGGTCGAGCAAAGCCGTTCAGGCGAATGCGAGGGTGAGGGCTCAGCACTGATATCCAGCACCCATTGAACAGCTCGCTAGAGACGCGCCCTCCCCCTCGCTTCGCTCGACCCATCCCAGGGGAAGGGTTTCTTTCTGTTGAGTAATTTCACGTAGAAATCGCATCCAAACCTCTCCCGGCGAAGCGGGGAGAGGTCGAGCAGAGCCGTTCAGGCGAATGCGAGGGTGAGGGCTCAGCACTGATATCCAGCACCCATTTTACAGCTCACTAGAGACGCCCCCCTGCCCCTGAGAGGGGATCGTCATGCAGAGCATTCAAGCATGATCACGCGGCGGCACCCCGGCCAATCTCAGCCGCCACCCACCAAGGTCACGACCTCGATCCGATCACCGTCCTTTACAATGACGCGACCGTGATCCTCCTTCGCCACAACTTCCTCATTGACTTCGACGGCCAAGTAATTTTTCGGAACCTCAACGGTTTGCAACAGCTCTTCGACTGACATCGAACGCTCGATCTCAACCGGCGATCCGTTCACTGTGATACCGAGCATTTTAAGGTTCCGCTTTCTTGATTACTGAGCTTCTTTGTCGAACGCGCCGTCGAATGCAACGTTGCTGGGCGAAAAGTCGAGCTTCTTGGTAAACGCACAAGCTTCGCGTGCACCGAACGTTCGCTCCATACCGCAATCTTCCCATTCGATCGACAACGGACCTTGGTAGTTGATGCGGTTCAGTTCACGAATGATCTCTTCAAAGTTCACACCCCCACGCCCCGGACTGCGGAAGTCCCAACCGCGACGAGCGTCACCGAAGTTCAAGTGGCTGCAATTGATACCGCTTTGACCATCCAACGTCACGATCGCGTCCTTGATGTGGACGTGGTAAATGCGTTCGGGGAACGCACGGATGAACTGCACTGGGTCGATACCTTGCCAAATCAAGTGGCTGGGGTCGAAGTTAAAACCGAACTCGGGGCGATGATCGATCGCTTCCAAGGCACGTTGAGCAGTATGAATATCAAATGCGATTTCAGTCGGGTGAACTTCCAAAGCGAAACGAACACCACACTGGCCGAACACATCCAAAATCGGATTGAAGCGTTCTGCAAACAGATCAAAGCCATCTTCGATCATTTGCGGCGGAACCGGTGGGAACGAATACAGCAGATGCCAGATGCTGCTTCCAGTGAATCCGTTGACCGTATCAACCCCAAACTTCTGAGCCGCGCGAGCGGTGTTCATCAATTCTTCGCTGGCTCGTTCGTTGACGCCGGCCGGATCGCCATCGCCCCAAACGTGGTCCGGCAGGATTGCCTTGTGTCGCTCATCGATGTTGTCCAGAACCGCCTGTCCGACTAAGTGGGCACTGATCGAAAAAGCGGACAGATTGTGCTTTTGCAGCAGAGCATGTTTCTTGTCGCAATAGTCGTCTTCGGCCAGAGCACGGTCGACTTCAAAGTGATCGCCCCAACATGCCAGTTCAATGCCGTCATACCCAAAGTCTTCGAGCATGGCAGCCAGCTCTTCGATCGGCAAATCAGCCCATTGACCAGTAAACATTGTGACGGGACGCGGCATGGAAAAGTCCTGTAAAAAACGGGGATATAGGCTAGGTCGCGCGAGCACCCCACGCGTTCAAACTCGCCAGACGCGAGACAACGCAGAGGATTGCTCTAATTCTGAACCGATAAGATACCGAAGTCGGGTTCGGGAAGACACACCCCTGTGGAAGACCGGGGCGGTCAGGGGGAAAGGGCCACAGGGCCACAGGACCACAGGACCACAGGACCACAGGGATGCAGGGATGCCCAACTTTTCGCTACTGCGGAGTGGTTTGGCTTAGCCACATCCAGAAGCGGTGGGCTAGGCTGCGTTTGTCTTGCAGTGCGAGGTGGCCGACTTCGCCGCAGCGGACCAAGTCCGATTGACCTGGGGCCAATGGCACTACCGCTTCAAAACGCGGGGCAAGGAATTCCACACCTGGACCGTTGCGAGAATCACCGCTACGGGGGTCATTGCGAGTAGGAGCAACCGGCACGGGGCCACCCGCGGTTGCGGCGAGGGCCGGGTGGGGAACGTTCAGCGATGCCCGAGGACGCATTGGCTTTGGAATCACGTCGACCCACTGCCCGCCGCGGAAGCAAACTCGCAACACATGCCCACGCTGCACCGCTTCGTTGTATGCATCCATCTCCGCGTCACCGATCGACAACAACAGTTCTTTGCGGTTCCGATTTCCGATCTGAACCAGTTCCGCACCGTGGGTCACGTATCGTCCGTCCATCTCCTCCAGATGGTTCGTCAAGATCTCGCCGTCGGCGGTCGCTTTCACTTTCATCGCCGCAACCTGTTCATCCAGCTCGGCTAACTTCCGCTTCAAACTTTCCGTCCGACGGACCGATCCGTCAGCCATTCCAAGAGCCTGCGAGTGCTCGTGACGCTGCCACTGAATCGCCTCGGACTCCAACTCCAAACCAATCTCGTCGCGTGTGACTTCCAATTCGGCGTTCTCAATCTCCAGAATCACCTCGCCCATACGCACGTTTTGCCCCGAACTGAAATAGACGCGGTTGATGAATCCGCTGGCGGGAGCCCGCAACACCTGGTCGTTTGAAAAACGCGATACCAGCGGAACCTCCACGATCAAGGGCGAAGGCAACGTGATGAAGAACTGCAGCACGGCGGCAACCGTTAAGACCGACCACAATACTCGACGGCGGTGGGAACCAACCGAAAACTGCTCGCTCTCTTCCTGATAAGTCCAAAGCTTGTGACACCAGCGAACCGACGGCACCACTGTCCATAAAAACAACGCACAAGCAGCCACCAACAAACCGACAGGGCCGGCCCACATCGATACAACGACGACTAAACCAGTCATCCACACAAACTGAAACGCTACGGATGCAAAGGCGTGCACCAAAGCAAACGTTCGCCGCCATCCGGTAAGGTGTGTCTTGGGTCCGACCATACGGAAGAGGCGACGCTCGATCGCACCTCCCAGCAAACGTCGTCCCTGTTCACGCAGGTTGGGGATGTCTACCAAGTCCGAAACGACGTAATAGCCGTCCAAACGCAGCAACGGGTTGGCGTTGACCAACAACGTTGCTGGCCCGGCTAGGAAGAACACCTGCGCAGCTACGTGAGCGACAAGCCCGTCTGGCATCCACCACCAAACCCAAACGCTTATCGAAGCACAAATCAATTCGAAATACACACCGCCCATTGCGATTGAAACACGCGCACTTCGACTGGGCAACTTCCACGCGTCGGTCACATCGACGTAAGCGATCGGTGCGAACATAAAGAATGTCACACCCGCCTTGCCCACGCGTATATCATGCAACTTCGCGGTGCATGCGTGACCGAACTCGTGGATGACCTTCAGGACAACCCAGACCACGAGCATCAACAAACCCAGCTTCGAATTGAAGATTCGCATCAACTCGTCCGCCAAAGCGGCATGATGATAGGAGGCAAACAAAAGCGACACAGCGACAAACACGCTTGTTGCTATCATGCCTCCACCACTCAAGACCGGCCGCACGGCAGGTAGAATCTTCGCCGCCCAAGGATTGGCGACCACCAACGGCAGACGCATGCTGATCGCATAGCCGCACCACTTCATGACCGTCGGCAAAAACTTCGCGGAAGCAGCCACGAGTAAGGAAATGACGATGGTTGCTGTCGCCGCAAATTGCGATGCGAATCCTCTCGCAGCACTTAGAATATCAACTCGAGCGGTTGCGACCTGGCGAGCCGGATCTTCGCCGCTCGCGGTGTCAGGCTCTTTGGCGGCTTCAGCCATCGCAGTCAAGTCATCGTTGCTATCGCAAACGTCGACATCCACTTCAGCTTGCGGTTCCTCGTAAGCATCTAACGTGTCAACCGTCTCCAAAAACGCCGAATCATCCGACGTTTCGAACGACTCGAGCTCTTCCGCCAATTCGGTCATTTCAGCGGCAGCATCCGCGGCGGTTCCTGGCTCAGGACTAACCGGTTGATCTGCCGTAGGCGCAGCGACCGTGATGGCCAGCTTTTGAGCCACCAACATGGCGACGAACTCAGCCACATCTTTCGGCGTCCATTCCAGTCCAGCCTCTTCCGCACCTTCGACCAGCTCGGCTATGCCACGTTGCCCGTCTAATAGCTGAGCAACGTAATGCTCGGCGGCACCGAACTGGAAATGCTGACCGGTTCCGGCATGCACGCACCGCACGACGGTCGCACCCGCCACTTCACAACTGGTGAACGTGACGTCGGGGTCGATGGACACCAAAGGCGTATTGGGCGCCGATGGCGGCTCTTCGGATATGGCATCCGATAACGCGTCGGATACTACAGCGTTAGGCGTCTCTGATTCAACGGCTGGAATGTTCGATTCCGAACGAGGAAGTTGCAAAGACCATGGATTCGGATCCGCTTCACGAACTAGCTCAGCGTCATCCACTGCTCGGCCGGCGTTTTCACCATCCAGCACGGACCATCCGTTACCAGATGCAACAGCACTTGGCACCGATCCCTGTGGCAGTATTACCTGCACCTCAGTTTCTAGCGGCCCTGTTTCTAGCGGCCCTGTTTCCTGGGGCCCTTTCCCACTTTGATTCACCATCCGATTAACCACCCCATTCGCCGGACTGGCAATCGAATCCATTTCCACACCCATGGTCTTTTTGGCCCCAAGACAACCGCTTCGCCACGCATCCCGACTCGCAATTGACTCACGGCCAGTTGAACTTGCGGATCAACATCGCGAACGTCCTCGGTCAATTCAGGCTGACCTTCGCTAGTCGAGATCACGCTTCCAGCACCGACACCAATATTGCCGCCAACTCCCATCTCAAATATTGCAGGCTGTTTCGCCACCGGTTCCATAGCCTCCCCATCAGCCGTCGGCATAGGTGTCTTTGCGATAAAGACGTTCTCGTCATCCCGGATCGTAGCCGAGGGATAGACCGTAGAAACGCTACTGTTGAAAGTCGACCGGCCGACCGCTGGAAACCACAGTTGCACAGGAGTCCCTGAATCCACAAACCCGATTTCGACCTCAGGAATCTCTAGCTCGATTTCCACGCTGTCGTGTGGTGCGATCTCCAATAGCGTTTGCCCCACCTCTAACGGTGTTCCCAGCGAGTGCTGCAGATCACCTTGGATTACGATTCCATCAATTGGACTCACAACGACCAGTTTGTCCAAACGATCAACAATCAATTCACGCCGACGGGTGAGTGTTTGACGACGCAGGCCAGCGAGTTGGGCTTCCGCAATTTCGCCTCCTGCTAGAGCGATGTCTTCTTCCTTAGTTGCTTCTTCAATTTCGGCCGTCAACGATTCCAACTCGATTCGCAAGGGACGACCGTCCAGCTCCAACAACGCCTGACCCGCATTCACCGAATCGCCCGGGCGAACAAGAGCATGCAATAGTGTGGCGTCAATCGGGGACGCGACACGCCGAGCATCCATCGCCGTGACGGTTGCGGATGCATCCACTCGATAAGCAACCGGAATGCAAGACAACATGGCAATTGTCAGCACAGCGATCCCTAGCGAAGCTCGATGTGACCACCATCGCATGGCGACGGCCCCGAAACGTCCTAGACGAGCGTTGGAAGGACGGCTGAAGAACACGTTGCCGGTCGTGGCCAATACCTCGGCTGGAATCATCCGCGAGAACCGTTCCAGTTCTTCACCGCTGGATTGCGGAGGACGGATCCAGATGCTGGCCCGCTGCGTTGGGCATAGTTCAGTACCAAGTTCCAAAACCAGGTTTGCAGATTCATAACGAATCGCTTTGGCTTGATCGTCGGCCTTTTCGAAACTACGCAACAACGATTGAAACACAGAGTTGTCTTCGCCCAGCCAACCCAATCGCGAATCGAGCACCTTATGCAGCACCGGTTGAGCATCCCGAACAGTGCCTTTCGATTCATTCGCTGCCTTGGCCGAGGTCGGTTCCGCGAGAGGCTGTTGCTCCGCTACTCTTATGGGTTTCGCCGAGTTTTGCGTGCCGGACTTGCGATCGTCTGCAGTCGGCTTGGACCATCCAAAACGCACGATGTGGTCAGGCAACATCGTTGTGAAATGCTCAACGATTTGCTCCGCTGCCGCTGTCCGATCGACGGCCGCCGCGATACTGGATAGCAACGGATGCCACAATATCGCAAACTGCTTCGCATCCATTGCGTTGATACCCGATGTCCTCACAGCATCCGTCGTAGGCTCATCGAGCGCGGCCGCGGCCGCCTGAGTCGCAGCCGCCAAGCGTTCCGCCGCATTAACCATTCCCGGATCGCTAGCACTTGCCCCAACCGCCTTTGAACCAGCATCGCGTGAGCTCGCAGCATCTAGCATCGACGCGGTTGCATCCGCATGTGCGCGAGCGTCCAGCGTCCCCTTCGAGGAAGCGGATGATGTCGAGAGATCGGTGATGCTGGAATCCTGGGTCATGATATTGGCTTATCGTTCAACTGATTGACTAGCGATGCGAAGAGGTCGAACGTCGGGTGATCTGTTGGATAGGCGAGACACGCATGGAACAGCGATCGCCTGGGTGCAAGTTCCCATTTGGATTTTCGATGCGTACCTGAACCTGGACCGTTCCGCTCTCGCCATTGATCGCCGGCGCGATCGAATCAATCACCGCGTTAACCGTTTGGCGAGCAGCCCGGAAATAGACCTGCGTGGCCATCCCAGGCTTCATTGCAAACGACTTCGTTGCTGGCACATTAAACACGCCGATCAATGTATCGACACGAATCAGACGCATGAGCGTTGCGCGGCTAGGTGTCACGGACGCACCGGTATCAAGACTCTTCTCGGCGACTACCGCATCAAACGGAGCACGAAGCTGGCGGCTATCGACCTGAAGTTCCAGACGTTTCACTTCGATATCACGAAGCTTCTTTTGTTCTTCAGCAACCAAGACGCGAGCATCCGCGACGGCAAGTTCCATCTTGGCTCGGCGTAGTTCCTCATCGCCGGCCATGCGGTCGTTCAGTAGCTGATTCAATTGATCAACACGGTAAACCTGCAGCAACCGGCTTGCCTTGGCCGCTTCAACTTCGCCAACCATGTTTGCTTGCGCTTTGGCAACCGCCAACGCGGCCCGTTCAGAATCGTCTCGCAACTGGGCCAACAGTTCACCTTGACGCACACGCTGGCCAAGCTTGACCGGTACATTTACCAGCTCCCCAACCTCTTCGGTGCTGATATAAACGTCACTGATCGGTTGCGAGAAACCTTCGTAGCTGACGTTCACATCAGGCTCACTGGCGTGACTCGACGGATCCGCCGATGGGCTCGGCGTTGATTGAGCCATTGCTCGCGTCGAAACTAAAGTCCACGCCAAGCTTGAGGCCGTCAAACAAAGCGATAGGACAGATTTTCGGTTGAGGTTCATCATCACGGATCCCCTGTTGGGTCGTTAAGTGACCGGTCGATAACGGATTCGCCACTGGCGGATGCTTCGCTGGCGGGTATTTCAATTTCAAGCATTTCGGGCTGGCCAATCAGGCTTCGTCGAAATCCGGAGGCTTCACTCCAGTTCGGATCGAACCGGTTCGTTGACGGTTCCGTCCAATGCTCCAGCGGGTAGGCTTCTGGATCTTGCGGTGTCGTCGCAAGAATTTCCACTCGACTGGTGCTGTTGACGCGGGTGGGTTCGATGCCTTCTCGGATCAGGAAAGTCCCCATCGCTTGCTGCAATGTGACCAGTTCCATCAGGTAGTTCACCTGTGCCGAAACATAAGCTTGCTCAGCATCGGTGTGCCGTTTCTGGGTTTCAAGCAAGTCTTCCAACACCAACGCGGTAGGTCCGCCATCACCAGCCAGTGTTTCCCAGCGGCGTGTGGCGATTTCTTCTTCTCGGCGTGATGCCGCTAACGTCGCCGCCTTGCTTGCACGCAGTGCTGCACCCACGCGAACACGAATCACCGCGGATTCAATTTCGCGTCTCGCGACCAACAAAGCGGTTCGTAGTTCTTCACTGCGTTGCTGGTAACGGTAGCGTGCTTCGCGATGCCGACTTTTGGCCGAACGACGCCCCCAAGGCAGATTGTATGTCAATGCCGCAGTGATGCCTGGACCGCCTTCGCTGAACTGATCCACCAACGATTCGCCAATCGCGTTGCTTCCGTTCAAACCGGATAAGTATGCATCGATGACAGCATTTAGCCGCGGCATCAATTCATTCTTGGTCACGTTGACCTCCAAACCGGAGGCCGCCAATTGACGCGTCGCGGCCATGATATCGGCGCGGTACTCCAAACCACGCACAACGCAATCGCGGACATCAAAGTCCTCGTCGGGCAGATTCGGATCGGCCAATGGAATAAGTTCAATCCGATCGTCCATGGACATCAACGCTGGACTACCGACCAGCGATTTCAACTGAACCTGCAATCGCTCGACCTCAGCCTCTAGTTCCAACAATCGATCTTGGTCCGATGCCAAACGACGCGTCACCTTGATCTGCTGCAGCGGTCCGGAATCGTATGACACACGAGCGGCGACCAGTTTCCCAATCCGCTCGCCACGGGCGATCAAAGCCTTCTGTTGCACCAACTGGGCACGGCGTTCATACAATCGCCAAAACGTGTTCAACGTTTCGATCAGATGGCTTTCCAAATCCAACCGCAATTGCTGCCATGCGATATGACTGTCGATCGACGCCTGCGTTACCAAACGGGTGTTGTAAACTCGCCCGCTTGTCGCCATCAACGGTTGTGTGATGCTCAAGCTAAGCCGTGAATTGCCTTGGTGTGCCGGATCGAAGAATTGGCTATTGCTGGCCAACGTGCCAATCTCTTGACTTAGATCAACGATCGTGCCTAGCTGCGTAATCTTCCGTACGCCAGCGCTAGTGGTAAACGAATCCTGAATCAAACGCGGTGGCCCGCCGGTCGTCAACGTACTGCCGACGGGATCGTTCACTCGGCCCACACCGGTCTCCAGAAGCACCGCTGGATCAAAAGCAGCCTGCTGTTGAACAATCTTCTCATACGCGATCGAGGTCCGCCGGCTAATCGCACTGATCCGTGGGCTCGATTCCAACGTGTCCGTTAACAAGGTCGGCACGTCCACCTGCAGGAAGTGGGGTGAGTCCAATAGGTAGTCGGCTGCGTGAGTTTCCCACCACGGATGAACTCCATTTGTGACAGTGGATTGCTCCACGGGTGTGCTAGCAATCGGCTCGGCGGTTGATGGTTGCCCCCAACCAGAACCATTTTGCATCCCGATCGAGTGAGCAAACGCCTCGCCGCCGGTATTCGATACAGCCGTCTCGACCGGGACATTCGGCGCTTCGGATTGAGTATTTTGCGCTGAAACTTGACTCAAAAACGCGCTGAAGGCATCCGCGCGCCCAGCCGTTTCCTCCGCATACACCGTGCTGCACGGTCCTGATACCAAGATCAGACACACCATGCCGGTGAAAGCGGCCGCGATAACCGCCTCTAAGCCAACGTTCGGCCGAGGCATGCACCTATCGTCCACACGCGGCGAGGCGAGCTTCAGTAGGAAAAATCGGCGTGTGTAGTGGGGGATTAGCATCCCGACCTGTGATAGTGAGCTAGAGTTTCTGTTGCGCACCTCCCCCGGGGCATGAGGGAACGACCGAACCGCGCGATGACGCGCGTAGGTGCACAACTGTCTTTGTCGGACATATTCAGGTTCCGATTACAAGGACAGATCCGAATCCACCGATTGCACCCAAAATTCCGCTGAGCATTCGGAATTATCCAACTTGTCCCGCTAACCCTCACACTTCCCCCATTCAACGCCGCTTAGCAGCCGTCTCATGTACGTGTGAATAACTGTCGTTTAGGTCACTGAGGTAAAATATATGACCAAGCGAAACTTTCACTTCTTCAAGCTCGAAGACCGCGTCCTTCTCTCCGGTGAGGGGTTCGATGGAGGCGATATTGCCCCCGACGCTGAAACGATTGATGAGCTTCAAGCCGAAGTCGATGCGTTGCAGCTTGAGATCGACCAGATCGAAGCCGCCATGCTTTCGGCTGCCGGTGAAGCCACGCCGGAAACAGACCGTGAAACTGAAATCGCAGCCGAGCTGTACGACCCGGCTAGCGGTACGTCGGTACTGGATCCTTCAAAACCGATCGAGGTCATCTTCGTTGATGAAGGCGTCGCCGATAGTGAGACACTGATCGACAACCTGCGTGGTGGTGACAACGACACCCAATGGTGGATCGTTCGACTTTCCAAAGATCAAAATGGTATCGACCAGATCACCCAAGCGTTGGCGAACCTATCGAGCGTCGATGCCATTCACCTGGTGTCCCACGGTGACGGTGACGGAATCCAGCTTGGTAACATCGAGCTGAACGGGGAAACCTCGCTGGAATACGCCGGCGACATTGCCTCATGGGGGCACTCTCTCGATAGCAATGCCGACTTGTTAATCTACGGTTGCGATCTTGCGAGCACGACCGAAGGTCAAGACTTGATCGAGATGCTCGCGTTGGTTTGCAATTGCGACGTCGCGGCCAGTGACGATGCGACCGGTCACGCAGACCTCGGTGGTGACTGGATCCTGGAATACTCCGTCGGTGACGTGACGACAGACGTTGCATTCGGATTCGCGGCGCAGGCATCGTGGTATGACACGCTGGCGACGATCACGGTAACGACCACCGACGACGAGAACGATGGAACCACGTCGAGCATCACCGCGCTCGAAGGAACTCCGGGTGGAACCGGTATTTCACTTCGCGAGGCGATCATTGCGGCCAACAATACAGCTGGCGCTGACACGATTGTTCTCGGAGCGGGCACCTACATCCTTGACATAGCGGGCCAATTCGAAAACGCATCTGCCACTGGCGATTTAGATGTTACGAGCCAGATCACAATCACTGGTAGCAGTCTTGGAACGACCATCCTCGATGCGTCATCACTCGGTGATCGAATTTTCTACGTAACGAACGCAGGAAATCTAACGATCAGCGACATGACGTTGACGGGCGCGTCAGCTGGTACCGAAGAAGGTGCGGCGGTCTACAACGAGGGCAATTTCACGGCTACCGATGTCGCCTTCACCGACAACACCGTCGGGAATGTCGGTGGCGGTGCGATCTATTCTCGAGGAACGACAACGCTCGATCACACCTCATTCGTTGGCAACACCAGTGGTGCGAATGGCGGTGCGATTCACGTTTACAACGGAACCACCACGATCACCAACTCGACGATCAGCGGCAACACCGCCGAATTCTACGGCGGTGGTATCTACGCCGAAAACGCAGGCAGCACACTCAATCTTGTACACTCGACCATCGCCAACAACACCGTCCTGAATGTCAATGGCTATGGTGGCGGTGTCTATGTTTCGTCTGCAACGGTCAATGCTGAAGCCTCCATTTTCGCTGACAACTCGTCCGATTTGGGGGGCAGCGACATTCACGGTGCCATAGTCAGCGGCGGCTACAACATCATCGAACACAACACAGGTGTCACAGGTACCGTTGGCACGGATATCCTCGGCAGCGATCCCGCGTTGGCTGCATTGAGTGTCGATGCCACATCGGGGCAATACGTCCACGCGATCGATAACAACAGCATTGCGTACAACGCAGCAATCTTGTCCTCGGCAACCGAAGATCAACGAAGCGTCGCACGAGACGGAACGCCGGACATTGGGGCTTATGAATATGTCGCGCCCCCTGAACTGCTTGCGCACTACAAATTTGATTCAGGATCGAGTGCGACCGACAGCAGCGGAAATAGTTTTGACGGCGTGCTCCAAGGTGACGCGTCGGTCGACACGACCAGTGGCACGAACCAAGTTGGTGACGGAAAGCTGACGCTCGATGGATCGGGCGACTACGTGGATCTATCGGCAAACGTCAGCAGTTTCTCGGCACTCACCGAAGGCACCGTCTCCGCGTGGGTCAAACTTTCCACGTCAGGATTCTCAACCATCTTTGACATCAGCGATGGAGCAACCGACAACTTCGCTTCGCTGTGGGTCGAAAATGGCAATCTGATTTGGGCCGTCAACGCGGGCGGTTCGTCTCTCATGCGTGCGACCTCTACCGCGACCATCAATGACGACACTTGGCACCATGTGGCCGTCACCACCAATGACAGCGGCACCAGCCTGTTCATCGATGGGGTCGAACTGACCGGTGGGGATGTGACCTATTCGCAAGGCGATGCCAGCACGACCGTGTTCTTCGACGATTTGGTAGGTGCGTCCTCGGTGAAGATCGGTGCGTTCGACATCGGTTCCGTCGGCGGTGAGTTCACTGGATTGATCGATGACGTGCGAGTGTACAACTACGCGGTTGACAACACGGACATGGGCGATCTCTATGCCTATCGTTCCGACACACCCACCGACCTGTCTGGGACAGTCACGAACGATGGCGGATTGAACATCAACGATGACGGTGGAAACGACGTCTATCTGTTGGCTGATGACGGGGGCTCGATTCTCGGCGGACTTGGTTCACTGAGCTATGAAGTTCAGTTCGAGAGTAATGATCCAGGTGGTGGTGTCCCGTTGTTGTCGTATGCGACCGGCGGAGGCAGCAACGAAGTCCTGTTGTACATTTCTACCGGCGGAGATCTGCTGCTAACAATCGGCAACTCATATGCCTTCTCGGATGCAATGGACTATCGAGACCTGCTTGACGGCGAAACTCATAGCCTTGGTTTCACCTGGGATGGGTCAACGGGCGAATGGGTTTTCTATGTCGACGGCGAGGTTGCCGACAGCCGTGCGCTCGCTGGAGATCCGCTGTTGCAACAGAGCCACGTGATCGCGAGCGGAGGTGAACTCGTCTTTGGTCAAGAACAAGACTCGGTGGAGGGAACTTTCCAAACCGATCAGGTATTCAGCGGCACGTTGTTCAACGCCCGAATTTTTGGTGATGTCCGTACCGACGCTGAGATGGCAGGCAGCTACCAAACCGAACTGCCGTTCGATGAGTCTGGGATGCTGGCCCAGTGGAACTTCAATGACCTATCGAGCGATGGTGTTATCACCGAATCGGTCAGTGGTAACAACTTGACGGTCAAGCACACCAGCGAAAGCGGATTCTCGGCGAGTGAAGCAGCACTCACATTTTCAATTGATGAAAACCCGCTCAACGGAAGCGTCGTCGGCAGTGTCTCCGGTCAGGACGCTGAGCGAGATTCAAGAATCGCCGCGTTGCTGGCTGCCAATCCCAATCTCACCTACAGCGCCGAGACCGGCAAGTTCTATGAGGTCGTCACCTCCGATACCGATTGGACCGTTGCACAGGCTAACTCGCTGGTGGCATCGCTGAACGGTGTTAATGGCCAACTAGCAACCGTCCGCAGCGCCGCCGAACAAGAAATCGTCGCCGATTTAACCTCCACCGCTGGGATCGAACTATGGCTCGGCGGTACAGATAGACTCAGCGAAGGTCAATGGTACTGGGAGCAATCGGGTAGCAGTACCGATCTGTTTTGGACGGGTGGTGTCGACGGTTACGCACCTGACGGCATGTACCAGAATTGGATTGATGGGGCTGAGCCTAACGACTTCGGCGGAAACCAGGAGTACCTGGTGATGCGTCCAGACGGCAACTGGGACGACGAAATCAATGATGGGGATGGCGTCAATGGCTACATCGTCGAATGGAATGCTGACGATGTTCTGGATACAACCGATGCCCTGACCTACGCGATCAATTCGCAAACAGTGGCCGGCGTTTTCACAATCGACAGCAGCACAGGCATAATCACAGTTGCCGACGGCTCGCTGCTGGATTACGAAACTAACGCGACGCACTCGTTGACGGTTCGTGTGACAGATGTCAACGCGAATACCTACGACGAAGTCTTCACCGTTTCATTAAATGATCTGGTCGAGTCCAACAGTCCGCCCTCCGATCTTTCCAGCGGTATCGAACTAAATACCGATGGTGGCAACGACAGTTATCTCTACATCACCGATGGTCGACCAGTCCTTGGCGGATTGACCGAATTGACACTCGAAGCATCGTTCCAGATTGACTCGGTGCCCAGCGGATCGATCCCGATCATTGACTACCAGGAAAACGGCATTGCAACCGAGTTTGGTGTAGCGATCAATCCCGATGGAACAATGGTTATTTCGGTTGCTGACGTATCCCATTCCACCTCAGGTATGTATTCGCAACTGCTTGATGGTGAACGACATCACATCGCCGTCGCGTGGGATAACACACAGGGTGCAGTTCAAGTCTTCATCGACGGAGAATACGTCGAGTCGCTTAGCGGAGTGGGCACGGGAGTTGCCTTGCACAATGCCAGCGCGACGCAATTAGTGCTTGGCCAAAATCCAGACGACGCAGGCGATTCCTATTCGGATGAAGCGTTTAGTGGAACCTTCTATGATGTCCGTGTGTGGAATGAAGTCCGCAGCGAAGCCGAGATCTCGCTCAACTATCAAAACAAGTTCGATAGCGGAAGTTTGCCCACTGGCCTGGTCGCCAATTGGCAAATGAATGGCTTCAACGGGTCCAGTGAAGCCGTCGATGTGGTCAGCGGAAACAATCTAATCATCGGGCATGCAACTGGCGCGGGCTTTGTTACCAGTACGCCGGTCGAAGACTTGCATATCGCCGAGAACGCCACCAATGGAACCAGCGTTGGCTACGTCGTTCCCAGTGATGCGGATACCCACAACGACATTGCGATCGACGGACTGTTCACCGAATCCGGTCAGACGTCTTATACCCAATACTCGACCGGGCAGACATTCGGCGGCTGGACAGTTGACTCGGGCGATGTCGATCTGGAAGCAGGTACTCTCGCCAATAGTCCACTTGGAGGCTACGCGATCGACTTGGACGGCAGCGAACCCGGTGCCATTAGCCAGATGTTGACCACGGAAGAAGGCCGCCAATATCAAGTCGTCTTCGCGATGAGCGGCAACTATTTCGGCAGTGAACAACAACAGGAGCTTCGGGTCAGCGCAGGCGGCGAATCGCAGGATTTTGTTCACGAGTCCTCATCGGATTGGTCCAGTTCCAATCTTCTTTGGGGCCCACGTTCGTTCACGTTCACAGCAGATTCAACCAGCACCGTTCTGCAGTTCGCTTCGCTTAGCGAATCAGGCGGAGCCGGGGCGCTGCTCGGCGATGTCCAAGTCATTGAGATCCCGGCCGCAGTCACGGCGACCCTGAACAACGATCCGACGCTGACGTATGACGCGGCGACGAACAAGTTCTATCGTTTCGTCGATTCAACGGAGAGCTTCACGGTTGCATTGGCGGCAGCAACCGGCTCAAACTTGAACGGCGTTTCCGGACAACTTGTCACGATCGATTCGGATTACGAAAACTCGTTGATTGCTCAATACGTCATCGACTCAGGCAATCAGGTTTGGCTCGGAGCTAGTGACGCAGGAACAGCCGGAACCTGGAATTGGCTGGACGGAAGCGTCGAATCAAGTGAGACTTTTTGGACCGGCGGGAATGGCGGCAGCAACGTCACCGGTGAATACGTCAGTCAAATGGGTCTGACGGATGGAATCAACGAAATCTTCCTCCGTTTGCAATCCGACGGCCGCTGGGCGGACGACACCAACTTTGCCAACCACGCCTACGTCGTCGAATGGGATGCCAGCGAAGTCCTATCGAATTTCACATTCACGTTGACCGACGACGCCGATGGCCGATTTGAAATCGATGCGAGCACCGGCGAGATCACAGTCGCCACAGGAGCGATGCTGGACTACGAAATCGCAGCCTCGCATGACATCCGTGTGCAGGTCACCGATGCGGCTGGCAATAGCTACACCGAAACGATGACCATCGCGGTTGATGATCAGAGCGATATCTTCCACGACCTAACCGACGGAAATGATGATGGCATCATTACTGGCACCGGCGGCGGGAACACGATCTATGGTGGCAACGCGGACGGTGTGGCGGACGGCGGAGCGGTCGTCAACGACACGATCAATGCAGGAAGCGGAAACGACGAGATCTATGGTGGTGATGGCGACGACGTGATCAACGCCGATGACACGACGGTCGCCGATATGTTGGCCGCGGATCCGTCGCTCGTTTACAACGAATCGACTGGCAAGTTCTACAAGCTTGTCTCTGGCACCACTGATTGGGACAGCACAAAGAAGCAGCCGAATCGTTCAGCGTGCTCGGGCAATCCGGTCGCCTAGTACAAATTGGCACCGCGGCCGAAAACGCCTACGTGCAATCGTTGGCCGGTGGAGCAACGATTTGGTTGGGTGCCAGCGACACGGGACACCAGGACGCTTTCGTATGGAACGATGGAACACCAATCAGTTACGAGAACTTCGTATCCGGTGATCCCAACGGCGCTCAGAATGAGGATGCTCTGATTCTGAACGCGGATGGCACCTGGAGCGACGCGTCCGAAGTGCTGTCTTATGCGTACGTGATCGAGATCCTTCCTGAACGCATGGACGACGTAATCACTGGTGGATCCGGTGACGATGTGATCGAGGGCGGGATCGGTCGCGACGTGGCCGTGTTCACCGGTCAAGCGTCTGACTACACCATCACCGACAACATGGACGGGACGTGGACGGTCACGGACAGCAACACGCCGCGTGATGGTAGCGACACGCTATCCGGCGTCGAACAGTTCCGCTTCAGCGATCAAACCTACGAAACCGCCAGCAGCAGCTTCAACTCGGCTCCCACCGATATTGAATTGGTCACGCCCGGCGACGACTTGATCGCCCAACCAATTGAGGACCTTCAGACCTACACCGGTTACAGCAGTATTTACAGCTCCGTCGTGCCCAAAGCCGACGGTGGTTACGTGTTGCTGTACACCAACTACGACTACAACTCGGGCTATGACATCATGGCCCAGCATTATGATGACGATGGCGTGGCGGTTGGCGAACCCGACATCATGAGCCGTCAAATTCTGACCTACAGCGATCTTGAATTTGATGTCGCCACGTTGGAAGACGGCACTCACGTCGTCACTTGGTACGACAACGCCTACGAGATCCGAGCACAGCGCTTTGACGCCAATTTCAACGAACTCGATGACGCTTTCACGGTCAACACAACCGGAACCTATTATCAGTATTACCCGGATGTCGCATCCACCGGTGATGGCGGGTTTGTGATCACGTGGCGTAGCCAAGTCGATGAAGACAGTGATGGCTATGCTGACTTCAGCGACGTGTTTGCACAGAAATACGATTCGACCGGTACCGCAGTCGGCGCGGAAATTCATGCGACCACACAAACAGATCACCAATACCAAACCGCAGTTGCTGGATTCGCGGATGGCAGCTTTCTGTTGACATGGCGAAGCGACAACACCGCCGATGATGGGTCGGGATCGGCGATCATGGGCCGGTTCTACAATACCGATGGCACGGCCAACGGAGCAGAATTCCTGGTCAACACAACCACCAGCGGCACGCAGCATCGCGCTGAAATGGTTCAACTGGACGCCGACAGTGTGCTGGTGACCTACGAGTCTTCGGACGGCAGTAGCTACGGCGTCCAGGGGAAAATCTACAACGTCAACGGGACTCTTGAAAAAGACGAGTTCCTCCTTAACGTTACCACTACAAGCAATCAGTTCCACCACCAAGTCATTTCGCTCGACGACGCTGGGTTCCTCGTTGCCTATGTATCCGATGACTCGGGAACGAACGGACGGATTCTGGCTACCCGTTATGACAGCGCCGGCAATTTGGTCGGCAGCGAATTCGAGGTCAGTACAGAACAAGTCAACTACCAACAATTGCTGCCCAGCGTCGCCCAACTAGAAAACGGCGAGATCGTATTTGCTTGGGAAAAGACCAGCAACTACTCCGAGGCCACTGAAACCAACGACAAGGTTTTCCGACGACACTTTGATGTGGACGGAACCGCCCAGACCGCCATTCTGGAAACCGAGACGTTTGCGCAAGTCGGCAATCTGTACCCACATGTGACGGCACTTGCCGGTGGTGGTCACATCACGCTCTGGCACAACTACGGATTTGAAGCGACAGGCGGAACTTCGGCGGGAATCATTGCACAGATTTACGATGAAGCCGGTGACCCCGTCGGTGCGCAGTTTGTGCTTAACGTTGAAACAGTTAACAGCGAACTCTACCCGGCGGTGGAAGCCTTGCCGGGCGGCGGGTTTGTTGCCTCTTGGACCACGACCAATGATGGCAACAGCTATGGTGTGATGGTCGCTCGCTATGACAGTTCCGGCACGATGGTCGGAAGCGAACAACTGGTCAATACAGTTACCCACTCGGTTCAGCAGGTGCCGGACATCGCGGTGGCCGATGACGGCAGCTTTGTCGTTACCTACATGAGTGCGCAGTACGACAGCGTCGCGAACTCCTACGAGCAACTTCTCCAACGCTTCGACGCCTCCGGCAACAAGGTTGGCGTCGAGACGATGGTCAACCAGAATGTCTCGGGCGTTCAGTACTACGGCGAAGTGAGCTACGGCACCGATGGCAAGTTCCTGGTCGCTTGGGGCGACTCAACGGGAGACAGCAGCGGATGGGGCGTCAAGGCACGACTGTTCAACGCCGACGGCACGCCGGCCGATGATGAATTCCTGGTCAACACCAGCGAGCACAGTTCGCAACTTCATCCATCCGTTGTCACGCTTTCAGACGGCAAGTACGCCGTAGCATGGCAGAGCAGTGGCACGGATGGAAGTCGTTAC
This sequence comes from Rhodopirellula sp. J20-39, assembly GCF_057365095.1. Lineage (NCBI taxonomy): Bacteria > Pseudomonadati > Planctomycetota > Planctomycetia > Pirellulales > Pirellulaceae > Rhodopirellula > Rhodopirellula sp. J20-39. The sequence goes on along the minus strand of NZ_CP195123.1, from coordinate 3,182,513 downwards.
GGTGTTTACGCGCAACTTTTAGATGCCGATGGCACACCGAGCGGAAGTGAATTCCTCGTCTCGCAGATCACAGCCGGGGACCAAGATTCGGTCAGCCTTCAATCGCTTAGCACCGGTGGGTTCGCAGCCACTTGGATCGGTAGCGGTGACGGCCAAAGCGCCGCCATTTGGGGCCGAACGTTCGATGCCACGGGAACCGCGACCAGCGATGAGTTCCGAGTCAGCGACACTTCCGATGGTTGGAATGTTTCGCCAAGTCTAACCGAACGTGCCGACGGCTCGCTGATCTTCGCATGGACCACGTATGACCGCGAATTGGGAAGCGTCGTCCAGCAACGGATTTACACTCAGGGCCTCGTCGATAGCACCGAAACCGGTGCGATCATCGGTAAGTTCACCACTACCGACCCGGACGCCGCCGATACGCACACCTACGAAATCGTCGCGTCGGACACGAATGATTTTGAAATCGTTGAAGGACACTTGAAAGTCAAAGCAGGTGCAGCGTTTGATGCTGAAAACGATCCGCCTCGTAGCGTGACGATCCGCACCACCGACAGCGTCGGCAATACGTTCGACAAAGTCTTTATCATCAATCCGCAGCCGACTAACTACGGGCCGACGGACTTGGCAATAGCAGCGAACTCGATAGGCGAAAATGCTGAAACCGGAACCGTCGTGGGGACCGTCACTGTCAGCGACCCCAACCCGGCTGACACTCACACGTTTGAACTCACCGATGATGCGGGCGGCGCGTTCCAGATCGACGCCAATACGGGTGTGATTTCGATTTTAGACAGCACGCTGCTTGACTATGAATCGGACGCAACGCCTGACTTGACCGTACGGGTCACCGACAGCGGTTCGCTCGTCTACAGCGAAACGTTCGCGATCAATTTGACGAACGAACTGGACGCCAATCAAATCGTTCCGGGACCGCAATCCGTCGCCGAAGACGAAGTGTTGACATTCAATGTTGCTAATGGCAACGCGGTTACGATCGGCGATGATGGAGTGGCCGACGATTGGTTCCAAGTTTCGCTTTCCGTCAACGATGGTGTATTGACGCTCTCGCAAACGACAGGGCTAACTTTTGTCGAAGGCAGCCAAGACAGCGGTTCGATGGTCGTCAACGGAACCGAGTCTGATATCAACGCAGCACTCGAAGGCATGACATTCACGCCGGATGCTAACTTCCATGGCGCCGTGACGTTGAACGTGACCACAGCGCTCGCCGTTGACCTCGAAGCGCATTACACCTTTACAGGCAGCAATGCCAACGACCAAAGCGCCGGAACTTCCTACGACGGAACGCTCAGCGGCAATGCAAAGATCGTCGTTGATGGGACTCGCGGCGAAGTACTCAGCCTGGACGGCACGGCTGACTATGTTGAAGTGGCGAGTCGATTTGGTCAGCCCGCTAACGTGACATTGGCTGCCTGGATCAACCTCGATAGCTTAGGCGCAAGCGGCTCCGACATCATCAACATTAGCAACAACCTTATTCTGCGAATCGACGATACAGACGGGCTCACCGCGCAGTTCTACAACGGATCGGCGTTCCGAAAAATTGTGAGCAACATTCATCTGGAAGGCACAGGATGGCGTCATGTTGCCTTCACGTTTGACGACGCCGGTAACCAACAAAGTCTGTATTTGGATGGAGCGATCGTAGCGTCAAATACCTTGAACGAGTCCATTAACCACGGCACACTTGACGTGACTCGTATCGGTGCCGACGACAACAATGCGAACTGGGACTTTGAAGGTCTGATCGACGATACTCGCATCTACACGCGAGCCCTTTCCTCCGATGAGATTTCGGCACTAGCGGCAGACGAAGCCGAAGCCACCGACACGGTCGCGATCACGGTCACTTCGATCAACGATGATCCTATCGCGGTCAACGATCGTTCGGGTTTAACATTCGACGGTGTCGATGATTACGTCAACATCGGAGACGATCTATCACTGGAAATCACCGGTTCAACGATGACGATGGAAGCGTGGGTCAATCCGGCAGCCTACAACGCAGGTCCGGGTTCGCTGGTGATGAACCGCGAAGGTGAATACGAAATCGGCATCAGCGAGACAGGCACGTTGCGCTGGGCCTTTGACAACACCGACCCAAACTGGGCATGGCACGATACAGGGTACGTCGTCCCGCTCAACGAGTGGTCTCATTTGGCAGTCAGCTATGACAACGGTGTTGTCAGTACGTACGTCAACGGAGTCTTGGTCGAAGTGTATGAAGGATCCGGATCTATCACGGACGCAAACGATCCGATGGACAACTTTATCATCGGTGGACGCGAGAACAATCCGACCGGCCAATATTTCAACGGTCAAATCGACGACGTACGCATCTGGGACGTTGCTCGGACCCAATCCGAAATCCTTTCAAACATCAATCAAGACCTAACACCACAAGCCGGCCTGCTAGGAAATTGGCAGTTCAATGAAACCAGCGGAACGATCGCGGCGGATTCCGGCGGAAGCAACGATGGCACCTTGGTCGACGGTGGTTCCGGTGCGGCTGGTCCTCAGTGGACGTTCTACTCCACTGACCAGGACACGGTTTTAAACATTGCGGCGGGAAGCGGAGTGCTTGCCAACGACGTTGATGGCGATGGCGACACGTTGACTGTAAGCGAAATCGAAGGTGTGCCAGCGAATGTAGGATCCGAATTCACGCTCGCCTCGGGCGCGCTGCTGACCGTTAACGCTGATGGCAGCTTTTCCTACGATGCAAACGGCGCGTTCGATTCGTTGGGCGAGGGCGAGACTGGCACTGATACGTTCAGCTACACCGTAACTGATGGAACGTCAACCGACACAGCGGACGTGACAATCACGATCGACGGAATTAATGATGCTCCGACGATGACGGGTGCCAACGTCTACTTCACGACCATCACGGAAGACGATGTTGCGAATACAGGACATTCCATCGCGGACCTTCTACTCACCGGAGGCGCGGACATCATGACCGATGCCGATGGCGATCCGGAGGGCATCGCGATCTACATCAACAATGAAGGTACAGGAACCTGGCAATACCAGCTTGATGGAACTTCGACATGGACAGATGTCGGCACGGTCAGCAGCACATCGGCTCTCTTGTTACGAAGTACTGACTCAGTAAGATTCTTACCCAATGGCGACGAAGGATCGCCGGCAAACTTCGGTTTTCGTGCCTGGGACCAGACAACAGGAACCGCAGGGGCGCATGCAAACCTGTCCTCAACAGGTGGTTCAACCGCTTTTAGCTCGTCAACCAAGTCGGCTATTATCACCGTCAGTGACGTCAACGATGCTCCGGTCATGGCACCCTATGCGCCGACCTACAACACCACCGAAGACGCTGGAGCATTTACTGCGAATGTTGCTGCACTACTAGGATCTAGCGTCAGCGATGTTGATCCTTCTGCGGTGGAAGGGATCGCCGTATACGGACAAACAGGCACGACCGGGACGCTGCAATACAGCATCAACGGCGGTAGTTCATGGCAGACGTTCAGTCCCCTCTCAGACTCCAATGCGACGCTATTGCGTGCCAACGATCTAGTCCGTTTCACACCCAATGGTGATACGGGCGGGACGATGACGCTGGACTATTACGCTTGGGATCAAACCAGCGGATCGGCCGGCACATCCGTCGACGTGACCACTCGCGGCGGTACGACGGCGTTCAGCTCGGTCGACGATACCGTGACAATCAACGTGACCGACATCAATGACGAACAAGTCGTCTCGACCAACGATGGCGCGACATTCGACGAAGGCTCGTCCAGCAATGTCATTTCACAGGCAATGCTGGAGACAACGGATGCCGACAATACCCCCGGCGAATTGACCTACACGATCACGGGAGCCCCCAGCTACGGCCAATTGATGATGGACGGGATGGTCGCCACCACGTTCACTCAAGCCGATATTAATTCTGGTCGGCTTTCCTACGACCACGACGGAACCGAAAACTTTGCGGACAGTTTCTCGTTCAGCGTCGATGACGGAACAGGATCGGCGTCAACAGGCTCTTTCAGCATCACGCTGAATCCGGTGAATGACCAAGCCGTCGTGATCACCAGCGACGGTGGCGGTGCAACGGCAAGTGTCAACGTCAACGAAACGATTTCGTTTGTCACGCAAGTCACCGTCAGCGATGGCGACCTGCCCGGCGATACAATGACGTACTCGATCATCGGCGGTGCCGACCAGAACGATTTTACAATCGACAGCAGCGGCAACCTGACCTTTGTCAGCCCTCCGGATTACGAGAGCCCCGATGACGGCGACACCAACAATGTCTACACCGTCACGGTTCAGGTTAGCGATGGCATCCACACCGATGCGCAGGCATTCACGATCACCGTTGCCGATGTGCAAGGTTCAACACTGACCGTCACGACGACATCGGATGTCGACGACACCGGTTTGGGTGCCAGCTACACGATCGAAGAACTGTACGCGGTGGGCGGCGGAAGCGATGGCTTTGTATCGCTTCGTGAAGCCATCACGGCGGCCAACGGAACACTCGGCCAAGACACGATCAACTTTGCGATTCTCAACACCGACGCCGGCTACACCGGAACGGACGGCGTGGATGCGTACTGGGAAATTTCGCTCACTGCGGCTCTGCCGACCATCACCGAATCTGTGATTTTGGATGGAACGTCTCAAACCACTTTCGGCGGTAACGTGAATCCCGGCACTTTGGGAGCCGTTAGCGAAGTTGGGGTGAATGATCAGGCAATCAGTGACGTCGAACGTCCAGAAATCGCGATTGTCGGCGCGTCTGGTTTCTCTGGACTGGTTGTCTATTCGGACGACGTGACGATTCAGGGTTTCTCGATGTATGGATTCTCATCTGCCAATGCCATCTTCATTGACGACGGTTTCCAAAACACCGTGATCGACTCGAATGTCTTCGGTGTGGCCCCGACGGGAATTAGTGATCCGGGCGCGGCATTGAATTCGCAAATGCACGTTCATTCCAGCGGTGCCGACAATGGCATCCTGTCGAACAATATCTTGGCCTATTCGACGTCCACGGGCTTTTACGCCGGGAATGGTTCTGACGGATGGGCAGTCACGGGTAACCAGTTCATCAACAGTGGGTACAACTACAGCAACGGCGACGCTATCGCGATGAGTGGCTCAACGGGGGCTACCATTGATGGTAACTACATCACCGGCAGTTCAACGCAAGCGATCATTCTGTCCGGTTCCACCACTGGCGTTATCATCAGCGACAATACGATCGTTGGGAACGCGGTGGGGCCGATTTCCGGTTCGCACGTGCAATACGACGCGATTGCGTTTCGTAGTGGGACCAACGACATCACGGTTAGCCAGAACATCATTGCCGATAACTATGGTGCCGGCATCACGGTGAACAACGGTGCTTACGGCATCGAGATCACTCAAAACTCGATGTACGGCAACGGCACGATCCTGTCGCTTCAGGGTGGCGCAGCCAGTGGCATTGTTGGCCTGGACTTGCAGGGAACAGGCGAAGACGTTGCTCAAGGTACGGCCCCCTACTACACAGCTAACGACGCCGATGACGTCGACACCGGCGGAAACTCGCTGCAGAACTTCCCGGTGATTGACTCTGCCAGCAGCGATGGAAGCCAATTGGCGGTATCCGGTTCGTTCAACAGCTTGGCCGGTCGAACATATCGGCTTGAGTTTTTCCTGTCCGATGAATACGCCAACGGTCACGGACAGGGTGAAACTTATCTTGGATTTATCGACGTCACCACTGACGGCAGCGGAAATGCAACGTTCGCGACGACACTGACGGCGACGATTCCGACGGGCGTGCAGGTGACTGCGACCGCGACCGACCTGACGACGAAGGAAACGTCAGAGTTTTCGCAGCAATTCGCCATCAACGACGCGCCTCATATTTTGGGGCAGAACGAAATCACAAACGCTGAGTTCACGAGCGACCTGAGTGACTGGTCCACAACCGGAGATGTCGATTGGCAAGACGGCGAAGCACGATTCGGGCAACTCGGCGGCGCTGCGGGCGTTCTGTCGCAAACCTTCACCACGGAAATCGGCAAAGAGTACTTCCTAACGTTTGAGTACGGCGATCGCAGTGCGACGAAGTCCCAATCGCTACAAGTCGATGTGAACGGTTCCGCATCGTTACTCGCCGAAGCGATCACCAGTGGCGTCGCTGAAAATTCGTTGCAACTCTACACGTACAGCTTCGTTGCTGATTCTACTTCGACGACGCTCCGCTTTACCGACACGTCCGCCGATCACTCGGGTGTCCGAGGCTATATCGACAACGTCGAAGTCCGTCCGGACAGCACTCCACCAACGGCGATTGAATACACCGAGAACGATGCGTCAACCTACATCGACCCCGACCTGAACTTTGCAGATGTTGATGACGACTTCCTGGAATCGGCCGTCGTTGCCATCACCGGAAACTACGAAGTGGGTGAAGAGGCACTCATTTTCGTGGACTTCGGAAATATCTCAGGCAGTTGGGACTCCGGCACTGGAACGCTAACTCTGACCGGTTCCGATAGTCTTGCCAACTATGAAACAGCGCTACGAAGTGTCCGCTATGTCAACATCAGCAACGATCCGTCGACGGACACTCGTACGGTAAGCATCACCATCAATGACGGCGACATCGATTCCGCAACGTACACCCGAGACATCAATATCACGGCCGTCAACGACGCGCCAGTCTTGGACAACGCCAACAATTTGACGCTGACGACTCAGGCTGAAGATGATGGGCCGCCCGTCGGTGCCGTTGGAACGTCCATTGACAGCCTGGTTGATCTGCAGGGAGGCGGCGGTAACGACAATGTGACCGACCCCGATGCTTCGCAATTAGGAATCGCGTTGACCGCAACGGATACGACCAACGGAACCTGGTGGTATTCGCAAGACAACGGCGTCAACTGGACCGCAGTTGGCAGTGTCAGCGATTCATCGGCACTGCTGCTGAACGCGAACTCGAACACTCGTATCTACTTTGAATCGGACCCCGATTACAACGGCACCATCAGCGACGCGATTACGTTCCGTGCGTGGGACCGAACCGCCGGTTCGCCCGGAAACACCGTGGACGTTTCATCCAATGGTGGGACGACGGCATTCAGCGCCGACACGGAAACGGCTGACTTGACGGTCACGTCGGTGAATGACATTCCGACGATCTCGACCGGTTTTGACAACTTCATCGGAGACTTTGGTGGAAGCACATCCAATTCAATTCTTGGCAAGGGGACCATCGCATCGGACAATTGGATCGCGATCGATCCCAGTCAAACCTATGACATTACCGCGACTGCTTTTTCGGGCGACGGGGCTGGTGGCAACTACGACCCAAGCGAAGTCCACTACCTTGGGTTCTTTAGCTATGACATCGATGGCAACCAAATCACATCGATGCAGACGGGGCACCAAGTCGGTGCAGCGGACACGACCCTTGCCGTTGACTTGGTCGCCGGTGCAACTCAAATCGTTTTGTCCGACGCAACGGGATGGTACGAAGGGTCGTCTCTGAACAATCGCAGTTTTGCTTGGTACGGGTACACAAACAGCCTTGGTGAAACCTACGACGACTACACCTACACACGCAACACGGTCACCAATCTTTGGGACCAGGATGCCATCGACCACTCGACGGGAATCATAACCCTACGAACGCCTTGGGCGGGTCCCACAATCTTGGCCGGCGAAGCGGTTCGGAACGCGTCTCCCACCGGAGGCACTTACCAATATCCACTCGCCTCTGCCCTCGCCATTGACGAGACGGGCGCAACATTCACCACCACACTAGGTGGCGGCTACGACAGTGGCGCCACCAACCAGACATTGTTCCGACACGGCACAGCCTACATTTCGCCATTGGTGCTCGCCAACTTCACCAGCACCAGCAATCAACTGAACATCAGTGATTTCACAATCGAGGCGAACCAAGGCACAACGGTCTTTACCGAGGATGGCGGCCCGATCGCGATCATCGACACCGATTTTGAGATTACCGACAACGACGACGTTCACGCCGAATCGGTCACCATTTCGTTAACCAATGGTAAAGCAGGCGACATCCTGCACGTTAACGAATCGGCCATCAATGCACTGGGTATCTCAGTCACAGGAATTCCTGCGGGTGAATTATCCGCTGATGGTACCATCACGCTGACGTTGACAAGCAATGCAGCGAACTCGGTCACTTTCGCTGATTACCAAAACGCAATCAACGAAATCACGTTTGAAAACACCAGTGACGATCCCGACACGACCGATCGAACGATGACCTTTGTGGTCAACGATGGCGATAACGATTCGGCCACTGAAACTTTGGTGATCAAGGTTCACGAAGTCGACGACGCACCGGTCGTATCGGTGACTGCTGATTCGCCGACCTGGACCGAAAGCGGGCCAGTCGGACTATTCAGCGACGCAAGTATTGATCTGGTTGAAGCCGGTGAAGTGGTCCAGTCCATCGTCTTAACGGTCGATGACATCGGTAACGGAAGCGACGAGCGTTTGATAATCGACGGCGAATCGTTCCGACTGCTCGATCTCGTTTCGGGTGTCACGGATACGAACGGCTATCAGGTGTCTGTCTCGGTCACCGCCTCACAAGCGACCGTGACAATCACCAAGTCCGGTGGAATCAGTGCCGCCGAGGCAGAGACACTGATCGATGGAGCAGCCTATGACAACTTGAACGACGCACCAACCGGAGCGACGCGTACCGTGACACTGCAGTCCGTCACCGAGTCGGACATCGATGGCGTCAACGACACGACAACCAGCGTCGCATCGGTGGTGACGATCGCTGATGTTAATGACGCGCCCGAGTTTGTTGGTCCTGAATTGATCACTAACGGTACGTTTGATACGAACCTGACGGGTTGGACGACGACGGGGGCCGCGATCAATCTGGGCCCAGGCGAACTGAACTTTGGCGGCGGCGATGTCGCTGGTCCGCATACCGCTTCGCAAACGATCGCGACCGAAGCCGGACAAACTTACCAATTGACATTCGATTATCGCGATGGATCGACGACAAAGACCCAATCGCTGCAAGTCACGGTTGATGGCAGCAGCAACTTGTTGACCACATCTCAAATTGTCACCGACATCGATGGCAACAGCTTTGTTCGCTACGAATACACGTTCACCGCTGACTCATCGGCATCGACACTGACGTTTACCGACACCTCGGACACGGCGGGCGTAGCCGATGGTACCGCTGCGGTTGATGGAAAGGTCGACAACGTTTCGGTCAAGCAAATCGACGGGCTTTTAGGTACGGTCGGATTCACCGAGGGCGGATCGGCAGTGGTTCTCGATACCGACGTCACGTTATTTGACGCCGAAATAGAAGCCGGGCTGGATAACTACGACAATACGACGTTAACCATCGTCCGAAACGGTGGCGCAAGTGGATTCGATGTGTTCACCGCAACAGGCAACCTCGATCCGTTGACCGAAAGCGGAGCCCTGGTGCTGAGCTCGCAAACAGTCGGCACCGTGGACGTGAATTCCGCTGGCACCCTTACGCTGCGGTTCAACAGTTCAGCGAACCAAGCGATCGTGAACGAAGTCCTTCAGTCGATCGCATATGAAAACACCAACAATGATCCGAGCAGCAGTAATCAACTGAACTGGACCTTCGCGGACAACAATATCGGGGACCAGCAAGGCACGGGTGGCGAACAAATCGCCACCGGATACACGGTCGTCAACATCACTTCCGAAAACGACGCCCCGACCGTCGACGTATCGACTGGACAAACAGTTTCGGAGGGCGGTGGGATTGTCCTGTCGCCGGACAACCTTTCTTCGTCGGACACCGACAACGACAATTCAACACTGGTCTACACCGTTGATAGTGGTCTGGCCAACGGCTTTTTGGCACTAAGCACCGATAAGTCGACTCCGGTCACCACATTCACACAGGCACAGCTCGACGCCGGTCAGGTGATCTATTTCCACGACGGCAGCGATACGACGAGTGACTCGTTCAACTTCACGGTCAGTGACGGATCGCTCAGCGACACGGGAACGTTCAACCTGACGGTCGATCCGGTGAACGACGCGGTCCTCGCCGTGGATGACACCAGTGCCTTCACTGTCGCCGAAGACGGGTCCGTCAACTTTGACGTCTTGAGCAACGACACGGACAGCGAAGGTGATACGCTCACAATCACGCATGTCGACGGCCAAGCGATTTCGGTAGGGAACAGTGTTGCGGTTGCCAATGGTTCGGTACGTCTAGAAGCCAACGGCACGCTGACGTTCACACCGGATGCTGACTACAACGGACCAATCTCTTTCGAATACAGCGTCAGTGACCGCCCCACCGCCAGCGGATTGGCTGGTCAATCATTGTCCATTGAATCAGCAGCCGACTTTGGGAGCCAACTGTTCTCGGTTGATTTGGACACGGGCGAGAAGACGCTGATCGGTGATCTTTCGATCAATTCTACCGCGATGGCCTACGATGCGGCGTCCGACATGGCGTACTTCATCACCAGCGATGGAGGAATCTACGCTTGGCAGCGAGGTGAACCGACCAGTTCGCTTGCCTTAGTCGGCAACATCGAAAGCACCGGTGACGGTTGGACGGCACCCGTTCCGTCAGCCTACACGCACCAAACGGCAGCCTTCTACAACGGTTCGTTGTACTTGGTTCCAACGGCAAGACCCGCGGGAAGCGCGGTTGACGATGCGCTGTATCGTGTCGACTTCTCGGACCCCACGACGATCAGCGACGTGGTGAAGGTGGCTGACCTGACGGGCGATGTGTTCGAGTGGAATAACAACGACGACATTGCCATCGATCAGGCGACCGGCATTCTGTACGGTCGCGCCGATCACAACGACACGGACAACAGCCTACGCACGTCTCTGCTTTTCTCGTATGACTTGAACAACGACACGTACAACGAGATCGCCAGCTCGACGTACGCGTATGATTACGCAACGCCGTCGAACAATCCGACAAGCTTCGGCGACTTCCGCGACGCGAGCACGGGCTTGACCGTCGGCGAGGACGGCAATCTGTACGGCTCTGATAGCTCTGGCAACCTCATCCAGGTCGACAAGACCGACGGCAGCTCGACAACTGTGTCGACGTGGTTGATCCAAGACAGCGATGGACGCGCAGGCGGTGACCTTGCCGCCGTGACCTCCACCGGCGCAATTTCGCACGGTGTCGTCACAGGAAACGTGACTGCGGTCAACGACGCACCCGTGTTGGACAATTCTGCCGACCTGACGTTAACGACTCAATCCGAAGATGCCGGCGCACCGGTAGGGGCCGTCGGCACCGTCATCACGGACTTAGTTTCGATCGGTGGGAACGTCACTGACGTGGATGATTCACCACAAACCGGCATTGCGATCACCGCAGCCGATTCTTCCAACGGAACGTGGTGGTACACCACTGATGGCGGCACGAACTGGAACACTTTAGGCAGCGTCAGCGATTCATCCGCTCGCGTGTTGAACGCCAATAGCAATACAAGAATCTACTTCGAAAGCGATGCTGACTTCAATGGAACGATCAGCGACGCGATCACATTCCGAGCATGGGACCGTACCACAGGTTCCAACGGTTCGCTGCAAGACGCCAGTACCAATGGTGGTGCAACCGCGTTTTCGAGTGAGACCGAAACCGCGGACCTGGACATCACCGCGATCAACGACGCCCCCACGCTGTCCAACACATCCACCGTCCTATTCACGGATAGTTTTGAGACACCTGATGTGACGGGCACGGACGCCGATGATCCGCCAGGATGGATCAGCGACAGTCACCCATCCTATGTGTCCCACGTCGATGAAGACTCCGGTAGCTTCACAACCCCGTATGGCGACCAGGGAATCCGCGTCTACCAAGGCTCGACAATCGGAGCAACTACGGACGCGACCGGTCTGAACGCACCGTTGGAAGCCAACTCGAGCTATCAATTGTCATTCAATGTGGCGCGATCTACCGGTGCCGTTGGCGACTACATCGTTCAACTGATCGCCATCGCCGGTGACAACTCCGAAACGATCTTGTCCAGCGTTTCGGGGCTCGCCTACGAAACCGACTTCTCCGAATCGGGAACCATCAATTTCACGACCGATGGATCGCACACTGCGGTACTGGGCGACCGGATTGCAATCCGTTTACTGCACAATCCAGTTTCCGACTACACACACGATGTGTTGTTCGACAACATTCAGCTCACCAAGGACGTGGTGACTTATGTCGAAGATGGTCCAGCAGTCATCCTCGATGAGAATGCGGTTGTCGCCGACGCCGAACTCGATGCCGCCGGCGGTGGTTCAGGCAATTACTCCGGCGCGGTTTTGACCCTCGGACGAGAAACGGCCCTCAGCGACGAAGACGTGTTCTCGTTCAACGACGGAAACGGAATTTCTTTGTCAGGAAGCAACCTGATCAAGAACGGCGAAATCATCGCGAGCTTTGACACTGCTGGAACCGACGGTGAGTTGACCATCACGTTCACGGACGCCAATGGCGAAGTGCCCACCACCGCGGATGTCAACAACATCCTTCAACAAATCACTTACGCCAACGCCAGCGACGCTCCACCGCAATCTGTCCAAATCGATTGGACATTCAACGATGGCAACGGAGGATCTCAAGGCAGCGGCGGTGCACTGATTGCAAGCGGCAGCACACATGTCGAAATCACATCCGTCAACGACGCGCCCGAACTGGACGACACCTACCTGTACACGTTCACGTCGATCGACGAAGACAACGTCACCAACAGCGGCCAAACCGTGGCGTCAATCCTCGCCAGCAACGCGGGCACCGGCATCACCGACGCCGATTCGGGTGCAGCAGAAGGCATTGCGATTCGTGCCACCAGCACCAGTAACGGACACTGGGAATACTCCGTCAACGGTGGAACCGATTGGTCCGACATCGGAACCGTCAGTGCGGCCAGTTCACTGGTTCTGCGAGATACCGATTTGGTTCGTTTCATCCCCGATGAAGCCAACGGCGAACAAAGCAACCTGACCTTTGTCGCGTGGGATCAAACCGACGGATCAACCGCTGGCACCAAAGTTAGCTCGGCCAGCACCGGTGGCACGACCGCATTCAGCGATGAAGTCGCCGTGGCACGAATCACGGTCACCGATGTCAACGATGCACCGACGGTTTCCAGCCCCGCCACCGCAACGGTCAACGAAGGCGGTTCGCTGACGTTTGACATTTTGGGAGCAGGAATTCTTGATACAGCCGATGTCGACGGAGACAACCTGACGGTGACCGTGACCGCCGACCATGCCGCGATCACGCTTTCGCAAACCTCGGGACTGACCGTCATCGATGGCGACGGCAGTGACGGAACGCTGCAGTTCAGCGGCAGTGTGGCCGACATCGACGCGGCCTTGTACGGTTTAGATTACGACTCGCAAGCCGGCTACAACGGCAGTGCGTCCCTGGTCGTCTTAGTCGACGACGGCAACCTGACCGATTCAACGACGGTCGCAATCACGGTCAATCCTGGCCAAACCGTGTTCGTCTGGGACGGTGGCGGAACGACCAACGATTGGTCCGACGCTGACAACTGGAACCATGACTTGGTTCCCGAGGCGGATGACATTGTTGTCTTTGACGTCACCAGTTCCAAAAACGCAACGCTTGACGCGGCGTTCGCCGGTGCGGTCCATGAAGTCATCGTGACCGCAGACTATTCGGGCGACCTGACATTCGAGCGAGCCTTCAACGTCGCGACTGACGCTACGCTTTCGGGTACCGGCACGCTCAATACGGCTGGCTTCACGCTGGACGTTGACGGAAACGTTGTATCCACGATCAATCTGGAAGTCGTCAACTCCACATTGAATTTCGGCGGCAACGTCGATGTATCCGCGGCCAGTTCCAACGTCGGTGGTTCGGACTGGGTGCTCGACGGCACCGGCAGTCAGTTGGTCGACATTTCATCGCTGGTCGGTTCGATCGATTTTGCTTCCAGCGGCACGGTGACGATTGCCGACACGCTGAACGTCTATCAAAAAGTCACCTACACCAGCGGCACAGTCGATTTCAACGGTCAAACATTGCAAATGACCGGCAACGCGTCTCGCACGATCGACGCCGAGGGAATCACGTTCGCTTCGGTCGTGGTCAATACCGGCGGCTCGATCTCGATCGTTGGCGATTTCGATATTGACGGCGATTTAACCCTGACACGTCTGATGTCGTTCACCGACGGAGTCTACAACGATGGTCGACTGTTGGTCAGCGGTGACATTCATGCCGCGGATACCGATTGGACCGGCGATGCCATCTTCGTCATCGACGGCACTGGCGACCAAACGGTGACAACGGATAGCGCCGCTGCCATGCTTCGCAATGTCGACATCAACAAAGCCAGCGGCACGTTGACGTTCGATGATGACATCACGTTCCAAGGTTCGTTCACTCACACGGCAGGAACGGTCGACATCGCCAGCGTTGCGACCAGTTTTGACGGCGCGGGACTTCAGCTTGATACCGCGGGCGTCACCTTTGGCGATGTTCATTTTGCCAACGATGCTGAATTCTCGCTCAGCAGCGACATCGATATCGATGGCAATCTTGTGATCGCTGGCATGACGGGCAACAGCAGCGGAGGCGACTTGTACGTCGCGGGGAATGTGCACAGCACCGACGCCGACGTCACCGGTGATTTCGGCATCGTGCTGAACGGAACCGGCAGTCAAACCATCTCGGGTGCGGACCTGACCGACGGCACCGTGGTGATCGATAAGGCTTCGGGGACCGCTTCGCTATTAGATGACTTTGGCGACGGCGAAACGATTCAGTTGCTGCAACTCAATTCGGGCACGCTCGACTTGGCCGGTTTCAACGTTGACACCGTCGATGGATTGTTGGTCAACGGCGGAACGGTGATCGGCGGCGGAAGTGTGACGGATGATGTCGTCGTCCAAAACAGCGCGGTCGTTCGGCTCAGCGCCGCATCGACAGGCTCGTATCAGCAATTGGCTGTCGGTGGTGACTTGACGCTGACCGCGGGTTCACTGGTCATTGACGTGACGGGCAATACAACGGGCGGAGACTACACCGACTTGGTGACGTACACCAATCGCACCGGATCGTGGACGGGGATCACCTTGACCGGCGATGCTGTCGGATTCACGGTCTACACCGAATACGACGACGTGGCTGGGGAAGCAGGCGTGTTCTTGAATACCGCGCCGACTGGCACTTTGGCTGATGTCAATGTCAACGAAGACGCGCCCGATGAAGTGATCGACTTGGCCGCAGCGTTCTCCGATTTGCAACACTCTGACGGTCAGCTGACCTATTCGATTCAAAGCAACAATAACGCAGGCCTGTTCACATCGGTTGGCCTGGACAACAGCGCCGACACGCTAACCCTCGACTTCGCCGACAACCTAAGTGGTAATGCGGAAATCGTTGTACGGGCTACCGATCCCCGTGGCGAGTACACCGACGTGACGTTGACGGTCTCGGTCGCTTCGGTCAACGACGCTCCTGTGGCCAGCGATGACACGAATGCGGCGACCGAAGATGGTGCGATTGTTGGCGGAACGCTTAGTGTCACCGACGATGATCCGGGAGACACCCATACGTTCTCGCTCGTCACCGGCCCTACCGAAGGCTTGGTGGTTGTGAATCCCGATGGTTCTTATACGTTTGATCCGGGAACCGATTTCCAAGACCTCGCCACCGGCGAAACTCGTGATGTCACGTTCGTCTACCGGGTCACCGACAACGGTACCGGAACGCTCCATGATGAAGCCACCGTTACCATCACAGTCACCGGGACGAACGATGCCCCCATCATCACTGGCGGTCCAGAAACTCTGGACCTAACCGAAACCAACACGGGACAATCTGGCAGTGGATCGTTCACGGTTTCCGACGTGGACTTGACGGACACAGTTACCGCGACTGTCGACTCCGTTGTCGTTACCGGCACCGGATCGAGTAACGTCCCGTCTGGCCTAACCAACGCAACCTTAGAAGGCTATCTGTCGGTCACTCCAACCACCATCCTCGATGGGACGGAAGACTCCAAAACGTTAACGTGGAACTTCAACAGTGGCACCGAAGCGTTCGATTTCCTCGCCGATGGTGAAACGCTCATCCTGACCTACACCGTCAACGTCGTCGATGATGACGGCACACCGCTGAACGACACCGAAACGGTGACCGTTACGATTACGGGCACGAACGATCAACCGACGATCACGGTCAACGACGTCGTGGGTGCAGTCACCGAAGATGCATCGACACCTAACCTTAGCGATAGTGGCAGCGTTAACTTCGCTGACCTCGATGAGTCCGACATACTCACCTCATCAGTCGCACTGGTGAACACGGCCACAACCGGCCCAGCGATCCCGACCGATCTATTGACGGAGTTGAACTCTGCTCTGAACCTAAGCCAATCCGGTACCAACGACGGCACCATTGATTGGGACTTCAGCGTCGCCAACAGTCTGACTGATTACCTTGCTGCCGGTGAAACCGTGACGGCGACTTACACGATCACACTGACGGACAATAGCGGAACCGGTAATGCCGCGATCACTCAAGATATTACCGTCACCATCACTGGTACCAATGACGCGCCAGTCATTTCCGGCGGTCCTGCATCGAGCAACTTGACGGAAACCGATCTACCGCTGGACGCCAGTGGTTCCTTCACGGTCACCGACCTCGATATTTCAGACGTGGTGATGGCCACGGTCGACCAGGTTGTCGTTTCGGGCTCCGGCGTGCCGAGCATCCCCCCAACGCTAACCAACGGGATCTTGGAAGGCTATCTTTCGGCGACACCGTCCACGGTTTTGGATGGATCCAACACCTCCGCCACCCTGAACTGGAACTTCGACAGCAACGGGGAAGCGTTCGACTTCCTAAATTCGGGTGACACGCTGATCCTGACCTACACCGTCAGCGTGACCGACGATAACGGGACGCCACTTAGCGACTCCGAAACCGTCACGATTACCATCACCGGAACCAACGACGGTCCCATCGCCGTCGTCGATTCAGCCACCGCGACCGAAGCGGGCGGAATCAACAACGCGACTCCTGGATTTAACCCAACCGGCAACGTCCTAACCAATGACACCGACGCCGATCATGGCGACACAAAGACTGTCACCGGTGTCGCGGCGGGCTCGATCGTCGAAGCCGATGGATCTGTGAATGCAGTAATCGCGGGACAATTCGGTACGATCCGCATCCAAAGCGACGGTTCTTATCAATACATCGTTGATAATACAAACGCCGCTGTCGAAGCACTGCGAACGGCAGCTGACACACTCGACGACACGTTCACGTACACGATGGTTGATGCCGACGGCGCTAAATCGACCCAACAGATTTCGATCACGATTGAAGGATCGAACGATACCCCCAGTGACCTGACGGCTGGTCCGTTAGAGGTCCAAGAAAACGCAGCCGACAATTCGATCGTCGGTTCCGTGACTCCAGTGGACGCCGACACCGGTGACAGTTTCACCTACACGCTAACGGACGACGCTGGCGGTCGCTTTTACATCGATTCCAACGGTGACATTCGTGTTGTCGATGGAACGCTGCTGGACTACGAAGATGCATCATCCCATACCGTTGACATCGAAGTCACCGACACATTTGGCGCATCGTATACCGAGACTTTCACGGTCAGCTTGATTGATATCAATGAATTCAATGTCGAAGCATTAGGCGACACGGATCCAGCAACCAACATCGTCGACGAAAATAGCGGCGCGGGTGTCTCGGTCGGGATTACCGTTGGGGCGATCGACCGCGATGGAAGCGACAACACGATCACCCACACGTTGACCAATGATGCAGGCGGGCGATTCGCGATCGATCCCGTGACCGGCGAAATTGTCACATCGGCCACAGCACCTTTGAACTACGAACTCGACACCCAACATACCGTCGAGGTGAGAAGTGAATCGTCCGATGGTTCGTTCGTCACGCAAACCTACATCATCCAAATTCGTGACATCAACGAAGCTCCGATCGCGTACAACGATTCGTTCGACACCATAGCTGGACAACAACTATCGTTGACGACCGCGCACTTTACGGTCAACGATGTTGACGTGGATTCCGACACGCTCGGTATCGTCATTGTGGTCGCCCCCAGCCACGGTTCACTCAATGTTGCTTCCGATGGCACCGTTACTTACCAACCCGTATCTGGCTACTTCGGCACGGATACATTCCAATACCGAGCCGACGACGGCGCCCTGCTAAGCACGAACCCGGCCACGGTGACGATCGAAGTCATAGCCGGCAGCAGCGGGTCGGGCGGATCCAGCAGTAGTGGAAGCAGCAGTGGAAGCGGAGACACCAGCGGATCAGGGACTGGCGAAAGCGAAGGGTCTGGAACGTCAGACGGCGACGGTGACGGCGGAGACTCCGGCAGTACCGACGGCGATTCCGGCAACACTCCGATCGGCGGCTTAGCCCCCAACGCAGAAGACGAATCCCGACAAAGCGCGAGTGCCCAAGCTCAACGGTCCAACAACCAGTCAGGTGGCTCCGGTAACGATGACGATCAAGCGATGGGGCTAAACGATTCCGATGGATTGATCTCCAGCCAACTTGATTCACGCAGCGAGCTTGACAACCTACTTGGCCGCGAACGATACGAAGGTGAGACACCCGGCTTTGTTGGCTCAGCGATTTCCACGATGTTAAGTGACATGCTCGCCGACACCGACGACGCGTCGCTATTGGCATGGTACTCCCGTTCGGACGCATCCAGCACCGTCGTAACCGAATCGGACGATCGCGAGTTCGTCATCGGCGGCGTCGGAACCACGCTCGGTTTGGCGTCGATCGGCTACGTCTTATGGGCACTACGTGGCGGTATGTTCATGGCCACAATGTACGCCGGCATCCCGAGTTGGCGAATGCTCGACCCTACCACCCTGCTCAACGCGTATCGCAACGACGACGTCGCTCAAGACCGAGTCGAAGAAATGCTCGACTGATCCTAAACCCGTTTCATCTCGATAGCATGCCTCCGCTTGCACGATCCGAAGCGGAGGCGTCGAGGCGTTCGAATCCCTGGAATCACCCATACGCGAACGTGCTGAACGGAGAAGTGCGCACTTGGCGTTCACCAGAGACGCTACTGCAATTGCAACGGATCCAATTCCAAACCCGGAATCGTACTTCGCAATCGCTGGCGAGCTTCGGGAGTCACCTGGGTACGCTGCAGGTCAATGGTTTTCAGGCGAGACAACTGCATCAGCGTCCCCACCGATTCGTCAGTGATCGGACATCCAGTCAACCACAACGTCTCTAGTTTGGGACAGCGACTCAGAACACCGATGGTGGAATCATCCACCTGAGTCCAACTCAAGTCCAGCTCTCGCAATTCACTCTGGTTCGAGAGGACTTTCCCCACCGCCGGTGAGATCGCGGTCGCCTCTAAACTCAACTGTTCCACATCGCTAGCATCCCCCAGTATCCGGGCTACATCGTCGTCCCCGATCGGTGTTCGAGATCCATCGAACCATGTCAAACGCGGAAGCAATCCAATCGTTTGCCAGCCTTGTCGCGACACATTGCAACCAGCCAAACACAACGACGTGGCATCCTTTCGGACTGGGTTACGAGCGATCGTCTCGTCATTGACCAACAAATAGCGATCGATCCGGTCCGTCTCTTGTCCGTTCGCATCGGCCGGTTGCCCGGCGACTGAGTCATCATCGGCCGAGTCATCATCGGCCGAGTCATCATCGGCTGAAGCATCATCGGCTGAAGTATTGTCGGCTGAGGCATTTAACGACGCGAACGCCGACAAGTTCACGCTATAGATTTCGCCCAACCGTTGGATCAGCCGAGCACGCTTTGTGCTCGAACCCGAGTCCATTTCGAAATGAACACGCAAGATGGCTTGGCTATACCATGCCGCCAAATTCCCTTGACGCTGCACGGCATCACGCTGTCCACGCAAATCGTCAATCGTCGCAACGGGTTGCCGTGCAATCAGCGTTTGATAACGGGCGTATTGCAACCGCGCCGAATCCCAGCCACCAACACTCGCGTGCTTTTCGGCAATGTTGATTGACTCGAAATGCCCTGCAATCCCTTCGACCAACCAAAAATCATTGGTATCCGAACTGGCTCGTGCACGACGAGGACGGTCGCTTGCTTCTTCAAATAATTGATGCGTGACTTCGTGAGCCAGACTGGCCGAACCGCCCTGCGGGTAAAAGAATGAAGTCCGCAGCGTGTCGCTATAAAACCCTTCCGATTGAGCCACATTCGCTGCCGCGGCAGCCGTTACCGATGGACTCGACACCGTCTGTTGATAGGTCGCTGCGTCAGGCAACAAGACAACTCGATGCCGCGCCGACGAGGTTAAGCGAGCGGTCGCATTCCGGCTCAAGTACTCGGCGACACCTGTTGCATCAGGGTCCCAACCTTCCAGTGCAATCGCGGTCGAGTCACGTCCAGACCACAACGGAAAATACATTTGAGTCCAAACCCAGTACAACCGTTCCACGTCCCGAGCGACACGCCGCGAAGTCGCATCGTCACAACGTGATAGGATTTCAAAGTGCGGCGTTTGGACCACAACAAAACTGCCACTCTTCCATCGCAGGAATCGCGGCGACGAACGACCTCGACGGACCGCAATCTGGACCTCTTCTTCCAAGGGCAATCCCAGGAACCGCCGCGGTGCGGACTCGCCCGCCACTACGTCCTTCCAAACTTGCAAGTATCGCCACCAATCCAAATCGCCGCGTTGCGATGTTTTGGTGATCCCCAATGCAGTCGCCGGTGATACCACACCCGTCTCGCCAGTCGTCCCGCCATTGGCGTTCGACTCATCACCAGCAATCGACTCCACCGCCACCGCTTCCGATGGATTCGACCGGATTGAGACCGGCAAGTAACACGTTGTCCGATCCGCCGCCGATGCAACGACGATCCAGCACAAAGCACCAACGACAGCCACCCCTGACTGACACAGTCGCGGCCGAACGCTTTGTGCTAAAATGCCCCACCCCACCGGTCGCGAAGTTCGGCAACGACTCGCCACCTCTTCTTCCCGCAGCGTTTGGATAATCTTCCTCATGATGAAGTTCTTTGCATTCTGTTTGTTGTCTCTTGTCACCGTTGCGTCGATCACATCGGCCGCCGAACGGAACGTTATCCTGTTCATCACCGACGATGAAAGCCCAACGTTAGGCTGCTACGGCGACGCCGGTGCGGTTACACCGGCGATCGATGCGATTGCCGCCGACGGAGTGTTGTTCCGCAACGCCTTCGCCACCACGGCCTCGTGCAGCGCTAGCCGCAGTGTCGTAATGAGCGGACTGCACAACCACCGCAACGGCCAATTCGGTCACCAGCACCACTATCATAAATTCAATTCCTTTAGTGATGTGGCACAACTCGCGTTACCTCGAGTGATGTCACGGTCGGGATACCGCACCGGTCACATCGGCAAGTACCACGTGGCACCCGAGTCAGTGTATCACTTCGAAACTTACATCAAGGGCTCCAACGGACGAAACGCCGTCTCTATGGCGGACCAAGTCCAAGATTTCATCACCAGCGAAACTGACGATCGCCCGTTTTTCCTGTACTTTGCGACTTCGGATCCGCACCGCGGTGGTGGCAACGACCAAACTTCCTCTTTGGATCGCAAACCCAACCTCTTTGGAAACAAAAAGAAACGCGGCCAACACGATGGCGTGGAAGAAGTTTTCTACGATCCAGCCAAAGTCACAGTGCCATCTTTCTTGCCCGACACTCCTGAAACACGCAGCGAACTGGCCCAGTACTACCAATCGTGCAGCCGAGTGGATCAAGGAGTCGCCCGTTTGGTCAAAATCCTAAAGGACGCCGACCTGTACGACAAAACAATGATCCTGTTCACCAGCGATCACGGGATGGCGTTTGCCGGTGGCAAGACCACGGTTTACGAAGGCGGCTTGCGAGTCCCCATGGTGGTTCGCGATCCCTATCAAGAGAAACGCGGCGTCGAAACCGATGCCATGATCAGCCACATCGACATCACGCCTACCATTCTTGACTTCGCTGGTGGCCTGGATCGCGAAAACAATCGCCCAAAGAAGTTGATCGACCTGAAGCAATTTCGCCAGGAACAACAGATCTCAAACATGGACAACAGCAACGGAAACCACCCCTTCGACACCTACCATGGCAAAAGCTGGATTCCCGTTCTCGCCAATCCAGATCAATCACACCACGACCAGATTTTTGCGTCTCATACCTTCCACGAGATCCAGATGTATTACCCCATGCGAGCCGTCCGGGACAGCAAGTACAAACTGATTTGGAACATCGCCCATCCGCTTCCGTATCCCTTCGCCAGTGACCTATGGGCCGCCAGCAGTTGGCAAGCTCAACTCGCCAAGGGGAACGACGCTCCGTACGGTCAAATGACCGTTGGCGACTACGTCCAACGTCCCGAGTTCGAGTTGTTCGACATTGCAGCCGATCCTTACGAGTCAACCAACTTGGCCACCAGTCCCGGCCACGCCGACATTCTGGAACTCTATCAAGCAAAGCTGAAAGCGGCCCAGAAGAAGTACCAAGACCCTTGGATCATGAAGTGGGACTACGAATAGTCACCATCCAAGTAAGGACTGAGCGGAAACAAGTGGCACAGGCTTCCAGCCTATGATTGCGTGGAACACAGGCTGGCAGCCTATGCCACAATTTCAATCCGACACTTATTCTTCGCTCGTTGCTAAGTAGATACCGATAACCGCTAGCACCGGCGACGTGTTCGGTTCGTGTTCGGTTCGTGATCGAACGCTAGCAAGCCGAATCCCCCGAGTCGAACGGTGAACATTCGACTCGGGGGTTCGATTGACGGACAGCCAGCTTTTCACAGCCGACCCGCGTTCGGTCTAGCGTTCGCCGTTACTGTCATACACAGAGTGATCCGCCTTGCCGCCCGCTCGCAGGTAAGCGACCAAGTCCACGATCTCCTCAACAGTCAGCGTGTCCAACAATCCCGTAGGCATCATGCTGACACGGGCGTCCATCGATTCTTCGATGTCATCACGTTTCAGTTTGGTTAGCTGCGACGGGTCCAACATGTTGGTCATCACGCTAACCTGGTCGCCAGCCATATTGATGATCCGGCCCGAAACGACTTCGCCATCGACGGTCAAGAACTGAGTCGCGCCATACTGATCGCTGATCACCTTGCTCGGGTCAACGATCGAGACCAGCATGTCCTTGATGTTGAACTTGCCTCCGGCACTGGTCAAATCGGGACCAAGAATCCCGCCCTGCAATCCCATTCGGTGACACTTGTAACACTGCGCGTCAGCAAACAAGGTTTTTCCGTTGGCAAAGTCTGGCTGATGGGACGAGGCCTCCACGGCGGCGACCAACTCGTCAACGGTGTACTGTTTGACGAACGGTCGCTTCTTAGCCGGCGATTCATTATCGCTCGACTTGGGTGGCTCAATCGCGTCAGCAAGCGTCGCTCGCTGTTCGTCCGTCAAACCCTTGACCATTTCGGCCTTGATGTTGTTCAGGAATCCACCAAAGGACATTCCGCCGCGAGCGGTCGCCATTTCGTTGAACCAACTTAAATACTTTCGACGCAGGTCATCGGTCCAACCTTCCGTCGCGTTTCGAAGCGTGATCGCATAGTGAATTTGCGACTCTTGGCTAGGCGAATCAAATTGCTTGGCCAATACGGCTTCGGTTGACCCCGGTGCGTTCAATCGCACCAACATCATCGCCAATTCGCGATCGACTTGATCCACGTTGGTTGGAAAGACGCCGTCCAACTTCTGAATCATCCGCTGACGTTGTTGTTCGGTGAAATCACCCAACCGCATCACGATCAAACCAGCCGCACGCAGCACAGCGATCTTCTGGTCCGGGTCCATCGACCGGAAATCCATTTCAAGCAACGCATCCATCGCTGCCGGTTGGCTGTCCGCTTTGCCACAACGAGCCAAAGCGATCAAACCAAGTGTCCGTCCTCGCGTCGATTCCAACGCCAACACGCTATCCTTCCACAACTCAACATCACGGTGTTCCAGTGCCACGCGGGCCGCAAAACGAATTGCCTGGTCATCGTGGTTGAGGTGTTTTAACGCCAGTTCAACTGCTTCGTCGGCGGTCATCGGCAAGGACGCATCGTCCACATGCAACGCTTCGATTTGATGGCGAACCTCTCGCAACGATTCGCAACGCTGCTGGTGTTCCTTGCTGGCCACCTCAGCCGACTCGGCATCCGTATCCGACCCGTTGCCAACGTAGCGGACACGGTACAGAGCACTTTGGGTGCGACGGCCTCCAATCGCAAAATACAAACAACCATCCGGATGGACCACCATATCGGTGACCGGCAAAGGTGCCGCTGTTGCGAAAGTTTCGTAAGTTCCGCCGTACGACGAACCTTCCTCCGTCAAGTGAACCGCGTGAATGTTCCCGTAGCTCCAATCTGCGATAAACAAAGCGTTTTCGTACTTCGCAGGAAACTTGGCTCCGTATCCAAAACAGATTCCGGTCGGCGAACCGGCACCAATGTCCACGGCGGCACCGAATGAATCGGGATAGTAGGCAGGCCATTTGCCTGTACCGTTTCGCCAACCAAACTCAGAACCACTGATCACGTGGTTCACGCGAGTCGGACGATACCAAGGCGTGCCGACGTCCCATTCCATGTCGGCGTCGTAGGTCATTAGCTCGCCGTCATGATTGAATGCGATATCGTAAGGGTTTCGGAATCCGGTTGAGATCAATTCTCGTTCACTACCGTCGGGATTGAACGACAAGATGAATCCGCCGGGCGCCAGTCGGTTCGCGTTGTGTCCTCGAGCGTCGGGCATACGCCCCAACAAGTGATCTTCGGACCAGTTTTGAGGAACGCGATGTTTGTCGATCACTTTCGGCAAGTGCGTGTTGTTTCCAGAAACCGCCACGATCCGTTTGCCATCGGGGGTCAAAATCAGCCCGTGCGGACCGTGTTCGCCACCACTGTTCAACGGAATCAGGTGCTCCTTCTTGTCGTACTGATCGTCGCCATTGGTATCTGTCAGTCGCCACACACCGGCTGGGAATTCGTTCCCGTTTACGT
Source organism: Rhodopirellula sp. J20-39 (assembly GCF_057365095.1). Lineage (NCBI taxonomy): Bacteria > Pseudomonadati > Planctomycetota > Planctomycetia > Pirellulales > Pirellulaceae > Rhodopirellula > Rhodopirellula sp. J20-39. Next base: position 3,157,392 of record NZ_CP195123.1, on the reverse strand, counting down.
TGGCATACAGCGAGCCGAACGCACACAGCAATCCCTGGGCTCCATTCAGTTCACTGGCCAGTTTTTCGACCTTGGCGGACTTGCCTGAAACGTCAATGCGAAACAATCCGCCATACTGATCACAAGCGATCAATCGGCCCTTCGGGTCAGTTGTCAAACTTACCCAAGATCCTTCTTCACCGGCCGCGACCTCGTGGACCAATTCAACTTGGAAGCCTTCTGGGACACGCACCTTGTCGGGTGCCGTGACTCCCAAACCCGCGCCGTCCGCGTTCTGTGACACTGCGGACACGCTCAAAAGCAAGGCAAAAACAGCAACGGAGGCCGATCTGGGCCCCTGAATGCCTAACTGTCTAACCAAGTAGGGCAGCAACCTTCTAAACCGAACCAATAAAACCATTGACAGATATCCGCAGCAAGCGAAGGGGGGAGGACTCATCCGATGACATCGTTAATGGACGCCTACCAGGATGGGTGGAAGGGAAGGTCCAGCATTGTAGCTAAGGCGTGGGCAGATCGCCAACCGTTGCTGGACCTCATTCGCCTATGCTACCAAACTCAAATGAACCTATGCACGTTTGTGAGCTTGCTGGCGAGCTTCAACAAATTTCATTGACCGACTACACGAAGTAGGAAAAACACTTGCGAGCGGGCGCACGAGAGAACTACGATGGTAGCAGCACAAAGCAACATTCTTACGAATGGATTCACTCATCCTCGCTTTCGTGATCTTTTCCCACAGTACGTTCATAAGAGATCCCATCGATGATCCACTATATTTGCGATCGTTGTCAGCGCACCATGAACCCTGAACTGGAACGTCGCTACGTCGTTCACATCGATGTCGAAGTGGTCGCCGAGGATACCGAGGCGGATTGCATTCAAGTTGTCGACGATGAAGCAATCGATCACCTCGCCGACTTGAACGACACACTTGAAAGCGAGATGCTCGAAGAGACAACGGAATCTCTCGAGTACCTTAACGATCTGCTATGCCGTGGCGACGAACTCGCATCGATTCCTGATCACGACACGACCGCCATCACCAGTGATGTATCACTCAGCGATGCATTGGACGAAGATGAATCCGGATCGATCGAAAGCAGCTTCGACCTATGCCCAGAGTGCTTTGCCAAATACGCTCGCAATCCACTGAGCGTCGATCGCATGATGAAGTTGCACTTCAGCAACAACTAGCAATCCGCTAGGGCAGGTCGTTCAGGTATCGATTCAAACGATTTGCAAACGTCAGCGTATCCGTTCCCATGATGCGTTCAAAATCGATCCGACGTTGACCGCGTCGATAACTTTCGAACGGTGGTCGCGTTGCAGTGAAGTTCAAGATATCCGCAAAGCCTTCGTGATCGCGTTCGGATAGATAGAACATCATCGCCCAAGCGACTGAATACGCGGTGTGAATGTCAACCGGATTGCGAAACGCCTCGTCGCCGTCAACCAAGCGTTCTACCCAACCGGACAAGTCCTTGGAGTTTCGCAGGTTGAGTGTCTTGCGAATGTGCGTGATGGATTCCTGGTTAACCCGCTCGCCGATTCGCTGGCTCGCCCCGGCGGAACCAATCGCCGCTGGCTCAAACATCTGACCAACGCCCTCGGTAATCCAACTTGGCGTGTCGTTGACCCGGCTGTGGACTCCGGTATTAAACGCCGATTGGTGAGCCGCCTCATGCCGGACCGTCGCCGCGATCGATGACAATCGTCCGCCGTCATGCGTCATCACTCGGTTGCATCGGTTGGCATAGATGCCTGCAACTCGCGAAACATCAATCTTCAATCGATCAAGCTCGGCATACATCGCTCGCGCGTCCGGCAGCACGACCGCTACCATGGGAAAGCGACCATGGCGTACCTGCACACCACGCTTGGTCATGAAGTCCACAAACGAACGATGGCAGTCCTCAAACATTTCGGGCCAACGATCACCGCGACCTCGAGGCTGCACGACCAAGAAGTTTTGGGTTGCAACGACGTCAAAATCATTTCCGAATTCGGCTTTCAATTGATTCCGCATTTGCATTGCGGAAGCTGGCTCAAACCGCTCTCGGGTTGGCCGCATGTTGCTTTGCCGGGATTCAGCCGCGACGGTATGCAGCCATCCATCGCGAGCCATCACCAACGATTCCGTTGATGAGTCGATCAAGTGCAACCCAGTTTGCCAGTGCGTTCCGACCAAAAAGCGGACCGGTTGCGGACCGCGAAACGGTTGCAATCCATTCGCACACAACGGTGTGCAACAGCAAGCGAACAACGCGAAAAGGTAGAAGTGCCGAGTCAAGGCCGAGTGCCGTCGATGCAGCTTGGTCGGATACATGGCGGGGGCTTTGGAGTCAAAGAGAAGCGTTTTCAACAGATGCGTTTGACCGTCACAATGCCCCCCGACACCGACGCAGTCACTTCAACGTTAGGTTAGAATTGAGCACGAAGCCGCCCGCCGTTTTTCATGGAACCAACCCGCAATGAAGTTCACCCCTAAGAACGTGCCGATTATTCCGATCCTGACGGCTGTAGCATGCCGGCTGCGCCTGGCGGCAATTTGCCTTTGCGCCATCACGCTTCCAGCATTAGGTGACGAGCCCGAGGTCGACTTGGGCGCGGAAGTCCCAGTGTGGATCGCGGAACTCGACGCTCCCAAAGCACAAGCACGACGCGAAGCCGAACAACGACTCTTGCAGGCCGGTCCCGAAGCGGCCCAATTCGTTCCGGTGATCCTGGATCATTTATCCATCGATGCTCAACAACGGTTGGCTCGGATTCAGAAACAGTGGCGGACGGCAACAACGCGCACTGAACTCGAATTGACGGTCGTCAAGTTACAAAACGCGAAAACCCTTGGCGACGCACTCGAAGCCATCTCGACCGCCAGTGGCGTTGAGTTCGACACCTCACCAGGCGGCTCTTCTTTAGACTTGACCCAGACCATCCGTCCACCCGCGGTCGCATTGAGTTTTTGGGAATCGCTTGATACGGTTCTCGATCAAACCAATCTCGACATCAATTTCTATGCCGGCGATCAGGAAACGCTCGCCTTGGTACCGCGTCTGGACGATCGCCCATCCCGCGTCGACAGCGCCGCGTACTCAGGCATTTATCGGCTTGAGCCCACCATCGTCACCGCTCGCCGCGTTCTCGGATCGCCATTGCAAAGCAGCCTAAATCTCACCATCGTGATTTCATGGCAACCCAACCGCACCCCGATTGGATTGACGATCCCAGTCGACGACCTAACCGGCAAACTCGACAATCAAGTCGACTTGGAACCGCAAGCTTCGGGAAAGTCGATTGATGTTGCGACCACCACTGAACTTGCAATGAGCCAGTTCTATCTGCCGATGCAATTACCACAACGCAACCTGGCCGCCGGTGGCTTGAACCGGGGTGGCGATCAAGCGTCCAACACCGCTAGCGAGATCACAAGATTGTCCGGCGAGATCATAGCCTTGCTACCCGGCGAACGCCGTCGTTTCAAACTGGCACTCAACACACCCGCCGCCTCCGACAAACAAGACGCGATGACCGTATCGATCGAATCGGTACGCCAATCCGATCCGCTTCACGAAGTGCGGGTTAGCGTGGAGCTGGATTCAGCCGGACGAGCCCTGGAAAGTCATCGGCAGTGGATATTCCAGAACGAGGTCTATGTCGAACTTCCCAACGGGCAACGGCACGATCACCTTGGCTATCAGGTGTACCGGCAAACCGGAACTGGCGTCGGTATCGGATACCTGTTCGATCTTGGCGGCGAAGACAGCCTGCCCGATGGAGCCACTTTGATCTACCAATCCCCCACTTCAGTCATGAAAAACCAAGTCCCTTTCGTGATCAATGGCATTCCGCTTCCATAGCGCTATCTTACCTCGTGTTCTAGGAGTGAAAGCAAATCTCACGCTTGTCACAGGGAATCAATTTGCCAACACGCGGGATCCCGAGCTATAGTGCCTGTCGATTTCTAACCTATCGGAAACATCGATTGGTTGGAACTTCTATGCGATAGCCCCCTTTCCCACACGACTGCTCCCCTCCATGAACCTGCTTCGACCGACTCCCCCAACTCGATTCGGCGGGACGATTGCCATCGTTTTCGCATTGGCATTCATCGTCAATTTCTCGTTTGTCTCCTCTGCATCAGGTGAGAAACCAACCGGCGAATTCACGGCCAAAGACTACCCCCAGAAGTACTCGGCTGATTGGGAGTCGCTGGCACAACACCCGATCGCTCCCGAGTGGCTTGATGACGCAAAGTTGGGCATTTACTTCCACTGGGGCCCTTACAGCGTTCCTGCCTTCAAGACCGAGTGGTATCCGCGTTGGATTCACATGTCCAACCCAGCGAAATGGGGTGCCGGTTCGCAGGAATACCACGAGGCGAACTACGGTCCGATTGAGAAATTCGGCTATCACCACTTCATCCCTATGTTCACCGCCGAACACTTTGATCCCGCTGAATGGGCAGAGTTGTTCGATTCCGCTGGCGCTCGTTTCGCCGGTCCCGTAGCCCAGCACCACGATGGTTTTTCAATGTGGGACAGCCAAGTCAATCCGAACAATGCGAAAGCGGAAGGCCCCAAACGCGACATCACCGGCGAGTTGCTTACCGAACTTCGCAAGCGAGACATGAAGACAATCACCACGTTCCATCACTCTTTCACCGGACAGCGCCAACGTGATGGACAACCCGACGGTGAACGCCCCCTCAGCTACTACCGTTACGACAAGGACTTGTTCACGTCGACGGACGATCCCAAACTTCGCAAGCTATACGGCAACATGCCCGAGGCTGAATTCAACGAGTACTGGCTTAGCCTGGTCCAAGAGGTCGTCGACAAGTATTCGCCGGACTTGATCTGGTTCGATTCTTGGTTGGACGTGATTCCCGAAGATTACCGCCAACGCATGGCCGCTCACCACTTCAACGCCGCTGCGTCACGCAACCAAGATGTTGCATTGATTGCCAAGCAAGAAGACATGCCCAACGACATTCGCTTGTTGGACATCGAACAAGGCGGCATGAAGGAAATGCCCGAACGGCTATGGATGACCGATATCACGCTTAGCACAAACGGCTGGTGTTTTGTTCAAAACCAGCGTTACAAACCACTGGACCTGCTGATCCGAAACATGATCGACGTTTGGAGCAAACGTGGTGTTGTGCTTCTGAACATTTCCCCCAAAGCCGATGGCGTCATCATTGATGAACAACGCACTCTGCTAAAGGGACTGGGCGATTGGATGAAGACCTATGGCGAAGCCGTCTACAACACCCGTCCCCATACAATCTACGGATACGGCGAAGCGGCGATCCGCGACGGCAGCCATGGTGGCCAAGCGGCAACGATCAAGTACTCGGCAAAAGACATTCGCTTTACACGCTCGCAAGATGGCAAGTCAATCTACGTGTTCTTGCTTGGTCAGCCCAAACCAGGCACGAAAATTGCCATCAAACACTTGCTCGACGGTTCCGAAGCCAACGTGTCGATAGCCGACGTCACCTTGCTAGGCGGAAACCCGAAGTGCGACTGGACCGTCCAAGACAGTGTGTTGAATCTAGTTGCTCCCGCGGCCACCGAAGCTAACCAGATCGCGACTGTCTTCAAGGTCCAGCTTCAATAGCTAGAGACAAGCAAGTTCGGTTTCGGACAACTAGCTAGTGTTTTAACAACACAAGCGATGATGCAATGCCCGAAACCACCGCGACAAACGCTTGGTACTGATGGCACCCCATCAGTGAGGTCGTGCAGTTTTTAAGTGCTGCACCAGTAACGCCTTGAGAACCCCGCCCGCGCAGCGGGACGGGTCGGAAAGCGAGCGTTCAGCGAGATTTCCGGGGGAGTGCAATGCGCTGCTTCCCATGCTCGGCCCCCTCCCTCACGTACGCCTGAACGGCGTCGCTCGACCTCACCCAAAACTTCGTTCCGGGAGAGGTTTTCAAATGCGGAAACCCGCTAAAACGCGACCTCGAAAAACTGCACCCCCACCAGTATCAAGCCTTCGACTTAATACGCCGATGCACCTTCGACTAACCGGCTTTGACTCCAAACGTTTCTACCAAAATGGCGTAGACCACCGGCACGAGATACAGCGTTAGCAGCGTCGTCAGCGACAGCCCGACGATCATGCACCACGCCAATCCGATCCACAGCGGACCGCCGACTAAAGCCAACGGCAACAATCCGCCAATCGTGGTCGCGGTCGTCAAGAAGATCGGCAACAACCGTTGCTTCCCGGCGTCTGCGAAACACTGCCGCAGGGCGATTCGATCCAGCGTCGTGTCGTCACCCTCAAGCTTGGCAAGCCGTTCGCCAACCAACTGGTCAGCGAATTCGATAAAGATAATCGCCGTGTTCAGAACGATTCCGAAGAGTGCCAGGATCCCTAGCTGAGGCATGAACCCAAGGGCATTGTCAGTGATCGACAAACCGATCCAAGCGGTTACCAACGCCAACGGCAATGTGAACAAGATCATCAACGTTTTGCTCAAACTGTTGTAGTGGAAGATCAAACACAACGAGATCAAAACAAACGACACTGCGAACGACATCATCATCTGACCGCCGCTCTTAAGACTTTCCTCGTACGCACCACCGGGCTCGATCCAGAACCCAGGCGGCAACTGAGCGACAATCGCCTCCATTTCAGGCGACTTCAAGAGTCGCGAAACCACATCGTTCCCGGCAACGCCTGGCAGCATTCGCGACGAAACCTCGATGACACGGTTCATGTTCCGCCGCTGAATCTTTTCAGGCTGCCACGAAAATCGAAAATCAGCGACCGCATCTAACGGCACCTTCCCCAAATCTCCCTCCACGAACGATTCTCGCAAGCCTTCCACCGATGCCCGGCTTTCAGGCTTCAAACGGAAGTAGATCGGAACCTGGTGATCACCTTCACGAAACGTGGTCAACTTCAAACCGGAATAGTACGAGTTGAGCGTTTCAGCAATCTGCGAATTCGTCACCCCAGCCGACGTCGCGCGGTCAAGATCCACATCAACTTGCATCTGAAACCCGTTAACACCCCACGAGTTGTAGACGTTCCAAACTTCGGGCTGTTCTCGCACCAGACTCTGTAAGTCACTGGCAACTTTTCGCAACTTAGTCGCATCGGCAAACCCGCTTCCAATGATGCGAAACACCAAAGGGTCAGCCGGAGGGCCCAAAGCTAACTTGATAGGAACGACACGTGCGCCGACGACCGGTTCGATCCCACGCTCAGGATCGCCGTCCCGGCACACCACTCGCAATTCGTCAACGAAGTCTTTCGTGTACCGGCCATCGGTGGTCCGAACCATGATTTCCGCAAAGTTGCGGGTTGGTGGTTCCGGTTCCCAAGCCAATGCCCAACGTGAGCCACCGCCGCCAACGATTGTTCGCATCATCGACAACCGCTCGGTCGCCGCCGGGTTATCGCTAGGCGATGCCACAACCGCGTCCTCGGGACTCACTTCGCTCAAGCTGCGGATGACATCTTCAACCTGCTTTGCGATCCGGTTGGTTTGCTCGATCGTCGAAGTTTCTGGAAGATAAACCTTCACGCCAAACTGATCGTTCGCCGCCTCGGGGAAGAACTCCGAACTGACCGGCAACTTGAACGCTGCGACCCCCGCAAAGATCGACAGAAACAAAACAGACCACTTCCACCGCAGTGCCAACATCAACGTGCCGCCGTAGATTCGTTGCACCAAACCATCCTTGCGTCCCGACGTCCCAGTCGCATTTCCCGGAACCGTCGTGGATGCCTTACGCCACCGTGCCGGTAACCAACCACGCATGCGTTGCCCTAATCGGATCACCGGCGACGCAGCCTGCCCTGGCTTAGGTGGTCGGATCAAGATTCCCGCCAACACCACACAAAGCGTCATCGCCAGCACCCAACTGAGCGCCAACGTGGTCGAAACCGTCACCGGCAAGCTATACACGTATTCCTTCCCGCCGCCTTCCAAACAAAACAACATCGGCACAAACGCGGCCATCGTCGTCAGCGTGCCCATCAACATCGGCACCGCCAAAGTTTGTGCACCTGAAACCGCCGCTGGGAACGGCTTCATCCCATCAATTTGGTTGGACCTCGCCTGGTCACACACCTGCACCGCATTGTCGACCAATAGCCCCAGGGAAATGATGATCGCGGCGAGCGAGATCTGTTCCAATTGGACACCGAAGATCGCGATCAAACCGATCGACCCAATAACCACGACAGGAATGTTCGCGGCCATCACGAACGCGATTCGAAAACCGACCAGCACATAAACAACGACCACAACGATCAACACCGCTTCAATCACGTTGATGATCACGTCCGAAATCTTCGCGTTGACCGACAACGATTGATCTGAAACGGGAGTCGCGGCGATATCGGGCGGCAACAACTTTTGCTCATTCATCAGCACATCCAATCGCTTGGTAATGTTCTGACAAACGTCAACAATGTTGCCGCCGGACTTCATCGTGATCGCAACCATTACTGCAGGCGACGATCCATTGCGATCGCCGTAACGGCACAAATAGCTGGGCGGGTCTTCGTAGTCCCGCGTTACCTGCAATCCCAGATCGGATAGATAAACGGAATTCGAATCGTCACCCTCGTTACTGCGGACGGTACCCGCGATATGTTCGATCTCTTCGACGGCATCGAATTCACCACCGGGGCGGACGTTGAAGAATCCTGCCGAAGTCGAAACCTGACCGCCCGGCTTCACGATATTTCGCTCCGCCGCCAGACGTTTCAACTGCGCCATCGTCAAATTCAGTTGAGCCCAGTTTCCCAGGTTCGTTTCGATGTAGATCGCCTCGTTGCGAACCCCATATTTCTCGACCTTGGCCACACCTTCGACCAACCGTAAATCGTCTTCGATTCGCTCTGCAAACTTTTCTAATTGCCGTGGCGAATAGACGTCGGCGGGGCGAACTTCCTCGCGTCCGGGCAAAGGAGTTTGATGGACGGCTAACAACATGATCGCCGTGTCGCCGAACTCGTCGTTGACGATCGGACGCACGCTGTCTTCGGGCATCTCTGCCAATGCAACCCGAGCACGAACCTTGTCCCACACGTTTTGGATATCGCCTGGCGGAATGTCATCATTCAGCTCAACGAACACCGTCGATTGTCCGGTTCGCGAAAACGAACGGACTTTGTCGACTTCTTCCAGACTGATCACTTCCTGTTCAATTTTGTCCGTGATCAGCTCTTCGACTTTCGTCGCCGTCGCCCCCGGCCAAACCGTTGAAACGACACATACCCGAATTGTGAACTCCGGATCTTCGCGGCGAGGCATGGTGAAAAACGTGATCGTTCCCCAAACCATCAATAGGGCGATCGCTGACAAGACGACGGTTCGGTTTCGTACGGACCATTCTGGCAAATTCATCGTGAACCTCCTGAATGATGCTGTCCGTTGGATGCGGTCGAGTTGATCGTCACCGGTTCACCGTCCTGTAAATAGTGGACGCCCTCGACCACGATTCGATCGCCTTCGCTAATCTCGTCTGAAACGATCCGCATTAGCGCGGACGAATCCAACATCCCCATGTCGGGAAGCGTGACCGCGATCTTCCGCACCACCCATCCGCCATCGGATGCCTCCACTCGCATGACATACGCGTCACCAGACTCCTCCACGATCGCACCCGCCGGAACCCTCAACCCAGGCGCACCATCGGACTCACCCAAGTCGACCTGCACCAAATCACCCGGACGCAATAGCCACTGTGGCCCCGAAGTGTAGACCGCTTCGACCTGATTCCATTGCTGACGATCGTCCGGCGATTCAAACTGAAGTTCGCCAGCCAAAACCGAGTCCCCAGGCAAATCAGCGTTTTCGAATCGCACCTGACGAAAAACCCAGTTCCCCAAATACGGCACCCGCAAGTCCATCATCTCGACTCGTTGGCGTTCCAACTGCAACACCTCCGGTAGCGGTTCTTTTAATCGAGAGTTTGAGATCATCCAGACGAACGAGCCCTCGTCATCGGTTTCGATCGCATCTTCCTCCACCAAATGCACACCCGGTTCAGGCTGGGATCCCGAATCCGGATCGGTCGAATTCACACCTACAATCGAATTGATATCCAGCGGCCAAATATCCTCCGTCAATGCCACCACGCGGTCACGAACCTGACTGGGTAATTGCGGTGAATACTGACTATTCAAAATCAACAACGTCACCGTGAACGTGCGGGTCGCCGAATCCGCACTCGGGTCAATCACATGAATCATCCCCGGCACCGTTTGGCGAACACCTCGAGCATCGGTGAATGAAACCGGCACCTGGTGTCGGCGCTGAAGCTCTCGCGAAACCTCGTCGGACACTTCCAGCTCAACCTTGATCGGGTCCATCATCTGCAAAGTCAGAACCGGCGTCCCAGCACTCACTACGCTGCCAGGGACCACGTCGACCTTTGAAATCTGGCCTCGATAGGCACCGTGCAGTGTAGTGTCCGCCAAATCCCGCTCGGCATCCTTCACCGCTTGCAAAGCGACCGACACTCGTGCCTTTGCCGATTGCAATTCCGCATCGGCTTGCTTCAGTTCCGCCTTCACAGCCGACACCTGTGACTCCGCCGTGGTCAACCGATTGCTCGCCGCGTCATACTCCGCTTCGGATATCGCGTTTTGGCGTTTCAGTTGTCCCGCCCGCTCCAGTTCGATCTCGGCGAGTCTCTTATCCGAACGAGCCGATTCAATACTCGCTGGCAACGATTCATCAATCCGAATCTCGGCAACACTTTGATCGCGACGAGCGACCTCCAGTTGCGCTTTCGCTGATTCAACCGCGACGATGTACCGATCCGGATCTAACCGAGCCAACGGTGTTCCCGCGTCAATGACCTTTCCGTCAGCATCCTCAATCCGGCCGGCGACGTTTTCACCTGGCTCGAGCACCCAATCGATCCGGCCAGGAACCTCGAAACCAATCGCCTCGGTCTTCCAAGATTTAACGCGTCCCGAAGCCGCATAGTGTGAATCGGGCAACGACGTCTTCAGCTCCATCACCGACACCGGACGCGGGAATTCCCGAACCTGCGTCGGCCCCGATTCTCGACAACCCGCCATCACAGCGACAAGCACTAAAGCCAAGCAAGCCATTCCGCTCGACGCGGCAACACGCTGTTTTCGATTCACCTGATATACCCCTTGAATTGATTCAAACGCGGAACTCGTGATTCCGCTAATCTCACTGTTACTTGCACTCATCCTGGTGCTCCGCCACACCGCTCGACGCTTATCCAAATTCTGCAATGCCATCACTCCACCACCGCTGCGTAGCGTGCCAAGAACATCTCCACCGTGGACTGCACGATTAACTTTTGTCGCTTCTTCGAAGGCTTTGGCTCGCCGTGCACGATGATCGGCCAAAATGCAAACGCCCTTAGCAATCCAACAAATTGATGGGCGGCGAATTCGGTGTCCATGTCCTGCAGACAACCCGCCGCCTGTGCTTCGTCGAGCCAATTTTGAACTCGCACCAACAGCTTCTTATGGGCAACCCGGCCGCCGACTTCAGGCTCGACCAAGACCCGCGACAAGCCCGCCCGAGCCAGCATCTGAACAGCATCGGAGGTCAAGAAGGTGATTTCGGAACTGGCCAACTCCGTCAACTGCTCGGCGATATCTCCATCAGGATCAAACGCACAAGTCGGTAGCTGATCCGCACGATGCAGTAGCTCTTCGATGATCTCGTCAAACAACGCATCTTTGCTGTCGAAGTGGTTGTACAGCGTGCGTTTGCTGACCTCCGCCACCTCAGCGATCCCATTCATGCTGGCCGCGTAATAGCCTCGGGATTGAAACTCTGAAACGGCAGCCCGAACAATCGAAGCTCGCTTCCGATCGGTCAAACGCCCACAGTCTTCTAAAACCGCCTTCGCTTTTCCTGCCTTCGCGGCATCAGCCTTTTTCGACTTTGACAAACTGCACTCCCCGGTTTACTTTTTTCGCGACGTGCGAAAGTGTACTACCGGGTTTACTTTTGACAACTGAGAAAATGGGGACAGATCGTCATTTTGCACGACGACTTGCGCACCGCCCCCTCATCTGAGCCGTCTCTCGATCTGGAAGAAGTGGGATAAGTCGCGAACCAAACTCGTGCTTCGGCTACTTTTCAATTTGGAGTTGGTCGTAGTGGATGAGGCGACGAATCCCATCCGCTCACAACCAGACGGACGCGTCACCTCGCCCAATACCCCCAACTTAAATCTGGATGAAGCACTAGACCGCGTTGACGTCCACCACGACGCGGCCTTTGACTTTTCCTTGCAGAATCTCTTCCGCCAAACGAGGCACATCGCTCAGCTTGGCCGGCTGGATCATTTCATCCAGTTTGCTCAGCGGTAGGTCGCTGGCCAATCGTTGCCACGCGGCCAGACGTTTCTCCGTTGGCGCCAACACAGTGTCGATTCCTAGCAAGTTGACTCCCCGCAACAAGAATGGAATCACCGACGCAGGCATCGCCGCACCTCCGGCCAACCCGACGGCAGCAACCGATGCCCCGTACTTGAGTTGACCAAGCACACGAGCAAGCATCTCACCGCCCACCGCGTCGACGCACCCAGCCCAAACGGCAGGTTCGAGTGGCTTTTTCGACACCGAATTCAGCTCTTCTCTAGCGACAATGCGAGTTGCCCCTAACGACTTCAAATAGCCAGAGGCCTCGGGACGCCCCGTCACGGCCGCCACTTCGTAACCAAGCTTGCTCAACATGGCCGTCGCGATTGAGCCCACACCACCCGCCGCACCGGTCACCAACACTTCGCCCTGGTCCGGTTTCAAACCGTGATCCTCCAAAGCAAGCACAGCCAATCCCGCTGCTAATCCGGCCGTACCAACCGCCATCGACTGCTGCAGCGACAATCCTTTTGGCAACGGCACCAACCAATCCGCTTTCACGCGAGCCTTCTGAGCAAAGCCGCCCCAATGCGACTCGCCAACATGCCAGCCCGTTAGTACCACCTGATCGCCTGGTTGGTATCGCGGATCACTCGAACTCTCAACCGTTCCCGCGAAATCAATCCCGGGAACATGAGGATAGTGACGCACCAACGGACTGTTCGCTTGCATGCATAAACCGTCCTTGTAGTTGACCGTCGTGTAGTCGATCGCCACCGTCACATCACCATCGGGCAATTGATCGTCGGACAACTGCTGAATGGTTGCAACGTTCGCTGCATCGTCGCTTTTGCTAACTACCAAGGCGTCAAAAGTCATCGCAAACCTCAAAGGAATTTGTATCGTAGAGTCGAACAAGCGGATCACCGCCATCGCTGACGTCGCAAGCATTGTGCCAACGTCCACACTAAAGCATTTTGCGATTCAGTGCGACACAACTGAAACTCAGCCGTGTTCCCCTTTATCAGCATCGACCGGGGCAACGCCCCCCGCATCAATGGGGTTGAACTTGTGTGTGCTCTATTAGCCAATCGGATGCATCACGAAGGCGAGCGTAGTTGCTGCGATCGCGACTTTTCGTGGCATCCGTACTTGAGACCGTCGAAGCGATTCCAACCAAGCGCCAACCCCGATCAGTCATCAAGAACAACGGCGAACCGCTGTCCATCAATGCCACCGAAACATTCGGATGATCCGGGTCGGTGGTGGGCAGCAGTTTCAACGACCACTTTCCGTCTCGCGTTTGGTCGATCGTGTTGTAGCCAGCGTGAAAATTGCCAGCCAGTCGTTTTTCGGGCAAAGGGCCCGAGATACCATATCCGCCCAACCAAACCTGTTTGCCAACGGCGTCATCCAACGCCCAACCGATCGGGACCGCTCCTTTTACTTCGCGACTGAGTTTCAGTAAAGCCAGATCGCTGTCCGGCGAAAGGTGCAGTGATTCAACTTGATAAACCTGATCGTCCAAAGCAGGAAACTGAACCGACAACATTTGGGCGGTCCAAGCTTCCGTGCCATGCTTGGATGTCAGTACCCACTTGCCCCCCAACGCCACACAGCTTCCGCCCAAAACACGCAGCGGCGTGTAACGCAACTTGCCAACATTCCGCATCTCGCCCCGTGCTTCCGTTTCCGGCATGGTTCCTTTCCGCCAGATGATCGCGTTGGAATCTTGCGACATCCCAAGCAACACGATCAGCAATACCAACAGTCGCACGCCCAACGATGGGAAATCGCTATTGCGTGTTTGCAGAAACGAATCGTTAGATCGATTTCTAAGAAACGAAAAGCTCATAACCGAAGGATGCAGAGAGTGGGGGAAATGCATTGAGTCAACGCAGATGGCAAGCGGCTCATTCTATGTCAAATCCAGTCCATGTGGCGGCACCGAACTGCAACATGCCGATTCACAAACCACAGCTCATTCAATCACCGCTTCAGGCATTGGGTGATCAACCAGCTAGATGCCGGGAAACCGCCGCCCCGATCCTCTTCTGATTGCAGCGTTCCAACAACACTTGCTCGCATTCATTGAAAGCCGCAAACGTCTTCAATTTCGCCGCCAGCTCTTGGACAAACCGGTCTTCGTCCGCGACGTCCTTTTCAATCACGAGGTTACGCACCAACAAAGTTCGAGTCGCACGATCTGCCTTTGGATCGAGTCGGCCGACGAATTGATCACCGAACAAAATCGGCAAGCAGAAATACCCATGTTGCCGCTTGGCTTCGGTGACGTAGCACTCGATCTGGTATTCGAAGTCGAACAACTGCGACAAACGTTTCCGCTGGATGACCAAGTTGTCAAAAGGCGACAACAGATGCACGGCTTTCCCGACGCGGGCCAATGCGGCGACCTGCAAGATGTCATCGCGAGAATAATACACACTCGGATTACCCGGCACACGGACCTCCGTTAACTCACCATCCGCCAACATTGATTGAGCTTCGCGACGCAAATCCGACTTGATCCCCTTACGCAAATAACTCATCTCAGCATCCGTCGCGAAGCCCTGCGATTCGATCGTACGATGGATCAAATGACGATAAAATTCTTGCGAACTTGGTTTGGTCGTGTTCAGCCCGTCCGGCAACACGCGTTCGGTCAAGTCAAATACCTTTTGAAAACCGTCACGATGGCTGACCATCAATTCGCCTTCGATAAACAACTGCTCTAAGGCAATCTTCGCTGGCTTCGAGCCACCCCAAAAGTTAGACGGGCGGTCCGATTGTGATTCGAAATCCCTAGCCTTCGCCGGTCCCTCTTTTCGAATCCGCTGCTTCACCGCCGCCATCATCTTCTTGTCCGGCTTCCGCCAATGCTTTTGGCCCGACGCGATGGCGTGCATGTACGGCAAACTGAACCGGTAATCTTCCATCGGCAACAATGCTGCTGCGTGCGACCAATACTCGAACACCTTCCGCTGCTTTTGCGCCTCATCAAGCTGGCTTTCATCGAATGATGGCAATCGCGTCCAGCACGTGTGTAGATGGGCACGTTTGATTACCGAAATCGTATCGATTTGGACGTACCCCAACCGCACAAAGCAATCCAGCAGCGCCGATTGCCCGCGACCAAAAGGGTTCTTCTTGTGCAATCCCTGACGCATCAGCACTAAACGCCGTGCTTGCGATTGCGTTAACTCGATCATGCGACCAGCGGACATCGTGGAGCGAAGCGGTATGTCAATGGAACCCGCCGAGCACGTTCTTACCTATCGCTCGACCACTTTCCTGTTGCGTGTGAGCTTCTTTGAGTGTCGCCGCACTCATCATGCCCAAGTTGTTTGTTACCGTGCAGATCAGCGTGCCGTTATCGATCATTTCGGACACTCGATTGAGCAACTCCCGTTGATAATCCATATCGTCGGCCTGGAACATTGACCGAGCGAACATGTATTCCCATGCAAACGTCAACGCTTTTTGTTTACCGGGTTTGATATCCAACGTTTCCGGATCGTCGATGAACGCGACATGGCCGCGAGGCTTGATCAATTCCAAGATAGCTGGGAAGTGACCGGCGGTTCCTGTTAGGGCGGCGACATAACTTGGCTGCAGATCCAGTGCCTTCAACTGATCAACCAAAGACTCGCGGTGGTTGATCACGTGATCCGCCCCCATCTTTTCTGTCCACTGAATCGTCTCCGAACGCGATGCCGTTGCGACGACGGTCAGCCCTGTCAGCTTTTTAGCTAACTGAATCAGAATCGACCCTACTCCGCCCGCACCGCCAATGACCAACAAGGTCTCGCCAGCGCCTTCGCCCTCTTTCACTGCAAGTGCCTCAAACAACAATTCCCACGCAGTAATCGACGTCAGTGGCATGCCGGCGGCTTCAGCGAAATCCAATGTCACCGGCTTCTTACCAACGATCCGCTCATCGACAACGTGATACTCCGCGTTTGTGCCTGGACGAGTGATATCGCCTGCATAGAAAACCTCGTCACCGACCAGATACCCCGTCACGTCGCTGCCTACCTGCGTCACCACGCCCGCCGCGTCGTAGCCGATGATTTTGGTCCCCGATTCAGGGCTCATCATTTGTCGGACTTTGACATCGACAGGATTCACCGATATCCCTCGAACTTCGACCATCAGATCGCGTGGCCCCACCTCAGGCATTTCGGCTTCGAATTCGATTAACGAGTCTTCAGCGGTGATAGGACCGGCTTGCTTGTATCCGATAGCTTTCATCAAAGTTCTTTCCGTAATGAGTGTGAGGCCGGTTTAAAGAGTCTGATGCAAATGACCAGTCTAGCCCGCCAACCGCCGCGGCGGATGACGATCGAAATGTGGCAGATGTCACCGCCGTAAGCAGCTTAAGTCTAAGTGGAGATCAACGACCACCACGGTTCGAACACGCCCGCCGATCACTAGACAGACCGATGTCTTCATCGCGGAGCAATTATCTATCGCCCGCCATACACTTCAGCAGCCCGATTGCGAGAACCCGCAATTGCGTGACTATCCAGGTGTTCCGATCAACATTTAATTTGCCCGGCACGGGATTGGCGATGCAGCCACGTACTTAGCCTGAATCGCTCAAACGTCCAACCCGTGCTGTTTCATCATACGATACAACTTCCGACGTTCGACACCAAGCGTTCGAGCCGCAGCGGACTTGTTACCGTTTTCGCGTTCTAAAACTTCTTTGATGTGATCTCGCTGCAATGAAATCAACGAACCTTCCGACGCCGAGGCTTCCGGCGATGACGGGTCCATAAGCGATTCGAACTGATTTGGTAAATCCTCGAGCAAGATGACATCGTCGGACAAGATCTTCGCCCGTTCCATGATGTTGATCAATTGGCGAACGTTCCCTGGCCAGTTGTAAGCAAGCAGTGCTGCACGTGCTTCTTCATCCAATTCGTGCTGGTCACCGAGGAACTGGTCTATCAACAATCCAACATCGTCGCCTCGCTCCCGCAGCGGCGGCAACTCGATCGCCAAAACGTTAATGCGATAAAACAAGTCTTCGCGAAATCGCCCCTCAGCCACTTCCGTTTCAAGCCGGCGATTGGTCGCAGCGACGATGCGAACATCGACCCGCCGCTCTTTCTCCGATCCGACCCGCCGCATCGTGCCGTCCTCCAGCACCCGAAGCAACTTAGGCTGCAACGCGAGCGGCAGCTCTCCGACCTCGTCAATGAACAACGTGCTACCGTCGGCGACTTCGAACAACCCGGCCTTGGACGCAGTGGCACCGGTGAAGGCCCCCTTTTCATGACCGAACAATTCACTCTCGACCAATTTTTCCGGCAGAGCAGCACAGTTGACCGTCACGATCGGTCGGTGCCCGCGAGCACTTCCGTGATGGATTGCTTGAGCGACCAGCTCCTTTCCCGTTCCGCTTTCGCCTTCGATCAAAACCGGCTTGTCCGTCGGTGCAACCCGATCGATTAACCGAAAAACCTTCTGCATCGGCTTAGACTCGCCCATGATCTTCGGGGCTGACCGCTGGGTGCGTTCGAGGACTTCTCGCAATTGCGAATTTTCTCGCCGCAATTGGCGTCGTTCCATGGCCGCATAACACCGTCGCTCCAGTTCAGACATAGGAAACGGCTTGGAAAGGAAATCAAAGACGCCCCGCCGCATCGATTCCACTGCGTTGTCGATCGATCCCTCGCCGGTCAACACGATCACTTCCGTGTCCGGATTGACATCTCGCATCCGCTGAATCAGCTCCAATCCGCTCAATCCAGGCAAATTCCAGTCCAATACCGCGATATCAAAATCTCGCTTTTGACATTCGCCCACACCGTCCTGGCCACTGGTCGTGTGGGTCACACGATGGCCGTTCAACTCGAACCAACGCACATAACCTGACACGAGGTCCAAGTCGTCATCAATAAACAATATGTCCAAGTTTTCTATGCTCATATAAGCCATTGTAGGACAGGGGGCCGTTCGGTCACACTGTGGATAACCCCTCTTTGGCGGACTTTACATTACTTCACTACCGGAATGTCCTATGGACGTTGCACGCAAACTGCTTGAGGCGGACCTTCGAGGGCAAGCGAAAGTTCTTAAACACCTGGCCCAAGGTGCGTCACTTGACGAAGTACTCCACACACTGGTCGACGTCGCAGAAAAATCACGGCCAGAATTAATCGCCTCCATTCTATTGCTTGACGCAGAAACCGGTCGGTTCCAACACGGTGCCTCGCGTCAGCTACCTAAAGAATATCGCGACAGCATCGACGGCATCAAACCAGGCCCGAATGTTGGGTCGTGCGGCACGGCGGCCTACACTCGCAAACGAGTAATCGTTGAAGACATCAGTACCGATCCGTTGTGGGAAGGCGTCCGAGAGATTGCAAAAAAGGCTTCGCTCCGCGCCTGTTGGTCGGAACCCATCATCAGCTCAACCGGTGATGTGCTTGGCACCTTCGCCATGTACTACCGCGAACCCAAAGCTCCCAGCGAAAACGATTGCGAGTTTGTTGCCAGCAGTGCCAATTTGGCCGCGCTGGCGATTGAGCGTGTCCGTTACCAACAAGAAGTCGAACATGAGCGGGCGGTTCTGAAAGCGATCGTCAAAGGGTTCCCTGATGCACTGATATTGGCCAACCTCGAACGCGATATTACCCATGCAAGCGTCGGTGCCTTACGCAGCTTTGGCTACGAGGACCAAGAACTTATCGGTAAATCGGTTTCGGTTTTGTACGACGACCCAAACGATTTTATCCAGCAAGGTATTGAACGATTTACGCCTGACAAAACCAAGAAGCGTCCAATCACAGAGCTAACCGAGCTGACTTGGAAAAAAAAATCTGGCGAAACGTTCCCTGGCGAGTTGATGGGTGTCCTCGTACGAGATGATCACGACAATCCACTCGGCGCAGTTGGTGTGATACGCGATATTTCTGAGCGCAAAGCCGCGGAAGCGAAACTCGCCGAAAGTCAACGACGATTGGTGCACGCTGAACGACTCGCCGCGATGGGCCAAATGGTTTCCGCAATCGCGCATGAAAGCCGCAACGCATTGCAACGGATTCAGGTCAGTGTTGAGATGTTGCGTTATGAGTTGAGCGAAGGCAGTGTGGCCCGAGACGACTTAGAACGTATCAGCCGCGCCGAACAAGACTTGGTACGACTACACGACGAACTTCGCAGCTTCGCCGGTCCGATACATCTGGCTTTATCCAGTGGATCGTTAGCGAATGCATGGCGGCAAGCATGGAAGAACTTGCATTTGTCGCACGCGGATCGCGATGCCGAATTGATCGAGGAGTGTGACAACGTTGACTTAACTTGTCAGTTCGATGCATTTCGCATGGAACAGGTCTTCCGAAACCTATTCGAAAATTCATTGGCCGCCTGTGAGGGCCCAGTTCGCATTCGACTGAAGTGCAGCCAACAATTAGTTTCGGGCTCGCCAGCGATTCAGATTTCTGTCCGCGACAACGGGCCCGGCATCCCCCCCGACATGAAAGATCGCGTTTTCGAAGCCTTCCAAACGACCAAGTCGAAAGGGACCGGTTTGGGCATGGCGATTGCTAAGAGATTCGTGACCGCTCATGGCGGCTCGATCGAAGCCGGTAGTGCCACCGGTGAAGGTGCCGAGTTCCTGATTATGTTGTTGCTAAATATCGAATGACTCGCCGTTTAAGACTTGTGATCGCAGATGACGAAGACGATATCCGCAACTGTTTCGGACGACTATTGGAAAAGCTCGGCTACGATGTAGTCGCCGACGCTGCCGATGGATGTGAATTGGTCCAACGGTGTCGCGAACTAGTCCCTGATCTCGTGATCACGGACGTGCAAATGCCGTTGATGACCGGAATCGAGGCAGCACAAGAACTGAACAAGACTCATGCGATCCCGTTTATCGTGATGTCCTCATTCGAACGCTTCACCGACGAAAACCCGGACGGTCCTCAATGCGATGCCGTGACCGACTATCTGCTTAAGCCGGTCAGTGTGCCTGATCTACAACTGGCGATCGCCCGAGCTTGCAACCTGTAAGTTAGCGCCGCTACGCTTGGATGCAGACTGCAAGTGCGCGTATTTGGGCAACTCGCCTGCAACGCTGGACACCCATGGACAAACGCTAATTTTGCGCAGTGTGAGTTGGCGTTGGAACTTTCTAACGCTATTGATTTTGCCGTCGCTGCGTCAATCTGTCGCCTACCTAGCCCGCCACTCGTGCTAACCCGTAGAACTGAAAGAATCGGCGCGCAAAGGAAAAACGCACATAGAAAAGAAGCACTCGCATAGAGAACACACGCATAGAAAACAGCATGCGGGCAAATGCAACGGGAACCCCATCGTTCAACCGGTGTATTTTAAAGGCACCATTTGGAATGTCATGATTTGGAATACAGCGTACTCCAAACAGCGGCATGCTTCGGACAAACGGAATGCTGAAGAAAACCACGAAGGACACCTTGCCCAAGCCCACCTTGCCATTCATCGAATACGTCGCGCTGATGGCTTCATTGATGGCCTTGGTTGCTCTATCGATTGACGCGATGTTGCCCGCGATGCCAGACATCGGCAGCGAGTTGAAAGTCGCACGCGAGAACGATGTTCAACTGATCGTCTCGCTGTTGTTCTTAGGAATGGCGATCGGACAAATGTTCTTTGGTCCACTGTCTGACACTCTCGGTCGAAAGCCAACGCTTTGCGGCGGCTTGTTGTTGTTCATAGCCGGTTCACTTTTGTCGCTAGTCGCGAACAGTTTTAACGTCATGTTGATCGGACGATTCATCCAAGGTCTTGGCGTCGCTGGACCTCGCAGTGTTTCCGTCGCATTGATTCGCGATCAATACGAAGGCAGAGCGATGGCCCGCGTCATGTCGCTGGTGATGACCGTGTTCATCCTGGTACCAGTCATCGCCCCCGCGCTGGGACAAGTGATCCTATTCGTCGCGGACTGGCGAGCCATCTTTGGTGTGTTCGTCGTACTCGCGGTAATCCTGCTGATTTGGTTGGCCGCACGTCAGCCTGAAACACTCCAGCAAGAAGACCGGATTCCATTTTCCGTTAGACGACTCTGTGTAGCCTTGCGCGAAATCGGCACCAACCGCGCAGCGATGGGATATACCCTGGTCGCCGGGCTTGTGTCGGGTGCTTTCTTGGGCTTCCTGAGTTCAGCGTCCCAGATCTTTCAGCAACAATACGGCCTCGGATCGCAATTCCCAATCTATTTCGCTGTCCTAGCACTAGCTAGTGGCACGGCATCCTTCGTCAACTCAGGCCTGGTGATGCGATTTGGCATGCATATGTTGAGCAACCGAGCCATGCTTGGACTCGCGGTAGCCTCAATCGCCTTTTGGGGTTTCGCCTATACCCAATCCGGTAGCCCAGCATTATGGACGACGATGGCGTACTTTTTGATCGCGTTCTTTTGTGTCGGAATCCTGTTTGGCAACTTAAACTCGCTCGCCATGGAACCACTTGGGCACATTGCCGGTATCGGTGCTGCAATAGTCGGGTCTTTGTCAACCCTGCTCGCCGTACCACTAAGCATGGCAATCGGGCTGAGCTATGATGGCACGATTCTTCCTTTAGTGGGCGGGTTCGCGATCCTTAGCCTGGTGTCGCTGGTGGTCATGCGATGGGCCGGCAAAGAGCCTGCACCCGTCGCCTGCCATGATCTCAACTGATTGCACGATCTGCAATGTCAAGAGATGCCGCGAAGAAATCAGCCGCGACAGAATCACTCATCGGCTAACACCAACTTGCACCGCCGATCAAGTTTGATCATTTCTTTTCCAGCAACGCTGCTAACTCAATAAGATCCTTCACCACGTAGTCAGGCTTGGCTACGTTCGGGTACAGCGTCTTACCTGGACGTGCGATGAAAACAGTTTGCAAACCGACGTTTTTCGCGCCTGCCAAATCCCAAGCGTGGGCGGCGACCATCAAAGCTTCTTCTGGTTTCACACCTAGGTCATCTAGCACCATCATGTAAGTGGCCGGATGCGGCTTGTACTTCTGAATCGTTTCGACGGTGTACCGTTTCTCGACAAAGTCAGTCAGCCCGGCGTTCTGCATTTGCGTTTCGACGCCAACCGCCGACGAGTTCGTCAAACTGACAATACGCACTCCACTGGCTTTCAACATTCGCAAACCATCAATGACGTCGGGGTGAGGTGGCAGTGATCGCAGCGGAGGCACGATCGCGGCCTCGGCTTCCTCATGCGTCATGTGGATGTCCTGCGTTTCGGCAACCATCATCAATGCTGCCGTCCCGATTTCACCAAAGCCGTGATAGTTATTGCTAAGCGTTTCGACCAGCGAATAGTGCAACATGGTCGAGAACCACAACGGCAACAGATCTTCACGCCCGCCAAGTGCCTTGCCAACGGACTCTTTTAACGGTGCCAAATCCAATAGCGTTTCATTGACATCCAGGATAATGACTTTGGGCATTGGCATCGGACTCACTCGATTGGTTTTGGAACTAGACGGACTGTCTTGAGCAAGCACGGCGGTTGCTGGCGTCATCGCAACAATCAGCATCGCAAGCAGGATCGGTCGCACGTTTCGCATCTATCTTCTCCGGGTAATGAACATTTCCAGGTTGATGAATCTGCAATCCCAAATCCGCTTTTGGCAAACGCACCTCAGCCAACATCGATCAGCAAATTCAATGCCCATTGCCAACATGCGTCCGCCCGACTCTGTGATGCTTGAATGTTCCGACTCGAAATTCTTGTAGCGAAAACGGCCTCTCAATGCAGACCAATGAACATCGCCGATCAATCGCACGTTGCCCGAACGTCGAATCAAAAACGCAGGTGGTGGTGATGTCGCACGAACCCGGTATGGTAGCTTTCTAGGCCAGCGAGATTTCGTCTATTAATCACGCTGAGCCATCGGCCCAAATAGTTCATTCACCCGCCACCGCTTCCCATTTCGTGCATTCCGATGCCCAATTCGCTCGCTGAATCCCTCAGTCCCTACCTGCTTCAACACCAAGAAAATCCGGTTAACTGGGTGGCCTGGAGCCCCGAGGCTTTTGAAACAGCCAAGGCTCGCGACGTTCCCGTTTTCCTTTCCGTTGGCTACGCGGCTTGCCACTGGTGCCATGTGATGGCACACGAAAGTTTCGAGAACGAAGAGGTCGGTGCATACCTCAACGAACATTTCGTTTGCATTAAAGTCGATCGCGAAGAGCGACCGGATATCGACCAGATCTACATGAACGCTGTGCAATTAATGACCGGACACGGCGGTTGGCCCATGAGCGTGTTCATGGATCACGACGGGCGTCCTTTCTATTCGGGAACCTATTGGCCGCTTCATTCGCGTGCCGGGATGCCAGGCTTCCCGCAAGTCCTTGAGGCACTTGTCGACGCTTGGACCAACCGACGCAGCGACATTCGCGATCACGCTGGCGAAATCTCCAACGCCTTAGCCCAACTAGCCGTCGGCACCGGAGAAACCGCCACGAACGTTCCCGGCCCCGATCGAATCGGTGTCGCTGCCGAATCGCTACTGAAGTCCGTGGACCAAACTTGGGGCGGGTTTGGTTCAGCACCCAAGTTCCCGCACGCTACCGATTTGGATCTCCTTATCCGCGTTGCAAAGCGAACGGGTGATACAAGACTTATCGATGCCGTTGAATTGACCCTCGATCGCATGGCAGCGGGCGGGATCCGCGACCACATTGGTGGTGGTTTTTCTCGCTACAGCGTCGATGGTCAGTGGCTGGTGCCGCACTTCGAGAAGATGCTGTACGACAACGGACTGCTTGCCGAAGTGTACACTCGCGCGTTCCAAGTCACCGGCAACCGGCGGCACGCCGACGTGGCTGCGGAGATCCTTACCTACGTCCAGCGAGACATGATCGACGAGGGGACTTCCGACAGTTCCGGTGGCGGGATTCACTGCAGCGAAGACGCGGACAGCGAAGGCGTCGAAGGTAAATTTTACGTTTGGCATCCTGCGGAAATCTTTGAGGTGCTTGGCGAAGAACGCGGGGCGCGGTTCTGTGCCATCTACGACATCAGCGAACGCGGTAATTTTGAAGGCACCTCGATTCCAAATCTTCGCCAAAGCATCGCGAAGTGGGCCGTGCAAAGTTCGACGGACGAAGACGAGCTCAAACGACTGCTAGCCGAAGACAAGGAAACCCTCCGCCAACATCGCGCAACACGCAATGCACCGGGTCGAGACGATAAGATCGTTGTCGCTTGGAACGGGCTAGCCATTCGAGCGTTCGCAATC
Organism: Rhodopirellula sp. J20-39; assembly: GCF_057365095.1. NCBI lineage: Bacteria > Pseudomonadati > Planctomycetota > Planctomycetia > Pirellulales > Pirellulaceae > Rhodopirellula > Rhodopirellula sp. J20-39. The sequence continues at coordinate 3,132,816 of NZ_CP195123.1, read as the reverse complement.
GCAGGAACCGTGCTCGATCGGCAAGACTTCATTCAAACTGGATGCAACGCTGCCCGATTCGTATTGGACCAGATGCGAGATAGCAATGGGCGGTTGCTGCATGTCTACCGCAAAGGCACCTCGCATCTTCCTGCTTATGTCGACGACCATGCAATCTTCGCCGATGCACTGCTAGCGTTGTACGAGGCAACTGCGGACGAATCATGGCTAAGCGAGGCCGTTGCGATCGCCGATCAATTGGTCGAGCATTTCCAAGACGCCGAAGCCGGCGGTTTTTATTACACCGCGGATGATTCCGAAGAACTGATCACTCGCATCAAAGACTGGCACGATGGATCCTTGGTCAGCGGCAACGCGTCAGCCGCGATGATCTTGCTGAAACTATCCCGACTGACCACCCGCGATTGGACCGGCGAAGTGGAAGCAACACTACGATGCGCCGAATCGGTGATCCGCGAACAGTCACGAGCCTGTTCTGCGTTGCTATCGGTACTTGATGAGTTCCACCATGGCGGTGAACAACTAGTCGTCGCTGCGCATCATCGAAACGATGTGGCCGCGATCGCCCACGAACAACTGCGTGGCTACCAACCCGGACGAATTCTCGCTTGGCAAGTCGCTGACGAGGCAGAACAACCATCCTCGGCAATTAAGCCCGAATTACTCGCGGGCAAAGAATCACTGGGGCAACGGGTCACGCTGTATCGATGTCACGATTTCCGCTGCGACGCTCCCGAGATTGACCCACATCCGATAACCCCCAGCGTTTAGATGACCGCAGTTTGGTTCAGGGCCCAATGCGGAACAGGCTGAAGCCTGGACTCCAACGACGTTGGTGTACAGCCTTTAGGCTGCTCGGCGAGTTTCTTCACCTTGGTAGTTCGGCTCAGTGGTCGCTTCGTCAGACTGCGTCCCAGTCGTCAAACTGGGAAGCGGCAACTCATCCGAAGCATTCGATTCGCGGTAGCGAACCTTGCGTCTGGGTTCGGGTGCCATGCGATCAAACAAGGTTCCCATCCATTTGGGATGATAGCAGATAAACGCCCATGTCAAACCGATCGCCACGCCACCACAGATATCGCTAGTGAAGTGAGCACCGGAGGTCAAACGCTGCAGCAAGACGCCTGCCCAAATCATCGCGAACAGGGCGCGTCCTCTCGGCAGTACGATCCATAAGCCAATCGTTAACGCGGTTGCGGTCACAACGTTTCCACTGGGAAAAGCCCGCGTTCCAAGATCGAATGCGGCGATTTCACTTAGATCCCAGTCGAACGCCCACAACCATGCCGATTCATGACCGGCGTATTCAAGATCGATGGTGCTGGGTCGAGGACGCAAAACAAACATCTTCGTAATTGTCGCCAGCGCGCCCCCACCGAGTGCCAATGTAGCCAAGCGTGGGACCTGCCATCGCAACCGTGGTGCCAGCATAAAAATGGCAAGCAAAACCAAAAACACGCCTGTACCATGAGAAAACACCAACGACAAATCCAGTGCCGAGGCGATTTCCCGATCCAAGGGATCATTGGCGATGTAATTGGCGATCGACATATCGACCAACGTCAACACCGGGACCATCATGGCGGTGATAGCCGCCATATAAAACAGGGTGATGGGCCGGTAAAGCGATGTCGCTTCGTTCGTGGTCGTGGAAGTGGTCTGCATGACAGTACAGTTTGGTTGACAGTACGGCGTTTTCGACAAATACCAAGCGTAACGGCCGCAAAATGGCCGACGAAGGTACGCCTGCAATGCGGAAACAGTGGAAAGACGAACCACTGATCATTCCTGTTAACGAATCGTCGCACCCCGGTGGAAGATCAAACCCAATGAATTTGCCATATGCCCGCCCCATTTGATTTGCTACCAGACAACCGTTTATTTTCACTTAGGCGTTTACTGGAACTCAGGTGAACCCATGAAGAAGCACGTTACACGCCAATTGTCATTCTTGCGTGCCACCGCCATCGGGGGCATCTTCTTTCTGCTTCCGCTGGTGGTTGCACTATTCTTTCTGGGTCAAATCGCCCAGGTGGTTTACGCCGGAGCCGTTCAACTGCAGCCCGTCTTGCGGGACTACTTGGGGATTAACGATCCAACCGGCTATGGGTTGATCTTTGCAATCGCACTGCTGGTGATTGTGCTGGCCTGTTTTGCCGCTGGCATATTAGCTAGCCGGTCCGTAGCCCGGCAATTCACCGGAGTGATGGAAAAGTATCTGTTGATGCTGTTTCCTCGCTACGCAATTTTTAAAGAACAACTCAGTGGCAACATTGGCGGGGACATCGCCAAAAACCGGCTTAAACCAGTCGCGGTTCGTTTAGAGGGCTACTCCCGACTGGCCTTCGAAGTGGAACGCGGCAGTCTAAACGCTACCAACTCGAACGAACCGGACAGTAAGCCAACCAGTGAGGAGCAGACCAGTGAAATAGTCACGCTGTATCTACCCGGTGCCCCGGACCCTTGGACGGGTACAGTGATCTACGTCACCGCGGATCGCGTGGAAGCGGTCAAGGCTCCGTTTCCTGATGTTTTGGGTGCATTCGAGAAACTGGGCACCGACACCCAAAAGATTCTGCGTGGCGAACCAGTAAACGTATAATGCGGAATGCAGTCAATTTCCTGCACCGTTCAAGCTGAATCCTTAGCCCAACCTGAAGCCATAGCGAGACATTGCATCGACGCTGCTTCCTCCAACATGCCAGCTTCTACCGCTCACCTACCGGCATCGACTCGTCTGGTTTATTGGTGGTCCGTAACAACGATAGGCTGGGCGATGTTAACAAGAGTCTCACCGTTAACCCAGCCGGAATCGACCGCCGATCCGGCGATCGGCGTGTGGCTTACGTTGCTGCAGTGCGGCTTTCTTCAAGGCGTCGCGTTGACGATCCTGATTGCCTGGTCTTGGTTTCGAGCTTCGCCACTAAAAACATGGGTGCCAGTCGTATTCATGATCGCGCCGCTGTTTTTTGGCGTCGATTCGATTGCGTACCAGCTCGCTGGGCAACACATTCTCTCAATGCGTTTCGCCGAAATACTGAAGGAAGTTCCCGTCGGACTGATCCGGTTCGTTTCACTCGGAACGCTAATACCGATTATGGGGTGGGTTGGAAGCTTGGCGGTTGGCGGCTGGATCGCTTGGCTTTTCGAAAAGCGGCTACCCCGTCACTGCCGATTACAAACGATGACGCCGAACGTCACGGCTAAGCTTATCGCTGTCGCATGTTTGGTTGGCCTAGCGGTCGCGTTCTCCCTGGGTGGATCCATCGCCGAGCGTATCACTCCCGCGTCGACCGGCCGGGAATTGCCGCCGACCCTTCATCCGTTTAACGCACTGGGCTGGCTCGATAAGCCGATAACTAACGTCGTTCGGGCCAACGACAGGCCACTGATTTCAGTGCCTTCGGCCCCGTTACAATCCGCGATCCAGCAACGCATCAATCAAATGCGGATGAATGTGGTCATGGGTGATCCATCCTCGACCGAGAACCGCCTGCGACCGGATGTGTTGATTGTCATTGCGGAGTCACTCCGACCGGAGATGGTTGATTCCGCCGTCATGCCAAACGTGCATCGCCTGGCACACCAAGGCTTGTGGCTACGCCAGCACTTTTCCGGTGGGAACGCTTCTAGCCTAGGCGTGTTCTCGATCGTCAGTGGACTGGAGGCGGCTTGGTTTTACAAATCGGAAGTTCGCTTCGCGCCGCCGATGAACCGCTTGTTTCGCCAAGCCGGTTACGAACTCGGATTTTTTGCCAGCACCAATGACTGGGCGACCTTCCAAATGGACTCGTTTCTATCTGACCGACATTACGACGTCTTCCAGGATGAATCCTTCAGCGGCCTCGACGCCGATCGACGGGCAATCGAATCAACCGAACGTTTCCTAACCCCCAACCCTGATCGACCGCCACGCCTCGCCGTTTTGTGTTTGTATGGGACCCATGCGCCATTTTGGGTGGACGAACAATTAGCCGCTGACCAACCATCGGCAAACTCTCAATATCCTATTCCCTTTCCGAAGTCTTTGCGTGGCGAGGTTTGGAACCGTTACCGAAACGCCGCCAGAACGCTGGACGCTTCGCTGGCTGGGTTGATCACACCAGACGCAAACACCAACGGGGCACCATCTCGAAGACGAATTGTGGTCGTCACAGGAGACCATGGCGAATCCTTTGGCGAAGACGGAACGATCGGCCATGGATTGAAACTTTCAAAAGTTCAAACGCAAACCGCCGCCGTGATCGCTGGACCGAGAATTCAACCCGACGCGATCCAGTTACCCACAGCACACGCGGATATCCTGCCGACGTTGCTTGCCGCTTGTGGCTTGGGCACTTCGATGCCTTCCCAGTTCGACGGGATTGACCTGACACAGTCCGATTCCGCATCGGTGACGCCCCCACTCACGCAACGTCAAATTTCGATCGCAGGCTACGTCGGCAAAGAGATCTTGATCGTCAATCCGAAGAACAATGACGAGGGCCGCGAATGCTTTGGGTTGCGTTGTCGTTGCTCGTTAATTGATGGAGAACTTTCGGCTAAGAACTGGATCGGACGCGACGGATCGTCTTGCCACCTCGCCCCCTACGACAATCGACATGCGAATGAACTTTTACGACGTTGGGCATCTCGGATCGATGGCCACGCTATCCTCACCGACGTCCCTTCAGGCAAATTAGGCGAACCGTGAACCGGAACCTCTCGCGAAATCATTGCCAGTGCGACTACCATGACGAGATGGCTTTGGCCTGGTTCTGCCTCCAGAAAGTCCTTGCCGTACTTGAAAAGTGTCTAGTCGGCCGGATTCGCCGCACCCCCATCGACGTCGCTGGCGGACCTTATTGCGAACCGGTTAAGATAGCTCGGCCCACCGCCCCAACCTCCCCTCTCGTTGTCCCAGTCTGCCGTTCATGCCCGCCTCCAAGATTCACTTTGTCTACTTTGACCTCGGCAACATCCTTGTTTCCTTTGACCGGGAACGCTCGTTCGAAAATCTGGCTGGCCTATTTGCCTTACCAGAAACAGACCCAACGACTGGCCTAAGTGCCAATGCGAAAGCGGACCAAGTTCTGAACGAACGAGGCTTGCATGACCAACTGGAAACCGGCTTGATCAGCGAAGCCGAATTCGTTCAGTCCATCCGCGACCGCTATGCCCCCGCTCTACCGACGGGCGACGATCAAGCAATTCTGCAGGCGATCAGCGACATGTTCACTCCCATTGATTCGATGCGGGCCGTGATCAGCCGGGTCCGAGCGGCGGGATTGCCGATCGGCATCTTAAGCAACACCTGTGATGCGCATTGGACGTGGATTAACAGTCAAGAGTACGATGTGATGGAAGGTCCCTTCGATCACGTCGTACTTAGTTACGAAGCGAAATCGATGAAGCCCGATCACCAGATCTACATCGAAGCGGAGACCCACGCGGAAAGAATTTGCGGTGCCCAACCGAACGAAATATTGTTCCTTGATGATCGCGAAGAGAACGTGGCCGCGGCGTTGGAACGTGGTTGGTGTGCGGAGGTTTGTTTGGGTGGGCCGACCGCCGAAGCGGCTTTGGTGCGACATCACGTTTTGCCGGATCAACTGCTTAGTACTTAGCGAGGCCAAGTAAAAGCGATACGACGCCACCACAACAAACATCGAATCCGAACCTCGATAGAATCAAAGCTCAGTGAAACCAAAATGCTCAGCGACATTAAAATGCTCAGCGAAACCGAAATGGATGTCCAATGATGAATATGTCTTCAACCGAGCAAAACTTTAGCGAGATCACCAACGTCGCTCCGACTCCCGCTCGCACGGCGCCAAGGACGGTTGCGGTTATCGACATCGGCGCGATCAGCATCCGCATGTCGATTGCCGAAATTCATCCAGACGGACATGTACGGACGTTGGAATCGCTGCTGCAACCGGTCGACTTGGGCCGAGACGCTTTCGAAAGTCGTCGTTTAAGCCGCAAGGGAATCGAACGAGCGGCGACAGTTCTAAAACGCTTCCGCCGCATTCTTGATGAGTACGGTGTGCACGACGCGAGCGATATTCGAGTCGTCGCGACGACGGCGGTGCGAGAAGCAACCAACCGGATCGCGTTTGTCGATCGTGTGTTCGTCGCAACCGGACTGGATGTTGAGCCGATCGACGAAGCGGAAGTGAACCGCATCACGTACATGAGCATCACGCCCAAACTGCTGGCGCGTGCGGAAACGGCGGAATCCAAATCAGTAGTCTTGGAAGTGGGCAGCGGCAGTACGGAACTGTTGATCATCCGAGGCGGCAACGTGCTGCACTCCGATTCGTTTCGGTTGGGATCGCTGCGACTGGTGCAATCGATCGATGCATCCGGTGTTCACGGCCCGCGTTGGCGTCAGCTGTTAGAGACGCATATTAAGCGGTTTGTGGTTCGTATCGCCGAAGACTTGAAAGCGGACGCTCCGCTGGAACTGGTCCTAATGGGTAGCGATATTCGCTTCGCGGCTCATCGTCTTGTAGACAATTGGGACGAACACGCGTTAACCAAATTGCCGGTCGAAAAGCTGGAAAAGCTGACCGGGCAAATGCTGGAAATGGGGGAAGACGCGATCGTTGACAAGTTCGGTGCGACGTTCGTTGAAGCTGAAACGCTCGGCCCAGCATTACTGGCGTACACGCTTTTCGCGAAGCATTTCGAATTGGATTACGTCTTTGTCAGCGGCGGCAATCTGCGAGACGGCTTGCTCGCCGACATGGAACAAAGCGGTAACTGGACCAGCGAATTTCGGCAACAAATCATTCGATCAGCGGTTTCGTTGGGGCGAAAGTTTGCCGTCGACCAATCGCACGCACGGGCCGTTGCTGAATTAACCCGGCTGGTGTTTGAGCAACTTGCCGACGAACACCAACTTGATCCTCGCCACGAAGTCCTGTTGTACGTTGCCGCGTTGCTGCACGAGGTGGGTTTGTACGTCAGCGTGCACAGCAATCACAAGCACGCATACTACTTGATCCGAAATAGCGAACTGTTCGGACTGAGCCGCCAAGAGCTTCAGTTGGTCGCCTTGGTCGCTCGTTACCACCGACGTGCGTCACCCCAGACGGGACATGAAGGTTATTCATCACTAGACCGCAAAGACCGTGTCGCAGTGACTAAGATGGCGGCTATGTTGCGAATCGCAATCGCTTTGGACGACACCCGCAGCGGTCGGATTCGCGAAGTCATTTGCACCCGCGAAGAAAAACGAATGGTGATCTCGGTTCCTGGCGTCAACGATGTCTCGTTGGAACAACTTGCTTTGGGCAACGCATCGAGCCTGTTCCGTGACATCTTCGGCGTGCCCATCCTGTTACGAGCCGGTAAAAGCGCAGTATGAAATCCGCGAAGCTTATCTCTCCGCAAGACAACACCCCAACACGAGCACGCGTCGCAGAACCAACGGTTACGCGGAATCGTGCGGTCGGCTGCGTCCGAGCTGCCTCATTGGGCTGCGCAATCGGACTCACCGTTGCAGCGATGCCCTCAATCAGCTCCGCCCAATCGCCGCCACCAAACGCCAATATTGACCGTCCTGTCTCTGTCACCCCCGTTGCCGAAAGCTCCCACATTTTGGTTCCCGAACGCTCTCGACTGATCCTGGCTCAAACCTCTTCCAGCGAATCATCGCGTTCGACCGACCGTTATGCGGAAGCCAGAAAGCGACTGGTCGACACTCGGATTCGCACCGCTGGCGTGACCAACGAAAGAGTGCTCTCGGCGATACAACAAACCGCTCGGCACGAATTCGTTCCGAAGTCGGTGCGTGAAAAAGCCTACTTCGACATGGCCCTTCCCATTGGTTCGGCACAAACGATCAGCAGCCCGTTCATCGTCGCTTCGATGACCGAAACACTTGATCCACAACCCACCGACCGAGTTCTCGAAATCGGTACCGGAAGCGGTTACCAAGCGGCTGTGTTGAGCCCGCTGGTAGCAGAGGTTTACTCGATCGAGATTGTCGAGTCGCTAGGTATCACGGCCCGCGCTGCGCTGGATCGATTGGGTTACGACAACGTCTTCACCAAGGTAGGCGACGGCTTTCTCGGTTGGCCGTCGAAGGCGCCATTTGACAAAATCATCGTCACCTGCAGCCCCGAATCGGTCCCCGTCCCGCTGGTCGAACAACTCCGCGAGGGCGGTTCGATGATCATCCCGGTCGGCGAACGCTATCAACAAACTCTGTACCGGATGACCAAGAAAGACGGCGAACTGGTCCGCGAACCACTACGGCCGACGTTGTTCGTTCCGATGACAGGAACCGCTGAATCCGGGCGACAACGCCTGCCGGACCCGGCCAATCCCACGGTCGTTAACGGAGGTTTCGAATCCGTGCCCCCGACTACCAAAGGATCAACCGCCCCGGAAACGCAACCCAGGGCCACTCCATCCGAAGTCGCACCGACCGCTCCGCTTGGCAAGGAAGGACTCGCCAACGACGGACTCGACAAGCAACATAGCGACGAGTTCATCGACGGCTGGTATTACGGGCGCCAGGTGAAGCGACACGTCGAAAACGGCAACGCCATGGCTCGGTTTGAAAACGAAACCCCTGGTTTGGGCTCGCACCTATTGCAGGGATTGGCGATCGACGGCAGCAAGGTGTCCATGATTCGGCTTTCCACGCGGGTCCGAACCCAAGACGTGCAAAAAGGGCCTGACGCGGACGCACTGCCGATGCTCGCGATCAGCTATTACGACGAATTACGTCGTGAACTGGGCATGGTGTCTTTGGGGCCTTATCGTGGATCCCGCGATTGGAAATCCGACAGCCGGCTATTGCGAGTACCACCGACCGCCCGCGAGGCGATTATTCGGATCGGCTTGTTTGGAGCGACCGGCAGAGCCGATTTCGACGAAGTCCGTGTCGAAAAAATGGGTCGCTAGAAGAGCTTCCTGAAGCATCAACGGCAGCCGCAAAAGTCGGGTTTAGCGACCTTTCTAGGCCAGCTAAGCGATCACCCCCCTGAGGGACTGTCTATTCAGTCCATTTGATCGCTAAATTTTACCCAGACTGCTTGATCGCCCCCCTCGGCTCGCTATCCTATCTTGCGGCGGAGTGGGCAATCGAGGCCCCAATCTGCAAGTCTGTTGAATTTCAGATGGCCCCGCGGACTGCTTTCTAGCTGACTTAGACAACCTGGATCATTCGCATCCATCGGCGGCATCACAATCTACCAATTTTGAAGATGGAGGGACGTTCATGAGGTGTTTGCACCTATTGGTCGGTCTCACGCTGGCACTGGCAATCAGTGCTCCGGCTGAGGCAGGTGGCTCTTATGGGAGCTACGGAAGCGGAGGAAGCTCCGGCGGTATCGTTCACGGCAGCAGCGGTGGCGGACTTTTGTCCGGTTTACGCGCTCGCATCGCCGCTCGGCATGCCGCATCGCACGGTTCCTCGGGAGGCTACTCTCTAGGTTCTTCAGGTGGTAACGCCTCATCAGGTGGTTCGTCAGGCGGTTCATCCGGTGGCGTTCACGTCGCCAGCTACCGTGCATCATCAGGCGGAGCATCTTCGGGCGGTTCGTCCGGTGGCGCGTCTTCCGGTGGTTCATCCGGCGGCGGACTGTTCAGCCGACTTCACGCACGCATCCACGCTCGTCGTGCTGCAGCGTCCCACGGCAGCAGCGGTGGTTACACCGTTGCACGCTCGAGCTACTCCAGCGGTGGCTCCGCTTCCAGCGGAAGCAGCGGTGGATACTACCGTGCCGCTTCGGTTAGCAGCGGTTCGCACGGCAGCAGTGGCGGCTACTCGGCTCCGATCAGCTATTCAGCTCCCGTGTCCTACGCTGCACCGATCATCCAATCGGCTCCAGTCATCCAGTCAAGCTACCCTGTTGAATCCAGCTATCCTTCGGGAACCATCATCGACTCGGGAAGCTACCCCGTCGATGGTAGCGTGATTCATGGCAGCTCTTCTTCGATGGGCGGGTCGGTCATCGACGGTGCAATCATCAACAGCGGCGCGAGCTACGAATCGCACAAGCCGACTTTGGATGATGACGCTGCCTTGTTGACCGTTGCCGTACCTGTGGAAGGTGCTCGTGTTACCGTCAACGGTCACGAAACCACCAGCGACGGAATGGTTCGCCAGTTCATGTCCCGTGGATTGAAGGACGGATACCTGTACACGTACGAAGTCGTCGTGACCTACGACGTCGAAGGCCGTGAGATGCAGGATTCCAAGACGATCAAGCTTCGTCCCGGCGATATGGAACGAATGGTCTTCTTGCAAGACGAAGAAACCGTTTCGGAAGAAGCCGACTCGGCACCTGCGGAAGAAACCCAAGTCAGCACCCCGGCTCAAGCCGAACCTACCGAAACGGTAGTTCAGCTTTACGTTCCTGCTGATGCCAAGGTTACTTTGGCTGGTAACGAAACCAACGGTTACGGTCGCGTACGGACTTTCCGCACCACGCAATTGGCCGCCGGTCAAAGCTGGACCAACTACACCGTCTCGGTTGCCGCAACTGTAAACGGCAAGACCATCCGTCGTGAGCAAACCGTCGACGTCGCCGCTGGCGATTCAGTCGAGTTGACTTTCGACTTCAACAGTCAAACCGTTGCGATGCGTTAATCCGCCTCGTCGATTGGTTGAGAAATTCGGAAAGCCACGTCTGATTCATTTCAGACGTGGCTTTTTTCTTGGTTCGAACAACACATCGATTCACCAACGAAACAACCCCGGCTTGGAAACATTTCCAAACCGGGGTTTCGTTGTTTAACTGCAATACTTTTCAGCGGGGACGACCTGCCAGATGCGGATCAAATGGTCATGTCACCGAGAGGGAGAGAGGCGACGGTCGAGGATGCAGTTGATTACTTCAATAGGGCTCAGTGGCAGCCGCAAGGTGCTTCGCAACCGCAAGCTGGCTCGAAGCCACAGCTTGGCTCGCAACCGCAAGCTGGCTCGACAACTTCGCAGCAACCAGCGTCACAGCAGCTCTTCTTGCTGAACAAGCGTGAGAACAGACCACCGAAAGGACGGCAAGGTGCTGAGTCACAGCAAGCTGGCTCGCAACCGCAAGCTGGTTCGCAAGCTACTTCGCAACCGCAAGCTGGCTCGCAAATTGGTTCGCAACCACAAGCTGGCTCGCAAACTGGTTCGCAGCAACCGGTGTCACAAGCGCTCTTCTTGCAGTTGAAAAGCTTTTGCAGCAGGCCTTGCTTAGGAGCACAGCAAGCTGGCTCGCAAACAACTTCGCAACCGCAAACTGGCTCACAGCCACAGACAGGCTCACAAACAGTGTCGCAACCGGAGTCGCAACCACCGAACAAAGATTTTAGATGACCGAAGGCGCTGGCGTTCGAAGCACTCGAAGCGACCAAACAGACAGCCAACACAGCAGGGATGAGGATACGATTCATCGTATGGGACTCCATGGATTTTGATTTTTGGAAGGTTTGATTTTGGTCACCGATGTCAGTCGTATCTTTCTAAGTGGGAGAGCAGAAAGGCGACATATCTCGGCGATACAAACAGGTATCGGACACGCCACTGGTACCCGCGAAGAAAACATCCTGAAAGTCTTCGACAACACCCCATATGAGTGCCACTCACAACGTTAAAACCACTTTCGGCGGTGACTACGCATGCATGGCGCGGCGGCAACAATCCGGTTAAAAATTGAGTGCATTTTTCTTGACACGCACCAAAACGCGTGCACTCCGAGACACTCCACCGAGCCCACACCGGTGCTGCAACATGCCCCCAGCATCCCTTGCAACTCTGATACAATCACCAACGTTGAACTAACATCGATATAGTTCTCAACCAACGCGGTAAGCAGAGCTAGTGTGTATGAAACGGCATCGCGACCGCACTGCGAACCGAAACGCGTGGTGAACCATACTGCAGTCCGTTAACGTTCCCCGCATCTGCCGATCGACACCGACGTGCGACTGGCCTAGCCATCGCACGATGCGAACTGGCGAACACCAAGCAACCTATCAAGCACCTGACAGTTCAATCGTCCAAGCCTGCGATATCGAATCCAAACAATCAATCATCGCAGCCACACGTATTGAAAGCCGCTGGCAACACGGCGAATTGCGAACACACCAAACAGGAATTTCCCTATGATTCGTCCAATCCAATCAACCGCTGCGATACTGATCGGCATGAGTGTCGTCGCTGGTCAAATGCTGTTTGCGTCGTCAATAGCCACAGCAGAGCAACCATCGCCTGCACAGGATTCACAACCCGCGAATCCGTCATCTCAATCCGAACCCGCATCAACGTTAGATGCGGACCTATTGTCCGAGATGGTGACTGACGGCGTCGCCCTGACCGCAGAAAAACGATTCGTCTTGCCGCAGCCTGACTTTGTTTCCGTTACGGGGGAACCGGTCTCGCCCGCCGAGGCGAAGAAGGTGCTAGCGAAGATCGCGGGTCGACACGGTGATCGCTTCACCCGCGATTCCGTCGTCGCTCCCATTTCGGTTAACACGGATTCCATCCCCGATGACGCTGGCAAACGGATCGGTCACTTCATCGACGTCTCGTTTGTCGTTCACCAAAGCGTTTCCCAGATCCGCAAGTCTGAAGCATTGGATGATTTCAAAACTTCGTCTGACGGCACGAAGTCGATTGAATTTGCGGAAGATGAAAACGCTGACGACTTTGAAAAGAACAAAACCCGCTCACTGACTCCTGCCGAACTCGCCGATTTCGGTGTCGAACTGGATGATGAATCCGAGTCGCTCGGTCATCTGCAATTACCGCTGTTGGGCAAAGTGGTTATCCGCGGCGTCGCTCGAGCCCGTCGATCGGTGTGGCCCGATGACGCCGATGACTCACCAATCATCCTGACCTGGATTCTGGACGAGCGGTTCAGTGCCGCCCAACCCAAGGAAGACTCCATCGCCAATCAATGGCGAGCGATCGAGCGATCCGAGGTCGGCGAAAAAATTCTCGGTCCTCCCCAGTCTTACGCTGGTCTGGGTGGTTATGTGGCGATCACGTCCGTCCCCGAGATGCCCGAAGCGTCGATCATTCAAATTCGATTTGTGTTGCATGAGCCCAACGAGTGGTTTTCGGGCCGGAACCTGTTGCGAAGCAAGTTACCGATCCTGGTCCAAGACCGGGTTCGAAACCTGCGTCGAGAGCTTGTCGCCCCCCCCAAATAGTCGCCAAAACCGTCGTGATCGGGCAATTCCCTACCGTCGCCCGCCTGCACAACGCAGTTTGACAGGGAATTCCTCAGCAAAACCGTGTGTTTGCTCCTTCGTTTGAATACAATTCTTCTTTCAAAACGGATTGAAATTCCAAACGAGTCCAATTGGTCTGGCGTAGTGTTCATCGCGAGACGCCTTTTCGTTCGTAGACTTTTCCGCCTTCCACAAACGCTCTGACTCCAACATGGTCGCACGCGACGATTCAGTCATCCGTGGCAGCTTGATCGCTTGCCTGATTTTCTTGGTGCTTTCGCTGGCCCTGAATTTCTTCCTCTATCGCTGGGGCGATGTGGAATCCCAAACGGCCGCTAATGCGAAGGAAAGCTTGCAAGCAACCCGCAGCGAAGTCCAAACGCTGCAAAGCCAATCCACGCTGATGAAAGCGATGCTGGGCGTGGGCGGACTGACCCAAGCCCAGTTTGACCAACTGACCTCCAGCACCGGTGGCGATCCCGACATCGAGGCAATCGAGCAGAACTTCGCACGTGACATGGCGTATTTCGGTCCGGAAGTCGATCCACAAAATCGAAACTACCCCGATTTGCCGGAGTTCCTGGTCAACGCGATCCGCTCACGGAACGTGCAATACGGCCAGGCGCGTGACGAAGCAACCCAAATTCGCAGCCAAGCCGAAAGCGACGTCGAAGTCGCGCGGAAGGCGATGGAAGTCGCCGAAGCCGGTCGCGATCAGGCCAACAAGAAGCTTGAAGACGAAGCGTCCAAATTTGCCGAAGACCGCGAAAAGATGAACTTGCAAGCCGCACAAACCCGTGACAGCTTGCTCAAGACATCCAAAGACCTGACCAACATCCGTAAGAAAATCCAACAAGACTTGGCCGCGTTCAAGAAACGTGAAAACGAACTGTTGGCGACCATCAATACACAATTGATCGAATTGCAACGCTTCCGCAGCGACCAATTCGAATCGACTCAAGGCTTGGTCAAGTACGTCGTTCGCGGAGGCAACGTGGTAACAATCAACTTGGGCTCATCTGATGCGTTGCGTCCTGGTGTAACGTTCGGTGTGATCGATGCTGACGAAACTCGTTTGCAAGACGCCAAGATCAAAGCCACCATCCAAGTCACCAAGATTCTGGGCGATCACCGTGCTGAAGCACGTGTCGTCGCTCGTCCGGAATTCCGCTACCCGATAATCCCTGGCGACCAAATCTACTCGCCATTCTGGGCTCCTGGTCGTCGCGTGAAGATTGCGTTGGCATGGAATATCGATATCGATGGCGATGAACGTCCGGATATTGAACAAGTGGCATCCATGGTTCGTGCCGCTGGTGCGTTGGTCGACACCACCATCCAAGAAGACTTGAGTGGATTGGAAGAACTCGACAGCGGTGTCCGTTTCCTTGTATTCGGTGAACCACCAGAAGCTGACGATGAAGCCAGTGCCCGAGAGATTCAAGCTCTTGGACAAATCAAGGCGAAGGCCAAGGAAGTTGGCGTGACGGTCATCCCTGCTTGGAAACTGCAAGCCTACTTACGAACGATCGACGATTCGTTGACCACTCCGTTGGGATCAGCGGTTCGTGGCAAGGACTTCCCGCCGGAACCAAGGGGACGTTCGTCGCGACTTCCGAGCACGCTACCCAAGATGTTCCTAGAGTCTGATGAAGGCGTCCAGAAAGATAATACGATCCTGCAACCTTAGTGAATGAGTTTGCGTTCTATCTGCTATTGGTGCTGGCTGGTTTCCTAGCCGGCATCATCAACACGATTGCCGGCGGTGGTTCATTCTTGACCCTGCCGGCTCTCTTGCTGTTCGGGCTGGAACCCCAAGCGGCTAACGCGACGAACCGGATTGCGATCTTGCTTTCGACCGGATCGGCTACTATTGCCTTCCACCGCAAGGGACATTGGGACCGCAAAGCCGCTGTGCGATTGGCGATCCCCACACTGGCGGGCGTTCCACTGGGAGCCATGTTGGCGATCTACCTGCCGGCAGACAACTTTCGCCAGGTCTTTGGGCTGTTGTTTCTGGTGATGGCTGCATTGCTGATCTCCAATCCCAAGCGATTGCTGGACGCTCCATCGCAACCCAAACTGGCGCCCCACTGGCGATTGCTCGCGTTTTTTGCCATCGGGGTCTACGTCGGTTTCATCCAAGCCGGTTTCGGAATTCTGATGCTATTGGCGATGGGCTTCTTTTGCGAAACCAATCTCGTTTCCTCCAACGCGATCAAGAACAGCATCGGGTTCATCGTCACGCTTTCGGCAGCAACCGTGTTTGCATTTTATGGGCTGATCGAATGGATCCCCGGGCTGGTCATGGCCGCCGGAAACGTGCTCGGCGGTATCGCGGGTGCCAAATTGGCAATCGAAAAAGGAAGTCGGTTTGTTTTCTATTTTTTAGTGGTCGTTATGACGGTTACGGGGTTCAAACTAGTTCTGACCTAGAACGACTTCCTAATGAGTGCAGATTGATTGGCGATTCCGGTATCCTGCCGCTAATGCGAGGGGCCGGTCAGCTTTCCAACTAGACTAGAATCTCCCTGACCTGACTCCAGAGTTGGCCTCAACACCTTCCATTTAATTTCATGCAACAAATCGCAATAGACTGGGACGACGAACAGCTTCGCCTGGTGATCGGCGAATCCGATGGCGTCCGAACGAAGCTGCACAACGCAGCGATTCTTCCTGTCGGCAGCGACGGCCCGATGGCGACGCTCAAGACCTGGATCGCGTCCCAACCGGCGGCCAAATACGAATGCTTGATTGCGATCGGCCGTGATCGTGCCGAACTGCGTCAGATGGATTTCCCACCTGTCCCGGTCGAAGAACTACCGGACATGGTCCGCTTTCAAGCGATCCGCCAATTCGCCGCTGCGGGCGATAGCGCGACGGTTGACTTCATCACCACCCAGATCGACGACTCTGGTATCAAAGCAATCGTTTCGGCAACCGGCCCGAACCACCTCAATCCCATTCGAAAGAATGTCGAGTCGACCGGTTGGACGCTCAAGCGGATCGTGTTGCGTCCGATCGCGGCGGCCGCCCTCTACCGTATCTACCACGATAAGCTCGGGTCTAATTTCGACGGCGGCGCCACGCTTGCGTTGATCGACTTGGTCAGCGACGAAGCAGAAATCGTTCTGCTGCGTGACGGCAAGGTCGTCTTCGTCCGCTCAGTCCGACTGCCCAAAGAAATGCCGGCCCGAACCAATGCGTTGGCTGGCGAAATCCGACGCAGCATGATGGCCTGTGGCGCGGCTGGCACAAACTGCAACGTGATGTTGTGGGGGACCGCCGATCGACACGCCGTTGAAATTCAAAAGCTAAGCGAGCGTCTAGCGGAACAACAAACCAAACCTTGCCAGACAAATCTGGTCGACCCGCTCGAATTGGTCGGCGCTGACCCTGCCGCCAAAGAAGCGGTCGGGGAAACTGTTGGCCGCCTGGCGCCGCTGGTCGGCTTGCTTGCGGCACATGCGAAGCATGGCGATGAGTTAATTGACTTCGAAAATCCACGCCGGACGATCGAAGTTCAAACCGACCGCCGAAAGGTCGCGGCCATGGTGGGCATCCCCGTCGCGATTCTGGCTGGTTTGATCTGGATGCTGATGGGGAATCTGTCGCAGCTCGACGAACAAATCGAACAACAAAGCGTTGCCAACGCTGAAATGAAAGAGAAGTCAAAAGCGGCTGAGGAAATGATTGGGCGGACCGCACGCATCGATCAGTTCCTCAATGGCGATGTCAACTGGCTAGAAGAACTCCAACGACTTGCGATCAAGATGCCGGGAGCCGATCAGCTCATGCTGCAAGAGGTTTCCGCCACCGCCGATTCTCGTGAAGGAGGCGGACGGCTTGTCGTGACCGGCCGAGTAACATCCCCCGAGGTCATTGTGGAATTGGAATCCGCCATGCGGGACGAAGCTCACAAAGTCACCGGAGACAAAGTGACCCAGCTAGCGACCCAAGACGCCTACCGCTGGCAAATGACACAAACCATTACAGTGGCACCAGACGCGGTGCAAACCGAACGATACCAACGCATGAATCCAACGCCATCCAGCCCCAAACCGGCCAACTCGGATGAAACCGCTCTAGATAGTGGAAGCGAACAAGCGGCCAGCACCGAACAAGCCGCTACCGAGGAGGCGAAATAATGACTCAACGTGAACGTTATCTAGCGATCGGTGTCGGCGGACTGCTCATCATCGTATTCGCCCAATGGTGCTTCAATCAGTACCGCGGTGCCATCCAATTCCGCCAAAACCGACTCAGCTCGTTGACCGGCGAAGCCGAAACCATGCAAATGCGCTGGCTTGCCGGTGCCGAAGCCGAACGACAACTCGGCGAATACAAAGTGCGATCGCTGTCCAGTAATCCACAAGTCGCACAGAACTCGTACCAGTCCTGGCTGCTCGACACCGTTCGAGCCACCGGGATCCAAGATGCCGTCGTTGACCCGGTCAGCGATGTGCCTGTGGGCGACCTCTATCGACGATTTGCATTCCGCGTGTCGGGTAAGTCCGATTTGCCAGGTCTGATCGAATTGGTCTACGCCGTCGAAGCGCACGATCAGTTGCACCGAATTCGTGAACTGATATTCGCCCCGCTACGCCAAACCGGACGCCGCACCAAAGAAGAAAACGCCGAAGCGGAAGACATGCTCAGCATTGTGATGGTGATCGACGCTATATCGCTGAACATCGCCGATGCCAAACCGACCACACCTAACGAAGATCCCTCGTGGAGAATCAGTCAGTCTCGCAAGCAGTACCGCGAAGACATCCTGAATCGCAACTTCTTCCAACCGCCCAACCAGCCCCCTCGCTATCGAGGTGATGAGCGATTGGTCGCCACCATGGGCAGGTCCAACGAGTTTCGATTCCAGTTCGAAGACCCCGAAGGCGACTCCGTCCGGGTCAGCGTTGAAGGTGATTTGCCAGAGTGGGCCTCTTGGGACGCCAATTCCCAACGCTTGTTCGTGAAACCACCCGAACCGCCGAAAGATCCCGAACCGCCTAAGCAGCCTGAAGCGTCCGCGATTTCCAAGCCAGACGAAACGAACGCAAACGATGGTCCAGCCACTACTGCTGAATCTGCTCAATCGGACACTGAATCGGGGACCGATTCTGGCGACGAATCAAAAGCTGTTGATGCATCCGAAACAACGGAATCCACTGGCGACGACGCTTCTCAAGACGAGCCCGTTAAGCCGAGGCCGGAACCCGCTAAGCCGTTCTCCTTTGAAGTCGTTGCAATCGACAATGGATACCCAGCGCGGCAATCGACGCAAACGGTCACGATCACCCCGCAAGTGGCCCCCGTTCCGCCACCGCCCGTGGTCAAAGCTGGCTTCGATGACTCGACCCAAACGTTCTTGACCGCACTGGTGCAAGGCCGCGACAATTGGACCGCTTGGATGAGTGTCCGGACCCGCGGTAAGACATTGAAGTTGAAAATCGGCGATGAGTTCGAAATCGGTTCCGTCCGCGGCAAAGTCACCGCGGTTTCTTCCCGCAGCGTGACGCTCGAGATTGACGGCCAACCGTATGAGTTGAAACCAGCTCAAAAGCTCAGCGACATCATGCAGTAGCCGAAATCTTCAGTGGTCAACCGCTATGGTTGACCACTTTGATGGATCTCATTTTGATAGATCGCAGATAGCGATCGATCGCAAATCGCGGCCTGAAGCGGCGAAAACCCGATGTGGGAACGTTGTTTCGGCTGGCTAAACGGCGGGCCGCGTGTTTCGCCTGTTTCCCAGGCTAAAATCTGTCTGGCGACCTGTTTTGGATTGCTGATACAAGGTGATTTGATCCTCACGATCCTCACCTTGTGCCATTCTCCCGCCATGAAATCATTCCGCCGAGTCCTGCGACTGGCCGCACGTCGACGTTGGTCCCTACTGGGGGTCCTACTGACATCGTTGGTGATTGCTGGAATGTGGGGAGGCAACATTGGCACCCTGTATCCCATGGTCGAAGTGGTCTTCGAAGGCCACGACTTGAAGTCTTATCTTTCCCAGCGGATTGAGCAGTCGGACCAAGAAATAGCGAAGCTCACGACGCAGATTGGGGCGTTGGACACCACCGAGAACGCTACGAAAACCAAGCTGGAATTCCAAAAATCGACCGCAGAATACTCTGCCGAATGGTTACGCAAGGTCCAGCCGACCGTCAATGAATGGGCCCCGAACGGACCGTTCAACACACTACTATTGGTCGTTGGAATCCTAATTGGTGGCACCGCGATCAAACTCGTTGCACTGACCATCAACTTGATGCTTGTTCAGTACATCGCCGAAGGCACGGTGATGGAATTGCGAGAAAAGTTCTTCCGCAAAGCCCTTCACTTGGACCTGGATCACTTTGGTGAAAACGGTTCTGCCAACTTGACCAGCCGACTGACCAACGATGTTTCGCACATCGGTTTAGGTCTAAGTACGCTGATCGGACGCTTGATTCGCGAACCGCTTAAGATGCTGGTTTGCCTCGCTGGCGCCGCGATGGTCTGCCCTCGGTTGCTGCTCTTGGTGATGGTGGTATCGCCCATCGTCGCGATCGTCATGAACCAATTGAGCAAGTCGATTCGCCGTGCCAGTCGACGCGTGATGGAAGAAATGAGCAACCTATACGGGATGCTGAATGATGCCTTCAACGGAATCCGCGTCGTCCGATCGTTCAACACACAATCACACGAACGCGCCCGCTTCCGCCAACACGTTCAAGGCTACTATCGCCGCTCGATGAAGGTTGCCTTCTATAACACGGCCGCTCGCGGCACCAGCGAATTGCTCGGTTTAAGCGTGGTCGGCTTGGCAATCGTGGCGGGTGGCTACCTGACGATCAACCAACAAACCCATCTGCTGGGTATCCGCATGTCGGACCGTCCATTGGACGACGGCAAGGTATTGCTTTTCTTTGCGTTCTTAATCGGCGCGTCCGATCCGGCAAAGAAGCTATCTGATGTCTGGAGCGCCTTGCAGCGTGGCATCGCGGCATCGTCGCGTGTCTACCAGATCATTGACGAACCCATTCGCGTTACTGAGCCGGTTGTAGCGAAAGCCGTCGCTCGTCCCCACCAAACGTTGCAGTTCAGCGACGTCCACTTTCAATATCAGCGGGGACCATCGGTACTTCGCGGCATCGACCTAACCATCAACCACGGCGAAACGATCGCACTGGTTGGGCCAAACGGTTGCGGCAAGAGCACCCTGATTAGCTTGCTTTGCCGGTTCGACAATCCATCACAAGGACAGATCGAACTTGACGGAGTCCCCATCGCTGACATGGCGACCCGCGACCTACGCAAACGCATCGCTTTGGTAACCCAACGCACTGTGTTGTTCGACGACACGATCGAAAACAACATTCGATACGGCACGCCCAGTGCAGATTCTCATGATGTCGTTCGCGCAGCCAAACTAGCCTTTGCGGATGACTTTATCCTTCGCAAGACACCGCATGGCTATCAATCCTTGCTAGGTAGCGGCGGCGTTCGGTTGTCCGGCGGCCAGATGCAGCGAATCGCACTAGCACGTGCATTCCTACGGCAACCGGATATCTTGATTCTCGATGAGGCAACCAGCCAGGTCGATATCGAGAGCGAGCAACTCATTCACGAAGCGCTCGAGAAGTTCTTGATCAACCGCACCGGAATCATGGTGACTCACCGTAACAGCACATTGGCACTCGCCGATCGCATGGTGGTTTTAGATCAAGGGCAAGTTTCAGCGGTGGGTACCCACGAACAGTTACTTGCTAAGAATGGCTTCTATCGCAATCTGTGTCACACCGCCATGGGTGACACAGAAAGCAAGAGTGCGGCATAAAGCCAATCAAACTACTTGGTCGTTAGCGACCGAAGTTCTTCTAGTTCAACAGTCAGGCGGTGACGGAGAGGGCTTTCGTCACGCAATTCGGTTTCGAGCAACTCTTCAGCTCGTTCGAATGTTTCTTCGGTGTTTTGGTTCGTTGAAACGATTTCACGAAACATTCGTTCGACTGTGGCTTCGGTTAGCACGTTGTTTGACCTCGGGATTGTCGGGGAAGGGTGTTCACTTTTATCATACGGCCGATCAGCCGAATCACAAGCCCAACGTTCGCTTCGAGTGACTCTGGTTTAGTGAGCCAAACGCCACAAGAGTTCCTTTGGCTTGGCACCGTGCGTCGACGCGAAACCAAGTTCGCATCTCACATAAACCACCCAAATCGTTTGGCCTAACAGAAGACCTGATCTCAATCCCACCACCACTGGCCAGGAGCCAAGTTGCTGGGGCCAGCGGATTGTTGAGCTTTTTCGTTCTGGCCGTTCACATCGACAACCATTCGATCGCTGTTGAACGCAACTCGAGGCTGCATATTCACGCCACCACCTAGAGGGGTCATCAGCGTGTTGCCTCGCCAAATTGCATTGACGGCGGTCTCTACCTTTTCAGGCGCCGTGTAGGTCTGAACCGGCACCGATTGTTCGTCACTCAACGTTGGCATCGACCAATCCGCTTGAGTGTAGAAGTCTTGTTCTTGGATATAGGCGGCGGCGATTGCCACATCGATCAGTTGCTGCAGTTCGGCATAAACACGAACTTTCGACGCGATCATCGGATACTTTTCAGTGAACTCTTGGGTGAACGCTTGGCTAGCTCGGTTACCACGGCCAGCCTGCACTCGCTTACCGCCACCCATCACTCGCTCGCCCTGTCCAACCAACTGCACGCCACGTTCATTGATTCGCATGGCCAATCGATCGTCACTGACCGAAACGCCGTCATAGTTAGGCTGGAAGTACCATCGCTCCAGAGCGTTGGCGGCGACGGCTTGGGGGCTGGTCCGCGAAACATAACTGCGAACTGGAACAGGAAGCTGTTCCAACCCGATACCGATCAGTTTCATGCGATAATCCGCTTCAACGAGAACGCGAGCGAAGTGCGTATCGGCTGGAATACCCTTGATGGTTACCGTTTGCAGCCCCAGGTTTTGCTTCAAACCCTGAACCAGTCGCAGCGTGTCGCCTCGATTGGCACGTCCACCGACGGCGGTAAGGTACTGCTGCATTCGAGCCAAACCCTCAGGGGTCGGATCGATCGATACCGAAATCACTCGGGTCGGAGGTGCACCCGGTGCATAGGCTCGCAGTGCAGTCACCAGGTCTTCCAACAACAACGTTGGGCGACCGGACTTCATACCCACAAAGCGATTTGTTGGATCGGCAACGTAACCCTCAGCCGGGCCCGCTACGACAATGTCTTTGGTTTCAGGATAGTAGAAGACGTACTCGACCGTCGTTAACCCGGCGACGGCCAAGATGTCGTCTCCGAAGGGTCGGTCTGCCTCGACGTGATCGGCGATCGCCTTTTCCAGTCGGTTCAGCGAAACCTTTCGCAACTTGCTCGTCTGCATGACGTCGTCGGTCTGAGCCCGAAGCTTTGCCTCTTGAAGACGCTGTTGAGCCAGACGCGGATCGACGGTCCGCACCTTCAAAACACCGGTCGCGTCAACATCGACACCCGCAATCGGGTTACCGAAAATGATGTCACCGCCGTCTTGTGCGTGAACAGCCGTTCCCATCACCGCCAGACTGCAAAACAACAATGCAGCAACGGAGCGGGAAAAAACAGAGCGACGAGTGAGCGACTTCGATAAAGCCGGAACGGCAAGGGTTTCGTTCATGAGATGCGAAGGTCGACGTGAAAAAGAGGAGAGTCTGGACAAACAAGCAGCGTCGTCAGACGGATGGAGTTGGAACACCGAGGCCAAATCACCACCCCCAGGCGTGCATTTCAGAATAGCTACGAGGTTCCCATTGAGCAACAAAAACGACACAGAACCGAGCAAAACATCCACCTTTGGTACGGTTAGGTCGGTTCATGACGACAGGAATCAAGCAATCGTCGATTTATTAACTAGGCTGGGGGTGCAACACCTCCGCCCATTCACCGGTGTCTTCAAGCGTCTCATCACGTCAATCACACCCACCGACTTACCAACACGCAATGTCGATCGCTGAGCCCCCCCCAACCGCGGCACCTGCCCGGCGCCCACGCCTCTTCCCACTGAACCTCAGTGTTTTCGAAGACTACATGGTTTGGGACGATCGGCCTGAGTACCCGATGACCTTCGCGGTCCAAATGGAATTAAGCGGCGAACTGGACCGGGAGTCTTTGGAAATTGCACTGAAAAACGCTCTCAAGCGACACCCATTGTTGCAAGCGGTCGTCGGCCCGGGAAAAGGTGGTCGCGATTGTTGGATTGCCGCCTCAAACACGAAAGTCAAAATCGACTGGGGCGATCCAGACACCCCCATCGACCTGCCCGGCGGTGAAGCGATTGACATTCGCAAACAAGTCGGATTGCGGATTTGGGTTCGCGGCGACCAATCGCACTCCGCGGTAACCATGCAATTTCATCACGCGTCGTGCGATGGAATCGGCGCCTACCAGTTCATCGGCGACTGGCTCTGGCATTACGCATCCGAAGTCGGCAACCCGATCGACGAACCGTTACCGGAGTTTGATGCCCAAGCGTTACGCGCACGGATCAAGAATTCATACGACGTCACAAACTACAACGATGACAATGGAAAATTTGACAGCAAGTCCACGCGTGCACTCGGCATGAAATGCCTTGCCGGTGTCCAACCGCTTGCGAAACCTAAGGCAAGCACCGATACCCACGTGACTAATGCTCCGGCAACCTTCCCAGGTTTGTGCAGTTTTGAATTCGATGCCAAGACCTACCGAGAACTGCGACGGGTCGGTGAAGTCCGCGGCCAATCGACCAACGAACTCCTGATTGAACGATTGCTGGTCACACTGCGACAATGGAACAAGGACAACGGCAATCTCAACCGCAAAGACTTTTGCATCATGATGCCAATGGACCTTCGCGAAATTCAATCGCGAATGGCGACGGCAGCCAACCTAGTGACTTACGCGTTGATCCGCCGAAAGCCATCGGAATGCGTTGAATCGGAAGCCCTCAACGATTCATTGCGTGAGGAGATGCTTAGTCTCAAACACACTCGGCAACGAACCCCGTTCATGAGCTTGGTCGCGTTCTTGCGTCCTTATCCCACTTGGCTGAAACGGTGGGTGGCCAGTCGCCGCTGCATGGCCACCGCGATCGTATCGAACACCGGCGATCCTACCAAACGCTTCATCACACCACTGCCGCGAGAAAAACAGCTCTTGCGAGCCGGTAACTTGCTGATGACGGACATCTACGGTGTCCCACCAATGCGGTCAGGAACACGCTTGACCATTTCCATTTTCACGTATCGTCGCGTATTGAAAATCTGCTTACGGTGCGACCCGCATTACTTCAATACCGCCCAGACACAGAGTTTTGCCGATGCGTTGCAAGCTTCCATCGAAAGCTTGTTAACCAAGTCCTGAACACCACAGGCTTTTCTCCGACGCGTCCACAAGCTCAACCGCATCGGACGAGGCAACGAATCCATCAGTGTTTAACCGCAGTGCACGTGGAAACGAGACTTCTAGCAAAACCTGGCCAATTCAAACGGCGCCAAAGCCTCGTCGTATAACGAAAACCTGACGCTGCCGATGCCATAGCCACACACTGAGAGTGATGCGTTTCATCACCGCGTCAGATCATTCAAACACGGAAAGCCTGGCCGGTCGCTGTTACAACTCGGGCGGCAACAACCCGAGGCTGTGGGCACGGTGAATCGCCGCCGGTGCGTTACTCACGCCAAGCTTCTCGTAGATATGCGCAACGTGCGTGTCGACGGTTGAGTACCCGATACTCAACCGACTAGCGATCTCTTTCTTGACCAATCCTTCAGCCTGCAGCTTGATGATATCCAGCTCACGTTCGGTCAGCAGCTTTTGCTGCTCGGTCTTAGCCAGCTTGCTATGCAGCGTATCAATAATGAATTTCGCCACTCCCGCATCAAGTGTTGCGCCGCCGGCATGGACAGCCAAAATGCCATCGGTGATCTCGTCCAATGTTGCCGACTTCAATAGATAGCCAGACGCACCCGACGATATCGCCTGCAACACATCCCGCGGCTCATCACTTTGGGTCAGGACAATAATCCCGGCTCCATCGGCGTACTTAATGAAATCTTCCAAAGATTCCAACCCGCTGCGTCCGGGAAGCCGAAGATCCAACAGGATCAAATCCGGCATCACCTCACCAGTCTTTTCTTTTAACGTCCGGAGAGCGATCTCCGACGTTCCAAAACAACTGGTCAATTCCATATCGGAACGGTCCAACAATGCCAACCGAATGACATCGCGATACTCAGGACTGTCCTCCACCAACATAATGCGGATCGAGTCTCCAGATAGCATCTGCGTCATAGAAAGAATCTCTTGTGTCGCAATGAAAGTGAAATACGCGTGCCTTCCGGTTGAAGGTCTTCCGCTGTCACGCGGGCTCCCAGCAATTTTGCTCGGCGGCTTAAAGATGAGGGCACGCGGTCACTCAAACCGCGACCTAATCCGCGACCATTATCGCATACCACCAGCCTGACTTCTTTTTCGCCGGCAACTAAGTGTGTTGTCATCTTCGTCGCTCCCGAATGTCGCAGCACATTGACGATGCACTCTTTAAAAAACAGAAACAGATCGATTCGGTTTCGCGATGAAAGGCGGTCCAAATACTCTTCCCCTTCAATCGTTAATTCGTGGTCCAAATCCGCCGTCATCCTCGATGACGTCTTTTCCATGTCCTGAATCAAGTCCTCAAACAATCCCTTCGACTCGATCATATTCGAACAATAACGAGCCGCCTCGCCACTGCGTTTGGATAGCGCTCTCATGCGCTCGAGCAATGCTGATAACTTTTGAGGCGACTCTTTGTTTCGCTGTGCTAAATCGCCAAGCAAACTCAACGCATGCAAGTTAGCACCTAGCTCGTCATGCAGGTCCGCGGCCAGCCGTTCTCGAGCACGCCGGATCGCTCGCTGGCGCAGCATTCGTTCAATCACCACCACACTCACTGCCGCAATTGCCAAAAGGACTGCTAGCCACGCCAAGTTGCGAATCTTCTCGGATTGATTCTGGTACCGCATCCGCAGTTCATCCGCAACGCGAGGGCGTGCCACCTCCAAATCGTGTCGCATCGCTAACTGCTCCAGCCAAGTTCGAATCGGCAGAATTCGACCGTAGAAGTTGTTCCCATCCGTCACACCGGCGAGTGAACGAATCACCGCGGGAGCCGGCCCGTTGAACTTCACGTCTTTTCCATAAGCAACGTTGTTGCCATCGGAAAAAACTTCCAGCTCCGCAATCCCCAGCACCGAAAACTTCTTTCCCAGTGCGCCATACCTCCCCGATTCGATAGCGACGACCCGGATGTAGCGACACGTCGCGACGGGAAAACGACGCATGATGATTGGGCCCGTATCGTAGACCGACTCTTTCTCAAAATCCGCTAGTACGACCGCATCGCTGAAGTCCGGTTGCAACGCACCTTCAACGACAAACCGATCCGGAACTCCAAACCCACTTTCGTGAGACTGCGGAACATTGTCGCTGACGTCGACGGCGTGATAGTTAAAAGCGTTGACCTGTTTCGCCTCTCCCAAGTCGATCGTCAAAGTCGGTTTTTCAATATTGTCGGTCCGAGTGACGTAGGCACGACTTTGCGGCCCTTCCTGCGCATCCATCAGATAGGGCATGAAACCATCGACCAAATACTTTTCGTCCCACGAGCCGAAGAGTTCCATTTCGGATGACGAAACAGTGACAGGCCGCTGCAAAGCAATATTTTCCAGATCGCGAAACACCATAATCTCCGCAAACTGTAAGACGTACTTGCCGTCCCATGCACGCGGCGAAAGCTTGGTTGCCTCAATTCGCACCCAAGAAGCCTGCTCTCCGCCACACGCGATCAAAAGCGGTGCTACCCGGGGCAAAACCTGCTGCGATGGATCGACGCGGGCGATTTCAGTTTCACCATCGTCGGTTCCTAGAATCACCCGAAATTCTGTTGGAAAGCCATCTGCAATAAACCCCTTGGTCGAGTCTCGGTAGATGATGGGCACCAAGATCACCATGTCGACCGGCGACTGTTCCTCCAGGTCGATTTGCACGAACAACTCTCGGTCATTCGTTTCAGCCGCTTCGGATCGGTAGCCAACCGCGCCGACCCCACCAAGCATATTCGACGTCGCCAGCGTACCACGTTGCTCGTCGATTAGATCGAGCAGGTATTCGACGTCCCTTAGCGAAAGCCGCTCTAGATTTTGGCCCAACGGTTCCATCGCGGGTAATGGATCACGGGTTGGACTGCACCCAAGCATCATCGCCAGTAGCAAAAGCCCCAGCGTCAGCGACAAATGCATCAACGTCAGCGGGGAATGCTTTAACTTCAGCATCAAATGACGGGGTGTAGAAACGTAAAACATCGAGACGCCAGCCGCGAACAAGAAAACATTGCGAGCGGCCAGGTCTCCTCCCCACGTCAGACCACACGACGCAGTATTTGCAACTGCGTCGTCCGTATCACGCCAGCTACGCCTTGGCTGCCAGCTTAACAGTTTGCCCATGGGCTAAGAAATCGCAGATATCACTAATTAGTGAATCGGCTCAATTCGAATGGCCTGCAAGCTTGCCGTATCCAAGTCGCCCTCCAGACATGACACGTTCAACGTGTAATGCCCTGGTTCAGGGAAGTTCAACCAACCGATCGGGAACTCTTGGTAGTTATGCGATGAATTTTGCTGATTCTGGATGTGCTCGCCGTCTTGAACGGAGACGCCCCAGACCAATCGCCCTTCACCTGCATAGGTCAGGCTCACATTGTAATCGCCTGGCTCGAGGACTTCGACTTCCCAGATCGCACGCCCCTCTTCTTTCCAATCGTGGACATGCGCGGTGCTCTTCCATTCACCAAACTTTTCCATCCATCGCTTGTGTGATTTCGAGGCGTTGGCCGCCGATGCGAACTCAGCATGAATTTCGACACCGAAATTCGGATCCACCCCAAAGGTGGGATCCACAATCGGCTGTCCATTCAAATTCACTTCAATTACCGATGCCAATTGCTCCGGTGCACTAACGGGCACCTTGATGACCGTCCAACCATTACGATTTTCGTGCTCCAGCGAGGTACGCTGGTCACCTGAAAGCAATTCAACGGAATCGACTGTTGTCTGCAAACCCGGCAAGTACAGCTCGCCGGTTGTAGGCCAATCCATTACCGTCAAGAACAATCGATCACCCTTGGTCACGACATCGCCCCAAGGAAGGGAGTGCTGCCACGGCGACGCATCGGTACCGTACACAACCTGAGGATAGCGCCGGATCCACTCGCCCGCGGCTCGCAAGGATTTGGCGGCTCGTGCAGGCACGGCACCATCGCCACGTGGCCCAATGTTCAACATGTATGTTCCACCACGTCCCACGCAAGCGACCAGACGACGCAAGATTTCTCGTGGTGACTTCCAATATTCGTCATACCAAGCGTATGCCCACGAGTCGTTGGTCGTATCGACACTCTCCCACATGCCCTCGACGTTACTCAACGGAACTTCCATGTCACCGAGAGTTTGGTAGTCGCCTAAATCGTGACCGGCACGTCCCGACACCAAGGCTCCCGGTTGATTCTTTCGAACCACTTCAACCAACTTTTCGACGTAGCTTTTGGGCATCTTGCCAGGGGTGTCAAACCAAACGATTTCGATTGGTCCGTACTCGCTGGTGATCTCTTCGATTTGCGGAAGACATTTCTTTTCGAAGTAATCATCAAAGGTTGCCGCAGTTCCGTCCGCGTTGACCCGCGGTCCATTGCCACCACCAGGGAATGACCAATCTTGGTTGTGTGAGTAATAGAATCCGAACCCAAGGCCTGCCGCTTGGCATTCCGCCGACAACTCCTTCATCGGATCGATCTTCCAAGGCGTCGCGTCGACGATGTTAAATTCACACGCTTTGGAGTGATACATCGCAAACCCGTCGTGATGCTTGCTGGTGATCACGATGTACTTCATCCCAGCGTCCTTAGCCAATTGGACGATTTCTTTCGCATCGAAATTGACCGGATTGAAAGTCCCTGCCAATTCTTTGTATTGGTCCACCGGAATGTTGGCCATGCGAGGGTTCATGATCCATTCGCCAATGCCGTAGTAGGTCTTGTCATTGACGCGATTGCCTAACTGGGAATAAAGGCCCCAGTGAATGAACATCGCGTAGTTGCCCTCATCGAACAATTGTCCTCGTTCTGCATTATCGGCCCGCATTTTGACAACGCGACTTCCCCACAGCGCATCCATTTCCTGCGCGAACGAAGTCGAAACGGTGCAGGCAACAAGCAACGCCACCAGGCAACGTGTTGCCCGCCCAAGGAATCGATTGCGAACATTCATCATTCTGAAATTTCTCGAAAAGGGTTGTCTTCACACGGAAGTGGATTCAGCAGAACAGTCACGCCCTCACCATTGCCTCACACGAAAAGTGAGACGGTCGTATCCAAAGCATGATTGGGAAAAGCACGATTGGGAACTCGACGCCTTCGGCGTTGAATAACCTTAGGCGACACGAGGGCT
Organism: Rhodopirellula sp. J20-39; assembly: GCF_057365095.1. Classification (NCBI taxonomy): domain Bacteria; kingdom Pseudomonadati; phylum Planctomycetota; class Planctomycetia; order Pirellulales; family Pirellulaceae; genus Rhodopirellula; species Rhodopirellula sp. J20-39. Next base: position 3,103,149 of record NZ_CP195123.1, on the reverse strand, counting down.
CAGGCGTTTCAAGACACATAAGTTGGACTAAATGTGCTTGATACTACCCTTAGACTATCTGGAGATCTTGCTGGGTATGTCATGCGTTTGCATGACACGGCTGAGATATTTTGTGAATAAGCTCATCCAACTAAGTCACTTCGGCTCGACGCCTAGGAAGCTGTTTTGGCCTCAAAAAGCTCAATAAAAGCGGGATTTTTGTTTAGATTCGCCCATTTTGAGCCATCGTTTCACAGCGGTTCGATGTTCGAAATGAGCAGCGAGGCTCTTCCAACACAGGACTGCTGCCCGCCATTAACCTTCCCGCACGCATTGATCATCTTTCTCTTCCGTCAAAGCTGTACGCCAGCCCAAATTGCCAGACGTTGAAGCCAGTTGTTGGTCATCCCTGTCGCGTTTCTTCCTCCTCGATCCCCATTGCTATCGATGAAGCTAACCCACTTGCCGACCGGTACACTCCGCTTTCATGGGCTGATCCTAACGATCTCGTTCCTGCTGGTTGGTTCATCCGCTTCCTATGCGAGCGACATATACGTATCGCCATCGGGCAACGATTCGAATCCAGGTACTGAATCGGCGCCGTTTGCGACATTACAGCGGGCGAAACAGGTCGTAGCCGCCAATGCCAGCGAAGCTGCGGTCAAAGTCCATGTCGCCAACGGCACCTATTACCTACCCGAAACGCTTGTATTCAAGCCTTCGGATTCTGGCCAAGCAGACCGTCCGATCGTCTACCAAGCCGAATCCGAGGGTGGCGTGATCCTGAGCGGCGGAATGCGATTGGACCTGAACTGGCGTCCCTATCGCGACGGGATCTTGATGGCGACCACGCCGGTTGGCCTAGTGATCGATCAACTGTTTGTCGACGGGGTCAATCAACGGATGGCCCGGTATCCAAATTACGATCCGACCAAAAAGACCGACGCGTACCAGGGCTTCGCCGCCGACGCATTCTCCAAAGAACGAGCTAAAGGATGGGCTGATCCTACCGGTGGCTACATCCATGCGATGCACCGCTCTCGCTGGGGCGGTTACCACTACCGCATCACCGGGAAAGCTCCCGACGGTGAGGTGACCTACGAAGGCGGTTGGCAAAACAATCGCCCGATGGGTATGCACAAGGATTACCGAATGGTCGAAAACATCTTCGAGGAACTTGATGCTCCGGGTGAATGGTTCCACGATGCCGACAAAAACCTGCTCTATCACATTCCCGCCGAAGGCACCGATCTGTCCGACGCAACGATCGAAGTGGTCCGTCTGGGGCATCTTGTTGAATTCCGCGGTTCCGAAAGCGAGCCAGTTCAGCACATCACGCTTAAAGGATTCACCATTCGCCACTCCGCTCGCACGTTCATGGACACGAAGGAACCGATGCTGCGTAGCGACTGGACGATCTATCGCGGCGGTGCGTTTCTGTTAACCGGAACGCAGGACATCCAAATCCTGGACTGCGAATTCGATCAGGTTGGTGGCAACGCAATCTTCGCCAGTAACTACAACCGACGCGTGTTGGTGAAGGGCTGCCACATCCATGACGCCGGGGCCAGTGGAGTTTGCTTTGTTGGTGACCCTAATGCCGTTCGCGACCCGCTATTCGCCTACGGTCAAAAGAACGATCTATCGAAAATCGACCTGAAACGCGGCCCAAAAACCAACAACTACCCGGCCGACTGCATCGTCGAGGATTGCTTAATCCACGGCATCGGCCGCGTCGAACGACAACCGGCAGGCGTCCAAATTGAGATGGCCTGCCGCATCACCGTTCGCCATTGCTCGATCTACGATTGCGCCCGATCGGGCATCAACATTGGTGACGGATGTTGGGGCGGACATCGTATCGAAGGCTGCGACGTGTTCGAAACGGTCCAAGAAACCCATGACCACGGCTCATTCAACTCCTGGGGCCGTGACCGCTTTTGGCGAAGTGATCGATCGGCAAGCCAAGCGGCAATCGACAAAAATCCTGAATTGCCGTTTCTGGACGCCATCGAAACCACCGTCATTCATGACAACCGTTTTCGCTGCGACCACGGGTGGGATATCGATCTCGATGATGGCTCAACCAACTACGACATCTATAACAATCTTTGTCTTGCCGGCGGCCTGAAACTACGCGAAGGGTTCCGGCGACGAGCCTGGAACAACATCACCATTAACAACGGGTTGCACCCGCACGTTTGGTACGACAACAGCGGCGACGAAGTGTGGGGCAATATATTCATGCTCGCCCCTCGCGCCGCACGGATGCCCACGGAACTCGCCAAAGGAAAACGCGTTGACGGAAATCTGTACTACGCGAACACGCCTGAGATCAAAGACCGATTCTCTCAATTCGGGTGGGATGTCAATTCAATCGTCGCCGATCCAAAATTTGTAAATCCCGCTGAAGGTGACTTTCGCGTCGAAGCCGATTCCCCGGCATTCGAGATTGGCTTCAAAAATTTCCCGATGGACCAATTCGGGGTTCGCAAACCTAGACTGAAAAAAATTGCGCGAACGCCAATCATCCCTGAAGTCGAACCAAGACAAACGCTCAGTCCCCCACGCGCCGACAGCGCCAAAAAGCAAGTCGATTTCACCGACGTGTGGCTCGGCGCGAACATCGACTCACTGACCGGCCAAGAATTTTCAGCCTTTGGCGTCAGTGCCGAAGACGGCGGTGTCAAGCTTTCAAACGTTTCACCTATATCCGATGCAGCCAAGATCGGCCTTAAGAATGGCGATCTCATCCAGAACCTCAATGGCCAAGCCGTTAAACAGGTTTCCGATCTGTTGAAAGCCTACAGCCTTGCTGGCGATTCGCCGCTAGCAATCACGCTGATCCGCGATCAGTCCTCGATCAAAATCGAATCGAGTGACGCAGTTTTTGTATCGATTGAAAAGGCCGACGAAACGAATAAGTTCACTCGTTTGACACTGCCATCGAAATCGAACCGTTCCATCGCCACGAACCCCGCCACCAAAGAAGCCCCCACCGCTACGCTCGTTGACGGCCAATTGGAAATGAGCTTCGGCCCCATCTTCGGAAACGGGGTCACCCGTGGGATCTACCGGATGGATCTTGACCAAGCCAAACCGGTTTCCGCCATCACCAGTTGGTCGGCAAACGAAGGCGGCGTCCGAGGCAAACAGTACGTAACCATTTACGGCAGCAACGCGAAGAAAAATCCCGGTTGGAACTTAACCAATCAGTCTGACTTCACTCCACTTGGCACGTTCGTCATGTCAGCTCAATCGGACGCCAACTTTCATGCGGCATCGTTGCAATCGAGACCAGAAAAGTCACTCGGCACCTTCCGCTGGATCTACTGGCAAGTCCGTCCGATCTCGTCGCGTCAGGAGAACACGGCTTTCCAAGAACTACATGTCGAGTAGTGTGTTTCTTCGAAGTGGCTGTATGATTGGTCAGACGAATAGCTGACCGTCTGCTTCGCCTCTCGTTGATAAAAGGAACACGCCTTGATGTTTTGCTGCCGGATTTTTTGCGGTCTCGTGCTAGCTTGTATTTGCACGCCGCCTTCCGCAACTTTTGCGCACAACTACGACGTCTATCTGCTCGCAGGTCAGTCCAACATGGACGGCCGGGGCGCGAACAGCGATCTAACCGACGCTCAACGCGAACCGATCGAAAATGCGATCATCTACTATCGCAACGTGCCGATTTCTAGTGATGGCTGGCAACCTTTAGCACCAGGGTTCAGCATTCCTCCTAAGCATAAGCAGGGGCTGCCTTCGCCCACTTTCGGTCCTGAGCTTGGGTTTGCCACGACGATGCTGCAGGCCAATCCTGAACAAAAGTTGGCGTTGATCAAAGGATCCAAAGGTGGCACGAATCTGCGTGCCGATTGGAAACCCGGCGTTCACGGTGACCTCGAAAGCCAAGGCCCACGCTACCGCGATTTCATCGAAACCATCCAGCTAGCTACCGACGAACTCACGAAGCGTGGCGACAGCTTCACGATCCGTTGTCTGCTATGGCATCAAGGCGAATCCGACTCGAAATCCAGCACGGAGACTTACCAAAAACGCCTTGAGCAGTTGATCGCTCGGGTTCGCGAAGACCTTGATATTGCCGCTTTGCCCGTTGTCGTGGGCGAAGTCTTTGACAACGGTAACCGTGACAGCGTACGCGCAGCCATTCGCGCCGTAGGGACAAACGGCGATAGAACCGGATTCGTTTCTTCCGAGGGACTAACCACCTGGGACAAAGGCACCCACTTTGACGCCGCCAGCCAGCTGGAACTGGGAAAACGCTTCGCGGCCGCGGTCACTGAATTCAATCAACCTGGACAGCCGGCTCAACCCGCCACGACACCAATTTCGACCAACCTGAAAAACAGCAACGGTCGCCCCAACGTGCTGTTTATCCTGGCCGACGACTTGGGCTATGGCGACATCGGTTGTTACAACCCTACATCACGGATCCCAACTCCGAACCTGGATCGTCTCGCTGAACAAGGCATGCGATTCACTGACGCTCACAGCCCTTGCACGGTCTGCACCCCAACGCGATACAGCTTGCTAACCGGGCAAATGGCGTTTCGCGTTCCCAACGGCGGGCGGGTCTTCAGCGGCGCCGGCGGCCCTTCGCTGATCGCCCCGAATCGCCTGACGATGCCCAAGATGCTGCGTGACGCCGGCTACTCCACTGCGTGCTTCGGCAAGTGGCACATTGGACTGACATTTTACGATCAAGCCGGCGATCCCATCCATCACGGTGGCCCCGACGGCGTCGAGCGCATTGATTACTCTCGTGACATTGTTGGCGGGCCGCTGGACTGCGGATTTGATCAGTTCTACGGCACCGCTTGTTGCCCAACGACGGATTGGCTGTACGCCTACATCGATGGAAGACGCATTCCTGTTCCACCGACAGGAAAGCTAGACAAGTCAAAACTGCCTAAGCATCCTTACGCCAACGATAACCGAGTCGGGATGGTCGCTCCCGACTTCGACTTGGAAGAAGTCGACATGAAGTTTTTGGAAAAGAGCCAACAGTTCTTAAAAGAACATGTCGCTAAGTCTCCCGACCAGCCATTCTTCCTGCTGCACTCCACTCAAGCGGTTCACCTGCCGTCGTTCCCGGGCAAAGCATTCAAGGGCAAGACCGATTCTGGTCCGCACGGCGATTTCATCTTTGAACTGGACTACGTCGTCGGTGAACTGATGAAGACGCTCGAAGAACTGAATCTGGCGGACGACACCGTCGTAATGTTCTCCAGTGACAACGGCCCCGAAGTCCCCACGATCTATCACATGCGTCGCGACCACGACCACGATGGCGCACACCCATGGCGGGGCGTCAAACGCGACAACTGGGAAGGTGGACACCGAGTTCCCTTCATCGTCCGCTGGCCTGGCCAAGTTCCCGCCAACACCACGTCGACTCAACTCACATCGTTGACGGACGTGATGGCGACGGTCGCTGAAATCGTGGACGTATCACTGCCTAACGATGCTGCCGAAGACAGTTTCAGCATGTTGCCGGCAATGGTTGACGAAGATCTAGAAAAATCCATTCGGCCATACGTTCTGCAACAAGGATTTTACGGGAAAGAAAAACTGGCCATTCGACAAGGTAAATGGAAGCTACTCGATCACGAAGGCTCAGGCGGCAACAACTATTCGCATCCGATGTTGAAGGAATACGAATTGCCCAAAAATGTGACTGACGCCAACGGCCAGCTGTACGACCTCGAAGCTGACCCAGGCGAGACAACCAACGTTGTGCTGGAATATCCAGAGTTGGCTGATCAACTTCGTGTTCAACTTCACGAATCGGTCGAAGCGGGACGCAGCGTGCCTCCACGTTCCTAGTCACACTGTGCCTGCCGTCGCACCCAACGATTCGACCGAACTGGCTACGAATGACAACCTTGGATGCGAACACAATGCATAAAAAATGACGCGAGCCAATTGCTTGGTCGCGTCATTGAGATTGTTAATCGTTTCGATCAATTCGGTAGCGGTTTAGCCTTCCGAAGGATCTTTACCATCGACCCAAGGGCCGGCGTACTTCATGTGTTCAGGAGCAATCAACTCGCTTCCGTAGTTGCCAGCGGTCCAACCTGGGATATGTTTCGCCGCGGCGCCAGCCTCGGACATGTCTTCCCACTGTTTTGCCCAGCCTGGATCTTCCGTCGAGATTTCACGGTTTTCACCGTCGACGAAGTAAACCTTGCCCTTGCGGTAACTTTGGGCACCGAGGTTCACAACCGCCATTGCCGCTGCACCTAAATCAGGCGTGTTATTGCAAAGCGATGGGTCGCCGGCTTCGCAAGCGTCCAACCAGTTCGCAAAGTGAGCCAAGGTGGTGTTCTTGACCGGCTTGGTTGTGATTCGCTCGGCCTCTTGCCGAACGTGGGTAACAGGACCACGCTCAGGAATGAAATCAAAGCCGTCGAACGATTCGCCGTTGCCGAAAGTGAAGGTACCGAAGTGACCACGAATCAATTGATTGATTCGTGACTCTTCGTTACACATCGTCGCGGTCACCAAACCTTGAACACCTTCGTTGAAGTCAGCGACCACGGTGGCGACGTCCGGCACGTCCCGGCCATCGTACTCCAGGAAGATCCCGCCTGCCCCGGTCACTCGACCAGGCAAACGCAAGCCGGTTGCCTTCAACATGGACGTCGTTCGGTGCACGAAAAGGTCAGTGAACATGCCACTTCCGAACGGCCAGAACCGACGCCACTGCTTGTAAACTTCGCGATCGAACGGCATGTCCGGTGCCAAGCCTTCCTCGGTTCCCAACCAACGCTTCCAGTCGATCGATGTTGGCGACATCGATTTTTCGAGTTTGTAATATCTCCACTGCCCCGAATCGCTGTTGCGGAAGTATTCCGTTTGGAACCCGAGCACCTTGCCAAGTTTGCCGTCGTTCAATAGCGATCGAACTTCATCCCATACCGGCAAGCTAGTCGACTGCACACCGACCTGCATCACCTTGCCGCTGTCCTTCCAGTGCTTTTCAACACTGAAGGCTTCCTCGACCGTTTTGGTCATCGGCTTTTCGCAATAAACGTTCAAACCCGCTTTCAGCGAATCCACGGTTTGCTTGTGGTGCCAGTGGTCAGGCGTACCGATGCAAACGGCGTCGAGATTTTCTTTTTCGATCATCTCGTTGTAGTCGACATAACGCCCCGGATCCGTTCCGGTGTGCTTCTTGATGTGGTCGGCTACTCGATCACGTTGGTTGGTGTAAACCTCGGCAACACCAACCAAATCGATGGCTCGACCCGCAGCATGCAGTTCGCAAAGTGATTTCACGTGGGCACCAAATCCACGGCCGCCGGGGCCGATGAATCCGATTCGCATCCGCTCATTGGATCCGGCAGCGGCTTGTGCACGCTGGGCCGATAGCCCCACGACCGAAGCGGTTACCGCTGTTGTCGCGGAACTCTTCAGGAAGCCACGGCGACTAGGTGAAGCGTTTTCTTGATTCATGACGATATATCTCGAAGGGTCAAAAAGTGAGGATGAACGGTGTCGGGACAGGAGATCGATCAACGATTTCTTGCGATTCGACAACCTTCAAATTGAGGGTGGGGACAAGACATCAAATTCATTTAACTTAAGTTACGCCCAGGGACACGGTTGTTCGCCCGCTTCGGTCAATCTCAAAGCCAAATTGAAAGGATGCATTAGGTTACATCTAAACTGATCGATGGGTTCATACGAATCAACTGCAGCGGCCCAACTGCAACGACACAGTGCAACTCGCTCAATCAGCGAGGGGCAGCACTTCCACCTTGCGGATGTGCACTTTGCTGCCTGGGTCGTGTTGTTGAAATCCAAAGTATCCAGCGGGCCACGTCTTGGCGAAGTCCATGTATTCATAAAGCTCGTTGCCATCAACGGTGATCTTGATTTGCGTCATTTCGCGGTCACGCCAGACCCCGTCCTTGACTTCGACCTCATAGGTGAACCAACTGTCAGGTTTGACGTGTTGCTGATACACATGGCAGAAACCATACAACGATCCGGTGCGGATAGGATCTTTGTGAGTGCTATCGATTTGGGCTTCGTAACCTTCACGAAAGGAAGGTTTGCGAGTCGTGCGGAAATACATTCCTGAATTTCCCCCATCGTTAATCTTGGCTTCGATGCGGTAGCGAAAATTCTTATAGGTGTCTTGCGTATAAACCAACATGGATTGGGTTCCCGATCCAACCAGGTTGCCGTCAACGACTTCCCACAAACTGTCTTTCTTGCCAACTTTCTCCCAACCGTCTAGCGACTCTCCATCAAACAACGACTCCCACTGTTCACCCGCATCGGCTTCATTCGCGTCAACTGCGTCGTCCGCCTGAACGGGTGACACCGATAGCACCGCCGCAAAGCTCAGGACGAAAAGGCTGGAAAAGAAGGCGTGGGGAAAGCGTCGTTTCATATTGTTTCTCGTTTGCAACGGGGTATTAGCAATAGGGCAAGTCAATTGGCGAAGCACAACTAGGCGTGGGGAATATTAATTCGTTCGAAAACGTCAAAGCGGTCGGCACGGATGTTTTGTCGATCGCAAGCAAGCCATGAAACTTTAAATCATGAACCTTCGTGATTTCAGCTTTCTACCTACATCCATGGCTGTGACATGCAACAACGCACGAAGTCTGTTAACACATGGATGTGGCAATTGAAAGACGACAAAGGTTTCCGGTTACCTCAGTTTCGACTGCTGGGTTTCGACTGCTGGATTGTGGAGTGCAAAATATTGGTAGGAGCGAGAGCGGGAACGTCTTAAACGCAGCGGGGCATTCGCCCGGTGGTGCGTTCACGGCTCACCGATCCCACGCACCTCACACCATCAACCGCATCCAGTCAATTGGCGACTAGCCAATCGATAAGATGGCCAGTATATGAGATTGGCCGAGCGGCCACACGGAAACGACCCACTGGCCATCCACCGCAACTCGGAACCAGTGCCAAGCATATCGGGGAAGCCAAACCCCCAAAGGAAGCAGGGCTCCTTACGAGAGGTTTCCAACACACCGACGCCGACAGCGATCGCACTTATGTAATGGCACCAATGTCCCAAAACATAACAGCTAGATCGCAAAAAAAGCCGATTTTGGCGAGTTCGCTACATCGCTAGCACCTACATCGCCAGAAACCCAGACATGCGTCCGTCGTCTTGCCAACGGGTATTCTGGAGATATTTCGGACTGCATTGGTTTAGATTTCGGCCGTCCCGTTCATTGTTACAGGCCACTTTCCCGCGAAATTGCTTACAAGAACAACAGTGACGACCAATCCCAAAAACCGATTTCGCGGTTTGTTCATGAAACTTTCACCGTACTCATCCAAAATGAGTGAGTCCGTTCTCGACGTTATGCTCAACCTCCACTGCTCACACAGCGGATCGCGAGAGCAGCGGATCGCGAAAAAGAGGCCTAGCGATTGTTGCCGCCGAATCCGCCTCCGCCGAGATAGCCTAGCCACGGACGAAAGCCACTTAGTTCCACGGCACTGCTAATCCCCCAGCACTGCCCTCCCACCACGCCTTCCCCACCTCAACAGGACCTCCAGTTGGTTACCCGCCTTCCTTGCCGACTGTTTGCAATCACGACCATCTTCGCGACTTTTGTCGGCACCCCCGGCTACGCCAGATCCGAATCCACAAACGATTTGTCGTGCGATGTGGTTTGTTTCGGTGACAGCATCACCAACCGTGGTTATCCGGCGATCTTAGGATCCGCCCTTGGCGTACGATCGGTCAACGCTGGCGTCGGTGGAAACACGACCGCGAAAGGACTTCGACGAATTTCCAAAGACGTGATCGCTCGACAGCCCAAAGTCGTGGTGATTCTATTTGGAACCAACGACATGCGGGTTGACGCCCCGAACGTGCACGTTCCGGTGGCGAAGTATGAAGCGAACCTTCGTGACATGATTTCACAGTGCAAGCGTGTTGGTGCCAAGACGGTGATATGCAGTCCGCCTCCAATCACCCAGGAGATCTATTTCCAACGTCACGACAAGTCTGTCTTCGAACAAGTCGGCGGCCTGCCCCAACTGCTCGCCGACTATCGCGAGGCGGTCGTTCGAATCGCCAGCGACGAAGATCTCCCCTTTGTCGATCTCAATCAACTCTTAGTGGAAGACCCGGAGTGGCTTTCGAAAGACGGCGTCCATCCGAGTGAAACGGGTAACGCGTTGATAGCGAAGCACGTGGCGAAGACCGTCCGTCCGCTACTGAGTATCGATCGTCCGCAGGTTTCGGTCAATGAACGCAATCATCATTGCGACATCGTCGTTTACGGTGCGTCCAGTGCTGGCATCATCGCGGCAGTTCAGGCCGCTCGAATGAATCGCTCGGTTGTTTTACTCGAACCTAGCTCGCACATCGGCGGGCTGACAACGGGTGGTCTCGGCGCGACAGACATTGGCAATAAGAACGTAATCGGTGGGCTCAGCCGAGAGTTCTATTCGCGGGTTGCCAAGCATTACGCCAATGATGCGTCCTGGGTCCACGAAACCCGAGACGAGTTCTTCCAGCTTCGTTCCAAGCGGACAACGCTCGACGAAGTAATGCGAGCCAATGCGACGATGTGGACGTTCGAACCCCATGTGGCGATGAAGATTTTCAAAAACATGATGTCCGAAGTTGGCGTTGAAGTTCAAACCGAACATCGTCTCGCCAGTGTTGCCAAAGACGACAACCATATCACGTCCATCAAGACCGAGAATGGCAACGTTTACCTCGGCAAGATGTATATCGACGCGACCTACGAAGGCGACCTGATGGCTAAGGCGGGCGTCGACTACCACGTCGGTCGAGAAGCCAATGCGAAATACAACGAGACCCTCAATGGCATCCGAGACCGCACGCCAAAGAACCAAATTTACGGCGGCGTTGATCCTTACGTGATCCCCGGTGACGCAAAAAGCGGATTGATCCCTTTGATCCAGGATGGCGACGGCGGAAAACCTGGGGACGGTGATCACCGCGTCCAGGCCTACAACTTCCGACTTTGTTTTACCGATGTTCCATCCAATCGCATGCCGCTGATTCCGCCAGCGAATTACGATCCCGCTCGATATGAACTGGCTGCTCGCCGTGTCGAAAAGATTGTTCAGGCTGGCGCGACACCGCATATCAAACAATTTTGCAACCCGGTTTGGATGCCCAATCGAAAGACCGACATCAACAACTCGCAAGGCATCTCAACGGACCTAATCGGCGGCAACTACGAATACCCGGATGGCGACTACGCTACCCGCGACCAGATCTGGCAAGAGCACGAGGACTACATTCGTGGTTTTTGGTATTTCATGTCGACCAGTGATCGTGTTCCCGAAGAGTTGCGAAAAGAGTTTTTAGCCTTCGGTCCCTGCAAAGACGAATTCCAGAACACGAACGGCTGGCCAGCACAACTCTACGTTCGCGAAGCCCGGCGGATGATCGCTGCCTATGTGATGACGGAAGCGAATTGCCGTGGCAAACAAGTTGCCCAAGATTCCGTTGGCATGGCCGCGTACGGAATGGATTCTCACAATTGCCAACGAATCGTTCAAAACGGTGCCGCCCGCAACGAGGGCGACGTTCAACAACACGGCCTGAAGCCCTATCCGATCTCTTATAGAAGCGTAGTCCCGAAAAAAGCACAGTGCGACAACTTGGCCGTCCCCGTTTGCGTATCGGCATCGCATATCGCGTTTGGTTCCATTCGGATGGAACCCGTCTTTATGGTTCTCGGACAATCTGCGGCCATCGCCGCGTCACTCGCGATCGAACAAGATTCCCCCATTCAGGACGTGCCGTACAAGGCGTTTCACCAAGTCGCGATCGCGTCGGGGCAAGTCTTGAAGCTTCCCGTCAAGAAGTCCAGCAAACAAGCTTCCTCGCCAGTTCCATCTTCAGCGAAGTGGACCAATTTCGCCGGCGATAATAACTGGCACAGCGAAAAGAACTGGACTTCCCAAGCGATTCCCGATCACGCATCAAAGGTATTCATCGATCAAGCGGATCGTGACAAAGTCATCTTCAAAGAAGGCGAATCCGCTAACGTCATCTCGCTGTACATTGGCTCTGAGTCTGGGCGTGTTGGTACTCTCGAGGTCACCGGTGGCAAACTTCGCGCTACCGCGATCCCCACTCGCCACACACGCATCGGCATCGACGGTGGCGTTGGACAAATCATCCAAAGCGGCGGGAACGTTCAACTGAACGCACTTCAAATCGGCGTCGGCTATGGCTCTCGTGGAACGTACCATCTCACCGGCGGCCAACTCGCGATCACCCGTTTGATCAATAGCGAAACCGGAAGCATCGCAGTGGGCGAAAGTGTGCCAGAAGGCGGTGGCGTCTTGACCATCGCCGGGGGTTCCATACAAACGCGTTCAGGCGTCACGGTCGGCAAAACGGATAGCACCGGAGTGGTGAGCGTCGTCGGTTCCCAGTGCACTGCCATCACGATTGGCTCACGAAGCGATCATGATGGATTCTGGAACCAATATTCCGGCAGCACCCTTACCGTCACGATCGACAACCACGGCATCAGCCCGATCGAAATCGTTGGTGCCGCAGAATCAGCCGACGGCGGCAACGTTCATTTCCATAGCGGATCGATGATCGACGTTCACTTCAGCGGCGTTGCCCAAGCGGGCCAATGGGACGTGATGTCGTGGGATGGAACACTCACGAACGACGGACTCAAATTTTCGCCTGGTGTCGACACGGATGTTTGGGATTTTCAATTCGTCGATGCAGATCATTCCGGTACCCCAGACACCTTAAGAATTTCATTTCATTCCCAAGACGACTCGCCATCAGCAAGCGTTGATCTTCAATCGCTCGAAAAGAGCGACGGCGTTGTCATTCCTCGCTAACAATACAAACTGATGCCCCAATCTCTATCCTTGAGAGTTCCCATGAAGTTGAAAAAACTATCGCTAATCCTAGCGAGCAGTCTGTTACTCGCACCGAGCGTGACAACGGGCGAAGAAAAGACCGCCAACCCAGCGGCCCCGCATGCAACCGAAACCGCTGCTCAGCGTGACGCTCGCATGGAGTGGTGGCGAGAAGGTAAGTTCGGGATGTTCGTTCACTGGGGCATCTACTCAACAACCGGCGGTTTGTACAAAGGCCAAAAACTGCCTAACAGTGCCGAATGGATGATGGCTCGGGGCAAGATTCCCATCGCCGAATACGCGAAGTACGCTGACCAGTTCAACCCGACCAAGTTTGACGCGGATGAGTTTGTGGCTCGCGCAAAACAAGCCGGCATGAAGTACATCGTCATCACGGCCAAACACCACGATGGCTTCGCCATGTTTGGGTCCAAGTGCAATGACTACAACGTGGTCGACGCGACTCCCTACGGCCGCGACATCATGAAAGAACTCGCCGATGCGTGCCAAAAGCAAGATATCCGCTTCGGCTTCTATTACTCCCAAGCTCAAGACTGGCATCACCCCGGTGGCTTCGGAAACGGTTGGGACAAAACAATCGAGCGAGTCAGCAGCGACGAATACGTGATGAACAAAGCGGTTCCAGAAGTCAAGCAATTGCTAACCGACTACGGCCCAATCGGAATCTTCTGGTGGGACACGCCTCGTAAGATGAGCAAGGAATCTTTCGACGCTCTGCACTCACTGACCGGCATTCAAAAGAACGTTATCACGAACGATCGTTTGGGCGAAGGCTACATCGGCGACTACAAGACTTTCGAGCGTCACATTCCTTCCCAAGCTCCCGTGGGGAAGGACTGGGAAGTCTGCATGCCGATCAGTGGCAGTTGGGGATACAAGATTGGCGACAACGATTTCAAGTCAACCAAAACTTTAATTCGCAATCTGATTGAGATCGCCAGCATGGGTGGCAACTATCTACTGAATGTCAGCCCCACCGGCGAAGGCACACTGTTGCCGCCCGCCATCGAACGCCTCAAGCAAGTCGGCCAGTGGATGGAAGTCAACGGCGAATCCATTTACGGCACCGTGGCCAGCCCACTGGAAACATTGGATTGGGGACGCTGCACTCGCAAGGAAGCCAACGGCGAAACGACGTTGTACTTGCACGTTTATGACTGGCCAGCGGACGGCAAGCTGCTTGTCCCCGGCGTAAAGAACAACGTTCAATCAGCGTCAATGCTGGACGGTGGCGAGACGCTGCAAACCGAATCCACCGACGCCGGTATCGTTGTTTCGCTACCAGGCGAAGCCACTAACGAATACGCGAGCGTGGTGAAGTTAACTGTTGATGGAACCTTGGATGTTGAAGTCAGTCTGCCGACGTTCAACCGGAAGGGAAGCCTGGTCCTGACCGCCGACAAGGCTTACATCAACAATAACGAAGGTAGCCAAGACGCGGACATTCGCTTCCACGACGAGATCCCACACGTTGGTTATTGGTTGGATAACGAGGCATCGGTTGAGTGGGCGTTCCATACCGACGAAGCTGGTGAATTTGAGGTACGTGCAGTGCTTTCAGTTGATGCTCCGCAGACCAACTTTGTCGTTAACGTAGGCGACAATGCGGTTACTGCCGAAGTCAAATCAACCGGCGGCTACGGCAAATATCAAGAGAAAACGCTCGGCCGCCTTCAAATCAGCGAACCGGGCGACCACACCTTACGAGTTAAGCCGGTCGCGGATGCTTGGAATCCAATCAATTTGCGTCAGATCGAACTTCGGCGGCTTGAAAAGTAATCGTTCAAGGTTGTTCGACTTGAGAATCGTTACGCGTCCGTTCATCTGTTTCGCAAACAAATGAACGGACGTTTCATATGATGCGTGCAACATCAACACGCCTGATCCGACCGCTCACGACTTCATCAAAATAGTCGCGCAGTCCGCCCACCGAACTGCATACACTGTTGTACTTGATGCTCCAGTTAAGTTAATGCTCCGGTGCAGACAGGCGCCACGCTCTGGCTCCTAGGTCGCTTGTCCGCTACCTCAGGACTGACTATCGGTCGTTTCTCACATCGCTTCGAAACAAAATATTCCCCAAGGCCGCCCGATGATTTCCCCCACATGCATGTGGTCTAGCTGTCGACTTGCATTCGCAACCAGCTTGCTGGTCCTATGCGTCGTAAATCCTCTTCCTTCTCAAGCCGATGACGGCCCTTCGAAGCCAAACGTCTTGTTCCTGGTATCCGATGACCTTCGTCCGGATCTGGGATGCTACGGGAACGATATCATTCAAAGCCCGAACATTGACCGCTTAGCTGAACGAGGTGTTGTGTTCAATCGAGCATACTGTCAGCAAGCGGTCTGCTCGCCATCGCGATCTAGCGTGATGACCGGGTTACGCCCTGACAGCACGAAGGTCTGGGATCTGTCCACTCACTTTCGCAAAGCTGTCCCCGACGTCATTACCCTTCCCCAACTCTTTAAGCAGAACGGCTACACCAGCCGTGGCTTGGGAAAGATCTACCACGGGTCGCTGATCGATCCGCCGTCGTGGTCTTCCAAAGCGAAGGATCAAGAAAACGCGGCGATCCACTGTGCCATCGCAACAACGCTGGTCGCTCAACGCCCCACGCTAACGAAGAGCAAACGCGGCCCAGCGTTCCGCATCACCGACGATCCACCCAATGGCGGCGGTGAAGGGGAATTAGCTGACGAAGCTATCGCGGCCTTGCAGGAACTTAGCACCGCGAAGGATCCGTTCTTCTTGGCTGTTGGCTTCCACAAACCACACCTGCCATTCAATGTGCCCCGCGCCTACTGGGACAAGTACGATGGGGAATTGATCCCCATGGCAACAAACCGTTTCCTGCCTACCGACGCACCGGACTACGCATTGGTCGACCGCAACGAAATGTGGAATTACCGCGATGTCCCTGAAGTCGACCATCTTCCCAACGACTACGCTCGCAAACTGAAGCATGGTTACTATGCCGCGATCAGCTATATGGACGCTCAACTCGGGCGAGTCGTTGACGAAGTCGAACGCCTTGGCCTAACCGACAACACCATTGTCGTTCTGTGGGGCGATCACGGTTGGAAGCTCGGCGAACATGACCGCTGGTGCAAGCACAGCAACTTTGAAGACGATGCCCGCGCACCATTGATCATTTGTGCCCCCGGTATCGAAGCCGCCGGCCAAACCAGCAACGCGTTGGTTGAATTTATTGATATCTATCCGACTATCGCCGAACTCGCAGGCTTGAAATCGCCCGACCATGTGGAAGGTGCCAGCTTGCGACCGCTATTGGACGAACCAGACCTACAATGGAAAGACACGGCTTGGTCGCAATATCCCCGCACCGTCAAAGGCCAACGCTTGATGGGATACTCAGTGCGTACCGATCGTTATCGTTTTACTCGCTGGGTTAATCGCTATGACCATTCGAAAATCGACGCTCTGGAACTGTACGACCATCAGGTCGATCCGCAAGAGAACCACAACATCGCAAACGATCTGGCCAATGCGGCGATCGTAGCGGAACTGATGAAAATCGAACTTCCGTCCGAAGCCGAAGATCCACGCTAAACCGCACCGATCAACAACCGCATTTCCTTTAAGCGATGATCACAACCGTTCAACCCTACGATCAACAAGGAAACTACGCGGCGGAATCGATACGAATGGTGCGACTGAAGAGGTAGCGACAAGACTTCCAAATCAATGGGAGCCTCGTCTGGACTCGCCCAATTCGAATCCTGTTAAAATGCGAACTCTTAAGCAACGACCCAATTTTCAAGAACTGACACCATCTTGTCCCAACCGCAATTGAAGTAACTTCATGTTGAACTTAGAAGTGAGCCGCCTTATCAAAGGAATCTCTGTAGCCCTATGCCTGTTCGCTATCCCCTTACATGCAAAGGCAACTGCGGCTGAAAACAACCCGTCCAAACCAAACATCGTCTTCATCCTCGCTGACGATCTTGGCTACGGTGATGTCCAATGTTTGAACCCCGATCGCGGTAAAGTCCCCACACCGCACATGGACCAACTCGCGGAACAGGGGATGACGTTTAGCGACGCGCATAGCAGTTCATCGGTTTGCACTCCGACACGCTACAGCGTGCTAACGGGCCGATACAACTGGCGAACCCATCTGCAAAAAAGCGTGCTGTATGGTTTTGATGCACCATTGATTGCGAAAGATCGTTTGACCGTCGCCGGCTTCCTAAAGCAACACGGCTACACGACCGCGGTGATCGGAAAGTGGCACCTTGGCCTAGACATCCCGTTCACCGACGACACACCACTGAAGGGGCACAACCCGCAAAACATTGACTGGGATGCTCGTATCGATAACGGGCCGGTCGATCGAGGCTTTGATTACTTCTATGGCATCTCCGCATCTTTGGATATGCCGCCGTACATCTACATCGAAAACGATCACTTCGATGGCCGGGCAACAGCAACGAAAGCATTTAACCGCAAAGGCCCTGCCGAACCCGACTTCGAAGCCGTTGATGTCCTACCAACGATTGGCGAAAAAACGGTTCAATACATTCAACGACACGATGGTTCAAAACCTTTTTTCGCATACGTTCCCTTAACGTCACCACACACACCCATCCTGCCATCGAAAGAGTGGCAGGGAAAAAGCGAACTCGGTAAGTATGGCGATTTCGTGATGCAAACGGATGCCGTTGTGGGGCAGATCGTCGAAGCGATTGACCAAGCCGGCATCGCTGAAAATACGATCATCATCGTCACCAGCGACAACGGTTGCTCGAAGGCCGCCGGCATCAAGAACCTGCAGCCTCGAGGTCACTTCCCCAGTGCTCAATTCCGTGGATCCAAAGCGGACCTATGGGACGGCGGCCACCGCATACCTTTCTTCGTTCGCTGGAAAGGACACGTCACGCCGGGTTCGAAATCGGATCAAACAATTTGCCAAATTGATTTGATGGCCACATGTGCAGACTTGGTTGATTCAGCCATTCCCGACGGCGCGGGTGAA
Organism: Rhodopirellula sp. J20-39; assembly: GCF_057365095.1. Taxonomy (NCBI): domain Bacteria; kingdom Pseudomonadati; phylum Planctomycetota; class Planctomycetia; order Pirellulales; family Pirellulaceae; genus Rhodopirellula; species Rhodopirellula sp. J20-39. The sequence continues at coordinate 3,085,276 of NZ_CP195123.1, read as the reverse complement.
GACAGTGTTAGTTTCTTGCCCGCCCTCCACGGCGAGAAAATTCAATCAACTCGGGCCGGCTTGGTTCATCATTCCATCGGCGGCTACTTTGCTTACCGTCAAGGCAAATGGAAATTGTTGCTTTGCCGTGGATCCGGTGGTTGGTCATCCCCCAATGAGAACCGCGTTCCTCCCAACGCTCCTGAAGCTCAGCTTTACGACATGGAAGCAGACCCAGGCGAGCAGAACAACCTTTACACTCAGCAACCCGAGGTCGCAAACCGCCTACTGGCGTTACTTGAAGCTGACATCACCAACGGGCGAAGTACTCAAGGCGTTGAATCTAAAAACGATGTCGACCCAATCAAGGTTTGGAAGAATCGCAAGTAACGCCCTTGTGGGTATATCAACGTGACGTCGTCCTATGGTCCAGATGCCAAGATCGCCTGGAACACTGACGATGTCACGTTGCGTTGCAGCTGGCGAACGGCGACCACAGCAAGTGATCGCAACCAACAAGAACGATGCAGCTTAGTTGGCATACATCAATGTGTTCCAGGCTAGTGACGCACCACCACCTCGACGTCGTTTGCTACTTCCTCGCCGATCACGCCCGTCTCCATCGCTGCCTTCGCGTTTGCGGACATTGTCATCAAGATCCAGTTCTTGTGCACGCACCTTGAGCAAAGCTTGATGGGTAAAAGGAGCTTCGAGCTTCTGGCGGACGACGTAATGTCGATAGACGGTTTCGTACATCGGACGCAACCGGCCACGCGAATCGTCCGAGATGCGTTTGTAGTGGTAACGCCCTTCGAAACTACGATAAGGTTCATAGGGAACGTCATGACCCAGATTGTACTTCGCCGTGTATTCAAATCCTTTCAACAACCGGTTGTCTAGCTCACCGTAAAGATCAATACCTTGATGCCACGCTGTTTCGCACGTGTTGGCTAAAAATTCCAAGCCCATTTGAGTGTGAGCTTGGTCACGGCCTGTTTCTTGGCACTCGCCAAACTCGTTGAAATAATTACCGATCGCTCCGTTCCCTTTGCCGCGACGAAAATACGTTATCGCGGAATCAAACATCTCTTGATCCTCGAAATGCACTCCCATGGCAATCATGGTTTGCAACATCGACGCATCCCAATTGCCGTTCGCTGATGGGTAATAGTCTTGGATGACGGGAAACCAAATGTCGTACACCATTGTTCGGAATCGCTCTTGGTTCGCTTGGGGCCATCCATCCCAAGTGTGCTTTAGTAACTCCGCCGCGTTACAGAAAAGATGCCCGGTCATTCCGATCAACAGCTTGGCATCATGGTTCTCGATCGAACGCAATGTGGTCGACCAAGCGTCGATGATCTCCGCAGCCTTCTCCGCATGCGCCTCGTCATCGGTTAGCGTCCATGCGAGTGCATGCGTGTATGCTGCCTTCGCGTCTTGCGAATAGTCTGTTGAACCGATATCTGGCCGATTGCTTGCGCCCCGTTCGACGTTCGCCAATGGCTCCGGCTCCCAGCTTAAACTGCAATAGGACGAATCCGACAATTGTTGCCACGCGGTGAACCAGGGTTCCGCTCGTTCGGCAACGTTCTTTTTCACCCGTTCAATATCCGCTTGAGAATGCGAGATGCCGGGGTGAGTAAATACGTGTTTAGCACCCGAGCGTTGCGTCGATGCCTTCGATGCGACTGCGTTGGACACGCGATCCGTCTCGGCGTTTGCCGTACTATATAATGACGAAAAGCTGACGATGGCGATCGCAACAATGCCGACCAAACGGCTTTGACAAATACTCATATGGGACATCCCTCAAAGAGGAGCTTCTATTTTTGCAACTGCTAACAATACGTTCGCAGGAATGGAACTTGAATGGTTAAACGCCTACGGCGTCACGAAAACTGTTAATGAACCTCTTCGCTCATCGATTTCAAAACCTCAGAGCCTTGACCGTCGATCTCCATCAGAAACCGCACCAGGTCTAAGAACTGCTGCCGATTCGACAACGGATTGACCAGTCCCGCAGGCATCGCCGAGACCGTCCCCGTCTTAGAAAACTCAATATCGTCCTGTGGAATCTCGATTAACTTCCCACTTGCCGGATCACGCAACACAAGCACGTCATCGGATTCACTTTCCTTGAACCCCATCACCGTAGTGCCGTCGACGGTCACGACCATCTCTTGGGCGAATTCTTTTCGAATCTCTCGGGAGGGATGCAAAACAGCCTCAACCAAAAAGCGATCGTTGACACCCTCACGTTTTGCGGAAAGATCGGGCGCCAAGCGAGGACCGGTTGCGGGTTCATGACAATTTGCACAAGTCAGTGCGGGATTGAAGAAAAGGGCTGCGCCCGCAAGTGGGTTGCCCAACTTACGAGCCTCCATCGCCAACTCACCCGGATCGGCTTCGGCAAGGATTTGAGCCATCGACTCGGCCGGCTTTTCGTCAGCCGGCTTCCCAAGGATGGTCAATTCATGGATCGACCAATAAAGCTTGGGAGCTTTGCCTGTCTGCGTAATGCGAAGATGCCGAATTGGTTTCGGCAGATCCAGTTCGAGTTGCACGGTGGAGTCATCGCCAGCACCTTGAATCACCGGTTCACTCCAAACCTTACCGTCCATCGAAACCTGGACCGAATATCCGCGTGGATAATCCTTTGGCGATCTCCGAGAATCCATGACCAGTGACATCACCCGCTGAGGTTCTAAGAATTCAACAGAGAACCACATACCTGGCTTTTGATGTGCCGCCGAATCCCAACGAGTCTTTGGATCGCCATCGATAGCAAACGCCAACTTCTTCGCGTTGTGACTGGCGGTCAGCTTCCACAAGCTGCGATCCATTTCGGCCGGTGCGTAATAGCTGAGCTCTTCGAGCGTCCAAGGACCAATTCGTCCAGTCGATTCTTCTCGAATACGAGCGATATCGGATTGATTGATCAATGGAGCTTGGTTGCCCCATTGGTTGCGAATGTAGTTGCACACATCGGCGATCCACTGGTCATCATGAGCACCCATTGGCAACATGAGTCCGGCTGAATACGTCTTCTCATCAACTGGCCCCACCAAACCGTGCAATAGAATCCGCGACAGCCGTTCCTTGTGACCCAGCACGCGAGCGGAGCCTGCCAGCGGGGGCGCCAGAACAACGTCTTTTTGGTCAGGTGAAAACTGCCCTTTGCCGTCTGGGCCGTGACACTCGGTGCACAATGTCTTGTAAGTCTTAGATCCTCGCTGAACCGACTCAGCCAACTCGCGACTGCGGCGCCGCATCGCTTCCAACTTCCGTTGTTCGGCCAGAGCGGCCTCGCGGTTAGCGACAATCTGGCTACTCAAACCTTGAATTGCCTCGTTGCCCTGGTTTTCCAGAACAATTTGATTCGTAATCGCGCTGGCGTCCGGATGTTGGCCACGGCCGACGGACAACATCGTTTGGATCAAGACATCTGGATGGCTGTCTCGAGCCAACGCAGCGATGCCCGAGTCGAGGGAACGATCACTCGACATCAAGGGTTCGGCAATTCGCACCGCCGCACTGCGAACTCTCCAGTCGGGATCACCGAAGCAATTGCTCAACAATCCCGGATTGACACTATCGAGCCCTTCGAGCGTCCATAATGCGTGCAACCGAGCCAACGGATTCGAATCAGAAACAGCCATTTTGGCTAGCAAAGGCACCACGGACCGATCGCCGTGCAGCACAATCAGCTTTTGAGCTTCGCTCCGCCACCAACCGTTCGCGTGCGATAAGTGAGAAACAAGTTGCACCGGAGTCTCGTCCAGCATTCGTGGCTGCGGTCCACGCTGGGTTGTTTCATGTTCGACGCGAAAAATCCGGCCTCGTCCGATGTTCTTTTCCAACTCATATTCCTGGGCCACCTCTCGCAGATACGATCCCTTTCGTACCCAGTTTCCTTCCTGGATGATACCGCGGTACATGTCCACTAGATACAAACAACCGTCTGGTCCAGTCGCACTGTTGACCGGTCGGAAGTTGGGGTCCGTCGCCGCGATGAACTCTGACTTTTCGTAAGCATTCGAAAGCACGATCCGCCCCTGGTCGTTGGTCGCTTTCGCTCGCCGCACCAATCGGCCAACTGGTTCCGGGATCAGAAGATCGCCATAAAAATCTTCCGGCATTTGATTGCCGCGATAGATGGATTGACCACAACAAGCTGTGAAGATGGTTAGCGAGTTGTCCTCGCGAATTCGCTTTGGACCACCCTGCACATCCGGCACATTGTCGATCGGAAAAACTTCTCGAAAGCCGCTGGCCTGCTCACCCTTGAGGGCGAGTTTTCCATAAATGATCGGTCGCTGAAAATCCATCGCCGGATTCTCGCCGCCAGCGGTTGAGTAATAGATCCGGCCAACGTCATCATGCGTTAACCCCCACTGCCCCGAACCATGTGGCATGGGTTCTCGCACCACTTTGCCATTGGTGAACCGAATCCGCTCGTGGGTGTAGGTCGCATACAACCAGTTGTCGATGTTCCAAATCAACCCGCTGGTTTGGTGTTCCAGATTGTTTCCAACCCGACCTCGCTCGCACCACATCTCGACTTGATCGGCTACTCCATCGTCATCGGTGTCCCGATAGCTCTTCAGGTCCAGCGTATTGGTTTCACCAATGATCACTTGATCCAATAGCGGCAACACCATCCTGGGTAACGACAGATTGTCCGCAAACACCGTGTGCCTGTCATAGACACCGTCGTTGTCGGTATCTTCGTGGCGAGATACTCGACTGGTCGGCTTCAACTGGTCCCGACCGTCGATATCTTGCATGTAGGTACGCATCTCGACCACGTACATCCGGCCGTTGCCGTCCCAAACCGCGGCAACAGGCTCGCTGATTTCGGGCTCCGTCAATACGGGCACGACTTTGTACCCAGGTTGCACCTTCATCGTCGCGATCGAATCCGCAGGCGAAAGCGGCGGTGCCTTGGAACTTACTTCACCCGCAAGCACATCGCTTTGAACCAACACGGCCCACATGAAAGTGAGACAGCCAATTTTACAAACGAACTTCATATCTCAGTACAAACCAACAAGAAATCAAGATGCATCAACGATCGCTTCGATAGAGGCTGTGCCCCGCGATCATCAAAGGCAAGCAATCAATCTTCCCAGTACCGATTCGCCGATCAATTCGTTTTCATGCTTACCGCATACTGGCCGACGGTTGAAACTCGAAGCGTGTCAGGCTCACCGGACGCGTCGGTATCGACAAACTCGAACGACCATCGATTCTGATCGACCTCGCGGGCGAATCGAAGACCTCGGTCCACAAGTTTGCCTTCCCACTTCATCACGTCCCACGAACCAGGCTTCGGTTCACTTGCGAAGTCAACATGCAGCAATGCTCCATCCGCGAACGTCACGTCGCCGCCACCGTCGTCACCGACTTCCACAATCGAAATGGTACTGAGTCCTTCCTCGTCAATGATAGCCTGCAGCGTACTACCGGCATTCTGGACCCAGAATCCATCACCGTCATGAAATTCACCAATTTCAATCGCTTCGGTGCCCGAGCCTAAGACTCGGAAAGTCCCAGTGCCTTCAAGGTTCCCTAGAGTCACCCCACGACGCATCTGCAGACGTCCGCCTGAGATCTCGAAAACACCAAAACCGTGTTTGCTACCGACTTCCATCGAGTTTCCGTGATTGACTGCTCGCTGGAGATTCAGCTTACCGCCACTCATTCGATAGACACCGGTTGAACCTTGATCGAGCCCGATTTGCAGAGCATTCAGCTTCAAGATACCAGCGGTCTGGTTAACGGTCCCATGTCCCCCGGCGACCCCAACACGGCAATGCCGGTCGGCGTTACGGTCCGCCCTTAGCGACCCACCAACGATCTCGAGACTTCCAACCTTCGACGGAGCCGAGCCCACGTAAACCGCGTTAAGATTCGCAGTCGCTTCTTCACTGATGACGACCTTATCGTTCCTAGCACGATCGATCCGTACCAAGTCATGATCGGACGGCAAATTGCCACCACACCAATTACTTGGATCTTCCCATCGGCCTGTACGACCGCCATTGTTCCAATACACGCTGCCGAGTTCTTGGAAAGCTAAAATTTCCTCAGTGTCCAAGGCCCGGTCAAAGACCACGAACTCATCGATCCGGCCATTGAAGTTGCGAACAGGATTGCCAAGGGTGGCCACAGGTTGTGATCCATTGCCAATTTCGACGTGCCCCAATTGCAACAGCCCCGATTGATCCAGCTCGCCTGGACGGATCGCTTCGACCGATACAAGAACGCCATTAAGGTACTGCCGAACGGTGCCTTGGGCAGCGTCCCAAACAAACGCGAGCTGCATCCAGCTGCCGAACTGTTCGTTGCGGAACACCGGTGGGCTGATGTAGTCATCCATCTCGTCATCAAGCGTGCTCTTGCGACGCCCCAGTGACAAACGGCCTTCCCTTTGGCCTTTTCTCGCGATTTGCCAATGGATATCACCTGGTAGCACCGCTGCCGTTGAAAGCAGCGTGTTAACCAAACCATCCATCGAATCCAATCGCACCGATGCCACGCAGGTTAACGTGGAATATTCGCCTGGCAAAGAAAACCGAATTCGATCGGACATATTTTTTAGATCGACAGCTCCTTTGCCGGGCCATCGCCCTTGAGTCCAATCGCAACCAATGATGGTGCCATCAGTGGACCGGTCCGATTCCGACGCCAAGTTTGGCAAAATAGTGTCACCGCGGTTGGTGCGGTTGAAGTCAAAATAGAGCAGGCAGTTTTCGTCCTTGGAAATGCTATCGCGACGGCGTTCCCAAGCCTTTCGGCGTTCGATGTTGATATCGCGAGATTCTGAACGAACCCGCGAGTTAGAGATAAAGGCCTTCGCCTTGGACGGAATTTCTTGATAGTCACCTTCATCCGCGACAAGCAATGACTGGCCGGAGCTTAACTCGCGGTAGAAAGAAGTATTCAGTGGCGACGTCACCTCGACCGGCGACATCACCTGAACCATCCCTTCAATCACATGAATTTCGGTCTCTTGGTTGGCGGCTACTTCCATTCCAAAAACGGTGCCGCGATCAATGACCCGCACGTGCGGTGCATGAACGCAAAACCCAACCGCTGGCGGCGGAACATCCACTCGCAACCGCCCGCGAGCGCATCGCACTTCCATTTCGTCAATGATCTGAAGAGTGGCTGGCCCTTCGATCACCATCAAAGCACCACGTCGCGTTTGAATTTCAACCAAACCACTGTCGAATTCCAGCGTACACGCCTTCAACGGCTCACCCACCGAAGGAGCTTTACCAGCACCACTCCACTGCACGCCGATCGATCGCCGCACAAGCGCGACCCAAGCTTCCTGTTGAACGAGTTGACTGACATCCGCCGTAGTCCGCGACGCCATCACTTGGCTCAAATCCCCACGACCGGGGTTCCGCATCGACTCTTGTCGCAATGACCAAAGTCCGGTCGCTACCAACATGCACGCGGCAACAATCCAGCCCATCCACGAAACCCCTCGTTCCATCCACTTGGATTGGGAACGCCGAGATCGCTGAACGGTTACATCAGGCTGGGAAGGACGAACCAAGCTCGGCTTGCTTTCGACCTTAGGAAGTGTTTCTTCATCAGCCGCGGGCGAAGTCTCGAACCGACTGCCCCAACTCTCTTGGCCCCATTGGCGAAGCATGCTATTCGTCTTGGCACATTGCCAGAACCGCTCTCGCGCCTCAGGCGACGCCAACAGCATCCGTTCCAATTCCGCTTTCGTTTCAGCGGTCAGCCCTTCATCGAGATATCGACTCAGCAGCATCTCTAATCGTTGGTAGTCCATGGTGTTAAACTCCATTCGTTTTCAAACGGCTGCCGATACATTTCTCTAAAGCGCTTCGTGCTCGCGAAAGCATCACGTACACGGAATCTGTCGTCCAACCAAGCATCGAGGCGATCTCTGCCGCGCTATGCGCTCGGCAATATCGCAACTCAATAGCTCGCCGAGTCGACGGCATCAATGACTCCAAACAGGCAGCCAAAGCGACCAATCGCTCGCCCTCGATATCGTTCGCCGATGGCGTGTGTACCGAACACAAGGCTTCAACGACCTCAGGCGACAAGACCGCCGTCGACTTCGCCCCCGATGCTCGGCACTCTTCTAAAACCTTGTATCTCGCGATCGTGCAGGCCCACGACGCAAAGTCTGTCTCAGGAACAAACTCATCCGCCTTCGCCGAGATGGTCAGGAACGTTTCCTGCAACACATCATCCGCCCGGCTCATATTGGGCAACAGGCTCAGGATAAAGCCTCGGATCAGTGGTGAGTTCAAGATAAACAATCGGTGAACCTGGTCTCGGTGTGATAGTTCGATGTCGCTCAATCCAGTCCTCGCCTATTTCGATTTACAGAACACTCACGACCAGCAGGCATGTGGTCCAAGCTATTCATGCTCCAAGCAGCACTAGACATCTCAGCGATTCACGCACCGAATCCTTTACCCAGCGACAAGCAAGCACTCCGCCAAGATACGCAGAGCACCCACACAACACCGCCAGGCTGTCTAGTCTAAAGCAGAAAACCGCGACGACACTCTCCAAGAGCGTCCCGAAGCTTCTCTGCTTCCTGGTTATACACACATTTCTAACGGTGCACTTCCAAGTCAACCTGTTCGAAATCTTAGCATCAACTCACCCAACGAACTGACCGCCCAGTGGCTTGCCAAACCGGCAAACAACCGTCCGCCAAAGCTCCCGTCGCCCCCAGAATAACCAACTCCACGACATGAAAGCCGTCCATTCCAGGTTCCACGTCGAAACTGCAATAGTCGATTCAGGATTGCCCCACCTCAGAATAAAAGTCTCTCGAGAATTCTGAAATCAGGCGGGTCCGGAGTCAAACCAAGGCAACCGACACAAAAGCACGTTCAGAGCGTTGCGTAAACATCGCTGTTGTAAAATGGGGATACATGCGAAAATCTAAACACGAAACACCGAAAATTTCTAAAATATTGGTGTCTGCGACCCGGGATTTAACTCACCGGCGCCCGATCGCTTGGCTTTTACGGTCGCAAGTAATTGCCGAGCCAGTCGTGTGAATACGCGATAGGACCAGAGCTTACGGTACCTAAACTATCTTTCACACCGGATAGAGTCGCCTTCAGCCCCGAAGCGACTCTATCAAGCCCTCCCCACATCATATTGTGTGATCGATAGAGCGGCGGTTGCGACAACATGAGCCGTATAGCGAAACCAACTCTGTACCAAAGGTCCCCTTCTTTACCCATCGCTCTATCTCCGGCATCCGAGGCCGATCCAACCGGCAAAGCTACCCTCTTCAGTTCATCCTAACGCCACTTCGTTGCCAGCTTCTTGTGCCCAACCCAGGATTCCTTGGACCGACTTTCAAATAGCTAGAAAGCGGCACCGTTCACGAGCAACCGCAACTTCGGTTCCCTGTTCACTCATGCGATCGGAAAGCAATCTGTTCGGACTCAGCGAAAAAACACGCCGGTTGCCTGGCCACTCAATTTACTTCAAGGACTAACGCATCCGATGCGACCACCAATCACGCTGCTACTACTGGGATCCCTATGTTACTGCTGCCTTGCCAATGGGGGCGAAACGGCAGGCGTCAATCAACCCAATGTGATCTTCATCAAGACAGATGACCAACGGTTCGATTCACTAAGCATGACCGGCCATCCAGTCACTCAAACGCCTAACATCGATCGCCTTGCGAAGGACGGCGTCTTCTTTGAGCACGCATTCATTACCAGCCCTATTTGCGGGCCAAGTCGCGCCAATTTTTTCACCAGCCAATGGGAACGTAAGAACCGAGTCGGATTCTCATACGTGTCCAAAAACTTCGTTTCCAAAGATCTGTTCGACAACAGTTGGTTGATGCAGTTAAAGAAAGCCGGGTACGTCACCGCGTATGTGGGCAAACACCACACGTCGATCGGCCCGATCAAAGAACGTAATCAATACATGAAGGAAAGCCTCGACTTCTGTTACATGCGCAGCGGCCATTTAGGTTTCAATCTGGCTCGCCACAAGGAATTCAAGAACCTAAAAAACCCAACCCAGATTGAAGGAATCTTCGAAGCGACCGAAGCGTTCATGCAGCCCGGTAAAGAGAAGGACTATTTCTTCGACGACGCCGACGCGTCCGTGAAAGATTTCCTGAACCGGCGAGACACACAAAAACCATTTTGTCTGTCGGTCAACTTCAATCTTCCTCACGCTGCCAGCATCGGTGGGATGGGCAGCGGAGCCAACGATCCGGAAATCTACAAGACACTCTACAACGACGTGCAGGATCAATTCCTTTTTCCCGAAGGCTATCCAGTCCGCGAAACCGGGCTCCCTGAAACCGTCTTCACGAAGGACGACTTGATGCCGTACTACCGGCACGATAATCGGAAAGCTTTTCTAAGTACGAAGACTCGCATGGCCCGCGCCGTGACCGGCATCGACCGCTTCGTAGGTAAACTTCGCAACGACTTGGACGAACTCGGCGTCGCGGACAACACCATCATCTTCTTCATCTCGGACCATGGCTTGCTGCTAGGCGAACATGGACTTGGCGGTAAAACCTTTCTGTACGACGAATCGATCCGGGTTCCCCTAATCGTTTACTCGCCTCACTTTTCAAACGACGTACGCGGTACCACCGTTAAAGAATTGGTTGTTGGTCAGGACGTGCCTGCAACGATGCTGGATCTATGTGGACTGCCAATCCCAAACACTTACCAAGGACAAAGTTTGGTTCCGCTGATCCAAGGCAATGCGGAAAACTGGCGTCAGGAAGTCTTTTGCGAAAACCTGTTCACCGACCAGGGATACCCGCGAATGGAATCGGTCCGCAGTGATGAATGGAAATACATTCGCTACTTTTCGCGAGACGATGACCGATTGCAGTACCTACCCGATGCATCGATCCATGGCGAGCAACCGATCCACGAAGAACTGTTTCACTTATCCGTCGATCCGAAAGAACAAACCAACCTCGCTCAGGCTCCGGAATTCCAAGCTGTGTTGGCAAAGTATCGAACCCGTTGCCAAGAGTTGGTGACCGAACTGGCGAAGTGACCATGCTGGCTTTTTTGGTCAGTTTTCTTTAGTCAGCCGTCCTTAGTTAGTTGTCGTCTACGCTCAGCGGTCGGCCGCAATGCCATCGGCAAGCGGATCTGCCAGTGGATCAGATTGCGGCATGTCGCTCGCGTCCGGCACGGTGCTTAAATCAAACTCAACGCATGATTGTGGGACAATGTTAACCGGTTGCTCGCCCGTGATAATCCGGTTGCTGCGATTGAACGTGATGTATCCCCACGCCCACTGGACCAAGATCAACGCGCGGTTTTGGAACTGCACAATCAACATCAAGTGGACCAGCAACCAGAGCAGCCACGCGAAGAAACCGCAAAACTGCCGCGTACCAATCTGAGCAACCGCCACGGCGCGTCCAATCGTCGCCATCGTACCGCGGTCGTGATAGGCAAACTCACCCTCGATCGGTTTCCCCTGCGAAAGGGAGGTAATCGCCTGGGCTACAAATTGACCTTGCTGCATTGCCACCGCGGCAAGCCCCGGCAGCGGTTTGCCTTCCGGACCAACGAACGTTGCGATGTCACCGATCGCGAAGATGTTTTGCTGACCGGTGACCAAACACGTCGGTGTAACCGGCAATTGCCCCGCTCGGTCCGTTTCGATCCCAAGCGACTCGGCGAGTTTTGCACCCAAGGGGTTGGCTTTCACTCCGGCACCCCACAACACGGTTCGCGTAGCGACGATGGAATCGCCGTCCGGCCCGGCCAAGTGCACCGCCTCGGCGGTGATATCTGTCACCTTGGTATGCACGTGCACCTCAATCCCCAACCCTCGCACCGCTTCAGCGGCCCGTTTGCATAAGTCATCGGGGTAGTGAGCCAAGATATGCGGCGCCGCCTCCACGATCATGATCCGTGCCTCTTCAGGCTTGATGTTGCGGAAGTCATGCTTCAGCGTGTGACGCGCAATCTCGGATAACGCTCCGGCCAATTCCACTCCCGTCGGTCCACCGCCCACAACGACAAACGTCAGCAACGCCTTTCGCAACTCGCAATCGGGCTCTCGCTCGGCAGCTTCAAAGGCGACGTAAATCCGGCGACGAATTTCCGCAGCATCCGTAATCGTCTTCAGCCCCGGTGCATGCTGTGCCCATTCATCGCGGCCGAAGTACGAATGGGTAGCCCCGGCCGCGATCACCAGATAGTCATACCGAATCTCGCCATCGCGAAGAATCAACCGCCGCCCGTCGACGTCAAAGGCAGTCACCTCAGCCAGCATCACCTCGCAATTCTGCTGTTTGCGAACGATCGATCGCAGCGGCGTTGCAATGTTAGCGGGCGACAAACCACCCGTGGCGACCTGATACAGCAAGGGCTGAAACAGATGGTAGTTGTGCCGGTCCACCATCGTGACTCGCACGTTCGACTTTCTTAGTCGCTGTGCCGTTTCAAGACCGCCAAATCCGCCACCCACGATGACAACATGCGGCACTTCAGCAAGACGGGTTGAGTTCATAGGACACTTTCCACGCTAGGCATGACGGAATCGGCTTACATCATGGTGAAACCATCCCCCGCACCGGTCAACCACAGCAAGAAGAGTCGTCTTTCAGGGCACGTGTGCTGTGACATCTCATTCACACCTTGATCTTCCCAGCCCAAGCGATGTACAGACACATCGCTGCAGTGCGCAATAGCCAGCGCCGACCATTCACCTACGGAATCTAAAAGGAGAAACGCTTGCTCTCGCGAAAACGCCTCCTTCGAGTTCTGCGGCGTTTCGCCTACGTCGGTTTGGCGTTTGCCCTCCTAGCCCTAGTTTCACGAAACTTCGTTTCACGATTACTTGGCGAACGGGTCGCCTCGATCGTTCTAGCAACCACTGTCCAAATCGATGCCGTTGATATCGGCTGGGGAACGCTTCAGGTTCGCGGCGTCACCGTCTTTGAACCCCACATCAAAAACACGACTCAATTCGAACTCGATCAAATTGACGTGGTCTCATCCTTCGCTACCGGCTTATGCAACGGGATTTGGCTGCAGAGCGTGTCGGTCGCTCAGCCAAAACTTCATATTCGGTTTAACGAAGATGGAACGCTGCTTTCAACCTTCCCTCAATTGGCTGCTTCCACCGAACCGACACAGAAAACCCAACTCACCATCCCGCTACGATCGCTCCTTGTTTCCGGTGCCCAAGTCATCGTTTACCAAGGTGACCAAGAACACGTATTGGTTAATGGCGCGAGCCTATCAGGCAAGTTCACCGAGCTGATTCGTTTGCGTGGCCAAGTCAATCAATTGCTTGGCGGCACCGTCGCCTTCCACACCGAAGTCGACGCGACCACATTTGCTGGCCATACCGCACTGCGGGTCGACGATTGTCAATTCGACTCGCAGACGCTCCCCTACCGAATTGTTCCAGCAGTTCGCAATGAAGAAGTCAGCGGCCACGGATCCCTGCAGGTCGACATCCAACATCCCGCCGGCATCACCGACCCGCGTCTCCATCCGACTCGGCTCAATGTCCAACTTAACGATCTCGTGTGGAGCGAAGTGGGCACACTGATATCGCAACTCACCATCGATGCCCAAACAAACGCGAACGGTCTCGCGATCACCGTCAACGCCGATCCGCTTGGTGGGACCGCGAAAGCGCACCTCACATGCAACTCCTTCACGCCACCACTGACGGCGACACTCAACAGCGAAGTAACAGATTGCCATCTGGGCACGCTGATCAAGCGATTTGTGCCCGATATCGAAGCTCAGGCAATTGGAAACATCGCCACCGAATCAACACTGGATTGGCGGGATGGAGTTGTCACTTTTCAAAACAAGATCAAAACCGTCGGGCAAAGCTTATCAGCCCAACAAGTCGCGATCCGCGATGTGATCTGCAACCTAGATTGCAAGGGACAAATCCCCATCGCGGCCTTCTCGAAAAGCACTCCCGAAGAAGTCCTCGGCGAACTAACTGGCAAACTAACAGGAACGATTCGGTCCGACGGGCTCGACTTACGGCAACTTGCCGGACGCCTCGGTGTCGCTGACCTAAGTGGGCAAGTCAACGCAGCAGCCAATTTCGAGATCCCGCTGGCACGCCTGACCGACGCCAACGCGGTAAATGTACGAGCCATCGCGTCGACCTGGGGCGTTCAAGCTCACAACGCCAATCTGCAAGGCACCCAGGTTCAGTTGTCCGTTTCCGAAGGTGTGCTGAACGTGGGGCTGCCAACGACTCAGCTTCGCAACGCGAACGGATCAGCAATTGCCACGTTCAGCGGCATTGCCGAAACCTCTCTGGCCAACCAGCAACTCACTCTCCAAGCCTCGCTTGCCCAACTCGACACTGCCCAACTTGCTGCCAACTTCGAAATCGCACCTGAGCTCCTTTCCGGCATCGCATCAGCGCACCTCGAAGCGTCCACCGCTTTGTCCACGCTCGCGCAACCCGACCAGTGGACGGCGTTCGCGACTTTGCAAACCCGCCAAATGAAAGTGGCTGGGGCGGCGGCCGATGATTTGACCGCCCATTGTCAACTCAATCGAGGCGTCCTTTCCATCCCACCAACGATTTTGAGATGGCGAGACAACGAATGTCAGTTCTCACTCGATGGAAAACTCAGCCAAGCCCTCACCTTGGACGCTGGTTTTCAAGCCGGTCCTATCAATTTGGACGACCTCGCTGATGTCGCTTCCCAATTTTCATCGACTCCATTGCCACTGACAGGCAAGGCGATTCTCGCTGGCAAGCTTCACGTCGATACCCGAAACCACGCCGTCTCGACCGATGGCGCGGCATCTCTGCTTCAAGCGACCTATGCCCGAACCAATATCGGAACCGCTAACCTGAACTGGCACGGCGATCTGAACGGTTTGACCGTCCACACCGGATCGGACGACTTTCTGGGCGGTCGCTATACACTCACCGCGACGGCACGCGAACTGGACTGGACCCGCGCGACCGTCGACGCCCAATTCAACGCCATCCAAGCCAATCGATTGCCACGTTTCGCAGGCGCCAATTTGCCAGTCCAAGGGACACTGGATGGCGGGTGCCAGTTAACCAATCTGGGCTCGTTGGAAAAACTTGACGGAACCGCCTGGCTCGAAAGCCGTGGTCTATCGGCGATGAACGTACCGATCAAACTCAATCGTTCCGAAGTTCGAATCGATGCTGGAAACGTCGAAGTCAACGGCGGTGGTGAGCTTCTACTTGGTGAGTTTTCTGGAATTGCCAGCACCAACCTGCGTGAGCTAAGCCGGTTCGCATCGGAAGACACTCCCGATCTTCGGCAATTGCCCGTCGCCTGGGAAGCCAACCTTCGCGGTCTCTCCATCGCACAGGCGATCCAGTCGCTACGGCTACCGAGTTCGCTGCGACCGCTCTCCGGTTTTGTCGACGCCACCTGTGTCCGTGATGTGGCCTCATCGCGAGACGGGATGATCTGCACAGCAACTCTCTCGACCGAGCGGATACGGTGGCAACACGCTCGGCTTTCCGAACGGATGACCTCCACCGTGCAACTGCGGCCTGATAGCTTGCGACTGGTATCAATTGAAGGACGCATGGCCGATGGCCGGGTGAGCGGACAAGCCGATGTGCTGCTCGGCGGGGAACCGCGGGGCTCGTTTCAGTTCGGTATCAACCGGATGAACCTACGTCGCGCCGCAGCACCACTGGGTAGCATCGCCAACGGAGTTTCCGGAACCAGCGACATTCGCGTGTCAGGCCGAATCGGACGCACGATCACCGGGCGACTCGAAGTGGCCGCGAACAATCCTTCCGTTGCCAATCTCAACATTCGCGCCGCCCGCTTCCCGGTCGACTGGTCGATCACCCCCGCCACCAACCGAATCACTTGGCGTTGTCGCGCCGGTGTCGTCGAGGCTGGCGACGGCAAGATCAACGTGTCGACCGAAGGCGACTACAACCGTTCCCTGAACATGCGATTGGCGGCCAATCTGAATCGAGTCGACAGCTCGCGTTTGATTCGTGGTAACTCCATGGGCGCCGGTATTATCAATGGCCAGGTCAATCTGCAAGCCAAACGTGCACGGCGACCGGAACAGTTCACCGGCAATTTTGATATCACGATGTCGCAGGTCGATTCGCTGAAGATGCCTGTTTTGGACCAGCTCGACACGCTGGTTAGCCTAACTCCGTCACTGGGCTCCAATTCCAACAACGACGGCACAATCCAAGGTCGCTTGTCAGGCGGAATGGTTCACGTCGACCAGCTCGCTATCGCCCAAAGCAATGTCCAAGTCATGATGAGCGGTACTGCGGCAATGTCAGGCCGCTTGGACTTCGACATCACCGCCGCAACGGGCCAAACTGGCCCCGCCGATGGCTTGTCCGCACTGACCAGTTCGCCGCTGATGCTCGCCGCGCCCGCCCCGGTCGCCTTGGTCATGAAGGCGAACGAAGCCATGAAAGACCGCGTTGTCCACGTCCATGTAGGCGGCACCGCCGCTCGCCCGACATTGCGATTGCAGCCGGGTAAAAACTTAACCCAAGACACTCTAGGGTTCTTCTTAACCAACAGCCTTGGCTCTGGGGCGACGAAGATTGCCGACTTGTCCAAACGACAAAACCAAAGCCGTTAAGGATTCGACAAATATGAATACACGCACTGTTTCCAAAGCATTGTCTCGCCGTTTCGATGCCCTTGCCCCGCTCGCCGCCCTGCTGGCATTGATCGTGGTCGCCATGGTCATCGTAACCGGTTGCCGGACAGCTTCATCGCTCGGCCTACCCGTGTCGGGAACTTCCCACGCGTTGCTTCCGTATGCCACCGATCTTCGGCAATCAGGGCACCGAGCTGGAATCGCCACAGAGCTTGCCAAGCATCCACTGCCTCCCCATCGCATGGCCGCTGGCGACGTGCTGGTTATCGAACCGAATGATTTCAATTCACCAGTTCGATTGCAAAGCGATCAGGTCGTGCAGCAAGACGGCAGCATCGAACTGGGCGATTACGGCCGGCTTGAAGTGCTCGGGATGACCGTCCAAGAAATCCAGCAAACGGTTCAAATGCGTGTCGCCACCCGCGAAACCGAAAAGTCGCGGACTCGCATGGCAATGGTATCCCATCGAAACAACGTGACTCCCGAAGAAGTCGTCGACTACGGCGTCAACGTGCGACTGGTCAGCAACGAGAGCGACCTGTTTTACGTCATGGGTGAGGTCAACGCACCAGGATCCTATCCGCTAGTCGGAACGGAAACCGTTCTCGATGCCGTGATTGCCGCTGGTGGACTTTCCGACAAGGCGAACGAACACAAGATCATCCTGACTCGCCCGCAACCGGACGGAAAAGAACGCCTGATCCTGCCCGTCTGTTACAAACAAATTCTGCAACTCGGTGACGTGTCGACCAACTATCAACTGATGCCGGGTGACCGTATCTACGTTCCCAGCATCACGATTTGGGAAGACGTCAAACAAAGCATGGCGTTCAATAGCGACAAGAGTTGCCCACACTGCCGCGAGTACCGCTAGTCGCCAAGCCACCGGTCTTCCTTGCACTCCTCGCTACTGCTGACTTTCGCCAAAGTAAGTGGCTAACACGTCGTCCCAGCTTGCACTGGAGGTCTGTCGCAGCAACACGCGGTTGATAACCTCGCGCAACGGGCTACCACTGGGAAGAGCAAACGAATAGCTCTGGCGTTCGAAAGTCACCGGCAACACAAACGCCTCACCGGAATAGTTCTGATACGTTTGATAACGCAGAATCGGCGCATCATAAACGACCACGTCGCACCGATTCGCCACCAAGCTATCCAAGGCCGAATCCACATCGGGGTGCTTCGCCGACAAGATATGTCGCGAACGCAAATAGTCCGCCGACGTCGATCCAACGACCGTCGCCACTTTCACCCGCGACAAGTCCGACGGTCCGTTAATCCGCATTTGCAATTCAGTAACGGTTAATGCTGACGTCACCGCCGCGGTGAACCCAGCGATGATGAACAATCCCGCAAACATCCAAACCAAACCGATCAACCGTCCACCCAATGACTTGGGAACCTTGTCGCCATAACCAACCGTGGTCAACGTTACCGCCGCCCACCACATCCCTGAAGCGATCCCCTTGATCCAACCATGGTCAAAGTGCTCTGGATTGTGTTGACGTTCGAACAAGTAGATCCCCAACGCACTAACCAACATCGCCAGAAACAATCCGGCGACAATCCGCAGGAATGTCTTGGATAAAACCGCATCGATGATGCCGGACCAACCCGACCGCCGCTGCCTCGCCCCCACGGCGATTCCTAATCCCGACGTATGGAACGAGTGCGTGAAATCCATGCGTTTTTCACGCTCGTAGTTCATCGTGATCGCCGCAGCAGCCAAATCGACCTCCGATTTCTCGACCGCGTCCAGCATGTCCGCCAGTGACATGTCGCGGAATTCAAACTCGATATCGTGGCCCGATTCGATTTCCAATTCCGCCTTCACTTCGCGTAACAGATCGATACTGATTCCGGTCCACTGGTTGTCGTCACTCCGCATCGCAAACGGTGGAACTTGACGTGTCGCGATCACCAACTTTTGCGGCACTTCCAACCGAACCGGTTCGTCGCTGATTGACTCAACATCAGCCCCTGAATCTCCATCAGCCAACAAAACGGTCGCATCCGTCGAATCCGATCCGCCGTTTTCCGACTCGGTTTGTTCTTGCCCCAAGGCAGTCACGGGTAATCCAGCCATTCCACCGGACAACATTGCAATTATGAGACATACGATGCCTAAGGGGTTAACGATCTTTCGGCATTCCGGAACCATCATCATCTCATTCTCCTAGATACCGATAGACAAGTTGATCCCAAGCGTCGCTTTCACGGTAACGCAACAGTTCTTCGTTTAGCGGCTTTCGCAAATCGCTATCAGGCTGCAGCGCGATCGCGTATTCCTGAACATTGAAAGAGACCGGAAGCACGTCGATGCGATTGCTAAATTCATCTTGCGAAAGGTACTTCAACAACGCTGCGTCATAGACAACGGCATCCGCATCGCCAGCGACGACGGCCCCAATCGCTTCACGCGGTGTTGGGTAGGCTCGATAGAAGATCCGCCGTTGGCGAAGGTAATCGGCACTTGTGCTCGACGACACGGTCGCGACGCGCACATCGTGCAGGTCGGTGGCGCGAGCGATCCCCGTATCCAATTGCTGGACGGTCAAAACCGACGTGATCACGCCGGTTAAAATTGAAAGCACCATGATGCTGGCCAGCATCGCCGAGGCGGCCAGCAATCTTCCCATCGCACTCACTGGCACGACGCCTTTATGCCCCAGCAACAAGGTGGTTGACCACCAAACGCCCATCCAGATTCCTTGGCGACGCTTCCCGCCGAACATCGCCGTGTTCCGCTTGCGTTCAAACAACCAAAACAAAAGTCCGCATACAACGACGATCAAAATCATCGTAAACGTGATCTTGAGCAACCGACTCGAAACCACTCGCCGCAACAACGTCCACGCAGTCACTCGATCGCGAGCACTGACGGCGATTCCCAAACCGGTCGAAAAATGGGGGTGACAAAACCCTACCCGTTCATGCCGTTCCGATGTCACACTGATCGCTGCGACCGCCGCATCCAACTTGCCCGACTCCACCCCCGCCAGCATCTCATCGAGCTTCAGTTCTTCGAACTCGTACTCCAGATTCAACTCATCAGTGAGATGCTTCCACAACTCGATACTGATCCCCGTCCAAGATCCATCAGCATGCTTAATGGCGAAAGGTGGACTTTGTTTCGTCCCCACGCGCAAAACACGATTCGAAGCATCTGCACTTTGTGCTCCCGAGTCGCTGGACTGGGCTGACTCCTCCGCCACCCCAACGGTTTCTGTAGTCAAGTCATCCTGTGCCACTGCCGCTTGATTCAAAATCGCCGGGGACAACCAAACCCACGCCGCCAAAACCGACGTAAAAAATCCCTTTCGGCAGGATCGTTCACCGTTCAGACTGCCTTGCGAGTTGTCGCGTTCAATGCCTCCGTCCCCTCCGTCGATGCGAATCCTTTCGCGACATATCCTGAACTCTTCCATGGCGTCATTAGTCCTTCGATGACAAGCAATCCTGATCCCTGATTCTCTCGCAAGAACCAACGTTCTACGGCACAGTCGCATCGCATCATAGCATGCCCCCCGACAACGCCCGATGGGTATTCCTCGCCACAAACACACGAAAAGCCCCCCAGCGATGGATTCAATTTGAACAGCGCGGCCGCGTTCCCACGACATCGCCGGTTCTGCATCCGACGTCAAATTGCGTAGACATGCATATGCGTGGACATAGATAATCGTCGAACTCTAGGTATCCTGTTGATTCCTGAGCACGAACGCACGGTCGGCATTCTCGTTCGCATCAAGCTCCCGATCACATCACCCCTCATCGACGATTTTTTCATCATGAAAAACGGGCTACTGACGTTACTAGCAATCATGCTAACCGCTTTCAGCACCATCAAAGCTGCTGAACCGGTCTCGATCGAATCGTTACTTCACGAGATGGTCGACCGTGATTCCATCACCCGGTTCCCCGCCCATGATTTCCGGTTGAAACAACACAGCAGCTACAACCGGGCATCCAAAACACCCGAAGACCCGAAGGGTTGGTTCAACAACATCGATCGCAATACCGGCCCGAAGGATCGCAACTTCATACGCGTGGAAGAGACCGACGGCGATCAAGAATGGGTGTTAATGGATCACCAGGCTCCCGGTGCCATTGTTCGCACATGGATGCCGTTCCGAAGTGTAAGTAGCCCCGATACCAACACCCGCATTCGCATCTATTTGGATGGAGCGACCGAGCCAACCATCGAAGGCAACATGCTGGGCTTGCTTAACGGCACCGGAATGTTTCCATACCCGTTCGCACACAAGTCGCTCCGTTCGGCGGTCTCGTTCTTTCCCATTCCGTACGCGAAGAGTTGCAAGATCACGACGACCGATCAACCGTTTTTCTTTCAGTTCACATTCCGTGAATACGATGCCAGCACGCCGGTCAAGACATTCACGATGTCGGACTTCGAGGCCGCTACATCGCTAACCGAACAAACCGGCAAAGAACTACTGGCCCCGAAAAATGCCGCATCACAAAAACCGCAAACGCGAACAGTAACACTGAATGGAAAATCCGAAGAGCTAATCAAACTGCCTAAGGGGACCGCGGCGATTCGCGACCTTTCCATCAAACTGGGAAGCTATGAAAACGCTTCAGTAACCCGTTCAATCATTTTAAAAATGGAATTCGACGGTAAGCAAACCGTGTGGTGCCCAGTGGGAGACTTCTTCGGCACCGGCATTGGACTCCACCCATTTCAAGGCTGGTATCGCACCGTATCGGACGACGGCACGATGTCATGTCGCTGGGTAATGCCTTACCAAGAAGCAGGAAAGATCTCATTAGTGAATCTTGGTGATGATCCAGTGGACGTGGAAGTCAACGTGCAAACCGGCGATTACCAGTGGGATGACCGCTCAATGTATTTCAATGCTGCCTGGCGAGGACAATATCCTGTCGCCACTCGTCCCTATTCAGACTGGAACTATGTCACGCTAAAAGGTCGCGGCGTTTACGTCGGCGATACGCTGACAGTCATGAACCCAGCCGAAAAGTGGTGGGGTGAAGGAGACGAGAAGATCTACGTCGATGGCGAAGATTTTCCGTCCATCTTCGGAACCGGTACAGAAGACTACTACGCGTATTCATGGGGCGGGGTCAGCACCGATTTCTATGAACACCCCTTTCACGCCCAGCCACGGTCCAACGTCTATGACAAACGAAACCGTAAGTCATCAACGGAAAGAAACACACAAGGTTACAGCACCGAAACTCGCACGCGTGCACTCGACACCATGCCATTTGGCCAGTCGTTGCAAATCGATATGGAAATCTGGTCCTGGGCCGATTGCGACATGGGCTACGGCGTAGGCACCTACTGGTACGGCGATGCGGAAACTGAAACGAATCGGCAGCCCGATCCGAAGGAAGCACTCAACGTCCCGCCACTTCCTACCAATCCCGAGCAACCCAGCCCCCTGAGTTCGACTGGCGACTTGCTTGAGTTTGAAGACATCGAGGTGGTATCGAAACCATCTCGCATCCAGCTCGTCCCTCAATCCCTCAAAAACTACAAAGGGAACTGGAGTAAGGATGGACACGTGTTGGTAAAAGGTGCACGGCGTGGCAACGTAATCCGGTGGAAGATTCCATCCCAGGATCACGAGACTCGCAACTTGGTCATTCACGGCACCAAGAGCTATGACTTTGGACGTTTAGAGTTGACAGTCAATGGTAAGAAGCTGGTACAGGAAATCGATCTTTTCGCACCAAAACCCACAGCAACAGGCCCGATCGAATTGGGGCAATTCAAAGCTGTTGACGGAGCGTATCTCCTGCAAATCAAGATCGCTGGGAAGAACGAGAACAGCGATGGCTTCCGGTTCGGAATCGATTGCATCTCGCTACAGCCTTGAATTCCGGTTCAAAACGCATCTCGCTTGTTTCGAAAGTTTCTTGTTGACGTCCTGACGCCAACGGCGATCAGCATGCTAGGCACGTTGCTGTAGTTCCAAATGGCACCGCGCCCCGGCGACGGACTGTTGCTTGTTGAACCGAAAGACTGCCCCCAACTGCTCGAATTAGCATCGAGGTGAAAAAGTGGGTTCCGTAAGTGGCTCCGACCACATTGGGTTTCCTATCCGTATCAGCATGCGCCCCACATCGTTTGGTACGGCGTCAGTCGTTCTTGTTAGCAAACAACCTCTCGCTTCGGGGAGGCGTCAGTTGTTCAACCGAGAATCACAACTCGCCTCGGCCCAGTCCCCAACCTCCCCCTGAACTTCCCGCCCCATGTCTCGCCAACCCATTTGATCGATGCCTCGGTCCGCTTCCCCATCCCGCCGCCGCACAAACGTATATTGTCCGTTGATGCCGACACCGTTGCCGCGCATTGATCTCGTTTGCCCCAATCATCCTTCCGAGAATACAAAGTTCACCTATCGAATGAATCTTCTACACCTCTCCCGGCTACTGCTGGCGAACTTGTGCCTAACCGCCTGCCTTCCAGCGGTCGTTAACGCCGCCGAATCGGAATCGACGGCATCGAAAAACCGTCCGAACGTTCTTTGGATCACCATCGAAGACTGGTCACCGGATCTGTCGTGTTATGGAACGAAAGGCATCCACACTCCTCACGTGGATAAACTGGCTTCCGAAGGAATTCGTTTCGAACAAGCCTTCACGACCTCCCCGGTGTGTTCGACATCCCGGTCAGCCATGATGACAGGCTTCCATCAGAATTATATCGGCGCCCACCAGCACCGGACTGACAATAAGAAACCGCTGCCTTATGGCATTCGTCCCATCCCGTATCTGTTTGCCGACGCGGGATACTTCACTTGCTTGATGAGCTGGAAGACGGACTGCAATTTTCTGCCCGATACCAAAGCGGAACTATTCCAAGGCGAAGACTGGAGCGAGCGAGAAAAAGACCAACCCTTCTTTGCACGGATCACCTTTGGTGGGACTCACCGTGCCTGGAACCGCGACCCCGCCCGTCCCATTGCAATCGAAGACGTCGAACTACCACCCTATTACGCTGACACTCCATTCATTCGCCGCGACTGGGCGAATGGGCTCGAACAGATGCAATTGGTGGACCGCCAAGTTGGCGATCTATTAAAACGACTCGAAGACGAAGGGTTGGCGGACAACACAATCGTTTTCTTCATCGGCGACCATGGCCGTTGCCACATCCGCGGCAAACAATTTCTGTACGACGAGGGTACGCGAATCCCGATGATCATGCGTTGGCCAGGAAAGGTGGAACCGAACCAAGTCAACGATGACTTGGTCATGTCAATCGATATTTGCGCCACTATTCTTGAAGCGGCCGAGATCACGCCGCCAGTTCCATTGCATGGCAAGAGTCTCTTCAGTGACGATGTCAAACAGCGAAAGTACGTCTTCGCCGCCCGCGACAAAATGGATGACACGCACGATGCGATGCGATCCATTCGCTCGGACGACTACAAGCTGATCCTAAACCTGATGCCTGAACGCGCCTATTGTCAGTTCAGCTTCTACAAAGAAGGAGCGTACCCGCCGTTGGCCGAAATGAACATTTTGCATCTACAAGGAAAGCTTACCCCCAAGCAAGCTCGATTCATGTCACCCAACAAACCAGAGATCGAAATGTTCGACCTCAAGAACGATCCTCACGAAGTCCACAACATCGCGGAGGATCCCAAATACGCAGAGATCAAAGCGGAAATGTTGGCCGAATTGAATCAATGGCGCAGCGACGTCATTAATGACCAAGGCGTTTCCGAAGACTTCCGCGGCATCGGCGTCTTTCCCGAAACCTGCCCTGCCACCACCGTAGGACAATGGGTTCAGGACAACGCAGACAACTACGACTTTAAGAAGTTCGGTGCACCGTCTTGGTACCCGACTCGTACTCTGGAAGAGTGGCAAAAAGCCAAAGCCCTCTGGGAACCCTATGTCTTCCGAGGCCCGAACGAAAAAGTGAAACGTCCCGAAATCTCGTTCACCAAAAAGCCGAAGGTCCCCAAACCGAAGAAGAACGCCAAGCAGACCAAACGACAAAAGCAAAACGCTTAATCGAGTTTGCTTGACCTGAATGCTCAACGACACCGTTCCGCGGTCTTACCGGAACGGTGTTTTTTTTGCGACCACCTAAGGTCTGGAACTGAGAGGGCATCGCAAAATCATGTTGACGAAGACGACCGGGCGGTGATTAGCAATTTGGTTCATACTCAACGGCTTCTCTTGCCCCTCACCACGTCGTCCGCCACCATGATTTCTTTGATAGCTCGACTCACCTGCCTGCTCTTTTGCGTGACGCTCGCCAGTATCACTCATGCCGAGCGTCCTAACATTATCTTGATAATGGCTGACGACCTCGGATTGGGCGATGTCAGCCATCATGTCCGCACGCAAATGAAACAGAAACCGATCGTGGAAACTCCAGCGATCGACGCTCTAGCTCGCCAGAGCCTTTGGTTCACCGACGGCCATTCCGCCACGTCGTTGTGCTCGCCGACTAGATACTGCGTGATGAGCGGTAACAACAACTATCGCTCCAATGCGCCCTGGGGCGTCTGGGGCATGTTCCGCGAAACCGCGTTCCGCAAAGGGGAAGTCACTTTGGGGACCGTCGTCAATGATGCGGGCTACTCGACAGGGTTCATTGGAAAGTGGCACCTGGGCGGCGACTTCCGCGACCTAAAAAACGGCGGCGTTTTTCGTGGCCAAGAACGCCACTCGGACATGACCGGCTTAGTCGACCTGTCTCGCTTCATCGGCAACGGGCCGAGCGACTGGGGATTCGATTACGACTTCACGCTACCCTGCGGCATTCAAGGTCCCAACTACACCGCATACGAAAACGACCGATGGTATCCACTGTCCCCCGAATCCAAGATCGTGTTTCTGGACGAAACCAATGCCGTCCACCCCAAAGACCTAACGTCAAAGGGTACTGGCATGGGCGACTCGGCCTGGGACGCCCGTGAGATCGGCAAGCTGATTTCATCCAAAGCGGTCGACTTCATCGACGCAAACGCCAACAAGAAGGATCCATTCTTTCTGTACTACTGCTCGCCGATGGTGCACGTTCCCCACTGTCCACCCGACGAGTTCGATGGCAAAAAGATCAAAGGCGTCACTCCATCGCCACACCTCGACATGGTTCTCGATCTCGACCAACAAATCAAAAGAATTGTGGACTCGCTGAAAGTAAACAAGATCTTCGAGAACACGCTGATCGTTTTCACATCAGACAACGGCGGCCTTAGCGTGGATAAGGCGACTGCGGCAGCGGGACACAAGACGAGCGGCGGGTTTGCTGGCACCAAAAATTCACCCCTCGAAGGCGGTCACCGCACTCCATTCTTCGCCGTATGGGATGGCCACATTCAACCTGGCGTAACCGACGAACCGGCGATCAATCAAGACATGGTGGCCACCTTCGCTGCGCTGGTCGGGACCAAAATCCCGGACGGCCAAGCCCAGGACTCCAACAACCTACTACCGCTGTTAACCGGACAGGGCACGTTCCGCCAGCGTGACTTCCTCGCTCAACAAGCTGGATCCAAAAAAGAGGTCATGTACCGCAAATGGCCTTGGAAACTGATCATGCAAAGCGACGCCAAACTATCCAAGTTTGATCCAATCGCCTTGTACAACCTGAAAGACAATCTCCAAGAAAAGCCGAAAGGAAACTTGGTCAACGACAAGGCTCATCAGTCACTCGTCAAACAGATGCAAGCTGACTACGTTGAAATCCTGCGATCACGCCAAAGAACAGCCCCCAAAACGAACCCCGATTCGGACAACGACACTTCATCCAAACCAACCGCCGATACGCCAAACCCACCATCGAATCCGAAACACGAGAACATCAACAAACGGCTAATCCCGCCGATCGATCCGAACACCCCAACTTGGACAAACGCCCAAAAGGCGGCGGCCGAGTCGCCGGCCTTTCGTTATCTCGGTGAATATCTTGGCCAGGAACATGCGACTCAAGTCGTTCCATGTGAAGGTCGCTACTACCTATCCATCTATCAAGGCGGCTTACCCGGTGCCGGATGGGATGGTGGAGAAATCCAACACGAATGGGTCGATGCCAATTCGATCGAGTCACGGCTTTCAAAGCTAAAGAAGATTGACCGCTCATCCCAACTTGAATTCACCTCGCCATCTAAAAATGCGATCGTCCTCTTCGATGGTACCAATAAGAAACATTGGGACAGCGAAACACACTGGGCGTATGCCACGATCAAAGACGGACTGCTGCAAGCCGGTGCGAAGTCCAAGCGAACATTCCAAGACTTCCGCCTCCACTTTGAAACGCTGCTTCCCTTCAAGCCGGAATTACCACTCGCCCACCCGGATCGAGGCAACAGTGGTCTGTTGGCCCTGGGGGCGTATGAAGTTCAGATTTGCGACACCTTCGGAATCGACTTCGCACCAGATCGCTGGAAAACGGACGACGTTCTGAAGACGCCCGATACGTGGTGTGGAAGTATCTATGGCATTCGCGCTGCCGACGTCAACATGTGCCTGCCGCCCCTGACCTGGCAATCCTTTGATGTGCAGTTCACCGCGGCACGATTCGAAGACGGTAAGAAGATCACCGATGCTCGCATGACGGTTCACCAAAACGGTGTGCGGATCCACGACAACGTCGCGGTACCACGCGGCACCGGTGGCGGGCCCAATGGACCTCGCCCCGAAGTACCGTCCGGTCCGATCCTAATCCAAAATCACCACAATCCTACTCAGTACCGAAACGTCTGGATTGTGGACACATCCGATGACCAGCAACCGGAATAGTGCAGGACCAACTTAGCCAACGTAAAAACGGTTCCGTTGAAGCTGAACCGTTTTGGTTGTGCGAACGATGCGAACAAACCAATGCTTAATTGGTTGACTCTTCCTCAAGAACATCGCCGATCACTAGCAACGATCCAACGTACCAAGTGTGATCTTGATACCGGCTTTCGTTTGCATCGAAGTAGTCACGTTTGCTCTCGAACAAAATCTCTCGCTTATCAAGCTCGGTAGGCATGACTGAAACTTCGAACTGATGCGTACCTGACTCCAGAGCAAACGCCAACTTCATCTGGCTCATGCGATGGTAGGTGCAATACCCGTCAATGGTCTTGCGTAATTGTGGCTCACGGTCATCCACTCGAACCTGTAACTCGCAACCATCCGGCCCCAGTAATTGGAATACGGATGCGGCCGTGCCACGTAGTCTAAACTTCAGCTTCGAACCAGGCTCCAACGCTTGATACATCTCGGGCAGATTCTTCTTGAACCGGCTCGCCAACGAATTCGACGAATCCAGTTTTTGCCATTTGCCGTGTAACATTTGTGGTGTGATGGCCACCTGTTTTGCTTGTTCCCAGTTGTCGGCACGAAGCGGAGCAACAAGCGAATGAGGCCCTGCTTCTCCACTGGCTTCTCGAATCACTGGCCACGACCGAGCGATTGACTGCGTGTAGAGCCGGTGCCCGGTTTCGCCGTGCGGATGAACACCGTCGCTGGAAAAGACCATGGGCTTGGCGTCGGCGATACCCTTCGGTTTCGGTGCCGTGAAAACCAGCTCACCGGCACTTTCCAGCTCTTGAACCTTCACTCCGAAATGGATTGATGGGATCTGATAAAGATCAGCAACTTGCTCCATCGCACTGGCCGAACGTTGCATCTTTCCGTTTTTCAGATCCTGCAACACAGCTTCGCTCAACGTATACACAAAGCAGATATCGACCGTGGGATCCGCCTTCCATGTTTGACGGACGATCCCCTCCATCGCCTTGTGAATCTGAGCCGGTTCCGCACCGCCATCGTTGACTGCGAACTCCACGAACATCATATCGGGCTGATGCCGAAGAACGTCGTTGTTGAGCCGAAAGACGCCCAGGTCCGATCCTGTGCCACCAATCGCAGCATGAATTTCTTCGAACTTGGCCTGGGGGTATTGCTCCTGAAACCACTCACGCGATTGGACTCGCCAACCATTCGCCGCGGTAATGCTGCCGCCCAGATAGGCAATCTTCACCGTCTTTCCGTCATCAATCTTGGCAACGAAATTCGGCAAGCCAGCACGCGGCGTGCACTCGACGGCGTCTCGTAGCGCCATCGAATCGTCAGCGACAACCGGCGTCACTAAGGCAATCGCTAGCAGGAATCCGAAATAGGTTTCAAGGTTCATTCGTTTAACAATCATTCAGTAGTACCATGCTGTAATTTGGATCAAGAACGCCTGTCGACGTCTAGTTTTTAACTTCCGAGAGCTGCAAATCGTCGATTAGAACGACAGAATCCGTGGTCGCCTGACTGACGAAGCCCAACCAATCGAGGCTCCTCCACTGTTCGTGAACCAACGGAAGGTCTTTGAACGTTCTCGCCTCTTGTCCTTCAACACTGACCGAAACGTTCCACGTTCCCGATTCCTCACCAAGCTTTGCCGTCACGTCAACGGTCACCCACTGATCGATAGGGATATCCATCAAGACTTTGTGTGGCGTTCGAAGTTTCTGGTTTTCAAACCACAAACTGGGGCCAATCCGGAAGGGCTGTGACGCGTCACGCCACTCATGCTGGAACACAGAATCTTTATCCAGACGGATTGCAAACTTGCAACGCAGCGTCCCCGTGTCCAGCTTCGGACTGAACGAAAACATGGGATAGTACCGATGTTTTTGTCCGGGTGCATCAACGATCTGCAACGCTTGGTGACCGCTTTTCGCCAACTCGGTTTCGACCACTTTGATCGAACCTAATTTTGGTTCGACGCTGACGCTGGTGGCGAAGGGCATTTCGCCCGTCTCGAAGTCTTCTTGGAACGTCGGTGGCGGCGGAGGCAGAAGAGCGGGCGGGAGTTTCATTTCCGGCATCGGCAACGATTTAGCATGCTCGATCCAGGCACTGTCGCCGTACACACCAGCGGCTGAAACATCAAAAGGCTTGAAACCGATCTTGGCGGCCGCCGACGCGTCCGCGAACCGAAAGTCATCGTTTCGCGGATCAACAAACTGGGGATCTTCGATGATCGATTCTTTGCTGGTATCGACATCGCCCAAATCAACGCTTTGGCCCATCCGCCAATACAGATTGCCGCCGATCTTCACACCGTCATCACCCCACTTACCATTGAAGAGTTGATCCGTGTCGTAGCAAACGATGTTGCGTTCATAAGTGAAGGACAGATGGTCTTCGGATCGGCTGCGACGAACTTGGTACTCGCGACCGAACGCAAAGATGTTGTTTCGAATCAAATTCTCGCGGCCGTAGTGTTGGTGATAGCCACCGGACTTGGTTCGGTACACCAGGTTGTTTTCCATCAAGACGCCGGTGCTGCCTTCATCGTTGTACAGCCCCCAGCCTCCATAGCCCCACGATTCGATGTCGTGGATGCGATTGCCGCGAAGAACCGTACCCGGTGAAGGACCGAGCGTGTAAATCCCGCCCATGTCACTAAGCCAGCCCTTGCCGATGTGGTGAATATGGTTGTTCTCGATCCGGTTGCCTTTCGCCAAACTGGCTGCGTAACCCCACCGCCAGCCAACCGAGATGCCGGTGTAGTACATGTCCGCAATCTCATTGTGCGTGACGCGGTTGTATCCACTGTTGCCGATCCAAACACCGACGGCACACGGAAACAGATGCCCAGCGTCGTTGATGATGTTGTTATCTACCACGACATCACTGGTCCATTCGGATTCGTTTGCCGCAATGGACGTTTCGCCAATTCGCACGCCACCAGCGCCAAGGTCGTGCACCCACGATTGCTCTAAGCGGCAATCCTGACATCCCTTTCGAAACCAAACCCCATAATTGCCAAGGTGAGCCATTTCGCAACCTTCGAAGGTGACTTGTTTGGCACCATCGACTTGAATGGACGCCTCCAGGTACGAGGCTGCTTGAGATGGTTCGTATCCGCCCGGCGGCGTGATCACTCCCGTGTGATGGAATAACAGGCCACGAAACGTAAGGTTTTCGACCCATTCATCGTTTGCCGAATCACCTCGTACAACGATCAACTGCTCACAAACTGGAACAATGCAATCAACATCTTCCATCGTTTCGCCGGCCCTTGGCTGGTAGTGCAAGCGACCGCCCGTGGAAAGGAAGAACTCGCCCGGTTGATCAAGAGCTTCCAGGTAGTTTTCTAGCAGATACCCCGTATTTCTGGTCAACGGATTCCAGGTCTTCATGCCACGTCCCGACGTCACCAATCGACCGGTTGCGGGATCGGCGCTCTCCAAGAAACGACGCGTCGTGTCCCACTTGTGGAATGCCAGGAACTGAACCTGACGAATTTCTTCGTCACTAAGTCCCTTCAAGCTGGCAACGTCCTCCGCTCTTGCTGTCAACGTTTGGCGAGCCCGCTTGCCGTTGTCGATCAGTTTCTCGTGCGAGCGCTCGAAGTAATAGAAGAAGTCATCTGGCTCACGAGCACGCACCGCACGTTTGCCATTGACCCATAGCTGTTCGAACCGCTGACCGCTTGGCAATTGACACGTCCAGACACCGTCGCCCGATTCCGTCCACTTCGTATCCAAACGTTGACCGCCTGAAATGACTGGTGAAGCGTTCGCCGCCGCTTCGTAAACCACGTTGCCGTCCTGGACACCAAACACAATCGGTTCAGCAGTTTCATAACGTCCATTCGCAACAACAACTCGGAATGACTCCGCGGGTGCATCAACACGACGTTTACGAATTTCATTTCTCGCGTCGACCAGACTCCGCAAACTTCCTTCCGGACTGACATGCAAAACAGTCTCAGCGATTGAGCTGGATGTCACCAAAAGGGACAAAAAATGAAGCAAAACGAGATGTCGAATCATATTTCAAACCAGTGGTCGATCGATCGTTAAGAACACGCCCCACGTTGGGACATGTCAACAGAAGACGGGCAAACGCGTTAGGCCGCATTCTAATAGGCACGGCATCCTAACCGCTTGCCAACGTCCCTGCATGCTTCTATGCATCTTCTTTAGAACAAGACGATGCACCGAACCGGTCTCTAGACTGGATTTTCGTGATCGCGGGTCTTGTCAAATTCCTCAATCTGTTGCTGAAGTTCAGTGGTGGTCGGTTCCCCAACCGCATTATCAGTGGAGCCTCCACATCCGGATAGCAGCAACGGACTGATAGCAAACAGCAAGCAAGACAAGTAACGCAAAGACATCAAACAAGTACCTATTGAGAAACAAACAAAGAAGGGAAACAGCAAGATTTGTTTTGGTAGCCTGACCATTAAAAACCGCTCCAACCAGAAGCGGTTTGCATCAAGGATTCACAGCTATACAAACCAGCATCACGTCGACCCAATCGAAGACTGGGCCGACACACAACGTGCTTCAGCGAGCATCGTGTTTCAATAACGGTGCGAACCGAACGCGAACAAAATCAGACGCGACTAAATTTCTTCGTCGATCACTTCCTTGGATGCTCGCGTTCCCAACGAACCCCAGAGGCCATATTGGCTTTGCCCACCAACGTTGTATCCGGTTCCGCTTAAGGCCTGGTGCCATGTCATAGGAGTGCTGGAATTTCCCGCTTCGATCGAATCGGTAACGAACTTGATGGCTCCGTCACCCATCAGTACATGAGTACCGCCTTGATGACGGCTACTCGTTGCCAAGGTCCCACCGTAAGTAGGAAAGTTGTGCGCCAAACAAACCGGCGAATTAGGTGGCCGAATGGTGGTCACTCCGGTGAAAACATGTCCATAGTTAGCCCACTGGTACCCGCGTTTTTCGGAAACACTAAGGGATCCAGAAACCGACCAGAATTGAGGACGTTTTTGATCGATATCGCCGTCGCACGCTAGCGGATTGTAGTAGGCGTTCGTTGCCCCGGACGGCGCACTGTAAGAGGTACTGGTGCGGTGACGAGGATCGGTGCGAACGTCGCGGTCACCAAGATCCGTTGTGATTTCCCCCGCCATGATAGTGTTCGCCAAACCATCCAACACGTCGCGGAACTTCATCGACTTGCGAGGAACAAAGATTCCTCGATGCGACGCACGCGAGTTTTCATAAAACTTGTCGTTCCCGTTTCCTTTGTTAGGCAAACCGCTTGGATAAACAGGGCCTTCGTGCAACAGATACCCCGAGTCACCTAGGCATGCTGCGTAGTTGGTGCGACCGTGCGATGGCAGCCCGGCACCTGGATCACTCGGGCAACGCAAGGACGGCATTGTAGTCATCCACGGAACATATTCGGATTGCCAAGGAGCCGGCCCCATAGCACTCCACGGAGAGCTCATCGTGGTGCCAGATATATTTTCCAGGCTGGGGTTCGAAATTTGTTCCCAAAGTGCTTGTTGTTCGAAGAACGGTGTGAGCCCGACCAAGAAGCTCAATCGCAGCGAGTTCCTTCCGGCACCGCCAGTTTCGGTGCCACCATCCGCTGCGTCCTGGGTAATAGCAGTGGACGTGCCGTTGGTACCGCCGCCTTGTTGGGGCAACTGTTTGTACGTGGAGTGGTAATTGTGGATTGCCAAACCGATTTGCTTAAAATTGTTGCTGCAGCTCATCCGGCGAGCCGCTTCACGCGCCGCTTGCACCGCGGGCAACAACAAACCAACTAAGACACCAATAATTGCGATCACGACCAGCAATTCAACAAGCGTGAAGCCGACGGACCTAGAATTCTTTCTCATCAGACGTTCCCAAAAAGTAGTAGGGGGGTAAGAAGCAACTAGCTGCGTGCTTATTAGTGCTAGGCTGCTTTCCGTGCCAGAAAAAGAGTTCAGTTTTCCAAAAGAATTCGAATCCGAAGAGTTTTTTACATTTTTCACAAAGCATGTGGCACGCGCCGCATGAAATGTCCAATTACCTGTAGTGCGTCCTAATTCGTTGCAATTCAGACGCATCCGCCCGCCTGATTTCCGAGATCGTCCCATGACCGATTCTGATCAACATCGATTAGTGGTACTCCTTTCCGAGCACCATGACCAACTCTACCGATATATCTTTTCGTTGGTCGGCCAGGCTCATGACGCTCGCGATGTGCTGCAAGAAACGTCGTTCGCTCTCTACGAACGATTTGATTTGTTTGACGAGAGCAGGCCATTTTTACCGTGGGCATACAAATTCGCGTATATCCATGTTCTCAATTGGCGTAAACGCAAAGCCAAAGAGATGCCAACCATCAGCGCCGACGTGGTGGAGTTGCTCGCGAAGGAACGCGACGAGAAACAATCCGAACTGACCGAACGGTTGACGGCACTGGAAGACTGCCTGACTCGTTTACCCGACGCAGACCGGCGGCTAATCGGCAACCGCTATATCCGGGGAACGACACCGGATGCGATGGCGGAAACATTGAACACCAGCCGCCGCACGCTCTATCGCGATCTCAAGCGAATCCGCCATCAACTAATGGACTGCATCCACAACAAAGTGGGAATGGATGGCGTCTCATGAATCCTGCAACTCGACAAAAACTTGAGACCCTGTTGTCCGCGTTCATCGACGAACAACTCACCGTGGATCAGGCCGAAGAGCTCGACTTCCTGCTGCGAGATGATCCCGAAAACCGCACGTTCTATGTCCAGTACATGGACTTGCAGGCTTCATTAACGCTTCCTTCCAGTGGAATCATCGAAGACGACGATGTTGCCAACACCCATGCTACGGATTGGAAATCGATCCTGGAGACCATGTCTGAAATGGATCGCCCCCGGGAAAGAGGCAACCACTCAAACAAAAACTCCCGTCGCGATCGTTTGCATTCCTATGCGCCCTGGATAATAGCGGTAACTTCGCTAGCGGCCGCCTTGTACTTTGCATTCGCCTCGCTATTCGTTCCATCGAACAATGCTGTCGACGTCGCCCAGCAAGACAATCGTCCTGGTACGAACCAAGTGCGAGTTGCCAGTTCCGCTGGTGCCGAATTCTTCCGTGACCTAGCACCAGGGGCGGGTGACACGCTGGAATACGAACGTGAATATGCGTTGACGGCGGGAATGATGAACCTCGTCTTTCCGTGTGGTGCCAGCGCGATTATCGAGGCACCGTGCGTTGTTGAGATCGCTGATCCAATGCGACTGGTTGTCAAAATTGGTCGGTGCAGTGTCCACGCGCCCGATGGTGCAGAGGGATTTCAGGTGGATACACCATCCAACAAAATCATCGATCTTGGCACCCGGTTTAGCGTTGATGTCGATTCCATCGGTAGTGCCGACGTTCAAGTCATCGAAGGTGCCGCTGATGTGGTGGCGATATCCCGCGAACATCCCGTCGGGCAAGGCAACGCTCAACGTTTGACTAAAAACGAAGCACATCGTTTTGAAGGAACCGATTCGGAGCCGCTGAACTTTGACGCGAATGACTACCGTGCCGAATTGCCCGATCGTCTGATTAGCTATCAAACCCAATCACCCATCGAACCGGTCGCCGAACTGGCAAGCGTCACGGTTCAGCGTGCGGGCCGCGAGCACACCTATCCGGTAGATGAGCTCATTGGCATCAAAGTCATTCACTACCGTTCATCAAAGTGGATCTATCACATCGCCACTGATCGAACACGCCCAGCTACCCACGCAGATGCCTTAGCAACACTGGAATCCGATCACTCGCTGATCACGGGATTGATCAATCCCGGTGGTGCCAAAACAAGTTTGCAACAATCGCCAATTCTTCAAGATCTGACGCAAGCCGACACCGGCGGCGAGGGGACACAGGGGCTTGGCTTCCGTTTTGTCACACCGGTTGTTAACGCACCGGGCCCTGACGTGGTTCTCTTTGAAGTTCAAAACTTCATCGACAACCCGGATGGAGACGCGTTCCACATCAGCCCACTGGAGTTCCGTGCGGGTTTGCGAAGCCACACGATCACCCGCTACGACATCTCAACCAAATCGTCCGAAGCGAAGCGGGTTCGTGAGTTCGAACTGTATCGCACCAAGCCCGTTGCTAGCCTGCTTGAACTGAAACCGGACCGCGACAAAGGCTACCGTCCACCAGAAAATTTCTTAAGCGTCGCAACTGGAATCGACCTGAGCGACCTGGGCTACGAGCTGGGCGAAACCGTTGATGGCTTATTCCTTCAAGATGCGATGGAAAACGACCTTCCCATCGACCCCATGCTGATTGCGGGCTTACCGCCCATCACCACCAAACCAGATCCCAATAAACGGGAGGAATCGACGCCGTGATTCACAAATTTCAATTTTGGCGAAGCTGTATCTTGATCACCGTCGGCGTATTGTGGTCAACCACCACTTCCTTCGCAGCGGAGGATTCATCGCGGCCAAAGGTGCCCGCCGAACATGCTAAGTTTTTCGAGAACGAAGTTCGTCCGCTCTTGGCTGAAAGATGTTTCGAGTGCCATGGTGCAGACGAGCAAGAAGGGGACCTTCGCCTGGATTCGCTTGCGGAAATTTTGCGAGGCGGCGATTCCGGGAAGGCGGTTGTCCCGGGGAAGCCCGCCGAAAGCTTGCTCATTCATGCGGTGCAATATGATTCACTCGAGATGCCACCGGATGAACCGCTTTCGGACAAGCAGATCCAAACGCTTAGCCGCTGGGTTGAGATGGGTGCGCCCTGGCCGGGGGCCGATCCCAACGCGCCGATTCGCAAGCGGACGCTGTTTGACGAAGAAGACCGTAAATGGTGGGCAATCCAGCCACTAACCCATCCGGCCATTCCAGAACCAAAGATCTCGGAACCCATTTGGCCACGCAATTCGATCGATCAGTTCATCGCGGCCAAACAATCCTCCGAAGGTCTAAGCCCCGCGCCGCCCGCAAGCAAACTTGCACTCGTCCGGCGGCTTTATCTGAACGTCATCGGTTTACCACCAACACCGGAACAGGTCGACGCCTTCACAAACGATTCCTCGGAAGACGCCTACGAACGACTTGTCGACGAACTGCTTGCATCGCCCGCATACGGCGAACACGCGGCTCGGCAGTGGCTCGACCTGGTGCGGTATGCTGACAGCGACGGCTACCGGGCTGACGGGTTCCGTCCATTGGCGTGGCGATACCGTGACTATGTCATCCATTCTTTCAACGCCGACAAGCCATACGATCGTTTTGTCCAAGAGCAAATCGCCGGCGATGAAATATTCCCGGACGATCTCGACGCTCAAGTGGCATTGGGCTATTTGCGACATTGGGTTTACGAGTGGAACATTCGTGATGCACGGACGCAGTGGAACACGATTATCGAAGATCTCACGGACACCACCGCCGACGTGTTCATGGGATTGGGGCTGCAGTGCGCGAAATGCCACAACCACAAGTTCGACCCCCTGCTTCAAAAGGACTACTTCCGCTTACGAGCCTACTTCGAAGCCGTATTGCCCCGTGACAAGCCAATCGCGACCGCTGAAGAACTAGCTCAATACGAAACCGAACTGAAGAAATGGGAAACCAAGAAGGCGGACATCCAAAAGAAAATCGACGAGATTGAACTACCCAAGAAGGCTCACCTACGTGACGTGGCGGTTAACCGATTCCCACCAGACTTGATTGCGATTGCGAACAAGCCGGTATCGGAACGGACACCTCACGATGATCAGTTGATCTATCTAATCAATCGACAAGTCGAATGGGAACATGACCGAGTCCACAACCATATCAAAGCGGATGACAAAGACCGACTGGTCGAGCTTCGTCGTCAACTGAAACCGTTCGAATCGCTGAAGCCTAAATCCTTACCGCATGCCATGGTGGTCTCGGACGTTGGCCCGATCGCGCCGCCAACAACGATTCCTAAACGCGGCGACGATGTGATCGAACCCGGCGTGCCTTCGATATTGGATTCCAAGCCAATGCCGATCCCTGCATCGTCAACGGGGAACACCACCGGTCGTCGCACGGCGTTGGCCAAATGGCTCACCTCACCGAGCAATCCGCTGACTTCTCGCGTGATCGCCAACCGGATTTGGCAGAGTCACTTCGGACGTGGCTTAGCGGAAAACCCGAGTGATTTCGGCCGGTTAGGCGGACCACCATCGCATCCGGAATTACTTGACCACCTCGCAACAGAACTCATTCAACATGACTGGAGCCTGAAATGGCTGCACCGAAAAATCCTGTTGTCGGCAACTTTTCGTCAGTCCACATCGCACCCGTTGATGGTCACCTATCAAAAGGTCGATCCGTTGAACCGATACTATTGGCGGCGAGACACGTCCCGTCTTTCGGCGGAACAGATTCGAGATTCACTGCTGACGGCCACCGGAAAACTTCGGCCCCGCAGCGGCGGTTCACCCGCGAACGCGGATTCGCCTTACCGCAGTATCTTCATCCGCACGATGCGAAATTCACCGGATCAATTGTTGGGGATTTTCGATCTCCCCCAATTCTTCACCAGCAATTCAACTCGCAACACAACCACGACACCAATCCAGTCGCTGATGATGTTCAACAGTGATCGAGTGTTGGGCTATGCCAGGAAGTTGGCCGAACGGGCGACCGCAACAACCAGCGACCTTTCCGAACAAGTCTCAACCGCTTGGCGTTATGCGTACGGACGACCACCAACGACGAACGAATTAAGTGCTTCGTTACAGTTCATCGAAGCCCAGTCGCGGCACCTGAAATCGCTACAACGAAGTGAATCGAAATCGGCCACGATCGAAACATCCAAGCTTCCCTATCGGGACGGGCAAGCGGTTCGTTTTTTGGTCAACGACCCAACGTTGCGTTTGTCGGTGCCACACGACCCCGCGCTGAATCTAAAAGACTTCACCGTCGAGACGTTCTTCGAATTGCGGACGATCGCCAACAATGGGGACGTGCGCACCATGGTCAGCAAATGGAATCGATCCAAAAGCGGAGTGGGATGGCGGTTCGGTGTAACCGGAAAGGGCTCTCGCCGAAAACCACAAACTTTAGTGCTGCACGCTTTCGGACAACTGCGAAACGGTTCGATAGGCGAAGCAGCAATCTTTTCCGACCAGCATATCGACATGAACATTCCCTACTACGCATCGGCAAGCGTGAAGATGGCGACGGACGATCATCCCGGGGAAGTCACGTTCTATCTAAAAGATCTCTCCAACGACGACGCGCCATTGATGGTCGCTAAGATTCCACACTCGCTGATGGGTGAGATGAACAACCAAGCCTCGCTCGTACTGGGTGGAGTGGACGATTCATCCAGCAGCGGATTTGATGGCCTGATCGATGATGTGCGTTTGGTGAACCGAGCTATCGACGTCGACGAGATCTTGCACACCGTCGAACGAGAAATCCCAGACACGATCGGATTTTGGAAGTTCGAAATCGATCCTGGTGTGATGCGCAACAGTGCATCGGAAAACCTGGACATCATGGCACACGGCGATTCCATCGTTCAGCTATCGCCGCAACAAACCGCGTTTCTCGACTTCTGCCACGCGCTCATTAACTCCAACGAATTCTTGTACGTGAACTGATATGGCACATATAACTATCCCACGATCTCGCCGTGAATTCTTAGCTCGTAGTGGTGCTGGCTTCGGCGCTGTCGCCCTCGCTGGCATGACAGCGCAGTCGAACGCGGAAATGACTTCGACAAAGACGACGCCGCCAAGCGTGCCCGCGATGTCGAACAATCCGGTCGCCCCCAAACCGCCGCATTTCCCCGCGACAGCGAAGCGGGTCATCTTCCTGTTTATGGAAGGCGGCCCTAGCCAGATGGATCTTTTCGATCCTAAGCCAATGCTGAACAAGATGGCCGGTCAAACGATTCCCGAAAGCTTCGGCGAAGTGATCACCGCCATGGGCGAAATGAAATCGCCCTTGCTGGCGAGCCAACGCAAGTGGAAACAACACGGCGAAAGCGGACTATGGGTTTCAGATTGGCTACCTCATATCGCCGAATGCGCCGATGACCTCGCCGTGATCCGTTCCTGTGTTGCCGATGGAATCAATCATTCCGCTGGCGTATGTCAGATGAACAGTTGCTCGATCCTAAGCGGTCGTCCATCGCTGGGTGGCTGGGTTTCCTATGGCTTGGGTAGCGAGAATGAAAACCTGCCGGCCTTTGTGGTAATGCAAGACAGCAATTCACAAATCGTCAACGGTCCCCGCAACTGGAGCGCGGGGTTCATGCCCGCGGTCTATCAAGGCACGCGTTTGAGTGAAGGCAGTCAGCCGATTCCTTACCTGAGCACACCCGAAGGGTTCACACAGCAACGGCAGGTATCCAAGCTCGACTTCCTAAACCAACTCAACCATCAATACGCTGATCAGCACCCCGAGCAATCGGAACTGGAAGCACGAATCGCCAGCTATGAACTTGCATTCCGGATGCAGTCGGAAGCACCGGAGGCGATTGACCTCAGCGACGAGAGCGAAGAAACGCTCGAACTTTATGGAATCAACGACAAGAAGACCGCATCGTACGGGCGCCTCTGTTTACTCGGTCGACGTTTAGCTCAGCGTGACGTGCGATTCATTCAGTTGTACAGCGGTGCGGGCAGCAAATGGGATTCCCACGATCACATCGAACGCAACCATGGTGATATGTGCCAGGGCATGGACAAGCCTGTCGCTGGCCTCCTGAAAGACCTGAAACGATTAGGCATGCTCGACGACACTTTGGTCGTTTGGGGCGGCGAGTTCGGCCGAACTCCGATGAGCGAAAAAGGCAGCGGACGCGACCACAATCCCAGCGGCTTCACCATGTGGATGGCTGGCGGTGGAGTCAAAGGTGGGCAAACGATCGGTGCAACAGACGAACTTGGTTTCCGAGCCACCGAAAACCCTCAACACGTCCGCGACTTGCACACCAGTATCTTGCACCTATTAGGTCTCGACAACATGCAGCTTAGCTACAACTACCAAGGTCGTCCCGAGCGTCCAACCATCAACGAAGGCAGATTCTGCCAACAACTGATAACTGGCTAGCACGCTAAACACGCGTGCTGAGCACCATGAAACGTGCTGAACACCATGAAAGTAGTCGACGAGGCAACGAGTCCTTTCGTCCGATATCGAATCAGCAAGGAATCGGTTCCTCGTCCACTACCGTCGATTCGAATTGGAATATCCAATCGGCTAACCAGTCTTACCGCGTGACCCCGCGACTGCGGTTCGAACGGTGTCTCCGTCAATCATGACCTCAACCTCGGACGAGTCATCGTGCGAACTTCCCGAAGATGACGCGTTTGCTTGCGTGGAAGTCGCTCCCCACTCGCTTACTGAACTCGTGGGTGGCTGCCAGTCCCCGATAATCCGCATCACACCGGTATCGGTAACCGAAACGGGTGCGAGCACATCGGTCGCGGAATCTTCCTGAACAACCGACGACTTCGATGGGCTGGGTCCACCCAAGTTTGTTTCACCAAACGAAAACGTGACGGAACACCTCGGGCACGTCACACGCTGACCACGCATCGACACAGGACCTCGCACACGATGCCCTTGTGGACAGTGAGAGACAAAACGGGTTGATGTATCTTCCATTGCGTTCCTTCTGGTTAACAAACGTTTCTCTAGAGAATTCTTCAAACACACGGATCCGGCTCCCACCGGACTGCTTGAACGGGACCAGTGATCATCGGGCCGGCGTCTACGATCTATTCAAAAATGCTCTAAAACGGTTCAAGTCACAGCGTTAAGCGACAAATCCGATTTACCGCTACTACGTGCACAAATACACATCGTAAAGTCGATGTCACCGAGCACGCGTCTACGACGCTGATCCGCTAACAATGAAACCGCCAGTGGCCGGTTAGGTTCCGGCGAACTCTAACAAAACCGGATATGTTATCGGGGGGCCCCATCCAGAACCTAGTCGTGGATATGGGGTTACTTACCCCGTTGCCTAACATATCCAGGGCGTGGTCTTTTCCCCGTTCAATGCTCTCAACATTCCATCCTCAAACAGGTTGTCGTTGTCGTGAAAATATCAAACCGTCTTTCTCTCGCTAGTCTTGGCCTGGCCGGTGCATTCATCGCAAACACCGCGTTTGCTTTTGACCTGAACAACGACTGGCCCCAGTGGCGGGGCCCCGACATGACGGGAACGGCCCGCCAGTCCAACCCGCCAACGACGTGGAGCGAAAGTGAAAACATTCGCTGGAAAATTGAAGTCCCTGGCGTGGGCAGTTCCACTCCGATCATTTGGAATGACCGAGTCTATGTGGCGACCGCCGTTAAAACCGACCGCGTCAAAGAAGGAGCTACATCAGCCGACACAGCTTCGCCGGAACCGACCGAGCAAACGGGCCGCCGTGGAGGTCGACGGGGCGGTCGAGGAGGTGGCTCGACCCCGGCAAACTACTACGACTTCATGGTCATCGCTTACAACCGATCCAACGGTAACGAACTTTGGCGATCCACCGTCACGTCACAAGTCCCGCACGAAGCAGGACACAACACCAACACTTATGCATCATCCTCACCGGTCACCGACGGCGAAAGGCTCTATGTCTCGTTTGGCTCTCGAGGGGTTTTCTGCCTGGACTTTGACGGCAAGAAGCTGTGGGAAAAAGATCTCGGCAAGATGGAAACCCGAGCCCAATTCGGCGAGGGCAGCTCACCGGCCGTTCGAAACGGCGTCTTAGTCGTTCCCTTCGACCACGAAGGCGAATCCTTCATCGTCGGCTTGGATGCCAAATCCGGCAAAGAGAATTGGCGGCAATCCCGCGAAGAGCGAACCACCTGGTCGACTCCGCTAATCACGGAATACGACGGCCGAACCCAGGTGGTTACCAACGGCACCACCAGAGTCCGAAGTTACGACCTGGCCACCGGCGA
Organism: Rhodopirellula sp. J20-39; assembly: GCF_057365095.1. NCBI lineage: Bacteria > Pseudomonadati > Planctomycetota > Planctomycetia > Pirellulales > Pirellulaceae > Rhodopirellula > Rhodopirellula sp. J20-39. The sequence continues at coordinate 3,043,000 of NZ_CP195123.1, read as the reverse complement.
ACTGATCTGGGAATGCGGCGGCCAAGCCAGCAACCCGATCCCCACGCCAGTTCGCTTTGAAGACAACGTGATCGTGATGACCGGATACCGTGGATACGCGATCTATTCCATTCCGTTAAGTGCCAAAGGTGACATTACCGACAGCGACACGATCACCTGGATCGAAGAAGACGCTGCTCCCTATGTCCCCTCGCCCGTTCTTTACGAAGGTCAGCTTTACTTTGTCAAAGCCAACAACGGTGTCCTGGTTTCACGAGATGCGAAGACCGGCGACCTGCTGATTAAGCAAACTCGTTTGCCCGATGTCGGAACAGTCTATGCATCACCAGTCGCTGCCGCCGACCACATCTATTTGACCGGTCGCGATGGCAACACTTTGGTGCTCAAGCACGGCGATCAATTCGAAGTGGTTGCTTCCAATAAGCTCGACGAAAGTATCGATGCCAGTGCAGCCATTGTTGGCGACGAAATCTTCCTTCGCGCCAAAGAACACCTCTACTGCATCGCTAAGCCCGAGTAACGAAAGTAGCGAATTGACATTGCTGGTCGTTGAGATCAATCCAACGACCGACAACGCAACAAGCGGCGGTTGAGCCTAGCGAAACCGCCTGGTGGATTCCTAAGCTTCTTCCGCTGCCGGCTTACGAGCGAATTTGCGTAGCACAACGTAGAAAACGGGTGTCAGGAACAGTCCGAACAAGGTCACGCCGATCATACCGCTAAAGACCGCCGTTCCCAGCACGCGACGCATCTCGTAGCCCGCCCCCGTGGCAACCAACAGCGGCAACACGCCCAAGATGAACGAGAATGCAGTCATCAAAATCGGCCGCAATCGCAAGCGGCATGCATCGATCGCAGCTTGAAAACGATCTTTGCCAGCGTCCTCTTCCGCTTTGGCAAACTCGACAATCAAAATCGCATTCTTACATGCCAAGCCGACCAAAACGATAAACCCAATTTGCGTCAGAATGTTGTTGTCCATCCCGCGATACCAAATACCCAGGATCGCGAACAAAATGCACAACGGCACGATCAAGATGATCGCCATCGGTAATAGCCAGCTTTCATATTGTGCCGCCAGCGTCATGAAGACGAACAGCACCGCCAACGGGAACAGGAACACGATCGTGTTGCCCGCTTGTCGTTCTTGAAACGCGATATCGGTCCATGCATATCCAAAGCCAGCCGGTAAGTGCTTGTCGGCAAGCTCTTCCATCTTGGCCAGCGATTGCCCGGTACTGAAACCGGGCACGGTACTGCCGTTGATATCAGCCGAAGGATATAAGTTGAATCGAACGATTCGATCCGGCCCGGCGGTATTTTTGATCTGAATGACCGAACCGAGCGACACGCTATCGCCGGCCGCACTACGCGTCCGCAACCTCAAGATATCGCTGGCCTCATCTCGGAACCGAGGCTCCGCTTGTGCCGTCACGCGATAGGTCCGACCAAGGAAATTGAAGTCGTTGACATACACCGATCCCAAATAGACCTGCAGAGTCTCAAAGACTTTGTTGATCGGAATGTCCAGCATCTGGGCTTTGGTCCGATCCACATCCGCTTCGATCTGGGGCACTTCGATCCGGAAGTTAGAGAACACCTGAACCAAGCCAGGCTGCTCGTTGGCGTCCGCAACCATTCCCGAAGTCACCTCGTGCAACGTCTTGATCCCCGCCCCGCGTTGATCTTGCACATACATCTTGTACCCACCACCACGGCCAATCCCGCGTACCGGTGGCGGTTCAATGACGAAAATCTGAGCTCCGTTCACCGCCTGCATCTTGCCACGCAACTCGCCAACGATCGTGGCTAAATCGCGTCCGCGGGCAGCTCGTTCTTTGGCATCTTCCAACGGCAAAAACGTCACCGCTGCACTGGGACTGATCGTGAACGTCGCCCCCGACAACCCGGCGATTCCGACAGCGTGCTTCACGCCATCCACTCCGCCGCCAATTTTCGCGACCTGTTTGGTGATTTCGTCGGTTCGTGCCAGTGCTGCACCATCGGGCAACTGAATCGCCACAATGACGTATCCCTGATCCTGAGCCGGAATGAATCCGGTCGGGACCAAACCAAAGCTGAACCAAGTTGCCACCAACAATCCGCCGTACAACAGCAACGAAAGAGCCGAGCGACGTACCAATCGGGATACGATCCCTGCATAGATGTTGCTGGTCCAATCGAAGAAGCGATTAAACAAACGGGCCGGCCACGTTAGCAAACGCATCACAGGAGACATGTTCGCTGTCTCACTGGCCTGGCCATTACCCGCCTTCTTGGGTTTCAGCAGCAGTGCACAAAGCGCCGGTGTTAGGGTTAGCGAAACGAACGTTGAAAACGCTGTCGCGATCGCAATCGTCAACGCAAACTGTTGATAGAACTGACCACTGATACTGGGAATGAAAACGGTCGGAACAAAAACTGCGATCAACACCAACGTGGTCGCAATCAGTGCCGATCCCACCTCATCCATCGCTTTGTGGGTCGCTTTACGCGGTGCCATCCCCTCACCGATCAGACGCTCCACATTTTCGACCACCACAATCGCATCATCGACCACGATTCCGATCGCCAACACCAGCCCAAATAACGACAACGTGTTCAAGCTGACGCCGATCAGCTGCATCGCACCGAATGTTCCAATCAACGAAATTGGAATGGCCACGACTGGGATGATCGTCGGCCGCCAACCGTGCAAGAAGATGAACACGGTCAACACAACCAAAGCGGTCGTGATATAAAGCGTGAAGAACACCTCATCGATCGACTCTTCGACATAGTCGGTCGGATTGTAAGCAACCTCGTAGCCGATTCCTTCGGGGAAATCCTTGCTGAGGTCTTCCATGGTCTGCTTCACGGCGACCGCTGAATCGACCGCGTTGGTTCCCGGACGCTGATACACCAGCACCGCAACGGCGGGCTGGCCATTAAGATAACTACGACGGGAATAGTCCTGGGCCCCCAACTCGATTCTGGCAACATCGCTTAAGCGAGTCACCCGTCCATCTTCACCTCGCTTCACCACGATGTGCGAGAACTCGTCGGTATCCAACAACCGTCCCTGCGTCGTTACGTTCAACTGAAACGCGCCGGTCTCGTCGGTTGGCGGTTGACCGATCACACCTGACGCGACCTGCACATTTTGCTCACGAATCGCCGCAACAATATCACCCGCGGTCAGATCAACGTGGGTCATCTTTTCGATGTCCAACCAAACCCGCATCGCGTATTCGTTACCACCAGCGATCCGGATATCACCCACACCATCAAGTCGCATCAATGCGTCTCGAACTCGCAAGAACGCATAGTTACTGATGTAAAGCTGGTCGCGACTTTCGTCCGGCGACTTCAGGTGAACCACCATCAACATGTCAGGAATCAATTTGGTGGTCGTAACACCAATTTGACGCACCGATTCCGGCAAACGAGGCTCGGCAACCGCCACCCGGTTTTGCACCAAAACCTGGGCATCGTCGAGGTTCGTCCCCAACTTGAACGTCACCGTCAACTGCATGGTGCCGTCCGCACTGGACGACGACTCCATGTAAAGCATGTTGTCGACGCCATTCATTTCCTGTTCGATCGGCGTAGCCACTGTGTCAGCAATCACCTCCGGCGTCGCCCCCGGATAGCTAGCACGCACGACGATCGTCGGCGGAGCCACGTTGGGATACTGTGACACCGGCAACGAAAAATACGTGATGCCGCCGACCAACACGATCAAGGTCGACAAGACTGTCGCGAAGATCGGTCGTTCGATGAAGAAGTGAGGAAATTTCATATCAAGAAGTCGGGAATCGAGTGGCTAAAATCAAATGTTGTCGAGCAAGGACGAGATGCAAACTCAAATGACACAACAGCGATCCTGTTGTGCTACATAAAAACCAAATCCAACACGCCTGCATGGACTCAATGGAGTCACGCTCGATCGAAAATCGCCTCGCCGGTGCGAATCCGGAATCCGATCGTCACGGTGGGTATTGTTTGACGGATTCAGTTCGCCAGCCTGGCCGGTTCGCTAGGCGTGGCCGGTTTACTAGCCATAGTCGGCTTGCTAATCAGTCGTGAATTGGGTCCGGAACTACCGATCCATTCCTCCGGTGGCAACGGTTGATAGTCGTCCGGCAAGCCATCCTCGACCACCTCGATCACACCGTCCTTCGTTTCGACATCCGCACCTGGGCGGGCCTGCAACAAGCCTTCTATCACCAAAGTCTCGTTGCTATTAAGACCTGTACGAACCACTCGCAATCCGTCGACCATTGGCCCCAACGTCACGGGTCGCCTTTCGATCTTGTTATCGACGACGACGAACACGAACTGAGACGACTGATCGGTTCCAACAGCGGAATCCGGGATCAACACGGACTCTCTCGGTGCACTTCCGGGAATACGCACTCGAGCGAACATCCCTGGCAACAACACCTTGTCTTCGTTGGCAAACACACACCTGGCTCGCATACTCGCGGTAGCCGCATCAAACTGGCTATCGACAAAGTCCATGTGCCCCTTATGAGGAAAGCCGTCTTCGTCGACTAGCCCTAGGAACACCGGGTTCTTCACATCTCGAGAACTCTTCCGCTCACCGGAATTTGCCAACCGGATGTACTTCAATACCTCTTGTTCGTTAGCATCAAAGGTGCAGTAAATGGGCTGAACCGATGTGATCGTCGTCAACATGGTCGCGGTGGAAGTACCGCCGCTCACCAGGTTTCCGACATTAACGAACTCGCGGCTGATCCGACCGGTGACAGGCGATTCGATCCGCGTGTAGTCTAAATTCAACTTTGCCGTCTGCACGCCTGCGGCGGCGGAATCGATCGCCGCCTTGGCTGACGCGATCTCCGATTCCGCAGACTGGATGCTGGCCAAACTTGCCTCCGCGTCTGCCTTCGCTTGCAGATATTCCGCCTCGCGTTGATCCAGTTCTTCGGCACTGGCCGCATTGCTACGCACCAACGTCCGAACACGATCCACTCTCGCCTTGGCTAATTGGACTGCGGCATCGGATTGCAATTGATTGGCTTTGGCAACCGCGACGCCGGAGATCGCCTGGTCCAGCAATGACTTGGCCTGCCCCATCGCCGCTTCGGCGGAACTCAGTTCAGCTTGATAGGGACGCGGATCGATTTGAAACAGCAAATCACCCTGTTGGACGATTTGCCCTTCATCAAAGTGAATCGAATCAAGATACCCACTCACCCGAGCGCGCACCTCCACAAACTCGACCGGTTCCATTCGTCCCGTGTACGCATCCCATTCGACAATCTGCTTCGAAACAGGTTTCGCAACGGTCACTACGGGCGTCGGACGCGGCGGCGGGCCCTGGTTGCTTGGCTTGCAACCGCCAACCACACCCAACGATACGATTCCAGCACTCAAGAGCGCGAACCGAACTCGCTTCATCCGCCTTCGTCGGTTGCCACGTTGCGGTGCGTCGGTCCGTTCAGCCGGTGGCGTGGATTCATTCAATTCAAAGATCATTCGGATTCCTCTCCCGAGCCACACCCGGGAAATCAGAGAACTAGGTGGATAACTCAAGTAGGAGACTCTGGGGTCGCCGGTGCGGCGTTACGCCCGAAGAAGAAATAGTCGAGCGAGAAGATACCGGGTCCGGTCAAGATGAGTGACACGTAGACCAACAAATACATCGCTGCCAATTCTTTGACTTTCCATGGATCGGCACCATGAACAACAAACAAGGCAATGATCATCGTGAAAGCGAGCGGGATCGAGGCCAGGCGAGTTGCCAGACCTGCGATCAACAACAGCGAGCAACCGACCTCGGCACCAATCGCCAAGATCAGGCTCAACTTACTTCCAATTCCAATCGGATCGGGAAAATGGTTTTGAGCTTCTGCAAAACCACTGAGCTTGGCCCAGCCATGAACCAACATCAACAGCCCCACACCAACGCGCAACACCAGCAAGCCTGTCGAGGTCAGCTTGTCATTCTGCAAAGTCATACTTTTCTCTTTCCGATCGTTTCAGGAAGCCGTTGAAGCCGGCGGTAGGTAGGTATCGGTTTCGCTTTCAGGCGATCCGTTCATTGCAATGAAAGTTCGTCGCGGCACGTTTATCGAGGCTGGAACATTCTGGTGGGTTCGGTATCCACCGGCTTGAAAACCATGACAGTACTTTCCCAGTCCGGATGGTCAAAGTTCCTTCAAACCCGCCAAGGCCAAGCTGGTGGGTCACCAGTCAAGCATCGCACGCAGCGATGGAATCCCGAGTTTTCTCTAACAAAACCAATAATTGCTTCATTTCCGCGCGAGTCATCTTCTTCAACAATTGTTTTTCGAGTTCCAACAGCGGAACCATTGTTTCTTCACACAAATCGATTCCCTTGGGCGTGATTGTCACATGAACCACGCGGCGATCTTCGGTGCATCGCTCCCGCGAGACCAAACCGTGCTTTTCCAGTTGATCAACCAGTGACGTAATCGCCGGTACAATCTGGATCATCCGCTCGGCGATCTCGCCGCACGTCAACGGACGCTCGGCCAACGCCAACGCTCGCAATACATTGAAACGCGACAACGTCAAATCGTGCTCGCGAAAGAAACGCGACAGCCGATTATCGAGCTGGTCACCGATTCGCAGATAGTTCAGCAGTGTTTCCTGCTGTAGCGATACAAAGGGAACGGATCGCTTCAGCTCATCTTGCAGTTTCATACCCTAAGAATACATGCACATAAGTCATCGGCAAGTATCTTATTGATAAAATATCTCGCAGTGAGTCTTTCAGCAGCAATCTTTACGGCAAATTCGCGTCGTCAAGACCATACGAACGCAAACGATCCCGAAGCGTTCCCCGGTGAATCCCTAGCAATTCAGCCGCTTTGGCTCGATTGCCATGAGTGTGCTGGAGCGTGATCCGAAACAACGTCGGCTCCGTCGCGGCAAGAAACTGAGAATGCAGGGTTTGCAATTCGTCCCGCGGTGCAGCTTCGATTGCGTCCCGTGTCCACTGCCCGATGACACCTTCGAGCGACGGGGTCGAGGCCCCCGCCAATTCATCTCGCCCCGGACTGGGCGGCGGAAAGTCTTCAATCGTTAACGGACGCCCGCGAGCCACCACGGCAGCATGCTCGACCGCATTTCGCAACTCGCGAATGTTCCCATGCCACGGTCGGTCCGCGAGTTCAGCGATTAATCCGTCATCAATGGCCGTGTCACCAGTCGCGTACTTCATCGCCGCCAAGAAGTGCCGACACAGGGGCTCGATGTCTTCGCTGCGATCCCGCAGCGGTGGCAAATGAATTTGCATCCCGGTCAGACGATGAAACAAATCTTCGCGGAAATCGCCACGACCAACCGCTTCGTGCAAGTCCGCGTTGGTCGCCGCCAGAATTCGCACGTTCGCCGTCCGAGGCCGAACATCGCCAACACGACTGAATTGCCCCTGTTCCAAAACTCGCAAGAGTTTCACCTGAGTCGCCAGCGGCAAGTCGCCAATTTCATCAAGCAGTACCGTTCCGCCTTCGGCACGCTCGAATAACCCCGCCCGATCTTCCGCCGCACCGGTGAACGCACCTTTCACGTGCCCAAACAATTCACTTTCAATCAACTCAGGATTCAACGCCACCGGAGCGATTGGCAGATACGGTTGGTCCGCTCGCAGACTGTGACGGTGGATCGCGGCGGCCACCAACTCTTTCCCCGTTCCCGTTTCTCCGGTGATCAAAACGGACAGATCGCTCTCGGCAACCAACGCGATCTGACGAAAAACTTGGTGCATCGCTGGGGAGGTACCCACGAGTACAGAATGATCCAAGTCCATCGGTTGCGTCGTGACCGGCGAACCGCTGCCGGCGGATTGCTTCAATGCGGTCCGGCAAGCTTTTAACGCATCTTCCAGCTTGAAAGGCTTCGTCAGATAGTCCGTCGCCCCTTGTTTGACCGCAGACACGGCGGTTTCCAAATCACCAAACGCGGTTATCACGATCACCGGCGAGTTATCAGTCGCCTTCAGGAATTTTGGCAAAGCCGAAATGCCATCTTCCTTGGGCAACCGAACATCCAACACTACCAAATCCGGCGAGTGCTTTTCGGCAAGACGAATCCCCTCTTCCGCAGACGATGCGGTGACGACATCGTGACCTTCGCCGGTTAGCATTTTTTCAAACGCCCAGCAGATCGAAGGTTCATCGTCGACAATCAAAATGGTTTGCTTGGTCATGACACCATCATATCACGACCAAAACCCAATCTTGTCGACCCCAGTACGTTTGGAAATTCGTTTTGTCGTGTTAGACCTGGACATTGATAGACCTGAACAAGCCACGATCAAACCTATCGGGCCAACCAAGCCTTACATCATTCCACGACCAGCCTGCAAAAGACGTAGTGGCTCGGCACGCCCAATCTTCAGTGCTGGCCAAACCCCAGCCAGCAAACACAGACCGATCGTGACCGCGAAGCCAAAACTGAGTTGTGACCAAGGAATCAAAAACGTCGGCGGCCCCGCAAACCAACCGCCATACTGAGCCATCCCCACGCCACACCAGCCGGCAATCAAACCAAACACCAGGCTTAGCAAACATGCCGACAACGCAATCAGGATGGTTTCGGCAATCACCAAACGAACCAACTGACCTCGCGTCACGCCAACTGACCGCATCACACCGAACTCCCATGTTCGAGACCGAACCGAAGCGATGACGGTGTTGACCACAGCCAACGACATGATCGCCAGCGTCACCAACGGCAAATAGCTCATCCCCCAGATCATCCCGTCGGCACGCTTCTTGATCGCCTTTTGAACGTTGGCCGTCACGGTCGCTCGCGCGAACGGACGATACGCTGTCACGTCAATCTGTGAATCAGTCCGGAAGGTCTCCCCAGCATCACGCTCGGCGATCTTTTGCAAATCCGCTTGGACGGATTCCAACTGGGCATCTGGCTCTAAGTTCAACCAATAGAACTCGGTCCGATTCAAACCGAAATCTCGCCGCACGTCTTGCCGATCAACAAACACCATCGTTGCCGTCCGCACAAAATGTCGACGCACGCCGGAAAACTTGGTGAACCAATGCCAGCCGGGAAGTGACACCACCCCCGCGATTCGGTACGCCACCCGATCGTTTGGGGCGGTCGGAGGCGTGAACGCCAACTCGTCGCCGACATGCAATCCCGAACTCATTTGGAAATCTTGCGAAATCAGACACGCTCCACCCGCAGCCAATTCACCGGCCGCAGTCTGTCGATCGCCTTCCACAAAATTGAGTTTTAAGAATGGATCCGCCTCGGCAAACGCACGAGCCGGATCCAGCCCAAATAGGATCGCATTGTCCTGGCTCAACCGGTTTGGTTTCCCAGCGTCCCCCCAATCAAACCGAGCCTGTTCGATCGCCAACGGCATCACCTGTTCAGCGTCCACTCCGTCGACCTGCTGAACCAACGCGTCGCCATCCTGATCCAACCCGATGGGATGAAACGCGACCAACATATCCGGAAGCCATTTCCCAGGCGTGAACGGTTTCAACATGGAATAGCCCCACGTTTGCGTGGACGCATACAACCCCAGCCCCACCGACAATGCGAGCGTCGCCGCTATCGTTCGCCACAAGTTGCTGGACAATTGTGTCTGCATCATTCGTGAATCAAGACGCATTAACCGCGTCACCACCGGCCCCAATCCATGCTCGACTAGCACCACAATTGCCGGTGCCATCAATACCATGCCCACCAATAACATCGGATAGGTCAGGAACGTGTAGCTCCATGTCCGCCACGAATCCGCCATGGGCAAACCGAAAACAGTCACCGGCGCTGCAACCGACAATAACGCTCCGATGCACCCGAGAACCGCCCAGTGGGTCGTTGCCGGTCGAACCACACGAGTTGACATCGCATCGAGAGGGTCGATTCGCATCGCTCGCCAAGCGGGCAAGATCGCTGCCAACAATGCCCCCACCAAAACGGTGATCCCGGAAAACACCGCGCTCGCCCATCCGAGTACCGCTCCACTGGCGAACAATCCTGGTGCCAGTCGGCTTCCCACAAACACCACTATCCAACCGGTTGCCAACCCGCCGAGCCAACCGACCAACGCTAACAATACGCTTTCCAAGGCAATGATTCCGGCGATTTGCGAACGGGTCAGCGCGACCGCACGCAGCATCGCGAACTCCCGAGCCCGTTCACTGACGCCCATCGACAACGTCGAAAAGATGATGAAGATCGCCGCGAGCGTCGCCATTCCCGTCGCCGCCCAGGCTTGAGCCTGTTGGCTCGAAACGGTTCGACTGGACTCCATCCCACTTCGTACCGCGGCAAAGTCCACCAATCGCAGCGGCGGTGTGCTCGCGGCAAGCTTGTCCTTCCAAACCGCTTGGAACTGCTCAACCGTCACCGAGTCTCGCATCGCGATCTGCAGCACCTGCGCCGATACCGAATACCCGTTGACCTTCTCCGCCAACGCCGGTCGCACATAGATCGCATTGGTAGCAACGCCCTGGATGAACGAACTTGGCAAACCGTGCTGGGGTGGCGACTGCGATCGATCACCACGGCGACGCTCGGCCTTCTCACCATCATTCACATCCTTCCCCGCACCTTGGCTCGGATTTGAGTGACTCCCGGAACGGTCTCCACGATGAACACCTTCCTTTCCAGATTCGGCACCGCCACTGGATCGACCGCGTCTACCTCGCTGGACTAGCGTTGGAGAATCGGGAGCCTGCTCTATCAGTCCCACCACGCGCGCTCGAACCTGGTTGGCCACCGAAGTCACCTGCACACGATCACCAACCTGGATGTTCAAGCGTTTTGCCGCTCCGACACTTAGCACTGCGGTTGCCTCGGCGTCGACGCTCTGACGATCGTTCGGTAGCCACTCGCCCTGCACCATTTCGTAAGGCGGATCCAGTGCGGGTGTACTAACCAAGGTCGGATCCAACGGCGGTGCCCCGTTGACCGGCGGACGGTCGCCCATCAAAAGGCTGATCGACGTTTCTTCCTGAACCGGGTCCGATGCGTTGCTTATCCGAGTGAGCGTAACGCGAGACTGACTGATTGGATTCAATTCCAACACACCTGCATCGCTACGCAACGACTCAACCATTTCCGGTTGGATTTCGGCAACCATTCCCGGTGGCGACTGCGTGACGATCAAGGCGTCATAGCGCCCCAGATATTTTTCTGCGTTCTCGTCGAACTGAGAAACCAACGCGTCATAGCCGCTGACTACCCAAACCACCGCACAGGTTGATGCGATCACGCCAAGCGTCGTCACCACAGCCCGACCGGGATGCAGCGTCATATGTGTAAGGACCAGCTTCCATAGAAATCGAATGTTATTCAACGTGATGTTTTCAATGAGGTCCACGAAACAAAAACCGATACGAGCCGTCAGCAATCAAATTGCAAATAGAGCCAACCGAGCGACCTGCTAGGCACTAAGCAACCCATGGACCAAATCCAATATCGATACACTTCGCTCGCTTTTGACAAGATGGACTCGCTTGCAAAGTCATCCACGGCGATTTCCCGATGAAGATTCCGGCGTCACCGGCGGAAAGTTCACCACGCGTCCGACTTTACTAGGTTATCCCGTGTTGCGAGAAAAATCGGCCTATCCGTGTCCTTGCAATCGGCTCGGTTACTTTGTCCCTAGCAGCGAGAGGATTCCGCTAGCGAACTGATGTCGCCAATAGAAATAGCCGTGCCCGCCAACGAACTCTTCTAATGAAACATCGACCTCTTTCGCTCGCAAAACATCCCGCAGGTGGCGTGAGGATTCCACGATTCCTGCAATCCGCTGCTGGCCCGAGATCAATCGCGTTCGCTCAAACGAACCGGCCTGTAGATGGAAGCGAACGGGCAACTTTTCCGCGTCGACCAATTGCCTCGTCAACCATTCAGGTTCACCTCGGTCACTCGCTTCAAATCCACCTGGTGCCCACCAAAACGAGCCCGATTGACTGAGAACGTTGCCGATTCGATCGGAACTCTTCCACCCCACAAATACCGCCGCCAAGCCACCATAACTGGCCCCAGCGACGACCGTCTTTTCTCGAACAGCGGAAACGGATTGCTGATCCACCCAGGGGAACAATTCATCGTTTAGGAAACGAACGAAGTCGTCGTTACACGTCAACTCTTTCGATCGGGCGGCCATGCTTGGGTTTGCAATCAACACCGCTGCAGTCGGCGGAATCCTGCCTTCCATCCGCAGGTTATCAAGAATCGTTGGCACGTCCACTTCGTCAAGATACTGCTGGCCGTCAAACACAATCAACAACGCGTTTGCAGGATCATTTGGTTCGTATCCGTTTGTGCGATACAAGAACACATCGCGAGTGTTGTCCAAATACTTACTCGACACACGATGTGCCTGGACCGTTCCTTGCTGGGCGTGCGGGACCGGTGTCAACCAACGTTCCGGAGGTGCATCGGGAAGCACAACAACAGAATGCCCCTCGTACGCATCCACCGGATGCCCCGGAAAGAAGTTGGGATTCAAAGGATCACGCTGCAAGGTCGCCAAGATCGACCGTCGACGTTGCGTCGGCGATCCTGGAATGGCAGGAACATCCGGTGCCAAGCGGTAATCCATCCTTGCCGTTTTGGGCAAGCGATAGCTACGGAACCAAACATCGCTTTCGCCGAGACGCTGCAAATCGTCATGATTACCTGACGGTGCGCCAAACAAACGGACATTGCGTCGTGCTCCACGCCAAAGAAACGTCACCAATGCCTCACTTTCGGATAGCGGAGGAAGCACGCCCTCAATTTCGATCAACGGCGTTCCAGCCGCTTCGATCCGGTGCCAAAACCCGTCGGTCACCTCTTTATTGGACATTCGGTCGGGCTGCCCCTCGACCTTCCTGCGACTCTTGGTGAGCTCCAGTTGAAGCTGCCTGAGTGTCGGGCTTTGCAACTCCGTTTCAGGAATCCATTGATCTTCGACAGGAACGATTCTGTCGATCTTTAGTTCCAATTTGCCCGGTTCGCTGGCCGACAGTTCGAGCTTGATCGGCTTGCTCGACTCAGAATCTGTATTGGCTGTAGTTTCCGGCACGACAAACCACAAGTCTTGAGAATTACCGACACCGCTCGCCAATCGTCGCTCGCGTTCCCCTTGTTCGTTGAGTAACCAAACCGTGATGCGATCGCCTTGGATTGTCCCCCGAACCAAGGAACCGGCCGCCGCATTGACCGGAACGAAAACTCTTTGTCCCGCCTCACGCGTCAAAGCTTTATGCGATTCTCCGGCGCCAATCGGAGCTTCAGCGATTAAGTCGTCCGCGACTGCCTCGGCGGGTTTAGAGATACCAACTGCCGAAGACAGGCATATGAGCAGCATCATCGCCGCGAACACTTTGACCACTGAGTTCATTGGAAAGCCACAATCGGGAACGAACTAATCAAACGCCTTCCAGTAAGGCATCACCAGTAAGGCACTAAAACATGGCAGCGTCCAGACACGGGCGGTGTTTTGTCCATTGCCGATGCATTTTCCGCCGTCACTAGGATACGCCCAGATGGCAATGATTTAGAGCGAAGCGATTTGCACCGGTCCCAAACACGGCTTCGGATCGCACAAACCCGATTCGACCTAGCACCGAAGCCTTCCCTGCAATCACCTTTCCTGCGTTGGCACACGCTGTGCTTAGCTTTGCTTATCAAAACGCTGTGCTTATCGAAATCGGTCGCGTCCAAACAGCCAACCACCTTTCCTGCAGCGAATCGGCCTCACATCGATAGCCGGCTAAGCAGTCAGCCCTCTCTACCAAAGCAACGGAGCCCCAACTCACAATGAATGCCTCGCCCATCGCATCGGTCCAGAACATTTCGAAGACCTATCAACAGGGCAATCGCAACGTCCACGCATTGCGTGATGTGAGTTTAAATATTGAACAAGGCTCCTTTGTAGCGATCATGGGCGCAAGCGGATCCGGAAAGAGCACGTTGATGCATTTGATGAGCGGCCTGACGCGGCCGACTCATGGAACCGTCACGATCGCTAACCAGAACCTAGCGGACCTCTCGGATTACCAATTGACGCTCTTTCGTCGCCAGCAGATAGGGTTGGTTTTCCAAGCCTTTAACCTCGTCCCGTCGCTCACCGCGAAGGACAATATCTTATTCCCAATATTTGCCGCTGGATCCAAACGTGCAAGCAACCCAACCGCGAACGTCGACAACCTCGCGGACATTGCTGAGCGATTAGGTATCACCGATCGCTTGTCTCACCGGCCGGATTCCCTTAGCGGCGGTGAACAACAACGCGTTGCCATCGCTCGGTCGTTGATCACTAATCCGGCAATCATTTTCGCCGATGAACCCACCGGCAGCCTCGACTCCGAAACCGGTCAATCGATCTGCAAACGATTACGTGAGCTATGCGATCAACAAGGACGCACCATCGTTGTGGTGACGCACGAACCCAATGTGGCGATATGGGCCGATCGAGTCGTGGTGCTCAAAGACGGTGAAATCATCGAGCGTTTCCCGACGAATCTGCACGAAGATCCCCAGTCCCTTGCGGCGTATTACCAGTCCATCACAAGCACGCTGTCGACCACCAATGACCGTGCCACACCGAACCCCTACCGTCCTGATGTGGCGGCGGTAAATGACTCGCCAAGCATCTCCGAGATGCCCGAAACAGACGACTTGCCAGTCGCTTAGACGACGTCTTCAACTTGAGCAAAATCTTTGCTCGTCGGCCGCTTTCCCCCCTTGAACCGAATCCATTGGGCAAATATCGTGATGCGAGTGATTCTCAATAACACCGTCACGACGATCTAGCAAGCGACGCGTTTTTCTTAATTCGCTCTAGCCAGCCACGCTCGATCTATCCCGGAAAACCACTTTTCCTGAGATGGATGCCCTTTCTTGCGTACTACCCCTGGAGCACTCACATGCCACTCGCGCATGCCCGTCTTTCGTTTGGTCATCGACGATCCGCTGTTGCTCGGCAATCTGCCGTTGCTAACCACGCTGGATCCGATGGCTGGAAAATCAGTTGCCCACCCGGCAAAAAATCTAAAAACGCCTCGATCAAACGCACCGCATTCACTCTGGTCGAGCTATTAGTCGTGATCGCGATCATCGGCGTCTTGGTTGGACTGTTACTGCCCGCTGTCCAAGCCGCACGAGAAGCCGCTCGCTCGATGCAGTGCAGCAACAACCTGAAGCAAATCGGATTGTCGCTACACAACTACGCGTCGACTTACCGCGATCAATTCCCTAACAACGGCTACTCATGGCCCGGCGGTTACCCCAGCGATTACTCGCCTCTTGCAAAGATTCTTCCGTTCATTGAACAAGGCAGTCTGCAAGACCTGATCGACTTTGACATCTACATGGGGCACCCTGCTTTGGCTGACCTACCCGAGGCACTGCGTGAAGCGGCAGCAACCCGCGTCCCTACGTTCGAATGCCCCAGTGACGTTAACGCGGATGTGCATGGTTTAACGATGCCGACCGGAGCAGAAACGCAAATTGCCGGTGCCAGTTATGCGATGAATCATGGCAGCGGCCTGACCAACGTCTATCACCCCGCAACCGAATCCGATGGTCTGTGCTGGATCGATGCGAAAGTGGGTTTCCGTGACATCTTGGACGGAACCAGCAACACGATCGTGTTCGCCGAGACCATCATCGGCCAAGGGATCGACATCGCCACGGCCACACCCGCGATGGACGTCCGAGGTTATCGAGCATCGGTGTCCACACTCGACCAAACCGTTGCCGAGGCAGCCGAAGCAGGTGGGCTCGATGCGGTTCAAAGTTACATATCCGGCTGGAATGGCGACCGAAACCATTACTGGTTGCGAGGCAGCGTGCCCAATGGCCCCGTCATGAATGGTCGGCTGACACCCAACAGCCCCATCCCAGACATGACACGCGGATCGTCGAAGGTCTCCGCCGCACGCAGCAACCACATTGGCATGGCAAAGGTTTGCTTAGCCGACGGCAGCGTTCGCAATGTGACCGATTCGATCGACCGTGATGTTTGGCACGCTAGCTGGACACGCATGGGTCGTGAAGTCGAAACTGTTTCGTCATCCGAATGATCAACCCGAACGCCAACAGGTATCCATGACTCCTCCCGAGAAACAGAAAAAACGTAGCCGCCGATCCGCGTGGTTACGTTTCTTGATCCACTCGCATTGGATGAGTTCAGCGATCAGCTTGATTGGCATGATCTTGTTTGCGGTCACCGGCATCACACTGAATCACGCGTCCCAAATCAAAACCGTCCCCGCGGTTCAAAACGTGGCGACGGAATTGCCAAGCGATTTGCAAGAAGCCTTAAGCGACGTGGGCTCTCAAGAAGGAACCCAACTGCCACCGAAAGTCACGAATTGGTTGAGCGATCAATTCGCGGTGCCAGTAGCCAATCATGATGCTGAAATATCCGAGGACGAAGTTTACATATCGATGCCCGGCCCCGGGTCCGACGCTTGGATCGCGATCGATCGGGCAAGTGGCGAGATTGAATTCGAATCGACTGACCGCGGATGGATCTCCTACTTCAATGACCTTCACAAAGGCCGGCATACCGGCTTTGCATGGATGATTTTCCTAGACGTGTTTTCGGTCGCGACGCTTATTTTTTGTATTACTGGACTGTTTCTACTTTACGAACGATCCAAAAATCGCCGGTTGACTTGGCCGTTGGTCTTCGCCGGTTTGGTCGCACCATGGGTTTTAATTCTCTTGCTGGTCCACTAACAAAATTGCCTGCATATCACCGTCTAAGCTTTGGCGGTCATTTCTCTCACAACTCAACTTTCTACTTGCTTACACGATCCACCATGCACCTACGTTCTCTGCTATTGATCACGACGATCGCAATGTGTTCCGCCGCGGCCTGCCTAAGTGCTTACGCCGCGGAAGAAAACGATTCACCACAACTCGAAGTTTCCGTCGAGATTCCGCGACTGAATGTATCGGAATACCACCGTCCCTATGTCGCCATTTGGATCCAAGACAAAGACCGCAAAGTGGTGTCCAACCTCGCCGTTTGGTACCAATTGAAAGAAAACGACGAAGGCGAGGGAACCAAGTGGCTCCCCGATTTGCGGCAATGGTGGCGACGAAGCGGACGCAGCCTCGAAATGCCAGTCGACGGTATTTCCAGTGCCACACGTCCGGCCGGCAAGCACACCATCAAGCTGCCATCGTCGGACTCGAAATTGGCCGACCTGAAGCCGGGGCAATATGACTTGATCGTGGAAGCGTCCCGTGAAGTCGGCGGCCGCGAACTGGTAACCATCCCGATGAAATGGCCAGCGGAATCGGTAGCCACCGCGTCGGCGTCCGGCAAAGTTGAACTCGGTGAGATCACACTCACCGTTCGCCCATAAACGACGTACGAACTGCACACTTCGAATTCACCAATCACCTTTCCCGTTTCACTTTGTTCCTTCAACCGTTCCGGATAAACAAACATGTCACGTTTACTGATCCCCGCTTTGCTTGTTGCCTTGTTGGTCCCATCCACTGGCCATGCCCACAAACTCTGGTTACGTCCTTCCCAAACCGTTTTGTCTGGTGCTGAGCCCTGGGTGACCTTCGACGCCGCCGTGTCGAACGACCTCTTCTACTTCAACCACTTTCCACTGCGTTTGAACGGCCTCGCCATCACTGCGCCGGATGGCACGAGCGTCGAAGGCGAAAACCAAGCGACCGGCAAGTATCGCAGCGTCTTCGATTTGCCACTGACTCAACAGGGAACCTATCGCGTTGCCGTGATCAACGACGGCGTTTTCGCCACTTGGGAAGAAGACGGCCAACGTCGTCGGCTTCGCGGAACAGCCGAATCGCTAAAGACTGACATCCCCGCCAATGCGACCAACCTGAAGATCACCGAAAACTTCGGCCGAGTCGAAACCTTCGTTACCAACGGTGCACCGACAACCGATTCGCTCAAGGCAACCGGCAAGGGAATTGAACTGGTCCCGGTCACGCACCCGAACGACCTCTATGCTGGGGAAAAAGCAACCTTCCGTATGCTGATCAATGGAGAACCCGCCAGCGACTTGAAAATCGAGTTGGTCCGTGGCGAAACCCGTTACCGCAATTCGCTCAACGAAGCATTGTTAACGACCGATGCAAACGGCGAATTCGAATTCACCTTCACCGAACCCGGCATGTACTGGCTCGACACCAGCGCCTCGGACGAAAAGACTTCGATCCCCAACGCAACCAGTCGCCGCATGGGCTACGCCGCAACTCTAGAAGTACTGCCACAGTAGTCTCGGGCCTGATTGCCGATTCGGTATTCAGCCCTTAACCTATCCCGCTAGGGAACCTCCCCAGCGGGATGGACTTTCGAATCAAGCAAGCTTGCAACGCGGAACGGCACACGCCTTCCGCACTCTCGGTTCCAATCCGTTCGTGATGCCCGCATGGCGTCAAACGTTGCAAAAGCTACTCTATTTCAATCGCTAGAACGCGCCGGCCATCTCACGGGTTGCCGAAACTTTCGCGGGCATGACGAAACGAGCGTTGCAACGCGAAATCAATTCATCGGCCAGACGGCGATAGCGAGACGCGAACTCGCTTCCATATTTGGTGTCGCAGTTCGGGATCATCGTCGCATCATTTAGCGCCATCGCAGACGCCAACTTAGTTGCGTTGGGGATCACCGTATCAAACGGCGTTGGCAACTTTGCGTAGGGCTCTTTCACCATTTCGCGGTGCATCGCGACCTGTTGCCGATAGAGCGTCCACAAAGTTCCAATGCCTGGAACCTTGTAATTCATCTTTCCAATACGCTCGACCAAGTTCTCTGAACCTCTCAGTGACAACTGGTCAGGAATGGTCGGAATGATGTAGCCGTCCGCGATTCGCAAGAACATTTTGACCTGCATTGCAATACTCGGCGGGCAGTCCACCAAGACGTAGTCGAAGTGCTGCGTCAGCCATTTCTTCACCCTCGGCATCCGCTTACCGAGCCCTACCTGCAACTCTCGTTCAGTTGCATAGGTTCGGCAAATTCGCTTTGACTTTGCAACACTCGAAAAGAAGTCATCGATCCGGAACGAACACGGGATCGTCCACAGATTCGACATTGCTGAACCGACCGTCGACGCTTCACCTATCACGAACCTACTTAAGAGCTGTGGTTCGAAATCCACATCAGCCATCGTTAGAAAAAGATCATGCAAAGTGGTCTTGGAACGTTCCGCACGAAGCATTCGCGATTGCCCGGCCAGCAACTCACCCGCCATGCTTTGGTGATCTGCATCGATCACCAGTACCCGCTGGCCACATTCAGCTAGCGTTTCCGCGAGTGCCACTGTCGATGCCGTTTTACCAACGCCGCCTTTCAAATTAATCATCATCAAAACGGACATAGGTTGGTGCTCCAAAGAAGGCGGGACAAAGCGACCGTGATTGAGTAATTCAACAACGGGAGGGATTATCGCTATCGGCCCTTAAAAGTGCCGCACTTAGAAACCATTACGTAAGCCACCCCCTCGGACGAACTGCTTCAACACCGATCACCACAACATCCGTCACAAGCAGGCCATCCCTTCGCCGGCAGCACACTTGAACCTCGTCTCGCGAGCAGTGTCTGGTAAACCCGCTGCTTGACCGCAAGAGACATCTTGTTGGCACAAGCTCAATACCTCGCAGAATCCATTGCCTTGCGGGACTTCGACGACGCGGGCTACCATGCGTTCGCAATGGTACTCTCACGCACCAAATCTGTACTCCTTTCCATTTTACCGATATTGCATGAACGCCAAACATCGCTCGCTTGTCAGCAAGTTTTCCAAAGCTCGCTTGACGCCAATGCAAGGCGATTCATTTCAATCGGATCAGTCTTACCACTCGATCATCGTTCGCGACGCCGACCTCAGACAGTCACTCAATTCGGACATCGTGATCGAACACTCGCACTTTAACAAAGTCGACATCTCCGGCGGAACCTGGACAGCGGCCGAGCTAACCGAAATCCTTTTCAGCGGCTGCACTCTGTCGAACCTGAACTGTTGCGAAGCCAGACTCACGAACACCGAGTTTCATCGTGCTCGAGCGACTGGCTTAAGCTTTTCCGATGGAAGGTTGCGGAACACATTGTTCAGCGGCTGCAAACTCGACTTGTCCATTTTCCAAGATTCCCACCTCGCCAATTGTCGGTTTGAAGATTGTGACCTTCGCGAGACGGACTTCCAGCGTGCATCCTTGAAGCGGGTCGTGTTCCGCGACTGCGATCTTCGCAACGCACGATTCTCGGGATCATCACTCGACCACTTAGACTTGCGAGGTTCCCAAATCGCTGGGATCCAGATCGACGCCGAGGCACTGCGAGGGACGATCGTCGATCCGCACCAAGTCGCTGACTTCGCACCCCTGCTGGGCGTAGTCGTCGAAGCCACTCCCGCACGAAACTAGCCAGCTTGTGAAGTTGAACGAGACGTAAAGCGAGTTGTCTCCGCACTCACCCCGATCCATCCACCGCGTAACCAGTCATTGTCCCGCTTTCACGCCCGCTCTGACCAGTGGCCTCGCTATGCTAAACGGCTGTTGTGGATGGCGGATCAATGAGAGCGAAGAACATCCCCAATGAGCATCTTTCTACGAAACCACGCAAAGGACCCCAATGCAAATTCGCAGCGTAAAAGTCGGCCTATTCCTGTTGCTATCGCTAGCAACCTTCTCGGTCACCGCACAGGCTCAAGGCCGTCGACAAGCAACTCCGGGTAAGGAACCACCCCATCCACCGAAAGTTGGGCAAGAAGCTCCCGATTTCGAATTAACGAATGTGGATGGGAAAGCGGTCTCGTTAAAATCGCTTACTAAGAAGTCGCCTGTCGTCGTGATGGTCCTCCGCGGCTGGCCAGGAAAGCAGTGCCCCATGTGCAGTCGGCAAGTTGGTGAATTCCTCAGCAAGCAATCCAAATTTGCTGACGTCGAAGTCGTCATGATCTACCCCGGACCAGCCGATTTGTTGGACATGCACGCCAAAGACTTCCAAGGCGGCCGGTCGTTCCCGGCGAATTATCACTTCGTTTTGGATCCTGACTACAAGTTCACCAACGCTTGGGGCTTGCGTTGGGACGCTCCACGCGAAACCGCTTATCCTTCCACGTTTGTCGTGAACCAGGATCAAAAGATCGTGTTCGGTAAGACAGTCATCTCGCACGGCGATCGAGCCGACGTAGCCACCGTACTCGCTGAGCTACCTTAATCCGCGAAGTCTAAATTATTGCGACTTTAAAAAACGAGTGTACTGATTCGACATACCAAGTCACTCGTAAGTTGCTCCGTAATTTCTAGCGGCCTCCTGAACGATCGTCCTGAGTGCCGCGTGGCCGGTTCGCACCGCCAAATCCTCCGCCGCCATTCCCGCGGCCGCCGGCACCGGGTGACCGGTTACCTGATGAGCGGCCTCCTGCTGCACGTCCACCTCCGCCTGGTCGAGTACCTCCACCTTGGGCGCCCCCGCCCTGACGCCCTTGCCCTTTGTTGAAGCTGTAGGTACGTGAGTTCTTATCTTCGGCGGTGAACGCGATTGTGTACTGATGAGTCATCGCCTCACACATCCCCGGCGCACATGCGTAATAGTGCAAAGTCAATTTGAAGTCGCCAGGCGTTTGATCGGCATCCACGTTCACCCAGAACTGCCGAGGCTCCGCATCGCTATCGCCGGGCCCTTTCTGTGCAACGGCGGAAGCGGGATCGGCCGAGACTCCCTCGGGTAGCTCTAGCTCATACTTCATCGCTGGCGTCAGATTGTTCCAGTGGGCGTCATGAATGGGGTCCGGATAGAACCCTAGAAACAAACGACCTTTGCCCGTTTCCAACAGGGCGGGTTCCGCTTCAGCTCGAAGTTTGACGTAATACATTTCCTCAGGGTTGGCTGGCGTTATCGACAAGATGACCAATCCATCGGGCCGTTCAACGCGGATCTCGTTGGTCACATTGGTGGGCCGAAAGCGATCTAAACGTGGGAAGTTCAGGTCGCTAGCGGACGTCGGGTTTGCGACCGGGCCAACCAGTCGAGTCAATGCTTGCCGAAGCCCGTCACCGTTCATACGATCGGCGGCATATACGATCTCGCCCTCGGGCGAAATGACGAAGACTGAGTTGGAATTCGTTTTCATCGCAACGCGAAAGGAATCGTCGATGGTATCGGCAATCCAAGGAACCTTCGTGCCCAACTTCCGCTTCGCTTCGACAAGTTGCATTAAGCGTTCTTGGGTGTTTTGGGCCTGCACATAACCCTCCCGCTCGGGATGCCGCAAACTTTGAAACACATAGAAAAATTGAACGCCCAACTCTTCATAGTCCACTGCGGCCGCTTCTAGCTCGGTGTAGGCACGCAGGAATTCGGGACACGTCAAACAACCGGTCCTCAGCACCGTGTACTTACCGTCAATCAGGTCGCGAACCTTGATTGGATCGCCATCGGCCGTCAACGCATCACTATTTGGCAATTGCCCTTCCGAAAGAACGATGGGCTGACGACCGCCGCCTGCATTCGGCCCCCGACGCATTCCCTGACCACGCTGGGCATAGGCAGCATGCGGCAAACACGAAATCAGAAATACGACCGCCGCCAACGGCACCATCCACTTGACCGCGACATCCGGCGTCAAAGAACACTTCGATAAGAACGAGCTGGATGCGTGGCGTTCGCTGAATGGATGGCGTGTCATTAGATACCTGTATGCCGAATAGAGCCGCTTACGGACTCGAACACGATCGAGTCCGACTTTGCGGACGTTGGATACAGGTACAAACCCGGCCGCGGACTGGCATCTACGAACAAAGGGAAATTTTTTTAGGAAAACTACCTTAACCCGATCGGGTTGCCCGAAGCTGCGAGGCCTGCAACAGACAAAAACTCGCTAAACGCCAGTCAAATCAACTCAAGACAGCGGCTAAACGTGGCCAGCCGGACAAACCAGATCTTGTTTAGGCCCGAAGAATTCGTAGCGAACTCGCTGTTCATCGACACCCAACTCATGCAAGCACGTGTGGACGCTCTGCATGAACGGCTTGGGTCCACAAAAGTAGAAATCCGCGTCGGCAACCGGCGTCCATTGTCGCAACAAATCCGCTTTGACAAAGCCAACGTCGTTGCACTTGCCGCTTTCCAAATCCCCGGGCTCAGGTGCGTCATACATCACTCGCGTCTTCACATTAGGTCCGGCCGCCGCCAAGTTTCGAACCTCGTCGGCGAACGCGTGCACTTTGCTGTTTCGGGCCGCTTGTAAGAAATAGATTTCTGCATTCGGATTCGCGTGGATGATCGACTTTGCCATCGACAACAGGGGTGTCACACCGATGCCACCGGCCAGCATGACAACCGGTTTGGCGACCGAATTGGGATCGACGGTAAACTCACCACACGGTGGGCCGACCTTCACGCGATCACCCTCCTGTACTGCATCATGCAAATGATTCGAAATCAGTCCGTCGGGGGCGTCGGCCACCAAACGTTCCTCTCGCTTCACACTGATTCGATAGTGCGGCTCACCCGCCCGATCGGACAAACTGTAGTTCCTCGGCGAAGTCGGCGTGTGCGGATGTTCGATATGAACCGTGATGTATTGCCCCGGCTTGAACGGCGGTAACTCGCCTTCGTCTTCGGGCTTCAAATAGTACGACGTAACAACGTCACTTTCGGGAACCTTTCGTGCGACCACAAAATCACGCGTGCCGACCCAACCGCCTGGTGCAGCTTGTTGCTCATTGTAAATCGCACCTTCGCGGCCGATGAAGATGTCCGCCAAAAAGCTATACGCTTCGGCAACGGCTTCGACAATGTCATCCGTCGCTGCGTCGCCCATCACATCTTTAATCGCCGCTAACAAATTACTGCCCACGATTGGATAGTGTTCGGCCTGGATGCCCAACGAACAATGTTTTTGAGCGATCAACTCGACCGCCGGCATCAGCACCGCGGGGTTATCGATGTGGGTGAAGTAGGCACAAATCGCGCCCGCCAAAGCCTTTTGTTGCCCGCCGGTGTGTTGGTGAGACTGATTGAAGAACACCTTGACTTCCGGATTCACCTCGAACATCCGCTCATAAAAGCGTGTCGTAATCACCTCCGCGTTGGCCGCGACCAAGGGTGTAATTTCCTTCACGATCCGAATGGTCTTTTCGCTCAACATGCAAAACGCTCTCTGGTGGGAATGGAACGGCTTTGTCCCATCTGTCTCGAATGCGAAAGCTCAGATGGCAGCCAGGTGGGAAAGCGATTAAAGTACACAAACAAACCTGCACGTCAAGGTGTACATTAAAATCTTAGGAAGGCACGGACCTCTCTTGTGACGTTGAAACAAGAGGAATGATCACTGAACCCAAGCGTGAACGCTTTGTCCTACTTGCAAACGCATCCTGCATAGAAACCGTGTCCTCTATGCAAACCGTGTCGTGTATAAAGAACGGTTAGACACCAGCAGCCAACCTCAATAGCATCCCACCATGCCTCAAAACGCTGAACTGCTTTCGATCCAGGTCGGTCAACCGCGAACACTGGGTGATGACAAACCTTGGGAATCGGGTTTCCTTAAAGAACCGATCATCGACCCGATATGGTTGGGGACGACCAATCTTGTCGGCGATGGCCAGGCCGACTTGGAACACCACGGTGGGCCACACAAAGCAGTCTGCGTTTACGCGGCGCAGCACTATCCGTACTGGCGAGACCAACTTCAGCTTCCAGGCTTGAGCGGCGGCGCCTTTGGTGAAAACTTCACCGTCGGTCGTCTCACCGAACACGATGTCTGCATTGGCGACACGTGGTCGATCGGTGAAACAACCGTGCAGGTATCGCAGCCTCGGCAGCCGTGCTGGAAACTCGCTCGCCGGTGGGACATCAAAACGCTGGCTCTCCAAGTTCAACAAACTGGGTTCACCGGCTGGTACTTTCGAGTCCTGAAAGAAGGGCATGTGCAGCGAGGCGACACCATGGATCTAATCGACCGCCCTTGGCCAGACTGGACCATCGAAGCGGCGAACCAAGTCATGCACCACGACAAGAACAACATCGACGCCGCTGCCGCCCTTTTGTCCATCCCATCGCTATCGCCTAGCTGGCAGGCTACTCTGACCAAACGGGTCACCAAGGGTACCGAACCTGACACGGCTAAACGACTCAGCGGTTAACCAAAATTCGCGACCGAACTTGGCCGAGCGAATCACACCGACAAGCTATCGGCCCTGTTGGATGCCGAATCTGGCCAGACTGATTCAATTACCGCATCGATATCACCTTCCCTGACAAACCGCATTGACGCTGGAAATTAGTATGGCTTGGATCTATCTCACAATCGCTGGTCTGCTGGAAATTGGTTGGGCAATCGGTTTGAAATACACCGATGGCTTTTCAAAACCGATTCCGACCATCGCGACTGTGAGCGCGATGGTGATCAGCATGGTGCTGCTTTCCTACTCGCTAAAGACCATCCCAGTAGGCACCGGATACGCGGTCTGGACGGGCATTGGTGCCGTTGGAACCGCGATCGCAGGGATCATTCTGTTTAATGAGTCTCGCGACATCGTCCGCATTCTGTGCATTACATTGATTGTTGCCGGAATTCTGGGGCTTAAATTTGCGCCTACGGCAGGCCAGTGATCGAGCCCCGGCCCGAACCAATTTGTAGTAAAAACAGCTGAATTTACCGCAAAAAACAGCGAACACTTGTTCTACGGCGTCCGTGATATCTCTCTTGCCACCCCGCATCGCCCAGGTACAATCGAGTTTCGAATAAGGTGAGACTCACTTTCATTTCCATAAGCGTTGCTCTCTCTCTCGTTTACAAAAAGCATTGTCCCCGTCGATGACATCCGCCAAACAATTCAAAAGCGTGATGCCCTTCGTCTTATTGGTACTCTTTGCGCTGCCCAGCTTTGGGATCACAGCATCGATGTGCCGGGGAATCGTTGAAAACGAGACCCAAACACAATCGGAAGAAGTCAAAGAGCGGCTGGCGTGCTCCTCCCAACGACGGGCTCCTGAACGTCGCTATCGTGGGATTGCCGCGAAGGTTTTCGCTAGCAAGCATGACCGCCGGCTGCCCCAGCTTTGCAGCGGCCACAAGCATGCCATTGTCGGCCATCGTTTCACCAATGATTGCCTCGCGCCCATTCGTTGTTAGCCGTCGACGTTGCTCCGTCAACTTGCAATCCGAACCCAAAATTCACGCGATCTCAATGATTGAGTTCCCAGGGAAGATCCGCATAACAATGCGTGCCTTCCGGGAAGCCAACTTAGAAGCGGACCAATAGATGGTCGCTACCAAAACTCGCTAAGTGATACGGTTTCACTCGTCTGCTCATTCGAGCACGGCGACTGAAATCGGGTTTGTATTGTATCCCCACATTCGACGATTTCTTTCATGAATAAAAGTGCGCGCTGATGCATCCCCAACCTTCTACCACTACCACACCGACCTCACTGTTTTCACCGTCGACGATCATCCATGACTTAGTCGCGGGTGTCGTCGTTTTCCTCGTTGCTTTGCCGCTTTGCCTAGGCATCGCGCTGGCGTCGGGGGCGGACCTCTTTTCTGGATTGCTTGCCGGCATTGTCGGCGGGACGATCGTGGCAATCTTCAGCGGTTCTCACACCAGCGTCAGTGGCCCGGCCGCTGGTCTAACTGCGATCGTTGCCGCTCAAATCGCAGTACTGGGATCGTTTGAAGCGTTTCTGCTGGCGGTGACACTGGCCGGAGCGATCCAAATTGGTTTCGGTATCGCCAAAGGTGGTGCCTTGTCCGCGTTCTTCCCGTCCAGCGTGATTAAGGGATTGCTGGTCGCGATCGGTGTGATCCTGATTCTGAAACAGATCCCGCACGTTGTCGGCCACGATGCCGACCCGGAAGGGGAGATGTCATTCAATCAACCTGACAACGAGAACACGTTTACTGAATTGTTTACGACTTTCGCCGGTGACATCCACCAAGGCGCGATGGTCATCGGCTTGCTTTCGATCGCGATCTTGCTGTTGTGGGATCGCATCCCCGCGTTGAAGAAATCACTGGTGCCGGCACCATTGATCGTCGTCATTATCGGCACCGCGATAAGCTACTTTTTCAAAGGCATGGGTGGCGATTGGACGGTCGAAGCCAGCCACCTCGTCCAGATTCCAGTTGCCAGCTCCGCGTCCGAGTTCATTGGCTTTTTGCGACTTCCCGATTTTACGCAGCTCGCGAATCCGGCCGTCTACATCGGAGCGATCACCATCGCCGTGGTCGCATCGCTCGAAACGCTATTGAACTTGGAAGCGGTCGACAAAATTGACCCGGCGAAACGCAACTCTCCTCCAAGTCGTGAATTGATCGCTCAGGGATGCGGCAACCTGGTTTGCGGCCTGATTGGTGGCTTGCCTGTCACATCGGTAATTGTTCGCGGTAGCGTGAACGTCAACTCGGGCAACAAAACCAAATTGTCAGCGATTTTTCACGGTGTGCTACTGTTAATTGCGGTCGCCCTGTTCCCAACATTGATGAACATGATTCCGTTGTCCGCCTTGGCAGCGATTCTGTTGGTAACCGGTTTCAAACTGGCTAGCCCCCGTTTATTCAAACAGATGTGGAATGAGGGCCGATACCAATTCGTTCCTTTCA
Organism: Rhodopirellula sp. J20-39; assembly: GCF_057365095.1. Classification (NCBI taxonomy): domain Bacteria; kingdom Pseudomonadati; phylum Planctomycetota; class Planctomycetia; order Pirellulales; family Pirellulaceae; genus Rhodopirellula; species Rhodopirellula sp. J20-39. Next base: position 3,015,443 of record NZ_CP195123.1, on the reverse strand, counting down.
TTGTTACGGTCGTCGCGATCGTGATGACGGACTTGCTGATCGGTATTTTGATTGGTTTGGGTATCGCGATTCTGTTTATCTTGAACAGTAACCTGCGACGTCCAATTCGCCGTGTGATCGAGCGTCGGTTGGCTGGGGATATCACCCACGTCGAACTAGCCAACCAAGTCAGCTTCCTGAACCGTGCCGCGGTCGAACGTACGTTGAATGAAGCACCCGAAGGCAGCCGGCTTGTTGTCGACGCAACCGCCTCGGACTACATCGATCCTGACGTTCTCAGTCTGATCCGTGACTTCACCGACAACATCGCTCCCAAGCGAAACGTGTTGGTCAATTTGGTCGGTTTTAGGACTAAATACGAACTCAATGACGTGATTCAGTTTGCGGACTACACGACCCGCGAACTGCAAGAACAGATCACGGCGGATCAGGTCATCGATTTGTTGAAGGATGGTAATGCGAGGTTCGTGAAGGGCACTCGTTTAAACCGCGATTTGGGACGTCAGGTCAACGCCACCGCGTCGGGGCAAAACCCGTTGGCGGCGATCTTGAGCTGCATTGATTCGCGAGTGCCGACGGAACTGGTATTTGACTTAGGCGTGGGAGATATCTTTAGCGTCCGGGTTGCTGGCAACGTGGTCGGAACGAAGTCGCTGGGCAGCTTGGAATACGCCGTCGCCGTCGCCGGCGTCAAGCTGGTGATGGTATTGGGACACACCCGATGTGGTGCGGTGACCTCGTCAGTCAATCTGGTTTCCAACGGCCAGAACGCTGAATCGGCGACGGGATGCCAGCACCTTCAATCGATTGTCGACGAGATTGCACCGAGCGTGGATCTGACCAGTGCCAAGTCGGAAAACCAAACCGCCGAGGAAGCTGAAAAGATTGTTGACGAAGTCGCACGCCGAAACGTGTTGCATACCGTTTCGCTGATTGTCGAACGCAGCAACGTTATTTCCAAAGCCGTCGATAGCGGCCAGGTCAAAGTTGTCGGCGCGATTTATGACGTCAAAACGGGCCACATCGACTTCCTAACCCCTCTGACTTCGCAAGTCGCTTCGGCATAAGCGAGCGACAAGATCGGACGCTTGAAACCTCTAGCTAGCCGCCGCGTGGAAAATAAATTCGTTAGAATTGAATTTCATGCGGCGGCTTTGCTCGTTTTCTGCAACAGGTTATTTGGCAACCGCCAACTCTGGACGCCGCGATCGCGTGCCTGGCGATGAGTTCGTCAACACGATCCCGTATTCCATACCGAAGAGAACGTCCCTTTTGAACGAACGATCAAAGGCCTTTGATTCTCGACGCCCAGAGTCACCGCCCGGCCAGTCCCACGCCGACGTGTCGGCTTCACACGGCCGATCCGAATCATTTAGCCAGTCTGAATCCTACAGCCGCTCGGCTTCACTTAGCCGTACCGAACGTTTGATCGAGGCTGCGCGAAACGGTGACGGAGACGCATTGGGGGAGTTGCTGGTCAGCTACCGCAAATACGTCGTCTTTTTGGCACGCACTCAATTACACCATCACATGCAAGGCAAAGCCGACCCATCGGATGTGGCCCAAGAAGTCTTCCTGGCTGCTCACGGCAACATCGCGGAATTCCGGGGTGACTCGGCCGAAGAGTTCGCCGGCTGGCTGCGGGGCATCCTTTCGAACACTTTGGCGATGCATGTTCGCAAGTTTTTAGGAACTCAAAAACGCGACCCGCGATTGGAACAACGCTTAAACCAAAGCCTCGCCAGTGCGACCGGATTCCTGCAATCCCAACTCGCCGGCGATGTCACTTCGCCAAGCCAACACTTCGCTCGCAATGAAGCGTTCCTGCAATTAGCTGGTGCGTTGGAAGGGCTTCCAGATGATTATCGGCAAGTGATCGTGCTTCGTCATGTTGACGGATTGCCGTTCGCTGAAGTTGCTCGCTTGATGGACCGCAGCGTCGACAGCGTTGAAAAATTGTGGGTGCGTGGCTTAGCGAAACTAAAACAACACATGGCATAACGTCCAGCAAGCGAGCGACGGCATCGTTGCTCTGGAATGCCATGGACGGGCAACGAAGGACATCAAAACGATCATGAACGAATTCGACGACACTGACGATTTCCGCGTGGTTGCAGCAGTCAAGGATTACATGCAACTGCTCGATGCAGGTAACGCACCTTCGCAAGAGGAGTTCTTGCAACAACACGCCGAAATCGCCGGCGAGTTGCGTCCGTCCTTGGAAGGCTTGGCGTTGGTCCACCGAGCCGCGGAGCCGAAGTCGCAAAGCATGGTGGCTCCAGATGCGGAGTTCACCGCCAAACCGATCGGGGACTTCCAGATCGTCGGCGAACTGGGACGCGGCGGGATGGGAGTGGTGTATGAAGCGATACAGCTTTCACTCGGGCGACACGTCGCGCTAAAAGTTCTGCCATTTGCCAGTGGCTTAGACGCGGTCCGTTTGCAGCGGTTTCGCAACGAAGCTCACGCCGCGGCGGCACTGCACCATACCAACATCGTGCCCGTCTACGCCGTCGGAAGTGATCGTGGAGTTCACTACTACGCGATGCAGATGATCGACGGCAGCACGCTAGCGGAACTGATCCAAAGCATGCGGGAAGCAGATTCCCTGCCTGGTCTCCCTGGACTTGCGAGACGCAGCTCGGTGTCCGCCAAAGACTCGCGTCCTTCTGCACCGTCGCGTCACTTGGACGATACCGATGGAGTTGCCCTGCCGACACGATCGCGTTTGAACGACACGTTCCGGTCAACAACGTCCCAAGACAAACTTCGCTATTTCCAGTCCGTTGTACGGATGGCCTACCAAGCCGCTGTCGCGATTGAACACGCGCACCAGTACGGAGTCATTCACCGAGACATCAAACCGGCCAACTTGCTACTGGATTCGGCTGGCAAAATCTGGGTAACCGACTTCGGACTCGCCCAGGTTCAAGACGGCGCATCGGAACTCACCCGCACCGGCGACCCCATGGGAACGCTGCGGTACATGAGCCCCGAGCAAGCCTCGGGCCGGCGAGATCAACTCGATCATCGCACCGATATCTACTCACTTGGCGTCACGCTGTACGAATTATTGACTCTACGTCCAGCGATCGAAGGAGACGGTTATCGCGAAATGCTAAACGCGGTTGCCTTGCACGATCCCCCGACGCCGAAGTCGGTCGAACCGGCATTACCGATGGAATTGGACACCATCATTCGCAAAGCGATCGCAAAGTTGCCTCAAGAACGCTACTCCAGTGCAGGCGCCCTCGCCGACGATCTACAGGCTTGGTTGGACGACAAACCAATCGCAGCCAAACCGGCCACGGTGTGGGAGCGACTTGCCAAATGGCGACGTCGCAATAGCGGCTGGGTGGCCGCCGCCAGTGCCATGCTATTGCTTGCCACGATGGGATTGTTGGCAACCACACTGATGATTTGGCGAGAACAACGGCACACCGCGAACGCCCTGTTGCGAGAAACCGAACAACGGCTCGCCGCTCAAGAAAGTTTTCAACAAGCACGCAGCGCCGTCGACGCGTTTAGCAACCTTAGTGAAAGCGAACTGGCCTACCGACCTGACTTGCAAGATCTACGACGCAGCTTCCTAGAAACATCGCTGTCGTTTTACCAAGACTTCTTAGCCAAGCGAGCCAACGCACCGCAATTAGCAAGCGAGCTCGAAGCCACATCGGCTCGCGTGCAAAGGATGGTCAACGAACTTCAAGTTTTGGAAAACCTGTCACCGCTTTTGCAATTGTCCGAACGATGGGTGCAAGCCGACTTAGGGATCAATCCCGACGAAGCGGCGGAAATCGAACAAACCATCCAGTCATTCGAGGAGCAGCGAGATTCTTTCGAAAACCAGTTCATTGGCGGCATGACGACCGACAACGATGAATTGTCATCGCTGCTTCGCGAGTTTGACTCGTCATTGCGTGAAAAGCTGAGCGATTCCCAGCTCACTCGACTGCACCAAATTGCCCGCCAGCGTCGTTTGCCGTTCACGTTTAAAACCTCAGAGATCGTCTCGGCGTTGAACTTAACTCGTGCACAGAGAGACGATATCAATCGCATTATCGAAGAGAACCGGCCTAAACGTGGAGACCACCGCGGCGGCGATCGACGAGGTGATGGCCGTGAGGGTCCCGGCAAAGGCGGGCCGCCTCGATTTGGCGGCCCAGGATGGCGTGGGGACGGTCCGTACAATGGCCCGCCTAACAATGGCCCGCCTAACAACGGACCACCTAACAACGGACCACCTAACAATGGACCACCTAACAATGGACCACCAGGCAACGGACCGCGTGGTCCAGAGTTTGGCAGCGGCCCGAAGTTTGGCAGCGGCCCGAATCCAAACAACGATGGTCCTCGCGAAACGAATCGAAACGGAGGCGATCGCATCACACCAGATCGAGCAAGCCCGGACCGGAATGGCCCCGACCGGAATCGAGGCAATCGGGAGTTTCAAGGTGATGGCCGTTGGGCACCCGCGTTCGATCCCAACATGAACGCTGTCACTGAAAAGACAGTCAAAGAAATCTTAGAGATCCTGACGGACAACCAGCGCCAAATTTGGGAATCGTTGGTCGGTGCCCCAGTGGGACCTCGAAAAACCTAGCGACTCAGTGACCGCGTAATCGGAAGGGTCGTCCTGGTGTTCATCATGTTCGACCAGACCGGTTGGCGGCACGCGATTCGGGTTTTGATAGCGAACCAAATACCAGCCTTGGCCGATCGACGTTGCCATATCAATTTGGTGTCGGTCGTTCAGGCCGCCAATGAATGAATCAGGCCGGCTCGATGGCGGGTGCCATTCAGCCCAATCGTCATGTCGCGGGCTGTTCAATTGCAACTTGATAGCACCATCCTTGGAACGCTCGACCGCACTAACACAAAGAGTACCTGCGTCAATCTTAGGAGCTTGCAACAGGATCAATGTCGTGGGCGCACCGAATGGATATGCCATAAACGGGCCGCCGTTTTCTAGCTCCCCATCCCGCTCCGGCCAATCACGACGCAAAGGGTCGGCGATCGACTCGAGCGTTTCCAATTGCGAAGCCAGTCGAACTCGCTTGCCTTGCCAGGCGATGGAGTGGTGATTTGACGCGACACTGCACCAAACCGCTACGACCGCCGTGATGGCAAGCAGCGATCCAATCGATCGCCCCCGTGTATTTCGGGAAGTCCCTAACGCTCGGCCTAAAAGATAAAACAACGACGCCGCCGCAACGGCCATCGCAATCGAAATGGCAACGACACGCAAATACCCACCCTGCTCGACAACGCTCTCCAGCGCAACCCCTGGCGACTTCAACGTCGACACCGCTGCCCCCACCAACGATTCAAAACGCAAGTCAAACATCGCCCCTAAGACGATGTTGACCAGCGTGACGAGGTGAACGATCCAAATCGTTCGCGTTCGCATGAAGAAGCTCCGCGTGTGAAACGACCAAACGGCCTGGCTAGAAGGCTGCCGTGATAGAAAGCACTATCTACCGAAAGCACTACTGACAGTGCGACAACGCCATCAGCGCGAACGATGTAGCAAGGTTCTTGTCATTTTCGAACCAACGACCATTCTCGTTGCTCCACGAACCGTCCTCGTTTTGTCGGCTGGCTAGCTCGCTGACCAGTTCCGCCTTCCAGTCGTGTTCCACTCCCTCCGCATCCTTCAACGTTTTGATACCGGCGGCGTTCAAACCAGCGGCAAAGGTGTGATAGTAGTAATACAAACCGGCCGAACCCATGCCCGGATTGTTATCCAGATCGTAGTGGTCGGTGATCCACTGCACGGTTGCCTTGACTCGCGGGTCTTCGCTGGTCAAACCGGCAAAGATCATGCTTTTTAATCCTGTGTAGGACATCGATCCGTAACTGCGAAGACCGCCATTTGCGGTGTATCGCTCATCCGACGTGCTCGGATCGATCTTGGTTGTTGGGATCTCGTAGTAGAATCCACCATCATTCACCTTGGCCGCGAATGGCGTGTCATTGAACTTGGAATCCAGGTTTTGGCAGCGAGACACAAAAGCGAGAGCACGCTGGATCGCCGGATCGCTAGCTTCCGTTTCAGCCGCACGCAGTGCTTCGATCATGTAGCCAGTATTGGACAGGTCAGGTCGACCAGGACCGCCATAGCCTACGCCGCCATACCACTCTGGATGAGCGTCTGGGTTATTCGGATCCAACTGCGCATCACCGTACTGCACCGCGGTAACAAAGTTTTTGGCGTTTTGCAAAGTCTTAGTGTATTTCCCGCTCTGGTTCGCCTCCGCAAAGCAGACCATTGCGACACAAGTTTCATAATTCTTTAATCGACCGTTGCCGTAGATACCGCCGTCCGGTTTAACGAAACCTTCCAACGCCTTTAACCCCGACGCTACCATCGGTTCGTCGACACCGTGGCCATTCTTCATCGCTGCGGTTATGGCCAATGCCGTGACACCGGGGCCCACTCGGTCCGAGAAGGTCCCTACATCTGATTGGCCGCTCTCAGCCAAGAACGCCAATGCTTTATCAACCACTTGGTTGCGTTGCTCGGCGTACTTCGGCTTTGGATTCGCTTTTTCTTCAGCGTGCACGGCGGTTGCGGTTGCCGCAGCGGACAGTGGCAGCATGGAAACGGCGAGGACAAAAACACGCCGTGACTGACGGAAATTCCATCGTTGATTCATCAATCAATCTTCCTATCGAGAAGTTGGGGGACAAGATCTCGGCTCGATTTGGCGTTGGCTGACCACCACGTCATACAGTGAACGGTGTGATAACGCCTTGAAAAGAGCCTTCATTGCCCGATCGACAGATCGACCGGAGCAGATCGCGATAGAAGATCAAAGCACACGGTGTGCCGACCATCAAAATCAAGTCGCACACTGGTCACCGCCAGCAGACCACTGCGTACCCCAGTTGCGTTATCCAGAAACCCAGCAATTCACTCACTCACTCACTCACTCACTCACTCACTCACTCACTCACTCACTCACTCACTCACTCACTCACTCACTCACTCACTCACTCACTCACTCACTCACTCACTCACTCACTCACTCACTCACTCACTCACTCACTCACTCACTCACTCACTCACTCACTCAGTCACTCAGTCACTCAGTCACTCAGTCACTCAGTCACTCAGTCACTCAGTCACTCAGTCACTCAGTCACTCAGTCACTCAGTCACTCAGTCAGTCTCGGTCGCCATGATCGGTTTATCACGGTTCCGGTCCCACCGATAAATTTTGATCGGACCTTGGTCGGAAAGCCGGGCCGCGCTACCAGACCAAGCCACGTTTTCGGAGGCCCCATCTCCAGGGGCCACTTCTAAAGAGACCACATCTCCAGATTCAAGGTCCTCACACGGATTGTTTGCCGGTCCCATTTTCAAAAAACGATGCCAAACGCTGCTGGAGCGAACCCGGTTACGCTCTTTTTCGGGCGATTTGCTGAAGCATTTGCTACCGAACATTGTTGAAATTCCGTTTTACAAGTGGTGGGGACCTGGCCAAGGAAACTCGTCCAGCGACGATTCGCAAGCTGAAAGACAATAGGTCAAGGACCAGCGGCCATCGTCCAAACTCGCGTTCAGCCCATGCATTCATGGCAGAGACAGTTAAGGCAGGCAGTGGATGCGGTGAAAAACGCTCAATTGTCGGCCAGGGATCGTGTTGCCAAAGAGCACGCAAACCGCCGCAAAAATTTCTAGCTTCTTTTCAACCGTCTGGACGAAACCCTCGTTCCTATCAGGTGTTTCGATAAAGAGGCGTCTTGTGCGCCCGTGACGTTTCGTAGGGGGTTCCTACTCGGTTCGACCGCCAGAGCCCCAAAATGGCTCAAACCCAAGTGAGGGTAACCGGATGAACAGCCTCGGACGCACTCGCCCGCAGTCAGCAAACATGACTTCGCGATGCAGATGCCTCATCGGCTGAAAGAGTTATTCAGAAAATCGTAAAAACTTCCGGCGGTTTTCAAAGAGTCCCGCAACGAGTTCAGTGTGAGAGGTTTGGTTTTCATTTGTTTTTGACAGGAAGCGTCCCCCATCGATTCGATGCGACCTGATCAACAAATCCCCAAACCTTTATTGCTTCCCCAAGATTTAGAACATCGCCATATGCCTTCTCGAACAATCTCTCGACGTTCAGCCCTCTGGGCTGGCAGCGCAGCATTCGCATCGCCGCTGTTCACGTGCCGTGGCTTGTTCGCTGAGGAATTAATGCAACCAACCCCGCGACTGACCGAAGGGCCTTTCTACCCTGACGAACTACCGCTGGACCGAGACAACGATCTGATCCTGATTAACGACAGTACGACACCGGCCGTTGGCGAGATCGCTCATTTGACCGGATGCGTGCTGACCCCAACTGGATCACCGGTCAAGAACGCCACGATTGAAATTTGGCAGTGTGACGCCAACGCCGTTTACCTGCACACCCGCGATAGCAAACGAAAGAAAGCCCAACAGGACGCTAACTTCCAAGGTTACGGGAAGTTCGAAACGGCGACCGACGGCGGCTATCGGTTCCGAACGATCAAACCGGTGCCCTATCCCGGCCGCCCCGCTCCGCACATTCACATCAAGATCTCAAAGAACGGACACGAGATCTTGACCACCCAGTTATGCATTCGCGGACACGAAGGCAATGCCCGAGACGGCGTCCTACGTGGAGCCGGCAGCGATGCGAACCGCGATCGCTTGATGGCCGACTTTAACAAACTTCCCGAATCCAAAATCGGCGAGTGGGCCTGTCACTTCGATGTCGTTTTAGGAGTCACTCCCGACGACAAAGAAATTCAACGTTAGTTAAACCCGCGTGGGTTTCTGCCACGCAACCTTCTCGGCCACCGCTGTCTTGTTGGCATGTGTATTGGCAAACCTTTTCAAACCTTTCTTAGGAAAAACAAATGAGTAAGTTCTCGAAACTGTTCTTCTCGGTTGCCTTGGCAACCTGCTCGACAACCGCATATGCCCAAGGTCCTGGTGGACAGCGTGGCCCCGGAGGCGGTCGTGATGGTGGATCGTTCGTCGATCGCATCATGGAAAATGACGCCAACGGCGACGGCAAGATCACGGTCGATGAGCTAAAAGACGAACGCATGAAAGCGATGTTTGCTCGTATCGACGCTGACCAAGACGGCGTTGTCACCAAGGAAGACCTCACCAAGATGATGGCTTCGCGTGGCGAAGGCGGACGTCGTGGTCCCGGCGGTGCAGAAGGTGGACGTGGCGGCGAACGCGGTGGCGAGCGTGGCGGACGCGGCGGCGACCGTGGTCCTGGTGGAATGCGTCAAGGTGGCGGACAACCCGGCCAAATCATCCCAGCATTCATGATGGAACGATTGGCACTGAACAACGAGCAAAAGGAAGCAATCGCTGAACTACAAGCTCAAGTTGACGCCCAATTGGCCATGATCTTGAACTCGGACCAACAAGCACAACTGAAGCAAGGCCCGCCTGAAATGCGTGGCGGACGCGGTGGTGAAGAAGGCGGTGCACCTCGTGAACGTGGTGGAAACCGTGGACGTCCCGAAGGCCGCTAGTCAGTCACAAGCTCAGTAGTCTTCGCAACCGATAACTGCTGAACCCAACACTTGACACAACGAAAGACCCTGATGCTTTTAACAAGCACCAGGGTTTTTTCGTGCAATGACCTAACGTCATTTAAACAAGCTCTCGCATCCGAACGCGGTAACCGCCAGAACCGTTTCATACCCCGACCGATCGCCTTCTAGAGCGTTTTTGAAAAAGATATAGCCAGTGTCGCCAGACTCCGGTGCTCTGAAGTCTGTCGAATCCAGCTACAAAGACCAATCACGTAACGCCCCAAAAGTAGGCCGGATGAAGGAGGCTTTGCGACGCCCATCCGGCAGACGCATGATGGCCGGAACATCGCTGCGCTTGGTCCGGCCTACGAACTCGCATCCGAACGCGGTAACCGCCGGAACCGTTTCATAACCCGAGCGATCGCCTTCTAGCAACCGGCCAGACTTACGGTGGTTGGTGAGGCCGGCCAACGTAGATCAACCCTTTGCGATCAAGCTGCGATGCCATCTCAAGTCCAACGGATGACCGAAGAATGCGCCGGATTAGCAGCGGTCCCTACCAAGCCTGGCGTACCAACGAACGACGCCAAGCAAGCCGATACGAAGCAATTCGTTGCGTTGCGATGCGATGCGGTTTTAAAACAACGCGATCTGCAACGAGTGATCCACCTAAAACCGTCTACAGACGAGGCCATTGCAAGAGACTTTCCAGGGCTGCTTATCGATAGCGATAAATGATCCCCAAAGCTCATCACGACGCGAACGACACTAAACGCATCGGATGCCAAGGCGCAAGCAAAAAGCCTCTTCACCATAAGGCAAAGAGGCTTCGCGATCGCAACGAGTCGTGATAACGGTTCAGTTATCTCGGCTTAGAATTCTTCTTCAATTACTTCCTTCGATGCGCGGGTGCCCAATGAGCCCCACAAGCCGTAAGGACTTTTCGAACCTGGGGCTTGTTCACCCGACAAGTTGTAAGCAACCGGCAGTGTCGTACCACTACCTGATTCGATGGAATCGGTGATGAACTTAACGGCTCCATCGCCCATCAACACGTGACAACCACCTTGGTGACGACTGCTTGGCGGCAGGTATCCAGAAGCAAATCGCCCCTGCCCAGTGCTCGTACCGATGCGATCGTTGTATCGGTCGAGAGTCGTGTTCGCGTCGCTCAGGCAGGTTGGGGAGTTTGGTGGCAAAATCGTGTTCATCGTCGTAAACAATGGATTGCCATCCGCCCAACGAAAACCGCGACATTCATCGACAGGCAAAAGGTTTGGTGGTGTTGTGCTAGCCCAAAATTGAGGACGACTTGCGTCAATCAAAGTATCCGAACACGTGTTCGGAGCATCGGTTCCCAAAACAACTCCTCGTCGAGGATTCGTGCGGGTATCCCGGTCGCCCAAGTCAGTTGTGATTTCGCCGGCGATGACCGTGTTGGCAAGACCATCGAGAATATCACGAAACGCCATCTTTTGGTGCGGAACGAAAGCACCACGCTGTGAAGCGCGGGAATACTTTGGATAGTCTCCCGTTGCCACCAAGTTGTGCGAAAACGGGCCAAGCGAACTACGGTATGGGCTATCGCCAAGACACGCTGCGTAGTTGGTACGGCCAAATGCGGGCAATCCAGTACCTGGGTCACTTGGGCATCGCAAGGTCGGGATATTCGTCGACCAAGGACCGTAGTTATCCCGGTCAGGAGATGGCCCCATCGCATTCCAAGTTCCTGTGGTGCCGTTGGTATTCAACGCGTTGGGATTGCTGATCTGCTCCCACAACGCCTGACCTTCGATAAAGGGTGTCAGTCCCACCAAGAAGCTGAGCTGAGCCAAGTTGGTGGGTTGGTTGTTCACGGAATAGTTCGAAACGGTCTGGCCAACGTTGACCCCTGTCGTTCCCGTCTTGTGGTTTGGTAGCTGCTTGAACGCACTGTGATAGTTGTGAATCCCCAAGCCAATTTGTTTGAAGTTGTTGCTGCAACTCATTCGGCGGGCTGCTTCACGGGCGGCTTGGACGGCAGGCAACAACAGCCCTACGAGGACGCCGATAATGGCAATCACCACCAACAGCTCTACCAGCGTAAAACCGTGTTTGTACTTCTTCATAATTCCAAATTCCTGCATCGGTGGAAAGATTTGATGCTGCGTCGCCGCACTTGGCTGCGAGCGATCCCAACATTGAGAAAACCAACTTTCGATAGTTGCTTACCGCGGATCTCCGAATGGATCCAAAACGGTCCTGCGAACTAACTCTCTCAATGGTAGGTGGGGCTAAGGGGATGCTGTATCCCGTATTCACCGGACACGGGAAAACTAAAAGCAGCTACGAAGTAGGGGCAACCAAAGCCCTCAAACGACTGTCCCTTAGCAAATAGAGCCCTGAAAAGCCCGTTAGAAACGGAAATTCGCAGGCCTTCCCGAAGGCCCCGCCAACCGGCCAACGGGTACAATCGACTGCGTGTTTGGCGATTTCCAATTCGAATCGAGCGAGCGTTAGCTCCAACTCCGCTCCACACTTCCGCCTCTAGATTCCCCTAGTGTGAGGCGAGTCGTATGCGGTGATTCAAGTGCAGTGATTTAGATGCTCCATACTTTCCCGGAGATAGAAAGACTCCCGGGCTGAAGTTGGTCGAGCTGATGGATCTCCGGATGTAATTGGTCACGCTGCAGTTCACCTCGTCGCAACTCACTGGGTCGCAATTCACCTCGTCGCAATTCACCAGGGTTTGGCTCACCGGATCCAGGCCGTCGGGATTGAGATTCGTGTGCATGTTGAGATTCGCGGCCTTGATGTGAACCCGGCGGCAGCCCCCCAGTCGCGACGTGTCCGCGGTGCATTCCTAGCAACGGCCGCTGTGACGACCAATTGGGTGGGAACGCCTGCGTCGGAGGAAACACGGGCGTCCAAGATGGATGCGGGACTCCGGGTGCAATTCGCTGCACACCGCCATTTTCTGCATTGCCGAATTCCAACTGCCCATGCTCCATTGGTTGTGCCTGCCCCAATTCCAATGGCGGCCCTAATTGCAACGACGGCTGCGGTTTCGGCTGCAGGTCTTCACCGGCTCGGGGGTGTCCGTAGCCGCCGTTTGGAGAGCCAATTGCCGGTGCAGCGAAATCAGGCGGACTTCCGTATGAACGCTGCGAGGGGTCCCGTCGACGGGGCCCTTGGACGCCTGCGTGCTGGCCATGACCGTGCCGCTGCCCATGCGGATGTGAACACCCACGGTGCGAATGAGGCTGAAATGACGACTGGTTTTGTTGAATATGCTGCTGCCCCAGGTAGGGCTGTTGCCCTCGATTCCGCCCTGGCTCGGGAACCTGTCGCTGATCAGGAAGGCCTAATTCAGGGAGGCCTAGTTCAGGACGCCCCGGTTCTGCGAATCCTGGTTCTTGAAACAATCCGGGACGCTGAATCGCCGGAGCCTGCATTCGCGTAATACGTCCGTACGGGTTGTGTGTGTTGGGGATGGGTGTGTTGTAGATGGAAGCGTTCGGAACGGAATTGAAGGCAGTGGGATCCGGCATCCCGGTCATCGGATTGGCGAACGAACGCTGGCGCTGAATCCATTCTTGGCGAGCCATCTCTTCCGCTGAAGAAAGCCGTTCCGCCTCCATTGGCACACGGGGCGAGAATCGCATGCCCGCCACCACCTGCCCACGCGGGTGCATCTGCCGATGGGGGATCGCTCGTCCAGATGTCTGATGAGGATCACCCCAATCCGCATCGTAACCAGATGGCCTCATTGCATGCTCGTTGCCAAGCGGATATTCCGACCGAGCTTCTTCGAACACGTTTGGCATGTCTGGCAATGCACCTGCGTGACCGTGGCAATCCGGTCCGCAAGCATGCTCCTGAGCCGAGAGCGAATTGATAGCGAACGAGCCAGCCAGCAACTGGCACCCCATCAACGCGAGTCCACCCATACCTATCCATCGAGCTACCATATTCAGTGCCTTCAACAAGGATTCGGTTCAGTCCTTGGCGATCATTCTCGTGTCGAACAGGGTCGTCAACTAATGAAATGAACCTTTCCAGTTTCACACCACGAACGCAGCATTTGATGGCGAACCAATCCCACCCCGGCCACGTCAAAAGATTGCTCCCGCGATGGTGAAGTACGCGAGATTAAGAGGGTTTGGGAAATCTTGCTGCTTAGAAAAGCTGTTGGTAGCAACCAAAGAACAGCCCCACATGCACGGCCAATAAAACCACTGCAGGAATCGGGCGAGACGAAAACAAGCCGACCACGGCAAGTCCGCATCCCAGCGATGCGACCACAACTCCGCCACCGGGGAAGAGTTGCCAACAAGCGAACGAAAAGAAGGCAACCCACAATGACGCCCAAGTCGCCGAACGCAACACACCCCATTCTGGATCTAAGATCTCGATGGAATCTAGTGGGACAGCGTTTGCCGTTGCGACAGCCTGATGATTTCCGGCGAACGGGCTGCCCCTACGAATCGGGCTGCCTTTGCGAATCGGGGAGCCCACTTCGGCTGACGCTAGCGAACTGTCGTGACGCTGAGCGGCTGTTGTTGCTTGCTGGTCACTGGAAGCTTCCGACGGCAACTTCAAAGCGTCGGCGGAATCGTCATTCGCTAAAGTACCTGGAGAGTCTACAGGCGAAGCATCGTACGTCTTCGCTTCCGCAGACGGTGCATCTTCAGGCGGCAGGGATGAATCAACGTCTCGCATGTCTCCAACATTAACACACCTTGATGCCTGATAACATTCCTGAGTCATCCAATAACAGAAACCTTGTCCGATTGAACGAGAGGATGAACACGTCGCTTTACCCACCGGACACAGTAAATCCACGATCAATCTTAAAGCGAGCGACACCCGAGAAAGATGCCTTCTTTATGCAAATTGCCCTCGTTAAATCTTGTCCATTCCAAAGACTGCTAGGTATCCTAGGATGCTGTTCAAAAACGGTTCTACAATCTGGTTTCCGCATGCGTTTTTCTGATAATTGGGTTTCTACGACATCAACATTCAGTCGTAATTTCTCGATCCTTTTCGCCTCCTTTGCGGTTTTCGCTGCAACCAGTTGCCTGTCGGCAGCGGAGCCCCTCGCTCAATCGAGCGAGGCCGTTCAGCCAGACATCGCCGAGGCGTCCGACGAGCCAGCGGAATCGATGTCCGTCGTGCGGATCCAGCCCAATTGGAAGATCGATCTTTTCGCCGCCGAACCCGACGTTGCCAACATCGTCGCGTTTGATGTCGATGCGAACGGCCACGTCTATGTTTGTGAAACGTTCCGCCAAGACCGAGGCGTGACCGACAATCGCGCTCACGATGAAACTTGGCTACTAGCCGACCTCGCTGCTGAAACGGTGCAAGACCGTATCGACTACCACAAACGACTCCTCGGCGACGGCGCCGCTGCATACGCTCAACAAGAAGATCGCATCCGTCGTTTGGTCGACACGGATGGCGATGGCAAAGCAGACCTCAGCACCATATTCGCGGACGGCTTCCACGCGTTAGAAGATGGCACGGGTGCCGGCGTCTTGGCCCACCGCGGCAAGGTCTACTACACATGCATTCCCAAACTTTGGGAGTTCACCGACAACGATAACGATGGCGTTGCCGACGACAAGAAAGTGCTGTCCGATGGCTACGGAGTTCGCGTGGCCTTCCGCGGTCACGACTTGCATGGTGCGATCATCGGCTATGACGGTCGGCTGTACTTCACGATCGGCGACCGAGGGTTCTATGTCGTCAACAAAGAAGGCAAGATCCTTGCCAACCCGGCCGAAGGTGCAGTGTTTCGATGCGAACTCGACGGCAGCGACTTGCACGTCTATGCCGATGGTCTGCGAAACCCACAAGAGATCGCGTTCAACGACTTGGGTGAATGGTTCACCGTGGACAACAACTCCGACAGCGGCGATAAGGCTCGGATTGTTCAGATCGTCGAAGGTGGCGACAGCGGCTGGCGAATGCACTACCAGTACCTACCCGATCGCGGTCCCTTCAACCGTCAACGGATTTGGGAACCTCACCACAACGAGCGCCCCGCTCACCTGATCCCGCCAATTGCCAACTTCACCGATGGACCTTCGGGCTTGGCCTATTACCCGGGCACTGGTTTCGGTGACGAGCTAAAGGACCGCTTCTTGATCTGCGACTTCCGCGGCGGTCCCAGCAACAGCGGTATCCGATCGTTCCAGCTAGAACACGATGGCGCCTTTTATAAGCTCGGCGAAGATGCACAACCGATCTGGAACGTGCTGGCGACGGACATCGCTTTCGGGCCCGCCGGTGGTCTATGGGTCAGCGACTGGGTTGATGGTTGGATGGGCTTGGGAAAAGCTCGCATCTATCGCATCACCAACCCAGACGAACAAGCCAAACCGATCATCGACGAAGTTAAACGCATGCTCGCCGATGACGTCACGACGCTCGACGTTGACGAACTCGCTTCCCGACTTGGCCACGCCGATCGACGAGTCCGCTTGGCATCTCAATGGGAACTTGCGATTCGCGGCGAAACCGAAACTCTGATCAACCTGATGCAGGACCAAACGCAAACGCCGCTCTTGCGACTGCATGGATTCTGGGGTGCCGAACATGCGGCTCGGCTCACCGAAAGCCTTCGAGCCCCTGTCATCGAATCAGCGCGATCTTGCCTGAAAGACGATAGCCCAATCATTCGCGCTGCCGCGTGTTCGGTTCTAGGTGACCAACGTGACTACGAATCGATCACCAGCCTTGCCAACTTGATCACCGACCCGAACGCAAAAGTTTCCTATCAAGCCATGATGGCGTTAGGTGACCTGGCCCTTTCGGCGCCGACAGACAATCGACTTAGCGATGTGTTTCCTAAAGTCGCTCAACTTGCCCATGACAACGCCAACAAGGATCCCATCCTCCGCCACGCAGCAATCCGTTATCTAACCCACGGGGCTAGCGTTAGCGATTTGGTTTCATTGAAAGATCATCCCAGTGTGGATGTCCGCCGGGCCGCCGTCGCCGCACTGCGTGGTAAGCAAAGCGAAGCCGTTGCCGATTTCCTACACGACGATTCATCTTTGGTGATCGCGGAAGCAGCGATGGCGATTCACGATGAACCCATTCCGGTAGCCGAAGACCGCCTGGCTGCGTTGCTGGATTGGAAAGAACTTCCCGTTGACTCCGATCCATTATTGCGTCGAGCATTGTCGGCCGCTTTCCGCATCGGCACTCCGCAAGCGGCAGCCTCGGTAGCCGGCTTGGCTGCCTCGGACCGCTTCCCCAAGTGGGCTCGCATCGAGGCGATCGATTCCCTCGCGGACTGGGCCAAGCCAGATCCAAGATGCCGAGTGACGAACGAGTTCCAAACACTACCAGTTCGACCAGCCTCGTCCGATGGCGAGCCGATCGCCAAGTCAGCCATGTCGGCCCGCATCGAAGAGTTGATGCTGGCCAACGAAGAAGTTCGCGAAAAGGCGATCGACGTCGGATCGGAACTAGGTATCGTTAAGATCTCAACCAGCTTGATCGAGCGTTTCAACAAGACAACAGGACGTCCGGCAACGCGAGCTTCAGCCTTGACTGCGTTGTCGCGTTTACAACCTGCAGTCGCCGTTAAGCTTGCCAAGAGCGTTGATCGGCAACAACCTTTCAGTGTCGTCCTGGCCAGTTTGAAGGTGCTCGGACAACACGATCCGGAAGGTTCGGTGGATCGCTTCATCGCCGCCACCGACAGCGCGACGCCCTCGGTACGTGGACTCGCTTGGGACCTCTTAGCCCAAAGCGAATCGCTGGACGCGTTGAAAAAGCTCAGTGAAGGACTGGCTGCCTACCTGTCCAATGAATTGCCATCGGACGTACGCCTGAATGTTGCTGAAGCGGCACGCAAACGACTGCCAGGTTCTTTGGTCGATCAACTTGATGCGAACCAGTCCACGCTTCAAACGACCGAACCACTCGCCAAGTGGTTCGACTCCTTGCACGGCGGCGACGTCGAAGCCGGTAAGAAATTGTTCTTTGAAAAGACGGAATTGTCCTGTGTCCGCTGCCACAAGGTGGATCGCGCTGGCGGTGAAGTCGGCCCCGATCTCACCGTGATTGGCAAAAAGCTAGATCGCCGCACCTTGCTTGAAGCGATCTGTTTGCCAGACAGCCGGATTGCTGAGGGCTTCGAAACCGCCGTGATCGCGGACGAAGACGGCCAGGTTTACACAGGTATCGTGGCCAAAGAAGACGACGAATTTATCGAACTGATCGCGGCTGACGGAACGCGTTCGACGATCGAAAAGGAACTCGTTATCGCTCGCAAGAAAGGGAAGTCATCCATGCCGGCTGGCCTCGCCGATCAGATGACGCCACGTGAATTGCGTGACTTAGTCGCCTATTTGGCCAGTTTGCAAGTCGACCAACGCTCGGACTCCGACATAGAATAGGTTTCGTGTGGTTGCAACAATCGTTGCATCCTTACGAATCGTATTTCACTGCTCGGGGGACGAAGCGATGGCGGGTCGGCTTAGATGGATGCAACACGTTTGCTCTCGATGGCTGCAAAGCCAGTCCCCGCAATGCCATTGTCGTATCCCACGATTAACGCGGACGCTACGACCTAACCGCGTTGCGTTCAGCCCGCTCGCCGTCACGTTAGCGAGCCTGTTGTTGGCAACCATTGCATCCGGCGTGCGTCCGCAGACAACCGAAGCCGCTGACCTGGAGATGGTCGACGGTTTCGGGAACGTCACAGGTGTCATCGACGTTTCGCGGCGCGGACTGTCGGTGTTTGAGAACACGGGTGCCCGTCATTTCTATCAACGAGAACCTCGCTATGACTTGCCCGGCGGTCGATACCTTGGGTTCTACAACCTGGAACTCAATCGGGTCGTGCGTTTTCCCCGTAGCGGTCATGGACCGATCGAGCGTGCTGACTTGGATGCTCCCCTGCCGCGGTTCATCCCCGGCTTAGTTTCGGTTCGCCCTATCGGATCGGGTCCAGGCTTCGGGCCTTACTTAAACGATTGGCTCCGCTCGCCAGTTGGTGTTCCAATCGTTGGCGGCCTCTCGACAACGAACAACTATCTAGGACCCGGTTACATAGGTCCTGGGTACATAGGTCCCGGGGGTCATTCAGGATTCGGCGGATACCCGGGACTCGGCGGCTATCCCGGACTTGGAGATGGCACACCCGGGTTAGGCGGTGTCTCGATCAGCGCCGTTATCCCAGGACGATTCTCGGGCTACCAACCACGTTCGGTGCTGTTGGAGTCGAAGGTCGAGCAGCTACGACCGCTCGCTCCCGTCGAGATCGAGTTTGTGAACACGCACAACGAAACGCTGATTGTGACACTGACGGACGCGCAGTCCCCTGGAAAAACACCTCGATATGAACTCGCCCCAGGTCAACGTCAGCGGGTGAAGTTGCCGCGTGACGCCGGTCACACGCGTATCGAGGTTTACCAAACGACCGACGTCGTTGGGTTGCCCATTGAGCAAGAAGTGCGAGTCAACGTGCCTCCTGAAATTCGCTATGAGGTTGTTGTGCATCGCATGCGGATTCAGTCCATCGCGATTGATCGAACTGGAAAAAGCCCCAACGCGATCGAAGATGTGAACATGCAGGGCGTGGGTGTCGGACGCTTCCCGCTACCACCCGGCGACCAATTGAACTCAGGCACGATCGACGTGTTCCAAGCCGCCACCGGCGCAAACAACCCCGGCGCGATCGCCCCCTTCGTGCCCCAACCCTGACGGATAAAAGTTACCCGCTGTTAGGATCACCGCACGAAACAGGCTAAAGCCTGGACTCCAACCAATCGTTGGAGTACAGCCTTCAGGCTGATCAGACGCCGGACATCCATCAACAACCGATCCAGGATGCACCGCACGTAACAGGCTAAAGCCTGGACTCCAACCGACCGTTGGAGTACAGCCTTCAGGCTGATCAGGCGTCGGACATCTAATCGAGCAAGCCAACGCCGCACTAATCTTGCTAACACTACCGCAAGAACCGATCGTAAACCGGGTTTTGAGTTTCGTCGACGCAACGATAACCAAGCGTGCCGATGAATTCTCGGAACTCATCCAGTTCATCATCGGGCACCTGAATGCCTACCAGGATGCGACCGTAGTCCGCTCCCTGATTTCGGTAATGAAAAAGACTGATGTTCCAACTCGGGTGCATTCGCGAAAGGAAACGCATCAACGCGCCAGGCCGTTCGGGAAACTCAAAGCGATACAATCGCTCGTTGCCACACATTCGGCTCCGGCCGCCGACCATGTACCGCAAATGCTGTTTGGCTAATTCGTCATCCACCAAATCCAGTGCGGTAAATCCTTTCGCCAAAAGCGACTCGCTAATCTCCGGAACTTCGCTGCGATTACGGATCGACAATCCAACCAAGACGTGAGCTTCCTGCTCATCACAAATCCGGTAGCTGAACTCCGTGACACTGCGTTGACCGATCGTTTCACAGAGCTGCTTAAAGCTACCGCGTTCTTCCGGGATTGTGACGGCAAACAACGCTTCCCTTTCGTCACCCACGTCCGCCCGCTCGGCAACGAACCGCAAACGATCGAAGTTCATGTTCGCCCCGCACGTGATCGCGACCAACACCTCATCGTGAAGATCATGCTGTGCGATGTACTGCTTCATTCCTGCAATGCTCATCGCACCGGACGGTTCCAGAATGCTGCGAGTATCCTCAAAGGCATCCTTGATCGCGGCACACACCGAATCGGTATCCACCTTGACAAAGCCATCAACTAAGTTGCTGGTCAAACGCAATGTTTCTTTGCCAACCATTTTGACCGCGGTCCCATCGGAAAACAGTCCAACTTCTTTCAGCTCAATCGGATAGCCCGCCTCGGTTGACTGAATCATCGCATCGGAATCAACCATCTGCACCCCGATGACTTTGATATCGGGACGAACCGCTTTGACATACGACGCCACTCCGGAAATCAAACCACCGCCGCCGATCGCCACGAACACCGCGTGGATAGGATGTTGGTGCTGCCGAAGGATCTCCATACCGATCGTGCCCTGACCCGCAATCACATCAGGGTCATCAAACGGATGCACGAACACATACTGATGCCGCTGCTGCAATTCCATCGCGTGAGCATAAGCGTCGGAATAACTATCCCCGTGCAGGATCACGTTGCCCCCCAAGGCAGCCACGGCATCGGACTTCAGTTCTGGTGTGGTCACCGGCATCACGATATGAGCTTGGCAGCCTAGCTCGCGAGCACTAAGAGCAACCCCCTGAGCGTGATTTCCCGCTGACGAACAAACCACCCCTCTGGCTAATTCATCACTCGAAAGCCGAGCCATCTTATTGTAAGCCCCCCGAAGTTTAAAACTGTGAACGGGCTGCAAGTCCTCCCGTTTCAGCCAAACTTGATTGCCCAGCCGAGAAGACAACTTTTGGGCCAGATCCAGCGGTGACTCAATCGCGACATCGTAAACGCGTGCGTTGAGAATCCTTTGCAAGTAGTCCAGCATCTTATTTCCGGGTAAAGGTAATTCGAATCGCTGTTAGTGTCCGGGAAATCAGACCTTCTGAATAGGCGACACTAGGTTTCGCCGAGAAACGAATTAGCCCGCTCTCGGCATGCCCATTTCGAGATTCGTGTGTATGCTGGTCGGCACTGTTCCCCACTTCACACACCACGATCTACAGAACCATCGGGACAATCATGTTGGACGCGCGGAATCGAAGTTTCTTGGCCGGCTTACTCGCAATGCTGATCCTGGGCGGAACCGCCTGGGCTGACGACGCCAAGGACAGTGCGACAAATAAAACGGATGCGTCCGCGGCAACCGAAGCTGACGACAAGACCGAGGCCAAAACGGAAAAGAAGGCAAAGGGACTCAGCGATCAAGTTGTTGAAACAAAACACTCATTGACCGTGGAAGGCGAAACATTTGACTACACCGCCACCGCGGGCCGGTTGGTGATTGAAACAGATGAACTGGATCCTAAAGCGGAAGTCTTTTTCGTGGCGTACACCCGCGACGAAGAAGATTCCTCCTCGCGGCCGGTGACCTTTTGCTTCAACGGTGGTCCAGGGTCTTCATCAGTGTGGCTGCACCTGGGTATGCTCGGTCCCAAGATCATCCAGTTCCCCGATGATGCTTCGATCCTGCGTCCGCCTTATCACTTGGATGAAAACCACAACAGCCTGCTCGACGTTACCGACCTAGTCTTCATTGACCCGGTTAGCACCGGATACAGCCGTCCGGCCAAAGACGTATCCAAGAGCGACTTCCATGGCTACCGCAAAGACATCCACAGCGTCGGGCAGTTCATCCACGACTACACTACAAGGTTCGAACGCTGGTTGTCGCCCAAGTTTATCTTAGGTGAAAGCTACGGCGGTTTGCGGGTCGCCGGGCTAAGCGGTTATCTGCGTGATCACTACAAGATGGAACTAAACGGTGCCGTCGTGATCTCCGGTGCAATCAATTTCCAAACGCTTCGCTTCTCGCCCAGCAACGATCTGCCTAACGTGTGCTTCTTGCCCACTTACGCGGCGACGGCTTGGTACCACAAACAACTCGATGACAAGCTTCAAGCTCTACCGCTGGCGAAGCTAGTACGCCGAGCGGAAAAATTCGCCTACGACCAATACGCTCCCGCGTTGCTGAAAGGCACCAACCTAAGTGACAAAGAGCGAAATCGAGTCGCAACCGAACTCGCCAAGCTAACCGGATTGTCGAAGGAATACGTTCTATCGACTGACCTACGGATTCCCATGGGCCGGTTCGGAAAAGAATTACTGCGTGACGAAGAGCTCACGATCGGTCGCTTCGACAGCCGCTATTCGGGGATTGATCGCGATTCCGCAGGCGAGGGTTCCGAATACGACCCCAGCGCGGCGGCTTTGTTCGGTGCCTTCACGGCGTGCCTAAACGACTACATGCGGCGTGAACTGGATTACGAAGATCGCCGTGTCTACGAAATTTTGACGGGCAAGGTACACCCTTGGAATTACGACTCGTTCGAAGGCCGTTACGTCGACGCCTCCGAAACACTACGCAAGGCGATGACCGCTAACCCATACTTGAAGCTGTTCGTTGCGTGTGGCTATTACGACTTAGCGACTCCACACCATGCAATGCATTACACGCTCGATCACTTAGGGTTGCCGAAAGCTCGCCAAGACAATGTCACTGTCAAGCACTACGAAGGTGGACACATGATGTACATCCACGGCCCGTCTTTGACGCAAATGCGTTCAGACCTAAAAAGGTTCTATCACCAAGCTTCGGTGAATGAATAAGTCTGTTGGCCTGATCTATTCGCTGCCAAGGCGTGAAGCAAAGTCGGTCCAGAACGACCGATCACGTTGGTAGCGAACGGGGTCGATCTGAGCTCGAAAGGCATCGAGATATTCGACGTAATCGCGAGCCGATTGCTCGTAGGAATAGTCCGGCGACGCCATCGGGTTTTCGTACGCCGGATCCCCTGGTTCGATCACATGCGAAAACGTTCCGTCGGCGTGCAGCTTGATGTTGGCAAGCAACCCGGGCAGCTTCACCTGCAACGCGTAAAGTCCCTTTTCCATCGGGTCCAGATCGGCAGTCGCTTCTTCCCAAGCGGCCGCAACATTAGCGGGCGTGCGACTGTCGGGGAAACGGATCCCGTAACCGGCTCCCGATTGAGTCAGACCATCG
Organism: Rhodopirellula sp. J20-39; assembly: GCF_057365095.1. Classification (NCBI taxonomy): domain Bacteria; kingdom Pseudomonadati; phylum Planctomycetota; class Planctomycetia; order Pirellulales; family Pirellulaceae; genus Rhodopirellula; species Rhodopirellula sp. J20-39. The sequence goes on along the minus strand of NZ_CP195123.1, from coordinate 2,992,286 downwards.
TAGTTCAAGTCGACCTGGGCGACCGATGGAATCAACAGGTTCAGAGCCCCCTCGTCGGTCAGCGACGAAACGTTTACCGAATCGGCAAGATAGTGAACTTGACGGATCGATTCCATCTCGTCGTCTGACAACGAGCTCAAAAACTGCTTCGGATCCGCATAGCCGCCCTCGTTATAAGCTCTCGCGATAATGTTGCCGAAATCGGTTTTCACCTGCTCGGCATCCACTTCCGTCGAAGTAGCCAGCGAGCGGTAGCGTCCAGTTTTCTCAAGCTCGTACCAGTTGTACCAAGCATCGACGGCTAGATCATCCAGCGGATCGACGTCGGCTTCCACGCCGACCACGACATCACTGGACGCTCCGCCCGGCGATTCGGCGGATTCGACGTCGTCCACGCTCGCAGCAGATGAAATATCCAAAGGCTGCGCCGAACGGTAACCGTCGACACCAACCGTTGCCAATATTTCACTGAAGACGCTCTGGACTTCATGACTGGTCGCATATCGTTTTTGCGATTGCAAAGTTCTGTACGAGACTGAATCGATCGAAGTCATCTCGGAAGACCCAACATGAGAACCGCTTCGTTCCCCGGAAAATGACACCCAAGGCCCAGTGACACGAAACGCAAACTTTACCGGTTCTTCCGATTATCGGCCCAAACCGATGTTGGGCTTGCGTCTTTTTACGCCTTTGGCGGAACATCTTCGATCCGTTCCAATCAAGGTTTCCAGCGGTGGCTGCTGGTGGAAACGAGCAAATCTCCGGTGCATTAGCGCAACCGCATTTTCGACTTCAGATTCGCTGGGAAATCTGAGATCGGTCGAATCTTCATATCCTTGTATTCACACTCGGCGGCTTCGCTTTGAATTTGGATTTGCCCCTTCGCTAGTGGTTTGCCGCGGATCTTCATATTCTCGAGCACCATCAAGATCTCGTCGTTGGCAATATGCACGGAAGTGGTCCCGATCGTGTAAATCTCAAGGCGGTTCCATTGCCCGTGCGGTGCATCCGGCTCCACTCGGGACCGAGCATTGCCCTTGGTGATGTAGTCATCGCTTTCGGCGTCGTATCGATTTCCTTTCACGCGAACTTCAGCCGACGTGCCCGCCAAGGTGAACAGGTCCCCCAGATCAGTCTCCTGAACCTGATACTCAATCGAAGATTTCCAAACGTTCCAGAACGAGCCGTGTTTCCCAGTGCAGTGATAAAGAATCCCGCTATCTCGCAAGCCGGTCAAACGAGGTTCCCACTTCTTTTCGCCCCAGCGAAATTGGGTACTAAAGTGAAAGTTTTCGAACTCTTCTAGCGTCGTCAGTCCACCATAAATTTCGCCGGAGATATGAAGCACGAGCTTGCCATCCACCTCCTTCACAGAGAAAACGTTCTTGATATCCGCATCCAGTCCCATTGGCGTTCCGCTGATTCCGTTCTTGGCTTGACGCGTGCCCTCCGGAAGTCCCTTAACTGATGTATGCGGCACTCCCATCCATACTTCAAAATTCGACAAAGAACTGTCAAGCAGCGGGCGCCACTCTTTGTCATCAGCCGAAACCGAAATTGCCGAAAAGGCGAGACACACGATTGTTGCAAATAGACGGTGATTCAAGATCAAGATTCCGTGGGGAGAGACTGCGGTTAAAGTTTGAATGTGGCAAACGTGGATGCCTTCAGCAACATGCGTTGACACGCGTCTTAGAAAGCTCGACGGTCCATGAAGTTCGCGATTGAAAATTCGCGTAGACCACGTCGACAGCGACGCATTGTAGCTAACCACCAGTGTAGCTCGGCCCAGTGATCAACAGTACTCACCGATTTCCGCACCCACAGAACGTCGTGTTTCTAGGGCTACCACCATGGCTTTCGCTGTCTCTTCGCTCGGGGCTTTTCACCGGGATTCCGGCTGCGGCAAAAATTCACACGATCTGAAAACACCGTTGTCTAGCTAGACGGTCCCGACCACAATCTAATCCACATCAAAGTCGACGACTTTTTATCTCACCACGTGCCATCAAGCTTCGAAGTGAAGTTGCTTTGTCTCGCTTGACTCGAGCCATCTTTCAACCCTCAACGACTCAGCGGTCCATTTCGCGGATGCTGTTGCTGGTTAGCACTGCACTTTCTGGAGCACGAATGCTGCCAGCAAAATCCCCCTCAGCCCGGGGAAAGCGATCGAACGCTATCCGTGCGAGAATTGCTCATGCGGGTGCCAGTGCAGATCTCTGGTGGAACCAATTATTGTTGCCGTAGTAACATCGAAACGCTGCGGTGGGCGGCCACCGACCGCGTCGCCCCCGTAGGCTTCCTGACCGAACGGGCTACCAATTCAAACACCCAAAACGACGAATTAAACCCCGATCACGCTTCCTCTTCGAGTTCCGCTGGAATCACGATACCTTCCCGCTGCTGTCGCTCTCAAAAGCCTGACGCGTCTGAACCGACGACTACGAATCCGCTAGCGATGCGTCTACCATAACGCTGCACATACCCCACAAGCGACCTTTCGTTAATAATGACGACTCACCGACAATGCATCGTTTTTTAGCGAACCATCACTCATCTAACCCCCACTGAATCCAATGAACCATTTCCTGTTTTCCCTTTGCGTGGTGCTATCGACGACGGGCGTCGACGCTTGGCCTTCGTTTCTTGGCTCCGGTGCGGAACCCCGCTCGGCCGCCAACCTACCATTGCAATGGACACCGACTGAAAACATCGCTTGGCAACAGGAGATCCGCGGGCACGGTCAATCGAGTCCCGTGATCTGGGATAATCTTGCCTTTGTTACCAGTGTGGAAGGCCCGCAAAAGGACACCTTTTACACAACCTGTTTTGATATGAAATCAGGTACTCAGCAGTGGCAACAACCTCTCACGAATTCATTCCCAGTCACCAATAGCTATTACGTCAGCCGAGCAGCACCGACGCCGGTGGTCGATCAAGATCGAGTGATCGCCTTATTCGAAAGCGGTGATTGTGTCGCGTACGACCACGAAGGCAACCAATTGTGGGTTCGCAACTTGGGCAAAGACGAGGGTCCCTTGACGGCTGAGTTTGGACTGGGTGCTTCACCTTGCCAAACGACGACCGATATCATCGTGCTACTCGAACACGATGGCCCCAGTTGCCTGCTTGCCCTTAACAAAGAAACCGGTAAAACGAGCTGGAAAGTGGACCGTGAACCTCGCCGAAGCTGGAGTTCGCCAGCGGTTTTAGAAGTCGACGGTTCAACACAAATCGTTGTTAGCTCCGCAGGCTCGATCGATGGTTTCGATGCCGAAACCGGCAAACAACTTTGGACGTTTGACGATGTCGGCGGGAACACCGGAACGACCCCGATGGATTGCGGGCAAGGTCGATTCTTGGTCGGAGCGTCACCCGGACGTAATGGTGAAGATGCTGGTTCAGCCGCCGGTTCGAATGGCCTGATGCAACTTTCTCGCAACGGCGACCAATGGGAACTTAAACGCCAATGGGTTGCTGAAAAGGCGACTCCGAGCTGGGCGTCACCGATCCTTCACAACGACCTTGCGTACTGGATCAATCGTGCTGGAGTGGTGTACTGCTTTGATGCCGCCACAGGCGAATCGGTCTACTCCAAGCGAATCGAGCAGTCTTGCTGGGCGACCCCCGTAGCTGTCGGCGATCGCATCTATTTCTTTGGGACCGGCGGGACAGTGACCGTGCTTTCGGCAGGTCGTGAATTCAAGGTGCTCGCCGAAAATGAATCCTGGACCAGTGAGAGTTTGCCTGCCGAAAAACCGTTGGCAGAAGAATCCGAAGAACGACGTCGCGGAGCAGCCATGTTCAGTCGCCCGACGCTCTACGGCGTCGCAGCCAGCCAAGACGCGTTCCTTTTGCGTGTTGGCAACGCACTGATTTGCGTTCGCTAACGTGCGTATTGTTGCGATTGCCGGCATGACAAACTTCGGTCGGCAACGCTTCTATTCAAAGACACGAACGGCGAGATGTCTGTTCGTCTGCAATTTGTGACTTATTGAGGCGTTGCCGCTTTTCCAACTGGAAATGGATCAGCGGAAGGGGTTGGGGTAGTTGGCATTTCGCCGAGGCATAAGATCCAATCATAGGCATCGCGACTGTTGGCACCGGGAACCGTAAAAGTCTGCGTGTCGACATCAACATAGGTGCCTCCATTCTGGTAAACGCCGTTCGTTGCGTCAAACCAAACTGCCTTCACCACAGATGGTTTCAAAGCATTCATTTTGATAGTGACGGATTGCCTGTCTTCGTTCGTCGGAAGGTAAACCAGGGCATAGCGTTTGTTGTCGGCAAGCAACGCGGGGATGTTAGTTCCGTCATCGATTAGTTGGCCGCCCATGCCTTGCGGACTGCACTCGTGCCATCGCCACTGCTCCATCAGTTTGCGAACGATTGTCGATTGCCCTGCACCTGGCAGATCGAGATGGTCTTGCCAATATTTCGCTGGGAAGTTCCAACCATCGGCCCCGAGGTTCCAGACCGGATCAGCTCCGTAAACCAAACCGACCAAGCCACCGCTGAAAAGGCAACGAATGTTGTCACGTCGAATGGCGTCATCGTGACGATTGACGAATAACTCTTCATAACGAGGCTCTAGGTTTAGGACTGGCTTGGTTGGCTTTCGCTGATAGTCGGCGAGTACGTGTTTACCGGACGTGTCGTTGTGTTGAGTATAAATGTCAAGCCAAGGTTCATCGGAGAGATAAGTACTGCCGTCAGCTTCATCTGAATCGTGCAAAGTCATTAGACGAGTGTGGCCGCCTTGGCCCTGTTCGATTGCGTTGGCAAACCTCCGGGTGTCTTCCACGACGATCTTACGAGCATCCACATCACCTCCGAGTATCCAGACGATGTTCTTGTACTTGCCATAGCGCCGGCCAACGAATCTGCCATAAGCGATCACGTCGGCTGGAGCGTAATGTCCGAGTTGTCGCGGACGCGTCCACGTAGGCAGAAAACCGATCGCCATTCCTCGTCGCTTGATCTCTTCAAATACCCAATCCACGTGCAGCCAATAGGCTTCATTCGGGGTGCTGCCCCAAGCCCCGGTGAATGCTTTTTCGCCGTACGCATCGATGCCGCTGAAGAGTGCACTCGCCATAATGACGTTGTAGCCTTTCTCCTGACGATCATCCAAATACGTTGCAACGTCCTGTCGCGTTACGCCCTGAAATAGACGCCAGCATGTATCTGCTTGCCAAAAGAACGGTGTGCCCGCCGAATCAACTAGGTAGCGGTGGTTGTTGCTGATACGAAGCGGAAACTCGACCGCGAAGCATTGCACTGGCATGCAGAGCAGCAAAGTGCCAATTACCAGTTCGATTCGCAACAAAATACCCGTCGTTAAACTATTTCGAACCACGCCAAACAACCATCCAAGCGGTATGCCAAAGAACGACCGTCTCTGAAGAGCAGTCTCAACTTCAGTCTTTACAAAAAAAATCGCCCGTGCACGCCAGCCAGAAGCTTAACATGCCGGGCGAATAGGAAACGGCAGGAGTCTCACCGGATCGGATCAATCAACGAAAACTCGACTCACCGCATAGCAATCAGTCTGCGTACAACGCAACTGACTTATTCTTGACCGTCAATCGAGACTTCTTCCGTTAAGCCGCCAGGATGCTTTTCCAAGAAGGCTTCTAACTCCTCGTTGCTCGAGCTCAGTTCGGGTGAAGAGCCACTGCATCCTGAGCACGCCATCATGGTTAATGTCAACGTACAAAGCAGCACCGTGAACACTCCAGTCTTTTCGAGATTCAATGCAAATCGGTTCTTCATCATTCACTTCTTCCTCAAGTTGGTAGTAATGGAATCTCGTTTAAAACTCTTGGTCGATGATTTCCTTCGACGCACGAGTCCCAAGTGCTCCCCATAAGCCGAAAGGACTTGGAATGCCTGGCTTCAAATGGGCACCATCTTTTCCAACTTGAGCACTACTGGAATCCCCTGCTTCGATCGAGTCAGTGATGAACTTGATCGCTCCATCCGCCATCAGGACGTGGACACCACCTTGGTGTCGGCTGGCCGGTGGCAAAATACAATCGTCGGTGTAACGCCAATGCAGACACGCTTCACGGTTGGGTGGCAAAATGGTGGTCATGCTGGTGAACCAAGGTCGGCCAAGTGCACCACTTGGCTCCCCGTCGATCCTCTGCCGCTCCACTGAATTCCAATGTCGCAGGCAGAGTGTCTTTCCAGAACTGCGGTCTAGCAGGATCAATCCCTTCGCGGCAAACAAGCGCACCTGTTGCGTACGAGACCGATGGAGAATAGCTGTTCTTATGCCCGACGCCGGTCGTTCGAATATCGTTATCCCCGAGATCGGTTAGCATTTCGCCGGCAGCGATGGTGTTCGACAAACCATCCAGAATGTCTCGGAACGCCATCTTGTTTCGCGCCTTAAAGACACCGCGACAACCGTTGCGAGCAATATCGACAACCCAAGTATTGGTGCTCAGGTTTCCTTTTTGGTCCACGCTGGCCGAAGTTTGACCGACGATGGAATCACCGACGCACGCTGCGTAGTTGGTTCGCCCTTGGCTGGGGAGACCATTACCCGGATCGCTGGGACAACGGAAGGTAGGAATGTTGGTCATCCAAGGCGGATAATTCGCTTTGTTCTGGTCGTTCAAACTACGCCGTGGATACGGTCCCATTGGCGGAAAGCTGTATGTCGTTTGGCCGGGCACCAAAAGCGGATTGCTGATTTGTTCCCACAATGCCTGTTGCTCAATAAAGGGCGTCAAACCAACTAACCAGCTCAGTTCAAAATAGTTGTTGGAAAAAGGCGCGTCAGACGCTTTCGTCACCATTGGACTCGGGTCCCAAGCCCCATCAAGATCGGCCGTTCCGCCACTCTGCATAGGAATCTGCTTGTATGCCGAGTGGTAGTTATGAAGTCCTAAACCAATTTGCTTGAAATTATTGCTGCAGCTCATCCGTCGCGCCGCTTCACGTGCGGCCTGTACGGCTGGCAATAACAAACCAACAAGCACACCAATGATTGCGATGACAACAAGCAATTCGACCAGCGTGAAGCCTTTCACGGACCTTTCATGCAGCTCTCTACTTCGATTCATGTTCATTATGTTCCTCATTTCGATTCTTCGCTTAGGTAGAAATTTCGATCTGCGAGAACATTTCCAAGAACTCGAATCTGAATAGCGTGTGGGCGGGAGGGTTGACCTGCGTTTTTCCCAGGATCAATCGCCGTCACACTTCACATCCCTATGTGATCACCAACTCAGGTCACTCTTGGAAACGTGCCGCATCCGAGAATAAGACACATGTAGAAAGTGCCAAACTCGGCCAATGTGGACCAAAAATTCGCGAAATTTTTCTGAATACCTGCCACGCTTTTTCGACAGCGGGCACTTATCCGCGGTTTCCGAAGGGATTCCTGCTAAGACAAAATCCGAGGGCCAGAATCGGTTTTGTTGGTCGATGTATTCAGACCGACAAAAGTGCGATGAAGAAAAGGTTTCCGTCGCCAATCGCCTTTGCGGCGACTGGGTAGAATGCGCAGAGTTGCACAGTAAAATACTCCGGTGTCGCTATCGCATGGACCGTAGGTGAAACGAATGCGACAGTGACTTAAACCGCTCTACTTCAGGCGATCGATTAGGTACGCCTGGACCGTCTTATGTTTGGCATCCGAAGCACCGGGGTAGAAGAGCTCCGACTCGACGCCGACTGCATTGAGTTGTTCTTGCAACTTGACACCAAAGTTTGATGTGTGTGTTGGGTCACCTTGCTTTTTGCCGATCGCTGGCGGTTTGCTGTAGAACATGTACGTCGGTGGATCATCGCTGCTGACCCACGCATAAGGTGAATAAGCGTTGATCCAGTCCAGAATTTCATCTCGCTTGGCTAAGAAAGCCGGAAAGTCGAGTTGGAACTTCGGTTCACCCGGCTTATAGATTCCGAACGCGTGACTGCCGTACTTGCTGTTCGGCGTCCACTCCTTCATCTGCTTAGGATCTAAGGTGGTTTGCGGCCGAATCGTTGCCGAGCAATACAGTCGAGTCGATTGACGTGAGATCGGGTCAGCGCTCTCTGGGTCAGCTAGATCATCATGGAAGGCCAACCACAAGCTCGTACAACCACCCGCCGAACCACCACACGCTCCGATGCGTTCAGGATCAATGTTCCACTGCGATGCCTTACTACGGACAAACTGCAACGCCCGGGCAGCATCTTCCATCGGTGCCTTCACTGGCGGTTCAACACCTTGGGCTTCTGCATCCTTGATGTACCGGTACTGAACCGACACAACTGAAATACCGGCATCCAAAAGCGACTGCAACATGTTCATCAAGTTATCGTCCTGCGGATCGCCTCCTCGCCATCCGCCACCGTGAATGTAGAACACCAGCGGCGTCGGCGACTCTGACTTGGCTTGCCAAAAGTACAGGACCTGCTTGTGATGTTCGCCATAGGAAACCTTGTCGAGGGTCGGCTTTAGCGTTGCTGTCTCATCGGCTTGAGCCGAACCGCCAACGTTCGCCACGCTCACTAACAACAACGCTGCAATCAACAGCAACCAACGACTGAAATAATTCTTCATCACGATGTTCTTTCAATAGAATTTCTTCGAGACACTGATCACTACTCGACGACAAGTTCATCGATGTAAGGCCCACCGCCCGTTGTGGTCTCCAGGCGAATTGTGTTACCGCCCCGCACTAATTTGACCTTCACTTCAACAGTTTTCCAATCCTTGCCCCAAGTCTTGGTATTGGGAAAGAACAACTTAGGACGGACTACTTTTCCGTTGTGGAGCAATTTCATGACTCGGCCACCACCTTTGCTCGCATTACAACTGTAACGGATCGAGATCGTTCCCTGGTAATCATCACCATCGTTCTCTTGGTACCACTCAACGAAGCCGTCTGCGTTGCCACCAAAATCCAAAAAGCCTTTGCCGTGAAATCCTGCACCGTTGGTTGCGACGCGAGCTTTTTGAAAGCTTGCCTCTTCGGCCTGTGCACCAGACGAACCTTGTGCGTCAGACGAATCGCCGGCTTCGGAGGAACCATCATCGGCCTCCCCCCAGTACAATCCTTCGTCGGGACCGAACCGCTCACTCATTTCGAATAACAAATGACTTCCGCGATAGACGGCCGCTTTAACCACCGTGTCGTCATCCACTTCGAACACACCCGTATACGGGGCTTGCGGCTTCGAACCGTCAACGCTGTAGAAGATTTCAAAGTTCTCAACGGATTGCTCTCCGCGAATTGCAATCGATTGAACATCGATGCTGACGGCACGGGATGTCATCAGTTGTTTTTCGCCGAGAATGGCACCCGCGACAACGGACGAGTCACTTCCCGGTTCACTCTCGCCTAAGAAGCAGCGGGTCTTTCCGAAGAATGCTGTTCGCGATGGTTGACCGTAGTTGTTTTCGGTGTTGACCGGGTTGCCGCCTTCCAAGGACAAAATTCGAGCATGCCCGTCGACGTGATAGTGAACTCGGTTTTCCGCATAGGGGTTCATGACTCCGCGATCGTCGGTCTGCTCGACGGTCACGATCGGGTTGCGGTTACCGGTGACCGACAACCGCAACCTGGACGGTGCACCTGCGGTTTCCTGTACCGCTCGCGCGACCTCGACGCCGTCGCGATAACCCACGGCGAGTAACTTGCCCGGCTTCCAGGGCACCAGCCAATCGCACTGCATCTCGTCCCACTTCTTGCCTGGACGATCTTTACCCAGCGACTGGCCGTTCAGGAACAACTCCACCTCGTCACAGTTCGAATACACCCACACCGGAACCTCGGTTCCCGCGGCCATCTTAGGATGGGTCCAGTGCGGCAAGATATGAGCCATCGGCTCGGTGGTCCATTGACTTTGGTAGAAATAAAAGAGGTCCTTCTTGAATCCAGCCAAGTCCAATGCACCGCCCATGAATGCGCGGAACGGCCAACCGCCATGCACGTAGCCAGCCTCGCCGAGGTAATCAAACCCGGTCCAGCGAAAGTGACCGCTGAACCACGGAAGGTCACGCATCAATTCCCAATTCTTACGTGCCGTGATTCGCACCATGGCGTTGTCATAGGACGAATTGAAGATTTGCTTTCTGTTCTTCCGTGCCTTGGGTGCAATCCAGTCGTACGTGAAGATTTCCTTTTCGGTTAGGTCTGGCAACGGGAAGGGACCTGACCGAGCTTTTGCGCCATCCCGAAACCACGTTTTACTGCGATAGTAGCCACGGACTTGCCAAGTGTGGGGAGCTTCGGTTGCAACGAAAGGTTTATCCGGCGGCGGTTTCTGATAAAACCGCTGGCTTTCCGACGCACCGTTAACCCCTAGCACATCCATCTGTTCCGATCCGGAATGGCCGGACGTCACCAACCGTGTGGGGTCCATCTCGTGACAAACCTCAACCAATCTCGATGCGATCTTCCCGTGCGTCTCGTTCCCTAAACTCCAGATCATTACGGAAGGATGGTTACGGTTTGCTTTCAACCAAGTGCGAAGATCTCGTTCCCACCATTGGTCGAAAGCCTGTTTGCCATAGTCTTCCTTTGCCTTCTTACTCCAGCCGTCAAAGATCTCGTCCATCACAAGCATGCCCAACTCGTCGCATAACTCATAAAAGACAGGCACCTGAGGATTGTGTGCGGTGCGGATGGCATTGCAGCCCATATCCTTGAGCAACTGAATCTTCCAGCGAATCAATTCATCCGGTGTCGCGGCCCCTACCGGTCCGGCTTCCAAGTGATCCGCTACACCTCGCAACTTAACGTTCTTGCCGTTCAGCCAAAATCCGGTCGCGGTATCCCACCGAATCGTTCGCACACCAAACCGAGTCACCACAGGATCGCCGGAACCGAGCGTGCTCTTGAGATGATAAAGCGTAGGACTTTCAGGGCTCCACAACTTTGGATTATCAATCGATAGGTCCTGGGCCACCTTCACGATCGCCCCTGGTTTGATCTCCACATCCGTTTGCGTCTGAGCAACCACGACCGAACGTGCATCCAGTACTTGCGTGTGCAAAACCGACCGTGCCACCTGATTTGATTCATTCACTAGCTCGGTCGCGACCGACACCTTTGCGAGATCGTCACTAACATCAGGCGTTCGAATCAAGACGCCGTCGTTGGCAACATAGACGGGATCGGTTAATCGAAGATTGACGTGAGCGTAAATCCCACACCCGTGATACCAGCGTGCCGACGGCTCGAGTCGACAATCCACACGGACGGCGATTACGTTTGTTCCGGACTGAAGATGATCCGTTAGATCGTAGTGAAACGGGATGTAACCATATGGACGTTTCCCAAGTCGATGGCCGTTGATCCAAACTTCACTGTTCATGTACACGCCGTCGAAATGAATCGACACACGCTTCCCCTGCCAACCCGCCGGGACTTCAAAGTGTTTGCGATACCACCCCATGCCGCCCGGCTTGTAGCCACCCGTGTCCCGCTGGTCAGCGTCAGCAGAATAGTCGGCTTCGAACGCCCAGTCGTGAGGCACATCTAATTCACGCCAAGCGGAATCGTCCAACTCAACTTGCTCGCCGCCATTCACATCGCGTTGAATGAACTTCCACCCTTGATCAAAACTTAACCGTTCGGCAAAACCGTTCACTGGCAACATACTAAGACAGGTCACCCCAAGAACGATCAACGACCATCTCGCTGAATCCGATATATTCATCTTTGACTCTTCAAACGCAAACTGACAAGACAAGACCACCGGTCTTGTGAACCGAGGCAAAACAAATACTCCATGACAACTTTCCCGAGGCAACGGTTTGGCGATGCAAAATCCGTATTCAATTGTCATCGAGCTTCTCGGTTTTCCAAGACGACCGAGCGTCTTTAACGCTACTGAGCCGTCATTCGAAAAACGTGGGAACAACTGCCGCATCCAGGCGTCGTGTTCACTCCGGTGGCTAGATAGAGATACGCTGGCTTCCCATCAATCGCCAGCACTTGTGGGCGTTCCAGATGACCATCGAGTTTGCCGCGGAACGCAGTCCCTTTGCTCAATGACTTCTTACCGACGTAGTGCTCCAGGTCCTCAAAAGCACGAGTCGTCTTCGCAGCATCGAATTGAAATCCGTCGGCGGACTTCCAAAGCAGCCCGCCACCGCTAGAACCCTTGGATCGACCGAAGTCACGGCTGAGCATATAAACGGTGTCATCCACTGTGAACGCGTAGGCATCTTCGAGCTGCATACCAGCGGGCGTGACCTGGACCGGATGATGAGTGTAAGGCCCTTCTAATTTGTCCGAAACGGCGACCCCATAGGTGTACGTTCCCCGCTTTGCCTCCGGATTCTTCTTGACCACCGATTTATCGTACAAGAAGTACTTACCATTGAACTTCACCAACGATGGATTCGACACACCTAGTTGCGCCGTGTAATTCCAATCGTCGGATTGGGTGGACTTTCGCAGCATCGTTCCATCAGGTTCCGCCCCAGCTGCCGGTCGCCAATTATCGTTGAGATCATCAGCAACGTACATGACGATTCGTTGAGTCTTTAACTTTTCATTTTCATTTACGATAAAACAAAGGACATACAAACCGTCGATCTCTTTGATCGTTGGGTTGTGCGGCGAGTTGAAGGTCCCATCTTGGTCGGGAACGGCTACTCGCACAAACTCAAAAGGACCTTCCGGTTGTTCCCCGACATAATGCGAGATTTCGCAGTCTTTGTACCAGCCGCTGAAGTTAGGGCGGGTGTCGGTGGGCCACTGAGCGACGTAAAGATGCACTTTCCCATCGGGGCCCAGCACCGGCGAAGATCCCCAGACGTGCATGCCTTTGGCTTCGACCGCCTTCCCAACATATTCATATTGAAAATCTCCTGCCGTTGCCACGCTGCCAATGCTTGCGCTCAATACGCATGCCCAGCACCACGCCATCAACAGAGACAAAACTCTATCTTTGCAATTCATCATTACACCGTTCGGTAGAACTTCCCTAGTTGATTGAGCTGATCGGGATCGTCGCGATCGTATAGACACGTGATATCTTTAGCCCCGCCCGAGTACCAAGCGTATCGTTCGATGTAGGGCAATCGCTGAAGCACTGGCAGTGTTTGACGCATGAACCACAGGTTAGTTGCCGCGGTCATCTTCCGGTCTTTGCTGCCGAAATTAAGTCCACCGAATTCAGTGACCCAAATCGGTAAACGATATTGCTGATATACCTGTTGAAGCGAATTGAAAAACTGCTTCACACTTTGTGGGCCCTTGATGTTCGGATATCGATGCAAGGTGATGAAATCGATGCGGTACCGTTTTGCTGCGGCTTGCTGCATGAATGCGCTGAACCAATCCTTCCCACGACGGTTATCCGTCACGGCAGGACTTCCTAAACGCAGACCGGTGTCCATCAACTTCGGCCATAACTGAATCGCACGTTCGACGGTTGTGTTTCCCTGCGATTCACTGTCGGGCTCGTTAAAACCGAGCAAATGAGTGATCCCGTGCGTTTGCTTCAACGTCTCGATATGGGCGAATGCTTTATCGATCGCGTCTTGCTTTCCCTTGATCATCGGAACGAACTCAGCATCCAACTCGCCTGGCGTTGGCCGCCAATACCAGTTGTAGTACCAACCCGCGTTCGTGGTTTCGCAACGCGTGCCTTTCCCGCAGATCCCCTTTTTGGTTGCCGTACGCTTCGAAGGAGACGAATCATCTGCACGCAGATTCTCTCCTGCGAGCAAAGCACATCCAACGCCAGCGACGATGCGCGTATTCGCATCGCGACGTGAAAGCGGGTTGGATAGGTTCATGATCTACTCATTATTAGCCATTAGCACCGCACTAGCCGTTGGCATTGGCCAATGCATTGCACCACCAGTCAAGGTTGATCCGTGAATTGGTATGGATCGTCATGCAGACGCATTTGGTTGCGAAGCAACTTTTGCATCTCCGCAAGTTTCTCGGCATAAGCAGGGTCACCAGCGAGGTTTACCAATCGAGGGTTCAACTTATTGCCGACCAACGTCATGACAGCCGGATCGTGATGTTGCTCCAGTAACTCGCCAGGGTTCTCGGCCAAGTTGAACAACTGGGTTTCCCTTGCCCCGCTCTTGGCCGATTCGTAGCGAATCAGTTTCCAATCACCTTGCTTTACACAACGAATCCCCGGCTTGTCTCCTCCGCAATAGCCACCGTACAAGACGTCGCGGACTGTTTCTTTCTCACCCATCAAGACAGGCTTAAAGCTCTTTCCCTCACAAGTTTCCGGTGTTTCGATTCCTGTCAGATCGCAAAGAGTGGCGAGCACATCCAGCAAGTAGATGTTCCCCTCGACCCGCGATCCCGGTGCGATGCCTGGGCCTTTGACAATAAACGGAACCCGAAAAGTATGCTCGTATAGGTTTTGCTTACCCTGCAAGCCGTGGCGGCCAATCGCCATCCCATGGTCGGAGGTATAGAAGATATAGGTGTTCTCCAACTCGCCCATCGCGTCAAGCTTTTCCAACACGCGAGTGATCTGGATGTCGATGTTCTCGCTACATGCGTACTGACGACCGATCTCGTTACGAATCGTTTGCTTGTCACGATTTGTCCAGACACCACTAACGTTGATCTCATCTCGCACATTCATGTGCGAATTATCGAACGGATGCTTCGGTAGATAGTTACTCGGCAGTGGTGGCTGCTTTTCGTTGGCGGGTGGCAAGACCTTCTTGTCCTTATGGTTGACCGCGCCGTACTTGGCCAACAATTCCGGCTTGCCGTCACGAGTATCGTGTGGATGCGAGAATCCAAAATAGATCAGGAACGGATCCTGATCCTTTGCCGATTCACGATCCTGCAAGTACTGAAGGACTTGTTTGGAATGCCACGCGCTTCCCGTTTCGTCGGTGCCGCCTCGTTTGGTGGAGTCGTGAACGACGGTGAACTCCTTGTTGGCGGCAGCGTAGCTGTTACCGCGTTTGCAAGTCCGCATCGTGTCATAGCCAGCCGCATTAAATACCGCTGCCATCGATTGCTTGGCTAAATCGCTTGGCACATATTTCGGATCCGGAGCTTTCTTTTTCGAACGGCTGCCTGGAAGATGCCACATTGTTCGGCCGGTCATGATCATGTGGCGTGAAGCAGTGCAAACGGCACCGGCCCAAGATCCCATTTGGTGGGCGGCGTCAAACACCATCCCGTCCGCGGCAAGTGAATCCAAGGTCGGCGTCTGAAGCGTCGACTTCGGATTGTAGACCTGCAAGTCAAACGGCGACTGATCATCAGCCAAGATGAACAGAATATTCGGTCGATCCGGATTTGCCGCTGACACCATGGTGACGAACAGCATAGGCAGCACAAGGAACCAATATCTCATCAGGATTTCTTTTTGGGGGAAAGACGCCGGTTGGCGAGAGTAGTTTCACGAACCACTTCGGCAAGCACAGCATGATTGGGGAAGCTGATCAACGCTCTACATTGACCGTGAGGGGGCTAATCCGAAAAGCGTAGTGATACTTTTCTCTTTTGGCTCGGTACCGACCATTGTCTAGCGGTTCGGCCCCCCAGCTATCATTACCCCCCACACCCAGTTGGTGTGCGTCGATGTTGAAGAAAATATCCTTCGATCGCTCCATTTCAAACGAATACTTAGCCGACTCCATTTCAGCATCGGAATAGTACCGAGCACCCACACCGACCGGTTGCGCCAGCGTCTCGAAAAGCAATCCGTTGCTTTGGCTGTCCTTGAGCGACGCCCAGCGAACGCCAGTCTTATAGCCATTTTCCTGCGGCCGAGAATAATCGACCCACTGCTCATCAACCGTGCCCTCATACAAACCGACACGTTCATAATCACGGTCGACGTAGGTCTCGACAGGCCCACGACCGTACCAATTCATTTGATCTAATTGGCCATTAACAATCCACTTCATTCCAGTCCGGTGAGCAAAACGTTGCTTGCCAGTAATCGCCGAGTAGTCGTAGTCAACGGAAACATCGATTGCACCGTTTTCTGAAATGACATACTCGAAAGTGGCTCTGGCACCGATGGTCGGAAAATCAACTTTTGCTGTCACCGTTACCGACTTGTCTTGCGTTTGAATTTCAAACGACGTCACGGTTCGCTGGTCAGCCGCCGTACGCCACAAGTTGTTTTCCAACTTGCCGCCAAGCTTTCGCCCGCCTCGCATCGCACCATTGTCATTGTCGGTGTAGGGACGCCACAGATCAGGCGAACTTCCCAAGATCAGGCGTCGACCATCCAGCTCGTACGAAACAAGCGAGCCTGTTTTTTCATCAAAGGCAACTGTAAATCGGTCGCCGGTAACGACGTTACCTTGAACAACTAACTTGGTGTCGGGTTCCGCTCCCGGTGACGTTGGGGTGGTAGGCTGATAACGGCCCTTGATCAGGAACTGCTCGTGAGCAATCTCGTGTCCCGCTTTCATGAACGGTTGGTCATGCTTGGAAAAGAACAGCAGATTCAGCAGGTATTCAGAATCAGCATGATTGGTTTCCGGCAAATCCAAATGGACGACCTTTTCAGCTCTCGCGGGGATGTCAAGATCTTCGATCAGCCCGGATCCAATCACCTTTCCGTTTTCCAGAACTTGCCATTTTCCCGTGGCCACATCATTCATTTTGGTGAAGTCAAACCAACTACGAATCTTGACGGTGCCCTTGGATAAATCAACCGGCTCGGCTTGGATGCATTGGTGGACGTACTTGACCGCATGCAGGCCTGGATGCGGTTTCCAATTGGCGTCGATCAAACCGTTCATGCAGAAATTACGATCGTGATGATATTTCTGCTGGTGAAAACCACCGTAGGCAAAGAAGTTTTCCTTCACGGGGCCTTTGCCAACATTGCCCGCAAATTCGGCTGGCACCGGCTCGATCAATCCCTGGTCCATCCAATCCCAAACGAAACCACCGGCGTGCTTGTCGTCTTGATAGATATTGTTGTGCCAGTATTCCTTCAAATTACCGTTGGAATTGCCCATTGCATGGGTGTATTCACACAGGATGGCAGGCCGATGGTCGTTCGATTTCCACTTATGGTTGGCGTACATACGAGAGCAGAAATCACCAATCGACTTGTCGCCGCCTTCGTAATGGACTGGACGAGTTGGGTCAGCAACGTGCAACCACTCGTACGCTTTAACAAAGTTGGGGCCACTGCCAGCTTCATTGCCCAGTGACCAGACCACCACGGATGCGTGATTCTTATCGCGAGCAACCATGCGTTGCACCCGATTTAGAATAGCATCCGCCCACGCTGGATCATGAGCGAGCTTGTTCGTTGCATTGTTTTCGTAGTCGTGACTTTCAATATTGGCTTCGTCGACCACGTAGATGCCGTGTTCGTCGCACAGGTCGTACCACAACGGGGCGTTGGGATAATGGCATGTCCGAACTGCGTTGATATTGAATTGCTTGAACAAGGCAATGTCCCGCAGCATCGTCTCCCGCGAGACTACCTGGCCCGTTGCCGGATTGTGTTCATGTCGATTGACACCGCGGAACTTGATTGGGACGCCATTGAGGTAGTAGACCGAGTTCTTGATTTCGACTTCACGGAACCCCACGCGTTGCGGGACCACTTCCAACGTTTTGCCTGATGCGTCTTTAAGCGTCAACAAGGCCAAGTAGAGGTACGGGCTTTCCGCGTTCCACTTCTCTGGATTCGCTATTTCCTGTTCGGGATGCGACAGAACTTGTTTTCCATCCGCGTCATAGAGGTGGACTTCCACCGAACCTTGCCCCACGATTTCGGCGTCGACCTTTAAGATCGCGTTTTGGTATTGGTCGTCGAGTTCCGTCACGATACGTACATCGCGAATATGCGTTGAACTGCGAGACGTCAAATACACATCCCGAAAGATGCCACTCAGACGCCAAAAATCTTGGTCTTCCAAATAGGAACCGTCGCACCAGCGATAGACCTCCACGGCGACAAGATTCTTGCCGGGCTTCAAATGCTTGGTGATATTGAATTCCGCCGGCGTCCGACTGTCTTGGTTGTACCCTACCTTGACGCCGTTGACCCAAACATAAAACGCTGCCTTCACGCCATCAAAGGTCAGAAAGGTTTCGCGTCCATCCCAATCGCTTGCAACTTCGAACCAATGCCGATAGGAACCGACCGGATTGTCGTCATGCGGAATGTTCGGCGCGTCTTTGGGGAATGGATAGGTGCGATTGGTATACAGCGGTTTGCTGTAACCCTGCATCTCCCAGTTTGAGGGCACCGGAATCGTGTTCCACTGAGAATCATCGAATGCCGGCTGAAAGAACTTCTTGGGGCGTTCGGCCGGTTTCGCCACCCAATTGAATTTCCAATCGCCGTTAAGCAATTGAAACCATGGGGTTTGTGATCGATCGTAAGTTCGTGCGGACTCGGCATCCGGATAGGCATAAAAGGTAGTACGCGGCGCTTCGGCACCCGTTTGCAAAACACCGGGATTTTCCCAATCGAGCCTGGATGTTTCCGCCATCCCAAAATGGGTGCCACTCAATAGCAGCACGATGCCCAACAAGTATCGATTCACAGATCGCTATCCGATTAAAAGTAATAGTCGATGATGGCTTGGAGTGACTTTTGGGCCGCAATACCGTGGGATTCATCGTATTTTGGCAACCAAGCTTTGTACCAGCCTTCACCATAGTTGGGATTCTTTGCATTCCCTAGTCCTCGCGGGTAAACCAGCTTGGCTTGCTGCCGAAATTCCGCGTTGTTTTTCGGTATAACCGTCATGTAATGCTGCAATCGTTCTTGGATCCGCGGGGAAGGCTTCAGACCGGCTGCACGAATCGACCTAGCGAGCACCTGAGGATTGTTTGGCTGAATGCCCCAAAAATGAATCAGCGGAGTCAAGTCGGCACCG
The DNA here is from genome assembly GCF_057365095.1 of Rhodopirellula sp. J20-39. Taxonomy (NCBI): domain Bacteria; kingdom Pseudomonadati; phylum Planctomycetota; class Planctomycetia; order Pirellulales; family Pirellulaceae; genus Rhodopirellula; species Rhodopirellula sp. J20-39. The sequence goes on along the minus strand of NZ_CP195123.1, from coordinate 2,973,466 downwards.
GCCGCCTTGGAGAGTTGCAAGATTCGTTCATCCGTCGGCGCCGAATTCTGGGGCACCCGATCCCCTGGCTTCCACCGTTCATGCTCGGAACGCCAGAATCGCCCCAACGCGTCCCAACCGAATAGATACGCGATTTCGACATACTTCCCGTAGCCCCGGTGTTGGTACTTAACCTCATCCCCAGGCTTATTAGAAATGTTCATCGGCTTGCCGTCACGAAAGTTTTCCGTGACCATCCACATGGCCGCCGCTTGATCCAGCGAGATTTGCTTCTTGCCGCCGACCGAATCACCAAAGGCGGTGTCCAAGTTGACGCCGAACTTGTTGTTCATGATAGCGACGTGAGGCAAGTTCACGAGCGCCTCGATCTCGCCGCGAAACTTAGAGATGCTTTGAGCGTGCCCGACTTCATGGAACACAGTCCAATCAGCGTACTGAGGCCCTTTTAACATCCAAGAATGCCTCGCCTTGCCGGCGTTGACCTGATGCGGGCTGAAGGCGTAATTCGACTGGGGGTATCCTGGGAAGTTCGCCGATCCCCGCATCGCGACGTCCGGCTGCAGGTAAAGCACCGTTTTGGATCGGACCAAAGGGTAGCCGAATAGTTCTGACACGCCGTCCATCGCTTTGTCCCAGTCTTGCATCAGCGTAACAGGGTCAGCGAGGTCACGAACCCAACTACTGGGAACCTGCATCATGAACTTGTCCGATTCAAAATCAGCCCAGGGCCCCGGTTGCTTGCGTTCAACACTACGCCACTGGGCCAAGGTTGTTTGGTCCATGCTTCGCGCCGAAAAGAAAGGCGAGCGAACGGCATTACGAATATGAACTTTCGCAACCCCCGCATTTGCCTCGTATGGCACCTCAATGTAGATACCGCCGCCCAGCGGGTTCGCTACTGGGGTGACTGCACTGGTGATTGGATAAACGAGAGAAATCCGATCCAGTCGTTGCATGCTCGGTTTCTTTTGCAAGTCCCACGAATGAGCACCTACGCGAACGTTGTATCCTTGGTTAACCATCGATGGTGGGACGGCGATCAACGCGATACTTCCCGGTGCTAAGTAACACCCTGTTGGACGTCGGGCTGGCGTGTCATGACCGCTGACCGGTGTGCCCCAAGTCGTCGGCTGAGACGCGTTGATCGACACGACATGGGTTGACTTTGGATTCGAAGGCGGTTCCACCGCACCAGGGAAATATGCCGAAGTTTGAAACTTCATGTCGGCAAGTTGCCGGTTAAAACGATTCAAGTTCTCGGGTGTGTATGCTTGGTCAATCAATGCTTGTTGAATATCAAAGATTGCATAATCCAGCTTCATGCCGTCCGAGCGTTTTCGCGGCATCCCCTTTTTCGTAGCCGCGTTCAGAAACAGCGGCCCCACTTCATTCTCGTATCGATGAACGGTTTCTAAAGCCAACGCGAGAGACTTGGGCGATTCGGTTATCTGATCCAAATTCTCCTGAATACGGACAGCCTGCTCCAGCAACTCTTCCGTAGGCTTCGCCGCGTCAGCAGAGCGAACCAAGAACAGGGCCAGAACCATCGCAGCCCACACATGAAAGAGGTTTGCAAACGAAGGCTTCGATGACCGAATCTGATAGATGTTGCGACACGATTTCCAACGCCGCATTGGTATGGGATGAAAGTGACCGGAAGGTTGGCTACACAACTCGGAGCTCGTGTTTCGCATCATTCAAACTCTACTTCAGGGTTAAGCATTTTCGACTGTGTTTGGTTTGGTGAAGCGTCCGAAACTCAACTAGCCATTCGGTAGCATTCCAACCTTAGGTAGCTTCCAAGCCGACGATTCCGTTCGACTAACGCATTCGCAGTGAGACTCGATACTTCGTCTACTACGCTCGATGTTCACTACGCTCGATGTCTACTACGCTCGGTCCCAATGTCGAATAGGCTCGAAGCACTTAGACCCGCATCACCTCTATCAAGTCTTGCGAAGCCACAAATCAACGCAACTTGTTGGCTCTCTTACCCCCCGTGTCTTTTCCGGCCAAAGACACTGTCGACTGCCGCGGCACGCGAGACTGGAATCTGCATGTTGACTCATTTTAATTGGGCAATTTGTGGCAATTCGACTCGCCGGTGAGATTCGCAACACCGCCACGATACACGCCGCCTACTGCTGACAACGGACGACGTATACCCACAAGCCGGTCTCGAACCCGATTCCCTTTTGATCAATCTAAATCAGGACGCGGTGAATCCAGTTGTTGCAAAAGGATGTCTTTGAGAGCAGAGACACGCTCTGGATAATCGGCAGCTAAATTATATTGTTCTTCGTTGTCGGTCCGAATGTTGTAGAGCTGAAACGCGTCTTGATCGCGATTCACCTCGACCAACTTCCACCCCTCTTTCGAAATCAGGGCGGATCGTCCCATGTGGTTGAAGCCGTTGTTGACGATCACATAGTCGTGTGTCGCATGTTGTGGTTCGGATAATAACGTGGGCAGATAAGAAATACTGTCTTTGCCCGCAGGCACGTCGACACCCGTGATATCAGCGAAGGTCGCCATGAAGTCGTAATGTGCGGCCAGAAGATCCGTTTCAGACCCCGCTTCGATTTTTCCTGGCCAACGAACGATCATGGGGCACTGCATCCCTCCTTGATATCCGGACCGTTTGATCCCGGCTCGACTACCCGCGCCGTCAAACACGTCGCCTCCGTTGGAAGTCCGCCACTTCTTGTCTGTAAGATTCGACTTTTCACCGTTGGCCAATTCCTTGTGGACCTTCGATTTCGGCCCATAGTACATTTCGTGCCCATTGTCGGACGTGAACGCAACCACCGTATTTTTGTCTAAGTCCAATGCCTTCAACTCGGCCATGATTAACCCCACATGATCGTCGAGCATCTTGACCATCGACGCATATTTCTTTTCGGCCAACGAAAGCCGGGTATCGTTCGCAAAGTCCGGATGCAGTTCTGGGATCGCAACTGGGCCGTGCGGCAATTGCGTGGGGTGATAGAGGAAGAACGGCTTCGATTGATGGGTGCGAATGAAATCCAAAACGCCTTCGATGAACACATTTTGTGAATAGGTCTCGCCACCGGCACCCACCGGTTCGTCGCCTCGTTCGTTCATCTTTCCGCAATACGGATCAGTATTGCCGGGCAAATCAAAACGCTCGCCATTCCGCCATAAATACGCTGGAAAAAATCCATGTGCACGTGTGTGGTCATAATAGCCCAAGTGGTGGTCCCAGCCAAAACGATCGACTCGTTCCGCCCACGTCGTGAACCCATGATCCAGCTTGCCAAATTGAGCGGTTTTGTAGCCCGCGATCTGGCCGATTTGTGCAAGAAAGACTTCTTGGTCGGTAATCGGCAGTGCAGACGACTTCAATCTCGCAAACCGCTTCTGATATTCCGCTTCAGAGATCCGTCCCAAGTCGCGTTGGATTGGAAGCCCCGAACCGGTGTGCTTCCAGCCGCCGATTCGGCCGTCGTGCATCCCGCTCAACAACGTCCACCGCGATGGCGCACAGAACACGCCACCGTAGTAGTTATTGAACTTCATTCCCTCAGCCGCCAACCGGTCAATGTTTGGCGTCTTAACGATTTCCTGACCATAACACCCCAACATCCCGATCCCGAGATCATCGGCAAAGATCAGAATGACGTTCGGCTGTCCCGAACTCCGCTTCGCCTCCGCACGTGCTGGCATCCCGGCGAAGACCATAAGTCCAGCGATCGCCAGAACGATTTGTTTGAAGGTGTTGATTAGCATCAGGATCCTATTTGGGATGGATGGAACGAGATTCACCGATTGGAACGGCAATCTCATACAATTGATCTTCGTACCGAACTGTGACCCCTTCACCATTGCGGTTGGTGAGTTTCGCGTTGGTTAGCTTGCCCTGCTTCCACTCCAAATCGACTTCATAACCGCCTCGCACACACAGCCCCGTTACAGCCCCATTTGGCCAAGCTTCTGGAAGTGCAGGCAACAAGACGACCTCACCGGATTGAGACTGGACAAGCATCTCGGCGATGCCAGCGGTTGCACCGAAGTTACCGTCAATTTGAAAAGGCGGGTGGGCGTCCAGCAAATTCGCATAGACACCTCCACCACTCAAACGACCATTTTCGCCTACGTTTACCGCCGACAGTAACTTCCGCAGCATCAAGTAAGCGTGGTCGCCGTCGAACAATCGTGCCCAGAAATTGATTTTCCATGCACGACTCCAGCCCGTACCCTCGTTCCCACGTGCTTCAAGGGTCACCTTGGCCGCGTCGAACAATTCGGGCGTTCCCAACTTTGTGAACTGACGGCCTGGATGCAAACCAAAGAGATGCGACACATGTCGGTGATTATCTTTGGGATCATCCCGGTCGGTTTCCCATTCTTGCAACTGTCCCCAGCGGCCGATTTTGGGCTGAATCAGTTTTTCACGCAGCGTGGCGAGCTCGTCACGAAAGTCCGAGTCGATCTGCAACGCGTCAGCAGCTTCGATCGTATTGGTGAACAGGTCATGAACGATTTGAACGTCGTAGCTGATCGCCTCCTCGTCCGGTCCGTGCTCGGGTGACCAACCGACCGGCGTCACAATCGTTCCGTCCGGCCGTTCGACCAAGATGTCCTGCCAAAACTCACTAACTTCCTTCAGCACCGGATAAGCAACCTCAGCCAGGTATTCTTTATCCTGCGTGAATGCATAGTGTTCCCAGAAGTGCAGGGCATACCATGCGCTGCCCGGCGGGTTCCACTTGTAGCTACTGCCACCGAAGATGCCGTTTTCCGTTCGAACGGTCCAGCCGCGGATTGCCGATCCGTATTCCTTTTTAGTGTGCTGACGACTGATAGGAATCTGGCTGGTCACATAGTCCATGAACGGAAGGTGCAGCTCACCAAGATTGGTTGGCTCAGCAGGCCAATAGTTCATTTGAAAATTGATATTGGAGTGATAGTCAGATCGCCATGGTGGCTTGTTGGAGTGATTCCACAAGCCTTGCAAATTGGCTGGCAATCCGCCTTCGCGAGAAGAACTGATCAACAGATAACGCCCGTATTGAGCAAACAATTCTTCAAAGTCAGGGTCGTTAGTTTGCTTGTTCGAGTAATCTTGCAAACGTTGGTCGGTCATCTTCGCCGCTAGCTTCGGGTCGGTTTTCCCAAGGTCAATTTGGAACCGGTGAAAGAGCGACTGATAATCCGCAACGTGATCTCGGAAGACATCCGATAGCGTCGCCGGAGTGACCGCGTCGACACGCTGGGAAACCTTGTTATGGGGATGCTCTCCTTGCCAACCTTGTTCGTGATCCGGCAGGTAGTTTGTGTCCGCCGCCAATACCAACGTCAGGCTATCGCAGCGATCAAACACGAGATGCGTCTCGGGTAGAGCAATCCCTTTCACATCTGGCACACCGGCTAGCGGTTGATCGTCTGCTGAAAGCGGTTGGGACTCAACCGAAACAGTTCCGCCGGTACAAAACACCCGCAATTGGGCTTCGTACTCAAGTCCGTTCTTACCGAGTCGGCCGGAGATGACCAGTCGATCATCCGATCCGGTGGTCTTCGCGTCATGCATATCCGTTAGCCAAATGCGACCGCTATGACTTCCCGGCTGATCAGCGGTCAGATGGTATACCAGCACTTGCGATGGATGACTCGCTATCGCCACCCGCTGATAGCGAACTTCATTGGATCGATAACTGACTCCCATCTTCGACTGATCGATATCTAGCCAACGCCGATAGTCGGTTGGATTGTTGTGTCCCATTTGAATGAAGACATCGCCGAAAGCTTGGTACCATCCGGTGCCGGCTTCGTTTCCCGTCCACAAGGTGTTGTGGTTGAACTGGATGCGTTCCGTTTTCGTGTCGCCGAAAAACATCCCTCCTAGCGAGCCGTTCCCAAGCGGTAACGCCTCCGTCATCCAGGTCTGGGCCGGCTTGTCGTACTGCAGTTGAGTGTTTGCGGGGTCGGCTTCCGCCGCGTTGACGCAATGCAATCCGAGCAACACCGACAAAGTGATCCAATTACAGAGCAGGTTTTTCATAGCATCAAAAACATTGATCGTGGGGATATCGGATGTTAAACACCCTTAGGCTACTTCGCGGCAGAACCGCCGGGCGACTTTAGAAAGTCGCTCGACCTGTTTTCCGATCGTACTTGATCAGACGCGTCTAGTTCAGGAGCGTTCGACTAACGGAGTGCAATTCACCTTTTGGGCGATTTAACAGTAACCGATCCCACAAACCTTGTGTTTTTAATTTTCCCCAACCCGTGCGGCGGGGATGGCGGCAGGGCAAAAACGGGGTGCGTGCTAGCACGCACCCAACCTAAACTTGGTGCGTGAAAGCACGGCACCCTACTTAATCTTGGTGGGCGCGAGCACGGCACCCTACTGAGGCTTGGGCGGTGGCCTATCGAGAAGGTGCGGCCGATCGGGGATCGTTTTGTGCTTGGGTGGAAAGACGCGACTGAGATCTTCGGATCTTACCGACCTGCTTTAGTGTGCGGACGTCTTCGGGGTGAATCGAACCGTCCGGTAGCGGGCCCGTGTTGAGCAACAAATTCGCGTTCAATTGACTCGCCTTTTCAAGCATTTCAATAACTTTCGCGGCCGACTTATGCTTGCCGTCATCCTTTTTGGTGTAGCCCCACCCGTGCGGTTGCAACGTATCGCAAAGCTCCAGTGGCACCGACGATTTCCCCTTCCAATGCCGCTCGGGTGCTTTGAAGTCTTCCGTACCCAACAAGCCTTGCTTATAAGACACGAGAGTTTGGGGCTGCAGCGAGTGGATGTGGTCATACAGTTCCTGGCTCCGGAACTGGCCCATTTTTTCCTTGCGTGACAATGGAACACCGATGCCGTCTAACCAGATACCGCCGATCGGACCGTAGTTGGTTAACAACTCCGTGACCTGGTTTTTCATAAATTCAACATACACTTGAAGGTCGTGCGTTGGACCTTCGACGTAGTGCTTTTCCGGCGGATTGTATTTTGGCCTCGCCGAACCGCCCCATCCCCAATTATTGGGCGCGTGCGGGTGACGCCAATCGCGACCGTGCGAGTAATAGAGATAGAACCCCAAACCTTTGGATTGACACTGTTCGGCTAGCTCACCGACCAGATCTCGTTTCGCAGGCGTGTTGGTGCTCTTGAAGTCCGTGTATTTGGAATCGAACAAACAAAAACTATCGTGGTGCCGCGTGGTGATATTGACGTACTTCATCCCACAATCAAGGGCCATGTCTGTGATGAAGTCAGCATCGAAGTTTTCGGCCGTGAAACGATCGGCCAATTTCGCGTATTCTTTCACACGAATTTTCTCTTTGATCTGCACCCACTCGCCCCGGCCGAGCAATGAGTAAAGACCGTAGTGAATGAACAGCCCGAATTCCGCTTGACGAAACCACTCAACAGCCGCCTTCCTTGGATCTTTTGGGTATTGGTCGCTCACGTCCTCAAGGTAAGACGGAACGTTGGGGACAGTGTCCGCATGCACCGAAGTACCTAAAGCAGCCAGGCTAGACGCCGTGACCCCAGCTTGGATGAATGAGCGACGATCGAACTTCATGGTTGTTAATTTCTCTCGGGTCATGAGATTGGTTTTAGCAAAAGGGGGCATTCAAAAACAAAGCCCCCACAACGCTTCCGTTGTGGGGGCCGTAAGGTGAAACTTATTCGTCAACCGAGCTTAAAGCTCTTCTTGAATAATTTCCTTCGAAGCGCGGGTTCCTAAGGAGCCCCATAGGCCGTAGGTGCTTCCCTCGCCCTTTCGGTTGGCTTCCACTTGTTGGTCACCAGACTCGATCGAGTCGGTGATGAACTTCACTGCACCGTCGCCCATTAATACATGAGCCCCGCCTTGATGGCGGCTTCCGACCGTGGAAAAGCCTTGTCCATTTTCGCCAGTCCCGGTAATGCAGCTTGGTCCGTTAGGAGGAAGGACGGTATGAATCGCTGCGTGCATCAAACGACCATCTGACCAGCGGAAGCCACGATCTTTGTAACCTCCGTTTAAGACGCTTTGGGTCGTTGGGTAGAACTGTGGACGTTCGGGGTCGGCAAGTGCCACACAACGGCTTGGTTTAAACAAAGTGTTGTAGTGAACACCAGAGGCGACGTCGGCATTGACTTCTTTGCTTCCGATGCTGGTTGCGATCTCGCCTGCTGCGATCGTATTGGAAAGACCATCAAGCACGTCACGAAATTTGGTTGTGTGCCGATTCCAGAACATCCCGCGATTGCTACCTCGCACCCAGGCAGGCACACCGCTCTTGTCACTAGTGGTACGACCCCAAAGTTGCTGCTCATTATTCCAAGCGGGCCATGGATCCGTCCCTTGCCAGTCGTAGTAACCAGTACGGTTTTTCCCGCCACTGTGCGACAAACGAGGGTTGTCACCGATGCAGGCCGCGTAATTGGTTCGCCCTAAAGCGGGGAGACCACGCCCGGGATCGCTTGGACAGCGAAATCCAGGAATGTCCGATGCCCAAGGCCCGAAATTAGCTTCCCACGACGAAGGACCCATCGGCTGATAACGATCGCCATCGGCATCAACTCCATTGGAAATCTGCTCCCATAGCGCCTGTTGCTCGACAAATGGCGTCAAACCGACAAGCCAACTGAGGGTGATGTTGTTGTTTTTGAGGTGATTGCTAACGCCTCTTGCATCGGTTCCGCCCATGTTCATGGGCAACTGGTTGTACGCCGAATGATAGTTGTGCATCGCCAAGCCGATCTGCTTGAAGTTGTTACTGCAACTCATTCGCCGAGCAGCCTCTCGAGCGGCTTGGACAGCCGGTAACAGCAATCCGACGAGTACCCCAATGATTGCAATCACAACGAGTAACTCGACCAATGTGAATCCACTTGGCTTTAAACTTGCACGTTTTGCGGACGTCATTCTCATCACTTACCTCGATTCAATAGTACTGGAAATTTTTTTATAATTCGGTCAGCGAGATCGCTCCGAAACATGGACCAATGCCCACACTCGACACGCACTACCTGCCCGCGTTCATCGCCTTTTCTTCAGCGGTGGGTGCAACAGTCTCATCCTGCTCCGCCATTCGTTCATACTCTTCGGCAATGGCTGCCGATTGTGCTGCCAGTTCGTCTTTGTCTTGGCCGTCCATGACATTGATAGGTTCATTCGAGCTACAGCCCACCAACAGAGTGCCAGGGGCGAAAAGAACGAGAGAAATGAGCAGGCGGCAGAAAGGCTTCATGTCAGACTTTTCCTTGGCGAATGGGCTTTTCGCCGGAGTTGAAAGATTTCAGTAAGGGGGAAGATCGTGTCTTCTATTGGGTTTAACAACCGAAAACCGGACTTCTAAACAGACAACTGAAAAAAACTCATCTCTTTTTGATAAGACGCGCATAAAAGCCTGCACCGGGACCAAGCGATGCCCCCCCGCCGCAAGCCTCGCTCCCCCAGTTGGGCATGCGTGGATATCACACAGCATGCCCCTTTCAAGACATCGCTACTGATCCAACGATGCCACTTCGACGACGTCCATAACCTGAACTTCGATCGAATCGGGCAATGCGTCGATTTCTTCCTGGGGAAATTGGCCGGCCTCGACGATAACGCGGCGAAGACTACGGCTGTCGGCCAGAGGGGTGAGGTCGGCTACCAAAGTTTGACGCAAGTCCAACTCCAGCAAACTCAAATCGTCCAGGTGAGTGAGGTCACTGAACGAGGTGCCTCGCAGATCAAGCTTCTTCGGATTGAGCGTGTACAACAAGTTCACCCGAACCCCCGGCGGCCATTCCGGCGAGAGTGTACGGATCAGTGATTTCAACCCTTCGCCAATAAGACGGACACCTTCCGTGTCCGAATCGTAGAACAATCTTTCTTGTCGCCACCTTGGATTGTTAATGCGTGTCCAACGACGAACGATTTGAACACGATCTTCAATCGACCTTGGGTACTCGCGGTCATAAATCATCATCATCTCGGCTAGCGGTGCGCGATAACGCTTGGAGCGACAGAGGTCGCCAATCAATGAGATGAAGTCTTCAGTATGCAAGTAACCGTCCGCGTTACCCAACGATTCATATTTACGCGCGATGTCTGCGAGATCCGGCTCAACCAGCTTCTGTTCATTGAGCAAACTGGTTGCTGCTGAGAAATCTTGAATCAAGAAGTGCATCCAAAACTTCTTATGCCACACCCGCGAATTTGCAGGCGGCGTATTGGCCAAGATCGCGTTGAGATGGTCCATCGACAATTGCACCGTTTTGGAAAACGTGTCATGACTCATCAACGGCAAACTGGTCAAGTTGTCCGACATCGCAACGGCTGACAACACTTGGTTGCGAAGGCGTTCCTCCGACTTGTTTTTTTCGATAACATACTTGGCTAACGCGTCTTCGGCCAACAAGCGATCTCGCTCTGCATCACCCCTCGCGTTGTGGGCAATCGTTCTTTCATTGTCCGCTTTCACCCAGGCTTTTTCGGCGTCGAGTTGAGAAGCCAATGCAGCACGCCGTTCGGCATTAAGACGCACGACAAAGAACGATGCGAATAAAGCGAGGATTGCGAACGCGCCGAGCGTTACCGCACAAATTTCCCGGTGACGGCGATAGAACAGAACCGCTTCGCGGATCACACTGGTTTGTTCAACCGATGCGCTATAGCCAGCCAAGTAGCGCGTAATGTCCTCGCGCATCTGGTTGGCATTCTTGTAACGATTCGCAGGATCTACCTGCGTCGCCTTGTCGATCACCGCGGCAAGTGCCGCATCCGTTTCCAGTGGTGTATCGCGATTGGCGTCGTAGGTATCGAGAGTCACGATCTCGCAAAGCAAGCAACCCAACGCGTAGATGTCCATCTGCGGAGTCTTCCGCGTTTGTCGCTCTTGCTGTTCCGGCGACATGTAGATGGGGGTTCCCTTCACGGCATCCAGCAATGGCCCATACAAATCGGGATCCAGCAACACCTCGGAATCATGCAAGGGTTCATCACTGGGCACAACAACGCCGAGCCCCCAGTCGCAAACCTGCGTCTCGCCAAATTCGCCAACCTGAATATTCTCCGGCTTAATATCCAGATGCAGCACTCGGCGTGAATGGGCGTACGCAATCGCTTCGCATACTCGCAAGAAGATCGCCAGACGCTCACGCAATGGAAACTGGTCGGACTCTTCGCCATTTCGAAGAGTGTTCAGAATCTCTCGCAGCGATCGCCCACGCTTGAATTCCATCGTGAAGAACGGACGCCCTTCATCGTCCACATCCATGTCGAACAGATCGATGATGCACGGGTGCTCGAGTCGGGCCGTTAGATGAGCCTCACGCAAAAACGCGTCGTACTGATCGTGCGAATACTGCGCTAACGGTTTTGCCAAAGCCACTTGCCGCACAGTCCGCGCGTCGAAGACTCGATAAACCTCTTTCATCCCGCCTCGGCCGATCAACTCGGGATCCTGGTACCGAGTCGTGATCCGCAACACAGAATTGTAAAGCGGGCATAAGTCATCGATCGACGAAGTATCGCCATACTCCGCCGGCGTTATCTCAGCGGACTCTTCGTACAGATCACTGACCATCGGATCGAGCCGACGCAACGATTCATCGAGCACGTTGCCGCTCGAATTAGGCAACTCGTCGGAGTCAAATCTGCCACTCGCGTGTGACTGGCTATCCGAATCCACACCATCATCGGAGTCGTAAAAGGCTTCCGTACTCATGGGCGAGGATCCGGAAACTCGAGCTGCTCTCGGAGAAGCTTTACTTCTTGGGACAGTCGTTTCTTCACACGATTCTTCAGCACATAAACACTCTGGACGCTCATTCCCAAGCTCTTGCTAATATCCTCGGACGACTCCCCTTCAGTGCTGCGCAGAAAAACCTCGACAGCGTTTCCTGAAAAGACTTGGTTCATACGCTCCAGTGCTAAACGCACCACGTGACGCTGCCACTCTGCCTCGACCCGCTCTTCCAAATCCGCCGAGCCATGGGGGATCTCATCGGCTTCTTGCAAGTTTGTGCCACCGACTCGGTCGGCGCGTTCCCGTTTTCGGTAGTCGTTGATCGCGACATTACGAATCAACTGCGTAAGCCAGGTGCGAAATCGAGCATGCTCCGCATCACGGCGATAGTTTTGCAATTCCTGCCAAAGCCGAGAGAGCACTTGTTGGCAAACATCATCGACGTCCGAATGGGATGTCCCCATGCTGATCAAAATTCGCCGAATGAACGGTTCGTAATACTGCAACAACTCATCCCAATCGGGATGGTCGCTACCGGACTGAGCCCGCTGCAGCAAAGAGATCCGGGTCGGCAGATTTTTCGATGGATTCATATGGCCAGACCAGCAACTCCTCTAGGGATCAACCGTTCAAGATGGGTTTAGATAGCGGCCACGAGTATGACTTGCGGCAAACACAGATTCAACATTCTACGTCATCAGCTACCCCGGCAGGTCAACGCTGCCGATTTCCTCGTAAGGTCGTGACGGTTGTAGGGCTGCAGCCTCACTAATGACGCCACGTTCAGCAGACCCGAATCGTTGTTGGAATTCGATTTCGGATCGAATTCCGTACCCTACGCCGATAGTTCGCAGGTGGCTTTGGAGCGGCGCAGCGACCGCGATGTCGCTGACGAACCGTGCCAGATGACTGAAATTCGCCGGGCCCCCAGACGTCGTGAATCGGCGAATACCGAAGCTCTCAGCCCCCCACTTTTCAGACCGGCACGTCCCTCAAAAACGCAAGCTTGGTCCGGTTGACAATTCGTTGCATTCTGCGGGATGCTAATAGCATGTCTACACGCCGACGCGCCCGCGAAATTGTCCTGCAACTTCTTTACGAAGCCGATCTGAATGATTGGCGGGATGTGGACGCGCGAAGCCGGTTCATCCGGTCGCGATTACAAGGCCGCAAGCTGCTCTCGACGTTTGCTGCGGATCTGCTGGAAGGCACTCTGAAACAGCGAGACGCGATCGACGTTGAATTGAAAAAGCTGTCAACGAACTGGGCTTTGACCCGAATGCCAGTGACCGACCGCAATGTCCTGCGGCTTGGGGCCTACGAAATCCTCTTCGCCGAAACGCCCGGCCAAGTTGCGATCAGCGAAGCCCTGACGCTGGCCCGTCGATATGGCGGCGAAAACAGCCCCAGGTTCATTAACGGTGTTCTGGACCGCTTGTTTAAGAAAGCGACCGGCAAACTCAAACCGTCCGGCGACGCGCCCGCCGAGGCAAATGACCAAACGAGTGGCCAGCCAACTTCCTAGACCAGGCTTCTTGCTTGAAATGGGAAGACGGACCTTTGTTCAGGATTCTGTAGTGCTAGCACCGGGATCCCCCGCTTCCCCGAACAGGCGAACCCTGGGAACGAGAACGGTCTCCCATCAGTGAAACGCCGTGTCGGACCCGCAAACGCGCTACGCTATTTCAACAGCCTACGCTCGAACCGCGATTTTGCTCGGCGATTGCTTCCCCACCCCTGTTGACGTGACTCATGTCGACACAATGCGATTGAGATAGAAATGCGTCAATCGGATTCCATGCGAGCGGCGTTTGCCGAAGTCTTGCGAATCGCACTCCCGTTGATGGTCAGCACGGGCATGTTCTCGGTCGTGCTGTTCATCGACCGTACGCTTTTGCTATGGCACGAACCAACACAAATGGGCGCGGCAATGGCGGCCGGCAATTTGTTTTGGGTCACCATTTGTGTCTTCGTGGGAATGGTCTCGATGACCGGCGCGATTGCCAGCCAATACGTGGGTGCGAACCAACGCAGTCGAATCGGCCGGTTGCTCTGGCAGTCGATCTGGTTTTCGCTAGCAACGATTCCTCTATTCGCCGGCCTCGGCTACTTCGCTGAATCGCTGTTCGAGGCGACGGGGCAAGCACCAAGTTTGGTTCCCATGGAAGCGGTGTATTACCGGATCCTGTTATGGGGCGGCGCCGGCGAGGTCATGCAGACCGCGTTGTCCGGCTTCTTTTCAGGAACGCATCGCACGCGAACGATCGCCGTCGTCAGTGTCATCTCGGGACTGGTTAACCTGGTCTTGGACCTCGTCCTGATCTTTGGAATCGATCCGGCTTGGCTAGGCGTCGCGGCGGCTGATGGTGAGCGTTGGCTCGAATTGGGAATCACCGGTGCGGCTATCGCTAGTGTGATTTCGTTTTGGTTCAAAGCGTTCTGCTACGGCGGGCTGCTTATGGGACCGAACTTCCGAAAGACCTATGGCATGATCACGGGCATGTGCTGGGACCTGCGTATGATGAAGCGACTGGTCTTTTACGGATTCCCTACCGGCTTGATGTACGCGACCGAGGCCGGAGCGTTTTCGGTAATCGTATTGATGATCGGCCGACTCGGTGACGTGCCGCTTCAGGCAACAACGATGGCAATCAACTTCAATATGATTGCGTTCATTCCATTGGTCGGAATGTCGATCGCCGCATCGGTTTTGGTGGGACAACACCTCGTTCGCAGCGGACCGGAGTTTGCCGTTCGCCGAGTCTGGGCCGCTTTGATTATTTCGTGGGTCTACGCAAGTGCTTGGGCGGTTACGTACTGGTTCGGTGCCGACATCCTGATTTCGCTATACGAGCTAAACCCAACGCTCGAGGACGCATCCGACGCCGCCCGCTCGCTACGTATTGCCGAGGGATTGCTGGGGTTCGTGGCGATCTACGTTGTCTTGGACGCGACTCAATTGATCCTAGCCGGTGCACTGCGTGGTGCCGGGGATAGCTGGTTCGTTCTGGTCACCGGGCTAACGGTCTCGATTACATTTCTAGCAATCGGAGTTGCTCTCGAACCCGAATGGACCCGCAACACACCCTCGGCTTTCCGAGCACTGCAATGGTGGTGGTGGATCCTAACAGGATGGGTGATCGCACTGGGTCTAGCAATGACAGCCCGCTACGTCCAAGGCTCCTGGAAAAGAATGCGAATGGTTTGATTAGCAACTAGCAACTAGCAACTAGCAACTAGCAACTAGCAACTAGCTAACGGCTAATCCAAAAAAAAGCCGGCTCGATAACGAGCCGGCTTTTATTTTGTCACTTCGCTTAGTCGAGGAACCCGACAAGGTCCTGGCTGCGGCTTGGCTGCTGCAACTTGCGGACTGCCTTGGCTTCGATTTGACGAATACGTTCGCGGGTCACCTTAAAGATGTGGCCGACTTCTTCCAGCGTGTAGCTGTAACCATCACCTAGACCGTAACGCAGCTTGATGATTTCACGCTCACGATAGGACAGTGACTTCAGCACACCCGTGATTCGCTGACGCAGCATCTCTTGGGTCGCACCGATTTGTGGGCTTTCAGCGGTTCCATCGGGAAGCAAGTCACCAAACTGACTGTCTTCGCTGTTACCAACGGGCCGGTCCAACGAGATTGGGAAGCGGCTCATCGTCAGAACGCGTCGAGCTTCTTCAATGGTCACGTCAGCACGTCGAGCGGTTTCTTCGATCGAAGGTTCCCGGCCGAGTTCTTGCAACAAAGTCCGAGCGACGTTCCGCACGCGGCTCATCGTTTCGACCATGTGAACTGGAATCCGAATCGTACGGCTTTGATCGGCAACGGCACGAGTGATCGCTTGGCGAATCCACCAAGTAGCGTAAGTACAGAACTTAAAGCCACGACGGTATTCGAACTTGTCGACCGCTCGCATCAAGCCGGCGTTGCCCTCTTGGATCAAGTCCAAGAACGACAGACCACGGTTACGATACTTCTTGGCGATCGAGACGACCAAACGCAGGTTACCTTCGGACAGCTCTCGCTTGGCTTGCTGGTACTCGCTGTAAACACGACCAAGCATCCGAACGCGATTGCGAAGCGACGTGGGTGTCTCTTGGCAAGCGGTCAAGATCTGGCGACGTTCGTGCAACAGTTGCTCACGAACTTCACGACCATGCTTGGTGCGTTTTTGGTTGCGGATCAGTTGATCGATTTCGTCGAGTCGGACGGAGAACTTTTCCAACAGACCGATTCGGGTTTCAATGCGTTGGGTACGCAGCCCCAATTCCTCGATCAATCGAACCGCACGACGACGACGACGAGCGAGTGCTCGCCAAGCTTCAGCGCGACGACGAGCTGGAGTGCTCTTGCTCATCGCGACCTTCCAGTCGTGACGGTTTCGGCTTAGCAAGGTTTGCAGCGTACGCAGGTTGTGAGGAAGACGCCCGACAATCTGCTCTTTCTCCAATCGGTCGGTCACGCTGACCTGAACGGTTCGGTCGAATGGCAGTTGGCCGCGGTAAACCTTCTTGAGCGTTTTGTACGCTTCCACCAAGACGTAGTGGTTTTCGAGCAACTTGGTACGGAAGCGACGGCGAGTTTCTTCGATTCGCTTAGCCAGCTCGATCTCTTCACGACGTGTCAGCAACGGGATCTCACCCATTTGCGTCAGGTACATGCGGACCGGGTCATCGGACCAAGTATCGGATTCATCGATCGCGATCAGCTCATCTGGGCTTTCCAGTTGAACTTGGCCTTCACCGACATCAGGCACACTGCCGCCGTTGTCGTCATCATTGTCGTCGACCGGCAACTTGCGAAAGCCACCTGTCACAACGTCTGCATTTTGTGCTGAAACGTCGTCGAAATCATCCATCATCGGATCGAACAAAGTATTAACTCCTTCAGAAAATCGTATGTCTTATTTGGGTCAACGAACGTCGCATCCAAGTTGTCGCCGGGCCGGGCAAAGGCAAGTTCCAGCTGGGCGAAGGTGCGAGGGTCGTTTCGTTTGGCGATGTGATTGGCAGTTGCTTTGGGAAGCCGTGAGCGAACGTCACGTCAGACCGAAAGTAGAAAAGTCAGTTGAGTCGAAGCGGTAGGGGTCCGAGTGTAATTGCGAAAAATCGCAAAACGAGTCCAGTTGTCGTTTCAATTAAGTCTCGGCTCTACGGGCGGGGTCATCACTCAGTAAGGTTGGCATTGCCATCCTACGTAGCTGGCCACACCTTTGGATCGCCAACGCAATTGGGCAGTACCCAAAATCTTCATGTACAGTCAACTTACCACCCGTAAAGTGCCATTTCGGATTCCATTTCAAATTGGAAAAACTTTCCAATTAGCGAAAACTTCCCGCCAAAATGAGTTGATTCATTTAGCGAAAAGATGCCGGCGGTGGAGCGACGGACCCACATCCATTATTGATGCGTGTCAAAAGCGTCCCCCCGACGCTGGTCAGCCATCCTGGCGGCAACTGAGGAACCACAAACCGGGTGGTGTGCGCGAACCCAAATCCATTGGGCTGCGAAGACGAACAACAGTTCGTTATAGGGGTGTCGCGAGTCATCTAGAGATGTCCGGTTAGTTTGTCCATCGCGGATGACTCTCAGGCGATCTTTATTAGGCGATCAGCCGAAGGGTAAATTGGCGGTGAAGGTACCTGACGGGAGCGACGGGTCGTGTGTTAACCTCAGCACAACGCAATATTAGTCGCCGGGACGTTCGGGTCCACCCGTGGGCCTTTGGAATTTTGCTAGTTTGCGGTGTGCCGTTTTTTTAAATTGCTACTTTCCGAGAGTTTTCTGAATGTACGAATTGATCTGCCCGCACTGCGATGCGACAGTTCCAGCATCCCCCGCCAAGGCAGGCGGCGAAGTGGTTTGTCCGGCCTGCACCAAAAACGTTTCGGTCCCCAAGCTAGGGGAACTGAAAAAGATGCCTCGCGTAGACGAGGAAGCTTCCAGCGAATCGCATGATGATGCGGCCCGAGGCTTGTCCGGCGGTCGTTCGATGTTGTTCGCCATGCTCGGTGCGGTCAGCTTGCTGTGCTTTCTTGGAGCGGCGTTCTGCGGCATCAATTGGGCGACAATCGAATCACCAGGAACCACGGACACCCACATAGCGGAGTTGAAAGAAACCTACGGGCGACTCAGTGCGGCACGTTTAATCCGTGAATACGAAGACATCACCGAGTACGGCGTCAACGTGCCCCAGCCGTATGTCTATCGCTCGATCGAATTGAAGAAACAAGCATGGGCCAACAAAGCAATCGGCTTCGGCGTAGCCGGACTCGTTGCCGCCGTAATCGCCGTCGCAGTAGGCCGTCGCACCAAAGCCTAACGCCCAAAATCGGCATGCTCGATCGCCTTGCGGGATAACCCTCAATCGCAACCCTAGACCTTTGCAGCGATTCGCGAGACGATCACTTTGAAGCCATCACCAAACGGTGGAATCCAGGTTTAGGGACCACGAATCGGAGGACACGCCCGGTCAGCCAGACGAGCCGCATTGGTCGACAAATTCCCCGTGCCGCAATCAATACTTGGGGCCAGAATTCTTTCTTAAAGTCATCCAGAGTTTTGCTCCACGTGGCCTCTGGGGACAAGACACTTGGGGATTGAGTCAAAAGGGTGACAGATTAGCGATATTCTGCCCGCTGTTTCGACTACGCAAGTTGCTACATCGACGCTTGGTTCAACCATCGAGCGAAACGGCAACGGCCAACATCGGCTCGCTGAAGAACGTCTGAAAGATGACCGCTTGAGGCATTCGGCGAACCGATAACGCTGAAAAGTTTCGTCGCGTCCTGGCTCGGAAGACCTAAGAGTCGGAACCGCTAGCGAATCGCAACATGCGGCTTACCAGTCCGCCAACGGACCACCGCTGGAACGAGCCAAGCTTTCGTATTGCTGGTCACAAAAACGATCGGTCATCCCCGCGATGTATTCGCCAATGACTCGCTGTCGAGGCAACCGTTCGGCTCGGCGACGAAACCGCATCGGCAAACGGTTTGGATTTCTTTCGAGCGACTTAAACAACATCGCTACCCGCTCCGCCGCCGCTTCTCGCACTGGCATCAAACGCGGGTGACGATAGACGGCGTTGAACAGGAAGTGTTCCAGCTCCACACGCTCGAGTGTGACGTCGTCACTGTGTCCCACTCGGATTCCCGCGTCACGCACTTGGTCGGCCGTCATGCCCTGCGCTGCTTGCAAGCGGTCGATGGACACTTTCAATAAGTCGCTTACCTGCAAATCGATTAGCTCGTGAACCAACAGCTGCCGCATCGGGCTGCCGACCAAATCAATCTTGGTCCAATCGCGAGTCGTGATCGGCGCCCCACCGGCGTCTTGTGACTTCTGACAAACCTTGTCCATGGCTCGGTCGATGATCGCCAACTTGGAAAGGTCTTCGATACTAAGCACACCCATTTGTAGAGCGTCGTCGACATCGTGTGCGTCGTAAGCGATCGAGTCAGCCGCGTCGACAATCTGGACTTCCAACAACGGCGCCCGACCAATCGCCGCTTCGGCTTTGTGAGCGCGTGTGTCTTGTCCCGCCAATGTCTCGACGGAAAGATTCAAACCAGCGAACTGGTGATAGCGTTGTTCCAGTTCTTCGACGATCGTTAACGCAAACTGATTGTGCGAGAACCCGCCAACGGAATCCATGCATTCGCTCAGTACATCTTCGCCACAATGCCCAAACGGCGGATGCCCGATATCGTGCATCAACGCAAGTGCTTCGGTAAGGTCTTCGTTTAGTTGCAAGACCCGAGCGATCGTGCGGGCGATGGAGGCGACTTCAAATGTGTGGGTCAACCGCGTGCGGTGATACGTGCCCATCTCGCCGGTGAAGACCTGCATCTTGCCTGACAATCGGCGAAACGCACTGCTGTGCAAGATCCGGTCTCGATCCCGACCATAAGGGCCGCGGTAAGCATGCGCGGATTCGTCATGGCGTCGACCTTCGGTATCCCGGCTATGCATCGCATAGGTGGCCAACAACAGGTGTTCCCGGTCAGCGTATCGTCGGAGATCGATCAGGGGGCCGGCTGTGGACATGTAGGACAGAGAAGAGCGATGGGCGAGCGAGCTTGAAAGTACAAAGTAAAGTGGGACGAAGCTTCGACTGCGGTACCTAAAGCGTAGTCGTTTTGAGCAAAAACGCCCAGTGCGACTCACGTGGACTCCCGGCATTTCCGGTTGTGATACCTGTGGGGGTGAATAGACTGGTTCTTAGCAGGGAGAGCCAAACCGAAGACGGAGTCTGGTGACGCTTCTCCATCCCCGCTGCCAGGCTGAATCTCGAGGTCAGAAGCTCCCGACCTGGAATACGCCGACGAAGTCCCCAAGCCCCGATATCCCGACTCAGCCGCCCCAAACTTCACCTTATTCGCCCTAGCCGAATCCTCGACGTCGCAAATTGGTTGTCGCTCGGCCCAGATGCCCGACTGGCATGGATCGCCCCACAGGCCTGAATCGCCCGACATCACCATTCCCCATCCCAGGATTCACCTGCTTTGGATTCCACCGCCTTGGACACTGCCGCCCAATCCGCTCAAGCGACCACGCCGGAACCGACTCGCGATTCGATGCGATTTCGGCCGGCTAAGGTGCTCATGGCGCTGCCCGCGTACAACGAAGAAGAATCGCTGCCTGAATTGCTGGAACGTATTGGTGAAGCGTTCGCCGACAGCGGCCTGGATTACGAAGTCGTGATCGTGGACGACGGCAGCCGCGATGACACGGCCAAGATCGCCACGCAAATGGCACTGCAAATGCCCATCCACCTGGTCCGCCATTCGGTCAACCAAGGGCTCGGCATCACGATCCGCGACGCCTTGCGAGAAGCAGCCGACCGGGCAGGCGAACGAGACATCATCGTGACGATGGACGCGGACAACACTCACCCGCCTGGATTGATCAACCGGATGGTGCAATCGGTCCACGAAGGTTGCGATTGCGTGATCGCGTCTCGGTTCCAGACTGGATCTCGAGTCGTGGGCGTGCCAATCGAGCGATATTTCTTGAGCTACGGAGCTCGGGCCCTGTTCACATTATTGTTCCCTACCCGCGGAGTTCGCGACTACACATCCGGCTACCGAGCTTACCGGGCGTCGGTCATTCGCGACGGCTTCGATCGGTTCGGTGACAACTTCGTCGGCGAGACCGGGTTTTCGTGCATGGCGGACATCCTGCTGAAATTACGCAAGATGGACTGCGTGTTCGGTGAATCACCGCTACGCCTTCGTTACGACCAAAAGGGCGGCGACAGTAAGATGCAGGTTTTCAACACCATCTGGTTGACCCTCAAAATGCTCGGTCGTCATCGCGTCAAGGGTTTGTAGTGGGCAGCCCACCGATCTCCTCGTCCAACGATACGGCAGCCTCGCCGGTTAAAGAGCAACCACCCCGCCAGCAAACATCGCAGGGGCAAACATCGCAGGGGCAAACATCGCAGGGGCAAACATCGCAGGGGCAAACATCACGGGGTCAGGCGTCTGCTCCGGAAGCTCCACGCAAGCGATGGCTGGTCATCGGCGGCGGCGTGATGGGATTGCAAATCGCGACCGATTTGATCGATCGCGGTCAAGACGTCACCATCGCCGAAGCCGCTCCGACGATGGGTGGACTGACCAGCGCGTGGAAGCTCGGCGACTGCGTTTGGGACCGCTACTACCACGTCACCTTGCTCAGCGATACCAAACTGCGTCACATGCTCGGTCGACTTGGCCTGGAGTCGACGATGAAATGGGTGGAAACCAAAACGGGCTTTTACGCCGGTGGACGGTTGCACTCGATGAGCAACACAGCGGAGTTCTTAAAATTCCCGCCACTGAACCTGATCGAAAAGCTACGACTCGGTGGCACAATCTTTTACGCATCGAAGATTCGCAACTGGCGTCGACTGGAAAAACTGACCGTTGAAAAATGGTTGCGCCGATGGTCAGGCCAAGGCGTTTTCGAAAAGATCTGGCAACCGCTGCTACAAGCCAAGCTAGGCGATGCCTACCAACAAACCTCCGCCGCGTTCATCTGGGCTCACACCGCTCGGATGTACAAAGCACGCCGCAGTGGTATGAAGACCGAGATGTTCGGCTACGTCCCCGGCGGCTACGCACAAGTGCTGGAAACTTGGGTGCAGTGGTTACAGGACCGCGGCGTCCAGATGCGAACCGGATCTCCGGTCCGGCGAGTGGAGTCCTCCGGTTGTGGCGTGAACATTGATAACGCAGCACCCAATCAAAAAAACGCCCCCCAACCCCGCCGCGTGACCGTTCACTTTGGCAGTGCAACCTCAAACGCACCGCGTGAAAACACATCCGATTCCGTGGACTCAGCAAATGGCGTGGACACGTTCGATTGTGTGATCTCGACGATCGCATCGCCCATGATTGCCAAGCAGTGCCCGCAACTGACCGACAAGGAAAAGTCTCAGCACGAAGGCATCCGGTACCTCGGCGTCGTTTGCGCGTCGCTGTTGATGGACAAGCCCATCAGCCCGTACTACGTGACCAACATCACCGACACTTGGGTCCCGCTGACCGCGGTGATCGAAATGTCGACGATCGTCAGCCCAGACGAGGAACTTGGCGGACGGCACTTGGTCTACCTACCGAAGTACCTCGCCGACGATCACGAAGGCTTGAACGAATCCGACGAGGACTACCAAGAAAAATGCCTATCGACGCTGGAGAAGATGTACGACCACTTCTCGCGAGACCAGGTGATTGACTTCAAGATCGCTCGCACCAAATACGTCGCTGCACTCTCGACGGTCGACTACAGCACGCGTCTTCCTGACGTGGTGACCAGCGTGCCTGGGTTCTATGCGTTGAACTCGGCCCACATCGTCAAAGGCAACCTGAACGTCAACGAGACCATCACGCTCGGCGAAGAAAAGATGAACACCGAAGTCTGGCCGGACTTCATGCAACGATGTTGCTAAGTCGATGAACCGCGCTGACTGGTTGTGCCAGGTTATTGGCATCACGCCCTAACGCCACCTCACCGGCTTGAGCCAACAGCTACCTGCCGCGGGCAAAATAGCCTTAGCGAGTGCTGGTCAACGAATCCATATTCGATTCGATCGAGAAGTGCGCCTGCTCAAGCTCGCCTTCGAGCGACTGATTGCTGCGGTACAAGCGGACCAAGTTCGCTTTCATCTCCGCAACGGTGCTACGCAAGTTCGTGTTGTATTCCTCGATCGCCTTGTGCTCGATTTCGGTTTGCGCGAGGTCTTGCTCCAATTTCAGCTTGTCAGTCTGGTATTCACCCAGCATTTTGACGGTCGCGTCCACCGCACGCTGCAAGATCACACGTTCGAAATTGAGTTCTTCGGTACGAGTTTCCAGTTCAGCCAATCGCAATCGAATCCGTCGCAACACGAAGCGGTAATCGTTCAGTGAACGCAGGTAGTACGTGTCGACCAATCGAGCGACCCCCTCTTCCTGCAACGCGTTGGCGGCTTCTTCCTTGACGACCAACAGGTCACCCTTGGCGAATTTCACTTTGCCTTCGGATCCCGCTTGCAAGCGGCTATCGACAGCACGGCCGCTGCCATCGAAGTAACCACCGTCCAGTGCACCGCGTTGATCGGGACTGTCGACGACGATGGAGTGTGGCTTGATAAACTCGACCTTCACCCATCGGGTGAGTGGTCGGTCGTCCGGTTGCGAGCGAGAACCGTCACGCAGGTAACGTTGACGAGCGGCTTCGGACACCTTGCCGAGCACGCGGTTGACCAATTCGCTATCGACGCGACCGAACACGTTGTCGTCGTCCGGCACGCTGCCTTCAGCGATGAACGGCTCATGGCCATCCAGTGGTAACAGCTCGTAGATCGTCCAACTGGACGCTTGACCGCTGGTGATGGCCTGCTGCTGACGCGGCAAAAGCGGACCCGTCGTGGTCAGTGTGATTTGATTGGGCGTGCTGGCGGTCACACGAAATTCACCCAGATAGAAAACCGGGATCATCTCATCAATGCCGGGCTGCTGGCCTTCGCCGAACCCGTAAACAACCATTCCTTCGGGAATCAGCGGCTGCGGTGGAATGGCCGCCTCATCACCAGCAGGCTCTGCGGCCGGTTCTTCTGGCACGCCTTCGACGCCAGTTTGTTGGCTGGGTTGAGTCAGGACGATGGACGGCTGGTCACCGAAATTTTGATTGGTCAGCCGCAAACCTCGCCAGCGGCGTCCGGCCTCGGTTCCCAATTTCGCCAAACGTTGGGCCATCGCCAAAACGCCGTCCTGGGCCAGCGGGCTGTTCGGATCGCCGTAACGAAGCTCGAGTTGTTCGGCTTCAACTCTGGCCAATTGAGCGTCCAAATCCTCCTTCACCTTGTGCCACGCCGATCGGCTTTTCAGTGCCCCAGCGAGGGGAAACATGAAAACGACGCCCAAAATCGTCACCATCAAAATGGCGATCATTTGGTGCCATCGCCAGCTATCCTTCGCTTTCCATAGCAATACCGCCTGGGCGATCACCAGCAGAATCAGGAATCCGAGGAGGGCGTAATGCATGGACTAAGGGTGAATAGAGATGCAGGAAATAGCGACATTCGAGAACCGGAACGGTCTGACAATAATCTCGAACGCTGAATTTTAATCGATCTTCCTGGCCGCTTGGATGATTTCCGGCAAGTTTTTGCTTTGCGGGCCTGTTGCTGGCCACCTCGGCCTGACAAGACGCCCAGTTTAACTAACTGTGACGACCCCCAAACCCCTGCTAACCGCCAGGATTCCTGCAACCCGGGCGACGCCCCCACCGATGGGCGGGTGATACCGGTTTTGCGCAATGGTGCGGTCAAGACGATCGAGCGGATCAACCGAATGAAACCACCGTTCCCCAGTTTCCGAGCCGCATTCCCGAGTGATTTATGAGTCGCAACCGATCCAGCCTTTTTGGCTTGCTGACGATCGTCGTGCTCGCAATTCCGACATTTGGCACTTCGACAGGGTGCTCTCGTAAACATTATCGAGTCCAGGCCGATGCCGAGGCCCACTCCTTGATGGCCCAAAAGGCGTCTCATGTCGCTCGCCCGCCTAACGTCCCACTGCTAATCGACGTGGATCGCCGCAGCCGGATGTTCAATCCGTTCGACCCCGACTACCAACCGATGCCGTTGGATGACCCAGCGTCGAATCGATACATGCAGTGCGTCGACGGCCGGCGTGGCTATCCGATGTGGGAAGGCGCCGGACTGACCAACACGGCTGAAAATCCGGACTGGTGGCAATTCTTGCCTTTGAACGAAGACGGCGTGCTGGTACTGAATTCCGAGAGTGCCGTTCGCATCGCTCTGTTGCATTCGCCAGATTACCAACGCCAGCTTGAACAGTTGTATTTGTCGGCGTTGGACGTAACGAGCCAACGCTTCCAATTTGACACCCAGTTCTTTGCAGGCTCGGGAGCGTCGTACTTCAACAGCCACACGCGTTCCGGATCCGACCCCGACAACGCATCGCTCGTCGCAATCGGCACCGATGCGACCATGCAAAAACGTTTCGCCACGGGAGCGGATTTGTTGGTTAACTTTGCCAACGACATCGTCTGGAACCTCAGCGGTCCCGACACCACGTCGGCATCCACCCTGCTGGACTTCACTTTGGTGCAACCGCTGTTGCGCGGGGCCGGCCGTGATCGCGTCATGGAATTACTAACGCTATCCGAACGACGACTATTGGCCAACGTTCGCAGCTTCGAGCGGTTCCGCCGCGGCTTTTATCTGAACATCGTCACGGGCCGAAACACCGACGCCAGCGTCAGCCGAACCGGCGGTACGTTTTCGGCCAACACCGGTGCCTTCAACGGATTCGATTCTGGATTCGCCAGCGTCGGTGGCGGTAGCGTGCCCCAAGCCGGTGGCTACTTTGGGTTGCTGCAGGACCAACTGCAAATTCGCAACCTGGAAGAGAACATCGCCCGCCTGGGTGAAAACCTGGTCATCCTGGACAACACCCTGGTCGAACTGTTGACCACGATCCCAGATGATCCCGAGGCGATCATTCGTCAACGTCTTCAAATCGCACAAGCTCGTTCGGCGTTGCTAAATTCCCAAAGCCAGCTTGTCACTCGACGAGTCGCTTTCCAAAGCAGCGTCGACTCGTTCCTGCGTGACCTTGGTTTGCCCCCGTATCTTTGTGTTGAAATCAAAGACCCCGCGTTGGAGCGTTTCGAGCTGATCGATCGTAAACTTCGCAGCCGCCGCGAAGAGTTGATCGGGGTCCGTGTGGCCGTCGGTGAACTGAATGTCAAACTGCTGGAACTCACCCAAACCGATCTCGACCTCGAAACCGGACTGCCACGTTCAAAACTGGCCTGGGACGGCCCAACTCGCGACCTGATCGAACAACTTCGGCAATCCATCAGCCCGCTGTCACGCTTCACCCGTGACGTGATCGGCGACGACCTGGACCGCATCGCGGAAGACCTGAAGACTCTCGAAGAACAGATCCCCGAACGGAAAGCACAAACCAAGTCGCTGCTTGCCTTGTATCGCAACGAACAAGAAGCGGTTTGCTCGCTGCTAGGAATCGAAACCGTTGACGAATCGATCTTCGACCTCGAACCCGTCCTCGAACTCGGCGAAGAGTTGAAGGAACAATTCGAAGAGATCACCGAACGCTTAGCTGCCTATCAGTCCAGCGTGGACCAGCTCAACGACCGGATCGAAAAATTTGTCGTGTCGGGCCCGGGCACGGAAGATCGAGTCTTGATCGCGGAAAAGATTCGTGAAGAAATCATCCTCGCTAGCCAAGACCTATTGGCCGAATTGGGCGACGATGTGCTGGCACTGCAATTGATCCAGGCTCGCGCACGAGTCGAATCGCTGGTCTTGCCGGAAGTGGAAATCGAACCCAATGAGGCGTTGCAAATTGCCCGCGTCAATCGCCGCGACTGGGCCAACGCTCGAGCCGCATTGGTGGACACGTATCGACGAATCGAGTTCTTTGCTGACGACCTGGAAAGCAATCTAGACATCCAGTTCTCCGGTGGCGTGGACCGATCGGCGATCTCCAATCTGTCATCCGACACCACGTCGTTGCGGCTTGGCCTGCGATGGGACGCCCCCATCACTCGTCTGCAAGAACGCAACACGTACCGCCAAGGGTTGATCGAATACGAACAAGCCAAACGTTCGTACTACAGTTTCGAAGACGACATCTGGCAAACGCTGCGAGCCAGCATTCGGCAACTTCAAGCCAACCGAGTTAACTTTGAACTCGGACGTCAATCCGTCCGCATCGCCGCCAGCCAACTGGAATTGAACGAAGACATTCGATCTTTCCGCGATGCCCGTGGACTCAGCAGCGGTCCGACGGCGGCCCGCGATACGATTTCGGCCTTGAGCGATTTGCTGGACTCGCAAAACGGTCTGCTGAACATCTTCGTTAACTTTGAAGTCGTCCGTCGCGGTCTCGATCTCGACCTCGGCACCATGGAACTGACACCGGAAGGCTTGTGGATTGACCCGGGCCCGATTCAGCCCGATGCGATGTTGCGACTGGTCGGCACGAGTGAAGGCGGCATGATCGATTGCGGCCAATTCATCGGCGGCGACAGCCTGTGCCAACCTAATGGATGCGGCATCCCGCTGAAGGTCCAACCGATCGAAGCGATCTATGGAACCGATCCGCGACACCACGCCGGTTCCATTCATCCGATCGTTTCGCCGGAACTGAACGACATGAACTATCCATCGGAAATCATGTTCGACTCGGAAACCAACTACGGAACCGAAACAGGCTACGGCTCGGAAGTTCTGCCGCAACCGAAAGAACTGCAGCCAACGGAGGTCGAGATTTCGAGCCCCGACATCTTGCAGGCACCGGAGGTCATCTATCAAGACGACGGGGTGCTCGAGGGGGAAGTCGATTTTGGAACTATGCTAGAAAACGGCTTCTAGCCCGCTGTGCTTAATTGGTGCTTAATTGGTGCTTAATTGGTGCTTAATTGGTGCTTAATCGGTGCTTAATCGGTGCTTAATCGGTGCTTAATCGATCCAGCGTTTCGTCAAGTCGCCGTACGCGTCGACGCGGCGATCACGCAGGAACGGCCAATGAGTTCGCACGACGTCCATCTCATACAGCGGGCAATCCGCGGTCAAAACTTGATCCGTGTGATCGTCGGCTCGTTGCATGATTTCACCGCGAGGTGAAACGATGAAGGAGTTGCCCCAGAACTCAACACTGCCTTCCGAACCGACTCGGTTAGGAGCACCGACGAAGATCCCGTTAGCGATTGCGTGAGCTCGAATGCTGGTCATCCAGGCATCTAACTGGCCCGCGCCGAACTCTTCCTTCTCTTCATCGATCCAACCGATCGCGGTCGGGTACAGCAAGATGTCGGCTCCCGCCAACGCGAACAACCGAGCCGCCTCGGGGTACCACTGATCCCAACAGATTCCCACGCCTAACTTGGCGTAGCGTGTCGTGATGACGTTAAACCCGTTGGGCTTGTCGCTGGGAATGCCTTCGCCACGTCGTCCCGCATCGCCGGGTGTGAAGTAGAACTTTTCGTAGTACAAAGGGTCGTCGGGAATGTGCATTTTGCGATACACACCGGCGATTGAACCGTCCGCATCGATCACGGCGACCGTGTTGTGATACACCCCTGGGGCACGCCGTTCGAACATCGGTGCCACAATCACGACCTCAAGTCGCTTGGCAACCTTTGACAACGCATCCGTCGTTGGCCCAGGAATCGATTCGGCCAAATCGAACATCGCGTGATCTTCAGTTTGGCAGGGATAACAGGTCGCGAACAATTCCTGCAAACAAATCACTTGGCTGCCACCGGCGGCAGCCTCCTCGATCCATTTCGTCGCCGCTTCGATACTCTTATCTTTCGAGCCAGTGTCTCGCATTTGCACGAGCGACAATCGCACCGAACGGCTGGAAACAGTACCGCTGGAAGTATTCTGAGATGATGACATGGCAATGAACTGGATATTTGTAACCGGAACGGGAACCGAGGTTGGCAAAACATACTACGCCTCGGCATTGGCCGAAACGTGCCGAAAGAATGGCAAGCGGGTCGCCGTCTACAAACCGGTCGCCAGCGGCTGTGAAAGAGACG
Source organism: Rhodopirellula sp. J20-39 (assembly GCF_057365095.1). Lineage (NCBI taxonomy): Bacteria > Pseudomonadati > Planctomycetota > Planctomycetia > Pirellulales > Pirellulaceae > Rhodopirellula > Rhodopirellula sp. J20-39. Next base: position 2,944,705 of record NZ_CP195123.1, on the reverse strand, counting down.
AAAACGGCGAACTGGTGGCCGACGATGCGGTCCAGTTGTGGCAAGCCGCGGGCCGACCGCTATCCCTGGATATCGTCTGCCCGCAACGATTCGAAGCCCCCCTGGCACCGCCCGAAGCCGCTGCCGCCGAAGGTCGCCGCATCGATGAAGAACTTTTGCTAAACGGCCTTGATGCTTTCTACGTGAACGAACCCGAAATGTTCGACACATTGATCATCGAGGGAGCCGGCGGACTGTTCAGCCCGCTGACGGATTCCATGTTGAACCTCGACTTCATCCAACGCGTGAAAGAACGTCACGCCACAGAGGTCATTCTTGTCGCCGCCAACCGCCTCGGCGTCCAGCACGAAGTCATCGCCTGCACCCGAGCCGCCCAGGCCAGCGGGCTGACCATCGACCGAGTCATCCTGAACACGATCACCCCCGATCAATCCACCACCACCAACGCCAACCAACTGGCCCAGTGGATCAACACACCGATCGAACTTCGTTGAGCTAACATCATCGCCCCCCATTATCGGCCTCAACATAGTTGACGAGGCTGATTCGCTCGTCTGCGAATTCCAAGCCCAACGACAGATCGACAAACGCAATGCCAAGCGGCACAATGCTGTGCCCCCACTTTGTTTGCGGCATCGAACTTTGTTTGCGGCATCGAATCGAATCTTGCCAACGAACCCTCCAACGCGAAGGCATTCTGTCCCTATGGCAACTCCACAATCTCCCGCACGTTCCATTGAAGATCTGAAGAAAGAGTACGAACAACTCAATGAACGCAAGATTCAGGCACAGACGCAATTAGAGGAAGCCGAAAAGCAGCTCAAGACTTTACAAGAAGAATCGGAAGCGGAGTTTGGCACCAGCGACGTCGATGAACTGACCAAGAAGCTGGAAGAAATGGAGGCCGAAAACGAAAAGCAACGCAGCGATTACCAGGCCTTGCTCGACCAAATCAGCCATGACCTGGAAAAGGTTGAATCCGGCAAAGCGGCCCCCAGCACGCCTGCCGAATCCGACTCCTTGTTCGATAGCGAATCTTGAACCTGATGACTGAAACGACTCAGGATCTCGAATCGCTGCGCAAACGCCTCAACCGAATCGAGGGCAAACGTGACGAACTGACAATCCAACAAGCCGATCTGCAGGCCAAACTTGCCAGCGTCAATGGTTTCCTGGAGATCGCCGATTCGGTCACCGCGGCGCTCGAACAACTCGGCAACGATATTTTCAAGCGTCAACTGACGCTGATCGAAAACACGATGACGAAGGCACTGCAGGAAGTGCTGGAACAACCCATCGTTTTCAAGACGAATTGCACGTTCAAACGAGATGCCGCCAGCGTCGAGTTCCTGATCGAACGGGACGGTAACCCCGAAGACATCATGAAGGGCCAGGGGGGATCGGTCGCCAACGTAGTTTCGGTCGGGCTGCGAATGCTTGCGATTGCCACGCTCGACGAACGCCGCCACAGGCGTTTTCTGGTTTTGGACGAACAGGACTGTTGGTTGCACCCGGATTTGGTCCCCAAACTGACCCAAATTGTCCAGCGAGCCGGCACCGAGCTGGGATTTCAGGTCTTAATGATCAGCCACCACGACGTGACCCACTTCATCCGCCACGCCGACAAGGTGTACCGATTATCGCCCGACCGCGGGGATGGCGTCGGACTGGAACCGATCGTTGCCGATGTGGGCCAAGAGGCGGAATACGAGTAACGAGTGCGGAAAACACGGTATTTTGTTGGCATATCATGCTTAACCCACCGTCATTCCCACCACCTTTCCAGCTTCCCCAACTTCCCCGCAACAACCTTCGAGCACACTGAATTCCCACCGACTCGGTCCCGGACCGGGGATATCACGCAAATTTGTCTATCCGTTTAGCGGCATCTGCAGTTATTCTAGAAGTTATCCACAATCCACCGGCTGGCTTACCAACATTCTCAGCTAGCGAAAACGGTCGGTATTTGCCTCGAAATAACAGCATTCCCGCTCACCAGTTCTCGTGGTTGCCCCCACTACTCAATCCGTGTCTTCGTTCGCTCTGGAACGTCCCTCGCTGCGGCGACGCCGACGTGAAGCTCCAGTCGTGCGCCCCGTCACGCCACTGTTTTACTATGGGCGTGAAAATCGGTTGGCCGGTTACGTATGCGATCGCTCGGTTGAACCACTGCTGGAAATCGCTCGTCCGCTGCTGCTAGTCGGTCGTTCCGGAGTCGGAAAGACGGCTCTCGCATTACACCTTGCCCAGCGGATTGGAATCGACACGGTTTGGGACGGTTTGACCGCGGAGACCGAGACCGAACCGCAGGGCGAAAACGCAACCTCGGGAGTCACCAGCAAGGTGCTTTCGGCACGAGTTCTGTATCAACCCGCGATTGACTTTGCGCGTGAATTTGCATCGTCGATCGATTCCAAAGACATGCCGCGGATGCGAGCCCGGCTCGACGACGCCGTTGTGTGGGTGATCGATGATCTACACGCGATCGCCGACAAGGCTCCCGCTCAAGCGGAACTGGCTGCGCGACTTGAAGCACGCGACGCCGCCGGACGCATCACCATTGTGACCTGCCGCCGACTGCCTTCGGAAATCCGAGGCCTTCGCCCCGCTTTGGTCAGCCGCACGCTGCCCGGTTTAACCGTCACGCTACATCCGCCCGAAGGCGAAACCCGAGCTGCGATTTTGCGTGAGCTAGTGCTATCGCATTTACCTGATAGTGACCCTGATTCTTGGCGATTGCTTGACGGCGGTTTGCAATCGTGTGTGACGGTTCGCGAACTGGAAGCTGCCGTGAAGCAGATCTCGTTGTGGTGCCGGATGAATGAATCTCCGCTTTGCGCCGAGGCGATTGAATCCGCGATCGGCAAGATCAACGAGAAAGAAGAGATCTCAATCAAATCGATCACGACCGGTGTTGCTCGCCAGCTTGGTGTGAAGTCATCGGAAATGCGGAGCGGTTCACGTCGGCAAAACATCGTTCGTGCCCGTTCGTTAGCCATGTATTTGTCACGTCAAATGACCGATTCAAGCCTGACCCAAATTGGCGACGCCTTTGGTGGGCGTGATCATTCCACGGTGTTGCACGCGATCCGAAAAATTGAATCCTCGTTCGACGAAGACGCTGCTCTCCGCCGTGCCGCTGACGCCGTTACTGAACGGCTAACCGCTTAGCCGCCCACTCGGACTCGTGGCCTTTTGGATCGCTTACCGATCCACGCCCGTCATGCCGTTGCCACGCATCGCAACGACTGAACTGGCAACCCAGCCGAACGCAGCAAGCGGTTCAGCCCGGTCAACGTCTTGTGCCACGCCAACAGAATCTCGGGCGTGCCGAAGGTCATCGAGTCATCGCGACCCAACCCACGTTCGCTGACCGTGATCTCGGGAGCCAACGTCAACAAGGCTTCGACAGCCAAGTGAGCCTGTCGATCCGAATCGCTCAAGCCGGCGTCATCATAGATCCATAACTGTGGCTGCATGGCGGTGTCGACCAGGTGCATCGCTGCAGCACTCGCGTCGGCAGCTTCGACGATGACCCACCGGCTACCACATTGAACGTAGAACTTTGCCATAACAGTTTCCTCTTCCGTGAAGGTGATGATTGGTTCTTGCCCGACTTCGCTTCGCACCAGCGATGGGCTGACGTAAACAGGATCGCAGCACCCCGGACACGTTTGGTCCAACCGTCAGAAACCGCCGTAAATCGAACGAATAAACACCCCACTCGAGCAGAACAATCGCCCTCAATCATTTGGGGCTACTCCGCCATCGACGCCTCTCAAACAACTGGGACAGTTGTTCTACAATCGAGTGTAAAACGATTGTCCTCAATCGTTTGAGACCCGCTCAGCCTCAACCGCCCCCAAACAACTGGGGACAGTTGTTCTACAATTGAGCCCATGAAACGCCAGTCAGCCAAACGACCGCAGGTCACGTTCCATCCGCTGGATCGTTCGGCTGAGATCTATTTCAGTCACAGAAACCTGCCTCACTGGTATCAGCCTGGGGCAGCCATCTTCGTCACCTTTCGTACCATCGACTCGATGCCGAAAGATGTCATCTTGCGATGGCAGCGAGAATTGGAAGCATGGTTGCATCAGGCAGGGTTGCCGATCGGCCTCGGTGCCAGCGTTGTGAATGGCAGGTTTCCCGATCACGACCAGATGTTGAAACAGTTGAATGCGAAACAAACAGCCGAATTCAAACGACTGAGTGACCGAATCGTTCATCGTTCGCTGGACGAGTGCCACGGCAACTGTCCATTTCGACGACCAGAGATCGCTAACGAAGTTGCCAACGCCATTCTGCACTTCGATGGCAAGCGGTATGACTTGGATCGGTTTGTGGTGATGCCCAACCACGTTCACGCGATCGTCCAATTCCGAACCGGATTTGATCTGTCGGTCGTGGGTCAAAGCTGGATGCGTTATACGGCACGCAACATCAACCGACTGATGAACCAATCGGGAGCCCTATGGCAACCTGAACCGTTTGACCACATGATCCGCAGCGATCGACAATTTGAGTATCTGCAAGAATACGTCGCCGACAATCCCCACAAAGCCAATCTGCAAGAAAACGAATTCCTCTATTGGCAGCGAGAGTGAAATGATTGCATTAGTGGTTTGGGCGTTCGCTCATACAAGCTTCCCCAAACAACTGAGGACAGTTGTTCTACTATCGAGAGTAGAACGATTGTCCCCAATCGTTTGGGACCTCCTTGAGCAGAACGCCTCCCCCCAATCGCCTAAGACCCTCAACTCCAACGCACCTCAAACAACTGGGGACAGTTGCTCTACAATCCAGAGTAGAACGATTGTCCCCAATCGTTTGGGACCACCTTGAGCAAAACGACTCCCCTAATCGCCTAAGGCCCTCAACTCCAACGCACCTCAAACAACTGAGGACAGTTGTTCTACAATCCAGAGTAGAACGATTGTCCCCAATCGTTTGGGACCACCCAGAGCAAAACGACTCCCCTCAACCGTTCAAGGACACTCCACCCTCAACGCCCTCAAACAACTGGGACAGTTGTTCTACAATTGAGTACTGCCGTCCCGCTCGCGATCATTGATTCAAGCGACAATCGCGAGCGAATCTTATCCGGCAGCCAGAACCGGCTTACTTCACGCCTTCAATCGCCACGACGCTGCCGTCAAGCGTGTCGAAGCGTTCACCGAGCTGCGAAACAAAGAGGCGACCGTCCGGACCGAACGCACACGAGACCGGACCGGTCAGTTTGACGCCGGTTTCCTTGACATCAACATTCCCATCGTCGCCCAAGTTCACCGTCACAACGCGGCCCTGATTCACTTCCTTCAACGACCAGTTGTTTTCGACGACCGCAAACTTCTTGCCCTTGATGTGGGCCATGCCCATGGGGTTGATCAAGCCAGGCAACTTCCACTGCGCAACAGGCTTCTTCGTTTTCAAATCCCAGTGCACGATCAAGCCGTCCGCTTCGCCGCCCTTGCCGGAATAGAGAACGTACAGCGTGTTTTTGGGGCCGAGCAGTGCTTGCATGGGCGAGTTAGTTTCGATTCCGTGTTCGTCCGCGGACAGCAACGGGATCAGCTTTTTCGATTCGGTATTGGCCGCTAACACCCAAGACTTCCCGTCGTATCCTTGGCCACAAACGAAGATCCGCTTGCCATTGCGACTCGCACACATGCCAGTCAGGTTGCCTTCGCCCTTATCCGCTTCATCATCAGTTGTCGGGCCGACCGAATTGGTCGCCACGCCATCGGAAGCTTTACCGGGCCCATCGAACATCAACAGCGTTTCTTCGCCGTCGACCTTTCCGGCGTCGGTTACGACCAACTTGTCACCGACCCAAATCGCCGACAACGGTCCCACGCCGTACCACTTGTTGCCCGCATCGTCGCTCTTCCAGAATTCGGTATCAAACCCGCTTAAGTAGTTGATCGCCTCATCGCCCTTCAACATCACGACCGTACCGCGAGAATCGCAAACCGTCAGTTCGCCGGCGGGGCTAAAACTGACGCTCGACGGATTCTGCAGTCCACGAACGACTGTTTTGACAGCCAATTCTTCGGCCTGTACCGATGTCCCCAACCCCCATACACCGGTGCTGGATGCCACGATTGCGAGCGTCATTACCAAAAGCTTCTTCATTTTCATCCTGTTTCCTTGATTATCCAAGTTGTCGAAATGCAGCCAGAAGGCTGGAAAGTTGCGAGCGACGAAACGCATCACCCTGGCGGTCAAGCCAAGTGACGGGCGCCTTTCGAACGAGAGGACTAAGCCCAGGCTTCAAAAGTCGCATTGCCGCATCGTACGATACAAAGCGGGGAAGACCAGGAGCGATTGGGGTTGGGCCCCCTGCTATTTGATGTGTCTGGTGCTGCATCCGTGCCCCCCACCGCCCTTCCACAACCAACGCAAACCTTTGCTGGGCCGAAGAACCCGAACTCGCCTGGCTAAGACAACACGCGACGACACGTTTTGCACAGCCAACTCCATTTACAAAACTGCCTGAACTAGCGTAAACTGCCGGGCTTCGTACCCATCGCCCGCCCATTCCGCCTGTTATTTCGTCAATTTCGTGTTCGATTCGCTCTCCGACGGCCTGCAATCCGCCTTCAAAAGTCTGTCCGGTAAGGGCAAGCTGACCGAAAGCAACATGCGCGACGGTCTGAAAATCGTCGAAGAATCGCTGCTCGAATCCGACGTCAGCTACAGCGTGGTCCAAGAATTTATGGGCCACGTCACCGAGAAAGCTCTCGGTAAACGCGTCCTGCTTTCGCTGCGGCCGCAAGAAGAACTGGTCAAGATCGTCCACGAAGAGCTGATTGAAACGCTCGGTCCGGTCGATCCATCGCTGCACCTGAACGCCGATCGTCCCACGATCCTGATGCTGTGCGGGTTGCAAGGAAGCGGTAAAACGACGACCTGTGGCAAGCTGACCCAAATGCTGCGGGAACAAGACATCGAACCATTGCTGGTCGCCGCCGACCTCCAGCGACCTGCCGCGATCGAACAACTGAAGGTGATCGGCGAACAACTCGGTGTTCCCGTCTACACCGAAACCGACCACCAAGACCCGGTCAAAGTCTGTAAAAACGGCGTCGACCAAGCCAAACGCAATGGCAACCGCGTCGTCATCCTGGACACCGCCGGGCGTCTGGCCATCGACGAAGAGTTGATGGACCAACTGAAGAAAATTGACCGCAAGGTTGGCCCCGATCAGGTTTACCTAGTTGTCGACGGCATGACTGGCCAAGACGCCGTTAACAGTGCCGGAGCCTTTAATAAGGCTCTTGAGCTCGACGGCGTGATCATGACCAAGCTCGACGGTGACGCTCGCGGCGGAGCGTTGATGTCGGTCAAGCAGGTCACTGGCGTTCCGATCAAGTTCATCGGTACCGGGGAGCACTTTGATGCTCTGGAGCCCTTCCGACCCGAGGGCATGGCCAGCCGTATCCTGCAAATGGGCGACATGGTCGCGGCGGCTCGCGAAGCACACCGAATCGTCGACGAATCCGAACGGGAAGACCTGGAAGCCAAAATGGCGTCCGGCGACTTTTCGCTCGAAGATTACAAAAACATGATGCAGAAGATGGCCCAGCCAGGCATCATGGGCCGCATGATGGGGCTGATGCCCGGCATGGGCCAATTCAAAGAGGCGATGGAAAGCGAAGAAGCCGGCGGCCAAATGCGGGTCATCATCGGAGCCATCGACTCGATGACCCCGGCCGAACGCAAAAACCCCAAGATCATCGACGCGTCCCGCCGAACCCGAATCGCCAATGGTGCTGGCGTGCCTTCGCCGGCAATTACCCAATTGCTTAAGCAATTCGACACCATGAAGCCGATCATGCAGATGATGGCGGGTAAAGGTGGTGGCGACCGAATGTCGATGCTACGACAATTACAAAGCAGTGGTGCTCTGACCGATCCTCGGATGGGCGGCGCCAAGATTAAACAATCCACGGGCAAGCGACTCAGCCCAGCCGAACGAGCGAAGCAGAAGAAAGAACGCGATAAGCTCAAACGCAAAATGAAACGCAAACGTTAAAGACCGTCGCGGTCAAACACTCTGTCTAGTGGGTGTCCAGCCTTGAGGCTGAAACCACGGGGATTAAGTGTTGGAGTCCAGCCTTCAGGCTGTCTCCCGCTGAAGAACAGGCGAAAGCCTGGACTCCGACGAATCGACCGCGATTGGATACCACAGTTTCGATACTTTTTAAGAACCCTTGGAGACCCGTAGTGGCAGTTAGAATTCGAATGAAAAAAATGGGACGTACCCACCGTCCTTTCTTCCGCGTTTGTGCAATGGATCAGCGCAAACCGCGTGATGGTCGCGTGATCGAAGAACTCGGTTACTACGACCCAATGTGCCCCGAAACCGATGCACGGGCGATCCTCAAGGGCGATCGTATCGCTTACTGGGTTGGCGTTGGCGCTCAACCAACCGAAAAGTGTGCTGTCCTGATCAAAAAGTACGGCGAAGAAGGCACTCACCTGGACGCCCAAAAGGCTGCTCTGGATCGTCTTGGCAAACGCAAAGACTACACTCCAGCTCCTGCTGCACCGGCTCCCAAGCCACAAGCTCCAGAACCTGTCGCCGAAGCGGCTCCTGCTGAAGAAGCACCAGCCGAAGAAGCTGCTGCTCCTGCCGAAGGTGCCACAGAGGAAGCCGCGACCGAGTGAGATTCGACGTTGTTACGCTGTTCCCGGCAATCTTTGATGGTTACCTAACCCAAAGTTTGCTGCACAAAGCAATTGTCCGTGGGCTGGTCGATATCCAACGACACGACCTTCGGGATTGGGCCGAACAGGTGCCTCATCACAAAGTGGATGACAAACCTTTTGGCGGCGGACCGGGAATGCTGATTCAAGTCGAGCCCACGGTGACGTGCGTTCGAGATGTTGATGCGACCGGAGACATTCCGGCTCGAAAGATTTTACTGACGCCGCAAGGCAAACGTTTCGACCAGCGGGTCGCCGAAGACCTCGCCACCTCGGAACGCATATTACTGCTTTGCGGTCGTTACGAAGGTTTCGACCAACGGGTCCAAGACATCTTGGAACCAGAAGAAATTAGTGTCGGTGACTTTGTCCTCAACGGAGGCGAAGTGGCCGCGATGACAATCATGGACGCCGTGGTGCGATTGCTACCCGGTGTGCTTGGTGACGAGAACAGCAGTCGGGACGATTCGTTCAGCCGAGGAAACCGGTTGTTGGAATTCCCGCAGTACACACGACCGAGAGAATTTGAGGGACATACCGTTCCCGATGTTTTGCTTAGTGGTGACCACGCCGCAATCGCAGCATGGCGAGCCGAGCAAACACAAATTCGAACTCAAGAACGTCGCAGCGATTTGCTCGACGAAAATTGATAACAACCTAACACTTAACCAATAAGAGATCGTCATGAATAACGCCCTCATGGATTTGGTCGATAAGGCCAACTTGAAAGAAGAAACTCCGAAGTTCGACATCGGTGACACCGTCGACGTGCACACCAAGATTCTCGAAGGTGCCAAAGAACGTATCCAGGTCTTCAGCGGCGTGGTTATCGCTCGCAGTGGCCGTGGATCGCGTGAAATGTTCACCGTTCGCCGAATCGTTGGCGGTGAAGGCGTGGAACGTAAGTTCCCCGTCCACAGCCCACGCGTCGACAAGATCGAAGTCAAGCGAAGTGGCGTCACACGCCGCGCCAAGCTGTACTTCCTTCGCGACCGTATCGGCAAGGCAGTCCGCCTGAAAGAGCGTCGCCGCGTTTGATCCATCTCGGACGACACCCTTGTCGTCTGCAAAGAACCAAGGCAGTCCTTCCCAAGTTTGGGAAGGACTGCCTCAAAGCCCCCCGTTGGAGCCCAGGCTTTAGCCGACCCAGGTGTCGGTCAATCCATCCCGAACTCACCGGGAAACCCTGCGCAAACGAAGCCCCTGCTTCAACAAAAACCCCAGTGCATCCGGAAGTCCAGCGGAACAGGCTAAAGCCTGGACTCCAACGCAGTGCTGCCTTCGACGCCAATTCCGACGTCACGCGTTTCTAGTGAACCTTCATCAAGACGCCTCTGCGTCGCTCTCCCCAATGATCCATCGCTTCGCATCATCAAATGCGGCGTAATCAAAGTTTCGGATTTGGGCAGCAACAAAGTGCCCTGCCACGGCTTCGGCGAACTCAGCCAACGGCGAATCCGTCACCAACGCGATTCGTTTGACTTGCCGATGGTGGTCTTTCACGAAGCTCAAGTGCTTCAACATCGCGCCAAACGAATCCCAACCGGGAAAGCTCAACGCGTGGATCATCAAACCGTTTAGCTTGCCTGATTCCGCGATGACAGGATCGATCTGGGCCGCCGCGGCGACAAAGTCGCTCTCCTGCAAAGGTCCCTCGGGTGTTAAGACAGCCAAACGATTGGGACGGTCGATTTCAACACGTAGCATGGTACTGAAGCACTTTCAAAATGCGGGTCCAACAACACGCTGGTTAGAAGGCATCTGGTCGACAAATTATCAACCGTGGCCACAACCAACCTTGCTATCGTACCACCACCCGCCACCGCGTGCGTACCAATCAATGCACTTAGTTTTGCTTGGCGGTAACGGACTCAACCGTCGGGACCGCGTTCAACGCCGCAATCAACTCCACTGCGTTGGCGTCCGCGTTGGGAACCATCCGGTAAACCAACTCCATCGCCGAACCTCGACGGGTCGTTTCCGCCGACGTCAGTTGAAAATCGTTGGCATAGCGAGTGATCTCCGCTTCCCAACCTTCGATCGCACTAAGACCGACAACCAAGGTCAGTCGCCACGATCGCGTCTTTCCTGTCCCTTGTTTTCCGGAACCCAACTTCGTTGTATCCGCTGGGACTTTAGGTTGGTTGACCTGGATGGCTAACGCCACGACCAATAATCCAAACACCGCTACCCAGTACTGCCCCGCTCCCACGGCCATGCCGACGACAACGGCCGCCAATACAAAGGCAACGTCCTGAGTCGTCGGCACAACAGTACGAAATCGAACGATCGAAAGGGCGCCCACCAAGCTGAATGCTCGAGCGATATTTTCGCCGATGATTTGAGTCGCCATCGCGATCAGGATACTCATCAGCACCAAGGTTAACGTGAGCGTGTCGGGCGCACCGTCTGGTTTCTTGCAATGCGCAAGCCACGCCACGGCGCATCCAGCCAACCACGCTAACACCAACCGAGTCACCAAAACCGGTAACTCCGGGTTCACGCTGGTCGTCGAAACTTCTTGTAGCCACTCAGGCATAAGTCATCCACTCCGTTGTTCTGATTTCATCCTCAACGCTAACCGACTCGATCCGCGGTGCAACGGATTGCAACGATACAGCTTGCTGCGAAACGGATTGCGATGGGTGCAATAGATTTTGACAGTTCGCCATTGCGGTTTTGTATTTCGAAAAGCGAGTCACCGGAAGTGGAAACGTTCGCAACAATTCCTTGAATAGATGCGGCACCTGATCTCGAAACCTCAACTTCAAAACCCGACAATCGCTCATCGGCTGGAAGTTAATTTTGTCTCCGGCATCACATCGACCGGACACGCTCCAGCCGTTTGCTGCACCGACTCGCATATCGCTGTCGATCGACAACCGCAACTTTTCACCGTTGACGGTGGACGATCGAGCAAAGCGTCGATACGCAACTTGGACCGCTGGCTGCAATTGCCGCTGAACCAACCGCTTCAAAAACCAATCGCCGCACCACACATCATCCGACTCACCATTTACAGGTTCTCCGTTGACCAACTCGCCAGCTTCATCCCGAGCGAGCGTTGCCAAACGGGGCATCAAGTCCGACTCGAAAACCGATGTACGATTCTTTCGAACCACCATCTTCTTCGTTCGCTTCGTCTCGACCACCAATCGTTCAGCATTCCCGTCTCGGCGAATCCGATGAGTCGCCTTGCCGGAAACGCCGGTCCCCCGAAACAAATCCAGTTGCAAGGTGTCCAGGTAGAGCGCACTGATGTCGGTGCAGTCACCAGCGGCACTGTTCTTATCAGCACCAAGGCGATCAATCGCCCAATCCTGGACGTCTTGCGAAATGGCTTCGTCAACCAAAAACTTCATTTCCACTCGCTGACATCGACGTGGTGAAGAACTCACTTGGCGGTCTCCTTCAACAGATATCGACGACGTCCGTCAGCGAACTCTTTCAAATTCATCGCACCATGCCCACCGCCACCGGCGGCCGGAGTGGTCTCGGCATCAACGGAGGTTGCTGCCACAAACGCCTCGTAAGATCCAAGCTTTCTGGTCTCCAATTTCACAGCCTCATCGATCAGCGATGCCTGTTGTTGAACGAACGGTCCCATCACCTTCCAGTCCAACGATTTCTCGGCGAGCTGACGAAGGTTGCTGAGGTATTGCTGACGATACTTCGGCACCGCCAGAACCTTGCTACGCAGCGGCTTGTCGGCATCATTCATTCCAACCAACGGATCCAATTCCAATGGCGATCCGGCGGCCTGCGCTGGCCCACCGGGACCACGTTCATCTCGCTGCCGATCCTCTCCACCTCGACCATCTCGGCCTCGGTCGCCGCGATTTCCCTCGCGTCCTCCAGGCCCGCTAAACTCAGGCCGTCCACCAAACTCAGGCCGTCCTTCCAACTCAGGCCGTCCACCGAAATCTGGCCGTCCACCTTCCGGACCTTCCGAACCCGGACGTCCAGGCCCACCAAAGCCGCCGCCGAAACCACCACCAGGTCCGCGATCACCACCTCGCTCGCCGAAACCACGCTCGCCAGGTCCACGCTCACCGCCAGGGCCACCCTGTCCGCCGCCGGGGCCACCGCGTCCGCCACCAGGACCACCTCGTCCACCGGCACCACGAAACGCTTCGTTCATGTCGTGCGGAATGATGTGGAACTTGTCGTCATCGGCCAACGCGATGCTGTAGTCACTAGCGCGAATCCAGTAGCCATCGGAGTTGATCAGCCCGTTGTCCAAAGCCAAGAACCACAATAAACCATCCACGTCCAAAATCGGCTCCAACGCAGCGGGCAATTCTTCGGCAGGAGTTTGGTCAAGCACGCGGCACAATTCGATTAGCTTGGCCAACGACTTCTTACCACCTGACTTCTGTTCATACGGATCCTGATAGTTGGCAGGATCTTCGCCTCGGTAATCCAGCCCGCCACCACCACGTGGCGAACCGCTGACCTTCCAACGAGCACCTTTCTTGCTGCCAAAATTTTCAACCAAGAAGTCTTTATTGAACTGCTGGACATTGGAATAAACGCCCCAATATTCACCGTTGATGACCACGCGAACGAAGTTGGCCTTCGGCGCCGCCAGATGCTCACGTGCGATATGGGAATACAACACACTGCTCATCATCGACGAGTCACTGCTGCCGTTTAGCAAGTTAAGAGTTTTGTAACCGAGCAAGCGTTGATCATCGTCGACCATATCCATCGACACGTTCAGCGAACGCTTGTAGCCCGCGGGCACCATGCCGTACGAAGACATGCCTCGGAAGTGAATGCCACAACCCGGGTAAGCCTTCCCATCAACGGTCAAAGTTGCTTCGACGTCAACGTCGGTGCCGTGGAAATCCTCAAGCACGGATTCCCAATCGGACTCTTCGAAATCGATGAAAATCGTTCGTAACACACTCGTGTCGTAGAGATCATTGTCGAGTGGTGCGACCGAAGATTTCTCGATCGTCACGCCGGTGGTTGCTGGCGGACGATCGCCACCACGGCCTCCTGGACCGCCCCCCCCGGGTCCACGGCCGCCTCGTCCTCGGCTTCGCGGGCCATCAAATCCACCCGGTCCGCCAAACTGACCCGGCCCGCCCGGCCCCTCTGGGCGACCAGCTCTGTCAGGACGACCAGGACCTTCTGGTCGATCGGCCCCCTCTGGGCCCCCACGACCACCAGGCCCCTCCGGCCCACCGAATCCGCCGGGGCCAAATTCACCTGGCCCCCGGCCGCCACCGTCGCGACCACCAAAGCCACGACCGCCACCGCCTGGTCCTCGCTGAGCGACGGGGTTTTCCTTGATAAACGCCCGAGCTTCTTGACGTTCGTCCAGATTCAGCCATCCGCTTTCGTCAACATCAAATTGCTCCAACAGCTCGCGTTCCTCGCCTCCCATACCGGGGGGCTGAGCAACAGCGGGACGCGACGCGGCGGCTACCCAGCCGACCAGAGCGACAAACAAAAAGGATCGAACCAACATGAACGAGATCTCTCAGGGAATAGGATGCAAACGGTGCTACCGGGTTAGTTGCCAACGATGGCTCAAACCGCCGCGCGAATGAAAAAAAAGATTCATTCGCCGTGATCCAGCAAAAAAGCGATCCTGCACAGCAGACATCCATCCGGATTGCGATCCCCTCCAATCGCGAAGACTTCGAGAACCAAGCCGCCCTCTAGCGGTTGGACCATACCTGCACACAACTCGTCCGATCGTTGAGCGTGACACTGCCATCGAACAGTCCCAAAGACGCATTGGCCCACTGTTTGCAAAATGCGAGACCGACGAGTTTCACCCGGGCCGCCTCAGGTTCCGATTACTCGCTCTCCGAAACGCTCTTAGCCTCTGTTTTCTCGGTGCATGCTGCTTGAACACCCTCGGCAAAACGTGAGCAAGTTCATCCCTCCACCCAAACCGACTGTGCAAGCATTTGCAGACTCTCCGCAAAGGAATGCAGACATACCCGCCACCTTTTAGACCGATAACCCAATCGGACCAGGCAATTCCACACAACCTTTTTGATTCGCTAACCAGTCCGACTCTTAGCTCAGGAACCCAACGGACAACTCCAAAGCGAGCGAACGCTTGCTATCAACCACTTCCGCGAGTGACTCGGGCCAGCCCCGGCTCGCATCCACAAAGCACTAACCATGAACGTCACCACGATCCCCATCATCGCGCTCGCAGCAGCTTGCCTGGCCCTGCCCGCCTGCAACCAAGTCGAAGAGTTTTACCAAAGTTCGCAACACGCTGAAAACGAACATGCCGGATCCGCGCATCACGATGTTGCCCCGGAAAGTCACATAACCAGCCAGCACAACAACCCTCACGACGGGGCACACCGCCCAAACCCAAACTCTGAGCACCCAAACTCTGAGCACGCTCGAGAACACACCCAAGAGCACAGCGGTGAGCATCATCCCGCCCACAAGATCATCGTCACCAGCGCCGTCGCTCAAGATGTGGTCAGCACGCAACGCTACGTCTGCCAAATTCACTCCCGTCGACACATCGAAGTCTGCGCTCTCGAAGGCGGCTATCTCGAAGAGATCCCAATCAAGGAAGGCCAATCGGTCAAACAGGGCGACTTGATGTTCAAGATCCTGCCGATCCTTTATCAAGCCCGATTGAACTCCGATCTTGCCGAAGCACGTTTAGCCCAGATCGAGTTCGACAACACTCAAAAACTGTTCCAACAAAACATCGTCTCGCAACAGGAAGTCGCACTGGCCCAGGCCAAGTTAACCAAGGCTGAAGCCAAAGTGCAACTCGCGAAAGCGGAACGCGACTTCGCGGACGTTAAAGCACCGTTCAATGGAATCGTCGACCGTCTGATCAACCAACAAGGCAGTCTGATTGAAGAGGGCGACGTTCTGACAACGCTGTCCGACAACGAAGTGATGTGGGTTTACTTCAATGTGCCCGAAGCTCGTTACCTCGAATACAAAGCCGCCATGGACGAAAACACCGGCGGCGAAGACCTCGGCGTGGAACTGATCCTGGCCAACCACCGCAAGTTTCCGTACCCCGGTCAAATCAGTGCCATCGAAGCCGACTTTAACAACGAGACCGGCAACATCGCTTTCCGCTCCGACTTCCCCAACCCTCGCGGCCTACTGCGTCACGGCCAAACCGGCACCATCCTGCTGAATCATCTGCTCAAAGACGCGATCGTGATTCCTCAACGCGCCACCTACGAAATTCTCGACAAGCGATACACCTTCGTCGTCGATGCTGACAACGTGATCCATCAACGGGAGATCAAACTCGAAACCGAATTGGACGACATCTTCGTCATTCGCAGTGGACTGAATCCTGGCGAGCGAATCGTGCTCGAAGGCATCCGACAGGTTCGCGACGGCGACCAAGTGGTTTACGAATTCCGAGACCCTGCCGAGGTTCTTAGCCACTTGAAAAACCACGCCGAATAGGAACCGCATACGATGTTTGAAAAATTTCTACATAGGCCAGCACTGGCCATCGTGATCTCGCTGCTGATCCTGTTCATGGGTGGGCTGGCGATCAACACGCTGCCGATTTCGCAGTTCCCCTCGGTGGCGCCCCCCAGCGTGCGAGTCTCCGTTTCGTACCCTGGGGCAAGCGCAAGATCCTGATCGACTCGACCATGGTCATCCTGGAACAAGCCATCAATGGCGTTCCCAACATGCGTTACATGATGGGCGATGCGACCAGCGCTGGCGAAGGCACGATTCAGGTGACCTTCGAACCCGGTACCGATCCCAATGTCGCGGTCATGAACGTCAACAACCGCGTTCAGATGGTCAAGAACAACCTGCCGCCGATCGTCGAGCGGGAAGGCATCATCGTGATGCAGAACATGACCAGCATGCTGATGTACGTGAACATCTTCAGCAAAGATCCCGACGTAGATCAGAACTTTCTTTACAACTACGCCACCGTCAATGTCCTTAACGAGATCAAACGGATCCCTGGTGTAGGTCGAGCCACCATCCTTGGCAACCGCTCCTATGCCATGCGGGTCGAGTTGGACCTGGACCGCATGCGTGCCTACAAAGTCGACGCCGAAGACGTCATGAAGGCGCTCGACGAGCAAAGCATGATCGGCTCGCCTGGACGACTGGGACAAGCCACCGGCCAAACCTCGCAAACGCTGGAATACGTTTTGACCTGGGTGGGGCGTTACAAAACGCCAGAGCAATACGGCAAGATCATCCTGCGAGCCACCCCCGAAGGCGAGATTTTGCGTCTCGAAGACGTCGCCAAGATCTCACTCGGCTCTTCGTTTTACGACCTTTACTCCGACATCGATGGATTGCCGTCCGCCGCGATCGTTCTGAAACAAACACCGGGTTCCAACGCCGCCGACGTGATCGAAAAGGTGAAAGAGAAGGTTGAGCAGATCAAGAACGAATCCTTCCCGCCGGGAATGGACTACGCCGTCACGTACGACGTTTCGAACTTCCTGGACGCCTCGATCGAAAAGGTGCTGCACACGTTGTTCGAAGCCTTCATTCTGGTTTCGCTGGTTGTGTTCTTGTTCCTGGGTGACTTCCGCAGCACATTGATTCCGACGTTGGCCGTTCCGGTGTCGCTGATCGGTACGTTTTTCTTCATGCTGATGTTTGGCATGTCGATCAACCTAATCACGCTCTTCGCACTGGTGCTGGCGATCGGGGTGGTGGTCGACGATGCGATTGTGGTGGTCGAAGCCGTGCACGAGAAAATGCACACCAAACACCTTGGTCCCTATCAGGCAACCCAAGAAGTCGTACGAGAAATCAGCGGTGCGATTATCGCGATTACCTTGGTGATGACCGCCGTGTTCATCCCAGTGACGTTCATGACCGGCCCCGTCGGTGTGTTCTATCGCCAATTCGCACTGACGATGGCGATGTCGATTGTAATCTCCGGTGTGGTCGCGTTGACGCTAACTCCCGTCCTCTGTGCTATGATCCTGAAGCCTCACTCCGACCAAGAAAAGCAACGCGGATTGGTTGGCATCATCAACCGCGGCATTTCTCGGTTCACGGGCAAAGCCGCTCCGATTGTTCGTGGCGTGCTGAGCATCGTGTTAGGACTCTGCGTGGGCGCAGGCTTCTATTTCCTAGTTCACAACGAATTCGTGCACGAACTGGTTAGCGAACAATTCCCACTGACCGAACTTCGAATCTACGTCATGTCGGGCATCGTCGCCGTGTTAGGCATGTTCACGTTCCGGTCCGTCTTTTCAGGCGGCGAAGCTCGTGCAACGAAAGTGCGAGGTCCGCTAGGAATCTTCCTGCACGTGTTTGACCAAGGCGTTGAGAAGGTCACCAGCGTCTACGCTGGCCTTCTAGGCGGAATCGTCACATTTCGGTCGCTAACCACTCTAACGGTCACGGGATTCGCGATCGGCATTTTCCTGGTCAACAACAACCTGCCGTCCGGATTCATCCCTCTGGAAGACCAAGGCATGATCTACGGTATCGTGCAAACACCGCCCGGATCGACTTTGGAATACACCAACGCGAAGTGTCATGAACTGCAAGCAATCTGTGAAGAAATGGACGAAATCACTTCGGTGTCATCCATTGCTGGCTACGAAGTATTGACGGAAGGCCGGGGCTCCAATGCGGGCACCTGCATCATCAACCTGAAACCCTGGGCCGACCGGGAAGCAACTTCGAAAGAGATTATCGAAAGACTGGAAGAAGAAGGCCAGCAGATCGCCAACGTGAAGCTGGAATTCTTTGAGCCTCCCGCCGTGCCTGGCTTTGGTGCCGCCGGCGGTTTCTCAGTCAACCTGCTCGATAAAACCAACAGCGGCGACTACCAGGCGTTGGGCGAAGAAACCGACAAGTTCATGGAAGCGTTGTCCAAACGGAAAGAACTAAAAGGTCTCTTTACGTTCTTTGCCGCCAACTACCCGCAATACGAGATCGTGATCGACAACGATGTCGCCATGCAAAAAGGTGTATCGATTCGCGACGCCATGGACAACCTATCCATCGTTGTCGGTAGTACGTGGGAACAAGGTTTCGTTCGCTTCGGACAGTTCTACAAAGTCTATGTCCAGGCCGCACCGGAGTTCCGGCGTTACCCCGAAGACTTGGACAACATGTTCGTCAAAAACGATCGTGATGAAATGGTGCCGTATTCAGCTTTCATGAAGATCGTCAAAAAACAAGGTCTGAACGAAATCAGTCGTTACAACCTCTATCCAACTGCGCCGATCCAAGGCGCACCGGCCGCAGGTTACAGCTCCGGTGAAGCGATCGCCGCGATCAAAGAGGTAGCCGCTAAAACGCTACCTCACGGCTTCGACATCGACTGGCGAGGCCTTGCCTACGACGAAGCAAACGCCGGCAATACGGCGATCTACATCTTCTTGATTGTAGTTGTGTTCGTGTACATGGTCTTGGTCGGACAATATGAAAGCTTCATCATCCCACTGGCAGTCATCGCATCGCTGCCGGTGGGCTTATTTGGATCGTTCTTATTCCTGAAATCGATGGGCTTGGCTAACGATGTTTATTGCCAGATCGGTTTGGTCATGCTGGTTGGCTTGCTGGGCAAGAACGCGATTCTGATTATCGAATTTGCGGTCCAACGTCGGCAGGATGGCTTGAGCCTGAAAGCGGCTGCGATCGAAGGAGGGCGTTTGCGTTTCCGCCCCATCTTGATGACCTCCTTCGCGTTCATTGCCGGCTTGATCCCATTGGTACGAGCAACCGGTCCCGGAGCGATCGGCAATCGCACAATCGGTACAACCGCGGTCGGCGGCATGCTGATGGGGACCCTCGTCGGAGTCCTCGTTATTCCGGGCCTATATTACCTATTCGGAAAAATGGCTGATGGACGAAAATTGATTAGAGACGAACACGATGAACCACTAAGCGAACTATTCGAAAGAGATTCGCCAACGTCGTGAAAACTTGACTGTGGGTTTCGCAAGTCCTCGGCTGGTGAATACCGGTCGGGGACTAAAACCCGCAGTCGCAACCGTCCAGCGTCTTTGTATTTCCGAGGCTCGATCGATTCGAGCCCGGTAATTCCGAGACTCTGTGATTCCGAATTCCCGCGATTTCAAAATCCCTGCGATTTCAAACGCGTTTTCCAGTTCCCATTCGCTGCTCGGTAGGATACCGACGCATTTCAGCTCATCAAGGAAGAACATGAGTCACCGCATACCGAGATTGTCTTGCGTTTCACGACACAAGCGAGAATTGTCACGTGCCGCCCTCGCCAGCATGCTTTTGATGATGCCATCGTGCTCGATCCCGCGATTGCGTCACGCGTCGCCTGGCCCAGCGATGCCAACCACGTTTCAAAACGCGACGTTTCCCGACGATGGGGAACGGCTTGATGCAAACGAGTCGATCGACGATGACGATACCGCATTGCTGAACCAAGCTAATCCGGACAGCCAGCCGTTGCACTCCAAAAGCGATGACTCGGTTTCGTTCGCCAGCTTTCTTGAATCGGCAACATCATCTGAATCGCTAAACTCGACCGATCCAAGCACCACATCCGAATCCGAAAAAGCTACGGCATCTGAAGAGTCGCTAGTCAGCCTCAACGACGGACTGATCAGTTCCGAAGAAGGCATTACCGATCCAGTCGACGGGCTCATCTACGGGAACACGAACTACGACAACTCCGCCCACCTATCGCAGTATGAGTTCTTCAATGATCCCGCGTTGACCGGTTTGATCGCCGAAGCAATGGTCGGCAATCAGGAACTGAAGATCCTAGCCCAAGAAATCCGTATCGCTTGTTTGGAAGTCCAAGCGCGTAGTGGTGAATACCTGCCGTTCGTGACTCTCGGCGCCGGTGCTGGCCTTGAAAAGTCGGGACGCCACACACGAAACGGTGCTGTCGAAGAAAATCTCGACGTGGCCAACGGAAAAGCATTCCCGGACCCGCTGCCTGACTTCCTAGTCGCTGCGAACGTGTCTTGGGAAATGGACATTTGGAAGAAGCTACGTAACGCCCAAAGCGCCGCCGCGTACCGTTACCTCGGTACCCGCGAAGGACGTAACTACATCCAAACCCGCCTCGTCGCTGAGTTGGCCGAGAACTATTACGAGCTATTGGCCTTAGACAGCCGCCTGGAAACACTCGACAAAACCATCCAGATCCAAAAACAAAGCCTTCGATTTGCTAAGGCAAAGAAGAAGGCAGCTCGCGGCACAGAATTGGCGGTTCAACGTTTCCAAGCGGAAGTTCGCAAGAACCAAAGCGAAAAACTGATCATCCAACAATCAATCATCGAAGCCGAAAACCGGATCAACTACATCGTCGGTCGATACCCACAACCCATCGACCGTGCTTCGCTGGAATATATCGACTTGGACCTGCGTGCACTGAATGTGGGCGTTCCATCCCAACAACTGGAAAACCGCGCCGACATCCGACAAGCTGAACGAGAATTGGTAGCCGCCGGACTCGACGTCAAAGTCGCTCGCGCCCGCTTCTATCCATCGTTAACGTTGACCGCCGGCTTAGGCTGGAACGCCTTCAGTACCGGATACCTGTTCCGGACACCGGAATCGTTGATCTACAGCGTCGCTGGCGAATTGGTTGGACCGTTAATCAACAAGCGAGCGATCAAGGCGGATTACCTCAGCGCCAACGCGGCCCAACTGCAAGCGGTTTACAACTACCAACAAACCGTTCTACAGGCTCACATTGAGGTCGTTAACCACATGACAAAGGTGGACAACTACCGCCGGAGTATCGAGATCAAAAAGGAACAACTGCAAGCACTTGAAGCGTCCGTCGACAGTGCCACCAAACTATTCCAGAACGCGCGAGCAGAATACGTGGAAGTGCTTTTGGCACAACGCGAATTCATGGAAGCCAAAATGGACTTGATCGAAACCAAACAACAACAACTCGCCGCAGTCGTCAACACCTACCAAGCCCTCGGCGGCGGTGCGGCTGGCACACTAACCAGCATCAACTAATCCGAAATGCCAGTAGTGGATGAGGCAACGAATCCCTCCGCCCTGAGCTTTAGAGAAGGACTCGTTACCTCGCCCGCTACGCTCAAATGCCGAACCAAAGGGATCTGAAACAAAACCTACCATCGGCGAGTCACGCACCAAGCGGCCCACGTTGCACTGTCAGCAAACGATGCACTTTCACATAGCATTTTGCCCTGCCGTTAGCCGCTGAAAATACTTTCCGATTGACCGCATCGCTGACGCAGGTCACAAAGGCACCAGGAATCGCTCTCGCAAAAAAATCCCGATGCCACTTTTTAGGTCACACCGTGGACACACCTCCCAACCCCGCTTACCGCGATGCAACTCGCGCCGCGCTATTGGGATTGGGCGTCAATTTCATTCTCGCTATCGTCAAGCTGGCCGGCGGCATTCTGGGTCACTCGTTTGCACTGCTATCCGACGCAGCTAATTCATTAGGCGACGTACTGACATCACTGGTCGTGTTCATTGCACTGCGTTTCGCCCAGAAGCCAGCCGATGATGAACATCCCTACGGGCACACTCGCATCGAAGCCGTGGCCGGATCCAACATTGCGGTCCTGATTGTCGTCTCGGCCATTTGGATCGGCTGGGAAGCAATCCAGCGGCTATCCAGCGTACACCCGATCCCACCCGCTTGGACGCTCTGGATCGCCGGCGGCAATGTGATCATCAAAGAGACCCTCTACCGCTACAAGATCCGCGTGGGGACTCGAACCGGATCGCTCGCCATCATCGCTAACGCTTGGGACCACCGCAGCGACGCATTCTGTTCGCTGGCGGTGTTAATCGGGCTAGCGATCGTACGATTCGGCGGCTCGGCTTACGCGTGGGCCGATGAAGCGGCTGCGATGTTTGTCGTCGCGGCCATCATCTGGACAGCAGTGCGGTTGCTCAATCAAAGTTGCCACGAACTGATGGACGCTCAAGCGGACGACGAGATCGTCTCGGCCATTCGCGCCACCGCGGAACAAGTTGAGGGCGTTCGGCGAGTTGAGCAACTACGGGTACGCATGTCCGGCTTGGAACTGTTCGCCGACATCCACCTTCAAGTGGACCCCAACGAAACCGTTTTCAACGGGCACCGAATCGGCCACCAAGCCAAGGCTCGTTTGCTAGAAGAATACGCCAGCCTGCGAGACGTGTTGGTGCACCTGGAACCGTTCGAGAAGGCCAGCGAGACCTAACGGAGCGATAGACAGCTCAACTCAAACGCCACGCTAGCACACACCCGCTGGAGTCCAGGCTTTAGCCTGTTCCCCACCTTCGCCCCTGAACAAGCACCATCTACAGCATGAGCAGGCTGAAGCCTGAACACCAGCGTTAGCTCTATTAAACCACTCCCATTGCTGGGACGCTGACTAACGGTCGGCGTAGACCATCGTGCTCTCTTCCTTCGTCACTGGCACGCGAGCTTGATCGCTGGTCACGATCGCTTTAATCACGTGTGTGTCCGGTTGAACGCCACGAACGCGTACGCGGTAGATCAAGTCACCACCTGCGTTGAGGTTCTTATGCGGAGCGAACAGCACACCACCACGGCCATCGGTTTGCACGTCAGCATCGCTTTCGAGCAACTCGATTCCCGCCGGCACTTGCAAACGAACTTGCACGTTGGTGTCATTACGTGAACCGGAGTTCTTCACGCGAATCTCGTAGGTCGTTTCGCTTCCCAGTTCGATGGGGTCGGCGGTATCGGCGATCGAAAAAGTCAGTTCCGCTTGCGATTCAACACTGACGGTGCTCTCGCTTTGCGAACGAGTATCCAGGTCAGCAATGGCTTCAAGCCGGATCGCTTGCTCGCCAGCTTCAATCGGCAACAAGGTCACTGGCACGCTACCGGCATCACCGGCAGGCAGATTGACGATCGACCAAAGCACCGCATGGCGATTGGAATCGTAGTGTCCGTTGTTCTCGGTGCTGACAAACGTGAAGCCACGATCCAAGTAGGCGATGACTTCCACGTTGGTCGCCGGTGCAGAACCACGATTCTCGATGTTCACCATGTAAGTGGCCTGACGTTCTAGGAACCGGCGACTTGGCCCGGTCAGTCCGACGTTCAAGACGGGTGCAACCACTTCCACGTTGACCGTGTGCGTCACTTCGGCAGCGTCATCGGCCACCAATCGCACGACGTTCTGGACCATACCTGGTTCAGCCGCACGCAAACGCAACACTTCTCGGCGTGTTTCGCCCGGACGCAAGTTACCCAGCGAGTTGTCTAGTTGGCGACCACGTGGGTGATCGAGGCCTTGTGGCACGTCTTCTTGAAGGATCACGGCGGTGGCTTCGCCCGTACCGATGTTCGAAATTTCCAGTTCAATTTCCAGTTGTTGGCCGATCAAGACCTTGGCTGGAGCCTGTTGCACAATACGAAGTTCAGGACGTGTGCTACGAGTACGAACCGATGCGGCGGCTTCGAAGGTAACGCGAGCAACGCTGCCCAGTTCGCCTTCTTCACGCGGGATCAACTGCATCGTGATCGCTCGTTCGTCGCCAACCGGCATCGCACCAAGTTGCCAAACGAGCGAGTCGCCTTGCATCTCTGGTCGCGGTGTTGCGTCGACCAATTGCATCCCCGTTGGGATACGGTCATGCACCTGAACGCCCAACGCTTCGGCGGTACCCACGTTACGAACTTGAATGACGAACGTAGCTGCCTTGCCAACCTTCACTTCGGCTGGTGCTCGCTTGTGAATCACAACGCTAGGTGTTTGCACGCCTTCCAAACTTCGATCACCTGGAAGACTGGTCGTGATGGAATCGGCTTGTGAATCGAGATACTGGTTCGCACCGGCGGGGCCGCCATAGGCTTGGCTGCCCATCGCTTGGCTAGCCAGACCGTCACTTGGCAGTCCCATTCCGCCACCGCGTTGGTGACCGGTCAAGCGAGCCGGTGTGGCACGTTGGTTCGGGTTACCGGCGTAGCCAGGCTGGTCGCCGTAGCTAGGCTCGGCTTCGTATTGCGAAGGTTGTCCCGGTACCGGCAAGGTAGGCAGTCCAGACTGACGTGCGTCTTGAGAATCGGTTCCGAAGTCTTGTTGTGCAGCGAAGCCCTCCTGGCCTGAGAAACCCTGCTGATCAGAGAAACCTTGTTGACCTGAAAAACCCTGTTGGCCCGAAAGACCTGGCGAACCCACAAAGCCGTTCGATGCAGGCTCGTTGCCCGCGGCAGGAAAGCTACTGGCCGCTGGCAAACCTTGTCCGGCAGGCTCGGGTGTTTGGAAAGCTTGGTTATTGAAACCGGGGCCGTTCGATGCGGCCGCGTCATCGGCCGGTGTGTCAAAACCAGGCTGATCGAAATTGGGAGCGTCGAATCCAGGCGGATTGAAACCAGGTGTCGAACGCGATGCTTGTTCTTCCGGTGCTGGACCTACCTGTGGTGAGCTTCTCAGCGAATTGGTCATCGGCCCGAAGTCACCAGCGAAGTTTTGCGGAGCGGCTCCTTCTTGTGGACCGGCTTGTGATTGAGCCTGCATGTCGTGTCCCATTCCTGGTGCTGCATCATGGTGCAGATCAACGGCGGGACCGTTATCAAACTGAATCTCTTGCATCGCGGCGGAATCGCCTGCTGGCATCGCCATCGAGGGGCCGGCGTTCATGCTCGGGCCGTCGGCCATCCCAGCCGCTCCCGGTCCGTCGTCATTTTGACCGCTCGGCACTGGCATCGACAACGCGGACATCGCCATCGCTGGCATCGCCATTTCGGATTCATGTTGACCCGCGTTTGGGTCTGCAGCCGATTGATCCATCGCCGGAACGGGCATTCCCATCGCGGGCATCGACATCGAGGGGCCGCTGTTGTTTTCTTCAGCCGCGCCGGTGTCGACCGGTGGCATCGACATCATCATCGCTGGCGAAGCAGCGGGTTCTTCGTGATTGACTTGCGAGACCAACGCAGCTTCCGGTTGCCCCGAATAGGCTGCTTCAGGCGACGAAACCCAGCTTCCGGGGCCGGCGGAGCCCGCGGCGAACCCAGCGGGGCTGACGTTTGAGTCAACTTGGGTGGTATGCCAACTTTGCTCAGGCCCAGCCTGAATAGGCATCGGCAGCGAATCGGCCCACGCGGGAGCGTCCAGACTCGGCAGCGGTTGACTGTCGACGTAATCTTCACGCTGAGCTTGAGCGGCAGCAAACGCGCCCAGTGCAATTGTGACAATGCCACCGGTGAGGCGCCATTTCAATCGTTTGAAGAATTCGTTCATCGCTGCATTCCTTTGCGAGTTCACTGCCCAGATGACATCTCTATCAAGATGCACATCACAAGCCGAGGTCAGGCCGATCCGTGGCCCAAAAGCGAACATGAAAATGTTGGATACCGTCGGCGCGAGGGTTTCACGCAACTCCGACAGCCAGCCTCTAGCAAATTCGCTCAAGCAACGCCAAGTGCAAACCGACAATCTGTCTCTTTTTGCTAACCAGCATGTCCGCTAGCAAAGGCAAAAGTTCATTAACAACTACGAAGGGTTAGGGAAAACAAAGAATCTGCGAGTTTTGCGTGTTTCCCCCCTCTATCTACCTTGTCGATGTCCCAAACACCTATACTATTGTGATGCTGATTTACCGTGTTTTAAAACCGGCCTGGTTTTCCCGATTTGTCTCCTGGAAGGGACTTCTGATGTTGCGTTCGTGTATTTGGTTGGCTTGCGTCGGTTTCTTAACTGCTGCATCCTCGGTCAACGCTTGGGGGGATTGGACGGATACCGCTTTCCCAATCAAAAGCCATGATTTCGGCACCGTAGCGGTTGCTTCGAAAACCGAATTCGCCTTCCCGATCTACAACACGACCGGCCGCGACATGCACATCCAAACGGTGCGTGCATCGTGCGGGTGCACAACCCCCATCCTAAGCAGCAACTACATTCCGGCTGGTGGCCAGGGAACCCTGCTGGCTCGTTTCAACACCCCCACCTTCCGTGGCAAGAAGGGTGCAACCTTAACCGTTGTCATCGATCAGCCGTTCTACACCGAAGTGCTCTTGAAGGTCGACGGTTACATCCGCAGCGACATGGTCTTCCACCCCGGTGCGATCGAAATGGGCAAAGTCAACCAAGGCGAAGCCCGCAACGGGACCACCAAGCTTTACTACGCCGGACGCAATGACTGGCAAGTTGTCGACATGCGGGCCAACCAACCTTGGCTTGTTCCATCGTTCAAACAAGTCGAACGCGGCCCCAAGAACGCGACCTACGAATTGACCGTGCAAGTTCGTGAAGATGCCCCCGAAGGTTTCTTCCAAGACGAAGTCATCGTGCAAACCAACGACCGCAGCATGCCTCGCGTGCCGCTTCGTATTTCCGGTACCGTCGTCACCGCCCTGAACATCTCGCCACAATCGATCGCCTTCGGCACCGTCCGACAAGGACAACAGATCGTTCAGCGATTGGTGATCACCGGCCGCGAACCGTTCGCCATCGATTCGATCGAGTGCGAAGGCTGGGACATGCAGTTCGAAAACACAGGCGTGGCGAAGAAGATCCACGTCGTCACGGTCAAGATGACTCCGACCGCCGCCAAGGGAGCTCAACGCTTACCGATCGTGATCAAGACCGCTGGCGATGGTGCCGTGACCGCGAAAGCGATCCTGACCGCCGACGTTCAAGTCGAACAAGTCGCCGCTCGCTAAACACAGCTAGCTAACTCGCGGCGGGCTTTCATTACCGCTGCAATCGAAATCGCTTCAAGGTCGTTGGTTCTCCAGCGACCTTTTTTCGTGGCCTCGCCCAACTTTGGGTGAAGCAACGAAAGCCGCTCGGTGTCGCACCGAATATCACACACTAAAATATTTTGAATGTTTGACGTGCCCGATCCCGATAGCTGGGTTCGCCAGAATTCAGCTTGTGGTTCGTAGGCCGGACCAAGCGCAGCGACGTTCCGGCAATCATGCGCCTGCCGGATGGGCGTCGCAAAGCCTCCTTCATCCGGCCTACTTTTGGGGCGTTACGTGATTGGTCTTTGTAGCTGGATTCGACAGGCTTCAGAGCGCCGGAGTCTGGCGACACCGGCTACATTTTTTTCAAAAACGCTCTCAAAGCGATGCACCGAATACGACGCATCACATCCTGCGAACCATCGTTTACGCACACCGTATGCGCACCGCTGCACCGAAAGACGGATTCGCGCACAACCCAACCAACTTGCTCGACAAGGAACCAGAGGGCTCGCGTCATGCCACTAGGATTTAAACGCCATCTCTTTATCGAAGGCGTGATCACGAGAGGCCCGCAACACTAACCGACCAATCGGTCAAATCCCTCGCGGTAACGCGCGGCTGTCTTCTCAACGATGTCCGCAGGCAACTTTGGCGGCTCGCTATTCCGATCCCAATCCGATGCTTGCAACCATTCTCGCACAAACTGCTTGTCGAATGATCGCTGCGAACGCCCCGGTTCGTATTCATCGGCCGCCCAGAAGCGTGAGCTATCCGGCGTCAGCACTTCGTCGATCAAGATCAGCTTCTTCGATCCATCTTCGGTGAACCAGCCAAACTCGAACTTGGTATCCGCAATCAAGATCCCGCGTTGCGACGCGATCTGAGCCGCGTCCTGATAGATCATCAAGCTCAAGTCACGCAGCGCCGATGCGGTTTCCATGCCCGCACCTTCGGCCATCACATCGAACGAGACGTTCTCGTCATGGCCGGCTTCGGCTTTGGTCGACGGAGTAAAAATTGGCGAGGCCAATTGATCACACTGGCGCAAACCCGATGGCAACGCCACACCGCAAATTTCGCCAGAATCCTGATACGCTCGCCAGCCGCTGCCTTCCAGGTAACCTCGGACCACGCATTCGAACGGCACCACTTCGGCCTTGCGAGCCACCATGACGCGACCACGCAGCGGTTCTGGATCCACCAACTCGGCCACCGCATCAGGCACATCGGTGCTGATCAGGTGATGGCCAATCTTGCCGCCACCGATCGACCCATCGTCCATCCGCTCAAACCAAAATCGGCTCATCGCCGTCAACAACGCACCCTTGCCGGGAATCCCCGAGGGCAAGATGTAGTCGAACGCACTGATCCGATCCGTGCTGACGATCAACAAATCGTCGCCCAGGTCATAGACGTCTCGCACTTTCCCCTGGCGTCGGGGCAAAGGCAGATGCGTTTCCAGTAGCGCCCCCTCGGAATCAAATCGATAGACATCCGAGGGTGCGTTTGAGCTATTTGATGGGGCTTGGCTATTCATAAGTGAAATTTGGCATAGCCGGACCGCTTTTACCAGACCGGTGCCGCGACACGGCCCGATATCTCCACCAATGCTGATAACTCGCACCACTGTACGACAACTTTCGCCATTGCCGCCGGGCCCCCTTCTCGCGAGTCGCCTCTCCAGCGAGTAAGATGTGCTCGGGCATCGATTGAGCCCGCATCCCCACAGAGTTTTTCTGACGCGTCCTGACCAGTGTGACCTAGTAACGAGCGAGAAGCCTAACTGCCATGGGACAAATGCATTTCTATGTCCCCGACGCGGCATCCGAATTCTTTCACGAATGTCATTGGCAAGAAGCGTACCTGTGCGGCATCGAGGGCGTCCCCTGGCAAAGTCGGAACATTTTCCATCCCGACAATGACCCTTCGGTGATATCCACCGAAGCCCATGCTCACGCACCGGAAAGCCGTAGCGGCGGCGTCCTGACGATCAATCGAGCCGTCGACACATCCGCCAAACTGTTGCTGACCTGTCCGGTCGAAGGCATCGGGTACCGCGTCCTAACGACGTGCTCGCTGCGATGCGTCGAGGCGCCACACAACCTGTTGATCGAACTGGCCCGCGGCAGTTGCCATCGAGTCCGTATCCAGGCTGACACCTGGCAACGTGGCGGACTGGTTCTGAGCGACAAGTTTCATCAATCGCTCAATCAAGGTGTCACGGCATTCCTGGACGCGATCCAGCCCACCAACACTTCGCTGAAAAGCGACACACCTGAATTCGAAGCCGACGTGGCCCAGTCGGCGATCAAAGCAATCGGGTTACTCGAACAAGCCGCATCCGAACTGGGCGAACTGTTTGCAACCCAGTCGATGGCATTCCGGCGAACCCGCGAGCCTCGGCTTAGCACCATGATGGCCGTGGGCGTTTGCCCCGCATCTCGCGCCGAAGCCGCATCAACGGCCAATCCCGATGACACCATCAGTGATCTGTCCGCATGTGAATCAGTGCCGGGCTTTGGCGAAGACGGTATCGGGCAAGCGTTCAACGCCGCCGCGGTTCGGATCAGTTGGGGCGACATCGAAAATGATTCTGGCGCGAACGACTTCGGCCCCGTCACCCGCGTGCTCGAAGCATGCGAACAATCCGGCACTCGTGTAATCGGTGGCCCCATCATCGATCACCGTGATGGCTTGCTTCCCGATTGGCTATCACTGCTGGGCGATGATTTCGAACAACTGTTGTCCGCAATGACGCAGTTCGTCGAAGCCACGGTGAACCAGTTTCGCGGACGAGTTCACTTGTGGAACGCCGCCGCCGGACTGAACATCGTCGGGCCCTTGTCGTTGGACGATGAACAGATCATGCGGTTCTCTATCGGCATCTTGCAAACGATTCGGCGATGCGATCCCAACACGCCTGTGATCATGTCGATCGATCAACCGTGTGGCGAGTACCTCGCTCGTCACGCCAACGGCATCTCACCGATTCACTTTGCCGACGCGTTGCTGCGAAGCGGCTTGGGACTCGCTGGCATCGGCCTGAACTTCCGCTTCGGCTACTCCAAAGGCCAAACCCATCCGCGCTCGCCGGTGGACTTCGCCCAACTGATCGATCGCTGGGCAACCTTGAACTCACCACTGCTGGTGCAACTGTCCATTCCCGCCGCCCCGGGCGAGGACGCCGACGCTCGTATGAAAGTGTCGCCCGTTGCACTATCGCCTGGCATGAACGGCACCCTCGATGGCGAATGCCAATCCAAAGCATGGGCGGACCAACAATACGCATTCGCCCGCCCGCTTGTCCAAACGTTGTTAGCCAAGCAAATTGTTCATGCCGTTGTTTGGGATGGTTGGTCCGACCAACTTCCTCACCTAACACCGCACTCCGGCGTGATCGACGGTGCCGGCAACGCCCGCCCCATGCTTCGTTACCTGACCGAACTTCGCGAAGAAGTGTTGATGTAGACTCGGATCGTAATTCAGATATCACGCCCTCGATCGACGCGACTATCAAGCGAAGCAATTCCCAAAATTCCAGCTTCCAAGACATTCGACCCGCGACGCCACAACACCTAAGACCTCCCGCTTACACACACCGTTCACTCCCGCCTGAGCCCTTCCCCCACCAAGGCTCAACTCCGGTTTCCAACCCGCCCGATTTCTACGCCGGTCTTCAAACAACATGAACGACACCACTCACGCCACCGCTGTGGAACCCCGCAAGTCACCCATCGTGATGCTGCTCTCCGCAATGATGTTCCTGCAGTTCTTCGCTTGGGGAGCCTGGTTTGCAACGCTATCCGCAGCCATGGACACACACTTGCTTGGTGCCTTCATCGGCGGCGCTTATGAAGCAGCCCCGATCGCAGCGATCTTTGCTCCACTGTTTCTTGGGCTGATCGCGGACCGGTTCTTTGCATCCGAAAAAGTCATGGGCGTGCTGATGCTGATCGGTGGCGTCATCATGCTCATGATCCCTGGCGTGGCGGAATCGGCTTCCGAGTTCGCGGTTCAATCCGCCGACTCGATGCGAGCCGCTGGCACGTACGAACCCGCCGCGTTCTTGGAAATGCAGGCCAACGAAAACAGCTCCGGCAAGACACTCGTCTGGATGATCCTGGGTTATCTGCTGTGTTACATGCCCACTCTCGGACTTGGCAACACAATCGCGTTCACACACATCCCCAGCCAGGATGAGTTCCCCAAGATTCGCGTGTGGGGCACGATCGGATGGATCGTCGCCGGACTGACGCTTGGAATCCTTGGCTGGTCGGCGTCTTACAACATTTTCTGGTTGGGTGCTGGCAGCTCCCTGGCACTCGGATTGTTGTGCTTCGCACTGCCTCACACTCCGCCGCCGCTGCGTGGTCAACCGATGGACGTTCGATCGTTGTTCATGGTCGATGCATTCAAACTGCTCGCCAACTGGAACTTCTTCGTCTTCGCCGTTTGCTCCACGCTGATCTGCATTCCGCTGGCGTATTACTACGGGATGACTGCGACCTACTTGAACCAAACCGGGTTCGCTGAACCGGGCGCCACCATGACGATCGGGCAAATGTCCGAGATCTTCTTCATGCTGCTGATCCCGTTCTTCTTCCGTCGACTCGGCGTGAAGCTCATGATCCTGATCGGCATGGCATGCTGGTTCGTTCGTTACCTGCTGTTCGCTTACGCCGCGACAGAGCAAACGACCTGGATGCTGTTGCTCGCCGTTGCCTTGCACGGGATCTGTTACGACTTCTTCTTCGTAACCGGTTTCATGTACACCGACCAAAAGGCGTCCAAAGCGATCCGCGGTCAAGCTCAAGGCTTGCTTGTCTTCCTGACCCAAGGTGTCGGCATGTTCTTCGGTTACCGCATCATGGCCGGCGGCGACTTGTTCGGCAGAATTCCGCTAGCGTTAACCTTCGGCGACTACGGCAAGCAAGTCACGTCCGCCCCGCAATACGTCGAAGCCCTCGGCGCCGCCCGCGGCCAAGCGGAAGACTCGTCGTTCTTGGAAACATTCACCAAGATGTTCTCTCGAGACATCCCCGAATCGGTCGACGCTGGCATCCTGAACGAAACGATGAGCCAGTGGCAAGACTTCTGGATCTCCCCCGCCATCATGGCCGCCGCCATCTTCGTCCTCTTCCTAGTCGCGTTCTGGGACCGCACCAAAACCGGTGACACCCCCGTGGTAGAACAACCGGTCAGCGAATGATTTCGTCGCGGTCACCCGAGTGCCGCACCGCGTTTAAAGCAAGCCAAAACCTCTCCCGGCGAAGCGGGGAGAGGTCGAGCAAAGCCGTTCAGGAGAATGCAAGGGTAAGGGCTCAGCACGAAATCCACACCAATACAACAGCAACCTAGAAACCCACCCTCCCCCTCGCTTCGCTCGACCCCTCCCAGAGGGCGGGGTTCTTCAAGTTCGCATTCCGACGAGGAAATCCACCCAAAACCTCTCCCGGCGAAGCGGGGAGAGGTCGAGCAAAGCCGTTCAGGCGAATGCGAGGGTGAGGGCTCAGCACTGAATCCACACAACAAAAAGCAAGCAAGCCACCGCCCCAACGGCGGTCTCCCACCCCGATCAACGCGTAATCCCTATGTGAAGAGAGCGTTTTGATTCCCAGAAAACTCGCGGGACCATGCAATAATCCACTTTCAAGATGTCTTCATCGCACCTATCTTGAGAACAATTGAAGAACCAACCGCCCTAAATCGGCGTCTTCAACCAAACCGAACCTCCTTTCCCACTGCAAATCAGCCAGCACCTCACCCATGATCCCCTGGATTTCCCGTATCGCTTTGATCGCCTATGTGGTCGGTGGTTGGCTTTTGCCAGCACTGCACCATCACGATCATTCGCATACCGGTCTCCAGAACTCGAGTTGCTGCACCGCGTCTCCGGGCGATTTAGCCGCCAACGTCGACGCTGACGCCAGTCTCGCGGACAAGGCACTTGCGTTCGCGGAACCAACCGCCGTCGCCACCCATTCCCATTGCGGCTGCGACCACACTCACGAACACGCACCGGCCCCCACGGCCAGCGATCTACTGACGGTCGCTTCCCCCGACGAACTGACCGCCACCCATTCCCATGCGGATTGCGTTGGTTTGTGTGCACTTTGCGTGGGCACGTCTCTCGTCGCCTCAGCAACCGACCACGCAGCCATTGCGATGGCACCGGTTTGCGACACCGATCTTCTACTCAGCGGCAATCTTTGCTGGCCGCTCCAACCGCTCGCCAGCGGTATCTCAGCTCGCGGGCCACCCGCTTCTTCATTGGTTTAACAATCGTTTTTCATTCTCTGAAAAACAGTGATGCCTGCGCGTTCTGATTCAACGCGACGCCGGCATGATCAAGATTTATTAATTGTTACCCAATCCATTATTCGCCCCTCCAGGCATTATCCAATGAAGAACCTAACCTCACGTTTTCAATTTCCCGCTGCGCACCAACCGTCCAACAGCTCCTTTCGTTCCGCTCGCAACAAGCCACACGGCTTCACGCTCGTTGAGCTGCTCGTTGTGATCGCGATCATCGGCGTGCTTGTCGGATTGTTGCTTCCTGCCGTCCAGGCCGCTCGCGAAGCCGCCCGCCGGATGAGCTGCAGCAACAACCTGAAACAACTCGGGCTGTCCATCCACAACTACCACTCCGCCTACAACCAACTTCCCATGCACGGCGGCGGAACCTGGGCCGACGGTGCACCAGTCGGCAGCAACCGCACCAACCGCATGGACCTATCGATCTGGGTCGGCCTCACTCCGTTCTTCGAACAGCAAGCGATATGGGAACAAATCAGCAACCCACTCGATGGAGTTTGGCAACCGATGGGTGCCGAAACGGACGAGCAAAACTACAAGCCATGGACGACTGAAATCCCTGCGTTGCGATGCCCCAGCGACCCCGGCACTGGACTGCCTAGCTTCGGCCGCACCAACTACGCTGCCTGCCTTGGCGATTCAAGCCACTACATGCACCTCGGCCCGCTTGGACTGGTGAACTACGCCGACGACGTTTCCGAATACACGATCACCCTCGACGCCAACCTGGCACCCCACGCCGAGGAAGCACGGGCGGCTTGTCGCGGAGCGTTTGTCGCTCACCAAAAGACGGCATTCCGCGATGTACTTGATGGCCTGTCCAACACGATCTTCGCTGGCGAAATCGCGACTGACCTTGGCGACAACGACATCCGCACGATCGCTTCGGCTGAACATGGCCACGATCACGGACATGGCCACGCCGAAGAGATCCACGAAGAACCAGACCTGTGTGTGCACGAAGGCTACATCGACGAAACCCGCCCCAGCTTCTGGAATAGCGCCGCCGCCTCGACGTTGGCAAATTCAGACGAAGGCCGCGGTTACCGCTGGGCATCCAGTGCGACCACCTTCGGCGGATTCAACACGATCTTGCCACCTAACCGCGAACTGTGCTTCGGCGGCACCGCAATGCAAGACGGCATGGCATCGACCAGCAGCCGGCACCAAGGCGGCGTCCACGTCTTGATGGGCGACGGGGCAGTGAAGTTCCTGACCGACTCGATCGAAGCCGGCGATGTTCACGACGCCAACGTCCACAAAGACGGCACCGGTCACAGTGCTCCTGGTTCGGTTAGCCCCTATGGATTGTGGGGAGCCCTGGGCACGCGTGCGTCGCGCGAGACGATTGACCAGGAATTCTAGGCAACATCGGCTGAGTTGCCTAATTTCACAAAATCAGAGCCTAAGGGGCGAAACTTCCACCCGGCGGCGGTTTTATGTCATACCATAAACCGCTTCCGGTTCCCCACTCCACCACGTTTGTTCCAAAGGAACGATGTACATGAGAACTCTGATTGCCTTGTCCTTGGTCGCCCTCATGACCGTGTCGTCCGTCGCCGAAAAGCCCGCCAAGAAGAAGGGCGATAAAGGCAGCAACCCCGTCGTCAAGAGAATGATGACCAGCCTTAAGGACGCCGGCCTGACCGACGACCAAAACGCCAAGGTGAAAGCCGCTGCCGAAAAGTTCCAAGCCACCGCAAAAGAATTGCAGGAAGCTGGACTCACCGCCGAAGTGCAAAAGAAATATGCCACCGCGATGAAGGAAGCTCGCGAATCAGGTGCCAAGGGTAAAGACCTCGTTGCCAAAGCCAGCGAATCGGTCACCAGCGAAGAAGCTGCGTTGATCGCCAAGATGACCGCGGCCAACGCTGCTCTGCGAAAGAGTGTCGCTGCAGTGCTCACCCCAGAGCAACTCGAAGCGATGCCTGAAAAGACTCGTCGCCAATTCCAAACTCGCAAAGGTGGCAAAGGCGCCGCCGGCAAGGGAAAAGGCAAGAAGAAAGACGAAGCGTAACGAACTGACCGAAGCGGCGAATCACGCCAAATGGCTTCACATCCACGCCGGATCACGATCGCTCGGCCCATCGAGCGACTCGCTGATCTGACCGGGAAGCACCTCGGCTCTGAAACAGAAACGGCGGATGAATCATCCGCCGTTTTTTATTGCACCCGGATTGCCATCCGCCCGCCTGACCCTCGCCCGCCTGACCTTCGCTTGCTTGGCCTTCGCGAGTCCTCAGCCCGGATCGCGGCTGGGTTCTCGGCGACTGCCTACATTTGGCAACCGCCGCCGCAACAACGCGGGGCCGCACAATTTTCCGCTGGCCTTGGCCCGCCGATCGGCAACGATCGCCCGCTCGCCGGTGCCGCCGTCGCACTCATCAAACGCTCCAGCTTGTCGCTCCCGCAATCCGGGCAAACCACCGCTTCGTCGGCCGAACGCACCAGAATTTCTTTGGCCGTCGAAACTCCATTTGTTGCCGAACACACTCCACATTCAAACTCGTACAGTGGCATCAGGAAAGCTCCTCTTGGTTGTTTTGGGGTGACATGATTAGACACTTGACTTGATTGGACATTCTAGCCGTAAGGTCTACAATACACACCAAGCCGTTTTCCACCGTGAAGGGTACCGACAAAACATCGGTTCCCCAGTGCCATCGTTTCCCTGTGCCATTGGTTTCCTGTGCCATCGGGTCTCTGTGCACCATAGATCGCCCCGCATGCGGGTCCATACACTGGCACGACATTAGCACGTACACTGGCCCACACGTACACTGGCCCAGCCGGCCGAATTCTGGCATCCCACCTCCATTTCCCTTCCCACCTTTGTTGTCCTTCCCACTACACCCGGAGATACCCACTTGCCTACGCAAACCACCCGAACTCAATCGATCTTTCGTCGACTCAGTATCGCTTTAGCGGCCACCGCTTGTGTCACAACCGGCCTTTCAGTCGGCACCGCATCCGCCCAAGACGCAACGCTGAAAATGCGATTCGTTTACGATGGCACCCCGCCCAAAGTCGAAAACATCGACCCGAACAAGGACGCTGAATTCTGCGGCAAACACCCCATCCCCAACGAAAAGCTGCTCGTTAACCCCGATAACAAGGGCATCAAGAACGTCATCGTTCACGTCTACACCCGCTCCAGCGGCAAGGACTTGCCTAAGACCGAAGCCTCCAACGAAACCCTCGTGCTCGCCAACGACCAATGTCGTTTCGAACCACGCGTCGTGCTCGCCCAAACCGGCGACAAGCTGAAGATCACCAACCCCGATGAAGTCGGGCACAACGCGAACCTGAACTTCATTCGCAACACAGCCCAAAACCTGATGATCCCCGCCGGTCAAGAAAAGTTGGTTGACCTCAGCGACGCGGAACCTGCACCGATTCCAGTCGACTGCAACATCCACCCTTGGATGCGTGCTTACGTCGTGGTCCTGGAACACCCCTTCGCCGACGTCAGTGACGCCGATGGCAACATCATCATCGAAGGACTCCCAGCAGGCAAGGAAATCACCTTCGCCGTTCGTTACGAAGGCGGCAAGCTCGATGAAGTCAAAGTGGGCGGTAAGGAAACCGACTGGAAGCGTCAACGCTTCGAAGTCGACCTGAAAGCCGGCGACAACGACCTAGGCGACATCCTGGTCCCCGCCGACGCTGTCTCCGCCGACTGACCCCATAAGTAGGATGCCGTGCTAGCACGCATCTCTACCTATCGGAATCTCTCTGGATGCCGTCCTCGCACGCATCCATCAACAACACGGGTGCCGTGCTAACACGCACCCGTGTCTAACTATCCAGCGAACACCGGACGAAAAACCCCGCATCCAGCGGGCGTCCGGTTTGATCGGGAATCCGCATTCGGCCCGATTCGAAATCCGGCTGCAATCGCCCGATCCGGCGGTTGCCAATCTTCCGCTGCAACAAGTCCAGCACATCACCCTGGTCCATCTCCGCCGAATGGCCGGTGACCAAAATCCGGAACGAGCGACTCGATAGCAGATCCAAACACTGGGTCAGCAACTCAGGCAGATCTCGCTGGATCCGCCAGGCCTTCGCCTGTTTGGCCGGTCGCGATGATTCCCCATCAACCGCCTTCTTACGACGGTTCCGTTTGCTCTTAGGACCGTGCCCGTACGCCGGTGGATCCAGCACGATCGTGTGGTAGCGATTCCCACGCCGGATCTCACGCTGCACGAACGCCATCGCATCATCGACCAGATAGCGGATCGGAGCCTCACCCAGTCCATTCGTTTGCGCCAACCGCTTCGCCGCCTCCACGTTCGGCTTCGCCGCGTCCACGTGCGCCACGTGGTATCCCGCCCGAGCGAGCGCCATCGTCGAGCCGCCCGTGTAAGCGAACAAGTTCAACGCCTGGGCTGATGAAGATCGCGAAGACGACCGTGACGTCCGATCCGCCTGGACCGCTCGCCGCTGCAGCCACCGCCAATTATCCGCTTGTTCAGGAAAGACACCGATGTGCCCAAACGGAGTCGGCTGAACCGGGAACTGCAACCAAGGCTCGCCGTCATCGCCAATCGCCTCGATCGTGCCATCGTCAGGCCAAGGCGAGCGATGGTCCCAAGCCTTCGCCTCTAGATCAAACCGGCTATCCGCGCTTCGCCACAACTGCGGTTCCCGCTTCGCCGCCGACACCGCCGCCGGACTCGGCCGATCGATCAAACGGCCCCCCAGTGACTCCAGTTTCCGACCGTCGCCGAAATCAATCAATTCATAGCGACGAGACAAAAGGGAACCTGACCAAGAAAGAGAACCAACGTGTGCAGGCAACACGCTTGCCCAAACTCTCCCAAAAAGATAATCTCTCAGCACCCTGAAACAAGACGACCGCACCCAGCGGAAGTCGTTTCACCCCCAAGGGCGATTAGCTCAGTTGGTTAGAGCGCCGTGTTCACACCGCGGAGGTCACAGATTCGAATTCTGTATCGCCCACTTCAATGCATCCCAAAGCCTGCCTGAAAGCAATTTCAGTCAGGCTTTTTGCACAACTAGACTCCCCAACACCAAGCCCTTCACGCCTCTTACCTCATTCCCGGGCTCCCGCCTCCTCGACAAAGAGTCTGCGGCGGTCAATCAGCAATAAACGCGGACGGCTACCACTCTGACCTCGCCCTTCAATCTGCCGGGTGCATGGCAATTAGCGGTTGCGGTCGATGCTTTCGGCTTGAAAGTGTTCCTTGCGATACGCTTTCGCTTCCAGCCGGTATTGTTCCACCAGATCGGCAGTCAGCGGGGCCGCGGCCTGCCACACCTCGCCAAACGCCTGGACGAAATCGTCCGGCACGCCCTCGCCTTCATGGCTTGAACAAAGCAAGTTCCACTCAATTCCCGTTTGCAAGGCGGGCTTCGACAGATTGCTGCTACCGACCGCGACGAGTGAACCATGCTCATCCATGATTCGCCATGCCTTGGGATGAAACGAAGCCAGCACATCAACGTTCGTGGCACCCGCAATCCGAGTCGAGAGCCGTTTCCACAACATCAGTTCCGGATGCCCGGTCAACAGTTCCAAACGCGGTGAACTTGTTGATTTCGTAGATGGCTTCTCTGCCTATGCCGGCACCTCGTCAACGAGGTAGTTCGCTTTCTCCGGGATCACGTATCGAACGCCACCGCGCGGATCCGGAACATCGCCGGGATAACGAGGGATCACATGAACGTGGACATGCATCACTGTTTGGCCGTCCGTCTCACCGCAATTGAACCCGACGTTGCACCCATCGGGCTTGGGATCCAGCGTCTCATCCAGATGTGCCTTCACCACATTTACCAAGCCCATCAGCGCAGCTTGTTCTTCTGGCGAAGCCTCAAACCAAGTTGGCACAACCCTCCGCGTCACCACCAGTGAATGTCCACATGTCACCGGAAAACGATCGAGAAACGCGAACGCCAATTCGTTCGCCACGATCCAATCCTTTTCGTCGACACTCAAAAACGAAGAGCGATCCATACCATAACTCAATGCTGCGTTTCCAACGTCAATGATCTTCAGCCTCCCCAATCCTGCATAGCACATCACGGCAGGCGAGTGCGTTAACCAGGCAAAACACTCACCGAATCATGCCACCCCCTCTCCCTGCTTGCCTGGGCCCTCCTCGCACCCTAAGATCAAGCGATTCAAAATGCAACTGGCCAAGGGGCTATGGGTGAAGCAGCTTGTCTGACTCGATTGTCAAGATCACGTATAGCAGCCTGCTGCGATTTCAGACGTGAATCCGGTTTTGAAGTTGCCGTATTAACGATTTCGGACAAGGAATCAACTGGCAGGATATGGACACAAAAACATTCGGCATATGACGCTGGTTAGGGGCATATAGCGTGTCAACTTTTACCAATCTGTTGATTCACATCATCTACAGCACGAAGTACCGCAAGCCCACAATCCGTTCCGAATGGCAAGACGACCTCTATGGATATATCGGGGGCATCGTCCGCGACCAAAAGGGGACGTTGCTGAAAATCGGAGGCGTCGAAGACCACGTTCATCTGTTGGTGAAGCTCAGTCCAACCATCGCAATCTCAGATGTGCTGCGAAAGATCAAGTCGAACTCGTCCAAGTGGATCAACGAGCGATCCGACGTAACACGAAAGTTCGAATGGCAATCGGGTTACGCCGCGTTTTCAGTAAGCGAATCACAGATGCCTGCAGTCGCCGAATACATCGCAAACCAAGCCGAACATCATCGAAAGAAAACGTTTGAAGAGGAATTCCTCGCCATTCTGAAAAAGCACAACATCGAATTCGACATGCGTTACGTTTTCGAGCAGGAGGTCATCGATTGATCGACACGCAACCGGCCACGTCGCGTCACGCGCATCTAGCCACGAAGTGGCGTTATGCTGTAGCCATGGGCGTCAGCCCTTGGGATCCAGAACAAATCCCTGCCAATAGTCCCGAAGGGACGACAGGCAAGCCGACGCAACCAACTCATGTCGCCCCTTCGGGGCTGCGCAACTGTATTCGTCCACTAGCCCACGGGTTTACACCCGTGGCTACACCATGCCGTCCCATCGGGACTCACCAGCTCACGCCCGATCGCGTCGCTTACGCCGAAAAGGTGCAAGACGACGGCATCCCCTTCGCCAAAAAGATGGAGTGCTTGACCAGCGAGTTAGCCACTAAATTTCACAAGTCCGAAAAACGGCAGGCGGCGATCCACGACCTACCACAGTCAAGTCTCGCCATGAAGAGTGGCACTTTGGTTATTGGGGTATAGAAATGGAAAAGCTGCGAGAGACGCTTGCACAAGAAGATGTTGTGATTTTCGTTGGTTCAGGCATTTCGCTTTGGTCAGGACTTCCAACATGGTCAGGCTTGATCGACCAGCTCGTGGACTACGTAGAACAGGCTGGGAACGACGCTTCATTAGTTCGTTCGGAGAAAGGCAAAGGGGAATTGCTACAGGCAGCAAGCTACGGTTTCGACTTGCTTACGAAACAGCAGATTGGCGAATTCATTAGGTCAGCGTGCAAATATGGCGTGGCAAAGCCACATGATATTCACAGGAAACTCGTTTCATTCAACGCACGGTGTTACATAACGACTAATTACGACAACTTGATCGAGCAAGCACTGAATCAATGGCAGCCGGACGTTTTTTTTCCGCCAGCGATCACTAACCGTCAGTTAACCGAAACGGCCAACATCGTAACCGCTCGTGCTACGAACTTTGTCTTCAAACCACATGGTGATGCTGCAGATGCCGACAGCATAATTCTTACTCGCGAACAGTACCGTGATCTGCTGCCACAGGGCGAGCGTCACTTTGCGCTCGAAGCCTTGAAGACAATATTGGCGACAAGACCAGTTGTCTATCTGGGTTTCGGACTGCGAGACCCGGACTTCTTGTATTTGCGTGACTTGCTCGCGAATACATACAAAGGTGGAACACGAGACCACTATGCAGTGATGTCTGATATTGAAGACGCTGAAGTGCGGTATTGGAGACGTAACTACGGAATTCACCTAGTCGGATACGAGACCAATAAATTGCCGGATGGCAGACGCGACCATAGCCCTCTATTGAATCTCCTTGATTCCTATGCTCCTAAGTCCGTAGAAGCCCCAAACGGGCATTCCATGAACGCTGACAGTCTCGCCTTGTCACTTGTTCGCCATTCAGCGCGACTTGTCAGGTACCCACGAGTAGATTCGGAATTCGCTATTCACGTAGAGCAACGGGAACGCAGTCCGTCCACTAGCCGTACCTTTGACAGATTTAGCTATTGCTCAGTCAGTACCTTTCTAAAAGAATTTCCAAAGTGCGCAATTTTCATTGGGCTTCCAGGCGCAGGCAAAACGTATTCGCTCAACATTGCAGCCAGCGAAATTGCCGAACAATTGCACGCTTGCTGCATTTCTGAAGAGCTAGATGTCGGCTCAATCGTTGTTCCGGTCGTTGCTGACATGAAATCCTACCGAGGGAGTCTTCGCAACTTGATTGACAACACATTGCCTTCTGGTTTGAGTGTGGACGAATTGTCCAACAAAGTTCGGCTCCGGGTCTTTTTGGATTCCTTTAATGAAATGCCGAAAGACCACTGGGAGAGCGGGGCATATGCAGATGATTTGAGGAACTTTCTAGATTCACTTGGTACTACGCCGGTGATTATCGGTTCGCGAACAACTGATGGTCTTGAGCAGTTGAATTGGCCAACCTATTATCTCGAACAGATTGACCGAGATACGGTCCGTAGCGAACTCATGCGCATTGGTGTCGTGCTTGACCCCGCATATGACCACGAATTGGTAGGTCTGCTAGGAAAACCTTTTTTCTTTCGATACATCGTCGAAGGTAAACTCGACCTACCCAAAACAGGGAACCCGCGTGAATTCTACGATCAGTATTTCTCCCGCATCCAGAATCGGTTTAGCGAACGCTTTTCATCGAACCTTGACATACAACCAGTGTTGTCGAGCTGTGCTTACGAAGCGTTGGATCGTGGTGAAGAAACGTTTTCAGTCAACATGCTCTTGACCAAGCTTCGGAAAACAGGTGCGGAAGCCAACGTTGAACCAACTGATGTCGTCAATTGGCTAGTGTCCGAAGAAGTGGTTGCTCCATACTCTGACGGGCGCATTGCCTTTATTCACCAATCGTTGACGGAATTCCTTGCCGCAAAGAAGCTGGCAAAGGTCTATGTCGCAGAACCCGGAATACTCCAAGAAAAACTTTCGCTGTATCGTTGGGATCAAGCATTATTCTTAACGCTAAGTCTTCTCCCCGCTGATTTCGAAGAAAGATTCGTATCAGACGTTTTGCGGACAGATCTGGAACTCGGACTCGCCGCCGTAAAGTATCTAGACCACAACCGAGACGATGTGCTTGCGCAAATGCTAGATAGAGTTGCCGAACTTGCTCCGTCGCTAAATCAATTTGGGAGAATCAATTGGCTGATTGAGCATAACTTGCCAATTTCTGCCGTTCACGAACCGCAGCTTCGGAAGCTGATAGCAGCCGGAAACACAATTGGAGGAGCTGCTGCTCAGCGTCTAATTCGAATTCGAGGCAAAGATGTCAAAGATGAAATGTTGGATTTGTTAGTTGAACATCGAAACGACTTCAATTTCTGCGTGAATGGTTTAGCGCCACCTCTA
The DNA here is from genome assembly GCF_057365095.1 of Rhodopirellula sp. J20-39. Lineage (NCBI taxonomy): Bacteria > Pseudomonadati > Planctomycetota > Planctomycetia > Pirellulales > Pirellulaceae > Rhodopirellula > Rhodopirellula sp. J20-39. Next base: position 2,901,449 of record NZ_CP195123.1, on the reverse strand, counting down.
CGGGATTTGGTTGGTACAGACGACTTAGACCGGATTGTGAGACTCGTCGATTCAGTTTCAGACGAGGTTATTGTGGAATCAAATGACGAAGCAGCACGTGGGCTTATCCGCGGCGTGAGTTCAATAGTCGCTTCGATGCCGTTATCAATTCTTCGAGAAAAGTTCTTTGCAGATTTCGAATCAGATCGCGTTTCCGAAATACGCGGCAGGGTTTTGGCAACCGAATTGCAGGATCGAAGAACCACGGAGGGACTTGAACTTGCAGCTGAGTTGTTGCTGCTTGGCATAGATAGGGCGTCATCGGCCATCTACTTTATTGGCAAGTTCAACAAGGACGTTGTTCTCTCTTGGCATCCGTTTGAACGTCAGCACATTGACCGTCTAATCAAGATGGCGCTTTCAAGCACTGAAGACGAGAATTCTCCCATTGACGCAATTCGCGTCATTTGCGAATTCCGATCTGATCTTGCGGAATACGTTCGGCAGGAAGCTGCCCAGTACTCTCCCGTATTTCGGGCCGTACTTCTCACGACGACAGGTGCGGATCAATCCGATGGTGTTTTTGAAGCTTTAGAATCTCTTCGGGAACGGGATGCAGAAAGAAACAGATTTGATAATTGTCATTTACTTTCGGACGTTCCGCTAGAATGGATCGGTCGCGAAGACTTGTTCATCGACCTATTGAAGCTCCGAAATCTTGACTTAGCGCTCGCACTCCTTCAGCCTTTCAACAATGTCGAAAGCTCGATCGGTGAAGTGCATATCGGGGATGTGGATTGGTGGTTGGATTGGATCGTCGAAGCTAAAAACTACTGGCTAACTTACTATCTTTCGTTATTGTTTTCAGCCCATCTGCCAGACGAAAAACGATCGGAGTTCCTACACAAATTCAACCATGAGAGTGGCAAGCATCGCCACGCGCTTCAGCGACTACTGCCCCGAATGTTTGGAGATTTATCCACGGATGATCTAAGTCCGGACGCGATTTCGATTTTGCTTGCAGATCTCAGTCGGACAGAACGTCTTAATTGGGACGGGCACCTACTTGGAGCAATCGCCACAGATAGGTTTGTGAAGGAGAAGTTGCTTCCCCTTGCGATCTCAAGTCCCTCGCTCGCAATTACAAAGGTGCTAGAACAAGCTGGAAAAAGACACGGTCGTCGATACGTCGCGGATGTCAGGAATTGACTTCCTCTAACGTACTTTGGTTTCCAATATTGGCTTGCCTCTGGCGGTCGTCGAGCTGAAGAACCCGGCGGATGAATCGGAGAACGCTTCGCGAGGGTCAGGCTAGGTTTTCGGTTTCCAGGTCTAGATTGTACTCGATTTCTTGGATCGCTTTGCGGTAGGACTTCGACTCCGTCTCTCGCTTCTTTGCACGGCGAACAAGGTTTGGGAAAGAAAAGATTCCAGGACTCAAAAACGGGCAGTCGCGAGAGCAACCGCCCACAGCAAGCCCCCCTCTTTCTGACTTGCCGGGTTCATGGCGCAGGTCTTGATCAATCATCCCTGACGACACGCTGCTGTCGTTTGCTCCGCCACCAGACGCTCCCGCGAACGCTTTCTCGACTTCATCGATCATAAGCACGCACCTATAGAGAAGAAAAAGCTCCAGGACTCAAAAACAGGCAATTACGCGAGCATACGCCTAGAACAGGGCAACAGACCCTTTTCCTCACCTGCAGGGTCCATGGCACCGATCTTGGTCGGTAAGCAAATAACTACTGCCGCTCTGGTGCAATAAATGGTTGCTGATTCCTGCCCCACCTTACCTTCCTGCGTACACTTCAACCAACCGGTCTTATACCGCCGCTGCAACACTCGACACTGGGCCTCTGGCTAGCAGTTAACCACGCGGGAGTCACACACCCGCTAGCCAATCAGACCTTACCAGTCCGAACGTGCACATCGTAGATATTTGCGCTGAGTAGCCCTCCGTTTTCGAGATGACACAATCGCTAAGCTGGCCGCACCCAGCAGCAACAGGGACGATGGCTCGGGGACGGCAGTCAGCTGCCCCAATGATCCGGTTTGCAACAGCGAGATCTCTGAAGGCGTTAGTACTCGATCCCAAACAGCGAAATCGTCTAATGCGCCCGACAGAAACAAATCCCCACCGCCACTGCCGAAGTACAAATCCGGGCCGTTCAATACATCACCAGTCAGCGGGCCCGAAGTAAAATCCGATCCATCATGCTGATCCACTAGGCTTCCGTTCAAGTAGATTAAAGCTCGGTCGTTGGCGCCATCATAGACACCCGCGATGTGAACCCATTCCCCGACCGAAAGCTGAGCCTGAGGTATCCCAGGACGCGCAGCGTCACCTTCTTGATCAACAACCTTGAAACGCAGCTCTTCATTCGCGCGGTCAGCATAAAGGAGAAACGTATTTGGCAGGGAACCGAAGAGCGATTCGAAAGACGATGACGAAGATGAGGGCAGGTGATTCAGCCGCACCCAACCACCTATGCTGACCTGATTTCCGCTTGCTGTGATTGCGCCGAGAGCCACCTGATCGTTCGCTCCATCAAACGATAGGGCATTTCCGAACTTGCCTGATGTCCATGCTGGAGCCGCAAACCCTTGAAGCGATCCGTCACTTGCTCCCACGTCGTCGTCGAGCGTTAAACCACTTGAATGGTCAAAGTCCCAATAATGGGTTAAGCCAGTGACCAAGTCCGCATGCGCATTCGACGTGGCGACGACGAAAAGCATGACCGCGACGCCGGTGATTGGAACTAAATTAAACATTCGGAATATGTGTGTGAGTTAGTTGGAGGACACTGCAAACTACGGCTAATCATTTAGAGCAAGCCTCCGAAATATCTGGCGTAAACCATAGATAGCCTCCGAGACATCCGGTACCCCCCATCGGAACCGCAACCGCTGCACGACTTCAAGTTCCAAATCGAGGAAGTAAAAGCACCAGGGAAAGACTGGTTTCAGGACTCATAAACTGGCGATTGCGTTAGCATCCGACTAGAACAAGGCAACAACTCCTCTTTCTCATCTATCGGGTGCACCGCACCTTTCTTGGATCTCAACGGCGGAGTTGATTCACCGCCAATTGCTCGGCTGGAGCCTCGCACTCACCGGTTTCGGTCTTCAGGCAGGGACGCAACTGGCCAAGCTCAACACGGGAGGGCGACGCTCCCGCGGAGCCGAATCAATGCACCGTGACAAACAGCTTTTCAACCTCCACGGGTAACTGCACGACAGGACTCAGGATCACGGCGAAGCCTCGTCGCTGCTTGCCTTCATCAATCGCACGAGCAATCGCCTGAACGATCTCGGCTGACTGCATGAACCGGTGGAAGTTCTGCAGCACGACAATCGAAGGAGTGTCTCCGTCGGCCAGCGAAGCGATCGCCCGCACCGCTGCGAGCGGATCGTTGGCCTCGACCTCCAGTGGCGAACCACTCGCACCACGCAACCCTCGCTCGATATCCCACGTAACGAGTCTCCAGCCTTCTTCGTTACAGAGCGACGCCAGCTCGGTGATCGCGTCTTGATGCTCGTGAGACTCGATCCAGATTCCTGCAAAGCAGGCCCGGACGAGTTCACTTAGACGTTGTTTCAGTGTCATGGACTGTTCTCCGTTGGTTTGTGAATAGTCAAAAGGGTTTGTGAATAGACAAAAGAAAAGCCCGGTCAGTGATCGGTGAAGGATCACTGCCGGGCTTGTTGCTGGGCTTCCGTGGTTGCCTGATGGAACTCAGGCTTCAAGCGCTCGCTTGATCGCGAGCCAAGAGCGTGTTCGATAAACTCGCTCGCTTGTCGGCAATCCGATCCGGTGAACCCGTTCGTCTCGACCCGCGAAGATCCGTCGGGGCTGACGATGACTTCGATGGTTTTCATCCTGCCGCTCCGACGGTGAGGGCAAGTTTGATCGATCCGTCCTCAAGCGGTTGCTCAATAACGGAGTAGCCTTGACGCCGGGCTTCGATCTTCGTTTTCTCGACGGCGTAGGCCTGCAGGAACTCGTCGAGACGTTCTTGATTCCCCCAATGCCCTTGGTAGTTGTCGAATTGAGACTGGCCCGAGGCCAAGTCAAATACCACCGGATACCGCCAATCGCGAAGCTGCACCGCAAGCCCGGACACCGTCTTGCTAAACAACTTCACCTCGCCTTCGACCGGCTCATCGAGCCCTAGCCGAACGCACCCAGCCCGCACCGCCGTAGCGTCGCGAACCTGGGTCTCAATCTGCACCACATGCGACATCGCCGCACCTCCGCTTTTTCAAACGAGAAATAGGTAGTCGCGGTAGCTACGTCGCTACCGTCACCTATATGTAGCGCAAAACCTTAGGGAATTTAGCTAGCTGCCACTGCAACCCTGGCGGACGCAAGAGAACATACAAAGGTTCCCCATATATCGCGCTGCAGCCTCGAATAGTCGCATAATACCGACCCGGACTCGTCAATCGATTTACATTCAGTCGCTCAAGCTGCCAAACCACCGACACCGAACCATGTAATCAACAAACTCAAAAAAGTGGCCAGTCGCCACTGGTCAAACCAAACACTTCATAGTCGTCTGCGATTAGCGGGCCGGGACGTTTGACTTTCCATTCGTGAAACCTTGCAAGCCCGGCTCCGTTAAATCGCATGGTTCGGCGTGGCAACTAACGCAGATTGATCATCAATATGGCACACAGGACGCCGAGCCACGCACCTCCGGCCAATGCTCTTGTCTTTTTCCATTGAACGCTGGCAACCGTGGCAACCGCAGCAACTAGAACCAAGATGCACACAACGGCAAGATCCGCAGAGTCCTGGTTTGTGTGCACGAACGGATTATTCCGCGAAGCCGGCCCGCGAAGGCCAGTGACGTTGTTTATCGCAAGCGTAGAACCCAAAATGAATGAGCCGAACCAGCCAAACAGAAACAAGGACACATTTCGCAGCCAGAACGTTCGATTCAATCCTGAGCGCCCGCTAGTTTCCAATGACGGTGGAGTTCGCGCTCGCTGATCGTGTGATTCACTCGTCGTCATGATATATTCAGCCGCCGAACGTCCGCCGTCATCGGGCGGCGAAAGAAAAACTAACCATCAGGATACTCGCTGACGCCGCTCCGGTGCACGGAATGGTTCTCCCCCTATACCCGATGAGTTTCTCGTGAATTCAGTTGCAGTGCCCACGCTGCGATCCAGAAGATAAACAAAACCGGCAGCGAGTAGAGTCCGATAACGAGAAAGCCGAGTGCACCAGTTGAACTCGTCGATGTGACGCACGAAACGTACATGAACGTGAACCAAATACCATAGACGATCGAGCTAGATGCAAGAATCCACTGGAGAAGCCTTGCAGTCAATACGCAGCCAAGAAATCCGGTAATCGCCAAAGGACCCAATGAAAACGGTAGGAAAAAGAATGCACCGATCATGGGGTCTGAAATTGTGAAAAGTGAAAGCATGCCAAGCATTGCGACAATCGCCGTCGTTACAAGTGCAGGCGTGGCAAAGCGACGTGAGAATGTCGTATCACTCTCAAGCGGATTGTGTTCCCCGACGCCGCTTGCTGCGGGCGTAATTGACTCAGACGCAGGAGGCGTGAAAGGGTTGGTGTTGCTCATGCCAAGTTAGAGCCCACGCGATCACGAGTTATGCGCGATCTCGCAAACAAAGTTCGGGTTCTTTCAATTGGCGAACGGCGGCCATCATCCGGCACGCGCGAGTAAGGCCACCATGTCAAAAACGGCCGATCGCGTGCTCCGCGTGCATGGCTTTGTTATGCCTACGTGTGAATTCAAATCTGAAACGCAATTTCTCGCGAAATCACTGGAAAAAACACGGGTGTTTGATAGCCGTGACGCTTGCGAGGTCGTTCGTTCAGCAGCATAGCAGCCTTAGCGACCTGCTGCCAACTGATTGACCTGAAGTCGACTCCCTTGGCAAAGTATTGACGTAGCAATCCGTTGGTGTTCTCGTTCGTGCCGCGTTGGCCGCTGCAGTAGGGATCAGCAAAATACACCTTCACCTTGAACCACTGAGTCAGCAGACGGTGGTAGAAGAACTCAGTGCCATTGTCAAAGGTCATCGACTTGATCCGGCTCAAGGGTATGCCCCGAAACATGCTTCGAATCGTGTCCATCACCCTGCGTGAATGCTTGTTCTTAGACCGGCCGATTAAGACGTAACCCGTCAGCCGATCCACCGCCGTGACCAAGTAGCCGGTACTCTTCTTGCACACCACTAGGTCAAGCTCCCAATCCCCGATTCGCTTGCGGTTACTAGCAACCTTCGGCCGGTCGTGAATGGACACTCCGGTCCCGTCTCGGCAGAAGACCAAAGGTTGGTTGCTGGAGAAAGGAACGCCGGGCGAAGGCCAGAAGACGAACCTGAGAGGTAAAGGGGACGCGGACTCGCCTGCGAGTGCTTCACCATTCCATCGGCGCCGAGCAAGCGTATATGTGCTGGGTCGTTCGATTTATTCGCCACCTGGGCGACGAGCGACTGGAGCGATACGGCGAGCCGGAAATCGCTGACTTCCTAACCTATTTGGCTGCCACGCGAACGGTTACCGCCAGCACTCAAAACCAAGCTTTGTAAGCACTGCAGTTTTTCTACGAGGAGGTGCTCAGCCGGGACGTTAGGTTCATCAATTCAGTGCGAGTTAAAACCAGTGAATCCCGTCCCGTGGAACGCTTCGCGGGGGTCAGGGGAACGCTTCGCGGGGGTCAGGCTAGGTTTTCGGTTTTCAGGCCTAGATTGTACTCGATTTCTTGGATCGCTTTGCGGTAGGACTTCGACTGCGTCTCTCGCTTCTTTGCACGGCGAACAAGGTTTGGGAAAGAAGAGATTCCAGGACTCAAAAACGGGCAGTCGCGAGAGCAACCGCCCACAGCAAGCCCCCCTCTTTCTGACCTGCCGGGTTCATGGCGCAGATCTTGATCAATCATCCGCAACGACACGCCACTGTCGTTGGTTCCGCCATCGGATGCTCCCGCGAACGCTTTCTCGACTTCATCGATCATGAGCACGCACCTATATGTATCGCAACACTACTCTATGTTGTCGGATGTCACGTCAGTCTGCGAGAGATGGCGGACTGCATAAACAAGAACACGAGCGTCATCGAACGAGAATAGAACGCGATGCGTGGGCCTGCGAGAAACACCGAAGTTCATTTGATGAAGCGGGAAATCGAAGGCGTCTGACTCCCGTGCGAGTGGATGCCGTGGTGCGGACTCGCCAAGGCCTCACGAATCGCTAACTCAATTTCAGACAGCCACCGAGCGGCTTGATCCACACTATGGTTTTCAGCCCACCACGATGCTGATTCGCAAAGCTGAATCGTGGCTCGCGGCAAGATCTTGACCTCACGGCTCAAGAGCGAATGCCCAACTTGTTGCGAACTTCGGCAAAGGCTTCGTCAACAGACTTTGCTTGCCCTGCGGCATCAGCCTTCCTTCCATCGTTCACATCGACGACGGTGGCAGCATACTCGCTGTCGCTGCGCCACTGTTGGACGAGTTCCTCCAATGAAGAACATTCGGCACCACCCGCCATACGCTGAGAAGCAAACTGGACGAAGTCGCGAAGTTCAGTCTGAATTGTTTGTATGGGCATGATTTTTCTCCTGCCACAGTTTAGCTACAGTAGCCGAATCATGTCAAACTCGCGTCTCTTGAGGCCCACGAACCTTAATCACAAACGCTTCGAGACCGCCGAGCGAATCGAAGGTTTCGTGGCCACGATGGATCTTCAGCAAGCCCGACTTCTCGACCGCCTGAGTCTTGAGTTCCCAGATCGATTCAGGGGTTAACCGACCGTCGCGAACCAGTGATAGACTGAACGCCCCTTCGGCCTCATACCTCGTCAAGCCTGCCGCCGCATCCAAGACGGCGTCAAGCTGATTGCCTTCAGGCATCTCACTGTCCTCCGTTGCGATGCCCGCAGCCACCTCAAGCAATTGCTCTCGACTGGGTAGTGTGTGCTTCACCGAGACAAACAGCTTTTCAAGCTCCACGGGTAACTGCACAACAAACCTCAGGATCACGGCGAAGCCTCGTCGCTGCTTGCCCTCATCGATCGCGCGAGCAATCGCCTGAACGATCTCGGCCGACTGCGTGAACCGGTGGGAGTTCTGCATTGCAACGAACGGAATCTTTTCGCGTCAGAACCAGCTGGCTCTTGAAACGTTCTTCCATTCAATCTTCATCAAGGCGGCTACTTTGCGGAGCTTCCGAATCTGATGGCCGACGGCCAGCGCCCCGTGGTGTGTCGGTGCCAGCCGGAACCAGTCGTTCATCATCTCGCTCGGCCCGCGATCAAACTTCACGTGCGTCATCGTGTTACCGATCTTCAAGATCGGAGCCTCAATCGCTTCACCCTCATTGCCGATGAATCGCAGCTTTCCATCTCCCGTTTGAGTCAGATTGAGCAGCGTCACAGGGCCTTTCCGCACGGTGGCCTCGACACTGACTCCGGTACCCCACTTGCCGTGATACAACCCCATCCCTCGAAGCACCGGCCGGCTTTCAGCGATCGCGATGTGGAACGGGCCGTCATGGCCCATAATGATCGTGCCGTGGTTGTAGTCCGATGAGACGATTTCCGTGTAGCTGCCACCGGTTTCCAAGAGATCGCAAATCTTCATCGCGACGGCGGTTTTCATATCGCCTTCGCCACTGCACGGAATGCCTTGAGCGGTGAGCAGGGAATTGCCCAGAATCAAGGCTTCCTGCAACTGTTCGTACCGGTTGCCTTCGCGCCCACGGTAGTAATACGTCAGCGCATCGAGATCAAATTCTCGCACGAGTTTTTCCTGGGCGACGGCTACCTTGCAGGCGGCATCGAGTTGTTCGGGCCGTGGCTTGCGGGCAAGCGGGTCTGCCGGTGAATCCTCGCTAAGGACGAACATTGATTCGACCTGTTCAAGCTTCGCACTGACTTCCTTCGCGCTCACCGATTGCGTTAGCTGATCCAGATCGCACATCTCCATAACTTCCACGTGCATCCCAGTTCCGGAACTCATCATCGTGAAGTCGCTGTACATGTCCAACATCCCGGGGTAGGTGTGTCCTAGGAATCCCATGCGCCCCTCTTGCAGCGTTCGCGTGACGCCCGCCGCACGAATCCAATCCTCAATTTGGGTCCACGCCGCGATCGCTTCAGGATGGTCGGCCGTGTTCTCATCGGCGAGTGCGATTTCGGGCGATTGCGATAAACCAAGTAAACCGGAGACAAGATGAAACTCGACACCACTGCGTTCGAAAGCATTGGCGATTTCCGGGACGCAGCACCCAACACAATGCGCTAACCATTCGCCCGTCGTCGTCCGCTCGTAATCCATCGCCGCAGTCGGTTGCAGATTCAACACAACAATCGGACAATTCGACTGCCTCGCGATGCTGATGTGCGATGCACTCATCGCATAGGTGGCCGCATGACAAAACAACAGATCGACATTGTTGGCGTTGAACTGCTCAACCGCTTGCCGAGCTCCTGACTCGCCATCGACCATGCCCACATTAACCACCTCGGCGTGGACGCTCATTTTCGATTCGAGGAATTGGTTGTAACCAAGCAATCGATCCAGCAACCCCTCGAACTGATCCCAGTAGTGCGAGTGACCGACGGAATAGAGTCCAATGCGAGGCTTCTTTGCAGGCTTGATCGGTACGAAATCAGACATGAATGGCTTGTCGAGTTAAATAAAGAACGTGGTGCTTGTGTTGAGTCGATTGAGGTGTCGATGCGAAACTAGTCAACGATGGCGTCGAGAGTCACCGGACCGAGCAGTCCTGAGGGCTCGAGCTTCCAACTGGAATCGACCTTCACGTTCGTGCGAGTGACGCGTTTCGATCGCGGCTGATCAAGATCGCCGATCAAACGGTTGCGCCACGAATTGACCACGAAGATGTTCAGTTCGTTTTCGCCAGCACGAATCGCATCGCCCACATCGACTCGGAAAGGAGGTCGCCACACCGTGCCCAGGTCGATCCCGTTGAGCTTCACTTGTGCGATCCCAACATCTTTGACTTCGACAAGCCGCAACGAAAGCGTCTGCGAAAGCAATGACTCGTCAACTGAGAACCTGGTTTGGTATTCCGCCTTTCCCGAGTAATACCGAACCCGAGGATCCGAGTGAGCCGTCCAGTCACTCAGTGATTTGAAACGCACCGGTTCGTCCGGCCCGCCCCAATTCGAATCGAACGTGACTTCCCAAACGCCATCGACGGATTGCCGCGTTTGGTAAGTCGTGTGGTTGGGGCCTTGGGCGCGATCGCCGCTCGATGGCTTATCGAAGATCACGAACAGGCTTCCGAACGGTTCCAACTTTAAAGGAACCCTCGTGCATCGATCGTCGGTTGAGTAGGTCGACGCCTCGCGAACGGAACCGTCCATCGCGTCAAAGAATTCTGGAACTCGCCCGGTCACACGGAAAATCGCGTCGGTGGTAATTTCGGTGTTCGCGGTTTGGCAAACGAAGTACACGTCCGTTTCACCGATTTGGTAATGAATCCAATCCAGCGTCGACGAATCTTGCTCGCTCTCGAAAACAACGTCTGCTCGAACGTTCGAACGCCCCAAAACCTCGCGAGCGGCCATGCCCCATCCGACTCGGCCCGAACCGACTTGACGAATCCCGCTGGCCGGTTGATCTGCGTCGCTTCCCCACAATGAATCCACAATCTCTTGGAACTTTTTCCCGGCTGCCTCACCACCTTTCAAACTGACGCTGCGGTTGGGCCGCATCCCCAGAACCGAACCGCCGCCGCGAACCAGTTGTTCGACTTTTTGCAGTGCTTCGAGCGAAAGAATTTGATGGTCGGGCAGCACCAACAATCGATATCGCATGCCAGACGGCAACGTCAACCGATCCCCATTGAATTCTAAGTCCGCAAGCAATTGCTCTTCGCTTAGAAAATCAAAATCAAAGCCAGGAAGGGCCCCGGCGGGGTCGGATTGTTTCAGCGTCGCGATATTGGGAATGTGATCGCCGTAGTAATAAACGACGTCGGCGATGAATTGGCCGCGTTGAGCTAAGAATTGACAACGACGGAAATAGTCGATGACCGCGGGTGATTCATCCCACCACGTCACTTGAGGATTGAAGTGCGTACCGGCGAAATACTCTTGCCCAGGCGTGCCCATTTCGGCGGGCGAGGCGGTGAAGGTGTGAGTGAAGACCAAGTTCAAGCCTGAACAAAACTCGTGGTCGAAACTCGGCTTCATCGACGACCACGGAATATCGTTCCAATGAGGCCCAATTGTCGTGAACGCTTCGGCTCCCACCAAACGCTTACCATACGTGTGCGCGGCCGAGGCGGCTTGCTTAACGAAGAAACGATTCGGGGGCGTAGCCCGATGCGGCGACTGTGACCAAAACTCGCTCATCATCAATTCGCTGCGACCGTAATTCTTCAATCCGTCGATCGGCCCCGCGTGCGGCCCGGAACATTCCGGATGCGTCCCCATGCCATGCTCGGCCGCTAAGTCGGCTAATTGACCATAGTGGTTGGCGATCCGATCACCAATCACTTTTCGAAAGTCCGCCAGGAAAGCATTGGATGGTTCGCGGCCATCGATCACCCAACCGGCAAGGATCGGCAGGTAGCGAATGGGATCGTAGCCCATTTTGGATTCAAAAAATCCCGCGAAGCCGGGCGTCCAATTCATGCCTCCACCTTCCCAGCTATCGGTGTGAACATAACGCAGCGTCGTGCCCGCCATTGGTCCGATTGCCACCATCAACGGCTCGACGTTGCGACCCCAATAGGCATCCAGCGCATCGGGGTTCATATAATCCAAAACGCGTCCGCCCCATCCGGCACTTTGCGTGGAGACGTGAGACCGCGTGTTGGTGTGCCCGATCCGCATAACCGTCCATGAGCCGGTTAGTGGTTGCCATCGCAGCGTTCCATCGGCATTCATCCGTTCGGTCAAATCAAGGATCGTTTCGTGGCGAACGATCCAGTCACTCGGCAGATCCGGATCGGCATCGAGCAAGAAACGACAATCGGGTGCAGACATCCCCAGTTCCCGAGTCGAGCTCTTTAGATCCAACTTAGCGATTGGTCGTTTGGCTTGCCTTGGGATGGAAGTGACGCCATTGATCAAGACTTCGGCCACTTGGACATTGCGGGCCTTGCCATTGACCGGGTGAGTATCGAACGCATCGGAGAACTGCAATCGAATGGCCTTGGCACGCTCTGCCGGGAACATAACCCTAACGATTTTTCCGTCTTCGGCCGCAACTCGCTGAATCGTACGGAACGATTTTCCATCGGATGAAATCTGAACAACCGCTTGGCGTGGCCCAAAACCCTTGCGTCCCAAAAACGACAGACCGCTGATGTTGGTGGCTTCCGACATTTGGATAGTCAACGCCTGTGGCGATTCAGGACTTGGCCCTAAGTTCGAAACCCAGAATGTGCTGTCGTTGGCATCGAAGGCCATCGCCGGTTCACGCCCCGGTTGCGATGACGTTGCACCGACTGACCAAGACATCGCATCATCCAGCGGCGTCGGAAACGCCAACACGGCGACGTCACGATAAAATTCTCCAGATCGCGGAACCGGCAATTTCGGTGTGGCGGCAGCGTTGGGTTCGTCGGAGGCGATCCGTGTCTCCGTCCACACCAAACGCTGCGTCGCTTCGGCCGCTGTGACTTTAGGACCGCCTAGATTCCAACCGCTCTGGATATTCAAGCTCAGTTCCAATTCCAACCGTTCGGCTTCACGGCAAGCGTGCACGAACAGCTTCGTCCACTCCGGGCCACCAAAAGCCGGACCGGCGGGAACCTGAGCGTTCCCACGTTGCGAGCTACCGTCGGCATCAAATATCAATGCTCCATTGAACCCCTTGGCTTTCATTTCCTCCAAATCACGCGTGATCGATTCTCGCGTAACGTTAGAATTCAGCCACCACCAAAACGCGCGGATTCCCGCATCATGCGGCGGCGACCGAAAACCGCTCCGCCACTCTTCACCCGCGATCAACGCCGGGCAAACGGTAGCGACGATGCCCAAAAACACCATCGCAGCAAGCGAGCAAAGCCAGGTTGCTCGACGAGAAACATAAGACGAAATCGATTGATTCAACATAGAAGGTGCTCAAGGTTTTCAAGAACGGACCACAACATCTCGATCGGCGGCAATGTGGTGAACGTTGGTAATGTCATTGGCTCGTGTCGTTACAGCGCCCGCGAACGAGAAAATCAGTCAGCGGAAATCTCATAGCGACAAATAGTTCGCGCATCCAATCACCACAGTGGATGCGATCAAAGTCAGCAATCCGATCCAAACAGTGGCCTTGGTCCGGGTGCTGGTACCTCGCCATTCGTCAAACGCAATCCCCCACAGGTTGCTGAAGACAATAATGAACGCCATGTGGATCGACCAACTCGAGAATTCATATTGTTCCCCCAGCTTCGTCGTTCCCATCCCGTAAAAGAAAAACTGCCCGTACCAGATCAGCCCTGAGGCAATGGAAAGTCCGTAGTTGCGAACCAGAGACCGTTTATCAGTTCCGAGATGGTCGCTGTCGTCTTGGCCGATCCCGACGTAGTCACCAAACGTTTGATTCTTGAAATTTAGCGCGAGGCACCAGACGACGTTACAGGTGAACCCGCCAAGCAGAATCAACACCAGCACCGCGTTGTTGCTATAGGTCGCCTCAGTTCCTGTGCTTATTGCCAAGTCCGCGATGGGCTTCCCAGCGGATAAGCCGAATGCGAAACACCCGCTCAAGATGCCAGCCACAATAGCGACCGCAAATCCCTTCAAGATTGAAAAGTCGCGATCCGTGCTCGGTGTGCCATTGGCCGAAGCGGCCAGTTCGGCTTCCTTCTTCATACCAGCCCATCCGCAAATCGCGATGCCAACCAAACAGGTCGCGATCCCGCACAAGATAACTTTGCCTGACACCTTTGCCACGATCTCGCTAAACTCACCAGCGAAGATGGGCGGCATCAGCGTCCCGAAAAGCATGCAGCACCCCAGTGCGACGGCGTAGCCTAGAGCCATTCCTAAGTAACGAACGGACAAACCGAACGCCAAGCTTCCGACGCCCCACAGCAAGCCAAACCCCACACACGCCGCGATCACCTCGGTTTCTCCGGAGGTCAATACCGAGATCAAATCCGGAGTGGTCATCCACGCCACTGTCCATGGAGTGACCAGCCAAGCGGCGACGCCCATCACCAACCAAGAGCTTTCCCAACTCCAACGGCGCACCTTCTTCAACGGCGCATAGAAACTTCCAGCCGCCAACCCACCAATCGCATGCAGCAGCACTCCTAGCAACGGTCCAGCAAACATGCAGCGTCAAACTTTCCGAACGAATAGATGGTTTGTCATGAGCGAAAGGTTAACGTAGGCTTGGTGAAACAGCACTGAAAAACACCCCTTGTTATGCGACAAATGCGATTCCAGAAGATTCCCGGTTTCGTCATGATGCATTACCTCATCCGGCTACGATTCGGCTGAACCAAACCTGGTTGATGTCGTGATGGTTTCAGTTTTTCGATTTAAGTATCCGATTCAAACACTTCGTTGCGCGGGAAACTTTTCTGATGATTGCCGATGGGTTTTATCACTACTTGCCGATCAATGATGCAGCGATGTCTTGGGGCCTTTACGTCACCGGACTCGGTCGCGGCGAAGTCCCCCCTGGCGTCTCTTATCCTAGTGAGGGACACCCCGGACTCTACGATTTCTCATGGGCGCGCGGCCGCGTTCTGCCTGAATTTCAAATCATTCTGATCACGGAAGGCGACGGGATTTTCGAATCCGAAGAAACCGGAAAAGTCGTCGTCACACCAGGATCGGTTATCACGCTGTTTCCCGGTGTTTGGCATCGATATCGCCCGAATCCAGAAACCGGTTGGACTGAGCGATGGATTTCGCTCAACGGTGCCACTACACACCGACTACTCGATCAGAAATTACTTTCAACACAAAGAGCCGTACGCGAGGCCAGACGACCGTCCCGTTTGATCAAGGCCTTCGACCGATTTCTCGATGCGGTGCATGCCACTCCGAACCGAAACTCTATCTTGCTGTCGTTCCAGGCAATGGCGCTAGTGGGGACCGTGATCGAGAGCACGACGGACTCGACCGCCCTGCCCAGCGGAGATGACACCGCACATGGGAAGCGTATCCAAGATCCGTTGATCGAACGGGCCCTGGATCTTATTTGGACACACAGCCACCATGCGTTTACCGTCCAACGTTTCGCAAACCAACTCTCCGTTAGCCGACGTGTGCTGGAAAGACACTTCCGAGACGAAGTCGGGCACAGTGTGTTGAAAGAAATCACTTTATGTCGGCTCAGCCGTGCAAAACGCTTGCTTCGCGAAACCGATTTGGGCGTAAAAAGAATCGCTCATCTGGCTGGCTTTCCAAGTGAAGAGAGGATGCGAGTGGCGTTCCTCGAGCATGTTCAGCGACCACCGTCGAAGTATCGCGACGATTCGCTGCGCAAACACAATCGAAAAGCGTCTGACTGAAAGCTGAGACTTACGGCAAGGATTCACCGAAAACCGGCGACACGCAACCAATCAAAATGCCGCAAAACAAGGGGTCATTCACAGCCTCTGACTTTAAAGCCATTGCTAAAATCAGTACCCGCGTCCGGCATTTCGGTTGTGTTCTCCACTTACCCTTCTTCTCAAGGTTTATTTGCATGTACCTCCGGTTGCTGTGCGTTTCATTGTTTCTCGCTTTAGTTTGCCAGCTGGGCTGCGGTTCGTCGGGCAATTCGACGTCCGATCTTGATGAGATGAAAGCGTATGTCGAGGAAAACGGTGACCTAGCGCTGGACCCAGATGATCCGATGGCTCAGACCGAGCTATCGGAGTAGCGGCGACCTGTCATCGGTGGCAGCCATCGCCAGCGCCGCTCAAGCCGAATCCTTCTTTACTCTTTTTCTATGAAAGTTTTTCGTATGAACTCCATCTCTCGTCGAAGCCGAATCGGCTTCACTCTCGTCGAACTGCTGGTCGTGATCGCCATCATTGGTGCGTTAGTTGGCCTGCTGCTGCCCGCCGTCCAAGCCGCTCGGGAAGCGGCTCGCCGAATGAGCTGCAGTAACAACTTCAAGCAGATCGGCCTGGCGATTCATAACTACCATTCTGCCTACGATCAATTGCCTGTGCAAGGTACAGGGACGGGTTCCAGCACAGGTGGCGGGCACAGTACGGTTGGGACGATCGCTAGCCCTGGCGGCAACAGTTACAACCGAATTTCATTCATGGTTGGGATCACTCCGTTCATCGAGCAGCAAGCGCTTTGGGAGCAGATCAGCAACCCTTACGTCTCCTCCAGCGGAGGCGTGTGGCAGGCCATGGGGCCTTTGCCGAGCGCTTCGGTCGCGACGATGACCGACAATCCGTACGAACCCTGGATGACCGATATATCAGCTTTTCGATGCCCAAGCGATCCTGGCCGTGGGTTGCCAAGCCTGGGCCGAACGAACTACGCCGCATGCATGGGCGACTCAACCCACTCCTGCTCTCGCGAGAACGATGCGTACGAAGACAGTAACGGCAAAACAACCTTATCGCGTGCGAGTTACTCTAGCGCAGCTGCCCGAGGCGTTTTCGTTTACCGGAAAGACATGAAGTTTCGCGACATTCTAGACGGACTTTCCAACACAATCATGTGTGGTGAAATCATCACCGACTTAGGTGACAACGACATTCGTTCTCAAATCTATCGGCGAAGCACTGGACGGACCGCTCAACAGTGGAATGTTGGTGGTGCACTTCGGTGTCGTGAAGGCATCGACCCGACCCGACCTCAGTTCTGGAACAGCGTTCCACCATCCGGTCATGAAGGCATTTTCAACAACAGCGAAGAAGTCCGTGGCAACAAATGGATGTGTGGGATCATTCTTTACACTGGTTTCCACACCATCTTGGGACCCAACTCCGAAATGTGTGTCCATGGAAACCAGCACGAAGAAACAATCGTTTCCACATCGAGTCGGCATCAAGGTGGGACTCATGTGCTGATGGGCGACGGAGCTATTAAGTTCATCACCGATTCAATCGACGCGGGAAATTCGAACTCAGCCCAAGTGACCGTTCACAATTATCTTGCGCCCGGAAGCGGGAGTCCGTTCGGGGTGTGGGGCGAACTCGGGACGCGTGCCGCTCGCGAGGTGGTCGACACCGAGATCTAACCAACGATTTCACCCCGATCGATATGAAAACAACGAATACCCAGTCTCCGTTCATCGGGACTGGGTATCTTTGGTTTGGACTTACCTGCACTGGCAACACTTGACCGGACCTAACTCCCCAACGACCACTCACACTGTTCCACAGTCTGCCACCCATAGCGGGTTATCACGAGCCGATTGGTAACAGACGACTTCGAAAAGCGGACTGGTACGTCGCCATGATCACCGATATGTAGCATCGGACGTCTAACTACTCAGCAAGCAACGCTGCAACTCTAGCTAACTTAGGAGAACAACCAATCGCCCATACATCACTTACTGATTTCCCACTGTAAGTCGCATCGATCTGAACTGCCAAATCAGATCTCTCGATGTCAAGCGAACAAACCGCCACGAAAAAAACGCCCAAGCAGACGGAGCACTTTCTCGCACCTTATCGTGAGCGAGAAGAACTCAACCAACAGGTTTTTCACCAAACACTTTCCTGTGACCGGGCGGAACGACGAATGTCAGAATCTCGCCTCGCATGCTAAAGAGCAAGCTCAGTTACGTTAGTGAATGAAGGGCGACGCCAGGGAATTGACAGGCTTGAAAGATGTATTGCTTGGGGATTTGACCTCCGTAACACAGGAACCCTCGTCTGGATCGCCGAAATAATGATGACCTATGTCAAACGTATCGCGAATGGTTGGGTGCGAACGGTTTTTGTTAACGCACCGCCGTTGATGGAGCACGTTGAGACCGTTCACAAGCAAGACGGGCGAGCCGAGCCTGGCCACTATCACGAGTTGATGGATCTACTCCCGCATGATCGCGACGCTTATCAACTCCCGACAGACGGCTACGGAAAGATTTACAATCGCGTTTATCGTGTCGCGTTTCGCTGCGATCATTCCCCAGATGAACTCATCGCCCTCGTCAAATCCTACCCCGACCGGTACCGCGACCCCCGGTTAGCAAAGTTCCATAAGACTCAAGGTAAAGACGGTGAGCTGGCTGTTGGCGATCGGTTCCACATCGCAATCTCCGGCCCCTGGGACGGGCCAGTGGAAACGATCGCAACTGACGATCATTCTTTCACCTTCGTGACGCTGCCGGGTCACCTGGAAGCTGGTTTCATTCGGTTTTCAGCCAACACCGTCGGAAAAGCCATCGAGTTCAAAATCGAGTCCTGGGCCTCTTCAGCCGGACCTTTGGTGTGGCTGACCTACTCCGGTCTAGGAATTACAAAGAAGATGCAGACCAAAATGTGGCGTCACTACTGCTTGAAGGTAGCCGAGGTTGTGAGCGGAGAAGTGGATGGATCGTTTCGAATCTCGACAGCCGTTCTTGACGATCCGGCAGCGTCGGAGGGCAAGCATGGCTGAATCACGATGGCAGGAAACGCTAACCGAGTTTGATCAGCTGCCGTACAACTACGACGCCAGTAAATACGCGGAGGGGCAGCCCGGCTGGAACATCGATCATTACGAACACGAACTACCCGCCGAGCCTCCCGGACGGCCGACCGAGCAAGGATCTTTCGAAGTCGCCAAGGACGTCATCGTTAGTTACAAGTTTCCTGATCCCGATCGCATCGTTGGCTACTTCCGCGATGACGCTGAGTTGGAAGGACGCACGATGTTGCTGGAGGCGAAGCTACTGTGGATGCGATTCATATTTGGGGTTCGTGTTTCGAAAGTGATTGATGAACGAGTCTCCGACGAAACCGACAGTTGTCAAACCCGCTTTGGTTACGCCTATCGCACCTTAAAAGGGCACTGGGAAATTGGTGAAATGCAGTACATGCTAGTCAAGCAGGAATTGACAGGGCAGGTACATTTCGTGATAGATGCCTACTCCAAGTATGATCGCATTCCCAACCCCTTCTATTGTCTGGGATTCAGACTGTTTGGCCGCCATTTGCAAAAGCAATTTGCACGGGGATGCATGACGAGGTTGAACCAGATAGTTCGATCGACTATCGGTGAACAAGCTTCTACCAACAGCTAACACATCGCTCATGCTGAAGGATCGCGAGATGCTTCAGCTAGAGCCGATTGAGATTTCCCGAGAGTCCCGATCGCGGAACACGTGATTCAACAGGTGGTCGAGACTCACATCCTGCCAAAGGATGACGCCGACCTTTTGTTGCAGCATCGCAACTTATCCCTACCTGCATCCTTGATGTTTTTACTCAATCAAATCGCTTGAGGTTCTTTAGTAACGTCTGAAGCACAGTTAGAATATTGGCAGCCAAAAATCCTCTCTAACGATGCTGCCGAAAGCACAATTCAATGATCCGATCTGACTTAATCAAACTCTCCGCATTTCTTTTAGTCGTCTGTTTTGGTCAGTCAATGAAGGCTGAAGAAAGAGCCGATCCAAGCTCGGTACGAGCAGTTCACCAACAGAATTTCGACGACCTGAAACAGCAGTTGAAATTGACTTGGCCTAAGAACCGGCTGGTGAGGTTTGTCTTCCACGGCCATTCAGTTCCGGCAGGCTACTTTCGCACGCCTACGATTCGCCGTTTCGATTCCTATCCAATCCTATTTCACCAAGCACTAAGCCAACAATATTCAACGGCAGTGATCGACGTTTGCACGACCGCAATCGGGGGCGAAAACTCCGCCTCCGGTTCCAAGAGGTTTGCCGACGATGTTTTGACACTTAAACCTGATGTTGTCTTTATTGACTACTGCCTTAATGACCGCGGTATTGGTGTCGAATCCGCTGAAAAGTGCTGGCGGACGATGATCAAGCAAGCTGTGCAAAATGAAGTCAAAGTTGTTTTACTGACTCCAACGCCTGACTCCCATGAAGACATCACCGATCCGGATACCAAGCTCGCCAAACATGCTCAGTCGATACGCAAACTAGGCAAGGAATTTGGCCTCCCCGTCGTTGACTCTTACGCGGCTTTTCAAAAACGGGTTGCCGATGGTGCAAAAGTGAATGACTTTCTTTCGCAGGCCAATCACCCGAACCGAAAAGGTCATGAAATTGTTGCTGATTTGATTCTGCGGTTGTTCCAGTAGAAGAACTTCTTAAACGCTCTTCGCTTTTGTTGGAAGTTACGTTTCCAAGTGGACCAGCAGCTATCGAATCAAGGCCTAGTCGATCAACCTCCGGCTACGTCATCAACGACTCTTGAATCTCTTCCAGTGACTTCCCTTTTGTTTCAGGAAGCTTGAAGAGGATCACAAGGAATCCGATCGCACAAATCGCACCGTAGAGCCAGAATGTACCGTGGGCACCCAGCTTGTCATTGAGAATCGGGAACGTAAAAGTCAATGCTGTGCAGGCCAGCCAGAGGCTAAAGACGGACACCGCCATGGCAGCGCCACGTATCCGATTGGGAAAAATCTCTGATAGGAACACCCAAACGACTGGAGCCAGCGACATGGCATAACACGCGATTGCACTAAGCACCAAAATCAGCACATGGACTCCCTGACTTTCGGCGTAATAGCAGCTTCCCAAAATCGCGTAGATGATCGCTAGGCCTACAGACCCCAACAGCATCAGCCCCCGGCGTCCGAAACGATCCACCGTGAAAATCGCGACCAAGGTGAATACCAAGTTGACGATGCCTGTGATGACGATGTTGAACATGATTGAGCCAACATCATAACCCGCTGCCGAAAAAATTTCCTGCGCGTAGTTAAAGATGACGTTGATCCCGCACCACTGCTGAAACACGGCTAAGAAAATACCAAGCCCTAGAATGCGCCGCATCTTAGGTTCCATCAGTTCAGACAAACGAACTTGGGTCTGAACTTCCTGGCCGATAGAATCCTTAATCTCTTGAAACTCTTTCTCCGCGTAGTCGATGCCGCCAACGCGAGCCAGCACAAACTTTGCTCGTTCATTTTGACCAACTCGCACTAGCCAGCGAGGACTCTCAGGAACAGCAAACATCATTAAGAAGAAAGCTGCCGCAGGAACGGTTTCGGCGGCAAACATCCAACGCCAGCCATGGGTCCCGTTCCAAGACTGGCGAATCGCATCGACTGTCGCATTCTCAACGACCTGATCGGCAATCAGCAGGTTGACAATTTGTGCAGCTAAGACTCCCACAACGATTGTCAGCTGATTAACTGAAACCAGTCGTCCTCTTGATTCTGCGGGCGCAATCTCCGCGATGTACACCGGGGAAAGATTGGATGCCAAGCCAATACCGATGCCGCCGATAAATCGAAAAATGTTAAACCATGCAAAGTCACCGCTTAACGCAGTCCCCACCGCCGACAGCATAAAAAGGAACGCAGCCACCAACAACAAACGCTTCCGCCCCAAGCGATCGGCGAGTGCCCCGCTGACGACCGCGCCCAACAAACAGCCGATCAACGCGGTGCTCATCGCCCACCCCTGAAGCGTCGGCGAATCTGAAATCTCAAAATACGGCTCGTAGAACGGCTTGGCGCCCCCAATCACGACCCAGTCGTAACCGAACAGGAGTCCCCCCATGGCGGCAACGAAAGAAATCATCCAAATGAATCGGACGTTCAGCGAAGTATCGGATCTCTGGTTGGTCGCCACTTGCTACTTTGGTGTTTGAGATGTTTGTTTCTGTAACAGGCCCGTTGCTAACCTACGACGGAATGTGAGGGAGCTTGATGAATGCTCGCACCAAGATGATCGGGTTGCTCTCGCAAAATCTCTGCAAGTAACTCGTTCGCCTCTTCAACTTGTCCCAGCCCCAAATAGCCGAGTGCCATCATGTAGCGACAATGGATCCGATGACGAAGTTGAAGATCAGGATCAAACACCAAAAAGTCAGGTAGCGAGACCGCGAAGTAGTCGATCGTCGCCACTTGGTCGATGTGTTCATGCCCGTAGTCAATCAATTTCTGGAAGCGAGTTCTCGACTCATTTCGTTCCCCGAGCTTTTCAAACGCCAAACCTTGGTAGTAGACCATGTCGGGTGGCTGATCGTTGTAATACATTGCAGACGTCGGTTCGCTTGGCCCCGCACTCGCCTTTCGGAACCACTGTTCCGCAAGCGAATCATCAGAGCATTGCTCAGCAACACACCCAAGCCAGTAATGAATATTGTTTTCCTGAGTACCGATCAGCTTTCCTTCGCCGAGATTTTCTGGCCAATGCGTTGCCTGATGCAAAAGTTGTTGGGCTGATTCAAGTTGACCTGCCCCCATCGCGACTCGAGCTAATTCGGTTAATGCGATCACGTACTGAGCCGGGATCTTTCCTTCACCGCCTTCCCATGGGTGAAACTTTCGACTTAGCAACGCATCAATCGCCTTTTGATGATCGCCAACCAAGTTGTGCAGCGTAACCCACTGCAAGAACAGGTCATCACGACTGCCCACTAACCTAGGAAACTGCTTCAAGCGAGCCAGGCGATCCACTGGCGAATGGCATAGACGTATCGCTAACTGATCTAATTCAAACAGAACACGTGCGTCGTAAGGATTTAGGTCGAACGCTTGGTTCATCGCCTCCCAGGCCCTGACGCTGTCACCGCGTTTATTCAAATAGGCCAGCGAAAGGTTTCGCCAAACGGTGGGAAAGCTTGGGTCAACCCGTTTCGACTTTTCCCAGCAATCGATAGCCTTGTCGTACTGCCGGCGGTCATACCAAAGGTTGCCCAGATGATAAGCCGCAACCGCGTCGCCGCCCTCCGCTTTCATTGCCGATTCGAGAACTGGAATATCTTCCAACTTGTTCGCAAACATCAGTGAATTTGCCGTCTGAGCTAGCTTCCGCAGATTGGCAGCATCTTGATCGCGGTTCAAGCGAACATAGATGTCAGCGAGGTGATAATACACGACAGACGACGGAGAGCTTACTCGAGCGAGCAGGTGTTCCAGCACACTGGCCGCCGTGCAATCATCGCCAAATGCGATGTAGTCGAGTGCCAATTCGATTGCAGTGTTTACATCGTCTCGACACAGCCCGTCATAGGTCTCGTAATTTCCAGCAGCTACAGCTTGCTCGTACAACGCACCAAAACAAAACGGGTTCACGGACAAATGATTTTCAATCATTTGCTGGTGTTGTGGAGTCCCACGTCTTATCGCAATCAGCAGGTGCTTGGCTTGGTCATGATTCCCCTGCACCTCGAGACAACGCTCGCACCTTGTTGCAGCCTCGTCGTAATTCCCCAACCGTCCAGACAACCGCGCCATTTCAAGTAAGGAGGGAACCTGCCACGCGGCGTCCCAACAAGCCTTGCCGAACGCACGCTCAGCATCCCTGAGACGCCCAACCGCTCGCAATGACAATCCAAGATTGTAGAGCGGCTCACAGTCGTAGGCATTCGGATTGTGCCGTGTCAGACGTTGAATCGACTTTTCAAATAAAGGAATCGATTCTTCAAAACAGCCCCGTCGTGCCAACAGTTTTCCCTTTGCATTGTTGCAACGGGCGTCACCTTCATCGTGTCGAAGACCCTCGTCGTAATACTCCATCGCTTGCCGAGTCGCATGACGATATTGTTCGATGTGTTGCCCCGCTAGAAACAACGCTTCGGCGTTTTCCAGCTTCTCGGGAACATCGATCTCCTTCGCCGGCTCAGGTATTTCGTGCTTGGACTTGGGCGGCGTGTAGGAAACTAAAACACGACCAGTTTGATCAACAACAGAGACCGTCAATTCGCTCGCCGTTACCACGGTGGGCACAGAAAACTCACACTCGAAATGCTCCTCAGGCGATGCATTAAACTTCGAAGCCCCCAAGCACTCACCACTCAAAGACACACGTACCTCCGCGTCGGGATGCACTGCGGTCGTATAGGCGCGAACCGTTACCTTGCCTAACTCGATCGACATCCCGACCGCTGCTTCGATCGTGGCGTTTCCGATTAGCCCGATGCCCTTGTAGGGCATGAAGTATTGAGTGAACGCTTTCTGCTCCCCTGGCATCAGCCAAGTGAAATCAGGCTGGTTATCGGTGAAGACACCACACATCAATTCAATGTAAGGCCCATCTTCGTCCGTTAGATGCCGGTCCCACGCCTGACCAAATTCACCGTTGCCCCACGTCCATTGTTTTTTGCCAGGACTAACGTTGTGATCGCAGATGTGCAGCAAGCCAGCACGACGACCATGGTCATAACTGCCAACAAAGCTATAGTCGCTCTTTGCAGCCATGTACGACGTCGGTACCGGAATGTTGCGGTAACGGGAAATATCCGTACCCAGATCGCCTGCATCCGATTGATCAGTCCCTAGCGAATAATCAACCTTGTAATAGGTGCCTGTTGCGACTGGGAAGCTCGACACATCTCGTTTACCGTGGTCCATCACCGCACTGACGTCGGGCGGAAAGACCGATTGATGATCATCACCAACCGACACTGCTGGATTTGCCCACCACAGGAAAGTTTGGGGTAATGTCGTCCGGTTATACAATTTTGCATCAACTTGCAAATAAGCCGAATCCGGATGCAAGGTGAAGCCATGCCGGCATTCGGTCCGGTGCATACGATCAATTTCGTGACACCAAACGGTATATGAACCGTCGTCGTTGGCTTTGATCGTTGAGTCAACGGGACCGTAGGTATTAGGACGGTGGTGCTGTGGCCAATTAAATTCGATTCCACCACTAATCCACGGCCCGGCCAAACCAACCAGTGCGGGCTTAATAACGTGGTTGTGGTAGACGAAGTGGTAGTTATTCGTTTTGTCGAGTGCCATGTGAATGCGGCCACCCAACTCTGGAAGAATCATGATTTTCAGAAATTGATTTTCCAGAAAGATAGCCTGCCAGAGCTTGTCTTCTTTTTCGTCGCTAATCCGATCGACCACCGGCAACGGATAGACAGAACCGCTGGATCCTTGATAGACCCGCTTTTCCAAAAACATCGGATTCCGATCTGGCTCACCAATACCGTAAGTAGGAATTGAGATCGGTTCTTGCCACGCTTTTACTTCGCTCATTGCAACGCCAGTCGTTGAATAACTAGATTCATAATTTACTCATGCAATTCGGATAAAATTGCTCACTCGTTTGCTTCCGTGTCGTTAGCGAGTACTAAATCGATTTCAGCCAAACTGGTGTGGGTATCCCCAGACGCAGAAGCCAGTGCTTCCAAGCGAATCGCTCGTGCCTCAACTGGGCGATCAAAATCAACGCGCTTCCACTGCTCATCACCTTCCCAACTCCCTGATCCAGCTAAATCGAATTCACGACCGTCGATGCTGGTCAAAATTCGGAACTTGGTAATCCGCCCGTTCTTCTTGTCCAGACGCGGCAAAAATCGGATCCCCGCAATCTTGGTCCGCTCTTTCAACTGTAACGTCAATTGATGCGGGAACGGCAATGGTTTCGTTGACCAGTTCGTGTGCCACATGGACGCCGGGTTCCCGTCGAGTACGTTCTCGCCCTCATATCCTGGCTGCACGCTATCAGTCGTTACCTTAGCGACCAGTCGTTCCGCGACCGATTGCTTGCGAAATAGCTGCGTCACCTGATCCAAGGTGATATCAATGTCGGGATTCCAGTTATCACTGGCAACGTAGTCCAACAACGATTTGCGAAATTGATTCGCTGCCAGCAGTTGCGATAGATCACCAGTTAGGTCAACCGAGCAGATCAGCAAACGGCCACTCCCCACCCTAGCCTCGACGACAAGCCCCAAACGCTGAGGCGAGAACCAATCCGGAACCACCTGCACGATCGGTTTTAGATCCTTGGGCATCGCATCCAGGTCCAATGTTTTGGCACGGCTGATCACTTCCCACCACTGCCAATCACTATGACTGTCCGTCGGAAACCCACTTAAAGCCGGATGGCCTGGATCGCAATGGATACCAAGGGTGTGAGGAGGCTGATTGTCCGTCCAAGCGGTGTTCCAAAAAATGGGTGAGAACCCCAAAACGACATCGGTATCGATAGATGCATGGTCGGGCATCAGCAATACCTTCGCTCCGTCGATCAATCGCTTCTTGATTCCGTCATCAATGCTTCTTGTGATCACGACATCAGAAGCAGTTGCTAAAACAGGCTCAGTCTTAGCAACAACCTCAGGGTAGACCCAAAAACTCCAATCGTTGACGATCGTTTCTTCATCAGCATCAACAGAGACCGTCAAAGTCAACTTAGATGCGACGTCGATCTGCGAGAGCGAAAACGCGACTTCGCCCAGCGTTCGCAAACCGGCCGCTAGGATGTCCTGGCGTTCAAGCACGCCGGACGCCAATTCTTTGCCGTCAGTCGAAATAGTCCAACTCGGCGTGACCGAAAGCAAATTGCTTGGTCCAAAATGTGAAAGTTCGATACCGGCAACAAACGTTTGGTCCGATGTCCAGGCTCGTTTTTCCATTCGCGCGAGCGGAACGATAGGTCCGCAGTAACGCCGAAACCGATCCGGATCGTGATAGGGTTTCGGATCCCAGAAAGCATCCAGCATTCCCACCGTCGCAGTTCCCTGCCCAGGAAAATCACGCATGTCGAGCAACTGAAATCCAGCCAAGCCACGAGTGCGCAAACTTGATTCGATTTCTTCCTTATAGACAAGTTCTTGCAGTGCTCCTGAAGCCATCAAGAAATCATTCGCTTGGTCTTGCATTGAAGCCTTCGCCAGCAAGTCGCGAAAGACCTCATAATTCTTCAACTTCAATTGCCCGGTGTATTTCGTCATCTCCTCGAAGTTAGGAAAAGAACACCATTGACCAATCTCGTGTCCTACCACTGGTCGATTAAACCGCTTCACAACCGATTGATAGTCAGTCGTCGTTTCTGGTGGCTGACTGTTTATCCGGCTCTTAAGACCTTGCCCCCATTGCTGAATGCGAGGGGCCATGACTACATGAATTTGATTCTCAGGGATACTTGGCCAGCCTGAACTGCTGGTAACTAAGAACCGATCGTCACGATCGTTCTGACGATCTACCCAAGACCCAAGGTACTTGTTTTGGTTCTTACCTCCCGGTTCGTTGCCGGCGGCGAATAGCAAGAACGAAGGATGATTACCGTAGGCGGCGACAACGCGATCAGCCTCACGGAACAACCAGTCGTCAACCGGTTCGCCATCTCCAATCGTCACACTCGAATTGGGCCATACCGAGCATTCAACCTGGAAATAAAAACCCAATTCATCTGCGGCGACAAAGGCAGCCTCGGGTGGACACCACGAATGAAACCGGATGTGATTGAGCCCATTTTCCTTAGCGATCCCGATGATCCGCTTCCAAGAATCGACATCGGTAGGTGGGTATCCGGTCAACGGAAACACACAGCAATCCAGCGTGCCACGAAGAAACATCGGCTTACCATCTAAGAGCAATTGTCGACCATCGCGAGTAATGCTCCTGAACCCAAACGCAGAAACGAAAGGCGAAGCAGGGCTCAATTGGGAATCAGATCCCGACAGAAGCGATACCTCTAGTTGATAGAGGTTTGGTGTAAACTCATTCCAGCGTAGCGCCGGATGCGTTAGTTCGACAGTTCTATTGAGAGACGCACCGCGTGCTGACACTTTCACGTTAGTGAGATTTTCTGCAACCGTCCTACCTTCTCGCAGAATGCGTAAGCGAACTTGACTCGATACATCGCCACCGGTGCCATTACGAAGTTCCAGTGACACATCAACTGATTTCCCATCCGCCGATGGCAGCACCCTGGCGGAGTCAATCGACAATGACGAACTTGCAACTAACTCGATCGCACCGACAATTCCATGCCAAGCTGTTTGAGTGTGATCACTAACGCTGTGAGAATTAATCCCTACGTCAACCGGGTCGAGTTGATTGCTCACCTTCAGGAACAACGAATGTGTCCCTGGCGCCATCGCTTCCGTTAAATCAAATCGATGGGCGGTCCCCAATGAATCGTCTTTGCCGAACTGCTTGCCATCGACCCAAACTTCTGTTTGCCAATGCGGACGTTCCAGGATTAGCTCAATTCGACTACCGCTCCACGAATCCGGGACGACAACTTCGCGGCAGTACCAGGCTGTTCCGACATAGTGGCGTTCAGGTTGCCACCAAAACGGCATCTTAAAATTGTCGGCCTCTCGATAGGCGGCGTATTTCGGAAGTGCCCATTGTCTCTCTTTGACACCTCCGATCCATTTGGTATTTGGCCCCACCGGATCACCCAATCCGTTCTCGCGAAGTGCCCCCGGTAACCTTGTGGCCTGAAACCGCATATGGCTCCGTGATACGGATCCAACATGTTCAGTTGATTCCGGATCAAACTTGCCCTGCTGATCCAACAGCACGCTCCATGCCCCGGCGAGGTCAAGGCGATTAGGGGTTTGCGAGAACGCAGGTCTGCAACCAAGACTGCACTGGATCACGACCAGCAACGCACAAACAACGGCCAGCGGACGATGCGACACAACACGTATCAGTGAGCGAGTGCTTTTACAAGTTTTCTTTACCATGGTTGAATTCTAATCCATACAAGAGCCAGAGACATTTCACGGAACCGTCTTTCAATTTCACTTTTGCTGCGAACGCACTTATTGCGCCGGTCGATTTAAACTGATCATCCGCGATGCTAGACTTGCCGTTTCCCCCCACTATTGGCGATGTAAACGCTTGCAAGCGACACCATCCTTGGAAACGAACTCATGCAGTTGAAAACGCAGCCCACTGAATCCATTTCCAGATTGCCGCGTGTGCTGTTGCTAATCGAGTCTTCCCGTGCCTACGGCCGAAACTGCCTGATGGGAATCGCATCCTACATGCGTGCCCATGGTGCCTGGGATGTCTTACACCTTGAACGGGGGTTACAAGAAGACATCCCAGACATGGTGAAGCACCAGATCTTTGACGGCATCATCGCAAGAATGGAAACGAAAGTAATTAGCGATTCGGTTGAGCAGTTTGGAGTTCCCACCGTTGACCTCCGAGGCCTCTATCAACCCAATAACGGGATGACCTTCAACACCGACCCGGTTGCCTGCGCCACCATGGCCGTTGAGCATTTTCAACAACGAGGGTTTCGTGAACTCGCGTTTTGCGGCTACGAAGGAGTCGATTTTTCGGAAGACCGGAGCAATGCCTTTCTTCAAGTTTGCCAAGCGAAAAAAATTGGTGCTCGTTGTTACGAGACGAGCGAAAAGTTACCAGGACGTCCGAAATCTCGCTTAAAGCGGAAGTCTCGACCCGCGCTCGCAGTCTCGAAATCGATGGGCACCCTTTCGTCGGAACTGGATGGCGAACTGGATGAAATTCAGTTGTCCCAATGGCTAGCAAAATTGCCAAAGCCCATAGGGATCTTTGCTTGCAATGACATGCGAGGTCGCCAGCTTCTCGGTGCCGCGCGATCGGCCGGTTTGAAAGTACCAGACCAGGTCGCAGTTTTAGGCGTGGACGATGACGAAGTCATTTGCGACTTGGCTTATCCGCCACTGACAAGTATCGAACCCGACGCACATCGAATTGGATTTGAAGGGGCAGCTGCACTTGCGGACCTCATGAAAGGCGGCACGCCAGTGAGGAAGTTAATCCTAATTCCCCCGGTCCGACTCTGCGTGCGAATGTCAACCGATGTGATGGCAATCGAAGATTCCGATTTAGCGGCTGCCGTTCAGTTCATTCGCTCCAATGCATGTGAAGGCATCGGCGTCGAAGACATCCTTAAGGCAACCGCTTACTCCCGCGCCACTCTTGAACGCCGATTTCGGCAAATTCTATCGCGCACACCGCGTGAAGAAATTGAGCGAGTTCGAATCGACCGGGTGAGGATGCTTTTAGCCGAGACGACCTACAGCCTAGACAAAATTGCATCGATGGTTAGCTATAAAACGGCCGCCCACCTGGTGACCGCCTTTCGCCGCAACGCCGATTGTACCCCAGGGCAATACCGACGTCGCTTTCATCAGACCTGATCGTTCATCCACAAAGCGATGAAGATGAAGATCATCGTCAATCACGCACGACTGTTTCCATGTCGCTAACAGAATTCTTATTGAACTCTGCCACCTCTTCAGGCGTCATCTCTCGCGCGCCCTCGGGAGGAGCGATGACAGTGCTTCCATTGCCGCTGCCGCAGCCAACAGTGACCAACGAACCAACGACGACGGAAAGACAAATACTTCGAAATAGCATGAGTGACCTCGATAAAGACTTGAACTAAAGAAAGGACTACACCTGATAACCTAGAGCCAATCAGAATTCGTCACTGATAATTTCCTTGGATGCTCGAGTACCCAGCGATCCCCAAAGGCCGAACGGACTCTTTACGCCCGCACCAGTTCCCGTGGTGACGTTCTTCGCAAGCTGGTTTCCAGCTTCAATGGAGTCGGTAATGAACTTAACGGCTCCGTCACCCATCAAGATATGTGCTCCACCTTGATGATTACTGCTTGCACCATACACCCCTGCTTGCCTCGCATTACCAGCACAGGTCAGCGAGTTAGGTGGCTTGATTGTCACAAAACCTGTTTGCATCATATTGGCCACCGCCCACTGATAACCACGAGCCTCAGCCGAACGGGTAGACACGACATCAACAGGGGTTGCCGACTTCCAAAAATGCGGTCGCGTTGGATCAGGATCGGAATCGCATTCAGTGACACTCACATGGGAATTCCCACGGTTCGCCGCACTTGTTCGAATGTCCCGGTCGCCGAGATAGGTAGCAATTTCCCCCATCGCAATTGTGTTCGACAATCCATCGAGCGAATCACGAAAGCGTCCTTCGAAGTGCTTACCGAACATTCCTCGCTGAGCTGAGCGGGCGTTGATGGCATAGCCATCGGGATCCCAACCAAAGGCATGGCCTCCGTCAACTTCCAGCTTAGCATTGCGGGCACCCGATGCCTCCGTCCGTTGCGAGTCACCTAAACAAACCGCGTAGTTAGTTCTCCCCTTCGCTGGCAGACCAGTACCAGGGTCACTAGGGCAACGCAGAGTCGCAAGCTCCGTAAGCCAAGGCGTGTAGACAATTCCACCGGTGAGCGGATGCGGCCCCATCGCAGGATACTGCTCACCCGCGTCGACTGTGCCATTGTCATTCGAGTCGATCCATAGCGGATTCGAAACCTGCTCCCAAAGAGCCTGTTGCTCGAAGAAGGGCGTCAAACCTACTAACGCACTCAGTTGCATTGCGTTATGTTCGTTAAACGTTTGATACATGTGGCCTCCCCCGGCCAACTCCCCGTCGGGAAGCCCCGATTTGGTTCCGGTACCATGGACTGTTAATCGGTTATATGCCGAGTGGTAGTTGTGCATCGCCAGGCCAAGCTGTTTAAAATTATTACTGCAACTCATTCGGCGAGCGGCCTCGCGTGCAGCCTGGACGGCAGGCAAAAGCAATCCAACCAACACACCGATGATTGCGATTACCACCAGCAACTCCACCAGGGTGAACGCTCGCCTTCGTTTTGCATTTAAACTCATGAGAAAAACTCTTTCAGAATCGAACAACGTGATCAAAGAGGACTAACTGGGTCTAGCACCGTTAGCCGGTCAATAATTATGGTGATGCAAGCAAAGAAAGTCATTCCAGAATCGGTTGTTAAAGTTTCATTTTTCCGTCACTTTCACTGAGCTCGCGGACTCATTGTCGCAGGTGCGAAACCGGTCCACCGACTCTGAAAAAGCGGCCGCCACCACCCTAATCCGCTTCGGTACAGAGACCGCTTGAAAGACAAGAAAATCTTCTCGCAATCACTCTATTGCACAGTGCCCCGAAGGCTGGGCTAAACGGGAAACGAAATTGGTATCGGCGTCCATCAAGACGTGCGTGCATTCGTCAATAAGCGAGCAAAAAACGATTGCAGATCGACTACGATCCTTAGGCTATCAAACAGGTTTTCTCACCAAGTGGCACCTCAAGTAACCGTCCACAGCTTCATCCACTGGTACGAGATTTCAATCGGTTTCGGAGGGTTTACTGGCGATCAGCACAGGTGTTTCCCAACGCCTCCTGCCAACGGATACTTCAAGCCAATTGGGCGCAGTTACGCCGCCCCAATCCGTCTGCCGTGCATTCGTTTCCAATCAACGGCAATACATTGAACAGATACAGTCCGGACAGGCATGCCTGCCTTTTCAGTAGTTAGATACTCAATCGTTCACGCCTTCGATGATCCCGAGATCCTCCACGCCAGCTATGCCGTCCGCAAAAACGGGAGCAAGTTCTGCGATAGAACAATACGCTGCGCCGTTAATTTCTGAGAGGGCCTCGAAACGAACGAACGACGTTTCCATTGGTTTAGAAAATCGAATCTTCTGCGGGACACTGGCTCCTTCGGAGACCGTGGTCCAGATCTTGCCATCCCGGCTGTTCGAAACTCGGTAGCCCGCGATCTGTCCATTCGTGTTACCCCGTCGCGGTTGATAATCCAACCCAACTACTTGCATAGGCTCTGCCATTTCGATGATCACGTGGAATGGATACTGATTGGTGGAATCACGCCAATCCGAATGCCAAATACTTTTAAGATCACCATCTTGCAGATTGCTAAGTGGGTAGCTTGGATGACTGGTTCCTTTGCTCAGCACGACTCGGTACGGCCGTGACTGAAACAACTTCGCAATCTGCTTTTCGTCCAGCGACATAGACGGCACAAACCGATCGCTGTCGACGTACGACAGGATTGACTTTTTCAGCTGCGCCGCCACGATCCTTTTCTCTGGCTCACTTTCAATGTCCAGAGAACAGACCAGCAGAGATCCATTTCTGACTTTAGCCTCCCATAGAATTGCAGGCAAAGCATTACGGTCGTACTTGTCAATAAATTGCATGATTGGCGTCAGACCATTACCGATGGCGTTGCCATTAACTGAAGTTGAATTGGCCAGCAGCTCCCACCATTGCCATTCCGTATGCGTCTGGGTCGGAAACTTCGCAAACAGAGGATGGTCAGCATCGATCACTGTGCCCAGCGATCCGGGCTGATTGGGAAAATGCAGGGGACTCCAGAACACCGGAATAAACCGCCCATCAACAGGGTTACAAATCTCTTCGCGTCGCGGCAGGAAAACGACCCGTTTCCCCGCATCAAGTTCATCGAAAAGTCGCTTGCCAAACCGGCGAATAACAACCACATCATCGCGGTCATCCGATTCGAGTCTGGTCTCTGGATAAACCCAAATTTTCCAGTCGTTACCGAATTCGGAGCCGGCCCCACTCGCTTCACGGACTGAAACAGACAGCTGTAACCGCGAGGCTTCTTCTATCGACCCGAGTGGAAACTCGACAACACCCAGTTGATGACCGTTGCCCAGCGGAATGTTGATTTCGGTTAGCGTATCTTCAGCCAAGACGGAGCCTGACTCGTTCTTGATTTCCCAGTGAATGGCAACCTGTTTCAATGCCTTGCGCCCAAAGTTAGCTACTTCGATTGCGGCCTTGAATGTTTCATCGCCTCTCCAGGCCATCTTAGACATTCGGATCAGCGGCACGACGGGAGCACAGAAGCGTCGGAACTCAGCGGGCGTCACAATTCCTTTTGAGTCCCAGAAAGCGTCTAACAGCCCAACGGTCGCGGTGCTCTGACCCGGAAAATCATGCAGGTCGAGCAGTTGAATTCCAGAAAGCCCAGGTGTCCGCAGCGCCCGCTCAATGTCTTCCTTGTAGAGAATCGTTGCAAGTTTTCCTGAGTTCTGCGTGTAAGCGGCGGCATCGTCGAATCGCCCCTTTGCCTTCAAATCTTGCTCGA
This sequence comes from Rhodopirellula sp. J20-39, assembly GCF_057365095.1. Classification (NCBI taxonomy): domain Bacteria; kingdom Pseudomonadati; phylum Planctomycetota; class Planctomycetia; order Pirellulales; family Pirellulaceae; genus Rhodopirellula; species Rhodopirellula sp. J20-39. Next base: position 2,867,742 of record NZ_CP195123.1, on the reverse strand, counting down.
TCGCCTCGAAGTTCAACGCTCGAAGGTTGCCGGTATATTTCGGCAGTTCAGCTAGGTTTGGATATACGTTGTACTGGCCAACCTCATGCGTGATTAATGGAATGCCAAGGCTTTCCAAGCCCTGTGCGTAATCGGTATCGGTGGTCGGCCAAGTCTGGTTAAGAAACCCTTGGCCGCGCACCCAGCCCGTTTTCGTTTTTTGGGAAACGAAAAAGTCGTCTGCGGGCCCCGGCAACTCGCCACGCGGAGAAAACGAATACGAAGTGCTAGTGAACAATAGATGCGGAGCGAGCGAGCGGAAATGACGTATCATTTTGTCAAGCGACGAGTAATCGCCAGTCAGCTCGTTGCCCAAGCTGAAGAACACGAACGAAGGGTGGTGAGCGTATTCACGAATGATCCGCTCGCCTTCCTTGGCTAAATAATCATCAACGTCGGGCAACTTGCCCATCTTGAATGTCCAGTTGGGCAACTCAGCCTGGACATAAATGCCGTGACGGTCGGCCGATGCAAACGCAGCTTCCGGAGGGCACCAGGAATGGAATCGCACATGGTTCAACCCGTGCTCCTTCACCGTACGAAAGACTTTGTCCCAACCCGCGCCTTCCATCGGCGGATAGCCGGTTTTGGGAAAGATGCAGCATTCCAGAGTGCCTCGCATAAATGATGGATTTGAGTTGATCAGCAAACTGCGGCCATCGGTTTCAACACTTCGAAATCCGGTGACGATGCTCTCGTTGAGACCCGCCGTCGCGCCCTCTTTTCGAAAGCGACAAGTGACTCGATAGAGTGCGGGTGTAAATTCTGACCACTTGGCGACATTCTCAAGTGGCAGGTCGATCGCGATCTCTCCGCCGGATTGCGTGCGTTTGGACCACGTCGGCATCGTCGGAGCATTGTGGTTGACCGCATCAATCGACACATCCAGTTTGCCGGCGCTCGGCACCACTACCCGCAACGGGTTCGTCTTTATCCGCATCTGCTGCTCGGAAGTGATTTCGACCTTCCCGATCAATCCATTCCAAATCGTCTGAGTTTCGTCCGTGTAGGCATGACCAAGGACTCCGATATCAACTTGCGAACGATTGTCCACTCGAACCGCAATGGTGTTCTGCCCAGGTTGCAGATAAGGGCCGACGACATGGCGATGTGGTGCAGACAACGAATCTCGCGAACCAACTTCCCGGCCGTTCACCCAAACCGTCGTTTTCCAAATTGCACGCTCCAACAACAAGATCGCATCTTTGTCGTTCCAGCCATCCGGCAACCTGATCGTTCTTGTATACCAAGCCGCTCCGACATACTTGAACCGCTGATGCAAGTGTTGAAAGACTCTTTTGGTTAACGCAGGCTTAAGAGCCAGCGCATCTCCCAGACCGGCTTCACTCGTGATTCCCGGCAGACCAATGGGCTTGCCCTCAACCTTGCGAAACCATTGTTGCGTCTCGCCCACATCCTGTGGATCAAGACGAACTTTCCACTGGCCCGTCAGGTCGAATCCCATTGCTTGGGCTGCTGTCTTTGGAAAAACCGTAACGCAACAGACCGCGAGTAGCACTCCAAGCAACAGGCGATTGATCTTCATCAATTCTCTCCGAACTGTGGCAGCGTTTGCCAGAACATAAAATCCCACTCGCATCCTTGGGCGTACGCCCATCCCGTGTTGTAGTCCCGACCTGCTTGGAAACGCATGGACAATCGTAAACTTTAAACTGGACTATCTCCGCTGCCTCCAGAAAGACAGCTTAACCCTGTGCAAGACCTTGGCACGTCTGACGATACTCAGTAGGAGAAGTACCCTGAATTTTTTTAAACAAGCGGCTGAAGTAGAACGGGTCTTCGTATCCAAGTTCCTTCGCAATCTCTGCTACGCCCAGCTCGGTTTCTCCAAGCAGTTCGCACGCACGCATGATTTTCAATTGGATAAAATAGGCCATCGGGGATTGATCCGTTCGCTCACGAAACAGCTTGCTGTAGTACGCAACCGACTGGTCGGCGTGACGAGCTAGGTCGGCAAGGGTCAGGGGCATGTCCAGATGCTGGTGCATGAACTCAATGGTCTTCATCACACGGCTTTCAGAACTCTGCACCTCTTTTTGAAGATGATTTTGGTGCAATTTCAGCTTGCTCAGAAAACGCATCAATTCGGCTGTCATCGCGAGCAACCCGGCGTCGCTGTAATGGTAATTCAAGCAAGCAAAGACATCTTCAAAAGCATCCCGCATTTGGCGACTGTCTGGAGCGAAAAGAACCGGGTTCGTCGCGTCCAGCTTGAGGCTGTCCAACACGGCAGCGGTCTGCTTGCCGTCGAAATGAATCCACAAAAGCGACCATGGCTCCTGCTCATCGCTACAGTATCGATGGGGAGACGATGGCGGAATCACCACGGCATGGCCAGCCTGGATTGCATGGACGTCCCCATCTAAATGAAGTTGCCCCTTTCCGGCTAAACAATAAATCAAAATTGCCTGTTCCGAACCCTCGGGACGATCCACGTAATGATACGGAGCGGAAGGATAGCTGCCGATGTGCGTGACATACAGCAACTTAGTCATCGGGAGAGCTCGGCATCGCTCGATCACGCTTGATGGCAATACAACCAATCGCTGTTGAGGAAACCCTTCACGAATTCGTTCAGTGATCGGCGTTTTAATAGCTTTTTTCATCTGGCTGTTGACCGAAGCAGAAACCCACAGAATAAGATAGTCCATCAACATGGACAGGATAAACTATGTCCAGGCGGCGATAAGCCAGGATAATGGTTAGCCAGGCAACATTGCCTGGATTTGCCCACATTGACTGATATTGCGATCGGGTTCAGATAATTCGCTTCGGCCCGAATTCGATCGATGGATCATTCACTGATCCTCCTGAGTTGGCCGGTGACGCTGAATCTTCCAGCCAGATGAATCCAAATAGCAAGGCACCCTTTATGATGCGTCCTCTTATTTTTGGTTTAGCGATCATCTACTTATCAGCGGATATTTCTGCTGAAGAGCCCCAACGGCCTCAAGCAAAACAACCCAACGTGCTGTTCATCCTGGCCGATGATTTGGGGACGCATGACATGTCCATCGAAGGAAGCACCTTCTACCAGACGCCGAACTTGGACGCACTGGCCCAAGGTGGGATTCGGTTTACCAATGGATACGCGAATTGCCAGGTTTGCAGCCCGTCACGTGCGAGCATTCAAACCGGAAAGTTTACTGCAAGGCACGGTATTACTGACTGGATTGGGGCAGACTCGGGTATGGACTGGCGTCCGGGCGAGCGTCTGTTGCCACCGGAATACGTCCGCGGCTTGCCGATTGCAGACACGACGATCGCCGAGGCGATGAAGGAGGCAGGCTACAAGACTTTCTTCGCTGGCAAATGGCATCTGGGTGGAGAAGGTTCGCTGCCAAGCGATCACGGTTACGAAATCAACGTAGCCGGGACCGATCGAGGCAGCCCACCCGGAGGCTATTTTTCACCTTACAACAACCCGCTTCTTAAAGACGGCCCACAAGGTGAATCGCTGCCATTAAGACTGGCCGAGGAAACAGGAAAGTTCATTCGGAGCAATCGTGACAAACCATTTTTTGCGATGTTGTCCTTCTATTCGGTTCACGGGCCGATGCAAACCAGCAAACCGCTGTGGGAAAAGTACCGCAAGGTTGCTGCGATGGCCCCGTCGATCGAATCTCGTTTTAAGGTCGACCGCACGATGCCCGTTCGTCAGGTCCAAGATCATCCGGTTTACGCCGGGATGATGGAATCGATGGACACCGCGATTGGAAACGTGCTTAAGACGTTGAGCGATTGTGGGCTGGATAAATCAACGATTGTCATCTTTACCGGTGACAATGGCGGCGTCTCGTCGGGCGACGGTTTTTGCACGAGCAACCTGCCCCTGCGCGGCGGAAAGGGCCGCCAATGGGAAGGCGGGATTAGAGAACCTTTCTATATCCGTTATCCCGATCGTATCAAACCCGCGTCGACAAGTGATGTTCCAGTAACGGGTGCCGATTTCTATCCGACAATCTTGGATCTATGCGGCTTGCCGCTGCTGCCCGAACAGCACGTCGATGGCGTCAGCCTGGTTCCTGCGGTGGAAGGCAAGCCAATGGCCGATCGACCCCTGTACTGGCACTATCCCCACTACGGTAACCAAGGCGGTGAACCCAGCTCGATCATCCGACAAGGACCGTGGAAGCTGATTCATTACTACGAGGATGGACGGGACGAACTCTACAATCTGGACGCGGATGTCGGTGAAACATGCAATTTGTCGTTGGAGATGCCGGTCACCACCCAACGCATGGCCGCTCAGTTACACGAATGGCTCAACAGCGTAGGCGCCCAATTCCCCACCCCCGATCCTCGTTACGATCCGGCGAAAGCCGAAGCCAAGTCGCTTCGATATCAAACCGATTTCAAGGCCCGCCTCGAACGCGAGCACGCCGCCATGCTCCGCCCTGACTGGCAACCCAATGCCGATTGGTGGGGAAGTCTCATCAGAAACGATTAGCTGCAAGTACAGAGAACGAGCCGCCTAGCGGATCCCCATTTCACCGTCAACTAATTCTGATTCAACCCATGTTTGAGTGTATGCAATTGAAACGACAGCTTCGTTGTCTAATTCTAGTCACTTTGCTCAACGCGGCACCTGTCTTATCCGCCGAGTCGCTAGAGGATGTCTCCTACGACCGTGACATTCGCCCGCTCTTGTCGAAGAAGTGTTTCTCTTGTCACGGGCCTGACCCTCACTCACGTGAATCGGGTTTGCGGTTGGACCAGCCGGATGGCACCGAGGGTGCGATCGGACTTGCGATTGAACCTGGCTCGATCGACGACAGTGAGCTGTGGCACCGAATCACATCGGATGACGAATACGAGGTCATGCCGCCACCGGACTCGCACCTGAAACCGCTGGACGTCCAGGAAAAGCAATTGATTCGTCGTTGGATCGAAGCTGGGGCAACGTACGAGGGCTTTTGGGCATTCCAATCGCCGATCAAACCGGAACTGCCGAACATCGAAAATTCGGATAGCAGCGACCAGCCGATCGACCAGTTTGTCCGGTTGAAACTGCACGGTCAAGGAAAGTCACCCAGTCAACAGGCTGATGCCCGAACACTGATCCGCCGGATCACATTCGACTTGACCGGGTTGCCGCCAACTCGCGATGAAGTTGACCGTTTCGTTACCCACTTCAATGATTCCCCGGAGATTGCCTGGGAAGAGCTTGTCGATGATCTTTTGGAACGTCCTCAGTACGGCGAGCATGTGGGCCGATACTGGCTGGACTTGGTCCGATATGCAGATTCCAATGGCATGCACAAAGACCGATTCCGTAACCTCTTCGCCTATCGCGATTGGGTTATAAGAGCATTCAATGAAAATCTTGGCTACGACAAGTTCGTCAAGTATCAGCTAGCGGGTGATCTCTATCCTAACGCGACGGATGACCAACTAACCGCGTCGGGTTTCCATCGACTGCACTTGATCATTGATGTCGGGACAGCATTGCCTGAAGAGAGCTTCGCCAAAAACGTGATCGACCGAGTCACTGCGGTCAGCACCGCTTTTCTCGGCCTAACGGTGCAATGTGCACAGTGTCACGATCACAAATACGATCCGATCACACAAAAGGACTTCTATTCGCTAGCAGCGTTCTTGAACAACATTGACGCCACCGCGGAAACGCCACGCAAAGTCAAGAATGGACTGCACCGTCCATTTATCACGCTAGGAACAGCACAGGAGAAACAAAAGCTCGTCGATTGGGAGCAACAACTGAAGAAGATTGATCAGCGGCTAAGGAAATCGGAAGACGAAACGGAGAAAGATGAACTGCGTTCGAAAAGGAAAGAAATCGACTCTTTGGTGCAGGCCTTTCTGTCTTCGACACCCCACGCCATGGTCATGAAAGAGCGAGACGAAGTTCGTCCGACTTTCGTTTTCAATCGTGGGCAATACGACTCGCTGGGCGAAGAGGTGCAACGCAACACGCCAGGATTCCTGCCGCCACTGAAGGTATCCGGAGACATTCCATCACGCATGGATTTGGCAAACTGGTTCGTAGATCCTCATCATCCGTTAACCGCCCGAGTTGCGGTCAATCGGTTTTGGCAACAATTCTTCGGCGTTGGCCTTGTCAAAACATCCGAAGATCTTGGCAATCAAGGAGAAGTTCCTTCGCACCCGCAACTCTTGGACTACCTTGCCGTAAGCTTTGTCGAATCTGGCTGGGACGTGAAGGCATTGATGAAGGAAATCGTCATGTCCAGCACCTATCGACAATCTTCGATTACAGCTCCTGAAGCATTTCAGGCGGATCCCGAAAACCGCTTGCTCGCTCGCGGTTCTCGCTATCGCTTAGATGCGGAAATGATTCGCGATCAGATCCTAGCAACCAGCGGGCTGTTATCTGCAAAGGGCGGGGGGCCTAGCGTTAAACCGCCGCAACCCGCCGGCCTTTGGAAAGCGGTTTCGATGGAGGGAGATGGGTACAAGCCTAGCCGTGGGGAAGCGATCTATCGGCGTAGCGTTTACACGTTCTGGAAACGGTCGATGCCCCATCCTCAGCTAACCATCTTGAATGCTCCGATTCGTGATGCCTGCATTGCTCGGCGGGAACGCACCAATACGCCTTTGCAGGCGTTGTTGCTTCTCAACGAGCCTGAATACCTCAAGGCCGCACGCCATCTGGCAGTACAAACCCTCGATCAGCCGTTCGATCAACGAATGAATTTCATGTGGGAAACCATCACTGCAACTCAGCCCGACGCGTTGGAAAAAACGATGATGTCTGAGCTAGTCCAAGATTTGGTTCAAAAGTACGAATCGGATCCCGAACTTGTTGAACAGCTTTTGGGAGATGCTAAGGCATCCCATGAACTCAATCGAGCCGAGCTGGCCGCTTGGACCATTCTTGGCAATTTGCTTTACAACCTCGACGTCACCAAGACCAAAAGCTGAATGAACATGTTTAACTTTCAGACAATCCAAAATTTTGAGAATCGTCGGCGTTTTCTGACCAATTCCGGGATGGGTTTGGGGACGGCGGCGATGGCCAATTTGTTAGCTCAAATGGGGATGCCTTCAACGGCAACCGCTGGAAGTGCTGGCGGATCGTTGCCTACGCCGCACGTGAAACCACGGGCTAAACGAGTGATCTTCCTGTTCATGGCGGGAGCACCCAGCCAGATCGATCTCTTCGATTACAAACCTGGTTTGCAAAAGCTGTTCAGGTCGGAATTGCCACCGTCGGTCAGCAATGGGCAACGCGTCACAGCAATGACACTCGGCAAAGAACAGTTGATTGCCCCCTCGAAGTTCAAATTTGAAAGAAAGGGCCAGTGCGGTCGATGGATGAGCGAGTTGCTGCCGAACTTGTCCGAAAAAGCGGATGACCTCTGCTTTATTCATTCACTGAATACCGACGCGATCAATCACGATCCAGCGAAGACATCCTTTTGCACAGGATCCGAAATTCCCGGCAAACCGAGCATGGGAGCTTGGTTGAGCTACGGGCTTGGAACGCTAAACAAAGACTTGCCTGATTATGTGGTCCTGCCTTCGGCGCACTGGAGCGGCAAGGTCAATGTCCAGGCGTTATACAGCCGTCTTTGGGGAAGCGGCTTCCTGCCCTCGAAACATCAAGGCGTGGCCTTTCAATCAGCAGGCGACCCGGTCCTATTCCTTTCGAATCCGCCAGGTGTAGACCCGCTGGTGCGTCGCCGGATGCTCGATTCTCTTGGCGATCTAAATAAGAAGCATTTTGGTGAACTTGGCGATCCAGAAATCGAAACGACAATCGCTCAACAAGAAATGGCTTTCCGAATGCAGACATCGGTGCCGGAACTTACGGACATTTCCGATGAGAGTCCGGAGACAATGGCAATGTACGGGCCCGATGTTGAAAAGTCTGGTACTTACGCACGCAACTGCTTGCTTGCACGCCGAATGGCTGAGCGAGATGTCCGGTTCATTCAGCTATTCCATCGTGGTTGGGACCATCACACCAAGTTGCCTGAAAACCTGGTTGGACAATGCCAAGATGTTGATCAGCCAACCGCCGCGTTACTACAAGACCTGAAGCAACGTGGACTTTTGAAAGATACGCTCGTCATTTTCGCAGGTGAGTTTGGACGGACGGTTTACGGCCAAGGCACTCTAACGACCGAAACCTACGGCCGCGATCACCACCCACGTTGCTTCTCTGCGTGGATGGCTGGTGGGGGCGTTAAGCCGGGTATCGATTACGGCAAGACCGACGAGTTCAGCTATAACGTTGTCGAAGACTCCGTCCATGTTCGCGATCTACACGCAACGATGCTGCACTTGCTCGGGGTTGATCACGCACGACTGACCTTCCCATTTCAGGGTCTCGATCAAAAGCTAACCGGTGTAGAACCATCACGAGTCGTGCACGAAATTGTTGCCTAGCGGACATCTGTCCGATTGATCTACTTCCGCAACGCTTTCACTTGTTTAAGCAGCAACTTGTTTGCCTTCTCTAACGTCGGCATCGTTTTGTCGATTTGAATTTAGATCTTGAGTAATTGAGCCAATACCTTCGTTAAGCGATCTCTCGCCTTGTCAACGTCACGTGGCTTGATACGGGAAATTGTGTCCACATTGACTACCTCTTCGATACCTTCCAAGCATCGCTGCAAAGCGTCCACTTTTTGTTCAACCGAATTGATTTGCGTAAGCGGGCGTACTGCACGTGAACCGTCCGTCGCCCCTGAGCCAACATTGTTGCGATCCGTGATTTTCTGGCGGAATTCCTGGACGGACCAGCGATGCTTCACCGACTCTTTGACGAGCGACGCGTGTCCCGATTTTAATCGAGTCAGTGTCAACAAGTGCGATGGCGAAACACCGGCAGATCTACCGCCCTGATTACCTGTCGACTCCAGAGCAGATAGTGTAACTCTAAACACCTCGTCTCCTAATCCATCTAACGCTAACAGGCGAGGTGCATCGTAACGGTTGACTATCCCTGCCAGAGCATGAACGACCTCTTCTCGTCGCTGTCGAAAAGCGAGATGCTTATCGGGCGAGGCGTTTTCGCGAGGTTTCTTCCCTAATATTTCGTTAGCCTCTTTCGATATCGTTCGGCTTCCCTGAATACATTCACTTGGGATCGGATTGGTATAAAGCTTCTGCCATCAAGTACATCCGCTCTTACGCCTGTGACAGAATCGGTGTTGAGAACATACTGACAGCGACCGCCTATTCTTGAGCCACTCTGGAAAGACGTATCCGGCAGGTGCTCTCACGCACACCGCGTTAGGAAATAGCGTGAGGAAATAGAACGGGTGCGAGTCGACTGCGTGCGAATGCTGCTGGCTGAAACGACGTACAGCTTGGAAAAGATCTCGCTCATAGTCAGATACAAAACGGCTGCTACCTAGTAACCACCTTCCGCCGCAACGCCGCCTGAACCCTAGGCCAATACAGACGGCGTTTTAATCAGAGCCGATACTCAGGGCCAGCTCTCGGCTAACATCTCGGCTAACATCTCGGCTAACATCTCGGCTAACATCATCAGCCCGCAGCGATAGCAAGTGGCCTGGAACCACTGCTGGTACGTCGTGCTGGGATTAGATCAACACTTCAGCTGGCAAGGAGCCTCGCCCCAATTTCCCAGCTGGTTTTGCAGGTTCTAAACTACCGAGCCATATTGACTAGCTATTCGGATTCATCATCTCGGACTGCTTCTTGTTGTATTCTTCCCGCTCTTCAGGCGTCATCACTCTTGCGTCTGGGCTAGGCTCAATTTGTGAATTGCCACTTTCGGAGCAACCGCTGGTGCCGGTGATCAGGGCCGACCAGAACAGAAGTGATAACAGGCTGCGAATTCCAAAATTCATAGTGTGTTCTCCAAGATAAAGAAAAGACCTCGTTCGACAAATATGTGCGAGGTCCATCGAAGTTGTGTCGCACGACAGTGCAGATCAAAATTCTTCGTCAATGATTTCTTTCGATGCTCGCGTGCCAAGCGCCCCCCACAAACCATAGAGGCTCCTTCCGCCAACGTTAGTGTCCGGGCCAGTCCGTGTAGGCGTGGGAGCAGTCTGATTTCCAGCCTCGATAGAGTCGGTAATGAACTTAATGGCACCGTCTGCCATCAACACATGGGCACCACCTTGGTGGTTGCTGCTTGCACCGAAAACTCCACCGTCCTTGTAGTTTTTGGCGCAGATCAGGCTATTGGGTGGCTTAATCGTGTAACACGCCGTTTGATAGGGAATGCTTGAAGCCCAGCGATACCCACGTGCCATGCTAGCTGCGGCAGGATCGTCAGCCACATCAACCGCCTGCCCCACTGCCCAGAACCTAGGCCTGTTCGGGTCGGTGTGATTGTCGCACCGAGTGATGAATCCTGTAGCGCCTTCCCCTGTACGAGCACTGGTGCGGACATCCCGGTCCCCTAAATAGGTCGCAATCTCACCCATCGCGATCGTATTAGATAATCCATCTAGGATATCTCGGAATCCTGCGAATTCATGCAACTTAAACACCCCCCGTTGTGCAGCTTGCGAAGCTCTCGCCCCCCCCCAACTAAACCAGCCTGCTCCTCTAATATCCACCCCAAGCGTGGTGCCTCGATTACCATAAGCGCCTAGGACGGGCGAGTCTCCCATACAAAGCGCATAGTTCGTTCTTCCTCGCGCAGGTAAACCGGTGCCCGGATCGCTTGGACATCGCAGCGTCTGCATTTCTGTCAGGTAGGGCGTGTACAGATCACCGTCAATCTCTTGGGGCGTCGGCCCCATTGCGGGATACTGCTCACCAGCGTCGATCGTGCCGTTGCTATTGTGGTCCACGAAAAGAGGATTGACGATTTGCTCCCAAACAGCTTGCTGCTCTACGAATGGCAACAGGCCAACAAGAGCACTAAGCTGCATATTGTTATGATCGAAGTGGCTGCCAAAAATGTCACCTGAAGTGAGAGGTCCGTCAGGCGTTCCGGACTTTGTGCCAGCACCCTGCATCGGAAGCTTGTTGTAGGCTGAATGATAATTGTGCATCGCCAAGCCAAGCTGCTTGAAATTGTTGCTACAACTCATTCGACGAGCCGCTTCGCGTGCTGCTTGCACGGCGGGCAACAACAACCCCACTAGCACGCCGATGATCGCGATGACCACCAGCAATTCGACGAGCGTAAATGCCACTCGACTTTTCGACCTTCTCATAATTAAATTCCTAAAAGGGAAAACGACAACTCAAACAACCTTCAGAAGGGTGAATCCGGTAGATACGACCAGCAGTCAAAATTCGCTGCGTGGATAGTCGCACGACCGAATTCGCCAAAGCCCCCAGCATTGTTTGAGTAGTTTACAAGGCCGTTGCACCCGGTCTACGTGCGCAATCACGCCCCTGCATGGGGGCCGATATGCCCAACTAACATTTTCTGAGAAGCACGATGCGAGAAAGCCTGGCCGTCAAGTAAGCCAGTCTTCCACAGCCTAAGGAAGCGATAGGGGTAATGGCTAATGAGCCATTCGCCTCAGACGCTTCCGTTTGTGAACGCTCTATGCGATCTCCGCAAATGAGACTTCTTTTCCAATCCTAAGCCGACTCGCCGCTTTAGTGAATCAACGATCAAATCTTCCACCCGATTTCGTCGTCGAAAATTGCTTTCTGAGTCATTGGAAACCCGGTGAGTGATGGCAGCAACTCCGATCATCTCCGAGTTCCTCGCATCGAATTCTGGCGGACTCGAAGACGTTGACGGAGACTCGAGCGACTGGAGCGAAGTCTATAATCCAACCAGCGGAACTGTCAGCCTGGACGGTTGGGGCTTGACCGACAAAGCAGACAACTTGGGGAAGTGGACGTTCTCCACGTTGCCGTACACGCTGGAATCCACCTGCGAATGGTCATCGGATAAGTAAACCACGATGTTGGGCTGCGCCGCTTTCAAGTCAAAACTTGCAGAGCAATAGACAAACGCGAAGACGGCAAAATGAGCAAAGAGCATTTGCCTAAAATGCGGAATCTGTTGGAGATTCGTATTCAAGTCCTGCATAAGGAAGTCTTTCAGTTTGTGTTTCGTGGCACGGGACCTGTAGAGCGATGAGCCAAGGTCTGCAGCTAAGCCTCGGTGAGACCGGACAACGGCTCACTGCTATCGGCAAATCGGCTCGCGTTTCCACCCGCAGCGTGCATCATCGACAAATACAAATTCGATACGGGAGTGTTTTTCGGAGTCTTCAGATGACGACCTGGTTGGACAGCTCCCCCAGCACTGCCAGCGATCACGCATGGCAAGTTGTTGTGGTTGTGTTTGCGACCATCGCCAAGACCTGACCCAAACATGATCATGCAGTTGTCCAGCAGCGTGCCGTTTCCCTCAGGGATCGACTTCAACTTGCCAACGAAGCGTGCGAATTCCTCGACCATGAACTGATCGATCCGCTGGATCTCGGCATCGCGGTCGTTGGAGTGCGTCAATTGGTGGTGACCAGACGTCAGTCCAAGGTGCTTGTACACGCGGCTAGTTTGCCCATCAGCAAGCATGTTGGTGATCACACGGGTCGCGTCCGTCTGAAATGCTAAAGCCATGATGTCATACATCATCCGCATGTGATGGACAACGGTTTCCGGCGTTGCCTCGGGACGTAAGTGTGGCGCCATCTGTAGCGGCGGCATCGAACTGGTTCGGTCGATGTAGAGTTCGAGTTCCCGCACACTTTCAAAGTACTCGGTCAATTTTCGTTGGTCGCTGCCGCCCAATGTGCGAGAGACTGATCTCGCGTCTTCAGCGACGAAGTCAAGAACGCTTTGACGACGTGCCGCGCGAGCCTTCATCTTGGCCGCTTCCTTGCCCTGCAAGCCGAACAGGCGATCGAAAGCACGGCGTGGATTGATTTCGACGCCGCAAGGTTGCGTCGGACTGCGCCAAGAAATGTTCGACAGATATGTGCAACTGTAACCGTTGTCGCAGCGACCTTCCTGCTTTCCAGCCTCAACGCCAAGTTGAATGGAGGGCATCCGCGAATTCGCTCCGACCTGACTCGCTACTACTTGGTCAATCGAAACACCTAGATAGATGTCCTTGCCGTTCGTTTTCCTTGCGGTCTTGCAAGTCAGGAATCGCGACGAGCCGAGTGCGTGTGCTCCGGCTTCATCTTTTTTGCCACCGCTGGACTTCTGCTGGGCCAGACCAGAGATCACCAGCACGTCATCACGCACGTCTTCCAGCGGCGCCGTTGTCTTTCCAAACGCGAATTCTCGCCCGCTACCTTGCAGCTGCCAGTCTTCACTAACGACGCCGTTGGGGAAGAACAGCCAGCCGACACGAACCGGTGGCTTTGGATCCGATCCTGACGCTGCGGCCGCAGCAATTCCTGGCAGTGATTCCAAGAATGGCAACCCCATCGCGACTCCAATTCCTCGAAGCATTCGACGACGATTCAGTGCGGGTTTTCTCATGTCAGTTCTCGTTGACTGGTAGTGACTGAGCCGACGGCGATGGCCGCAGGCCTTCGTTAGCAACACCCGCATCAAACGCCGTCGGATCAACGCTTCGACTGCCAGTTTGATTTCGGAACGGATAACTCAGGACGACCTCTGTAACGATGTCTTTAATCCGGTGATTCTCGTCTTTCGTTGCATCAAGGATCTTTTCGATCGCGATCCGGTCGTAATGTTCAAGCCCGCGTCCAAGCGCATAAGTGAGTACCTTACGCGAGAACGTTTCGACAAACTCCGGCTCTCGCCTGATAAGAATATCCAGGAGTTCATCGGGGCCGTTGAAAGATCCCGCTCCCGGCAGTTCGCCACGCACATCGATTCGATTCCCTCGCTCGTCGAAATCCCGCCAGCGCCCCAGGAGGTCATAGTTCTCTAAGCCAAGCCCGATCGGATCCATGACTTGATGGCATGACGCACAGGTCGGATCGCTGCGATGGATTTCCAGGTGTTCGCGAAGCGTCGCATTCGGATTTGATTTCCCTACCGCCGATAAGTCGGGGATGTTTGGCGGCGGATCGGGTGGGGCGTCGCCAAGGATTGCTTCAAGAATCCAATTGCCACGTTTTGTTGGGGACGTGCGATTGGGATAGGACGTCAGCATCAACAAACTTGGATGAGTCAGGATCCCGCGTCTCGGTTGATCACCTAAGTCGATGCGTCGAAATTCCCTGCCTTTGACGTCTTTGATTCCATAAAGGCCCGCTAGTCGACCGTTGATGAAACTGTAGTTTGCGGTCAGCATTTCGCCGACGCTTGCATTACGCTGAAACAGGGAGTCAATGAACATCAGCGTTTCGGTTTCTGCGGCGTCTTTCAGATCGGCTGCCGCTTGTTCTTTCCCGCCATATTCAATGTTCAGTGTGGCCAGCTTGCGAAGATCGAGCCATTGCCGAAAGAATCCTTCGCGAAATGCATCGGCCTTCGGGGACTCCAGCATTCGGGCCACCTGGTCACGCAAAACGTCATCGTCATGCAAACGCTTCTCGTCTGCGAGTTGAAATAGCATCTCATCCGGCATGCTATTCCACAAAAAGTACGACAGTCGCGACGCGATCGCGAAATGACTTAGCGCGAGAATCGTATTGGAAGGCTCTTTGGCGGCAATCTCATCCTGGATGTAAAGGAACTGATGAGAGACTAGCAAGGATTGCAGCATCACTTCGACCGCTTCATCAAAACTCGTCTCGGGAGTTACCGAACTCAGTGCGAATTCTGTCAGGACGCTGACCTCTGTTTCGGTCAATGGGCGCCGCCAAACCTTTGCACCAGTCTTCCGTACTAAATCGTTCATCGCCTGCTGTGGCGTGCGGGATTCGGTCGGCCGATGCCCTAGGAGGAATTGATGGAGCGGAGAAAGTCCAGCAACATCAATCGCATATGGGCCTTTGATTCGAGTCTCGCGAATTCCGATTCTTGGAGGATCCGCCGTCCATTGCTGGAGTGCTTTGCCCTGAAGCGTTGCCGGCGGGACGATATGGAACGAGACAGCTTGCTGACCCATCAAAGCCGAAAAGCGGGCGGTGTAGGTCTGCAAATCGCGTGAGGAGGTTTGCTGATCGACGGGCGTTAAAAGAATCTGGCGTCCGTCCAAGTCAACACGCAGTTCAAGCGGCGGGTGCGGTTCGCCGGTTGTGTAGGCGTTGTTGTGCTGAGGCCAAGTTTCTTTCTGATCGACGCCGCGTGCTTGAAATACCGAATCCGGCATCAATCCGAATGCTCGCACTGCGATTTCGTATTCACCGGGGAAGGGAAAATCAAATTCAATACTGATCTCCGATTTCGTATCGAAAATCACGCCTGCACCGGACTGCCGTAGCGTGTTCTTTTTATTGTAAAAAGCCGCCTGTTCGTTGCGATTCATTTCCAGACATTCACCAGCTTGCATCACGAACTCGCTAACCCGTTCGGCGGCTTCCAGAAAGCTTTCCATCCGCAACGGCGAGACCGTATGGACATCGCCAATGTTGTCGAACCCATATCCAACGTCGTCGCCAGGGAAACTGTTGGACAGCGAAAGTCGGATTCCAAACAGGTCCTGAATCGTTCGGTCATATTGGGCTCGGTTAAGGCGACGTGCGGTGACGTGGCCCGGATTGATTGGTTTTGAGAGATCGACGAAGTTCATTCGTTCGTCGAGCCAATCAACCACGGCAGACCGTTGTGACTCGTCCAGTTTCTCCTCCGGAGGCATCGCACCAACCTTCAGCTGTTCAAAGACCCGTGCCCAAATCGGCCGCTCTGAGGCAAGCATTCCAGCTTCGGAGAGATTCTCCAGGTTGATTCCACCTTCTGCATTGCCGGTACTATGGCAATCGATGCAGGACTCTTGTAGCAGCAATTGGTTTTTCTCGAAGGACCAAGAAGCGACGGATTGAGCTTGCGCAGCGATCAACGGCTCCTCTGAATCGCAGTCACACGAAAAGAGAAACGTAACGAGAAATATGGCAGGAAACGAAAAGTGCAATCGCATCAGTGTCCGCCGATCTTTGTCTTGGCTAATGGGACATCTTCCTCGTTCGCTTTCTGTTGCCGTTGACTGAAGTCGCCTGGAACATGGTGACCCACTAGCTCATCAGGATGCTCTGGATCCAATTTCCACATCGGTGGCGGAACGAAGCCTGAATTGCCTACGCGATAGGGCGGTACTGAGTCTTCTGGCTGAAGCGCTCGATGTTCCAATAATTGTTTCGCCAGTTCTTTGACCTTCTCGGGATGCTGATCGGCAAGATCGATCGCTTCGTTCAAATCTTCGGAGAGGTGAAACAGAAGAATTTTGCTTGCTGGATCTTGGAGTTGTTCCAGATCACTGAACTGCGGACCGTTGACTACCAATTTCCAACCATCATCGATCACCGACAATCGTTCCGAGGCTGGTCCGGGCTGACCGTGATAGGAATACCATGGTCGACCGTCGATTTTTTGACCCTTGCCAAGCAGCACGGAAGACAGATCGACGCCATCGATCGGCTTGTCCGCAGGATTCGATGTCTGTCCACCGGCGAATGACACCAGCGTTGGCAACACATCGATGTAGCCGCACACCGTGTCCGCCACTTGCCCAGACGGAATCTCGCCGGGCCAACGAACACAGGCAGGAACACGGATACCACCTTCAAACACGGTTAACTTGGAGCCGCGTAGAGGATCATTGACGCCGCGCAACTCTCCGACTCCACCATTGTCGCTGAGAAACCAAACGATCGTGTTGTTTGATTCACCGGATGCATCGATGGCATTTAGGATCCGGCCAATGCCTTCATCCATGCGACCGATCATCGCCTTATAGATTTCTCGATTCTTTGCGCTGCGTTTCTTCCCAACCTTATCACTATACTTTTCGATCGCGTCGTCAGGAGCCTGGAATGGCGAATGTGGCGCGTTGAAAGGCACGTAACAGAAATACGGAGAATCAGATGTCGATGATTCTTTGATCCAGTTTGCTGCAACGTCGGCGATTAGATCCGTTGCATATCCCTGTTCATCTGACGATTGATAGTCGTCCTGCCAATCGCGGACTTCCTCCCGCGTCAAATCGAAGTAATCGATCGCCCCGTTGTAGTGACCATGAAAATGCGTGAAGCCTTGATTCAGTGGATGCCACTTCGACCGTCGGTGACCTAAATGCCATTTTCCAAAGATGGCTCGACGTTCGTATCCAAGTTCGCCGAGCATTTCCGGAAGCGTCGTTTCGGACGTCGGCAGACCGTAATCCCGGTACGGTGGTATCACCGATCGGGCCATTCCAAAGCGGATCGGATAGCGCCCCGTCAACAACCCGGCGCGAGTGGGTGAACACATTGGCGCAACGTAAAACCGATCCAGCTCCATCCCGTCCGCAGCGATCGAGTCGATATGTGGCGTCTTGTATTCGTCGTCGTGGTATCCAACCGAGTTCCAACCCAGGTCGTCCGCTACGATCAAAACGACGTTGGGTGAATTTGCAGTTTGAGCTGAGCGAGTAGTGAGGTTTGATGCTCTTTCGTCGGTTTCGCTTTGCACAGTTAGTTCGCTGAAGCAAGCTTCCGTCCGAACAACACGAAGCCCAATCGATCCGGTCGAGTATTCTTGATCGGTCACCTGGATCACTTCACGACCGTCAACATCCACTGTCAATTTGGAACCGATGGCGCTGATGGATAAGCGGACGGGTTGTTGATCATCCAGCTTAATGCCAACCTTCCGTAGCAATTCAAAGTGCTCACCATCCATTTTGCCGAGCACGGCGTAGTCGTCGTGGATATTCACGCCGGCGAAATACCCGCGTTGTGAATCGTATCCTAGAGCTGGACTGCTGACTCGAAACAGGATGCCAGCCTCATCATGATTGGCAGTGGTCGTTTGACCGATCGTCACGCTAGCCTGCAGTTCATTGGCGACGAAATCTGCTAGTACAATTTTCTCTCCCGAATCGAAATCGTTGACAGCAGCTTTATCCCGAATCCCCAAACAAACGCCCTTGTCGTCGAATGCATATCGCTGGTGATGGCCAAAATACTGCCATCGCGACGGATCATTCAGCAGTTCGCTGGAATCGTCAATCGAAGCGTTTGCTTCCGGTAAATCGCATGGCTGGGGCACTCCCGGTGCGATCGGTCGACCAAAATCCGGAGCCCCGGTGCGTTCGTCGAACTTCATGGATTGCACATGAATGCCTCGTCGCCAACCCGGATTGCGATCCTGTTTGGCATGATAAACGTGCCAATGTGTTTGACCGTCAGCCGAACGAACAAAACATGAATGACCGACGCCATACGTCTGTTCCGTGCCATTAAAGACAGGCTGGCTATTCTTGACCCATGCCTTGGGATCGAGAGGATCGTTCCCGGTCAATTCGAGTAGCCCCAGCTTGTACGTTGGCAACCATGAACCGCCGCAGGAATACGTCAGGAACGTCCGCTCGCCGTTCATAAGTACTTGAGGGGCTTCATTCAGTCCGCGACCTTTGCTGTCTCCTTCGGTAAACTCCCAAGGAAAGTCATCGTTAGCACAGATTCGCACTCGAGACCCTGCCAACTTGACTGGGGATTCCATTGGCGCAATGTACAAGTATTGCTGGTCAGACCCCGGTTTATCCCATCCGGACCAGATCGCATAACGCTGACCGCCGTGTTGGAGTACGGTCATGTCGATCGCCCAAAGGTTGGGTGATGTCTTCTCGTCGTTGCTTTCTTCGATTGTTTCACCAGTGAGCATCGGACCTTGCAGTTCGTACTCACCCAATGGGTCGGTTGTTTTCGCCACCAAAACGTACGTCAAATGATTAGCGTTGTCGCCGTCCGACGCCGCAAAGTAAATGTGCCAACGGCCATCAAGGAAATGAAGCTCGGGTGCCCAAACCTGTTTCGACACCATTCCCGATTTAGGAGCTCGCCATACGATGTGTTTCGATCCAAGCGACGTGGGCGTTTCGCTCGTGTGAATGGCAATCGCCCTGTTTCCTTCGCTCATGCACCATAGATATCGTTCTTCGCTCGGATCTGCGATCACCCACGGGTCGGCTCCCTCACCGATCGGATTGACAAATTGGCTTCGCGATACCGATTTAGATTTGCCATACGTCGGATCGCCGGCATCCTTGGGCAAGGTCGCATTCCAATCGAACAAGGCTTGCTGAAGCCGGTTAGCAACGTCAAGGTGTTGTTCAACTCGATTGTTTGTTTCGCCAGCGTCCTTGCTGAGGTCATAAAGTTGAGCGTTGGATTTATCGAGGTTGACTAGGAACTTCCACTTGCCGTCGCGGACAGCGAGGTCGGGGGCGTCGTCAACCGCTGGGTCTACCGTCGTTTGCCGGTTGTTGATGCGGGGTTTTCTTTTACCGTCAACTTGCGGGCGATCAGGCGGTCGGCGAAAGAAGATTGGCGATGTCCGACCCGTTTTAGACCTTCCTAGCATCGTCTTTGAGACATCTTCGCCGTCGAGCGTCACACCGGACGGGACAGGAACGTGCGTCAGTTCGTAGTACGAACGATTGACGTCGATCGCTGAAAAGACGGAGTGTTCGTTGGTGGTTCCGGCAGTGGAAGGTTCTACCAATCCTGGGCCCCAAACGATCAATGGGCTGCGGATGCCACCTTCGTACAAGAAACCTTTGCTCCCTCGAAGTGGCTCGGATTTGCCAGCACCCGGTTCATGACCGTTGTCGCTAAAGACAACGATCAGAGTATTGTCACGCAGCTTTCGATCGTCTCGAATGCGATCAAACAAGGCAGCCAGTTGATCGTCCATGGCCTTTAAGACAGCCAAGTAAAGTTGTCGTTTACTCTCGTCTGTCTTATCTCGCAACACTTCGGGAGGAAAGAACGGCGAGTGAACATCGTCTGGCCAAACATTGACGAAAAACGGCTTGCCGGCGTCTACCGCCTCGTCGATGTGCTCAATCGCTCTCTCAACAAATCTTCCGGTGATACGACTGCGATCCATCGTTTCAATCGTTCCGTGTCCGAGTTGGTCACTGCCCAAATCATGCAGTTCGGCTTTGCTTCCGTCGTAGGAATCCTTGAAGCCGAGCACACGTGGACCAAGGCCTTCAAAATTGGTCAGACTGTGATCAAAACCATAGTCCGTCACCAAAGGAGCGTCGCCGACATCACGTTGACCGCCCATGTGCCACTTTCCAAAATGGCCGGTGGAGTATCCTGCGTCCTGAAGTTGCCGAGACAGCAGCGGGGCCGCCGGGGCAAGCCACTGGGCCATGCCACGCTGTTGGTTGGCTTTCCGATTGTTTAAGAACGATGTAATCCGCCATCGCTGGGGATACTGGCCGGTTGTTAGCGCGGTCCGAGATGGTGAGCAGATCGGTGAGTTGACGTAAAAGTTTGTGAAGCGAATGCCTTCGTCGGCCAAGCGATCAATGTTGTCTGTTTGAACTTCACCACCAAAGCAGGACAAATCGCTGTACCCCATATCATCGATCAGAACAGTCACGATATTGGGAGGCGAGTCGTCAGCCACGGCAGTACAGGCGTAACAGCTAATGATCAACCAAGAAGTAATGAGTGAACGCAGCGACATGAGAGTAAGAGAGATTGGAGTAGAGAAAGAATGCCTACGAAAGTGACGAGGCAGCTGAATGCAAGCGATCACGGACTTCCTTGTCAACTGGTGGAAGTGCAACGGCATCAATCGCCGCCCGATAGTCATCGATGTTCTTTGCTCCCATACAGATCGTGTTAGCTGCTTCGTGATCAAGAATCCAACGGATCGCCATTTGAGCCATTGTCATACCCGTAGGCAAATATTCTTGAAGCACGCTAAACCGACTATAGTCCTCTAACTCGCATCGATGAGTTCGGTGATCATCCGACTGAAATACCGGCCGCGTTGAAAAGTACTTTCCGCTGAGTCTTCCCTGGGACATGACACCGCGGAGCTGCGTTCCCAGTTGTGCTCGCTGGGCCAATTGCCAAAGTTCGTGATTTGCATCCAGCAAATTGGTCGGAAACTGAACGACGTCAATCGCTTCCTGTTCGATCATCGTAGCCACTAGGTTGGCATCAGCGGTGGATATCCCGTAGGCCCTAATCTTTCCGCTTACCTTTGCCCGCTCCAAAATCTCACGCCCCTCCTGAATCTGCTCGGGCTTAGGAGCGCAGTGATACAAATAGACGTCGATACGATCTGTGTTCAATCGTTTCAATGAGCCTTCCAAGCTCGGCAAGATCGTCGGTGGGCTCGAATCGTCGATGCGAGTATTGCCCGCTCCCACTCGATAACCGAACTTCGATGTGACTACCCAATGGTCACGTTGCCCGGCAATCGCTTCGCCAACCCTCCGTTCCGATTCCCCGTTGCCGTATTGCTCGGCGGTATCAACGGAATTGATTCCCAAATCTGCCAGCTGCCTAATCATCCGCAGCACGTTGTCTTTCCCCGGATCAGGATGGCCATCCGGCTTGCCATCAAAGGTAACCGGACCACCCAACTGCCATGCCCCAATTGTCAGTTGCGACACTTCGATACCAGTCTTACCTAGCGTACTAAACCTCATGAATTTCCTCGAAGGGAATACTGGAAACGCGGCAAGTCCACGTGATCAAGCTGATCGTCGACTAAACACTAGGCAATGTCCTTTCGCCCCGCTCTGCACGGCCGACTACGGGGTCTTCACTACCTGTAGTGAATTGTCATCCAGACGACCGGTCAGGGCTACGTGCGCAATTGCGCTAGATCAGGCGGCCTTCAATCCTTCAAATTCACCAAGATGAATGCGAGCAGCGGTAGTTTCAGAACGGAACTGCGGCGGCGGGGGATATAGACACAAAGCCACCTTGGGGCGCAAAGGCGCATCTTGATGTCCGGATGGGTGACCAACCAAACTCTAACGCTGGGCAAGGTGCATTCATCAGTGACAGAACGCCGCGTTCAGAGTTGCGACGGGGCATTGCTGGTTCAGCTGTTTTTTTTTGAAAGGTACGGTTCACGATAAAGAAACTTGGTTTATGAAGAAAGACGATGTTTGTCGTCGCTCTTTCCACTTTGGTGGGAGTTTCGTCCGCACAAGCTGACGTCATTATGGAGTGGGACGCGAGCGATTTCGCTTTGGGATCGGACTGGCAAGAGACTGCTGCTGGCCCCAGAAACTTGCCGCATCTGATCACCGCAAATCACCAATGGCTTCTATATCCATATCGTCAAATCGTTGGTTCTCGCCACCCATCGCCCAGACAAAACGATAATGGCTGGTCCCAGCGCCCGCATGAACCGACCATCCGGGACTCAGCACCGCTTCACCATCTCCCACCCATAACGTTCGTGTTTCTTGCGGTGCTCCCATCAAGTGCAAAATGCGTTGCTCCGCTGGAACATCAAAGTAACAATAGATTTCAGTTCGCCGGGAATGGGTATGGCATGGCATTGTGTTCCATACACTGCCCTCGGCAAGTTCCGTGAACCCCATCACCAACTGACAACTCTTGATTCCGTCTTCGTGAATGTATTGATAAAGCGTTCTTTCATTCGCCGTTGCGGCGGACCCTAGATTGATCCGCCGAGCATCTTGAATTCTTGCCTTTACCGTCGGGTACGCTCGATGCGCGGGGTAGCTGATCCCATAGAAACGTGCAGGTTGATTTTCGGAATCGCTCGAGAACGTGATTCGCTCTGTTCCACGTCCGGCATAAACCACCTCGCAGTTTACGACCTCATAGGTGACATCATCGACATCAATTTTCCCAGAACCACCTAAGTTGATGACACCGAGTTCACGCCGCTCACAAAAGTGTTCACTACGAAGGCTGGGGGGACTCGTCAAATCGATTGCGTTGGTGCCCGGAACTGCACCTAACACCACCGCTCGATCCAGATCAGTGGCATCGATTGAAAGGCATCCAGGCTGGAACAAATCAGTCAATAGAAAACGTTCACGAAGTTCTGCCGTGTTCATTCGCGAGGTCTGCTCGCAACTGGGCATCAGCGTCTCTCTGAGATGGGCGCTACGAGCATTGGATGTGTCTGTCATGCAAGTTCTTGTCAACTTAGTAATCAGTGGAAGCCCGCTACGCTACTTGGTTGGCTCAATCCACACCGGTTGGGTAAAGGCACCGTTAGCTGCGACGTCCCACGCTTCTAGCCTGACCCAACGTTTTCCAGTGAGGTCGACAGGAAATGTGAATTCTTGTTCGCCAAATTCAGTGGTTTCGGACAGCCCAAACCGATCGCGAAAAACATCCTTGCCGTCGCCACTAATGACTTCGACGAAGTTTAGCGGAAACGTCCATTGAAGACTTACTTTGACTTCCGCTTTTCTTGTGGGATCAAACGAAAGCACTTGCCCTGCAGCAGCACCGCTGACGTTGAATTCCGGGATCAGAACTTCTCCCGTGGTCACAAAGAAGCGGCCCTCCTTGAGTGCTGTCAGGACAGGCTGCCATCCGTCGCGAAAATTTGGCACTTCGTCAATTTGCAGATAGTTGACGTTGGCGTGCCCATAGAATTCGTAGTTAGGCTTGACCTTGAACGCATCGATTTCACCGAGCACATATTTCTTTGGTCCCCAATTTGCCATGTCATCCATCAGGTCCAGCACTCGCCAGCCCAAGCGATCTCGAGATAGATCCGCGGGCATCGCCTTCCAC
Source organism: Rhodopirellula sp. J20-39 (assembly GCF_057365095.1). NCBI lineage: Bacteria > Pseudomonadati > Planctomycetota > Planctomycetia > Pirellulales > Pirellulaceae > Rhodopirellula > Rhodopirellula sp. J20-39. Next base: position 2,844,193 of record NZ_CP195123.1, on the reverse strand, counting down.
GCGGCGCCGAGAAACTGATCCGACTGATAGAATTCTGTGTCCCGCTGGGCATCGGGCATTCCTGTCGAACCTTTGATCCTCGGGTGCGCGGTCCACATCAAACCGTTCATCTCTTGCTTTAGCTTCAGCACGTCTTCGCGGGAGCCAACGCTGTAAACCGGACCGAAGAAGTCGCTGTCCTGTTGGTACGGGGTGCCCTCGGATCGATTAAGCACCCAGTTGACCGGTTTGGGAAATAGACTGATCCAATGACCACCGAGGTGGACATTGGCTTCCTCGCCAGGAATTAACAGGAACTCATCGTTGGACAGACGATCACATTCAGAGAACATTCTCGCCATCAAAGGCAAGCGATCCTCTGCTTTCATCGCACGCATGTTGATGCCGAGATGGAACTCAGCCAGATGGGCAATGTTGATTCCGGATCGTTTAAACGTTCGCACGAAATCAGGGTCATTGAGCTCCGCTGGGATAGCATCGCTGCCTTCTGCTTCTTGCCGCTTGGTGAGGTCCTGAACGTGCTCAACATGAAAGTGACTGGCAAAGGTTTTGTATCCGGCCAGGGCGACAAACTGATCACCGTGAGTCAGCGCTTTCACATGCTCCAGCGTGGCTTCTGCCGGCTGATCGCTAACCAGCATGAAGATCCCCATACGCTGCTGTGTGCCCGGTGGGCAATTGAACCAAGGCACCCACCGTCCATCTCCGTTAAGCGAATGACGCACGCCAAATCCAAACTCATCCGCCGCATTCATGAACCCCTTTCCATACCAATTCAACCCAAAGTTCTCGACTTCATCGAGCGGGTAAAGGTACTGGTGCGGAGGTGGGAAAATGGCCAGGGTTCCTTGATTCGATTCGGCCATGATGGTCCGATGTCGGGTCGCCAACGCCTGGGCGGGTAGTGCCCCCGAAGCATTTGGTTCAGAAGCATGTGATTCAGAAGAATCTGATTCAGAGGTCCGCTTCGCTCCAACTCCATCAGCCAAGTCAATTCGTTTGAATTGATCCTCGGAGTCCAGCCAGCTCATATGAGCGAGCGTCGATGGATCGCAACTCAGACCGCTGTGATACAGAATGGCCTTCGCGTTTTCTTCAGTCGATAAAACGCATTCACTATGAACAAATTTGCTTTGCCTATAGAACGAAAAAGACTGAAAACCAGTGAAACTCTCTGCCTTGACGCCGTGGAATTCGACGTGGCAACGATTACCTTCACTTCGCACAACGACCTTGTTAACATCCAGTTCAACGAGATAAGTCTTGCTCGGCCTCTTATTCGTTTTGTCGAAAAAGATCATATCGCCGTCCCGCTTTTTCAGATTCCGTTTTCCGACCGTCAACAACGTCTGAGGTTGAAGGTCGCAAAACACCTCCACTGACTCGCCCGCTTTGCTTACCTTGATCGATTCGATTAGCGGCTCATCACCGGTTAAACGGAAGGCAAACTCGCCTTGCTGAACAGCGGACATGGGCCAGCGCACGAGCAAACGCTCATCGTTCACTGAGACCGCAATGCCGCAGCCTTGATCGTATCCTGACAGATCAAGATCTGCGGATTCAACGATCGGTGCAAGCACCAGTGTGGCGAAAACGGAAATGAACAGCGGGAAGCGATGCCAATGTTTCATGTCGTCGAATTCTGAGTTGAGGTGCAAATTGGGATATGAGTGTTTCGGTTCCGAAAGCTGTTGGGGATTCGTTTCCAGTCCGCCATCGCTAGAAAGACAGGCTGAAAGCCTATCCCAGATGCATTTCCAGCTCTATTGAAACGTTATTTCAAGCGGCGACTGCAGTCGAACAGCGAAGTTGTCCAGGTAGGCGTCCCACTCTTCTGCAGACGTGATCTTCCCTGCCAAATCCCAAGCAAAACCGGCGTAGTAGCTGAGTGAGGCTTCTTTATTGAGGTCGGTTCTAAGAACGACATGTCGACTGAATTTTTTCTTGCTGCCCACGCGTTGGAATTCAGCGGTGTACTCCGGTGCGATCACCACTGCAGTGCCAAGCTCGCCCTTTTTGATGGGTGCCCAGTATCTCATCCAACCAAGTTCAGTATTCCAGCGGTCGCCAGGTTTGGCGTGGTGCTCCAACAATCCGATTGCCATTGGTGGAAACGGAGACTGCAAATTCCCCAACTCGTTAGAAGGCGATTGCGTGAAGCGGCAATCGAATCGAAATAGCTGCTGCCCCCGATCGATGGTAATGCGTTTCGTTTCCATGAAGTCGTATCCCGCATCTTTCCACGATTGGTCATAGGTCAATTCGAACACCGCACGAATCGGGCCGTCAGTGATTAGCTTCCAGGAATCGTAAACGTCCGGTGCATGCATGGATCCTTCAAACCAAGCTGCCAGTGAACCGCATCCGCGAGAGTCACCGACCTTGTAGTAGTCCGCTCCTTGGCCGTGATCCGAGTGGTAGCCTTTTCCATTCTCCGCATCCTTATACCACTTGTTCACGATCGGAGCAGAGACACGCTTTGTCCAGCAATCAACTCCGTTGCCTTCCTTGCCTTCGCGAAGCGCAGGACCATACATCCGAAACGCAACAAGGTCATTCTCCCAGGCGAAGTCATCGGCCCGCTCAGGAACGTATCGCGCAAACGAACGATCATTGGGTGCCGGAGCAGGACTGCCATCTGCGGCTTCGATGCGAAACTCGCATCTTGCAAGAGCATCTAACGTGACTTGAAACAAGACGTAGTCGCTGCGTTCGTCCCCATCCTCATCCACCTCCTGATGAAAGATCGATTGTCCCGTTTTTTGATCGACGACTTGGATAGATTGTGATTTCAAGCCAGCTGAAGCTAGCTTTTGCCAGTGGATCTGAACCACCTCACCGACCCGAGGGCTGTCGAGATGATTGCTGACCTCAAGCGACACGGCATCCTGAGCCGTCGCGGTGTTGTCTGGTGCGAACAGAAAACAGCACGTGACCCAACAAGAGATTACAAAGGCAAACCAAGTTTTCACCACAAACTCCAATCAAATCGTTCTTCGCTAGTAACTTAGGTTTCGCAAAACATGACTCCTCATTCTATTGAGTCAATGCGTCCTGCCTACGTGCGCAAATGCGCAGGGCTGTGCAACTGCTTTTTCGTGGTAATTTGGTACGTCTATAAAAGTGCATTTCGATTTTTAACTATTGGTTTTGACATGACGGCGTTACAGGTTCGCAGCCATTCGTATGGCGGCCAATGAACGCATGCACCGTGGCTCTATACATCTAGAAACAGAGACAATGAATCTATTCAAAAACACTCAAATCAGAAGTTGCTTGGTCATCTCGTCGTTGCTGTTTTCCGTAGCGACTCGCGCACAAGATGTAGCACCGGTTAAACCATCAATGCTGGCTTCGGAAATACGTGCGGGTCTGGAATCTCATGACCGAGCACTCTACATCAAGGAAGGATGGATTCGAGATCCCTACATTATTCTCGGGCCCGATGATCTGTATTACCTGACGGGGACCACGATGAATGAAGACGATCCACGTGAAGAGACGGATCCTTACAACACCGGGCTCAAAGACACCTCCGCCGTCGGACAGACGGTTCGAGTCTGGCGCAGCAAAGATCTGATCGAGTGGGAATACCTAGGGGCTCTTTTTACGTTGAAGGACAACATTCACAAAGGTGGACGTGAGGTGTTGTGGGCTCCAGAGATCCATTGGATTCCTGAAATGAACAAGTGGGCCCTCGTGCATTGCCCCAAAACCAAGGCCGATTTGGTCTTAAGCGAAGGGCCGGAGTTGAAACGCCCATGGACCCATCCGATGGGCAGGAAGTTCAAGGGACGCCACGATCCATCACTATTTCACGATGGACACAAATGGTGGGTTCTTTCTGCAAACACGGAAATCGAACCACTAACGCCCGACTTCTCCGAAGTTACTGCCAAATCTGTTCGCATCGATCCGTCCGGTTCCCGTCCAGACCCCGCGAATCCAAATGAGACGATCAACCGCATCGGACACGAAGGCGCGACCATGCGCAAAATTGGTGATAAGTTTGTGCACCTCGGCACGGCATGGTCTACCGACCGAGGACGCAGAGGTTCCTATAATCTTTACTACTCGACTGCCGACAAAATCACCGGGCCTTACGGCCCCCGCCAATTTGCTGGACGCTTCTTAGGTCATGGCACACCGTTTCAAGACCGTGACGGCAAGTGGTGGTGTACTGCTTTCTTTAACGGCAACGTGCCGCCGCTTAGCCGTGATGGGATCGAAAGCCGCGATTTGAGTGAAAACGCGCAAACGATTAATCAGCGTGGCGTCACGATCGTTCCGCTTGATGTGAAAGTCCTTCCTGACGGTGAAATCTATATCCGCGCCAAGGACCCCGCCTACGGTACACCTGGCCCAGACGAGAATCAGCAGTTTTGATCGATCAGTTTTGTCAGTGCCGTAGGCAGGACCCGTCCAGGCGATCACGTGTGGCAGGACAGGTCCTGGCCTACGATGTCCCATGTCAATTGCTAAAATGCACTCGATTGCTTTCTTCAACATGATGGAAAACTCCTTAGCGTTCGTGGCTCTCATTCTTGGCGTAGCCTGGCTATCCGTAGCATCTGCTGGGGATGAACGGACAATTCCCCTTGGTGAAGATCAGCAACTGGTCTACGACCTCACGACAGGCTTGGCCACCTACACCAATGGTCAAGCCTGTATTCGGGATTTCTATTCTGAGGCGAAGATCCCTGATTTGATTACCAGCAAGCTGTATTCGTCCAGGACCTGCAAGGTTCAGGGGCGGTCGACCGTGATCAAAAACTTGCATCCTGATCTGCCAACGATGTATCAGATTTTCACGGCGGCTAATGACAACTAGATGCACGTCACTGTCAGGTTGGAATCAGAGACGCCTATCACGACTATTTACGTCGCACCTGTGGTGGCAAAGAATTCTAATGCGCTTGATCTGGGCTTTGCGGCATTCAATCCACGAGCGATGTTGATGCCGTCGTATCAGCCCAACAGGAAACGTTGGGAATACCCTAGCATCAATAACGATGGTCTCAGTTACGGGGTAACAACTTTCTACGATAGCGTGACGCGACATGGCTTTGTCATCGGCGCTTTGACTCATGAAAATTGGCGAACCGGAATTCGGTTCTCAGGAAGCGAGGGCCGTCTTCATAGCTTGCAGATCATCAGCGGCGTTCAAAGTGAACGCGACTTGCTGGAGCACGGCGAGTTGACCGGGACCACAATTGATTCATCGACAATTATGGTCGGCTACTTCCAAGACTATCGGGATGGGCTGGAAGCATTTGGCAGAGCGATGGCAGCGAAGACTCCGAAGGCCCATCGCTCGCCGAGCCTAACCCATGATCGAAACACGGTGCTGAGCTGGAAGACCTGGGGCAATGGTTCAGCGAAGGACAAATTGCGTTTCGAGAAACTGTTGAGGGTCAGCGATCGAATCAAGGAAACACTGGAGCCCGAGGGGTTTAAAAATGATCAGGGCAAGGTCGTGGTTCAATTGGCGGGATTGTTTCTGGTTCAATGGACCAATGAGGAGCATTTTGAATTTGCTGAGCACGTCAAGGCAAACGGTCAGATCCCAGGATGGTATACGAGCACGTGGTTACGCCCTGGTTGGGCCAAGGATGGAACGAAAGTAGCTCCGGGATCCCAATGGAACTTCGCAGACATCACACTCAAAGAGCACGAGGGAGAGCCGTTGAGAACGAGGAATGTGAATGGTCAATCAAAGCGGGGGCTGGATCCGACCCATCCCGGGACTCTGGAAATGCTGGAATACCGACTCCAATCCTACGTGGACGCAGGATTCGAGTACTTGAGAATGGACTTTACTTGCTTTGGTGCACTGGAGGGGAATTTTCACAACCCGCAAATCACCACGGGCGTGCAGGCATACAATTTCGGGATGCGGCACATGCATGACATCCTTCAAGGTAAGGTGCACGTAAACTTCGCGATCTCCCCCGTACTTCCCCCATCAATTCGCGCACTCCAGGAGGATTTCCGGCGACACGAAGTACACATTTAACACGATTGAGTATGAACTCAATGCGCTCGCCGGCGGCTGGTGGATGGGCAACGGCATCCTTTACGACAACCTTGACCCCGGCGACGTGGACTTCAATCCCAACACGGAAGAGCCCGAAGTAGCCATGTCACAGGTGAACGCCGCAGCGATCACCGGGTTTGGCCAAAGCTCCGATGATTGGAACAACGACTTTCGGTTGGGCATCGCCCGAAAGTACTTCACCAATAAGGAGGCGTTGGCGGTAATGAACAAGGGACTCAGCTTCCGTCCTCTCGACATCCATTCAGACCAGACACCCAACGTGTTCCATCTCGATGCCCCCGACACGAATGCAATCTACCTCGCGATCTTCAATCACAGCGAGCACCCCACGAATGTTGCTTTTGATATTGAGAGACTCACAAGCAAATCGGAGTCCAATTTCAAGCTGGTGGATCTGTGGACGAAGGAAACAACCGTGAAGCCCGGTTCCGGTGAATGAACCTTTGACCTGCCCTCCTAGGGGTCCAAGCTGTTCAAGGTGAACCGATAGACCTGTTTACCTGACGATGGAACAGCCCGCGAAGATGCTTCGCCAAGCTCCATAAGACATTCATCGTGGAGCATTCGCTTTATTCGTCGACCCAGAAATCAAGATGGGACGCAGTGCAAACGCTTCAACCATTTTTGATTGCAGGGTGAACTACTAATGTTAAACCGCGTGGGCGACTCGCACCTCAGCGATCTTGCCCGGCCCGATTTACCTTAAAGAATTTAATCCAGTTGAAGTTGCAGTCGTCATCTTCAAATTGCAGTTTGATGTCGTGCTGTCCGGACGAAAGCGAGACATCGAATGCGATGACGCTTTGCCAGTACTGCTTGCCGTTTGTCTTGCCGACTGACTCCGAAGCGATCAGGGTCGAGCCATCATAGAGTTTCCAGTTGTTGACATGGTCATCCGAGGCGACTCTAAATTCAATGTCATAGATGCCGCTCTCCGGAATGTTAACGCTCTTGTATTCGGCCCACTCGCCCTTGTCGGTATCGCAAATGTTCGTTCCGCCACCAACATCCTTGGTGGGCTCCTTCGCGAGGCCGTCGCTTGATCCGCTATGGTCTTCTGCCTGAATCGTAACTGGATCGCCGTAGCCGATGAACTGATCATCGTTGTTGTTGATGATTTTGAACTCTTTGATTCCGACGCTATCTTGCGTGGACGCTGAGTTGGTCGTGATGCGGATGTATCGGTACCAGGAATCCGTGTCGCTCGAAGCATCAAAGAAGGTCTCGCTGCTCTTATTGTTAGAGGATTGATCGACAATCGAAGTCCAACCAAAACGATCGTAAGAAGCTTCCACCTTGTATTGATAAACACCTGCACTCATGAACGTGGTCGATAGGCCCTTGATCTTGAATTCGCCGGACAGATCAACTTCCAGCCATTGAGGGCCGTCGTTACTATCGGCAAGCCACATGGTTTCTTCATCACCGTCTGCTGCTTTGGCGGGCGTGTTTGTTTCAGCAAAGTTGCTTGCGTTGACTGGCTTACCCCCTAAAGCGATATTGCCATTGATGACCGTGCGGCTGGGCACCGGGTTTTCAGTGAATGTTTCAACAATCGTATGTGGGTCTCCATCTGTCTTGAAACCACCCCAATAGTCGGTCATCAGCCATCGATCTGCCCAAGCCGTATTGACGGCGTCCCAGTAGTGACCGGTAAGCCACATTTGTGTCCCGTCGGGTGATGTTGCAAAGCCACCATGGCCGGGACGGTGCTGCCCTCCGTAGATCATGCCGGGGAACAGTTTGTACGTGCCCATGATGGAATCCGAATGACCCATCATCATCTCATATCCCTTCTTGCCATTAGGTGACTTGTTCCAGGCGCGGAAAAGGTTATACCGGTTGTTGTGTTTGATCATGAAAGGCCCTTCACGGATGCCTTTCCCGTAGGGAATGTATTTCCATTCGCCGATAGTCTTCCAATCGTCCGAGAACGGAGCGATGAATTGATCGCTCATTAAGTAGGACTGACCATCGGTGTCCACAAAAATGCCTGGGTCGAGCCGTTTAAAGTCTGTGAGCTTTTTGAACAGGACGTAGGGGCCTTCCGGTGTAGGCGCCTGCAACAACTTGTAGTGAAGGTCTTCTGTCTTTCTGCTACCACAGGTGAGGATAAGGTAATACTTGCTACGATAGTGGTAGGCATCGGCTGCCCAGTAATGTGGTTCGGTACCTCGATACGCTTTAGACGGACCGCTCCAGTTGACCATGTCACGTGACTTCCAGACGGGAGTCCAGTCAATACTCTGGTCACCTGGACAGGCTGTCCCCGTCAAATAATAGAAATCGCCCATTTTGCTAATCCAAGGGTCAGCAATTCGTGGAACCAGTGAGTTTTGGTAGGTCTTGCTGCCACCTGGGTTGACCGTCGTTTTGTCCGTTTCGGCATGAAGCGAAGACAACGGCACTGCGAGTAAAAGCAACAGGCCTGCTAAGCCAAGGGCACGGTTCTTAATATTCATGGAGTTTGCTTTCAGGTTGCTCTTGGATTGCATAGGTTTTGCCTAGTCTTGTTTTGTCTTATTCGTTCTGACCGTAGGGTGCCATTTGGTAGGAATCTCGCGTTTCAGCCGCTCGATCACTGTACGGAATTCAGGGTTGGATACGATGTTGTCCCACTCGTGCGGATCGCTTTGGTGATCATAGAATTCCTCGCTGCCATCGCGATATTGAATGTATCGATACCGACCATCGGTCACACCCGAATAATGTTCGCCAGTGGTGGTTAGAACGGCACGCTCCACTTTCTTGGTGGGATTCTTGATGAAGGGGACCAAGCTAACGCCATCGAGCCCGCTTCTTGGCTTGCCTAATTGGCAATAGTCCGCAAGCGTTGGGTAAAGATCGACCAAGCTTACCGTGTTGGAGCAAACTGATCCGGTTGTCTTAGGCGTTCGAATCAGCATGGGAACGTAGTCGGCCATGTGCCACAGGGTCGATTTTTCCCAGTGGTCTTTCTCGCCGCAGTGATAGCCGTTATCCGAAAAAACAATGACGATCGTATTCTCCGCTGAAGCACTTTGGTCCAATGCCTCAATCACTCGACCCATATTCCAATCCGCGAAGGAATTGGTGGCACAGTAGCCTCGAATCATCTTCTTCCACTCGTTCGGCGTCGATGCACCCGAGATTGTGAATCGGGAGCTTTTCGCCATTTTCTTACCGCTCTTCGAGAGATCATCCAGGTCCGTTGGGTTATATCCTTCAGGCAGAGTGATGTCGTCGATATCGTACATGTCGAAAAAGCGCGGCGGCGCGGTGAATGGCGTATGGGGACGCCATAGTCCGTAATACAAGAAGAACGGCTTCTCGTGTTGTTCGTTTAAAAACTCAATCGCCGCGTCCGCATTAACGACGTCCGGAAATTCTTCATCGGGAAATGAATCCACTCCCCAAAAGGGAGCCCCCATCTGATTCTCTTTCCTCGGCATTGGACCAAATCCGCCCTTGTAGATCGGACGGTTGTCAAACATGGCTTCCTCCCTTTCTTCGGGAATCGGGCCATGGAAGATCTTCCCTCGTCCCCAGGTTTCGTAGCCATTGCGTTTAAAGAACTCAGGGATGAACTCTACCTGCTTGATCACTTCTGAGGCGCCCCATGCGGCTTTGTTGTTTCCGTAAAGGCCCGTGTTGTGCGGGTGCTTCCCACTAAAGAAGGACGCCCGCGATGGCATGCACACCGGCGCATTGCAGTACGAGTTCGAAAAGGAAACCGCCTCTTTGCTTAGTTTGTCCAAAAAGGGCATCTTCAGCGGCGCGTATTCCTTCAAGAGCCCATATCCATTCATGTCGTCAACACAGATCAAAACGACATTGGGGGCTTTTGAAAACGCGGTCGTCGAAACCAGAAGGCCTAAAACTGCGGCAGTGATGGAGCATTGGAATCGAAGGAATGAATTCATGGTCGAAAGATGGAAAGTGTTGGTGTGACAAAAGCATCGCGCAATATGGATAGATGAAACCTAGTCCTTGCGACTTTTCCGAGATTGTCTAAGGACTGCTTCGGGATAACTCGCCAAGATGGCTTGATGGCGTTGCAAGATCGCTGGTTCTTCTGAGGCGATATTGCGACTTTCGACTGCGTCGTTTTCGTAGTCGTACAGTTCATAGTCCGCCGTCTTCGAGTCAGCGCCCGGCTTCTTCCATTCCACCATTCGGTAACGCTCGGTACGAACGGACCGTCCCATCAGTCGTTTGGGGAAGATGTGGTACGCATGGTCTCGCACTCGTTTGCCAGGAGATTTTAAGACGGGTACCAAGCTAACGCCGTCCATGGATTGAGGCCCCGTGGGTTCAGGAAAACCCGCCAGATCCGCAAGCGTCGGATACAGATCAACGCTTTCAACAAGTTGGCCAGTAGACTGCGCAGGCTTGGTTACGCCTGGCGCTACGATGACCATCGGGATCCGATTGGCTTGTTCGTAGTTGGTATGTTTGGTCCAAATCCCCAAATCGCCAAGGTGAAATCCGTGGTCGCCCCACAGCACGATAATCGTGTTGTCGGCCATGCCGGATTCGTCGAGTGCGTCAATCACTTTTCCGATCTGTGCGTCGGTGAAACTGACGCTGGCGTAATAGCCGTGAATCAACTTTCGTTTCAGTTCATCCGAAAAAATCGCTTCGCGTTCTTTCGGCACGGGACTGAAGTTAGTGATCTCACCGCCATGTTTGTGAGCGACTGTGGGCGAATCAACAGGAAGCGTTTCCAGTTCCGGCATCGGCAACATTTTTGGATCATAGAGATCCCAGTACTGGCGCGGTGCCGAGAAAGGTAGATGTGGTCGGGCGAAACCGACTGCAATGAAGAACGGCGTCGAATCGTTTTCTCGACGTACCTTCGCCGCACCGATTCGCCGCACCGTTTCGGCGGCGACTCGTCCGTCAGCATAAGCTTCGTCTTCCACGTCCGGTGATTCATAAGCGGCACCTCGCGGCAACGACTTTATTTTGCCGAGTTGTTGGTTCGTGAAGTACGCTTCCTCTCGTGTGAGCTTGCCGCCCGGTTTGCTAGCCGGGTCCACGTACTCGATCACTTTTTCGTGGAAATGAGCAACCGAAAATGACTCCGGATCGCCTAAGTTTCCGTGACCGATGTGAAAGACCTTGCCGAGCGATTCGGTTCGATAGCCATGAGCCGCGAAATACTGAGGTAACGTCACCGCATCGGGGATTGTCTTGCGTAGATTGCTTCCGAGTCCATACAGCCCCGAGCTGGTGGAGTGCGAACCCAACATCAAAGTGAATCGTGACGGAGCACACACTGCTTGATTGCAATACGCGGCATCGAAACGCATCCCGCGCCGCGTCAATGCATCCAGGTTCGGTGTCTGTGCGACCCGGTCGCCGAACGCACCAATCGCTGGCTTCAGGTCATCGACCAATATCATCAAAACGTTGGGGGCTTCCGCTCGGGCAGTTCCCTGACCGACTCCAACGCAAAGCAAACCCAGTGCTAGAAATCGACGAATCATCATTTACCCCGTGTACTAAAGCTGAACATCGTCTCTGAATGGAATCGCTCGCCTGGCTTCAGGATGGTCGATGGAAACGTTGACTGATTGGGACTGTCGGGAAAGTGCTGAGTCTCCAAGCAGAAACCACCACGGTGAACGTATGGCTTGCCGGACTTGCCCTTCAGCCGACCGTCCAGGAAGTTTCCGCAGTAGAACTGAATGCCCGGCTCAGTCGTGTGGATTTCCATCACGCGGCCTGAAGTCGGTTCGTGAACATGTGCGGCGAGCGTTAGTTCGTCGTCATTCCCGCTCTGGTTGAGCACCCAGTTGTGATCGTATCCAAGACCAAATCGCAGTTGTTCGTTTTTCTTACCAACGTCAAGGCCTATCGCTTTTGCTGATGTGAAATCGAAAGGAGTTCCGGTGACGCTGGACATTTCGCCGGTTGGAATCAATCCTTCGTCAACGGGCGTGAACTTATTGGCGTTGAGCATCAGTTCATGATCCAAAATCGTGCCTTCTCCTTCGCCCTTAAGGTTGAAATAGGAGTGCTGCGTGACGTTGATTGGCGTCGCTTTATCGGTAGTCGCGTCGTATTCGACAACCAGCGAGTTATCGTCGGATAATTTGTAGGTCACCGCTAATTGCAGATTGCCCGGATAGCCTTCTTCCTTGTCCTTGGCGAGATATGAGAGAACGAGTGATTTACCTTCCTGGTAGTCGTCGACGTCCCAAACGACTTTATCAAATCCGATAGCGCCCCCGTGCAGATGGTTCTCGCCATTATTCTTCAGCAACGAATAGGTTTCGCCGTTGAGCGAAAATTCTCCATTCGCGATTCGGTTGCCGTAGCGACCGACCACAGCGCCGAAATACGGCTTGTCGACAGCGTTGATGTAATCTTCGACACGGTTGTAGCCGAGAACGACGTCGGCCATCTTGCCGTCGCGATCGGGCACGACGATCGAAGTGATGATCGCCCCAAAATTGGTGACCTTCACAGTCATTCCAGAATCGTTTTGCAGGGTGTACTGCTTGATGCTGTCAAAATCCTCGACTTGCCCAAAGGCAACGCAGGGGATCGTTAGCAACATCGCCAGAATGATCGATTTCATGTGAGCAACTTTGGTGAAAGGAATCTGTTTTCTCATTGTTTAGAATCTCTAGTACTCGTCTTCTGATTGGTGGCTTTCCCGCGTTTTTTCTTCGCCTTCTTTCTTGCTGCCGCTTTCGCACTGCCAGATCTAGCAGTGTGCTCGTTCGCCTCCATTTCGGTCTGCTGTCCCTTGTCGTTGCACGCGACCATCCAACCGTCCAACTCCGATCGCAATTGCTTCTTTACATTGGCGTACTCCGGATTGGCAGCGAGGTTGTTCAGCTCCAATGGGTCTTGTTCGACGTCATAGAGTTCGATCTCGGGACGGTGGAGATAGCGGTTGACCAACTCGGCGGCACGTGTGTCTCCAGTTTCGGCGAGAGCGATCCAGCTTTCAAATTCCGGAGACTTGACGCACGCGTTGCGAAACTTGGTCTTGGGTGTGAAGTTCCAGATGTACTTAAACTTTTCCGAGCGAACACTGCGGATTCCAAAATGATCGGAGCCGTTGTTGATGCCCCGCGTCGTCATCTCACCGAAGACAAAGTCTTTGTGCGTCGTCTGGCCAGCAAACAGCGGAATCAGACTCTTGCCCTGAATCGCTGGATCGGGAATACCGCCTGCAGCTTCGATAAACGTGGGTAGGATGTCGATGTACTCGATCATGGCTGGATTGACGCTACCGGGCTTGATTTTACCGGGCCAACGAGCAATGAAAGCCGATTGCAGACCGTTGTCGTAACAGGTCCACTTGGCGAACGGCATCGAGTTGCCTTGTTCACTGACGACGATCACCAATGTGTTGTTCGTCAATCCGTGCCCTTGGATCAACTTCAGCGACTCGCCGACTTGGTCATCGTAGAAAGTGACCTCGGCGAGATACCGAGACATGCCTTCGCGAGTTTCCGGGGTATCAAGCAAATACGGGGGAAGCTTGATCTTGTCGACGGGATATTGCGAAGCGTCGCCCTTGTTCCATGGCGTGTGCGGTTCATTGGAACACAGTAACAGGCAGAACGGTTTGTCCTGCTGTTTGCATTGCCCCATGAATTCGTCAACCTTGCCAAAGTCTGGATTTGATCCAGTTCCCAACTTTTCCCACGCGAACAAGTGACTGGGGCTAACGTGCGTTTTGCCACTCTGTGCCACGCGGTAACCAAGGGAACTCATGTAATGCACAACACTCTTCGTACCAGCATTCACCCTTGTGTGATTGGGGTAGGCACCGCTTTTGACGGGATAAAGACCGGTGTAGATATTGTGTCGGGTCGGTGAACACATCGGTGCGGCTTGAAAACAGCGCGTGAACTTCATTCCCTGATCGGCAAGATTGTCGATGTTCGGGGTGTGTGCCTGGCCACCATAGCAACCAATATCTCGAAAGGTGCAATCGTCCGCGATGACGAAGACTAGGTTTGGTCTCGTCGCGTAAGCACTCACAGAGATGGAGATTGCAGTGATGTAGCTTGCGATTGAAAACAGTAATCGTTTCATGTTTATTCCAGTGAAATCGAGTAGCAGGCACGCTCCGTCATGCCGTCCGCCTACCCATGACGATCGCCTTGATGCAACGACATAAGCGGAAAGAACATGGAGTGTGCCTGCTACCGTTTCGAACGTTGGTATTGGTGGTGTTCAGTGGACAGCATTACTTCTTACGTTTCTTCTTTTCTTGGGGCTTAGGATACACCCTGTTCTTATTGGCCCAGTCCATCCATGCAGCCATCATCGCTTCAGCGCGTTCAGGCTGCTTCGACACCAAGTCATGCAGCTCGATCCGATCCTTTGACAAGTCATACAGCTCCCATTTCTCTTTGATAGGGCCATCGGGTGCGGCGACGCCTCGCCCGACTAGCTTCCAGTCGCCATCGATCATGAAGGCGTTGTTTTCATGTTCGGAGAACATTGGGACGCTGCGATGAATGGGTTCGCCGTCGAACGAAGGTGTTAGCGAAACCCCACTCGCTTCATGGATCTCGTTTCCCGCGTAATTGGATGGGTACTCGGCGCCCGCGATTTCCAACAACGTCGGCATCACATCAACCACCTGAGCCGGGGCGTCGTACCAATCCGATTGAGGTTTGATGCGTGCCGGCCAACGGAGAATGAATGGTGTTGCAGAACCACCTTCGTGAGTGAAGTGTTTGTAGAGCCGAAACGGTGTGTTCGAAGCAGTCGCCCAGCCTAAGCCATAGTTGTTGTTTGTATGTTGATTCCGTTGCTCTGTATCAAAAACTTCTCCCTTGCCGAGCGCCGGCCCTTCAGCACACGCTCCATTGTCAGAAAGAAAAATGATCAGCGTGTTATCCGCTTTACCTTCGGAGTCCAGCGTTTCCAACAGGTTGCCAATGTTTTGATCGACTCGATCAATCATCGCCGCATAGACGGCCATTCGCATATCCATTTCCTGACGCTTCTCCTCTGAAAGGGACGACCATTGCGGCGTCTTGCTATCTGCTGGCGACAACTTCCAACTTGGATTGATCAGCCCCAATTCAATCTGCCGCTGGTAACGCTCTTTGCGGATTTGGTCCCATCCTTTCATGTACTTCCCACGATACTTCGCGATATCTTCCTCGTGCGCCTGATGCGGCCAATGCGGGGCGGTGTATGCGAGATACAAAAAGAAGGGACGATCTTTCCCGGCTTTTTCTTCTTTAACAAACCGGATTGCATGATCAGTGAAGGCGTCCGTTGTGTAGAACGGACGATCTGTCGTGCTCTTCATTTCTCGATCGATCTTGTTGCCGAAGGTGATGTTTCGTGGTTCCATGGGATGGAAGTAGCGAGTAGCCCCGGTAATCGAACCGTAGAACTTTTCAAATCCCCGCTGCAAAGGCCAGTGTTGCTGGTCGCTCTGACCAAGATGCCATTTTCCAGCCATCAACGTCGCATATCCTGCTGGCTGAAGTGCCTCAGCGATGGTCACGCAGTTCCTATTTATGAATCCGCGATAGTTTGGAAACTCTTCGCCTTTATCATGTTTACGGCTATTAGGTGGATTCGTCATGTGACCAATGCCAGTCAAATGTGCGCTCAGGCCAGTCAATAATGACGCCCGGGTCGGACAACAGCGAGAATTGTTGTAGAACCTCGAGTATCGCACGCCCGTTTCTGCGAGCCGGTCAATATTCGGCGTTTCAATTTCGCCGCCGTAACAGCCGATGTCCGAGAAGCCCATATCATCGACCATGATTAGGACGATGTTCGGCCGCTGGGCCGCTTCGCACGGCATGGCGAAAACTACTAGTGCCGCGACAATCAACAGGGGCTTCATCATAGATCTATGCCTTCGAGATTACGTTCGATTTTTGTCCAACCTTGAAGAGCCTTGCGCTCACTAGAGCGTTAAAGGCCACAACAAATCACCTTCTAGCGAAGGTAGATACAAATCAGTTGCCTAACAGGTTACTTCGTTCCCAAAGTGACGCTGCCGAGTTCGGGACGCCACGGCTTTGCGTTTTTTCCTTTGGGCCGCAAGAACTTGGCATCAACAGTTTGATACCAGTCGTGTAACTGGGAACGCATTTGGTTAACACGTTCTGGCTGCTCCGCTGCGAGATCATTGCGTTCGCCAATATCATTCTTCAGATTGTAGAGATGAACACGACCGTCTTCGTAACGCTCCACAAGTTTGTAGTCGCCGATACGAATGGCTCCACCGGGAAAGCCGCCTTGATTGGCGTAGTGCGGATAGTGCCAGTACAACGCCCGTGATTGCAGGGAATCACCCTTTAAGGCAGCCAGCAGATTAACACCATCGATGCTTTGCTCGGTCGGAATTCCTGCCGCCGCCGCAATGGTTGGGAAGAGGTCGATCGAGCAGATTTGTTCATCGCTCACAGCACCTGCCTCCGTGACGCCTGGATAGCGAATGATCCAAGGCTCGCGAATTCCGCCTTCGTACAACCAACCTTTTCCACCTCGCAAAGGCAGATTGCTTGTGGGTGATCCTTCCGAGGTAGAAAGCCCTCCGTTGTCCGAAGTAAAGATGACGATCGTGTTGTCAGCCACACCTGAGTCTTCCAACTGATTCAAAACGGTGCCGACCGCTTCATCCATCGCCTCGACCATGGCCGCATAGACGGCGTGTTTCTGTAGGATGCGCACTTCGCGAGGCCCCTCGCCGGGAAGCACTTGCTCCTCAGGTGCGAACTGCTCGCCGCTGATTGACTCGGCCTTTGCCTCATACTTTTTGACCAGGTCTGGACGTCCCATTAACGGAGTGTGCACTGAGTAAAATGAGAGATACGCCAGGAACGGTTTGTCTTGATTGTCTTCGATAAACTTGGCTGTATCACGAGCGAGACGTGCCGGTAGGTGGTCCCCTTCAGGGCTGTCATGCTCCATCTCTGGATTCTCGAACGGTGAAAAGTAGCCGTTCCCGGTGTAAGGACCGCCTTTTTTGTGCCCGCCGACGTTCACATCAAAACCTCGGTTTTGCGGAAAGTACTCCTTCGATTCCCCCAGGTGCCATTTCCCTGCAAAAAAGGTGGCGTAGTCTTTGGTTTTCAGTGCCTGTGCAATCGTGACATCATCAAGCGGCATGTTGTTATTGAGCCGTGCTGGTTTGAACTTACCTCCCCGCATGCCACCAAACCAATTTGTGTTTTCGGCACGCGTCGGATACTTACCCGTCATCAAAGATGCCCGTGTCGGCGAACACACTGGATTCGCTGCATACCCATCGGTAAAACGCATGGCAGTTGCTGAGAACGCATCGATGTTCGGAGTGTCATAGAAGCAATCAGGATTATTCGCACCAATATCCATGTAGCCCAGGTCGTCGACGAGTAGGACGACGACATTCGGTAGCTTGTCTTCCGCAACCACTGCATTGCCCCCGACCAATGCATTCCCTAGGAACGCAAGCGAAGTGATGATGCCCAGTAAGGTGCTTCGATTCATTTTCATAAAATTGTCTACTTCGTTTATCGTGTTACAGTTAGCTTTAGCTGGCCGGATTCAATCGGCAGATCCGCTTGATAGAGGTTGTTTCCCACCTTCTTAAAAACAGCACCATCCATTTTGGGAACTCCGCTCTCGCTCCAAATTGCGAGCGGGCCAGCTTCCTCCAGCGTGAAGCTAATCTTGTCTTCAGACACGGATTGTATTTTCACGGCGGCGGACGGCAGGTATTTGTCTGTGCGTCCAATGACGACCCATCCGTGCGTTTTTGGATAAAGAAGAAACAGTTTCGCCCCAAAGTCGTTGATCGTTGTCGTATAAGAATCGCCAAGCGGTAATACATTCTTTGTCGTGCGGTCATAGACAAGCATTCCGTCGCTGGGCAGTTCCCAATCGCCTTCGGTAGGCTGTAGAAGTTCACCAGCGTGGGGATAATCCTTCGCAGCGATTTCTGCCCCGATGGGGTTCCCACCTTCCGTGAAGTTGAACAAGGCAATCGCTGCAACGCGGTCTTCCAGCGGAGCGATAACCCGAAACGCTTCTTCGCCTCGGAATGGGTGGATGAAAAAGCTCTCTGGTAACAGCGTCGCCGGGGCCTGCGTGCGAAGCAGCTTTCCATCTTCAAACGCAAACGGCGTCAGCACATCGGCAACGATCTTACTCGGCTCGTCGGAGATATAGACTGGCCCACCCGAGATCGCTCGGGCAAGAGCCATCGGCTCGACGTCCCGCTCATCGTGTGTATGGAACATGTCCAAATCGCCCCAAACCGTTTGGCCCATCCAAAGGTGGTTCGCAAAACTTTGGTAGGTATTGCACTTGTTTTTGTCCTT
The DNA here is from genome assembly GCF_057365095.1 of Rhodopirellula sp. J20-39. Lineage (NCBI taxonomy): Bacteria > Pseudomonadati > Planctomycetota > Planctomycetia > Pirellulales > Pirellulaceae > Rhodopirellula > Rhodopirellula sp. J20-39. The sequence goes on along the minus strand of NZ_CP195123.1, from coordinate 2,825,845 downwards.
GTCGGCCTGGTTGTAGTCTGGGCTCGAACGTGACAGTGCGCTGTACTTGGTTTGTAGCGAATTGACATTGGGTTGGGCGATGCAATTGAGCAACGGCAAATCATATTTCACACAGGACACTTCGAGTGCCTCGTTATTTGCACGCATGGCACTGACCGCATTGCCGAGTCCTTTGTAGTTATCAAAGGCTCGCGTTTGGAAGTCGACCTTGGTGAAATCGAATCCATTCTCTGATGCATCGCGGGCCATCTTTTCGTAAAATGCCGTGGCCGCTTCTTTGCTGCCACTGGGCAACAAGGCATCGCCTCCGACTTTCGTGACGAGGACATTCGCCAGGGCATCCATCGTATTCTGCAAAGAGATGCCTTCCATGTATCCGATGGTGTTTCGCCAAATGCCCATCCATTTAATTTTCTCTGGATCCTTTAGATCAGTGATTGGCTTCCAACCGTTGGGGAATTTTTTCTTGTCGGGAACTAGGCTGATCAGCTTGCGATCTTCTTCGTCAAAATATCCATCGTCGACGATCACCCAACGAAGTGGTGCCGGATTGTTTTCAATGGTATGAACTGCATCCGAGATTATCTTCTGCGAAATCTCGGTCTTGTAGTGCTCCCACGAGCACCATCCGAGATAGGAATAGGGTTCCGGAAACTGTTTGTTGGAACGCCAGTCGGTAGCGACGTAACCTGAATCGATTACTTGCTTCCAAACTGCATTTGTTGCTGCATAGGGCGAATTCCCATATGCCCAAACCAGAAGCGGCAAATCGCCTTGAACCACGTCGGTTCCAAAATTGCCAGCCTTTAGAAACAGCTTCTCGTTTTTGATGAAGAACTGGCTGTAAATCTTGTCGGACGTCATCGGCAATAGTGCTAAGTACTTGCCCTCGCGAATTTCCAGCAGGATGAACTGGCCCTGCTGAATTGAGTTGTGTTTGAGACGCGTCTTCGATGGTTTGTAATCCTGCAGTTCTGCAATCGAACCAAAGGCAACGGCCTCTACCCGATTGCCCCGGGCGACGCCGCCGGAAAATGGGCGGTAGTATGCTCCCTTTTTAAAGCTGGGTAGTTGAATTTCTCGTGTCAGAACATACCCCGCCTTATCCGGTTTCAGACTCACATCGTTGGCGACAACCATTTTGAAAGGTTGCTTCGTCACCTCGATCCGTTGCGCCGATGTCACGCTCGCTAGAAAAAGGGTTGCCAAAGAAAACAGGGGCAGTGATATGTTTTTCATGATTATTTTTTCTTCATCTTGTTTTTAGTTTTCAGGGCGGACCTGATTGAATCAGCCACCTGCTTGCCGATTGCGACGTATCCGGGTTTCGTGAAATGCACGTCTCCGGGGGCCTTGTACTGGTCCTGGATTGTCAATGAAAACGCATGTAGATCGTTGATCAGCACCCCGTGCTTTGCCATCACCTTGGACGCGATTGCGTTGTAGGCAATTGCGTCCTCCACGCGTCGGCCCTTTTCACCTTCAGGTACTGCCGTGGTTGAGGCCCAAATGAGAGTGGCGCCTGTATTTTTCAGCTTGTCTACCAGACTCTCTAAGTTCTGCTTGTACTCGTCAGGTGAAACGGCTACTTCTCCATTCACCTTATCTCGCACGGGAGAATCCCCGACGCGGAAACACAGATCCCAAAGGCCCCAATTGAAATGGATCAAATCCCACTTCGTATCTCCAAGCCATTCATCGAGTTTTTCCAAGCCTCGCCGAGTATCACCACAATTTGCTTTGGCACGCTGGACATTGGCGACCTGCTTCAGTTGCTTTGCAACCGGCTTCGTATAGCCGATTGAAATGGAATCCCCTAGGATCAAGACATTCGGAAGACCCTGAACCTTTTCGGTGGGCGGGGCTAAGCCATCTAAGTCCGCTTTCGGTGTAAAGAACTTGTCATCGGCAGCGACCGAGACGTTTGATAGCGCTGCGATGCAAACAAATAACAACGAGAACACGCTGCTGTAGACCTTAGTGGACGAGCCCACGATTCCTGTGTGATTGGCTACACAAAGGGGACTCGTAACCTCATCCACTACGCGGAAACCGAGGTGCGACGGATTCTTAGTTGCCATCCAAATTCACGTATAAAGTTTTGGTGGTTGGATCATGGAAGTATTGGTTCGGACTTTTCATCATCTCATTCCAAGATTGAGCTGGCTTCATTGTCACGTCGGCGGCCACAACCGATGCAACTTCAGGCACATCCATGACCTCGAAATGAATCGATTGGGTTCGAGATCTTTCCGCCTTCATTCTCAATTTGATGGCCCCATCTTTGCTTTGATAGGAAAGAGCGAGATCAGAGAAAACGGTGACTGCAGCACCGTTCTCCGGATAGACCTGAAAAGCATCGATAGCGGGAGCCGAGTACTTATCTGTACCTGAACTCTTGAAAAAGGAATTACCAGGTTGTGGCGAGTTGATACCGATCTTTATTGGCAGGAACAGAGGTGCTTTGACATATACCGGCATCGCCTTCCAGTCGCTAGAAGTTGCAGTAATCGTCTTCTCGCCAGCTATTTTCTCATGAGTGAAGAGATTGAACCAGGTTCCCTCGGGCAGGTAGACGCGGCGTGAGTGCGAATCCTCGGTCACGTAGGGAGCCACAAGTAGATTTGGGCCGAACATGTATTCGTCATCCACAAACGCATTGGCGTCATTCGGAAACTCGATCGGTAATGCCCGCATGATCGGAATGCCATCTGAAGATGCAAGTCGAGCGCATTGCCGGATGTAAGGAACTAAGGATGCCCGCAGCCACGTGTAATACTTGAAGGATTCCAGCATCTCCTGGTCGTACTTCCAAGGTCGCATTTCCTTGTCTTCGTGTGCATGGGTTCGCATCAACGGACTAAAGGCCCCGAACTGCACCCAACGCAGATAGCGTTCTTTCGTTAAGGGTGTCTGACGTTTATACGCACCAATATCTGCGCCCCAATACACGCCAGCACTCGCACACAGATTGATCCCAGCACGAATCGTGCTTTGCAGATCTTTCATCGAGCAAGATGTATCGCCTGCAAAGAATCCACCCACTGCGTGACAGCCTGCCCACCCGCTGCGAGCAAACGTCATCCAATCATTGTCTTGATATCTTGATTGGTAATCCAGAAACGCGGCACGATGATACAAGTGCTGGTAAAGGTTGTGGATCTCGCGACCGCTATAGTTGGGATACTGTGACAAGACAGTATCCGCGCCAAGCTGCTCTCCAAAATCAAGCATGGAGACTCGATCTAACCCACTGCCAAACGCTTTATTGAGAGACTTCGGAGAACTGAAGTCGATGTAGGCATTGCCAGCTTGGAAAGCGTGGTCACTGACAAACACCGAACCGTCTTCTCGCGTCGCCAAAGGGATCCTAGGTTGAAATTTCCTAGATGATCTTGGGGGTTTAGCCAATGGATCAAGGTGCGTTCCCAGTTTGATCCCAAGAGGCCGCATTCGTTCTTGATAGATTTGCTCGATTGCCGGGCCGCTGGAGGGAATGCCGGCGGCATACATCGCACTGTAGGTGAAACCATGCTTATTGAAGTTGACCAGCTCATCGGTCAATCGGTCGAGTCGATCTTGCTTTGTTGGCACACCACCAAAATGGTGCCCCATCCAAGGCATGTGTACCCAGTCCGCGACAGCGAAGATCCGCCCCGTCACCTTAGTGTAGGCACGATAGACATCGTGAGGTTTTTCACCAGCGAACAAAAAGTAGTCACATGTCCCGCCTACACTTGATACGTCGACGACGCCCGACTTAGATCCTTCGATGTCCCATCGCACAATGCCTCCGTGGTTGTAGAACATCCCCGTTGAGTTCGCGGGATTCAAATAGAACGGAATCGGTTTGTAGGTTTCGGACGAGCCGCTGGAAAGAGCTTCCGCCATTCCCATTGACCACTGAGCAAACACAGAGTGCTTGTGTTTGAAAGTGTCAAAACGCTCGCCAAATCCGATGTACTGATCCGATTTTGATGTTTTGAACCGTACACGCACGCCACGAGGATCGGCGAGAGGCCCGGCGACATTGAAACCGGTTTGATGAAATTTGGTCACTCCATTCTTAACGACTTTCATCGCGAAGGGTTGGCTGCGAATGTAGATCGACATCCGTTCGTCTTGGTTGCGAACCTCTAAGATGCCATTAGATTCCTTGAAAGAAACTTCGGCTGAGACCAAGGGATCATCGTTGAAGTATCCAGGCTTCTGCCCGACGACATGGATCACTCCTCCCTTGAAACAACGCACATCAAGAGCGTATTCCTGGCCATCATCGTTCTCAAAGATCAGTTGAACTCGATTGTCTTGATAATCGAAGCGCTTGACTGAACTGGCAAGATTCCAGGAATGGTCACGTACGTTTCCAACACTGCCATCTGCGTAAATCAACTCGGTGAATTCATTAAGCTCACTCAGGGCCTGATTGATCTTTACATTTGAACCGCTGGCGAAATCTTTTTTTAACTTGGCAAGATTGGTATTAAATCCGGCACTGCGAACCCACCCTTCGTTCCAGATTAGGTCGACCCACTCTTGAAGCGTCTTATCCTCTGACGGTCCGCCATACTTGAGGGTGTCGCTTTTCTGGTTCCTGTAGGACTCGACTTTCTGATAAGCCTCACGCAGCTCCCGCTCGGAGGCGTCAACGGTGGAAGCCGCTGTGATCAACAGAGTGAACAATAGAGTAACCACCAGGAGGAAAACCGCCTGAATGTTTGCATGAGTCCTCATGGCAATGCTCGATCCATTCATTCGACCACGACTCCCGTAAGCTGCTTGATCACCTCGATCTCGGCTGGGTCAAACGGAGTATGATCGGGGTAGAAGATCTCATGGAACCAGACTTCGGGAAGCGGCATGTCCTCGATGGTTTTACAAACGACACCCTGCTTGCGAAGCGTATCGAGATCCTTGCCATTGCGACTGCCCCATGGGTAAACGCATCCCGTCTTGCCAGCGACAAACCCCCAGTTGATCGCTCCGATGTTATGTTTTTTTAAGATCGGTAGATCAGTTTGGAATGTCGATTTCGGACGTCCCACATATTCGGTGCAAATGGCTGGACGTCCCTCTTTCGAGTAGGCTTCGCAAAACTGTTTGAGCTTCGATGTCTTGTAAGTGTGGAATGAATAGATGTCGGAGTTCATCTTCGCTAGCTTGATGTTTTGACCTCCCAGGGAACCCTCCGCGGTGGAACAGATCGGCTGGGAAGGGTTCACTTGACGCGCCCACTTCCACGCATCGAGAAGTAGTTGAGCACTGCCGTTCCCGAAGTTCTTTTTGCCACTGTTTGAGCCAAGGTCCGAAGCCTCGCCACCACCCCGGCCCGGCTCGTTGTAGAGCTCCCACATCAATACACGTTCATCGTTCTTGAAATGCTCCATCGTCTTTTGCACGTAGCCTTGCAGCCTCGCCTTGTCTTCATCCGATGCTTCGCCCTTTGAGTACGCCACAGCAAGATCCCTTCTCGGCGACGTCTTCCAGCCCGAGTTGTGGTACTCCGGAACCGGAAGCGGCTGCTTCCCAACTTCCGCATCGAAGGAGTGGCAATCATCAAAGAAAACGAACGCGGGGCGAATCCCGTGCTCGGAGCAGATATCGAGAAACTGATCCATCCGGTCGTAGAGTCCCGCTTCATCGGCACCCCACACAAGGTCGTGCAAATAGACTCGCAGCGTGTTGAAACCGATGGATTCAGCTAAGGCAAGTTCCTTATCAATCGTATCGGGATCAAAGGTTTCCGCCTGCCACATCTCCAATTGGTTGATCGCATTGACCGGGATGTAGTTGCAGCCGACCAGCCAAGGTTGATTTGCGTACCATTGCTTTGCTTTTGCAACCGACCAGCGACCAGGCACTGTCTCGGGGTTTGCATCGGCATAGGTAACTGGTCCTAGCAACACAACGGCGGTTAGGCTAACGATTAGTTGCGACACACGAATCATAGGATCTATAAAGGCAGAGTTGATGGTATTCGGAAACCGAGGCGTGGATCGTGTTTGTTAAACCGCATACTCAACGGGCCGCGTGCTCACGTCAGTTGCAATCGCGCGGGGCGATGCCCACGCGGCTTAACGGTTTGGGTGAAGGATCAGAAACCGCTTCCCTTGTGCAAAGACTTGAGCTCAGCAGCCGGTATCTTGATGACTTTACGGTCGTAGGTGATCAGACCATTGATCTCCCCTTCCACATCAGTGGTTTGGGTGTAGACGCCCGCAGCCACTCCGTTCGATTTGAGCTTGCTTAAGACTTCTAGAGACTTGATGTAGCGGTCTTTGTACTCCTGGGCGTTCTTCGGCAAACCGCCGTAACCCCAGCTCTTCTTGCTCTTGCTCCACAAGTGGCCTTCAACGGGGAATCCATGTCCTCCAAATTCCCCCACCACTTTGACGTACGGATCGTATTTGGAATTTTCCAGCCAGAAGTATGGATCAGGGTAAGAGTGTTCGTCAGCGATATCACCGACGGGAAACAAGTTGCCACCGCTGGCGATATTGACGGACCGTGTCGGGTCGTAGTCGACGATCCATTTGCCCACTTCCATCGTCCGGTGTTGCCCCCAACGCTCGTTAAAGGGTGTCCAGACCACGATGGACGGATGGTTATAGAGTGAGTCAACCATGCCCTTCAGCTCAGCCATGAATTGCTGATGAGCGGATTCGGGCCAGTCGCCATCGAGCTGATTGTCCTTGGGCGCGTTCTTCTTTTTGTATTCATGAAGCCGTTTCCACTTCGGCCATTCATTGTCCTTCTGACTCGTCCCGCCTGAGACCTGATCCTGCCAAACGAGAAAACCCATTCGGTCACAATGGTAGTAATATCGACGAGGCTCAACCTTGATGTGCTTTCGGATCATGTTAAAGCCCGCATCCTTGAGGAACTTCATGTCAAAGACCATCGCTTCCTCGGACGGAGGCGTTAGCAGCCCGTCGGGCCACCAACCTTGGTCCAATGGCCCCAGATGGAAAACAATGTCGCCGTTCAACGTGAGACGCCAATTCCCATCCGCATCTTTCATTTTCCCGACCTTGCGAATGCCGGTGTACGACTTGACAGAATCGACAATCGTCCCGCTTGCATCGACCAACTCGATCTTCAGGTCATAAAGAGTGGGTGTCTCGGGTGACCAAAGCTTTGGCGAGGGAATAACCAGACTTCCGTTGCCGCTGGCAACCTCGCTGTCGTCCAGATAGGCCGTCGTGCGAATGGTCCCCGCTCCAACAATCTTCGGTGCAATCGTGACGTTGCCTGATAGTTCCGTATCGATCTTAATGTGCTTGATGTAGCTGGCGGAAACTTCCTCCAACCAAACGGTCTGCCAGATCCCCGAAACGGGAGTGTAAAAGATGCGCCGATCAAGATCCTTTGTTTGCTTCCCACGAAGCTGGAAGGTGCCCGGTTCATCGGTTGCATCAAGCACCTTCACCACCAGTTCGTTAGAACCGGCTTTGGCAAGATCTGTAACATCGAAACTGAAGGGCAAGTTTCCGCCCACATTCTCCCCAACCGCCTTGCCATTGAGCCAAACTTCGGTCGAGTAATCAACGGCTTCAAAGTTCAGTAGCAAGCGTCCCGCAGGCGACTTCGCCAAATCGAAAGTACGCTTGTACCAAAGGGCCTCAGTTGGCTTGAGCCGATGACCGACGCCAGATAGCGGGGCTTCAATCGCGAACGGAACCAAAATCTCCCCTGTCCACGACGATGGCTTACCGGCGTCTTTCTTGGTAACTGCGTAGTCCCATAGACCATTCAGATTCACCCAGCCTTCACGTTGCATTTGAGGCCGAGGGTATTCCTGCCAAACACTTGTTGGATCCAACTGCTCGCCCCAAGACGTCAGCATCGAGTCCTGAACCGGTTTCCATTCACCAGAAATCGACGGGGTAGCAACGGCAGCGAGGCAAATTACCAAACAACAAATGAGTGCTTTCATAACTTTACTTGTCAGAATCTTTCTAACTCAACTAATCAGAATTGAATGGCTATACAGGATGACTCCATCGCCATTGCCCACTAGACTTACGGGGCTTTCGAACGGCACAGACGCAGTTTACTGGAACGATGCCCGCCTGCTACGTGCGCAATTGCGTCCCTAGCTTGATCAGGACTTCCTGCCAGTATTTGGATAAGCACCTATGAACATTGGAACATTGCATTCTGAACCGAGATTTCGCTTGAGCCAGCCGAAATTCGCTTTTGCACTCTTGAGTGCAGCCTTGGTCGCTTTTGTCACGAACTCCATTGTCCGGGCTGAATCGCTTGAGCAAACCGTGAAGCTGGCTGACGGCTCTATCACCGAACTCCGGCGAGCTATTTTGGAAACGCAATCAGCTCTCGACGAGTTGCCGCGACGACTCATTCGCGAATCAGGTGGCACGCTGGGGCACCGAACAATCAATAGCGAACTAAACGAAAATATTGCTTGGCTGGAAGTCGATCTTGGAACAGAGTTGCAGTTCGATTTGATCGCACTCGTTCCTATGGTCACCATTGATGAAAATCAAAAGTCCAGTGACTTCGGATTTCCGTCGAGATACCAGATCCATGTCTTTGACAATTTGGAAGATTCGAACGGCCGTCTGCTATTTGACTCCATTGATCGCGAGGATTCCACCGCGCCGAACCAAACACCCGTTCTAATCGACTGCCCCGGTACGTCCGCTCGCCGTATCCGCATGACTGCGATCGAGACTGTTCGATCCCCTATTGGCGACGAGACGGTTTTTGCACTAGCTGAGTTGATGGTTTTTGACGCGCATCGCAACATCGCAATCGGAAAACCTGTTTCAGCAAACTTTCCCGTCTATTTTCGGCCCATCTACGACCCTAGCTATGTCACCGATGGATTCATGCCCTTTTCTCACCCCAGAACCAACAGAAAGATTAACACAAACTACTTTCTCGTTCGCCAGGAAAATCCTGACTTGCCGGTGTCAGTGACACTGGACCTGGCCAAGGAATTTCCGATTGATGAAATTCGACTTTACCCCGTTCACCTAGGCAACAATTTCTCCGTTTTCCATCGCACCGGCTTGGGATTCCCAAGGAGGTTTTCGATCGAGTCGTCAAATCAGCCGGACTTCGAGACAGCCGAAGTGATTTTCCAAAGTGGAGATTCGGATTACCTACCACCTGGGCATCGCCTCGCCATGTTTCCCGCCAATGTTAAGCCCGCCCGCTACATACGAATCACAGCGCAAACGTTGCCATCCGATCCGCATCGCGAAATCCCGGTTTTGGCGTTCGCGGAGATTGAAGTTATTTCCATGGGGCGGCCCGTATCCCATGACGCCAAAATCCTAATTCAACCGAAACGGCTCAGGGGCAGCAAGAGATCCGACCGCCTCGTCGACGGCCTTTCCTCTCACGGCGAAATCCCATTGCTGCGTGACTGGCTAGTCCAGCTTTCAGAACGAAACCGACTGGAGCAACGACTGGTCGCTTTCAAGAGTGCCTTGTCCCGCCAAACTTTGAGGCAATCACAGCTTCTTCGACGGCTCATTTGGGGCGTTGGAATCGGGATCCCTCTGTTTGGATTGATTATCTTGTGGCAGCGGCTTGTTCGTCTCAGGCAAATGACTCGTTTGCGAGAGAATCTTGCGGCCGATCTCCATGATGAAATCGGTGGGAACTTTAGTGGTATCGCGCTGTCTTGCGATCGACTGACTTCTGCAGAGGCGATGCCGAGCGTTTACATCCCGCAGTTGCAAACCATCGCAGAAATTTCGCGTGACAGTGCACATAACACAAGAAGCCTTGTGCAGTTTCTGGAGTCGCACGATATCAAGGATGGGTTGGTCGCTAAGATGAATTCGACAGCCTCATTCTTGCTTGCGAGTGTGCCTTATGAGTTCGACGCTACTAACTCGAAGTTTCTTCAGAAGCTGACTCCTAAGGAAAAGTGGCACCTGCTTTTGTTCTTCAAGGAAGCTTTGGCCAACATCAGCAAACACTCGACTGCAACACGTGCAAATTTGTTACTCGACGTTACGCGTAAACAATTGACGTTGTCAGTCTCAGATAACGGACGGGGAATCACTGGTCCCGTAAGGCTGCCTGCCCATCTAAAAATACGTGCCGAAAAATTGCATGCCAATGCAACGATTGATTCTAGCGAGTCGGGAACAACCGTTACCCTTAGGAAGACACTGTGATCCATACTAAAGAACGAATCATTCAGGTGATGGTGGTTGAAGACAATCATGTCTATCTTCGTGCATTGACCGACTCCTTGGACCAAGTGGCTGACATGCAGTGCGTTGGAAGTGCCAGTAGTTGCGACGAGGCCCACTCATTGATTCAGCAAGAAAAGCTGACACCCGATGTCATTCTGCTCGATCTTGAAATGCCGGGTACCCACGGGCTTGATGCGCTGCCAAAGTTTTTGGCCCAGGTGCCCGAATGTCAAATAATGGTACTGACCCAGTCAGATCGAGAGGTGCATCTTCTTCAAGCCATTTCCCGAGGCGCTGCGGGCTACCTCCTAAAAACAGCCTCCCTGGAAGAGATCTTCAACAGTATCCATGAAGTTCACGGCGGTGGATCCGTATTAGATCCAAAGTTGGCTCATGTAACACTGCAGCTGATTAAGCGAGTTCAGGCTGATTTCCCTGAGGAGGATGATCAGTTGCTGACGATTCGCGAGATAGAAGTCCTGCAAATGCTCAGCGAGGGCTGTGTGAAAAAGGAAATCGCGAAACATCTGGACGTTTCCGTACACGCAGTCGACAAACGCATGCGTCGAATCTATCGGAAGCTTCAGGTTCAGAACGTTGCATCAGCGGTTTCGGTTGCTATTCGCAACGGCTGGATATAGTCGGCTTTTCAGCGATCGTTTTCAGTCGTGATAAGCGACTTAGGCCAAAATACATCGGGGCGATGCTGTTCCCTAAGACTCGATTGCGCTATGCAGCTGAGCGAGTACCAATCGGTAGTTTGGCGATCGGCGGATCGAGGGGTTAGTCGTCGCATGAAGAATCTGATGCATCTGCATCAAGAGATTTGGCCCACTGGGATCGCGAGGCTCTCCATTCGCAAGGCGAGCGATATAGCTACTTGCCGCACTGGATGCCGTTGCCAATGCCACGCCGGGACGATTTGCCTGAATACCTGCAACCATACGAAAAAGGTCCATCCCCTGGGGGTGAGCAAAGCCGCGAGACTGATCGATCAGCTTGATCGCCTCTTCAGCTTTCGCTGGATCGAGTTCACTCAGTCGCCAATGGACTCTCAGTACCAGTGCATGCGATGCCGCGAGATCTCCCGGCACGACCTGGCCGAGCGTCGCATCAAGTTCTCGAATCGTTTCATTCTTACCTTGCCGCATTGCTTTTAAACCAAGCAGCACGGACTGGTGCAAGTCGCTAACCGATTTCGCCAGACGCGCCTGAGCTTGAGGATCAAGTGAGATCTGACCTCGCGTATAAAGATCTGCCATCGCAAGATAGGCAATGCCGGGATGATCCGGATATCGCTTGACGGCGGATCGAAGTGCGTCGTCACGTGATGGATCGCTCGTTGCCATTCGCGTGACCAAGTCTAAGAAGACACTCTGATCACCGGAGTCAACATTCGGCAGAATCAGTTCCTGGACGTTCCGTAACAGATGCTTTACGCCGATTCGTTGGCAGTAATCGATCGGGTCGAACGAAGGGCAGAGGCATTCGACCGACTGGCGTGAAGCTCGCAAAGGGTGCTCTGACAGGAAGAGCCGTGACACATCCTCACCATCCGCCTTTCCAAGTAGCTGTGGCCCCCGCATCGCCAATAGGTTTCGATCATCCGTAATGATGGATGCGTCACGACTGAGGGCTTCGACGCCATCGCCATCAAGAACCAGTCTTGCAAAAAGTTGACTGGGTGTCCGTAAACCCATCGTAAGAAAGAAATCGCTGTCAGCCTTATCGTGGCACACGGACAAACTGCCGTCAGCACGCTGGCCCTGACGACGTTCCGGCTCAATAGGTTGCTGTGACCCTACGACTAAATAGACGTCATCCAAGGGCGAGTAAACGCGGACAAATTTGAACACGGACTGCATCGTCGCCAACATCGAACGCGCCAGGGTTTCATCGATAAACTTGCCGCTAATCCATTCGACAAAGACACCGTCTGGATTAAGTCGTCTAGATGCTAAGTCGATAAATTCCCTTGTAAACAAGTGCGATGAACCCGCGGTCCAGGGATGCGACGGTTGCGAAACGATGGCATCGAATCGGCGAGCGGTTAACGACATCGCAGTCCTCGCATCATTCAAAGTGACCGTAACGCGAGGATTGGCTAGCGGATCTGATTGCCGAATATCGGCAAGGAACTGATTGGCTGCTAACACCGACGATTCCAGTTCAACGACGTCGATCGTTCTAACCGAGGGTGGAACATTGCCCGCTGTCACACCAGCACCCAAACCAACCACCAGCATGGATTCGATCTGGTCACGCATCAGGACTGGAAAAGCTCCCAGCCATCCGCTTTCCGAGTTTCGCTCGTTTGTGGCACCCGTTGCTCGTATGGAAGACTCAGGCAACCCGTTGGTTCGGAACATGTAGCGACCGCTGTCATCGTAGACGCTGACGGTTGCCGATCGACCGACGTGATGAAACACTCGCTGGCCGTTTTGTATTCCGGTGCCCATTGCCGACACCCGAAGGATGTTTTCAGGTTGCGTCGGACGAACCAACAGCAATATCAGCAGTGCCCCCACGAAGACAATGCCCCCATGGATACGGCGTAGCGAACCGAAATGAATCGCAACAACGCAAAGCAACAAATTCGCGGCAAAAGCCACAAGCATCGTTCCAACGTAATGCAGCGAGGGCAAGATAAGAAACCCAGTCAGCAACGCACCGACGATACCGCCAATCACGTTCCAAACGTAAATCGTCGCAGTGCTGCCCGCCGCTGATTCGTGCTGGTCAGCGTGGATCCGCACAGCAAAAGGAAACGCGGCACCTAGGCAAATAGAGATTGGCAGCAGCGTTAGCCCGGTCGTTACTACTTGCGAAACGGTGCTCTGGAAACGAGCCGACGATCCCCAGCTGTTTCCAGCGATCCAATCAAGTAAAACAAACCCGATCACTGTAAAGACTGCAGCACCGGCTTGCATACACGCGAATCCAATGGTTGCCGATCGACGAGAAGTTGCAAGCCGGCCTGCGACTGCACCGCCGATGCAGATTCCAGCTAAGAAAGAAGACAAAATTGTGGCGAAGGCGTAAACCGTTCCACCGAGCAGGTGCAATAGCATCCGCGAAAACAGTATCTCATCGGCAAAAGCGATCGCTCCCGAGATCGCGATGGCGATGCAGATCCAGACGCATCGGTTGCTCACCGATTCGGCCTTCGGCTCGGCACTGTCACGATGCACCAAATAGGCACTGGGATTCGATCGAATCAACAAGACAATTAGAACGAAAATCAACGCGTTGATGCCGGCACCAAACCAGGTGGTCATCCTCAACCCGAAAGTGGGAAGCAGGAGGAATGCGGAGACCATCGTTCCGGCAACAGCGCCGCAGGTGTTGACGGCGTAAAGCAGTCCCACACGAGGACCTATCTGATCGTCTGTTTCAACGAAAAAGCTTGTTAATAGCGGTAACGTCGCGCCCATCAATGCTGTTGGTACCAGCATTAGCGTCGTCGACGCTGCGAACGTAAACGTCGCGACCGAAAAATCACCGGCCGAAACCAATCGGTCCTGACCGCCAAGCAATCTAATTAGCAGAATGCTAGAAACGTAAACGCCGACAGGAATGAACAGGGCCCACGCAGCAATACTGAACTCGACGGCTCCGTAGAACAGCAGAGGGCGGTCGATGCGGTGCAGTACTCGACGCACAGCCCAAGCACCGACGCCAAGCCCACCCATGAAGGTCGCCAGCACAATAGCGAGCGCTTGCTCGCTTGAACCCAAGTGAGTTGCAAACTGACGCAGCCAGACTGTTTCGTAAAGAAGCCCCGCGAATCCTGAAAAGAATAATAGCAGGCAAACGACCACCAGCGACTTGCGTTGCGAATGGCTACTCGTAGACGCCTTTGCTGTTATCTCGATTTTCATAGATCTCCATTAACGCATTTTGCTGTTCTATCGCCTGTTCATCTGGCTTGATAACTGTGTTGCCTTCATTGCCACAGCCAACGCTGCTGAACACTGCAATGACAACGCCGACGATGCAGATGGAACGGAGGTGGATTAAAGTCTTCATGAAATCGATGGTTCCTAAAGGGTTGAAAATAAGTGCCAGACCGAGCGGGACGCCCCAGGATGATCCAAGTCGATCCCGGGGCGAAAATTGTCTACTGCGTTTGACTCATTAGAACTCTTCCGAAATGACTTCCCTGTTCGCGCGGGTACCTAGCTTCCCCCAAAGCCCGTACGGGCTAGGCGCTCCAGGGGCAAGGTCGCCGGATCCTCCCAACCGAACTGTGCCAGCGCCAGAGTTGCCGGCTTCAATGGAATCGGTGATAAACTTCACCGCCCCATCGCCCATCAAAACGTGGCACCCACCCTGATGGTAACTGCTTGGCGGAAGAGTTCCCGCAGTGACATCGCTTCCCATCACGCAAAGCTCTCTATTGGGACCAAGGATTGTATTGATGGCATTGTAAAGCGGCGAAGCCTCCGCCCAACGGTATCCTCGTTTTTCATTGGCTCTACTCAAGGAACCATTGGCGTTCATGCCTGAGTGGTCTGGGACAGCTGCATCCCAAAACTGGGGCCTTAGGGGATCGATCGAGGGATTTGGGTCGGTGCGACAATGCAAGGGATTGTCGCGGAGAGCTCCCCCGCCGCCGGGATTGTTGCGTGGATCCGTCTTGATTGCCCTGTCGCCTAGACCGGTGGCCATTTCGCCAGCCATGATCGTATTGGAAAGTCCGTCAAGAACATCGCGAAACTTTGACTGCTCCCTGGGCACGAAAAATCCACGGCAAGAGGCACGAACATTTTCTGCGTCCGTACTGTACTGCGCCGCTTGCGTGGGATCCAAATCGTTCCATGCCCCCATCTGCCAGTTCACAAGGCCTCGTTCGGTGTACCACATAGCATCACCCAAGTTCACGCCATAGTTTGTTCGCCCCATCCCAGGTAATCCGGTTCCGGGATCACTTGGGCATCGAAGGGTTTGCATTTCCGTCATCCATGGCTCGTAATTAATCTGGAATGTTGATGGCCCCATTGCGCTCCAAGGCGCAGTCATCCCATCCGTTTGAAGCGGATTACTGATTTGCTCCCACAGTGCCTGCTGCTCAACGAATGGCGTTAGGCCTACCCAGGGACTGAGGTTGAGTCCATTGAGCCCACCACCAGTGACCGCGTCACCCGCACTCGCATTCTGAGTCGCAATGCGGGTTCCTGCACCGTAGATTGGAAGGCTCTTGTACGCGCTGTGGTAATTGTGAATACCAAGCCCCAACTGCTTGAAGTTGTTACTACAGCTCATTCTTCGTGCTGCTTCGCGTGCTGCTTGCACTGCGGGCAACAACAGCCCCACTAGCACGCCGATGATCGCGATGACTACCAGCAATTCGACGAGCGTAAATGCCACTCGACTTTTCGACCTTCTCATAATTAAATTCCTAAAAGGGAAAACGATAACCCAAACAAGCTTCAAAAGGGTGAATCCGGTTGATACGACCAGCAGTCAAATTTGGCTGCGTGAATAGTCACACGACCGAACTCGCCAAAGCCCCCAGCGTTGTTTGAGTATTCTACGAGGCCGTTGCACCCAGTCTACGTGCGCAATCACGCCCCTGTATGGGGGCCGATATGCCCAACTAACATTTTCTGAGAAGCACGATGCGAGAAAGCCTGGCCGTCAAGTAAGCCAGTCTTCCACAGCCTAAGGAAGCGATAGGGGTAATGGCTAATGAGGCATTTGCCTCAGACGCTTCCGTTTGTGAACGCTCTATGCGATCTCGGCAAATGAGACTTCTTTTCCAATCCTAAACCGACTCGCCGCTTTAGTGAATCAATGATCAGATCTTCCACCCGATTTCGTCGTCGAAAATTGCTTTCTGAGTCATTGGAAACCCGGCGAGTGATGGCAGCAACGCCGATCATCTCCGAGTTTCTCGCATCGAATTCTGGCGGACTCGAAGACATTGACGGAGACTCGAGCGACTGGATCGAAGTCTATAATCCAACCAGCGGAACTGTCAGCCTGGACGGTTGGGGCTTGACCGACAAAGCAGACAACTTGGTGGAAGTGGACGTTCCCCGCCGTTGATCTGGAATCGGGTGAGTCTTTGGTCGTCTTTGCGTCTGGCAAGGATCACGCGGTTTCGTCGGAGGAACTGCACACGAAATGTCAGTAGAAGCTAACCTTGCTTCCGCATTGCGACACGTCCTCGCAACCAAGGACGACGTTCCATCTTTTTGGAAATCGCCCATCAGCGGTTTGCCGCCCACGCCGCGGAACTGCCCGAATCGTTCACCCTTGCGACGAGTCAAATGCGAGAGTATACGCGATTGGTGTTTGAACGCTGGGAGACACTTGATCACGGAGGTGCACTGGAGCATCAGGAAGCCGAACTGCGGCAACTTGCTCGCGATTTGGATCAGCAGTTCAATGTCCTGCAAACGCGTGGTGGTGAGTACGAATTCGACGACCGATTTCTCACAGACCTCTATTGGCCGTGGCTAATCGATGCCGACGAACGAGAGCTAGGTTCGCTGGACGCAATCGCGAATGGTGCATCTCAACTGACGAAACTTCATACAGCCAGCTCCCCAGCGGCAATCGTCATTCCAAACGATTTTCGCCAGCGTGAACAACAACGGTTGCTCGATGCGTGCAGCGACGCGAGTATCAACGCATCCCTGCTCTGGCTTCCTGTCGCCGCTGGTTTGAACTGGCTGCGTCAGAACCATCATCATCTGCCAGTGAGCGACAACGAGTCTGAGAACCAATTCACCTTGCCCATCGTCCATTGCGACTGGGGCCAGATCCGATGTTCAACAATACATCTGGTCCGTCTGTAAGACGAACACGGGGTACGCTGGATGCCCGCCCGAACAAGACCAACGTCTAGCGACCAGACGATCGCAGGATTTGGCTGGTCGGAAGCTGCGGGCTGCCACGGTGAAAACTACCAGGACACCTGGCGAGAACTCTTCGCATCAAAGATCGACAGTACAGTCTTCAAGTCGCGAAGCTCGCGGTCGAATGTCTTGGAGCAAGTGGCCCAGTGGAATATCGAACAGTCAACGACAGGAGAGATCGATGTTTGGCTTGCGAATCACTTGTCTACGATCATAAACCCCGCTTCCATCGTTTTCGTGGGGGACTTTGCAAATCACGTTTCGGCCGGACCGTTGGTCAACAAAGAAGTTCAACACCACTTCCGGCAATTTTGCCCGCCGACGGTCGCTTCGGGGAGCCTTGGCGAAGATTACCTTGCCGCCGGAGCATCGATTTTCGCACTCGACCGTCGAGAAGGCCGAACAAGTTACCTGGACACGCTGCCCGATCTCGAGTTGTTCGTCAATCGGAACAACGAATTTGAATGGATGAGCCTCCTCGGTGAGTCTGATCAATTCGTTCCCGGTGGGCAGGAGTGGAAGCTACCAAGTCCCATTGACGATTTTGCCGTAGGGAGACACGCATTGAGCATCAAGTTGGTGGTTGCGCACGAAGATTACCCCGGAGTTCGCGAACTTCAGGTGAAGCTGGACCGAACGGTCGAACTCGATCTCGCGGCCGAGCTTCATGTATCCGCCACGCCGGCCCAAGGGAACGCTCAACTGCGATTGGTTACGGAAGAACTCAGCAACGTGCCTTCACAAAGTATTCTGGCGAATTGGAATCGAATGACTCCCTTGCTGGACAGTGCCAATCAACCGATCAGCAAAGCAGACTATGCAAATAGTCGCCCAAGAGCGTATCCCAACCTTCGACCTCGACCGGCCAGCCTTGATCGCTGGGGACCATTCCAAACCAAGGCTCAGCACTTTCGATCGTCATTTAAGACCGTTGCCGATCTGAACGCGAATCCCTTCATGCTTGACCGATTGATCAGCCTGTCTCGCATCGTCAAAGGGGAATCTGCCGTCAGTTCTAACGGAAACGTCCCGCCTGGACGAGACCAAACGATCGTCGATGACTTGACTCGGATTCTCTTCGAATACGTTTCGATGCCATCATCTGCGACCAAGCAGAAAACTCGCGACGAAGCAGCACGGGTTCTTGCGTTCATGTCCGCAAATTGCAGCGGACTGGATGTATGGTTGCAAAACGAGATTGGAAAATCACCTCAAATCGACGAAACAACTTGTATCATTGCTGGTCACTGCATTCGTGATGCCGTCACCGCGTCAAGGTTCGTGCTGCAACTGCTCGGTGCCATTCCAACCAGCAACCTTGGGCGTTTGCTAAGCTACCAGATGATGGCGATCGGTTTCCTACTCAGCCAACGGCAAGAGGCCATGAGCAAACTCCCCTTCGAAGCCGCTGAACAATTGGTGGAGGAATGTCTTCGTGTGTTCCAAGCCGAAGTTGAGAACGACAAATTGGCTTGGTTGTTCGAGCACAGTGGGCTTGCGATCGTCTACGCTCTGCGATACCGGATGTACGACCCCACATTCCTGGACCCAAAATCGCCGGTTTCGATGCGAGCAAAGGAACTCTTCAGTGTGGCAATTGAAAAGCTAACCGAGCGAAAGAATCGAACGCGACGCTACGGCTACGCGGGCAACTACCTGAGTCCGGAGCGAGCCAACCGTTTGCTGGCTGCGTTGCGCCAACTCATCGACTACATCGACAAACGTGGCGAAGGCGACATCCTAATCGCACTCGACTGACACGCCAGAACAACGCTATCACGCCCCGTTAGTAAAAAAATCCATCATTCTACTGGTGCGTTGCTTCCGCACGTTTGCCCAGTGTGGGTGGGCGAGCAAGCCAAGAGTTTGTTTTGCAGGGGACATCTCAGTGAATTCGCTTGCAAAATCGAAGTCCGCTGCCCGTCCCCTAATGTATGGAATTGCCCACAAAAGTTGACAGTGGACAATTCCAGTAACAGTTCGCTCCTTCAGACTTCTTGAGATGCCAAACTTCTTTGGTGCAAATTCCAAGGCGTAGCTCTATCGCCGGCAGTCGCTGTATTTGGTCAATACTGAATTCGGACCAAAAGTCTTGAAATACCGCATCGGTATCTGCCTGCTTCAGCACTAAGGCAATTGTGCATGCACGAATTAGATAATTTCCGCCGGCCTGCCCTACGACCGCCGATCCGATTTAGGGCATAACTACTTTGTGCCGAGGCGGTCTGGCGAGGCAGGTCGCTAGACGTGCACGTGATGCGAGTAATCGACTTGCTTTTGCATAGCCTTGACCTTCTTTAATAGAGCCTTGTTCGCATCCTCTAGCATGGGTATCGTTTTGTCGATTTGACTCTGGATCTCTCGCAACTCGGCCAAGGCTTTGGCGAAACGCTCTATGGCACCCCCGGTGTCGCGTGGTTTAATACGTTCAACAGTGGTCGAATTGACAACATCCTCGATACCCTTCAGGCATCGTTGCAGGGCTTTGGCTTTCTGATCAACCGAATTGATTCTCGTAAGCGGGCGAGCTGCACGTGGCTCAGTTTTCGCCGCAGATCTTGCCTCGTTGCGATCGTGAATTTCCTGGCGGAGCGTTTTAACCGACCAGCGATACTTGACAGAATCTCTAATAACCGACACGCGTCCCGACTTTAGTCGAGTCAGCGCCAGTAAGTGTGAAAGAGAAATCCCGGCAGACTTCCCGCCCTGATGGGTTGTCGAATTTAGAGCCGGAAGTGCAACTTCAAACACGGCTTCCTCTAAGCCATCGAACGCTAACAGACGTGGAGCGTCGTAAGGGCTAACTATCCTAGCCAAAGCGTCAACAACTTCTTTTCTTCGCTGTCTAAAAGTCTTTTGCTTGTCGCGCGTAGCATTCGCACGAGGCGTCTTTCCCAATATCTCTCTCGCCTCTTTCGATATTTTCCGGCATGCGAGGACACGCTTACTGGGAATCGGGTCGGCATAGAACACCAACCATTTGTTAATCGTTTCTTCGAGATTCAAGGGAAACGACTGCAGCTTCATGGGTCTTGACATAAAACTCTCTGCACAACCTTTGGTAACCAAGTTTGAGGAACACGTTCAGTGCAACGCACCTCCGATATTACATTCGCCAGCTAGGCGACTGAACCGGTCATACCAAGCACTACCTGCAAGGTCTCGCACATAAATCAAGGCCGAAGCTCCGCTCTATTTGCCTGACAGACGAACTAATATGGGCCCCAAGGTTTCGCATGCACGTTAGGGAGCAGTATTCTCTTCGGGCCTGTTTCCAGTTAAAACCGCGTGCAGAACTTCATTTACTCATCTCTTAAACGAAAAGACCTAGTCATGGCTAAGAAAAAAGCAGTTAAGAAAGCAGTCACCAAGAAAACCGCCACTAAGAAGAAGGCTTCAACACTTAACGACATCTACAACGAAGTTGCCCGCAAGGCTGACACGGATGGTTTGCAAATCAACGTCGCCGAAACCAAGCGAGTTCTCGCTTGTTTCTTCGATGTTCTCGAAGACTACAAAACGGCTGACGCCTTTGACTTTGTCGCCAAGGGATTGAAGCGTGCCGGTGCACGGCGTCGCTGATTCGTGCTGCGTGTAGACGACTGCATACGCAGTTGGTTCAGAAGACGGGCTTAGTAAAACGCAATCGCTAAAAGTTTGTCTTGAAACGAGTACTTTGTTGCTTCAGCACTATTCTATGTTTGTGTGGCGTATCGAACGCCAACAACGCCCTCGAAAAAGTCAACCGTTTTAACGCGAACCATCTGGCCGTGTAAGAGTCTATCTTTCAGAACACACAAGTCACAATCACAGACGAGCGAGTAACGAGCTTTCTGATGTTATCAAGAACCCAATCCAGTCGACTCGAACAGATACACGAAGGCATTCTCTTCGGCGCCCCTGTCCATAGTGACAGCCCGTTGAATACAGATAATGCCCCGGCGTATCCGCGTCTGATGTGACACTCGCTTTCATTAGCGAACGACTTCTTCATGAAGGCTCGGTGTCACGCAGACATCGAGCCTTTTTTCGTGTCCGCATCGAACGGGCACCCCAACAACGAACCCAATTTGGGCTGGTAGCTGAGACGCCGGGCTTGCCCTATTGGCTGACGCGGGCGGCGGTCTGAAGAACCGCAGACGAGGATTCGAGCGCCTCCCGGCCCACTGACAGGGAAGATATGCGCCGACGGAACTATCCGCGGCGAACACGACAAACAACATCGGATACAGGTGCAGATGGAAGCACGTCCGCTTTGGGAGCGGAAGGCTCTCGGTTCGACTCCGAGGTGTCCGACTTTTTGAAACGACAACATGGTAGTCGAGGGCTGGTCGCCCAAATCCGCCTGATACGCGGGTCGCGCTGAGTTCGATCCTCGGGGCTACCACTTACGACTAAAACACGAAGGAGAAAACAACATGCTTCCTGAACTGCGTTTGAAACGCATAGCCGCGACTGAACATCGGGGCTGTGGTGTAACTGGCAGCATGACGGACTTTTAATCCGTTCGGTGAGGGTTCAACTCCCTTCGGCCCCATTGGCTACGCATCGGCGTGTAGCTCAGGGGTAAGAGCGGCGTCCTTATAAGGCGACGGTCGCGGGTTCAATTCCCGCCACGCCGACTGAAACGAAGCAACGACGACAACACATGGGATTGTGGCAGACAAGGTAATGCATCGGACTCTCAATCCGAGCGATGTGAGTTCGATTCTCACCGATCCCACTTGAGACATTTTGAAACAGGCACTGATGGTCTAACGGCAAGACTCCTCCGTCGTAACGAGGTGATGCGGGTTCGATTCCGGCTCGGTGCTCTTGAACGCTTCGGCGTAATTGATCTTTGACAATTTGGTAGTGATGCATTTTGCGCCCATGATGTAGCGGTAGCCTGCTGCCTTGCCATGGCGGAAGTGTGGGTTCGACTCCCACTGGGCATTTGCAAAAGTCGGAAGGATGAAGCGAGAAGTGTGAAATAGCTCGCTTCGTTTCACACTTCATCCTTCCGACTTCAAAATTATTATCGTGTCCTTGGCCGAGCGGCAAAGGTGCTGGGCTTCCAACTCAGATAGGCGGGTTCGATTCCCGCAGGACACTCTACGATTGCGAAAACTCTCTCCGGCGCGTAGTCGCGACGTGAGCCTTTGAAGCTCGCAGGTCGGGTTCAATTCCCGGACGGAGTGCTTTGCAAGTTTATGTACGCCGGAGTAGCAGTTGCTGGTCGCTGCACCTGACTCTGAATCAGGAGTTCATTGGTTCGATTCCAATCTCCGGTGCTGTTTGAATTCATAATCCATGGGGGAGCCGTTGGTGGCTCGGACTGACTGTTAATCAGTTTGCCGCTGGTTCAATTCCAGCCTATGGAGCTGTGGCCGTCCTGTATTGGTTTCAGGAACTTCGCTGTGAACGAAGTCCATGTCGGTTCAATTCCGATCGGTCACCTGACGCGAACATTTTCGGTGGCAATTTCCTCTGGGAAGGAAGCTTGATTGTCTATCGAGTCGCTGCGGGTTCGACTCCCGTTGCCATCGCATTTAATTCGCCGCATTCGACTACTGGCTAGGTCGGCTGCTTCTCAGGCAGCAGGAAGGAGATCGAAACTCCTATGCGGTACTGAAATAGGTTTTAGGTATCAGGTTTTAGGCATTAGGAAAGATCCGCGACGATTGCTTTGAAAGCTAACTCCTAATGCCTAATTGCTAATACCTACTTTTCGGCGTGGTAGATTCTGATGGCAGAATCGTCTGGTTTTCATCCAGGAGTCCGCGGGTTCGATTCCCGCTCACGTCACTGCGTTTGATAACGCAATACGGAAGTCACCCGGCCGGATGAGGACACTGTCTTGAAAACAGCTGCGGCTAATTACCGTTGTGGGTTCGAGTCCCACGGCTTCCGCTTGTTCAATTGATGCATGGGAGCGTTTCCACACGGGAGGTTGTAACCCTTCTGCCTTTAATTGTGTGGTAGTCGGCGAGAGGTGCGATTCCTTGCGTTCCCACTTTTGCAAACACACACGTCTCTGGTGTAACGGTAGCACTGCTGATTCCAAACCAGTTAGTCAGGGTTCAAATCCTTGGGGACGTGCTCCTCGGTCCTGTGGTCCAACGGCGACGACACCTGTTTTACACGCAGGAAACGATGGTTCGATTCCATCCGGGACTACTGCCGGCGTCACGGTGACGCTGGCCCGCGATTAACCAAGGAGAACGACGATGTCCAGAAATGTGAAGTACGTGCAATGTGCGATGAGACGCAGCATCGCCGGCGGATCAGTGCGAACGACATCGTACATCCCGCAAGAGTTTGCGAAGGTCGGCCGCGTGCTGAGGTTGAAAGACGACAACGTCGGTTGGGTCGATGGCTGGGTGGTCGAGTGCGTCGGTGACGTGATCGTCGAAGGCGACCAGCTCCCTGATTCGCACAAGGCAATCAAGAACCATCGCAAGTCGACCGGCGACAGTACGCCGCGTCTGTATGCGTAACACGTTGGCAGCCAAGGGAAGGACGCGGTCGGTCGTGTCCTTCCCAACGACACCTACGACTAACGCCTATATACGCCAACCGGCCGAGCGGCTCGACTTAAACCCGAGTGTTTGCAGGTTCGACTCCTGCTCTGGGCACTTTTCAAATTCAACAAAGAATAACATGGGGCGCTCGTCCAACGGGAAGACGTCTGTTTTGCATGCAGAAAATCGGGGTTCGATTCCCCGGTGCTCCACTCTTTTTCGAGAAACGCTGAGGTAGGCCAACGGCGAGCCGCTTGTCTTAGGAACAAGTGCTTGCGGGTTCGACTCCCGCCCTCAGTACTGACTCAACATGCTGTGGTACGCAAACCGGCAAAGCGGCGAATTTCAAACGTTCGTGTTTGAGGGTTCGACTCCCTCCCGCAGTACTTCGATTCAATCAGCCAAGTGGTGGAACCGGTAGACACGCGACACTCAGAATGTCGTGCCAGCATTGGCGTGCGAGTTCAACTCTCGCCTTGGCTACTTTCACTTTCAAAGGTGAAACAACGATGCGGGTGAGCCAGGCTCATCCGGGCCTCATAAGCCTGGACCGTCGGGTGCGACCCCCGAACCCGCTACTTCAAAACGACAACAACGCGGATGGGCCAGTGCCCAGCCAGGTTTCATATGCCAGGCACGCCGGGTGCGACCCCCGCACCGCTACTTCCGACCACTGATGCAAGAAGGTCTGTAAGTGTTGCGGCAGCACGCGTCTGTGGTATGGACGAAGACCGGGTTCAATTCCCGGACGGACCTCTCGTGGCAGTCCATAGTCAATAGCCTGAAGTCCATAGTGACTTCCTAGAGACTAAAGACTACCGGCTGAAGACTAACTTGGAAGGCACCCGGATACGGTTTGCCGGGCCGCACTGCTAACGCGTGCCACCTTCGGGTGATGAGGGTTCGACTTACTCGTGACGCCTACCGCTCGCGAAAACGCAATGTCGCCCCGCTTAAACCGATGCCGACAACCACCTCCCGTTCCTTTAATGGTGGTGTGAATAGTGATCGACTCGACCTCACGCATTACAACGCGGATATCCTTGGGGTCGGATTCTGATCCCAGTGCTCCCAAACGAACCACCTTACGCAGCACGTCTAAAACGGTGTCATTGATATCCTGTTCGGTTGGTTGCACCGACTGCTCTCGTTTCAGCTCATCGCGTAGTTCTCGCCACTCGTGAATCTGTGTTTGGACCTTGGGGATAAACTCAGGGTCGAGCAATGCTAGGTTGCCTTCGGCTTTGGTGATTTGAGCGTTTAGCTTGGCGATCTTCTTTTCTGTGTTCGCGGGCTTCGCTTTGCTCCTAGTGCTACCAAACATCATTTGCTTGAGTGACGCAAACGCTTCTGGTACGTCGCTCGATTTCAGTTTCCGTTTCTTCGCCAAGCTCCACAAATCATCACCATCAGGTCCTAACACCTCCCGCTCAATGTAAGCGACCAGCGTTTCAATCACTTTGGTTTCCGTGATGTTCGTACCATTACAGGCGGGCGTGCCCGTCTGTTGGCGGGTCTTCGTTTGGTGGCTGCAGTTGTAGGTGCGTCGGCCCTTGTCGTTCTTACCGTGCAGCGTGTGCCCACACTTACCACAACGCAATACGCCAGTGAACAGATATGGGTTCTCATCGTGTTGGTGTGGGCTGCGTCCCTGTTTGCCCTTGGCGAGTATTGCAGCAGCTTTCTTGAACGTCTTCTTGTCGATGATCGCTTCGTGGTTATTTTCCATCACGATCCAATCCGATTCGGGGTTCACGCCCCTGCGTCCACCCTTGGTTATTTCACCGCCCCGCAATGAGTGATATTTCGAATTGCTTGATCGGTTGTAAATGAACCTGCCAACGTAGGCGGAATTGCCGAGTAAGTGTTTCACACTATCGAAACGCCAAGACGCTAAGCCGGTGCTGGTAAGTATCCCATCGTTGGTCAAACCCAGTGCAATGCTCGATAGCGATCGACCATCATCAACGTACTCGCGAAAGACACGCTGCACGACTTCAACCTTGCTGGGGTCGCCAAGAACAAGCCGCTTCTCTTTCGAGCGGCCGACTATATCGTAGCCGTATGGTGGCGACCCCACCCAACTACCCCGCTTGGCAGCTTCGCGTTGACCACGCAATACGTTGCCGCTTAAATCGACCACGAACTGATGCTTACCCTCTTGCTCCACACCGAAAACGATACGCCCCCCAACGTCCTCCCAGTCGATGACACCCTTGTCCAAGGTAACAAGCTGAACGCCCGCTTCGCGAAATGGGTAGCACAAGTAGTCGGTGGTCATTGAATCGGCCCTTCCGAAGCGATCCTGCTTCCAGCACAACACGACCTTAAAATCACCGCTATCCGCATCCTCGCTCATTTCTTTGAACGCCACTCGCTTTTTGATGTCGTCGCCACTGATACCATCATCGACATACTCGCGAATGATCTCATACCCGTTTGCTTTCGCGTAGGCTTCAACTTCCGTGCGTTGGTCTCCGATACTCGCCTCTTGCTTCTTCGTGGACCTTCGATAATACGCAACCGCTGGCATGAGCTTCGAGCGTTTCGCATTCTTCTTCGCCATCGTTATTCGACCTTTCATCGACCGTAACAAATTGAATTAAAAGGTGAGCGGCTGATTCATCCGGTCGAAGGATAAACGAATCCCGTCTGGGTAATTAAGCCAAACGGTGCCGCCCACTGTGTCGTATTGTGGACGTTCAAACGAAAACTGGCTGCGGCGGGTCGAGGTCTCGTAGCCCTCATAGCAATCGACGGGCACGAAACACCCAAAAACCCCGTCGACAACTAACCCACCGCAAGCCAGCAGACGCAGTCTCCTACTCCCACATATTCGGCAGGCCGAGCGGTTGCTCTGGGTCGCTGTGTCGCCCCTGTCCCGCGTTGTCGGTCGGCTTCGGGTCGTTTGTCGACTTGGTAGCGTTGGGGGCGTTTGCCGACGTCTCAGGCGGCTCGTCCCAATTCATTACCGGCAACCCCAACGGTGCCCCCGGCTCAGTCGATCGGTTTCCGACGTACAGCGGTTGGAGCGGCTTCGGTTTGTCAGTGTTTCGCCTTGGTTCGAGCGTTTGCTGAATTGGGTCGGTATACTGCAACTCATCGTTGCCCCAATTCATCGTCGGTAGTCCCAACGGTGTCGCCGACTCGTTTTGCACAGGCTCGTAAGTCGTCACCTTTACCGTGTCGCTGATCCCGTTCATGACCAGCGTGTCATCGTTGGCGACCAGAACGGGGTGAGTGCTAATCGCTGCCGGCCGTTCTCGTCTCAAGTATCGACCAACTGCTAACATGGAGCCCTCTACGGTCCCCAGCGTGTCGCCTTCTTGGAATGTCGCTTTACGTGTCATCGTTTCTTCTCTTAATCAGTTAGGGGTTGGTCTCGCTTGGTAAGTTGCTTCGGTTAGATATTGATTTCGTTCAGGGCTTCGAGCTGCTTAACTCGTCGCTGTGCTCGATCGGCCTGGACGCGGCTATGTGCCTCCATCCCTTGCAACTGCGGGTCGAGTCGAAATTGTTCTTCCTTGGACTCTTCTAATTGCCTCATCGAGGCGTAGACGGCAAGTTGCAGCTTCTTCAACTCTGCGAATTGCTCGTCGGTGTAGTCGCCCGATGACATCAGGCTCTTGAGTTCTTGGAACCGTCGTTGGCTGTGCTGGTGCCGTGCCCGGTAGTACGCAACCAAACGCCGGGCAAGCTCCAAGGCACATCGCCGCTCTGGTTCGGTAAACGGGTGGGCGTGCCGGTACTGGTCAACTGTCGGCGGCTCGTGGCAGGTTGGAGAGATACCGCTTCCAACCATGTAGACTTCTCGATACGCACCGTTCGGGAAAAACAGGTAGTTGCCTGTCTCATTCATCACCGCGTCATCAATTCCGTGTCGCCGGTCGAATTCATCTACGTACTGGAAAGGGGCCAGTGCTTGTTGGGTCGTCATCGTTTGGGTTCCTTGGTTAACAGGGTCAGGGTTCAGGGTTTGGGTTACAGAGCACCGATGAGGCGTTTCTGATTCGCGGCAAGGTAGGAGGCACCAGCTACCGCGTTGCTCAGGTCGTCGTGCTGGCCGTTTGGGTGGTCGACTTTGTCGCGACCACCTCCACCGGTTTTGCGTTCGAGCATCGAGAGCTGGTTTACAAGAACTTCATTATCGAGCAGCTCGATACCGTTGCCGGTAAGACGCGGCAGGAGTTCCAAGTAAAGTTCCGACGCGGTCAGGTCCGAGTTGGTGTATCGGATGCCGTGGGCCTTAAACGCATCGGTTACGAAGTTCGCTGAGTAGCGGTCGCCCATCACTCTTTTCAGTTGGTAGCGTCTTAACTCTTCGGCCATCTGAGTGATGATCAGATAGGGGTTGTGCGGTGCGGGCCACTCCAACGCAACATCGACGACAACCTTGCCATCTTGTCGGTGGCATATCGAAAGCGTCGATGAGTCTGAGCGGCCACCGCTCACGTCAGCGAACGCATAGTATCGGGCGTCAGATGCCCATTGGATTTGTGATCGCCCTTTAACGACCAAACCTTCAACGAGGTCACGACCGACAAACCGACTGATCGGGTCACGCCACTCCGCGTAGAACTCGCTACGGGCTTTCTCGTAGTCCGCTTCCATCTTCTTATCGATGTACTCTTGCGACACGTTCGGGTTCATCGTCCGCGTCGGTGCTCGCCAAACGAGTACGTCCCCGCTGTCGTTCCCGTAGTTTGCTTCGTGGGTTTCGTAACACCAACCGGCCCGAGTGTATGGTGATGAGATGCCGATTAGCTTTCCGCCCGTTGTCGCCAATGATGGTTCCAGGGCTGCGATGAGTTCGCTGTCTGACTTCACCTTGGAGTCGGCTTCGTATTGATGGAACGCTACCTCATCGAGGATCACCGACAAGCAACTGGCACCGCGGACGGTTCGATAGTCGCAAGCAAGGGTTTCAATGATTGCGTCGTTCGTTAGCTCGATCGAGTTCTGCGTTTCCCTTGCGACCATGTTCTTTAGAAGGTCCGCTTCGAAAACGCCTTTCAGATACTTGTAGACATAGCGGCTTTGGTGCTTGGCTGGGGATACGATTGGAAGAACACCGATTTCACCTTTAGCCAAGTTCTCTTCCCGACCGGCCAGCGTGGCTTCATAGGCTGCGATCACCGCAGCGATTCGACTCTTGCCGCTACGTCGACCCGTTAAGAACAGAGCGGTGTCGAAACCGTTGGCGGGTAGCTTGTCTGGGTCACGCCCGGTGCATTGCTCAATCAGCTTGCGGCTACGTCGCCCCCATCGGGTCGGTATGCCGTAAAGAACTCTCAACGCCACTAACCAACTACGCCACGTTGAAAGATCGTCGTCCTCGTCTCTCGCGAGGAAAGGGCGAAAGAGGTTCTCATCTTTGATTGCTTCGATGATGTTCACGATCGACTCCCCACGTACGCTTTCAAATCAACGGTCTTGACTGCCTTGGCGTTAATGCCGAGGTCTTTGAGATAACCTTTGAGCGTGTTCGCCATCACTGTGTACGTGTTGGCGTCGAACTTATCACCCTCCGCTGCATCGCACTCCATGGTTTCAAGCTGGAGGGCGATAAACACCGCACGCTGGCACAGCATCCGTTTCTGTGTGTTGTCGGCCCCGGTGTCGTCGATCAACTCTTGGTAGCGTTGGCGTACCTCGCGAACGACTACAGAACGCCCGTCGATCGCGTCCCAGAACTTGGGACGAAACTGTTTGGGTATGCTGATATCGGCTCTTTTGTGTTTCGCCATCGATCGTTTTCTCCGGTGCATCTCGTGTGTAACCGGTAAGCAAACTAGGACAATTCGATGATAAGTAAAGAGCTGGGACCGGTCGGTTGGTTTACACCTCCGCTTCGGACTCTCTGAGAACGCTGTAGACGGTTGGTCGCGACAAACCAACGGCACGGGCGATAGCTGCGATGGGTTTGCCCCTCTCTTTCATGGTCCTAATGATTTCGACCTTATCGGGGGTCACCGCAGTGCGTTTGCCTTTGGTGCCGCCTCCCCACTTTTTCCCCTTCGCTTTCGCGACTGCTTGCCCCGCTCGGATGCGTTCACTTCTGATCTCGTTGTCGTACTCAGCGAAACCGGCGAGCATCGTGTACCAAAGACGCCCCTCTGGTGTTTCGAGCCCCATCATCCCACCGACCACCATCACCAAGTCGACTTTCCTAGCGATCAACTCATCTCGAAGTGCGAGCATCTCGCGAGCGGTTCGCCCTAGTCGATCCTGTCGCCAAACGACAACCTTGGAAACCTTCCCCGATCGCATATCGGCTTCAAGCTTCAGCCAACCTGGGCGGTCCATCGTCTTACCGCTTTGTTTATCCGTGTACCACTTCACTGGCTCGGTTTGGTCATCGGCCCAGCGTTCAAGGTCGGGTAACTGCGAGCGGTGTTCTTGTTGGTTGCTCGACACTCGGACGTAGATGGCGACGTGTTTGGTTCGTTTGGTCGAAGGCGTTTTCTTGCTCATCGTCTCGGTTCCTGTTCTTGGTTGTTGGTTGTTGGTCGGTCGAAAACGCTAATCGCGTAGCGTTTTGGTTCGGTATCAACGACAAACGCCCCACCGGGCTAAGGGTGGGGCGTTGGTGTCGTGGTGTCGGTTGGTTGTTTGGCGTTGTCATCGCTCGCAACGCCCTGCGGGTGCGTTTGGCGTGCTCGGTTACTATCTCGCGATACACGCCGTCTCAGGCGGCTTTGCGGGTACGCTTGGCGATTGCTTTGGCGAAACCTGCGTCGGTCTGCTCGATCAACCCTTTGCCGAGTAGGTGTCGCAAGTGGTTGCGGCATCGGCTCACGGTGACCTTGGCTTCGGCGGCCAGGGTTTGCACCGTCTTCGGTTTGGTTGTGATCTTGGCGTTAATCGCTGCCGACTGCGTACCGACCCGACACCCCATCGCGTCGACCGCTGCGGGTGTTGCTTTGGCGTTGGTAGTGGTCGCTTTCTTCGTGGTGCTTCGAGCTGCCATGGTGTTGTCTCCGTTGGCGGGTTGTTTCGGGTGTCTGTAAACACATGTTCACCAACCGAAACACCACGTTACACTCCGGTGCAGGGAGTTGTAAAGCACATTTTTAGTTCGGGCGTTACAACTCAATCGCGAGCTATCGCCCAACCGATCACGGGCTTTGGCGTACTTGTCGATCGATCGAAACCGACACAACGGCTTTTTACACTTACACCGTTTTCCGCTGCGGTTGGGCGACTGGGTTGAGGGGGTGCGAGTGAGATCAACGTATTGATGTTTCCTTGCGATCTCAGTCCAGTTTCGCATTCCAGTTTCTAAGTCCGGGGCCTAAGTCGTTGAAGCGATCTCAGTCCGGTTCCTAGGTCGTTGATGTAGGCTTGCTAGCGATTACATGGCGTGCGTTAGCGTTGGTAGCGTCTATGGGTTGGCGTAGCGGGTAGGCACATGGGTGGTCGGTAGTTGGGTGCGTGTATGCGTTGGGGGTTGCCCCAGGGGCTTTTGGTTGCCGCTTGCTCTTTCCCTTCTATTTTGGGCTACCGTTTCTTGGTCAGGTGTTTTCGTGATTCGCGTTTCAATAACCTTGCCTCAGTACGTGCGGCTAGGGTTCCCGTGTGTTCATCAGTATGCGGATCATGTCCTAAACCACCGCAAACGATATCGGACACACTGGCGACCAGTTTCTCGAACACGTTGTCTGCATTTTGCTCCAATGCGTTCAACTCGTTTGGTGTCATGCGTCGGAGCATTTCGGCGAAGTCCTTCCGTATCGAATCGCGTAGCATGTCGCTTGCATCAGATTCACTCAGTGCCCCGCTTGTGGTTATGGGCGATTCGCTTTCCTCTGTGTCGCGATCTTTATTATCTTTTCTGAGCACCTTGAGCAGTGCGTTAATTGAGTTGGCACCCTTCTCCCTTGCTTCCACCATTCGAGGTTCATTCCAGTGACGAGCGATACGCATGTAGTGGCACGCGGTCTCTTTCGACCCGTCGAAGTTTTCCTGCCTCCACTTACTCCACTTCAACCTCCCGCCAAGCCGCCTTTCAGCTTCGAGCAATGCCTCGCCCGCTTGGCGTGCGTGCTCAACGACTGATGCTAGGTGATCGTTTGCCTTGTGGTGGTTTTCGTTTGCGGTTGTCTTCAAACGACCGAGGCATTCAGCAAGAGCCAGTCCGGTTTTCTTTTGTCCGATCCCATTGCCATCGGTCCAGTGGTCTACGTTGTTGTTTCGCATCTTCTCGCTTTCCGTTTCGTATCGTGTAGAGCACTACACGATCAATCGTGTTCGCGGCGTGTCTCATTGACACTGCCTGAAACCTACTATTGGGTTGAGCGAGCGTTACTTAATCGGAAATCTTTGGTGTGTCGATCGTTTTGCGTTCTAAGTTCCTGATGCGTCAGGAGATAAAATTCCTCGCATTTCTTTCCGACGATACGCGAGATGCAACGCAGATAACCCCGATGGCTCACCCCGTAAGCGTTAGCGGCCCCGTGGTGTCGATACCTAGCCGCCTGCAATGCGTCGTCCCGCCTTTGCGAGCGTTGGGGCCGGTGGTTTGTCGGCTATGGGTGGTCGATCTCTGACAGCGTGTTTTCGAGCGTTCGCGTTTGGGCGGTGTCGCCGGTGCCGCTCGACACGAAAAACGCCTCCCGGCAACAGAAGCTACCGGAAGGCGTTTGCGGCGTCTAAACTACTCTTTGAAAGCCAGTAACGAAATCAGCTTGCTACCGAACTTTGCAGCGTTTGCTATCGCGTTACAGAAGGAAGCATATGCCTTCAACTTTTCGCATTGAACCTGAGCCTTGGCCTTGATTGCCTCGTTTGTCGCAACAGTGTTCTTATGCCGACGTTTTAACTCGCGGAAACTTTGGCGTTGCCGTTTCTGGCTATCAAGCTTGTTCTTGTTGGAGCGGCTCATGCGTAGTCCTCCGTCGTTGCTTCGATCGCTTTCTTAATCTCGGCAATTGCTTCGTCCGCCATCTTCTTGACACCAGACTCGGCCTCCTTGGCCCGCTCAATCAACTTCGGAATCCGGGCCTGGATCTGGACTCTTAGTTTGGTCGAGTACTCGTTGAGCGGCTTAGTGCCCAATACGCTCTCATCTGGATCGCCACTGCAATACTGACAGGTCTGCACCATGAGCTTGTCAGTAAAGACAAGGTAATAACTAACATTTGCTCGACGGTCGTCATCGTCTTGAAGCAAGTCATCTAGGCCGACGCAAACACTCGGCTCTCTCGATGCTGGCATCTTGTTGAGATGCTCGCTAGCTTGGTTGACTGTCTTATCGAGTAGCCGAAGCGAGTCAGCCGTGTCTTTGGATATTAGACGGGGCTTATGCTTGGGCGGTACGGGCTTCTCGTCAGGTTGTACCAAGCCGGAGCTGGCTGAATGTCCTGGGTTGACGCCTGCGGAACACTGATCAAGAGCCTCTCGAAGTTTCTTGAAAGTAGAAGTGTCGGTCTCAACTAGTGAGCCATCCGCCGCGATGGGTACGTCAAGTACAGGAGGTATTGGGCGACCTTGAGCCAAAAGTCTATCGTGGATCTCCCTGATCTCCTGTGACAGAGACCTTAACATCTCGGGGCCAGTTTTTTGAGTGGCTCTAGACCTCGAGCCAGCGGTTTTTTTAGCCATCGCCAAAAATCCTTAATCGTGGTTAATGCATCTGCTGCAACAATGTCGTGGCTTAGACATCTACTCTCCACTGAAGGAAAGTCATCAATGCTTTCGGCCAAGCCTCCTGTTACGCACAAGGAGGATGTTTTACCGTGCACTATCATCAGGCTCTTAGCAACCAAAGTCAAGGCGGAAATTCTCGACGGAATTTTTGTGCTCGTTGGTTATCGCGGAGAGTGAGGTTCTGCCAACCTTTACGATCTGAGTGTTTTGGTCGACTGACATCTGCCGTTTTTTTTACCCGTGCTCTCTGTCCTCGTCTCTGTTACCGGTGTTCCGTGTCTTTGTTACGCGTCGACCGTTGTTGCGTGTTGTTTGTCCCTGTCCTCCACTACCGGCGGCGGCCCATACGGTCGCCATATATCTAGGGCGATAAGGCTCGATGGCACGGTAAATCACGACAAAAGCGGCTTACACGGCAGGCTATTTCAAAACTGGTTTCATTCCGAGTTTTGAAACGTAGACTTCGATCATGATCTGCTTCAATTCAGCCTCAAACTTCGCTGGCACGATAAATGAATCGTGGCAACCCAAGCAGGGAACGCCTTGTGATGCAAAGTGATCGAACACAGCCATTGCTATGTCGCCGTCGATCCGCATCAAACGCACCCCGGCATCTCGACAAAACGAATCGGCGATATGGGGGTTCTTCGCAACGACCCTTGCGACGACTTCAGCAAAAGTTAGCTCCTCGTTTTCAAGTGCTTCGCAAAGTCGCACGGCCCGGTCAAACTTCTTGCCAAACTTACCTGCGGTTCGCATGCTTCGATTGCACGACGCAATGGCTGCATTCTCATCGCGAGCATTGAGCAGAGCGTTGAACGCTCGCTTGGCGAGCAACCGCTGGTCATCGTTGTTGCGACCCAGAAAGAGCTTGTAAGGGTCATCGCGGTAGTCGATTCCTTTCTCATGGTAGAGCATTCTCGGGTGCATTCCGCCGTAGTCGACCTCTACCGATAGCTCGCCATCGAAGCGAATGCGTGATCGCTCAACGACTCCGATCCCCTGATGCCCATAGCAACCAGTGTAGATGCGACCGTGTTGCTCGAAGCTATCAGAGAACACTCGGTAGTGAAGCGGCCTTAGTCGTTTCGTCTCCCTCCACTCTTCCAACGTCTCCGACCATCGCTGATAGGTGACAACGTGTTCGGCGTTTACGTCGTTTAGACGCTTGAGTGTTGCCGCCGATGCTTTCGGGATGGGGTCCGTTTTGCGAAATCGAATCGGAGTTTTCGTTCGCCGCGTCCGCAACTCCACCAAGTTGGTCCGCGTTGGCGGATCAAACTCCCAAGGGTCATTGGTGCCGTGATCTCGCTTTGCTTTCCTAGTTGGAACAAGTCTCGTCATGTGCTTTCCTCCTGGCTTGCCTCGAACTTCGATAAGTAGATCAGCCTCAACCAACGCTTCAACGACCTGGAGCAGGTTGGCGTTGTAGCTCTCGCTGTCTTTGCGGCGACTCACCACAATATCACTGCCTGAATAGCTCGCTCGCTTGATCGCCTTGAGCACGTCTCGTGTTAGCCGTCGCTTGGTGTCGACGTTCCGATTTTGGAAGACACTCGACCGGCAGACCACATTTCCAAATAGCTCGCGTGCCTCTTGCTTCAATGCACCGGCAGTGGTGTCGGCAGGTTCAATGCGAATCGGCCTATCACTGTCTTCGCGTAGGCGAAAGTAGTTGGCGGGGTGATAGATACGGTCGCGTACCGATAGACGTGGTGGGTTGGTCGGTTTGGTAATCATCAGAGTTCAATTTGTAGCGATCAGTCGCCCCTGCCCGCCTTGGTCCAAATTGAGAAAAACCAGGGCGGGCAGAGACTGCGATGGGAGCTAACCATCTAACTGCTCTAAGAGTCAAATAACGCAAGGCAGGCTGGCCGGCCGGCACGTGCGTTATGCGTTACCTTCGCGGTAACGCTGGCGTTACCGTAACGGCTTCGTTTGATCGGTAAAGAGTTACCGGGTCTGCTAACCTGGGGCTTCGGCTTGGTACTGGCTCATCCATCGACGCCACTGGCGTTTAACCGGCTTGTCCGCCCCTGTCACGCCACCCGAACCGCTTGCCCCGGTATCGTGCCACCGTTGTTCGAGCAGGCGGGATACGGTGCGTTGGTGGTTGGTCGAGTTATTCATCAAGAACGGCAAGATACGATGCGTTATCTCATCCACCGTTTGACCGCGTTCAACTTGTCGCTCGATAAACGCAACGGTCGGGTGCTCGTACAACATCACCGACTCGATCACGTACGACTCGAAGCCAAGTTGGTTGAGCCATCGCACCCAACGGCACCGCTCAGCGATCTCATCTGGGTCGGGCAGAAAGCAATTTCGATCCTCGCCGAGTAGGTTGGTCGCTATGTCGGCAAGGTGCAATTCGTATGCATGCCATGAGTCGTATTCGTTATTCATTTCCGTTTACCGCTAACCTTGCTGTCGTTTGGTGGATCTGTTTTGTGTTCTTGTGATTCCGCTGCGGCAAACGAGAAAACATAGTTGCGAGCGTCACGAGCAGGGTTCGACTCCCTCGCCTTCCGCTTGTTTGCAAACGGCTCGATGGTGAAACGGACATCATCTCTGGCTTCTAACCAGAAGTTCCGGGTTCGATTCCTGGTCGGCCTACTGATGCGAACAAAGCCAGCCGACGTGGCTCGATGTAGAAAGGCACCGCTCTTGTAAAGCGACCCATGCTGGTGCGAACCCAGTCGTCGGCTCTTGTGACTATGTAATCAACCAAATGACTCGCGGGTGTGCTGGACAGCATGGCAGTCTTCGAAACTGTCGGACCAGGTTCGATTCCTGGGCGGGTTACTCGGCTCTGATCCTGAGCCGCTTTTCTAAATGTTCTCGGAGTGTGCCGGAATAGCACGCGACTTTGCGAAGGTCGTAGACCAGGTTCGATTCCTGGCGAGAGCACTTAACACGATACGCCACGATGAAAGGAGTCCGATGATGAAGAACGACAATGACAACGCATTGGCTCATGGCGCTGGTGCCGGCTTGCTTGCTCTGCTTGGGATGTTCGGTCGATGTGCCGACGATGTTGCCCGAATCGGAGTCAACAGTGTCGACGACGTCGGGCGGGCGTGCATCAACAGCACAGATGACATCGGTTCGCTGATGTCTCGAAGCAGCGACGACCTGCTGCGTCCGATCAACGATTTCCACGCAGCGAACTATATCGACGATCTGCGGTTCAAGGTATCGACCCCGCATATCGTCCTGAATGAGAGCGACGAAGTCGCTTCAATCGCTCCGCACGTCGCCAAGGAAGTCGCAGAAGCAACGTTCAAGATCATTGATCTGAACGATAACGAAAACGACAAGTAACACAGTCGCCGCCGAACCGGCGGTGACACATGACGCTGGAGCCAGATGGCCAGGCAACCGGCTGCAACCCGGTCGAAGTGGGTTCGACTCTCACCGGCGTTTCTGACTGATCGACTGCAGACTCGGATTCCATCTTGAAAATGTGAACCATCTGAGTTGTCTCTTCGTCGGTCCGTCTTTGCACAACCTCAACACTTTCACACTCAAACCGGAGCAGACCGATGCGACACGAAAACCAACACTTCCGCGACGAAGACCTCTGCTTTCGAGCTGATGAGCAAACGTCGTAAAGGCTACCCGTCGGAAACGAAAGTCAAACGCGGAGTCCGAATCATTCAAGGCAAGCAACTCGAGGAAAAGCTCGGTCGCAACGACCTATGCCCATGCGGCAGCGGTCAGCGATTCAAGCGTTGCTGCCTACGATCGGGGCGCCTGTGATGGCGTCAATCGCGACGACTACTTTTAGGGACGACGACTGAAGACCACGCTCGCGGCAAACTCGCGAGCGACAAAACGCTGGAGCCAGATGGCTAGGCGGCCGGCTGCAACCCGGTTCAAGTGGGTTCGACTCCCACCAGCGTTTCTTGGTCGACCAACTGACGAATCGGACTACATCTTTGCTAAAGGCCCGTCTGATTCACACTCCTTCGTTGGTCGATCACAACACAAAGTTCAACTGCCTGTTGGGAATACATCGTAACTATGACGACCCTAAGGTATCGAGCTTCCGGGCGACCGGAAGCAGCGTGAGCGTCGGCAAATCTCCCTGAGAATCGTCGTCGTGTGCCCACTGTCGATAGCATTGCTGTCGATAAGAGCGGTTTTCTCGGCAAACAACTTCGTTGGACTTTTACAAAACATGGCGACTGCCGGCTGGGAATCCATCCACCAATGATTGCGTCCAGTGAGTCTGGAGATCGTGGCAACACGATCGGTAGGTTCGATTCCTACACGTTAGTGATCTGAGTTAACACTTCGTCGCCGCGTTTACAAATCACGATTGACTGCCTGATTGGACTACATCACGCGACGGTCGTGGGTTCGAGTCCCACCGAAGTGAACCTTGTGTTCGCTTCGTAGCTCAGTTGGTAGAGCATCGAAATGTCTGATTTACAAACTTCGTCAATCGTTTTTACACATAACCCGTGGGATAGGCATCCTGCCTGTCATATAGCAGTCGACAAGCTGGAAGCTTATCCCACATCAAATACACGACTAACTGCCGCATCGGAGTACATCGACTCTTAATCGAAAGGTGTGGGTTCGATTCCCACCGAGCAAGCTTCGGTTCGCTCGTAGTTTAACTGGCAGAACATTTTCTCTAATCAACCACTTCGTTAGTCGCGTTTTCCACAATCGTCTTGAGAGACTGAACTATGCGTGTTTTACATTCCTGTTTCGCCATTACGACCGGCCGCGAGTAATCAAAAACTCGCTGTCCAACAGAGAACACACATGCACAAATCATTCTTTCATCGATTGCGGAATCATGAAAACCACAGCCGAAACTGGGTCCAAAACCGTGACAACCGTCGCGGCCAGGATCGCTGGCGAAGACATCGCCAAAGGTGACTACGTCACCATCCTCAGCGAGATCATCGAGCTTCCGTCCTACTTATGGAGCTGCTCGGGCATCTCGCAACCCATCGACGAACTCGTTCGACTTCGCTACTTGCCAAACGCGGCCGGCGAACCGCACAAAGTCGTCGCCGTTTGCTTGCCGTTTGTTTACGCGAAGCGACCCAAGGGAAACCTGATCGCTTTCGACACACGACAGCAACAACTTGTCCGGCTCGACCGAGACAACGGCCGTTCCCTTTGGAAACAAATGGGAAAGACCACCAAGAAGAAAACGAAATAGAAAGCGCACACGATCGACTGCCGATTCGGAGTACATGCTTCAGGAGCCGGATGCCGTGGGTTCGAGTCCCACCGCCCCAACTTTCATACAGAAACTCAGGGGCGTAGCTCAGTGGTAGAGCGCCGTAAAACCCTCTGGTCACAACTTCGTCGATCGTGCCTTTTATCAAGGCAAACACAGTGCATCACTACTTCAACACACAACACATCGAAACACACTCGGCTGCCGGTTCGGAGTACATGGCAAATGACTGAAAGGTCTAGTGGGTTGAAGTCCCGCCCCGTCCGCTTTCATTGAAAACGGACGGGTTCTCTGACCACCACTTCGCCGAGTGCTTTTTCGATTTAACAACACAAAACCATTGCGTGTCGAAACGGTCCCATTTCGTTCGGGACGTTTCGCTCGCGGTGGCAAAACACACGATCCGACTGCCGGAGTGGAGTCCATAGGTTCGATTCCTGTCGTCCCGACTCCAACCGCGCCGAGACGTTACTCGGTCGCGGCCCCACAACGGGGCGAAGCTCATTTGGGAGCAACCTCTGCACCAAACTTCGTCGAATCGCTTTTTCGTAGGGAGGTCAACATGGCCAACAAGTCTCTATTCCAAAGCATCACTAGCGTCCTGCCACGAGCAACCGTCGTCAACGAAGCGGGCGGCCCAGCGTACAAGTTGTCCGCAAAGCACGCGCTGGCCCAAATGGCAGCGACCGGAACGTTCGGCAACGTCTACTACGCGTCCGCGCAGAATCAACTCGATGCGATGCGAAAGCTGATCGACGAGATCGACGACAACGAATTCCTGGCAAAGCTGGCCGTCTACTCACGTGAGCGTGCTTACATGAAGGACATGCCGGCGGCGCTGTTGGTCGTACTGTCAACGCGAGACACCAAGCTCATGCACCAAGTCTTCGACCGAGTCGCCGACAACGGCCGCGTTCTGCGCACCGTTTTCCAAATGACTCGTTCAGGACAGTTCGGTCGCAAGGGCCTATCGTCTTCGCTGCAGCGTGCCTTCCAGCGTTGGCTCAACGACGCGTCTGTTGGCAAGTTGCTTTCAGCTTCGATCGGAAACGATCCAAGCCTGCGAGACATCTTGCGAATGGCACGTCCGACGCCAAAGGATGACGCGCGTCGAGCGTTGTTCGGATGGTTGACCGACAAGCCAGTCGAGAAGTGGGCGCCAGCAACGGCTGACCACTTGCCATCGACGGTTCAGTCGCTCGTTGCCTACCGAGCAGCCGAGACGGCCGAAGCCCAAACGCTGATCGCCGGGGACCTGCAAGTCCGATGGGACCTGCTAGCCGACGCAGCTAAGGGACCGTTGGTTTGGAAGGCGATCGCCCGACAGATGGGACCGCAAGCACTGCGAATGAACCTCAACACGCTATTGCGTCACGACGCATTCAAGAAGCCTGGAATCCTCGGATTCGCAGGAACCGACAACGCGATGATCGACTACGTGGCCAGCCAACTGGCTCACCCTGGCGTGATCTTCCCGAAGAGTTTGGGAAATGGAAAACGGTTTACAATCGCTTTCGACGTTGGGTCCACGAAGGAGTCTGGGCTCGGCTGTTCCGCAACCTGCTTCGAAGAATGGACCAACTCGGAAACATCGCTTGGTCTGTTTGGTGCGTTGATGGCAGCGTGGTGCGGGCACATCGTATCGCCTCGGGAATGGCAATACAGAGTGAAGATGATGACAGAATTCACGCGTTGGGAAGGTCACGTGGCGGCTACTTCACCAAATTGCATGTAATGACTGACGCCAGAGGAACGCTCCTAGCCGCCACCGCCACAGAAGGCCAAAGACATGAATCGCAGGAGTTCGACAATCTAATGCAGCATTGCCAAGTGAGTGTGCATTTTCATCGTGATCGTCCCACCGCGATTGCAGGGGATAAAGGCTACACCGCGAGGGCAATCCGGGAATCGATTCTGAAACGAGCAATTCAAGTCGTGATTCCGACCTGATCCAATGAGAGAGAGACGGACGAGTTCGACCAAGAAACCTACCGCCAGCGAAGTGTGGTTGAACGCCTCATTGGCTGGCTCAAAGAATCTCGTCGAGTAGTGACACGTTACGATGAACGTGCAGAAGTGTATCTAGCATCCATCTATCTGTTCGCCGCATGAACGCTGGAGGAAGTGCTATTTTTTTTTGGGGGGGTAGTTTCGCAAAGACGGGAAGGGAGTTCAACGAGAGTTGCGTGATTTAGATTCACGGCTTAATGTTTGCATGATCGTCAGCCAGGCACCACGCAATAGCATTGGAGAGCAGTTGCACAAAAGAATGCTGCTCAAAATCGCTCGGATGCCCCAGCGATGTATAAAACGTCTTTCCTCCATCGTCCCGCTCGAACACCCAGGCTACAGGTTCGGCGGGCTCACCCGGAATATGCCCACGCATCAATACATTTGCATTTTCAGCGAGTGGAGCAACTCTATACAACGCCCCTTTAGAACGAAAAGGTTTCGAGTTTTCGATACCATGTATCAATCGCTGATTCCGTTTGCTAATTTTGCCAACGACCTCGATCTGCGGGCGTAGATCGCGATTGTGGTGACCAGAGTAGTGACAGCCCAGTACTTGGGTATCGAAATCTGGCCATTCAGTGTGGCCCACCGGAGGACCATCGTTTCGTAGGCAGAATGCGTGGCTCGCTGTTCGAACGCCTATTACCGCCCTTGCTCCTTTTACATACCGCCGCAAAACCCTCATTTGCTTAGGTTTCAGTGTTCGCCGATGAACACTTACCACCAACAAATCGCAATTCTCGATTCTCTCGATGTTCACGAATCGATTTGGGGCTCCCGCATCCGGGAACACCATCTCGTAATCCGCGATTTCCGTCAAATGCTGTTTCGCGAATCGTGTCAGCGTCTCGTGCGTGCGGTACTCATTTTCGGCTATCAGAAAGACTATTTTCGGCCTGGTCGATTCCTGGGCGCGGGTTGATTGCTGCGATCCAGAAACAAGCAATATAGCGACCAGCAAAAGGATGCTTTGCCAACTACCGCTCACTGTGAATCGGATCATCGCCATACCCTAAACCGGGGCCAGAAAGTTTTGCTGTCGGAATGATTCCTTCTCGAACTTCAAAGAAGTCGCTATACCTATCCATCCAACGCTCGTTTGCAATTGGAGCGTATTGACGTCCATTGCTTTCAATCGCAGTAACGCCGGGAATGTGGGCTGCGAGCGATGCACTCTGCAGCAACGACGCACCAACGCAAGTCAAATCTTGAATGCACAGATAAAGGTTCTCGTGACGGGCGACCGCACCAAGTAACAACGTACCCGCGTGTCCCTTGCAAGCTTTCAAAGCAATTCCGCTGTACCCTCGCTCAATCGCAGTCCGTAAACTGCGCAAGCTAGTTAGAGACTCGTCAATCACAATTGGCAGACGTTCGGCGACTTGGTGCATAGTGATGTTAGAGTGGGACTCTAAATCCCGATTCGTCGGTTGCTCGATGTATTGGAGACACCGCAGCGAATCGGGTTCCCTGGATCGCAAGCAATCAAGCATTTCCATTACGTAGGCTTCATCTTCGCACTTTTCATTGAAATCCAAAGAGAACGCCCAATCACCTTGGCGAGCCTGCAATGCAACGCGATAGACGCGAATGACTCGATCAACATCCCACTCCAGATCATCTCCGGCCAATTTTACCTTCAAATGAGTCAAACCGTTTCTAGCAATCCACTGGGCCAGTGTTTCGGGTAGCCCGTCGTCCACCGGATCACATGCATCGTGTTCGTCCACCGGATCGAGCGCTCCGACCAGATGATATATAGGGAGTGAAGCGACCGGCGATGGCGAGATTAAGTCACCGAGGAAGACATTGCGATATTCGTGACCAAGGTAACCGGACAAATCACGCGACAGACATTCACAGCTGAGCAATGCATAGCTGCTCGCACCTGAGGCTTTCCCATGGGCATCAAAAAGTGCCGCTTCGATGGGCGATGCGGCCAACAGAACCGCTAAATCGGGAATGCCGCCTTTGATGCTTCGTTCATCTGCAAGGCTATTCGCTATGGTAGTAAAGGCGGTGTGCTGGCGGAGGCACAACTCAAACGGATGCCCAGTTCGGTCACCATCCAAAAACGATTGCGCCAAGCGATCAACAAGTTCGAGTATCACATCCAACTTGAAGGAATCGTCGAGTGAGGGTTCGGGCCAGGCCCAGGCGACCCCCATAGTCATAGCTCCCAAGCCACGTGCCGACCCGAAACCGCTGGTCGCATCACAATCGATTGACACAACCGTCACGTCATTGACCACTCGCCCGCCAAACTTCATTGGCGTCCGATACTGATAGGTCTCTCGACGAATCTCGAAATCGAATTGACGAAGGTCGAACATATTCATAGATCTGGCTGACTGGCTCGGTAGTCGTTGCGATTTCAAGTATCGCGTAGGAACTAGTCTGGGAATATACCTTGCGGTTCAATGGATCGCTCGCACGATAGAGCAGGGCATTAGCATATTCCCATCACTGTTCGGATGTCTTATGTCAGCATGCTCGTAATGACGTAAATGCACGACGTATCGCGACAATCATATCGACGAAACGAACGACGAGTTCACGCGAAGACAAGTCAAATACTGTTTCAAGAAACAATGGCCGTACCATTTGATCGAGCGGAGTAGGTCATGACGGAGACCAGCCTGGTGGTAGATGAAATCGCTTCCAGTTTATGATGCGTTCGTAGAAAGCTCATCTGTGCGGTGTTCAAACGAGAAGCGCTTGCGATACCTTGTAAGTATTGGAATCAGTTGCAGGTGCAAATGCGAACGCAATTATTCCCAGCCCCCTTCTGACAATAGTGCTTTTTCGCAAAGCCGGTTGCCCGAAGTTCTCCATCGAGATGGAATCATGTGCCAAACGAAGACACCTTCGATGCGAATTCAGCCTTGAAGGAAATTATTGCATAACGCCGTCCAATCGGTTTTTCCGAACGGGATGTGGGGGAGGTCGGCTCGACCTTTTGCGATCCAAGCAACACTTACGGTAGTTTGATGGAAACTTGCTTCGGTAAAGCAGTGAAGGCGAGGCTCTCAGTAAATGCTGAATTGACGCAACCGGTTACAGAATATCGAAAAATGTTACTGAATCACTCGCGAGACATCTTGACTGCTCTTAAGCAACCAAACTTAGAACCTATCCAAAAACCGATTGGCATAAAAAAGGCAGACCTTCCCTGAGTTGGTAACTTCTAACTTACTCAAACCCAAGGAGGGCCCGCCATGGATGGGCAACGGAGTTTTGATGATTATCGCATGCCAGATGAATTGCGGGAGAAGATGGAAGAGATTCTTCCAGACTACCCAAGCAGTCCGAAAGGTGGGCGTCCGCGTGCCGATCTTCGTGGCGTCGCCGATGCGATCATTTACCGTCTACGAAACGGATGCCAATGGAACGCTATTCCGCCGGAATTGGCTCCCGACAGCACCGCTCACCACTACTACCAGCAATTGGCGGAACTACGGATCTTCGAAACGTTGTGGAGTTTGGCTGTCGAGATTTACGACCAATTGATCAGGCTCGATCGCGAGCGGCAATCGATCGATGGTGCAATAGCGAAAGCCCCGCATGGAGGCGAAGATACCGGCAAAAACCCGACAGATTGGGGGAAACTGGGAACCAAGTGTTCGTTGCAATTCCATGGTGGTGAAATTCCGATCGGGTTGGCAGTTGCCAGGGCAAACATGCATGACACGAAGCTTCTTCAACAACAATCGAGGATAGCATCGAGCATGCTGTCAGCGAGGTCAGTGCGGAAGAACATCTGTGATTAGACAAGGCCTACGATTCAGCCGCGATACATGACAAGATTGCCTCGGTTCGCCAATACGCAGCGCATGCTAGACGCCGTGGAGAAGAGAAACGTGAACTTGATCGAAGATCCGGCAAACGCCCAAGGATTTGCGTAGTAGAACGCACGCATAGATGGCTCAATCGATTCCGAGCGATCCTTATACGATGGGATAAGAAAACTCGAAACCATGTTGCGGGCCTACACATCGCTCTGGCACACTTTGCCTATAGTAGAATTGGGTTCTTAGAGAGTGCGTAACACAATATGGACTTGGCCACCGACGCCATCCAGTGAAAAAAATAAACAAGAGATGCTCGGCTCGTTCTCGATGAATTGACGCTAACTGTCCACTCGCTGAGGGGAGCAGCGTCCTACGGCGATATGAAAGGACCTCAGCATATACGCGAGTTCATTTTCATGAGAGTGAATGCGGATGCTACTGCCCTGCTGAACATCCTTGACGACAAGCATTTCTGATATCACTATCCGAGCAGGAGGACGGCTCGCGTGCGGATCATGAATTGTACTACGCACGTAGCGAAGCCTGACAAAGTTGTTTGAGGGTGCGAGCTGAGCTGCATACAAGACCACGGCGGCGTATCGTTGGAAAAGAACTACCGGAACGTCTCGCATATTTACAGAAAAGTTGATTGACAGACTGCTATGCCTATTCGTCAGTGTGCGAACAGGCATCGAAACCATCATTACCACAGAACTGAAGAAACACTTTCGAATTTGCTCAACAAAGAGTTAGAACGTAAGCCACCGCTGAGACC
This sequence comes from Rhodopirellula sp. J20-39, assembly GCF_057365095.1. Lineage (NCBI taxonomy): Bacteria > Pseudomonadati > Planctomycetota > Planctomycetia > Pirellulales > Pirellulaceae > Rhodopirellula > Rhodopirellula sp. J20-39. Next base: position 2,780,865 of record NZ_CP195123.1, on the reverse strand, counting down.
GATAGCCGTTCAAGGAAGATGTGGCTCGTCGGACGGATTTAGCGAGAAGCCGCTCCGGAACTGCAGTCTCGTTTGCGGAGCTGTGTACGCAAGAATATCATCACTCGCTCCTGAGCTCGCCCCCTAAATACCTTTACAATACGCAGAACACACACACACACATATATATATATATATATATGCGAATTGTATTTCCATGAATTTTGGTTCGATCTTACTATTGCTTCTGTACTTCTTTATCCTGAACGGACTCCTTTGCTCTTAAATCGTTGCTGCTGAGAACGCAACGGGCGACAATTGCAACAAGAAGATCTATGGTATTTGGTTGTTCGTCAACGCTGATGGTGAAAAGTTTGCCAGAGTGGACGTTTGCAACATTGCGCCGTACCCGTACCAGGCTTTGCGCAACAGGCGACGACGCTAGGAATCGCGGAAGCAATCCGGCTGGCAGAAAACCTATTTCGATACCAGTGGTGATAAGTTCAGGAAGTGGGGCGTCGCTTGAGCTAGGACGGCCCGCTAACTTGTAAGCAGCACGCCTTGGAAACACATGCGTCTGGCCGCAAAGCCGATGTTCTACCAAGACATAGCTCCGCTATGTCACATCTTTCGTTACTGTTTTGCGAACGGGCTGGCGGAAGCGATACTGTCGCGACTCCAGCCCAGAAATGTTTTTAGTGGACCTCCAAATCTTTGTCGAAGCGTACATCAGATAAGCGTCTGATCCTCAAATAATCCAGTGAATTTTGATTGGCTACCACTATTCAGATATGGCCAGTCGCGTGAAGGGGCGTCGCGAGGAGATGTACTAGAGCGATACCACTATGATTTGTTCATGGATCAATACGGTCCAACCGCTGGACAAGTCGCCACCGGGAAACTACGACATCGGAGCGCAGCGAGCAGTGTCGCCCACGTGCGGAAGCGACCCTAACGTATGGGGCCTGCCATCCTGCCAAACCTACGGAAACTCGTGGAGTCAACCGGCGGGATAAATAGATTCGTGCAGCGTGATCGACGTTTACACCGCCAGACGGGAGATGCTCCCGGTCATATCAGTCATCGAGACATTGTCTGCGGCATGTTAGTAATGCTAATTCGCAAACATGACCTGAATCACTTGGTTTTCAACGACAAGGATTAGTAGGTGTGGAACGAAGGACTTCTTGGAGGCATCTCAAGAGGTTCTCGACGGCCGCTTGAAGCGAGTTGCCATGGCTGTGTCATGCAAGGGCGATTCGGCAGAAAGTTCGCCAGGAATCCGTGGATAGCCAGCGCCACAAATTGCACGATTTGTACAGCGATCCAGAATGGGCAAACTACCGGACTTTCACTGGCTAACCACATCGATCAATAGCGTAGTGTTATTGCCAATCGTAAAGGGCCAACAAGCGATGTGGAGTGAAGGGACACCGTCCAAATGCGATGAACGCTATGCAGCGTTCGAGGATTAGTGCAGCGTTTGTATTCCACTTGTTAGGCAACAGCTTTGTTGTTTCTTTGTCATCGGGGGCAGTCAGGCTCAGGCCGGACACAACCCATCTTATTTGGCTGCGTTACACTCAATATGCCGCACTGTATAGATCCTTTCTGGGGTGAGCTTCACAGTCCACGCTTCCGTCGCATGGACGGCCAATCCAGCCACAGCAAAAGCTGCAAAAATATCTGTCAGCCATTGCAAGATCCACTTACCTTCTCTCACTATCACGGCAATCGGTCAACAGTGAAGTTTGTTATCAGACACTACATTAGGCGAGCCTAGCGGGACTCGCGGAAATTTTGCCAGCGTCCAAAAACGATCGTAAGTCTTGACGACTTCTGCTACCTCCAGCTGAAGTCAGTTGCAGTCCGACGCATTGCTCTGAGGGCCACTAGCCATCTTTCCCAAAAGCATACTGGCGAAATCTGCCCTTTCGTCTCCAACGACTACATCAGTAATATATACCGTATGCTGTTGAGGCGGATCGATGGTCGATGCCTTCTTGCTGTTCTTCCACATCGGGTGGTAGATTCCGAACTTCAAATACGGCGTGTATTGGATACCAATCGTTCCGTAGACGTTCGCACCTACATGATCGAAGACTTGCTCTCCGTTCTTCCATATCATGATCTGCCCATTGTCGTCGGATGACCACTTGACGTGAAAAACCCATTGCGTCCATTGTCCTTTCTTCAATTCACCCAACGGTACACTCTGGCGAGTAGGCTTCGTCTGCGGCGAACCATAACTGCGACGAAGTTGCCACTGGTCCCCCGAAATGTTCAAACTCATATTCGGAAATGTTGCTCTCCAATTTCCGGGGATCGCATGCCACTGCATCACGATGTCATTACCGCCGCCCAATCCACTCTGCCAATCCTTAGGAACAAAGATTCGGGCACTATACCAACGGTCTTGAAAACCCTCTTCGTGAATCAGCGACAGCTCACTGCGAAACGCTCTGTCGGCATGTGGCACAGTAAATTTCACCGCTTTCTCTCCCGTCTTCCCGCCGGGGGCGTCGACGACCTGAAGACGCTCGGGCACTGCATTGCCAATCGCGTAGTGTTGGTCTTCGGATATTTTGAGTCGGTCAAGATCACTGGATGAAAAATCTGTGTGGAACAGAATCGGAGACTTTTCACTATAGACTTCTTCAATTCTGAACTTGCGCACTTGGCTTTTTAATCGCTCGAATTCGGCCTGTTGGTCAGCTGGCAGCGCTTTGGCGGGGATCCAGCGACTCAGTTGCCGAATCTGACTTTGATACAGGATGTCACCGGCCAGATTCGTCCATTCATTGGGATCGCTATGTAGATCGTATAGCTCTTGCTTGCCATCAGCGTAGCGAATTAGTCGCCAGCGAGAGTCGCGAACACTGACATTCCCGGGATCCAAGACTGTGACTGAAACACGACCACCATTGCGCTCGGGGTGATGAAGAAATGGCACGAGACTTTCGCCGTCCAGCCCCTCTTTGATCTCCAACTCACATAATTCAATCAGAGTTGGGTAAAGATCGATTAAATTGACCGGAGCATTACAGCGAGAGCCTTGCTTCGCGAACTTGTCGGCAAGCCCCTTCGGAGGCACGACTATAAGCGGCACATGCGTTGATCGCTCCCAACCTGTCCATTTTCCCCAGTGCTGTTTTTCGCCGAGATGCCATCCATGGTCGCTCCAAAGTACTATAATTGTGTTGTCCCCAAATTTCCCCGCATCGAGTGCGCTAATTAGACGCCCGACTTGTGCATCGACGAATGTTGTCGACGCCAGATACGCTTTGACAGCTTGGCTCCATTGGTCGTACTTCGTCACGGTGACATGAAGCCCTGCTGTATCCGATTCTGTAGCCCGTCGTTTACCGGTATCGCTAAGGTCATCTAGGTCGTCTGCCTGGAACGGGGGAAGCCGTACCGGGGTGTCCGCGAACCGCTCAAAGTATTTCGCTGGTGCAAACAGCGGAATATGAGGACGATATAAACCGACGCCTAGAAAGAACGGCTTTTCGTGGTTGGACTTAAGCTGCTTAATCGCCCAGTCGACTATTTGTGTGTCTCCCATCGCTGAATCGTCGACATCAAACGGCCCCCAATCGAAAGATTCCCCTTCGTCGATATCCGGAGCGCGATCTGATGGCATACCGTTAAGCGGCAAGACAACCTCTTTGCCATCTCCAAGTTGCACTACATGTCGCGGTTGACCTGTTCCTTTGGAAGGAAGTTCGCTTTGGCTGTATTGAGCCTGCTCTCGCGTCAACGGGCTCCATCGTTGCTCGACATCAAAGTGGTGTTCGAAAATTCGCTTATTAGCCGCTGCACCGGAATGCATCAACTTTCCCGTCCCTAATGTTTTATAGCCAACATCATGAAACGACTGCGGCAGCACCAGAGCTTCCGGATGCTGTTGAAGCAGTCTCTTATCACGGTTAGACCAGACGCCTGTTTGCCATGGCATCATCCCGCTGAAAACGGCGGCGCGCGACGGATTACAAGCAGGCGAAGCGCAATGCGCGTTCGTGAACAGCACGCCTCTGTCAGCCAGAGAATCGATGCTCGGTGTCAACGCCTGCGGATGCCCGCCGAGGCACCCCACCCAATCGTTCAAGTCATCAATTGCAATAAACAATACGTTGGGGCGATTCCTCAGTTCATCTGCGTTGGCGAGAACACCTCCCAAAAGTAAAAAGGAGACTACCCGAAAGAGCGTCTTAGAAGTCGAGAGCATGGTTTTAAACTTAAATAAATGAGGTAGACATTGTCTCATCAGGGTTTCTCTGCTCGTCGCTGCAAACATCGGCGACGAGTTGAACATCTTAGTCAGAGAGACAACTTCTTAGCTCGCACAAACACCCCGGCAAACTAGCACATTGCGTTCAAGCATGATTTCGTGACCGCTCAAGGGCAAACCGCGTTTTGCCTGAAACGTGCTAGCAATGAGTGAGGGCTATGCTAACGGCAGAAAATGTTTGTTCTATCATTTTCGCTATCCGCGGATTCGACGGTTTCACCTCCGCTATGCGACATCTGTCGCCCACATACCCCATTAGGCACACTCCCGAGAAAATGATGGTCAACTACTATGCGTTCTTCGTTTTACTATTCAGTGTCACTCGTTGTTTTGGAGCCGAAACCGGGCATACACTAGTCGCCATGCATGATCGCGACCGCATTCTAAAATTGGCTGATAAAGCTTTGGAAGTTATGCCGTTTAGCATTACGTTTCATGACGCTTCACTGAGTGAAGGCGGACCGCATGACTTTTTCTCCATGAGCGACTATTTCTGGCCCAATCCGAATACCGCCGATGGTAAGCCTTTCGTCCATCGGGATGGTGAATCCTATCCAGGCAATTTCAATGAGCACCGCATTGCATTAATGAATATGCGTGACGCAACCTCAGCGTTGGCCGCAGCATATAAAATTACTGGCGACGAACGTTATGCCGCCAAAGCATCAAAATTGCTCGACGTGTTCTTTGTTGCTCCCGAAACTCGAATGAATCCTGAATTGGAACACGCCCAAGTCATGGTTGGAAGTCCCGCGCCAAAACGCGGCATCGGCTTGATCGACACTCTGCACCTTATAGAGGTACCAATGGCGATCCTCGCCTTGGAGGGATCCCAGGCGATGACACGCCAACTCAAAGACGGACTAACTCAGTGGTTCAAAGACTACCTGCGATGGATAACGACCAGCCCGCGTGGGCAAGACGAGGGTTCGAGGATTAACAACCATGCGGTAGCATACTGGTTGCAAGTGGAAGCATTTAACCAGATCGTCGGCGACCAGACGCTACATGATGAATGCGTACGTCAATTTAGAGAAGTCTTTATTGGGATTCAAATGTCTGCTGATGGTGGATTCCCAAATGAACTTCGTCGCACAAAGCCATATGCCTATTCGGTTTTCCAGCTAGACAACATGGCAACACTTTGCATGTTGTTGTCGTCGCAAGAAAAGGACTTGTGGGAGTACCAAGGGGCGGATGGACAAAGCATGGCGAAGGCGATGGAATATATGTATCCTTATCTCGCCGACAAATCAACGTGGCCATCTAAGCCGGATGTCCAGGCATGGGATAAATGGCCGGTTCGGCAAGTTAGCTTGCTGTTTGCAGGACTAGCACTGAAAAAAGAAGCCTACCTCGATCTGTGGAAAACGCTAAAACCTGACCCGACATTGTTTGAGATTCGCCGCAACAATGCAATCACACAGCCTTTGCTTTGGGTGGCATTGATTTCAAGTCCATCGTCCGACGGGTTTACGAGCATTTTCAATGGAAGAGATTTCACGGGATGGCTTGGTCCGATCGAGAAAAATGCGATTGCGGATGGTGCCCTCGTATCAAAGGAGGGTACAATTTATACCGAAAAAGAGTACAGTGATTTCATTGTTGATTTCGAATTCAAGCTTCCACCCGGTGGGAACAATGGACTAGCAATTCGCTATCCCGGCAGCGGTGACACTGCGTACGTCGGTATGTGCGAATTGCAGATTCTTGATGATTCGCACACGAGGCATGCTGAGCTCGATCCGCGCCAATACCACGCGTCGGTATACGGTATGCTCCCCGCAAAAAGAGGGTTTCTACGAAATGTTGGCGAGTGGAATTCTCAGCGTGTGACCGTGCAAGGTACAAAAATCATAGTAGAACTCAACGGAACCGTCGTGCTCGACGCCGACGTAAGCAAAGTAAAGGAGTTTTTGGGTAACAAACGGCATCCCGGCTCAACTCGCACTAAGGGGCATTTCGGTTTGGCTGGACACCGCTCGCAAGTTTTATACCGCGATCTCAAAATCAAAGAAATTAAGCGAACAAGGTGACATATCATTGCTCCTGTTGTTCTGGTAGGTAACTTGCTACCGAAGCCATATCAGCAATTAGGAAGAGACGTGCCCACAAATGCGACCAAAAGTGTTAACAGTGTACCTTCACTATAATGTTTTTGGTGCTTTGGATCCGAGGCACCAAAACATGCTCCTCTCTGCGTTATAGTGGACCGTCCTCTTTCCACTCATTGTTGCATCCATGCTTGATTTGCGCCATTGCTGAAAGCTTACCAGCCTTTGATGCATGATATCCATCGCCCAAAGCTCAACTCGCGCCGACTGGGAGCCTGGCGATCTTGCGAGCATGCAACCAGTTCGGCTACTACCGTCAGTCTCGGCGTTTTGCACGAAGGCCTCTCCTTGCGAATCACCTACAAATGCCTATGTCCTGCTGTTGCTGGAAGCGACGGATTACCCCTTACCGGCCCGGCAGGCATAGGAGCTTTGCCTAGCGAATACCATGACATCCAGCTCGCCAACAAACCGCTTAACAATCGAGGCGAACCGGTGGTGGTCACATCGCGGATAATCTCACAGCCATTGTCAACGAATCCTGCGGAGTCAGGTATGAGATCTTTCCTGGACCATCCTTCCGCGAGCCTATCTTTCCGGTAATCTTCTCTAATTTGCAACCCTCAGCTTTGCTGACTTTCAAGCAGCTCAAGGTGGACCAAGTTTGGGGGGGGCACGCGTCTTCTTGTTTTGCAGGGAAGATTGATTCGAATCTGGTCGGCGAGAGATAGCCGATCGATGAGCGAAGACGTGATGTGTCGTAGTAAGCAACGAACCTAGTCAGTTCGCTCGGTACCTCGCGATAGTTTTTATGCTCAGTCATTTGCAACTGCGCCTTGATCGCACCAAAGCATAATTCCATAAACGCGTTGTCGCAGCAGTCACCAGCTCGGCTCATGCTTTGACGCATCGAACTGCGTTGGATGATCGCACGATGTTTCTTGCTTGCGCATTGACCGCCGGGATTGGTGTGATGGATGAGATCTCTTGAAGGTTGACGGCTTCGAATCGCCTTTTGGAGCGTATTGATTACCAAGTCCTTGGTCATTTCCATGCCCCAAGGCCAGCCGATAATCCGCCTGGAAAATCGATCCATGGGTCGCCATGTCAGCAAATCCGGTTCGTACGACAGGAATGTAGGTGGTGTCGCCTACCCACAAACGATTGACGCTTGTTGGCTCAGGCTGCTTGAGCAATAGGTTCTCGTTGCAGCCCAGCGTGTGCCGACTTTCGGTCATTCGCGGCTTGAATGATTTTGGCTGAAACGCCGATAGCCCCGCGATTCGCAGCAGTTTGTCGCCCCTTTCACGTCCGATGGCAACCCCTTGTAGCTTCAGGTCTGCAGCGATCCGTCGGGCACCGTAGCGTCTGCGGTGTCGATGAAACGTGGTGATCACCATTGGCAAGACATCCATGTCACTCTGTTCTCTTTGGCTTGGAGGTTCGCTTTGAAATCGCTGAAACGCGGACCGTGAGAAACCGAGGACCTCGCCGACCTCTCGCCGCAATGCAGTGCCGTCACGAATAATGCTCGCCGCTGCGGGATAGAGCTGGCTCACTCGTTTCGGCCGAAAATGATCAAAGCCTTTTTTAAAACATCGCGTTCACGCTCGACTCGCCGTAGCCTGGGCTCGAGTTCGGCGGCGCGGCTACCCGGAACGCCATTTCGACCGACGCGATTCGCTGCCCAGTGGTCGCGATGCATCGCAGACGATCAAGAAGTCGGTGCCGTCGACCAATCCGATGCAGGGTTTGAACAGGGCTTCCACGCCGAGGTTGTCGTACACGCCGCCATCCCAAAGGTGCAGCCGTTTGTACTTGGCAGGGATGGAGTGCCACTGGTCGCCTCGCATCTCTTTCCAGCGATGGTGTTTGGCTTTGACAATCAACGGGCCAATCAAACCAGGCACGGCGGCCGAAGCGGCGAGTGCGTGTGAAAGGCGAAGTTTGGGATCGACGATGTATCTGGTTTGGTAGTCGCCCATCAAGTCACGTTGGAACCGCCAGTTCTTGCCCGTTTGATAGCAAGTCGCGTTGATCAGCCATCGAGGCGATTCGGGCAGGTCGGCAAGGTCACCGTTGATTTTCCAGCGACGTTCGAGTTCGTCACCCAACACCGCGGCGCGGCCGCTGAGGATTTGCCAGGGGAACATCAGCGATTTGATCACGTAGGAACGCTGCAGGTTCTGAGTGGTCAACAGATGCAGGATTTTCGAGACCACTTCGTGCAGGTATTCCGAACTGCTGGGCCAGCGATTGTTGGTTGCTGAAAACACCAGCCCAGCGGCGAGGCTGCCGCCGGAAGCGCTGGAGATCATGTGGACGTTTCCGAGCAAGTCTTCTCGTGCGAGTCGCGCCAGGACACCCAGGTGAAACACGGTGGCGCGAACGCCACCTCCCGAGAAAGCCAGGGCGATTTTCATCTTGGTTTGCGAGTGGATATCCGGAAACACGGGCGAGAAGAACACGCTGAGGTTACCGGCGATGACAGTTTCATCGCCACGGCAATCCTGCCGGATTTTGCGGGCGTTCCAGGGGCTTGGGGGCGGGGTGCGCACAAAAAAAGGGCATCCATTGGTGAATGGATGCCCTTGGTTGGACTCTTCACTGGCTGAAAGTCGATGCCGCTTTAGAGGCCCAGCGAATCGAGGGTGGGGGCCAAGGCGTTGGCCCAGATCTTGTAGCCCTTTTCGGACAGGTGCAGGTAATCGGGCATGATCGCGGGATCGATCGTGCCGTCTTCGTTCAGGAAGTGATCGCCCAGGTCGACGTAAACAATGTTCTCGCCATCGGCCATTTTTGCGATGCGGTCGTTGACGGCGATGTTGTTCAGTCGCATCAAGTCCATCTTGGTTTTGCCTCGCGGCATGATGGCTTGCAGCACAATCTTGGTGTTAGGCAACTTCTCGCGCAGGATCGAGAGGATCTCTTCGACACCCTCCGCGATTTGCGTTGGATCCTGCATGAAGTGACCGGTGTTGTTGGTGCCGATCATCAGCACGGCGACTTCGGGTTGGATCTTGCCGAGGTTCCCGTGGGTCAGACGCCAAATAATGTGCTCGGTGCGATCGCCACCGATGCCCAAGTTGATGGTGTCGTACTCGGCGTAGTTTTCTTCCCAAACCTTTTTGCCTCGGCCTTCCCAGCCTTGGGTGATCGAATCACCGATGAAGGCCAGTTTGGGTTTGGCGGTCTTTGCCAGTTTGGACATCGCCATGTTGCGTTTTTGCCAGCCTGGTTCGTCGCCTCGCGTGGCGGGGATCGTGGCGGTGTTGACGTCATACAAATCCCGCAGGTCGATGTAACGTTTTTTCAGACCCGCCAAAATGTCAGCGTACTCGGGATCATCGTGGACCGATTTCATCTCGGTAGGATCCGTCTCCAGATCAAACAGGTTCCACTCGCGGCTTCGTGGGAAGAACATCAGCTTGTAACGTTCGGTTCGCACGCCGTCGTGAACGGGGACCATGTGCACGGCCGCGTTCTCGTAGTAGGCGTAGTACACCGCGTCACGCCAAGTCGACGAGGCTCGGCAGCCGTCTTGCATCATCGACACCATGCTGCGTCCTTGAATGGCCTCGGGGATTTCCGCACCGGCCATTTCCAGAAATGTGGGGGCATAGTCAATGTTTTGGATCGGGGCGGTGCTTTCGGTGCCCGGGTCGATCACACCAGGCCAGCGAATTAGGAATGGCATACGAAGCGATTCTTCGAACATCCAACGTTTGTCATACCAGCCGTGTTCGCCGAGGTAGAAACCTTGGTCGCTGCTGTAGATCACGATGGTGTTTTCGGCGAGACCTGATTCATCCAGGTAAGCGAGCAATTCGCCCACACTGTCGTCGACCGCTTGCACGGTGCCGAGGTAATCCTTGATGTAGCGTTGGTATTTCCATTTGGTGATGTCTTTGCTGGACAGTTTGCCAGCCTTCATGTCGGCGATGAACTTTTGGTTTTCGGGTTCGTAAGCGGCGTCCCACGCAGCTTTTTGTTCTTCGTTCATGCGGCGATATTCGCCGTTGCCCAGACGCGGCAAGAATTGTTCGGGGAACAAGCTCTCGCCGTGGAACTTCATGTCGTGGCCCCAATAAAAATGGTTCTCGAGCGACATTTCGCTTTCGTGCAGCAACTTCGAACGGCCCGAGTAATCATCGAACAAGGTTTCCGGTTCAGCCACGTCGACGCCTTTGTACAAGTCGAAGTGACGTGGTGGAGGCGACCAGTTTCGGTGAGGAGCTTTGTGTTGGCACATCAGCACGAACGGTTGGTCTTCGTCGCGATCGTTCTGCAACCAGTTCAATGTGTTCTCGGTGATGATGTCCGTGACATAACCGGTGTACCGCTTGCGTGATCCATCCATTTGGATGAAGTCGGGGTTGTAGTAGTTACCTTGTCCGGGAAGGATTTCCCAGTGATTGAAACCCACCGGGTCGGTGCCCAAGTGCCACTTGCCGATCAGTGCGGTTTGGTAGCCAACGTCTTGCAGCAATTTTGGAAACGTGACTTGCGATCCATCAAAGCGATTGCCGTTGCGTAGGAAACCGTTGATGTGGCTGTGCTTGCCCGTCAGGATGCAGGCTCGTGATGGACCACAGATCGAGTTGGCACAGAACGAGTTGTGGAAGACAGCACCTTCGTTGGCGATGCGGTCGAGGTTGGGAGTCCTGTTGATCTTCGATCCGTAAGCGCCGATGGCTTGCAACGCATGGTCGTCAGAGAACACAAAGACGATGTTGGGCCGCTTGGCCTTCGCGGGTTCATCGGCCGAAGTGAGCGAAGAAACCGCGGCGCCGAGCAGTAGGACGCTTAGCAATGCGATGGCGGATACGGTCGCGCGTTTGAGTTGTGTCCCGCGAGGAACGTGGCGAGAAACCAGGGGTTGATTCATGGTGATGCCGGAGTCAGAGGTGGGAAGGTCGGTTGGAAGCGGCTAGTTTAAACGGAAATCAAAACTCTGTTGTGACGCCTTCGGGTGTTTCTCGGTCATCGACTGGGTGAATCCTGCACAACGGAACAGACATCCACACCGGAACCTGATGAAGTGAAAATTTGGATCGATGCGGATGCCGCACCGCGAGACGTGAAAGACGTTGTGTTCCGCGCCGCAAAACGTTTGGATGTGGTAACGATTTTGGTCGCCAATGCACCTGTCGGAGTGCCCGCCAATGCGACGACGGTTCGGTCCGTGGTGGTCCGCGAAGGAGCCGATCAAGCGGATCGGTACATTGTCAATCATGGTGAGAAGGGTGATTTGGCTGTGACGGCAGATTTGCCGTTGGCGGGAATGCTGGTGGAGAAGGGATTGTTCGTGATCGATCCGCGGGGGGAGGAGTACTCGCCAGCGACCATCGCCAGTCGACTTTCGATGCGGAATTTCATGGACGATCTTCGAGGTACGGGCGTTGAAACGGGCGGCAGTGCACCGTACGGTCCCAAGGACAAGAAGGCGTTCGCGTCGACCTTTGATCGATTGTTGACAAAGGCCATTCGGAGGGCCGAGGCCTCCTCGGAGTAGCGGTTCGCGTTGAAACGCAGCAGCGACTATCCTGCGACGGTCCATTCTGCCCACGACCGTTGGAATTTTGGCGTTTCCTCATGCCGGATGTTGGTGGATGGAATTGCAAGGCGATCTTTGTCCGCAAGCCACAATCGAGTGAGTTCATTGAGACCTACCAATTGTTTGTGTCGGCTGCTGCTGACCGTTTCGATGGCGTGTCTGGCTATCGTTGCCCATGGCCAAGATGTTCGCGGAGTCGCCCCTGTCGTGGGACTTCGCACCAATTCGCTGACCGACGTGTTGTTGACCGGTGCCATATTGGTGACCAATCCGGATTACTACTTGAAGGATTTGGGGGCGGACGAGTCGGCCAAGGATTCCGATGAAAACGTTGCGACGGGCGACGTGCTGATTCGGTCCGGTCGCATCATCGCGGTCAGCGATTCCATTGAACCGCCGCCGGGTTGTCGAGTGGTGGATTGTTCGGGCAAGACGATCTACGCCGGATGGATCAATGCTTGGCAAGTAGTGTCAGGTGATTCGCTGACTTCAGGGGATGACTATTGGAACGCGAATATTTTCGCCAACCGCGAAGTGAAGGAATTGTCGAGCGTTCTGAACGCTGGCAAGCTTCGAAGTCAAGGATTCACCACGACGGTGCTGGCTCACAAGGGACGCATCTTTGGCGAGAGCAATCAAAGGGACGCAGGCCTGAATGCCGCGTAGTTAGCCGTAAGTGATTCATGCTGCTTGAAGAGCTCGCAGCATTGGTGAGGCTTACGGCAGCCCGACGAGAAGACCTGTGGTACAGCCTGCTCGAAGTGATCTCCGAATTGAATGTTGGCTACCGTCCCTGTAGACAGGAAAAACAAGAACACAAGCGACGGCAGAAGAACTACCGACTGATGACCTCTCCCCCCAATCCGAACTAAAATCGATACGCCACAGCAGCTTAGGCTTACTACTGTGCCACTCGCGTGGATCGCCCATTCTTCTCAGCTCAGGAAAGGTTACCAACCTCGCATCAGTGTGAATTTCCTGTAGTTCGCTTTGCGTTTTCGCTAGCTTAAGTAGTCCTGCTTGCTCGAGGCACTAGGTTGACACCCCGCGTGGCCAACACTCCAGATTTACGAATGACAAACTCTAAAGAAAGGTTGTACTGATCGAATTAGCCGCCATCGCCAAAATCGCCAAATAGGCATGACCGAATAGTGCTACTCTCGCGTTGTCTTTGTGCGAGCGTCGGATGGATGCACGCTTTAGAATAGCGAGTGTTCGGCGGAAACGCCTGTAAGAACGTGTCCGTTTGCCTTCTCAGCTTCAGAGAAGGAAGTTTCTCTTCGATATTTGGATCTAACTAATGCGTGTGTCATCAAAAATGCTTCGCTGTGCGTTTACGCTCGTTGAGCTTCTCGTCGTAATTGCCATCATCGGCGTGCTGGTGGGGTTGCTGCTGCCGGCAGTTCAGGCTGCTCGCGAAGCAGCCAGAAGAATGAGCTGTAGTAACAACTTCAAACAAATTGGATTGGCTGTCCATAACTACCACTCAGCTTACAACCAGCTTCCCACTCAAGGTGGAGGCACGGACCTGAGGCCAACAGGATTGAAATGGTACCAGACTTCGCTGACGAGTAATAACATGCGGCTGAGCATGCTAGTTGGAATCCTGCCATTTGTCGAGCAGCAAGCGATGTGGGAGCAAATCGCGAATCCCAACAGCAGCCGACTCGACGGTAGTGCTTCAGCCAAAATTGGTACACCAACCAAGCCATGGAGCGCAATGGGGCCGACGCCTCAGCAAATCCAGTACATTCCATGGGCATCTCAGGTGCCGGGATACCGTTGCCCGAGTGACCCTGGCGCCGGCCTTCCATCCCTCGGGCGGACGAACTACGCCGCGTGCCTCGGCGATTCAACCTGGAAAACTACGTACGGGCCTTGGGACGTTCTGCGTACCGATCGCACAGCCGCTGAGACGGCTAGGGCGTCTCACCGTGGTTTTTTCAAGCCACTCGATAAAACTCGTTTCAGCGACTGCCTAGATGGACTTTCTAACACTGTTGCAATGGGAGAGATCATTACCTACTTAGGTGATAGTGATGCTCGCGCCGTGTTGCCCAGCAAGGGTGATAACCTGGGGACTACGGCGGGATCAGAGCGGACGATTCGCGACAATCCCTCGTCTTGCAAAAGCTACGTGGATGCGGTCCGTCCGCAGTTTTGGGATGGAGGGGCTAGCGCTAGTACTGCTGATTACGCTCGTGGTTACCGTTGGGCGGACCAAATGGCGATGTACACAGGCTGCTTTACGGTCTTATCGCCCAATCGAGAGATCTGCGGGCACGCAACCAACGGAGACTATCTTGCCTCGCTGTTCAATGTTTCTAGCCAACATCAAGGCGGCTGTCATGTCTTAATGGGTGACGGTGCGGTGAAGTTTATTACAGATTCCATCGAAGCCGGCAATGCAAGTGCAGGAATGGTTTGGGATAATGGGGCCGCCTCGCAAGGACGCACACCAGGATCAACCAGCCCATACGGATTGTGGGGGGCACTGGGGACTCGTGCTAGCCGGGAAGTTACCAACCAAGAATTCTAGTTTCAAATAGCTAACTACATATTCCGAATAGAAGACAATTATGAATCGCTATAATACGCTTATGCTACTGCTAACCGCAGCCTGTGCATCTTTCAGTGGCTGTGGTAAGGATGGTACCCCGAGAGCTGTTGTCGATAGTTCCGATGCTGCGGCAATTGCCAAGTACGAAACCAATGAGCTAGAGCGGGCTCTCGCGACTGAACAAGCAATGAGCTCAATGACCGAAGATCACTAACTATGAATTGAGCACGGCAATAAGCATTCGACTCAATATACATATTCTCTGCAAATAGCAAATAGGCGTTTTGCTATTTGCAGCTCCGTTACTAAGTTGAGGAAAACCGCCACTCAAAGTTCCAATACATAGCTTCTATGCCCGCCCAATATCAGAACTGAGTATTACTAAGGGGCTGCATCTTCCACGTCGGGCGACCGAATGCTAAAGACCGAATCCAGCATGTAAAAGCTTCGCTTTTTGCATCAGTTCCGCAGTAGCAAGCCCCGGTGCCCATCGTGCATGCGACAACCGCCGTTCGCTCTATACGAGACACGCATTCATCACAAATATTCACTTGCCTTTTAGATAGCAGTACGCACCAAAAACTCGCTGCCAACATCGATTCCGGAGATGTCGGAATGAACGTTGCGGTATTCGCTACGACGCGGCCCATCAAATTCAAGGCATACATCTTTAGACTTGAGGTGTTCCAGCAACTGCAATGCCCCCCGAATACGGGCCGACTTCGGAACTGATGCCCGGACGTGGTGTAGCGTCACGCTTCTATTTTGATCGGAAACCGTCAACTAGTTTTCGCATGCAGGTTCATCTGTGTGGTCGCATTCCGCTTGGTAGCACAGATGAAACGCGACTTCGGTTGAGCACAATCGCATTCCTGACGAATCGGTTGCAGGACCATATCAATTGTATCAAAGAGCATTCCGCAACAGACTTAACCAATCCTCGGGGGGAATCAACGGCCGATTTGGTTGTGCTTATCGCAATCCGGTTGATAGTGAACGACCTTGACCCCGGTTCCAATCAACTCCCTTCGCGACTGAAAGTTGTGCCCGGGCGATTCTATGGTACGAGAAATTACCTCAACAACCAACACAGGCAAATGGGATCGACCGAGGTATTACGAAAAGATTCGCATTGCGAGAACAACTCGCAAATCCGGAAGAACCATGCGTCAATATCTACATTGCTTCGGACGGCGTCCATCTTCACGGTGGAGAATCTCACCGGCGCGGAGCTCCGTCTGCGACGTTTACTGGCCTAGCTCCCAAGCACACGATTCGGTTCTCTTGCTCTGCTACGTCCGCTAGGGTCTTCACCGACGAGTCCGGTTTACGGGAGAAGGAAGCGACCAGACGCAAGCTTTTCGGTCGCATTGTCCAGTCCAGCTCATTTTCACTAGCTAATAATTACCTCCGATCACCCCTGTGAAATAGCGATTCCCGTCGCGTCCTAGGTTCTAAAGCAGCAGTCCCAAGCTGATCATTTCCGTTTAGTGTTCCAGCAAATCCTTGCGAAGACAGTTCGACTGTCGGGAAAGTGCAGGAATTGAATCGCCCACATACACTCTCATAGCATCTGTATTTAAAGCAGGATTGTAGAGTTCTTGCCGATCAAACGAAATGCTTACGCGTTGGCTTCTTGCTCAATCCAAATCAACCGGTTGAACGGGCTTTAGTCACGCTCAACTGACCTGGCGACGGACTTACATCCTCCATGAAACTAAATGACGCAACTGACCGTGGTCGACTGTTAGAGGCTCAAATATGTAGGTGTATTTCAATCGCCCAATAATGCGATTTACTTATCGCTCACGACATCTGAAGCCATCTTTTTCTAGGCTCTCCAAGTCACACAAGTTCAAGGAAGTATTACACGCTACAACAATCTCTTAAGCTGACTTAGAACCGGACAGAAAACCATTGTTTTGAAAACAGCACGTAAAGACTTGAGCTTTTAAGTCAGTCGGCAAGTTGGACGTCATTGTGCCAGATTCGAAAAGTGAGAATTGCCATCGCTAAGATTGCCCACCCGTGAATCACCGCTTCGCTGCGGTCATAACGAAACCGCAAGCGTCGAAGTCCTTTCAGCCAAGCGATTGACCGCTCGACGACCCACCGGATGCGACCCAAGTGACTGCCATGCGGTGCGCCTCATTTTCGGATAAAGGGCTTCATGCCCAGGCATCGCAAGACATCTCGAGTCGCTTCGCTGTCGTATCCCGCATCGGCGTAAACCTCATCCGGTCCGATTCGCGGACGCCCTGGCTGTCCACCAACATGCGGAAACTCGTTCTCGATGATCGGCAGGATCTCTCGCTGATCGCTTCGATTGGCTCCCGCAATCGTGATCGCCAGGGGAACACCGTTTCGATCCGTCATCAGCGTGAACTTCGTCCCCAATTTGCGTCGATCGACTGGGCTCGGGCCTGTCCGGTCGCCACCGCCAAACGCACGGACTTGAGTGCTGTCGATAATCGCCGTCTCATGCTCAAGATCTCCATCGCGACGCAACAGCCGAAGCATGTCCAAGTGAACGCGATCCCAAATACCAGCCTGCTACCAATCACGAAGTCGGCAGCGAGCGGTCTCACCGCTGCAGTCCATTTCCTCAGGCACGTCTCGCCAACGGACTCCGGTAACCAATACGTACCAAATCACACGCAGCACTTCATAGTGGCCAATCGGTGGTCTCCCACCATCGGGACCAACAGGTTCTTCAGGAGGGAGGTGATGGACGACGATATCGTAAAACTCTTTCGGCATACTTGCGTGAGCCATGACGCATCTCCTTTAAGCGAAAATGCTGCACGATGGCGCAAATGCCGTGCCAATCTGGTCAGGGGTTTTCTGTCCGGTCCTTAATTTGATCCTTGACCGGGTTAGTTTTTTTGGGACGTGTTGCTTGCTTTTAAAGTGCAGGACTTCCAAAACTGGAAGGTAGAATCGGTGTCCCTTCTACACGTTCGGCGGGCCATCAACTAAAATTGTGAAGGCAGCCAGGTGACGCCACTGTTTTGAATCTCTAGTGTATGTCGCGTTCCTTGTGAACATTTTGCCCACGCGAAATTGCAGTCGATGAGCAAATACCAACGGAGTTTTTCAATGATCGACCAGGATGAAACAAACGCATTTCTAGATGATCTGCAGTTCGATTCGAATGTACGATCGATGTTTGAGTATCTCCCCGGCATTCTGTTTTTCATCAAGGATAAGGATGGTCGCATTTTGCATTGCAATGAAACGCATCGTAGTAGCCTTTTTCATTTTGATCACGGTGGTTCGCTTTATGGAACAAACAACTACGATGTATTCCCAATCGCCATAGCTCAAGCATTTACCGAAGACGACCGATATGTGATTGATTGTGGCAAAACTATCATCGAGCGCGTCGAGCTGAATATCAGCTATACTAGTGAACTTTGCTGGTTCTGCACAACAAAAATACCCGCTCGAAATATCGAAGGAAAAATTGTTGGATTAATCGGAGTCAGTCGCCGCCTTTCCGTAGCCGATCAACGTCAAAGCGCTTACGGGTTGCTTATTCCGGCAATTAGCCATATCCAGAAGCATCGCGCGGAACCGATCCTAGTAGCGGATCTTGCCAAACTGTGCGAACTGTCTGAATCGACATTTCGACGTGAGTTCAAGTCAATGTTCCGAATGACGCCACTAACCTTTCTCACGCGTCTACGTTTGCATGACGCTTGCGAGATGCTAACGAGAACGCGACATCCAATCGGCGATATTGCCTACAAATGTGGATTTGAAGATCAAAACTATTTCACACGAGTATTCAAAAAAGTCATGCGTGTCACGCCATCTGAATTCCGCAGCAATTGAATTGTGTGAACAACTATCAACCGGTGCTTACACATGCACTCGAAACTCGGCGCCTGTATCCGCCATCGTAGAAAGTCAGATCTATGCCAGCCCGTGCATTCTGACGAAGACGGTGATGAAGGACAAACCAGATTGCAAATAGGCTACAACGCTGGGTAGTGACATGCCTCCAAAACTTGGTGCACCGTTATGAGAGTAGGGATTGGGTTTGACCTGCTCCCATTTCCTGATACATCGGCAGTGAGAAAACCAGGGCTTCATCTGGCCGGGCGCACCAAAGCGCTGTGGGGTCGATGTTCGTTGTAGTCAATACGCCAAGCTTCGATCTTCTCCTTTGCGTCGTCAAGCGACAGGAACCAATTTTCGTTAATACATTCGGCTCGGACGCTTTCATTGAAGGATTCAATGAAAGCGTTATCCGTTGGTTTTCCGGGCCTACTGAAGTCAAGCGTTACACCATTGGCATACGCCCATTGGTCAAGAATTTTTGAAGTGAACTCAGGACCATTGTCGATGCGGATTGATTTGGGAAGCTGGCGATCACAAGCCAAACGCTCCAGAGCAGCGACAACATCGCGTCCCCGCATCCGCTGCCCCACCTCGATCGCAAGACTCTTACGAGTAAAGTGATCGACTATCGTCAAGAGACGAATTTGGCGACCATCGAACAGTTCGTCGGACATGAAATCCATCCCCCAGCAATCGTTGATGTGAGTTGCTTCTGGACGTTCAATACGCGTTCGGCAGCTGACACGGCGTCTCGGGGCCCTGGACCGTAAACTCAGCTTTTCTTCGCAATACAGCCGATAGATTCGCTTGGCATTCACGTCCCAACCTTCGCGTCTGAGCCAAATGTGCAGACGGCGGTAGCCATCATGAACACGGGTAACAGCGAGTTCTTTCAAACGCATCCGCAGGGCGGCCTGCTCGTCCTTCGTGGATTTGTAGCGGTGAGTGGAAAGAGACAAGCCGACCAGCTTGCATGCAGGACGCTCGCTAATCCCGTAGCAGGATTTGGCTCCTTCGACGCACTCACGAAGGCGGGCAGGCCTCAGAGCTTTTTTGACAGGACATCTGCAAAATCTGTTTGTCCAAGCTCAGGTCGGCTACCAGCGACTTCAATCGCTTGCTCTCTTTTTCAAGTTGCTTTAGGCGACGAAGCTCTTCGGTGCCAAGTCCAGCGAACTTTTTCTTCCATCGGCAAAAGGCCTGCTGGCTGATACCCAGCTTTCGGCAAACCTCGTCAATGGACGTTCCGGACTCTGCCTGCTTCAATGCGAGAGCGATCTGTTGGTCAGTAAATTTGGACTTCTTCATCGGCGTTTTCTCCTAGGAAATGCCGACCAAATGCTAGTCCGAGTTCCTCACTTTGCGCGGATCAATTTTTTGGGTGCAGCTCAGTAGGCTATGGGCGTAATAGCCTTTCGCCTCTTTCCTGGCGATAGACTATACGGCCCCAGATCTACATACTATCAATCGTTGCGTGAAGCGTGGATTCCCTCGTTGTTCATCCCAATGCCGTATTAAACAGGGGCTCTTACACGCATGCTTGGTGTTTATTGCCTTCCCGGATTTCCGTGGCGTCAGCTGAAAATAGGCACGCAGATCACTTTTCGCTAAACAAACTACTTCGAGACAAGCCCAGAGGCACTTATTCGATCAATAGACTGTGCCTGTAGTGTATAAAACCTTCTTAGTTTTGATAAGCAGATAATTGATTTCCCGCGCTGGTCCAGGAATCCAAAAAATTGGTTTTGTTTTACATAGCAAATGTTCTTTTGTACAATTTCCCGCACGGGAAACTTCTTGATGCTTCAAGATCACTCTCTCTAGTGCCATGCTTTCGTATCGGCACTGTCTTCAAATACACATCCAGACTCCGTCGCATGTTTAGGTGACAAGGATATTGACGTGCGTCTAATTGCTGTGTACCGCATTTAGATTTTCTCATGATTTCGTTTCCCACGAACCGTAGCAGTCGGCTCGCTCTGCTTGCCATAGGTTGCGAGGTATTGGTGTCTAAGAATTAGGCATAACGTAATGCAGTATGTTCGGAAACATCGCGGATGCTAAAGCACAGAAGATCGTTTGTTGACAGCTCTCGAAAAGAGCATTGCTAGGTTCCAATCGGAAGAATTGTAGATGGACTTGCAAGTCAGGATTCCACGACTCGTGGCCTTCGATTAGATGAGGCCTCTGGAGCAATCTCTGCCGAAAACAGAGACGCTTTAGCCGCAATTCTCAGAACGAATTGGAGGAATCGGGTTTTGCAATTGTAACGGAATTGTCTTGAAGCAAACGCACACCATGTGATTAGCGACTCTCGCTACTAGCTAATCAATCGACAGAGCCAAACGTCGTTTTCGTAAAGCGTCTCTCATCCGGCCGAGCTGATCCTTATGATCGGCAGCGTTTGCCAAGTTCGTAAGTTGGCGAGGGTCGACCTTCAAGTTGTACAGTTCTTCCTCACCTCCTCCCCATATATTGTATCGCCAATCTTGGGACCGGATCGAACGGCCGCCTGAATTGGTTACGGTGTAGGCGTACTGGCGGACGGAAGCGGTTTCGGGATTATGTAGAATCGGAAGCAAGCTATGCCCTGCTAAGTTGCAGGGGGCGACTGCTTGTTTCTTTGTCAAAGCGACGATCGTTGGGTACAGGTCGGTTAACTCGACCAACGCGTTGCTCAGTTTTCCCGCGGACGATTCGAAGCCAGGGGCTGAAATCATTAGCGGTACTCGCGTGCTTTCTTCGAAAAGCGTCGTTTTTTGCCAAAGCGTATGTTCGCCCAAATGAAATCCATGATCAGATGTAAATATGATGATTGTGTTGTCACGCAGTTTCAACCGGTCCACCGCATCGATAATTCTTCCCACCTGCTCATCCATAAACTCGACGGCGGCATAGTAGCCTGCGATGGCTTTTCGTTGCTGCTGGTCGTTCATTCCGTATCTCAAGTCGTTCCGCATTCTTACCGCTGGGAGCGGAATGTCATCCAGGTCACCTTCGGGTGTTTGTGGCAATTGGATTTCAAATTCTTGGTAGTGATCAAACAATCGCTCGGGCGCAACAGACGGAACGTGCGGTCGAACTAACCCTACGGCTAAGAACACTGGTTCGCGGGGACGCAATTGCCGATCGTCGTCGAAGTACCGTGCTCGCGAACGACTCTCCAAGATTGCGATCGCTTGAGACGCAGCAAGCACGTCAACTTGCGTTTGCTCTTCCCCGTCGGGAACAACGACACGAGCGAAACTCGTTCCAAAATCAGTTTTCTTAGGAGAAAGTATTTCCAACTCACCCGGACTGGCCGTTTCGGGAGCCATTATATTGAACGTGCGATCCCAAGAATCCGTGTCATCTCCGCCCGGACTGCCGGATTCGATGTTTGCAGGGATGCCCATGTGAAAGATTTTCGAGACGCGAAAGGAAACGTACCCATGGCGTCTTAGCAGGCCGCCGACGCTGGGATGATTGGCGTACTTTGTGCTTCCTGCCCGATAGCTTCCCAGCGCGTAATTGTTGGCCATAAAGTTCAGCTGCTCTGGGTACATCCCGCTCATCATCGACGCCCGTGACGGGCCGCAAATTGGGAATTGACAATAGGCACGATTGAACTGCACGCTTTGCTCAGCCAGTCGGTCGAGGTTCGGAGTGCGGCATACGCCGTTGCCGTAACACCCAAGGCAGCAAGTCAAATCATCGCTAACAATCAGTAACACGTTGGGTTCGGCGTGAGCATTGGCAATCGAATTGACCAACAGTAAGCATGCGAATGCAAATCGGATGTACATATTTTTGTCCACTGGTTAAAAGTCGTGATGGTTCGCTCCATCGATTAGATGCATTTTCCATGAAGCACCCTGTCGAAATAGAGAAGATTTTCGGCCTCCCAATCTGCGGGATCCCCAGCGACTTTGGCCACATAGGATCCCAATGTGGTGCCGATCAATTCTATTCGTAAGATGTAACGGTTGCTCGCACGATGAGGCATGTGCGATAGCACAATTCGATCATTTCGCTGGCAAAATAGCGAACGTTAAGGCCAGCTTGTGTGTCAAAGCCCGAGACATGCGAGAACAACTCTTGAAACAATTCACACTGCAGCGTTACCAACTGGCGGAGACGATCAAAATGCTGCGTGAACTCTCGGCACTAACCCTAGCGAATCTTATGAGCCTACATTTCGACATATACCTGATCTTCCTAGAGATTGGCGACATCGCCTCGAATATTCAGATCACGCCTAGATCAAAGAGTCGATGAATCGATTCAAATGGATGCGGAGGCATCTGCAAGCCTCCGTTTCAGCTATAGTTGGCGACGGGAGCTTAATTCGACAAAGCATCGTCAAGGAAAGCTTGAACGCATGTTGGTTCTCGCCACTTAGTGTGAGAAGGTAGCTGATTGACAACAATCAAGTGTGCGTTAGCTCGTCGATCCTTGTTCCTTAGATTTAGATGTAATCGCTTGAGCTTGCCCCATTCCCGCCCCACCGATCGACTTCATTTTCGAAATACTTGCGGTTTCTCTTCGCTGGGCCACGCTAATCAAATTAGGGTCGAGCACTATGGCGAAGCAGAAGGCCGACGTGCACTTGAGGCGATCAGTCAGCAAAATGTACTTGGGGAGCATTCGACCGGTCAATAGAACCATATTCACAAGTTCAATTTATGGAAGAGGGAACTGGTGGATTGGGATTCAGAACCTTTCGAGCGTGGGCGCCGAGGCTCTTCCTAACGGTGTTTCGGCAACGGGATCCTGAACAATATTGCGACGTCGAACAATTTAAAATTGCCCGATGGCGATTGGATCTTGGCTTTGGCCATAATCAGAATGCAATATTGCAAGGTGGTTTTGATTTCAATTGTTTATTCAGGTTGGATATTTAGCCGCTTCGACCCAATAGACCGGCACGTTTGTTCCGAACGCTACGCTTAACTGAACCATTCGGCAGCGATAGCTGGTGCAACGGTACTTGCAATCATGAAGATCTATTTCAGCTTCCTAAATAGCAGGTCACTTGCCGGTAGTATGCTGCCTCATAACCTTCGAACAAAATTGACCAGCATTAAGATCGCGTCCCTTCTCTGCTGCACGTAGTCCTGGCCTTCGATATATCAGAGCGTGTTCGATTAGCAACTGCTAAGACAGCAAGCTGCAAGTCGTAAACTGAAAGGTTTAATGCAGTGAAACCAGGTGTTATGGGAACCTACACAGGGCGTGGCTGACTGCAGAAGACTGACCGAATCGTGCTGGTCAGCGTGGCCTACTGTGCGAGCAGCCTTCGGTTCGGGTGAATAAAATCCCTCCTGTTCACACTGCCTCAGGCGGTGCCGAATTACACAGATACTTTCGCTACTCCAGGCAACCGAGAGCTCTCGGCCAATTTGGCTGCGGGACCGCCAAGTCTCACAAATTGCTACAGCCCTAATCACACGGATTCTGTTTCGATGGCTAACGACATACGCAACACAGAGGCAGCCGACTCGACAATTTTTACCGAACACAAGCTGAAAGCCAATATAGTGGGTGATGGCAATCCAAAGCTGTCAAGCAAAACTACTATGTCCTTCGACGCCCATCTTGTGCCTGATGATGCATGTGCAGCCGATAAAGTGACAAGCGCCAAACCGACAAGAATCCTTTCAGTCGATGCACTCCGCGGGTTCGATATGTTTTGGATCGTCGGGGGGGAGCAGGTCGCAAGTGCGCTCGAAGCGATCGGTGGCGGGGTCATCGTTGGCGTGATTGCCGAACAATTACAGCATGTGCAGTGGACTGGCTTTCATTTCTTTGATTTGATTTTTCCACTTTTTTTGTTCTTGACCGGCGTCTCAATCGTGCTTTCGATGGATCGCCTTATCGCCAAACGCGGTCGTTTGGGTGCTTTGATTCGGATTGTACGACGATCACTGCTGCTATTTGCAGTCGGAGTGTTTTACAACGGAGGACTGACTCAATCCTGGCCCGACATTCCGCTCTCGGGTGTCTTGCCCCGTATCGCTGCCTGCTATTTGGCAGCCGCGACGATGTATGTGTTCTTGTCTCGAAGGGCGGTCTTGTTAAC
Organism: Rhodopirellula sp. J20-39; assembly: GCF_057365095.1. NCBI lineage: Bacteria > Pseudomonadati > Planctomycetota > Planctomycetia > Pirellulales > Pirellulaceae > Rhodopirellula > Rhodopirellula sp. J20-39. The sequence continues at coordinate 2,756,517 of NZ_CP195123.1, read as the reverse complement.
CTCTGTTGGCTGTTTAGTCGGATACTGGGGTATGTTATCGTTTGTTCCGTTCCCCAATGTTGACTTGAAGCACGCGCCCGCAAAAGGGAACGCTTCGCAGGCCATCGTTAAGCCAATGGATGAACTGCTCGCCGGTGTAAACGACACAATCAGCGGAACGTATGCCGAAGGTCGAAACCTTACCCACTTTGTTGATGCCGTTTGGTTGCCAGGCCGTAAGCGGAATTTGTATTATTCCAATGAGGGATTGTTAAGCACGATCTCAGCGATCGCGACGACACTGTTTGGTATCATGGCAGGTTGGATCATTAGTAGTACCGACCTCACTGGAAAGCAGAAAGTTCGATGGATGATCGGTGGTGGTTTTGCACTCGCTTCGCTGGGATTGTTGTGGGGAATGGAGTTTCCGATCATTAAGCGAATATGGACCAGTTCGTTCTGTCTGTTGGCTAGTGGATGCTCGGCGATCTTATTAGGCATATTCTACTTACTCATTGACGTGCTTCATTGGAAGCGTTGGTGCACGCCGTTTTTGTGGGTTGGCTGCAATGCGTTGTTCATCTACCTGGCCGTCAAACTGGTTGACTTTAAGTCCATCGCCAAGCGGTTTGTCGGCGGAAATGTCCAAGAGTTTTTCGATCACTACGTAACGTCTGGGTTCGGTGAACTGCTAGTCGCAATGGTTGCATTATCGTTGCCCATGCTGTTGGTTCGATGGCTTTTCCAACGCAAAATTTTCATTCGGCTGTAAAAAAGGAGGGATAGAAATCGGCCTTTCCGGTAGCGTCCATTCAGCGTGCGGTAAGGGATTTCGGTCTGCGTGAGGTGGGGGAGCCTACTAGGCTCTTTTTATTGGCATTGCTCTGCACTACTGAAGCACGGCCCATTATCTTGCTGACCTTAGGTGCAATTGAACATTTCCCGTCCCTCTCCACATACCAGGAATTTTCCACGTATGCGTTACGACTCTACTACTCCACATACGCAGCCTCTGAGTGCTAGTCACACGCAATGTAGGCTTTCCGCCCTTGTCCAGTTAACAGCCATCGCATCCGGCGGTGTGTTGCTGATTCTTGAGTTTGTTTGCGTCAGCCTACGTTGACGCTCCCACAACGCTCAATCAGTTCGAGGGCATTTTTGAGCAGTGGAATAGTCGAGCTCGCAAGGCGGCGAAATCTCGCTGATTTCTGCTCTAGCTACCGCCGCTGATTGTTCGATCACGAAATCGAACGCTTACATGAACGACTCAGATACGAAGCCAGCCTCAACTTGCTATCTAATGACCACGGCGTTAATATATACTACACGCTGACGCTAACAAAAATATTGTTCAATGCAAGCGACACGATAGAACCGTCGCACCTGCAGGTTTGCGAGAACTGCATGGGATCCTACTACCTCGGATGTGCGCGCTGCCGTTTTGGTTTGCACTTCTAGATTAACCGGTTGCGTGAGGCTACCGGATGCTAAGGTACAACGCACGAATGGCACGGGCGTAAGCAGGTCCAATCAAGATGTAGTGGAGAGCGGTCGGCAACATACCCACAGGTAGTGCTAGCAAACCTCACGCAATGGTTGTGAGCAATTTCAATACCGGTCAACATTTGAAATCACGGCGAAGCTCCGCTGAAATGGTGTTTAACTACATCACTCTTCCAGGGAGACTTCACCGTGAAAGATCAGTCTATCAATTCATCAGACGATGTTCAAAGCAAACTACTCTCGGTCAAATCCTTGTGCTTCGATTTGCTTCTACCCAAGTCTGGAATCCCTCAAATCTGCGACGAGATTGGGCACCGGTTTCGAGACCGAACGTACACCCCAACAATCGTTGTTTGGATGTTTATTACGCAGGTGCTTTCGGCCGACCATAGCTGTCAGCAAGCCGTCACCCGCTTTAACGCATGGCGTGTCGCTCGCGGCTTACAGAGGGTGAGCAGCGAAACTACAGCTTATTGCAAAGCAAGATGTCGCTTGCCGGAGGAACTCTTCGAGCGACTGCTCGCTTGGACATCCAAGCGATGCGAAGATGTCAGCTGTGAAACATGGTTATTCCGTGGGCGAATCGTAGAGATGGTTGATGGCTGGACGGTCACAATGGCCGACACCAGGCAGAATCAAAAAGCTTACCCACAGTTGACGAACCAAAAAGCTTATCCACAGTTGACGAACCCAAAAAAGGGATGCGGATATCCGATCGCTCGGATGATCGGTGTGTTCTCAATGGCAACGGGTGCGATTAACCACACAGCGATCTGTCCGTACAAGGGCAAGCAAACTGGCGAGACTTCTTTGCTCAGAACCGTTCTGCATCGTATTTTGCCGGGGCGAATTCTCCTTGCGGACCGTTACTACGCCGGATTTTGGTTACTCGCTGCGAGTGAGATGCGAGGCGTTGATTTGGTCGCACGTGTGCATCACTTACGTAAGGTAGATTTCCACCGTGGATTCAAGCAAGGTTACCTTGACCAAGTTGTTCTCTATCAAAAACCGCAACGACCCAAGTGGATGAATGACGACGAGTACCGTACCTTTCCCGCTGCAATTTTCGTTCGTCACCTAAGATACAAAGTTGAGCAACAAGGCTTTCGGACCCGGGAGATCACTCTGGTTACCACGCTGATTGATGCCGGGATCTATGCAGCCGATGAACTGGCAACTCTTTACCATCGACGCTGGAATGTTGAGTTGCATATCCGCAGTTTGAAAACCCAAATGCAGATGGAGCATCTGCGTTGCAAGACTCCTCAGATGGTTCGCAAAGAGATCCATTGCCATATGATCGGATACAACTTGGTGCGATGCGCAATTTTGGCATCGGCGCTGCGATTTAATATCTGTCCATCCCGCCTCAGTTTCACCGGAGCAATGCAGGCGATCGAAGAGTTCGCCGCATCCATGCGGCTCAGGTCAGGCCGACGAGAAGAGCAATGGAACAACCTGCTTGAAGTGATCTCCGAATTGAATGTTGGCAACCGTCCCGGTAGACAAGAAAAACGAGAACTCAAGCGACGGCGGAAGAACTACCGACTGATGACCTGTCCGCGCAATCCGAACCGAAACCGTTTCGCCACAGCAGCTTAGGCTTACGCCCGTGCCATTCGTACAACGCACCTTCGCTTTTTCGCAGAAGACGGTTGATTCATATCAGGTCGACGAGAGATAGCCTCCTTGAATTCGCAGTCACGATCCGTTGTAATAAGCGTTTAACTCAGTTAGGTTACCCAATGTCGCGTGATAGGCTCTATACAGGGTCAATTGTAACTTCGTCCTGACCGTTTCGAGTCAAGATTTCATGAATGCGTTGTCATTGCAGTTACCCTCGCCATAACAAGCAGTTCTTCCAAAACCTACGAGTGGAATACATCGCTGCGACCGAAAAGAGCGAAGAACAGTTTATCGTAGACATCCGCCGGATTGAGTCAAAGTTGCCCGACGGCTGGCACGAGTACTACAAGGCCAGCAATCTCGAGATTTTCAACTTCAACCGGCATCTCTACCAACCGCTGACTTACAAAAGTCGCGGCGGCTTGCAGATCACAATTATGGCGGCAGTATTGAATACTGCACGAAAAACTGTTCCTGTTCAACTCGAGGGATTGGTGCCAGGCGGAAGAGCATGGTTTTCTTGCCGACAAGGAGCGGCATGTGCTCCGCAACCAAAGTTGAGGACGTGGCATCAGCTTCTTCGAGTAGGGCGGTTTCTAACCAGACTTCTTGTTGTGGCTGTTCATCGGCAAGAAGCGGTACATCACTTTTGTCGATCCTCACGGCCTCGGCCGCACCCGACTGAACACCGAAGAGCACACAGAAGGCATGGGCCGCCCCGGGTTACGTCTGCAGGTGGACCAGGACCGCTCGGTGAACTCAAGGCTGTCACGAGGTTTCCGATCTCCGATTTAACTGTCGTCAACCTCGTCCGAACGGTCTCGATGTCCGAGCCAATCTTTTCACTGTCTTGATCCAAGGTCCGGTAGGCTACGTCAATCACACGTTGGCGGTGATCAGCTTCAACGGCAAGGCTTGTGACTCGGTCGAACACTGCCTCTTCCGATGCTTCGGCTGAGATCGAGGGTGTGGAGCATTCCGTTTTCGTGCCGCAGTGTGATTGTCGAGCGCATTTGTAGTAGTGGTGTTTCCGCCCCTTGGATTGGGAACTGGTGGGTGTCGTGGCTGCTCCACAGCTACATGTCAGTAGTCCGCTCAGTGGATAGCAGCGACCATCAGTCGCCTTTGAATTGGTTCTTCTCCGATAAATTGATGCAATCGACCGTCGTCTCGATCGTCTGTCTGAAGGACCGATTCGCCGTTTACCTTCCCGGCACCTCTCTTCTCAGCAAAATGTTTACGCTGGTAAGCGGAAGCTTTACGGGCGGTGATGGTGACTAGGATCTTCCAGAGATCGTCGCGATCTTTGAGCTTGGGAAAGCGGTCGTTTTTCGCTGCGGCGAAGAAGCTCTGAAAGGCACTCAGAGCTACGTCCTGCTTATCGGCTGCTCGCCGAGGCATGTATCGCAGTCGACGCCGAGTATATCGTTGAATCTTCTCGAAGTAATTCTGCCAGATCACCTCCGGGGCCCGCTCGATACCTTCAGCCAATCGCTCGACCCAAACGGTTCGATACGCAGGCTTACAAGGTCAAGGTCGATCCAAGTGATTCGATCCTGTCACTGTCAGCACGCTTGCCGAAGTACGGAGGCGGAGGAACGGATTGCTCATTGCCATTCGTTGAAGCCAACACGCGATACGCGAAGCAAGCCTTCGCAGGCATCGTGCTGGTCAGCGACAACGAAAGCTGGATCACTTCGGGACGTCCCCACTACAACAATCGTTACAGTGGCTACGGCCAAAACGGCTCAACCGGAGTGATGACCCAATGGGAGAAGTTCAAGAAGACCCAGCGTGGACACGGCATCACCGATCCAAAGCTAGTCTGCCTGGACATCCAACCCTACGGAACCAGCCAGGCAGCTGGGCCGGCAACGGGGCGAGACGACAAAAGCATTTTGAACATCGGCGGCTTCAGTGACGCCGTGTTCAACGTAGTCTCATCGTTCCTAGAAAACGACGCATCCCGCTTCGTCCGCGAAGTCGAGTCCGTCGAACTGTAAGCCGGAAGGCGAACTGAAATCCGAGACGCCCGCGGAGGAGCAATCCCCCGCGGGCGTTTTTTCGTTTTCGGTTACAACTCAATAACAAAGCCATTGTTCTTCAACTTCGCTGCGAGGTTGCAGCATGAACAGTTGATGTACCGCGTCGCACCGCGAGTGAACATCCCGTAGTTGCTGATGCCTTTCTCGTCATGCAAATGACCGAAGGCGTGAATCTTCGGCTTGATCCGTTCTTCAATGTGTCTTCGCAGGGCAGCGCAGCCGACCTGGACGAGTTCCTTTGACTCGATGTCGTGCGTGATATCCAAAACACCCTTTGGCGGACCGTGCGTAATGAGAATATCCACATCATCGGGAACGGAGTGCCAAACGAGATCAAGCTGTCCTCGCTTCTTCATGTATGCCCAATCGTGAAAACGAGGCGTGTAAGGCGAACCGAACAACTTTAGCCCGTTCTGGCGATCGAGCTAGACGACGCCAGCTACAACCGCAAGGACCGTCAAGAGCGAGACGCATTTCTCGACGGAGCCCTCGCCGCCGCTGGCCTATCCATCCTGCACATCAAAGCTGCCCGAACCTACCCGATCGCCGAAGTCCAGCAGCAAATCGCGAGCGTTCTTCCCAACACCGCATCCACCCCATCAGCTCCACCACGATTGCCGCCGGAATCAAACGCACCTTCTTGCCCAAAATGCCACACCGCAATGGTCCAGCGAAAAGCCGCCAAAGGCAAACACGCCGGCAAGCGTTTCTGGGCCTGCACCAACTACCCGCAATGTCGTGAGATCATCGGAATTAATTGACTCGGCTAAACAGCCGGTCAACTCTTCTCCATAAGATTCTCAGTCGCATTTTTCGTCGCTTGCATCGCTTTGCCGATTGGGAGGCCTGCGAATGGGAATGTCGGCTCAACTTTAGTACTGTCGAACGCAGCAGAAACGGCTGCTCGGTATTCCTTTCCGCCAAGCCCGATCACGGCGTTGTACTGATCGAGACGCAGCTCAACGACTTGTCGTCTCAGAACTTCAAATGCGACCGGTTCCGAAGACTTGCGTTTGAAAGTGACTTCGTAGGGGCCTGGCAAGACGAAGTCCGGATCAATGAAACCGTGCTTCGCACTGAGGATGAGCCATTGATCGCCGATACATTCCGCGTACCGGCGATTGACCTTGAACGGCGATCCTACGTAAGCATCGCGAGCGATCGTCGGCCCCGCCGATGGATTCTTTGACCAAACCTTGCTGCTGCCGCACGGAACGATCACGAGAGTCGTCTTTGTCATCAGTGGCTCTCGTCATCTGGTTTGGCTTCGTGCAAGATCTCGACCAATTCACCCAGCACCCGAATGTCCGTCGCCGATTCTTCGTCGATTTGGATTGCTTGGTACTCGGGGTTGAGGGGCTGCAGCTCGATGGCTTGGTGCTGCCAACCGTCTTCGTCGACGCGTTTGGTGGAGTGGTATCGCTTCACCGTGTAGCGTCCGCCGTCCTCCGGATCTGCATGAGTGTTGAGCTGAACAAGTATCAACCGGTTCTGCCGCGAACCGGCTGGGCAGGGACGAAACAAACACAGGCTTCCACTGGTGATTCGCGGCTCCATGGAGTGACCGATCACCCGTGCGGCGAACATTCCTCGTGATAGCTTGCGGTCGGCAACCTCGATCCAGCCAATCTCTTCGGGAACACCTTCCGGCCCGAAGCCTCCGGCCGCGGCAACCAAATCGACCACCGGGACGTGGCTGGCATACTTGGCAGAGTCTTTGACCGACGGCTCGATCACCCATGCCGGATCCTCCGGTTCTGCAATCGGCTCTGTGATTTGACGTTCGGTTGCAGCAGCAGCCACGTTCTGGACGCCGGCCGGCTCCACCTGCCAACGCCCCTCATGCCGTTTGAACTGCACGCGAAAATCAGTGCCCGGCAACCCCGCGTCATCCCCAAACCACTGTCGAAGCAGTTCCGGCAACCGATTCTTCTTTTCATCCTTGGGGTACGCGACGTTGCAGGCGACTTTTACAAACTTGAACGTCCACACATCACCACTGGGCAACTGCACTTCGGTCGGGCCCACCGGTCGCCCCGGTTCTTTCTCCACCGTTGGGATGAACACGATTGCCTTTCCATTCGCATGCGAGACCTTTCCCGTGAACGAATGCGTTGACTCAGGCGACTCCACCAAGCGTTTCGATTGGATGTACCGAGCCAAACGTCCTTCCACCAACTCTTCCGTCATGGATTCCAGGGAACCACGCAGGTCGGCTGGGCAATCGATTGCCAACTGCATTTGGTCGCCCGTCCGCTTGAACCATCGCGATCCGTTTTGATTGTCCAGCCATCGATCAATCGGCCACTTGATCCACCATGTCATCCACTCCGCGTCACTTGCGTGGCGATGATCGATCGCGTGCTTGCCCTCCAGCAGGTCCCGCCGGAGAATGGGGTGTTCCAGCATGTGAGTCCGGCAACGTTTGGCAAACTCCGGCAAGTCGACTGGATCAAAGAACGATGACTGATCCAGCAACACGCGAAGCACGACCATCTTGTACGACTTGTTCAGGTTGGTCGTCTCGACCGTCTTGAACCAATTTCCGAACAAGCCAAGCGTTTGCTGTTCCTCGTCGTTCAAGTCGCCTTCCTCAGCCGCGAAAGCAAACCAGCTGCCTGCGCTGCGACTGATCGTTCCTGGGATGTACCCGCGAGCGACCAATTCCGATGGAGCCGGGCGGCGCCCCAGTTCATCACGCAGCCCGCGATACGCCTCGACCCCGGCCGCGGCTCCCGTGGGCAGGAATTGCTTCAGCAGATCCTTGGCTCCCAGTTCAACATCCAGCAAGCAACCCTCGGGCAGCTCAGGGGACGCCCCTTGAATCCACTTCCGCAAATCACCCCACTGAGCCGTGTGGTTTCCCAATGACAGCAGGTGGAGCATTCGTTGAGCGAACAAGCGGTGGTTGCCGACGAAGTCGATCACCAGCAAACGTGTTTTGCCCATGCTGGCGCGCAGACCACGGCCGAGCTGCTGAAGGAAGACAACCTTCGATTCCGTGGGCCGCAGCATCACGACGCGATCCACCGCCGGGACATCCAGACCCTCGTTGAACATGTCGACCACGCACAGGGCTTCCAGCGAGCCATCACGCAACTGTGCCAGCGATTGGCCGTAGCTGTCACCGCCTCCGCCTGAGAAGACCGCTGCTGAGCGGACGCCTTTCGAACGCAGCCAATCACGTGCGAACACGGCGTGACGCCGAGAGCAACAAAAAACAATCGTCCGCTCACCGGGATGCTCGTTGACCGCTTGCCACAGTCGCTCCATCCGCTCGCTCGTCGCGACGCGTTGTTCCAGCTCATCGGGATCGAACCGGCCGTTGCGCCACGGGACTTGTTCGAAGTCCACAGTGTCTCGAATGCCAACGTAGTGGAACGGAACCAACGCTCCCTCTTCGATGCCCGTGCCGATGGAGGCGTGATAGGCCAAGTTGTCGTCGAAGATGCTGACCACATCGACGCCATCGGTGCGTTCGGGAGTCGCGGTCAAACCCAGGACGAAATCTGCGTCCAGTTTTGCCAGCACGCGGCGGTATGTGGGGGCTTCTGCGTGGTGAACTTCATCGATGATCACGTAGTCGAAATGTTCGTTCGCCAAACGCTTCAGACCCTCGGGGCGAGCGAGTTTCTGAATCGAGGCAACCACCAACTCACCGTCCAGTTCGCTGCGTGAGCCGCGGTACCACGACGTTTGCGTCGCCAGCGAATCGCCATCCTGGAACGCGTCGTCCAGCAGTTGGGACAGAACACCTTCGGCTTGCGACAAAATGTGCGAGCGGTGTGCAATCACCAGCACTCGTGGGCGTCGCGTGAGTGTCTCCCCGACTTGCCGCACATCAAACGCAGCCAACCAAGTCTTCCCCATCCCGGTGGCCACTGAGATCAACGCCTTGGCGAAACCTTCGGCACGCAGCTTGGCGAGAGACTCTAGCGCCGCCGCCTGCCAAGGCCGAGGCTCAGGAATCGTTGTGTGGTCGATGCGTTGGGGTTCGAAGTGCTCCTTGCGATACGCTTTCGCATCCAGCCGGTACTGCTCCACCAAATCAACCGTCAGCGGTTCCGCGGACTGCCACAGTTCATCAAACGCCTGAACAAAGTCATCGGGCACGCCAACGTGTCCTCGGCTGGAACAGATCAGATTCCATTCGACACCCGTTTCCAATGCGGCCTTCGACAAGTTGCTGCTGCCAACCGCCACCAGCGAACCGTGGTCATCCATGATTCGCCACGCCTTGGGATGGAATGAATCTGGTCCCCGCGAAAGCGACTTATGTTTCACCAGCCGCGCCCGCAGGTCACCACGCAAGGCTTCGTCGTCGCCAACCGTGTCCTGCCACGCGAGCAACCGAGCCAAAGCTTTCGGATGCGAGATGTACAGGTAATCGCTGACCAGGATTCGAACGGCGGCGTCTCGCTGCAACGTTTCAAACAGCCGACCTTCGATCACCGCGAGGCCGGAAGGCTGAACAAAGGAAGCCAGCACGTCGACTTTCCTCGCATCCGCCATCCGGTCCGAGAGTCGTTCCCACAACGTCGAATCCGGATAACCGGTCAACAGTTCCAAGCGTGGAGCGTTCGTCGCATTCCCGGCCTCCGCTTGCGCTGTCTGGGCCGGTGTCTCATCGACCAGGTAGTTCGCTTTCTCGGGAATCACGTATCGAACACCGCCACGTGGATCCGGCACATCGCCGAGATAGCGAGGGATCACATGAACGTGAACATGCATGACGGTTTGACCAGCGGTTTCGCCGCAGTTGAAACCGACGTTGTATCCAGTGGGCTTGGGATCCAGCGTTTCGTCCAGCCGTTGCTTGACCACATTGACCAAGCACATCAGCGCGGCTTGTTCTTCTGGCGACGCCTCAAACCAAGTCGGCACCACCCGGCGAGTCACCACCAGCGCATGGCCGCGTGTCACCGGAAAACGATCATGGAACGCGAACGCCAACTCGTTCGCCGCGATCCAATCCTTTTCGGCGACACTCAAGAAAGGAGAGCGATCCATGCGTTCCTCAAACGTGTGTCGTGTCGATTCAGTCAACTCACCTATCGGAGCATGGCAGACCCCCTGCCTGCTTGTTTGGTGGTCCCAGGCACAATAGGATGGCGGGCTTCAGTTTGCAACCACGTGAGGGAGTCATGTGGCAATGCGTGTTCGTCAATCCATTGAATGAATCAAGCCCATGTCAGAGGCGGATGGCCAGAAGTTCCTCAAAGATCTCGACAAAAAACTTTGGGCGGCAGCGGACAAACTTCGATCCAACCTCGACGCGGCTGTTTACAAGCATGCCGTACTGGGGCTGATTTTTCTGAAGTACGTTTCGGACGCGTTTGAGCTTCGCCAAAGCGAAGTCGCTGCGCACTTACGGAACCCGGACCAAGACTACTACTTGGATCCAAGTGACTACTCCGAAGACGAGTACGAAGCCAAGGGAGTGGTATGATGGCAAGCGATGGCAAGCAAATCAGCAACCCATTTTCCACGGGCGGTGGCGGCGTAAACTTCGAAGTACAGGTCCAGGCTTCGTTTGTTGCCCTGATGCTTGCGGGAGGATTCGCACCATGTTTGCCTTGCCGGCCAATTCGGAAACTCAAGCTGCAAGGGAAATACGCTGGCTATCACACCGATGACCTTATTGTCTTTACGGGTGATGAAGGTGATTCGGAGGAACGGAAGATCCTCGGCCAGATTAAACATTCAATTACAATTACCGAGAACAATACCGTATTCGCCGACGTGATCCGAGGCGCTTGGAATGACTTCAGTAATGGGAGCATATTCACCACAGGAAAGGATGCGATTGCGCTTATAACAGGTCCTCTGAACGCAACGGATATCACCGATGTTCGCGTGCTCCTTGAGTGGTCTCGCTCGTCCGAATCCCCGCAAGAGTTCATCGAGAAAGTTGAGACGACGAATTTCAGCAGTGCGTCGAAAAGAAAGAAGCTTCAGGCTTTTCGGTCACATCTTGATTCGGCGAAAGGCGAGGCAATAACGGACGATGATATTTTTCAATTCCTGCGACATTTCCACTTGCTCGGATACGATCTGGACATCCGATCGGGCGTAATGCACGCGATCCTGCATTCGTTGATCGGGCAGTATTCACCGAAAAACGCGGCATCTCTCTGGGCGCTGATTGTACAGGAGGTGGCTTTTGCCAATCAGAATGCAGGAACGATTACTTGCAAGTCCGTACAACATGATCTTCGATCTGCGTTCGAGAAACGCGCCGTTCGACAGATGCCTGAGTCTCTATCGCATACACTGCCGCCACGAAAAGTCCACAATTGGAACACTTCGGAGTTTGCTTCCGCGCTGGTTATCACGAATCTATTGGGATCGTGGGACGAGAATTCGGAGACGGACATCGAAATCGCTCGGCGGCTGGTTGACGTTCCATTTGAGGACTGGCAGTCGAAAATCCGGCAGGTTCTGCAATTACCAGATAGCCCGTTAAGTCTGGGAAATGGTGTGTGGTCAGTCAGGCAACGTGGCGACCTTTGGCAGGCTCTTGGCCCCAGCGTATTTGACGCCCATCTGGATGCGTTTAAGAGATGCGCGCTGGCCGTATTGCCAGAGATTGATCCCCAATTTGATTTAAATCCCAACGAGAGACTTACAGCTAACATCCACGGAAAAGTTCTTGCCCATTCTCGCTACCAACGAAAAGGACTTGCCGAAAGTCTTGCATTGGTGGGAGGCCGCCCCGAGTGCCTAGAGAACTGCTCGCGAGACAAGCCGCGCACGATCGCTGTAGAGGTGATTCGTGAACTGTTCCAGGATACCGACTGGCGATTTTGGGGAAGCATCAACGATCTGCTTCCGCTCCTTGCCGAGACATCACCAGAGGAGTTTCTGAGCGCTGTTGAGGCTGCATTACGTCAACAGCCATGTCCATTCGATGAGTTGTTTTCCCAAGAAGGTAAAGGTATTACCGGACGTAATTATGTGACAGGTCTCCTTTGGGCCCTGGAGTCTATCGCCTGGAGTGAGACGGACATCGTCCGTGCGACGGTCGTTCTCGCCCGGCTTGCGGAGCGAGACCCTGGAGGGCAATGGGCCAACCGACCGGCCAGCTCGCTCACACACATTTTCCTTCCTTGGTTTCCTCAAACTACGGCGTCTATTGAAAAGCGCAAGATCGCGGTTCGGACATTGTGTAAAGAATCTCCGGAGGTCGCGTGGAAACTTCTCCTTAATCTGCTGCCTGGTCAGGTTTCTGCAAGCAGCGGCACGCATAAACCAATTTGGCGGCGAGTCATTCCTGATGATTGGGAGGATGGCACTACACAGGAAGAGCATTGGGAACAAATCTGCAATTATGCTGAAATGGCCGTCGGCATCGCTGAGAACGAAATGTCAAAGCTCAATCAGCTGATTGAGCATCTTGACAATCTGCCACGGCCAGCATGCGAGAGGCTTTTGGGCCACATTTCGTCAGATGAGATCACAAGTAAGTTGGAAGAGGAGAGGCTCGGCTTGTGGACTGCGCTTGTAGAAGTGGCTTCGAAACATCGACGCTATTCGGACGCTGACTGGGCATTTCCAGATGATCTTGTTTCACAGATCGAAGCGGCTGCGGCTGTACTGGCACCCAAGGACCCTTCGAATCGCTACCAGAGATTATTCTGCGGACGTGATTGGGAGCTGTACGAAGAGAGCGGGAACTGGCAGGAACAAAAGAAACAGCTCGAATTGCGTAGGCATAAGGTCATGCAAAATCTTCTTGATGTTGGTGGAATCGAACACGCGGTTCGTTTTGCTGAAAGTGTGGAGTCACCTCAACAGGTTGGCTTTTCACTCGGCCGCATTGCTGTTGAAGATGTCGATGCCTCGGTGCTGCCGTCGATGCTGAATGCGTCCAATGAAAAGCACTCTGGGCTAGCCGCCGGATTCGTGTGGGGCAGGTTTCAGGAGAAGGGATGGGCTTGGGTGGATGCGACCTTCGTGTCGGCTTGGTCGAAAGAAGACATTGGCAGGAGTCTTTCGATCCTTCCGTTTGTGAACAATACATGGCAGCGAGTAGATCAGTTGCTAAAGGATGATACGTCCGAGTATTGGAAAAAGGTGGTAGTCAATCCTTATCAAGCAGAAGGCAGTTTATGTACGGCCATCGAGAATCTACTTGAACACGAGCGGCCATGGGCAGCAATTGATTGCCTTGCAAAACTGGCGCACGACAATGAGCGGCTGAACAAGCAGCAGGCGGTTAGAGCATTGCTTGATGCCGTCTCATCCAACCCCACAAGAGGAGATGGCTACCATGCCGTTCAAGTCATTAAGTCTCTTCAGGAAGACCCCGAAACGAATGAGGAAGACTTATTTAGAATTGAATGGGCATACGTTGCGTTATTGGACGGACATCATGGTGCGACGCCTAGATACCTTGAAAGTCGTCTTGCAAACGATCCCGCGTTCTTTTGTGAACTCATACGCATGATCTTTCGCTCGAGGAACGTGACACCGAGCGACGAAGAACCGTCTGAAGAAGAACGGACGTTGGCGACGAATGCGTGGCGGCTTCTTCACGAATGGCGCACCCCCCCCGGAACGGATAGACTTGACAATTTCTCTGGACCTGCGTTCAAGCAGTGGATTGATGATGTAAGGCAATCCGCATCCGACTCCGGCCATCTTGAGGTGGCGCTTTTGAATGCCGGCAAGGTCCTCATTCATAGCCCACCGGACCCGACCGGTTTGACGATCCACTGTGCCGTCGCGGAAGTTCTTAACGCAGACGAATCAGAAGAAATGCGACGGGGATTTGCGACGGCGATCTATAACTCGCGGGGCGCGCATCTCGTCGACCCGACGGGCAAGCCAGAAAGGGATTTAGCTGACAAGTATCGTGCGCAAGCTGAGGAGCTGGAAGACGCTGGATTCCATCGTCTGGCGACAACACTCCGACGGGTCGCGGAGTCTTACGATCGCGACGCGGTGCGAATCGTTGAAGAGCATACGACGGAGTTGGAGGAAGACGAATAACAATACATCTTACAAAATCGCGACAAAAGACACACTACTGGAAATGATTACCGAAGACCAACTCGAAAATCTTTCCCTCGACTGGTTCCGCGAGTCGGCCTGGGACTACAACAACGGCGTGGATATCTCGCCCGATGGAGACGATCCGGAGCGGGATGACCACCGAGTTGTCGTCTTGAAAGATCGCTTGGCCGAGGCGGTGGCTCGACTGAATCCTGATCTTCCGCAATCCGCCGTCGATGATGTCTTGCATGTCGTCGCCAATCCCGATCATCACAGCTTGGAACAAAACAACCGAGCACTTCGACGACTCTACCCAAACGAAGTCAAATGCGGAGGCTTGCTATGACTCGGCAAATCTTCATCAGCAGCGTGCAGAAGGAGCTGCAGGAATTCCGTGATGCCATTTACGACTACGTCACGTCCGATTCGCTGCTGAAACAATTCTTCCACGTGTTTCAGTTCGAGAAGCTACCGCTCACGTTTAGAACGCGACGAGGCGTTTGGACTCAACGATTACGAAATCGCGTTCTACGACGCACTCTCAACGAATGAAAGTGCGGTGCGAGAGTTGGGTGATGACTCACTCAAGAAGATTGCCACGGAGCTCACGCTGAAATTGCGTGCCAGCACCACGGTCGATTGGCAAGTCCGCGACAGTGTCCGAGCGAAGCTACGCAACCTCGTCCGCCGCCTGCTACGCAAATACAAATACCCACCCGACCACGCCCCCGCCGCGATCGAGCTGATCATGAAACAAGCCGAAGCCTTGGCCAACGGCTGGTCAAGCGAACAACTCTAATTCACTCGGTCACACCGCGATTTGCAACAGATGAGCTCAATCACACCTCACTATCGAACGGTTCAGCAATTGCTGCAGAGCCAATCTTTTTCCATCGACGAGTATCAGCGGGAGTACAAGTGGGAAAAAGGGAACATCGACGAATTGTTGTCCGATTTGCTGGGCAAGTTCAGCAATTCATATCAGCCTGAGCATGAAACGAAAGAGGTTAGCAAGTATGGCGAGTACTTCCTGGGCTCAATCATTGTGTCAAAGCGGAACGGCAAGAACTACTTGGTCGATGGGCAACAGCGTGTTACGTCGCTGACATTGTTGTTGATCTGCTTGTACCGAATCGCAGAAGAGCAAAAACTTCCAGTGCTTCAAACCATTGCGCCTTTGATCTTCAGCGACAACTTGGGCGAGCCGAAGTTCAATCTGGATATTCCCGAACGATTGCCAGTCATCGAGGCGTTGTTCAACGGCAAAGAATTCAGCCCGGATGGGAAGGACGAATCGATTCAAACCATGCATGCCCGCTATGCGGACATCGAGCAGAACGGATTCATCGACGAGCTTGGTGAGGGGATTAGTCATTTCATTTATTGGTTGCTGACCAGGGTCGGTCTGATTGAAATTGCGACCGACAATGACAGCTACGCCTACGCGATCTTCGAGACAATGAACGATCGGGGAAAGGCGCTCAGTCCCGTCGACATGCTGAAGGCGTATTTGCTAGCTCCAGTCGAGGATTCGAACAAGCGACAGACCTCGAATCAGGTGTGGAAGCAGAGCGTTCTGAATCTGATCTCGTGGGGGCAAGAGAAAGAACCAGAGCGTGACATCAATTGCATCAAGGCTTGGCTCCGAGCACAGCACGCCGAGTCCATTCGAGATCGAAAAGCTGGGGCGAGCGACAAAGACTGGGAGCTCATTGGCAACGCGTTTCATCGTTGGGTGCGTGAGCACCACAAGGATCTCAAATTGGGTTCCGAAGCGGATAATGTACGCTTCATCACCGAGGCATTCCCGTTTTTTTCGAAAGCATACTTGCGGATACTCGCCGCAAGCCAAACGCTGACAAAAGGGCTGGAGTCGGTGTACTACAATGCACACAACGATTTCACGTGGCAAAACACCGTTTTGCTCGCGCCATTGGAACTATCGGATGACGAAGAGACGATTCAGCTGAAGCTTGCGGCGACGGCAACCTATCTTGATATCTGGTTGATGCGTCGTGTTGTCAATTACGTTCGGGTTGGATATTCCAGCGTCTCGTACACGATGTTCATTTTGTGCCGTGACATTCGTCGGAAGTCACTTCCCGAGTTGCGTGCCATCCTCCGGCAAAAACTGGAAGATGATGACGTTTCATTCGAGGGGCATAAGCAACGTCCTTACCGCAAGGGCCTTTCTGATCTGCGGTTGAATCAGTTCAGTCGTCGCTACATTTATCACATTCTCGCTCGCGTGACCGCGTTCGTCGAGCAAGGCTCTGGTCGAACGGAATCGTTTGACAAGCTTGTCGACCGGAAAGTGAAGAACCCGTTCGATATCGAGCATATTCTTCCCAACAACTATCCCGCCGTGGAAGAAGATTTCGACAATGAGAACGAATTCGAGGAGTGCCGCAATCACATCGCTTCGCTCTTGCTGCTTCCGGCTGACGTGAATCGCAGTTTGCAAGACAAACCCTACGAGCAAAAGTTACCGCACTACAGCAAACAAAATTTTTACGCGGCTAGTTTGCACTCAGACGTCTACAGCCACCAGCCACAATTTGCTCAGTTTTCGGCTTCGGCAAACCTGCCGTTCAAGCCGATTCCGAAATTTGACAAGCCTAGTCAAGCTGAACGCCAAGATCTTCTGCGTGCCCTCGTCGAAGAAATCTGGTCGCCTGATCGGCTGACACGCTGCGAGTGAACTTCGATGATTAGAGCTATCCAGCACGAGCGAAGGATACGATGTAAAGCCAATGTGTTTGTCGTTTATATATCCGAGCGAGAGAGATTCGATCGCATATGCGGCATCCCGGCACTCTCTCATGTCGCCCCTTAAGGGCTTTTTTCGCTTTCGTTTTGGTATCCACGGGCTTGCGCCGTGGCGACAATATGTCACCCCGTTCGGACTGAATTGGATCGTGGCGATGGAGTTGGTTGGTGACGATCGCGTGCGGATGCCGAGCTGGTGCTTGCGGATGACGGCTGTCTTTTCAATCGGGATTGATACACCGATTGAGAGGTTTTAGTCTGCTCGGTTTGATGTCCGTTTCAACGAATTGAATTTCTGCGAGTGCACCGTGATCATCCAAGAAAAACAGTCTCCACAGCCCAAGGATTCGAGAGGGAAGGCTGGGTTCGAAGCTGAAAAGCAGATGGCTTTCTTTCTGCGACGTGCCTTCGCTGAAGCTTCGGATGTGTTCGTGTTCAATGACATCACGTTCGAACGAAATGACGAACGTGCCCAGATCGATCATCTGGTGATGCACCGCTTTGGGTTTGCCATCGTCGAAAGCAAGTCCATCACTGGCACGGTCGAAGTGAACGAACACCTGGAGTTCGTTCGCAACTCACGGGGACGTCGGTCGGGGATGCGGTCGCCGATCGAACAGGCTCGATTGCAGGCCCGGCTTCTGCAGAGCCTACTCAACGATGCCAAGGAATCACTGCGTCCCAAGAAGCTGATGGGTACGGTTCAGCCTTTCTTTGGCGATGAACGTTTCCAAGTCTACGTGGCGATCTCGGATCAGGGCGTGATCGAACGCAATGGCGCCAGTCCGCCTGAGTTGATGAAGGCGGATCGAGTGGTCGCGGAACTGACTGAAAAAGCGAACGCGCACCAAGAGACTCAAGGCATCAAGGGATTCGTGAAGTTTGTGAAGGCGGGAAAGGAGGAAGCCAAGCGAATGGAGGATCACCATGTTGGCCCGTTCACGGATCAAGAAATGACGTCCATCCGCGAGTTTTTGGTAAGCCGCTGCAAACCTCAGCGAACAACGAACCCACCGCCGGTCGCTGCCAGGACTCCAGCCGCCGAGACGAGAGCGGTCAAGCCTGTTTCGACTGCAGACGCCGGTCCATCGGATGCAAAGATGAACTGCGAAGCTTGCGGCGTTTCGGATGTCGAGATTCTTTACGGTCGCCATGGTTACTATCTTCGGTGCCGAGCTTGCAGCCAGACGAAAAGCGTGCCGCAAAAGTGCGAGCTGTGCGGTACCAAAGCGAAGCTTCGCAAGAAAGGGCTTTGTTTCTATCGAGACTGCGAGGCGTGCGAATCGCCACGGCTTGTTCATACCAACCCGACGCCCGTCGAAGGTTGAGAACGGCATTCGGGCGATCGAGATGATGGTGGGTCGGCGAGTCCAGTAGGCTGAGATTTGTTGCGGAGTATTCGTGACCATCAAAACAAGAGTTGTTCTTGATGATCGGGTGCCGCTTCATCCTCTTCGAACTTGGTGGTTGAGTCTCGCATCTTCAGGCGTTCGACGAACGCTTCGATGTCGTTCTCGTAGGGGAACCAGTGAAACATGAGTTGGGTGTCGACATCATTCGCGACGGTGTGGAACCACTCGCATCGCTTTCGCATTTCCTTGAACATCGCATGCCACTGTTTTTCTTTCACAGCGGCTTCTGACTCTGGCATCACTTCGCTGTGTTCCACTTTGAGCCGGAACGGGCAGCCTGATTGAAGCTGATTTCGCCGTCTTGCGATGTCGGTAGATCGTCCGATTTTCACGAACCGTCTACCGAGGAACTCGCAGGTGATGAAGTAGACGCAAGAGTTCGTCAACGTTGATGCTTCCGATTTGGGTGACGAGCGGAATGTTCGCAACGCGATGGTTTAAGGTGATTCTACGATGTTCGCAAGCTGACTAGATGCTGAGCACCGGTACTTGCAATTTCCGTGCGTACTTCTAGCCCCGGCGTGAGACGAGAGAGTCGATCAACGAGCCACTCGGCCACCGCATCGGTCTCACTCTGTGGTCGACGTGGTCAAGCAGCCTGAAGCAGCGGGGCGGCATCGTGTTTCAACCGAATGGAAACCAAATGGCAGTCGAGATGTTCAGAGGCGGACACGCTCAGCCATTTGATGTTTTCAATCTGGAGGATTTGAACGAAGAGGTGATCCGTTCACTGATCACGCGACTTTTGGTCAACGCTTCTTCATGACACTCGCCACGTTCGTCCCGAAAACGATATCGGGAAAATGGACTGACGGCAACGAACGACTAAAAGTGCGCTGCACGTAGCAAGACGCGGGCTCTTGAGAGGATGCTTCCGACTCCCGCCGTTTTGATATTCCACCGGTTTGATCATGAGAAAGCCTATTCTTGTCGCTTCTGCCTTCGCAGTTTTGGTGGGTGGTTATGTCATCTCGCAGCACTTTCGCAGAATCTCGGCAATCGGGCAGTCGCATGACGACGCAGTGGTTGCTCAGGATGTATCGAGTGAGTTTTGGCGTCAGCTTACGGAGCTTGCCCCCGAACATCCAATTCGACAACGATTCGGAGAGTTTGTAGAGCTTCGGGATGCAAGACATCTTCGCCATCAAGGCTTTGCGATGGGGCCACACCTGACGCTATCTGGGACAGCTGTTTTTGAGGAAGCGAATGTTCCCTGTTCCGGAGTCGTCAACGTCCATGGGCCGCTTTCGGTCACGATCCGAATGACACCTTCGCAGGAATGGATGGATCAAAACCCCACCGCTTCCTTGCGAAAGAGTGGTGATGCTCTTGTGGTGAGCAAGCCAGGCATGACCATCGCAACGTCATTGGAGTACGGTGCGGCCCATCCCAATTTCTTTCACGACCGCTCGGAAAAACGCCACAGCAAAAAGGTAGGACGTTCAGTCGATCAGGCAATCGCGATGCTTGTGAATGAAGTCGCTTTTGCTGAATCAAGCGATGTTCCCGAGACACGTCAGTGGTATCAATCTCAGCGACGTGCGGACGCAATCGATCGGTTTCTTCGCAAAGCATTTCAAGACTCGAGTCTCAATGTCCGTCTCGAGGCGGCAAAGTTACTTGCCCTGCCAAGTCCCGGCTACGGAAAGGTCTCTCATGCCGACTCGACGATTGAGTTGCTTTTGGACGAAGTTGACGATCATCAGCAACACCCATCTGTCCGAACAGCCATCGTTTCTGCGTTACTCCTGAACTATGAGGACAAACGAAAGGTACTCTACGAAAGGCTTCGCCTGATTGGACCGGACGCACATGTTTACGTTCCGGTGATTGCGTCCTTTCTGGGAGATAGTTCAGCACGACATCGATCGGATGCAGGGGCGTTCGACGCGCCGGTCGGTGCTGTCAAGCTACTGGGTGACTGGGGCCCGGCGTCAGCCGATGCGGTGCCAGCTTTGATCGATGCGTTGAAAAACCATCCCAATCGATGGACGTTCGCAGCGGCTGTCGCAGAGACATTGGGTAAAATTGGCCCCGATGCAAAGGACGCCATCCCGGAACTGATTCTCGCTTCAAGCTCTTCACACAACAACTTGCGAGTAGCGGCTACGGATGCGATTGGCAAACTGCATACCGGTGGCAAGCTGCCGATGAACTACGACGTGAGCAATGAGACCGACATCGAACATCTCGGAGCGAAGTTCATGCAGGGCCACTCGTATCGCTGGGCACTCGCTCCAGATGGAAAGCGTATTTGGTCGATTGTCAACAAAGATGGTCTATCGGGACTTTACGAAATCGGGATGGAGGATCTCGCCTACAAGCGAGTGGCGAGCATTTCAACCGACGGGTTGGCGGGGGTTCACGTGACGTCAGAGTGCGTGTTCATTCTTCGGATCAATCGCGAGGACGATGCACCGAGTGTCGTCCTCGATCGCTGGTCAAAGGCGAATGGAAATAAGGTCGATCGTGTCGCCCTTTTTCGTATTGACGCCATACCTGAAAAATCCCGGGTCAATCTGCGGAATGTGGTGTGGACTGAAGAAGGCAACAAAGTCGCGTTCATGCAATGTGTATCGGAACCGGTGCCCGGAAGGCCACGAATGAGCCGGCAATCCAATCAATTAAAGGCGTTCGATACGCAAACGGGACAGTCGCTCGTGGTAGGGAGGGTGTCCGAGTATCAAATGAAACCAATCGCGTTCGCTGCTGACCAGGAGTCGATCTACTTTTACGGTCATTGCTTCGAGACGGGCAATCGCTGCCTCGCCGAGTTTGATCTGTCCACCAAGCTGTTTCGTCCCATCGATAAGGCAGTACTCTCCGGCTACACGGCGATCGGTGTCCACAACGATCTGGTCGTCTATCAAGGCTCTGGAAGCAAGCCAACACCAATCAAGCTTTTGAATCTTCAGTCCGGCTCGATCACTGATCTTGTGTTCGATGCTGATGCGCCACGTTTGTATGATCCATTTCACTACGTGCTGTCGTTCATCGATGATGAAACCGTCAGCGTCGTCATGGAAACGACGATCGATGTTTTCGATGCGATTGATGGCAAGCGGCTTCATCAGATCCCCATCTTCCAACCGAAAGGGCGAACGACCATCCGGCCGGTCTTGTACGCAAGCACCAGGGATAAAGTTGTTCTGTTGGCGTCAAACGGGGCTGGATCGTCGAACAGTCTCGAAGGATTGTGGGTACGTCAGATTGATCATGCAGCTTTGAATCATTGAACGTCGCGGGTTACTTCCCCGTGCGAACAATCTCCTGTTGCTGTTCGCGATAGATGGTTGTCGTGTTGGGCAGCCCTTCTGAATCAGTGGTGGCGAATGGTGCCAGCGGTACGCTGATGAGGGCGGCTGAAATCGGCAGGCGTTGCTGACGCAGCGGGTTGAGATTTTGCTTCTTCGACCTCATCCCGACCATCTTCCAGATGGAAGAGGACGTCCAGTTTTTGCTTCGCTTCTTTGGGAGGTGCGGACCGCTTCGGAAGAGAATCGTTCCACCTTGATCGGGAACGGGCAGCCTGATCGAAGCTGATTTCGTCGTCACGCGATGTGGGTGAATCGGCCGACCTAGACGAATTGTCTGCTGAGAGAATCGCAGGTGATGAAGTAGACGCCAGAGTTCAACAACGTTCATGCTTCCGATTGGGGTAAAGAGCGGGATGTTCGCAACGCAATGGTTTAAGGTGATTCGACGACGTCCGCAAGCTGACCTGATGCTGACCGCCGGTGCTTGCGATTTCCGTAGGCACGTCTAGCCCTGGCGTGAGACGTGAGAGCCGATCGACGAGCCACTCGGCCGCAGCGTCGGCGTCTTAGCTTGTTGGGCAACAAGCCATCGCTTCGCGGCCACCCTTTCGCTGTAGTCGTTCGGCCGCAGCGATGATCGGAGCTGGATCGACAACGAAAACATAATCGGGCCAGGGCACCACCGGGTCATTCGACCCTTTGCCGGTGTTGCAACTCTTGGGAGCTAATCGCTCGGTTGGAATGTCGACCTTGTCCTGTTTCTTTTTCTTTGCTCGGCCTTTGCCGATACGAGTGTCCAAACTCGCTCCGCGCGGATCGTTGGGTGACATGTCTGGATCGACCGGTTCGTCGCACCGCCAACCTTCGGCTTCGCCCGCATCTTAAGAATGCCCCATCTGCTTTAGTCTCACTGATTCGTCTTTTGAGGTCGGTTGGGAATTTCACCCAAAGTAACTTGCCCCTCAGCGCAGAGAAGGGCAAGGCCACTGGTTCATCTCTTGCAGGGTACCCCGTGGGTAGCCATGTCCGCCTAGCAACTTACGATGCTCGAGAGCTTGTGCGTTCTGTGACCGGGTGCATACGCCGGATCAATTGTGTTCCTGGCCTCTCTATCGAAGAAATGAGCGACAAGGTAAGTGGCAGGTACCCTTACCATCCGTAGTAATTTGGATCCGATAAGATGCCGATTGCGGCCAACGATGCTTGCATGAAACACAGCGTGGCGAAGGGTGGGAAGTTGGTCGCCTGTCGCTGGGACGTTTAGCGAGTGCTCTCGGAAGATAAGCGTGAATGGGCGGGTAGCGGTTCCAAGATTAGACTGCGGCAACTCAGGTGCACTGCTTGGTTACTCTCCGGATGATCGACACACGGGGACGGAAAATGTCCGCCTTCAAGACACTCGGCCTGCGAGTCTTGCCTTAGCGCGATTAGCACTCATGTTCCTTACCTAAAAACCCCCTCGTTTTTGATAAAACTGGCCGATTTGTGTCGCATTAATCGCCATTAGTTGCAATGGTTATTGCACTGCGATACACTCGATTGAGTACGTAATTAACGGGTTTTTATCGCGCAAAGATCGATTTACTCATAGGCAATTTTGCATTTTCACACGGCAGAGGTCACAGATTCGAATTCTGTATCGCCCACTTCGATGCATCCCAAAGCCTGCCTGAAAGCAATTTCAGTCAGGCTTTTTACATATCTAGACTCCCCAGCAACAAGCTCTTCGCACGCCCCTGCCTGGTTCCCAGGCTCCCGCCTCCCGACAAAGAGTCTGGCGCGTTCGACCAGCGAAAAACATGAGCGGCTACCACTTTGACCTCGGCCTTCGACATAGCCTTCATCCTCTCATCTGCTGGGTGGATGGCACCGTTCTTGGATCTCAACGGCAGAGTTAACTCAACAATTATTGCTCGGCAGGAGCCTCGCACTCCCCGGTTTTCGGTCTTGAGGCAGGGATGCACCTAGCCCAGTTCAACATGGGAAGGCGACGCTCCCGCGGAGCCGAATCAACGATCATTGCTCGGCAGGAACCTCGCACTCCCTGGTTTCGGTCTTGAGGCAGGGATGCACCTGGCCCAGTTCAACACGGGAGGGCGACGCTCCCGCGGAGTTGACTCACCGATCATTGCTCGGCAGGAGCCTCGCACTCCCTGGTTTCGGTCTTGAGGCAGGGATGCAACTGGCCCAGTTCAACACGGGAGGGCGACGCTCCCGCGGAGTTGACTCACCGATCATTGCTCGGCAGGAGCCTCGCACTCCCCTGGTTTCGGTCTTCAGGCAGGGATGCACTTGGCCCAGTTCAACACGGGAGGGCGACGCTCCCGCGGAGCCGAATCAACGATCATTGCTCGGCAGGAGCCTCGCACTCCCTGGTTTCGGTCTTGAGGCAGGGATGCACTTGGCCCAGTTCAACACGGGAAGGCACGCTCCCGCGGAGCCGAATCACCGACTATTGCTCGGCGGGAGCCTCGCACTCCCTGGTCTCGGTCTTGAGGCAGGGACGCATCTGGCCCAGTTCAACACGGGAGGGCGACGCTCCCGCGGAGCCGAATCAACAATTATTGCTCGGCAGGAGCCTCGCACTCCCCTGTTGCGGTCTTCAGGTAGGGACGCAACTGGCCCAGTTCAACACCGGAAGGCGACGCTCCCGCGAAACCGATTCACCGATCATTGCTCGGCAGGAGCCTCGCACTCCCTGGTCTCGGTCTTGAGGCAGGGATGCAACTGGCCCCAGTTCAACACGGGAGGGCGACGCTCCCGCGGAGCCGATTCGCTTCGGGAATGCCAAAGGCAAATTCGATGGCGGTTTTCGCTGCAGCGGCATTTGCTGCAATTAGGATGGCAGGAGACGGTCGGGCGATGCCCGCTGCGTCGCTCCCACCCCACCCCCGCCTTTGAGAATCCCTCCCATGATGAAGATGCGCACGACGGCCGTGCTGGCCATGGCTATTTCTTTTGCGTCCCCCGCAATCGCCGGTAACTGCTTTCAGAAAGTCACCTGCTGTCCTTCTAGTTCGAGTCGGCCAACCTGTGCTTCGGCGCCGGTAGAGTCTTTCATGCCGAGGGGCGGCATGTCCGCGCATGATATGGGGAGTGTTGATAACCCAAGTGAGCTGAACGTCGCTCTGACAACGGAGTTGGTTGCTTTGCGAGAACAAGTCGCCATCGCCAATGAATCACTCGCCGAGAATGAGTCGCAGCTCGACGATGCCCACCAAACGATCGCTTCGATGAAAGAAGAGCTGGCATCCGCTAAAGCGAAGTTGGCTGCTCAAACTCAGCGAGCTGACACGGCGGTGGCCAGTCTCGCTGCGGCGGAGAAGGCTTCTCAAGAAACGCAAGATGCCGCGCAGGAGCAACAGAAGAAATTTCAGCAGCAACTCGCCAATGTCAGGAAGAACATGCAGGCGAAGAATGCCGAATTGAGAAAGCAACTCAAGGCCAGCCAAGACGATCTCGCGAAAGCGAATTCGGCACTCGCCAACGAGCGAAAAGAACGTGAGGAAGAACGACAGCAGCAACAACAGAAGGCCGCCAAAACGCCTCCCGTCACCCCCAAAGAGGATGAAACGATTGAAGGGGAAGTACCTGCAGACGACCAAGGCTAGGTCTTCAGGATCTCCGATTGGCGGATCAATCTTCTTCAGTCGTGATTGTTCCGATATGGGCGTCAGGGCTGCCTCGGTTGTGCTGCCGAGGCTAGCCATCGCTCGTCTTATCGGCCGTCTTATCGGTCGAGTAAAAGTTGGGGCATCCGACTGAAGCGTGTACGGTTTAGTGAAGCGAGTCGTTTCCACTGCAGAAGCAGTATCGCCAAAGCTCGCGCGGCGATTGTTTTAAATGGCTTGGGGGCCGCTCGCCGTCACTCGCATCTCCAAGGCTCTGCATCGCCTTCAACCACGAGCCACCGGGTATCGGCCGACAAATCGACCAGTTTTTGTTTTAACCCGCTCGGCCAAACGAGGTGGAGCTGATCAAAAATCCTTTCGTCGTTGACGTAGTTCACCTCGATGATATCGGGCAACGAATCGCCCGTCACATCGGCGATGTCGAGGCTTGTCATGAAAGTTGAATCAAGGCTGATCGTCATGGGTGACACATCGTTTGCAATACGCTGCGATGGTCCAGGCAACCACCTCGAGATGGACCGCCCAAGCAGACGGAGCTGTTTCTCGCACTTTGGCGTGAGCGAGCAGAACTCAACCAACAGGTTTTGCTACTAAACACTTTCCTGTGACCGGGAGGAACGACGAATTTTGAATCTTGCCTCGCAAGCTAGAGAGCAAGCTCTGTTACGTTAGTGAATAAAGGGTGAAGCCTGGGAATTGACAGGCTTGAAAGATGTATTGCTTGGGGATTTGACCTCCGTAACACAGGAACCCTCGTCTGGATCGCCGAAATAATGATGACCTATGTCAAACGTATCGCGAATGGTTGGGTGCGAACGGTTTTCGTTAACGCTCCGCCGTTGATGGAGCACGTTGAGACCGTTCACAAGCAAGACGGGCGAGCCGAGCCTGGCCACTATCACGAGTTGATGGATCTACTCCCGCATGATCGCGACGCTTATCAACTCCCGACAGACGGCTACGGAAAGATTTACAATCGCGTTTATCGTGTCGCGTTTCGCTGCGATCATTCCCCAGATGAACTCATCGCCCTCGTCAAATCCTACCCCGACCGGTACCGCGACCCCCGGTTAGCAAAGTTCCATAAGACTCAAGGTAAAGACGGTGAGCTGGCTGTTGGCGATCGGTTCCACATCGCAATCTCCGGCCCCTGGGACGGGCCAGTGGAAACGATCGCAACTGACGATCATTCTTTCACCTTCGTGACGCTGCCGGGTCACCTGGAAGCTGGTTTCATTCGGTTTTCAGCCAACACCGTCGGAAAAGCCATCGAGTTCAAAATCGAGTCCTGGGCCTCTTCAGCCGGACCTTTGGTGTGGCTGACCTACTCCGGTCTAGGAATTACAAAGAAGATGCAGACCAAAATGTGGCGTCACTACTGCTTGAAGGTAGCCGAGGTTGTGAGCGGAGAAGTGGATGGATCGTTTCGAATCTCGACAGCCGTTCTTGACGATCCGGCAGCGTCGGAGGGCAAGCATGGCTGAATCACGATGGCAGGAAACGCTAACCGAGTTTGATCAGCTGCCGTACAACTACGACGCCAGTAAATACGCGGAGGGGCAGCCCGGCTGGAACATCGATCATTACGAACACGAACTACCCGCCGAGCCTCCCGGACGGCCGACCGAGCAAGGATCTTTCGAAGTCGCCAAGGACGTCATCGTTAGTTACAAGTTTCCTGATCCCGATCGCATCGTTGGCTACTTCCGCGATGACGCTGAGTTGGAAGGACGCACGATGTTGCTGGAGGCGAAGCTATTGTGGATGCGATTCACGTTTGGGGTTCGTGTTTCAAAAGTGATTGATGAACGAGTCTCAGACGAAGTGGACAGCCATCACACCCGCTTTGGTTACGCCTATCGCACCCTGAAAGGCCACTGGGAAATTGGTGAAATGCAGTACTTGCTAGTCAAGCAAGAATCGTCGGGACGGGTGTATTTCGAGATCGACGCCTACTCGAAGTATGATCGGATTCCCAACCCCTTCTATCGTCTAGGATTCAAACTGTTTGGCCGCCGTTTGCAAAAGCAATTTGCTCGGCGGTGCATGACGAGGTTGGACGAGATCGTTCGTTCTACTATCGGCGAAAACCAGTCGACTGCAGAGCAGTTAGTGCAACTCTAAACACCTCGTCTTCTAAGCCATCCAACGCTAGCAGGCGTGGTGCATCGTAAGGGCTGATTATCCTTACCGGGGCGTTAATGACTTCTTCTGGTCGCTGTAGGAAAGCAAGATACTTATCGCGTACCGCGTTTTCTCGAGGTGATTTCGGCACCTGAAAGCATAGCGTTCCTGCAAGCTTCGCTCGCTGTTAAGTGAGCAAAGCTCTATCGCAATCGCCATTCGAACTAACCACTTTCGAACTCGCCACTTCCGTGTTTTTCGTGTTCAACTTGACGCCGCAGTATTCTCATCTCGCATCTTTCCCGCTAAAACCCCGCCAGGAATATAAGTCACTTATCTCTTAAACGGAAAGATCTCGTCATGGCCAAGAAAAAAGCTGTTAAGAAAAAAGCTGTCAAGAAAACGGCTACTAAGAAAACGGCTTCGACACTTAACGACATCTACAACGAAGTTGCCCGCAAGGCTGACACGGATGGTTTGCAAATCAACGTCGCCGAAACCAAGCGAGTTCTCGCTTGTTTCTTCGATGTCCTCGAAGACTACAAAACTGCTGACGCCTTTGACTTTGTCGCCAAAGGACTGAAGCGTGCCGGCGCACGGCGTCGCTAGAATGACGTGAAGCATTTTCTACTAGCCGTTAACGAGACGGCTCACGGAGACAAAACGGAGGCTTGATCGCGTGCAATTAGGCCGTTCAAACTCCACCGTTTAATCTATACATTCCCCAGTATATCGATGCGAAAATGGTCAAGCGTTTCGTGATATCAACGCCGAAGCTTGAGGCTAATAGTCGTGACGAGTGAACGGGAGAAAATGTTGGCCGGCGAGCTCTATGATCCGAATGATCCGAATGATCCGGAGTTAGCCGAGGCTCGAATGGTCGCCCGGACGCGTTGTCATACGATCAACACG
This sequence comes from Rhodopirellula sp. J20-39, assembly GCF_057365095.1. NCBI lineage: Bacteria > Pseudomonadati > Planctomycetota > Planctomycetia > Pirellulales > Pirellulaceae > Rhodopirellula > Rhodopirellula sp. J20-39. The sequence continues at coordinate 2,728,261 of NZ_CP195123.1, read as the reverse complement.
AGTGCACCCCGCGACGAAAAGCTACGGCGCAGTATTTTGAAGGAGCTGTTTGGCAGCGGCGGTAATTCCGTTTGGCTGGAACCACCCTTTCGCTGTGACTACGGGACCAATATTTATCTTGGTGAGAAGGTCTACTTCAACTTCGATTGCGTGATCTTGGACGTTTGCGAAGTTCGGATCGGGAGCAACGTCTTTGTCGCTCCCGGCGTTCACATTTATTCCGCCACGCATCCTTTGGACGCGGAGTTGCGGCGAACTCAAGAATTCGGCAAGCCGGTCACGATCGGCAACGATGTTTGGATCGGCGGCAAGGCGGTCATTTGCCCCGGCGTCACGATCGGCGATCGCAGTGTCATCGGTGCCGGCAGCGTCGTAACGAAGGACGTGCCAGCCGGAGTTGTTGTGGCTGGAAATCCTGGCCGAGTGATTCGCGCACTCGATTGACGACGAGCCAGCGGCTGCAATGATGGGCTTAAGATGGAGACAGGACTCTTCGTTCACGCAAATTCAAGCAATCGTTGGAATGAGACCACCGTCGACTCGTATGGGTGCTCCGTTGATCGCCGATGCGAGTGGGCTGGCAACAAACGCAACCATGTTGGCAATCTCTTCGGGCTCGATCAATCTTTGAATCAGCGAGGTCGGCCGATTGTCTGCCATGAATCGTTTCTCAGCCGAATCGTAGGGCTCGTCCGGGAACAGGTTGCTGACGAATTCCTTCACACCTGGGGTCAACGTCGATCCAGGCATGACGGTGTTCACCGTAACGGAGCTTCCCTTGGTCAATTGAGCCAGACTACGCGAGACGGCCAGTTGTGCCGTCTTCGTCATCGCGTAGTGTGGCATTTCCGGAGCGGGCACGACGCCGGATTCGCTGCCGATGAAGATGATGCGTCCGGTGTTTCGCTCCAACATTTCCTTCAGATAATGCCGTGCAAGACGCACACCGCTCATCACGTTAACGTCAAAGATGTGCTGCCACGCTTCGTCCGTCAGGTCAAAAAAATCAACCGCTTCAAAAATGCCCAGATTGTTGACCAGGATATCGATCTGCGGATGTTCGGCGATGGTCCGTGCGACGCCTTCGGCCGTCCCGTTATCGGAAACCAGCCCGATCAGGTCGGCCTCCGGATGACTCTCGCGAATTTTTCCAATCGCCGTCTCGACGCTCGCTTCGCTGCGACCGTTGATGATCGTGGTTGCCCCTTCGGCAGCCAATCGAGTCGCGATCGCCAGACCGATTCCACCTGTTGATGCGGTGACCAGTGCTGTTTTATTGTTGAGTTCAAGATTCATCGAATTCTTATCCTGTTGATGTTGTGGAAGAGTGGGTTGTGTTTGGTGTCCAGGTCCAATCAGCGAATTGCGACTGGATTGATTTGCATCTGGGTTGTCCCTCTGAATTTCGCGTGACCGAGCACAAACATGAATTCGTAAACGTCGTCTTCGGCTAGCTCGTCACACAGAATGTTCTCAAGCACATGGACACCGTATTCGGTTGCCAATAGTTGATTGACAGGGAATGCCAGTTTGTCGTCTTCATGCGGCACCGCTTCAAACGACCAGTTGTCAGCTCCGATGGCGACGACTCCTTTCTCTGCCAGATAACGTGCGGCTTCGACACCAACGCCAGGTCCGCCGGCCAGGTATCGCTTGTTATCGACGCCCATCAAACGGGCCCAGCCGGTCCGGAACAAGACGACGTCACCTTTGCGAATCGTGACACCTTGCTTCTTCGCGACTTCCTCGATGTCGGCGACGGTAAAGACAGTACCTTCGGCTATGATCTCTTCGTTGAAGTGGGCTTTCATGTCGAGCATAACGCCGCGAGCAACCATTGGCGGAACTTTTTCGAGGCCAAGTTCCTTAACCCCTGAGATGGTCAGGAAGTCGGAAACCTTGTGGCCGTTGTAGTGCACATTGTCATTGCCGTAATGAGCGAGGCCGTTGATCTGGGAGCCAACGCCCGTCCAGCCGATGAGCTGGTCATCAACGTACGTAAACTTGTTTTCGCCGAAAGTACGCGGTTCGGGTTGCATCGTTTCAATTTGAAAGTAGCGGTGGCGAAAGGCGGGCGTCTTGTTATCAACAGTCATCCCGAGCGAATAGACCTTGCCCTTGGTGACCAACTTGGAGGCACTCAACACGGTTTCCGGCGTCAAGTAGTTCATCGCGCCGATTTGGTCGTGCGGCCCCCAAGGCAAGCGTTCTTTGTGCTTCTCTTGTGCGATCACCTGACCGGTCATCAATACGATGATGGCAAGACAAGTAGTCTGCATCGTTCTTGACGTTCTCATAGCGTGGGTTCCCTGGCGTTCATGGATGGGTGTCGAAGCGAATACTTCAACAGAAGGGGCTGACTTGTCGCCCTTCAATGTCATGAGTTTAGGGAGGTGCCCGGGAAGCTTCTTGAACGATTTTGCGCACCGTCAAAAGAATTGACCGCCAGGATTGACGCCGGCTCAGGACCTGCGGATCGTCCCCGGCGCCCGTCCACTTTGGCATTAAAGCCGTGGGTTTCTCAACGGAAGTGCGCGAGCCATCCGAGACTTCGCGATCGATTGCGCACGACACCAGACGGCTTTGCGGGTGACGACAGCGCGTCAGGAGTTGCCCGATGGATTCACCGCCTTGGAATACGCTCCCGGGGCGACCCCGATGAATCGTTTGAAATGCCGCGTGAAGTGCGACTGGTCCGCGAAACCGGCAGCGTAGGCGACGTTAGCGAGCGTCTCTCCGGCCATCAACATCTGCTGCGCACGACGCACTCGGATTTGAGAGAGATAGGCTTGGATGGGAATGCCGACCTCTTTGGAGAAGACGCGACTTAGGTACGGGGCGGAGGTCCCAGCCAATTGGGCGAGTTCGTGAAGCGAGACATTCTCGCGGAATTTCGTTTCCAAGCTCTCCTTGACTCTGCGAATGTTCGCCCGTCCCCGCTTTTTCGGTATGTCCGGCATGGATGCGTGCCGCACTAACAGCTCGCAGATGGCTTCATAGAAGGCTGACTCCTGATCCAACAGCGGATCTCCGTCGTCCATCGCCCGGTGAGCCTGCAAAACGAGCTCCACGAGTTGCGTGTCGTCGATGACCGGGGGCAGCAACAATGGTTCGATATCACCGTTGCGGTCAAACGTCCTGACGATACTGGCGACCACGTTCGGAGCCGCATAGAGATAACGCCACGCGCCGGTAGCCGTGCACGAATGCACTTCATTGGGGTGAATGACAAGCAGCTTCCCCGGTCCGGTGAAGTATCGCTGGCCGCGATAGAAAAACGTCCCTGTCCCGCCTTCGGAAACGCCCAGTTTGTATTCAGGGTGTGAGTGATTCGGCCAAGTGTGTTCGACCGACTCCCATTGATGCACCGTAATCCCGTCGTTGGCAGAACCGCGAACTTTGAAATGCTTCACTTTTAGCCCGGAAGCCATACTGTCCTCGGTGACGATGCAAACAACCTGAAACCTGATAGACAGTCTACGTCGCACAGTTGACGCGAGCAACCAAACTCTGGCGTAGTGGGTGAGGCTACGAGTCCCTTCACCTGGATAGCGAAAATGGACTCGTTGCCTTGTCCACTACGCAAGCCATGCCAGTGATTCAATGCTTGCGAATTAAAAACAGTCGCCGGATCACTCAATCCAGTATTTCGGATGGTCTAAAGCGTTTGAGCAGCGAACGGTTCCCTTGCAATTCTCGATCGTCCCAGGCGTCAGTTCCGTCACCATTCACGCGTCTGAGTTTTGAGGTGGGATCGGGTAGGTTGCCTGGAGACCCTGGATACCTGCGGGCTTAAACCCGAATCGCGAGTAGTAGTCGGGATAGCCCAGAACGAAAACGAGGTCGACGCCGGAGTCTTCCAACAAGCGTAACCCGGTTTCGATCAAACGACCGCCGATTCCCTGACGTTGTCGATTTTGCAAAACCGCCAGCGGTGCGAGAATCCTTGCACTGACTTGGCCATGGTCGGGTTCGATGCTCGCGGAAGTAAAAAGAAGATGCCCGACGACTTCGCCGTCCGATTCAGCGATAAGCGACAGCATTGGCTCGCCGGAAGCGTCATCAAGCATCTCATCGACGAGCCCAGCGATCACCTCTCCATCGCTTTCGCCAAATGCATCTATGTGGGCTGCAAGAATCACTGCATGATCCTGCTCCCTTGCCTCGCGAATTTTCACTTTGGCTTGCGTAATGTTTGGCGTCTGAAGAATGCGAGTAAACGACTTCCGTCTTCGCTGACTTGTCGGGTTACTTCGGGTGGCATGATGTTTGATAACGATTCGGTGACGATAGGAGGCTCCGTAATTTTCAGCTAAGCCTTGTGGTCATCGAATTCTTCAGTGACACGGTTGAGTGGATACGTCTCGTGACCGGCGGTCAAGAGGGTCTCATAAACTTTTGTAACCTTACTTGTGTGCAGGCCGAGGCACCGGTGCCGGCATGGACTTCGCAGCGAGAAACTGTCGTTGGAGTTTATGGCAGAGTAGAGAACGTTCATTCGAAGACTGTGACTGATGACCATGTTCTTCCGACTTTCAATTCGTCGAGTTGCCAAGCGGCGTTCTCACCGGTTTTCAAGCGAATCGATGTTGCCAAGTGATTGGAACTGCTGGAGTCGCCCAGCACTGTCCAAATCACTGGCTCGTTTTGATCGATCGATTCGCTCGCCGAATAAATCCGTAGTGAAGAACGAGAATCGTCGTTGCCAAGAACCGACTTGAGAACCAGCAAGTAAGGCTGAGCCGCTTCGATATGCACAGCAGTAGTGGAAACAACGTTTCCACTGTTGACGAACGGAAATCCTTCATTTGTCACCCCGAATGATACAAGCTGATGAAGACGGGCAGCACGTCCGGGAAGGTCGGGTTCCAACGAAATCTGCAACGACGATTCATCATTATCGGATGATGAAGGCTGCCGGGCGATCAAGACGCTCACGTAGATGCTTTCACCAGACATCCGATTTAGCGGTTGGTCAAAACTGCGGCGGATGTCTCGTCCTTGTTCCAACAACATCAAACGACGCTGCGACCGATCGAATCCAAACACAACATCTTCGCTGCAGTCGATGATCTCTCCGACCCTGCCGCGCCCGCGTCCGCTGGGTTGCCATCCATCTTTCCAGCCGAACCCGCTACGCCCGCGACGAACGCGACCAACCAGATTTTCAAATCCATCGTAGGCGACAAGGCTTCCTTTCGCCTGATCTTGAAGCTGATCCTTAAGTCGACGAACGAACCGGCGTTTTCCAAACGGGATACGTTTTGACTTCATCGGCTCGCTTCGCAAATAGCTCTTTGCTTCACCAGCTTCGATTCGATCGTTAAAGGAAACGGCAGTAGACTTGTCGTTCAGAGACGTCGGAATCCAAATGACGCTGCCATCGAATACGTGGACTTCGGTCGACTCGTCATCGAGCAACACGGCGTACTCGGTGCCCTCGTCGATGATCTGAGATTCCGGCGTCATGAGCGTGAAGCCATTTGACAGCTCGCCAACATTGACGCAAACGTTGCCTCCAAGCAAACGAGCGGAGTCAATCGAAGTGACGTCGATTTCGCAAGGGCCTTCGAGTGTGATGTCTGTTCCGGAATCGAAACGCAGCTCGGCAACGCCCTTAGAAAGTTCCAGCCTGCCGATTGAAACTCGACCTGAAGTTGAAACGGGGCGAACAGTCCACTCGCAATCTTCCTGCTGCCGCAGGACTCCGACTAGGCGTGATGCGACGGAAGGATTGACGATACGGGAAGGCCTACCGTCCTCTGAGAGTTGTCTCGGGACGATGTCTGCGAAGTGATTCCATAATTGCAGTCCAGCTACCAGTAGGATCGACGCTGCAATTCCAAGAGCAGGATAGCGCCATCGAATAGCAGAACTTTGGTGTGCAGGTCGCGCAATAGAGTCGATGCGTTCTTGTCCAAACGAACTTATATGTGCTGGCTCCAAAGCCCAGGTGCGCAGGCCCGCTTCCAAGTCCATTCGCTCGCGAAACGCTGCCCGTGCGTTGACATCGTTTTTGAGCTTCTGCTGCAAAGTCGCGTGGTCTTCTGATGTGATATCGCCAGCCACCAACAAATCGAACAGCCGCTGAAGGTTTTCGTGATTCACGATTCACCTCCAATCATGGTGACTCGTTGCTGTATACAGCCCAGCAGTTTTTCCTTGAGCCGTGCGAGCTGCTTGTAGAGCGCCGTGCGTCGTCGGCCCAAGCCTTCAGCAACATCCGTGATGGACTCAGTCCCCATGTAGCAACGGCGAAGGATCTGTTGTTGCCGATCAGACAACGACATCATGCAATGCCTGAGCGCCGACAAACGCAATTCAGTCAACGCGTCTTCCTGAGTGGCCTCTTCAGCTAGCAGGTGCAAGAGGTCGCTGTCAAAGTGCAGCTTGCTTCGACACTGCGTCTTCAGGAAGTTAAGCACTTCGTGAAACGCAATTCCGCTGGCCCAATGAAAGAAGCTTCCGTCATGGTCAAACTGCTCCATCTTCTTCCAAAGCACCACACTGGTTTTTTGAAATACGTCTTCGACGTCGGCAGGATTGATTAGTTGTTTTGAGATAAACGCATAGATTCGATGTCGATGCTGCATCAACAACGTGACAAAGACATCCGTCGCATCAACTTCACTCGCTGCTGAATGTTGGTTGGGCGTGTTCATTGCTGATTACTCTAACATCGGTGTGTCACCTGTTCAAATTGGCGGACAGTGTCCTGGAGTTGCTAATGGGTTTTGAAGTGTGACTGTCAGTGATCGTACGACTGAACACCGATTGGACGAAGAATTTGCAAATTTTCCCGACAGGCCAGAAAAGCAGCGCAGCGTCAACAGACAAGACTTTGAATTCCAGAAAATCATTGATTTCAGAATTTCCAAAGTTTTCGCGGGCAATGTTCTGCTCACCGTATGACTACTAGTGCATGTGAGCATCGCCACTACATCTCGAAGGATATCTACATTTCCATGATCACCTTCCGAACATTTGCAATCGCCATCTTGCATCTGGCGTTGGTCGGTATTGCTGTGGCCGAAGAAACGTTCGTCACGATTCAGAAGGTCAGCGGCAATCGAATGCTGGTTGTTAAAGATGACGCAGCGGGTGCAGGCGGTCGGGGCAGGCGAATACAAGGCGGCGCCGCTGGTGGTATAGCGAACGGACAGTCACGCGGTCATGGGCGACGCGTTGGTGCAGCCAACTCCAGCAATGCGTTAACCGTGACGGTCCCGGCAACGGCAAAGATCACTTCGGCAATGCGTGAACGTCGAACATTCGAGTTCCGCGTCCTTGGCGAAATCCCAGGGGGGCTCCGCAATTCAGTTTTCGGGCGCATGAAGGAGCCACTGAAGGCTCGGATCGTCACAAACGAGAATCGCATTACTGAAGTCAACGTAATTAGTGGCGAGACGGACATCAACCAAAGCTCGACGACATCGTCCGGTCAGGCCGTCGTCGCCGTAAGGCCGAAACGACCTCCGATGAAAAAGAACTAGAACAATGCCGAAATCGCACTTAGAAATTATCGCTCTAATCATAGTGGTGGCTTGTGCCCAGCGAAGTTTCGCTCAGGCGCTGCCAGCTGCTCACGTGAAATTCTTCGAGTCAAAGATTCGCCCGGTTCTCGTGGAACACTGCTATGAGTGCCATTCCGGCGCATCTGGCAAAGCGAAAGGCGGATTAAAAGTTGACTCGCGAGAAGCTTTGCTGCGGGGCGGCGATACCGCCCCCTCGATTGTGGCTCGTTCTTTGGACAAGAGCCTTCTGTATAAAGCGCTCACGTACGACGGCGATTATCAGATGCCGCCCAAAGGCAAGCTGTCCGATGAGATCATTGCTGATTTTCGTAAATGGATATTGGGTTGCGCTCCCGATCCCCGTGAGGTGGAAATTAGCGAGGATGTGCGAACAGGAATCGATGTCGAAAAGGGAAGAGAGTTTTGGGCCTATCGCCCGCTGACGCAACTCGCTCCACCTGAAAATAAGAACTCAAATGGGGCACGAAGTCCAATCGATCATTTTGTTCTTGCCAAGCTGAACGTACGCGGGCTCAAGCCTGTTGGTGACGCCCCCGCTCAAACATTGGTACGCCGACTGTATTTCGTGTTGATCGGTTTGCCCCCGTCGGCGGAGGAGTCTCGACGATGGACGGCGCGGATGGAAAGCTCAACGTCCGATGCTGCGAGACAACAGGTCGTGTCCGAGCTCGTTGACCACTTGTTGGATTTGCCCCAATTCGGAGAACGCTGGGGTCGGCATTGGTTGGATGTTGCTCGGTTTGCTGAATCGACTGGCGGGGATCAAAACAATGTCTTTCAACATGCATGGCGATACCGCGACTGGGTGATCGACGCCTTCAATGATGACAAACCGTACGACGAATTCATCCGCGAACAAATCGCCGGGGACTTGTTGCCGATTGCCGACGATCGGGAGTGGGCCGATAACGTCATCGCGACTGGATTTCTGGCCGTTGGTGTGAAACTGGTCGGTGAAGAGGACCAGCAAAAGTACTTTGCGGATGTCGTTGACGAACAAATCGACACCACGACGCGAGCTTTTCTCGGGACAAGCGTTGCCTGCGCGCGATGCCACGATCACAAGTTCGACCCGATTCCGCAATCCGACTACTACGCAATGGCGGGAATCTTTCGAGCGACAGAAACGCATTATGGTTTGCTGAAAGCACAAGCGCGGCAGGCGACAACCCTGATCGATTTGACCGGAATGGGGCCTTCGTCGGGACGCCCTGAACTAAGCAAGCAAGAATATGCCGAACTGATTCAGGCTCGCGACGACGCAGAGAGGACGCTCGACGACGCGATGAAGAAGATTCGAGCTGGCGAAAATGTCTTTCGCGGATTGCTGCGAAAGTATCGTTCCGACCGCGATGAAACCGAAACCGCACTGCAGGCGATCCTGGCCAACGGTCAAGCACGCGTTTTCGCAATGGGCACGCAGGATCGCGATTTCCCGCTCCCAACGCGATTGTTGGTTCGCGGTGAATTGGACAAGCCGGCTCAAGAGGTGCCACGAGGTGTTTTGCAGGTACTCAGCCCGCCCGGCAAACACACGTTGTCGATGTGGGTCAAGGATTCTGCCGTTCGTGGAGAGAAAATGGCTGAGGAACTTGGTGCCACGTCCTACCATTCCATCAGCGGCCGGCTTGAGCTTGCCCAGTGGATCGCATCGCGACGGAACCCGTTAACCGCTCGCGTGATGGCCAATCGCATTTGGCATTGGATGTTTGGTCAAGGTTTGGTGCGGACGGTCGACGATTTTGGTGCCAGCGGTGATCCACCAACTCACCCAGAGCTGTTGGATTATCTCGCCAATCAGTTGATGGATGGAGGTTGGTCAACGAAGAAATTGATTAGGCAAATTGCGGTTTCGCAGACGTGGCAACTATCCAGCCAACACGATGACGGCAACTTCGCTGTGGATCCGGACAGCCGGTTGCTCTGGCGGATGAATCGACGAAGGCTGGAGGCCGAGGCGGTGCGTGACGCGATGCTTGCCGTCAGCGGCAATCTCGATAGAAAGCGCCCCGTTGGAACGCTGCTTCGGAAAGTTGGCGAAGGCAACGTTGGGCAGAATGTCTTTGAACCGGTGATTCGGGCCATTGAATCCAATCATCGATCGGTGTACTTGCCAACTGTTCGCGGCGTGTTACCAGAAATGCTGGAATTGTTCGACGCTCCAGACGCTAGCCTCGTCTCCGGCGCACGTGAAACAACATCGAGTCCCCTGCAATCACTCTTTCTGATGAACACCCCGTTCGTGCAGCGCCAAGCGGAAGGTCTTGCCGAGCGTGTTCAGCAATTCCCGCCTAGCGAAAGAATCAAACAAGCCTACATGATCGCCTTGGGTCGCAGTCCAACAGAACAACAGCAACAGCTTGCCATTGATTTCATAAACAGCTTGAGTGAGTCGCGGCTGAGCACTAAAGCAAAACTGACTGCGTACTGCCAGACGCTGTTATGTACAACCGAATTCAATACGATCGACTAATGGTTTAGTGAACAAGACAAGAACATGAAACATAATCACCTCTGCAACAATCGCTTTTCTACACTCTCGCGACGAGACGCACTGCGATCGGCCGCCGCAGGGTTCGGCTATCTAGCATTTGCGGGATTGGCCACATCGGAGGCGGCTGCTGAAGCCAAAACGTCGTTGCTGGATTCGCGATCGCCACACTTTGCGCCACGTGCCAAGCGTGTGATCTTTCTGTGTATGCGAGGCGGACCTTCGCACGTCGATACCTTCGATTACAAACCACAACTTCAGAAAGATCACGGGCGACCATCACATTACGGAACACCATGGTCCGCGTCACCTTGGGAATTTGGACAGCATGGAAACAGTGGTTTGTGGATGTCTGAGTTGTTTCCGAATCTTGCCGAACAAGCGGATGAGCTTTGCCTGCTTCGAGGGATGCACTGCGACCAGCCGGCTCATGCACAAGCATGCCTGCAAATGCATACCGGCCATTTTCAGTTCGTTCGACCTTCGATGGGCGCGTGGGCACTCTACGGGCTAGGTACGGAAAACCAGAATCTTCCTGGTTTCATTTCGATCAATCCAACCACTGCCAACGGCGGGGCGCAAAACTATGGCAGCGCGTTCTTGCCCGCAGCGTTTCAAGGTACAAGGTTCTCGGTTCAGGACAGCAGCGCAAGAAATCGCCGTATCGATCGCATGCGTCGTGGCGAAGCCAATCCCTATGGAATCAACAACGCAGTCAATGCGCAGCTTTCAAGATCGGACCAACGAGCGCAGCTCGATCTGCTGGCAGCTCTTAATCGCGACAAGCTGGCAGAGGACATTCACAACTCAATTGTCGACGGAGCGATCGAAAACTTTGAACTCGCCTTTCGCATGCAAGACGCCGTTCCTGAAGTGATGGACTTGTCGGGCGAATCAGAAGAAACACTCAATCTCTATGGAATCAACGAAGATCCCACAGACGGTTTCGGCAGACAATGCTTACTCGCCCGCCGCTTCGCCGAGTCTGGGGTTCGCTTCATCGAACTGGGGCACGGGACATGGGATCAACACAGCAATATCAAGACCGCTCTGGCCGACAACTGCGCTGAAACGGACAAGCCGATCGCTGGGTTGCTGGCGGATCTGAAACGCCGCGACCTACTGAAAGATACCCTGGTCATCTGGGGCGGCGAGTTCGGTCGGACTCCTTATTCACCCGATGGGAACGGCCGCGACCACAATCACAAAGGATACACAACATGGATGGCCGGAGGCGGCGTGAAGGGCGGATTCAGCTATGGTAGCACCGACGAATATGGCTATGAAGCCGTTGAAAACAAGTGCCATATTCACGATTGGCACGCGACCATCCTGCACCTGTTGGGATTCGACCACCAGCGTCTAACCTACCGCTACGGTGGGCGTGAAATGAGGCTGACGGACGTTGCAGGATCAGTGGCCACTGATATCCTCGCATAAAACTGGCTTGGTAATCGTCCGTCCCTATTCCGAATCTGGTTTGCAAAGCGAGAACTATTAAGAGTTCCTCAGCGTTGGGTAAAGTCGAATCACGATTTCACGCATCTCTATTTTTGAGAAAACAAGATTTCAGCAAATCATCGGAATGCGGCGTCATTGCTTTCTCCCTAACATGCCTACTCGCCTGGAACTACCTATCACGGATTTCACTAAGAGAATTTCCGGCGGCTCCCTGTCACCTAGGTTACATCCTTTAGTTTCAGTCGCATTCAATCGTGTGTGGGGTTCTTGTTCGGCGGCTGTGCCTTACTTGCAACCCCTTCGTTAGACACGTGCGATTGAGAAACGTCACGCGGTCCGCTGTGCTTGCCTCAGGCAGATAACTTGCGTGCTCGACCCGCGGATGCTAGGACCGACCTCGGGACCCAAAAAAATGTGGCCGCAAAGGATCAACCCAGGTGTGCCCTATCCACAACATGTGTTCCGCACCAAGGTGGAGGAAGCGGAACCACGAAGATTCCAGAACGATCTGGCTGGCGAAGATGTTCGGAACGCTAGGGTCCATTGCTAGATCAAGTAGTGAACCACCAACTTTGATTTGCACACGTCCGTCATCGGTGCCCACATGAATGCGGTCGATCGGCAAGTCGACTTCGCTGACCAAATAGATGTAACGATCTGAATTGGCGACGATCCGTTCGCTAGCCATCACGTCAACGTCTTCGCGACGGCGATTACGATCCTGACCGATTGAATCCAATCGAACGAAGTTGACTGCAACGCGGTCTCGAGGTTGGGACCGGTTCTGTATCCCAATACCAAGTAACACAGATCGCCTTCGCTGCCTACCTCGAGCATGGAAACGACTCGAGGATGATCAAGTTGGATTAACGAACGTCCCTCCGCAAGCGTTCTTCGGTCGTTGGCGTGATCAGCGACCTAGATCGCTTGATTCGGGATTTCGTGCCAGATAGCCCCGACTGAATGCACAGTGTCCGAGTTCGCGGATCACCTCATAGGGACCAACTCGCCCCATCGTGCATTCTGCGGGTCAAACACATATTAAGCGTGCGAAACAGGTTGAGATGGCTTAACGCTACCGCGCCAGCTATTTCGCGTTGCAATGCTGGCGTAGCGGGTGAGGCTACGAGCCACTAATTACTCATTAGTGCTTCATCCAAATTCAAGTTGGGGGTAGTGGGCGAGGCGACGAGCCCGTCTGGTCGGTGAGTGGATAGGATTCGTCGCCTCATCCACTACGATCAACCCCAAAATGAAATGTAGATGAAGCTCTAGTTAGTCTCCCGGTCCAAAAGATTGCCAGCCCAATTTGAAGTCGAGCAAGCGTCGAGTTCGTGCTAAATCACTTCGTCTCTCGGCGGGCCATCGCATAAGCCTTTATTGTAGCCGCTCAACGTGGCTAAGATCGAGATTTACTTTGACAACACCTGAGTTCGTTTGAGTGGCCTTGTCTTGTCGACCACCTTCCGGACCGACTTCCATTTCGCTTCGCTAAACACCACGTTGCACAGGAGATCGGCCTTCGCAAACATGGGTTTGCATCGGTGCGATACACGGGCGGTGGCACCGTCCATGCGTGATCAGGGCTTTACCACTTGCTCCGCCGATAAATCCATCCAAAGCAAAGTCCCGCTCCCGTTTGAACAAACGATAAAAATCAACGTCGACCGAGAGCGTCTCCTATGCGGTACTTCAGTAGTCCATCGTTTTTGGTCTTTAGCGAAAGCTGGAGTCCTGCGGGCTATCGACTACGGACTATCAACTATTTCGGAGTGGTGGATTCTGATGGCAGAATCGTCTGGTTTTCATCCAGGAGTCCGCGGCTTCGATTCCCGCTCACGTCACTGATTGTGGCCGGACACTCCGTGGTTGGAAGTGTGGACCAAATCGGCCGCGGAGCGTCCGACCACAATACGATCGACTACTTGGCCGGCCAACTGACTGACCGCGAAGCGATCGCTCACAGCCGTCAGTTCCCCTAGCCATGTCCGCTTCCCATTGGTCGTTGGAACAAGGCAATCGAGGCCGTGCCAGGATCCTGTGAATCAGCGAGAGGAATGGTCCAGCCTCGCATCGAAGAATTGTCAGTTGGTAGCGGCAGAGGTCTTGGTATCCTTTTCTTCCGCATACCTTCGCATCATCAGCGAGGCAACATTGCTGTGGATCATGATGGAAAGCGTGATTGTGGTGAGAACGATTCCAGCGAGTCGATTGGCAATTAGATCTTCCAGTCCATGACTGATCGCGTAGCTGAGGTAGTAGAGCGAGCCGATTCCGCGAATGCCGAAAAGAGAGATCAAGATCTTTTGTGAGAAGCGAATGTCTTTCACCGCTAATGCGATCAGCACACCGATTGGTCGGAACAGGAAGAACACGAGCATGGCGATCCACCAATCGCTCGCCATTGTCCAGTAGGAGGTCGCGAGAGCGCCCACCAGCACGACAACGGCGACTTCGACGATGTGACCAAATTGGTCGTTCACTTCCGTCACCGTGTGCATCAGTTTGTCGGGCTGCTCGTCGGCGGATTGTCTTTCCGCGTACCGCCGCATCGCGACACCCGCGGCAAAAACAGCCAGAAACCCATAGGCGTGAAGCAAGAGCGCCGCACCATAACTCAGCCCGATCAGCCCCAAGGTCAAAGCCTCTTCGCAAGCGGCGGGCGAGTTGGTTTGACGTTTGATCCACACCGCCACACGGCTGACCGAGTAGCCGCTCAACCAACCGATACCGAGTCCTGCCGTGGTTGCCCACAAAAGATCAACGGTGATCCACCGCCAGCCATATTCGCCGAGCTGGTGATGACCGAGCAATCCCAGTCCAAGCATGATGAACGGAAAAGCGGCACCATCGTTCAGGCCGGCTTCACCGGTGAGAGCGTATCGCAGTCGATCAGTGTCATCGTGATGTTTGACTTGCACGTCACTGGCCAGCACTGGATCCGTCGGTGCAAGAACCGCTCCCAGCAAGATTGCGGCTCCCAAGGGCAAGTCCAACAGCATCGTTCCGACCATGGCAACTCCGGCGATCGTGACGACCATCGTCACGGACGCCAGTGGGATGGGGGCTCTTAGGTAGTGATGCCATCGTGGCTTGAGTTGCAATCCGGCAGTCAGCAAGCTGATCAGGACAGCGACTTCTGTCACTGATTCCACCACTTTGACATGTTTGATCAACTGGAAATCGAGCAACCTCAGTCCCCACGGTCCGATCGCGGCACCGATCAGCAGATAAATCGCGGGCATGGACACTGGCCAACGTCTCATTGGCCCGCGTCCCAACGCTGCGAGCAGAAAGATCAGACCAGATAAGAGTGCCCAGGCGGTCACCGGTTCCATGATCATGGTTGCTTCCTTGTCATCAGGCACAGGTTTGGTGGGCCAGTTGTGGTGGGCACTGTCGTAAAGAGAAGGTAGCCGATTTCGTCCATTTGGCACTCAGGAAGCCGACGTGAAATTCTCCGGCGTGAAGTTCTCCGGGGCGTTCATCGTTTGCATTGGCTTTCGCCCATGCGTGAAATTGGGGCAATGCCTCAGTTGTCTGAGTTTGTCTAGGCTGGTCTGCTTTCCCAAGTACTCAGATCGTCGTCGGTGTAGGTGGATGATTGCTTGACGATCAGTAAACCCTTTTGCAATGGGGATTGTTAGCTCGATGAGCAGCTTAGGTTGCTTGAGTGTTAGGGACATAGCGGAAAATAAGTGGCATAGGCTTCCAGCCTGTGGTTGTGAGAAACACAGGCTGGAAGCCTATGCCACCCTTTCAGTCCGACACTTCTTCTTCACTCGTTGCTAAACAGGTCGTCAGGAATGATCGGGCGGAACGATGATCGGGCATAACGAGGTGAGCCGTTTGGGCATTCGCCCTGATTAAATGCAGAAACCGTGGCTAATGCCAAGCGGCTCTCACACCTGATGACACCCGCGTGCTTGCTAGTACTTTTTGAGACCGGAAGCAAACGCCGGGCCGCTTGAGATGATTGCTTCTTACCGGCAACGTTCACAGCACCGGTGAATGAGGTGAGGCAGCGTTCTTTAGCGATGACGTCCAAAAGCCGCGACCATCGAGAAGAGGCTTGGTCGTACTCACTGTTGAGATTCCGTTAAATACGACACAGGCATTGTAAACGGCACATGCATTGCGACTGGGCGCCCCTTGTCATCGGTGGACGAAGCCCATGGCACCTTCGCAATATATCCCCGTTTGACCTGCTTTAAGATCCGAATGCCTCGGTTGATGGAGCCTGTCGACTTCATCAACTTAGGACCAACCTGCATGTTCGGCCTCTCAGACAACAGCCTGTTCGCGAAACGACCAACCAGCAAAACCTTTCGAAAGACGAGCCGTAGGAGTTCAGTACAGAGACGTCGGTCGATGATCGGCCAGTTAGTGGGGGAGAAGCTGGAAGATCGACGGGTGCTGGCGAGCTATACCGTCGATACGGCAGCGGACGTGGTCGCCGAGGACGGTATGATCAGTCTTCGGGAAGCGATCCAGGCCGCGAACACGAATGCGGTGGTGAATGCGGATACGATCGCGGGTGTTTCGGGCGAGACGGTCACGGACACGATCGTGTTCGCGGAGGGTCTGACCATGATCACGCTGGGTAGTGAGCTGCAAATCAGCGACTCCGTTGCGATCTCGCTGGGCGATACGGATTCGCTGACGATTAGCGGAGGCAACGCGACTCGTCTCTTTTCGATCATCGCGGGTGAGACCGCAGGGAGCGGGACGACGGTTTCACTAGAAGGATTGACGCTCAGCGACGGCGTTGCTGAATCAGGCGGTGCGATCTTTGTTGCTTCAGGGCAAACTTTATCCCTCGACTCAGTCACTTTGACGGACAACGTTGCGACCGGAAGTGGTGCCGGTGCAGGCGGCGGGGCGTTGTTCAACGATGGTGGTTCGGTGTTGATCGTCAATTCAACAATCACGGACAACTCCGCAGCGGCATCGGCCAGCGTTTCACTGTCTGGAGCTCAAGAGAACCCGGCGGTGACCACACCAACGACCGGCGATGCGACTTTCCTTTACGATCCGGCCAGCAATACATTCTCGATTGATTTGTTTGTCACTGGCATTGAAGTGGAAGACGACACGGACGACATTCCGCAAGTGACGGGCGCTCACTTGCATTTGGGTGACGTCGGTGTCAACGGTGACGTGATCGTCAATCTGGACGCGGCCAACTTCGTTCCCGAAGACGGTGGAATTCGACTCCGTGTAACAGACGTCGATTTCCCAGAGGCGAATATCACCGATCTGATCGCGGGTGGTATCTACATCAACGTTCATTCGGCCGACTATCCATCGGGCGAAGTGCGCGGGCAACTTGTGTTCCCAACGACGATGGGCAGCGGTGGTGGACTGTTCAATCTAAACGGCACTCTCGCAGTCACCGACTCGACAATCACCGGCAACGTTGCGAGCAGGGCTGGCGGCGGCATTGAATCCAGTGGCGGCACAGTCACGCTATCCAACGTCATGTTGGCTGATAACATTGCTGGTCCGACCGGTTTCGCTTCACCGGGCAACGGCGGTGCGTTGCATATCAGCGGCACTGGCGACGCAACGATCACTGGTGGCACGGTAAGCGGAAACCGGGCCGCACGTGAAGGTGGTGGTTTGTGGAACAGCGTCGGCACGATGACGGTCGACGGGACGACGATCACCAGCAATACCGCCTCGGGCGATTCCGCCAACAACGGAGGTGGCGGGATCTTCAATAATGGCGGCACGCTTACAGTTAGTAACGCAACGATCACCAGCAACGCAGCCGACGGGACGCAGGGCAGCGGTGGTGGGATCTTCAGTACCGATGGGACTGTTACGGTCAATTCAACGCAGATCGGCGGTGCAATTTCATCGCTCGGAAATACGGCCAACCGAGCAGGCGGCGGGATCGAGGTTGTTGATGGAAACGTAACACTGAACTTCGACGTTGATGTTTCATCCAACTTTGCCGGCATCAACGGGGGCGGATTGCACTCCACCGGCGCGGCGGTTGTGACCACAAATTTCGCTATCTTCGGCAGCAATACAGCGGCTAGCGAAGGAGGCGGGTTGTGGAATTCGGCGACCGGAACTCTCGATATCAATGGTGGTGCGATCTCGTCGAACATTGCCAGCGGTGATGATGCGGACAACGGAGGCGGTGGTGTTTTCAACAATGGTGGAACCGTCACGATCGATGATGCTGTAATCGGATTCAACATCGCCGACGGGGCATCAGGGAGTGGTGGGGGCATTTTGAACGATGCGGGCATCTTGACGATCGGCGGCAACACCTCGATCTCAGGCAACCAGGCAAATCGAGCGGGCGGCGGCATCGAAGTGACGGGCGGCTCGACGACCACAATCAACGGAGCGACCATTGCAGCCAACCTTGCGGGCGTTTCGCCTGCGGTAGCCGCACCAGGCAATGGTGGTGGAGTCCATGTTGGTGGCAACGGTATTGTCACGCTTACAGGTGGCAGTGTCTCAGATAACGAAGCGATCGAAGGTGGTGGCCTCTGGAACTCCGGTGCAGGCACGTTGACCGTCGATGGAACTACGATTTCCGGTAACACCGCCGTTCGAGGTGGTGGCGTCTACCAAACCGAAACTTCAACAACGCAGTCCTTTACTGTCGACCTGCAAACGCTTAATGCGGCCTATGGATCGACCGCATCGGGCACCGCGACAATCACTCTCGACACATCCGCCGTCACGGGCCCGAATACTGGTACGGCGACGATTCGAGTTCAAATTACCGCGGACGGCTTAGAAGACTTGACGGGTGTGACGGGTGGCGTTCACGTTGCCCATATCCACGGTCAGTTTGCCGGCAATGCGTCTAAACCGTTGGCTGAACAAGGTGGGGGCTCTTTCTTCAGCGGCGAAGGTGGCTTGGTCGCCGAATCGGTCTCTCCGACAACAGAAGATGACGGGGATAAGAACATCGACGAGTCCGCACAGTTTGGACAAACAACCGACTACCTCGATTTCTTCGAAGGTCGCCCAGACTACGGTCCCGTTGTTCTGAACCTGACTAACGAACAACTTGACTCGGCCCCTGACGGAACTGGGCCGCTTACCTTCTTCTTCCAGCAACTGGGCGCGGGCAATATTCCTGCGGACGCCTTTCCGAACGGCACCGAATTCAATCGTGACACGACGTACACGTTTGACCTAAGCGATGCCGATCAACGCCGACAATATAACAATCTGACGCCTCTGGAATCCCGCGAGATCGTGTTGCACGGGTTGACCGTCCCAACCGAAATCAGTGACGCGATCGACGCGGCAACCAACGCGGCAGTGGGTAGTCCGACTGCGGGAGTTCCGCTGGGCAATGGCATGTCTTTCCGCCGCACCGCTCCTGTTGCGGCAGGCGAAATTGTTGCCGCTTCGGGATCAACCACCATCACCAACGCGACCATTTCTGGTAACACGGCTACTGGTAACGAAGCCACCGACGGTGGTGGAGGTATTCACAACCTCGCTTCTTTGACCGTCACTGACTCAAACATCATATCCAACACCGCCAGCGGTACTGCCGGCAGCGGCGGTGGCATCGCGACCGCAGGCATCGCGAACATTACCGACACGACGATCACGTCGAACACTGCAAACCGAGCAGGCGGCGGGATCGAGGCGTTCGGCGACTCGACGACCACATTGACTGGCGTCAACTTGGACGGGAACAACGCTGGCGTCGCTCCTGCGGTCGCGGCACCAGGCAACGGTGGCGGACTTCATATCAGTGATTCCGGCAACGCATCCATTTTCGGCGGAACCGTCAACGATAACACTGCCGCCAGTGAGGGCGGTGGATTGTGGAACGGGACGGGTGTGATGACTGTTACCGGCACGACCATAACGAACAACACGGCATCAGGATCCGACGACGACAACGGTGGCGGTGGACTGTTTAACAACGGTGGTACGCTCAACATCAACGATGCCACCATCACCGACAACTCCGCGGATGGACTTCGCGGTGGCGGGGGCGGAGTGATGAACGTGGCTTTGGGAGTGCTCAACATTTCCGGCACACAGATCAGCAATAACGCAGCATCCGGAACCATGATGGGCGACGGTGGCGGTGGGGTGCTGAACCTGGACGGTAGCGTCACGATCGACGATAGCACGCTGTCCGGAAACACTGCATTGGGAATGTCCGGCAGTGGCGGTGCGATCTTGTCGCGAGCGGGTTCGCTGACCGTTACCGATTCAACCATCGCCGGCAACTCGGCCAATCGTGCCGGCGGCGGCATTGAACTGGGGCGTGCGACCGTCATGTTAACCAACGTCATCATCGGCGGCGACGAAGCAAGCGAAGGCAACTCAGTCGCTGGCTCGGGTGCAAATCCAGGCAACGGTGGCGGGATTCATACGACGTTCGAATCCGACGTAACAATTCAAGGTGGTAGCATTCAAAACAACTCAGCCATTGAAGGCGGTGGGGTTTGGAATGCTGGTGCAGCGACCTTGCTGGTCGATGGGACTACGGTTGCAAACAACACCGCCGTTCGTGGCGGAGGTTTCTTCCAGAAGGATGCTGCGGATGAGACCGAAACGGGCTCGACTTCCATCGATACCGTGGTCGTCTCGGGCAACACTGCCACTGGAGACGAAGCCACCGATGGCGGCGGCGGGATTCATAACCTGGGCTCCTTCACGATCGTTGACTCAACCATCACCCAGAACGTCGCAAACGGCGTATCGGGTAGCGGCGGTGGCATCGCCAATGCGGGGATACTCAGCGTTAGCGACACGACGATCACATCGAACACGGCCAATCGGGCTGGCGGAGGGATCGAAGCACTGGGCGATTCCAACACCACGCTGACCGACGTCAATCTGGATAGCAACAATGCCGGGATATCTCCGGCGACCGCTGCACCTGGAAATGGCGGTGGACTGCACATCAGCGGTTCCGGTGATGCTTCCATCACTGGCGGAACGGTCAACAACAACGTCGCCGCCAGCGAGGGTGGCGGACTGTGGAACGGTATGGGCACCATGTCGATCGACGGGACAACGATCATGGGCAACACGGCATCGGGCGACGATGCTGACAACGGAGGCGGTGGAATTTTCAATGTAGGCGGTGAATTGATTGTCACCAATGCAACCATCTCGAACAACGTCGCCGACGGTACCGCGGGCAGCGGCGGAGGCATCTTGAATTCTGGCACGGCTACTTTTACGGACACTGTTATCCATGGCAATACAGCCAACCGCGCAGGCGGTGGAATCGAAGCCACCGCTGGAACCTCGACCACGCTGGACGGCGCGACGTTGACCGACAATGTGGCCGGCCCGGCTGGAACGGCTGCACCTGGCAACGGCGGCGGGCTTCACACCTCGGGCGATGGTGCGGTTTCAATATCCGAGACCACTGTCGATGGGAACTCAGCGGCAAACGAAGGCGGCGGGCTGTGGAACAGTGCGGCAGGCTCCCTCGACGTCGTCCGCTCCACCGTTTCCAACAATGATTCCGGCGACGGAGGCGGCATCTTCAACCAGGGAACCACCGGCGACATCACGGTTACCAACTCAACCATCGCGGGCAATAATGCGACAGGAGTTGGAGGCGGCATCGCCAGCGAAGGAGCCAACGTGACACTGACCAGTGTCACAATCGCAAACAACAAGGCAGCTTCCGGCGGCGGCGTCAGTGTTGGTGCCAGCACGATCACAACCACCAACAGTCTGATCGCCGACAACGTCGCGACGGTTGGACCTGATATCGACGGTTCAGTTACGTCCGGCGGTAATAACCTCATTGGCGACGCAAGTGGAACCACGCTTGTCGGCACCCATTCGTCCGATATCATCGATGTCGACGCGATGCTGGGCAGCTTGAGCAACAACGAAGGACCGACGCAAACGATCGCATTGCTTGCTGGCAGTCCTGCACTGGACGCTGGCGTCGCAGCCGGATTGAATACCGACCAACGCGGAACCACTCGACCGCAAGGTCCTGCGATCGATATCGGTGCGTTTGAATCTGCACTCGCGGCACAGGGTGATCCCGCAACGCTTTCTATCGCAGCATCCAATGCGGATCAAAACGAGGGCGACTCAGGAACCACGATGTTTACCTTCACGGTCACACGTGGCACCAATACAGCGGGAACCACCACGGTTGACTTCAGCGTCATTGGTAACGGAACGGATCCCGCCGCAGCCACCGATTTCGTCACAGGCATGTTGCCGACTGGCACGGTCACCTTCATGGACGGCGAGCAAACGCAAACCGTTACGATTGATGTGGCTAGTGACAGCCTCTTTGAGTCCGACGAAACCTTTACGGTTGTATTGAGCAACGCATCCGCTAACGCCAACATCACAACGGCGTCGGCCAGCGGCGTCATCCGCAACGATGACGCTTCGCCCGTCTCCAGTTTCTCGATCTCCGCAGACAACGCGGTCCGGGATGAAGGCAACGCAGGACTGACACCGTTTACTTTCCGTGTCTCACGTACTGGTGATAGCTCCGGCATCGCGACCGTCGACTTTGCAGTGACGGGACTGGGTAACAACCCGGCGGCGGCAAGCGATTTTGGAGGTGTATTACCAACCGGCACAGTCACCTTCGCCGCCGGTGAGGTCACTCAGCTACTGACCATCAACGTGCTTGGCGATAACGGGATTGAACAAGACGAGCGGTTCAGTGTGACGCTATCCAACCCCAGCGGTGACGGCACGATCGCTACCGCAGTGGCTAACGGCACGATACTCGACGACGACTTCGTCGAGCTTGAGACGCAGATCTTCGTTCCCACGATCGTCGCTCGGGCACACCTGATTCCTGGCGGCAACGTCCCGACTGCGATCATCTTTCAAGCGGTCGCTGACACCACCATCACAGTGACGCCGCTCGGATCGGTTTCGGTAGGTGAATCCTTCCGCATCCTTGATGGCAACACCAATGCAATCGGAAACTTCGTTAACGGTATCACGTCAGCGACGCTGGATGCCAGTGGGTTGTACGCGGTTGTTTTCGAAGCCCAGACATCGGATCGCTTCTTCTCCATCCGATCATCGGCTGGCTTTGAGGCTTTGTCCAACTCGCCGCCAACGAATATTTTCGCACCGACCGATACAAACGCTAGCGGCGAAACCACACCACTGGACGCGTTGGTGGTCATTAATGCATTGAACCAACAAAACACTAGCTCTGGTAGCGAAGGTGAGCAAGTGATTGGTGCAGCGAGTGCGTTCCTAGACGTCAATCGCGACGCATCGATCACCGCGCTCGATGCCTTGATGGTGATCAATCGACTTAATAGTCAAAGTGGAATCGATGGCTCCATCGAAGGCGAACTCGTCGTCGCTCCCGCCCCTGGGACAAATGATCTTTCAACCGACGCCTCACAAGCGTTGGACGAGGAAAGCGTTAACCAAATCTTCTCGGAAGATTCCAACGAATTGACCGCGCCGACATTCGATGATCCGTCGAGTCTTCCTCAATTCTCAACGACACTGGAACAGGTTGACGAGGCATTCACCGAAGCGAAAGATCCGGTAAACGCGGTCGATGAAGTCCTTGAGAGCAACATCGAACTGCTGTTCTAACGGAGGCCTACCCAACTGGTAGCAGTCGGTACGTTCCGAACCCCATGCGATTCTTATTCAGCTAAGAATTGCATAGGGTTCGCAGGGAATGATTTCGGTAGTGGCGGCCAAACGCGATTAAGTATTCAACTTTTCTCGCGATCAACTTGAAGAACGGATCGGTTGCAGTCATCGTTCTATTCAGCAATCGTCTTTGGTCGGACCACTTTGCCACTATCAAAATCTCTCTGAATCGAACGTCGCTTTCATGACTTCGCTGTTCCGGCCCCTCGTCGCTAGCCTGCTCTGCAGCCTGATCGTTCTCGGTCACGTTCCGGCTTGGTTGCACGTGGCCACCTGTGATAG
Source organism: Rhodopirellula sp. J20-39 (assembly GCF_057365095.1). NCBI lineage: Bacteria > Pseudomonadati > Planctomycetota > Planctomycetia > Pirellulales > Pirellulaceae > Rhodopirellula > Rhodopirellula sp. J20-39. The sequence goes on along the minus strand of NZ_CP195123.1, from coordinate 2,704,864 downwards.
CGAGTCGCATTCGCATGTGAATGGCAAAGCGAACGACGCGGTTTTGGTTTGTCCGCATGGGTGTCTTCACCACGTGACGAAATAGGAGGCATCGACCAAAGATGCTTCGGGAACGGTTCCTCACTCGCAAGATTCAAACGCCCCTCACGATCACGATACCTGTTGGATTTGCCATTCGTTGTCGAGCCCTGTCGGTGTGACTTGGGACTTGGTGGTCGTTCATCCGACTGAGTTTGTTTCGGAACTCACCAGCGTCCCCGCTATTCGCCGCTTGTTTGCGACTCTTCTTTCGATCCCGCAGCCTCGCGGGCCACCGGCGATCTCCGCCTAGGTTTTGCACTCCGTCTGTGGGATAGGCTTCCAGCCTGTCGTCCGCGTAAGGCAGTTTGCATCTCTGACGTTTTTCTCCACCTCGTTTGTTTTGGTGTTCACCGTTGACCGGTGGGCGTCAATCCAACTGGACTCACGCCCCAATACGTCCCGCTGTGCGACCGGTCTATCGGTCCGACCAAACCAGATCGGTTGTGCTTCGCGCGGTGGGGCTCCTTATACAAGACAGATCGTAGTGGACGAGGCGACGAGCCCTGCGCAAAAGGACTCGTCGCCTCGTCCACTACGAAGAAAAGACGATCGTGTGCGGAGTGTTCGTCACCGCCGCACATGCCTGCATTGCTCATGCGGAACCTTTGGTCAGTCTTGCTGCTACCGTAATTCTGGGTCACAGGACAATGACTTGATCGCCACAGTTGTGGCGGCACTGCCGCAAGCACACGAAGACGTGACAGGGCCCATTGTCAGTGGAAAGTTGGTGAAAACTCCCTCGGGCACTGAGCGTGATTTGCCAAGCATCGGCCCACCACCAATCGCTAGGCTTGTGTTAATTCTTTGTTCGTTTTGGATGATGGTTTGGCGCAGTTTGCTCGACGGAGTGTTTCATTTTGATGATTACTCGAACTTCACTGATAACGAGCGAACTAGGCAGTTGTGGCCGCTGGCTGTTTTCCGTAAAAACAATCGACCGGTTGGTCTCTCTACCTTTGCTCTCAATTATTGCTAGCGGGTATCGAGCCGTTTGCCAACAACGTCACTAATCTAATAATTCAACTTTCAAGTGGACTTCTTGTGTTCTTCGGTTGCCTCTTGGCTCGGCATTCGTACCGCGAGCATTGGAAGGGAGATACGCATTCGTGTGTGAGCTATTCAACGCTCCTCTGGCCCGCTTTGATCTCAACATGCTGGGTTATTCTCCCGTCAAGGGAAGGTGCCGATCGCAACCAAGCGGTTTCGTTCTCAGCGTCTCGTGAAAAAGAAGCCGAATCATGAGCGAGCCAACCGTCACGCTGGTCATCCCCGGACGCAATTGTGAATCAACGCTCGATCGTTGCCTGCAGTCGGTGGTTCCGCTCCTCAAAGTAGCGGATCTTGTTAAAAATCCTGCTGCGGAGAGATCTTTAACAAGATCCACTACCGACGACACGGGCCCATCTATCCCTGAAGCGGCGAGAGGGGAGCAAGAATCGTTTTTGTTAAAAGAGATCATCTTCGTCGACGACGGCTCCACTGACTCCACCGCTGAGATTGCATCCCGCTACCCGGTACGAGTCATCCGGGGAACAGGCCAAGGTCCCGGCGCAGTGCGCAACCTCGGCTGGCAAGCCGCCAACAGCGACCTAATTTGGTTCATCGACAGCGACTGCGTCGCCGAACCCGATGCCTTGGAAAAACTGCTCCCGCACCTGAGCAACCCCGAAGTCGCGGGCGTCGGCGGCAGCTACAGCAATCTCTATCCCGACTCACTGGTCGCCACGCTGATCCACGAAGAGATCGTGGCCAGGCATCGCCGGATGGGACAAAAAGTTGATTTCCTGGCTACTTTTAATGTGGTTTATCGGCGTGAGGTGTTGGCCGAGGTCAACGGCTTTGATGAGTCGCTGAAGCTAGCCCAAGACGCCGAACTTGCCTATCGCATACGCGCCACCGGTGGCCGCTTAAGGTTTGAATTCGAATCACGTGTCGGCCACCATCATCCGCGAAATTTTTGGCGATATTTAAGAACCCAAGCTCGGCAAGGCTATTACCGCATGAAGCTGTATCGCCAACATCCAGCAAAGATGTCAGGCGATTCCTATGCCGGGCTGTTGGATTATCTGCAACCGCCATGGGCACTTGTCGTCTTGGGCTTCCTGTCACTTTGTGTGTTAAGCAACCGCTTTATCGTTCCCACGAGTTTGTGCTTTGTCGCTCTGGTGTTGATGCAGTTGCCGCTAGCCTCCCGCGTTTTTCCATCGAGCAAAATGCCTTTCGCGGCATTTGCTTTTTTCGGGACGGTGCGAGCTGTTGCACGCGGAATAGGGATGTTCCTTGGCACCGTGAACATTCTGATCGAGTCACTTCATAAATTAACTCGCAAAGGCGGAGTCGATTCTGGCGAGGTCAGGGCACTAAACTTGTTTGGGAGCCAGGACCGTGAGCGATAGTGCATTGGAGCCAGTGGTGACGGTGGTTGTGCCAACTCGCAATCGTCAAGCGAAGATTTTGCGTTGTTTAGAATCTTTAACGCAACAGACCTTTCGAAATTTTGAGGTCATCGTGGTCAACGATGGCTCAACGGACGACACCCGGAAAGTCCTAGAAGAATTCACAAAGAGATGCTCGCATCTCAACCTGCGCGTCCTGAACCATGAATCGCCCTGCGGGGCAAACCCCAGTCGCAACGAAGCCATTCGAGTCGGTCGCGCAAACTTGTTCGCGTTCCTGGATGACGATTGCACGGCAGAACCACATTGGCTTGAGAAGTTACAAGCGCCCTGCACGCACGATGCTGTAGCGGCCGTTTCCGGGCATGTCGAGAATGTCTCATTGTCCAACATTTGGGAACGCTTTTTCATTGGGCAACATCGCGTCTCTTCGCGAGAAGTGAACGGAATCCGTGCGGCCAATCGAATTGTCGCGGGAAACCTTTTGGTGCGAGGCCCGTTCTTATCCAATGCACTCGACGAAGACAGAGCCCAGGTTCCAACCGATGTTGCAACCTCGGCTCGAGGAGATGAAGAAGGTCTACGAATCAAGATTTTGCGGTCGGGAAACCTGATTGCCCACGCACCGGACGCTATCTGTCTACATCACCACCCGTACAACTCCCGCAGTTTCTGTCGACAAGCGTTCAAGAGCGGTCAGTCGTCCGCGCGATTGGCATTGAAATATCGACTAGCCCCGCGGTGGGAACTGTTGGCTTTATTCGTGTCGGTGCTGCTACTATGTCTCGCACCTTGGCGGGGCGAAGCGACGCTGCTGTCTGCGATCGCCTTTGGTTTGTTTTTGGCCGCCGTGCTGTACAACGAACTATTTTTGAAAGCCAAAACTGTCGGCCAAACGATCCAAACCTTCCCAGTCCTCATGTGGTACTACGTGCTAAGGACGGCAGGATACTTGACCATCCACATCCCAGGAATCCGGCGGTAGCTGATGTCATCAATTAAATCGCTCGTCATGCGAGCGGCAAGCAAGAACTCAGTCGTCCGCCGCTGGCACGTCCTACGCTCCGGTCGTCGATTGTTCCGAGAGCATCCAGAATGGGCCCGGTTCGCGGATGACTGGTATCGTTCGCGACTGGAAAAGCGCTCCTCATTGACCGATCAACGTCCCTGGCTGACCTATCCAACCCTGAACTGGTTAAATGAGATGGACTGGTCGGGAAAACGGATTTTCGAGTGGGGCGGAGGCGGCTCGACCCTATTTTTCCTCCGTTCCGGTGCATCGGTTGTTACCATTGAACACGATCGACGATGGGCCGACGAGCTTAACACCGCCGTAGCATCACACGGCTATCAGAACGTCGATCTACGCTTGCACGAACCGATTGCTAGCACAATCAACGCAGGTCGGCCGCAGTACACTTCGTCAAACCCCCGTTTCCTCGACCACGATTTTGCCACCTATGTCAAAGCGATCGACGACTTCGATGACAAATCATTCGACTTGATCCTTGTCGATGGCCGATCGCGATCCGCGTGTTTACAACGCGCTATTCCTAAGGTCGCAGAACACGGGACCCTGATGTTCGACAACGCCGATCGTCCCAGCTACCAAGCTGCCATTGAAGCGGCTTGCAGGGATGGTTTGGCAAGCTGGAAGAGAATCGACTTGAGTGGGCCTACTCCCTATCTTTGGGTGCCTCAGGCGACAACGTTGGCATGGGTCCGATCTCCAGTTAGTGAAACGGAACCAACTCGCCATGTGTAATGCTGAGACTCGATTTCCGCAGGTGTTTGTCTTGGGGACCGGACGATGCGGCAGCGTGTCTTTTATCAAAGCCTGTCAACATATCCAAAACTACTCCGCCGGACATGAAACCCGTTCGGGCTTTATCGGTGCAGAACGCTTGAACTATCCCAAGTCGCACATCGAAGCCGATAATCGATTGACCTGGTTTCTAGGCCGGCTGAATCAGAGGTTTGGCAATGACGCGTATTATGTTCACCTGCGACGTGATCCGATCCGAACAGCAGAAAGCTTTGCCAAACGGTATTCTCATGGCATCATTGCCGGGTACCGTTCGTCAGTTCTTCTAAACGTGGACCGGAATGAATTACCTATGGCGGTCTGTCTGGACTACGTCGAAACCGTTACTGAAAATGTTTTGCACTTCCTGAAAAACAAACCGCACCAAATTGAGATGGATATCGATCAACCAGACGAAGCGTTTGGTCAATTTTGGTCGGAGATCAACGCCCAAGGTGACCATGCGGCAGGTCTGCAGGAACTGCGCGTTCGACATAATGCGTCACCGAGTTTGTTGTCACTCGCTGGGATCTCGAATCTTGCGGTCCGAGTTTGCCCTCAATTGGCTCGTTTGTCACGACGGCAATAGAAAACACTGACTGTCATCGCAACCGACACTGCCAGTAGCCCAAGGGCCATTCGATTTCTTCCTGCAACCGGAAGTGGGAGAACAACGACCAAAGCAAACAGTACGACCCCAGCGATCGCGATCAAATTTAAAGTGCGTTCTCGATATTGAGCAACGAGATACATATTTCCGACCACTCCAGCGACACGAATTGTGGCAGCGAAGAGTAGCAGCAGGATGGTCGCTCGCGATGCCTGATATTCACTCGGCAAGCAGAACCTCAACGCGATTTCGCTACACACGACTGCCGCCGTAGTGATCAACAAGGTTAAAGCACCGTACGCGGCACACATCCGTTGTACAAACGAAGTTCTCTCACCATGTGTCCCCACAACGTGCGGGTACACCACTCGTGTAAGTAATCCGATCACCGTTACATGAGAACGCAAGACAAAAGCGCCGATCGCAAAGAGTCCCGCTTCACTGGCGCCAAACATGAACCGCGTCAAGGTGACGCCGAGTGACAGCGGCGCGACGTTTAGTGTCGTCGCCACCGACATCATCCGCGCGGATTGCCACAACACGCGGGCCTGAGTCCAATCAAAAGTCGGTCGAAATTCGCTATCTTGAATCCCGTGATAGGAAAGCGAAACGAACGCTATCGAAATCCATTTACCGGCAACCAAGCTGGCCGCGATCGGAATTGAAAGCGTCCCGAACGCGAACAAGGTGGCAGCAAGCCCCAACGCCACCAAATCCAGGCCGGATGCAATCGCGGTCGCTCGCACCTGCTGCTCTTTGGCGTCGTAGATTGCGTTGGGGATGAGACAGGCTCCGATATGTCCCAACGCAATCGCCACGTAGCCAAAGCGTTCATCACTATCGAGCGGAATGAGCCAAACCGTGATGGCGGTCAAGCAGAAAATCGTGACACCAATCCCGCCGGAAAGTAGCAGGTAGGAGCCGATGATTTCGTTTTGTTGCTTCGGACGCTTGATCAACTCTCGAATGACGACGCTTCGAAATCCGGAAACGCTTATCGTTGAAAAGAACTGTTGCAAAAATATTGCGCCGCTGAGCTTTCCAAATTCGGCGGTTCCTAGAGAACTAGCAAATATCAATAATGTCCCAGCGGCACAGATTTGCGAAACAACCGTGCAAACCACCATTCCAGTCATGGCTGAGGCGACCTTACGCTCACCTTCGGTTGCGACGCGTTTCAATAGTGACTTGAACAACATGTTTTCATTTCGGTAGTTCTTTCATCTAAGGTGCTCGTCTGCACACAGTGCGGGGATTATAGCTAAGCAGCATCTTATCTCGACATGCCACTGCCCGAAGCGAAACGCGACTTTGCGGTTTTTGATATCCGGGGAGGAGGGGCGATAAAAATCCGCAACGGTCGCTGGGGAATTTTGAAGAATATTGCGGGATGAAGAGGCGTTTAAGATTCGTCCGGTGAAAACTGGAGCTACAAGGTTTGCCAACTTCCTCTTGCCCCCCAAATGATCAACTGCACATTTTTCCTTGCCGGCAGTTGCTTCCGCACAGGATCTGTCGGGTCCAGGTGTGATACGGTTGCCAGCACCGGGAGGCCAACTCTCAGTACCCGTGTGTCGTGCTCCTCAAGCGAATCCGCCTCAAGCGAGAACGCATGATGATTTGGGTTCGACAGAGCAACGTTATCACATCGAACGCATTGATCCGGAGCGGACTGTGGGTTGTCTATCCGTGTTGCGATTCAAGGTGCTGGTCTTCCGCTACCAAGTCGATAATCCCGATATCGTTAACGTGTTGAGCTTGACCGAAGCGGAGTTGAGCATCACGGGCAAAGCGATCGGATCGACGGTGCTCAACCTATGTCCAATGGCCCGAACATCCCCGGTGGGCAGGAAGTGCTGAGTTACTTGGCGCGGGTTGCAGAGGATCCAGAACGCTCGCGGCAATACGATACTCTGCTCGAAAAACTGGAGAAAAATTGAAACGGGAACTCAACCGTGGCTTCCCCAACGGTGTCGTTGATTTGAGCTATGTAGGCTCTCAAATCGTCGTCCGTGGAAAGAAATGCGACAGCGAAGAGGCAACTCGTATCCTAAGAATGATTTCGCAAAGTCTACCGAACGACGATCAGGTCGACGAAGCCACCGCGATCACACCGGTCGAAAGCCAAAACTTCGCGACCAGCACCGCGTTTCCAACGATCAATCTGCCTGGCGGTTGGCGTTTTCTACCGCGGCCGGTTTGCACTGACCACTTGATCGGCTAGTGAGATTGGCTTGCAGTGAGACTTAGTAGCGTTTCCTTGCGTCTCTCGCTCGTACGAAACTGTTGTTAGAATACGAGGGTTGGCGCAATGGGCAGTCGGACCGTCTCTACAGTTCGCCGTATTCGTATCAGCCGCCCGCTTGAAGGGACGCATTTACCAGGGATCAAATATGTCGAGTGCTTTCGAGTCTTCACCGCATTACACGGTCAACGACTATCAGCACTGGAAGGGTGACTGGGAATTGTGGGAGGGGATTGCGATCGCGATGAGCCCCAGCCCGTTTGGTCGACACCAGCTTGCGTTGACCGAACTTGCAGGATTGCTTCGAAACGCGATTCAAGATGCGGGTTGCGACGCTAGAGCGGTCGTGGAGCTCGATTGGATCGTCAGTGACGATACCGTTGTGCGACCGGACGTGATGGTTGTCTGCGGGGATCCACCTGAAAGGCATCTGGAGGAGGCTCCCGCAGTCGCTGTCGAAGTGCTTTCGGAGTCGACGCGAAAAAACGACTTGGGTTACAAGCGGCGTCTCTATCATCAGCATGGGATCGCAGCCTACCTCATCGTTGATCCGCAAGACAAAACGGTCATTCTAGATCGACGCCAAGAGGATGGTGGCTATCAAACCGAAGACGTGAGCGGTTCGGTCGCTTTTCGTGTCAGCGACGACTGCGAAATCAAACTCTCGGTTGATACGCTGTTCCGGTAATTGAAAAAGTGTCCCGCCGCGTGGCGGCCACCAACCAGGCTTGGTCGGACCGGTAGCTAGTCACCGCACACGCGACGGGCAAGGCACACTCAAGTCGGCTAACGCGATACTTGCTCTTCTTCCATTTCGATCGATGGCAGCGTGTCCTCAAACCTCAGCCAACCGTCGGGGCCGAGCTGATACTCTTGATCGGTTAAGAGGCAGGCATCCAATCGTGCGCGAATGTCGGCTTCATCCATGCCATTTCCGATGAAGACCAATTCTTGATGGCGATCGCCGTGTTCGCCGACGAATTTCGCTCGAATCTCTGCAATGGACTCGGAATCATCCGGCCATTCGTCTTCCGGTGCGGCCGCCCACCAGAAACCGGCTGGGTTCATTCGGATCGAGCAACCGGCTTGTGACCAGTCGTAGGCCCAGTCGTGTCGCGACGCGATCCACATCAATCCTTTGCTGCGAAGCACTCCGGTGAACAAACCTTCTTCCATGTCAGCATCCAGAGCGTTCGTCAATCGCTTGGGATGAAACGGGCGATGGGCTCGATAAACGAAATTCGAGATGCCGTATTCTTCGGTCTCGGTTTCCTCTTCCCCACGAGGCACCTCCAACCACCCTGGCTGCGTCTCGGATTCACTCAGAGAATAGAGCCCGGTGCCCATGATTTCGGATAGCTCAACACGGCTTTCCGTCGTGGTCAGAATTTTGGCTTCAGCGTTGAGTTGACGCAGAATCCGTGTGAGCTGCTCCAGTTCATACGGCGAGATCAAATCGGTTTTGTTGACGAGGATGACGTTGGCGAATTCAACTTGATCGACCAACAAGTCCACAATGTTGCGAGTGTCCTCTTCGCTCAATCCCAACCGTCGGTCGGTGAGATCATCCCAGGAACCGAAGTCTTTCATGAAGTTGCCTGCGTCGACCACGGTCACCATTGTGTCCAGTTCCGCGACCAGCGACAGACTCTCGCCCTCTTCGTCTTCGAAAGTGAATGTCTCCGCGACCGGCATCGGTTCGGAGATACCAGTGGATTCGATCAGCAGATAATCAAAGCGGCCATCGCGAGCCAATCGGCGAACTTCGATGAGCAAGTCTTCGCGAAGCGTGCAGCAGATGCAGCCGTTGGACATCTCGACGAGCTGTTCCTCGGTGCGAGATAGATTCGCGTCGCCCGATTTGACCAGCGCCGCGTCGATGTTGACCTCGCTCATGTCGTTGACGATCACCGCGACTCGCAATCCGTCTCGATTGGTCAGGATGTGGTTGAGCAGTGTCGTCTTGCCGGCTCCGAGGAATCCGGAAAGCACGGTAACAGGAAGACGTTCAGCTTGGGGCGTATTGGGATCGGTTTGGTTCATTGAATTATCGAGAGGGTGGTTGGATGGGGAGTGGCATAGGCTTCCAGCTTGTGTTGGTGCTTCACAGGCTAGAAGCCTATGCCACTTGGTGTTCCGGTCTCATGTGTGTGATTACCGCTCATTGCAACTCAGTTGCAGCAAGAATAAAAACTCATTCAGCTTGTTGATGTAGAGCCAATCCGCACCTTTGTCCCGACAGCAATTTCGGACAGTAGCGCAGGTCGCGAATTCACTCGCGGGTCAGGCAGTTTGCATCACCGGTTCGCAGCAACCGCAGAGGCATCCGTATCGTCGATTCAGTAAGTGAGCGCAAACCAGCAGAAGCCCGCCCAGGGGTGTGATCCAAAATGCAAAGGGTGCGATGAAGGCTTGCAGGCTCGAATCCTCCATCTGACTTTCGCTTACCGCAAGAATTTCCGCGTCGGTCTCGGTTCCTGCGGTGGCGCAATGCTCGCAACACGCCTCGGTGCAAACGGCGGTATCTGTTGCCGCGATGGTGGATGTCTCACAGGCTGCACAGCAGTCGCCGGCCAGGCCAAATGCGGCACTGGTGATCAGCACCAGTCCCACGCTGGCGATTGCGATCGGTGTCATCCGGCGATGCTTCCGGAAGCCAGGCACGAAAGCCGCGATCGCGATCAAGAAGCAAACCAGGACCATCCACTGATGAAACGATTCGTCCGCCAGGAAGCTGAGCCCCAGTGCTGGCAAAAATGCGATCACAAACGGCATCGCCGCACAATGAATCGCACACCCGATCGAGGCAATGATTCCGACCCAGTCACGCCAAGTCGAAAGAGAAACGGTCTCTGCAATGCTAAGCGGCAACTCGCTCGCGGGTTCATACGGGACATCGCTCATCGTTCAGGCTCCATCATGGTCGTTGGGGCGTCTCTTTCCAGTGCCGGGAAAGGAAAAGACACCTAATTTTCTGTCGGGAAGCACTTCTAAACACCTTGCATGCAGATGCAAGTCTTATGCATTAAAGAAAGTGAGCGTCTGGCTGTCAACCTCTATTGCAGCTCTTGTGCATAAGCATCTCCAGTGAGGATTGTGGGAAAGAGCGAATGGGTCGCTGGGAAGCTCGGGGAAGCAGCAATCCCGGGGACAACCACATGCCCCGCATGGTGATGCCTGCCGAAGTTATGGATTTGCAAAAGCATTGCAAATTGATATGCTGCAGGATCGTCGTCGAATCCTGGTCAGGTTCATTTCTTTTAGGTCACCTCTGTGAGCAAGTCGTCTGAGTCAATCGAAGCTATCAAGCAGGCCATTCGTGATGCTGGGTTGCGAGCAACTCCTGCGAGAATCGCCACACTCGTCATGCTCCGGGAGGCAAAGGCACCTCTGACCCACGCGGATGTCGCTGAGCAACTGGCCGCCAGCGGCGTGGACAAAGCGACTGCGTTTCGCAACTTGAACGACATGACCGACTCCGGTCTGCTCCGTCGGACCGAATTGGGTGATCACGTTTGGCGATTCGAAGCAATCGCGGAGGGGGAGCACGACCAATCGGCTCACCCGCACTTCCTATGCGTCGATTGCGGCACCGTGTCTTGCTTGAACGACGTGAAATTGACCGCGGGAAGCCAGCGAGAGAGCGGCAAGATTGGCGAAGTGACGGAAATCCTGCTTCGCGGCCATTGCAACGATTGCCGATAGACCCGCGCTCCTTATCCCAACAGGAATTTCGTCCGTCTGGTCCATTCCGATCATGGTCAACATCAAGGCAAGCACCGTGGCCGAGACCGTTAGAAACGCGGAATTAAACAGACGGCTGGTTGGAAAGATCGCTTCCAGTATTCGGCGAGCTTCGGCGTCACCGAAGTTTCCTAACGCGAATGACGACTGGCGATCTAAGCGGCAACGACCGCACCGGCAACGACTGCGGTTAACAGGTCATTTCTCAAACGATTGAGCACGCCTGGTTCATCGCTGCTCATGATCACTTCCTTTGGACCGCTTGTGTGACTTACGACCTCTTCGTTCGAATCGCCTCGATGAGTTCTGCCTTTTTCATTTTGCTACGGCCACTGATTTCCATATCCGAAGCGATGTTTTGAAGCTCTTCAACAGTGCGATCTTCGAGCGATGTATTCGGGTTTCCTGTTCCCTGCGTTTTACGATTCGGCGTACGTCCCTCTTCGCGACGATGCTTGTTCACCGTCCGAGCGGCAATTTCTTTAGCCTTCTCATCTGACTTGCCTTGTTCAAGCACGCTTTCTTTGACGTGCTCATACTGACGTTCGTCTTTATCAGTCCACTCGGCCATGGCTATTCTCCGGCTTGTCTTCATTCAACTTGGCAAAAGCTAGGAGCACAACTTCGCGGCAGAAACACACGACTTCCGCGGCGCACCCCAGTGATCTCTTATGGAGCAATTCAGGAGCATCAGTGGAGCGATTCCTGTGCCAACGGGTTGCAACTTTCGCCGGCGAGGTGTCTCGCTTTGGCAACAAATAACATGCACCACTGCCCATCCGATTGAATGAGGGTCGGGCAACCACTGCTGGCCCGCGATTTGCTTCCCCTATTGGCTCGATATTGCTTCGTATCAGAAGCGTGTTTTCACACCGTCAAAAAGAAGGGAACTCAGATGGCTACCAAACCATACAACTACACCGATGAAGACTTGAGCACTTGGGAACGGATCAAAAAGGCTTTCGCCAACGATTGGGAACAAACCAAATCAGACTTTGGCTCTGATTCCGCTCGCGATATGAACCAAGATGTCGATGACACCTTGAAACAGATGGCCGGATCCGACGATGCTTTCGAAAATCGGGAGCAGGCTTTTCGATTTGGCTACACGTCACAACGCCGCTATGGCTCCGATCATCCCGAGTGGAATGACGATATCGACACCCGGTTGCGTAGTGAATACGACGGCGATTACGAAGCCGATCGAGCTTACATTCGCCATGGATACGGCTATCGAGCGAGAAGCTAGTCGATCGTGAGAGTTGGAATCTCTCCTTAGGGCCTAGACCGTCGGGCCGAATACGGCCCCGCCCCACGTTAGCAAAGCACGGTGACACCACCGATCGGCGACTATACAGATCTATGAGATCACGATAATCGCCGATCGCGAGCAGTACGTAGCAGTGCTCATGTGCGACCGATTGGTTCAGGAGGGACAAGATGCCAAACGGTAACATCACGATGCCGTTGCAATGAAGCGTTCCCTACCGTCTTCTTTTACCTAGAGCGTGAATTTGATGGCTGAACAAAAAGACAAACAGAAATCGTCGCTTCACGGAAGCGTGCCGGATCACGGGGAAGTCGCACTGTTGATCATCGACGTGATCAATGACCTGGAGTTTGACGACGGCGAAGATCTACTGAACTTCGCCAAACCGATGGCGGAGCGACTTAGCAAATTGAGGGACTATTTCGTTGAAGCTGATCTACCGATCATCTTCGCCAACGACAACTTTGGACGCTGGAAGTCGGATTTCCGAGCGTTGGTCGAACATTGCTTACATGACGACGTACGGGGAAAACAGATCGTCGAGTCGCTCAGGCCCCGCGACGACGACTATTTCGTCCTCAAACCCAAGCACTCGGCATTCTACGCAACCACGCTGGACGTTCTTTTGAAGCACCTAGAGGTTCGGCAGCTAGTCATCACCGGTGTCGCGACAGACATCTGCGTTTTGTTCACCGCCAATGATGCGTATATGCGCGACTTTGAAATTGCGATCCCGTCGGATTGCGTCGCCGCCAATACTCAGGAACGCTCCGACGATGCACTCCAATTGATGGAACGCGTATTGAAAGCAGACGTTCGACCCTCCAACGAATTAATCAAGGCGATCCGTTAATGTCTGCTTTCAAGTTCAACTCATGTTTCGCAGGCACCGGCCCTGGTCCGGCTAACGCCAGAATCTTGCGCCAGTAAGGAAGAACGGTTCGACAAGGAACCACACGAGAAATCACTGAATTGGCGAACGACAATTGTCCGATGCCCCAACAGTCCGCATCTGGCTATGCAGCAACAACTTCCCACCGTTGATCTACACCGGTGAACGCCCACCAGTGCAGCCAAACACTTCGGCGGTGACGTAACTCGCATCCGGACTGGCCAACCAAACATAGAGCGGAGCCAATTCAACCGGCTGAGCTGGACGCTCGAAAACGGTATTCTCACCGAACGATTGGATCTTCTCCATCGGCATTGTACTTGGGATCAGCGGCGTCCAAACCGGACCGGGTGCAACCGCATTAACACGCACACCATGTTCGATGGCAAGTTTCGCCAATGCCTTCGTCATTCCCGCCAAGGCGGACTTGCTCGCAGCGTAGGGCAACAAATACCCGCCGGGTTCGTAACTTTGGATGGAAACCGTATTGATGATGCTACCGCCGGAAGGTAGATGTTCCATCGCAAATTTGGACAGCCAAAAAGTTGCGTAAACATTGGTCTTAAAAACTCGATCAAACACCTCCGTCGAAAACTCATCGATGTCATCGCGGGTCTGCTGATAGGCAGCGTTGTTGACCAGGATGTCTAATGCCCCAAGTTGATCAACGGATTGTGCAATCAAATCTTTGCAAAGCGATTCTTCTCTCAAATCACCTTCGATCGCTACCGCCTTCACACCGGTTTCCTTTATCAATGCAAGCGTGTCCTGAGCATCCTCGTTCTCCGATAGGTAATTGATCGCCACGTTCGCACCTTCCCTGGCATAACACAAAGCTACCGCTCGCCCGATCCCACTATCACCGCCAGTGATCAGTGCCGACAGCCCCTTCAACTTTCCAGATCCGCGATAAGATTCTTCACCGTGGTCCGGTGCCGGGACCATTTGGGAAATGTGCCCCGGAACGTCAACCTTCGATTGCCGATCGAACGGTGGAGCGGGGAAACGCGTGCGAGGATCGACGAGTTGAATCGTTTCGTTGGCTGTACTTGTCATGATGAAAATTTCCTTTGTGAAGTTTGACGGCTAAACGGTAAGTCGTTGGCTAGTTAAGGAACGATCGAAGTTCACTTTGTTTGGAGGTCGGACTCAGGTGGTCCGTAGATGCGTTTCCCCGCGGCAGAGAAGCGGCCTCCGTGCAAGGGACAATCCCACGTTTGCTCCGCTTCATTCCAATGAACAACGCCGCCCATGTGGGGACAAACTGGATTGAGCCTATGAATGCAATTAGCTTCGTCACGGCAAACCGCCACATGATTACCATCCACTTCGCCCACCCCGCCTTCCCCATGACCAAGTTGACTCGCGTTAATCTCAGCCGCTGGCAAAACCCGTTCGGCTACGCTGGAAGCAGCAGCCGTTTGCTCTGCTAGCCAATCTTTCGATAATCCGAGGCGGCTAGGAGAGAACTGCTTTTCCAACGCAAATGCCTTGCCCTCGATCCCATCGGAAATCATGGATGCAGCAGCGGTTCCCAACGTCAACCCAATGCCGCTTAGACCGGTCGCCACCCAAACGTTCTCATAGCCGGGCCCCAGTCCGACCATGGGTAAACCATCCGTTGGCTCGAACAGTTCCGCACTCCAGCGATAATCGATCTGCTGGACCTCGAAACGCTGATGAACCCAGTGTTCAAGGCAATCGAAGGCTTCGATTGAATCTTGCATTCCCGTACGGTGATCACAGCCTCCCGCAAGAACCAGTGATTGCGATTCGTCGCCAACCCGGCGAACATAGTAATAGGGATCCGAGTTATCCCAGAACAGCGCATCCGGCGGTAAGCGACGAACCTTCGCCACCAACAAATACGATTGGTATGGTGGAGTAGCGGCATACAGCAATTTCCCCTGTATGAAACTGCAGTGCGTTGCACAAACAACCTGTTCGAAAGCAATCTCGCCGTCGCCCGCTTTTAGCGATGTCTCGTGTTTTTCGCTCGGACCGGACACCAGCGTTCGCTCGAAAATCGTTACGCCTAGATCGATGGCGATCTCTACCAAACGATCCAAATAGCTACGGCAATCGAACTTTGCCATGTGATCGATTTTGTAACCGCATGCAGCCCGGTGAATCGGAATATCATCGCACCAAGCTGCGGCTAACCCTAACTCCCTGGCGGCTTCGCATTCCTCGCGTAGTGCCGACGCATCATCTTGGCTTTCGCTGTATTGGTACGCCGGAACACGAACAAATCCAGCTTGTCCCGACGATCGTTTTTCGATCAAGTCGATCGCCGCCAATCGCAAAGACGTGTAAGTCGAAGCGTTCTCTTTTCCAAGAGCATTGATCAATTTGCGAGGTCCCATTTCAGGATGTGCGTCGAGATGAGCACTACTGCCCGCAGTCGTCCCCGCACCAATCGCTTCCGCTTCGCAGACGATAACTTTGTGCCCACGTTCGGCAAGTTCGATCGCGGTACTAAGACCGGTGATGCCACCACCGATGACAAGGATTTCGGTTGATTGTTCGCCCTCAAGGCGACTGAACTGCTGGCGAATGGGACGGTTCTTCATCCACCAGGAATCGCAAAGGGTCGAAACTTGAGCGGTCGTCAAGGATGCACTCGCTAGAAATTAGAAAGAACGCCAGGCATCCGAGAATGCCCGGCGGGTAGGTCTTGCCGAGGACAATGAACCGAACGTCTTCGCAACTTCCGGTACACGTTCACTGGCAAAGTCCTGTACGTTCACAGTCGAGGATTATCCAACCGACAGAGCATCCTTGCTGATTGCCTTCGCAAGTTCGGAAAGCTTCTTGTCAGCCGACTCTTCTTCGTCAATGTTCTGCTCCAACAACTTCAGCGCGTTGTCGTACCCGAGCGATTCGGCCCAGGTGCAGAGCGTTCCATAGGTCGCAATTTCGTAGTGCTCGACCTTTTGACTGCAAGCGATAATCAGGGCGTCTCGAACAGCCGGTTCTGCATCTTCTTTTAGCATGTCTTCGGCTTCGGTAATCAGGCCCTTCATTGCTTCGCAGGTTTTCGCACGAGCCGATTTGCCGGTGTCTTCGAATGCTTTCTCGACACGTTCGACCTGTTTTTCTGTTTCGGACAGGTGCTCTTCCAACGCAGCAGTCAGCTTTTCGCACGAGGCCTTTTTGGCCATCTTCGGCAAGGCTTTGACTAGTTGCTTTTCGGCACTTAGAACATCGCGAAGCTCGTCATAAAACGCATCGGCTAGGTTTTTCATGGACATGGGTTACTCCCTATCAAGTGAGGTGGTTAACGGGGTTGAAGATCATCCCGTCATCAGCAACCGGTGTACCGAAGACTCGCAATTTGCATTCGCCGAAAAGCAAGCGGGAAAGCACAGGCGTCTTTTCCCTGAAATTAGAAACGTTGAAGATTCTCGACAGTCAAAAACTCAAGATTGCCATCCACATCCGAAGCACGCCCGGTATCAAATCCGCTCAAGCTGAACGCCGATCGTTCAAGGCGAACCTCGTCTATATCGACGATATTGAAAGCGGCATCAAACGCGTTCGATGCACCAACGGCTTCAGCTACAAAACACCATCTGTCGAACTCTCAGGAGTACTCGCATATGAGCCCGAATCGAATCGCTGGTCATCCCAACGGCGTGGGCCGAGGTTTATATCAGCCGGCAAATTAACGATCGACGAGACTCGATTTCGAGCGATCTTGCCGAAACTCAAGCTGATGTGATTGGTACTTGCCAGCAGTGGCTATGAAGCACACCTTTTGAGAAATCCGGGATACGAGCAACTGGCATCCAGGACCTGGGCGTCGATCTGAAGTCGCTGGAATATCACGGGCAAAAACGCCAGTAACTCAAGCGGTTCCGACGTCGATTTTGTTTCGACCGCAATGGTTTGCGTCGTCATCCCCAGCACAACGACTCGGCAAACCTCAACTTGAATACGATCAGCCGCGTCCTCGTTAACCTCTCGAAAACCGCCAGTCGTGGTTCGCTGGAAGTAAGCGAGTGATCGCTTCTTTTGAGCCGGCAACCAGCGTTGCTCAACCAAGGAATTCAGTTCGCGCTGCTCCGATTCCACAACCTCAACGGAGTGCTTGCTCCAACGTTGGACAAACGAATCGAAGATTCCTCCAACAGACGCGACCTTCTCATCCAGCAAGAACTTCGATTCGACCAACGACGAACCGCCTCGCACTTTAACACTCGATGTCGCGGTACTGACCGGCGCATACCAATCTGTTCGAGTTTCCGATTGCCAATCCTGGGTTGCGATTGGACTCACCAAATCATCGCCGAACCAACGGATTTCTAACGTTTCACTGATCATCTAGCTATCTACTACGCGGCGTACTTGGCAACCATTTCAAGCCGCGATCGCTTATCGAGCGGCTCCGTTAGGAAGTCCTTGCATCCAGCAATTAGGCACTGTTGGCGACCTACTATCACAAACGGTCTTGGCGGCAGTGTGCCGTCCATTACAGGCATTTACATGTCCATCAGCACACCGAAATTCGCTCGATGCCGGTTTGTGAGGTCGAATACGATCGACAGCTTCCTAAACGTCACAAGCGGTGGCGACGGTGGCCACCGCTTGCCCAAGGGAGTAATGAACCAAGCAGCGAAGGGCACGGCGATTATCCACGATCAAGACTTGACCGGCTTAAGCAATGCTAGCCACGGCTGCGTGCGGCGGTGGATCGTCGACACCACAGCACGTATCTCACAAGCCTTAACGTGGCTTCACCGTCCGAGTGTGCACGCGTGTGTAAGCATCCATTGCCGCAGGTCGGGCTTCTTCCCATGACATGTGTTCAGCACCGCCTTCATTCTCCCAACGCTCACGGGCAATTGCTTCGCGTGTCGTCCACTCATCATTGGCATCGGCGTCATACGCTTCCCAGCCGGCTTGATAGGCAGGTCGGTACTGTTCGTACTGGTAAGACTCGTTGAAATACGGACGGTTGCGGTGTTCCTGTTCCCAATACGCGACTTCTACCGTCGGGTCGATACTCTCGGCAACTGCCTTCCCGGCCAGCCCGCCAGCAACGCCGCCCACAATGGCTCCGGCTACCGTTCCTACTGGCCCCGCAACCGCGCCAGCGGCAGCACCCGCTGCCGCACCGCCCAGTGCTGTTCCCAGTCCCGCGCCAACCGGATGCGATCCAGGTTCGCCTGTGATGGCGTCTTCATTTCGAAGATCTTCTCGTGTTTCTTCTTGGCTCTTTTTGTTGACTGACATCTTCCATTCCTTCTTGGTGGGGACAATCCAGTCGAAGCGACGAAAACACTTCGACGGTCAGCCGAATTTGGCTTGCCACATTACATGCACCTCTTATGCCGTTTCAAAGGCGGTTCGTCATTGGTCCTACGTTTGCATCATCACGATTTTGAACTTTACACACCTAAAAGGAGATAACGATGTTGCCACGAACCAATCACCGTGTCGAAAGCCATACCTGTGACGCGATCAATGAGAGGATTGCCGAGCAAACGAGACGTCGCGTTGCTCGATTATCGACCAGACCGCCACAAGAGATCGCCGAGCGTTTACGCGAACTGGATCACGAGTGGGACGTCGAGCGTGCCTTGGAATGCAACGCTTCGGCTCTCGCTTTTTCTGGCATCGTGATGGCAGCGACGGTTGACCGCAAATGGCTAATTCTGCCTGGACTGGTCACCGGATTCCTCTTCCAACACGCTCTGCAAGGATGGTGTCCACCATTGCCTGTGTTGCGCCGAATGGGTTTTCGAACATCGGCGGAAATCAACGAGGAACGTTATGCATTGAAGGCATTAAGAGGTGACTTCGAACGCATCACTTCACGTGATGGCATTCACGCGGATCCGCAAGCAGCCTTAGCTGCGGCTGATCAATAAGGGCAGCGAGCTGACCCAGGAAGCTGAGCAAAACGCGTGGACCACCGGACAAATTCATACGAACGACCGCTTCTGCCAGCGGCGATCGATGCCGATCCAAACTCGCAGATCGCTAGTCCGCCATGCCGGCATCGTCAAACAATGTCCGTGGGCAATAAAGTCCAACTCGATCTAACTGACATCGCCGGGCTAGCTCAAAATGCAGGCCGGCCATCATCTTTCCGAGATCGCACGCAGGTGAGAATGGCCGCCCGCCAACCCACCGATTGTGGCCGAACGCTCCGCGGTCGGTACCTCAACCCAACCTCGGCCGCGGAGCGTCCGACCACAATCAAAGCAATTTTCCACACACCACACGTAGATCCGACAGGCCCTGGCGGATCCCCAGAAACAACCTCGCTATCCAACTCCTTTCAAGACACGAAGCAACCAAGTTCGAAGATGAGCTTAACCTGTTTGCTTGGGCCCCAAGTAAACCTACCAAACAAACACGCCCCCAGCTTATGTCAAAGATTGTGGCCGAACGCTCCGCGGTCGGCCCCCCGACCCAACCTCGGCTGCGGAGCGTCCAACCACAATCAAAGCAATTTCCCACACACCACACGTAAATCCGACTGGCCCTGGCGGATCCCCAGAAAAAACCTCGCTTTCCAACTCCCTTCAAGACACGAAGCAACCAAGTTCGAAGATGAGCTCAACCTGTTTGCTTGGGCCCCAAGCAAACCTTCCAAACAAACACGCCCCCAGCTTATGTCAAAGATTGTGGCCGAACGCTCCGCGGTCGGCCCCCCGACCCAACCTCGGCCGCGGAGCGTCCGACCACAATCAAAGCAATTTTCCACACACCACTCGTAAATCCGACAGGCCCTGGCGGTTACCCAGGAACAACCTCGCTATCGAATTCCCACCAAGATTCCCTGTAACAATTCCATTCTTCGTACGCTGTGTTAGCCAGTACCCCACGTTCTACCAATCAGTCGATCGAATGAGGAATCTGCCATGCGTACCCCAATACCCTTCGGTGCTTGCCTACTTGTTTTTGGTCTCCTGTTCGCGGTAGCGATGCCGCTTCAAGCACAGGACTTAGCCTCCCTCTCCGATTTGCTACCTCCCGAATCGGATGACGCCGATGACATCGAACTCATCGAAGATTGGATGGGCACCAACTTCGTTCTTGTTGGGACCCCCGGTGACGATAAGATCACGATCGAGATTGATGACAACTCGATTCGCTTTTGGGTGAACGAAGAAGACGTCGAACGACTTCGCGAGAATGACCTCCCGCTGGATCCCTACGGCGAGGAAACATCCATGAATCCAAATCCCAACATCGGTTTCATGATCATCATCTCCGGTGGCGGCGGCAACGACTGGATTTCGGTGAGCACTGATAGCTCAGACGGTCCGCCGCTCTACCTTTTTGATCGAGTCAAGTTCATGCTCTATGGAGCCGAAGGCTTCGACATCCTGAGCAGCGAAGGCGTCGATCAAGTCAGTATGGTCGGCGGCCCGGGGAAGGACATCCTGATGGGCGACGGTTTCGAATCCACTTACATCGGCAGCGAAATCCTTATCTCGGATTTGCAATTCCACCAAGGCACCATCGTTCCCGACGGTTTTGAAGACCGGATTTTCCCTGACCACCCTGAAAGTATCGCCTACCGAAACCACATCCTTCGCTTGGCCCCGGTTTCATATGTCAGTCCTACCATCAAGGTGCTCGACAAGAATCCACCCAAACTGCCAGGTCTAGGCAACATCGCCAGTCGCGAAAAGGGCGAGGTGCTAACGCCGCAGCCAACCGTTTACGACTCCATCATCCTCGAGCACGATGAAGTCAACAACGAGATCGGCTGCCAAGTCTTCGACCTCAACTATCAAGAAGACGGAACCATGCTCCCACCCACGCTGGTTGAGTGATCGTTGCCCAACGGAATAGAAACAGCCCTGTTTCAAATTAGATCTTCACTCCGCCGTTGCCTGCCTGTGTTTCAGCGCACCAATTCCTATCGGCAGCACGAAACACGGTGTACCAAGCAACGCCCCCATAATTCCGGTTCAGTATCCGGTAACCACCGGCGTTCACCATGAACTACACATAAAGAGAACCAAACTAACACGCGACTGATACGTCATTTCCGACGAAGAAACACTGTTAGAGTCAATATTCTCGAGTCAGTCATGCACTGGAACGATGTCACTATCGAAAATCGTTTTTCCGCCAACCGGATTTTTTGAGCACGAACGATCTGGTACAACTTTGAGCTAACCTAATAACCGGCAACATGGTTGCTGGGCATTCTGTTCGTTGGGGGCAGAGCGTGAGCAGGTGGAAATGGGGATGCACTACGGTATGCCACTCGATCGTTTGGGTAACACTGCTTGTCGGGCACATGGTGCGAGCCGACTACGAGATAGCCAATCCGCCTGTGTTCGTGAGCGACAAGACGCTAGCCGTCGGTACAAACGCAACCAGACCGGCGGCTAGCGGCTTGCCGCTCACAGGCGATCCGCGCCCACAACATGACCATCCGCCTCAGAAGCTGGCCGATGGCTCGATGAGCAGTAACACCAAGGGCGAAGGCGAGATACGCTCTGGCGTCATCAAAGCGGACGTAGTCGAATGCATGATCGCCTTGACCGGCCAGCTCTTTACCAACACTCAAAGTCCGGCCTGCATCCGGTTCCTGTCCAAAACGAAACAAATGCGAAGCCGAGGAGCCGCGTGCCGCGGCCGGACGGGCGAAGTGCTCTTCATCGACAAAGACACCACTCAAATTGTCAGCACCTTTCACGCGTGGAAGCGAGTCCCCATCCTCTCCGATATGAGCGGCAAGGCGCTAGCTACCGGTTTGTCAGGCTCAGTGAGCGGCAAGGCGCTAGCCGCCGGTTTGTCAGGCTCAGTGAGCGGCAAGGCGCTAGCCGCCGGCCAGGTGGTGGTGAGTTGAAACGTCTGGCAACGAACCCGCGGCTAGCGCCTTGCGGCTAACAGGTTTGCCGAGTTGTTTCTGGATTACATGCGGTGCTTCCTCCTGTTTGAAGACGATGGCGACTTGCTGATCAAAAAGATCGCTGGTTAACATCAGTTTCACGGTGTTCGAGAAGCCGTCCGCGTCACCGTGATCGCGGCTGCCGATTCCGACGAGGACGCCGTCCGCGGACGCTGCGCAACCTACGTACCGGCGGCTAGCGCCTTGCCGCTCACATTTTGTGACCTTCGGCGAAGCCACCGGTGCGAAGTACGTCTTTGGTTACGCCAAACACATGCGAGATGCATTGCCGAACGCGTCGTTCATTGACTTCACCGGAACACCCAACTACTGCCCTAGTGAGCGGCAAGGCGTTAGCTGCCGGTTTGCAGGCTCAGTGAGCGGCAAGGCGCTAGCCGCCGGTTTGTTGCGTCCAGTAAGATATTGACATGCCGAACGATTTCAACGACGCCGTCACGCTATTCATCACATGGACCACCTACGGTTCATGGTTGCCGGGCGATTCTCGTGGTTGGATGAAACGGAAGAAGGGTGAACAACAGCCGCAACCGGTCCTTGAGGACTGGTGCAAGGGGCGGATGAAAGAGAAGGCTGTGTTGCTTTCACCTGAACATCGGGACGCTGTGGAGGAAGTTATTCGCGAACATGCCGCACATCGTGGCTGGGAACTTCACGCCGTATCGGCGCGGTCTAACCATATTCACGTCGCAGTTACCGTGATTCCAAAGACTGGCAATCAGAGATACCGCATTGCCGACGGTGTAAAAAGAGTTCGCGATCAGCTTAAAGCGAATGCGACTCGTGTTCTACGACAAGGTGAGCATCCGATTCAAAACGAAAAAGTTTGGACGAAAGGTGGCGATATTCAGTTCATTGATTCGGACGAGGATTTGGAACAGGTCGTGATTTACATTTTGGATGCGCAGGAGCGGATGGATCGCGGAAAGTAGGGGCGACGAACCGGCGGCTAGCGCCTTGCCGCTCACAAGTTCTGTTCGCCGAGATCATCAAGCTACGTCCGGACTGGGCTGGCACTAAGATCAAGAACGACGAAGGCAAGGAAGTCGGCGACAGCCACGAAGATGGCGTCATTCGTATCACCATGACCGGTTCGGCGACGGCTAAAACCGATATCCTGCAACACGTCTTTACCAAGCGACAGAAGAAGCGACTCGAAAAGCGTTTCAAGCCCCTGACAATCCGCTTAAGATCGTGATTGTCCGCGACATGTGGCTGACGGGCATAGACGCTCCTTGTTGTCATACAATGTATGTCGACAAAGGCATTCAAAATATTTTCTCCGTTGCTCGAAATATCACCGGACGACTGGATTGCTTCGAATGACTCGGCGCTTGCCTTCTTTGATGGATTCCAGGTGCGCTGCTCGACTTCGTGCCGCCAGCGATGAAAGTTCGTTCGGCGAACGTGTCTGCTCGGAATAAGATGGAGAATGGGATTCGGGTGATCGAGGCTATGGTTGGGAGACATGATGAGTAACCTGCGATTCACTGACTGTGTCGACTCGGATGAGTTGGCTCGTCAGAACCAGCGTGTGCTGGCGATCCGGTATGAGATCGCGGAATCGCTTGGGCGGTCGGCTCTGGAAGCCATCGACCTGGGCGAGTACCTGACCGACCATGGGACGGTGGATTGGTCGGCGGAGATCAGGGCGGCTGAAGAAGCGAAGATTTCGATTCCGCCGGACGCGGTGTTGCCGGATCGTGAACGACAATCGCATGCGCCTGGACACGAGCGGACTTGGGTGACGGTTGCGAACCAGACAACACTCGCCGCATCGCGTGCTTTGGTTGACGCTGGACTTCGACCGTTGGCAGTGAACTTTGCTAACGGGGTTGAGCCGGGCGGCGGTTTTCTACGTGGTGCGACCGCTCAAGAGGAAACGCTTTGCCGATCCAGTGCGTTGTACGCGACGTTGTTTGGCGATCCGATGTACGACTTCCATCGTGATCATGATCCGGCCGCCTCCAGTGATTGGGCGATCCTTTCGCCGGACGTTCCTGTCTTTCGCGATGATGCTGGAATGGAACACGACCAGCCCTGGCCGCTCAGCTTCCTGACCTGCGCGGCGCCGTACGCTCCGGCCATCGGTCGGCTGGATGCGGAGCCGATGCTTCGCAAGCGGATTCATCGTGTGCTGGAGATCTCGCGAGCCTACGGCTACGAGTCGCTTGTTCTGGGAGCTTGGTGGTGCGGCGTGTTCACGAACGATCCACTGCAAACGGCCAAGGATTTTCAAGTAGCACTCGAAGGTGACTTCGCCGGTGCGTTTTCTCGCGTGATCTTCGCAATCACCGACTGGTCGGAACAACGAAAATATCTACAACCGTATTGCGACGTCTTTTCGGAAGTTTGATGTTCTGGGACGATACGGCTGGACATCACGCATAACGAGGAATTTGAAACGATGCCGAACGATTCTGATGAACAACCGACTCAACCCAATCCAACGCCGTCTTGTGATCCGGCATGTCCGGTTTGTGGCGGCAGCCTGATCGACATTCGTGGCAAGCTGCAATGCACGAAGTGCCATCGCATTTGTGAGACGTGTTGCGAAGGCGGTCGCGGATGAAGCGAACAGCTTGGCTAAGTTTGCCGAGTGGAACCACTCGTTCCCAGGCGGGCCCAGGCGGGAGCCCACCACAAGTTTTTGAGTGAACGATCTATTTCGAAACGACGTCGAACCTGCCGTTGCTGCGTACATAGAGGATGCAGCCCGTGTCACCTTCGTTCAGGAGCCGATGCGAGAACTCAGCTTGGGAGCCGAAAAAGCTGCCCGGGGTTAGAGATGTCTCGACGGCACTTTCGTCCGACGAGTACTTCACGTTTCCTTCAATTACGACCGCACGAAAGATGGAATCGTGGCTGCGGAAGACTCCACTGAACCCAGTGGGCAACTTAACCAAAGTGCCGTTGGGCTGATCTGATTGAGGGTCGCCCCACAAGAATGCGATCTGAGGCTTGCCGCCAATGGCTGACGGGTTAGACGATTCGATCCACGTCGTACTATTTTCGTCGAGCCAAACGATGTTGGATGCATCCACGTTGACCGGTCGTTCACCTTTGTCGAAAGCCTGATCCGTCGGCATGACAAGATACGGGCCGGCGTCGATCTCGATGTACGCAGTGGTTGTTCCGCGAGCGGCCGTGATGTGCGGCTCACCGGCTGGTTGTGTCCAAAACGATCCCGCTGGCATCCACATCGGCTCGGCTTCCGGATCATCGTTGTGAACACCGCCACCGATCACCACGCCTCGATAGGTAATGTTGTGAATATGCGGCGGTGAAGAGAACCCGTCCACGAACTTAACCAGGAACCCAGTCGCTTCGGTCCCGGCTCGGTCACCCCAAAGAGTGGCGGCTTGGGGACTGGCGTCGCCACGGGCGGGGTTCAGCGGAGTCCATTCCGCTTCGGAAGCCAAGACCACGATTGAGCTTGGCTTCATCACCGACTCTTGCGCGGCACCGTCCGGTGCGACAGTGCAAAGACAGACAACGAAAGCGAACGGCAAGATCGCTCGGGTGCGACAACAGATCATGGAGTCAATCAATCACGATATTCAGGTTGAATGGTAATGGACAAGGCTACGAATCCCGGACCGGCTACGATTCCTCGCCGATTACGATTCCTCGCCGATTACGATTCCCCGCTGACTACGATTTCCCGCTGACTACGAATTCCCGCGGCTACGAATCTTCGCAGAACGGCGTTTGGACTTACCGCTTCGTTCCCTACCGAAAACAACCCATTGTAGCACGAGCCTAAAACCACACTTCGCTCAACTGCCCCGATTCGAGTTCGTTGGCGTAGCTGAGGTAGTAATTGCGATTGGGCGCGTTGTACTCCCTCGCGGCGAGGGCCCGGAGAGCTGTGATCTTGACCTTGCGGGCGAGTTTCACGTCGGCATCTTCCAGCCATTTCACATGGTCGGAAAGTTCCAAAGCCCACTGAAATTCTTCTTTCGCCAAAGCGGATTCCATCTGGTCGGTCAGCTTCTGCGTGCCGCCTGCCAGTTCAGCCATTTTCTTCGCCTTGAGTTTGGGTTCCAACGGATTCAATGTCGTTGGGTTTCCGTCGTACCAGCCCAGCAGCCCAGCATAGATCGCTCGTACCGCATGCGGCACCGAACCATAGAACTGAAGCAGGTACGGCTTGTCTTTCAGGTGTGCGGGAAGCTTGACTTCATGTGCCAGTTGATCCGGACCTTTGCCAGCGTTGATGCCACGGACAGTTTGGTCATAGACACTACGGATTGCTTCGCTGTAGTCGGCCAGTGCGGTGGTGGCGGCATCCTGACCTTGAATCGGCATGGTATGGCCAGGGATCACAACGTGTGGTTTGAAAGCCGCCATCTTGGCAACACTCTCTGACCAGTTCAGCACATCGCGATAGGCCGTGCCGCGAATTGCGTACAGGTTGGGAAAGGAACTGTAGAAGTTGTCGCCCGCGAGCAACACCTTTTCTTTCGGGAGCCAGATGAACATGGCGTCTCCGGTTTCGCCTGGTCCGTTGTGGAATTCAATTTCCACGCCCGCGATCGTTGTCTTGAGTCCATCGCTGGGAACGGTGATTGTCGGTGGAAGGAATCCTTTGCCACGGTCACCGTCTTCGGTATTGGCCGGAGCGACACCTCGGTTGGTGCTCTCTGACGGCGAAAGATTGCGACCAAACTGGCGTATGTTTCGTTTCGCTTTCACCGGATCAACCGCTTTATTGACGCCTTCGGCGGAACCAAACGTTTCCGTCGCGTAGACATCCGGTTTCTCATCGCCGACAAATGCACCCGCTCCGCCGATGTGATCGCCGTGGCTGTGAGTATAGATGATCGCTTTGACCGGTTTGTCACTGTATTGCCGAAAGGCTGCCGCTGCTTTGGACGCACTGGCAGGTCCGAAAAGAGTGTCGACGATGATGACCCCGTCGGTACCAACGATCATGGATGTGTTTGCGCCGTGAAAACCAACCGCAGTGAAAACATTGTCGGCGACTTTGACCACACCCTTCTCGAACTGCTGTTGCTGAGCGTTCAGCATCCTCAGTGCGGTTTCGGGGGCTACCTGAGTTTGCCCATTGGCAACGCCCACGGCCAGCACCAGGACGCAGAATGCAGCGATGATTTTATTCATGAGTCGATTCCTATGAGATGTGTTGTAGCGAACAAGCTTGCGAGTCTTTCCAAGTTTCCGAAACACAGATGACGCAAACCAGGTACCTGCACAATACAGCTAACAGGAGTTTTGTCAAGGGTTACGGCATGAAAAGGAAACGAGCCCACTCGCAGTTCCCGTGGAGAACGGCGAGAAAGATGACGATGCAGCAGCGTCTTTCTTCGTGTTCGGACACCTGGGATCGGAGCATTCACGTTTGAAAAAAAGCCACGATTCCCGAAGAATCCCGAGCGGATCCCCGAAGATTTAAGTGCCACGATGAGATTGAAACTCTTGCGAGAGCGATTTAGCCCACCGGAACACCTTGACTGGTATTGCCCGAATCGACGAAGGATTACAACTGTTCCAAAAAGATTTCCCAAACTCATTCGCTTCACAATCAAAGGGCGAATGCGAACTTGGTCGGCCCTTCCAACAATTACATGACAAACATGTCTAGCTACGACATCATCGGTGATATTCACGGTCATGCCGATGAACTGAAGGGGTTGTTGGTTTCCCTTGGGTACCAGCGACACGGCAATGGCTACCGACGCCCCGATCGGAAGGTGGTCTTTGTGGGCGACTTCGTGGATCGCGGGCCGGCAATCGGCGAAGTCCTTGCCACCGTTCGGTCGATGGTTGATGCCGGGGACGCGTTAGCAGTGATGGGGAACCATGAATACAACGCGATCGCGTTCCATACTCCGCATCCAGGAAAATGGAATGAATGGTTCCGGCCTCACTCGGCCAAGAATCGGAAGCAGCACCAAGCGACATTGGATCAGTTATCGCACACGGAATTGTCCGATGCGATCGACTGGTTTAAGACTCTGCCAGTGGCTCTCGAATTGGATGGGATTCGTGTGGTTCACGCAGCCTGGCGGAAACCGCAGATTGCGGCAATCCATCGTTCGCTTGAATCACTCGGACGTTTTTCCCCTGAGTTCTTAGAAGAATCGGAACGTAGTGGAAGCGATTTGAATGTGGCTGTGGAGGACGTATTAAAAGGACCGGAACTGAAACTGCCGTCGGATTTGTCGATCGTTGATAAGGCCGGGCATTCGCGGGACACGGTTCGAGTGAAATGGTACGAAGAACCAGCAGGGCGGACCTACCGCGGATACCACTTCGGATCCGATGAAGTCCCCGATGCGCCGATCAACTCAAAGTCGGTTGTTGGGATGACCGGCTATGCCGACAATGAACCACCCGTGTTAGTCGGCCACTATTGGCTGACCGGGACTCCGGTGCCACTGGCAAGAAACGTTGCTTGCACCGACTACAGCGTCGCCAAGGGTGGTAAGTTGGTGGCGTATCGCTGGGATGGCGAACAGACGCTGGCCGCGAATAAGTTCCATTGGGTTGGAAAGGAAGATGCCGATGCTTGATTGGATCAAGGTTGCAGGGAAGCTGGCGTACGATCGCCCCACGCGAGAACGATTGTTGGGCTACCGCCCGGTCGTGATTTGTCTGATTCAGTCACTTGAGCGAGACGCGTTCCTGTTCGTTCAGCCTGCCGCCAGTCCGGACGCCTGGATGCCGCCGCAGGAAGGAATCGCCCCCGACGCTTCGATCGAGCAGGCAACTGTGCAGTGCCTGGACGTCGAACTGGGCATCTCCCGCAACCAAATGCACTTTCGCCGTTCCGTTTGGCTGGGCCGCAAGTCGATCCCCGAACGACCAGGAAGCCGGGACGTTGAATTTTCGATCCGGCCGATGCAAGGGAAGTCGTATTATGGATCGCTCAGCAAGGTCGCCGAAGAAACAACGATCAACCGTAATCCAGCCGAAGTTTCGGGGCATCAGTGGTTAACGATCGATCAAATCCGTGAGCAACTGGCGGCGAACTCCAGTCGTAAGGTCGAACTGTTGGAGATGTTATTCGATAAAATGGTTCACACGGAATTGTAGTCCCCGAAATACGATCCGGGTCGACGACCGCGATGTTCGCTCCAGGAAGATCGATCTTGATAGACGTCGCACCCAAAGGCCGGACGAAGCCAACGGTTGATTGCGGCTGACCGGACGGCCAACGGTCGCAGTTGGATTGCCATAGGTTGAACCCACCTTGCCCCTGGATTCTGCTTGCCCCTAGATTCTTCTCTCCCCTAGATTGCAGGGGAGCTGGATTCCGGAACAAAACAACACGCTCGAATCACTCAACTTTCACGAGAGCCTTGGTGTGCCTAATGATTTTTCATCGCAAGGCAGGTCGTACTGAATCCACTCCGGACTGAGATGGAAATCCACCGAGTCCAAGCGACCAGGCCCAAGATTCTTGTAGGCGTGAGGCACGTTGGCCGGTCCAATCACGAGCGAACCGGCTTCCGCTTCGAATTGCCGGTCGCCGACTGTGAAGAGCGCTCGTCCTTCTAGGATATGGAAGACTTCATCGTAAGGATGCACATGCAAATTGGGCCCTTCGCCAATCACGTCCGTACTGTATCGAATCACAACACAGTCGACTCCGAAATGATGTCCTTCTTGCGATCCACGTGGTGGTTCGGAACTCTTCAGCCATTCTTCTGGACGAATCAGAACCGGTTCAATTTTGCTCGGTTTGGGCATGGTAGTGTTTGTGTCTCGATGGCGTCTGGCTTGCAACGCTCGCCGACGACCGGCGAGTATTCACTTGTCATTTTAGCGTCGAAGCATCCAGAGAAGTACCAATCGATTGCACCGGGCATCTAACGCACGTGATGAAGCATGATCATTGTCAAATCTCGGTTGTCATCTGCTGCCGGTCCACTTCCAAAGCGACCTGACCGCGGTCGAGCACATGCAGTTTGACGTATTTTAAATCACATTGAGATGAAAACGCATCATCGGAAAGCACGACCGCATTGGGGTTGTCTCAAACAATCGACGCAGGGAGTTGGTGGGTGCGGAAGCGTTCTTGCTACCGCGGATCGAGCGACGCATTCTTGCTTAAGGTGCAGGCCGCTAGCCGCGACTAGACCGTCATCCCACGTCTTCAATTTCGAAACCAACTTTGGGCCGTGGTGATTTCGAGGGCCATGTGAACTTGCGGTCGCGGGATTCAATCGTCACATCGTTAATGCTTGCTTCGCGACGGCGCATCAAACCATCGGTGTCGAATTCCCAGTTTTCGTTCCCGTAAGCGCGATACCACTGGCCGTTGTCCAATCGGTATTCATATTGGAATCGCACGGCGATTCGGTCTTCGGTGAACGCCCATAGCGATTTGGCGAGTCGATAGTCGAGTTCCCGCTGCCACTTTTGGGCAAGGAACGCTTCAATCTGGTCGCGTCCGCGGACGAATTGATCGCGATTACGCCACTCGGAATCAACGGAGTACGCCTGTGCGATGCGTCGTGGGTCTTGGGAATTCCATGCGTCTTCGGCCGCGCACACTTTGGCTAAGGCTGTCTCGAAACGGAAGGGCGGTGCGAGCGATCGTGCGGTAATCATATTGCGTATACCTGGTTCTTTGAACGATGAATTGAGCTTGAATGAAGGATGAGTCGCGATTTTCGATTGGCTACCGCCCGAGCGGCTTTCAATACCGAATCTGAAACGATGGCCGTAGAGAGCGTTGACTGAACAACGCTTAACCGTGAAAGATGCCCAACGGAGGAAGCCCTCCGATGAGCATGAAGCGGTCGCTTGGTGTTAAGCGACCTTGCAAGTCAGACGCTCGGCTTCCGGGAAGTCAATGTCGGTTTCAGCGACATGATTGAAGTAGTTGGTGAAGATGTTCAGGGCGACATTGGCCACGATCTCCGCTACATCCCCATCGGTGAATCCATGGTCACGAAGTTCTTGCACGTCATCGTTTGAAACGTGACCACGCTCGTTAACCAACTTGCGGGCAAAACGGATCAGCAAGTCATTCTTTGAGTCGACCGACGCCCCTTTCCGAGCGTCACGAATTTGATCGGGACTGAGCCCGGCCATCTTGCCGAGTGCCGAATGCGCCGCCAAGCAATACTCACATTGGTTCGCTTCGCCAACGGCCAGTGCAATCATTTCTCGCTGAGGGTTCGACAAGGATCCGCTGGCCAATCCGCCACTGAACTGCAAGTAAGAGTTCAGGGCGGCGGGCGAATTGCCAATCGCTCGCATCATGTTGGGAACCATGCCGAGCTTAGCTTTGATCGCGGTAAACAGATCCGCGGTTGTTCCAGTGACGGCTTCAGGTGAAAGTTGATCGATTCGGGACATGACTTGATTCTCCAGTCACAAGGTTTCAAAAACAAAAAGTGGAAGGCTCCAACATCGCCAGGAGTTGCAGCGAGAGAACTGCTTATCCATTTCTCGTGCCAAACCGCACTAACAAGACGCAAGTCCCTTACCAGCAGAGGCTTATGAACTACCCGCGTAGCATTTGCGTTGCAACGAAATATCGTGGACAATCGAAATCTCGTGACCAAACCACGATTTCTCGTTGCACCAGAGTGGCTAAGATGAGTCTTCAGAAACACGCAATCTTTGGAGACCCCAAGGAAGTCTTGCTGTCCATTTCCGGGAAACATCAACTGCCGGAACTACTGCCGCTGGCCGTTCGTTTGCTGGCGCCAGACGAACAGGTGGCCCTCGCTCGGATTTGGCTGGTGCGCCCGCCGGCGGAAAACGATTGCTCCATTTGCCCGATGGCACCGGAGTGTCACGATCGGGAAAAGTGCCTGCACCTGGTTGCCAGCTTTGGCCACGCTCGCCATGACGACGACCAACATTGGGAGGCAACCAACGGTGACTTTCGTCGCATGCCGATGGACGTTCGCAAGATCGGCCACATTGCAACTTCGGGACAACCAGTTCAGATCGACGACGTTTCCACCCACTCGCAATGGATCGTTCGCCCCGGTTGGGTAAATGATGAAGGCATCCGATCGTTCTATGGGATTCCGCTACGGTACCGCGACGAAACGCTCGGCGTCCTTGCGTTGTTCTCCCGCAAGCCGATGGAATCTTCGTGTCGCGAATGGCTGCGGATGATCGCGGATCACTTAGCGGCGGCAATCGCGAATGCTCGATCCCTTGATGAAATTGAGAGCCTTAAAGCGAGATTGGAACAAGAGAACGAATACTTGCGT
This sequence comes from Rhodopirellula sp. J20-39, assembly GCF_057365095.1. Classification (NCBI taxonomy): domain Bacteria; kingdom Pseudomonadati; phylum Planctomycetota; class Planctomycetia; order Pirellulales; family Pirellulaceae; genus Rhodopirellula; species Rhodopirellula sp. J20-39. The sequence goes on along the minus strand of NZ_CP195123.1, from coordinate 2,672,730 downwards.
GAAGAGGTGGACGTCGCGTCGTTCGGCGAACTGGTCGGATCCAGCCCTGCACTGCAGATGATCAGCCAGCAAATTGATTTGGTTGCCCCGACTGAATCGTCTGTCTTGATACTCGGTGAAAGCGGCACAGGCAAAGAACTCATCGCTCGAGAATTGCATCGCCGCAGCAACCGGGCCGAGCGTCCGTTGATCAAAGTGAATTGCGCTGCGGTTCCGCGAGAACTGTATGAGAGCGAGTTCTTTGGTCATTCCAAAGGATCGTTCACGGGGGCGATGCGGGATCGGGCGGGACGATTTGAACTGGCCGATGGTGGCACCTTGTTTCTTGATGAGATCGGGGAGATCCCCATCGATCTGCAGGCGAAGCTATTGCGTGTGTTGCAAGAAGGTGAACTGGAACGGATCGGTGAGGAACGAACGCGGCGACTGAATGTGCGAGTGATTGCCGCTACGAATCGAAACCTCCGTCAAGAGGCCGCCGATGGACGATTCCGACAAGACCTGTTCTACCGACTGAGTGTCTTTCCTATCGAACTGGCTCCGCTGCGAGAGCGAGTTCAAGATATCCCGTTGTTGGCTGAGCATTTCCTTCGCCGTTTCGCTCGCCAACTGGGTCGCAAACCTCTGAAGCTGACGTTGGCGAACGTCCAGGCGTTACAGCGATATTCATGGCCGGGCAACGTCCGCGAATTGCAACACGTTTTGGAACGCGCCGTCATCATCGCAACCGATGGCAAGCTACGATTTGATCTGCCCAGGAACGCACCGCCCAATCAACCCTACGGGGTAACGCCGTCCAATGGCCCGGTCCAATCCAGCACTGCACGAGCGGAGCAAGACTCAACCGAACAGGTGCTGACCGATCAAGAGATACGAAGCTTCGAGGCGGCCAATATTCGCCGTGCGTTAGAGGCGTCTGGTGGCAAAGTCTACGGCAGTCATGGCGCCGCAGAATTGCTAGGTCTAAGGCCCACGACGTTGTTATCGAGAATCCGAGCGTTTGGGATTCGGGAGTGAAGGTTGTGGGGTTCGGCGGGAGCCTCACCCTCCCGCTTGGCTGAGGGTTTAGAGAGGCAGGAATCTGGTTCAGCGACAGCGTCGCTGTGGGACTGTTCCGACGAAATGAGAATGGTTCGGCGGGAGCCTCACCGTCCCGGGAGGATGGGTGGGGAGGTGATGGAGATCAGGTTCGGCGGGAGCCTCTCCCTCCCGGTGAGGTCTATTTCCCCGATTGCTTGAGGGTTTTGAAATAGGATGACCAGCTCATGTGGTCTCGACCGGCAGCGTTGGAAAAATGGCTTTCGTTGTTCGCTGCGTCGTTGCGGATCCCTTCGTAGATTCCGGCAATCACTGTTCCTAAAAATTCACCGAGCTCGGCGATTCGATCTTCGCGAAATTCATCTACCGACATTGAGCGATATTTCAGATCGGTGCTAAAGGCAACGCTAAGGTATCCAGCTAACTCTGATTGAGTGATCGCTTGACCGTGCAGATTGTACGTTTGGCCGTTGTGCTTGGATTGCGTCATCATGCACGCATAAGCGCACGCCAGCTCGGATCGAGTTGTGTAGCCACACTTCTGATCGCCAGCGCAATTGGCGATTTCGCCTTGCCGGATATACGTCTCGACATACTCAACATCGGGCTCGATATAGATTCCGTTCCGACCGATCACCCAATCCAGACCGCTGTTGCGGACGTCTTCTTCAGTTTGCCGATTGCTTTGCACGATAGGCGAAAACGCCGTGCCTTCTTCAGCACCTTGAATGCTCGTGTAAACAATTTTCGATACGCCAGCACGCTTGGCCGCTTCAATCACATTGCGATGCTGTTCGATCCGCTTTTCAGGAGCATCCATTCCTGACACCAGGAGCAACGTACCGATCGCGTCGAGCGATTGTTCGAGGTCACGAGGAGACGTGTAATCGCCTGGGCGCACTTCGACGCCAAGCGACTCTGCTTTGCTGGGCGTACGAGCTAGACCAACTACGTTTTCAGTACCCACAAGCTTCTTCGCAGCTCGAACAATTTCCGAACCAAGCTGACCACTGGCCGCGGTGATTGCAATTCGTTCACTCATGATTTCTTCCTGTTCGCGGTTACCAGAAGTTGGTTGAAATGATTTCTTTTTTAGAGACTTCGCGAGTTGAATCACTTACGACTCCGACAGTCTTGGGCGACGGCAACGAATGACGGCAGGGTTGGCGTTGCAACTCTGTTGAACAAACCACATAACGAAGCCACCCGCTCTACGGCAAACTCGTCCCTGCCCTCAGCTATCCAACGAGGAGGAAGTCGCTGCACTTGATCGCTAAACTATTCGTTCGATGGACGCTTCGTCAAATTCTTCTGCATCTTCCGAAGAACATTGTTGACGGTGTCAAGCTCCGTTTTTGAGATCCCCTTCAGAGTGGACTGCCTAAGGTCGTCCAACATGGGCAGCACGGTCGAGAGCTTTTGCTCACCTCGACGAGTCAAACCGACCATCACGATCCGCGCGTCGGCACTAGACGCTTTCCGCTCGACAAACTTTTTATCGACCAGTCGATCCAACTGCCGTTTCACCGTGGTTGGGTCACGGATCATCCGTGACGCTAACTCGTTCATGCTGAGCGGTTCACCCGCATCCAACAAAGTGATCAGCGTCTGCGTTTCCTCAGGTGCAAACGGCCACCCCGCCCCCTTCAACAACACTGCCATCTGGGAACGAATGAGATAAGCCACCCGCCCAATTGCGAATCCAGGCGAAGATTCAGAGTCAAACTGCATGAGCATGGCCCTCATGATGTGAAACTGGTCCGCGGCTCGGCCCCCCAAAAAGTGGGCGATACCAATCGAAGTGGCAATATAGCAACAACGCGCAAGCACCGAAATCCAAGAGTCCAATGACCAAGTATTGATGGGCAAAGAAGATCACGTAGAGCAAAATATTGAACGCGTAGGGCAGCGACATCAATATTGCGAGCGACGACGTGCGCCGGAACAACATCAAGCTACCTGCTACCGTCTTGAAGAACCCAACCCAAAAGATCAGGTAGCCTGTCTCTTCTAATGCCATCATGAATCGCCCCAGTTCGTCGGGCGGATCGCTCACTGGGTATCCGTTGATGCCGAATCCCATCGTCATGATCCCCGTCCCCACCAGAAACAGCGAAAAGAGCATCCGCACGACCAGAGCGAGACGTGGTAGTCGGACTTGACGATTATCCATTTGAGGCATCCTTTTAGCGTTTAACTTCGAACTAGCACGTCGAACGACAAATCGAATCCGGAGAACACGCGGCATGCCGACCGCACTTACCTGCACTATACAGACACCGGCGATTTTGTCAATGCTCGCGAGCTGAAATTGTTGAGTGCCATCACGCTTGCTAACAAACTCCAGTGTTCGCACGGAAACCGGGCTCGTCGTGGTGATTGGATTTCCTATTTCAGAGGAATTGTCGGAAAATCAGCAAAAGGTTGGTCATGAAAGGCATCGCTCGGATAAGTAAGGGCGTAGGACAATTTTTACGGAGAGATTTGTGGACGAAACTACCCGACAAGCGACCCGGCAATGGACGCTGGCCCAGCCAGCCGTTTCGGCATTCGTTGCCTCAATGGTCAGAGACTTCGGTGACCGCGATGATGTACTGCAAAACGTGGCTGTCGCCGTTGTCGAATCGTTTCACACTTACGATTCGAGCTCGCCCTTCATACCTTGGGCGATCGGAATCGCGAAGCGACAGGTAGGACTGTATCTAAGACGCCGAGGCCGCGATCCACTCGTGTTTGATGACGATGCAGTCGCCTGCCTTGCGATTGCGTTGGACCAAGAAGCTCAAAAGAGTTCAGCGGTTTTTGATTCACTTCAGGAATGCCTAAACGTCATCAACGGACGGTCAAAAAAGTTGGTTGATCTGCGATATCACGCCGACATGAAACCTGCCGCGATTGCGTCCCGAACCGACATGTCTGCAAATTCGGTCGCGAAAGCACTGCAGCGAATCCGGGAGCAACTGAGAGATTGCATCGAGCGCAAAACCTTCGAGGCAGGTCTTTGATGAGCGTCGATTATCAATCACTGATCCATGGCTACCTGGATGATTCGATTTCCGGTGAGCAGCAAGCTCAATTGAACGAATGGATCAAGTCGGATCCTAAACACGCCCGCGAGTTTGCATCTTACATGATGCTGCATGATCGCCTTCGTATCGAGTTGACCATTTCCGATGAGGAAGAATCAAACCTCGTGCAATCCCATTCACGACCATCCGGTGGGTGGCGACGTTGGCCATTCGCCCTGGTCACAACCGCTTGTGCAGTGTTGTTGGCGACCACGTTGCTATGGCAAACCGTCGACACGCCTTCGGCATCGGCGGCCGCAATTGAATTGAATCGAATCATCGAGGCAAATGACTTACCAATGGATCGCACGTTCCTGATTTCCGTTATCGATGTCGTCATTCCCCGCAAACATCAAGATCCCAACTCGCCCGAGCGTCAACGTCCTCCCAAACCTTCACTCGACGGCGCGGTATTGGACGTTCGTGGATCGCATCAGTTTGTTCTCAAGCGGAAGACTGCCGAGGGAGAGCTCTTCGTCACCGGTTCAAACGGTGCGACAAGCTGGGCTGTCCGCCCCGATGGCCCCGTTCGCTACAGCCACGACGTGACACAATTTGCTCGTGATCTCCCCGGGCATGAGGACGGATTACCCATCAACAATCTACACGACGGTTTGGAATTATTGCGGACCGCTTATCACTTGGAGTTACTGCCTGCCGAAGACGCGAAATTGGCCGATACGCAAAAAGATGAAGCTCATCGAACGATGGTGGCCGTCAAGAAACGTGGCTTCCGAGGGGCGGCGACTGTCGAAATCGATTACGTCGAATCGAGCGGCAAAATCGCAGAGATGCGTTTCGAACGGATGCCGTACGGACCGCAACAAATCACGCTGAAAATGACCGCAACCCAAGAGCAAGAATTCGCCGCCAACCATTTCGACCATTCCACGCATCACGGCCCCAAACGGGTCGTGGAACAAGAGTAAAAGCATGAAACGTCTTCTTTGGATTGCGATGAGTATCACAACAATTTTGGCCGCATCGCACTTTGCGTTTCAACTGTGGGCTCAACCGCCAGGCAATCAACTTCAGGGCGTGAACCGAGTAGGCAAGCCCAGGATCAGTGACACCGTGATTGCCAATATGTACGCCGACAACTGGTTCACCATGTACATCAACGGCGAACATGTTGCCGTCGATTCGATCCGGTTCATGCCGCACAACGTGATTAGCGTCGACATTCTTCCCGCGTATCCAATGACAATTGCAGTGATGGCGAAAGACAATGCGGATTCCAAAACCGGCATGGAGTACGCCAACACCAGTATTGGAGACGCAGGGTTCATCTTGAAGTTCGGCGATGGCACGGTAACCAACGCGAGCTGGAAAGCAAAGTCGTTTTCTCATGGCCCAATCGACCACGATACCCAGAATCCGAAAGTCCGAAATGAACCAATTCCAGAGGACTGGTACGAGACCGACTTCGATGATGAATCCTGGGAGTTTGCCAAAGAGTATTCGCAACAACAAGTCGGCCCGAAAGAACCGTTCTTCGAGCATGATTTCAGCGGTGCCAAATTCATCTGGAGCGATGACATTGAACTCGATAACACAGTCATCTTTCGTCACTTCGTCGCAAGTCCACCCGACGGCGTATCTCGCCCCGACTTTTCGAATCTGAATAACATTGTCCCTGACTCTCCACGTCGAAAGCCAAAGCGATGAACCACGGAAACGAATTGCGAACTTCCAACCACTCTCGTGATGAACGAGGCAACGAGTCCCTTCCCACAAGTGGAGCAGTATGGTGCTGTATCAAGAAGGCTACGACTTCATGGTTGCCGCGTTCGAGGTCTATATCGAACAGGACTACGGAATGGCTGAGAAAATCTACCAACAGTGCCTCGAAATTGAGGCTGCAAATCCGAAGTATTGCCTACTTCAGCAAGGTGGAATTGGATGTTTACTACAAAGACTATCTGCTGAGCACCAAGTACCGACCAGACCTACTCGTTTTCAACGAGATCGTCGTCGAACTCAAAGCGTTAAAAGACCTTTGTCCGGAACACCATGCCCAACTTTTTAGCGACATGCGGATTTCACGCAAACACGTGGGATAGTTAGTCAATTAGGGGCGTAATGATGGTCTGCAATGGAAGCGATTTCGGTTAGACGATCTTCATCATGGGAGAGTTGGTGAACACTAGTTGTTTCTGATTGACACTAATTCACTGGCTGAATGCTTAGCGACTCGTTCTCAGTTTCAAGCTTTCGGATGATTGATTAGTGGCGATTATTGAAAATGAATGTTCATCGATCTCAAACGCAAACAGCAAGCAAAAGAGGATAAAGCTATGTCTTTAAGAATTGTTCGTCGAATCCTTCACGAGATTGCCCAATCAGTACTTGTGATGGCAATACTTTTGGCGATTCCCAGCGCCTTGTTGGCTCACGATGGTCATCATCACGGTGATCCCGCAGAAGGCGACGCATCGAGGAGCTGGAACATGGATGACGTCGGCTCGCACTTGCATGGCACGTTCGTCTCCGCTTCGGGCGAGAACGTCCAAATTCGTGGGGACGACAATCGCTTGATCACTCTTCTGATCAATCGTCTGGACGCTTCCGACCAAGAGTGGATTGCTAAGCGTCTCGATGCCATCGAAAAGCTTAATCGACAAGGACCCGTGCGGCTCGTCATACAGAATTCCGATAACCGTGTTGCACGCCAACAGCGAGAGGAAGTCGATCGCGTTCCACTGATCAAGCAACACTTTCAACCTTTCGCTAGCACGCTGAAGTTGCGATGGGATGATGACTATTTCTATGTCGGTTCCAACGGAATGCCCAGCCATCCGATGATGATCGGAATTCGTTCATGGCAACAGCAGGTCCCGATTCCTCAGAAGTACTTCGGGGATAATTCCTGGCGAATCCCGCTGAAGCCGGTTCCGGCGAAGCACCCGATGTCAACGAAGAACAACTTCCTGCGAGGGGCGATCGCACTGGCGGTCAACGGTGTTCCGATCTTCAATCCGCTGAACAATCGTGGCGATGACGCTCTGTTGTTCGGTGAACTGGACGAGTACGGCGGGCACTGCGGGCGGGCGGATGATTACCACTACCACATCGCTCCGGTTCATCTTGAAAAGACGACGGGCAAAGGCCAGCCGATTGCCTATGCGTTGGACGGGTATCCCATCTATGGGTATCAGGACAAACAATCAAAAGACTTTGCACCCCTAGACTCACTGGGAGGCCACAAGGACGAGTCCGGCCAATATCACTATCACGCGACCCAAACTTACCCGTATCTCAATGGGGGATTTTATGGAGAAGTGACCGAGCGAGGTGGTCAGGTTGACCCGCAACCGCGAGCCGAACCCATCCGTCCTGATTTGCGTCCCTTGCGTGATGCGACGATCACCGACTTCACGCAGCCTAAACCGGGGAGCTATCGCCTTGTCTACGACGTTCGCGGCCAGCAGGGCTCCGTGTCTTACGTCCTGGCGAACGACGGTTCGGCGACGTTTCAATTCGTAGACACCAACGGTCGTCGAACCTCCGAAACCTACAGTCCCCGCATCGACCGACCACGACGTGGAAACGCACCTCAGCCTCCTCCACCACCACCACCACGTGACGACAACAATCCGCCTCCACGGCGAGGCGAACCAGGTCGAATCGATCCGCCGGTCGATTTATCATCCATGTCACGGACCAGTGTTCCGGGATTTAAGGTCAGCAGCACATCGGTCGACGAGAAGCACTTCTTGTCGACCGATTGTACCTGTGACGGTGCATCGCAATCACCAGCGATCGCATGGTCCGGTGCCCCCGCTGGTACAGAAACATTTGCGGTCAGCATTTGGCACACGGCTCCCGACCAGGAAAAATCGTACTGGGTCTTGTACAACATTCCGGCCAACGTCACGTCGCTGAAACAAAACTCACAAGGCGTCGGAACTGTCGGACTGAATGATCGACGCAGCCCCCACTACGATCCGATGTGTTCCAAAGGTCCTGGTTTGAAGAAATACCACTTCACCGTGTTTGCGCTCTCGTCAAGGATCGACCTCTCGCCTCGAGAAGCAACGAGAGCGAATTTGCAAAAGGCAATGAAGTCTTGCCTACTAGGCGAATCCACGATGGATGTTCTCTACGAACGCTAACAAGAACGTTGAGGTTCAAGCAGTCAAACGAAAAACGGTCGCGACATCGCACCGGAGATTGGGCAATCGTCATTGTCCATCTTACGTTCTGCAATCAGCGACGCTGAGTGAACTCGCAAACAAACGATCTTCAGCCGGACGTTCCTGTGGATGCCTTGCTTTGTTTCGCTTTCACCCAAGCGGCGGCTTCTTGGAATGTGGCTACCCAGACGGATTTGTCATCCTTCAAGAAGCGAAGTATCTCATTGTGGTCGTCTGCGCTAATTGCAAGATGATCGCCACCAACACCATGAAACATGAATACAAGCCAACCTTGTTTCTCTCGCGCGGTCTTCACCTGACCGAGTTGGAATGCTAGATCACGTTCATCGCCTGCGATTGTCTTGACGTCAAACAGATCGATCTCGCTCTGGATAGGAAGTTCCAGTCCCGGCTTGGTCGTGCGAGCAGCAAAGAAACGTTCTTTGACCAGCGGCACATAGCTGTGCCTGTCCTCGCCGATATACGTACTTCCGCACGGGTATGCGAATGTAGCAAGCTCTCGTTTAACTCCGACCTCGATCACGTTCGCGAGATTCTCGTCGAGCTCTTTCGCCATCCGCTCATCGTCGTAGTCTTCCAGGGCATTCCCTGGCTTAACCCAATCGCATTTTCGAGCACAAGGGTGTTTGATCGTATGCCCCGCCAACTCGTGCCCTTCCGAACGAACCTGGTCCACATCGTCTTTCGACCAACGATAGGTAGCACATCCCGGCGAGAAAAACGTTCCTTTGAGCCCCGCTTCCTTCAATTGCGGCAAAGCGTGTTCGATGTGACTAGGGAGCCCATCGTCGTAAGTAAGTGAGACGCAATAGGTTTTGCCTTCCGGCCAATAACCGTCCTCGGCGACGGTCAGCGAAGGACTTGCAACCAATACAGCCAAAAGCACCAGCCAGGTCGGCTTCATCGTCGGGAACATAGGACGAACTCTTCGAGTAGACAGTGCCCGACAGAAACACGCCGACATCGATCGGCATCCGCGGCAATGAAGATTGATCACTGATCTTAGCAAGATTGAGATCGGAAAATGAAGATTGGCTTCCGCAAGACCGAATATGCAGTAAGTCGACGGGACGATGATTCTGTTGGACGCGAGCTCGGTAGGGCGGGACTCGTTGTCTCGTCCAGTACGGTGGAAACGGGGGGTGGAGGGGGACGGACTCGTAGCCTCGTCCATTACGGTCAAACCGTGGTCGACTCTCGAATCAAGATTCGCTGAATCGCTAACCTTCCATTAATTTGCCGAGTAGACCGAGCAAGAATCCGAGCACGGCACCGAGTGGCGGGAAGCTGCTGTTCTTCAATTGAGCTTGTGGCGCGATGTCCTCGAAGACGAGGTACAAAATTCCCGAGGCCGCAAAGACTTGCATCCAGCCAAGAATGCGGGGTTGGTCCCAAAGCATCCAAAAACCGAACGCGCCTAACAACGGACCGAGCAAGGCTGCGGCGACAAACGCGGCGAGGATCTTGGACTTGGACATCCCGCCTTCCAACAATTCACGATAGGAGTTGAAACCTTCGGGCAGGTTTTGCAGTGCGATGATCGCCGCCAGCAACATCACTCCGGATTCGCCCGTCGCAATCGTTGCCCCCAACGCGATCACTTCCGGAATAAAGTCCGAAAGCATGGCAACAAGCTGCGAAGCGGACGACTTGGAACGCGAAAGCAGGACTTGCAGCCCCCAGAACGCTAGTCCGCCAGCGGTAAAAGCTGTTGCCGATTCCCATGTCGTGATGGTCGCAGTGCCGTCTGGGATCAGCACCAATGCCACCGCAGAGATCAGGGCTCCGCCACCAAAGGCGATCACCGTATGCCGGAATTCCTGTCGCAGCCACCGGGATCCAATGTGCTCGATCGACGCAAGGAGTCCACCGAGCGGGATCGCGATTCCGGCCAAACCGGTATAGAAGAGAAGTTCAATGATCGAATTCATGACGCCCGTTTTACCTTCGGATACAACCAACCACGAAAGAGCCAAGTCAGAGAAGGCAACACCACCCACGTCATCGACGCGACGCTGATCGCAGCAAGGATCGCGCTGGCAGCGAGCGGCGGTAACGACGCGAACATCGGCTTGAGTGTGGCAATCAAGGGAAGGACCGTCAAGTAAACAGCGATCCAAACAACGATCGCCATTTTGTACTTCGGTGGAGTGGGGTCCGAACCGATTGCATTGGCAGGAGTGAACCAGGTTTCATACCCCGTAAGGTGCTGAATTTCCGCCGGTTGCATTTGGAAAGGTTCCAAGCGGGAAACCTTCTCTTTGCGTTGATCCGACTGATACCAACGCTGCATGTTTTCCGTGGTATCAAACCGAGTGATCACGCGGTAATGCGGCTGCTCTGTTGATTCAGGCTTGAGCACCATCGAACCTTGGTGCCCGGGGAAAGACATCGAAGTTCGAATCAAATCGCCAATCGCCTGCTCCCACTGACGTTCCTTTCCAGGTGCCGGAAACGCAGTCGCAAAGATGGTCGCGCGAGATGCTTCGTCGGGATCAATCGTGGTATTCAAACGAATGTTCGTCTTTCGTAAATCAGACTCGGTCCAAGACGTTCGAGGACCCGCTTCCAAAGATTCCGCAAAATGGTTTACACAAGGCAAGTCCTGCGGCGAGTGACTCATCGCCATTTGTCGTTAGGCATTTGAGTTGGCATTAGAGACAGTGAACTAAAACGAAGACAACCGTCTTTCAGACTTTGATACTCAGGCCCCGCCAATTTACGTCATGAACTAAATGCATCAGCAAAAATCAAGCTCCGATCGCGGCTAGCAAACCGAACACGTTACCTCGTCCAAAACAGTTGACTCTCGAATCGAGATGATTCGAAGCCGCCATCGGTGGTAACAAAACCGATTGAACATCTGTAAACAGTCCCCTCTCACAATAGCATTAGGCTTAAGTTGGTCGACGGAAAGGTCAATGCGAAGATGACGATCCATTAAGATCGGTGTGAGAGATTCTTGGCCCGATTGGGTTTCCTTGGGTGTCACCGGGAATACAAAATGCTTTAACCTGACATTGCGAGCGTCGCGGAGTCTGAGATTCAAAGGTGTGGGAACCATGGTGAAAGTCATTCTTGCTGAAAAACCGTCGGTAGCGCGTGACCTGGCGTCGTTCCTAAAATGCTCTCAGCGACACGATGGATATCTCGAAGGCGCTGGCTACCAGGTTACGTGGGCGTTTGGGCATTTGGTCGAACTGAGCGAACCCGGTGACTACGATCCCTCGCTGAAACGCTGGACTCTTGAATCGCTGCCGTTCATTCCTGAACAATTTGAATTGCGATTGCGAGGCGATGATGGAGCCCAGAAACAATTCGCGACCATCAAACGTTTGTTCCGCGGGGCGGACTCTTTGGTCTGTGCGACTGATGCGGGACGTGAAGGAGAGCTCATTTTTCGCTACATCCTTTCACTCTCAGGCTGCTCGTCCAAGCCAGCGGAACGTTTGTGGCTCAGTTCGCTAACGCCGTCCGCGATCGGCGCTGCGTTTCGATCCATTCGTCCCTTAACGGACTACGACAATCTTTATGCGGCAGCTCGATGTCGCAGCCAAGCCGACTGGGTCGTCGGACTTAACGCTACTCGCAACTACACGGTCCGCTATCGATCCGGTAGCGGTGGTGGTGGCAAAGGCGGCGCAGCAGGATTGTTATGGAGCTTAGGCCGAGTGCAAACGCCGGTTCTGGCCATGATTGTGACCCGCGATGATGAAATCCGGACGTTCCTTTCCGAACCGTTCTGGGAATTGATGACGCTTTATCGAGATGTGCAGTTTCGGTTTGTTGGGGACCGTTTCAGTCAGCAGGCTGATGCTGAAAAACAGCTTCAACTGGCGGCCTCTCATCCGCTGAAGATCCAGAAGACTGACCGGCGTGCCGAACGATCACAGCCGCCGCAGTTGTACGACTTGACCGAACTGCAACGGGACATGAACCGTCGCTATGGGATCTCGGCCGCGGATACTTTGGCCGCCGCGCAATCGCTGTACGAAGCGAAGCTCATCACCTACCCGCGCACCGACTCACGCTATCTAACCAAGGACATCCGTAAAGAAGTGCCGAAGGTGCTTGCGAAGTTGCAATCTTCGAAACCCACCGAAATTGGCAAACTAGATTTGCAAGCTTTGCCGTTCACCAGTCGAATCGTGAACGACAAAAAGGTGACTGATCACCACGCGATCATCCCTACCGGTGCAACCAGTGGATCGCTCTCGGATCGGCAGGCGAAAGTTTACGACGCGATCGTGGTGCAGTTCATTGCCGCCTTTTATCCGGAGTGCGAAAAGGAGGTCACACAGGTGCATGCGATCGCAGGCGACATCAAGTTTCGTGCTCGCGGTGTACGAGTCGTTGTGCCGGGGTGGACGGAACTGTTTCCCAAGAAGGCGAAACCCCGAAAACAAGACAACAATGACGATCAGCCTCAAAACCTGCCCGAATTTCAACATGGAGAGTCTGGTCCTCACGCTCCCTTCGTAAAAGAAGGCCAGACTTCACCGCCAAAACACTTCACCGAAAACACGCTTCTGGCGGCGATGGATACAGCGGGAAAGTTTGTCGACGAAGCGGAATTGCGTGAAGCGTTGAAAGAGAAAGGCTTGGGTACACCGGCAACGCGGGCCGCCACGATCGAAACGTTGTTGCATCGCAAATACATCACTCGCGATCGAAAGAACATTCTGGCGACGGACCTGGGACGTTATCTCGTCGCGATCGTCAAAGACCGCCATCTCACGTCGCCTGAACTTACCGGCGAATGGGAAGCCAAGCTCAAACAAATCGAAGCCGGTAAATTGTCGGCGGATACATTCATGAGCGAAATTGCGGACTACACGCACGAAATCATCCACGGCAGTGAAACCTCCAAGATCGATCCAACCGTGTATGGTGCTTGTCCCCGTTGTGGCGAGCGAGTGATCCACGGCAAAACGGCATTTGGCTGTTCCGCTTGGCGAACCGGTTGTCAGTTTGTGTTACCGCAAAGCTATCGCGGCGTGAACTTGACTGTGGATCAAATCCGCGAACTGCTGCAACTTCAGGTGACCCGCCGCCCCATGACGGTGGACGACGGCGATCCATTCCTGCTGGCGATTTGCAGCACCGGGACCAACGCGGGTGCCCTTATGGAAGTCCCGGTCCCTTTGGGCAATGAACAAGACCTAAAAGACAAACGTGCATCAGGCAAAACCAAACGCGCCCCTAGCAAAAAGTCTCGCACTCAAAGGCCGGTTAGCGATCGCACGTCGAGTGCCACCCAAACGGCTAAGCCGGGCTCGGACGGCGACTCGGCACCAGCGAAGATCGGCGATTGCCCATTGTGTGGTAGTCCCGTCATTGCCCAGAGCAAATCTTACGGTTGCTCTCGCTGGCGAGAAGGTTGCAAACTGACGATTTGGAAAATCATCGCGGGTAGAAAAATCTCGGTCACCAACGCTAAGAAGCTGCTTCAAAAAGGTGAGACTCCGGTGATCAAAGGCTTCCGATCCAAAGCTGGTAAGTTGTTCGAAGCCAAACTACAACTAACCGACGGAAAAGTTGGTTTCAAATTCTGACTCGACGGCTTCGACTTAACGCAAACGCTCGATTCCGTTCTTGGTTGCAGCCTGCAAATCATCAAACGCTTAATACCGCAGCACAAACATCAATCAATAAGAACGCTCGATGACTGAAGCCGAAAAGACAGACTTAGTTGCACTCCTTGATTCAATGGTGATGTCTTCAGTCCCTCGATCGACCAAGGTTTCTAAATATGGTGGAACGCTCTACACACTGAAGCCCGACCAAAAAGAAGGTCAGTTTTGTGGAGTGTTTCCCTACAAGGCTCACGTGCAGATCTCCTTTTCTCAGGGAACGTTACTGGATGATCCGGATGGTTTGCTGGAAGGTAGCGGAAAGCTTCGTCGCCACCTGACCTATCGAAGCGTCAATGATGTGGATGCCAAGGTCATCAAGCGGTTCACAATAGCGGCAGCCAAGTTGGGCAAAGATTGATCACCAAACGCACAGATAAGCCAGAAGTTCAATACGAGTGATCTGGGGGATCCGTGGTTCGGCATTTCGGAATTGCTCAATCACTTCGTAATGCGGGCGTCGCCTCGTGCTTCGGTCGCCAGCCACACGCGTGCAACGAGGGGATCCAAGCAACCCCAAACGCTGCGTTGGCCGATCCGGCCCCAAACCGTTCCTGGTCGATCGATCCTGCAAAAATGATTGAAATAGCGAGCTTTCCCGGGATTGCAGTCTGGGACACGCATCATCGGAACAGCCGGAATTCCTTAGCCAGACCTCCCGAACTAACACAACGGGTGCCGAAGGGTTAAAGTATACTTTTGACGCGTGGCGCTGAAGCCATGCCACACCTATGTTGCAAGTTGAATTTCGCTCTCAACCACTTAACCAATCCACCAAGAGTTTTTTAGCATGCCCGCTCCTTTGAAACCTTCTCGTCGTCAATTCCTGGGAAGCGTCGCTGCCGGTTCCGCTGGCATCATGATGTCCACTTCCGGTCGCGCCTTCGGAGCTTCTTCACCCAACGATCGTCCCGTCTTCGCCACCATCGGTTTGCGTAACCAAGGCTGGACCATCACCAACAAATCAACCCAGTTCGCCGACTTCGCTGCCTTCGCGGACGTCGACGCAAATGTGCTTGGCGAGAACCTCGAAAAGCTTGAAAAGAAAACCAGCAAGAAAGCTGACGGCTACAAAGATTACCGTGAGGTCTTGGATCGCGACGACATCGACGCGGTCATGATCGGAGCGCCGGATCATTGGCACACCAAGATCTCGGTCGAAGCGATGTTGGCCGGCAAAGACGTCTACTGCGAAAAGCCACTGACGCTAACAATCGATGAAGGCAAACTGATCGAAAAGATTGTTAAGCAAACGGGACGTGTCTTCCAAGTTGGCACGATGCAGCGGACCGAATGCAGCCAACGGTTCCTGAAGGCGATCGCGATCATTCGAGACGGACGCATCGGTGACATTCGCAAGGTTACCTGTGGAATCAACGGAGCCTCAAGTTCGCCAAAGATTCCTGCGATCGATGTCCCCGAGGGTCTCGATTGGGACATGTGGCTTGGCCCGGCTCCCAAGGTTCCTTACCGTGCGTTACCACAAATGCGAAAAGGTTACGGCGGCGGCGTGCCGCTTTACACCAACTGCCATTACGCCTGGCGTAACTGGTACGAGTACTCCGGCGGTCAGATGAACGATTGGGGTGCCCACCACGTTGACATTGCCACTTGGGCATTGGGTGCAAGCGATTCCGGCCCCAACAAGATCACGCCGGCCAGTTTCTCGTTGCCAGTCGAATACAAAGACGGATACCCGACCGTCGACGACCAATACAATTCGCCAACCAAGTTTGAGATCCACGCCAACATGCCAGGCGATATCCCGATGGTGATCACCAGCGAGGGAGACAACGGAATCTTGTTCGAGGGAACCAAAGGTCGCTTCTTCGTCAACCGCGGCAAGTTAACCGGTAAGCCCGTCGAAGACCTTGAAAGCAATCCGTTGCCTGAAGGTGCCGTCGAAGAAGTCTACGGTGGCCCGGTTAGTCCGAATCATACGGCTAACTTCATCGACGCGATGGAATCTCGAGAGCAACCGATCTCCGACGTTTGGTCACACAACCGAATGCTCGAAATTTGTCACCTGGCGAATATCTCAATTCGTTTGGGTCGCGAACTGAACTGGGACCCGAACGCTCGTCAGATCGTTGGCGACGAAGAAGCCAACTCGTTCCTGGGCCGCGAAAGCCGCAAGGGTTACGAGATCAATATGTAATCATTGCTCGATCAAAGAGCGGGTTAACTATTGCGTTCCAGCGTTCTTCGTTATTCGGTACAAAGTCGACCGAAGAGCGAATCGCTGGACGCCATGTTTGGAAGATCAGACCGACCGCCACCGAGCCGAAGCCCAGATGGACGTCGCGGTGGCTATTTCGAAAACGGCAGCTCATAGCGATAGAGTTCGTTACCCTCATCGCTGTAGATGCGGGTCGTCAACGAACTTCCCGCTTCAATCTCAATGAAGCCACCACTCGGTTCCGGGGAAGTGAAAAGCTGTCGAACCTTCCCATCGGGGTCCGATCCAAACTCCGCACCCGGCGGCACCCCCATGCGTGAGTTCTCGTCGTTCAAGGCACCGCAAGCGAACTCGTGAATCCCGGATGGATGGATGCTGTGATATTGCCAATGGCGATCGCCACAAACTAACATCAGGTTCTCAATTTCCTGATCCTCTACCCACCCAAAGAATTCATCGGCCTCGTGTCGAAAGCCTTCTAGGTTGGCGTGGTTGTCGCTCTTGTAACCGTCATCTGGCCCCACCATCGGCGTCGGACTGATCAACACTTTCCATTTTGCATCACTAGCCGCAAGGGTTGTCTTAATCCATTCGCGTTGCGTGGTGCCCCACATGGATTTGCTTGGCCCGTCCGGGGATTTGTTGGGCGAACGATAATCGCGGCCTTCGGTCAACCAAATTTGCAAGTCGCGGCTTACCCGAATTGTGCGATACGATTTTGGAGTAGGTTCGTCCGCACCGGCAATCGGCAGTTGTTCATGAAAAAGACTGATCCCGGTTCGCGGCAGAGGTAAGCGATTCGTCGCATTGTCCGAATCGTTATAACGAAAGTCATGATCATCCTTGGACCAATACGCCGGCACATCGCGAAAGAAATCGATCATCCGTGGAAACCGAAATTGCTCGTGCCAACACTTACGCAGTTCCTCCGTGGTTTTGGCAACACGGAAAGGATTGTCGTAATAAACGATGTCCCCCGTTCCAACAAAGAAGTCGGGCTGATGGGACCGCATCACTTCGAAAGCAGGAAACCCAAGTCGCTTGTCTTCGTCCGTGGCGGTGAGCGGACCGTGTGCATTACCATCGCGACCGTGCATGAACTTGATGTAGTTCATGCAGCTTCCCACGATGAACTTTACGTCGCGAGAGTCACTTGAACCAAGCAGCGTTCGAAAAGAACATGTGGCTCCAGCGCTCGTCTCACTTTCGTTCAATCCGTAGATCGCGCGGAAGTAGTATCTTGTATCGGTTTGAAGCTGAGTCAGGCGTTTCCGAACGATGAAATCCCGATCGGCGACTGCCTGCTGGAACGGCGTTCGCCGGGAGTTCGAAAAATCGTCCTGCATCGACCATTCAAAACTCACCACACCTTCGCGTCCCGGAAGATCTCCTGACGAATCCAAATCCATTCCTTGAGTTAGCCGTGTTTGCAAAAAGATCGATGAATCGGTTGCTTCGCCTGACATCGTCCCTTGGCCAAGCGATAAGGTGCAATCACGCGGACTGGATGCTTCAATCGATTCCGCAGTCGAACCGGTTTTCATCGCGGGCGGGAATGCAATCCACCAGGGGCCTTTGCCCACGTGACGGCTATCGATCTGAGTCAGTCGCCCGTCGGTTCCGACCTTGTAGCTGAGCATCTCGCCAGTGCGTTGGCATGCGGCAACCAAGAACTTCGCGTCGGTCGACAGACTGAAGGATCGAACAAACTCGGCGCTCGGTACATGTTGAAGAAGTTTTAGGCTTCCCGATTCGGTATCAATCGAAAACACCGCGATGGTTCCATTGCCGCGATTGGAGATATACGCAAACCGGCCAGAGGGATGAAGTTGAATCGCCGAAGTTGATCCTTTTTCGGGATGATCGGCTGAAAAGCTTGGCAATGTTTCGAGATGGCTGAGTCGTCCGGCTTGGGCGTCATAGCCATACTTGGAAATGCTACATCCCGCTTCGTTGCTCCCATACGCGTATATTCCATCGGAATCAAATACGAGATGCCGAGGCCCGGTATTAGGCTCTCGCTGGATTACCGGCGTGTCGTTGGGACTCAACAATCCGGTCGAACCATCCATGCGAAATTGAAAAATCGCATCCGGCGAGGTATGCGGTACAAACACGCTTTGTCCATCAGGGGCGAACGTGACACCGTGAGCATGCGGTGCAGTCGTGATCGTCTGGACGGGCTCATTCGACAATCGTCCCTCACCCAAGATTCGATGAACCGTCACCTGTCCGGTTGCGAAGTACGCCGCTACTAAAAACTGACCATTCGGCGAAACACTCAAGAACGTAGGTTTGCCGGGCGCATCGACTCTTTGCAGCAGCACCAATCCATCGGGCTGAAAACGGAAGACCGCAATTTGATCTGGTTTTGCTGTGGAAACGTAAAGATGCTGGCCCGTGTGATCAAATCGTGAAGCCCCAGCTAGACAATCGATTGCTGTTTGATTGTGCAGCGAGAACTTCCCTTGATCGTCGATTGAATAAACATCCAGTCGCTTCCCGCCTGACAAGGAAACAACAAAACGCTGGTCTTCGGCATGAATCGAACCCGCTGCCCAAATGACCATCAAGAAAGCGATTAAGAATGGTCGTGGTGGAATAGTCATTCGTTTCCTGGGTATCCTGTTTCTTCACAACTAATGCAAAAAGTCATAACCGCTTGTTGCGTCATGCAGTCCCGCCACGATCGAGGAATAAAGATTGCAACGGGCACAAACCAACTGCGATCTTGAATAATCGCGGCGGAGTTAGAAAGCTAAGCTTCGAACAACTCATTGATGACACCAGTGGCATCACCAAACGATTGAGCTTGAACGCCACTGCCACGCAGCGTCGACAGCCACAGATTACAAAGAGGGGTCTTTTCGTTTTCCATCACCAGATGGCGTCCCTGCTTGAAACCGGCTCCCCCGCCCGTGATCAATGTAGGGCAGTTATCCAAGCTATGCTTGCTTCGCAGGTTACTACCATACGTCAATGCAACATTATCCAAAAGCGAAGAACCGTCCGGCTCGGTAGTGGCCTTCAGTTTATCGAGCAGGTGAGCAACCAGTTTCGCGTGAGCTTGATCACGACGAATCGAATCGTCGGTGCGTTCGGTGCGTTCGGTGCCAGCGTAGTGGCTCAGGTTATGAGCCGAATAGCTCGCCCCGATGCTCGCACAGAAACTGTCCGATGGTAACCGATACGTGAAGACGCGTGATGCGTCGACCTGCATCGCAGCGACCATTAGGTCATAGACGGCCTCGACGGCGGGTGCACCTTCCAGTCCCAAATTAGGCTCATCGACTGGCTCTGCGGTTGTCTTCTTAGGCACATTGAGCCAGCTTTCTTCCTTCGCAGCCTGCGTCAGCGTTTGATCAGGGGGCGAACTCCAAAGAAAATACGCCAGACGAATAGCCAGTTCACGCTGGGTTAATTCACCCGAACCAACACCGCCAGCCTCAGAACCCTGCTCACTGTTTCGCTCACCAAATTCGCTGGCGTTGGAATCGGCGACGGCTGCGATTGGCTCACTGAGATAAAGGAAACTCGGCGAGGATAGAACCAACGCAAGTGTTTCAATCATGGCCTCTTTTGAGTCACCATTCGAATCGCAAAGCCGTTCGTAATAGGCGACCAAACTGTCCACGTACTCGGAAGCTGGAGTTTTGTTTCGAAAGGCTACAGTTGCGAATCGTTGGATGACGTGACGTGCGTATTCCTCATTGGACTGTTCAGCATCCCTCTTGAGTAAACGCGGCAAGTATTCCAGCCGCTCGTCAAAATAGGGTCCTTCGACCTCCACATCATCGACCCATACGGCTGGAGGACGACCAACTCCATTCTTTGCCTTCCACTGCATGTCAAGTTTGTAAGGCCAAGGCTCTTCGTAGTTGCGTTGCTTCACGCTGAACACGCCTTTGACAGCTACCGGATTATCTAATACCAGCTCAATCAACTGGGGTTGTTCAATCGTACCGGTCACATTGGCCAAGCCTTTCAGGCTGGTGAAAATCTGCTTCCCGGCTGCGAAATGCACCTGGATGTATCGCTCGTGTTCCGGGACTGTGTCGTAACTGGCCGCCCGAATTCGCAACTTGTATTTACCGCCGGGATACCAAGACTTAATGGTCACACGGGGCATACGTTTCACTGGCCCGTTGTGTCGTCCCGGCAACAGGATGGTTCCGGTTTGGCTTTCGGGACGATCAAAGAAATAGTCGTGATAGACAGCAAAGCTGTACTCGTTGTTCGCGAAGATATTCTTTGCTTGTTCGGGGGTCGTGAATCCGAACTCGGTTGCCATTTTTTCCTTCTGGGCTAAGTACGCCTTGGCTCTTTCGAAACTATCTTGTTTTTCTTCCGCCTTCTCGCGGTACGCCATGGGAATGGTTTCCCCTTCAAAGCGAACCGTTTTGGGTTCCGGTCTTGGCGTGGAACTTAACGCGTACTGCAGAGCGGCGGTCGCGGTCGCACGGTATTGTTCAAACTGGTCGCTGGAAAAGAACAGTGATCCGCCGGAAGTGTCAAACCCGCCCGATTCATCATCCTCGGGCAAAGTCGATACATCGGGTCGAAATCCAAACAGCGTTTCCAACGTGTTTTGATACTCTCGGCGATTCAGTCGCCGCACCGTTATCTCGCCACCACCGTCACTTAGCACATTGCGAGCGACCACCATTTGTTGAGCAAGATCTTCCAGGAACGCTGCTTTCTCTTCATCGGAAATTTGTGTCTCGCCTTCGGGCGGCATCTTTTTGGAATTCAAAGCCGCCAGGATGTTGTCCCAATGTTCCGCCGTCAGGTTGTCTTGGCTGATCTCGAAGGAAAGCGTTTCCAGATCCAACTTGCCTTCTTGAGATCCAGAATCATGACATTCGAAGCAATACTTTTTAAATAGAGCAATGTGCCGCTTCGGCATGATCGCCTTGGAATCGGATTGCGATGATTGCGCCGACGCCAAGCTTCCGCAAAAACCGGCAGCAAAAAGAGCAAGCAGGAACAGGTTTGATAACTTCATTGGATTCGAAAAGCTCTATTCTGGGTTGCTACCGAATTTGGGAATACGCGACGATGGAAACACAAGCGTGCGCCGACAGCGGTCACGAACGGTCCGACAAGCATGTTGTTTCTGCTATCGCATCAAAACGCATGATGCGGCCTATGCGTCTGTATTAATAGTTTTGACACTGTCGATTATCAGAGAGGGATCCACTTCGACACGAAAGTTATCCTTCGGTGCGTGACGAATGGCATCGGACGAAAGCGTTGCCTTTTCTTCGCCGTCAATGGACACAACTAGAACGTCGCCGTGAACACGCACAAGCAGGACGTGCCAGGCGTCAACGCTAAGCTGCAGCGGCACGTTCACTTTCGCCTGATCCAATTTCTGTTGTTGTTCGGGCGAGGCCTTGGCCGTTTTCGCCAACTTCATTTCATGCTTGACTTCATAAGCGGTAACGGCATCGGACAACGCTAGTTTGCTATTGCCGACATCGATGTTGAACAGCATCCCCTGCTTGGTCTTTTTGAAAGCTGAATCCCGAAACTGGACTCGGAACGAATCGCTCGGATTGACCAACTTGAATCGCATCTCAAGCGTGCCGCTTTCAAACTCGGCTTTGTGCAGCAGATTGGCTCGGTGCTTGGCGTCCAGATTGCGAGTGACGTGCAGAACGCCCTCCTTCACAACAAACGTGTAATGCTCTTTGGTGTTCAGCTTCCAATTATTGCCAAGCTCTCCAGCATCCCCGTCGACCGACTTCGAATCAAAACCGTCTTCAAAGACAACAGCGGTTTCGGCTTGACTGTTGGCACCGGCCTAGTCAGCGGCAACACTTGCTACCGAGAGCAAAAGGCCCCCCAAAAGCAAACCAAGCTCATTCATTCGTAGCATAGAGAACTTTCTTAAATGACAGTGAAACGCTAAATCAATCCACGTCGCTCAATCGACGCCACTCAATCCGCCAACCACAAATGAAGTGTCGGCGGCCGCAAGGTGTCGTGATAGGAACTCGCGAATGCGTTCCACAACATTTCCTTCTTCGATTCGGTCTCGGCGACCAACACGAGCGACAAAAGTTGATTGGAATCTTCATTGATCCACTCCCTTAGCTCGGCACCCTCGACACGAAAGTTGCCCGTTTGTTGGCCCTTGGGAATCGTGAAGCGGCCAAGCAACCGAACACGGTCGGACTGCTGAGGATCGTCGACAAGACCAGGAAGTTCATCCCACTGGACAGTCCCAGGGGACCAATGGTCCAGTTCGTCGCCGATGACTCCGTAAACTGCAATGACGTAATCAATCGCCTTAGAAGCAAACCCTTTCCCCGAAGGTGTCGCCGTAAGTTGGAGCCTTGCTTTTTCGATATCGGCGTTGGGCAACTCACGCAAATCAAATCGCATACAGATCCGACGATCGAATCGATTTTGTTTGGGCTTATACGTTCTCGCCAATAGGATCGGGTTCTTCTTGTACCGTCCATGATTGTCACGCCGGAACGAACATCCCGCACCGTCTCCCGCTGTCATGGCAATTTGAAAATCGCTGGATTCATTGGGCTCTTCCAAGGCATCGAAATCAGGATCATCGATATCGTCTTTGGGAAGCAATCGAACCGATTTCTCTTTGGCAAGGACACGCTGTTGACCCGACTTACGATGCTTGACATCCACAAAGCCATCAAAGACCTCCACCACCGAAACTCCGTCGTCCTCCACAGTAATACCGAAATTAGTTCCGTGATCGATAAACAAACCATCGGGAGTGTCGATCTTGAAATCGCAAAATTCGTTGTCGACGGTAACGACCAACTTACCGCTATGCAGTTGGCAGTGATCTTTGGAAAGCACTTCCAAGTGCGACGAGCCCTCCAAGTCAACGCGGGCCCCATTGTCGAACCGAATCGTGGCAACTCCTTCGGCAAGCCGAAAATGCCCCACGCCGATCCGCCCACCGTCGCGCGACGTCGTCGTCGCTTCTCGCCACAAGCAACTTGAAACCGATTCAAGCCTTGCGAAAGAATCCGCTTGCTGGTTAGCGAACCAAGTCCAAGCCCCGACCGCTAACAACATGCTCGCCGCCAGAGCCACCAACCGGCCCAGAGGAAACGCCGACGAACCAGCAGCGAAGTCTCGGTCGAGCTCTCGCCTCGGTTTATGATCCGCTTCATGGTGGGATTTCGGTGACACCATGTTCGGCGTTTGCGATAGATCGGCGATCAACATGCCGAGATCAACGTACGCTTCCATCGCTGCGGGCGATTCCGCCAACATCATATCGAGCTCCGCCACTTCGGCATCGCTGATTCGATCTTCACGATAGGCGCTGGCAAGCTCGACCAAACGTTCAAGCTCAACAGGAGTCAGCGACGGTTTGTTATCGAATGTCACGCAAGGTTCTCCCGCTGTGAAATCGTATTGCTGATACAACTGTGAAGTTGCTGGTAAGTTCGATCGAGTCGTTTGTAGATCGCATGAATCGAAACGTTCATTTCCGTTGCAATCTCTTCCACGGTTTGCGATTGGTCGTAACGACGATGCAACGTGTCGAATTGCACGGACTTCAGTTTTGCCAGGCAATCTTTCAAGGCCGCCGAGCGATCGGTCGTTCGCTTGTCCTGGCCGGGTGCCGCGAACTGCACTGCCACGGCTTCAATCACTTCATCGCTTAGCCGGGCACGATCGGACTTCCGGCGACTGTAATAGCTCATCACCTGGAAGCGAGCGATCCTTAACCCCCAAGCTGCAAAGTCGGTTTCTGGCTCAAACTCAGAATACTTTCGCCACATCACCGCACAGGTCTCCTGCAGGATGTCGTCCGCATCCGCACCATAGGGAACGAGTGACAGAATAAGCCCACTAATCCGCTTTTGATTCTGCAGCAACAAACGAGTGAATTGCTCGCCCTGCTCAGTCGAGTTGGGGTTGGTTGTCATGCTAGGGATATATTCGGAGAAACTGCCTATTAGACAAAAATTGCACAGCGGGCCAAACTTTCTGCCGAAAATGGGCGTCGGACCTTCGGCGGGAACCGAAAAGCTAGCCCGGATAGCGGAATTAGCCCAGCGGAATATGCCCAGCGGAATTTGCCCAGCGGAATTTGCCCAGCGGAATTTGCCCAGCGGAATTGCCCAGCAGCAAACTGGCTCGCAGGACTTGTTTGCAGCTACCGAAGCAGGCGCAGATCACCGCCGAATTCCTTCGGTTCAGCATCAAACCTCACCGAGCACCATTGCCAAGGATCAGCAGCCACCGAAATCGGGCGTAGAAAAAAGCGTTCAACCGAAAGCGGAACGACGCCCGCGAAAGAAGCACTACTTCGCGTCGTTACTTCAAGTCTTCACTCAATACGACAGCGGATGCGCTGAACGAGATCCCCTGGGTGCTGCTGGTATCCACCATCACGGTTTCCACAACCGGTTGAGTGACTTCTGTGCCCGCCTGCCATTCGACCACGAAACTGGAACCGCTACCGCCGGTTTTGTCATCTCGGGCAATGACGAATTCAGTCGCCGCTAGCTTGCTCAAACGAAGAGGCTTGCTCAACATCGACCGCAGTTCTTTACCGCCGGTATCAAAATATCGCACTGAGGTCACGACGATCTCGTTGTCGATATCTGTGTTGCGAATATTCAGCGTCACGGTCAGCAAATAAGGCTCACCTTCTTGATGGTAGATGTGCGAATACGCAGGAACGTACAAACGTTGCCCCATGACTGGATGCCACGGAATGACATCCAATTCCGTTCGCGTTTCATCACGTTCCCCCGCAACCTGGTAGGGCACGATCGCCTTGATCGAGCGAAATCGGTACTCCGTATATGCCGCCATCAAAATCATCGGCACGACAACCAGCACGAAGACCATCAACTTGATGCGGCTCGCGATTGTGTCGGTTAGTTCCTGGTTCTCTTCGTTTGACATCAGGCTTCTCTTATCGGAGGGCAGCTAAACGGGAACAAATTGCGGTCGGCGAGGCAGCGACCCAAACAACTACGAAACAGCATTGCCTTGGGGTGATGTAATCGTCATCCCGACAAACTCAATAAGACCATCGTCCGAGATTTCTCGCACGAACAAATCGACTTGATCAAAGCGAACAACCGCTCGCAATTTCAGCCCCTTGGGCCCCAACCTCGCACGCGTTAACTCATCCAAGGTCGCGTCTTTATTTTCGTCTAACACCAGACCATAAAATTGCTCAAGGTCGCCCACGCGAATCGAACCACGCAGCGGAAACTCCATGGTGGCGGGCAAAGCACCACTGGTTTGCGACCGTTGCGAAAAGATGCGGTCCACCATCGCGCGAACTTCTAGCCGTAAAACGACCACCACGTGATCGCCACTCTTCAAGATCGATCGTCCTTGTGGCGGGATGATGTTATCGCCTCGGACGATCAACGCGATGACCACACCTTCGGGCAACGCGAGATTTTTGATCATGCAATTCGCCGCTTGGCAATCTTCGTCGACGTAGTAATCGACGATGTCGCCGTCCACGTCTCGCAGGGACGTGATCTCCAGAGTGACCGGCGGTGGAAGCCTGGACGGAACCTCAAGGTCCAAATACCGGGCCATCGCCGGCAACGTCCATCCCTGCACCAAGGCCGACACCAAGACGACGAAGAACACGGCGTCAAAGATCACCGATGCACCGGGTAATCCGGCCAGCATTGGGAACGTCGCCAGCGTGATCGGTACGGCCCCCTTCAGTCCCACCCAAGACAAAAACGTCAGTTCCCGAAACGAAAACTTAAACGGCGCAGCACACATGAAAACGGCAATCGGCCGAGCAAGAAAAATCAGCACCACGGATATCAATAAAGCCGGAACGGCGATTTCCACCAACCGACTCGGGAAAGACAAAATCCCAAGCGCGATAAACATTAGGATTTGACAGATCCATGCCACCGCATCCTGAAACAACAAGATGCCGCGATAGAAAACCGGTCGCTTGTTTCCAATCACAATCCCGGTCAAATACACCGCCAAAAACCCGCTACCACCCAGCGTGTCGGCGAGCCCGAACGAAAACAAAGCAAGTGCAGTCGCCATGACGGGATACAAGCCGGCGGCATCCAGCCGAATATTCTTCAAGATCCAAGCGCCGCCCCAACCAACACCTGTACCGATCAGAATGCCCATCACGATTTGCTTCACAAACAATAGAAGCAAACCGGTACCGACGGGCATCTCGCCTGTCAGAACCTGAATCAAACCGATCGTCAAAAAGATCGCCATCGGATCGTTTGATCCGCTTTCAACCTCCAAGGTGCTCGCGAGCTTGGGGCGAATGTTCACACCGCCGCCGCGCAACACCGCAAAGACGACGGACGCGTCGGTAGATCCCACAATGCCGCCCAGCAATAAGCCTTCGAGCAACGGCAGATCCAAAATCCAAGAGGCTGCTAGGCCGGTGATCAATGCGGTAATGAACACCCCGACCGTCGCCAATACCCCCGCCGGTCGCCACGCCGATCGAATCGAGTCGTACGGCGTCCGGATCCCGCCATCAAACAGGATCAGACACAACGCCACCGTCCCAATGCCGTGCGCCAGGGCATAATTTTCAAACTCGATCCCGCCGATCCCTTCGGATCCCGCCAGCATGCCCACCAACAAGAAGACGAACAGAACCGGCACGCCCATTCGCGAGGAGAACTTGTTCGACGCAATCCCCAGCAAAAGCAAAATGCCGGTGATCAGGATGATGGTTTCGATAGAAAACATGGACAGTATTGTGCCAGTACAATTACACATCGTCGCGAACGAGACCGAGCCGCATTCAGAATCTAAGTATGGCGCCAGTCGCGGGATAACGGAACAGGACTCTGGCTACCGATCGTGTACGCATCGTTAACCCGCAACTTGCGCCGAAAAGAAGCCATCAAACAACTCATCGAGTCCACCTCAGAACCATTCGCCAGCCTCCGTTGGCTCCCACCCAGGCTGGATTTGGGTTTACGCACTCGGTTGCTGGAACGGTTCGCGATCGTGACCGATGCTCTTTCAACCTAATTCTTCCAATTTCACGAACGGCTGCCCGATATGTGCAATCGATTCAACTTAAAAACCAATCTCGGCACGCTCACCGACTTATTCGATGCGATGCTAGGAAATTCCTTCGAGACGGATGCCGACGTGTTTCCGGGGCGTCCCACTCCCGCTTTGGCGATCAATCGGGATGGCCGGCGAGAATGTTTGCCGATGAGTTTTGGGCTGATTCCGTTCGGCAAAACACCGGCTCAGCAAAAACGGCCATTGACCAACGCCCGTGTCGAGAATTTGGAGAAGTGGCCGTGGCGATCATCGATCAAATCGCATCGCTGCGTCGTCCCCATGAACGGATTCCGCGAACCATGCTATTGGGGTGAAACGGCGGGCACGGAAGTGGACTTCACCACGCCGGAAGATCGGCCGATGTTGGCCGCCGCGATCTTTACCTGGTACGACGCTGCGCCGCCAAGCCAAGGATCCGACATGGAAGGACGCCCCACGTTTTCAATGAGCTTGATCATGCGTCCGGCACTACCGATCGTCATGGAACACGGCCATCACCGATCCCCGTTCTTTCTTACGGAATCGGGTATCGATGACTGGATGACTCGGCAAGCAAGACCGCTCGAAGATTCACTGGCGATCTTGCAGGCCAACGCTGCCGATCCAGAACTTATCCCGACGGTCGCTCGTGAGATGGCCCCAGCTTGGAAGAAGCGGCAGGCCGCCCATTCAAAGAAACGCGATGAACAAATCGAGGCGATTCAAACCGACGGTCCCCTTGGTATCAACCTCTAGGCATGCGTCAGCCAGAAACCGGACGATTCACGCCGCTCCGCTTACGGTTCATGCGTTTTTGGAAAACCGCAGTTGCCAAAACTTTTGGCGGGAAGCATCAAGAATTTCAAGCGACAACCTACCACCATCACCCTACACTGACATGTAGCGAACGGATTCATGGTCAGCACAGGTGCCGCGTTGTTTCAACATGCGGAAGATCGGATGAGTGAGAAAGAAGTTGTCAAACAACGGTTCGAGTTCATCGATCAGTTCCGTGGGTTTGTCGGCATCCTGATGTTGGTCGGCCATTGCTCGTATTACTTCAATTCCATTTGGCTCGACTTTGATCCGCTAGCACCTCAGTTCGACTCGCAAGCACAATTTCTGCTGCGTTATTTCGGCTACCTTTGCGCTCCCGGCTTCTTGATGATGAACGGGGCGATGGTGTGGTGGTTCTATGATCGCCGAATTGCGAAAGGCAGCTCGCGGTGGCAGATCTGCCGAAGCCTGATCGAACGAGGATTGTTCTTAGTCGTCGTTCAAATGACCTGGGTCAATTCCTCTTGGGGTGGGTTCCGAGTTTTCAGACCATGGCACTTGGGTGTGATTTCCTGCATCGGGCTATCGATGATCTGCCTCACACTGATCGTCCATTGGCGGTGGTACTGGCGACTTCTGTTAGCGACAAGCATTTTGCTGGTACACCCGTTTCTGCTAGAAATCCCGTACGATCATGATTCGGCACCGGCACGAGCGTTGATGCAAACGCTGATCGATTCTGGGAAGTTCAACAAGTACCCGCTGCTACCGTGGTTCGCGATGGCGATCCTAGGATCGGTGATGGCGACCTGTTGGCTGCAGCTATGGAAGACGGACGGCGAGCGGATTCGCAAATCGCTACCCATCGCCGCTGGTGCTTTTCTTGCCGCGTTCTTAATACGATTCAATGGTGGCTACGGGAATCTTTTTCCCTATTCGGCCGTTGGTTCATGGGACTTCTTCATGGACCAGAAATACCCGCCTAGTCTATTCATCAGCTTATGGCTTTTTGCAGCCGTCGTATTGATGGTCACCCTCATGATCGCAATCGGACGAATCGCACCGCGAGCGTTATCGATGTTCAGCGTACCAGGCAAAGTGCCGCTGTTTTTCTATGCGGTGCACCTTGCCATCTTAGGAGTCGGCATCAAGCGAACTGGACTGTTTTATCGCGCCGGTGGAGTCACTGAATCCTTACTGGCGGCGGTGGTCTTGCTGGCGATCATGCTGCCGCTTTGCAATTGGTTCTACGGCGTCCGCACCCGCAGCAGCAACTACTTCATACGAATGATGTAGTGAATCGTTGGATCGAGATTCTTTTTCCAAATCAATTCGACATCCCACCATCGGCTCGAATGTGCTGGCCGGTGACCCACGCGGAATCCTTACCAGCCAGAAACGAGACCACGCCAGCGACATCGTCGGGCGTTCCGAGTCGCTTGAACACCGAAAGCTGGCGAAACATCTCTTTCCTGTCTTCGCCGCTTTCGTCGAACATGCCCGGAACAGTCGCTCCAGGGCGAACGCTGTTGATCGTAATTCCACGTGGTCCAAGCTCATGCGACATGGATACCAACATCGCGTCAATGGCTGCTTTGGTTGCAGCGTAGACGCCCATTCCAGGACGCGGACGTTCCGCTAATTGCGACGAAACGAATACCACTCGGCCATTTTCACGAACGCGACGAGCCGCCTCGCGAAGGGTCAAGAACGCGCCTCGCAAGTTCACGGAAACGAGCTTGTCGAAATCATCGATCGAACAATCCACAACCGGACCGCCGTTCGAGATACCTGCATTGGCAACGACCACGTCAACACCACCAAACTTCGCTTCGGTGTCATCGAACAGTTTTGACATTTGGCTTTCGTCGGTGATGTCAGCGGACAATGCGATCGCGTCGCCTCCATTCTGCACAATGCCATCGACAACCTTACTGGCCGATTCGTGGTCCGAACCGTAATGGACAACCACGTTCATCCCGTCGCTGGCAAGCCGCTGGCTGATGCCACTGCCGATCCCGCCTGATCCGCCCGTGATGATTGCTGTTCGTTTGTTTTGCACGCTATTCTTTCGATTAGAAACTTAGGTCTGGTTCGCAAATTCAGCTTGCGGTTTTGTTTTCAAACGCAACGAGTCGACGGTGTAAGTATCCTGTTCCCGCAACAACCAAAGTGCAACGCAAGCGGCCAGCATGGGGAAGGCAGCGAAGAAGAGCAGGTTCGGCTTTTCCCAGGGGTTGAAGTATTGCGGATAAGCACTGAGCGTTGAGATCGTGTGCAGGATCGCGATCAGCAAGTAAGAGACCGAGCGAAATGTGCCGGTTAAGAAAGCCACGACCAAGATCATCTGGACCGCTCCGATGGAATAGGCCGCAGCCTCGCCGAGTCCTTCGATCATGTAGTACTTCTCGAACACAACCGCTGCGTGAGCAGGGTTCAAGAACTTGTCGAGTGTCCACATCACAAAGACGATGCCAACGCCCAGTCTCATTAGAAGCAAACTAGTCGACAGACGTTTTTCAAATGACATCGTGGGTCTATCCAGATTGCTCAGGCAAAGAAAAGAGAGAGACCGAACGTTGTCGTCTCAATGGGATAATGAACGAGTCATCATCAAATCCGCCGTCACATCGAAGGGAACCGCGATGCAGTGATTACTGCCATCGGTCGGGAATGCCACTGATGTACCTGAAAACTAAAGATCGTTGTCCCGAACCGCTTGCAACTTATCGGCGAGCTTCGCTTGCATGCGTTTGACAATCGTCTGGTGGGCCGGATCCTTCGCCAGGTTATTGAACTGCCCCGGATCGGTCTCCGTGTCATAGAGTTCGATTCCGCCGGATGCGTTTTCCTTGTATTGCAGATAAGCGTATCGGCTTTCTCGCAACAAAAACCCTTTCCGCATCGGCGCGACGCTGAATGCTGCGTCACGCACCGTGACAGATGGGTCGTCAAGCGTTTTTGAAAAATCGATCCCCTGCAAGTGACTGGGTGCCCCGATCCCACACAACGCAGCGGTCGTCGGATACAAATCAATTAGTTCAACAAGCGAATCGCAAACCGCAGGCTGCTTACCTGGAACGCAGACGATCAACGGCACGCCAGCAGACTCATCCCGCATACTGACCTTGGCCCAGAAATCGTGTTCGCCCAAATGGAACCCATGATCGCTTGTGAAGACCACGATTGTCTCTTCGGTTAACCCCAGTTCATCGAGCGAGTCGATAATCTTGCCGACTTGGGCGTCGACGTATGCGACCGATGCGTAGTAGCCGCCGATCGCCTTCTTTTGGCGGCGGATATCCATCTTCATGTTGTCGCTGGTTTTGTAGTTGACGCCAAGCTTGGGAATGTCGTCCCAATCGCCAGGCACCTTATCCGGTAACTTCATGTCGGCGTATGGCTTGTAAGGATCGAAATAGATGCTTGGTGCAACGAAGGGAACGTGCGGTCGCACGAAACCGACGCCGAGCCAAAACCGTTCGCCTCGATGTTCCTTCAGCAACTCAACCGCCTTCGTCGCCGTCCTACCGTCGGAATGGACTAGGTCATCGCCATCCGCTTCGACAACGACAAAGGTGTTGCCGCCCATAACTGGCTTGCTACCGTCCGGATTGTTTTCGAGCGTCTCGCCCAACCCCGGTGCCTTCCATTCAGGCCCCTGGCTGTTGAAACGTTCGGTCCAGGAAAGAGCGTCATCCGCACCATCGCCGCCCTTTTCGATCTCACCGGGAACTCCCATGTGAAAGATCTTGCTGACTCGCGCGGCATAGTAGCCGTTGTCTTTGAACAACTGCGACCACGTTGGACGGTCGCCTATCTGGGGCCGCGGGTTCGCATATCCTAGAACTCCCGTCGCATGAGGGTAGTAACCCGACATGAACGAAGCACGTGACGGTCCGCAATAGGTCCCCTGACAGAAAGCTCGGGTGTATCGCGTGCCTCGGGCGGCCAAGCGATCGATGTTCGGTGTTTGACAAACCTTGTTGCCGTAACACGACAAAGCGGTGTAGTTCAGGTCATCCGAAACAATCAACAGCACGTTGTAAGCACGAACTGGGTCTCGACCAGAAGCCTGCGGTTCCGATGCATTTTCAACCGCCCCCGAAACATGATCGGACGCAACGATAGTCGAGCCGAGGCAAAGGCAGGCCAATGCAGCAAGCGGTAACGAACTAAGCCGCCCCGAAGTGGATCGTTTTGTTTTCACGGTAGGTACGCGTTTCACAGTTCGAGGAGGGGACAGCGGCTCCGGACATTGTAGTGGCCACCCCCTGCCGCCAAAGCCTCATCTCAACCGCGGCAGGTACCGATCACGGCAAAACTGACGACGTCATTCGGCCGCCCCAAAGCCACCTTTGGCCGGCCTCCACCCTGGATAGAAACCAACCATTCAGGGGCCCGCTTAGCGGAAGGTACCGGCAGCGAATCAACGGGCGGTCTGCGGAGGGGGCCGCAGGGCATCGAGCAATTCTCCCCGGCTGACGCGTTTGGCCTCGGGTACGGGACAGTCCGGCAGGAATGGCTGGGGGGATTGCGTTATGTTGCGAAAATGCAACGTCTGTGGCGGCAACGAAACCGACTCGGCAATTTGGCGAATTTAACGCATCCCAGGTTGGGCAAAAGTGTCGTTTTTAGCAGGTTTTTTCCACAATTTCCTGAAGACTTGCCTAGGCTTGTACAGCGTGGACGTTTTCGTCCACGATTGCAGGCTCGCAGCCGAATTCGGACGACTCGGAGACATTCCGGCCTTTCCTGGAAACGCTTCGATGCAATCATGACCCATCGACGACATGGCGTCGTCACGGGGAAAAGATTGACCTGCCAGTTTCAACAAGGAACATCATGAATCTGACTGTCAGTAAGAACATGCGCCGAACTCATCGCCGATCATTCACTTCCCGCCGCGCCGCTCTGCTTGCTCTTATCGCGAGCATGACCGCCGCCAGTACATCCGCTCAAGCACAAGAAAGCTGCTGTTTCGAGCCTGCGTACCGCTTGGAATGCGAAACCGTCATGCAGCCCGAAACGGTTCAGCGGATGCGGTTGACCTACGAAACCCAAATGGTCGAAGAGGAAGTCACCAGCTATCGTCCGGTCCTGAAGACCCGCACGGAAGAACGTGAGTACCGCGTTGCCAAACCGGTAACCGAAACCAGTTACCGAGAAGAACGCTTCACCGTTTACAAGCCGGTCGTCGAAACGGCGTACCGAGACGAAACGGTTACTCAAACTCGCTACGTCAACGAGACCGCTGAGCGTGAAGAGCAGGTAACGACTTACCGCCCGGTCACCGAAACGCAGATGTACCAACAACAGTACACCGTGCAGCGTCCGGTTACTGAAACGCAAATGGTGCGTCAGCAATACACGGTCCAGCGTCCGGTTGCGGAAACTCAGTACCAAACCGATACGGTCACTTCGTACCGTCCGGTCACGACCATGCGAGCTCAAACCGTGGATGCGGGCGGTTACGTCCCACAAACCACGGTGACGCCAGGACAAGTGGGTGTCGGCTTGGGCTGGAATCCGCGCGCCTATGCGGTCCCTGGACCGCTGGGAATCCTTGCCTGGAATCGAGGTGCTTACACGCCCGTGCCCGTTGCAACGCCGCCCCAGGTCCAAACCCAAATGGTTTATCGACCAAACTTGGTTCAGCAACAAATCGCGCAAACCTCCTACATGCCTGAAGTGCAACAGGTCCAGCGTCCCGTGACGGTCATGCGAATGCAACAAGAAGTGGTTGCGCGAGATGTACCGGTACAGGTGCAAAAGATGCAACAGGAAGTCGTGACCCGGAACGTGCCTGTTCAGCGCACCCGAATGGTTCCTCAAACAACCGTTCGCAAAATTCCCTACACCGTCCAACGCCCCGTCACGGAAACACTGACCCGCAAGGTACCAGTGCAAAAGCGACGTTGGGTTGCGGAAGAACAAGTTCGCAAGGTCCCCGTTCAGTCCACTCGAATGGTCTACGAGACTCGCCGCGAACCGGTCACCGTGAAGTACTACGAGCAAGAAGAAGTGCGTCGTAAGGTAATGCGTCCGGTCACTGTGCCGAAGTACGAACCGTACACGGTCCAGCGAATGGTTCCTCGTCAAGTCGTGCAGCGTATGCCGCTGTCTTACGTTGACCCGTTCAGTCCAGCGATCCGCAGCGGATATTCATCGTTCTCGCCGGTCATCGAATCGTCACCAACCTACTCGTACCCTTCGACGGACTATCCAAGTTCATCTTCGATCGTGACTCAACCGGGTGACTCGATTAGCAGCAACCGCTTTTCGATTGACGACGATGGTGATTCGGTCCTCGAAGCACCCGCACAAAGCGATACGCCGCGTCCGCAGTCTCGGTTGGGCGACGTTGAATTCAGTGCTCCCGAGCGAGAAAACTCGGATTCGGACCTGAACGAACTGAACGATATGTTCGACAACAACAATTCCATCCAAGACCTGCCTGATCCACGGGACGAAAGTCCACTCAATCGCCCTGAATTGGATGAACGAGAGGCCTCTTATCGGACCGGCCGTTCACCTCGGCCGACGTTCCGCCCAATCGGCTATCGCGAAGCCAGTGAGCGTAATACTGCGAATCGAGTGATCTGGAATCCCACGTTTGCTCGCAAAATGTAGTCGAACTGGCTGGAGTAGGCTCCAACTGACAACAATCGCAGTTGGAGCCAAACCACCCTTCCTCACCCCCCGTATCCCGGCGTGGCAAGCGCCGATCATCAACCGAGGACGTCGGACGGGATCTCGCTAACGTGAAATCCGCGTGCAATCGATCGGCTTACGGCTTAGCGAAATTCAGCCGCGTAGGCCGGAAAATCGGCTCATTCGCTGCGTATCCCGGACTCGCCCCCACTTCAACGCCCCACGTCTTCTTTCGGGCGAACAAAACAGCAGACAACCAATTAGAATGGACCGTCGCTCGTCCACTTCTTTTCGCACCTGCCCTTGATGGTTGCCTGGCTCCATGTTCGCCAACGTCGCTAAGCCAAAATCCCTGCTCTTGTTCTGCGGCGTCCTACTGACGCTGTGGTTTGCCCCGCCGACCTGCCACGGCCAGCGACCACTCTTCCAAGCCGACGATCCGGCTGTCGAGCAAACCATGCAGCGAGCCGGTCGCAGCCCGACCGAGTTGGGTAAGGCCATTTCCGCTCTGGCCCGAATGGGTGAGTTCGAGAACGTCGATCAGCTACTCTCGTCGATCGACCAACGCGGCTACGACGCGAAACAGAAAACGCAAGTCGCTTTGCAGATCACCGCCTCGCAGCGATTACAAATCGTGACCCACGAAAAGAGCACGGCTGCCGCGGTGAAGATGATCGACGACCTGTTTGAACTGAAAGCCAAACAGCTTGCTTCGCCGGCCAGAATCTCGCAAGCGATCGGTGCATTGATGGGCGATAACGCGGACCAAACGCTGCCCGCGATGCGAGTGCTCTTCGCCGGTGGCGAGGCTTCCACGGCGGCGCTGGCCGGTGCGATCGCCAACACCGAAGACGCTGACGAACGTGAACGGTGGCTCAACGCACTGTTACGTATCGACCGAGAATCGGGGGTCTCCGCCTTGCAGCGTTTGGCCTTATACGGAACCGAAAAAGTCCGTGACGGTGCCATCGCTGGGCTGCTTCGCTTAGGTGGCGTTGGATTCACCACGGAACTGTTCACGGCGTTGTACCGAACCGATGCCAAGACTTCCCAAACACGTGATCGCGTTGCCGCTGCACTGCAACGACGCGGCGAGACCATTCCATCCAAAGCAGTGGTCGTTCGGAATCTGCGAGACCGTTTGATCGAAGCGGATCGTGTTGCCGCGGAAAGCGTCCGGCAATTCGGCCGGGCTGACGCATGGGTCATGAATGCCGAACTCAACGGCGTGCAATCGCAACGTGTTCCAGCCTGGATGCTTGCTTTCAGAGACGCGGCGGATGCTGCAACTCGGCTGATTGCGGTCGGTGACAACGACCCTCAAAGCGTGCTGATGCAAATCAACTCGCTGCTCGCGAACTACCTTACCAACGACCCCGACTGGGGCGACGACCAACAGATCGCGTCGTTCTATCAACAGAACATCATTCCGGTGCTGGTCAGTACGCCGAGCGAAGCGACATCGAATCCAAACAGTCCTGTCTCCGCCAACCACTCCGCGTCTCGGCAAGTCGCCGATACCGTTCAGCTGGCGTTAAGCCGCGCCGTCGCCACCAACAATGACCCTGCAGCCCTCGGCGCCGTTCGACTGATTCGTTCCGACTACGCCTCCTGGTCTGATTGGCTGGTACAGTCCAACGGTCAAGTTGCACCGATCGTGGCCGCCGTTGATCATCCCAGCAGCACCGTGCGATACGAAGCCGCCGCCGCGATCGCCGCGTTGCAACCTAGCGCGCCGTACGCAGGTTCAAGCCGTGTGGAAGATCGCTTGATCCAGATGAGCCAGCTGAGTGACCGTGGTACTGCGTTGGTCCTTGAAAATCGACCCGAAGTGGTTTTGGTGTGGGAGCGATTGATGAACCAAGCCGGGTTGTCGACGACATTCGCCACCACCGCTCGCCAACTTGAACGGATCGCTGCTACGGGCGAAGACATCCGACTGATCGTTTCCAAACGCGAACCCAAAGACGCGTCGGCGATCGAGGTGATCGACATGGTGCGCCGCATTTCGATGACGCGTGATGTCCCGATCCTGATCGCGATCGACCCGCCTAACGTTCTCGATCCGATCATCGAGGAAAAAAAAGAAATTCAAACAGTGGGCGGCGTCGCATTGTCCGAAAAAGACGCCGCACTCGCAGCCGAATACGCAGCAACTTTGCCGGACAGGTATGGCGTGATCGGCGGTATTGAAAACATCGAAGGCGTGATCGAGAAGGAATTGCTGTACGAGGATCTCGATATCGACTCGACGACTCGCCGCGAACTGGACATGGAAATCATCGGCATGTCCCGCTGGCAAGACCAATCGCTGCGGGCTGGATTGATCCGCCAAATGGTTCGCCCTCGAAGTGTCGCTGGCTTGTACGAAATACTGCTGGACAGCCGACGACGCCAACACCTGCCGCCGCTCAGCCCGGTGGATCGAGTCATGTACCGGCAAATTGCATCGAACGCATTGGCCGCAAGACAATAACCTTCAAGCGGTAAACGGTAGGCTTGATACCGACATATTCATACGTCGTTACTTCGTGCCCTCCGCCACCCAAGATGCGACAACGACCAACGTCGTGTATTCTTTCACGAAGCGACCCGAACCTCTCACCGCAAACGACCTGGGCCTATAAATGACCGACAATCCTGCTGAAGAAGAAGCGACGCCGGAGCCTCAGTTTTCCAAAGAAGAACTTCGGCTGGCAATGAAGGCATTTCGCAAACGCATCAAGCTCATGCGTTTGGACGAAGAGTCTCGCTTGGGATACGGCCCGATGTCATCTGGCGGCAAATCATCTATCGCTGCAATCCGTCCACCGGATCAATACCCAATCGAACTCTGGCGAGCCCTGGCCGACAAAGGCAAGCTGAAGCGAGAAGGCGGCGGGCTGTATTCGTTGGTTGATAACTAGCAAACCGGTCGATCTGGTCGTCGATTCCTCGACACCAAATATGAAGTTTTGATGATTCTCAGCCAGTTTGACATCCGTTCATCGTTGCCCCCTCTTCCACTGCATTCAGCTTTGGCCGACGATTGACCAACAAGCTTCAAGGTTTTTGAATGCAAGACACCTGGGCAAGAAGCCTCTTCGCTTAACGCGTTTTGCAGAAAGACTTACCGAAAAAGCATTGAACGTAAATTCCACGGAACGAAAAGTCCACTGGATGCAAGGTCAGCCGATCGCTAGCCGCTTACTCCCACAAGAGTCCGGGTGTAGCCTGCTGAAATCGGGCCTTGATGCTTGAAAAAGATGCTCTCAAAAGGCAGTAGGAAGCCGAGCGTCGTTTCATTGGCCCCTGCGCGATGACCTCGAGGCTGACTGAGCACGACCATCACTGGCATTCGCTCGGGCAAGAACCCATCAGTTGTTTCACTCTTCAATTTCCCGATGCGACTTCCTCAAACCATCCGCGACAATCTGCAGTTCATGTTGGCAGAGACCAGCACGCAGTTAGGTAACCTAACTACCTTGTTTGCGGAACCTTCCCCGGAACTCACTCAACGAATTTTGGATCGTCGCGGATACGCATACAACCTGAAGATGCGGATCCATGACGCTTGTATTCATGCAGTCCGGAACGCGGACGAAAGCGAGAGACTGGAAACGCATTCGCTAAGAGCGGCGGAGTCCATCGCAACGCAACTGGAACGCTTAACAGGACTTGTCCACGATTGTGCCCGACAGCTCGAAGGCTGCAAACGGCGAGGAATCCTGAAGTCACTCTCGGCAACTGGATTGCTCCAAGACGTGCAAAAAGGCATCGAGCTCATTCGTGTCGGCATCGAAGAGGAGGGCACCAAGACGGCAATGAAGGTCAGCGATTTAGCTGTCGCGATGTCGTCCAAACACGAGAGTTTTTTCGAAGGCCAATCTCGCGACCTGCAAAGTATCGATCACCCTGATCGTGTCCTGACGGCGTTCTTCATCGCAACGCAATTGAACGAGATGAGTGTCGTATTGCGGGACGTGAGCGAATCAATGGTGGGCGCCCGGTTGGGCCAACCGTTGCAGCGAGACCGTTTCCGATTGCTGGAAACCGCGTTCGAAGACCTCGGCATTGATCGCTCCGATGTCGCGAAGGTTGCTGAAACCAACTCAGGCACTAACATCTCGCGAATCGGATGCGAAGAGGAACATGGCTTCGCGGCGATTGTGAAAGATGGCGAAAAACGAAAGCTGAAAGAAGAACGCAAAAGCGTCAACAACTGGCACGAAATCTTTCCTGGCATCGCACCGAAAATTTTGTCGTACCGCAAGAGCGGTGAAATTGCTTCGATGACGATCGAGCATCTTCCCGGTCTGACATTCGACCGAGTGCTGATGTCATCCACTGACGATCAATTGAAGTCAGCCCAGCGTCAATTGTCTAAAACGCTAAGAGCCGTATGGCGAGAAACGAAATCAGATAAACAGCTACCACCTAACCACATTCCGCAATTGCGTAAACGATTCGGCAGCGTGTTAGAGGTCCATCCGGAATTCGGCAACGGCAAAGGCCGCATCGGTCGAGCACGGACTCACTCGTTGAACGAATTGATCGCGATCACGGAAGAACGCGAAGCAGCCGTCAAGCCTCCATTTTCCGTGTACATCCATGGTGATTTTAACTTAGACAACATCATCGTTGATCCCGCCGAAGAATACGTCAACTTCATCGACCTGCATCGGTCGTGCTACGCTGACTACACGCAAGATGTGTCGGTATTTATGGTTTCGAATTATCGGCTTCAAGTCCTCGACCAACGAACTCGCCACCGGATCACCGAGGTTGCCGAAAACATGCACGCGACGGCGAAGAAGTTCGCACGACAACAAGACGATGCGACGTTCGAATTGCGGCTAGCTTACGGATTGGCGAGATCCTTCATCACTTCAACACGATTTATACTGGATCGTGAGCTCGCCAAATCAATGTATCTACGCGGGTGCTACATCTTAGAACGCACCCTTGCCCAACCGATCTCATCCGCCCCCGATTTTCGCTTGCCCATTCGTGAGCTCTTCTCATGACCGAAATGCGAGTTGGGGTGATCGGCATTCCAGGAAAGTGGTCGACCGAAGTACTGGCCGATGCACTGGAACGGCTGACAGGTTTCCGATTGATAGTCAGCATGCAAGACGTGTGTGCAAATCTGTCGACCGGTCAATTGATGGCCGGCGGAACGGCCTTGTGCCAGTTAGACGGCTTGGTCGTCAAGAAAATCAGCCAACAATATTCGCCCGCCACATTGGACCGAATCGAACTATTGCGTCTGGCCGAGCACGCGGGTGTCCGTGTCTTTTCGCCCTCGGAAACGATCATTCGGATGATTGATCGTTTAGGCTGTACGATGACCCTGCGTAATGGCGGGATCCCGATGCCCCCAACCGTCGTTACGGAAAACCGAAACGAAGCGATCCAGGCAATTCAGCAATTCGGCACTGCGGTTTTGAAACCTCTGTATTCAACCAAAGCTCGCGGGATGGAACTGGTTAACGCCGCTTCGCTAAACAACGATGCGGTCGGAGATGTTGTCGATCGTTTCAAAGTCGAAAACCCGATGATGTACATCCAAAAAAAGGTTGAACTTCCCGGCCAAGATATGGGAATGGTTTTCTTGGGTGGGCAATACCTGGGCACCTACGCTCGGGTTAACCAAGGTGAAGCTTGGAACACCACGATTCAAAGTGGTGGTCGATACGCGGCATATACGCCACCGCAAAGCACGATCGATCTCGCGACGCGTGCCCAGTCGCTGTTTGCCATGGATTTCACAACCGTCGATGTCGCCGATACAGACGACGGCCCCATCGTATTTGAAGTGTCCGCGTTTGGCGGTTTTCAAGGTGCGAAAGACGGCATCGGCATCGACGCCGCCGGCCTGTATGCCGATTATGTATTAACGGAACTGGCAAAATGAACAAAGTACAAGACATCGCCCAACAGTTGCTCGATGGCGTCGACCTGTTGCCGAAATCGGTTGTCCTTGAACTCGATCGATTCCGAATTGAAATCCGTTCCAACTCGGCCGGTTTGCTGGACCGATTGCGAAGCTACTTTGCACATGTAGTTGTCGACGGTGCCGCCGAAGTAGTCATCCATGCGATCGAAGCACCGTCGACCGACCTCGGGTTTACCTACCAAAATTGGCGTCGCGAACCGGGCAAGACAGGCCGTAAAGATGCCTACGTGAACCTGTATGAGCAAACCACTGGCGACAACCAGAAATGTATCGGTCGGCTTGTCCGAAAAGTCCGTACGGGAATGCTGTTCCTGCAAAGCGAATCGGTGCGAGTCGCTCACGGTCCGTGCATCGCGAATGACAACCAGATCATCAACTTCGTGAATTGCCAATACATGAACTGGCTACAACATCACGACGCGGTCATATGCCATGCCTCGGGCATCGTTATCGAAGAACGAGCATTGGCCATAGCCGGATTTTCAGGCGGTGGAAAATCATCGCTGATGCTGCGTATGCTCGAATCCGGTGAAAGCCAGTTTCTTACGAACGATCGACTATTCATTGCTCCGGGTAACCACGGTGATGTGCGTGCGTTTGGAATCCCCAAGCTACCCCGCGTGAATCCAGGCACGATTCTAAGCTTGCGATCGCTGCGTTCGATGCTGGATGATCATCAACGAGAATCACTGGAAGCGTTGCCAGCAGACGAGCTCTGGAATTTGGAACAGAAGTTCGATGTCGACATAGCCGAGCGATACGGCGACAATCGAATTGCGTTGCAGTCGCAATTAACCGATCTGTTGATCCTAAACTGGAACCGTGATTCCGAACGAGCCTGCCAGATCGCTCCGATCAACATTCATGAGCGGCCTGACCTATTAAAAGCGGTCATGAAAAATCCGGGGCCTTTCTATTCGGATTCCCAAGGCGCGTTCCAGTCAGATCTGCCCGAGACCAATCCAGGCCCCTACCTGGACTACCTCAATGCCGTCAATGTTTGGGAAGCAAATGGCAAGGTCAATTTCGAAGTGGCCGCAGCACAATGCGAATCGATGCTACGGTCAGCAGCTTGCTTGAAACAATCGTAGACTAAGTACAACGAACTCTTTCCCAAAATAGTCTGTTGCGGTCCCATTTCGTTTCCGTTGTTAAAGGAACGAGGCCAGTCAGCCGCCCGGCGTGCTACGATCCAATTGAATCCGATCATCCTTGAATCCAGTCAACAAGACGAGCACGACCATGAGTGAACCGATTTGCATCCTCGTGCGACACGGCGATTACCACCAACTGGCCAACACACCGAGTGCTCATCAACCATTCGCGCTGACCGAACTTGGTCGGCAACAAGCG
The DNA here is from genome assembly GCF_057365095.1 of Rhodopirellula sp. J20-39. Lineage (NCBI taxonomy): Bacteria > Pseudomonadati > Planctomycetota > Planctomycetia > Pirellulales > Pirellulaceae > Rhodopirellula > Rhodopirellula sp. J20-39. The sequence goes on along the minus strand of NZ_CP195123.1, from coordinate 2,630,908 downwards.
ACCGAAGCCGCGAATCGCATTCAGGAAATTGTTGACGAACAAGGGTGGTCGTTGCACCACCAAGTTCACACATCGAGCCTATTGCGGGCATGGCAAACGGCACAACTCGCCATGGCCGAATTACCAGAGTGCGATCAACTAACCCAAACCGATCGCCTGACCGAACGTTGTGTTGGCAACGGTGCAAACCTGACTCGCGACCAAATCGAGACGGCACTCGCCCAAGATCCACGACTCGATCCGCTACCCGAAGATTGGAAATCCAATAGTCATTTTCGATTACCGTTCGTCGGTGCTGAGTCACTGCTTGAATCCGGTGAACGAGTGGCTAAATACATCCGAGAAACTATGAACGCCGTCGGGCAATCTGGCCAGGCCGTCTTATTCTTTGGGCACGGCGCATCGCTGCGGCACGGAGCCCACCACCTCGGTGCCATTCCCCTTAAGCGAGTAGGTGAACTCAGTATGTACCACGCTCATCCGGTGGCATTAGCTCAGTCGAGCGACGGGTCGTGGCGTCAGGTTGCTGGACAGTGGAAGAATCGCCTCGCTGAAACAAGCCCGCTGGATTGAGGTCGACATATGCCTACACAACAAATTGCACCCGATGTGATTCCACGGTACCAAGGTCGCAAATGGATCGAGGTAAACCTTCCCAAAACGGCATGCGATTGGTCACAAGGTGGCGATAAATCGATCGTGACCGAAGACGGCAATACAGGCACGCTGATCGAAACGCTACGCAGTATTAATGACAGCGATTCTTGGAAGTGGCCTAAACGCAAACACTACTTCATCTCCGATTTGCATGCAGACCCCGATGCGTTTGCAGCCTCACTGGTAGCGTCGGGTGGGGTCAGACAACTCGGTCCTTTGCCGCGAGAATTTGAGCTGACTAAAGCAGGCCGTAAAGCCGTTTTTGTTATCGGGGGTGACTGTTTCGACAAAGGTCCAAGCAACCTAGAACTCTTACGCGGCGTTCGACATCTGAAGGACCGCGGTGCACGACTACGGATCCTAGCGGGTAACCACGACATTCGGTTGCTGTTTGGCATGCGGGTCGTTGGCGAAAACAAGGATGTTCGAAACGAACACTTCTTCGTTCGAGCGGGACAAAAGATCATTCCGCTACTGAAAGAAATTGTTGATACGTATCTACCTGCCAAGAAGATGTCGACGATTCCAGATACCGCGACGTGCCGCGACCGGCTATTCCCACGCCAATCTTGGTTCGACGAATTTCCTAAGATTCAAGGCGGCGACATCGTGCCCGCCCAAATGGAGCGTGAACTGAACCGGATCGCAAAGAAGGTTGAAAACTTCGAGCGTCATTGCGGCGACCACAATCTAGATCTCCGCCAGGTCTACGCGGCCACCCAACAATGGAAGAAACTCTTCTTGAAACGCGGCGGCGAGTTTCGCTGGTTCTACCAGAATCTTCGGCTTTGTTATCGAAGCGGATCGTTCTTGTTTGTGCATGCGGGCGTTGACGATTGCGTGACCAAGATGCTTTTGAAGCACGGAACCAAGTACATCAACGAACAATTTCACGTTGCCATGAAAGAAGCGCCATTCGACTTTTACTATGGGTCGCTTTGCAACACGATTCGAACAAAGTATCGAGACGTCGATCGACCGTTCACTCGAAAAGGTGCACGCAACGTGCATCGTGCCGGCATCACAGCGATCCTGCACGGCCACCGCAATCTACATCACGGCCAACGATTGTCGCTTCGTCAATCTCAAATCAACTTTGAGTGTGACACCAGCCTTGATCGTCACACACGACGTGTCGAAAACGTCAACGGCCGCGGAGCATCCGTGACGATCATCGAACCCGCGGGACGCATCTTGGGGGTAAGCTCAGACTTTCCCCAAGTCAAAGTGTTCGCCCCGCAACAAACGCTCAATGCCCTGATCAGTCAATGCCCTGGTCAATCAAGAACCTGATTGCGAACAGACCTGATTGCGAACAGACTTGGTTGCTCAGGGGCCTGAGCAGTCTACATGTTCGATAGCCAATGCACTGATCACAGACCCCCAAGCTGAACCCACACGATGAAACAGAGCACACGATTCCGCCATGAATCCTTACAGGACTCCGAATCCGTCAAAACGTTGCTGAATGCGTTGGTCGACGGCATCGCCAAAGGAAAGATTGCCCTCGAAGACGAAGACGGCACGATGGTGATCAAACCAAAAGGACTTTCCAACCTGAAGATTTCGGCGTCTCAAGACGAAAAGAAAAGCAAACTCTCGATCCGGCTGACTTGGTTGGAAAGCACCGATCCGGTTCGCGAAAAAGACATCAAGATCTCGTCGAAATAAATGGCATGTGTGGCTGTACCGCCTCATGCCTTCACGCCGAAACGCCTCCTGCAATACCTTGCGGCATGCACGATGCGGTGCCGCAGCGTCTCGACGATGCCCAAGCAGCCTTAAAAGAAACGTTGGCTGGAACTGGACGAGGTCGAACTGAGCGTCTTCCGAAGATGTTCGCAAACCGTATCAAGGACCTCGATCCGAGCCGTGTATTTGTCGTTCGCCGGGACGATCGTCCAAGGAGCCAGCGAGGTATTAGTCCGCTCGATCATGTCATTGACCGCCTCTTCGTACTCGTCCCATTTTGCACGATTACGCCAATCTTCGTCGGTCAACTTCCATCGCTTGTGCGGCGTTGTCCGGCGTTCTTCAAACCGTCGCAATTGCTCTTCCGGCGTGATATGCAACCAATACTTACAAACCATGATGCCGCTTTCAACGAGCTCTTGTTCAAACTCATTGATCTCATCGTAGGCGCGCTGCCATTCATCCGGCGCACGAATCCTTCGACCCGTTCAACCAAAACGCGTCCGTACCACGAACGGTCGAAGATGGTGATGTCGCCGGCACACGGAAGATGCCGCCAAAATCGCCATAGGTAGTGTTGCGCGTGCTCTTCTTCAGTAGGAGCTGCCGTTGGGATGACGCGATAATTGCGAGGATCGAGAGCCTGCAAGATGCGGCGAATTGCACCACCTTTGCCAGCGGCGTCCCAACCTTCAAAGACCAACAAACTCGATACGTCTTGTTGCTTTGCCTTTCGACAAAGGCGGTTCAGCTCGCCTTGTGATTGAGCCAACCGGCTGCGGTATTCGCATTTCGGTAAGGTCTGATGCAGGTCAACGTCGGCCAACCAATTCACGCGACTGGACTTGAATTGGGTTGCCACGGTTTTCGTCGCTTGATCCGACTTGGGTTCCTGTACTGGCGGGGATGCATCCGGTGCGAGCCGCTCCTTGATCGCACCAAGAATGTGCTCGGCAATCGTAAGTGATCGATATCGGTGGTCGGCTCCATCAACTACACGCCAAGGTGCATGCTCAGTATCCGTCGCATCGATAATCTTATCGCCCGCTAACACGAAGCGGTTGTACATCGCCCAGTGCGCCCAATCGGTGTGCGTGACTCGCCAAGCTGTGGCTGGATTCGCCTCGAGCCGCTTGAGCTGTTTCTTTTGATGCCGCTTGTCCAAATGCATCCAAAATTTCAGGATCAGCGCGTTGTCGGTGGCCAACGTTCTCTCGAAACGACAGATTCGTTCGACGTGCCGAGGAAACTCTTCCGGCGGGACCTGTTGTGCGACCGTACCGAGCAACACTTGCGAATACCAAGCACTCAAGAACAATCCAATTTGCCCACGTGGCGGCAGATCTTGCCAGTACCGGCGAAAAGCGGGACGTTCCTGTTTCGAGTCGGAATCAGATGGCCGGACATAGGCTCGATTGATTAACCAGCGTGGATCCATCCACTCATTAAGTAGATTGACGACTTCGCTCTTCCCAGCTCCATCGACACCCGCAAACAGCACGATTACGGGGAAATCGGCCTTGCGCAATGAGTGCTGGACCTCCAGCAATTCCGCTCGCAGGACCGGCAACCGAGCATCAAACTCGCTTTTGGCCAGCTTATTGGAATGGATAAAATTAGCCAGCTTCATGAGATTTCCCTGGGGTTCCGCGTGGCAAAGTCGCCCCCACTATAAACACTCGATCGATCGGGATGCATCCCTCGAAGAAACCTTGCCGTTACCCCCAAAACCGAACGCCCCGAAACGCTAGTGCTTCATCCATATTCAACTTTGGGGTGTAGTGGGCGAGGCGACGAGCCCGTCTGGTTGGTGAGTGGATGGGATTCGTCGCCTCATCCACTACGATCAACCCTAAAATGAAATGTAGCCGAAGCACTAGCTGCTGGTACGCTTAACTTGCCCGCCAACACAATTGCTGGACTACCAAGCTTCGAACCAGCAAACGCTAGCCCAGCATGTATCGCCCAACATGTATCGCCGGCCACTGGGCTATCTATTCTGCGATAGCAGCTTCATACGCTGGCAACGCGTCGTTGATGAATATCATCATCGTCTCGCCGAATCGCGGGTTAATCTCCATCACCTTCACGCCGCCATCATCGATCTTGTAATCGATGCAGCAGATTCCTTCATAGCCGATCGCTCGCAGCATGCGCTCGAACAGTTCGAGGTGAGGTGAACTGGTTTGCACTTCACGCGTTGCCGGGCGGTAATCACGTCCCTTGACATAAGCGTCGGTCGGAAATCCGTATTTGCAGCTTCCGCTGAATACGATGCGGCCTTTCACAATGATGATATGAGTTGCGTACTCATGATGGCAACGGATCAATTCTTGTTTGAAATACGTCCCTGGATCGAGCGACTCCTGAATCTCACGCTCACGATCCGCGTTCTCGATGATGTAGACACCTTTCCCAAAAGCCGACACCCGCTTTTTCAAGACGTACGGATAACCAACTTGGTCACCGGTCACTGGCATGAAATCACCGAAACCGAGCTGCGTGAGCTGCTCAACCAATGCAAGCTTGTCTTCGCATAGTTCGATGACATCGCTGTTTGGTACGATCGCCTTTTTGCCGTGAAGTTGGCGGTGGTACTGATTGAAGTGTTTTGCGTCGGGGATTGTCAAAGGCAAGACAATATCGAACCGCCGAAGATTTACTTCCGAGAAGCCATAGCAAAACTGCGCATAGTCCGACAACGACCGCGCGATCACCTCGTTCCATTCCACTTTTCGCGAGAACAACACCGCAGGCTTCTGCTGAAGTCGGCATTTGGCTAATCGAAGGGTGTCCGTCCATTTCATTCGCGAACAATATCAACAACATTGCCTCCACGAAAGATCGGGCCCAACACATCTCTTCGCTATTTCAAGCAACTTGTGAATTGCTGGCATGCCATGGAGTTCAGCAATTGTGCGAGCGCTGGGTCATAACGATGCCCTTCATCACGCATGAACGCGTGCTCGCCATTGAATTCGTGCCACGTGAATCGAGTATCAGCCGCGGTCATCGCGTCGTAGATCACTCGCCGACCTTCATTGGGAATATGCGGATCTTGACGCCCCCAAATCATCATCATCTCACCCTGAATCTCCGGAATTCGAGCGAGTGTATCATCGGCCATGCCTTTGCCGAGACTGCCTTTATGAATGTCAGTAGCGTAAAAGCAGACCCCCGTTTCGACTTCTGGATTCATCGCAGCACGGAACGCCAGATGACCTCCCAGACAAATGCCTACCGAGCCCACTCGTCCGGTGCAGCCTGGATCCTTGCCAAAGAAATCGATCACCGCCCGTGCGTCCGTATCGTAGCTGGCTAGCTCTTTGGTTGTTTTCAACGCGTTACCTCGATCTGTCCCCGGTTTGTCGTACGCGAACGCTTCGCCAGGCTCAGTGAACTCGTGATACACATCGGGCACCGCGACCAAGAAACCATGTCCCGCAATCATCGCAGCGGTCCGGGCGATGGGGCCGGTCATCTGATAGATCTCGGCGAACAACACAACGCCAGGATACTTTTCCGGTGCACTCTTCCCCGGACTATCAGGCCGGAAGAGATAGGTGTGCATCGGGCCAGACGGCGTATCAAGATTGACTGACGATACAGGCTGGATTCGCATGCGATTTCCTGGGATTGCCGACGGGATGGGACAAGACCGCGTGAACTGGAAAGCTCGTCTAGGCAGTCGGTTGATCGCCAAGTCTACCGAAATAAAACACGACACGTAACTTAGCTCGCGCAACAACAAACTGAGTGGATGATGTTACGAATCCCAGAATCGACTGGACTCGTTTCCTCGTTTACTACCAAAGCTTTGCTTCTTAATCCGACAACGCTTAAGGGACATAGATTCCCACTGGTCGAAAATTTGGCGTTAGGCTGGTTTTCGGAAATGACTTTGCCAGCCACGATGTTGCCCTTGAAAACATCAACCTGGAACCGGGCGAACAAGCGATTGTGCCCGTTCATCACCACAGCCCCAACAACCGAGACGAACATGGCTACAGCGACCGCCCGACACATCCTTGTGGAACTCGAAGAGGTTTGCCAGGACCTGAAAGAACAAATCGAACGCGGCATGGATTTCGGTGAAGTCGCTGCGGAGTTCTCATCGTGCCCATCCGGCAAGCAAGGCGGAGACCTCGGTTCCTTCAGCCCTGGTCAAATGGTGAAGGAATTCGACGAAGTCGTTTTCAGCGGCGAAGTGAACAAGGTTCACGGTCCCGTCCAAACCGAATTCGGCTATCACCTCATTGAGGTCACCAGCCGAGAAGATTGAACGAACGGCCCCCGCTGGTGCACAGCCTTTAGGCTGCCGAATATGAACTCGACAGCCAAGACACGGCGGGGAAACAGGCTGAAGCCTGGACTCCAACGTTCACCGTTGGTGTTCAGCCTTTAGGCTGCCGAGCATGAACTCGGCAGCCGATACACGGTGAGATACTTCAGCAGGCGGATTACTTTCCGTAGAACGTTCGAACGTTTCGTTTACCGGCTTCCAGTTCGGCCGTCCGTCGCTTCAGGTACTCGTGCGAGATCTCGCGGGCTTTTGCTCGGTCGTCCTCGTCGTAGTCCCAGAATTCCTGAATGACCTCTTCGCAAGCAGGGTAGTGCGAACCATCGTCGCCGACCCGCTCGCGTGTCGCCTTCATTCGCTCTTTCAAATCGGCAACCAAACCAGCGTGTTCAGGATTGCTGTACAGGTTGATGGTTTCTTTAGGATCATTCTGAAGGTCGTATAACTCCCAACCCGGTGGCGTCTGGTAACCACCGTCGTAGTTGCACCCGTAATAGTAGATCAGCTTGTGCGTCTTGGTACGAATTCCAACGTGAGCCGGATTGTCATGGTGCGCCATGTGCATCCAATAACGGTAGTACGCTTCCTCTTTCCAATCACTGGGTGCCTCGCCGGTTTCCAACATCGACTTTATTGATCGACCTTGGACAGTGCTCGGAACCGGAGCCGAAGCGAAATCCAGCATCGTGGGTGCGAAGTCAACATTCTCGACAATCGCGTCAAGCTTTTGGCCAGCCGGGATCGCCTTGGGATAACGCACCAACAGCGGCATCCGTTGTGATTCTTCATACATCCAGCGTTTGTCTTGGTAATCGTGCTCACCAAGCATGAAACCTTGGTCGCCGGTGTAGATGATCACGGTGTTGTCCAATTGCCCCGTCTCTTCCAAATGGGCAAATAATCGACCGAGGTTGTCGTCGATGCCTTTAACACAACGCAGGTACTTTTTCAGATAAGCGTTGTAGGCCAAACGAGTGTTTTCCTCATCGCTGTAGTTAGCCGGGTCGTAGTCAGCGGGGAACTCATTGGGGTAAAGCTTCGGCAAGTCCATCAAATAAGAACGACGCGGATTGCGGTTACCAATCGAAGTACCGATGTGCGGTAGCAATTCGTCGTTATCACCTCGCGTCGCGATTGAACCGAATCGTTCATCGCGTGACCACAACGTTTCGGGCTCTGGAATTGCCACATCGGCAAGATAGGTTTCGTATCGCGGTGCGTTGTCGAAATAATCGTGCGGCGCCTTGTAGTGGTGCATCAAGAAGAACGGCTTGTCTTGGTCCCACCCCTCTTGCAACCAGTCCAATGTCAAATCAGTGATCGCGTCGGTGGAATGCTTGCCAGGGAACTTAATGAGGTTCTTGCCCCAGGGTTTATCGCCTCGAACTCGGAACTCCGGATTGTGGTACTTCCCCTGCCCGGGCAAAACACAGTAGTAATCGAAGTCGGCGGGCTCGGCCTTCAGGTGCCACTTCCCGATCATCGCAGTCTGGTAGCCAGCCTTGCCCATTTCGATCGCCAGCATCTGCTTGCCCGGATCCACACGACCATCGAGGTCAAACGCACCGTTGGTGTGGTCGTACTGCCCCGTCAGGACACAGGCTCGCGACGGTGAGCAGATTGAGTTGGTGCAGAACGCGTTGGAGAACAACGCGCCTTCCTTCGCCAAGCGATCGATATTAGGCGTTGGAGCGATCTCGGCGAACCGACTTCCGTAGGCAGAGATCCCGTGTGCAGCGTGGTCATCCGACATGATGTACAGAATGTTGGGACGTTTCGCGACCGAAGCTTGGCTTTCCGCAGCGTCCGCTTGCTGCGGTTCGGCTGCTTTCACCAATCCGTCATTCAACGCAAACAGCAGTCCGGCAACACATATCAGGGAACAGACAGGCAAACTCAATTTCAAATTCATGGCAGACCTGGAACGGTGGGGAAAGATCAACAGGGAGGGGATGGTCAGGTAGATTGATACTGAAGACGGCGTCGTACCGGGCGAGGTGCTCGCAGATGCTGGCCTACCGAAGTCAATGCGTTTGATTCAGACGCTTACTCGATGGGGCCAAACTCGACGGCGTTCAGTTCCGCGTCGGTGACTTGTCAGCTGACGCGTTGAACGACCTACGAATCGTTACTGATCTTGGTCAGCTTGCGCGACATCACTAACTGCTTTGGCGGTAAACCGTGGACTCGCTTGAAAGCTCGCGAGAACTGAAACGCATCAGAGAAGCCAAGTTGGTCCGCGACATCTTTGACCAACATGCTTTCTTCTAACAACAGCTCGGCGGCTCGGTCCATCTTCCGGCGCAACAAGAACTGGTAGGCACCCATACCAGCGAAGCGACGGAACAAACGCGACAGGTGAATCGGCGTCAAATCACACTGTTTGGCGGCTTCCTCGATCGTGTGAATTGTCAGGAAATGCTCTTCCAGATATTCACGTACCCGCTCGTAGGTCGAATAGGCTCGGGGCATCGTCGCGCACTCGGCCAGACATCCCAAACGGATCTTCGCGAAGATCAACCGCAACACATGGACGCATATCTCGCTGGCGCTTTCAGCATCACCGCGAGCTTCGCGATCAAGCAAATCAAACAGCTCAACCATTTCGTGAGTTCGGGGTGCTCGCAACGGCTTGCCGTCCAACAATCCGGCTTCCTGCATCAACGTTTTAGCTTCGTGACCGGCAATGTCGACAAAGTACTTCCGCATGCGATCCGGCGGACGACTGGCGATGCGGTGAGGCGTTTGTGGGCCGTAAGCAAACACACTGCCGGGGGACAATGGATAATCTTCGTCACCCAAGGTCAGTTCACCTTGCCCTTCGGCGACCAATTCCAATCCGTAATATGCAAACCGCTGGCGGTCGATTTCGTAGTCCAATCGCGTCCGTTCAACGCCACCACAAACGACGACCAAGGCGTCCTCGGGGGACGGGTTTAAATCCAGATAATACCGCCGCGCGTCGGTCACCTGGTCGGATACGAAGTCGGGTTCCGAGCCGGTTATCACCGGTTCGTTTTCGTCTGGATTTGAATTCTGCAACGAACCAGCTTTATGTAACTGAGGCTATCGAGAACGGCCCAATCGAGCGATCATTGTAATCGAGAGGCTATCATCGCAAGAGGCGTTAGCCTATGTTAATTATTGCCATGCAAATGTCAAGCTCGGCTATGGGGTTCCAGGTCGACCACGGGCATTATACCGTACCCAATTCAATTTACTGCGAGGAATCAATGCTCCCAATCGAAAAATTCACGTTCGGCGTCGGCGACCGTTTTGCCCATCAAGCTGGTGCACAATTGCAAGCCTTTGAGCAAATCGCAGCCGACGGTGTGGACGTGACACCGGTTTGGAACAAGTCCAATCGCGAACATACATTTGTGGGCTCACAGCCACAAAGCGTTTACGACGCCGCCGAAGCAGCCGTCAAGCAACGCGGGTGGGACAAGACTTGGCACATCGACGCCGACCACATCCAACTGGCCACTGTGGATGCGTTTTTGCCTTGTAGTGATTTTTTCACCATCGACGTGGCGGACTCCATCGGCAAGCCAGCCGCTGCTGCGGATGTTACTTCATTCGTCGACGGGCACCCCGAACTGATCGGAACTCTCAAGCTGGAAGGCCTATCGGCTCCACTTGAAGTGACCCGCGAAATGGTCCAAGCCGTTGCCGAACAATACCTGCTAGCGGTTCAAGAAGCCGGCAAGATCTATCGCCACATCGCCGACGCCAAAGGCGCGGACAACACCATCGCCGAAATCTCGATGGACGAAACCGATTCACCGCAAACGCCGCCTGAGTTGCTAGTCATCTTGGCTGCCATCGCGGACCAAAACGTGCCGATCCAAACGATCGCTCCTAAGTTCACCGGTCGTTTCAACAAGGGCGTTGACTACGTCGGCGACCTTAAGCAATTCGAACAAGAGTTCAACGACGATGTCGCCGTGATCGCCCACGCGGTCAAGACTTACGGCCTTCCCAAAACATTGAAGCTGAGCGTTCACAGCGGCAGCGACAAGTTCAGCTTGTATCCGATCATCCACGAGTGCCTCAATCGCACCGGTGCTGGCTTGCACATCAAAACCGCCGGCACGACTTGGTTGGAAGAAATCATCGGTCTGTCCGAAGCCGGCGGCGATGGCTTAGCTCTTGCAAAAGAAATCTACGCCTATGCGTTGGAACACGTCGACGAGTTCTGTGCTCCTTACGCCAGCGTTATCGACATTGACGAAGCCAAGTTGCCCAGCGCCGAAACCGTCAACGGTTGGTCCGGTGAAGAACTGGCCAGCGCCGTTCGGCACATCCAAGACAATCCAAACTTCAACGCCCACATGCGACAACTGCTACACGTTTCGTTCAAAGTCGCTGCCAAGCACGGCGATCGCTACACCGATTTGCTGAAAGCGAACGCGGAGATCGTCGGTCGCGAAGTCACCAAAAACATCTACGAGCGTCACTTGCGTCCGCTGTTCTTGGGAACGGCCAACCCAGGACAAGGAGGTACCGTTTGATGAAAGCCCTGCAACTCGAACAACCGAAGACCTGGAAACAAATCGAGATTGATGAACCCAATGCCCCCGGCCCCGGCGAAGCCCTGGTGCGCATCCACCGAGTCGGCGTTTGCGGCACCGACCTAGGCGGCTATCTCGGCAAGTTCCCGTTCTTTTCCTACCCGCGGATCCCCGGTCACGAGCTTGGCGTCGAGGTGCTGGAAATCGGCGACGATGTCAACAACGTCAAGGTCGGCGATCGATGCAGCGTTGAGCCCTACATCAATTGCCAGAAATGCTATTCGTGCGAACGCGGCCTGACCAATTGTTGCGAAGAGCACAAAACGCTGGGCGTGATGTGCGATGGCGGTCTCACCCAGCGGATGATTTTACCAGCCCGAAAACTGCACGTTGCCAACAACTTGACCTACGAGCAATCCGCCTTGGTGGAAACACTCGCGATTGGCTGCCACGCGGTCGATCGAGCTCAAGTGAAGAGCGGTGAAACGGTTCTAATCATTGGTGCTGGCCCGATCGGTTTATCGGCGTTGGAGTTCGTCAAGGTTGCCGGTGCACGTCCGATCGTTGCCGACCTGAGCCAAAAGCGTTTGGATTTTGTAACGACCAACATGGGCGTCGAAGACACGATCCTGGTGGCGGGCGATGATTCCGACATCGAGCGACTGGAAGCATTGACCGACGGGCGACGCGCTGATGTGGTGATCGACGCAACGGGTAACAACCGTTCGATGGCCAACTCGCTGAACCTAGCTGCCTTTGGCGGACGCGTCGTGTATGTGGGCATCACCCAGTCCAATCTGGAATTCCCCCACGCACCCGCGATGCACCGTCGGGAACTGACGTTACTGGCAAGTCGCAATGCGTTGTCCAGCGATTTTTCCCGCATCATTGATCTGATTGAAAAAGGGACGATCAACACGGATCCATGGATCACGCACAACGCATCTTTCGAAGAAGTTGCGGATGTCTTCCCTTCCTGGGTCGATCCTGAAAGCGGCGTGATCAAGGCGATCATTCACGTCGACTGAGACACCTCCGTTTGCGATCTCCTATTTCGATTTGACGAAGCCTGGACTCACAACGCATCCATGCGAAGTGAGCCAGACTTGCGGTGCCCATCAAGGGGTGCCCATTACGGGGTGCCATGTCACTTCGTCCCCCAATGACTGCTCGTCCTAAAGTCTACTGCCCATGATTGCTAAACCGTCGAACGCTCGCGTTAAACTGCCACCAATCCTGTTCGGCAGCAGCGCACTGGGCAACCTTTACCAAGCCCTGGACGATTCGGTCAAAATCGAGATCGTTGAAAACTGGTTCCGGCATTCACCCGGAATCGTGGCGGCGGACTCAGCCGGGAAGTACGGCGCGGGACTGGCTTTGGAAATGATGTCCAAGGCGCTCACAGAACTAAAGATCGCTCCCGAAAATGTGTTGATTAGCAACAAGCTAGGCTGGCGACGTGTCCCACTAACCACTCCCGAACCAACGTTTGAACCGGGGGCGTGGTGCGACCTAAAATACGATGCGGTTCAAGACATCAGCTACGACGGAATTCTCCGTTGCTGGGAACAAGGCTGCGAACTGCTCGCACCGTACAAACCGCAATTGGTTTCCGTCCATGACCCTGACGAATACTTGACTGCTGCGACGGATGATGCTGACCGCGAAAAACGATGGGACGACATCCTGGCTGCGTACCAAGCGTTAAGCGAATTACGTGACCGCGGCGAAGTCACCGCCATCGGGGTCGGCTCAAAAGACTGGAAAGTGTCTCAGCGACTGGCCAAGGAATGCAAGTTGGACTGGGTGATGCTCGCCACCAGCCTGACCATTTACTCGCACCCGGCGGAGTTGCTGACATTTGTCGATTCGCTGCACCAAGACAACATTGCCGTCATCAACTCGGCTGTCTTCCATGCCGGCTTCCTGACCGGTGGCGACTTCTTTGACTACCGCCGTGTGACTGGCGACACCGCTGAAGACCAAACGCTCATTCAGTGGCGGAATCGCTTTTACGAAATATGTAAGGCCCACGAGGTCGCGCCGGCTGAAGCGTGTGTAGCCTTTGGAATGTCGCCTCCCGGCGTTGTCGCGACCGCGCTGAACAGCAGTCGGCCTGCTCGGATCGAGCAAAACGTGAACCTCGTTAAATCGCAACCACCACAAGCATTCTGGTCCGCGATGAAGGACGCAGGACTGATCTGCAGCGACTATCCGTATTTAACGAATTGCTGATTTGGCAAATGACGAAATAAGGTGGCTGACCGGACGAGCTTTGACCAATGGCGGAACCGGGCGGCTGACTGGAGTGGGCGATTGGCAAATCCGACGTCTAGCCGAATTAGCCCGCAGCTAGATTAGCCCGCAGCTAGATTGGCTCGCAGCTAGGTTAGCTCGCGGCCAGATTGGCCCGCGGTGTTTCACCCATTAATGATGCGTCCCTACTCTGCCCACCGCCGAGCCCAGCAAAGCCGAAACTAGCAAAGCCGAGCCCAGCAAATTCGCTCGCACGCATCTTGCGACCGGTTCTCCCATCGCGCAAACCCTCTTCGCATCGTGCAAATACAGGATGTGAAATGCGCGAGCTCGCGCGACACGTCCCCCACCAGGCTGCCTAACTGATGCTAAGCCGCCACTATATTGCAATTTCGGTATGCATCGCAGCATAGACGCTCACAAACTGGCACTCGATTTGATAGCATATCGATCCTTTCACCCCCCAAGAAGATTCATTTGGCAGGTAACCACAAGATGTCGGAAGCATCCACGAACGACTCGTCTCACGAATACCCAGACGGCAAGTTGCCGATCGTCCCGAAGCAGTACCTGCTGGCGTTTATCCTGACCACCTGCTGCTTCGCATTGTGGGGATTCGCCAATGACTTCACGAACCCGCTGGTCAAGGTTTACGAGAACGTTTTCATCATCACGACCTCTCAAGCGTCGTGGTTGCAGTTTGCATTCTACACCGGCTATTTCTGCATGGCGTTGCCGGCTGTTTTCTTCATTCGTAAGTTTTCTTACAAGGCTGCCATCATGGTCGGCTTTGCGTTCTACGCGATTGGAGCGTTGCTAGCGGTGCCCGCCGCTTCAACGGCGACGTTCGGTTTGTTCTTGCTGGGGTCGTATATTTTGACCTACGGCTTGGCATTCCTAGAGACCGCTTGCAATCCCTACATTTTGGCGATGGGGCCCCAAGCAACCGCAACCCAACGATTGAATCTGGCCCAGGCTTTCAACCCTATCGGATCGTTGGTCGGCATGTCGGTGGCGACCTTGGTCCTGGCTCCGCAATTGATGACTGGCGACTTCCGCACCAAGCTCGGCAACGGGAACGCGGAATACACTCAGCACCTAGTGATCGATCCGAACGCCGCTGCCGACGCGACCGAAACACTTTCGGACGGCAGCGTTGTGAAGGTCTACACCGAACTGCCTGACTTCAAAACGGAAGTCGGCGCACTCGATGGAGCCGTTCCTAATGCACTGAAGGGCTACCGCGTCAACGACCCCGAAGGCTTCCAGGCGATGCAAAGCACCGACCTGAACAGCGTCAAAAAGCCGTACATCATCGTCGCCGCAGTCGTGTCGGTGTTCTTGGTCATCTTCTTTTTCGCCAAGATGCCTACCTTCAAACAGGAAGAAGAAGACGCACCGTTCATGGAAATCGTGGGCCGAATTTTCGGTCGTGCTCACTTCCGCGAAGGAGTCCTGGCACAAGCTTTCTATGTGGGAGCTCAAATCATGTGCTGGACTTTTATCGTTCACTACGGAATGGAACAGGTCGGTATTTCGCTCGGCCAAGCTCAAGCCTGGAACATCATCGCGATGATCATCTTCCTCTGCAGCCGCTGGATCTGCACCGGGCTGCTTCGATTCATCAGCCCCGGAAAGATGCTGTGCGTCTTTGCACTCGGTGCCCTTGCCTTCACCGTCGGTGCCATCACCCTGAAGGGCGAAAGCTTCACGATTGGCTTGCCCGCCTTCTTGCACTCCCTGATCGGTCCCGAACTGGTAGGCAACACTGGGCTATTGAGCCTCGTCATGATCTCAGCATGCATGTCGTTGATGTTCCCCACGATTTACGGCATCGCGTTGTCCGGCATGGAAGAGGAAGAATCCAAGCTCGGCTCGGCTTTCTTGATCATGTCGATCGTGGGTGGTGCGTTGCTCACCAAACTGCAAGGCGGCATGATCGACAACTACGGCATCCGGACTTCGTTCTGGCTGCCTGCGATCTGTTTCATCATGATCGCTTTGTTCGGATTCCGAACGTTCGTCAAATTCGAAAAAGAGAAAGCGGCTGCTGCTGTCTAGCAATCGCCTGCTAGGTCACGTCTCTAATTCAACTTCAAAGCTGCGTTTCAAACCGGAACGCAGCTTTGAAGCATTTGCGGAAGCCCGTGCGAGGCCGATCAAGTCAGCGATCACGTGCTCTCGGCTTCGCATCCAGCATCTGTTGCCGCTGAAACTCTTTTGCGTCGCTAAGTCGATTGCGGCAATCCCGGCAACGAACTGCCGTTGCATGCAGTGACCCTTTCGCGACCTCGTAAAACCACTTTTGGTCTTGAGCGGTCCACTCGTCACGGCGACCACAATCTTTGCAGCGAAACTTGACGTCGACGTAGAACGATTTCGGACTGCCGTAAGAATTGATCGGCACCTGCTCGGACTGGTTCGCGGCAACGGCCCCCGGCGGCAGCCCGCCGTTGGCGATATCCTTTTTCTGACGACGTCGAGTCATAAAACTGGCGAAATGAAAGGCGTATGCATACGAACCTTTCAACTTAATCCATTTCCAGCTCTCGCGCCTTCGAAAGCGCCGACGCCACCAAACCCGCCGGCACGGACACCACTCCCAAACCGATCAACAAAATCACAAAGGTGAATACGCGACCACCCACCGTAACCGGATAAACATCCCCATAGCCTACCGCTGTTAGGTCAAAACGACCTTGCACCACATCCTTACGGAACAGGCACGGGGTCGAAAATCAGTGCATCCACTGGTTGTCAGCAGACGCAGCCTGCCATCCAGCAATCCGGAAACAGTCTTGTGGATCCGCATTGTTGGATCTACACTCGATTGCATGAGACCTCTATTGTCACTCCTGCTGATCGTCCATTTGTTGGCGTGCCCGTTCCGTTGCATTTCATGCGACGCCGGTGCTTGCGTGACCCAGGCGGCGACTCAATCGGCGGAATCGATCACCCAGACGATGCCCGAGCCTGTCGTTTGTTGCTCGAAATGCTGTGACCATACGCTGCCCTCTTCGGATGCCCCATCCGCGCCTTGCGAAGACGAATCGTGCGGTTGCCTGAATTGCATCTGCGAAGGTGCCGTTACTGAAAATGGGCCAATCCTGCCACCGGTCTTGTGCTGTGTCATCGATTGGCTCGGTAGCGATTTGCCGTTGATCTCGCCTGCAAACCAAGGCTTGCGATCACGTTTCACCGATCCGGACGCGACGATTTCGCAACATTGGACCGGGCGAGATACGCGCATTGCCCTGCAGTCCTTGCTGATTTGATTCAGCCTTCTTTTCGGCGTTAATCACCGACGCTGGCCAGCCTGACACCTTACGAACCCTTCCGGGAACGTGCTGCGCATGCGTGGCCGAGTCGTGAAAGATCAGAACACGCCTGTCAGTCACAAGTAGCGTTGGTGCGATTCGAAATGAGATCGCTGACAACGGCAGTTCGTTCGGCGATCGAAAGTCGACATCCGGATTACCGCCCCAACTCGAAACCTGACGGCACGCGTTCGGCTGGCTTCGGCGGGTACCTCTTAAGTTCTTTAAACCTTCATCCCAATCCCCCATCTACATGCTACTTCCCTGGGAATACGGTGTTCGCAACTTGGCTCGGCGGCCGCTGCGGACTGCATTGACACTCGTTGCTTTGGCAACGGTGGTGATGTTGGTGTTTGTGGTGGTCGGCTTCATTCGTGGACTGGAACAATCACTTGCCGTTAGTGGCGATGCCGATGTCGTGCTGGTGTATTCAATCAACTCGGAAGAGAACATTGAGAACTCGTCCATTCCCGCTCGCACCCCATCCCTATTAACCGCCAGTGTGGAAGGGACCGTCAAACGGTTTGGCGTCACACATGTATCACCCGAACTCTACATGGGCACGCGGGTTACCAACGAAAACGACGTGGAAGGCCTGGGCCTAGTGCGCGGTGTTACGTCGACCGCTCCACTGGTACGTCGCTCGGTCAAGCTGATCGAAGGTCACTGGCCCGGTGACGGCGAAGTCATGGTCGGCCGTCTCGCCGCGACCAAGATGGGCAGCAATGACGTTGCGTTGACCCTTGGAAAAGAGATCGAGTTTGAGGGACGACGATGGACCATCAGCGGAAAATTCGCGGCCGGAGGCGCCGCGTATGAGTCCGAAGTTTGGTGCCGGTTGAGCGACTTCCAAACCGCCACCCAGCGTCAAGATTTGAGCTTGGCGGCACTCCTATTGAACCCCGGAAAATCGCCTGCCGAAGTGTCCCTGTTTTGCAAAGAACGCACCGACTTGGAACTGCGCGCGTTGCCAGAAACGGAGTACTACGCATCACTTCAACAACACTACAAACCCGTGCGGATCTTGGCATGGCTGGTCGTTGCACTTGTCTCCGCCGCGGGTGTCTTTGCTGGACTGAACATGATGTACGGCGCGGTCGCTGGCCGGATTCGCGAGATCGCAACCCTCCAAGCGATTGGCTATCGGCGGCGTGCCATCTTGGTCAGCCTGATCCAAGAAGGTGTGCTGTTGGCCGCGGCAGGTTCTCTGCTTTCCGGCGTGATTGCATTGACGTTGCTCAATGGCGTCGCCGTGCGATTCACGATGGGGGCATTTGCTTTACGAATTGATAGCGTCGCAATCCTAGTTGGATGCGGCGTTGGATTGTTGTTAGGAGTCTTCGGCGCGCTGCCACCGGCGTTGAAAGCTCTTCGTGCTTCGGTGGCAGTCAGTTTGAAGGCGGTTTAGCGAGGTCAACGTTTCGGTTCCTTTTGAAAACGCCACTCTTGACCTTACGAAACACCTTCCCACTCGAATAAGGAAACCAGACATGAAGATTTCACATTGGATGATCGCCCCCGTCGTTGCGATGACCTTGATCGCGGTCGGATGCAACAAGTCCGAAACCGCCCAGGACGGCGACGCGACGGCGGCTTCGTCCGCCTACGTCGTCGACAGCGAACCGGAAGGTGCGGTGGGAGTTGGCGAAGCTCGACAATCAACTGAAAGCGATCAAGCGATCACCTTGGTTGGAACCATTGGCGGTTCAAGCTCTCCGTTTGTCGATGGCATGGCCGCGTTCACGATTGTCGACCCCCAAGTGCCGTACTGCGCCGCCGATGAAGGCTGTCCGACTCCGTGGGACTATTGTTGCACCCAAGACCAAGTAAAGGACAACATCGCCACCGTCAAAGTTGTGGACGATGCTGGCAACGCGGTCAGCCAGGACGCTCGCGAGTTACTGGGCGTCAAAGAGCTATCCACAGTCGTCGTTAAAGGCACCGCAAAACGCGATGACCAAGGCAACCTGACGATCGCAGCTAGCGAAGTCTTTGTCAGAAACTAAGACGCGTTTCGGCTCGCCGATCACGAACTCGGTGAAGCAGTAATCGTTGATCGCAATCGATAGCAACGGACGGTATCGCCATCGGCCGTTGCTATCGACTTTCCGAACCAATCTTGCCTGATGTTTACCACATTTCTTCGCAAAGCAATATTTCATCGTCTGCTATTGAACCCATGAGCGAACCCCAACTCGACCTCAGCCAACTTGCTCTGGACCGCTCACCCGGGGCATCGCCGGCGCAAACCGGTTCGGCAAGCGGTGCAGCGAGCGGCTCGCGACCATCGAAACGCTGGATCGCACGTTACGCAATCCCCATCTTAATCCTGTTGGGTTTCATCGGCCTACTGGGTGCCGCAGCCGGACGACACTGGATGCCCAGACAGTCGGTAACGGTCACGCCAGTGATTGTCAAACGATCGACTGTCCAACAAGTTGGCACGACACTCTTTCAAGCGGCCGGATGGATCGAACCTCGGCCGACATCGATTACTGTCGCCGCCTTAGCCCCCGGCGTGATTGAAGAACTTTTGGTCGTCGAGGGCCAGGAGGTTTCCAAAGATGAGCCGATCGCTCGTTTGATTTCTATCGACGCGGAACTGCGGCTCGAACAAGCCGAAAACACACTCGCTTTGCGAGAAGGCGAACTGAATCGCGCGACGGCCGAAAGGGACGCCGCCCGTGTTCGCGTTGAAAACCCGGTGCATCTGGAGGTTCAGCTCGCCGATGCCCAAAGCATGCTAGCCCGAGCCAATACCGAAATTGCGAAACTGCCGTTTTTGATCCAGGCGGCACAAGCAAATGTGACCTTCGCATTGCAAAGCATGCAGCGGCGGCAGTCTGCAAAAGAGGCGATCGCTGGCCGAGTCATTCGCGAATCGGAAAACGAACACGCTGCCGCACAGGCGAATCTTCAGGAACTGCAACAACGCCTACCCAACTTGCAACGGGAAGCAGAAGCTTTGCAAGACAAAGTCAACGCAATCAAAAAGCAGCTTCGTTTATTGGTCGAAGAAAACCGGCAGCTCAAAGAGGCCGATGCGAAAGTGCAATCGGCATCCGCGTTGCGGGATGAGGCAAAATTGCGAGTACGACAAGCCGAACTCGCTTTAAGTCGAAACACGATCTACGCCCCCATGTCCGGCCGCATCCTAAGACTGGTGGCATCACCTGGAAATCGAGTGATGGGCATGGACCAATCCGCAGGGCATAGTTCCAGCACGGTTGCGGAAATGTACGACCCCGCTCGTCTGCAGGTCCGTGTCGACGTTCGACTCGAAGACGTCCCCATGGTGACTCGCGGTCAACCGGTTGAAATCGAAACTGCCTCGTCAACCAATCCGATCGGCGGACGAGTTTTGCAAACAACCAGCTCAGCGAACATTCAAAAGAATACTTTGGAAGTGAAGGTGGAAGTGATCGATCCGCCACCTACCGTCAGCCCTGACATGCTGGTCACGGCAACGTTTTTGGCTCCGGAGTTGCCGGAATCCGCTGGCGTTGAGCAGGCTGCCGAAACCGCACGCGTGTTTGCCCCAAAGTCCCTGGTTCAAGCAAACGATTCTGGAAATTTCGTGTGGATCGTTGACGCGGACGACCTTGCCCAACGACGTCGTATCGAAACAGGTGGTGACAGCAATGATGGGTTGGTGGAAGTGAAATCAGGACTGCAACCGACCGACAAGCTAATCGCAACAAACTGGCAAGACCTTACCGATGGAACTCCGGTTCACGTCACTGGTGACGACCAGTCGCTGGGCATGCCGTGATCACGCAAACACCGACGTCCAATTCAACACCAGTTTCCTCACGAAACATTCCAAAACCGACTTCATACCACCAGGAGATTCGCACATGGCATTAGTCGAACTACGCGGGGTCAGTAAACAGTTCCGCAAAGGCGATGAAACGATCACTCCGCTGGACAACGTTGACTTGGACGTGGAGGCCGGTGAATTCGTTTCGCTGATGGGTCCCAGCGGAACCGGCAAAAGCACGCTTCTAAATCTCGTCAGCGGAATTGACCAACCTGACTCCGGCACCATCACGGTCGCCGGTACTCAAATCAGTGGCCTGTCTCGCAGCAAGCTGGCTGACTGGCGAGCGGCTAATTTGGGATACATCTTTCAAACGCATAATTTGATCCCGGTCCTTACCGCCTACGAGAACATTGAGTTGCCGACATTGTTGTTGAAGATCTCGTCCAAGCAACGTCGACAACGTGTTCAACTGGCCCTCGAAGCGGTCGGTTTAAGCGACCGTGCCGACCACTACCCTCGACAACTATCCGGCGGGCAAGAACAACGTGTTGGGATAGCCCGAGCGATCGTCGCGCACCCCAAAGTTGTCGTCGCGGACGAACCAACCGGAAGCCTGGACACTGAAACGAGTGAACAGGTGCAGGTCCTATTGCAACGTCTAAACCGAGAGCTCGATATCACAATGTTAATGGTGACCCACGACAGTGACGCCGCTCAGATTGCATCGCGTCAATTGATCTTGGATCGCGGGAAATTCATTGAGAAAAACGCGTTAGCCGTTGGGAGTCAATAACGATGCTTAAATACGTTATCAAAACACTTTGGCGTCATCGCGCGCGAACGTTACTGACCGTGACCGGCGCAGCGGTCGCGATGTTCGTGTATTGCTTCGTCGGATCGGTACAGGAAGGATTGCATCGACTGACCACCGGCGCGGACGCGGATCGGAGTTTGATCGTCTTTCAAGAAAATCGATTTTGCCCCACCAGTAGCCGCTTGCCCGAAGACTACGCTCGACGCATCCGCAAAGTCGACGGAGTCCGCGATGTCATGCCGATCCAGGTTTGGACGAACAACTGCCGAGCGAGCCTAGACATCGTGGTGTTCAACGGTGCCGATCCGAAACAAATTCAACAAACGCGTCCACTCACGTTGACGAGCGGCGATTGGTCGACGTTCGCTGAACAGCGAGACGCGGCGATCGTGGGCCGAAACGTTGCCCAGCGAAGAGGGCTGAAAACAGGTGACCAGTTTTCGATTGGAGACATCTCAGTCAAGATCGCTGGCGTCTTTTCATCGACCGTCCCGTCTGAAGAAAATCTGATTTACACCAGTTTGGCGTTCTTGCAATACACCCGCGGTCTTGACGCCGCCGGTTTGGTGACTCAACACGAAGTCATCCTGACCGATGACGCGGATCCCGACCGAGTCGCCGCCGACATCGACGAAGTACTGCGGGCTGGCGCGGTCGCGACCAAGACGCGTCGCAAAGGAGCCTTTCAAGCCAGCACGCTGTCGGACCTGATTGACTTGATCGGTTTTGCCCACTGGCTTGGCTACGCCTGCGTTGGGTTGGTTTTGTCACTGGTGGCAACCACGACGGTAATGAGTGTTCAAGATCGCATCAAAGAATACGCGGTACTTCAAACGCTGGGGGTCCGTCCCTTGCGTGCGATGCGATTGGTGCTAACCGAAAGCATGGTGCTGTGCCTGGTGGGCGGACTGACCGGAACGCTGCTGGCCAACGGTGTGCTCGCCGCAGGCGGATTCGCCATTGGTGCTGAAGGTGCGACGATCGCATTCCGCCCTTCGCTTAGCCTGCTAATTTCCGGTTCGCTTATATCTCTGGTGGTAGGAATCGCAGCGGGTTTCGCACCCGCGGTCCAAGCCGCCAGTGTTCCGATCGTCAATGCGCTGCGTGAATCGTAGTTACACACGCGTGCACCGCGCTGGTGTCCAGCCTTCAGGCTGCTGAGCATAGGCTCTTGGCCGGAAGTTGTGCGGAACAGGCTGAAGCCTGGACTCCAACCTATGCCCCACCCACCGTTGGTGTCCAGCCTTCAGGCTGTCGTGCATAGGCTCGTAACCAGAAGTCGTGGGAAACAGGCTGAAGCCTGGACTCCAGCTTGAGGACTTTAGCGGGCGGCTTATTTAATGCAGCGATAAACGAATGCAGGCGGCAGATTTCGCCAGACGGTTGGGCTTCGTTCCACTGTTTGGAAACTAGAACGCAGTCGTTTCGAAAATCGCATCCCGGCGGGTAAGACCACACCCTGCCAATACGCGAACGTTGCAAATTGACCGCCCGGCTTCAGCACTCGCAACGTCGCATCCAGAATGCTGACCTGCAGTGATTCAGGAAAGGAGGCCCACGGCAAGCCGCAAATAATTGCGTCGAGCTGTTCCATTCCTGCGGATTCACAAAGCCGAACAATGTCAGCGGCGGACTCTTCGTGGACGTCGACACCAGGACAACGCTGCCGAGTGAGCGTGGCGAGTTCTCCCGACCGCTCGATCGCGAAAAACTTCGCATCGGTGTGCAGTCGCTTCACCACACCTTCGGTGAACACGCCGGTACCTGGCCCGTATTCCACGACATTGCGAGCGGTATCCCAGTCGAACCAATCGACCATCATGTTCACCAACCCAGGACTGCTCGGAGCAATCGCGCCTACGGCGGTGGGATTGCGAGCAAAATTCTTAACGAACGTCCAAGTCGATGAACGTTGATCGGGGTTCGCGTCGGAAATGGTAACGGTCTTTGGCAGGGAAAGGGCGTGGGCGAGATTGATGGTTCGGGTAGATCACGAATCGTTCGCGAGACCGCATCAAACTTGTGAACCAGCTATCTTCGAAAACGGTGGCCTACGAACAAGCCCCCAACCGCTCTGGTCCCGCCAAAGACTTTAAAAACGTTCGACGCGGGCATTCCATGGACCACAACCGATTCGCTTCATCAACGTCGACAACCGATTGCGAACGAAAAGTGGCGATCGAACGTCAGCCGATGGGTGAACCAAACCGGCACGCGATCGAAAGCCCAACCAGTCCGTGGCGCACAAAAGCGTTAGGTATTGGCCCGAGCTTCAAAGGGGTGCTCGGACTGCGACGCTGCTGCAGCCTCTTCGTTGGCACTCGCCACGGCCACTTGTTGAAGGTGGATCATCAATTTCTTGTGATCCCGGACCACTCGCAAGAACTCATCCTCACTGACCGGCTTTTGGATGTAATCGTACACGCCAAGGTCGTCACAACGCTTGCGATAGGTATCGTCTTCCGAGGCGGTAAGAACGACGGTGGTGATTCGGCCCGAATCCGGTTGGATCTCCATCATTTCTTCGAGCACGTCCAATCCAGTGCCATCGGGAAGGATCATGTCCAACAACAACAAGTCCAACCGAGGCGCCCGAGCAAAGATGCCGGTTCGTTTCATAAACAAGATTGCTTCATGAACGGTTCGCACAAGCGTCAAGCGATGATGCACCCCGCTACGTCGCAACGCGTGGATTGTGATCCGAGCGTCGACCAACCCGTCTTCGACGAGCAGGATTTCCATCGGCTTGGTTCTTGAATCACCTAACATGAACGGAATCTCCTAAAACGTTCGGCTGTGCGGTATCCGTCGTCAAATCTGAATCATATTCCTGATCACGATTACCGTATCCAACCGCGGCGGGTATCGCCGAATTAGATCCGTGCAATCGAATCAACTCGCCTTCTAGTCTTTCATGGGCGGTAAAGTCACGAGAAAAGGACTCTGCTTTTTGAGCAAAGTCTTTCAAACACGATACCTCACACCCTCGATATTGTAGCTCCTCGGCCTGTTCAACCAAATCCACAATCTGCAAATAGAGTTTGCGGTGCTGATCCATGACCTGACAAATCATCGATTGACGTTCGTCCAGTGAATTCGCCACTTGCAACGCGTCTTCTAAAGACGGGTCGATACCTAGCGATGCCCCGGTGTGCTGAGGGGCGGGCGTCGAGAGGAACCCATACGATTCTTCCAACGCAAACTGCAACGCCACTAGGTCGCGTAGTTCGTCGAAACACGCAATGAACGACTTGATGGTCGCCTGTGGAGAATCACAGTCTTCGGGTTCAAGCTGGCAAAGCGTTCGCAATGAATGAAACGCATGCCATAGGTGAGGGTTGCTGTCCTTGATCTCCTGAAGGAAAGCAGCGTTGATCAACCAAACAATTTTTGATGAAGATTTCGAGACGACGGCAGCCATACGGGTGGTCCTCCGTGCATAGAGTCCATGCTGAGATGTTTCATTGAACCTAAAGCTGTCGGGTCAAGTCGTCAAGCAAAAACCCAACTTCCCTCCGCAAAACACTGGGTTTTAGAGACGGTAAAGTAGGCACGAAATTGCGCAGAGTCGCGCAACGTCCCCATCGTCTCAGGATTTGCGTTGAGTGTTCACCATCGCACAGCGTTCGTCTGAACGCCCGAAATTGCTCGGTGGCTCATTTTTCCACCAAGACGAGCCTGCCCAGACACCATCGAGGTTGACCACAATCTGCGTTCCAGACGCCGAGCGAGTTGGATTGAGTCCGGGGCGGCTGAACCAACGAAGGTGCCTGCACGAGGCCCCCAGCGATTGCAACACACGCACTTGATACCTTCCGAAACCCCCAACAATTGGTTAACGAAGCCCGATCCGTCCTTACTGATTTCTCTAGTTCTCACATCGGCTTTCGCCGGTTTCCTTTCTGCTTTCCCACGAAACGTTTTTTCACCCAACCATGACACACGTCTCATCGACTCGATTTATTTCCGTTCGACGCAGCGAAATCACCGCGATGCTCGGCGTCCTACTGGTACAAGGCGCCGCCGCTCTGGCCGGTGCCACGGTCACACACGCCCAAGATGCGGTGGTGACACAAGACGCTCAACCGATTGTCTTGGTTGCTGAAACAGCGAAACCGCCAATCAAAAAATCGTCCGCCAGCGAGATCAAAGAATCGCGACTTGAGGAGATGGTCCAGGACATTCCCGCAGACGTCTTGGCCGAGCGTCGATCAACTGTTGATCCGATGCGTGAGATGCAAGCCGCGGCCATGCAAAACCAATCCGCCCCATGGGGACATTGGGGCGACCAAGCGAACAAGTACAGTGCGTGGAAAGAACACAGCAATCGATTAGTCCCGCTGTACAGTTTCGGCATGACGCTGAACTCGCTTCGCGAACCAGGCAGCCTGTACGCCGATGACGACCGGTTAACAGACCGTTATGGCTATTTGCCCGATTCTTCGTCGAACCCCACCGCCACCTACCACGACCAAACCGACGTCTATCACCTGCAGCAATTGGCCGTTGCCCAAGGCAAGAAGCACATCATCTTGATGATCTTCGACGGCATGGACTGGCAAACCACTCGCAGCGCCGCGATATATCGAAATCAAGCCGACTTGTACGACAGCGGACGCGGACGCGGCTTGGCTTTCCAAGACTACCGAGGCACGACCACTGATTACACGTTGATCGTTTCGAGTCCCGGCTTAGGCGACGCATCGTTCGACGTCGATTCCCAACTCGTCGTGTCTGCCGATGAAGGATTGCGTGGTGGGTTTGCTCAACACCTGGCCGGTCCTATGCCATGGCACGAACGTATGACGTCATACCCGATTGGCGGCGACCGCGAACTGCCCCATAGCGTGACCGATTCAGCGGCCTCCGCGGCGGCGATGATGTCAGGAATTAAGACCTACAACGGATCGATCAATTGCAAGGTGGATGGCACGCAAGCGATTCCAATCGGCCGCTGCTTACAGGAAAAGGGATTCGCGATCGGTGCGGTGTCCAGCGTTCCTGTCAGTCACGCCACCCCCGCATCGACGTACGCTAACAACGTTTCACGCAAGGACTATCAAGACCTTAGCCGTGACTTGATCGGGCTGCCATCGTCGGCCCACCGCCGGTCACCACTGCCGGGGGCGGATGTCGTAATCGGTAGCGGTTGGGGCGAAACCGTCGACAAGCCAAAACTGCAAGGGAACAACTTCCTCGTTGGCAATGAATACCTGCACGAGTCGGACCTTCGTAAGATCGAACAACGTGGCGATTATGTCATCGCAAAACGAACCAGCGGACAACGAGGCAGTGAACTGTTGCGAGAAGCCGCCAACGCAGCGGTTCAATCGAACAAGAAGCTGCTCGGGTTCTTCGGCTCCAAAGGCGGCCACTTGCCGTTCGCGACCGCCGACGGGAACTACGATCCCGCACTGGATGCCTACGGGACCGAGCTTTACAGCAAAGCAGACCTCGAAGAGAACCCAACTTTGGCCGACATGACAGACGCGGCATTGCGAGTTCTATCAGCACCTGCCCAGTCGGCTCTTTCAACGCCAGCTTCCGAAGCCGCAACCGGCTTAGCAAACGAAACTGTCGCGACCGCCGGGCTAAAACCGTTCTGGCTACTGATTGAGTGCGGCGATGTCGATTGGGCCAACCACGCCAACAACATCGACAGCAGCATCGGTGCGGTGTTCAGTGGCGAAGAAGCCTTCAAAACCGTTGTACGCTGGGCGGAAGCCAATGATGCTTGGGACGACACTGCGGTGTTCGTCACCAGCGATCACGGTCACTTCTTCCACCTCGACGATCCTCAGGCGATCGCGGATGCAGCGGCTCGGTCGAGCACCAACAAAGTGTCCGAGTGAGTCTGCAGGAATGACGCCGGATTGTCACTCGACACCGGCCCCTTCACCGCGGAAGCCACCGCTTCCGCTTTGGACTCCCCGGTTGCCATCAACACGATTTTCCGTGCCTTCAAGATCGTTGCGATCCCCATCGTGAACGCTTGCCGTGGAACATCGTCAATGTCATCGAAGAAACGCGAGTTGGCGGCGATCGTGCTTTCGGTCAAGTCCACCAAACGCGTCACGCTATCGATCTCGGAACCGGGTTCATTGAACGCGATGTGGCCATTGGTACCGATGCCCAACAACTGCAAATCGATGCCTCCGGTGCGGTGGATCAACGATTCGTAATCCGCCGCGATCGATTCCGCCGAACTGGAATCCACCTCGCCATCACGAATGATCAAACGTCCCGCATCGGGGAAGTGAGTTTGTTCGATAGGAATGTTTACGTGCTTGAACAATTGCTCGTTCATGAACGAGCGATATGACTGATCGTGCCCAACCGGCAAGCCCACGTACTCGTCCAAGTTGAACGTTGTGACTTGACCAAAGTCCAACTCACCGGCTTGATAACGTCGACACAGATTATTGTAGACCTTCACCGGAGTCCCCCCCGTGGCCAACCCGAGTACACACTGGGGCGTTCGATTGATCATCGTCGAAACCAAGCCCGCAACATGCTGGCTGGCTTCGATCGTGTCTTCCAATACCGTGTACTCAATCGTCATCGTCTCTAACCCTTCGATTGCAATCTCAAGCTGGGATTGTGATTTGTATCCGCGAAGAGTCTAGCCGGTAACCCGCTTCTTCAATACTCGCCGACCACCTGCCGATCCTTAATCGAGCCGACATTTCGCCACGTTTCGACATCAACGGAGTCCGTTACGAAGCGAACCGAGCCATCAGCCAGTAAGACCGTCACTCCCCCCACGTGACGACTACGCCCGCTTTTGATCGCTGCGTATCGTGAATAACAATCATTATCCCGCGAATTCGGGGACCGAAAATGGTGATAGCCCGTATCGTTGACGCTGCCATCGGCCCATTTTTCCCCACGGTTGAAAAGCACTGGACTAGCGTCATCCAAGCACCAACTGTCTTCGATCGTCGCCGCCGCGGCATCCCACACCGACGCCAAAACACCGTTGGCCCCCAGGTTCGCTTCCCCTCGCGTGGTCTCGGAAAGGCCGTTGCCGACAAGCGTTTCACAGAAAGCCGCGGTATGAGACGTGCCATCAAGAATATCGCGGAAGCGGCAACGGGAATCGCTGAAGAACAAGCCATCAGCTTTCTCGTAAACCCCACCATTCAAACCCGATCCATTGTTAGCGTGGTAGTTCGTCGCACCCCACTCTTCGCTGATGCGGGAGTTCACGCCGCTTGGACACAAGAACGTCGGGACCAAAGTGGACACCTCGTCGGCCAAGTCCGGATGCGTGTTGACGCCTGGCGGCGGCCCCATCGTGAACAGATACAGCGGCTTCTGCAAATCGATGGCGCCGTAGATCGCCGACTGTTCCAGATACGGTGTCAGCATCGCCAGAGGCCCCCAGCGATAGAACGATTGCTGAGACGCTGGCACCGGCGCCTTCGCGTTGTCACTTTGCGACGGAAAGTAGCCAACCGTGTCATGATGCATGTGCAGTCCTAGGCCAATCTGTTTCATGTTGTTGCTGCAGCTCATCCGCCGCGCTGCTTCACGGGCCGCTTGCACGGCGGGCAACAGCAAACCGACTAAGACGCCGATGATCGCGATCACGACCAACAGCTCAACGAGGGTAAAACCGGACCGCGAGCGACGTCGCTCGAACTGATTATGAGGAGTGTTCATCATTTAAAATATCTGTGTATGGAGAGGGGATAAGTTGTGAGTCTTTTCTGGATTGAGTGAGAGCCTTCAGTGCATCCAATCACTGAGATTGCATTCACCGAGGCATACATTCGCCGAGACATGCG
This sequence comes from Rhodopirellula sp. J20-39, assembly GCF_057365095.1. Taxonomy (NCBI): domain Bacteria; kingdom Pseudomonadati; phylum Planctomycetota; class Planctomycetia; order Pirellulales; family Pirellulaceae; genus Rhodopirellula; species Rhodopirellula sp. J20-39. The sequence goes on along the minus strand of NZ_CP195123.1, from coordinate 2,601,805 downwards.
TCGACCTAGGCATGATGCTCCGTGCATGCGCACGAGCATCGATGGACGCCCCCGCGCGAAGCTCCGCTACGATCACCACACTGGTGTGAGGAGCGGGCACCGCACATCGCCCACGCGGGAGCGGTATGTACCACCGCCAAGGCAGGTGGATTGCTTGGATGACACCAATAACGGTGTGGACGCACCGACGCAGTTCGCGCGACAACGATGCCTGGAGTGCACCCACCATCGACACATCACCGCTCGAAAAAGCGTTGACGTGTCAATCAGCTAGCAACTCGTGAACATCGAATGCCGTCAAAGCACAATCAGGCGCAGGCCCCTGACCACGGCACCGGAGGATCGACCGGCAAGAAGACCTTGGCGGGCATTTCGTTAGCAACACGCATGCGTGCCACCACACGTGGCGACACCGCCACGACGCCGCCAGATCCCGGCAGAACAATTTGAGACAACAAACTCCAGATCAACTTAATGCCACGACACTGTGCGACGCTTTCAAGCTGAATCAAACGGAAGCTCTGAACTTCCGATTCGTCTGACTTGGAATCATCCGAATTTGATGCTAACGAAGTCGGCGATTCCGGCTCGCAAACCGTTGCTTTCGCACCCGCTTGGCAACAACAACATGCCCCGGACGAAGAAGACGCTTGGGTCGCGACAGCACCAGTGGTAATCACACCGGTGGCGGACATACCGGAACCGGGCGTACCGGAAGCAGCGGCGACGCGTTCGAGCAAGAATGCTGGTGGCTGGACACCGTTGACTTCCGCCCACCGCAGCTTCTCAGCGTCGCTGTGGCAGCAACATTGGTCCCAACAATATTCGGCTGTCGCACAACCGCAGGGACAAGATTCACATGGAAATCGCTCGCCCGAACCCGCGGTCTGCTTTGACAACAAACGCGGACTAATTGGAAAACCAATCATTCCAACCGCCAACACACCCAACAACGCCCCACAGATGAGACGACGCGGCCATGGACGGCAAAAACGCTGGAAAACCAGTCGGGACATTCAGGAATTTCGATCCAAGGAAGCAAAACTGCTGCCCACTCCTCACATGCAAAAGGGTAACCACCGGCCATCGGATTTCAAAGTGCCAGGTCCGTTTTGTCGCACCAAGCCAAACCGTGTCTCTCACATTCTTCAATCTGTCAAACGATCGCAGCGGTTCAGCACGAACCACCAAGGCTCGGCCAAACGCCCAAAAAGTTTCTCGCGAGCGGCTAGAATCCATTGGGGGTTCAGGCCACAATCAAAAGAGGGCCCTGAAAGTGGGCGCCGCTGAAAATCGCCGCAATCAAGCGTCTTCGGACACCTGGCTTGCGAAATCCTTCGATTCCTTGGCCGGTGGGCACTCCGTTTCGACCTGTCACACTACAACTACCTTTGCTGCACCTTCTGCCGATCCTTCCTTTGACGATTCACTGAATTTCGAAAGCCTGTCTGCCATGTTCCAGCGATACAGCTCAATCTCTCGCCGAGTGGTGACAACCGTCCTCCTGATCGCGATGGGCGCCTGTTCGCCCTATTCGCTATGCCAGGCCGCAGACGATTTAGAAAAACAGTTGATGGCCATCGCGCCGGAAGTCCTGCAGCACGCTCAAGACAACGGCTATCGCAACATTGGCGTCCTGAAGTTCCGAGTCAAGAACGACAACGATTCTACTGGCGGCGGTGACTCCGCACTCGCCCGTCGTCTTGCCGACAAGCTGGAACTCGCCCTGATCCTTAAAAGCAAACCATCCAGCACGTTCGATAGTAACAACGCCGCGATCGGAATCGCCAAACACGCCAGTGATCACGCGGCGAAAATTCCCGACGCCAATCACGTGACGATTGATGGACGACGTCTTCTGTTTACACAGCGTTACCCGATGGCTTGGGGAAGCACGTCGCAACCACTCGATGCACTTTATACCGGGGTTGCTCTGCTTTCGTCCGATCTGTCCAAGATGACCATCGGGATCATGGTTGCCGATGCCAAAGTCAGCACGCTGACGTTGATCAAGAAGATGGTGATCAAACCGGATGTGGACGACCTCGTCGACGCCGGTGAAAGCTTCACCGTTCGCGGTCTGTTTGATCAATCTAAAATTGAAATGACCGAAGCCGAACGCAAAGACAAAGCGACCGAAGAAGCCGTACTGACGTCGCTAAAAAAGTCATCCGCCGACACGCCCACGACCATCGCAAGTTCGGAATCCGACGATAACAAAATCACCACGACGAAGTCCAATGCCAAGCATCCTTTATCCAAAGACAATCCCGACGCTGCGGTTCACTTTGAGGTCCGTTACGACGGAGTCCCGCAAACTATCGACTTCATCGGCGGACAAGCGTTCGTAAAAGAACCCCAGGAAGGACAGAAGATCCAGTTCGTCGTCTCACGCCCCTCCGCAAGAACCGACAACCCACGTCTCGCGGTCGTCGTCAAAGTCAACGGCGAGAACACCGCTTCGCGTCAAACCTTGCCTGACGCCAAGTGCGTTCCCTGGGTTTTCGAATCGCATATGAAGTTGTTTGGCATCTCTGGATTCAAAATCGACAACAACACGATCGAGCCTTTCAAAGTGCTGTCCGCTGCCGATTCGAAGGAAAAGGAAATTGAATACGGCGAGCATGCTGGAACGATCACCATCACGGTATTCCCCGAACGAAAGAACACAGCCAAGACCAAACCTAGCCGCACACATCAATCCGTTTCTGACTTAGGCGAAGACTTCGCATTGCTAGAAGAAGCCGAACACCCCACTACACCGCCGAGCACCCTGGCTGCCTTGCAGAAAAAGCTGTCTGGTGAAGACACGCTCGATCACGTAGCCACACGAGGCATTATCGCGTCTTCCTCGGCCTCAAGCCTGAAGGGATCCTCCACGAGCTTCAAGCACGACACCGTGCCGATGATGAGCGCCACGCTTCGCTACTACAGTGCCAGCGATCTGCCTGAATGATCTTCCCTCAGAAAGTCTTCCCGTGAACGGTTGTTCGCACACCGATCAGCCGCCGTCACCACGAGAAATGCCGTGGTCACGGCGGTTTTCATTAACTCACAAATAGCCCGAACTTAGACCGTCAAGTTAGATCGCCGATGCACCAGCGAATAAACGCAAGGGACTAGAACAAGCGTTAGCACGGTCGAAGCGATCATTCCCCCCAACAACGCCCTGGCGAGCGGGATCATGGCCTCGTTCCCCGGTGCGAGTTGAAACGAAAGCGGCAACATCGACGCAACCAGCGTCAGCGACGTCATCAAGATCGGCCGCAAGCGAACCTGCGCCGCTGACAACACGGCATCGTGTGGTGAAAGCCCTTCGGCACGTCGCTGGTTAGCAAACTCGACCAATAAGATGGAGTTATTGACGACGACACCGATCATCATCAACGTCCCCATCAACGATTGGATGTTGATGTACGTGTCCGTTAAATACAGGACAACCAACACGCCACCGATCCCCAATGGCACGGCCAGCATAATGATCAGCGGATCGACGAACGACCGAAATTGAGCCATCAAGACGAGGTACACCAACAAGGCCGCAACAGCCAATCCGATGCCCAGCAGACTCATCCCCGAGCGCATCTTTTCGACAGGTCCTCGCAGAGCAACCGAAACACCGTTTTCAAATTCCATGTCTGCCAGTGTTGCTTCAATGTCAGCGGCAACACTCCCTAAGTCACGCCCCGAAACATTCACATGCACATCGTTGACTCGCGAAATGTTGTAGTGAGCGATCTCGCCGGGGATCGTCACGCGTTTCACCGTAGCAATGTTCGACAGCGGAATGGTAATCGGGCCGTCTGCCGTGTTTAGCGACAGCGGTATGTTACGAACCTCGTCGAGCGATTGAAACTGATTCGATTCGTACTGAACACCCATGAAGAAGTCGACACCTGACTTCGGGTCGATCCAGATCGTTGGCGAGTATCCGACACTGGACCCCAACGCCGTCAAAAGAGTTTGAGCAACTTCCTCTTGATCCACGCCAAGGTACTTCGCTCGCGTGCGGTCGACCTGCACATCGAACTGAGGATAATCCAACGATTGGGCAATCTGCACGTCACGGGTGCCCGCAATCGGGTAGATCGCCTCAACGATTCGTTCAGCCGCATCGCGACATTGCTGTAGCGTTCCCGCAGAAACTTGAACGCTGATGGGCGTTGGCACTCCTTCGTTCAACGCCATGTTCACGATGCCGCCGGAGACGAACAAGAATTCTTCCAGCGGATACTCTGTCGCCAGCTTCTCTCGAAGTTGTTCCACATAAACTTGCGTGCTGCTAGAACGGCCTTGCTGCCGAAGGTTCACAATCAAGTACGCGGTATCCGGCCCCGAATTGGAACTCAGCACAGTCGAAAAACCAGCACCCTTTCCGACGGGAAGACCGATATTGGCAATCAGTGTCTTAATTTCCTCTTCGGGAATCACCTCTTTGATCGTGTCTTCAATTCGGGCGACCAGCTTTTCCGTTTCGCCCAAAGAGGTGCCCGGCAGCGTCTTCAAACGCAATTCAAAAGTTCCCGCATCGACCGAGGGAAACAATTCGGTTCCGATTCGCGGATAGAGAAGGAATGACGCACCGACGCCGATGACAATCACAATCGCCGCGATCGCGGGAGCTTTCATCGCGGTGCTCAACAGCCGACCGTAAAGGCCCCGCGGTTGCACGTGACCATCCGGATCAGCAGTGTTCTTGGATTCACTAAATTTCTCACGCACAAACGTCGCGCAAAACGCGGGCACTACGGTCAGGGCCAAGACATACGACGCACCAATTGTCAGGGTCGCCGCCAACGACAAAGGCGTGAACAAGTACTTGATCATTCCGGTCAAAAACACAGCGGGCAAGAACACGGCAAGCGTCGTGATCGTTCCAGCCAAGATTGCTCCCGAAACTTCTTGGGTACCGTCCCGAGCAGCCTTCAATGCCGTCTTGCCCATACGAGCATGGCGAATCACGTTCTCAACCACCACGATGCCCGCGTCGACGACCGTTCCGATCGCCAGTGCGATTCCGCCCAATGTCATCACGTTGATCGTTTGTCCGGTAAACGCGAAACCGAGTGCTCCCATCAAAATAGCCAGCACGATCGTCGAAACAATGATCACGGTCGGCAACACGCTGCGTAAAAACACAAACACGACGATGGCAACCAACAACGCCCCCAACCCGACTTGGGTAATCAGGTTGGACATCGCGTTGCGGATGTAGTCGGACTGGTCCGACACCAACGTAACTTCCGTCGCTTCAGGAATATCGCCACGTTCTTTCATCTTGGGAATTTCCGACGCTATTCCTTCATAGATGCGATCGACGACGGCGATGGTGTTCTCGCCCGGTTCACGCAGCAAAGGACAATAAACGCTTCGCTTTCCATTCACTCGAACGATGTTGTATTGCAACGCCGCGTCATCAACTACGCGACCGACATCGCGGATGAAGATTGGCCGATCATCTCGGACCGCGATAGCAATCGCCTCGATGTCTTCCACGCTTGGTAATGTGTTCAACGGATGAATTTGATAATCCGTCCCACCCATCGTTGCCGTACCCGCGGCGAGCACAAGGTTTGCTTTCTGCATCGCGTCAACCACATCAGTCGCGCTGATGTGGTATGCCTGAAGTTTGGCTGGGTCAACGTACACCATCATTTGGCGAAACTTGCCGCCAAAAGGGTGCGGGATCTGAACGCCTTTCAGACCACCCATTTTGTTTCGCACAGCGTAATAGCCGATTGAATAAAGCTCCGATTCCGAAAGGCCTTCACCGGAGATCGCGGCCAACACGACCGGCAAGTTCGACGGCTCACTTCGCAACGTAAACGGCCACTCGATCCCTGGCGGCAAGTGGAACATGTCGCTCGCTTCCAGGTTCACGATATCGTTCATCGCGGAACTAGCATCCGCCCCAGGCTGAAAGAACACCTTGATGACGGCGGCCCCCGGAACGGTTCGTGATTCTTGATGCTCGATTTTGCCAGCCAACGTCAGTGCGCGTTCGACCCGCGAGGTGACCGACTTTTCCATATCGAGAGTGGGTAACCCTGGATAGGAAAAGAAGCTAACAACCACCGGTTTTTTGAAGTCCGGCAAAATATCAATGGTGATGCCAGGAATGACGGCAGCACCCAAGACACACAGTGCAATCGTTCCAGCAAGAACCGCAAATCGATTGTTCAGTGAGAAGTTGATCAGCGACATACTAGCGGGCCTCCAGCACAGCGACCTTTTGGCCGTCGACGAATCGCTTCAAGTGGGATCCCACGACGCGTTGACCAGGCTTAACCCCCGACAACACTTCGATCGAATTGCCGTCGTCCATGCCTGTGGTCACGTCAACACGCAAGATAGTTTCGTCATCTCCGACGACGTACACATAACCTTTTCCACCGGCATCAAAACGAATCGCCTGGGATGGCAACATGTTCGCATTCATCTTGGTCGACAAATGAATCAATGCTTGGCCAAACATGCCGGGTAGCAACTTGCCATCGGCATTGTCCAAATCAGCTTCGACCATCATCGTTCGCGTGCTCGGGTCCAAGCTAGAACTGCGCCGTGTTACAGTCGCCACAATGGGAAGTTCAGAAGCAAACGAGGGGAACGTCAACGTCACCGCATCGCCGGGACTAACCAAGGGAGCGTCCGACTCCGGAACCGGAATACGAACACGGACCTTGTCGACCTGGCTAACGACGAACAACGCATCGCCATTTCCGACTTCGCTTTGCTCTCGAACCAATTCCCCCGGTTCAATATTTCGAGCGGTAACGATTCCGGTGAAAGGTGCTTTGATGGTGGCGTAAGAAATCTGCACGTCCAACTCTTCTAGCTCCGAACGAGTGATCGCCGTTTCCGCCTTGGCCGCATCGAGGTCGGCCTTTGCTGAAGCAACTTGCGCCTCGGCGACCGCAACTTCCGCATTCGCCGACTCGACCGAAGCCGCCATCGCTTCCTTACGTGCTGATTGCGAATCTCGTTTCATCCGCACCTCGTCCAGCATGCGGTTTTGCAGCGAACCTCGCTGAACAAGATCCTCCGTACGACTAAATTCCGCTTGTGATGCCGCCAGAGTCGCCTCAACACCTGCCATTTGGGATTTCGATTCCGACAACATGGCCTGCGACGATCGAACACGAGCCTCAGCTAAACGCACACCTGCTTGGGAACGCCGCTCTTCAGCTTCCAGCCGAAGGATCCGCTTTTGAATCACATCGCGTTGCTTCGACAACTCCGGTACAGCAATGGTTGCTAGTTCCGCACCGGCCTGAACGAAATCGCCAATGTCAGCCTGGATCGTTTCGACGAATCCAGACGCTTTCGCTCGGATTTCTGCTCGATAGTAAGCGTGGACCGTCGCTGGTTGCTGCGTCGTTCGCAGAACTTCGGTTTCAGTAACCGCAACGGTTTTCACGGCCACTGTCCGGATAGGCTTGGACTTCTGATCCGCCGATCGTTCGGACGTGCAACCCAAGGTCAGTGCCAGCGTTGTTCCAAAGACGCACATCATGGAATGATGAATGGTGTCAAATCGTCGTTTCATCGGTTGGTTGACCTTAGCGTTTCTCGAAACAGTCGCCGGGAATGCCCGCATAATCGTCACAGACGGCATGGGCGAAAGAGTTTCGCCACGCGGATCACGCAGTCTAGTTCGCACAACAGGCGAATTCGACAGCCCGTAGCTGAGAATCGACTAGTCCATCAAGTTCAACCGTCATCATCGCGTCCTTCGTTTGCCGAAGCACCATCGGTGGAACCGTCGCGTTCGGAACAACGCATGGAAACGTTCGAAAAAGGATCGCAGGATGCCTCGTCGATTAATCACCTTGAGCCTATTAGGCCTTGCCGGATGTGCGAGCTCCCCGTATTTGGCAGAGCACTCCGACCCGGCAACGGAATCGGTCGCATTCGATATTGAGAAAAGCCGTGTCTTTTCCACGTCCCCACTCGCGAGCCCACCACCATCAAGTTCTTCAGTCGCAAAATCTTCGGCGACCGTGTCCACCCACGTCGCAGCCACACCCAAAGTTCACGACTCGTCGAAGCGTAGCAATACGCTGGCGAATGAGGTTCAGCCCGTCGCCCACCACGATTCCATTCCTCAAGTGCCCGCCAGTGATCGGGCGTCCGCTGGCACACTAACGATCGATGGCCGCCAATACCGGTTGCAACTGGTCGAGCCGAAATCTCAAACGGTTGCTCGGTCGACGGAAGCGACTCTCGCCGGCACGGTATCCACCAACACCACGCCGACGAACAGGGCATCCTCAAGCGTCGTCAACGCGAAGCATTCTTTGGCAGCGTTTCGTAATGACGACCACTTCGGCATACCAGTCCAAGAGACCGTCACGTTACCGGCTCCCTATCAACAAGACTCGATCGTCAGCAACCTTCCGTATGAGCTAGCCGATTCAGCCACCCCTTCAGTCGATACGATCGATCTCAACTTGCCATCCACCTTGGCAATGATCGGCGGCCAGCATCCAGCGGTTGGATTCGCCCAGTGGCGAGTTCGCGAGGCGTATGCACAACTCGATCGAGCGAAAGTCTTGTGGCTGCCTTCGATTCAAGCCGGGCTTAGCTTCCATCGCCACGACGGCAACTATCAGGCGAGCGACGGAAGTATTGTCGACGTCAATCGCAATTCCCTTCAGTACGGTCTTGGCACCGGTGCCGTCGGGGCCGGGACCACACCGCGGCCAGGCTTGGTTGCGCAGTTCCATCTCGCCGACGCCATCTTCCAACCTGAGATCGCGGAAAAGAACGCCTGGGCTCGCGGCCATGCTGCCGAAGCGGTCTTGAATCAGCAGATGTTGCAAGCCGCACTTGCCTACACCGAACTGCTCGATGCTCACCAAGACGCTCGAATCATCGAAGAATCACGCGGACGGACAGCCGACCTGTCGAAGTTAACCACCGACTTTGCGGGAGCCGGTGAGGGACTCCAGGCGGATGCGGATCGAATGCGAACCGAATTGGCGTTGATCGACAATCGACTGATCGCCGCTCGCGAACGGATCATGCTGGCCAGCGCGAGGTTAGCTCAAGCCATCAGCATCGATGCCAGCAGTCAAATCATGCCGATGGATGTCACCGCCATTCCGCTCGACTTGGTCGACATGCAGTCCGGCAAGCCATCACTCATCGGCACGGGGCTGGCCATGCGACCGGAACTCAAACAATCCCAAACCTTAGTCGCTGCCGCTTGCGAAGCGTACAAGCGAGAGAAGTACGCTCCGTTTGTGCCCAGCGTTCTGTTGGGTTTCAGCACCGGTGGGTTTGGCGGCGGACTGGGCGGCGACGTCGATAACGTCGACAGTCGCTACGACTTTGACGCGTTGATGTCATGGGAAGTACGAAACCTCGGCTTCGGAGAAAAAGCAGCCCGGCGTGAATCGTCCGCCCGAGTCCAGCAAGCCAAGTTCGAAAAGCTGAGAGTGATGGATCAAGTCGCACTGGAGATTTCGGAAGCCTATAGCCAAGTCGAATTCCGTCGCCAACAAATCGCTATGACTCAACAAGCGATCCAGACCGCGGAGCAATCCTACCAAGCGAACTCCGATCGAATCCGTGACGGAGAAGGACTGCCGATCGAAGTGCTGCAAGCCGTGCAAGCGTTGGAGTCCGCACGCCGGGCCTACCTACGAGCGGTGATCGAGCACAACCAAGCTCAATTCCAATTGCAATGGGCACTTGGTTGGCCAGTCTCCGCACCGGACGGTTATACGGGCACTTAAAGCGACACCGACTTGCTGGACGCAAGCGTCAGAGACAAGGGCTCCGCCACAACGCTTCCGCTTCGACGCAAACCGTTTTGTTTGGCATGCACTAACGAAATCAGACGCCGTTTTCTTCTTTGACGTCCAAGCGACCTGAAAGCGATTAGCGAGCAGGGCTAGGCGGCTCCAGGATTCCCCCCTGAGATGCTGCGATTAAAATCAGCGAATATCTCGCGCCACTCGGAAACCCATCATTCCATTGCCACCGGACATCCCCTCAGCGTAGGCAGACCGACAATACTCCGGGCTGGTCATGCTCCACGAACCACCCTTCACCGTGTGGTATTCACCCGACTGGGTCTCCGCTTTACTTTCGTCGATGAAGACATCCGAGCACCATTCAAAAGCGTTTCCGTGCATGTCATACAATCCGAAAGCGTTGGGCCTAAATGAGCCCACGACCATGGTGCCCAGCGGTATCGCGGAAATGGCTGCCATCCCCTTCGTCGATCCGATGTAGTTGGAAACGTTCGCGTCCTTCTTCGTGAGTTTGTCGCCGGTGTGGAAAGCGGTGGTGGTACCCGCGCGACACGCGTACTCCCATTCTTGTTCGGTAGGCAACCGATAACGATCGCCGGTTGATTCCGACAGCCAACGGCAATAGGCATTGGCATCATCCCAACTGATAGCCAACACCGCTTGGTCTTCGACAAGCTTGGATTTCTTGTGAGGACGTCGCCAATCGTAGTCCTTGCCCTCCTTTTCATTGTCCGTCTTGAATCGGGTCTGTTTACAGAAATATCGAAATTGGCCAACCGTTATCTCGTACTTGCCAAGATAGAAGTCCGAACCAATCGAAACCCGCTTTCGAACTTCGCGCGGACGATGACCTGGCTCGGTTTCAGGAGATCCCATCGTGAAGGTCCCCGCTTTGATCAAAACCATATCGGGACAGGACGTCGGTATCGAACTGGCGCCGGGCCTCGACTGATTTGATCCAGTTCCGCTTAGCGAAAGACGTTGAAGGTACGCTATGATCCTGGCTATCAGATTCATGATTTAATCGAAAATCCTGTGGTGCAAATCGAACAGATGACGCTGCCCCTGAGCGTTCCATCACTGATCATTCTAACGGTCTCCGCTCGGCAGCACCTGAATTGAATGCGTTTGAGTGGGCGAAAGTCGTTGACCGGGTAGCGTCCGCTCTAGTAAGCCGGCACCATAAACGTTTTCTAGTTTCAGTTCCTTCAAATACACATAACCGATGTGACACCCACAAGTTTGATTGGGACAAGCCCTTTGACGTAGCGCAGTTTGGAAGTCGCGATCATAGAGATTACCAATCGGATCGCTAACGAAATGGCAACGTCTAATCGTTCCGTCGCCGTCCACCGAAATCACGCGTTCGCCAGTCGAGCACTCCCTGCCCAAACTGGGGTGACGGATGTTGTTGGTCGGGAAATTTGGATCGACGCGGGTCAGACGCTCCACGTCCACTGGGTCGTAGTAATCATCTTCTCGTTTGTAAGCGTTGATCCAGAAATAGGTATCTTCCGGCAATTCCTGCCGCAGCGTCTCGATCGTGTTGATGTCTTCCTTTAGACCCACCATCCCGACGCTATGTGAAATCCCACGAGCTTTCAATTCGTGAATTTTCGCCGCAAACCGCGAACGACTGACTTGGGATGGGTGATAGGTGCACCACAATCCGACTTTTTCACCGTCGCAGCGATCCAGCCAATCCAACCGACACGACAAATTTGTTTGGACAGCAACTTTGCTGACATGCGGCATGGCTGTTAGTTCAGCGAACGCATCCCAATACCAACGCCGCACCATGGCTTCGCCCCATGGCGTAAAAAAGACTCGCAGTGAGTCCACAAAGCCTAGCTTCGCCCATTCAACAAATCGCCTCAACGCGGATTCATCAACGGCAAGTTCAGCGGCTGAGTCGACCTGTTTGGCAAACGGACAATAGTGGCACTCATAGTTGCAACTACACAACGGCCCCCGATACAAAATCGTTAGCGACACTCGTGATGCTCCATCAAAGATTTCACGCGATCGGAAAACAACGCCGGTCCAATCGCATCGCTGCGTTCCATCCCAGCGTCGGTCAAAAACATCCGTTCGCCGACTGCGAGAATCAAGCCTTGATGTTGCATCCAATCCAGTTCGGCAATTACATCAGTCTCGGATTTTCCGAAACGATTTTCGAACGCGGCCGTATCCAATCCGTCCGCTTGCAATAGGGACATCATCAAGAAACGTCTCTGCTGGTCTTCTTCGTCCAACCAGTACCCATGCCTTGCCGCCGCAAAGTCACCGGGTGGCCGACTGATATAGTCATCCAAAATGGCGTGCACCGCTTGTCGCCCGACGGCAAAGTCGGTGGAGTAATGCAGCGAACGCGTGTAACTGCGGGCACCGCAGCCCAGCCCGACCATTCCATCAACCTGACACGCATAGGCAGAATCTTCTTGCCGAGGAGCATCGGTGCGACGAAACATTCGCATCGAAACTTGTTCATAGCCCAAACCTCGCAAACAATCCCGGCCAGCTCGATAGCACTCCAATCGATGATCGTCCCAATCTCGCTTCCGCCGTCCCAGTCCCGTCAGCGGGCGGACATACAACGGGTACAGAAATATTTCTTGGGGGCTCCACTTCATCGCTTGTTCAATCGATGCGACGAAGGTCGCTGGCGTTTGACTCTCGCCACCATAGATCAGATCAATATTCAGCGTCGGAAAGTCTTCTTGCAAGATAGCATCCAACGCGTCCGTCACCTGCTGGGGATCTTGCGGACGTCCCATCTGAGCCGCTTCTTTCGGATCGAAACTTTGCACGCCAATGCTAATCCGGCCCACGCCAGCGGAACGCAACGAACGGAGCTTGTCCTTTGTCACCGTTCCCGGTGAGCATTCCATACCAACATGCAAATCGTTTGGCGCAACACCGATCTCGCCTACGATTTCCCATAACTGATCCAATTCTTGTTCGTCCAGATAGGTCGGTGTCCCACCGCCAATCGCCAGTTCCGTAAAGGTAACATCACCCAAAGCCGCTTTCACCACACGGGCTTCTTGACGCAGTTGCTTCAAATAGAGCCCCGGCAGTTCAGCAGGTGGTACCGCTCGGGTGAACAAGTTGCAAAACCCACAGCGGAACTCACAAAACGGAATATGGACATACAGGAAGCAACTGTCAGTGGGCTCTTCCCGCCATAACTCTTCGAGATCCTTCACCGGTTCGAGAGCTCGATAAGCCGTCTTATGCGGATACGAATAGACGTAGCCTTCGTACGGTGTGCCCGTGATAACGGAATCGATCGGATCCACTTTCTTCGTCACCGTATTCATCGATCCGCCCCCAAAAAGAAATGACCGTACGGAACAGTCCACACAACAGGATGACCTACCCGATGGCCTTGATACCCTTGTTCGCCGTACGCAGTCCCATGATCCGAACAGACAATACAAAACGCTGGTCGCTCTTGCCCCAATGCAGCGAACAGTCGCGATAAAGCTCCGTCAACATATGCCAACGCCGCCGCCTGAGTTTGAACGTCGTCCCGGTCGGCACCGTCAACATAGTGGCAGTTCGGCTGGTGCATCGCGGAGACGTTTATGAACAGCAACCTAAGCCGATCGCGATTTTGTTCCAATCGCTCGATCGCGTAGTCCACTTGATGATCTGTAGAATCAGCGGTCGTTACCCCAAAAGACGGACTCCAATGGCTCTCGTCAAAATATCCCGGCAACACCTGACCAAGCGGATTGAGCTTGTTAAAAAATCCAACGCCACCAATACCAATACTGTGGTAACCGGTCGATCGAAGGGCTGTAATCCAATCCGGTGCATCAAAGACATAGGTTTGCGAGTTAGTGGTCTCGCTGCCTATGAATGTGGAAGCAAACAAACGTGGATGCGGTCCGGGCGATATTGGCGTAGGCAGGAATCCAGCAAAGAACGCTTGATGCGCCGCAAAGGTAAAACTGGCCGGCGAATGGCGTTCTTCCCAACGACCACTTGGCAGATGCTTCGCCAAATTAGGCGTCCGTCCAGCATAGAGAGCATCGACGGCGACGTCGTAACGAAGCGTATCTAAGGTAATCAGCACGACGTCGTGAGAACCAACGATTTGATTGACATCAATCGGGTCGGCATCCCGGGCAACGCTCGAGGACGAACCGCGGGTCACGATACGGTCTCCCGATCGTACCGATGTAGCCAGTTCCGTTGCTCTCTGGACCACAATTCAGCGACATGGCGGACAACAACGTCCGGTTGCACTCCCGTCGATGGCGAAGGCCGGTCATGAGAAACCCAACACGTTTGCCAGCCTAAGTGAGCCGCAGCTTGCACATCACGGTTCCAGTCGTCACCGACCATCAGTACGCGGTGTGTGTCACCGTTTATCAAAGAACGAAGATGTTCGAAAAACCGTGGGTCGGGCTTGGCGAATCCAACTTCAGCACTGATCACCACCGATTGCCATTCGGCTGCTGAATCGGCGCCACAAGCGGCAAACTTAGCTCGCTGGTTGGATGACGATCCGTTGCTGGCCAAAAACAACAGCACCGGTTGATCGCGTAGCCACTCAAGTAGTCTGTTCGCTCGTTGATCCGGTTTCACATGTCCGGCAATTTCCTGCTGGAACCGCTTCATCAAGGTTGGTGTATCCGCATTGCAGTGATTCAGTTGGGCCGCCAATCGCTGAATCACCTTTTGGCGATCGGTATCGCCCCAGTGATCCAATTGCAACAAGTCGGCAATGACGCGGCGCTGGCGGCTCGGGTCCCATTCAGACCTATAGCATTCTACAATCGAAACAAACCACCGCGTCAGCGCGGCTTGTCGGTTCATCAGCGTGTTGTCGAGATCAAACACAATGACGTCTACATCCGACAGCCTCATGTTTCAATCAGCGGTCGATAGAGACTTGGATCGTCGAAGCCAGCCGTCCAGGCGATTGCGGCATGACAGGTGTTAATCGTCGGAGGGACACGGATGATGTATTGGCGTTGAGTCGAAGGGCAAAACACGCAAACACAAACCAGCGGTTCGTCATCATCGCCCATCGGAACTCGCACTAATTTCCGCGGTCCGCCGGGGTCGGTATCTTCGTCAAGAACTTCGGCGTCAACCTCGTTCAAAAACCTCTCGAAGCCAACCCGCTCAAGCAACACGCGGCGCAATTCTGCATTCGGTTCCGGCAACACTTCGTCCGCGGAAATTTCATCGGGACGAAATGCAATTCGCTCATCAATGGGGATGCCTTTCCATCGCAAAGCGACGTCGGACATCGAAGCGGGCAGACGTTCAATTCCAGTACCGGCAAGGTCCAACCATGATGCGACAGTCAGGGTGCTCGGCAATTCCTCGATATTTTCGCAACCACGAAGATCCAATTGAGCGATGGAGGTCAGCCAACTCGGCAACGACGTAAGCCCTGTGCAGTCTCGTGCCCGCAATCGACCGGCTTCCAACTTACCGGTTGCAGGCCAGTCGGTGAGTTGTCGGCAACCACTGATATCTAGAAACGAGACCTCCATGCCTTCGGGCAATCGTTCCAGAGACGTGCATCCCGCCAAAACCAACGACCCCGCCTTCAACCCATCGGGCAATCGGTGCAGATTCCGGCAGTCCGTCAAATTCAATTCAAACTGGATATCAACCTGATCCGGTAACGTTTCGATATCGCTGCCGGCAAGATCCAGTGTGTTCCCTGTCGCTTCAATCACTCGCGGTTGCATGTTGGACTCAGTCAATCACTCGGCGGATTTCTTCAGGGCTGTATTCGCGTTGAATCCATGCCCGATAGTTGCCTTGTTCCAATTCGATAGGACCGTGTTCTTCGTGAGTCAACGTGGCTCGGTCCGTGATGATACGAAAGAAACGCTCCTCCCCCGAATCGAACACTTCCGCGGCACCGCGTTCAGCAAACCGATGCGCGTGCCCCGTGATTTCGCCTTCCGCTAAAACCGGTTCACGCATTCGTCTCAAACCATCTGGGATGGAGTTAACACGAGCAATAAAAACATCACCATGACGCCACATCAGTATCTCTCCCGAGGGTACAAATTGGGTTAGATTGAACGGAGCAGTTGCCCCGTTGATGATAACCATTTTCTTTCGTCCTCACACGAACCAGGATTGAATTCGATGAGTTTTGGTGAACCTGTTGAACAATTTGGTGGTGCTTCCATCAAGCCGTTTACAAACACTTCGGAACCTGCTTCGCTAGCGGGCAGTGGTTGGCGAATCTCGATCGACTGGGACGATTACGAAAAAGGCGTGAAGTTCCCCGACCTGCTATCCAAGTTCTTAAATACTGCAGGAAGTGAGACGGTCACATCCTTGGTGATCGGTTGCTGGGAAGGTGCTGCCGAGGGTACGGACAGCTCAACTGTGGTGGAAGGTTTGGTTTCAGCACGCAGTCGGCTTCCCAATCTACGTCACTTGTTCATCGGTGACATTTCGCAAGAGGAATGCGAGGTCTCGTGGATCACGCAGTCCGATCTATCGCCGCTGTTCTTGGCCTTTCCTGAATTGGCAACGTTACAAGTTCGCGGAACCGAGGGGCTTAGCCTAGGACGACCGGTCCACAACCATCTACAAAGTCTGATCCTCGAAGGCGGCGGTATGCCATCATCGGTGGTCCGTGAAGTTGCCTCGGGAAAGTTGCCGCAACTGAATCACTTGGAACTTTGGCTGGGGGACGATGGCTACGGTCGCACCGTCAGCGAGGAAGACCTGAAGCCGATCTTAGATGGAACCGCGTTTCCAAACCTAAACTATCTGGGATTACGAAACGATCGCGAAATTGACGAGATGGTAACGTGGCTCAACGAAGCGATGATCATCCAAAATTTGGACACGCTCGACTTGTCTCTCGGTTCGCTGAGTGATGCTGGCGTGGTCATCTTGGCCAGTAACACGCAACTGAAATCACTCAGGCGTTTGACTCTTTTCCACCACTTCGCCTCCGCCGTGGCCATTGAGCAACTTAAAACGGCATTGCCCGGTGTCGAAATCGATGCCAGCGATGTGCAAGAGGCCGACGTGTATAACGACGAGGTCTATCGCTATAACTTTGTTGCCGAATAGGTGACCTGTCATTTGCAATCTTGCTAGCCGCCGCACCGCCATCACTGCAGACCGCATCCCTAAACGACTGTTAGTGATTGGAAATCCAGAGAATCGCCGCATCAGCTTGCTGGGCCAAGCGGCTGAAACGGCAGGTTGGTCGATGCAGTGTGTTGCGTTCCTAGATTTGCTCGACGGTCGTGTCGACTTAGCTGGCCTATCTCACCTAGCATCGAAATTTGACATCGTTCGGATTGAATCGCCGGGCGAGAACTTTGCTGTTGAGAAAGCATTGCTTCATCGTGGCGCAGCCGTCTGCGCCGCTGAACAAAGCGATTTCCTACCAGCCAATCAAGTTGCGAATCTCGTCGAAGAGCTAGGCCGAGTGCACTTCCCACGCCAGTACTACCTGGGGTTCGCGGACTTGCTGCGTTCAATCGAAAGCCTCGTCGAACCAACCAAATGGTACAGCCAACCTCGCGAAATCTTGGCCATGTTCGACAAGCCCACAACTGCACAGCGGATGACAAAAGCTGGCGTCTCGATGCCGGAATCCATTGGCCGTGTCATGGACAGCGAAAGCCTGTTTCATCAAATGAAGCTGCGTGATTGGCAACGGGTGTTCGTGAAGATTGCCAACGGATCCTCCGCGTCATGCGTTGCGGCGGTCTATCGCAAAGGGGATGTGAGTTGGGCGATTAGCAGCCTTGAAATCGTGGGCAAGTCAATAACGCAACGCCTCTACAATTCACTCAAGCTGAATCGATATGAGGGCGAAGTCGAGGTTGCGAAGTTGATCGATGCATTGGTGCCTCATCATTTGTATGCCGAACGTTGGCTACCCAAGGCCAGCACTCCCAAAGTCAAACATCCCGATCCCAACAATCCGGATCTTAATAGGCCCAAAGCCAACGTTTCCGGTGGTGCCGCTTTTGATCTGCGAGTTGTGGCGATTGCGGGCGAGCCTTCGCACATCGTTCCACGGGTCAGTCGTTCGCCGATGACCAACTTACACCTAGGCAATCGACGTGGTGACTGGACTTCGATCGCCCAACAAATGGGAAGCGTCAAAAAGACAAAGCTACTAGACCTTTGCCGTAAAGCCGCACATGTCTTCCCATTCGCTCATTCCGTTGGACTGGATGTCATGCTATCACCGGGATTTCGCCAAATCCATCTTCTTGAAGCCAACGCGTTTGGTGATCTCTTGCCACGTATTGTGGACACCAACGGAGACGACGCCTATTTGCGAGAGATGAAGACGCTTGCCGATAGGCAGCCCAACTCGCGGAACTAAACTAGACTCACTCGACCTCACTCGAACCACCACCACATGCCCATCAACATGAATACAAACACCATGTCTCGAATGCTAGCGTTAACAACCGTGACCCTTCTGTGCACGGCTCCAATCGGCCAGCCCGCTTTCGCGATTGAAAACAATTCGAACGTGGCAGTTCCTGCATCACCGGGTGCGAAGAATGCGAAGCAAGATGCTCCATCCGAGTTACCTTCTGTGCTGTTGATTGGCGATTCGATCTCATTGGCATACACGCCATTGGTTCAGGCGGCACTGAAGGACGTAGCGGAAGTGGAACGAGTTCCCGGTAATTGTCGATACTCCGCCTATGGTGCGGAACACGCTCGCCAGTGGGTTGATAACGGACACTGGGATGTCATCCATTTCAATTTCGGCCTATGGGATCTCTATGGCTGGAGCCAAGACAACTTGATTTCGGTACAAGACTACGGAACCAACCTGGAGGCGATTGTCATCGCACTTAAACCAGCGTGTGATGTGCTTGTTTTCGCTACCACGACTCCGCCTTGTGCAGAGCCTGAACACAAGATCAAGGTCCTAGCGTCTCCCGAGAAATCAGCCGCATTCGAAACCGAAGCAAGACGCGTGATGAAGAAGCACGGCGTCTTGGTGAACGATCTAGATAGCATCCTTGTCGGACGCATGGATGAGTTGGGGAAAGCAGCCAACGATGTCCACTACACCCACGATGGCAACCAAGTCATCGCCGAAAAGGTAGCGTCATTCGTTGACATGACGCTGGGATTGCTACCTTCCAATAGATAAGCGGGAAGACTCACTATCACGAATTTTCATTCACCTATGCAGTACAACGCTTGGTTGCTGCGCAGATAAAGCTTCCCATCACTGATGGCCGGCGATGCATTGAAGTCGGTGTTGTCGCTGGCAAATTTGTTTTGAGCAATCACGTCGAACTTCTCACCTGGATTGATCACTAGCGTGCCACTCCGCCGAGTCACGATGTAGATCTTATCGCCAACTAGAACTGGTGATGCATAGACCGGACGACCGTTTTCAAGCGTGCCAACCCGTTCCCGGTAAATGACTTCACCGTCCTTCGCCGACGTGCAATAGGCGATGCCGCGATCGTCGACCCAGTACAACCGTTTATCCAAGAGCAACGGTGTGGCAACATAAGAACTGGATCGATTGGTCCACAACACATGACTATCGGTAACATCATTCTCGCCACCAACCTTGACCGCGATACTTCCGGACGCTCGATAGCCACCAAAGCTGTAGATCGTGTCACCGTCGACGATGACCGACGGTGAAACGTTCCCCGCCGTTGGCGAAGACGCGTACCACTGCAACTTACCGGTTACAGGGCTCATCGACCAAATTTCTCCTGGCACGCTGATCACCATTTCATCGTCACCGTTTTCCCGCGAGACGATTCGGGGCGTGCCGTAGGTCAGTTCGAGCATATCGGCGTCTTGTCGCCAAACTTCTTTACCAGTCGCTTTGTCGAGGCATAGGATCGCCTTCGCTTCTTCGGCCGCGTTCACGATGATGGTGTCTTGATACATGGTCAAACTGGCCGCCGAGCCCCATTCACGGTTGCTGCTACCTTTGCCAACGTCCACGGTCCAGTTGCGTTTTCCATCCAAAGAAATCGAGTGGACACCGCCTTTGCCTAAGAACACGTAAACGTTCTCATCATCAACAACGGGAGTGTTGCTGGCGTAGCCATGTTCGGTGATGTAGCCTCGATAACCGTCCTCCCGATAGTCGATCGGAAAGTCGACGGTCCACTGCGTTTTTCCTGAGTTCTTATCGAAACAAATCACCTGTCGCTTGGGCGTGGAACCATCAGCGTTGTAACAAGTCACGATAACCCGATCGCCCGCAATCACTGGGCTGGACGATCCCGAACCGGGCAAATCCACCTTCCATAACAGGTTCTCCGAATCGCTCCACTTCAGCGGCACCGTTTCAGTCGTTCGGGCCGTACCATCAGGGCCTAAGAAACCGGGCCAATCTTCAGCCGAACCTCGCGTCGGATATGACAGTAAAGCGAATAAGCACACGCACGCGAAAGACTGAGGATAAAGTTTCATCGATTACAACTTCGTTAAATGACAAAGCCAGCGAGCAAAAATCACGCTGACAAAAAATCGTTTTGGACTGAGGGCTAAGGCGTTTGCTGACCTGTCGCCTGCATGTTCGATGGCGGCGATTTATGTTTACGTCGATTTGAGATCGCCAGCGTCGTCGCTGCGACAGCCACCGCCGGATAGGCTGCGGTGGGGACCTGCAAATTAGACGCCTGCGTAATAGGTTGGTTTTCTTGATCGACAACCTCTTCCAGGGAAGCCATGATCGCATCCAGAACTGGCCCGGAGAGTGCTGGTTTCGTACCGTTGGCTACCCAGTCCAAAGAACGATGCAGCATCACTGTGGATTCAAGCTGCACATCCACCGTGACCCCGTCCACCGCAAAATGGGCTGGTGGCAAATTCACCCGGTCTAATGCAATCATTCCTCCGGGCCCGTCGAACCAATCGTCCATCAATCGATCGGTGTTTTCAACACGTCCGATCTCCGATCCCTCGGCCAGTCGCTGAAGTTGGGGGATTGTGCCTCGTTCCAATTGCCATGACCGAGGCTCATGGGAACTGCCCTGGGCGTCAAACCCATCGTCTCTTTCAGATTGAATCCCGCTGGAATCCGTGGGCAACAATGACCGCAGTGGCGACAAGTCAATCCAGCCCGCATCGCTAGAAAAAGGATCTGTGTCACTGTTGCCTGCTATCACTTCGCCAGCGTCGGATGCCTGTGCTAACGGGCTGCCGTCTTCGGTGGTTTCGACGCTGCGATAAGCAGCGGTCTCTTCGGTAACTTCCGAAACGACATCATCGGCCAATTCGCTGACCGATGCATCACCTGCACTTACGTCGTCTGATTCATCCGATGTCGCTATCGCCGAAACGAAAGTTCCAGTGTTGCCGTCCGCATCGCTAGCACGACGAATGGGAGTGGAACCCACATTGGTCGATTGTAAGTCTCGGACTCGCGCGGCCGCGTCGCCAAAGTTATTCGGTGCCAATGTTGGCGTACGGTTGACCTCGATCACCATGACGATGTCCGCAGTTGCAGCTGAAACCGCGTTATCCGGGGTTCTGGTTTGAACCGGCGTCTGCGTTTGACGATCATTCGATCGCCCAACATCCAAACGGTCGGCTGTTCGATTCAGACCGCGGTCGCCATTCAAGTTTTCTCGCAAGGTCGATTGCCGAGTCAGTTGAGAATGTCCGGCTTGGCGACCTTGCATTTGCGATCCAGAAACACCAGCGGATCGCTGGTCATTGGACTGACGGTTTCCAACTTCTGGCTGCCCGTTCAAACGATTATCTTGTCGCGATTCGACTTGTGGACGATTGCTTTCCTGTCTTGAATCGGTTGATCGATCGAGTTGGGTGTCGATGGTGAAATCAAAGATACCCGCAGCCAGCATGGAACGGGATTCCAATCGCTCCAAACGTAAGCGTCGCGAGAGATTATCGGCATTCATGATTCGCCTCGCAGTTGATCCAAGTTGTGTTGATGTTTTTGCAAGAACGATTGGTATCGTGGTACCTGAGGAGCGATCTGGGTTGCCAGTCGCTGGTGCTCAATCGCCTCGGCGTAATGATCCGATGCCTGCGGGAAGTTGCCACGCCTTCGCTCAAGAAAACCTGCATTATTCAGCACACTTCCCAGCATGCTGTGAACTTCCGCATCGTCAGGAAACGCGTGTACCAATTTCCGTGCTTGTTCGGCCGCTTGTGCGAACGCTTGCTCTGCCTGATTCATGCGTCCCATCGCGGCAAGCGACAATCCTAACTGATTCAAACTGATCCCCAAATCGCGACGCGAAGCCTGTTGATCTGGCCAGCGAGTACGTAGTTGATTGCTAACATCGATCGCTTGGCGTAGCGTGTCAATCGCTTCCTGATGCAACGAATTAGCCGCCTGCGCCATCGCGAGCGTGTTGAGCGTTAGGACCACTTGGGTCGCCGCTTCAGCGTCGCCTGGGTTGGCTTCCAAACGTTGCAACTGCAGCGTCAGCGACTGACGAGCGATGACGCTGGCTTGCTGCGGGTCTCGTCTGGCCATCAGTCCGGCAAGATTGGACTGAACGGTCGATAGCAACAGGGATTCGTTTTCGTCAGACACCTTCAACCGAGTCGAGTCAGCAGCGACGGTCTTGGACGAGACCAACTTGCCCTGCATCGTTGTTTGTTTAGTCAGTAAAGCGATCGCGCGACCAAACACCTTTTCCGCTTCAGCAATGTTTTCCGACTCGGTCAACATCTGGCCCAAGTTGTTCAAGGTGGTGGCAAGCTCAAGGGTTACCCGTTCGCTCGAAGGCAAACGCTGTTGGGTTGCGATGGCTTTCCCGAACCACTTTGCCGCGTTTTCAAACTCGCCGGCACTCGCAAGCTTCTCCGCGAGATTGTTCTGGCTGATCGACCACTGCAGTTGCAAGTCCCAATCACTCGGATGCGTTTTAGCGAGTTTGGCGTAGATTTGTTGTGACATTTCGAGCGAAGCCAACGCCTCTTCATTCAAGCCCAACTCGCCTCGAAACGTGCCAATCTTGCCATGCGTGATCGCCAAATCCAGTTGATGCTCACGATCGAGGGTCCCTAACGCATCGGACTTCACGACCAAACGTTCGTAGTACTCCAGGGTCTGGCTCAACAAGCGGTGACGGACCGAACTCGCCGCCGGAATATCGTCCAACAACTCGGCCATTTGAGTGCCTAATTCATCGATAGCTTCACGAGCAATCGCTTCGTTGTTCTGCGCTAAGATCGCGTTGGTATCGGACACACTTTTTTGGGCTGCCAACCGTGCGTTGCTAACAGCAAACCCAAACAAGGCCAAAACGCCTACGAGGGTTGCCGCTGCTAAACCTCGCTGATGCTTTACGGCAAAGCGGGTCCACAGATCGACCAAGTTGGGTGGCCGAGCGATGGTGGGTTCCCCCGAAAGCACACGCCGAAGGTCATCCGCGAATTCGCGAGCCGTGTCATAGCGTTCGTCGCGACGGGATGACATCGCCTTGGAAATGACCGTTGCCAAATCGCGGGGCAGGTCGTCACGAAACCGAGCCAGTGGCGTTATCGAATCCTGATCGATTTGTCGCAAGATTGACGGAGCATCTTCGCCATCGTGTGCTGGATGCCCGGCCAATAATTCATAGAGCGTCGCGCCAAGCGAGTAAATATCGGTACGACCATCGACAATGGCCGACTCGCCGCGAGCCTGTTCAGGACTCATGTACCGCATCGTGCCGATCACGTCGCCGGATTGGGTTAACGACAAATCGCCTTGAATGCGCGCGAGCCCAAAGTCGGTAATCCACGCATTGCCGTCCTGGTCCACGATCAAGTTGGACGGCTTGATGTCGCGGTGAATGATGCCTAACTCATGTGCGGCATGCAGTCCGTCGGCAACCTGCGTGGCTTGCTTGACGGCAACCCGCCAATCCAGCGGTGACGAACCACACTCCTCCATCGAGTCGCCATCAATAAACTGCATCGCATAGAAGTGAACACCCCGTTCGCAACCGATCGCAAAGACCGGCACGATGTTAGGATGTTGAAGACTAGCGGCAGCTTCCGCTTCCTGATGAAAACGCGTTAAACGGTTCGCATCCAAAACCGACGACAGCGGCAAGAGCTTGATTGCCACAGTCCGACGAAGAGAAACCTGGGTGGCTCGATAAACAACGCCCATTCCGCCCCGACCGATCACCTCGATCAACTCGAAGTCGCCAAGCGTATTCGTGTCATCCGACGAATGCGGCACCGTGGTTGATTCTCCGCCGGCCAATCGATGCAAGCTTTCCAGTCCCGCAACACATCCCTGCAAGGCATCCCGCAATTCCGGGCAATCTTGCGTGAGCGATTCAACCGAAGGCGGCAAGCCGACCTCAAGTGCCGACATGTAGTTTTCCAGTAGCTCACCCAACTGATCCTTTTGCGAATCGGTCAAATGGCGCATCGCGAGCGGTTCATCGCTGAGATCGCGTCCCGCACTATCCGCCCGACGTTGGCCACTCAGATCAGCTAGCGAAATCATTCGCTTTCCTCCAATGTCCCAAGATCATAAACCTCCTTGAACTTCGCGATCGCTCGCAACCATAACATTCTGGCCGCTCCCGACTTGATCTCCATTCGTTCGGCAATCTCATCAAACGATAAGCCTTGCAGGTTGCGGTACACGATCACGTCGCGGTAGTTGGGCTTCAACTTGGCAAGTTGATCGGACAACTCCGCTGCCAATTCACGCCGCGAAACGATCTGGCTGGGCGATGGCGCACCGTCCGCGATGATATTAGACAACCGGGCCATCGAGTCATCCATCTTTCGAGCCACCCGCTCCATCGCGACCTCGCGACGCATGTCTCGCTTCTGTGCATGGATATTTTTTTCCACCGCGTGACTAAGACAGTTAACCAAGATCTTTCGCAACCAGGCCAGCAGTTCTCCCTCGCTTTGCCCACGAAACTGACCAAAGTCGCGGTGAGCAGCCAGCATGGTTTCTTGAACCAGATCCGACGTGCTCATCCGCCGCCGCAAACGTTTGTCCAGTTGGGTCGTTGCCAAAACACTCAAGTAGTTCCGGTAAAGCTGCAAGAGCTCACCCAACGCGCGCGTGCTGCCCCCCTGCACCGAAGCGATCACATCAGCGATGGGACGACCGGCGATTGGCAAATCGGAGATCGGCGTCTCAGAAATAGCTGGCTCGATAATAGCTGACATGGGGGGATTCCTCAGATTACGGGGACGCAGATCGATGAATGGTCAGTTCGATCGCAGCTTCATCTTATGCGTCAACTTCAGTCAAAAGGTGCCAAGCAAACGCCGCAATTCTCAGAAGAAAACCTTCCGAACCGTGAATCGTTCGCCCTCGCCTACTACTCAAGGACGAAATTGCCACCGATATGTGACACTTTTCGGACATGACCGTCCTAAGAAATTGTCCTGCGGAATCGGCAGCCTGCGGGCACGGCGAAAACCTCTTCACCCCTCCTCTCATCAGGTGATCACATGGCTCGTTTCTGGAAGAATTGGATCGGACAATCTCAGACAGAACCAAAGACCGCAGGCGAACCCAATAGCCAACGAAAACCGAGTAGGCATCAAAAACCGACGAGACGCCAATCGACACAGCGGCGGTTGAAGCCAGAATCGCTGGAAGCCCGCCAACTTTTGGCTGCCAACATCTTTCATAACGAACTGATGCCCGAGGACGTCAACGAGGACGGACAGGTCTCGGCAATCGATGCACTCACGATCATCAACCGGATGAACGAACAAGTTCGCGGAATCGATGCCGGAGCCGGAATCATATCGCTGGACAGTCAAACATCCGAACAAGATGCTCGAGGCCGACGGACCGATGTCAATAACGATGGACGGGACACGGCGTTGGATGCATTGATGGTCATTAATCGGATGAACCGAGAGCGAGGTCAGGACAATTCAAACGAAGTTCCAAACAACCGGACGCCCGACGCTCCGTTTCCGGAATCCCCCGGCACCCCCAGCGGATCGGACGGACAACCGACCGAATCACCCACCGACCCGAGCGACGATCTGGAATCGGAAGTTCGCAGCCTTGATGGCACCGGTAACAACCTTGCCAACCCTGACTTCGGTTCCGCTAACACGGAATTGCTACGGGTCGCCGACAACGACTATGCCGATGGGATTTCCGAACCCGCTGGCGAGGACCGCCCGAGCGCACGGGAGATCAGCAACACGCTATCCGCTGCTGATCCCAACGGAACAACTAACGATCGCGATCTCAGTTCATTCGTATTCGCATGGGGACAATTCCTGGATCACGACATCGACCTGTCTTTGGAACCGCATGATGAAGCGGACGCGATTTCGTTCGATATCGAAGTCCCTGACGGTGACGCATTGTTCGATCCTTTTAACACAGGCGAGGCCACCATCTCACTGACCCGATCCGCCATCGCCGACGGAACTGGCACGTCGACCGACAACCCCGCCGAACAGGTCAACTCGATCACCGCGTGGGTCGATGGATCTCAAGTTTACGGCAGCGATCAAGCAACGTCGGATTCGCTTCGAGAGTTCGTCGGCGGCCGATTGCTCATCACCGACGAAGGACTGCTGCCGACCGGCGACGACGGCAACATCATCGCTGGCGACATCCGCGCCGCTGAAAACGTGGTACTCACGTCCATGCATTCGCTGTTCGTACGCGAGCACAATCGGCTGGCTGACGAGATATCAGCCGAAAACCCAGAGCTAAGTGATGAGGAGATTTTCCAGGAAGCTCGCGCCATCGTGATCGCTCAACTGCAATCGATCACCTACAACGAGTACCTGCCCGCGTTGTTAGGTGAAGACGCGTTGTCGCGATACTCGGGTTACGATTCCAGTGTGGATCCATCGATCGCGAATGAGTTTTCCACTGCTGCGTTCCGGTTCGGCCACACCACACTGAACGACGAATTCCGCCTGGTCGGCAATGATGGCGAAGAGGTTGCTGAATCAATTTCGCTGGCCAACGCATTCTTCACCCCCGAATTGCTAGAAGAAACTGGCATCGATTCGTTTCTAAAATACGCTTCGTCGACGCTTTCCCAGGAGGTCGACCTTGAAGTCGTCGACAGCCTTCGCAACTTCTTGTTTGGTGCTCCCGGCAGCGGCGGCCTCGATCTCGTATCACTGAATATCCAACGCGGACGAGACCACGGTTTGGCGGACTTCAACTCCACTCGCGTCGCATACGGACTCGACGCCGCCGAATCATTTGCGGACATCACCAGCGATGTCGATGTGCAAGCCAAACTCGAATCACTCTATGGCACCGTCGACAACATCGACTTGTGGGTTGGTTTGTTAGCCGAGGACCACACCGACGATGGCAGCCTCGGAGAAACCGCGACAACCATCATTGCGGACCAATTCGAACGCATTCGCGATGGCGATCGCTTTTTCTATGCCAACACGATGTCCAACGCCGAAATCCGTGAGATCGAAAACACAAAGCTGTCCGACATCATCGAGCGGAACACGAACTTGGATTCCCTGCAGGAAAACGTATTCTTCTTCACACCCCAAATTTCTGGGACCGTCATCGCGCAAACGGCAACGTCCGTCCAGGCGAATGCCATCGATGGAACCGCTGCCAACTCGGCAACAGGAGTCGGAGAAACGTTCGTTTCCAACTCACGAAACTCGCGTGATGACTCGCCCAGTGGCCAGCGGACAAATCCTGATCAGGGCCGTCCTGATCAAGACCAACCCGACCGGGGTGATGACAACACTGGCGTTTCAGCCGAAGGCATTGAGGTCCAGTTACTCGATAGCGAAGGCAATATCGTCGACACCACGTTGACGGACTCCAATGGCAACTACCGGTTTGATTCCGTTAGCCAATCGGGCTCTTATCAAGTTCAGGTCGCAGCCTCGGATGAGTGGGCGGTCGATGGCAGCGACAGTTGGGACATCTCCATTTCCAACGGTGAAGAGCGACTTCGCGGAATCGACTTCCACGTTCTTGTTTGACCGGGGTTCGCCCCAATCTACGTCGCCTCGTTCACACCGAACGCTCGCACTCCAATGCAGTTTAAGGTTTGACCGTACCCGAAAAAACGCAGTAGACGAGGCAACGAGTCCTTCACCACAAGCTGGTGGAGAAGGTTACGAGTCCCTCCGCACAACTTACCAAGTCCCGGGCTATTCACTTCACGCCAATCACCCGCTTACGCATTTCCTCAACCCCAACCGCATCATGCCCAGCCCCCATCCCCCGAACGCACACAGCCTTCAATCACGCCCACCTGAACCGGTTCGCTTTTCAGACGTGGACACGGTCTTCGATCAATTCCACACGTACGCCAACGAACCTTGGACCGACAAGATCCAAACCGTTGATGACGCACTGATATCAGCGATCGCTTGCCCCTCTACACCTCCGCCTAATCCGAGAAGATCCAACCGAGCCAGACTTTCTTGGTTAGGACTGTGACAACTTGCTGACCAATTCGCCCCTACCGTTAGACACGCATCTCTTCCCACGACTCACCGAGGCTTCCCATGAAGTTCATTCCCGCATTAGCCATGGTCGGCGTCCTCAGCTTAACTTCCAACGTGCTGGCACAGCGTGGCGGCCCACCGCCACCACCACCGGGCGGGAACCAAGGCAACTTCAACCAGATGCAGCAACAGAACGCTAATACCAACACAACCAACATGCCCACGATCGTCGAATTGACGAACATGATGATCGCGAACTTCGATACCGACGGCAGCGAAGAATTAAGTGCGACGGAACTGCAGGCTGCGTTAACAGCGTTGCGCCAAATGATGATGCAGAGCCAGAACAACGGTCAAAACCAGGGCGTTCAACAACGGAATAACTTCGCCGCCCAACAAAATGGGCTGGCTGAACAAGGCCAGTTCCCGCCGCCTCCACCGCCACCCCGATTCGACAACGGTCAAAACGGTTGGTAGATCCGGCATAACCGACACCCTTTCCAATGACCTTTGCCGTGAAACTGGATGAACCTGAAAAACTCGAAAAAGCGTGGCCCAACGAATCCTTGATTCACGCATGCAGCCGGTACACCGCTTTTCACCGGTACACCCATCTCAATTCGACACTTCACGAAAGGAAATGTGATGAGCTCAATATCTTCCGTCCAAAGTTCCAACGCCTACACCCAAACGCAATCAACCGGTCGCCCCCAAGGCGGCAATCCGGCTGAGCGATTGGATCAATCGTTAACCAGCTTCTTGAACGAACAGGGCGTCTCCAGCGAAGACCAAACCAAGATCAAGTCGGAACTGCAGGATGCGGTTTCGTCATTGGCAGCCGCCGGCTCGCAACCGTCCCCCACCGATGTGAAGGCGGCACTGAGCGACGTGCTGGACAGCAACGGCCTTGATGGAGAAAGTTTTATCAGCAAACTGGGTACGCCCGGAACCGGTCGACAACGCGGCAACTCGGCATCGGGACAATCCGGTCAAGCCAGCGAGTCTGGCCGAACCGGTCGAGGCGGCGGCCCGCGTGGTGCAGGTGGCCCGCCACCGCCTCCAAAGTCGGACTCAACCTCGGAAACTTCCGAGACCAGCGAAACGACGGACATCGAAACTTTGCTGGAATGGCTCGAAACCCAAGCTGAAAGCGAAGCCGCTTCCTCATCCTCGACACAATCCGAGAGCACGCAAACCTTTCCCGGTTTGTACATCAAACGTGGCGGCGGGAATCTGGATGCCACGGCCTAAAACGTTCTGCGGCTTGATCTCGCCGATTCGTTGAATCGGAAGAGTCTGGCCAAACGACTTCAATCGGCTCGACTCGGCTCAGTCAATTGATCAATCGACCGACCGCGGTCGGCTTATCGCTTAGGTCAACGACGCGTTTACGGGATCAACTACTGGGACGAGACCTACGGTTCCCTGCATCGCGATCAAAGCCAGGTCGAGAAGGCGGCCCATCGTTCCCCGGTCCATCATTCCGCGGTCCACGACGATGATCGGGGCCGTTTTGTCCAGGAGGCCCTGGCGGCCCAAACTCTTGAAGCTGTCGCAGTTGTTCGGCGGTCAAGATTTCCTTCAAACCTTGATCCACGGTTGCTTGCAACGCATCCAGCTGACGCGTTTGGCTGGCACTTAGTCCGAGCGAATCCCTGACAAAGTGAGGCAAAACCTCGCCGGGCGGAGGCGGTCCATCTGGTCCTCGCCCCATAGCTGGTCCTCGCCCCGTAGCTGGCCCTAGCCCCATGGCTGGTCCTTGGCCCATGGTGGGGCCATGTCCTCGGTCAAATCCAGGACCTCGATCCATACCAGGCCGTCGATTCGTCCCTGGTTCGATCTCGTGTTCCATCTCGGGTCCCATTTGTGGCCCCATCCCCGGCCTCATCCCGCGTCCGGGTCCTCGCTGCGTTCCGGACTGACGATCGCGTGGCGGTCCGCCCCCGAATCCCGAACTTCGACCTGCACCAGAACCTGGGCCGTGCTGAAAATCGGCACTGGGCGTGCCGCGGTAATTTCGTGGCACGACTGGCCATTCTTCCGTCATGAAATACGCATAGGTCCCGTCAGGAAATTCAGGCGTGACGGTATGCCGGCCG
Organism: Rhodopirellula sp. J20-39; assembly: GCF_057365095.1. Taxonomy (NCBI): domain Bacteria; kingdom Pseudomonadati; phylum Planctomycetota; class Planctomycetia; order Pirellulales; family Pirellulaceae; genus Rhodopirellula; species Rhodopirellula sp. J20-39. Next base: position 2,571,558 of record NZ_CP195123.1, on the reverse strand, counting down.
TTGCACTCGTCCAAGTCGCCACTGCCCGCGGCGTATTCATAGTCACGCACAAAGGTACCGTCGTATTTTCCATCAGGTGCATTCCCTCCAGGCCGATTGCCCTTCCTTAAACGATAGCTCGATGTCAGCTTCTGCACCGGTGATGCAGCATCGTTTGGATCGCTGTAGCCGTAGACGGCATAGATCGGAAAGCCATCGGCCGCCCAGCCAATCAACGGCGAGTGCTCACCTGCTTTGACCTCTACACTATCGATCAAGCCGGTCGGCAAGCCGTGGTAGTGATACTTCCCGGTGGGCTGAACGTGGGCATGAGAGACATCAATCCCCAAGGCGATTGCACCGGACAAAGGTTCATACTGCCAACCAGGTTCGCCATCATAGAATTCGCCAGCGCCAGGATCAAAGGGCACACCATTGACGGCAACACCGAATTCGCCACGCATCGGCGAAATCTGGGCAGCAACCTTCGGGTTCGCCGGCACCCGGTATTCATGGGTCTGCACCGAAATCGCATTGGGATTGCCACGATTGGGAAATCGCCCCGTTTTGTGATTGGGAATCCCGTTGGATCGGATCACTCGGTCATCGCCCTCGATTTTGATCGAGACCTGGTTCTCCACTTTTGGGGTTGAGGTCGCTGGCAGGGGCCGAAGCACTCCCTTTTGTGTGACTTTATGTAGACGTGGTGCCGGCGGTTGAGCAATTGCTAGCAGAGTAAAGCCAGACGCTACAGCGACGGCGGCGGTGCCAATGAGTGCCTTTTTCAAGGAAAACTCCCAATTACAATGGTGAAAAAATGTGGGGCAAAGAGCCAACCGATCGGGTCGACTCCGGTATTTAATGCGTAACAACGTCCCTCAAAGGGCCTCTCAAAGGCCCTGTTCATTTTGAGTGGCCCCGCCTAGAACGACTTCTCGCATTGCCTTAATAGCGAGTTACGCCCCGAGCTCTGTCGGAGACGTTCGCAAAGACGAGAACGACCGCTACCACAGGGGCGTTTGCTAACACGAACAGCCGCAATCACGGGAACTTCGGTGCCTCACAGGAACTCACCGTCGCGACTGGAGTTTCCACACTGGCGGGCACCTTGCCTGCAACTACGATGGGCGTCCGCAGTCCAAGCCAAGCATCTTTACCGCAGAAAAACGCAGTAAACATAGTCATCCAACGTGAAATTCCGTTCATGAACCTATCCATCACATGACTCAAAATCACCGACCGACGGAGTCCCCGGCGCTCCCCGAAAATTGGCCGACGACGAGTTCTGGCACCACAAGCGAGAACGCGGCTTCGAATAATGATGAATCGCCATCAAACCGAAGTCCCACTCGTATCGTCGCCAACGTGCTCATCTCGGCCGCCATGCTGGGTCTTTCCTTTTTTGGCTATACCTTTCTTGGCGAACGCCCCCGCCCCAACCGATCCAAACCGCCAAAATCGGCGGTGATGATCGTCACGACGGATCCGTTGCAACTGCACGACGGTTCAGTCGACATCGATGTTAACGGCGTCGTAGTCCCGCTGCGAGAAATTCGACTTTCGACCGAAGTCCCGGGTCGGGTCGTAAAAATGTCCGAAAACGTTCGCGCCGGCCGTGCGGTTTCCAAAGACGAAATCCTGATTGAACTGGATGCCACCGAATACGATCTGGAAGTCAAACGCCTGCAAGCCTTGTCACGGCAAGAAGCCGCCGAGGTCAATTCGGTGGAAGTCAGCATCGAGAACACCAAACAGCTCGTTGATTTGGCGCTGCGACAACTCGATATCGCTCGCCAAGAAAGTCGCCGGGTCGCTTCGCTGGTTAACCAACGAGCCGCGTCGGTGTCGGAAGTCGACACAGCCAAGCGCGCCGAACTCAATGCCGAAGCCGCCCTGGTCGGCCTGGAAAACCAACAGCGTGAACTGGTTGCCCAGAAAAATCTGGTTTCGCAGAAACGAGCACTCACCGAAGTCCTTTTGCAGCGTGCTCGGCTGGACCTTTCGCGATGCATCGTTCGATCACCTATCGACGGTCGCGTTGTCGCTTCGACCGTCGAAGAACAATCGTTTGTCCCCACCGGTACAACGTTCATCACGATCGAAGACGTCGCTGCGGTCGAAGTCCGAGCCAGTTTGACGGCCGACCAAATGTTCTGGATTTGGAGCAGCCGCACTAATCCAGATTCCCGCACAGGGCAAACGATAGCAGCAGCGACCGAAGATCAAATTCCGGCCGTTCCCGCTTCCATCACTTTTGAACTGGGGAACGAAACCCATCGCTGGTCGGCTGTGTTGGAACGACTCGATGGGGCCGGTATCGACCAGAGCACGCGAACCTACCCATGCCTGTTTCGCGTGGACGCACCCAAGTCCACACCTTCCGGCCAAGGAGCACGTCGTCTCACTCGTGGGATGTTCGTGGGTGTGTCCATCCAAGCCGAACCGAACCGTCCGTTGTTCCGTGTTTCCGAAACCGCGATCCGTCCCGGCAACCGTCTGTGGCTAAACGTGGACGGCAAACTACGCATCGTTCCGATCACGATTGTCAGTCGTATTGGCGAATTGGGAATGGACCGAGAACTGGTCGTTGAAATGCAGCGACCGGACGCGATCGGATCCGTGTCCGAAACCACCGTAATTGTCTCGCCGATCAGTGATCCGACCGACGGGATGCCAGTCGGTACCCAAGCCGAAACGCCTCAACAAGCAAACAAGCTCGCTGAAACACCTGACCAACACGAGTCACTCAGCTTCGATGCGAACGCTCCCTCAAGCTCGACTCTTCCGGCCGCGAAGGTGGCGGGATGAAAAGTCTGATTGCATGGTCAGTGAAGAATTGGCAGGCCATGAACGTGGTCATGCTGGGCATTCTCTTGATGGGCGTCTATAGCCTGACGCAGCTTCGTCGAGATTTCTGGCCGGACTTCGAGCTTTACGTTTTAAACGTGTCGGTGGTCTATCCCGGCGCGAGTCCAGACGAAATCGAAGAGGGGATTCTAGAAAAGATTGAAGAGTCGATTCGCACTGTCGACGGCATCGAAGAAATGACCTCGTCAGCGCGAGAAGGACTCGGCAGCGTCACACTGGAACTCGATCCGGACTCAACTCAAGACGACGCCCAACGTGTTTTGACAGAAGTGACCACGTTGATTGGGCAAATCCCAAGCTTCCCGGAACTCGCCGAGAAGCCCGACATTCGCATGGACACGAATTTCGTGACCGCGATTCGTGTCGCCGTAATGGGCCCCGATATCGACGAGGTCATCGCCGCTGACCAAGCCGCATCGTCACCGAGTACGTCCAAGCAGGATAAGGACGATATCAAAGCGGAAGCCGCGTTGGCACTGCGGCGCGTTGCCGAACGCGTTCGCGAAGAGGTGCTGGCCTTGCCGTCGGTATCCGTGGCTGACTTGGTCGGAACGCCGGACTACCAAATCGATATCGAAATCCCTGAAGACACGCTACGCAAATACAACCTATCGCTCAAAAGCGTTGCCGAGATCGTGCGGGCCAACAATGTTGAGCTTCCCGGCGGAACGCTGCGGGGCCGTTCGCAAGAGATCCTATTGCGAGGTAGCGACAAAAGCACCGCGGGCGTCGGCATCGAAGAAATCCCACTGGTCAGCCAACCCGGTGGTGCCGTCTTAACGGTAGGCGACCTCGGGCGAGTGCGTGACGAATTTTCAGTCGATGGCAGCATCAATGAAGTCAACGGCCGTCCCGCTGTGCTCGTCTCTGTCGAGACAACCAGCGCCGATGATTTGATCCAAGTCTCGCAAGAAGTCCGCGATTATGTTCAGCGTGAAAAAGGCAATCTGCCTGCTGGATACACGATGGTCGATATGCGTGATCGCTCCACCAGCGTCAAGAATCGACTGAACCTGCTCAGCAAGAACGCCTGGATGGGACTCGTGCTGGTGTTCATCGTGCTGGCGTTGTTTCTAGAAATGCGGCTAGCATGGTGGGTCATGCTGGGCATTCCCGTGTCCTTGCTCGGCGCCTGCATCTACATGTATTACGGCGGCCAAACGCTGAACATGACGTCGATGTTTGCCTTCTTGATCGCGTTAGGCATCGTCGTGGACGACGCGATTGTGGTGGGCGAGAACATCTACGCTCACCGCGAAACCGGAAAGAGTTATCACCAAGCCGCCATCGACGGTGCTTATGAGGTGATGCCCTCGGTCATCACGGCGATCTTAACCACGGTCATCGCGTTCGCGCCCATCATGTACATGGAAGGCCGCATCAAACGGCTTACCGTCGTCTTGCCAATGTGCGTCGGTGCGATGCTGATCATTTCGATGATTGAAAGCCTGACGATCTTGCCGTCCCACCTTTCTCACAAACGCAGCCGTTTTCTCGATGCTCTGACCTATTTGCTGTATCCACTACGGCCGCTGGGCTGGTTGCTGGAGCGAGCGAACGCAGCCATGTCTCGATTGCTGGCATGGACTATCGATCGTATTTACACGCCTGTTTTGCGTTGGTCGCTCGGCAATCCGGCAATCATTCTTTCAACGCTAGCCGGGATGCTGATCCTTTCGGTCGGCGTTGTACGTTCCGGGATGGTCCCGTTTCTATTGCTTCCCAAAATCGACTTCGGTTTCATCACTGTGCAGGTCACTTATCCTGACGGCACTCCCGTCGACGTGACCAACCAAGCCACGCTGCGGCTCGAAGAAGCGATCATGAAAGTCAATCAACGTTCCATCGACGAAAAGCTAACGACCGATCCCAACGGATTTGTCCAAGCGGTCCAACGCACAGTCGGCTCATCCGGCGACGAAGTCGGCACGAGTGTCGCAAGCCATATCGGTGGCCTTTTTATCCAGCTCAATGACATCGGCGAACGTACCGTATCTAGCGACGACATCGTGCGTATGTGGCGAGCGGAATCGGGACGCTTCCCGGGGGCGGAAGCGGTCGCCTTTGGAGCCACGCCACGCGGTCCCGCATCGCTGCCAATCGAATTGCGACTTATGGCGACGGCCGAAAACCTCGGCGAGCTCGACAAAGCGATCGAACGCTGCAAATCCAAACTCGCCGAATATCCTTACGTCTCAGACATTGCCACTGATACGCGACAAGGCAAATGGGAATACCGGATCAAGGTCCGCGACGATGCCAAAGCCATGGGCGTTTCCCTCGCCGACGTTGCCGGAACCGTTCGTGCGTCGTACTACGGCGAAGAAGTCATGCGATTGCAGCGTGGTCGGCACGAGGTCCCATTGCGAGTTCGCTACCCTCGGGAAGATCGCAACACGCTGGTCAGTTTTAACGACATTCGGATCCGCGGTGCCGATCGTACAGAAAGACCGCTCAACGAGATTGCCGAAGTCGATGTGCAACGCGGGTATTCTGAAATTCGCCGTATCAACCAAATGCGAACCATCGGCGTCGTTGCCGATGTCGATGAAACTCGAGGCAACGCGTTCAACGTGGTCTCGGACTTAAAAACGAACTTTGTCCCCCAATTCAAAGAGGAATTCCCCGGCGTTCAACTGCAGTGGGGCGGTCAACAAGAACAGACCGACGAAACCGTCAATAGTCTGACGGTGGGCTTTTTCTTCGTCCTCGGTGCGATGTTCTTGCTGCTAACAATTCAGTTCAATTCGTCCTGGCAAGCAATCCTGATCCTGTCGATCATTCCCTTCGGATTCATCGGCGCCATCGTCGGTCACATCGTCATGGACATTGATCTGACTCTTTTCAGTATCTTTGGCATCGTCGCGTTAGCCGGTGTTGTGGTGAACGATTCTATCGTGCTGGTTGACTTCATTAACCGCCGTGTTGCCGATGGTTTGCCGTTGATCGAAGCCATCGTTGATGGCGGACGTCGACGCTTCCGAGCGGTCTTGCTGACCTCGGTCACCACGTGTGCCGGCATGATGCCCATCTTGCTGGAACGGTCCAAGGAAGCCCAGGTCGTTTCGCCAATGGCCACCAGCCTGACCTTTGGACTGGCACTAAGCACAATGGTCGTACTCGTGCTTGCTCCTGTGATGTACCTGGTGATCGCCAAGATATCGCCACCGCCAGAACAGGAATCCGATCCTGTATCAGCTTAGCGATCACGCCGATCGCTCATCAGAATCACGGAACTCCCCTGGGCAGTCGTTTCTAGGCAAACTTTTCGTGTAGACGATTGGTTTGATAGGCCTCGATCAAACGCTCCAGCACTTCAACACGGTGCTGAATTCGCTGGCCGCGTTCGGTATCGCGAGTTTGGCGGGGCGTTTCGAAAGTTCGAATGTTTTGAACCTTGGGCACGATGTCGACGCCATCACGAATGGCAGATTCGACCGATTCAAAGTGAGAGTGTTCGGCCAACACAATCCGATCGGGCTCCAGCACCAATGTGTAACCGTAGTCGCCATAGGCTTCCGAGAAAGCGCCGTCGATCGTGATCGCCTTGCCGCTGCGTTTCAGGGGCGACTCGCCTTTTTCAACTTTCACCGGCACGTGGCCATTTACGATCAAACCATCTTCGGTCGCCATCCCAAACTCAGCCAACACTTTGTCGCAATAGCCAACTTCATGAATCAAATTGAAGTAAGCATCTTTGGACTCATGGTGCGATTTCTTGTCTTCGATAAAGTCCCGTTCCAAGGTGGCGATTCGGTCTTTGCCGAACAGCGGCGAACGAGGACCGCTCCATAGGTACCAAAGGAAATCCAAGTCGGACTGTTCAGATTCAACAACGGCCCGACGGACCACCTTTTCGATTCCTTCATACAACGCTCGTCCGGAAAGCATTTTGCCATCCACTGATAGCGGCAAGAAATTCCCGCTGCTATCCGACGGTACGCAACCGTGAAAGATGAGACACTCATCGCGTCGTAGATACATCGAACCGTGTCCGACCATGAACCGCATCTGCTCGTGCAACTTTTGGCTCTTCAAGAACGAGTGTTTCAAACGGGCCAAGCAATCCGCTTCTTCAGTGGACAATTCGTAGGGGTTGGCCGGATCGACCGTTGGGAACAGCGTGTCGCGTAACTCATACGTGTTGCCATCAATCTCGATGGTGCCATTTTCGTGGTCAATTCGGTGCATCAACCGTCGGTGATCAAGCTCCCAGTGGGGATTCCGCTCAATGAGCTGCCCTTCCAGTTTGAACTGCATCACGGCGGCAGCTTTTTGCATCCGAGCGACCACTTCGGCGGGCCGCATGCCGTCGCCCTTTGGCATGAAGTTGACCGCCGGATCGTCTGCATAGACGGTTCGTGCCAAATGCTCCAGCGGAGTCAGCGGTACGCTGTACCCTTCGTCCAATTGCCCCAATCTTCGGTACCGCAGTGACACTCGCAGCACGGTACAGATCAACGCCTCGTTGCCCAGCGAGGCGCCCAACCAAAGCACGTCGTGGTTCCCCCAAATGAATTCCACATTGGGCTGCAATCGCAGGTAATCCATCACTCGATCGCCGCGAGGCCCACGGTCCCAGCAATCACCTCCAATAATCAACTCATCAACCGCCAGGTTCCGGATCACTCGCCCCAGCAGGTGGATCAGGTGCAAGGCACGATCACGCCGCACCAATTCATCCAGGATCGCGCCGACAAACTCCGGTCCCCGCTCGGTCGATGGCGAGTGCAGCATCTCCAAAAGCAGCTCACGGTATTCTGCCGGGAACACGCCCGACGCCAATCTTAAGCTGAAGTTCGAAACCAAGTACCGCAACAGCTCCAACTGAGGCTTCAGCATTCGGAAGGCATACGCTTTGATCTCAACCGGATCGACAAGCGATTGCGACAGACGCTTGGTCACCTCGGCGGGATAAAACGTGAGCGTCAGGAACTCTTCCATTTCCTCCGACGTCATCGTGTCCGAAAAAATCTCCTCGACCAGCGGCCGCAGAGTTCCCGACGCGTTGTTGATAACGTGCTGCAGCTTTTTGTCTTCCCCATGGATGTCGCTGATCACGTGAACCGCCCCTTTGGGCAAGGTCTGCACGGCAGCCAGACGGGCTGTTTCAGCAATCGCAGCGTCGACGTTGGGATATTCCAACGCCAAAAGCTCCAGAATCGTTAGATCAGCTTCCGGGCGTTTGAACGAATGATGGGAGTTCGACATGTCGAGAATGGCAAAATAGGGAGGATCGAAGATCGAATCCGCCTATTGTTACACGAAAGTCCTGCCCCGCATCCAGCGAACAATGGAGAGCGCCAGAAAACGACCAATTGGGTAGTGCATAAACCCAGAAGAGCTGCTGATGCACTAGAACTTGATTTCGTGCGGTTCTAGCTTCTTCCAGTCGAATTCCACGCCCGTGCCAGGAGTGTCAGGGGCGACCGCCAAGTGGTCCTCGATCACCAATGGGCGTGTCGTGTATTGGTCGATCGGGAAACTATGCACTTCGATCCATCCGGCATTGGGTTGTGCGCTGACCAAGCTGACATGCAATTCCTGCATCCCATGCGAGCAGACCGGCATTCCGCCACCTCGCGTGCGAGACATTTCGCAAACTTTCAAGAACCCAGTGATCCCACAACAATTACTAGCGTCGGGCTGGATGTAGCTCAACTTGGCATGGTCAAACGCCAATCCAAACTCGTGTTCGGTGTGCAGATTCTCGCCCATTGCGAGTGGAACACCGGTCGCGTCGGCGATTTTAGCGAACCCGAAGTAATCGTCCGGCAGCGTCGGTTCTTCGAACCACAACACGTTGTGTTCTTGGAATCTTTTGGCGGATTCAATCGCTTCGGGTACCGACAACGCATAGTTCGCATCCACCATGAAAGCGACATCGTCGCCAACCAGCTTACGGACGGCCGCAGCCCGAGCATAATCTTCCGCCCGGTCCGGACGGCCAACCTTAATCTTCACACCATTGTGACCAGCATCAAGGAAACCACGAATGCTGTCCAGCAATTCATCTTGGGACAATCCCAAGTCGATACCACCTCGGTAAGCCTTACATCGGCTATCCGCGCCACCTGCCATTTGCCACAACGGCTTGTCTTCCCGCTTGCCACGCAAATCCCACAACGCAATATCGACTGCACTGACGGCGAACGATGCGATGCCGCCCCGTGCGACGTAATGCAAATGCCACTCCAGTTGATCGTAGCGGGCCGCGATGTCGGCCCCATCGGTCCCCACTAGTGCCGGGGCGATATCGTGGTGGATCATCGCCGCGATCGCATGCCCGCCCTTGCCACCGGTATAGGTGTAGCCCGTCCCGGTACTGCCGTCTTCCAACGTGACCGTCGCGGTAACTAATTGAAACGAATGATGATTACCGTGCTTGGCATCCACCATGACAAAAGGCAATGGCACATTAAACAGGCGTGTCTGAATCGATTGGATATTCACACAATTCAATTTCGGTGCTGGCTCGACATGGGAAGATGCATCAACGGCGTCCTCACTCGAAACACGAAAAGCTTCGACCGAATCGATGTGATGTGGATTCTCAGTATGCATAGTTGATCTCTCTATCTGTGTTGTCATCGAACACGCGAACAGTTCTGACACATGGGTGTGTCAGAAACTAGCCTGCAAAATTAACGTACATCGTTTTCTTCTCGAGATAGTTTTCGAGACCGTACTTACCATCTTCCCCACCGGTACCACTCATCTTGTGACCGTTGTGAAAACCTTGGCGCTGTTCACCCATGGGTCGGTTGACATAAATCTCACCGAATTCCAATTCAAGAACAGCCCGCTGGATCAATCGCATATCGTTGGTGAATAAAAACGCCGCCAATCCATAGTCAGTGTCATTGGCGAGCGACAAAGCTTCCTCGTAACTGCCCACCCGCATGATCGGACTGACGACACCGAAAGCTTCCGACCGCATGATTTCCATGTTGTTGTTGCAATCGGTAAGAATGGTCGGCTCGTACCAATGCCCCTTGGCAAACTGCTCACCTTCAGGCCGCTTCCCACCGATCACCACTTTGGCTCCGTCGGCGACTGCCTTGTTGACCAGTTCTTCCAACTTATCGGTCTCAAACGCGTTGACCTTGGGTCCGATATCGGTAGCGGAATCCATGGGATCGCCAATCTTCAACTTAGAAACGGCGTCGGTGTACTTCTCTACAAACTTGTCGTAAACCGCATCGTGGATGTAGAAGCGTTCGGGACATGTGCAAACCTGTCCGCTATTGAGATGCCGCGACATGACAGCCGCGTCGACTGCCTTATCAACGTCGCCATCGGCCAACAAGATGAAGGGTGCTTTCCCGCCCAATTCCAACCGAACCGCCGTCAGACGATCGGCTGACTTGCGAAAGATTTGCTGGCCCGTCTTGGTCGATCCTGTCATCGTGACCAAACGGGTAATGGGGTTGGTCACAAGTTCTTCGCCCATGACCGGACCGAGTCCTGTCACTAGGTTGAGAACGCCATCGGGGATCCCAGCTTCTTTGGCTAGCTCACCCAAAGCCAACAGCGACACGGGCGATTCAGGCGACGGTTTGACCACCATCACGTTCCCCGTCGTCAGGGCCGGCCCGATCTTTCGACACGCCAATGCAAGTGGGAAGTTCCAGGCGGCGATACCAACGGTTACACCGTAGGGCACCTTGTGAATCATGATGTGTTCACCGGGCAAATCCGAAGGCAAAATGTCGCCCTCGATCCGGCGAGCCGCTTGGGCAGGAAAGTTAATGAAGTCCGCTGAGACATCGACTTCGCCCAAAGCCAACGCGTACGTCTTCCCCATCTCGGTCGTTAGGATTTTGGCGAATTCCTCTCGGTTCGCTCGAATCAAGTCCGCGAACTTGGCCAAAATATTGCCGCGTTCCACCGCTGGCATCGCAGCCCACGCCGCTTGGGCCGCTTGAGCGGATTCCAATGCAAGCTGGGCGTCTTGTACGGTTCCTTTCGGAACGGTGTAACAAATTTCTTCATTGGCCGGGTTGGCGACTTCAATCGTTTCACCCGAAGACGACTCGTGCCATTGCCCATTGATGTACATGCGATAGTGATCGCGACCATCAATCGTGTCTTTCATTGTGTTGGTCATGATTCAGTCTTGAAGAATTGCAAATGTTTAATAATGAATGCGTCCAGCCGGGACACTGAATGCCACTGGGTCATCCAATCGGCTCGATCGCCGAGCCGATCAAGTTAGCCACCAACCGCTAAGAAACGTCCTAACGTGGCATGGTGCTTCTACCGTCCCATCCAGCCACCGTCGACCAATAGCGTCGTCCCGTGAACGTACCCAGCGGCCTCGGACGCCAGGAAAACAACCGGTCCTTTAAAATCATCTGGCTCACCCCAACGCCCCGCCGGAATACGAGCCAATATCTGTTCGGTGCGTACGGGATCGTTTCGCAGTGCCTCGGTGTTGTCAGTCGCGATGTAGCCCGGTGCGATCGCGTTCACGTTGACGCCTTTGCCGGCCCACTCATTGGCCAACGCCATCGTCAACTGACCGATCCCGCCTTTGCTTGCCGCATAGCCCGGCACGGTGATGCCGCCCTGGAACGTGAGCAACGATGCGGTGAAGATGACCTTCCCGCTACCGCGAGCAATCATATCTTTGCCGAATTCGCGTGACAAAACGAACTGAGTATTCAAGTTCACTTCCATCACCTTGTCCCAATAATCATCGGGATGCTCCGCAGCCGGTGTCCGCAAGATCGTTCCGGCGTTGTTGACCAGGATGTCGATCTGAGGATGGGCTGATTTCACTGATTCGATGAAGGCGTACACCGCTTTACGATCGGCGAAATCACATTGATAGCCCGTGAACGATCGTCCCGTGGCAACCACCTCTTTCTCCACATCGCTTCCGCTGGTTTCTAGCGACGCCGAAACGCCGATGACATCAGCCCCCGCTTCAGCTAAGCCCACAGCCATCGCTTTACCAATGCCACGTTTGCAGCCGGTTACGAGTGCGGTCTTTCCGGTGAGATCGAATTTCTGAAGAGTGGTCATGAACGGCAAAGAAGAGAAAAAGGGGAGATAAAGTGAAAGGCTCGTCAGCACAATGCGCCGACGCCGTGCTAGCTGCACTGAATCAGATATTTGATCCCGTCAGGGTTGGCGTCGATGGCTTCAAAGGTTTCCTGGACCTGGTCGATCGGATTGACTTTGGTGATCAGCTTGTCCAGATGCAACTTCCCATCACCGGCCAATTGAATCGCTTCGTCGAAGTCTTCCTGCTCGTAAAGTCGAGCACCGATCATCTTGATTTCGGACCAGAAGAACTTGAACAAGTTCACCGGTTTGGGTTGCGGATGAATCGCGACCATCACGATACGGCCCCGCACGTTGGGCAGTTCCGTCATGACTTCCACACCCGGCGCCGAACCTGAAACTTCAAACACACAGTCCGCCATCTTTCCGTCGGTAATTTCACTAACCGCTTCCGGAAGGTTTTGCTTGGTTGGATCAACAACTTCAAACCCCAATGACTTGGCAAGTTCCAATCGTGATGGATTCACTTCCGACAAGATGACCTTCGCACCCTTTTCCATCGCGACTAAACCAATCAACAAACCGATGGGGCCGCCACCGATCACCACGCATGTTTCGCCTGCAACGACCTCACCCAGACGCACGTCATGGCAGGCAACAGCGGCGGGTTCGATCATGGCACCGTGCTGCAGACTTAATGATTCAGGCAACGCGTGCAGCGTGTATGCCGGCACGGTCCACGACGACTGCATCCCGCCTGGCATATCAATGCCAATGAACTTCAGGTTCTTACCAACGTGTGCATGGCCATTGTCGAAACTGGACGGCTCTCCGAAACACAACGGACGCACCGCGACGCGATCACCTACCGCAACCGATGTCACACCTTCGCCGACTTCGGCAACGGTCGCCGATGCTTCATGTCCGATGATCTGCGGGTTACTTACCCGCTGGTCCATGGAACCATGAAAGATATGAATATCGGTTCCGCAAATTCCACAAAACGCGACTTCCAAACGAGCCTCGCCAGGACCTGGCTTGATCGCTTCGCTGATTCCGACGGCAACTTCGCGGTTGCCTTTGTATTGAGCAGATTTCATGTTTTCTTTTTGTAGTGAAGGGGCGAAGCGCCCATCGATCGTCGTGTCGTTCAATCCGCGCAGACCGCTCGCCTGCGTGAGTTCCTGTGACCGCTGTTTAAGCCCAACTAAGCTTGTAAACGGTCGTGTCGTGATAGGTCTCGCCAGGTTTCAAAACGCTGTTCGGCGAACCAGCGATATTCGGTCCGTTGGGATACTTCGAAGTTTCTAAACATAAACCACGAAATTGCCCGAACTGGGCTCCGCTTTCGCGTTGCAGGTTGTCCGATGTGTAGCGACCGGTGTAGAGCAAAGTCCCAGGTTCAGTGGACTGCACTTCCAAACGCCGCCCCGTCGTCGGTTCACTGATCTCGGCTACTTTCGCAAGCGTGCCAACCGGCTTACTGAACGCGTAATAGTGTTCGAATCCCAACGGAAGTTCGTCAAAGGCATCGCCAATTCGTTTCGGTTCGTTAAAGTCCGCCGCCGTTCCAGCAACGTCCGCGACTTGCCCCAGTGGAACGCCGGTGTCGTCGGCGACTAGATAGCGATCGCTTTCAAGTTGCAAAACATGATCGAGAACCTTGTCACGGAACCCGTTCAGGTTGAAATACGTGTGGTTGGTCAACGATACCGGCGTCGCACGATCCGTCGTCGCTTTGTAGTCGATACGGATTTCATTTTCGCTGGTCAATCGATACTCAACGACCACCTTTAACTGCCCGGGAAAGGACTCTTCGCCGTCTTCGCTATCTAGCGACAACGTCAGCGATACGGAGCCCGAGTCCTCGGATGTTTCGACGACACCCCAAACCCGCTTGTCAAATCCTTTCACTCCACCGTGCAAGTGGTTCGGTCCGTCGTTGGTCGCGACTTGATGTTGCGTTCCGTCAATTGTGAATTGGCCGTCCTTAATGCGAGCAGCGTAACGTCCGACAAGGCAACCGAAATAGGGCGAGTTGGCTTTGTATTCGTCGCCAAAATAGCCTTCCAGCGAATCGAAACCACACACGATGTCATCGACATTGCCATCCTTGTCGGGCATCGTGATTGAGGTCACGGTACCACCGTAGGTCATGACCTTCATCGACACGCCATTGTCATTGGTCAACGTATAACGCTCGACCGACTGACCCTCAAACTCGCCGAATGGCTCTTTTGCAATCTTCATGACTTAGGCCCTTTCCATCAAAAGCGACAAGTTCGAAACAACGGGCTCCTCGGCTGGAGCTTGGTCAAGCGTTTGGCCGACCGCCAGCACAAGCACACCAACCACCATGCAAGCCAAACCCGTGTACAACCATCGTCGGGCTGCGGGCGAAGCCTTGGTCCATTCGCCGGTCAAGATGCCACTGATCACGGCAACGACCAAACAAGTTGTGTTGAAGATGGCATAGACCACCACGGGGCCATTGGCGCCTAAACTATCGGCGGCGAACGCGTACATGGCCGACGCTGCGTAGTGAAAGAACGCCATCACGAAGATCAAGATCAAGTTTTTGCCGAACGCAGGCGTCTTGAACTTGCCCCACGCATTCTTTTTGGACAACTGAAACAAGAAGTAGAGCGTCATCACGACGCCACCGCTCAAGAACACTGGCAACATCACCGCCATCGCAGTCATCCAAGCTGGATTCCCGTTGGCCGTAACCGCATCGCCCAAAGGTCCGGCTCCGTAGGTGAACGCTACGTTAAAACCTGTTGCCAATAGCCCGCCGAAGACAGCGATAAAGATCCCCAAACCATACGATCGTTTGGGTGGACTGGCGTCACCGCTTCCGGCCGCTGTTTCAGCTTGCTGAAGAGCCAGCTCATCCGCTTCTCGCGTGAGTCCGGCTCGCCCGTTGGAAAGCACTCCCAGCAAAACGACTGCGATGCCTACCAAAATCGAGATCAATGCTGGCGTTGAGGGTAGCGGCTGGCCTTTGGAAATCGCGATGCCCAGCGGCAACACGCTGCCCACCAAGATCACCGTACCGATGAATAGCGAAAACCCAAGCGACAACCCGATGTGGTCAATCGCCTTGCCCCACATCATCACACCAACGCCCCACAGGAAGCTGGCAACGATCATTGTGATCAACACGCTGGAATCGATCCCGGCGTAAATGTCGCCCACGCCCTTCATCAATCCAAAGGTGGCGATCAACGGGACCACAAACATGGTCAGCACAAAGAACAAACTCCATTTGTTCTCTTCTTCGAAATCCGACGTGTACTTACCTGGCAGGGCATACAGCCCAAGCATGGTTCCCGCGATAACCGCAGCGGCGATACCAATGAACATAATGATGGAATCCCTTGTGTAGAGAGGCATCCGCAGCGGTCCGAAGATCGGACCGGTCGCACACCTCTATTTAATATTGGCTTTCAGCGCCGCGATCGTCGCTCGCGCTTTCCTGGTACTCAACGCTTGGAAAATCTTCGCGTGTTCTTGATAGCTCTGCTCGTAGTTCTCTAGACGCGTGTACGTCAGCAGCATTCGCGAGCAAAGCAGTCGCCAAGCACCGACGAAATCCTCGCCACCGCACGCGACCAAGATCGATTCGTGAAATGCGATATCGCACTGCGCGATTCGATTCGCTTCACAGGAGTCACACGCTTCTTTCAAACGCTTCAACGCCCGTTCCACCAACGCCAGCCCAGCCTCGTCCAGATCGGCAATCCCCTTCTCGACGACATACCCTTCGATCTGTTGCCGAACCATCGTGATGAAACCGCGGTCTTCGGGGTTGGGTGGGTCCCGAACGGTAACCCCTCGGTTAGCCTGATAGGTCAGGAACCCTTCGTGCGACAACTGAATAAAAGCGTCACGGATAGGCCCGCGACTGACCCCGAGTTTTGATGCAAGTTCCGTTTCTCGAAGCGTCGCTCCCGCCGGGAACTCGCCCGAAACCAAGTCATCTCGAAGGCGGTTGGTAATTTGCTCGCGTATGGTGAGTGGTGCTGTAGGCATCAGAGAATTCCGTTTGAAGAGTAGGCTCCCCGGTTGATTGTTAACAATCTAATGGGTAGGATCAGCAAATACAAGACGTTCATTGTAAATCATTTGGAACATTTCGTTGACCTTTAACCAACTTGCGGACCTGAAACTCATCCCAGTGGTCGCAATTCAGGCCGTCGAGGATGCCGCCCCCCTGGCAGACTCCCTCGAATCGGGGGGTCTGCCGGTCGCTGAGATCACTTTGCGAACGGACGCCGGACTACAGGCAATCGCGACACTTGCCTCGCGAGAAGGCTTCGAAGTCGGCGCGGGGACCGTGCACAGCGTCGAACAAGCCAAGCAAGTCAGCGACGCGGGCGCGAAGTTCATCGTGGCTCCCGGATTCAACCCGAAAACAGTTCAGTGGTGCTTGGACAACAAAATGCCCGTGTACCCCGGATGTTCCAGCCCCACCGATCTTGAAATGGCGTTGGAGTTCGGTCTGGAAATCGTGAAGTTTTTCCCCGCCGAACAAATCGGAGGCGTTGCGATGCTGAAAGCACTGCAAGGTCCTTACGCCGACATGCGATTCATTCCCACAGGCGGAATCAGCAAAGCCAACCTACGCGACTATCTAGCGTTGTCTTCCGTGATCGCCTGTGGTGGAAGCTGGATGGTCAAATCGGATCTAATTAAGGAAGGACGCTTTGACGAGATCCAGCGTTTGACCGCCGAAGCGGTTAGCCTCAGCAACCAGTGCGAATAGCTGGATTCACCACCAGTCAACAAGCGTTATTCGCCCACAATCGCTTAACCATTTGGGACCCCACCTGCCATGTCGTCGACTCTATCGATCAAGCCAGCTTCCGATTGTCAGTTTGACCTTATCTCTTTAGGTGAGGTCATGGTGCGACTCGATCCGGGTGAAACCCGCATTCGCACTGCTCGAGAATTTCGCGTTTGGGAAGGCGGCGGCGAATACAACGTGGCCCGCGGTCTGCGACGTTGTTTCGGCATTCGCACTGGACTGGTCAGCGCGTTCGCAGACAACGAAATCGGCCGACTCGCCGAAGACCTGATCTTGCAGGGCGGCGTCGACATGAGCTTCGTCAAATGGATGCCCTACGACGGATTGGGACGCACGATCCGCAACGGGCTTAACTTCACCGAACGCGGGTTCGGAATCCGCGGCGCCGTCGGTTGTCCCGACCGTGGACTGACCGCCGCCAGCCAACTCAAACCCGGTGACATCGACTGGGATCATTTGTTCGGAAAACTGGGCGTTCGCTGGTTTCATACCGGCGGCATCTACGCGGCACTTAGCGACACCACACCCGACGTCGTCATCGAAGCGGTTCAGTGCGCACGCAAGCACGGCACCGTGGTCAGCTATGACCTGAACTACCGCCCCTCACTATGGAAGGGAATCGGCGGCCACCAAAAAGCTCAGTCCGTGAATCGCGAAATCGCTAAGTCCGTCGATGTGATGATCGGCAACGAAGAAGACTTCACCGCATGCCTGGGACTGGAAGTGGAGGGCGTCGACGAAAACCTGGGCAACATTGACGTTGCCAATTTCAAACGAATGATCGAACGTGCCGTCGAAGAGTTCCCCAACTTCATCGCGACCGGAACCACGCTGCGAGAAGTCCATTCAGCGACCGTCAACGATTGGAGCGCCATCGCTTGGTACGACGGACAATTCCACGAATCACAAGCGTTCCCGAAACTTGAGATCATGGACCGAGTCGGTGGCGGCGACAGTTTTGCCAGCGGTTTGATCTATGGATTCCTGACCACCGGCGACGCGGCAAAAGCGGTGAACTACGGGGCCGCACACGGCGCCCTGGCGATGACCACCCCCGGCGACACCACCATGGTGACCGTCAATGAAGTCGAAAAAATCATGGCGGGTGGCGGCGCCCGCGTGGTTCGCTAGCGTTCAAACGACCGGTGGCCACCGAAGTGCTTCCCCGCGTTCCATTCCTGTTTCGCTTGTTCACGTCACCTCTCCGGAGTCCCCAATGACAATGACTAAGGCACTCGCGTTGACCGGCATTCTGCTCGGGTTGATCGCGACGAATCCGCTGACCAACAACCTCGCCCACGCGCAACCAGTCACCGCCCCGGAACATCAGTCCAGCCATTCAAATTCGGCGGAATCCAAAACGAGGCTGCAACCTTTCCTGCTAGAGCCAGACACTTCGAAGACTTGGAAACTCGTCGACGCCTACTCCGACGAGTTCAATTCAGACAAGATCAACCGCCGCAAATGGTTCACCGAAATGGCTCCCTGGGGCGACCGTGCTTGGTCACCCGATAATCTTTCACAGCGTGATGGATCACTGTTCATCCAGGCGCGTTATGAACCGCACGTGCAAAAAGGCAAAAAGTACTTCTACAAGCTCGGAATTCTACAGTCGACGACCAAGACGACGTACGGCTACTTCGAGGCTCGGATCAAAGGATGCAGTCGCTTCCCAGGTCTGTGCCCTGCGTTCTGGCTATACAGCAATGGCAGAGATCTAAACCCGGCCTACCCCAAGGTCACCTACAGCGAAATCGACATCGTTGAAATGCAACAAGACCTCTGGAGCCCAATCACCAAAAAGAACAGTGGTATCAAACACATCGATTGCAACCTGCACACACGCGTTATCAACGACCAAGGCAAAGAGGTTTGGATTCGCCCCAACGATCGACCTGACCTGTGCCAACACGAATGGATTCCACCCTGGGACCCTCGCGACCACTTCCATGTCTACGCATGTGAAAACACTCCCGAGATGATCACCTGGTACATCGACGGCAAGAAAGTGGCCGAGGAAAAAAACCTCTATTGGCACCTGCCGATGAACGTCACCTTCACCCTCGAACTCCGCCCGCCGTTGATCGCCTGGGCCGGAGTCGACGGGCGTGAACCCGTTGCTGAAGCGTCCACGCCGGATGGGTTCCCGACTGAGATGGCCGTCGACTACGTCCGTGTCTGGACATCCGCCCAAGATTGACCATCGCCATGCATCCGACCATTCCGTTCCGTTCGTTACCGACATCCCCCAATCAAAACCATGTCAAATCGATTCCTGCTTTCGTTTTTTGTCACGAGTCTCTTCACGGCCCCCGCTCTTTTCACGGCTCCCGCCATGTCACAAGATTCACCGCAGCCTACCCCGGAACAAATTGACTTTCTGGGAATCACTCACCCCGACAAACTCAGTGCGGCTTCCAAGCGAGCACTCTTGTGGCCGGACATTGGCAACGAATGGTTCATCGAGTTCCAAACCCACGACCTCAAAGGCGATTTCGCGTTCGAAAAAGGGGTTTGCCGCCGCGACCCCAGTGCGGTCATTAAAGAAAATGGCAAGTACTACGTCTGGTATTCGCGAAGCACCGGCGAAACACAAGGCTTCGGCGGCGACGTCGAAACCGAGAAGGTTTTCCCCTGGGATCGTTGCGACATTTATTACGCAACCTCAACCGATCGCATCACCTGGAAAGAACAAGGACTCGCTGTTCCACGCGGCGAACCGGGTGCCTACGACGATCGTTCCGTCTTCACGACTGAAATTATGAAACACGATGGCATGTATTACTTGTGCTATCAAACTGTCAAATCACCATACACCGTGCGAGTGAAAAACCAAATCGGGCTCGCCTGGTCGAACTCTCCCGATGGGCCCTGGACCAAAAGTGAAGAGCCAATCTTAAGCCCCGCCGACAACGGCATCTGGGAAGGCACCGAGCAAAATCGATTCAAGGTCAAGAAGAAAGGCGACTTCGATAGCCACAAGGTTCACGACCCTTGCATCATTCCGTTTAAAGGAAAGTTCTACCTTTACTACAAAGGCGAACAGATGGGCGAAGCGATTACTTTTGGCGGTCGACAAATTCGTCATGGCGTCGCCATCGCAGACAACCCCAAGGGCCCCTACGTCAAAAGCCCGTACAACCCGATCAGCAACAGCGGACACGAGGTTTGCGTTTGGCCCTATAACGGCGGCATCGCTTCATTGATCACGACCGACGGTCCTGAAAAGAACACCATCCAGTGGGCTCCCGATGGGATCAATTTTGAAATCATGTCTGTGATCAAGGACGCGCCCCACGCGATCGGCTTGGACCGCACAGCCGACAACGAAGCCGAACCAACTGAAACCCTGCGTTGGGGACTGACTCACCAATACGCAACCTGGAACTACCAGGTTATCCGCGGCTTCACATCGCACCGAATCAAAAGCCACCTCGCCAAAGGCGAAAAAGGCGACGACTGATTCCCCGACGCGATATTCAGACCGGGCGCCGACTCACCGGCGCCCAGGATGGACTGCTAGAACATTTTGAGATTTGACGTGCCCAATCCCGGTAGCTGGGTTCGCCATATTTCAGTTTGCGGTTCATAGGCCGGACCAAGCGCGGCGACGTTCCGGCAATCATGCGCCTGCCGGATGGGCGTCGCAAAACCTCCTTCATCCGGCCTACTTTTGGGTCGTTACGTGATTGGTCTTTTTAGCTGGATTCGACAGACTTCAGAGCACCGGAGTCTGGCGACACCGGCTACATCCTTTTCAAAAACGCTCTAGCCTGGGTTATGCCATGCCCAAATAAACTCAGCCGCATGTCGCGAAAAGTTCAGACGCACAGGCAGGAACAAATTTGACTTCGAGCCCGAAGACACATCTGCCTGCATCATGAACAGCACGTACGCAACGAGCCGACAGGCCTAGCTCAGATATCACGCTGACAGTCGCTGAATCCGAGAACCACCTAGCTGTAGCCGCCCCGCTGTAGCCGCCTTGCCAGTGCGACTCGTTCCCAGCCAATTTGCCCTGGCGTCCTCGGACTCTGATGACGATCGAACAATCCATCAAAGTTCTGTGCTGTCGATTCCTTCGCCAATGAACTGGCCATGACCTAGGCCGTTACTAGCGAGGCGATTGCCCGAAAAGCAAACGCACCGGAGAAGATTGGGTGCGTTCACAATTTCATGACCAACAGTCGATACGCCCCGTCCAGTCGCTCTTCTATCGCGTGCGATACGGAAGCTTCTCGGACACCGCCGAATGTAGAAACTTTGGACCAAAGGCCCTCAGCAAAGACCTTTCACTACTGAAAGGTTCCCGCTGGTGAAAGCCCGTAGATAGATCACTCCAGTGAGCCAACACACTAAAAGGTTAGCCAAAGCGGACTAACCTGATCTTCCGAGCCGCTCATGACGAATGCGCGTATTTGGCGACAGCATCCTCATCCTACCGGCACTCTGCCCTACTAGCGTTCTTCCCGATCAGAACTTTGACTGGCTTTCCAACACCGTCCGCTAGGTCAAACCTTTCGCCTAAACTGCGAACCTCTGTACCCCGACGGGCCCAGGTGAATTGAAAACATTTTTGGTTCGCCTGCAACTTGCGATCAACATCCGAGAAGTTGATCGCACGCGTTGAAACGGCGTATCTTGGACGGGACAACCAGATCGGTGTCCCTAGATAAACACCACTGTTCGAAATGCGAATTTCATTGTACCTGTGGGCGATCGGTCGAGGATTCTCTTGCTTTCTGTTGGGCTTCTAGTTCGGCCTTAATTTCAGCCAACTGGCTATCATTAGCGCCCTCCAACACGTTCTCAGCGACCGGGTCACCGCAACCAACGGCAAAACATAAACAGGAAACCAGGACGTAAAACTTAACCAAGTTCATGGGACTCTCAATGAAAAGGAAGGGTTCAAAAAGGGACAATCAGGATCAAAAAAATCCAAGCAACGCATCAATGGTCCGAACACGACTTGGATTAACAATGCCAGGCTGCTTCCCCAGAAGGCTACAACCTGGCTTGAACGTCGATGGTAGAGCACATCGCACCGGGCAACGCCCGACTTTGCATTCAAAGCCGGGCGTCCCTTAGCGAGATTGTTTACAGTTCTTGGTCAATCGTTTCCTTAGCTGCTCGGCTTCCCAGTGCTCCCCACAAGCCGTATGAGCTCTTTGCACCAGGATTGTAGCCACCGTCTGGAGCACGACTTCGAGAGTCACCTGCCTCGATAGAGTCGGTGATAAACTTAACAGCACCATCAGCCATCAAGACGTGAACGCCTCCTTGGTGACGACTGGATGGTGGGGCGACTGTGATCCAAAAATCAGCCGAAAAACCGCACAATTCGCGGTTGGGCGGCAAAATGGTGTTCATCGCTGAGTAAACAGAAAGCTGATCAAACCAGTGGTAGCCGCGGCCATTCGTCGAGGTAGCGACAGTGGTTGCGGGAGCCCAAAACTGAGGGCGTTCCGAATCGATCAAACCTGTTGTGTCAGCACACTTGGACGGATTCGCAATTTGCTCGCCACCCCAGAAACTCGTCTTGGTTTGCGAGATAGTCCGCTTGTCTTTGTCACCAAGGTCAGTCGCGATTTCGCCCATTGCGATCGTATTGGAAAGACCATCAAGAATGTCACGAAAGCGAGTGCTGTAATAGTTGACGAAGACGCCACGCGCCGCACCACGAATATCTTCGGCCTCAGCATTGGTCATCTTGTCCAAGAATCGATCGTTTGCCAGCGGACGATAACCGCGATACATGTGGTTCCCAGAGTCGCCTAGGCAGACGGCATAGTTAGTTCGGCCAGCGGCTGGCAACCCGCTCCCTGGATCGCTCGGGCATCGCAAACCTGGAAGTTCCGTAACCCAAGGCACATAGCCATTGCTATCTACCCAGTAGTTGGGACTTGGTCCCATCGCGGGCCATGGGTCAGTTGTACTGCGAGTCGTTCCATCTGCGTTTTGCAGACTTGGATTGGAAAGCTGCTCCCAAAGTGCTTGCTGTTCAACGAATGGAAGAAGGCCACCCAGGGCTGACAGTTTGCTCATGGTGGCGTCTTGCGATTGGCTCCACCAATCTGCGGTCGTCAATTGGCTCATGTCATCTGTACCAGTTCCTTGTCGTGGGAGCTGGTTGTAGGCGCTGTGGTAGTTGTGCAACGCCAAGCCCAATTGCTTGAAGTTGTTGCTGCAGCTCATACGTCGTGCGGCTTCTCGAGCAGCCTGAACAGCGGGAAGTAGCAATCCAACGAGGACGCCGATGATTGCGATGACGACGAGCAACTCGACTAATGTGAAGCCGCCCCGGCTTCTGTGAGTAGCGGAAGGCATGGTGGAACACCTTTTAGAGAGGGTTAATGGAACGAAAATACCCAGAACAAGTCCGGCGATAGATGATTGTTAACATTTAACTGACTTGTGTCAAGCGATTTTGACCTTTTTCTCTTATTTTACGGTCCTGTGGCAGACGTATCGGGCCAACAGGGATCATTCATCTCACCTTGGGTCGCCGTGACTGCCCAGCGTTCTGAACGCTATCGCCCAATTCACGCGGGTTTTTACGGACTTATTCCAAGACTTGCGCAGGGCTTTCGGAGTTACCGACCCGTTCCAATTCCACGCTATTTCGCGGCGTCCGTGCTTGCATCCTGGCCGCATGCGAGCAGCCGTTCCCCCTAATAGCCCGGTGGCCAATGCCTCAATTTGCTTGACACCTCCAAAAAGTTGTAAACAATCAGCAACATTGCCCCGTAGTCGCAGCCTGCCCCCAGTTGATTCGGCAGCCCAGTAAATTCGATAGCCCGGACGCTTCGGCCGTCCAAATGCAGCCGGGCTCAGATGCTGCGGGGCTTAGATGCTGCGAGGCTCAGAGCTCCCACCTCAAACCGCTCCACGGCCGCCAACTTCATTGCGGAGACCTTCGGCGTACGAACTTGCATCCCGAGTTGCGGCGACGCCAACACGTCTCCCCACAACATCCACCAATTGCAGGTGCAAAAGCGCCCAACCAACTAACCCTCGACCTCCCCGGTTAAACAATTGGTAACCGCATGATTCCAATGTGATCGTGCACCCAACACGCAATTTATCTTGTTCGTAGGTCACCCCACCCTTCCCGGCGAACAAACTGCCAAGAAGCAATCGCTTCCGCCCTTTCAATCTTATTCGTCCCAAGCTCCCACGATCCCATGAAACGACTCTTACCCTTCGTCCTGCTCGTCATTCTCGGACAACTGCAAGCTTCCGCCCAAAATGATTGGGAATGCGAGACGACGTTTCAAAAGAACCGTTTGCCTGCGCGGGTGACGTCGTATTCTTTCGTCAACGAAAAGGACGCTCTCGCTGGCGTTCGCAGCCTCGCGCGGATGCGTTCTTTAAACGGAACTTGGAAATTCAACTTTGTTGAGCGTGCTGAAGAGCGACCTACCGAGTTTGTAACACGAGACTTTGCGGGGGATGATTGGGGCGATATTCCGGTTCCGTCGAATTGGGAACTGCAAGGACATGGCCAGCCGATCTACACCAACATCACCTATCCATTCACACCAGGCATCTTTGATCCGAACCTGAAGTACGACTGGAAAGGTCCTCAACCCCCAAGACCTCCCTTTATCTACCGCGACAATCCAGTGGGTAGCTATTTCCGCGACTTCGAAGTGCCCGCTGAATGGACCGATGACTCGATCATCCTGCACTTCGGTGGTGTTTCATCAGCCTTCTATGTCTGGGTCAATGGTCAACAGGTGGGCTACAGCCAGGACAGTTGCTTGCCAGCGGAATTCGATATCACCGAGTACGTTCAACCGGGATCGAACCGAGTTGCGGTACAAGTCTTTCGATGGAGTGATGGTAGCTATCTGGAAGACCAAGACATGTGGCGACTCAGCGGCATTCAGCGAGAAGTCCTGCTACTCGCTCAACCCAAGATAGCGATCAACGATCTGGACGTACGCACTCGCTTTGATGATCAACTCAATGACTCGACTCTACTTATTCGGCCCCAGATCTGGGTTGCACGAAATCACAACCAGTCCGCTAAAGATAACCCGCTTAACACGCAATTGGCTGGCTGGAAAGTCGCCGCTCAACTTTACGACGCAGAGCACAATGCGATTCTAGCAAACCCACCGTCCGCTTCCGTCGAGTCCATTTACAACGAACGATGGCCTGCTCGTGATGTCACCGAGTTTGCATTCTTGAAAGCCGATGTTCCGCAGCCTCGCAAGTGGTCCAGCGAAGATCCGTATCTCTATCAGTTGGTGGTGTCGCTTCTCAATCCGGATGGCAAGATCGTTGAAGCTCGCAGCCAGTCAATCGGCTTTCGACAAATCGAAATCAGCGACCAAAATGAACTGCTGATCAACGGCAAGCCTGTCAAGCTGATGGGCGTCAATCGGCACGACCATCACCCTGTTCGCGGCAAAGCGTTGACTCGCGACGACATGCGGCGTGATGTCGAGCTATTGAAACAGTTCAACTTCAACGCGGTCCGCACTTCGCACTATCCCAACGATCCGTACTTTTACGATCTTTGTGATCAATACGGTATCTATGTGATGGACGAAGCCAATGTTGAAACTCACCATCTTGGCGGCTTCATTCCCAACACACCTTCATGGACGGCCGCGATCCTGAGTCGGATCTATCGAATGGTCCAGCGAGACAAAAATCACCCCAGTGTGATCTCGTGGTCCTTGGGCAACGAATCCGGAACGGGTCCCGCCTTCGCGGCTTCGGCAGCATGGGTCAAGGACTTCGATCGTTCGCGGTTCATTCACTACGAAGGAGCACAGGGCAATCCGGCCCATCCTGAGTATGTGGAAGACAATGGCGTCGGCTACAAGTCGCAAGGTTGGCCGTCAATGACCAATGGCGATGACCGGGATTATGTGGACGTGATCAGCCGCATGTACCCTGACTTAAGTCAGCTCGTGAACATGTCCAAGAATCCAAACCTGTACCGTCCCATCGTGATGTGCGAGTACCTGCACGCGATGGGCAATTCCATTGGCGGACTCGGCGAGTTCTGGGACGAAATCCGTTCGGCCCCGAATCTGATGGGTGGGTTCATTTGGGACATGATTGACCAAGGACTTTTAAAGAACGATCCACAGGGACAACCGTTCTATGCCTATGGCGGCGACTTTGGTGACATCCCCAACGACAGCAATTTTTGCATCAACGGTGTTTTCGCATCGGCCCGAACTGCCAATCCGCATGCATGGGAATGCAAGCACGTTTTTCAGCCCGTATCATTTTCGGCGGCGCAGCAAATCCAACCGAGCGACTCACCGAAGACATCCGTATCGGTCAAGTTTACCAATCGCCATGTTTTTACCAATCTGGATCAGTATGAGATTCGGTGGTCGGTTTCCGATAACGGGAAAATCGTTGAAGCAGGCGTTTTGGCATCGCAAGACATAAAACCGGCCAGCACGGGTGTCGTTGAAATTCCACTGAACGACCTCGAAATGAATCGTCTCGGCGAAGTTTGGCTACGTTTGAGCGTTCACGAAAAGACGGATCGTCCTTGGTGCTCCGCTGGGCATGAACTGGCATGGGACCAGATTTCACTGCAAGAAAACGAACTGGAGCCCTTTCCAGCTTCGACTTCTAACGCCGCAATCGAAGTTCAAAAATCTGCAAAACGCATTATCGTGCGAGGCGAGAACTTCTCGGCGACCGTGGATAGTTCGAACGGACAACTGACCTCGTACATTGTCGAAGGCAATGAACACCTAGCCGCTCCTATGCAGGTCAACTTCTCACGACCGCCAATCGATAATGATGTCAAAGCGGCCAGTTCAACCGACTTCCGGAAATCACAATCTTTCTGGAAAGACTTGCCATCCAAAATGAAAACTGAATCCGTTCGCGTGATCGCCAGTGAAGGCATGTCTCGTACCATTGAGGCAATACAGTCCTTCGAAGACAAAGTCACCCTCAAGACATCGTACACGTTCTTCAGCGATGGCAAACTATCGGTCGACCTGGACCTCGATGCCGACGAGTCGCTCCCCAACCTGATCCGCTTTGGAGTGACCTTGGGCGTGCCGGCTGACTTCAAACAAGTCCAGTACTTTGGCCGCGGTCCCTGGGAAAACTATCCCGACCGGAAACGCAGCGCAATGATTGGAATCTATGCTGCCGAAACGGACTCGCTATTCCATCGATACGTCGTCCCGCAGGAGACCGGCAATCATGAAGATACCCGCTGGCTGAAACTGCTAACGGCTGAGAACGAGTCGAGCCTGCAATTCCATGGCGATCCCGCATTTGCCTTCTCCATTTGGCCCTACAGTTCGGCTTCGATCACCCGTGCCCAGCATCCGTTTGAGCTGACAACACAGGGGTTCTACACCGTCAACATCGATCGGCTTCAACTGGGCGTCGGCGGCACTCTATCGCACACGCTTCCGCAATATGTGCCGAAGTCAGGCCCCTATCGACTCCGCTTCCAAGTTCGCGTCGGCGAATGAAGTTAAGTCGCGAACCTAAACCGTTGACTCACTCAAAACGCGGCAAGTCCGCCACCAACGAGTACCTATCGCTGGCAGCAATCCGCCCTTTCATAGGATCAATTTCAATGCATCAAAACGACAAGCCCCGGCGTCGCATCGTCCATCGGATTAGAAGCTTCGCTTCAAGATGTTCTGCGGCACCGGGTCGTCTAACGATGTCCGTGGCGATGTTGCTCTGGATTGCTAACGCCGCCTTCATTCAAGCGGCACCACCTAACATTTTGCTAATCATATCCGATGATGCGGGCTACGCCGACTTTGGCTTCCATGGCAGCAAGGTCATGCGGACTCCGAACTTAGATCGCTTAGCTGAACAAAGCATGCGGTTCGAGCAAGCGTATGTGACCGCGGCGGTTTGTGGCCCTTCGCGAGCCGGAATCCTAACGGGACGCTATCAGCAGCGTTTCGGTTTTGAAGAGAACAATGTGCCGGGCTACATGAGTGAATCATGCTTACCGGACGATGAGATGGGATTGCCACTAGATCAGAAAACAATTGCCGATTACATGAAATCCCTCGGCTACCGGACTGCTTTGATTGGAAAGTGGCACCAAGGCAATGCTGATCGTTTTCATCCACTGCGTCGCGGATTCGATGAGTTTTATGGGTTCCGCGGTGGCGCAAGAAGCTATTTTGACTTGAACCAATCCAACCAACCGATTCGAAACGAAGATCGCCTTGAACGAGGGTTCGGTGAGTTTGCCGAAACCGACCAGTACTTAACCACCGCTTTTGCTGATGAGACAATCGCATTCTTGCAGCGCAACCGGAACCAACCCTTCTTCGCGGTTCTTTCTTTCAACGCCGTGCACGCTCCCATGCACGCAGAGGCCAAAGACCTCCGAGAGTTCCCCGAACTATCGGGCAAGCGGCAACAACTTGCCGCGATGACTCTTTCAATGGACCGAGCATGCGGACGTGTTCTCGACCAGCTAACTGAGCTAGGTTTAGACGACAACACGTTGGTCGTCTTTACCAATGACAACGGTGGACCAAGTGACTCCAACGCTTCGGTTAACAAACCGCTTAGCGGGACCAAAGCAAATCATTTGGAAGGCGGCATTCGCGTCCCATTCTTGCTTCGCTGGCCCGGCGTCGTCGCTGCGGGCTCGACCTACCCGCATCCTATTAGCACTCTCGATTTACTGCCTACGCTTTACAATGCTGCTGGCGGTGACCATGCCGAATTGCAACAAATCGATGGAGTCGACCTCCGCCCCTATCTGACAGGCAAGAAAGAAGGCCGGCCCCACCAAACGCTGTACTGGAAAAAAGAAGCGAGGGGCGCGATCCGCGATGGAGACTGGAAGTTACTGCGTTTCCCCGACCGTCCTGCCGAGCTATATAACTTGCAAGACGACGTTTCCGAACACAACGACCTCGCCAATGACTATCCCGAACGTGTTCGCGATATGTACAAGCAACTATTCAGTTGGGAACTAACCCTCGATCGGCCCCGCTGGCAACTTAAGCGGGAATACGAAGGGGCCGCGATGACACGCATGGACGCCTATCGCGACTGAGAAAACACGTGCACGTTGGCCAGCTTGAACGGCCCAATCACGTAGTCTACAACGACGATCCAAAACACTTTCCCTAAGAAAGATGATCGTCGATGGCAAAACAACAAGCTGACAAGCAAACCGAGAACAAGCAAACCGAAAAGTCGGAAGCGAAACCGGAAACCAAACCAGAGGCTAAGGCCGAAGCGAAACCAGAAACGAAAACCGAAGCTACGACCGAGAAATCCGGTACCGCTTCGCCTGCAGCAGCAAAGTCAACGGCGGCAACGAAACCCGCCAAGGCATCTGCATCGAGCAGCGCAAAAAGGAAACTCCCCGTGCAAAGAAGCAAGCTGCTTCTAAGAACGGATCGTTAATCCCATCGGCGGAGAAACTAGAAAACTTGAAAGCTGCCGTTTCCATTGCCGGCAGCGCTGAGAAACTGCTCGAGATTCTAGAACACGTCGAAGAAGCCGGCGGTCGCGAAGAAGTTTGCGAAAGCATCGAAGCTTACCGCGTGCTCAAGACCGTCCTAGAAGAGTAGTACCCGACCGCAACCAACGTGCCGGTCGTCTGAATCCAAGCCAGGCTGGACAGCTTTCATGCAGTCCAACCTTGGCAGGCGTTGATCTTCTACGATTTTGATAAAGACTTGCTTCGACTTCGCCAAGCCTAAGCTTTTTTGCTGGCCGGCTTACTCATTAGCCAGCTAACTTGCTGTTGGCTTAATTGCTGGCCGGCTTACTTGCTGCTTGGCCTAACTTGCGGGCGGTTCAGCTAACTCGTCTCTCAATATTCGCCTGGTAGCTGGCGATCGTCCCGCAACAGCAAGTTCAAGAACACACCCTGGTCAACCGTGTCGGTAAGTGTGCGAGACGAACCATCACACAGTCCGATGTGAACCGAGCTAGCGTGGAAACTGAACGGCTGGCTCTTGTTGGTGTGATTGATCGAACGATACGTTCCGCAGGTATCAATCGTCGCTTCCCACGCTGAAGTCTTCGTGCAATCGGTAGCCGCGTCGGGAATGTTTGGGTTCGATGACGTTGATTTTCCACGGTTGGAATTCGACGTATCGGCCAGAAGGTTGTCGGCCAGATAAGCCCGCATCTTCACGCCGTCGCCGCCCCCGGCCCAGGTGATGCTAGGACCTCCGCTGGTATCAGCCATCGAGCCACGGACGAACAACTCCGGCGTACCGATGCATTCGTAATACATCAAAGTATGCGACAGACCATCCAAGATGCTCGCTGCTCGCCCACCCTTGTTATTCGGGTCACGGTTCCGAGATCCCGAAGCTGGTGTCATCGCCGTGCTGAATTGCATCTGTGGCTCACCGTCTTGGTAATACAGTGGATGCCCTTCAGGACGAAGTGCGGGGATCCGTGGTGTAGTGTAGTCCGCCACGCCCATCGACAAACCGTCGTCATCTAAAATCGCTCCCGATCCAGTCCGACTGGGGCACTGAAAAACGGGTAGCTCCGCAGCAGCGGCTTCGATCAACAAATCCTTGTTGCTCCAATCCGTCGACAAGCTTCCGTTGTATCCCCATTTGTATTCCGATGCCGATCGGTCATCGAAGTTGGGGTGCTTGGCCGCATTGAATTTGTCGGCAAGGTCGGGCTGTTCCACAAACGCCAAGATTCGCCACAAAGATCCCGTTCGCGAGTACGGGTAGTGCTTGAAGGTGTGCTCGAACATGGTCATGCCGAGGACGATCTGCTTCATGTTGTTTTTGCACTGTGTCCGGCGTGCCGCTTCGCGTGCAGCTTGCACAGCAGGAAGCAGCAATCCTACCAAGACGCCAATGATGGCGATCACTACCAAAAGCTCGACGAGTGTAAATCCGCCTTTGCGAGCGGAAAGTTTTCGAACCAATGGGCGCACAGGGACCAACGCCAAACGGCGATTCGCAGCATTCATCTTAGATACTTCGTACAGGAGGCTTTGAGAAATCGATGCCGTGAATTAAACGGCTGGATGTCTGGCTGGCTGTACAAAGTTAGCTGGCTTGACCGACGAACTATTGAGATTGACTCGCAATAGCTGGCCGGAGTTTATATGGCGAAATCCCCCCCGTCAAGCAACAACAGGCATGTTTCTGGCAATGCGCTCCAGAAACTGAACCAGAGTTTTCGAGCGTTTGGTCCTGAAGCCACCATGCCGCCGGAATATTCAGGTGCGTTGGCAAACCCGCTCGCATCGCTCCGAGTTTCAGACCGGGCAACAAACCGGACTTCCGGCGCCCGATGGTGGATTAACCAACCCATAACCCACTCCTCTGCAATCCATTATCTCTGTGATCCATTTCTCTGCGATCCTGCTCAGGTGATCGCCCTGTTAACGATCTCCCTTCGAAATCTCCTCTAGCGATACCACTGAGCGATCGCTTTCGCATGGGTGTCGTAGGCAGTCGGTGCGGGCAATTCATCGACATCGATTCGCAAGTAGTCATCGATCATCCGGTCGGTCCGATGCGATGTATCCTCAATCCGGTGCATCCAGAGTGACTTCAAGACACCCACGCTGTCGAAAAGCTCTGGCTGAAGGATCATCATCACACTTTCAGCGACATCGCGGTTGGCTTGCGGCAGGGATGACTTTTGGGCGACCTTGCGTCGCAGACCATCAGTCATGGAAGCTCGTGTTAACCAGGCGACGGTCTCGCGAGTCGGCGAGGTCACCAACAACTCCGCTTCGCCGGCATAGGTTCGCGTC
Organism: Rhodopirellula sp. J20-39; assembly: GCF_057365095.1. Classification (NCBI taxonomy): domain Bacteria; kingdom Pseudomonadati; phylum Planctomycetota; class Planctomycetia; order Pirellulales; family Pirellulaceae; genus Rhodopirellula; species Rhodopirellula sp. J20-39. The sequence goes on along the minus strand of NZ_CP195123.1, from coordinate 2,540,152 downwards.
CGCTCAAGGTCAATTCCATAGCGAACCAGACGTGGATCGCTGCCGGCTAAGTGACCGATCAAGACATCGATCCAGCGTTCTGTCATTCGGCGAAGCTGATTCAACCGAACGGCATCTTGAACGGGACACCCACGTCGATCCAAAATCGCAGCCTGCACCCGATTTCGGGCTTCCAAGTGCGACAGGTGAATCGCTTGGGCAATCGGCGAAAATTCGTCCCGCTGGGCAGCGTGATCGGAACCATCGGCCAGAGCCGAAACCACGCGAGTTAACAACTCACTGGCCAGGATTTCCTCCACGACGCCGGTGTGATCCTGCCACCACAATCGCATTTGATAGGAATTACCACTGGCTTTGGCTCGCTTGAACCGGGTAAGTGCTTGGTGCCAAAGATCCAAACGAAGCCGTGATGCCGTCCAATAGCCGTTAATAGCTTCAGGCGGGACCGAGGCGTGGCACTGCAGGATCGCAGGCCCGTGCTGGGTTAGGACGGCAGCAATTTCGGCGAGTTGAACAACGTGCATAAATCGAGATCTGCGGAGGACTGATGCGATCACACATCCAAAACGATGTGCGATGCCCCCGCACCGGATCTCAGAGAAAGCAGTTGTTGTGCCAGCGGCGGATCAGCCGACGTCGCGATTGGCCGATATCGCGTAAGTGCCTAGCAATAGACACCTTAAAAAGACACCCAAAATTCCATCGTCCATTCGCCGCCCCTCTCCGGGACGTTGCAGAATTGCAACCTATGTTGCATCCATACAGACTTGTTGCGTCTAGGCAGGGTTATTCCGCTTACGCCGGACATGGGGAATACAAGGCAGAACATCCGCACCACCCTTCGCGACCGTCCAGGCCAGAGCGATCTCAGATCGCTATCGCATCAAGACCGCGCCTAATTCATCTTCGCACTTCTTGACGACGCTTTCGACGATCCCGTCCGCATCGTCGCCCGATAGCGTTTCGGTCAAACTTTGCAATTCCATCGTGAAGAGCATGCGTTTGCGATCCTTGCCGTCCGCCTTCTCATTGCGGTAAGTCTCTTGATAGGTCAAATCCGCAAGCCGCTCATCGGCCGCCGATTCGATCACACTGGACAGCCCATCCCAACGAACGGCCTCGGGCAAGACCAAGTTCAGGTCTCGCTTGATCGACGGGAAAGCACTGACTTGCTGCTGTTGCGGAACCAAATGGGAGTGCTCGACAAGCACATCGGCGGACAGTTCAGCCGCGATCACGGGGCCAGGAAGCTTCCATGATCCAACCAGTTTTTCGTCCAGAATGCCGAGGTAGCCGATTGGAAAATCGTCTTCGCCTGCACGCTGAAGCGACAACGCGACCACTCCGCCACCTGCGAAGCCGTCTCGCTCAACTGATTCCACGGCGAGCTTTCCAGCGACACCTAATCGATTCAGTAACGTTTCAATCACGCCTTTGGTCGTGAAAAAATCGCCACCCGCAATCATCGCAACATGATAGGTCTCTGCGGGTAGCGCGTCGTCGCCCTTGGCATCAGCAGCGGCCGGCAGATAAACGTGAGCGATTTCAAACAGATCCGCCTGCATCGAAGCGGACGCCCAGTTCGCGGCCCGACTTTGCAACAAGCTAGGAATCAACGATCGCCGTAAATGTTTGGAGCCTTCCAGCATCGCAGTGCGAGTGTGCAGTGCTGGCCGATCGGTCCATGGCGAAATCGAAGCGTCGAGCTTTTCGACGACCAAGCTAGGCGTCATCGCTTCGCTGAAACCAGCCGCCGTCAACACGCCCCGAAGTCGCTGCATCGCGGAGTCAAACTCACGCTTGCTGCTAGGGGCGACCGGGATCGGTGCATCTTCAGGAATCTTGTCGTAGCCATGGATCCGCGCGACTTCTTCGATCAAGTCCGCTTCGCGAGTCAGATCGTGTCGCCAAGTTGGCGGAACACACTGAATCTCGTCGCCGGGTTTGGCCTGACAACCCAGCCCCACCAGAACCTTGGCAGTCGTCTCGGCATCAATCTTGATGCCCAACAGCCTCTCGAGTTGTGACAATCGCAGTACGATCGGTGGACGGGCGGTGACCGGTGCCGCGGTATTAATCACACCCGAAAGAACACGCCCACCCGCGATTTCGCTAATCAGCTGACACGCTCGTCGGCTTGCCCAATCAATCCCCAATGGATCGACGCGCCGTTCGAAACGGAATGACGAAGGCGAATGCAACTTCAATCGTCGTGCCGTCCGTCGCACCGACAATGGCACAAAGTCGGCTGCCTCGATGACGATGTCGGTCGTCTCGGCGGTCACCTCGCTGGACGCTCCGCCCATCACGCCACCGATCGCCAAGGCAGACTTCGAGTCCGCGATCACGCATGAATCTTGCGTCAGCTCATAACTGCGATGGTCGATCGCTTCAAGCATTTCCTTGGTCTTACCGTCGGCCGATGTTTGGCCGGGGCGGACGACGATCGTGTCGTCTTCGATCTTGCTTGCGTCGAAAGCATGCAACGGCTGGCCACATTCCATCATCACATAGTTGGTAACGTCGACCACGTTGTTAACAATCCCGATACCGATCGACTGCAGTGCTTGCTGCATCCACTCGGGGCTATCGCCTACTTTGACGCCTTCAATGACGCGAGCTGTGTAACGAGGACACGCGGTCTCGAATTCATTGCGAACGGTCAGCCGGTCACTCACCTTCTTGCTGGCTTCTTGGAATTCGATCGTTGGAATCTTCAGCGTCTGGCCGGTCAAAACCGCGATTTCGCGAGCGACACCGATATGCCCCAAGCAATCGCCACGATTGGACGTAACTTCCAAGTCAATCACGACCTCCGTTTTGCCACCGTCTAGCGATACCGTTTCGCTGCCTTCGTGATTCAGCCCCGATAAACTAAGCCGGTCGACGAGTTCGTCGTGGGACAAAGTCAAATCGACGTAGCGGGACAACCAATTCCAGGAGACTAGCACAGGAGAATTCCAGATTTCAGATGACAGGTTTCAGTAAAACCAAGCGGTCGCCGAGCCAACGTCAGGCGGTTCGCCCGATGAATGCTAACCGCATAACGGCTTAGAACTGCTGCAGGAAACGCAGGTCGCCGCTGTAAAGATCGCGAATGTCGGTGATCCCGTGGCGTCGCATGCACAATCGCTCGACACCCAAGCCAAAGGCAAAACCACTGACCTTTTCCGGATCGTAACCGACCGCTGCGAAAACGTTTGGGTCGATCATGCCGGCACCACCAAACTCAATCCAGCTACCATTCCACAAGAAGTCGACTTCGACACTGGGTTCGGTGAACGGGAAGAACGACGGGCGAAAACGAATCTCAACATCGTCGCCGAGATAGTTATTCGCGAAGACTCGCAACACCGTTTTCAGGTTGGCCATCGTCACGTTGGTGTCGACGTACAGACCTTCCATTTGATGGAACATCGGGAAGTGAGTCGCATCAGGCGCGTCGGGGCGGTAAACCCGTCCCAGCGAGATGATTCGAATAGGCGGTTGCCGCGACTGCATGACCCGAATCTGAACGGTACTGGTTTGACTTCGCAACAACGCGTCGCCTTCACCGGTGTCCGCCGAGTTGCCAGCCGTTGCCAGATAAAAATTATCCAGCGGATCGCGAGCGGGGTGATCTTCGGGAATGTTCAATGCCACGAAGTTGTGGAACGGATCCTCCACTTCGGGACCTTCGGCAACTTCAAACCCCATCCGCCCCATGATCTCCGTCAGGTGATCAATGGTTTGGGTAATCGGATGAATGTGGCCGAGTTGCCCTTGGTGACCAGGCAAAGAGGGATCAAAACCGGGCTCGATTTGGGAATCACCACCACTATCGAGCTGGCCTTGAGCCGATTCGAAGGCTTCGTTGATCGCCTTCTTAACTTCGTTCAGACGCATCCCGGCGGTACGTTTGTCCGCCGATTCGATGCCACCGAGCATCTTTTGCACGTCTTTGAACTGACCGTTCTTGGCACCCAAGAACGTCACACGAGCATCTTCGAGCGCATCGATATCGGCAGCACCATCAAACGCGGTTTTCGCGTCTGACTGCAATTGATCGAGGCGGTCGAGAAAGATTTGAAGTGACATCGATTTTGCAATCCGTTGTCGAAGACCAATTAGGCCGCGACGGATTCGCTCGCGAGGACTTCTTTGACCTTATCGCAAACGTCTTTGAAGCCAGCAGCGTCGTAAATCGCCATTTCAGAAAGCGACTTACGATCCAATTCAATGTTGGCCTTCTTCAAGCCGTGGATGAACTCGCTGTAGCGAAGATCGTGCTGGCGGACGGCGGCATTGATACGAATGATCCACAACTTACGGAATTCACGTTTACGGACTCGACGGTCACGAAACGCGTACGCTCCACTACGAAGCAGGGTCTCTTTGACGGTTCGGATCAGAGACCCACGTCCACCGCGGAAGCCCTTGGCTCGCTTAAACAGACGTTTCTTGGCTTGATTCCGTGCGGCACCTTTGCGCGTACGCATGGCTTAATTCCTTAAAGTTGTGGTTGTTGATTCATTCGTGGTTCTCGATTCAGGCCCCGACGAGTGACGTCGAAGTTTTGCCCAATCGAGTTGCCGGTCGATTGAAAGAGAGAAAAAACTAGTTGCTGTAACCGTTCAGGGCAGCGTGAATGGTGGGTTCCATCACGGCGTCGAGCGAAGTGGTGCCACGCAAGTTACGGCGGCGTTTCTTCGTCAAACCCTTTGCCAAGTGGCTTGTGCCGCTGGCTCGGTGCATCGCTTTGCCCGTGGCACTGAGGCGAAATCGCTTCTTGGTGCCCTTGTGGGTCTTCATCTTGTTTCCCATCGGGAATCCATCGTTTGGAAAGGAGGCAGGTGATTTGAATTTAAGAGGCGAGATGATAGCCGCCAGGTTTCGATTCCGCTAGGGGCACCGAATCTGCAGACTATTTCGCATTAGGGTGGTATCGGAAGGTCTGGGCAATTCCGACAGGTTTTCTGGAGGGAGACAGCACACCCCCCGCACATCGGCCGAGCTAAGCAACAGTTCAGCGAACCGGCCAGACCGAAATGCAAAGAGGAATCGATGCCTTCGATTCCTCTCATACGATGCGACCGGTGCCGATCGCAACTTCAATTGTGACCTATCCGACTCGCCGCCAGAATCGCCTGGGATTCCCGCAGACGAGTTCGATGGCGAAACGAGGCCAGCTCTAGGCCGCTTCGTTGAACAACCCGGTCCCGCCCTGGGGACTTTGCCCCTGGCGGTTGTAGGTTGTCGGCCCGGTGGCCCCGGCGAGGCGGTTCAGTAGATCTCGCTGGAAGTCGCTCAGGTGGTACTGGCAAACGAACAACGCGGTCGCCCGTTGGTGCGTCGTCGCGATCGTCTCGGCAACCTCGCCGCAGCGGCGGGCCAACCGAGCGTCGTCGATTTTGCGGGTGTAGAGCAGCTTTTCGGAGAGGCTTAGCCCCGCCGATGGGGCGTCATCGGCCCGCAGCAGTTCTTCGCGACGCTGGACCATGTCCTCCAACTCTGAAATGGACGACATCAACTGTGCTGTCGATGCGTCGACGCCGTCGGGACGAAGCCCCAACGTGTGAACGCGGGTTTCGTCCAAGATCAAGTCGATTTCCTCGGCCACTTCAGCGAGCTGGTCGACGTAGGCGGATACCCGGCTTTGCCAAGGTTGAGCAGGTGTCGTTGAAGCGTTTTCGGGATTGGGAGATTGAGTCATGATTAGCCACGCCGTTGGAGTTGGAACAAATCAAACATGGGATTGACGAACGAGTCGGCCGAGGCGTCGGAGATCTCTTCGACGAGAGTCTGGTCGAGCTGTTCTTGGAATACTTCTTCGGCACGTCCGCCGTGAAAGTACGCTGGTTTGTCTAGGCTTTTTCGCATTGATGACATCATGCTGCCAAACAGCGTCTGACCCACAAAGTCAGTGAACGCTTCGCGAACCGGTTCAGAATCTTCGGTCGCTTCTGAGCTGGGTTGGCTCAACTCAAATGGCAACTTTGCCGACGAAGCATCCTTCGCCAACGAGCCCCCTGCCAATGCCCCACCAGAGACCGAATCGCTGAGTAAGGATTGCCCAGCACGCGACGAATTGGCGAGTGAGTTAATCGCATACGACGAACTAGCTGACGATGTAGGTAGGGAGGGCAGTTGCATCTGTTTCGACTATGGACAGTGAACCGAACGTGGGGATCTCATTTGGCTTTACCTAAAAATGACTTCGCCATACAAGTCACCTTTGGCTTTCAAAGTTTTGATAATGGCAATTAGATCTTCCGTCGGAACATCCAGCGCGCCTAACGCGTCAGCAAGCGATTTCAATTTCGCGGCCGCTGGTGTCCCATCGGGACCAAGCTCGACAAACCCGTTTCCACCGCCAGCTTCAATACGCAAATTGCGATGCGTGACCAATACGGGTGCGATCTCCACATCGTCACCGATCACAACGACGCCATCGGCTTCATTGATGACGACTCGCTTCCCGCGATTGGCAAGCTGGACAGGAATGTTCAACAGAAACGAAATGAACTTGATTGGATTCTTTTGATACAACTCGGGCACACTCACCTCAACGTGAAGCTGATCAATCGCACGGGCCTGTGGTGTTGAACTGGCACCACCGGAATTGAGCCGGGACGATCCTTGGCTTCCCATCGTCAACGATGTCAACGAGTTGATCTCATCCTCAATTCGCTGGGCGGTATTGAAGTCAGCGAAATCGCGATCGATGATCAGCGTAATCCCGTTGTCTTTGACATAGTTCGCACGCACGGTGGTTTCCATCTTCATGCCGCCTTGAATCGTGCCGCTGGTGGCAGGCGCGTCAGGCGATAACTGAATGCGGCCCTGTGCCATCGCGTAGACGGTCGGGTTGTCTGCTCTTGGACCGAGCATGGGGGTTAGCATCAGGTAACCACCTTCAAGGCTCTTCGCACTGATCGCACTGATACTGACGTCGAGCACATCGCCTTGTTGCGCACCGACGGTCGGCAACTTGGCGTTCACGAAAACCATGGCGACGTTTTTGGAATCTTCCACGTCCCCTAGGTTCAAATTACCGGCCGCATCGACAGCCATCGGTCCGCCCATTAGCTGCATCATCCGGGCAAGTGCTCGTGATGTGGGTGCGGCGTCGCCGTCACCCGTTCCTCGCAAACCGACAACCAATCCGAGTCCCTGCAGCGTGTTGGTTTCCTGGCCCTTTAGTCGACATAAATCGCCAAGTTTCAGTCCACCGGCGAACACGGTAGTGTTCGATTGCAAAACCACCACGGCGACGAGCAAGCACGACATCAGCCAACCGAACACGGAACTTTGCCGTCGTAATTCGGCGCTATCGATAAGACGTGTACGTCTACACAAACGTCGCTACCGTTCATTCGAAATGGTTTGCATTGAGTAATCAAGATCGGTCTCATTTCAAAATCAAAACGGTTTAACGCGGTCAAAGAAGCGTTGGAACCAACCGCGTTGATACCCGTCGCGGACGTAGCCACGATCTTCTTTTTGAATTTCTAAGTCGATCAGGTCTCTGCTCAAGACGACGTTGTCAGGCCCGATGTCCTGTGACCGACAAATTCCCGACAGCGAGGTTTCCCAAAGGTTGTCGTTAATGCGATACTTCTTGCGAGCTTCCAGAACAAGATTGCCGTTGGGCCGAATATCAACAATCCGGGCGGCAATATTGAACGACAACGATTCGCGAGATTCGATACTAGCCTCGGACCGAAACGTCGATTGCGAATCGGCAGCGACGGTGGGCTCGCCGTCTTCCAGTGGATCCGGAACGAATCCGTTTCGTGTCAGTTTCACCCAGTCCGAAAGCGCCGCCGAAAACAATGACTGCCGCTTTTTGTCGGCTTCGCCTTCGGCCATCGCACGCGATATCTCATCAACGCGAATGGTGATGATATCCTGCATCCGGAACTGCCGTAGCGGCGGGGCGGGCTGGTAGGTCCAACTTACTCCTCGCAGCCCGATCGCTGGATTAATGTCTGGTGTGTATGGAGCGACGGGCTGTGTCCCGGCAGTGGTGCCAATTGCCGACCGAGGCTGCGGTGCGGGGCTCAATCGCGGTTGCCCCGAAGGCACGATCCCACTGGACGATACACCACCCATCCCAGGCATCATACGCTGCGGGGCGGCAAACACCTGCGGCGGTGCTTGGTGCAGCAGCGACGACTCTTGTGCTGACGCGGTGACAGCACTGAAGACCGCCAACATCAACCAACCGAAGGCAATTAACTGCCGGCGTTGAGTCACAATCCAAACCCCCATCGCTGTGGTCTCATCTCTTACCGAAAAATTAGCTTCGCTGCGGATCATCGGGTGGCCTGGGGCTGAGCGGCGACTCGGGGAGCCTGGGTGATGATTTCAACGAGCGACGAATGAACGACCTTGGCTAACAAACGGCGTTTTGGCAGAAGCGTTTCAATCTCGATCAGCTCACCTTCGGCACCATCGCCAAGCGCCTTCGCACTGGTCGTTACCAACACACCGCCACCGCCAACTTGAACTTCCAAAAGATCCCCACGGCGGATCACACGTGGTGCTGCGAAGGCACTGTATGACAACGGAACGCCCGCACGAATGAGGCCAACGACTTCGAGCCCCACCAGATCTTCCGGTGAGTTCACGACATCGCTAGGTAGGTTGATGCGGCTGTCCGACAGCGGCTCGTATTGCAGGTCGCCCGTGTTCACCCGGTGCCCACGCCGCAATGCTCGCCGCGCCGTCACGATCGGTGGATAGGGCCGAAAGGTTAACTGCACAACTCCTTGGCAAGCCTCGTTCCCTGCCCTTCCATGCAATTGCACTCGGCAGGTAACCGGTTCGAGACCTTCGTGACTCCACGTTGGCGTGGGGTCCAAGAAGATGAACTGACGAATGCCCTGAATCTTTTCGAGCGTTCCGAATGTTTTGGGATCAAATTCGACATCGTACTCAAACGCTCTGTGAAGCTCGATGTGTTCGTTACGAACGCCTAAACGCACCCATTGCTCCAACCGCTCTCGGGTTTCTGCATCGATGATCAAAGGCGTTGCGGGTTCGGCCACCACCGACTCATCTAACGTCGATGACGAATCCGGCTGGTGATAGCTGGCGGTCGCGATATCAGCCTGTGAGCGAGCACCGGCCTGTTGGCTAATCTTAGCCTGAGGCCCTCGCGCAGCGACTTGCAAACGGACCGGTTCAATTTGGATTGGCTTCGCAGCGGCCTGCCGTTGGTTCCCTGCCAACGAAGTCGCATCAATGTTCGGATTCGCTCTGGCATACTGGCTGGAGTCTTCCGGCGAAATCGGTTCGGACTGCCACCGCGTCTCGGCTGGCTTGGAACGTTGGACGACGATGGTCTCGGGACCGTAGATCTTGACCTTTTCCGGAGTCGCTTTGGCACCAGCAATTTTTTGAGCCAGCCGGTCACGTGAGATCTTTGCCACGCCACCGTCCGCCGGCATCAAGCCCACCGTCGCGTCAGACAACCTGGACCATGCGACCAAGTTCGGTTCCAAGGGACGGATCACGTCCGACAAACGGATCACGTCACCCTGAATCGCAATGGACTCGCGACTGACGAATTGCCACCGAGTGGACTCATCGATCATCGCCGCTCGCTTAGCGACACCAGCGTTTTCCGCTGTCGTATCTTGCGTACGTCGTTTGACCAGGATCGCAGCGGGACGTGTCGCGGAATACAGCGGCGTTGTGACCTCCGCGTCGATCAGTTGACTGCCCGCCGGTGCGGACGCGCTGACCACGGATGTCTCAAACGCTTGTGGCTGAACTTTGTAGTGTGACTGGAAAGAACCTCGCGACTGCGCATGACTCGCCGAGGCCGACACGAACGTGCAGGCAACCGCAAAGATCAAAGCGAGTTGGCGAGGTTTCAATTGAGATTCCATGGAGCGGCTTACGCCGAGGCACTAACGAAGCAATGCCTCGCTAGCCGAGTGGTTGACGCCTAGAAACGGCGAAGGTTGGAGATGTTCTGCATCACTTGGTCGCCGGCCTGGACAGCCTGACTGTTCAGTTCAAAGGCACGCTGCGTCGTGATCAGGTCGATCAATTCCTGCACCGGTTCAACGTTCGAAGCTTCCAGGTTGCCCTGCCGCAAAACGCCAGTCCCATCGGTCCCTGGGTTGTTCAGTTGTTCGGGGCCCGAAGCATCGGTCGCCTCGTACATGTTTTCGCCAACCTTCAACAATCCGTCTGGGTTGATGAACTGCGCAAGCTGGATTTGCCCTTGGTTACTTAGTTCGGTTTGCCCGGGTTGCCGCACCATGACTTCGCCGTTCCCGTTGATGACCATCGCGGTCGCATCTTGGGGAATGGTGATCGGCGGGTCGAGCAAGCGTCCGGTTTGAGCGGACCCCATGACCAACTGCCCATTGGCATTGATGTCAAGGTTGCCCGCTCGGGTGTACATCGTGTTTTGGCTGGACGGGTCAACAACCCGAAAGAATCCACTGCCTTCGATCGCGACATCGAGGTCACGACCGGTTTGCTGAAGCGTTCCTTGACGTTGATCCGTTTGGGTACTTGTGATTCGCACCCCCAAGCCGACCTGTGTGCCGACGGCGGTGGGAGTTTGGGTCGCGTCTTGAACACCCGGATAGGTCTCAGTGCGATACAACAAGTCTTCAAAGTTCGCTCGGTCTTTTTTGAAACCGGTCGTGTTGATGTTGGCAAGATTATTAGCGATGACATCCAATTTGGTCTGCATCGCCTCCATACCGGTTGCGGCGGTATAAAGGGTTTGAACGCTCATGAGATTTCCTTAATACGAAGTTCTTAACCCTTCAGCACTCGACCGATCAGGGATCCGAGGACGCTGTCTTGGTTCTTAATCATCTGGACGTTGGCTTCGTAGGCTCGCGTCGTCTCGATCAGTTCCATCATCGTGCCCGTGGGGCTGACTGCGGACTGTTCAAGCGAACCTGCTATTACGTTTCTATCACCGGCAGGGGCAAGTCCAAAGTCGGCGAGCGGCTTGAACAGGTTGCCGCCCACGTTGGACAAATCACCCATGTTTTGCGGGCGTCCTAGCATCAATTCCTGCGTCACACCAGCCTGGGTGATGCGACCTTCAGCACCGACCTGGAACGGCTTACGCGGATCGATTTGAATGGGATTCCCATCGCTTCCTAAAACTTGATCACCGCCGGAATTGACCATCCGCCCCGACGAATCAAAGACGAAATCGCCCGCCCGGGTGAGCAATTGCTGGTCGCCTCGCTGGAGAACGAAGAAGCTTTCTTTGTCGTGGATCGCGAAGTCAGTTTGGTTGCCCGTCGTCCGAACCGCTCCGACTTTGAATTGAGTTTGCTCCGGCTGAATCGTGACGCCGCCGCCCAGGTCGTCGATCCCTCCCAAACCAGGTGAAACCTGGCCTTGTTCGATTAGTTCAGAGAACCGAGCTTGCAGAATCGTCGCACTCGGTTTGAAACCAGGGGTTTCAACGTTGGCGAGGTTATTAGAAACCTGTTGCAGTCGGTGGCTTTGAGCCTGGGCACCGGAGGCGGATAAATAAACCCCGTACGGCATGTCGGTCACCGCTTAAAATGGGTGGGAGCGAGCTGAGAAGACTTGGGCTTACGAAACTTCCGGATCGAATTTCAAGAGGAAGTTGAAATTTCGAGTCAAGTTCCGGAACTCCCATGCCGAGTGGGGCAGCGGGAAACTCGGTAGCGCAGCCCTAGTGAGAGCCAGGCGGGGTCGCTGAAGAGCTTTGCGACCGTGATTCTCATGACAGACTAAAGCCTGCCGAAGCGCCACCCACGCCCCCTCCTATCGGTTCCCTTTACCCGCGAGCGGCGGACTCAACGTCATCCGCACCGATTGCCCCCGAACTGGCGGCGTCCGGATGCGGTGTCCGGTGCGACGTCAGATAGGTGTAACCGGCCAAGGCTCGTTCGTAGGCAGCAATCGTCTGGCCCGCCTGCTGATGATTTATCAGGTTTTCCACCACCGCGTTTTCTACGGCTTCCTGGATTGCCTCGACCAACTCTCGATCTTCGTACTGAACGTAGCCCAAGACCTCCGATACCGTGTCCCCCTTCACGACAGACTTGATTTTGGTGATGCCGCCATCCAACTCGACGTGGACCGCGTGCGTGTCACCAAACAGATTATGCAGGTCGCCCAGAATCTCTTGATAGGCCCCCACCATAAATACCGCCAACTGATAAGGCTCATTGGGCCGAAGCGGATGCAACATCAAAGTCTTGGTGCGGTTACCGTCACCGACAAACGAGTCAATTTTGCCATCGCTGTCACAAGTGATGTCCCCCAAAACCGCGTGTCGTGTTGGCTCTTCATCGAGACGATGAATCGGCATGATCGGGAACAACTGATCAATCGCCCAGGAGTCCGGCATCGATTGAAACAGCGAGAAGTTGGCGAAGTAGATGTCCGACAACATTCGATCCAAGATACGTAGATCCTTTGGTACCTCGTCGAGGTCACTCGCAAGATCGCGGGCCCGGTGACAAATCGCAAAGTACAAGGTTTCGGCCGCAACCCGCTGCTCTAATGGCAGATAGCCACCACTGAACAAATTCATGCAAAGGTCAAGCGAAACCTGCGAATCGTGAAACGTTTCGAGCATATTGCTCAATGACATGTTCTTGTAGGCATGCCACAAGTCATGGACCGGTTGCTCGTAATCTTCCGGTGGTCCTTCGGGCTTTTCCGTTTGAAGCCGCTTGGCCAACGTCTCTTCATCAAGCTGGTTTTCGCCCAGGTTGTTATCGCCGAAGACGTTGACGTTTTCATCAAGCTCGTCATGGGAAACCTGTGCCCATTCCGGCAACACAGCCGCTCCCTGACTGGTCACACCCAGGGTCTCCATCACCAACACGCTGTGCTGCGCCGCGATCGCTCGCCCACTTTCGGAAATCAATTGCGGGTGTGGAATTTCAGAGTCATCGCAAACCGATTGAACGTGATACACAACGTCGTTGGCGTATTCTTGGATCGAGTAGTTCATGCTCGATTCGTTGTCTGTTTTCGAACCGTCGTAGTCCACGCCCAATCCGCCACCCACATCCAGGTAGCCCATCTGAGCCCCGCGTTTCTTGAGGTCAACGTAGATCCGAGCCGCTTCCAGAATCGCCGACTTCAATTGGCGGATGTTTCCGATCTGGCTGCCAACGTGAAAGTGCAACAACTGAAAGCAATCGCCCATGTCCATCTCGATCAAACGATCAAGTTGTGCCAGGACTTCCGCAACAGTCAATCCAAACTTACTGCGATAACCGCCGCTCGCTTGCCATCGGCCACTGCCTCGGGTGGCGAGCTTAACGCGGATCCCGAAGGTTGGACGCACCCCGATTTCACGCCCTACCTTCAAGATCAAATCCAGTTCGCTGACTTTCTCAACGACCGGCAAAACAGTCCGCCCAAGACGCTGGGCCAGCAAGGCAAGACGGATGAATTCCTCGTCTTTAAATCCATTGCATACGATCGGCACGTCCGCCGTCCCCATCGCCACGGCAGCCAACAATTCTGGCTTGCTGCCCGCCTCGATTCCGAAGCCAAGCTTGGCACCTTCGCCAACAATTTGCTGAACCACTTCCCGTTGTTGGTTGACCTTGATCGGAAAGACACAGCGATACCGGCTTTGGTACGCATGGTCAGCAATCGCCTTCGAAAAGCAGCGATCAAGACGATGCAACCGGTCTCGCAAAATCCCGTTGAAACGAATTAGGATCGGCAACTCTAACCCACGGTCGACCAACCGATCCACCAGCGACTTCAGATCAATCGCGCCGTCCTGATTGGGGTCAGGACTGACCAGCACAGTGCCATCTTTGGATATCGAAAAATAACCGTCACCCCATCGCTCGATGCCGTATTGCGAGGTTGCGTCTTCGATCGTCCAGCGATCAAGATTAACTGTGGTCAAGGTTCAGTAACCCGAGTCAAAGATGGGGAGTTCCCCGCTCAACCGGGGCGTTAGGACGAGAACCCTGGACAGGGAACCGAAACCCATGATCGCCGCTTCGAGCTCATTTGTCGAGTTGCCATCTAACGGCCAGATCCAGCCGCGCTCGCGATCATTGCCGCAAGGGCCGGACGTCTTCGCTCGCCATCGACCGTCGCTACCAGCAAACTTGCTCGGCATCGAAGATAGGGCCTTCCACACAGGTCCGTTTGTAGTCCCACTCGCCATCGTCCTGCTGGACCTTGGCGACGCAGGAGAAACAAATGCCGATGCCACAAGCCATGGGGGTCTCCATCGACACCTGGACGACCGCGCCGTACTTCTGGCCAACTTCGGCGACCCTTTCCATCATGATCTCGGGACCGCACGTCAGCACGCGAACCGATTCACCAGGATTGGATTGCTGAAGTTCCTGCAACCGCGCGGCCAGGACATCGGGCACCCGAGCTTGCTGTCCCAGCGACCCATCGTCGGTGCAAAGCGTCAAATCAAAGCCGGCTTCGCGGAAGTCATCCACACCGGCCAACAAGGACGCCTTCCGAGCTCCATAGATCATCTCGACATGCTTGGCCCACCCCTTCTCCAATGCGTCCCGCCCGGTGACCAGCATCGGGGTCTGGCCGATCCCACCAACCGCCATGATCAATCGATCACAGCCATCCGACGCGAGCGACTCGTCGACGAAGGAATTACCAAGTGGCCCCCACAACGAAACCGGTGTACCAACCGGTGCACTGGAAAGTGGCAGCGTCAACGCACCTTTCTTCAAATAGATCAAATCAATCGCGTCGGGATTACCTTCGGCGTCGTTGTGCACGTTGTAGATCGCAAACGCACGACCAATCAACGGCGAATTCAAACCGGCCATGCGGATCATGACAAATTGTCCCGGCCGACACGTCGCAGCTATGTGAGGAGCCGACACCCGCAACAAATAGGTGTTCTCAGCAATCGCTTCGTTCACCAAAAGCGGCGTTTCGATCTGGGCGATGCTGTCGGCGTAGTGGGCAGCGTGAGGGCTTGGCATGAGCGATTTCCAGGGCTGATGTTGAGCTTACGAGTGCCGGGGGGGCTGGCTGTGAAAAAAAGCAAGTCGACGCGTCCGACAGGTACGCTTTGCCGAAGAAAGCCCAAAGCAAACCTCAGACAAACCGCCAAGGAGCCTACTTCGCTTCCCACGCCAACCAGACCTACCCAAAGATCTGGCACGCATGCCGAACGCAATCAGAGCGTTATGGCCGACGACCACGCTTGTTGGTTCGTTTGACGCTCCGCTTACCCGTCGACTTCGACGCACCACGCGAACCACCCGTCGCACCGCCGGATGCGCCGCTGCGCGAATTGGTACGAGTGCCAGTACGTGAACCGCCTTTGGATTGGCTCCGCGCCTGGGACTGCGCCCGCGGCTTGGCTTTTGCCTTGGCAGCAGCACGTTTCTTTGTGCTGGGGTCCACCGCGGCAAACTCATCGGCCATGATCACCGCCGACACTCGAGTGGATTCGCGGTTAGGCGGACGTTCGGTCTTGGCTTTCTTAACGGGACGCCGGTTCGTCGTTTTCTTCACGAACTTGCCGCTGTAGCTTTTCTTGCTCTTCTTCTTAACCGATCGCGTGCCTTCGGGTACTTCGGGCGGCGCGTTGACAGCTTGCTGAGCGATGTTTTGCAGTTTCTTGATTTCCGCATGCGTCAACTTTCGATACGCACCGGCCGGCACATCGCCAAGTCGCAGCGGACCGATTGCAATCCGACGCAGGGTTTGTACTTTGTGTCCGAATCGGGCCAAAATCCGGCGAATCTCGCGGTTCTTTCCTTCGCGAAGCCGAATTTCAAGATCGGTGGCGCGTGATCGTGCTTTCAAGATTTTCGCACCATCGACCTGCACCAGGCCTTCGGCGATGTAGATACCTTCCCGCATCTTTCGCATCGTTTCGGGCCGCACTTCGCCAGCCACGGTGACGCGATAGACCTTCGTGATTCCGTACTTAGGGTGAGCGAGTTGCTGTGCCAGATCACCGTCGTTGGTTAGCAGGATCAGACCGTCGCTGCTACGGTCCAAACGTCCCACTGGATAGACACGTTCCGTCGGCGGAACCAAGTCGATCACGCGGACGCGGCCTTGCGGGTCCGAGTTCGTCGACACGACGCCCTTCGGCTTATGTACGGCGTAGTACACCAGCTTTTGAGGCTTCAGCGGTACACCATCGACGTTGACTTTGTGATCCTTCAAGTCGATCGTCACGCTCAATTTGGTGACGATTTCGCCGTCCACCATGACGCGTCCCTCGCGAATCAACTCTTCGCATTGACGACGACTGCCGAAGCCAGCGGACGCGAGCAATTGGTTCAAACGCTTGGAGGTATCCGCCGCCGGGGGCGCTACCGATCGCTTGCTGGCGGTGACCGAACGCTTTCGAGGCTTGGCACCGTCGCGATGGCGAAAGCCGGGACCTTGGTCAGATTCAGGACTTTGGCTGGAGGCAGCGTTCGGACGCGGCTTGCTTGGTTTGCGGGGCATGGAGTTGGTTTGGCTGCGACTCCGGCAACCGCAGCGGAGACAAGGAAGGACGACAAAAGAGGGGAAAAGTAGGGCTGGCAGGACTTGAACCCGCGACCTAGGAATTATGAGTTCCCAGCTCTAACCGACTGAGCTACAGCCCCAGATTGGCTTTTGCCCGGCACACTGAAAATCAGTTTAACACTTTCCCGGAATTGCGGTACGGGGCGTTTTCACTGACTAAGAAACAGTCACGCATTACCCTAATGGCAAAGCGGCCAATGCAAAGGGCGAATTCAGACGATTCGCAGGAAACGGGCCACACCGGAATGCTTGAACAGCGCCAGACTGCTTGAACAGGGTGGGAATGCTTGAACAGGGTGGGAATGCTTGAACAGGGCTGGACTGCTTGAACAGGGCCGGATTTCGACGGCTCGCTGAGGTGACTACTAAAAAGTGGCTACAACCAGCTCAGTCGCTGCTAACTGGCGGTGGCAAAACGCCCTCGGCAAACGGCTTCATCGCTTCGATCAACTTGTCCATGTTCGCCTTGGTAAAATACCCAGCGACATGTTGGGAATACGCCAGACGGACGTCTCGCTCATGGTCCGAAGTTGTTAACACAAACACCAAAGACGACGACAATTTGGGATCGCTGCGAATCTCTTTCAAGACATCGTGCCCACTTATGCCGGGCATGTTCAGATCGAGGAAGACGATCAAACTTTGATTCGGCTTGCACTCCAGTTGCTCATGGAGGGCTTCAATCGTACGGGTCGAATCGGTCACGAAATGAATCGGGCGCACCAAATTGTGCTTCGCCAACGCTCGACGGAAAACCTCTCCGTCCAATTCGCTATCGTCAACCAATACAAAAGCGACTTCACGCCCCTCGTTTATCTGATGAACCATTTAAGCAGTATTTCAACGCGACGAGGGGCAAGTATTGGGGTGAGTTCACTTTCAGCACACGTTAACTGTACTGTTATTTCTACGCCATCTGACGCGCAAATTTCGCATTCCTTGCATGCCAGCAAGAAAACGACCGCATTCTAACGACCTATCCGGGTGGGTTGTAGTGATTGCGGCAATCCTTCCGCAACTTCGCTTTCGAAAACGAAACGACTCCTTGCCACAACCGCTACCGTGTTCCTAGGCAAAACCATCCTTGGTTAAATAGGATGCCTAGGCAAGCACTTCACAGGAAAGAACCTGCGTCCGCGAAAAACACGCCTGCGAACAAACCGACTTTTGGACAGTCATACCGATTCAGTGGGGTCCTCGATGGTCCGTGTAGATGAAATTTTATTCTCGAACGTCACCACGGCGATCCTGCGCACCGCCAACCTCACCGGAGGCGCCATCCGAGGACTGCCCAACGGAACCGTCGTTGGCGGGCTGGACGGGCTGCAATCCCTAGGCTCCGAAATGGCCGAGGTTCAAAAAGACGTTCGAAAGGGACAGTTGGGATCCGCCCTACAACGAGTCCGACAAATGGAAATGCAGTTCAACGGTGCCAAGGGCCGCTGGAATGGCATGGTCGGGGCGATGATCACCGGTGCCCGCTCGGGCCGGCAAAACCTGTCGATGCAGAAGCTCAACGAGCTTAAAAACGCCCAAGCCAAGATGACTCAATTAACCGGACCGGTCAACAAGACGTTCCGCGATCTCATTTATGCCCTGGACCACGCTCAGGCAACCCAGGGCCACGAGGACACCACCGAAACGTCCCCAAATACGTCACCCAACAATGAATCCACCGCCAGTGAGACTGATGCACCCAAAACTGATGCACCCAAAACTGATGCAACAAAGCCCGTTGCACCCGAGACCGACAATCCTCAGCCGGAAGCGGAGACCTTTGAGCGAGGCGTTCAGCTGAAAATCGTCAAAGGAGACGACCAACGCAAACGCATCGAGCCCAAATTGGAAGCGGGACAGAATTACCTGCTCGAACAAGCCGGTACAACGCGGATTGTCCAAATTACAGAAATCCGACAATCATCCATCTGGGTTTCCGAAACACACTCGCCCGAAGCAGCAGGGCACAACTGCGCCGCGGCGGGCCCCGGTCGCCCGATGGATTCGCGTCACCCGGCCGATCTTGGCAGCCCGGCGGATCTTGGCAGCCCAGCGGATCTTGGCAGCCCAGCGGATTCTGGCCGAACGCCACGCCGCGAGGTGAATTCATCCGAACTGAAACAGTGGATCAGTCAGGGCATGTGGTCGCTAAAACCCACAACCTAGCGAAGTTCTAAAGCGAGCAACGCCTCGCTGGTCCGGCCTGCTAAAGAAACCCTTCGCCAGTATCGTGACATTGTTGCCGGACAATCTCCCTATCAATGAGAGCGGGGCAATGCGGCAAAAGTGCGGCATTGCCATCTTTTCTCGATTGAGCAAGTGGAGATGGGACATGGTTCACAATTCAAGCACATTGATCCTGACGATAGGAGCCTTCCTCCTTATGGCAGGGCTAAGCAGCGACGCATTTGCGCAGTGCAGCGGCGGTGGGCGAGGTATGCCTAGCGGTAGCCCTTCCACGCTCAGCTCAAACCTGGCCTATGCGTCGAATCCGCTGTTGACGAATCCCTATTCGCAGTCCACGTTGCTGGCGAACGCATACCAGCAACAAACTTTGGCTACTCAACAACGTGTTGCCACGCTCACCAACTACTACGCCGAACGAGAACGGTTGGCTGCGATTCAACGGGAAGCGGTTGCCCGCCCTTACCGACTCGCTCGCGCAGAAGCGAAACGTGCGGCCCGGGCGGCAAGAATTGCTGAACGGCTACGAGAACAAGGTCGCAGTCCCAGCGAGTACGTGCTGACATCATCGCAAACGCTGGTGTCTTCTCCAGCGACGGAGTGAACCCAGCAACAGAGTGAACCCTGCAAAGGGCTGCTTCGCGTCATCGGGCTTAACGCCCATGACGCTCGAAGCGATCGATCGGTACCACTCAATGAAAGCGCCCGCGATGCAAGCGTCCCCCCAGTCCATCCGCGTGACTCCGCCGCCCAAACCACCTGAGATAGCGGCACCTCAACGCACGCACCAGCATTCGGGTTGGCACCGGCATGACGGAACTTCATTGGGCGTGCCGACACCACAAACCGTTAGCCAAGAAGCACTGCTTCGCCCTTTCCACTTTCGTCGTTGGTTCAGCGAACAGTGGTCACGCATCGTCCAATTCAAGGACCACCTCCTCGACGCACCCTCATGGTTGGTTAGCCTGGTGCTGCACGTTCTAGCATTGCTCGCGTTGGCGTTGATGTCAGTTTCGTCAGGCGAAATCGGACGGATCGTGCTGACCATGCAACTGGGCGACGACGCAGCCCATGTCGAGCTCGTTGAATTCTCGGTCGATCCACTCGACTTGGATGAAACGGTCTTGCAAGACGCGTCGTTTGAGTCCGACATGGATCCACAACCTGTTGAACTTGATGCCGTTGTGAAACTTGCGTCAATCACACCTCTCTTCCATTCGCTGGATAACTCGTCGACTTCCCCGTCGGATGATTCATCCGCTGCCGAATCATTGCCGCCATCCTCATCCGGTGGCACGTCCAACATGTTCGGCGGTCGCTCAGGCGAGATGAAACAAAAACTACTGAAGGAAGCTGGCGGCACCAAGGCAACCGAAGCCGCTGTGTCTCTGGGTCTACAGTGGTTGCAGCGCAACCAGTTGAAGGACGGTAGCTGGAGCTTACGAGGCCCGTATAACAGCGGGGCCCGTGGAGAGAACAACGTGTCTGCAACCGCGATGGCGATGCTCGCGTTCATGGGCGCCGGCAGCACTCATCGTGGCGGTCAGTATCAGAAAACGCTTTGGCGTGCCGCTCGCTGGCTGGTGAAACAACAAGACAGGAATGGGTTCATGGCGATCGCGGCGGCCGATCACGAAAAGATGTATTCGCAAGCGCAAGCCATGATCGCCTTGTGCGAACTGTATGCGATGACGGGCGACTCGTGGATCCGACCCTACGCTCAATTATCATGCGACTTCGCGTGTGCATCGCAGTCTCCCGAAGGCGGCTGGCGGTACCAACCACGCTTCGACAGCGACACGTCGGTGACAGGCTGGTTCCTGGTGGGCCTGAAAAGCGGCGAGGCCGCCGGACTGAAAGTGGATCAATACGTGTTCCCGCCGATCGATCGCTATTTAGATACGGTCAGCACCGGCGGAGCGGACCGATACCAGCCGGTTGGCTACGCGTACAAAATCGGCGAGCGGCCTTCCCCTTCGATGACCGCCGAGGGAATCCTATGCCGTCAATATCTGGGCCGCCAACGAGACATGCCCGGCATGAGCCAAGGACTGACAACGCTGGTCCAGAATCATCCGCTGAACATGCGACAGCGAAATGTTTATTACTGGTACTACGCCACCCAAGCACTGCATCACTACGGCGGCCCGTTATGGACGCAGTGGAATGACGAACTAAAAGTCCGTTTGCCCGCCGCCCAGGAAACTCGCGGCCGAGAACGCGGCAGTTGGTCACCCGCCGGCGATGTTTGGGGCTTCCATGCTGGCCGCCTCTACACGACCTGTTTCTCGTTGTATTGCTTGGAAGTTTACTATCGACATATGCCAATCTACGAACACGAACTGCTTGACGAAGTTTAATGTCAGCAAAGCCCGTTTGTCGGCGAAGCGTGAACGTTAGAACTCTATCTCCAAAGCGAAGCGGACTGAATCGCCCCTAACAAATTTGTAATACCGGAACCCGATGAAAACTTTTTGGTGAAATATCCAGACCAAGAGTGACATCGTGTATTCAAAGTCGCCCTAACGAACCGGGAGAACGATTTGTTCTTTCTCGTCGGTCGCAATCATTCATTAGGGAGATTGAATATGTTCGGTTCCAGTTCGTCGCGTCGCCAACAAGCCAAACGCCGCCGTCTGACGGCAGAGCCGCTGGAAGCACGCCGCGTTTTAGCCGCCAGCTTGGGCTGGGATGGGCCAGGCCTTGGCAGTGCCGAACTGACATACTACATCGCCAACTCACCTGACTCGCTCACCCAAGCTGAAACGAACGCGGCGATTGAAACGGCTTTGAACGCGTGGGCGAGCGCGGCAGACATTTCTTTCACGCCGACCGATCAATCGGGCCTGCAAGACTCGATTGATATTTCGTTCACCAATATCGATGGCGTCGCCGGCACGCTTGCCCAGGCCTACTTTCCCGACGACGTGAACCCGGCTCGCATCGCCGGAGATATTCAGTTCGATATTTCCGAAGCATGGGAAGTCGGCAATTCGCTGGGCAACCGTGCTTTCGATTTGGTCTATGTGGCCGTTCATGAGATCGGTCACTCTCTAGGGCTAGATCACACGGATTCACCAGCCAGCGTGCTCGCTCCGTTCGTCTCGGCAAACCAAGCCTTCACCACCCTTAACGCTGTCGACGTCGCTGCAGTCCAAGAGGTCTACGCGGCCGCGGTGACCGACACCCCCACCGATCCGGAATCACCAAGCGAAGAAGTGCCCACCGAAGTGCCCAGCGACGAAGACTCGCCAACCGATGAAACACCTGACGGCGATGATGACGGTGACACAACCAGCGATCCGGACCTAGGCATCCCAGACCTCGGCATCCCAGACCTCGATGATTCCGACACCGACGATTCTGACACCGATACCGGGGACCACCACGCTGGCGACACCGATCCGGACGACACTGGCGATACCGATGACGATCCATTCCCACGCCGTCGCTGGCGCCGTGGCGGCAACTGGCACCGCTGGGGCGGTCGGCTCGATGCCGAGATCACATTCCAAAACTACATCAACCCGACTGACGTCAACGCTGATGGAAACACATCGGCTCTCGACGCACTGGTCGTGATCAACCAACTCAACCAGTCGTCCACCGGCGAAGACGAAGAGATCCTTGGCCTATGTGATACCAACGGCGACGGAACCATCACCGCGATGGACGCATTGACCGTGATCAACGCGATGAACGAAGGCGAATCGGCGACATCCCCCACGACCACCCCCACCGTGGCCGCTCCAGTGGAAGCTGAAAGCATCGATTCGGAGATCACCGACACACAAGATGCCGAGACGGATGAAGCGGAAGAGACACTCGCCAGTGAAACCGACGATGCATCTGAACCCGACCCAACAACCAACGACTCCGACGTAACGACGAACGATACCAGTAACGAGACGAACGAAGAGACTCTTGATGAGTCCGACGACAACTCGATCGACGACGGCGGCCTGGTTGATGACACCGACGATACAGATGTCGAAGACACCGATATGGGTGCTATGGATCCCGAAGAGACGGACACCACCGATGTCACCGATGACGAACACTGCACCGGAGAGCCGCATACTCACTCGGGCATTCTTCACATCGGCCTATTCGGGAAAGACGCTGAATCGCTGATCACCCGACTGGACACCAACAACGACGAAGCTATCTCGGAAGACGAAGCGTCCGAACGACTGTGGGCTAAACTCCTCGAACTGGATGTCGACACGGACATGGATGGTTTGGTGACACTGGCTGAACTGGAAACCGCGTCTTTGGCGGCGAGACAGGCTGCCTTCGACGCGAAGGATTCCGATGCCGATGGCGTGCTAACCCAAGCGGAAGTAAACGAACGGTTCTGGAACAAGATCGCGGCTGCGGACTCCGATCTCGACGGCGGCGTGTCGTTTACCGAGCTCGATACCTTCTTAGCTGAACAGGAACTCAATGGTGAAGGGCAAGGCCGTTTTGGTGGCCGGCGTCACCACCATCACGAGCAATCCACCGATGCCGTATTCGCTTCGATCGGACGCGGCGACAACGTCGGCTTTTCCAGATCGAACGCTTTCCGCCGCCGCTAAGAGCTATCGAATCGAATCGCCGATGGGATTGGTGACGCACCGATCTAGGTCAAGGACGCGAGAAGCCCCAGTGCGCCGCTAGAGCATCGGCGGCGTCTTCTCGGTCCGTGATCGGGCCCCAACCGCCGTTGCGCAAAAACGCGTGCGCAAACTCGTGGGCGATCACGTACAGCGAAAACGCTTCCGGAGCGTCCGCCAACTTGCGACGCAGGACGACACAGCGACTCGTCGCCGTGCCGTGAGCAGGTAGTTCGATAAACATTCGCGAGCCGCGCCCCGGCACATAGTCTTCCAGCGACATTCGAAACCGATCATCGCCCACAAAGTCGACCTGGACCTCGAAAGGCAATGCGTCCAGGACGCTCATCACACGCACGTCCAGCGGCTCGCAACTGCGAAACGGCTCAACGTACTCGGCAAATTTCGATCGGATTCGGGTGGGGTCCATGCCGCAGTAAGTCTCGAGAGAGGATGACGTGTGAATGATACCGGCTGCCCCACAACCGGGAAGCTGCCCGAGCGTCAGCACTGGCAAACAACTGCGGATTCACCCTTCGCAAGCCAACCCTTATCTGTGACGTTGTCCGCGAGAAGACTCGAGAGATGCTTATCCAAATCCCTAGGTGTCCACCAAAGAAACCCCGTGTTTTCCATGCAAAAACGAGGAAAACTGGACACGCCACACCACGATGCATACATTATGCATACCTCCACAAGGGCCCGTTTGGGCCAAACATTACCGCACGGAGGACCGGCCGACATTCGCGCCGGGCATTACGAAGTTCCAACCGGAAACACATGAAGAAGAACAACAACTTTTCCCGAACCACGATCACCGTCCCTCACGATTTGAAGAAACGGATGAAGCGGACGGGCTCGCAAGTCAACTGGTCAGCGATCGCTTGCGACGCATTCGAAACCAAACTCGAAGAAATCGGGCCGTTCGAAGAGATCACGACCATCGAAGGAACCGTCGAACGACTCAAAGCCTTGGCGGCTGAAAACGAAGCCGCACCGACCGATGAGCCCGAGCACTCGCCCGCAGGTGAAGCCGCCGGACGACACTGGGCGATGAACTTAGCGACCATCCAACAACTCTCAGCTTTAGAAGAACTCCAAGCGGAAGTCACACCGGAAAACTGGTCCGAATTCCTCTCCACCCGCGATGGCTGGATCGAGATGACACGCCGCATTGCGACCGAAGAAACATTCGGCTTCGCCGCAATCGACGAAGACACCGGCGAAGAACGAGGCCGACGGCGACATCGCCCGGGCCATCGTGGCCGCGAACTTGGGGGCCACGAACTCGGGGGCCGCGAAGATGGCGGTGCTGCGTTCGGCGGATCTGATCGTCCTGGTCGCGGGCGACGAGAAGAAGGCCGGCACCAAGACGGACGGCATGACGGACATCGCCGTCGATTCAAACGAGGCGGGCATCGCGGCAAGGGCCATCATCGTGGTGGATTCCGAGCCCGTGCGTTTTGGCGTTCGATCCTCGAAGAACGTCCCAGCGAGCCCAACTTCTTTACTTGCTTCGCCGAAGGAGCACTCGCGGTTTGGCAAGAAGTCAAACCACAAGTTGCTTAGGCTTCTGGAGCCTTGCGTTTGCCGCGCAACCAATCAATGCACTTCATGGCTGCATGCATGACGTGTTCTACCGGAACACGTCTGACATGCCCGTGCTTATCCGTTTGAATGACGGCGTCGGTTTCTAAATCCAGAGCGGTCAAAAAACCGCCTCCGAAACAATACGTGTCGACCACGACCAAATGGGAATGACGCAAGATTTCCCCATTCGGCTGTGGCGTGTGGCCCAGGTAAATTCGCTTGCCGCTGACATGAGGTGCAGGGACAGGTTTAGGCAGGTGAGTCCAATACGTTAGCTCATCGCTCTGCTGGCCGATTGACTGCTGGGCGTGGTACATCGCGTGGATGAAAATCTCGGTGTCCGTTTCGTGAAACCGTCGCAGCCCTTGAAAAAAATCCAAGTGGCTCGATGGGATCTTTGTCGCGGAACCACCGTAGCTTGCGATGGTCGTGTTGCCGCCGTTTTCAATCCACGTCGTGGCGTCCATGTCATTCATGGTCACGCCTTGCAGCATGACTTCATGATTGCCTCGCAAGGCAGTGACCTGGCAACACTGTTGCAGCGTCAGCAATTGATCGATGACATCTTTCGAGTTCGGGCCCCGGTCGACATAGTCACCCACCAAGATCACCTCGTCGTCCGAACCGGGTTTCAGCGTATCCAACATCGAACGCAGCGCTTTGCTGCATCCGTGCACATCGCCGATTACATAGCGTGCCATGGTCGCTAGTTCATACCCGGGTCAAACGCATCACTCTCCGCTGGCAGCGACAAATCGGGACGCAAGCCTTGCAAAATCGCGTGGCCGCACCGCTTAACCAGTTTTTCCCAGACATCAGCACCACCGTCGAAGATCGAATCCGCTTCCGCAGGCGTGACTAACCAACCACCGGCTTTAAGCTCATCTTCCAACTGCCCGGGCCCCCAGCCCGAATACCCCACGATGAATTTCAATCGGGCGTCTTCACGCCGAAATAGAATCCGCAAATGATCTTCGTCTGTCGTCATCCAAGCGGGCGCACTGGCATACTCGATCGACATCGAACCAAACGCTTCGGCGGGATGATCTTTCAAGATCGTTTCGGTTCCGTGAGGCTGCTTAGGATCATCCGGCAACCCGCATGGCTCACCAATCCCAGCGACCTCATGCAACGCGATCAAAGGGCCCTCGACTGGACCGCCCAAGTGAATCAAGTCTCGATCCACCGATGGGGGCGCAGCGGAACTGGACGCGGCAACGGGTTTGGCAGCAGACTTATTCCAAGACGGATCCGACATCTCCACCGCGTCGCTGAACCGCTGGTCACTGACTCGGTTGATGACCACGCCGAATGCACCTTCGGCAGCATGCCGCACAATAAAGACGACCGACCGAAAGAAGTGTCCATCGGCCAAGTATGGCGACGCGACTAAAAAACATCCGGTGCAGTTCTGTGCTTTCGCACCCTCGTTTGGCTGATCCATTCCCTATCCCCGTTTCAGCAGAAAGCAATTTCCCAAGCGAGTGAAGACGCCCTGGTCTCGATCTCGCCCATTTGACGACCGGTGCGCTAGGTCGCCTGATATTGATCACGCCATAAACATCCCGCCCACGACAATCCGACGCCGAATCCGACCATCACGTTCACTTTGTCGCCCGCGACATCGCTTTGCATCTCGCCGCGACGGCGAAGTCGGTCGATTAGGATGGGCAACGTGCAAGAGACCGTATTTCCAATGTCGGCCATGTCGATTGGCAAACGCGCCTCATCCACGTTCATTCTCAACCGCAACTGATCCAGCATCTTCCAAGTCGCTTGGTGCATCAGGTACCGGTGCACATCGTCGTCGGTGTAGCCGTTTGTCTCTAGGACTTCATTGACCAATCGCGGGATTGCATCAACGGTGAAGTTGATCAAACTCGGGCCGTCCATATACAAGCGGCTCTTCCAACGCTTGCGATGACGCGGCGGAATCGCATCTTCAGGCGATCTTGCTCCGCCGTCACCAACGATCAACATGTCCGCTCCGCTACCGTCGCTGCCGAACTGAAAACCCGACAAGGTCGGCGTCTCTTCCGCCGTCAGTAGCGTTGCCGCGGCGGCGTCACCAAAGATGGTGCGCAGACTACGGTCGCCTTCATCGATGTATTTGCTATAGGTTTCCGCCGTCAGCAGCAGCACTCGCTTAGCGGCACCACTTTGCATCAACCCATCGGCCATGGCCAAGCCGTAGACGAAACCGCTGCACCCCAAATTGAAATCCACCGCACCACATCGTGTCGGCAAACCAAGACGGTCTTGCAACAAACACGCCGTTGTCGGCAAAGGATAGTCAGGCGTTTGCGTGCACAGCAGCACGAAATCGATCGAGGCCGGATCGATGTTCTCGCGTTCGAACAAATCCGTTGCCGCGGCCACAGCAAGATCCGCCGATGTCACGCCGGGGTCGGCGATGTGCCGCTGTTGGATCCCCGTTTTTTCGGCAATCAGGCTCAGATCCCAGCTCGGGAACTGCTCTTGAAGAGAATCGTTGTGCTCCACCCGTGGAGGTAGGTGAACCGCGATAGGACCAATTTGAGCGTGAGGCACGGGCAAGTGGCGTGAAGGCAAGCGGAAACGGGCGGGCAATAACGATTAATAACAATCACACGGGACAATTGCCAAGGCAATCCAGAAGCGACTGGCACCAGGATCCCTCGCCGGTGAACAGTTGCCCGGTTCGACTTTGGCAGGTTTTGCCGCTCGCCGGTTTGACAACTCAAATGTGTGAACACATCAACCGCATGATTCTGACAGTCTGATCGCCACGGGCGGATTCGACTAGTCCCTGATCTCAAAAGCAGACCACCTCGGCGCCCTGTCGCACCGACTTTGCGGCTGATTCCGGCGGTGGGGATAACAGGCTGCCAAACCAGGTGTTTTTGAACGTTTAGGGTCGACAAAAACGCGGCCGCTAAGCACGATGACGCCGAGATCTCGTTGCGTAAAAGTGCTTCTTCCCAGGCACGCGATCCATACCGGCCCGGCTCAAACGGCGGGTCTTTGCAACGAGACGATTGACTGTCTTGCCTCCCTGAATTGTCTGTACGAGCGCCGATCGGCGTGCTTTGGAAAAGATTGAATGATCGAACGAATTCTTGTCACCGGCGGTGCTGGTTTCCTCGGTTCGCACATCTGCGAGCGTCTGGTCGATGAAGGCCACGACGTCATCTGCCTCGACAATTTCTTCACCAGCCAAAAGACCAACGTCGCCCACCTGCTGGAACGCCCCAATTTCGAATTGATCCGGCACGACATTACGTTGCCGATCCATCTGGAAGTGGACCAGATCTACAACATGGCCTGCCCCGCTGCCCCGGGACACTACCAATACAACCCGATCAAGACGATCAAAACCAGCGTTCTGGGCTCGATCAACATGCTCGGCATTGCCAAGCGATGTGGCGCCCGAATCCTGCAAGCCAGCACGTCGGAAGTTTACGGCGATCCCGAACAGCACCCCCAAACCGAGTCCTACCGCGGCAACGTCAACCCAATCGGGATCCGGGCGTGTTATGACGAAGGCAAACGCGTCGCCGAAACGTTGTTCATGGACTACCACCGGTCCAACAAAGTCGACATCCGATTGGTGCGAATCTTCAATACCTATGGCCCACGGATGCACCCTTACGATGGCCGCGTCGTCTCGACTTTCATCCGCCAAGCCCTGGCCGGCGACGATATCACCTTGTTTGGCGACGGCGAGCAAACGCGATCGTTCTGTTACCGCAACGATCTTGTCGACGCGATCATCGGAATGATGAACCAAGACGATTTCGTCGGGCCAGTGAACATCGGTAACCCCGACGAGTTCACGATCAAGGAATTGGCCGAAAAAGTCATCGCCCTGTGCGATTCCAAAAGCAAGCTGGCATTCGAGCCGCTACCGGCAGACGATCCCACTCGCCGCCGCCCAGACATCTCGCTTGCGAAAGAAAAATTGGGCTGGGACCCAGGCATCAAGCTCGATGAAGGCCTCAAGAGCACGATCGACTGGTTCAAGCAAATTCGGCTAGAAGACTACCGGCCGCCAACGCCCAACTACAGCTAAGCACCTGCTGTATCGTGCAGTTCCGGCGAGCCAGGCCGACCTGGCTTGCTGGATGGTCAGGTCCTGAGCGGATGGATTTGCTGGACAAAACGCACTACGGGACTAACGGGAGTCCAGGGCCTATAGAGACCTGCTGAGTTCCTGGGCAGGGTCGCTCCCCGAGGCCATTCTTCGCGGCAATTCGCTCGCTTCGGCTAGGCTCCACCGCGTCGCAGCCGTCCACGCCGCTGCGGGTGCCGCCACCGCCTCCCCATCCGGTAGCGGTGGAAATGTCCCCTTCCCGGACTGGTTTCCCACCAAGAATTCTGGCCCCCGTTTATCGTTCAAACCGGCACAATTATTGCTCTCTTGGGCGTTCCAGCTTCCGACGCTGCTTTTTTAGGCTTGAACATTCCTGAACACGTCTATTCTTGCCCATACCAAGCCAAAAAGGCCCAAGAAGCTGAAAAGCATTGACCACTCCAGGTTCCGATCGTGTCACCGAGTTGACGACACATCAACTGGAATCGGGTCGGGTTTGCGAACTTTGTCTTCACACCGCTCGTCTGTACCGTAGTCCGTCATGCATTCGAATTTGCTATCGATTTCATCGAGACGAAATGATCGGCAGTCAGCGTGCGGCGGGCACCAAGTTCAGCTACCCATCTCACTACACTATTAGCACAGAAACAACGGCTCCTTCGCAGTGGTTCCTGCGGTTTTCGCGACGGTCTTCCGTCTGACAAATGAGGTTTTACCATGCCCCGAAAAGAAACACTCCAAAAGCTTCGCATCACGTTGGTCCGTCGTCGCGATGCACTTCGAAAAGCGTTGGCGGGTGACCTTAGTCTCCTACGGGAACTGCACCAACAGAAAACAGGCGACCCGCTCGATGCGGCTGCCGACACGGTTCAAGATGAACTGAACAGCCAGTTGGTCGAGGTGGAAGCTCGTGAGTTGGCCGCTATCGAGGAAGCGATCGACAAGTTTGAAGGCGACAACTACGGCGACTGTGAAGATTGCGGCAAACCGATCCCACTGAACCGCCTCAAGGCATTGCCCTACGCCAGCGAATGCATTGAATGCAAACGCAAATCCGAGCTGGGTGATTCCGACGAAGGCACCAAGACGCCTTGGAATCGCATGTACGACATGACGGAAGCAGATTCCGTCTAGGCTCATCAATGCCTCCGTTGGTCTAACTGGACCAATTTTTGAATACCGGCAAGTCATTGTCGGTGACTTCTCTGGGTGTCGAAGCATCTGCTCCACCCAACCCGGACTTCGCTAAGAGCGGATTCTCTTCGTAGCGGACGTTGCTCGGCCCCCAAACAGTTGCTCGGCCCATAGTTGCTCGGCCCCAGAATGCCTGGGCGGCCGGATGATTCTCATCTTGATGCAAATGGCCGCGGAGCGATCTTCCTGAAAAAGCGATCTTGGCCGCTTCAATCGCCAGTTTGCCACGGTGATTCAGGCTGCTTGATCGGATATACTGCCCACGTCCCACACGCCCTTATTGCTTGGGTCAAAATCAAGATCAACACAATCAACGAACCTGTGGCGAACTCACTCCACGCTGGAAACAATTAGCCATGTAAACGGCATGGGTTGACTTGTGCACGCTTTCAGAAACGGATCCGACTGGCTGCGAATGAATATCGCCAAACTTCTTGAAAAACGCCGTGCCAATTGGGACGAACTCGAGCGGCTATGCGAGTCGATGGAAGTTCGCGGCCGCACCGATAAAGCGGGGCAGAAATATGTTGGTGCCGCCGGGATCACTCGGTTCGCAACGCTCTACCGGGGTGTCTGTTCTGACTTGGCTCTGGCCGACGCCTATCAATTGCCGCCCGCCACGGTCACGTACCTGCACCGGTTGGTTGCTCGAGCACACAACCAGCTTTATCGTTCCGGGAAATTCTCCACCACGGGCTGGTTCGATCTGCTATTCCGCGACGCACCCCAGCAAATTTTTGCGGACCCATGCGTACGCATCGCAACGATCGTGTTCTTTGGTTTGTTCGCGTTGTCGATGTTCCTCGGCTACCAACAAACGCTGTTCCCCGACTTCGCGCCGACGATTGTTGGCCAGGGACAATTGGACCAACTTGAGGACATGTATGAGCAGAAGATCGATGGTTCACTGAGCCATTATGTTTCGATGTCAGGCTTCTACATCATGCACAACACCGGCATTGGGCTACAGTGTTTTGCCTACGGCATCTTGATCGTACCCTGCTTATTCATTTTGGCGTTCAACGGTGTCAGCCTGGGCACCATGTTCGGCTACATGGCACGCGAAGACGTCGGTGGCAGCGACAATTTCTTTCACTTCGTTACTGCTCACGGCCCATTCGAACTGACGGCAATCGCCTTGTCCGCCGGCGCGGGACTACGATTGGGCGTGGGATTGTTTCACACCGCCGGACTAACCCGCATGGACTCGATCCGGCGTTCGGCTCATCAAAGCGTGCCGATCATGTCGGCCGCCGCCGCGTTGTTTGTCCTGGCCGCATTCACCGAGGGCTTTCTTTCCCCCAGCCCGGCACCGTATTTGTTCAAAGCATTGTGGGCCATCATGTCTTCGGCAATGATTAGTTTCTATTTTGTAGTGTTGGGTTTCCCTCGATCGCCTCGATCTTTGGGCACACCCAACCGCTCTCGCAGTCCGTTGGAATGAAGGCAAAAGTTCGTTGCAACTTGACAAAACCAACGTCGCGATTCGAGTGCGCACGCTGTCGGAAATTGGCGACCTATCGCTGTTGATGATACGTCGCTACCCGCGAGCATTCTTCCAAGCTTTTTTCTTGGGTGCTGGATTCTGGATCGTCCTGGATCTGCTGCTATTGGGTTGGTTACCGTTCCGCGTTGCAGATGCTGGCACGTTCGACGACGAGGCCTCCAGTGAATTCTTCCGCTATCTATTCTGGATGGCGACCTTAGTGTTTCTGCAGGCACCAATTGCTGGTGTGCTCTCAACGTTTTCGTTGGGGCAATCCATCTTTGAAAGCCAACCGACCCTGCGCCGAACCTTTCGAGAAGTTCGGTCGATGTTCTGGCCAATTACTTGGACGCTAGGCATCAAGCGGATGGCAATTCCCGCTGTGGTAATGTTGGCCTTTCGATGGGGGCAAGAATGGAACGGGTTCTTCGACGTCTTCATGCCCATCGTGTTTATATTGATCGCCGCGATCATCCGCGGCAATCGACCATTCGTAGCGGAAATGATCATGCTCGAACGGTGCCCCTTGCGGGCCACACAATCAGGATCGATCACGCTAAAACGGCGTTCCAAAGCATTACACACCCCGATGGCGAGTGACTTAGGCGGTCGCTTTTTAGCCGTGTCAATGATTTTGATTGCTTTGATGGGATGCGTTTTCTATTCGATCTTTTGGGTTCGTGGCATTGCGATCGGGGTATGGGAAATGAACCTGGTTGCTTGCTTGATTTTTTATCCACTGGCGTTGTGGTTGATCGCTTCGCTGAGCGTCGTGGTTCGGTTGCTGGGCTACCTGGACGCCCGCATTCGGCTCGAAGGATGGGAAGTCGAACTGGCGATTCGTGCCGAAGCGATTCGCCAATTCGGCGAAGACATCATGACACCACCGGAGACATCTGCGCCGTCCAACCCGACACCCACTCCGTCACAACCCACTCCGTCACAACCCATTCCGGCAACGTCTCAGCCATCAACTGGCAATCCAACCGTGACCGCCTCGACAGGCCCATCATCGAGCTCGTCGATTCCCTCAATCGCAATCATCGCCTTCGCCGCATGCCTGGGCTGGTCCGGAAACGGATTCGCCGATACCAGCGGCACACCGGCCGATTCCCCCGTGCAACCGGTGGTAGCGGATTCGGTTTGGTTCGACTCCGATGCTGGCACCTTGGTGCCCATCGAGCTGACCGACCAACGCACCGACACCATGAATCGGAATAGCCGCTGGACTCCCAAGCCACCCACCGCTAAACCCACCACAGCCGCCGCGCCACCACCGACCACAGCCACGGGCGCCGGCACCTCGTGGGGGTCCCTATCAATCGGAAACCTCTTTGGATGGGTGTTACTGGGATGTCTGATGGCAGTTTTGCTGGGCGCGCTCGCTTACGTGTTCGCAAACAGCTCGTTCGACTTCCGCTCCGAACCGGACCAACAAATATTGGTAAACCGCCGCGGCCTCGATGAACAAACCAAACAACGCATAGCAGAACTGCCCGCGGAACTTCGCGACACGAACATCAACCCGCGTGCCGAGCTAGAACGATTGATGCAGCGCGGTGATTTCGACCGAGCGATTATCTTCTTGTTCGGTCACCAGCTCTTATTGCTTGACCGTGCGACGTGGCTGAGACTTTCACGCTGGAAGACCAATCGGCAATACGTTCGCGAAACCGAAAACAGCCAAGCCCTCGCCGGCCAATTGCTAGGTAAGACCGTTGACTCATTCGAACGATCTTACTTCGGTCGCCACAGCTTAACCCGCGAACAATTTGACGTTCTGTGGCAAGACAACCTGCGACTCGAAGCGATGGTGGCATCACCAGCGGAGGTCTCGGCATGAATTGGAACAAGTTAACGGTCTGCCTCGTCCTTTTGCTCACTACAGGGTGTTCTTCGTTTCACACCGATTACGGTGAAAGCGGTGGCGTCGACGGCAAACAAAGCGTCAATGGCTTCGGCGCGTTTCGCTCTTTTCTAGAAGAATCAAGCGAAGCCTCCTCAAACACCCCTGAAATCAAAACTCGTGATCTCGGTCGGTTATCGGCTCGAGCGGACCAACTCAACGGGATCGTTTGGATTCCCCAAGCGTGGCCCCCCGCCAATGAACGCGAAGTGACTCGGTGGATGAAGCGTTGGCTAAGCGACAAACCCCGGACCATCGTGTTTGTGGTGCCAGATGGCGGTAGCACAGAGGCTTATTTCCGAGAGGCAGCGAAATTGGCCGAACCGGCTCAACGACTCGAATACCGACGGCAGCTCGCGACCCAAATCAACGACCGCCTACTCGACGCTGGTAAGCGGAAAGACGTTCGGGTCAGGAATTGGTTTATCGCCCGCTCACTGCCTTACAGAATGTTCTTGCCAGATCGCCGAGTCGCCGACTACCAACTCGCTGACGACTTCGAATTGTGGTCCAGCGAACTAGAAGACTACTTGGATTACGACGAATTCGACCTTGTCGAGATGGATGACGAGGATTTGTACGCTGAGATCGACGCCATGATCGAAGAAGACTTCGATGATGAAGTCGAGGAAGAGGTTGTCGAGCAGGTGGACTTAACCAGTTTCGAATCGCTGCACCAGGAATCGATCACACTGAATTCAAAGGCCGTCCAACTGACCACGCTTGCCAAAATCCAAAGCGAAAATTGGGGTCAGTCCCAAGTATTGGTGGTCACCAGCGGGGGGCTATTAACGAACTTTGCGATGACCGGTTCGCCCGCGAACCGGATGGCGTCTGCCATTGAAAAGCAAATCCGGACAACCGCTCTTGATGACTCGTCGCCACCGGATGAAGCGGAAGAACCGCTTCAAATCGGATTCCTGTCGTCCGACGACATGCCAATCCCCATTTCTAACGCGAAGCCCGGCGCACCACCCTCAACCGGGATGGAACTATTAACCACGTGGCCACTGAGCTTAGTTACGATGCATGGGCTATTCCTGGGCGTGGTGATGTGCCTCATGCTTTTGCCAGCCTTCGGTCGACCTCGGACGGTCCGCCACAATCGAACCACCCACTTTGGAAACCACCTATCCGCCATGGCGACGCTGATGCGGCGAAGTGGAGGAAGCGGGGGCGGAGTGATGTTCGCCAAACGCAAGATCAGCCAATACCTCAGACTCGTCCGTGGCGAAACGGTCGGCCCCTGGGTTCTGCCAGAACCATCCAATACGCCACCCGACACCAGTTTGTCCAATCCCAGTTCAACCGAAATTAAAACCGCCGATCCGCCGTCCAGCTAAAAGCTTGCTAGCGGCCAGACCTTTCCTGCTTTCCAAACTTAGCCGACACAACCTGCACGCTTGACCTTCAATCGGCTTCCAATATGACCGACCAAAAAAACCCATGGGCCGATGCGGCCAAACGACTCAAGGCTCAAGAAGAAGCCGCCGTCGCTCAACGCGAAGTGAAAAAGTCACCGCCTTCTGAGCCAGTCGCGACCGAGAAACCTGCCCCCGCCGCACCGCCAAAAGCGAAGGCTGATCCGACCTTCGTCATGCTGACATGCGCTCATGGCGCCGAAGGTCTTGTCAAAGAACAGATCGCACAAGAAGGCTGGCGCCTGGCGTTTTCTCGTCCCGGTTTCGTCACCGCCAAACACGATCAAACCAAACCGGTTCCGACCGGGATCTTCATTCGAACGGGATGCCGCTCGTTGGGTAACGCCAAGAGCCAAGATGGCGACGAGCTAATCGACAAGCTGTTTCAGTCGATCGAATCGATGCCCCAGCCAATTGATCAACTGCATGTCTGGCCCAGAGACCGAGCACCGATTGGCCGCTTCGACTTCGAGCCCGAAATCGATGAAGTTGCACAAGCCGTCGCCGCGAGGATCCTAGAAAGAGTGAAGCCGAACACCTTTCGCTGTAGCCTCGCCAACCAAATCGCCCAACCGGGTGA
Source organism: Rhodopirellula sp. J20-39 (assembly GCF_057365095.1). Classification (NCBI taxonomy): domain Bacteria; kingdom Pseudomonadati; phylum Planctomycetota; class Planctomycetia; order Pirellulales; family Pirellulaceae; genus Rhodopirellula; species Rhodopirellula sp. J20-39. The sequence continues at coordinate 2,504,624 of NZ_CP195123.1, read as the reverse complement.
GTCGATACTAGATGTCGTTCTAGTCGATCCTTCCCAGTGGTTCTTTGGTACGCATACGGCGACCACCTTACCAACTCGCTGGCCCGGTGGTGTGCAACCGGTTGCGCCCGAATACGAGCCGATCTCACGTGCCTATTACAAGGCGGCGGAGTCCATCGCGTGGAGCGGATTTGACATGCGGCCCGGCGACTTGGCAGTCGAGGTGGGAAGTGCCCCCGGTGGCGCATGCGGACGCCTACTCGAAATGGGCTTGAAAGTGATCGGAATCGATCCAGCGGAAATGGACGAACGAATCGCGTCGCACCCACGGTTCCAACACTACGCCGCCCGCGCTGGCGATCTGCCTCGGCGGGTATACCGAGGGGCGAAATGGCTGCTGGTCGACTCGACCGTCAAGCCGGACGCCACATTAAGCACGGTTCGCAACATCATTGAAAGTCGCGAATCAAGCATCGAAGGATCATTGATTACGATGAAGCTGGGCGACTATTCGCGAGCTTCCCAAATCCCTCGATGGCGTGACGAGGTCCTGCGTTGGCGACCCGAGGGTTTGGAGATTCGACAGCTCGCAAGAAATCGATGCGAGGTCTGCTTCGCCGTGAAAGGCCGCTGCCGATAACTGGCTCTCGCTACTGCAGCGTACTTGGTCGCTACTGCGGGTTGGATTCGAGCTCAACCGAATCACCGGTGTTGACCTTCACACCCATCGAATCCACTTTCACGTCACCGGTTGCATTGACATCAACGTCCGCTCCGGGTGCTTTGACCTGTACCCCATTGTCGTACGAAACATCCACGTCGACATCCGGAGCCCGCACTGAAACACTTTCGCCGGGCTTGCGTTTCACGTCCACTCCAGCAGCCTGCACGTCGACGGAACCGTCTTCGCCAATCTCGACACTCCCGTTGCCCCAGTCGAGCTTGAAGCCGCCCGCACCAGGATCTTGGCCGGCGCCTTTACCGCCGCCAACACCGCCCGTGCTGTCACACCCCGTCATCGCGATGAACACCGTAGGCAGAACGACCAAAGTGATTCCACAGAGCAAACGTGCATAGCGATTCATCGGATAGTCTTCCGTTTTGGCGGTAACGAATTCTCCCCAACAGCGGGGCAACGCAACGGCAGTTTACTGCAATCCCTTACCCGACACAGGGGACGACCACGTAAACCGTAGCGGGAACACGCCCACCCGGGTGCCGCGTTTCAATTTGGCACCCACTTTCAGCAACGGCACGTTCCACGACTTCATCGGCAACAAAAATGGGTTGAACGCCGAAGACGACCTTCCCGCCCACCTTCAAAACCGGTTTGACCTGGTCGAGGAAAAGCCGCAAAGTCGCCGTCCCGTCCTCACCGCCATCCCACATTTGGTCGCCGTCGACGCCTAAACGCTGCGTCAACTTGAGTGCCTTGCCTGTTTGCGTGGGCACGTACGGCGGATTGAAAAACACGAAGTCATATCTGCGTTCGGCCGGAACATCCGCAAACAAGTCGCTAACCCAAAACCGAGTGTCCGCTCGATTAAAAGCGGCGACCCGCTGAGAACTTTCCACCCGCGACGCCGAACAATCAACACCATCGACTTGCAGTCGCAAAGGCTGACCGGTTCGCCGCTTGTTCCCACTCACAATCGATAACGAGACCAATGCCCCTTCACCGATGCCCATCTCCAAGAGGTGGGTAACATCACCCGAATCATTCGCTTCGATTAGTTCCGGCAACGTCCGCGCTAACATCACGGTGACCGGATCGAATTGGACCTGGGTCTTGGCTGGAATCCGCACACCAAAGATCCTGCCGATCACCCACCGATTACGACGAAGGACTCGCAACAGCGGTTGAACAACAGGATAGATACGGTTAGCGACGGACACGAATGAGCTGACTATTCTTTCGCGTGAGCCAAGGCCAGCAAACAATAAGCGGTCACCAACTGGCGATCGCCTTCCATCCATCGTTCACTTTGATCGTTCACCCACGAACCGTCTTCCTGTTGAGTGCTTTCAAGCTTTTCGACCAATTCCAGTCGCCAATCGTGAGCAGTGCCACCCTTGGCGTCGACAACTTCCAACCCGGCCACGTCCAACGCCTTGGCAAACGTGTGGTAGTAGTAGAACAACCCTTGAGCTCCCATGCCCGGATTGTTTTCCAACGTGTAGTGATCGCGGATGAAACGAAGGGCTGCGTCCACGCGTGGATCTTCTGGCGTCAGCCCAGCGTAGATCATGCTCTTCAAACCGGCGTACGTCATCGAACCGTAGCTTCGAAGACCGCCCGATTCGGATTCCCCCGCCTTGCTTTGACCACCGGCCGCCGGCGTGTAATAAAACCCGCCGTCACCAATCTTGTCAGCGTGCGGCGTATCGTTGCCAGCTTGCGTGTCAGCGGGTTGCTTCAGGTTTTGAGTTCGAGCAACAAACCGAAGAGCCTTTTGAATTGCTTCGTCATCAGCATCATTTCCCAGTTCATGCAACGCATCGATCAAGAACGATGTATTAGACAAGTCGGGACGTGAATGACTGCCGTAGCCCGCACCGCCGTAAGCAGCATCCTCTGGTGTAATACCTTCACCCTCGTCCCACTGAATTTCTTTCAGGAACAACTCCGCTCGCTTCAACGCACTGGCATATTTCCCGGAACCGGATTGACCATCAGCTTCGCTCGCGGCGACCAACGCCAATACGGCCGTTGAGGTTTCGTAATTGCGGTACAACGAGCCGACCGCATAGATCCCACCATCGGGCTGCATCTTACTTTCGATGAACTTCAACGCCTTGATCACCGCCGGATCCGTTGTCGCAGCTTGAGGCCGATGCTCCAGAATCGCTCGGACACACAGCCCCGTCACCGCCGCGCCGGTCTCACCACTGAAGGCACCATCGTCACCTTGGCCGCGATTTTGCAGGAACGCGATCCCACGATCAGCCATGACTTCGATGCGGCGATTCAGATCAACATTCGAGTTTTCATCGTCTGTCGAAGCAGTTGCTGAGTCGGCTTGTTCCGCGACGACTTCAGCACCTTCGGAATAGCTTCCCGATTGCAATGCAACGACGGAAACGAGCAGCCATGCGAGTGACTTTACTGACCAAGCGATGTTCATTTGTGCTCACGTAATTAGGGACAGAGTAGGGGATTCGAAGCATGAAGATCGAAACGTTCGGCACAATGCGATCGACCCTCAAATACTTCGTGGTTCAACGTCAATCATATCGCGATATCCCACTCCATGCTCAGAATGATGGTAAGAAAATCCGATCAAGTAAGGTATGTCGATCCCACCACCCAAATCGCTGCTTCGTTCTCGCCGACGCCTTTACGCGCAATCGGCCCAGACCGTTCATACTCACGCCGGATCCGTCGCGGCTTCTCGGGAGATTTCTACCCCGGAGATCCCTGCGCACGAAAATCGCATGCGTCACTTCGCTACGCGTGACTTTCCGGTGCAGAACAATCAAGTGCCTGAAAACAGTGCGCGTGATCGACGAGTTCGAAGATCGCTTGCCAGCGAAACGTGGCTTCGCATCGATCCGCCCGAAATTCTGACCGGCGATCGGGTTGTCCCTGCGGGCCCAGAGCCCAAGCCGGTACCCGTCAAACCGTTCACGCCGGTTCCGAATTTCCGCCGGACGGACATTCCCAAGCCGATGTCCGTTTCGACGTCCAATCCTGTTGTGACTTTTGAAAAAGTTGACTCACCCACAACCGCATCAGAGGAGCCGCTCGAAGCGATTCCATTTTGCGAGTTCGTTGATCCCGATGAAGAACCGACCCACGATCCGCACAAATGGCTCGCCCTGCACGCGACGGACCTAATCGAACGCATGACCGAATGGTCCGAAGATCTCGGTGAACGAGAAGCGAACCTGCATGCTCGAGAAGCGAAGTGGGAGCGTCAAGCCAGACGATTGCGAATGCAGTTCCAAGAAACTCAAATGGAACTGGACGAAATCACAGCCAACCTCAATCGGCAAACACGTCAACTCAACGAGCAACAACAGCGAATGCAACGTGACGTGCGGACACTCGCGATGGAGATTCGTTGACCACCAACTCATCGGTATCTCGACGCTAACTTAAAAACCGTCACCTCGAACGTGGATCCGCTGGTCTCAAAACAATCGGTCGGCTTGTCGATTGACTGACAATCCTAGATGATGAACAGACACTCCCCCCTCTCCGAGACGGATCGTTCCGGCTCGTCCTTTTGCCTGTGATGCCTGCCTACTGATTGGCAGAACCACAGCGCAACGAGTCGAAAGTTGAGCCATGCCGCCGCTGATCGTTCGCAAGGTGGAATCTCGAAAGGACATGCGGTCCTTCTTGAAGATGACGCAGACGATCTATGCGAACGATCCTCATTGGGTTCCGCCCCTTACCGCCGAGGTTCGCACCCGGCTGAACCCCAGAAAGAATCCTTACTTTCAACACGCGACCGCCGCCCAGTGGATCGCTCAACGTGGCAGCGAAACGGTAGGCCGGATCTCGGCCCAAATTTGCGACCTCGCCCAACAACATCAAGCCGCCGGCACCGGACACTTCGGATTCTTCGAATGCGAAGACCGGCAAGAGACGGCTAACGAGCTGTTCGCCACCGCCGCGAATTGGTTACTTGAACGCGACATGAACCAAATGGTCGGTCCTTTTAACCTATCGATCAATGAAGAGGCGGGGTTGCTAATCGACGGATTTCATCGTCCACCCTACATTTTCATGAGCCATAATCCGGCGTATTACGAAACGCTGTTCAATGCCAATGGCCTGACCAAAGAAATTGATGTCTTCGCCTACCACCTCGACATCACGCAACCGTATCCCAAACGCATCACCCGCGTTCTCCAGTCCGCCGCTCGCGATACCAAGATTCAACTTCGCAACGTCGATAAACAAAACCTCGAAGCAGAACTGGGACTACTCCTAGAACTGTTTAACGAATCCTGGTCTGAAAATTGGGGACATATCCCAATGACCGTCGCCGAGGTAAACGATCTCGCAATGCTTGTGCGGCGTCTATTCAGCACCGATGCGGTTGTGCTGGCGGAGGTCGACGGCCAGTGTGCCGGTTTCATCGTCGTGATCCCCAACCTGAACGAACTGACCGCGGACCTAAACGGTCGGTTGTTCCCGGTCAATTGGCTCAAAATGCTGTACCGGATCAAGCGAGAACAATGCACTTCGGTTCGCGTCCCCTTGATGGGAATCTCACGCAAATTTCAAAACACGCGAACGGGCGCGGCGATCGCCTTTTCGATGATCGACCGATGCCGAAACGCCTGCGTTGCCAAAGGGGCGGTGCACTGTGAGATGTCGTGGATTCTGGAAACCAACAAAGCGATGCGATCGATCCTGGACGCATCCGGCTCCCAACTCGACAAGACCTATCGTCTCTATTCGAAGTCGCTGACAAACGGTCATTAAGCCGCTGGTCACGACACTCAGCCACGAAACCGCCAGTCTCCAAACTGCCAGCGACTGGTCAGCCGATTCGCACCCCCGGTCGAGCTAAGCTAGCGACGCATTTAGCGACAAATCGATTTCAACGGGACAGTGGTCCGATCCCATGATGTCCGGCCGAATCCTCGCGTCAACTACGCGGCCTATGAACCGTTTGGCGACCCAGAAATAATCCAAACGCCAGCCGACGTTCCGTTCGCGAGCACCACCGCGATACGTCCACCACGAGTAGTGCCCGGGCCCAGGTTCAAATTGGCGGAACGAATCGACGAAACCTGCGTTAACCATCTCATCGACGGCGGCTCGTTCTTGGTCGGTAAAACCCGCGTTCTTGCGGTTTGATTTGGGATTAGCCAGATCAATCTCTTGGTGCGAACAATTCAAATCACCGCAAAAGATGACCGGCTTGCGACGGTTCAGCTTGCTAACGTACGCCATGAAATCCAGGTCCCAGCGCTGCCGGTAATCTAGCCGAGCCAATTCCCGCTGCGAGTTGGGCGTGTAAACGTTGACTAGGTGAAAGTCCTCGGTCGTGATCGTAATAACACGCCCTTCACCGTCATGCTCTTCGATACCGATTCCCAGTTGCTCCTTTTTGATCGGCAATTTGGACCATGTCGACGTTCCGCTGTAGCCGCGTTTTTGCGCGGGGTTCCAAACCTGGGTGTAGCCTAGATCGTCCACCCATTGCGTATCGACTTGATCCGGTTCGGCTTTCGTTTCTTGAAAACAAATAACATCCGGCTGTTCGGACTCAACGTATTCACGCAGGCCTTTTCCTAACGCGGCACGGATCCCATTCACATTCCATGAAACCAACCGGAGCGTGTCTTTACGGTTCATCGATTCAGCAGTCCATCGAGACTAAGTGGCGTCAGCGGATCGTCATGCAAACGCATCCACGCTGAACGGTTCGTGGGGTTGGCACAGTTGCTTGCCAAGCACACCCAAACAAGAAACCGAGATGCTAACAGGACCGGCGGTTCAGTTTAAGGACAGCGGTCGTTGCCGTCCGTGACTATTGACTTCGCAGAGCTTCCATTCGTTGCAACACTTCAGCCTCCAGTCGGCGTGCTCCAACCACTTCTCGGATTTGATCCGGACGGCGAGCTCCAGCCAATGCTGCGGTCACCCCCGGTTGCGAGACCGCCCATGACACTGACAGTGCGGCAACGGTCATATTCAAATCGGCAGCAATTTCGCCAAAACCGTCGACGACATCGTGTGCCCGCTGACGTGCCTCCCCTTGGAAAATCGGATAGTTCGGCCGACTATCGCCCTCAGCAAAAACATGGTCACGTCCAATTTTGCCAGCCAGTAACCCTTTCATTAAAGTCCAATACACCCACACATCGCACCCGCTCGAATGGGCGTCTGCGATTTCGTCTTCCAGCTTGTTCCGCTGTAAAAAGTTGAGGGGACACTGGATCGCTTCGCACCGACAAACCGCATCAAATCGTTTGCGTTGTGAAGGCGTGGCATTGCAAAGTCCAATCCGCTGAGCAAGTCCCGCCTCGCGAATATCAAGCAAGGCCTCTGCACTTTCCTCAACGGCGGTCTGGTCATCAATACAATGCAGCATCAATGTTTCGAAGCGATCTCGCTTGAGTCGCCGCAGTGATTCTTCAGCGTCCTGCCGAAGAACCTTTGCTCGGCCGTCGATCACCCGCACGCCATCGACATAACGCTGGCCCACTTTGCCGATCACATGAAACTGGTCCGCGTCCCGCCGCTCGGCACCACCTAGCTCAGAAAGCACTTGGCCCAAATAGCGATCCGATTCACCATCCAATCCATACCCATAGGCAGTATCAAACGTAGTGATCCCTAATTCGATCGCCGCGCGGATGGTTTGCAACGCGTCTTCGGACGTAACGCCCATCGTCGTGACGCCCGCAATAGGCCAGAGCCCTAATACGATCGGACAATCAGGGGATTTAGGATGACTCGACGATCCGGTAGTGAGTTGATGGTTCATGCAACCAAGATAGCCCGTACCGACGACAGGCAAAACCATTCAATCGAATCAACGGATGCGGAACGTTGCCCCGCCGACATCGTCGGCTCTTAGCGAAACGGCGTGCCCCATCCGGTTTCACCTCAACTCCAATACCGACCGTAGCAATCACTTCCAGCGGTCCGAGACTCGATCGTGAGAAACAAAATTCTCGCGATCAAGCGATGACTTTATGACGGAGCCTGATCTCGACTAGGTCGCCTCCGGCTACATTTCATTTTGGGGCTGATCGTAGTGGATGAGGCGACGAATCCTGTCCACTCACCGACCAGACGGGCTCGTCGCCTCGCCCACTACACCCAACTTGAATCTGGATGAAGCACTAGTGCTTCGGCTACTTTTCATTTCGGGGCTGATCGTAGTGGATGAGGCGACGAATCCCACCCACTCACCAACCAGACGGGCTCGTCGCCTCGCCCACTACACCCAACTTGAATCTGGATGAAGCACTAGGTCGTCTCTGGCTTCCACCATGAATGGTCGGCGGTGGCTGCGGTTTCCACTTCTTGCTCGTAATTGCGATCCTCTTCGGATAGCCATTGGTTACGTGCCGCTTGTGCTGCCGCTTCTTCCGCATCGATACGACCGTCCGCAGGCTCTCGTTGGAACCAAGCCCATCCGATCGCGTCTTCAACCTCTTGGGTCTCAACGATTTCGACAGGGCGTCGCTCTTCGATAACCTTGGGAACGCGAACTGGCTTACGTTCCGGTTCGACATGTCGCTCGATCTTGATCTGAGGCCGGCGTTTTTGACGATGCTGGCGGTTCAGACGCTGAAACGCGAAATGGTATTTCGACTTCGGTGGTTTGGGCCGTGCAGGAATCACGCGGCGGTTTTCGACGACCAATTCCGCTGGACGAGCAACCGGCAAAGGTTCCGGCGTGCGTTCGATGACGACGGGAGCAACCACGACGGGTTCCGGCTCGGGCTCCGGTGCCTCTTCAACCTCATCCGCTGCCGCTACTTCCACTTCTTCTTCGATATACTCTTCTTCGTACTCTTCCTCTGGATATTCTTCCGGCGGTGCCAATATGTGAGCACGTCCAGGAGCACCTTGTGCTGGCATCTCGCGAACTTCCACGCCGATGTTGTGGAAGATATCAACGATGTGATCGTGACACGTGAACATCATCACCTGATGCCCAAGTTCGGCGAACGTTTGCAACGTACGGGCCGCGTGATCGGCACGAGCACCGTCAAAGTTGACCAGCACGTCGTCCAAGATTAGCGGCAACATAACGCCACGCCGTGAGTAGGCGGCGGCCAACGAAAGTCGCAATGCAATGAAGACGGCTTCGCCGGTACCACGGCTGAGCACTTCAAGAGGCAGAGACTTCCCATGGGAATCGTCGATCTTCAGTTGATTGGAACCCAACGGTGTCCAAATTCGAGTGTACTTCCCATCGGTCAATTGATTTAGGAAGGAGGATGCTTCACGGAGCGTTTCCGGTTGACGTTCATTTTCAACCGTTCCGCAAACATCTTCCAACAAGCAACTGGCTGTCGCGAGCGTTTGCCAACGTCGAGCAAGCTGATTGAGCTGACGTTCCACACAACCCAATTCCAAGCGAGCGGTCATCAACCGATCGTCGTCCCCGAGCTGCTTCATGCTAGCGGCCAACTCGCCTTGTGCGGTTTGCAGTCCAGCGACACGGCCTTCCGTTTCCGTCATGCGAGTGGTTAACGAATCCCAACGACGTTCCAGATCGGTAGCTTTCGCACCTTCTACCTCCCGCGCCACATCGTCGTAGTTGACCGACGTGCCAATCATCGTGCGAATTTGCTTGTCGAGCTCTTCGAAGTTCTGACGATACTGAGCCAATTGCGATTTGCGATCGACCAGTTGATAGAACTGTTCCGATGTCGCGACGCCACACTTCGCCCACAACGCTCGCCGCTGCTGTTCGCCGCGTTCGATTGCTTGCGAGTGCATGAGTTGTTGCTTCTTGTACTGGGCATCTTGCCGTTTCAAGTCCCGACGTTGCTTGATCCAGTGCTGCTGACGTGCAAGCTCTTCGTGCAGGTGATTGAGCTGATCCAGTGGATTGGATCGTGATTTCAACAAGCTTTGAATCTTGCTGGCACCTTGCTTTGGCCGTTGTGACCGCGATGCGATTTCGTCATCGTAATCATCGTCGTAGGCTTCCACGTCAACGTCTTGGTAGTCGTCTTCGTAGCCGTTCGAACCGTGCGTGCGATAGGATGCCTGCTTGTCACGGGATCCAGCCCCCTTACCCCGCGATCCCGACTTCGAGTCACGCGAGCCTGGCTTTTGTTTCCTGGACTGCGAAGCCGAAGATCGTTCTGGCTCGTAATACTCTTCGGTTTCGTCACTGTCACCGGATGCGTCAATCGATTCGATGTAGAGCGATTCGATCCGTTTAGCAATCGTCTGACGTTCCTTGCGACGTTGTTCCCGCTCTTCTCGCAAATCGTTCAAGCGACGAATGCTGGACTGCAAAGTTTCATAGCCATCGCCCAACGAACGAACGCTTTTGGGCGACAAGGTGGTCGATAGCCCTAAACGATCCAACGTCGCCGTCCATTCGCGGCGAGCGACCTTCAGCCCCTCAGCCGCCTTGGTCGCACGTTGATACGATGCTTTGTACGACTGTTCCGCCGCCATATGCGACAAGTGGATCGGCTCCGCTTCCTCAAGTTCGCCCAGTAACTGATCCGCTTCGCGAAGTTGAGCTTCGAGCGATTCTTTGGAATGATGAGCCGACGAATCGACATCCGCACGCTCGGACTCGACTTCTCGAATTTGCCGGCGGACACTATCAATTTGCCGCTCGCAATCTTCCAAGTCCAACACCGCACTGCGTTGGCCACGTTCTCGCGAAAGGTAATACACCAACAATGCCATCGCACCGAACAGGATGCACATCATCCCTTGGGTCGGATTAGGTCGGCCGACGAATGTCGTGATCTGGAAGACGTTGAACATGCCGTAAAGCACCAACATCCCACCAAAGATGAACGGCAGTCCGAGCACGAACAGGCGATCGATCGGCAACGCTTCGTCGGTCGTCAGTTCAATGGACTCTTGTTCCAGATCACGGTGCTGACGGATCAGCTTGTCGAGATGCTGGCTAAGCTGGATCCGATGGCGAAGCGAAGCGATGTTTTCACGTTCACGCCGAATCGCTTGAGGCACATCATCAGCATGGGCGCGACGCAAGAGTTCTTGCAATCGTTCGCCGTGTTTCTCTGCACGAGCCTTGTAGTTCTTCCCTTCACTTCGGGCCTGCTTCAGCAGGAACATTTGCTCTTTAACGTGCTTGGCTGGCCCCGACAAAACCGAAAGGGTCTGTCGCGAGAAGTCAGGCAACTCGCCCGCGTCGCCTTGGGCAAGCGTCTCCCGCTCACCTTCGTCAATTCCCAAGCGATCCGCGTCGACTTCGACCTGCTTGCGTGCTTTTTCGATTTGCACGTCGATTCGGCTGATCTGTTCTTCGAGTGCTTCGACCCAAGTCGCTTGCTGGGTGGCGGCTTCGATCCGCCCCTGCAAATCGAACAAACGCTTGTTAACCGGCAACTGTTCCGCTTTGTCTCGCAGCCCACGTCGGCGATTCTTGATCTCTTCGACCTTGCCACGACGTTCTTCGATCATGGCGTCGATTTGAACCAATTGCGACGGTGCTTCGTCAGGCAAACTGGATTCGTTTTCAATGTCCGCGATCTTTTCGCGAATCTGCTCACGTTCTTGCCAAGGCTCGAAAACGCTCGTCGCGATCTCAACACATCGGGCTTCACGTTCCCAAGCGACCATCCGCGACCGCAACGAATCAATTTCTTGACTCTGCGTCCGTCGCTGCGTTGCCAGTTCGCTCCACCGACGAGTTTGTCCGCTGAGACGCTGAATTTCATCACGCAATTTCTCGCGTTTGCTCATCATGCCAGCAAGTTTGCCAGCGGCAGCTTCTTCTTCACCGGGCGACGCTGCACCACGGCCTACCAATTCGCCTCGTCCCGCACGCAACGAACGCAACACGTCCACTAACGAAACGCGGTCCAAACCGCTGCTAAGCTTATACAGTTCATCGGCGGCCGAAGTGTCGTCCAATGTCGACAACTCTTGCAGCTCGCGAATCCCGATCGCGAACACGTTGGAAAAAATGGGCTCATCGATCCCGCCCAATAGGCCGGACAATCGATGCTGTCCTTGGCTGAGTCCATCCGCACCGGTGACGGTCAATGTCCCGGTCGAAGATTGGTCGGTCAGTTGGCTGTGCCGACGTACTTCGTAGCCGCCACCGGGGCCGGTCACACGAATCGCACCACCTGGCGTGCCACCGTAAACCGGCGGCAGGTAACGCGCACGTCGCTCGGGTGTGAAGCCGTAAAGCATCGCACGCAAGAATTGCATCAACGTTGTCTTACCAGCCTCGTTGGGCCCGTAGAACAAGGTCATGCCTTCGTTCATGGAATCGACTGAAAGCCCGGTCCAGACGCCGAAACCGTCAATTTGGATATCTTTGATCTTCATGATTTGCGTCCCCAAGACGGTTTGCCACCACGAAGCAGTTCAACGCCCAACAGCGTTGCTTCGTCGAGAGTGAGATCACGTTCACCAGCGGGCACGTCGCCCAATAGCGTCGAAGCGGTACTGGATAGATCAGTATGTTCTTCGGTAAAAGGCATCAGTTGCATCGGGCCCGACTTGGCCGTCGCCGTCTGACTACCTGTATCTGCACCGGAGCGAGGTTTCAGTTCGCCGGTTGCCCCCGAGGCCACTTTGCGGAACTTCTCCGCCGCTCGCAAGAAGTCGCCCAAGATGGTGTCCTCATCTCGCCACGATTTCGGATATTGCTGAGGCGGACGCACCGTCAAGCGAGTGGTCCACGCCGCCGGATTGCCATTGCCATGGTCTTGGCGAAGCTGACGCAATAGCTCGTGAGGGTCACCAACCATCGACAGCATTTCCGGGTCGGTCAGTGTTACATCCCAAGCGATCAACAAATGCCGGCCACCGTTTTCGTTGGCGAGCGTTGAAATCTTTTGTCCGATCAGGTTTCGCAGCGTGCCAACGGCTCGAATTTCCGAGGCGTCGATTAACACATGGGCATAACGAAAGCGATCCGTCTCGACTTGACGGACACGAGCGGTTTGGTCCGCATCCACATCCACGACGAGATATCCGTGAGCACCACTCTCGGCCAAACAACGGCCTTGGGTCGAACCTGGAGCAAACGCTCCCGCCGAGCCAACGCCCTCGATTTCCGTATAGTTATGCGGGCCACCCAAGGCCCAGTAATCGTGACGCCCGGCCGATAATGCGGATGCGTCAGCGGTCCCATAGCCGACCGCGACGGTGAATTCATCGGTTGTTTCAGTTTGAAAGCCTGGCACGTGCAACGATGCACGCCCTTCGCTGGACCGACCGACCACGTGGCAGACCACTCGACCGGCCCGCTCATAAGGCACCGAAAGTGCACGATCGCGAGGAAATAGCGTCACGTTGGGCGGCAACGGAACGGCCTCGGGCCACTGCTTGGGATCGTCGGCGATTCCGGCAGCCCAATAGACTGGCGTCCCGGCGGCGTGCAGCTTTTCAAAGTTGTCCAACAGCAGCGACATGCCGTGCGGTCCCGCGGCTACGGGATGCAAAAGGTCGCCTGAAAGGACCAGGAAGTCGATATTATCGGCCAACGCAGCTTCGAAAACGGCAGCGGCAGCGTCTCGAGGAGCCGTTGCCATCGCATCGCGAAGGCTATTGGGCAACTGGTCGAGATCCCCGAGCGGCGTCTCCAAATGGAAATCGCTAGCGTGGATAAAGCGGAATGATTCTCCCGGCATCGTTTCCTCCCTGAAAACCGATGTCCGCCCTTCGAATTCATGCCGGCGGTTGCCAACAATCTCACGTCAGGCGGCGTGTGATATTGCATCGTGCCGTGAAACTTTAACGAATCTCGGGAAACACTGCAAAATCAATTCGATGGGAAACTCGCCGGATTTTCCAGAGATTGATATTGATTGATCACTTCCCGCTGGATTATGCGGCGAATCCTGGTCTGAAAACCCGTTCAGTGACCCGGTCAAGCTGTTCCTAGCCAGGCTGCTACTTCGCGAAAGACGCCTTTCCGGCTAAATTTGGCACATGATCTCCACATCCAACCAACCCGTTAACTTGCCTTCGCTGACGATCGGCAATGTCCCCATTGGCTTTCCGGTCGTTCAAGCGGCGTTGTCCGGCTACAGCGATCTGCCCATGCGGGTGATCGCACGGCGACACGGCGCGAGCTATTCAGTTTGTGAAGTGATGCTGGACCAATTCCTGTTGTCGCTGACCAAACGAGAGCGGACGCGGCACTTTTTGGACATCGCTGACGAAGAGCACCCCGTTGGCGGCCAACTCATGGGCGCCGAACCGGAACAGTTCTCCCTCGGTGCAATGAAATTGGTCGAGGCAGGCTTCGATATCATCGACGTGAATTTCGGCTGCCCCGTCAAGAAAGTCCTGGGGCGCTGCCGAGGCGGGTTCCATCTGTCACAGCCCGCCGTCGCGATCGACATCCTGAAGCGAACTCGAGACATCGTGCCTGACCATATTCCCGTCACGGTCAAAATGCGGCGGGGGATCGACGACAGCGACGAAGCTCGAGAACAGTTCTTTGAAATTCTCGACGGCGCCGTCGATGCCGGACTCGCCGCCGCCACGGTGCACGGCCGCACCGTTGCACAGCGGTATATCGGACCGAGCCGCTGGGAATTCTTGAAGGAAGTCAAAGAGCACGTCGGCGACCGATTGCAAATCCTGGGCAGCGGTGACCTATTCAACGCACACGACTCGCTGAGAATGATCCAAGAGACCGGTGTTGATGGCGTCACCGTCGCTCGCGGGGCGATCGGAAACCCTTGGGTCTTTCAACAAGCTCGCCAACTTGCCGAAACCGGACAATTGCCTGCCGCCCCGACGCTGCACGAACAAGCCGCCGTCATGCGGGAACACTTCACGCTGTGCGAGCAAACTTACACTGTCGAGCGAGCTCCGTTGTTGATGCGGAAGTTTTGCATCAAGTACTCGCAAAGCCATCCGGATTATGAAAACGTTCGGCTGTCCTTTGGTCGTTTACGCACGCGTGAAGAGTTCGAAACCGCAATGGACTTGCATTACCGCGAAGACGGTCCGGGTCGGCATGTTCCCCGCGAACTGCACGGTTCCCAGGAAGAGGGCTAGGACGTCGACCAGATGCTGACCAGCGGCAACCGGACATCGGCTCCGAAAGAAATTCCGTTAGCTAGGCAAACCGAGTCGTTCCCGGGCTTCGTCCGCCCACGGACTTCCCGGTGCGAGTTGCAAGAATCGTTTCCAATGATGGTCCGCCTCCGCCGTGCGATCTAACTGATCAAGCAGGCGTCCGAGGTTGTAGTGGACGTCCGGGTAATCATCGTGCAACGACAAAGCACCCCGGTACGCCGCCACGGCTAATTCGAGTTGCCCGGTTTCGGCAAGCACGCCCGCCAAGCTAGATCGAGCCTCGACATAATCCGGATCCACCTCGATGGCCGCATAGTAACGTTCTCGAGCGGCAATGACCTCGTCGAGTCGGTAAAGCAGTTCACCAATCTGGAAATGCCATTCCGCCCGGCTTCCATCGCGTGCCAGCAATGCGTGATAGCAGTCCACCGCATAGGCAAGATCGTCGTCGTCTTCCGCAGCATAGGCGGATAGCAAAAGATCATCTTCGCTTTCGCCTCCCAGCGATCCACGAGTCCCGAGCAGCGAATCGGGCAACGGGAATGCCAACGGGTCAGACAACCCTGCCAAACCGCTCGACTCTAGCGAGCCAATATGCCCAGAGAACCCTGTATCCCCAGAGAATCCTGACGGTCCCGGGAACCGAATCGAGACCATCGCCTCATCGTCAAATTCCACTGACTGCTCGGGCGCGTCGCCGTCTTCCAGTCGCTCAAAATCAAATCGTAATTGGCCGCTCGGCTCAATCAGCCCCTCACCCTGCCGCAGCAACACATGTTTGCCCTCGATCAGAATCGAGAGCTGGTCGAGCGGTCGTCGTAGATCCGGAACGATCTCGATCAACTGCATCAAACGTCGTTCAATCGCTTCGGGACTGGCCCCCGAAGCCACCCACTGGGCCAAACGCCGGGCAGTCGCGACTTCCTGAAAATCAAAGTACGGCAGCCGATGCAAGGTTCGTACCGGCTTAATCAATCCTCGCCGATGCCACCGACGAATCACTCGCACCGAAACCCCTAACAAATGTGCAAGCATCGCGGGGGTATGCAACTTGCGGATCGAATTTTCCGCGTCGACCATGCCCAGCCGTTGCCACAAATCCGTTTCGTGCAGGATTTGAGCCTGACCGATCGGCACTCTTTGCCGAGTGGCTTCATCGATCAGTTCAGCCTCCGCTAACGGTGACTCCTCCGCACCAATCACAATCCAATCCACAGCCGCCGAATCGGACTCCACAATCACCGCCCCATAAGACCGCAGTAGATTGCTAGCTTCCCGCCGATTCATTCCGCCCAGACGACCGACGATGGCAATGCGATGGCCACGCAGGGTTTCGTTGTCCGTAAAATCCAATGCGACCGCATCAGTCTCATCACGAAGCTTCTCGAATGACTCTTCGTCATCCAACTCATCGTCAAAGTTGCTATCGTCCAATCCGCTGGCTTCTAAGATGGCTGCGTCCAGATCGATAGCACCGTTTAGCTCATCAGCAACATCGAACGGATCGCTTTCTTGTAGCCCGTCCGAGTCGTCGCTAGAGTCGATCGAGGACATCGTGGGGATAGGTTCCGGTAATCAGTGGCGGACAAAGGATTTTGAGGCTTCTCCAGCTCACCGCGAATCCTAACACACTGAACGCATCCTGGCATGCTAGGTATGCTCCCCGCAAGCACGACGGCTTTGCCTCGACGGTGTCTTTCCTCATTGCTTCCACATTATAAGCGAAGTTCCGGAGCGACCATTATGCTGCTACGACCGCCATGCTCGTCCATCTCTGCACGGTCACACCGTCCACTCGATGGATTCGTCCCCCACCACAACCTCGGGTCGATTCAAAATGGGCTCAAACAATCGCCGCGTCAGGTTCTCTTGCACCATTTGTCGAATGCCCAGGTAGGACGTCGTTAGGCGAGCATTGACCTCGATCACACTGTCATGACGAGCGTCATCACCCAAGACCATATCGATGCCGACGAAGCCGCCAAGCTTTCCTGGCAAGGAATCAACCAATCGTGCAGCAAGCGTTTGGGCACGTTGCTGCAGACTTTCGGACACCGGTCCAACACCGCCATCATACACGAGACAATCTTCGTCATTGGCCAGTGACGTATCGTGACCGATGCACTGCCAAACGGCCGGCAGAACCGTGTAGGACCGATCCGCCTCACACCCCATTACTAACACCGAAGCGGGACGCCCCGGGACGTGACGCTGAACAAACTCATGAGGCTGCATCGCGTCTAGCGCGGCTCGCAATTCGTGATAGCAACGGATCCCCATCGCACCACAACCGTCTCGCGGCTTGACCCAGCATTGATCACCACAAACACTCGGCACCGCCGATGACGCCAACTTGTTTGTCGGGCGTGACGCGACAGGCTTCGCACGCGTCACATCGAGCGACCAAGCTTCGGGATGAGGAACGCCTTCGCGGTGCAGCCACTTCGCCGTCTGCCATTTATCCGAAACGGTTGCGATCACAGCATTACTCGGTGCGAGTACTGGTACACCAGCACCACGCATCATGGTGATCACCTTGGTCAGCAACTGATCCGTTTCAGGCACAATCACGATCGCCGCATCGCATTCTCTCGCCGCTTCCACCCAAGACGCCAACGGTGCAACGTTCTTCGCCATCGGGATCGTCCGCACGGAACGGGCATCCTGAACCGTTACCTCGCCGATTGACGTGCCCACCGCAACTTGCTCGGCACACTCAATTCGTCCAGCATCTCCAACCCCTCCGATTGAATGAACGCCTAGCCTTGCTGAACACTGCGAATCAAATAGTTCCGGCAGACGGGGATCGACTGGCGAGTACACTTCCGCCCATTGCGAAAGATCCTCGACAATGGATCGCAACATCGCCGAACCTTCCCGCAATAAAGACGGCGGGATCGCCTCTACGGGAGTGTCATACATGCCACCCCCACATAAATACTCAGCCACGAAAATTTTCATCAGATCGCTTTCGTTTGCGTTGGCATCGTTATTGCTAGTTCAGTCCAGGAGATCACCCGTTGTGTTCCGAATAATGGAAACCGCAACGGTATCGTTCGATCCAACTCCAGAACTGGAGTCCTCGTTCAACTCGAAGGGCTTCCATGACTGGAAGAATCACGTCTTTCCGCCGCAAAGGCAGCAAGACGGCGAGAGTCGCTCGGTAACACCCATTTGCACCCTGGACGATCTCCTCTCCCACCGTTGGAGTGGAATCGACCATTGCAAACAACTGTGGGTGAACAGCCTTCGATTAAAACGCAACTTCCCAACTGAGACAATGCCATGAACAGTGACACGAAACATCCGTCGAACTATAGCGAACCAACGCGTTCGGACGAATCACCGACCCTGGGCGAAAAGGCTCCTGGAACTCCATTCCTAGTCGTTGGATTGACCTACCTCGCAATTTTAGCGGGCGCGTCACTCGCCATCGCCGGTCTGATCTACTTGATCCGCTAACTGGACACTGCCAAACGATTGCTATGCCCTCAATCGTTACATCTGCACCACTACGAAAGTAATTTCGCTACGCACTAAAAAGCTGGCAATGCTCTCACGTCGACCAGTCTGTCCCCAATGCCGAAGCGACCAATTCGGCACTGTACTGATATCAACTAGCTTGGTCGTTCAACGACCAAGCTGAGCTTTTGTCTAGTAACTGAACTAAATGGTCATGACAGTCGTGCTATTAAATACGACCAGCAAAAAAAATCGCCGTGGATAGCCTTTAACCATCCACGGCGATTGAATTTCACTAGCTAAGTGCCGTATTGCAGGACTAGAACAACTCGCTAATCACGCTATCCAAGTTGGACGGCACTTCATTATCGGTATCGTCGTCGGCTTCAACTTGGTCAGCAACGATCAGCTCTAGAATATCCGACTCAACTTCGGCACCAGAGACAACCTTCGATTCCGACTTCAACGTTACCGCAGCAAACGGTTCACTCGAACTGGCAAGTTCCAGTTCCTGAGACGAATTGGTTGCGAGAGTCACTTGAGCCAACGGCTCCGATCCTGCTGCAGTCTCCTTCGCATTCAACGCGTTGATCACTCTCAAAGCATCGAACGCCGTGATGGTGTTGTCGTCACTCGTATCGTAGAAGTAGTCTGCTTCAGGTGCACCAAGAGGATTTTCGGCCAGGATACTGTCGACAGGAATCCCGCCTGCTGGCATCCCCGCCCCCCGGTTCATCACATTGATAACCAGCAAAGCATCAAATGAGTTGACAATTCCATCGGCGTTCACGTCATTCGGATCAATCGGGTTGGTCAAAGCGAATCGGGTAACGTTGTACTGGACCGTAACAGGGTCACTGCTAACGCCATTGGAATCCGCGATGACGAACGTCAACTGATCTGGGCCGTTGTAGCCAACATTAGGCGTGTAGACGATCTCGCCATTCACCACCTCGGCGATTCCGTTATTCGGTCCGACCGTGATGGCAAGCGTATCCAAGTCCAGTGGCGTTTGAACGATAAACAACCCATCCATTCCCAGGGTGACTGCACCACCGGAATAGGTGCCCGAACGAATCAGGTTCGGAACCGTTGTGTTAGTCGTCGGCTTGCCGGTGACTTCAATAAAGAACGACTGAGTCGTCGATATTCGGTTGTCACCCCGGGCGGCATCGTCAGGTCCGTTATCCGTTGCAAAGACTTCGAACTCGAACGTACCAACCACACCAGCGGCAGCTTCAAATCGCAAACGCCCTTGAGCATCGACCGTTGGCTGAGACACAAACTTCGCAGCCAATTCCGCCTCGGTCAGGTCGGCTGACGTCACGGTGTAAGTAATCAACTGACGACTGGCCGATGTGGCATCCACTTCGTCCTCTGCCGTCGCAGGACCAGCACCCTGGGTCGTGATCAAGCTGAATGGACCACTCGCACCGGAACCTGCCCCGACTTGCACCGAGACAACTTGGTCTGGGCCAGCGTCGATATCGAAGTCCGGGTTGAAAGCAAACTCAGGTGCATCGTTGACTGGATTCAGTAAGAACCGGACTACACCTTGGTTTGTCTTCGGATCCGTCGCGTCATCGTCAGTGACGATAAAGTTGAACGAGTCCGGGATATTGTTCGCTGTGTTGACATCCTTAGGCGGATAGTACAACAAACCGATATCACCAACGTTCACACCACGTCCAGTCACAAAGGCATCGTCGGTACGGACCAACCAGCCACCCAAGTCGGTTTCGATTCGTCCGTTTCGTAGCGTTCCGAATCCAGCGAGCGACAACGTTTCGTAGGACTCGTTATCAGGACCGGAGATGAACATATCCAACAAACCGGGGAAATCGTTGCCAGGCAATGGCGACGTGTTGGTTTGACTGACTCGGACAAAGTACGGCGTCACGCCATCGAACTCGGAAGCCGAATCGTTGATAACGAGGCTAGCTAGATCCGATGCTGAAAGTGCAGGATCGATTTGATCGATGCCATTATCTTCAGCTAACGTCAGCGTGATCGTACCGTCGCCGAAGGTCTTATAAGCCGCGTCATCGGTTAACGTCTTTTCCGATGGATCGACGTCCGTTGGTGACGGAGCATCGTTGACGTTGTTGACAACGACTTGGAAGCTCATCAAGCCAGCACTTTGGCCACCTTCGCTATCGACGACACGATAAGTGTATTCCGCCGAACCGAACGCGTCCGCCACTGGCGAGATTTGAATCGTGCCATTGGTTTGAATTTGCGGCCGTGCAAACATCAACTCAGCTTCGTCGATCGGGTTGCCAAGAATGTCAGCATAGGACGCACTGACCAATTCAAAGCTAACCGTCTGGCTCAACAATTCATCGAGTGCTCCAGCGGGTCCCGGGAAGACCTTCACTTCGATCCCGTTGTAAAGATCGCGTGTTCGGGTCGCTCCGTTGGTTTCAACTTCATTGACTGTAATGACTCGGTTGTAGTCATCAGCGAAGATTGGCCGGTCGTTTACCGGAGCCACGCTGATTTGGACCGTGGCAGGCTCACTCAGATTCATGTGAGATTGCCCATCCACATCGCCAGGCTTCTTGCCGGTATCCCGAACCACATACGAGAAGTTGTCCGTTGGACTGAACGGTTGATTCTCGTTGTAATCTTCCAGAGGGGTGTAGTTGATGCTGTCCAGCTTCGATTCACCGGTCAGAGCCGATGTGCTGAAGATGAATTCCATCGTCGCACCCGTCGTTGTGGTCAACGTCGTTGTCTCGGTGATGCTGGTCGTTCCACCTGCACCATCAGGCACGCGAATTTCAGCGATCTCCAGTTCATCTGGTTCAGCGAAGTCCGGATCCAGGTCCACCGGATTCGCAACCGCATCGATTTCCGACGCTGCAGACGGATCCACCAGAGGATCGACGCTGGCGTCCGATGGAGTCAGCAGACGAATCGGATCAATCGTCCGTGTTCCGCCTTCGTCAAAACGGATTGAACGATCGAACGTGACCGGTTGGTCGTTGACCGCTTCCATTCGGATAGTCAATCGAGGCTTCGGATCAATCGAAAGACCTTCACTATCAGTGATGGTCAGTTCATAAACCGCGGTTCCCCAAGCGTCTGGCTTTGGTTCAACCGTTAACAAACCTGTGGTAGTCAACGTCGGCGCCGAATCACCTACGAACAACTTCGGCATCAACCCGTCGTCATTGGGCACCTGTGTGAGCACGATTGGCAACAAGATGGTTTGGTCCGACTCGTTGTCCGGCCCTGGAACGATCTCGCTTAGAGTAGGGAAGATACTTGTTCGAATCGTTCCATCGTTCGCTGTCGATTGATCTTCGAAGAAGACAACCTCGTTGGGGAACAACTCATTACCGTCGCGATCTTGAGCGATCGGCTGATCGTTCACCGAGATGGTGAAGAACGTGATCGTTTGTTGATCGCTGTACTTGGATTGCAAATCGGTTGGATTTGCTGACGATCCATCCAGAGCAACCGTCGACAGCAACTGCGTCGTGGTGTCATCCACATTATCGCCGTTGGTATCCGCCGATGGCCCGTACATTTCGAAGCCGCCAAGATCCGACACAGTGTAAGAGATGAAGTCGCCCGCAGCTAATGCCGCCGCAGGGTTTTCAGCGAAGTAATCAACGAACTGCGGCTTCAGCGTGAACTCGCCACGGTCGAAGCGAATTTCGTCATCCACTTCGACAAAGAACAGGGTCACGAAACCGTGTGGTGTGACAAACTGTTCCGGCAAAGTGTCTGTCTTGTCGTCAGTGGCACTGAAAGTGGTTCCACCCAGATCGATAATCTTCGAAGCTCCATTGGTCGCCAAACCAGTAAAGCTAGAGACGAAGACATTCTGCTCGCTTTCGTCGAATAGCGGATTGGGCTGCGTGTCGAACGCACCTTCGACGGCACCCACGGGAGCCAGCGGCGGATCGGTCGGAAAGTTTGGGGTTCCCAGCACGAGGTTTTCATTAGTGAACGTGTGCGTTGTACCCTCGTCGCCGGCGACTACGCGATCTTCGGTCCCTGGCTTATCGTTAACTGGATTGATGGTAACGAAAAGCGTCTTGGACCAACGCTCTCGCGGCGAGGTACCAACAGGATTCACGTCGGGGTTATTAATCGTGACGATGAAGCCTGCTTCGCCATAGGCATCGACAATCGGCTCGAACCTCATGCCAGCAATCCCACCAAACGCGTCCAGGTAGATTTCTGGGGTTGGCAACAAGATTGCGTTTCCGTCGACGTCGACCAAATTACCGGCCAGCGGCGTGATCGTGACCCAACTTGGATCCACCACGATTCGCTCGTCAGCACCTTTACCCAACATGAACGACTCGGTCGGATCAACAAACAAGTCATTGTAGCCCAACTCGAATACATTCAGTCCGCTCTCGGTTTCATTCAAACGGATGTGATTAAAATCGCCCAAGAATGGCTCATCGGTTTGCTCAACCACACCGAAACTGACCGTTCGTGGAGCGGAGTCTCGAACCGCCTCGACGGCATCAATTTCCGTTTGATCCGTCAGACCATCGGTATCGAGTGCTTCCGTTGGTGCGCCGACGGCTGGGTTCGGCAAGACCGATTTACCATCGTCGGTAACGATGTATTCGAACTCTTGTGGAACGCCTTCGGTCGTGTTGTTGATGTCGATCGTTGGCGTGTAAGTTCCGTTGATGAACTCACCGTTGTTGTGGAACAGTTCCGCTTGGCCGGTAACGATGCCGCTACCGTTGGTGAACTCAACCTTCACCGAACTAAACACCACACCGGCTTCCACCAATTGTCGGAAGTCCAGTTCACGCGGTGTCCAAGTTTGCTCGCCAACCAAATCATCACGGGTGTATGTGATCGTCGCGTCGGCACCGAAGATCAACTGGTGAACCTTCAAGGTTGCAAACTGGTTGTCTTCGTTAAACGGTGACGGCCCCGATCCACCTGGATCAACTGGCGTTGGATCCATTGCTGGATTTGGCGAACCATCGGTACCAAGCAGGTCTTCCTTCGCAAACGCAAATTGCAAGGTATCCGTTGCAGGATCAGTACGCTCAACGATTTCATCCGCCGTCCATGCACGATCGTAAGCGATAGGCTGGTCGTTGATCGGATCGATTGTCACTGACAGCGTCTTGGACCAACGGTCACGTTCGGGAACCGGATCAGCATTCACATTCGGGTTGCGAATCGTGATAACGAAGCCAGCTTCGCCAAACGCGTCCACAACGGGGCTTAAACGCAACCCTGTGATAGCACCGGTGCCGTCAACAATCTTCTCTGGCGTAGGCAGCACGAGAGCGTTGCCATCACCGTCAACGACGTTGGTTGCCACCGGAGTGATCGTGATCCAATCTGGATTCACAACCACTTGCTCGTCCGCACCAATCCCCAGCATGAATGATTGATTTGGGTCAACAAACAAATCGGCAAGACTTAAGTCGATCGTGGGTGCGCCCGGCAATGCCTCATCGAAGCGAATGGGCTTCAATTCGCCCAAGAACGGTTCGTCAGTTTGTGCCGTGACACTGAAGCTGATCTTCTTTGGTTCCGCATCTCGAACGGCCACCAATGCGTCAATTTCAGCTGGATCCGTCACGCCGTCGATATCGATCGACTCGGTCTCCGCACCGGGTGGATTCGGCAGAACCGATGTACCGTCGTCGGTGACGATGTACTCAAACTCTTGCGGCACGCCGGCGGTCGAGTCATTGACATCAATCGTTGGTGTGTACGTTCCGTTAGTGAATTCACCATTGTTGTGGAACAATTCCGCTTGGCCAGTCACCACACCAGCGGCATTGGTGAACACGACCTTCACCGAACTGATACCGGGAGCGGCAAATACCGGATCACGGAAGTCAAGCGTTCGGTCGGACCATGGCTGTACAACTGGGTCGCCGTTGACGTCGGTAATGTCACTTCGCGTGTAAGTGATCGTCGCGTCAGTTCCGAATACCAACTGATGCACCTTCAAGGTTGCAAACTGGTTGTCTTCGTTGAACGGTGACGGGCCGGATCCACCAGGATTTACTGGAGCTGGGTCGATTGCCGGATTTGGCGAACCGGCCACACCGAACAAGTCCTCTTTCGTGAATGCGAACTCCAATACATTGACAACGGGGTCCGCTTGTTCGACGACTTCCGGCGCGGACCATTCGCGATCGTAGGCGATCGGTTGGTCGTTGATCGGATTGATCGTCACCGACAAAGTCTTGGACCATCGATCACGCTCAGGAATCGGATCAGCATTTACATCTGGGTTACGAATCGTGACCACAAAGCCAGCTTCGCCATAAGCGTCCGCAATCGGACTCAAACGCAATCCAATAATCGCACCAGTGCCGTCGACAATTTTCTCTGGTGTAGGCAGCACAAGTGCATTGCCATCGCCGTCGACCACATTGGTTGCTACCGGAGTAATCGTGATCCAATCTGGATCGACGATGACCTGCTCGTCCGCACCAATGCCCAACATGAACGACTGATTCGGATCGACAAACAACTCTGCAAGGCTCAACTCAATTGGAGCGGCACCTGGTAATGCTTCGTCAAACTCGATGTGATTGAACTCACCCAAGAACGGCTCGTCAGTTACCGCATCGACACTGAAGCTGATCTTCCGCGGTTCGGAACTGCGAACAGCAACGACGGCGTTAATTTCGACCGGGTCGACTAAGCCGTCGGTGTCCAGGACTTCGACGTTCGGAGTCGCACTGACGGGGTTAGGAAGAATGGACTTCCCGTCATCGGTAACGATGTATTGGAACTCTTGCGGAATACCGCTGGTTGAGTCGTTGAAATCGATCGTCGGCGTGTAGGTTCCGCTGATGAACTCACCATTGTTGTGGAACAACTCAGCGTGCCCCGTCACGACCCCATCAAGATTGGTGAACTCCACCTTCACGGAACTGAACGTCACGCCTGGGTCAACCAAAGCTCGGAAATCAAACTCGCGTGGTCCCCAAACCTGTTCACCTAAAATGCTATTGGTGAATGTGATCCTTGCGTCATCACCAAAGATAAGTCGATGGATACGCAGGTCTTGGTTGCTCTCGTCAAACGGTGCTGCACCTGATCCACCTGGGTTAACCGGGGTGGAGTCACTCGCTGATCCTGTCTCGCCCAACAAATCCGCTTTACTAAAGTCAAATTGAAGAACGTTGGCAACTGGATCCGCACGCTCGATGATTTCAAAATCGCTCCATGCGCGGTCATACGCGATGGGCCGGTCGTTCACGGGATTGACCGTCACGATCAGCGTTTGCATGGCAGGCATACTGTCATCACCACCGCCAAGGACACCGTCGGCACCCAAGAAGTCGTCTGCAGTATCCGCGATACCATCGACACCCCAGTAATCGTCGTCTGTACCCAGAATGCCGTCGTTCCCAGGTGTATCCGATACGGTCACTACGATTTCAGCAGTACCGTATTGGTCCGTCGTGGTCGAGAACTTCAATTGAGCCTGAGTGCTACCGCCATCATACGGATTGTCATCAAGCCCAACGATCGTTGGGTTGGCGATCAATTGGACCGCGCCCTCGGCGTCGACATACGTACTGGTTGTCGCATCCCAAACCACATTACGAGTTGCCACCGACACATGAACGGGTTCAACGTCGTCGCCTCCCGCGGAAATGCCTTGCAACCCAATGACTTGACCATCTACTTCATCTTCATTCAACGTCACCACTTGGCCGTCGTTGATGATGCCCAGCGTTGGGTTTTGATTAACCGGATTCACTTGTAGTGAAACCGTCAAGGTTTCGACACCAGCGATGTTCCCACCAGCACTGACCAATCGATATCCGAACATCAATTCCGGAGTCAGATCGTCAGCCGTCCCTGGGATTTCATCAGGTCCCACCACAACGCCGGAATCGTAGTTCGATTGCGGAATAAACGTAGTGTTGCCGTTTCGATCAACCGTCAACTTGCCTGCAATTCGGCCCAGCGAATCGGTTAGATTTTCAATCGTTGCGGTGCCAGAAGCATCGATCGGATAGGCACGGCCTGTTCGCAGATCAACGATTTCCAAAATCTCAATCGTATCGCCGCCGTTATAGGCCGCATTCGTCCCACCAATGATGTCACCCAAAAGCGGAGTGACTGGACTGCTTTCGTCAGCCGACAGCACATCGATCGAATCCATCAAATCGGCAAGCGTTGGAGCGGTGCCGCCGACGATGTTGATCACGTGATCTTCGACTTCGCCACCAACGGCCAAGCCGCTTGCGGAAAGCCCACCGACTTGACTGATACGCAAGCGAAGTGCCCGGTCACCCGTGCCGGCGTAGTTCGCGGGGAACTCCACATCCAGCACGTTTTCGCCTGGCCACACAGCAACATGATTGAAGATGCGTTCGCCTTCTTGCAATACACCGTCGCCGTTGAAGTCGAGCCAACCGTCAACCACGCCATAATCTGACGCTATTACAGTCAACTGAACCGGACCGCCGTCGGTGACGGTGGTGCGATTGACGTTAAACGTGGCGTAAACCGACGAGGTATCCAGACCGTTTTCATCGTCGCTGATCAATGTGATTGGCAACAAACCGGCATCAGCATGAGCTGTCGCCACTGTCCCCAATCGACCACGAACGACTTGCAGCAAATCGTTGGTAGCGTCCACGCCGGTTAGCCGAACGACTTCGCCATCGATGTCGAGATAACCACCGATGAACGGTGTGAAGCTGGCCGCGTCACCCGCGGTAACCGGAATCGAGGTATCCGTTGGCGAGATTGCAAGCTGCAGAGCTGTAACAACACCCGCCGTGTCGTCGGAACCGTTGGTGCCTTGAGCCGCCTCGGCGTCTACCACTTGTTGAGCGGGATCGGCAGGCGAACCCAATCGAGGATCGTCGAGCAGTGCTTCGCCGGTCAAAATTTGGTGTCGAGCCTTGTCGTCACCGCTGGTATCTAATTCGTCGCCATAGTCGGCGACGGCAGTTCCCAACCCGATCGTGAACCGAGTCTCGGTGCCACGGTTCGCTCGCAACGCATTGCCGGCCAAATCCTTGATGCCACCGAAGGTCGAAAGCGATGATTGGAATCCGGCCGCGTTCGAAGTGAACCCGATGTCCGCCACCGCGATCCCAGCTTCACCTTCTAGATAGAAGGTATTGCCGCCTTCACTGGTCGCGACAACCCCTATCGCATCGTCGTTGTTGATCGCTTCCAGAAGGCCCGCCATGACGGCCCGTTGTGGGAAGGTCACACTTGGAATGAATGGAATCGCAGTCGCCCCCGCGCTGACGCCCGGTTCAGACACGATGGTGGCGAAGGAGTCGATACTGTCGACGGATCCAGAACCTGTTGAAATTGTGTCACCGACGTGGCCACCGATGTAGACACGTCCGCCTTCGAGCGATTGAGTTTGCGGGATTCGCAGATCTAAATCACCTCGTTCGCCTGACTCGGTCATACCGAACTCACGCAGAGCACGAGCAATCTTGCTGGTGATTCCCAATCGAACGGAATCCGGGCCTCCGCCAACGGAATCAGCGACTGAGCTGTCATCCAACGAATCACTTTCCAGAATCAAAATCGATTCCAGAGCCGAATCAATCAACTGAATTGGCGTCGTAAAGGTGGTTGGATCGGTATCACCCGGAACTGTGTAATCGGTCGTTTGCAAAACTTCGGTGATCGTTGTACCGAACAGACCACGCTCCAATGTCAGCGATAGATCACCGTTAGGCACACCGCCTACCGAGACCTCTTCGATCGCCAGCACACGAGCGAACTCGTTGCCGATTTGCAGCAAGTCGCCGACGACAGGTTGGAAGTCAGCCGATGGGGTGACTTCAATCTTATGATCCGATGCCAGGAACGATGCCCCGGTCACGCCATGCGGTGATGCCGCAGGCCCCGCCAGATACGATGTCTGGGTTGCCGACATGGTCGCCGATCGCGAAGTCGTAACAACCTCGATCATGCTGTTCGCACTGTGTGCCTGGATCGAGGTTCCAAGGTAACCCCGCTGAACCGTTACCGCGTTGGGATCACTCGCATTGTCGATCGCGATCACTCGCATGATCTCGTCACCGATGCGAATGAGTTGAGCAACCGGCGAGTCTAAGTCCAGCCCCAAACTATCGACCTGCATGACCGCAATGTCATCGGACATCGGAGAAGCTGGGGTAGCTGACAAACCCAACGGGGCAATCGAACGTTGCCCTTGGTCAATCTTGAAGATATCAGTCGTAGCGGTAGCTTCGTGTGCGAACTTCTGGCTTCCCAACACAGCCCGCTGAACCGTCAGTGTGGTCGCATCGACAACCGATACAACGGCCATGATTTCATCGCCGATCCGGATGAAATCGCCAGCGGTGAAGTTGGTTGAATCCACCACCGACAACGCAAAATCATGATCGACCGCGAGGTTATCCAGTGCCACATCGGCTGCCAAACTGCCCACGGCAGTCCCCGCATCGTCGATGTGCTCGAACTGGAATCGAGCGGTATAGCCATCGGTGCCCGTAGCGGTGCTATAGGAGAACGTTTGACCGTCAACGATTTGATCGGCACCGCTGAGCTGTAACACATAGCCAGCGTCAAACTCGTAGGTCGATGAGCTCACGCCGTCACTAACCGTGATCATGTCTTCATCGGCAATCGACGCACCGCTTTGCAGAGCCGCATTGGTCCCACCGATTGTCAACTCGACAACAGCTTGGTCTTCGTTGAACAGAATGATCTCGTAAACCGCGTTGGGTGTCCACAGATCGGACAACGGTGTCAATCGCAACTCACCCGTCGAAGGATTGAACGCCAATCGGAAGTCTTCTTCCGGAGTCAGGACGCGATTGTTCTGACGAATAATAACCGTGTTTTCATTGACGGTTTCAGGATCGACCCCAGTGCCTTCGAAGGGCGACTCTGGGTTTTCACCATCCGATAAAAGAATTGAGAATGCGTCGAGCTCGACACCCTCAAGGCGAAGCACAGTTTCGACCAAGTTAGTGTCATCACCAACCCGACTTTCAAACACATCAAACGGGGTCAGCAAAGACGCGTGTGGTGTGGTTTGGTCAGAAAAGTCAATCGCACCGATGTCGATGTCACTGTTTTGACCACCACCGCCACCGCCGACTCCACCGCTAACCCGCAGTTGCCCCAAAACGTCAAGCGTTGGTGCAAAGAACGGCGAATTCGGGATACCAAGGATCTCCTTGAAGTTGGCATACGCTCCCCGGTCTTGAAGCACGTTTTGTGAATTATTGATCGTGCCAGCATTGTCGGCTGGGTAATAGTTGCCGTCTTCAGGATCTCGGAACAGAGGATTGTTGTCCGTCCGCGCGTCCGTCCCCCACGTCCCTCCCGCATCCTGGAAGAAGTTATTGTCGATGACCGCATCGGTCGTTCCTTCGCCCGAGAGTGCGAAACCAAGATCGACGAACGCATTGTTGAGCAGCGTTGGACTGGCCGCATCGGTTAACACTACGCCAAACCCACCACCATGACCAATAATGGTGTTGTTAATGATTCGATCAATTGGCCGTGAATTGATGCTGTCTAGGTTCGTACCAAAGTACAAAATACCTGAGTGTTGGCTTTCAGCGATGATGTTGTTTTGGATCACGACACCTGGAACAAATCGATCATCATCTTTGTCCGCGAAGTTGATCGTCGGCCCCGGAGTCGGCATTCCACCCAACGCCTCAATGTCGCTGGTCATGTCAAGGCGGATGCCGCTGAAACGCGAATCCGAGATCACATTGTTTTCGAGGACAAACATCCCCTGAACCCGCTCGCGGTTTTGATCCGCATCCAGCCAACTTCCGTTTAGCAGATCGAGGATGTGCCGCTCGTTGGTGTCGTATCTCCTTAAAATGTTCAGTTCATCGCCGTCGATCAAGGCATATTCGCCTGTCCGGCGAATTTCCAACTGATAGTCGCCCGAGAGCGAGTTGGTGACTGCGTTCTCATCACGCTGCACATCGGTTCGAGTGCTGGCCCCTAAATCAACGAACGCATTGTTCAGTGTCGAAGGTGAATTGGTGACCATTTCGCCACGCTCGGCATAACCGACAATGAAATCGTCGATGAAGAAACCGATGTGGTTGTTGTCGCTTCCACCGACCGAGTTTTCACCATCGGCATCGCTCTCATCGCCAAACGAGTCGCCTGGCAAGTCGGCTTGAATTGACGAACCCGAAGTGCTGAATTCGAACCGCAACCGGATCGTTGCATTTCCAGCGTAGCGAGAAAGGTCAACACGGGCTTGGTGCCACAAAGGATTGTCGTGATCTTCGTCAAACAACTCTTGAACGATCTGCTTCGTTTCTGGTTGAGGCGCAGAGCTATTCACTCCGGCATCGGCAACGTGGGACAAGAAAGTCGGCAATTCCGCTTGTTCGCCCGCTTCGGTAGCGTCCGTTCCACTTAGCAGAGAACTGTTTGTCGCCAACAACTCCCATTCCAGCTCAACCTCATTCCACGCGTAGACGCGGGCACTGTCGCTGAAGTATCGCTCCGCAGTAACGTCATCGACATTACGGCCCGTCGCGGCTTCGGTTTCCAACAGGTAGTTGAAGTAGAGCGTTGGCCGATCTTGATAATCGGCCCCTGCAAGCGAGAATTCATTAGTGACCAACGAACCCTTGGCACCACCAGCAAAATCATAGGTATTGCGAATCGCAGTGTTACTGCTGAGATCCTGATGCTGCAAGGTGTTCAGCCCATACTGAGCATTGACGCTCACATCGCTTGGCGTGATGTAACTATTGGTTCCTACCTGCGGGTTATATACCCACTGTTCAAAACCAAAGTAGAAGCTAGCTCCACCAGCCCCTTCGTTGGAGTTCCGCCTTCCCTCGATGAAGTTGCCATCACCGTCGATAGCGTTGCGAATGCCATCGACGATTTCAACGCTGACTTCACCCGGATCACGACTTCCATCGGTAGCGTCATTGACCCCGTGGCCGGCATCGTTGGCACGCAACATCGTGGGGTGCCAAAGGTTGAAGTCCAAAGGCGAAAACGCGAGCCCCACCGGACCACCAACCAAACCGCCCATTTGAATGAAATGATCATCCGCCAGACCGTCGTCAACCATTCCCGCGACAGTGGCTGTCGCCGTTGTACCAGGATCCAAATTGGTGGAATCCACAATCAACAATGGAGCGTCAAGACCATCGTAGGCACCGGTAAAGTGAATGGTAATCCCGCCCTCGTCGAAACTTCCGCTTACACGAATGTCACCCGCATCGAAAACGGTCAGCAAAGCGTCTTGGACGCTAAAAGCCCCTTCCACTTCCGTTGTCACAGCACTCGTTGCAGCAACGTCGAGGTTTGTAGGATCGAGGACTAGTTCCGCGACATTTGTATTCGCTAAGGCTCCTGTGAATTCAATGGAATAGCCACCGACAAGGGTCGGCGTCGATGCGTCGACGAGAGTGATTGAAAAATCAGCCGGAGACAAAATCGCAGCCAGGGCGGTTTCGACATCACCAGGAGTCGCATCGAAATCGATCGCTGCTGTAACAGCCCCCTCATATCCCAAGGTAAACGTGCCTGAAGTCGCCGAAACGGTGACCGTCTGGACTTCGTTGCTGCTCTCCACCGCCGGGGCGTCGACAGCGATTGCTGGCGTCGTTTCCGCGGGGTCGACTCCATTGTCAAGCGTCAGTGTGAATGTCCCACCGGCGACGCCCGCCGAAGCAACTTCGATTAACTGCGATGCTTCGCCGGAATCGAAGACTTGGACGAGGCTACCGGATGTGTCAAACGCGTAAAGCTCGCCACTTGTCGTGGTCGCAAACAGCATGTTCCGGTAGACACCGTCTTCGACGTTTTGTGGTCCAAGCGTCAACCCAGAAAACTCAACCCCCTCAATAACTGAAAGCACCGTGGCTCGCGCGACAGCGGTCAGAGGCGTGTTGTCATTATTTCCGAAGTCTTGGTCGAAGCGATTAATCGAAATAAACTCGCCCGCACTAGTCACGCCAAAGAGGCTTCCGGTGCCTTCGAAACCACCCATCGACAATCCAGTTACTCTGCCTTGCAACGCTTCTTCTGCAGTCCCGACTCCTCCTGTCAACGTACTACCAAATGCGTTTAGGGCAACCGTACCATTTGCACCGTTATCACCAGTACCGTCATCATAGATAACGGCCACAATACGGTTGCTGACCGCAGCAGTTTCATTGATCGCATCAACAACATCTTGTGCGGTGGCTGTCACTACACGAGGATTACCACCTGTCGACAGACGGATAGTGATCGTGTTACTTGACGCGTTATAGCTAGCAGTGGTATTTCCGTTGTTGTTATTAGCACCAAATTCAATGATGGCATTGCCTGCTTCTCCAGGCACAACCGAACGAACATAGATACGTGTCGTAACTGGATCGGTCGCGTTGTTACGAACGCGAATAAATCCACTGGCATACTCAACATCTGAAACTTGGATGTTGCCAACGAGACCATATTGAGGTGTGTCGGGATTCCCGTTGGTCGCCGGCGCTGGAGTGGCATCTCCATCCGCATCGCCGCGGAACAATCGCGATCCACCATCTGCACCGCCTTCGCTGACGGCATAGTAAGTCTCGTAAACCGGCACTGGGACGGCCAACGTTCCGATGGTCTCACGTCGTCGGAACGTAACCGCGTCAGCGCCATTAGAATTGGTTACTTGCTGCGCTCGCGCGGAACGATTGTCCGTGTTGCCGTTGCTGTCTTCCGGATCCGGGATACTGGAAACGTTGAAATTCCCTTCGGTGCCCGGAATGTTGTCATCTTGGGTTGTCCCCGCAATAAAATTACCCGTCGCAGGATCAAGCTGCGAAAGGCGGCCGACCAAGTCGTCATCGTCGGTAGCGCCCGCATTCACCGGCACCATCGCTTGATAGCCAAACATCTTGCCATCGCCGCGAATGACAATGTCCTGGATGTCATCGGCCCCGGCTACCAGATTGTCATCGTCCGGCGTTAGGTCATTGTCCCTCTCGCCATTGAACGGATTGTGGGTATAGAAGTTATCCCCGTTTTCGCCACCACTATCCGTGGCGATGAACAGCGGCACGTCCTGGAAACGGAACGCAGTGATGTGCTCGTCCAGATTCGCTTTGGTCGAGATGTCCAACAAAGGACCGGCCGTGGTTGGAGCAACCGGTAATAGATAAGAGGTGTATCCGGTGAACCCGATATGATCTTCGACTACCCGTTCGACCGAATTAACTGGCTCAAGACGCGTGAGCGTGCCCGCATCGCCGGTTCCGTTGGGTCCGGTCAGCGAGAACTGCGAAGCCAACACCGAAGGCATCGACTGATTACTCATCACGGCGACGTAATACTGCAGGCCAGCCGACAGATGAACTGGACCGATGAACGGATCGTCGGTCCCCAAAGACCCACGCGACAGATCGTCTAAACTCTGGCCGTCACCACCGACCTCGGGCTGATCGTCTTCAACATTCGAATCACGCCCAATGAAAATCAATTCTTGGTTCGCGTTGTAGACTGCGATCGTGGTGTCGCCTCGCTTCTTATCGGCATAGTCCAGATCAAAGACGACCGCGACGGTTCCTGTATCTTCGGTTACGCCTGGGATGACCTGAGTTGCAGGGTGGGACACCTCAAACGCAAACACATCAACATCGGTGGCGTTTGCCAACGATCCGGCGATCGACAACGCCGCCAGATCCGTTTCCAACAAATTGCCGACATCTTGCCCGGTAATCGATTCGGGTGCATCACCCACTTCGACTGCATCGCCCACCAAAGGACTGTGCCGAGGAAGCCCTTCAATGTCGAATGCAAAGTTAGCATAACGAACATCCGCGTAACGAACCGTTGAACCAGGGAACTCATCGACTTGTTGCAAACGAATTTGCAACTGGTACTCACCCTTGGTAACGGGGACATCAGGTGTGCTTGGATCGCTATCGTGATCAACGGCAGCGGCGCGAATCCGAACGTAATAAGTGCCGTTAGCTGGCAGAGTTAAGTAGCGGCCGGGGTCATTGTTTGACAACGAATAGAAATCGCCTCCCAGCAGAGGCTCTTCAATAAGCGTCGAGTCCGCCGGCTGATCGGTGGCGGCAACCAACAGCCCTGAATTGGTCCCGTCGTCCAGCACGATTTCCAGAACCAAGTCCAAACTCGTACTGGTGCGATCGATATCGAACCAAACCTGGGTTCCAGCTTCACCAGTGAAGCTGTAAACATCCACATCGGTCGGATCATCCGGGCTGATGTAGCCGTGCACCTCAAAGCCTAGGCGACGGTTCTCGTCACCACTCTTCATGTCAGGCGCTAAGTTGCCCAACGGCTGTGCTTTGGTAACCGGATTGGAATTGATGTTATTCCCACCTGTTAGCGGTGATTCCGCTTCACGAATGATGGCAACGTTGGAATCGTTGCTCCATTCATCAAACAGGAACCCACGCCACTGGTCCAGCACCGTGACATCTTCATCACTGTTATCGGTATCAAACATCACGCGACCGTCCGGTGTGAAACCAGCACCCACGGTATCGTCTTTGATGTGGGTGATCACCACGGGATAACCAGGCAAGCCGATCACTTGGATCGTTCCGCCAATGCGATCGACGATATCCAATGGCGTTCCAGTTGCAGTGAACCCGGAATTATTCCCGGTCACTTTCACAACGAGACTTTCCGACACGCTGCTTTGCAGTCGCAAACCGCTATAGGTGTGATGGTTCCCGACGATAATTTCACCGTCGAGGATGTGAACGATATCGGAATCGTCCCAAATACTTTCGGTGGTGAGTTCCTCGCCGCGAATGTACAGACCGTTGTACTCGTTCCCGTCCAGTTCATTGAGGCGAATCAACGGGCCTCGGTTGTCATCGAACTCGCTGTAACGGTCCGCCGTTCCGGTGCTACGACCGGAGTCCACTAACGTTTGAAATTGCAACGAGTTGGCGTTCATGTAGATCGCCGGCCCATCGTTGTCGACGATTTGGTTGCCAATCAAAATGGGTTGTGAGCCACGAACGTAAATTGCGGCGGCCTGGTTCAAGCCTCGTCCGAAACGATTCGATGATGCGTTACCACTCGCGTTTTCGGTGATCAACGAATTGGTCAGTCTCAAATTCGCTTGATGAACTTCAATCGCGTTGAAACGGTCTGATTCACCGCTGCCAGTCGAACCGGTCGGAACGACACCACCACCGTAAGTGATCACCGAATGGTCAATGCTGCCGTCAGTGCCTTCGCTAAAGAAGATCCCGCCCCAATCGCCAGGCGCCGCAGTGCCAGTTCCTAGGTTGGTATCAAAAACGCCGCTGCCACCATATCGATTGTCGTTCAGAGACGTGAAGATAATGGGGCTATCGGGTGTGCCTTCGGCAATCAGCGTGGCAGCACCGCGTTCGGCTTCAATTCGTGCTTCGCTTAACTTGATGACAGTGCCCGGATCAATGGTCAATCGTCCCGATGGACGCGCACTCAACACGCCGCCCACGACTTCCGGACCGCCGGGGTTCCCCGAGATGATCAGTGATTCGGTCAAGATGTGCGTGATATCGGTGTCATCGAAACGGCCCGACACCGTCATCTGCTGAACTGTGCTTCCTAAGTTCGTAGGAATCCCAATGAACAAACCGTTGTCCGTGTTGCCACTGAGATAGTTACCTTCGATATCCGGACCAATTCGGCCGTCCGAGTCATCAAAGCTATCTGGGGTAGCGGAGATCGCTGCCTTACCCGCATTAGTGATCGTGTTGAAGCTAATCGTAGGTCGGGCAACATCGATATCGATCGGCGAGAACACGCGGGTTGCATTTTGGAAGCTCTTACCGCCCCCGTGCTTGATATCCGCGTGGTTGACCGTATTCAGGAAAATGCCGTTGGCTTCCAGATCGGAATCATCGCGGAACACGATGCCGCCGTAGTCACCCGCCGTGGCTTGGTTCGAAGGAGTTCCGTCGGAGTTACCGCCGACAGAATCGTCTCGATACGACCGTAAGTAGACTGGCAAATCCGGTGTTCCCAACACCTGGATAGCACCACCCGAACGATCCGCTCCGATCGACGAGGTTCCGACGTCGATATTGGTGGCTCGCATCTTAAGCAGGGCCCCCGCTTCGATCCGCACCGTGGTGTTCTGTGGCACATCAAGGCGGCTGCCGTCTTCCAATGTGTTGCCCGCCGTGTCGACACCGATCAGATACGGCACCGCGTTGGTAAGTCCATCCGGATCGCCTTCGTCGATGTTACCGACAATACGCACAAGCGTTCGACTGCCACCGGTAGCGGCGACCAATGCCGGAGCGATCGTTGGGAAGGGATTCGCCAAAGAGCCATCCGGCGCCGCTGACGTGGACAGTTTGTCCACATAAATCGTATCCGTCGCAACTTCAAACCAGGACGAATGCACGCCGCCGGGCGTGCCGTCGCCGTCACCATCCAACGGTGTGCCATTCGCGTCGGCCATGTGTTCGATCGGGCCGCCGGGACTTGCTTCAAACGAAAGCTTCACTTCGTATTGACCGTCCGAAGTACCGTCGAAGCCCGAATCCGCAATCGCCGGATCGTACTGGTCGTTGCCTGTGCTGCTTACGCCAAAGAAGTATTCACCTGCTTCGAGTTCGACTTCCAAGAACGAATCACTTCCAAAGTAGCGATCGTTTTGGGCAATCAATTCCGATGTGCCATCGTCGTTGCGACGGAACAATCGCAACACCGTATCAAGCGTGCTGGGTTCGGCACCATTTTCGGCGAGCGTGAGTCGCTCGGCAATGGTTTCGATCTGAACAGTTCCGGCGCTGTTGAGCGCAAAACGATACAGATCAATGTCATTCGCATTGGGCGGCGAGATGCGTTGCAAAGTAACGATGTCGTGATCGCCGGGGAAGACATCGTTGGGAAGCGGCGCCCCCTGAAGCGATGGCAACTCGTACGAGTGCCCCAGTCCCAGAGCGTGGCCCACTTCGTGGAACATCACATCGGTAAAGCTATCACCAAAGAAGCGTTGGCTTTCGGTGAAATCATCTTTGTCCAAGACGACCAAATTGCCGCCACCCTTGCCGGCTACGCCGCCCGGCCCCGATGTGTCTTCAACCGTCGAAGCTTGAAGATCACCCTTGCCAATGATCAGCACTCCAGTCGCCGAACGCGAGTCGGATCGGTCATCCGTTTCAATGAACTGCACCCCCGCCAACCGCGAGTAGATTTCCAAAATCCCGCGAACAATCTGCTTTTCCGACGGGGTGATGAAGTTGTCGTACTCGATCCCCGCTTCATTCGGGAAGAACTTCGATGCAAAAGAGTAGTACCGCTGCTCAATCTCCTGCGGCGCAACCGGACCGACCCCATACAAAGTCGAAGGGAGCCCACCGAGATAGTGATTTTCGAGTTGAATTTCACGATGCCCTGGCTCGTCCAATCCGCCCGGACGTGCGGGAAGTGACACAGATCCCGCCGAGGAGATTTCAGATGCAAATTGGTAGGACGTGCTTGATCCAATGAACCCAAAGTCACCCGAAGCACCACCGCTCAAAAGGTCATCGAATGACGTCCCAATTTCACCGGTGAACGGTGGCGTCGTCGGTGTTGCGGTGAATGGCAACGTGGTATTGGAACCGATATCAAGCCGATAAATTGCTGCCGGAAGATCATTCAAGAAGGTCAGTTCAACTCGGTCTTCACCGGGATAGTACGTAACTGAATCCGGGTTCAGGACAGGAGCCGCCGCGTTGCCAGTATCGACCAAGCGATAGAAGTCAACATCCTCAACCTGGCCGGCTGGCATGGCTTGGTCGAAGTAGACATCCACCCGCTTCAGGTTCTCTTGCAATGCACCGGTCGTCTCGTCACGCGTGACGGGTTGCGGGATCACCGAGATTACTTGCGCACCGCGATCCAAACGGAACGTGGTGAATGAATTATTGCCGTCGTTAAACGCAGCGCCAGAAGTGTCGGCTAGCGGATTGGCGGTGTCACCGAAGATCTCAACCCGATAGAGGTCGTCGGGTAGAGCGATGGAAGGATCCGTCGCGTTGTGGGCTGCGATGCTGGAGGGACGCATCACGATCTTGTGCAAGTTTTCTAGCGAAGTGTCGCCTGGGTTGACGAGTCCGACGTAGCCCAGCGAGACAACAACCTCGTTGCCATCTCCAAACGTCCCGTCACCGCCCGCTCGTACTAAACGAACATTGCCGTCGATGGTCGACTCATCCAGGCTCGCGTTGCCGTTGAACAGCAGGCTGATTTCGCGAGGAGGCGTCTGTAACGTGGTGTCTTCACCGATCAGTGCGCCGGCATCCGGTCGAACGGCCAACAAGTCCGCGGCCAGCAATTCTCGTTTTTCCAACGTCTCATGGTTCAAGCGTCGTTCAGCACGCGACGGGCTCAGCATCTTGCGACGGCGAGCCTGGGCTGAACTGCGAAAACGGGAATGAGCAGAGGAGGGACGACGGGACATCTGTAGCTCTCAACGTTAGAAAAATTAGTCAGCCCAATAGGGGGACAGGCAAGGAATTCGACGAATTCACTCACACCGCCCTTATAGACACACAAGGGGCGAATTTTAGGCGAGATAGGAACCTTTAGGAACCGACAACCGGAATAATGCGCACCTTCCAAACCAACCATAATTAGGAAAAACAATTTCGATTAGAAACGATCCAGTTATTGACGGTAAAATCTCACAAAAGTTCCGCCGCGTTCTGTGAACCACCTAAAACGTGCCCCCCAGCTGCTGTTCCCATCCAGAAACGAGGCGCCCCCCCCTGAATAGCGGAACCAGGTTCGGATCTTGCCAATTGAGAGCGACATCCGTTCTCACACTCTTGGGCGGAACTTACTTGCGTTGTAGGGGTTCCACTTCACAATGGTTAACTTGTTTGAAAACGGTTGCCTCTTGCGATCCAGCTAGCATGCTGGATTCGCTGGACTTTGTGACCTATTTCCTGCGACGAATACTCGCTTCCCGCTCCCAAACCTCCTTGCCCCCATTCGCACGATGCCTGGTACCTCCCTCAATCGCTCCGCACCGTCAGCCCGCCGCATGCCCCGCCAATCTGAATCCATGCAAATCCGTCGCTGTGCTCGCCGCATGACCCAGCGTCAAAATCTCTCTACCGCCAGCCGCAGCGGGTTCACCTTGCTCGAATTGATGCTGGTTCTCTCGATTCTGGTCGTGATCGGCGGGATCGTGGTGGTCAACGTTTCGGGTGCCAAGTCGGATGCAGATATCAAGGCGACCCAAACCCAGCTCAATTCGCTGAAAAGCAACGTTGTGTACTACAAGCTCAAAATGAACGAGCTTCCAGAAACGCTCGACAACCTTCGCGATGGCCCCAGCGATTCGTCCAAGAAAGCCAAATGGGTCGACTCAATCATCGAAACGATCCCGACCGATGCGTGGGGCAACTCGTTCGACATGAGCGTCAAAGGCAACGAATTTGAGATCAAGAGTGCCGGCTTGGACGGTCAAATGAACACCGAAGACGACCTTACGGTCACAGGACGGTAAGCTTTGACAATCTCATCGCAGCGATCTGTGATGCCAGCCGAGAGATCCACGATGCCTCGCCGGACGTCGATCGTCCGCGCGAATCGCTTGTTGAAACCTCAACAGGCGACCGGCTTCACGATTATCGAGCTGTTGCTGGCGATGACGATTTTTGCCGCCGCTGCTGCGCTCGTCCTGCCCACGATCGGTGGGTTGTTGACCGATCGTCGATTGGTCCGAGCAACCGATCAAGTACGTGCGGAAATGATTCGACTACGCGTCTACGCAATGCGCAACGGACGCGTGATGAAACTGTCGACGGAATCGGCTGAAAACCAGCTTACCGTGACACCAGTCTTCTCCGCCGCTGACGCTTTACAGGCCAATGACCAGTCCGGTGCCCAGGCATCCTTGTTATCGGGAGCCGATCAAACCACCGGTGCGATCGCCGGTAACGCAGTCGACGCTCAAGAAGAGGGTTGGACAATCGAGTTGCCCGAAGGCGTTCAAATCAGCTCGATTGTGACCAGCGCTGTTGGCGGTTCCGGTGCGATTGAAGCCGCGACGATGGCAATCGGCGCGACCGGCCTGGATTCCGGCGATTCCACATCGGGGGCGGTGTACTTCTATCCCACTGGGCAAACAAGCAACGCGATATTGACCGTATCCGATTCACAATCGCCAGACGTTTACGTGGTCGTCCGTGGTTTGACCGGTGCCGTTTCCGTTGAGGGGCTCTGATCATGCAAACTTTTTTCAGTTCCCCACGCCCGACGCGAGACGGATTTTCATTGCTGGAAATGATTCTGGCAGTTGGATTGCTCGGTGCATCGCTTGGCATCTTGGCCCAGGTTGCGATGACGGGGACCGATGCGGCGATCGAAGCCGAACACCTTGCCCAGGCCAGGATGATCGCTCAAAGCCAACTCGCCGAAATTCTGGTTAGCGATCAATCGCCTCAGGCCGTCCCGCCATCGCCGACCAGTCCAATGGATTCGACATCAACAACACCCTTTGAATATCAAGTCGACGTAGTTCCCGCACCAATCGATGGCATGCTGGCGATTCGAGTTAGCG
Source organism: Rhodopirellula sp. J20-39 (assembly GCF_057365095.1). Taxonomy (NCBI): domain Bacteria; kingdom Pseudomonadati; phylum Planctomycetota; class Planctomycetia; order Pirellulales; family Pirellulaceae; genus Rhodopirellula; species Rhodopirellula sp. J20-39. Next base: position 2,463,999 of record NZ_CP195123.1, on the reverse strand, counting down.
TTCAGGCGATCAACAACAACGGTGGCGCACCAACCGCGAGCTATTCCATCACCCGGTGGATGATCGATCCGCTGATGGGACTTGCCGAAGCGGCGGCCGAGGAGAAAGCGTTGCGTGAAGAACAATTGGGGCTGACCGATGCCCTCTAAATCCCATCCCTTCAAAACCGCCTTGCCCCGGAACCATCACGGTGTGCGTTGCATTCGTCTTTCACCTAGCGTGAACCGTGTCAGTAACGCATCAAGAAATCGGCCTCAACGTGTTGCATTCACGTTGCTTGAAATGTTGCTATCACTCGCAATGTGCGTTGTATTGATGGGATTGGTCAGCAGCGCGATGACGTTCTACGTCCGAGACATGGGCACAGCGGAAGCCACCTTTCGCGATTCCCAAATCGCGACGGCCGTTTTGCAGATGATCGAAGACGACGTTCGCATGTCGATCACCACGCGTCCCGTTAGTACGGACGGCCTAGCCGCAATCCTCGAGGCCGCTGCGTCGCCACTCTCGGAGCTGACCGAATCCCTCGACTCCGGTGCAGACAGCGGTATCGTTGGTGCAGAAACGCTGCCCGAAGATCCGGATCTGATCGACGACCAATCGACAACTCTGGATCTAACCGTGGGCGGAACGGTGTTGCAATCTCCAGGAATCATCGGCAGCGAAAGCCAGTTACAAGTGGACACTAGCCGCTTGCCACGTCTCGAAGAAACCGTACTGGACCCGTCGCTTTCGTCCAACGCAAACCAATTGCAAGATCGTCCCAGTGATATCAAAACGGTGACTTATTTTGTCAGCATGGCTGGTTCTGGCATGGGCACAGACCCGCTGGATCAACTCGCGTCCGATAACAACATACCGCTGAACGAAAACAAGCAAGACAACCGTCTGACCGGCGGATTGGTGCGACGCCAAATCGACCGCGTCATCCATTCGCATGCGTCGATGACCGGTGGTCTGTCGAGGCTTCAAAGTGCCGGTGAAGTCATCGCTCCCGAAGTTGCCGCGATCAACTTTGAGTATTACGACGGAGTGAATTGGCTGCCCTACTACAATTCGGATGAGTCCGGTTTCTTGCCGTTGGCCATTCGGGTGCAGTTACAAATCACTGGCGATGAGGGTGCCGAAACTCGCACGTTCACGCACGTAATCTACCTGCCGATGAGTCACCCAGAGGACGCCGAAGAAGAACTGGCCGACGAAACCGGCACAACGACGACCACCAGTGCGGAGACCAGCACCAGTGCGTTCTAAAAACAAAACCGGCTTTACATCTAAATTTGCTCTCCCGACGTCGGCATTCCGATCCAATCGTCGCCCACAACGTGGTGGCTTCTTTTTGGTGCTTGTTTTGGTCGTCCTTGCCGTTGCCACAATGGCGGTTTACTCGTTCACGGAATTGATGCTGGCGGCGGATGAGACTTCCTACTTGCAAGGGGACCTGGTTCAAACGCGTCTGAACGTCGACTCGGGTGTCGAAACCATTCGGTTGCTGTTGAGCCAACCTCGCGAATCACTCGAAGCATCCGGTGGCGTGTTCAACAACCCTTCGCTCTTGCGCGGCATTCAACTCGCTAGCGACTCATCTGACGGTTCGCAGCACTTCACCGTTGTCGCACCGGGACTGACCGAAGAGGGACGCTTGGGAGGGCTCCGGTTTGGATTGCAAAATGAATCGGCGCGACTGAACATCAACGCGTTGCTCGTCCTAGAAGAAAACTCCGAAGCGTTGAATGCTCTGACATTGCTTTCCAGTGGTTCGGTCGACGTTGGCGGGATCCTTGGAACGGGCGAAGAAACGGATGCGTCGCAAGACAGCGCATTGGGCGAAACCGAAGACATTGCGTTGACTTTGCTGATGACCTTACCGGGAATGGACGCTTCCATCGCGGACGCCATCTTGGACTGGATCGATGAAGACACCGACCCGCGACCGCTCGGATGCGAAGACGAATATTACAGCTCCCTACCGACACCGTATGCTGCCGCCAACGGACCGCTGCAAAGCGTCGAAGAACTGCTTCTGGTTCGTGGCGTGACGCCCCAATTGTTGTTTGGTGCGGACGCCAACCGCAACGGCATTCTGGATCTCGATGAGCAACAACGCACGTCCGCCAGCATCGATACGGCTGGTGCACTTGGTTGGGCGTCGTACCTAACGGTCCACGGCGCCGAAACGAATAAGACCGCCGCCGGCGACTTCCGTGTCAACGTGAATCAAGAAGACCTGGAACTTCTGTACGAAGAACTGATGATTGCGTTGGGCGATGAAACCTTTGCATCCTTCATCGTGGCCTACCGCATGTCGGGCAAGTCTTCGATCACGGATTCCGCAGCGTTCCTTAGCGGCGGTGATGAAGTCGACGCTGATGCGGCGGAAGAGGCCAATAGCAGTCCCGAGCCTCTCTTGTGGTCGGCCGAGGTAATGGAGGAATTGGATTTGACCGCCGGCGCAGGCGTGGAACTGAACCAGATCCTCGATTTGATTGATGCGGAAGTCACGATCGGCGATGGCGATAACGCGGAGACGTATTCATCACCTTTTTTCAGCGATCCAGCTTTGATGGCGGAGTACTTGCCGCTGTTAATGGACCAGCTAACCACTCAAGACACGGACGTTTTGCCGGGGCGGATTAACCTTAACGAGGCGCCCGCCGAGATCCTTTCGGGAATCACACTGGTCGACGCTGAAACCATTGCTGCGATCGTCGAAGCCCGAGGCCAAAGTGGCGGAGGCGGCATGCTCAGCGGTGATGGCTCGACCGACCGCACCCACGAAACGTGGCCGCTCACCGAAGGCATCATCACCCTGGATCAGATGCGGGCGTTGTTGCCTTTGGTAACCACGGCAGGCAGTGTTTATCGCGCCCAAATCGTCGGTTTCGATGCATCAAGCGGTCTGGCTAGTCGAGCCGAAGCGATCATCGATGCCACCACGTTGAACCCGCGAGTGGTCGCCTACCGAGACCTAACACACCTCGGCCGCGGCTTCGACATGTCGATCTTAGGCAGCCCCCTGAGTGGAAATTAGCTCTTAGCCTGTAGCCTTTCCCACTTATTCCCCCAACACATCGGCGAGGGTTCGGTCGCCGGCCGCGTCGCGTTCGGCTTGCTTCAAGTCCGCGAGCGTTCGCCAGGCATGATGGTCGTTGGTGACACGGGATTGATGAGCGAGCTCCAGCACGTCTCGAATCGCGATCATTTCCGCAGGCCGGCCAAGTGTTAGCTGATCTTCTTCGCCTGCACTGCCGCTGACCCGGCGTAAACAGCCGCTTTCGATTAATCGGTTCTCCATCTCGTGGACAACCCGGCTGGCCAACCCCAACCGATCGGCCAGCTCTTGTCGTCCGACGGAACGGCCTTCCCCAAACGCGGTTGCCACCTCCGTCATGATCGGCAACATCCAATCGGGATCACCACTCGCCGCTGCATCACGCACATCCAAGGTGCGATGCAAACGACGTCCACGCATCGTTTGCAACGTGTACGTCAACGTCAAACCGAACAAGACGATCAACCACGTTACATAGATCCAAAACAAGAACAACGGAATCAATCCCAGCGAACCGTAGAGTGCTGAATACGGAACCGCCTTGCTGACATAGATTTGGAATCCGTACTTCGCGAACTCCCAAAGCACGGCTGCAACGCCAGCCCCAATCGCGGCGGCGCGGACGGAAACGTGCGTGTTGGGCATCAAGGCAAACAGCAAGAACATCAACACCCAACCCGCCAATAACGACAATGCGTGTTGCAAGAACCACAACGGTTCGGATCCGGCCCCGATCGTGCCCGCCCAAGCAACAACTTGGCCCGACATGTACAAGCTCAACGCCAGCAATCCGCTACCCAGCGTGATGATTGACCAATGGATTGCTAAACGCAAATGAATGGGGCGTTGCCGGGGCGCATCGTAAATGATGTTAAACAAGTGCTCCGTCGAGTCCGCCAACGCGACCGCGGCATAGACGAACAACAGCAATCCGATCACTCCGATCGACGCAAAGTCCAAAGACGCGATCTGGGCGGTCACCTCGCTAAGGGTGCGGCGAATACTCGCCCGGGCCCGAATCTCCGATGCCGTTTCGTCAGCTTTATCCTGCACCGCCTCGGCCAACGCTTCATCGACTTCCGCCGCGTCCACGGTGGCTTCGCTCGTCGTGGCCGCCTCTTCCAGCTTCGCTCGATTGCTGGCGGTTATCTCCACCGCCGGTCCCGATTTGTCCTCTGTTGAATCATCCGACTGTGAGTCGGAATCTTGCGAATCGCCATCAAACGCGAGCCCTGAATCGTCCTCAAAGTCGTAATCCGCGACTTGGTCCGCTTCCGAATCGATCTCCTCGATCTGCTCACGCAAGTACTGCGTCGGAATCTCCGGCACCCCGAAAAACGAGTACAGTTGATTCTCCACTCGCGACTGGACGTCTTCCAAACCACCGACGACGCGGAACATCACCAGCCCTAACACCACGACAGGGATCAGTGAAAAGATCGTTCGGTAGGTCAGCTCCGCAGCCATACCTTCGGCGCGGTGTTGGGTCAATTGCCGGGCACAGTGGACGATCAAGTCCCAGATATATCGAAGCTGGTGTTGACGCCGTGACAGCTCCTCACGGGGGCGACGAATCGCATCGGCGACATAGTTCAACCAAGCACGCAAAATGAGTTCCTTCTTCGGTTAGAATGCTTGAGTGAAAGCCCGCGGGGGATGGTCTGATCAGTGTAGCGTGTGCAAAAGCAACCAACCACAGAAGTTCCATTCCTCGGTCTGCGTACGCCGCAGACCTACCTCACCTTAGAGTCCCGCCAACGCCAACGCGTCTTCATTTCCTACAAACGCTCCTCGCCTCCGCCAATGACCATGCCTCAAATTCAACGATCTATGACTTTTGTCGCGTTCAGTTTCTGCTTCACGATAGCGTCCATTGCGGTCGCAGAACAAACCGCTAGCCCGAGCCAAGCGACTTCCGCTGACACCGCCCAAGCTTCACCCGCGAGCCGGCTCGAACAACAACTAAACACCAAACCCAACGCATCCGATTTCCACGGGTTCACGCAAACGGACTTTGAACTCGATGGTGTGTCTTGCAAATTGGTCAGCCCCGAGTCGCCAGCCCCGACCGCACCGTGGATTTGGCGAGCCCGATTTTGGGGCCATCAACCGCAGCTTGATGTTGCGTTGTTGAATCAAGGGTGGCACGTCTGCTACTGCGACATCAGCGATTTGTTCGGCAACGATGCAGCCGTTTCACGTTGGAACAAGTTCTATGAACTGAGCCAAGAAATCGGCCTCAGCCCCAAGCCGGTTCTGGAAGGGATGAGCCGTGGAGGTTTGATCGTGTTGCGTTGGGCATCGGTCAATCCCAACCAAGTCAGCGGGATTTACGTTGACAACGCAGTCATGAACATTCGGTCGTGGCCCGGCGGGAAAGGAAAAGGAATCGGAGCCCCTCGTGCTTGGACAACCTGCTTGGCAGCCTATCAAATGACTGACCAACAAACCGAAGCAATCGACGACGGTCCACTGGATCGCTTGTCGGGATTGGCCAACGCAGGCGTCCCGATCATTGCGATGATCAACGAAGCGGATAACGTGGTCCCGCCCGCCGAAAACAGCGACCGGCTCGTCAAACGATACCGCGAACTCGGGGGCCAGATCGAAGAGATCCGCCGCCCCGGCCTCGGCCACCACCCGCATTCGCTGAAGGATCCAGCACCGCTAGTCGAGTTCGCTCAAAAAGCGATCGCCTCAAAATAGCCCTGCACTCTCACCACCACGTACGTTGCCGTGCTAGCAAGCCTTAATTCCAACGAACGGTGCCGTACTCGCACGCACCAATTTCAACGTAGGGTGCCGTGCTCGCACGCACCCAAGCCCGACGTAGGGTGCCGTGCTCGCACGCACCCAAGCCCAACGTAGGGTGCCGTGCTCGCACGCACCCAGTGATTCGCACTGGCACAACGCCCCAAAGTAGCACAGGCCCCCAACCCACAACGCCCGCTAAAAACAGCCTCTGTGCGTGCTAGCACGGCACCCTACTGTTTTTCTTTGATCGGATACGTGGGTTCGCCTGACCGATCGCGGCCCAGAGTTGCTGATCAGATATGGGGTCGGGTATCCTTTCGGGCATGGAATCAATTACGAAGAATCTGACCGATGCCCAAGCGGACGCGGTCACGCACATCGATGGACCGTTGCTAATCATCGCAGGGCCGGGCTCGGGGAAAACTCGGGTGGTGACCCACCGCATCGCCCACATGTTGCATCAGGGCGTGCGGCCGTACCAGATCGCGGCATTGACGTTCACCAACAAGGCCGCAGACGAAATGCGGATGCGAGTCAATTTGCTTGCACCCGGCCAGCCAGTTTGGATGGGCACGTTTCACCGCTTTTGTGCACAACAGCTTCGCCGCTACGCCCCGATGGTGGGGCTAAGCGAGAACTACTCGATCTACGACATGTCGGATTCCAAATCGGCAATGAAGCGGGCCATCGCCGCTGCCGGAATCTCGACTTCCCACTCCACCCCTGAACAGATTTCGTCAGCGATCTCGAAGGCCAAGAATCGGCTGATCACGCCCGAAATCATGCAGCAACAAGCCGGGCGTGCTGGCGACACGGTCGCGGCACGGGTTTATCCGGTCTATCAACAACAATTGCTACTTGCCAACGCAGTCGACTTTGACGACCTGCTGTATCACTTCGCTCGTCTGCTGCGTGAGAACCCAGAGGTGCGGGCCGAGCTGGATGCGAAGTTGAAGTACATCATGGTCGACGAATACCAGGACACGAACCTGGCACAGTACGCGATCGTGCGAGCGATGTCGGTGGACCATCCCAACTTGGCCGTCACCGGAGACCCTGACCAATCGATCTACGGTTGGCGCGGAGCCGACCTGAACAACATTCTGGATTTCGAAAAAGATTATCCGAACGTTAAGACCGTGCGTCTGGAACAAAACTACCGCAGCACACCCAATATTTTGGCCGTGGCGGACCAATTGATTCGGCACAACCGGCGACGCAAGGCCAAGGAGCTGTTTACAGAGAACCCCGACGGCGAAAACGTCATCCTGCGTCAGTACGAGGACGGTTATCAAGAGGCCGACGAGATCGCCGACGAGATTGCCGCTCAAATGATCGCGGGCAACGCCGAACCGCGTGACTTTGCAATTTTCTGTCGCATGAATGCGTTGACTCGATCACTGGAACACGCGCTTCGCAACCGTGGTCTGCCCTACCAAATCGTCAACGGGCTAGAGTTTTACCAGCGTAAAGAAGTCAAAGACTTACTCTCCTACTTACACCTGATCAACAATCCGGCCCATGACGTGGCGTTGCAACGCGTCATCAACACGCCAACTCGAGGTATCGGTGCGACCACGATTGGACGGCTACAAAGCTTTGCTGATGCGAACCACATCCCCATGCTGGAAGCCGCTCGCCGGGCCAACGAAATCGATTCGCTATCCAAGCGAGCCGTTACGATGGTCACTCGCTTCGTCACGATCTATGACCGATTGCGAAAGAAGGCCACCGCGTCGCTAGAAGACTTGCTGCGATACTTAGTGGAAGAAACTCACTACGTCGCCTACCTCGAAAAAACCGGCATCGAAAAAGAAGACCACAACCCAGTCGCTAACGTTGACGAGTTGATCTCAGCAGCGGTCGAGTTTGATCGCATGCATCCCGATGACGGATCGCTCGATGCGTTCTTGGAACAGGTTGCCTTGGTCGCCGACACAGACGCCTTCGAAGATTCCAACAACCGCGTCACGTTGATGACCTTGCACGCAGCGAAGGGGCTCGAGTTTCCTCGCGTGTTTGTGATCGCAGTGGAGGACGATCTGTTGCCACACCGCCGCAGCAAGGAAGACGACCAGCAATTGGAAGAGGAGCGTCGGTTGCTGTTTGTCGGCATCACTCGAGCGAAACAATGGTGCCAACTGAGTTACGCGAAGCGACGCAGCGTGCGGGGCGATGTTCGTCCGGTCATCCCCAGCATGTTCCTAAACGAGCTTCCACGCGCGGACATGACGGTCCAAGAATCCCGATCGGACAACGATTTTTTTGACTCGGTGGATCAGGAGTACCCGGAATCCTGGGACATTATCCAAGAGGAACCGGACGGCACGGCGGCTGGCCCCAGTGACCTGACGGCTCTGGACAAAGATCCCTTTGGCCCCGACGAGGTATTCGAAACGGGATCGGAATCTTCGACACCTTCCACGGTCGACCGTTTACCGTCGGCGTCAGTGATCCCCGATGTTTACATTGACGAGGCGAGTGAGCCCACCAAGAAGTCCAAGGCGAAGTCAAAGTCCAAGATCAAAGCTGGCTTGAAAACCGCTAGCGAAATGTTGGAATCAGGACGCACGCCGCTGAACTTGTATCAGGAAGGATCCACCGTTCGGCATCCTGAGTACGGCGAAGGCACGATCACTTCGCTCGTGGGTCGCGGGCCCAAGAAGACCGCAAAGATTCGCTTCGATGGCGACACAGGCGAACAAACTTTTAGACTCGCCTTCGCGAATCTCGAATTGGTGGATTAGAAAACTTATCACCACCCCGCTGGATTCCAGGCTTCAGCCTGTTCCACACAACTTCCGAACTGTCCGACGCCTGAGCAGCCTAAAGGCTGGACTCCAACTTTCGCTCTGGGTGCTGGAGTCCAGGCTTCAGCCTGTTCCACACAACTTCCGAACCGTCCGACGCCTGAGCAGCCTGAAGGCTGGACTCCAACGTTGCTTACGCTTCGCTTTCAGGATCCGCAACTACGACAGTCGTAGCGACTGGTTTGCGTTGACCGAGTTCCGCCATCAGTCCGAAGCCTTCCTTGATGAAGATGCCTGCGGCGACCAAAGCGGCGACGACGGCGATCAACTTCAGCATCATCAGATCGATCATGGCGACGGCAATCAGGCCACATATCAATGCGATCCCGGCGTAAGCGAACTTCAACATCGCTTGGATGCGAGTGGTATGGCTTTGCGAACGATTGCTACGCGTGATGGCACTGCGAGCGGACTCGTTGGCCAATTCACGCATCGCCGACAGGTTGCTGTTGCGTTCAGGTGCTTGAGACCGAGGTACCAAAGGCGCGTCAGGACTAATCTCTGGCTCAGGCGTCTCCACCTTATCCAACGATGCGGCAGCGGCCAGGTAGCTGCTATCCGTTTTCGTTTCAACGACGGTCTCTTTCTTCGCTACTGGTGCTGGGTTCGCAACGGGTGCTGGGGCAGCATCACTTGGCTGGCCTTGAACACGTTGCAACAAGCGGTTCATGTAGGCTTCGATGGAGTCATCATCGACAGGCTCTTCCTCAACAGCCGAAGACTCCGGTGCAGGGACCATTGGCACTTCGTCCAAGACGGGAGCGACCTCTTCCGGTTCGCAAACGACTGGCTCAACAAGCTGCGAAGCGGTTTCCATCGCGAATGCGTCAGGCTCTTCGCCGGCGGTATAAGCATCGACGGTTTTAGCCGTACCGAAGTCACCATCCTCTTCCGTTGGCTGACCGCTTTCGGAAATCATGTCGCCGTACGTCAGGCCGGAATCGGACTCTTCCTCCTTCGAATCAAAACCACCAAACGCGTTGCCCAAAGTTTGTTCTTGGTCGGTCGATACGTCGCTTCGCAATACGTCCGACAATGCCGGTGCATCGGAAGGTTGCCACTGGGCAGTTACGTTTCCAGCTAGCTCATCGCCCGCATCTTCTTCAATCCAAGAGTTAGGAGCAACCTCATCCTCTTCGACTTCCGGAGTCGGTGTCCACATTGGCATGTCTTCGTCGGCGGTTGCCAGCGAAGCTCCCACTTGGCCTTCCGGCTCCAGTTCATCCGACAATGCCGAAGCGGTGTGATCCATCAAACCCATGGGTTCACTTGGATTCTCTTTCGGTTTGTCAGACTTGACTTCCATGCCCATTTCACGAAGCAGCCGTTCGCTGAGCGATTCTTCTGCGGTGTCCATGGGTTCATCGACTGCCGATGTGCTGCTGAAGGCACCTTCGCTTAGCGAATCGTGGTAGGTCGAATCCAAGTATGGCGACTCGGACGATTTCGATTCTTCGGTGAACGCGCCGCTGGTATAAGGTGGCTCGACGGCCTGCGGTTCGTCAGCAGGATCGTTGGCCGGGATCCCGTAAGGTTCGCTAGCCGGCTGAAGACTGGCCGCGGATTCCGGCTCGAACAAACCACCAAAGGCAGGTTCTTCGGTCTCGGATTCTTGCGTTGGTTCCAATTCAGGAGAGGCGACGGAGCTAACCGGTTCGACTTCTTCGCTGGAACGCTCTTCAATGGCTTGTTCTTCGCCGACACGTTCTTCGGGAAGCAGATGGCTGCTGGATTCTTCCGGCCATTCAGGCAGGTCAGGAGTGTACTCGTCCGAGTCAACTTCGGCCAAACCTTCCGTTGCCAGCATATCGGCGTCGGCAACCGAGTCCATCGGCGTCACCGAAACATCGGCCTGATCCAGATCGCTATCGGAATCGCTAGCGACGGTATTCCATACCGGTGCTGGTTCGCTGTCTTCGACCGCATCGAAACCGTCCGCAATCTTCAAAGAAGATGCATCATCTGAAACTGCGGCGTCATCCTCAGCCACAACCGCTTCTGATTCCGCAGGAGTCGAGTAGGTGGGCCAGACGTCTTCGTCCGCGTCGAGTTCGGCAGCAACGGAAGATTCCAATGTTGCATCCGCCGACTGCGATGAGTCAGTGATCACGGCATCGTCAGTCGCAGCGACTTGGTTTTCGACGACTTCCGGTTCATCCGCAACAATGGATTCTTGCGAAACGACTGGTTCGTCGGCTGTTACCAACTCGGCATCATCCGACTCGTCTGTATCGGCGATGTGCAGCATGCTCGGTTCAGAATCATCAACCAACGCATCGAGCTTGGCTTCGGATTCGAGAGCGGCTTCGGATTCCATTTCTGGCTGTGGTTCAATCGTAGCCTCAGGCTCGATGAACGGCTCCGAATCGAGAGACGCTTCGATCTCGCCGGCGGCTTCTGCTTCCGGCGTGTCTTGTTCGGTCGAATCGACTTCCTGGTCGTCACGGATCAGCCCTAAAGCGGGGCCGGCAAGCGAGGCACCTACCGCGAAGGCAGGGCCAGCGAGGTCGTTGGATCGGCTAGCTGCTTTTTTTTTGTCCGCGATCAGTTCACGAGTCTGCTGTTCCAACAACTCGATCTTATCAAGCGTGTCGTCGTGATCACGGTTGGAACGATCGTACAAACGTCGCGTTTCAGCCGCATCATGAACGGCTTCGTCGCGTTGGCGTTTTAAGTTACCGTACTCACCGACCGCTTCATCGCGTTCGGCCTGCATTGCCTCAACATCGCGGTAAGCGTCAGCGAGTTTCTGTTCGGCGACTTCTCGTAACGATTCAGCTTCGTCGCGAGCATGTTCTGCAACCTGCCACTGATCCCGAGCTTCTTCGAGCAGTTTTTGGGCGTCTTCGTAGCGACGTTCAGCGAGTTCGTTACGACGCTGCCAGTCATCACGTTGTTCTTGGGTGGTGCTTAGCTCACGGCTAAGATCGTCTCGCAGTCCTGCGATCTCGTCGCGTTCACGCAGCGCTTGTTCGCAATTGGACAATGCGTCTTGGAGCGTTTGGTGAGCACCTTCGATTTCCACCCGAGCCGCGTCACAAGCTTTGTTGGCGACCTCACACTCGCTAAGTGCAGCGTCTTTTTGCTTGACGGCATCATCGCGTTCTTGTGTAACACCGTTTAGCTGAAGTGCGAGTCGATCGTTCTCCTCACGCAACTTGCTTAGCGTGTTTTGAGCACCAGCCAAATCAAGTGTCAGCTCGTCTACATTCCGACGCAACGATTCGACCTCGGCAGTCCATGACTGACGATCGATTTCGTGACGTTCTTCGTTGATTTGAATGGTCTCTTCCAGCTTCGCGATCGTTTCGCGAGCGGTTTGACAATCAGCATCAAGATTGACCGCCTCTTGACGAGTTTGTGCAATCTCTTCCTGCAGTTGTTGAATCTCGGCACGCAACTGCTCTTCGATGCATTCGAGCTCGTCACGCTGGATGATCGCTCGTTCACGACGTGCGTCACTGTGAGCCTTGCCATCGAGAGCTTCATCGCGTTGGCGAGCGATTTCATCTCGCTGGGCAATTGCTTCATCGCGGGCAAGAGCCAGATGATCGCACTGCGATTGATGTTCACGATTACGTTCGGCTTCCAACTGTTGCAGCACTTCTTGCTGTTGCGTCAACTGTAGAAGCTGCTCATTCAGCGAAGCGAACTTCGCCCGCATTTGCTCGACCGCGTTGGTGGCGGCGTCGGCGCGTTGGTGAGACAAGCGAAGTTGTTCTTCGCTATCGGAGATCATCTTCTGGTGAACGGCTTCCTGCTGGCGGAAGCGTTCCTGTTCTTCCAGCAATTGCTCGATCTGCCGACGGTTCATGCGGTCGCGACCGTCGAGTCGCTCTTGCTGAAGACGCAAGTGTTGACGACCGGCATCGAGTTCCTGCTCTTGCAGCTCAAGATCTTGCTGGCGTTGGATCAGGTCTTCGTAACGGCGATTGAATTCTTCTTGAACTTCAATCGCAGCCGCTTCCTGGCCACCAAGTTCTTCGTGACGTTGTTGCAAGATCTCCATTTGGCGATCCAGCCATTGACGCTGCTCGTGCAACTCACGCTCACGGCTGCTGCACCACTCGGTGCGTTTCTGGACGTCTTGCTTCAGTGAACGCCATTGCTTGGCATCCTCGTGAAAAGATCGCTCCCAATCGTCGTTTTCTCCAGCGTTTACATTTGGTTGCGCACTGGCCGGAGTGCTCACACTGGCCTGAACCGTCGCGGCAGCCGATGGCGTGGTATCGAGATCGGTAGGCTGATATTCAGTTGCCAATCCAGCATCGCTCGACGAGGTGCTGGGCAACTGGTTAGCTGCCGACTGTTTAGCTGCCGGTGGGGTAGTTGCTCGCTCGCTGGCGGATCGTTTTTCGCTAATTGGCAACGGTGAATTGCTAAGCAACTCGAACTCGTAGCTACCCAATCGCAAGCGGTCGCTGATTTCCAACGTACCTTCGGTGACACGAACATCATTGATGTACAAAGGCACCGAGTACGCACGCACCACCACTCGCTCGTGATCGCGAATTAAAACCGCGTGAAGTGGTCGCAGCGTTTCGTCTTCAAGCCGGATCGAACAACCGACGCCACTGCCAAGCGTGTATCGGGCACCGGAAAGTCGCAGACGCCGGGTGGGTTGGCCTTCGCAGCGAACTCGGAATTCCAAGCTGGTGTCTTTTTGCCACGACGAGGGTGTGCTGGCCCACTTCGCTGTATCGGTGCGATCCCTGTCGGTGCGATCCCTGTTTTCGGGGCGTTCGTTCGAGTCACGGCGTTCGCCGGAACTGCGATCCGCATTTTCCCGCTCGACGCGATTCGCATCCCAGCGACTGGCATCCAGCATGGAGGCTTGGTTCACCGCAGATGCTGTCGCCGATGGAGCGTTGAGAACATCGTCCGAAGAGTTGGGTCGCGCCGTGGTTTTCACTGCGTTGCCTATCATTGCTAGTTATTCGAAGGCGGCCAAATACCGCCGAAACGCCTGCAATCGTGGCACCCAATGTATGCACGATCACTTACACAGGTTAAATCGGTTATTCCGGTTGCAACCATGAAGAGAAGTGCCGGAAATTCTGATTAAACGGCAAAGTCTGCCCAAACTACCAACGGTTGGTCGCGGCCGACCGGTTCAGAGTTGGCGTTGGATCGGTATAGTTGCGGATCGCTGGGACGGGCTTGGACTTTCACAAAGAAGCTGGACTCGGCAATTGGACAGGACAAACAGACTCGGGAATCGAGTGAAGAGCATGGAACGCAATAAGAACGACCTTTCGAAGAAGCAGGCTACGCAAACGCCTGAAGATTCCCCGCCCCGACACCAGGCCTCGGCCGGAAGTTGGACGCCGTGGCTGGCGGCGGGAGCTTCGGTGGTGATGCTAGGGCTAACCGGTCCCAGCGGTTTGGAAATCGGTGGAATCGGCCTGAGCCGTTACCTTTGGCCGCTCGCGTTCGTGGCGTTGATACCGCTCTTTGGCATTGTCCGCAGCGAAGCCCGTGTGTGGAAACGGCCGGTTTACCTCGCATTCTTTGCCTACTATTTCGTTTCTCTGCAGGGACTTCGCTACGCTCATCCGTTGATGATTCTGCCGTTGCTGGCCTTGGCTGGCTATCTGGCGATCTACCCGCTGTGGTGCGTGGCCTGCTTGAAACGCTTTCCCGGCGTAAGCGGAAATTCGAAATGGATCGCTAACGCGTGGTGGCCCGCAGTCGTCTGGGTGGGCGGCGAGTGGATTCGCAACTACTTTGCCACCGGAATTTCCGTGCTGATGCTCGGACACACGCTGATCGACATGCCCGGACTTCTGTTGGTGCAAATCGCCGATTTGGGCGGATCGTACGCTGTCAGCTTTTTAGTCGTGATCGTCAACGCTGGACTCGCCGCAGCCTATTTCGCTTGGCGTGAAGCACGAGCGAAAGAAACGTCCGCGAACCGGCTGACGCCTCAATGGAAGTCGTCGCTTGCTCTCGCAGTAATCGCTCTCGTTTTCGCTTCAGTCTATGGCTGGGTTCGGCTCGGCGAAGAACAGAAACCTTCATCGACGACATTCTTGCTGGTCGGTCGTGACGAGCAAACGGAATATCAACAGGACATCCACCGAGAGATCGAGATCTATCAGTCTTATGCCAGGCAAACGATCCAAGCGGTGGCCGATACGGACCAGCCAATCGATGCCGTCGTGTGGCCTGAATCAATGCTCTCGGGCGGGCAACCGTGGTTGATTGCGGAACCCAATTTGGTGGTCCCGGTCCAACCAGGTGAATCGCGAGCAGGTTTCTCCGAAGCTGAGTTCCGGCGTTTGATCGAACAGAACCAGGGCGATTTCACCGCTCGATCGATCGCCTTGCAAAACGCGTTGAAGTCTCCCGGCCAAGCCGCCCCCGCAATGATCGGTGGATGCGGTATCGTTCATTATGGCGATACGCCAAAACAATTCAGCGGCGTGCTGCAAATTGATCCACAAGGACAAGTGGCGGCGACTTACGCGAAAAATCACTTGGTGATGTTTGGCGAGTACATCCCACTAATCAAATCCATCCCTTTACTAAGCGACTACGTGCCGCCCGGGTTGGGGCTTGATGCTGGAACGGGCCCGCAAGTTTTTCAAATCGGGAACCTCACGGTGCTGCCCAACTTGTGCATCGAAACCGCCGTTGAGCGAATCGCGGTGAACCATCTGGCGGAATCGTCGGAAAATCGCCCTAACGTCATCGTGACACTGACCAACGATGCCTGGTTCGACCACTCCGCCGTCGTCGATCACCACCTGCGTTGTGCGCAAATGGTCGCGATTGGATGTCGACGACCCATATTGTCATCGGCGAACGGTGGCCCAACCGCCTGGATCAACAGCACCGGACGGGTCGTGCAAAAACTGCCCTACGATCAAGCGGGCACGATTCTCGCAACGCCCAGAATCGACGAGCGAACCAGTCTCTATTCGACAATAGGATCCTGGCCCGCTGGGCTAGCCGCGATCGCATTAGTGATCGCATCGTTGAAAGCGTGGCGGTCTCGCCGTGCTATTCCCAGTTCAAACCCTGCGGCAACTGATTGAGACTTTGCGGGCCATCTTTGGTGACCACCAGCATGTCCTCAATACGAACACCGCCATCGCGACGGCCATACAGACCGGGCTCGACGGTGAACACTTCACCTTCCAGCATGGCTTCCCCGCCATGGTCCAGCAAAATCGGCTCGTGAACTTCTAAGCCGATTCCGTGCCCGGTTCCATGCTGAATGGATGGCTCATCGGTGAAAGTCCCACGGCTGGTTTTGTAACCGGCTTTGATCAGCGCCGCATCCGAAGCTTCGTGTACCGATGCAGCGGTTCGTCCGGGGAACAACTCCGCTTCCGCAGCCGCTTTGGCGGCCACAACGGCTGCATGCATCCGAAGAACCTCATCGCTGGGGGTGCCGTGCACTACCGTCCGGGTGCAGTCACCGTTGTACCGAGTCAGTTCGTCACGAGGATACAAGTCAACGATGATTGGAACGCCCGACTTCAGCGGTCCGGTACCCGAGTGATGGCAATCGGCGGAATACGGTGCGGAAGCGACGATCGCGCCATGGTTCATGGTGAAACCGCGTTCCATGAAACCTCGCATGGCGTAGTTGACCACCCGCTCGCTGGTCATCAGGCCATCGTCTTGGACCAGATAACCGTCGTCATCTACTGACGCCGTCGCAATGCGGTGGCATACTTCGAACATGATTTGTTCGGTGACGTGCTGGGCATGAGCGAGTGCTTCGATTTCGGTTTTCGTTTTCACGCGTCGGTCGCGAACGCCAAGTTCGTCGTCGTAGTCGATCGCGATTCCGGCTTTGGCGAGATGCCACGAGTAAATCAGCGGAAGCGTGCGGTCGCCGCGAACCCGGTCAATTTTTTGCTGAAGCAAACAGGTCGTCAAAGCTTGAGCAACAGCAGTTTCGCGGTCGCCACTAAGTCCAGTCGGTGGCGTGAAATCGGCCGGACAAGCAATCCGGTACGGCGGCGTGACACCCGAATCTTGGTCGTTTGCCTGCTGGTCAGCCGCCTCGATCACGCGGCCCATTTCGAGATCGCGAACGATGCGGATCGTTTCGCCCGAAGGCAGTTCAATCCAGGCGGTGGGGTCCCCCAGCGGCAATCCAATCCGGCGAAACAGGTTCGGGTTGCGGTCAGCTAAACCGGCGAACACCGTCGCGGTGGGCCGATCCGATGCGGGATCGACGGAGGAAGAAACAGATGGGTCGTTGAGTGCTAGTGATTGATGGATCATCCCTACAATTTACCTGACTGACGCGACCCTGCCGAGGCGAGGTAAACCGATACGACTTATCGAGTCGGTCAAAACGATTGACACGCGATCGCCGATTGTACGGATTGAGACCGTTGTGATCTGTGTCACGTATGAGCCTGTTGAGTGCCCCCCATGACCGCTTTCGAAACTGAATCGTTGCCGACCCGCGTTTGGCTTCAACCCTCAAAATGGTTGCGCGGCCGTAGCGGAATGCAAAGCAAATGCGTCGCGATCGCGTTGACCAGTGGACTGTGGATGGGCGGAATTTTGCCCGGCGGGTTAGGTACCAACGGAATCGCCGTCGCGGGATTTCCTGAAGTCATCGAGCGAGGCGGACGGCTTTGTGGCGTCGGTTACGGCGACGGATACCATGCCTGTCATAGCAGCGGAATGCGACCGTTGGCCAACTTACCGCCGCGAACCTATCCCGCTCGAACCGGCACGGTGAAAGAAAAAATTTACGGCTGCGAAACATGCAAGCCTCGGCCCCTGCCAGGTGTCGACCCAATTCAGGCCCGGCGTCCGGAAACTTTTTACCATCGCTTTGATCGCTATGCCGATCAGGTCAGCCACCGTGAAGCTCACCAGAATTTCAATCGTCCGGTGCAACAGCTTGTTGATCCAGAGGAGCGTTTAGCACCGATGTATTCGCAACTGGATCCGAAGGCCAACATGCGGGAATACGAGCGTTCGCGAACGGGGGACTACCATTCTCCACTGACTCACTTTAACCAGCACTCTGAACAATCAAACGACACCATGACGGCCGACGGTGAACCCGCCGCACCGCCGATCAGCGAAAAGGAACTGGAAGAGTTCCGTGAGTACCAAGAAGCCAAACGCCAACGTAAAAAGTTCGACAAGTACTTGATCGGGCCCGACCGTATTGAGCCCAATCAAATCATCGGTGGACCACCCGTTGGCACGCAGCAGCGGCGGAAAATAGACGAAGCCAAAGTCAACGAGCTGAAAGAGAAAATTCGTCGTGAATTAGCCGAAGACGCGCTCAACGACGCGAACACAAGCCAGTTCGGAAGCGACACGTTCGACATAAATCCAAGCCAAGATGCTGGCAGCGGCCCGAACGCAAGCATTGACCAAGACGAATTAATCAGCCCGAGTGACCGGAAAGCCCCATCGGTGCTGGACCTCGATGGTGACGTGCCATTGTCGATGGAAGAATTGCTTCCTCCTTTCCCGGACGACAACACACAGCCTGAATCGATCCCGGCTCCTGAGCCGACAACCAATGCGGACCTGGATCTGCTTTCGGACCCGAATGTGCCGTCGGATGATTCGCTGAAAAGCAACTGGGGCGATGATCTAGACAGCTCCGATTCCATCAAGCCACTGCCGATGCAGCAAACCCAGGTGGAAATCAACGGTCCGGTTCAGAACAACGATTTCGTCGCGTCTGATGCGACCACGCATCCCGACGGCCCCGCTCATCGCGTCGCCGAAGCACCGCGGAAGAACCGGATTCCTGAATCATGGCGATTCATCAAACAGCCTCACTGATCAACAGCAACCTCAACCGGTTTTCCCGGCGAGATCACGATGGTGGCTTCGTGCTGTTGACGCGTCAGGCCATCCACCAATGGCTGACGAGCTTGGAACATCGCATCGTCGATGTATTCCGCCCGTGCTTGACCGAGCACCATCAATAGGTCCACCGGATCGTTACCGGCTTCGCAGCGCAGCGTTCGGTGTCGGTCACTTGCGTCGTCCGAAGAGCGGATTTCTAAGACCACCGCTGCACCGTTTTGGACCAATGTTTCGATCGCCGACGCCGCGAGACTGAGCGAGTGTTCAAATTCAAGGTCAACGGGCTCCGATTCGCCGGACTCAAGATTCGCTGCATTGTTGACCACCGCATCTTCGCGTTTCGGCTTCCAATGATTCAGCCAACTTCGATTCAGCCAACGTCGCCACCATCTCTGAGGCACCCGCTGGCTATCCGGGGAAGCGGATTGCGGACGGGCATAGTCAATCACGACTCGGACTGACTTTGCAGCAGGCGTGCTGAACTCGCGCAAGATCGGCTTGCCGAGACGGGCCCATGACGAAAAGTCCCAACGTCTGACGGGCACGCCTTCACGATATTCCCGGCTACCGATGTAATGAATCTGATCGCCCTGGGCGGCCTGGGACGCCAAGCCTTTGAGGGTCAGCTCCAATTCTTGCCAGTCCGAATCCTGTTCTCGAGACAACCATTTCGGCGTCACGACAATGGATGCATTGGAGGCGACCCACTGCCGCTCGCGAAATAGATAGAACGGGAAATACGAGTCCACCAAAATCGCCGGCAGTGCATGCTGGCCGCGACGGCTGAAACGCAACGTCGGCGTGATCGGTATCTCTCCTTGCGCCGCGACATAACGACAATGCTGGGTTTGCTCCAAAATCAAATCCATCGCTGGCCAACGGCGTTGATTGACTAGCCGAGTTGGAACGGCCAGATCGCAATCGACGGGCACCGAACGAGCCGCATGCACAAAAGCCACAAATCGCGGCGCCGCGAAATAGTTGACGGCTCGTCCGACCACCAAACATGCAAAGCATGCTGCGAACATGCCTAACCAGGGATATCCCCAAACGATGTTGAGCGAAATGATCCCGATCAGGATCAGTGTGACCGATGCGGACGTTAACGATCGACGCAGGCCCCGCACCCAGCGGATTGGATTGAGCCAACGCATCACACGCGAGGACGCAACGATCAGTTTTCGGCGGGACCGTCCCATGGGAACTTGGCTGCTCTCGTATCGGCTGAGGCGTGCGTGTTGCGAAAGGATCCGATCGGTTCCCAAAAAACGAACGGGCTCCGACTTAACGACGGAACCCGAAAAACTTTAGCGAAGCGTCATCATACGGCGTCAGCATGCCCCATGTTTCCAACCGGATCCGATTTCCGATGGAATGCATCTTCAGGGCGAATCTGGATTCAACACAAAACGATACCCAGCGTCACGCAACGTCAGCAGGTGCACGGGTTCGGCGGGTGCCGGTTCGATCGTCTTACGCAACCTAGCGATAAACTGATCGACAGCCCGCGTTTGCATGTTGCCCGATGTTTCCCAAACGTTGACCAGCAATTCCGAACGACTGATTACTCGCTCCGGATTCTCGACAAAATAACGCAATAATCGCAATTCCTTGGGAGTCATCCGGACGGACTTCCCATCGACGAAAACCTGGTGAGTTTGAAAATCGACTGACACGTGGCCAAACTCAATCGAATCGACCGACTGAGAACTCAGATTGGTCTTCGCATTGGCCGACGAATTGCCGCCGTGCAGATGCTGGCCGGTTTGTTGTGAAATTTGCAGTAAGTTTTTCACTCGGCTGAGCAACTCGTCCAATTCGAACGGCTTGTTCATGTACTGATTCGCGCCGACGTCGAAACCACGCGTGCGATCTTCCGGCAATGTTCGAGCTGACAGCATTAAAATCGGCAGTGCCAGCCCTTCGCTGCGGACTCGTTGACAAACCGAGTACCCGCTCATGCCAGGCAGCATCAAATCCAGAATCATCAGATCGATGCTTTGCGGCGAATGGTCGATCAGCTTCAGTGCTGAGGGGCCATCTTCGACCAGCGAGACGCGGTAGCCCTCCGCCTCGAGGTTGTACTTGATACCGACGCCGAGATGCTGTTCATCCTCGACGACCAGAATATGCGCTCGCATTTAATTTGTTTCTCAGGACCGAAAAGCAGGAATTAAGTAGGTTACCGCGCCAACCGGACCAACGGAACGGTCTTCTGCAGTGCAACGATTCGCCACAGATTGCCCCTCGGATGCCACAGGGCTACACTAGGCGGACCCCACAACGAAGTCTCCATTTCCCGCCTCTCTGACCCGCTGCATTTGCATCAATCATGAAGCCCTCTGCCAATTTAGAATTGCAACAAGTCGATACGGCCCGCGTCCAGTGGGGTAGCGAATCGTGTGACTTACCCCTCCTCGAAGGCACGGAAGGTGAACGCGGCTTAGATATCAGTCGTCTGCGTTCGCAAACGAATCTGATTACGCTCGACGAAGGGTTTGTAAACACGGGAAGCACCCGAAGTGCGGTCACATTCCTGGACGGCGAAAAAGGGATCCTGCGGTACCGCGGATATCCCATCGAACAACTCGCCGCAAATTGCGACTTCATCGAAACCGCTTACCTGTTGATGTACGGTGAATTGCCGTCGGCGAAGGAAATTGAAACCTTCCGCTCGGGCATCCGCGAACACACGATGATCCACGAGGACATGAAGTCGTTCTACAACGGCTTCCCACGTGATGCTCACCCAATGGCCATCCTCAGCAGCGTGGTCGGCGCGTTGTCGACGTTCTATCAAGACTCGCTTGATATTACGGACCACCGGCAAGTTGAAATTTCGATCTACCGTTTGCTAGCCAAGTTGCCCACGATCGCAGCTTACGCTTACAAGAAGTCGATCGGCCAACCGTTCATGTACCCCAAGAATGACCTGGGTTACTGTGACAATTTCCTTCACATGATGTTCGCGACCCCAGCGGCGGACTACGAAGTTGATCCCGATTTCGCTGAAGCGTTGAACTTGCTGTTCATCGTGCACGCGGACCACGAACAAAACTGCAGCACCTCGACCGTGCGAATGGTCGGCAGCAGTAACGCCAACCTGTTCGCTTCGATCAGTGCTGGCATCAGTGCTCTGTGGGGTCCTCTGCACGGCGGAGCCAACGAAGCCTGTGTGAACATGCTTGAGCAAATTGCTCAGGACGGCGGCAACGTCAAGAAGTATGTCGACATGGCCAAAGACAAGGAAAACAATTTCCGTCTTATGGGCTTCGGTCACCGGGTTTACAAGAACTTTGACCCGCGAGCGACCATCATCCGAGCGTGCTGCGACAAGTTGCTCGCCAAGCTGAACCTGGACGACCCATTGTTCGAAGTCGCCCAAAAGCTGGAAGAAGTCGCTCTGAAAGACGAGTACTTCATCGAACGTCAACTTTACCCCAACGTCGACTTCTATTCCGGCGTGATCTACCGAGCGTTGGGCATCCCCGTCCAAATGTTCACAGTGCTGTTCGCGATCGGACGCTTGCCTGGATGGATCGCTCACTGGCGTGAAATGCACGCAAACCCAGCGTTCCGAATCAACCGTCCTCGTCAGCTTTACACCGGTTGCACTGAACGAGACGTGGTTCCCGTGGAAGCTCGCTAACCACGTCGCTAGCCACGGACACAAAAAAACGGCACGTCTCACCATGGAAACGTGCCGCTTGGAAATTAGACGTGAAATAGGGCCGGTCTCTCGGAGACCGGCCCTATTTCGTAAGCGATGCGAACGAATGCGATCGGTGCGTCAAGGCAATCAGTGCACCAACACGATCAATGCGCGAAGACGATCAGTGTGACGGTGCACCGCGGCGCAACTCAATTTGGTCGAACGCGTCCATATCATCGAACGACCCAATACCGATCCGCCCCTTTCCAAACGTCTTATCGTGCGTGGAAAGGAAGGGTGTTGTCATGTCATCGAAATACAGATCGATCGAACCGTGGTCGAAGTCACGCACCACTTTGACGTCATGCCAATCGTCTGACCAAGGCACCTTTTTCTCGTTCTTGGTCAACGCTAAACGTGGCTCGTCGTTGACGATAAAGATTTGGCCGCTGTGCGGGTCAGGCTTCGCCCCCGTGTGAATGTAATAGAAATGGCTTGGATCTTGGTAATTGAAAAACACACAACAATCCCGATGGTTGCCTGTGTTTTTCGTGCTCTTAACCTTGAACGTCAGCACGAAGCTTTCTAGCTCGACATCTTTAATCAATGCGATGTGCAGTGGACTGCGTACCTTCGGTGAGTACTCACTTTCCCGCTGGGTGATTGCGAGGCTTTTACCGAGACCGTGTTCTTGGATCGCCCATGATTTTGGGTCGACGATTTCCCACCGCTCGGTGCCGTTCTCGAAATCTTCTTCGAAAACAACGGGATACTGAGCTTCGGAAGTCGCCGCCTCGTCAGCGAAAGCAACCGGGGCAAATCCGAGAATGCCTGCCAGCGGAACCGCGGCGAAGGTGGAAACCAGTGGGGCGAAAATGCGAAAGTGTTTCGAACGCATGGATACCATTCAAAAGTGGGGAGGGGAGATTGGGAATGCAAAATTGAAAATGCAAACGGGCAGGTGCACTGGCGGCTGATCTTTCCGACTGCTCGACCGATTGGGTCCAGCGATGTCGATTCAGTTCCGTTCGGGTGCCTAAGACGACACCCGGTCAGTACGCAGGTGACATTTATACCTAAGTGCGAGACTCCACGTATCGGATTCCAGCCGCCTGACTATATTAACTGCGACGATCACTGGGATGGCGACCACCGGGGGCTCTCAGCAGTGTCTTTGCGTCGATTCCCTCGCTTTGCTACCCTTGGCTTCCCTGATTCACTTGGGTTGCCAAGCGGTCTGAAGCGTCCGCTGGGTGCCCGAGCGGCAGCCTGATTCCTGCGACGACCTACTTTGTGTTAGCCAAAAGGCTGGCCTCCAACGGTCGAAAGCCACTTCCTTCACCTGTTCAAGCTACCCCCCTGCTTGGCCAGTTGTTCTTGTTTTCAATTGAGACCCTCGATGCCTGCCAATCCGCCGTACGACCTCATCGCGGCTTGCGCCTTCGGACTCGAAGCGATCGTCAAACGCGAACTCGCGGCCCTGGGGATCGAAGCCACGATCGGCGAATCCGGCCGAGTGCATTTCCAAGGCGACTTTACAACCATCGCCAAGGCGAACTTGTGGCTGCGTTGTGCCGACCGAGTCCTGGTCCGTATCGCTGAATTCCCCGCCGCCGATTTCGACGCATTGTTCGAAACGACCAAAGCCATTTCGTGGGGACAATGGATCCCAGTCGATGGCGAATTTCCCGTCACCGGTCGCAGCGTCAAATCGACTTTGACCAGCGTTCCGGCGTGCCAGCGGGCGGTCAAGCGAGCCGTTGTTGATGCCCTGCAACGCGATCACGCGACAACCGAGCTTCCCGAAACGGGATCGCAAGTCAAAGTCGACATCGCAATTTTAAAAGATGTCGCCACGCTTACACTGGACACAACCGGTCGCAGCCTGCACCGCCGCGGCTACCGCACGGATATTTCATCGGCGCCGCTAAAGGAAACACTGGCCGCGGCGATGGTTAGTCTTTCGTATTGGCGTCGCGATCGCCCGCTCTTGGATCCGTTTTGTGGCAGTGGCACGATCCCAATCGAAGCCGCGATGATGGGCCGCAATATCGCCCCGGGCCAAAACCGAAACTTTGCATTCGAAGCCTGGCCGGACGTTTCGCCCGAGATTCTTTTCAGTCTACGCAGCGAAGCACTGCAAGGCGTGCTGGAACCGCTGCCGCAACGATTGCTGGGGACCGATATTGATCCGCGTATCTTGCGTGCCGCCCGAGACAACGCCGAACGCGCCGGCGTCGCCGCCGACGTTCATTTCGAACCAGGCGACGTTCGGGACTTACAAAGCAAACGTCGCTTCGGTTGCTTGATCACCAACCCACCTTACGGGATGCGGTTGGGACGAGACTGGGAAATTGAAGAACTGTATGCGTCGCTCCCGCAAGTTTTGCGTCACCTGCCGACTTGGTCGTTCTATTTCCTAACGGCATTTGGCGGCTTCGAAAACTCATTCGGCCGCAAAGCAGACCGTCGGCGGAAACTATACAACGGGCGTATCGAATGCACCTACTTCCAATTCCAAGGCCCCAAACCGGTCGCATCGGCCCCGGTCGTAAAAGATCCAGAAGCAGCAACCTCGGAAGCAAACACGCCGGACTTAGCCGCGTCTGAACCATTCTCGACACCGCCAATCACGGTGACGCCGCCGGCCGCTGAACCGATCGAAGTGACACCATCTGCATCTGTACCGCCGGTCCAGACTGCTGAAGAAGCTCAAATCGAGCCAGTTTCCAGCGAGGCAACTCCCCGCGAGAAATCGTCCAGCGAAAGACCTTCTAGCGAAGCTATCGCAAGCAGAGCGGTCACAACCGAACCGCCCGCTCCCAATTCCCCTTGGGCGAAGGCGGCGGCAAATATCACGAACTCCAGTGAAACAAGTGCTAACGCGACCGATGCCACCCCAACCGAAACCGGCGGGAGCAACAGCAGCAGCGAATCCAGCACAGACACGCCCAACGCTGACACAGCCAGTACAGAAATAGCCAGCGCCCCGGTCCCGCAACCGAAGGCTGCGCCGCAACCGGCACAGTACATACACGCCGTTGGCGAGGCCGCATTCGGAGCGTTGACCGACAAGGCTCAACATCAAGCGGAACTGTTTGCAACCCGACTTAAAAAGCGAGCCAAACACCTCCGCCGCTGGCCCACCAAACGCGGCATCACCTGTTTCCGGTTGTACGAGCGAGACGTACCGGAAATCCCGCTGGTGGTTGATCAGTATGAAAACCATCTGCACCTGAGCGAGTTTGAGCGACCGCACGATCGCGATCCCGCCCAACATGCCAACTGGCTCGACCTGATGGCCCGCACCGCCGGCGAGGCTCTCAATGTGCCCAAGCAAAACGTTTACCTGAAGAAACGGATTCGCCAACGCGGAAAAACCCAGCACCAAAAGGTCGACGAAACCGAACAGCGGATCCCAGTCCAAGAGGGCGGTTTGACCTTCTTGGTCAACCTGGCCGACTATGTCGATACCGGTTTGTTTTTAGATCACCGCGTCACGCGTTCGATGGTGCGTGATCAAGCCGCCGGAAAAAATTTCCTGAACCTGTTTTCCTACACCGGTTCGTTCACGACCTACGCCGCCAGCGGTGGTGCCGCTTCGACGACAAGCGTCGACCTGTCGGCGAACTATTCCCAGTGGGCTCAAGAAAACCTGCAAGCCAACAAGCTCGATGGTCCGCAGCATCAATTCGTCACGATGGATATCAGCGAGTTCATCCGCCGGCACAAACCGGGCGAGATCTATGACCTCGTGGTTTGCGATCCGCCAACGTTTTCCAATTCCAAGCGGACCGACCAAGACTGGAACGTGCAAACCGATGCCATTCCGCTGTTGTTGGATGTGATGAAATTGGTGAAGCCAGGCGGCGTGATCTTTTTCTCGACCAACTTCCGCCGCTTCAAGATGGACGCCGATGCATTAGCGGCCGCGGAAGTCCGCGAGATCTCAAGCCAGACCGTCCCGGAAGATTACCGCAATCGCCGCATCCACCGATGCTGGCGAATCGTGAAGTAAGTTTTCGGCAACCGCGCTCGCTGCTGTACGCACAGTTGCCAAAGCCACCATCAACGCACAGAGCGACCATCAATGCTAACGGTAGGTGCGTAGCGTGAGGTTCTTGTAGCGAACGACCATCGGTGGGCCCTGGTGAAGTTGCAATGCAATCACGCCAGCGTCGCGAGCCTTGCCGGTTTCCATGTCGTTGATCTTGACCATCATGGTTTCGTTGATGAACTGCTCAAGTTGGCCACCGCGAGCAACGATGCGGTAGTCATTCCATTCGCCCGAATGAATGGTTGCGGCCATCTCTTCATGCGGCGCGAACGTCTCAACTTCCTTGGTGCCATCTTCCTTGATCGTGACGTGCTGGCCCCGCTTGCAAAGGATTCCGCGTCCTCGTTCTTCGTACAGGATGCCTGCGAATTTGTTGGTGGTGTCGATGTCCGCTTGATAGCCTTTGACGATGAACTTCTCTTCGTCGACCACTTCACTGCGGTACTGAATTCCGGAATTACCACTTTCGATTTTGAACTGCAGCGTCAACTCGAAATCGCCTTCGGTTGGCTCATCTAAGATCAAAAATGTGTTTTGCTTGATCGGATCGTCCTTGCTAGTCCGGCCCACGATCATGCCATCTTCAACCGACCAAAGGTCCTCGCGACCACGCCATCCGTCCAGAGATTTCCCGTCGAACAAGACCTTCACTTCGCCACCCTGAAGTGAGGCGACTGGCTTATCCGCATTGGCGGGAACCGTGCAAAGCAGAGATACAGACAACAGGAAAAGCGTACGAAGGATTCGTGGCGTGGCGTTCATGGTTGTTCCAGGAGGGAAGGGCTAATGCGGGGTGGCTAGTTTAGCAGGAAATTTTGGCAACTGAATACTTCCCAGCGAAGTCTTAATACGCCGCTTCAACTGACCAATGCCACTCGCACGTCGCAAACATTAGTGCCGGTGGGCCCGGTCATCAGCAGCCCCCCTGTTTGCTCGAAAAAGGAGTATGCATCGTTGCGATCGAGATAGTCCTGGGGATCCAGCCGCAACTCTTTCGCCGCCGCGTGAACTTGCCCATCAACCCACGCCCCAGCCGCATCGGTAGGGCCGTCTTCCCCGTCCGTCCCGCCGGACAAGATCGCCAGCTGATCCCATTCTTGATCGGTCAAGTCCATCGTCAGCAAATGTGCGTAAGCGGCAAGCACCAGTTGCTGGTTCCGGCCGCCACGCCCACGAGTCCCGGCTTCGGCGAGATGCACCACCGGTTCTCCTCCTGTAATTAAAGCATCGTGGCGGTGCTGTTGCGGATCGCTGCGTAGCATCGCCACAGCCATATCGGCTAGATGCTGCCCAACAGATTCCGCCGTCCCTTCACTCGATCGCGCACACTGCATGATGTGGTTGTAACCGAGCGATTCGGCTCGGATCCCGCCGGCATCCACAGCGACCGCGTTATTGCCCAAAACCAACGTCACGGCCTTTTCAGTCAGCGTGTCTTGGCAACCGGAGCTTTCGCTTTCACCATGCAGGTGTTCGTAAACCGACGCAGGCAACGTTTGATCGGGATCAAATTTCTTCAGCAAGTTCAGTGCGTCGGTCACGGTTGACGTGTCCGGCACAGTGGGGCCGGACGCGATCAAGTCCAGCGGATCGCCCAACACATCCGACAAAATTAGAGAGATCATCGGTGCCGCCTGGCACGCCAGTGCCAGCCGGCCACCCTTGACCGCACTGAGGTGCTTGCGAACGGTGTTCAGTTCCGTAATGTCCGCACCACCGGAGCTGAGATGCCGAATTACGGTCAACAGGTTGTCCAGCGACAGGTTCCCAGCGGGTCGAACAAGTAAAGCGCTACCTCCGCCAGAAATCAGCACGACGACCAAGTCACGCGGCCCCGCGTTGCGGACCAATTCAAGAATCCGATCGGTCCCCTGGATCGCCGCTGGCGTCGGCTCGTTGACGCCCATCGGCCGGGCTGCGTGCAGCTTCACACCGTCAGGCCAATCCAGATTTTCAGGAACAGAATCGCATCCCGCAGGCACGTTCACATGACCAATCCACTCCAGATCGGGATTCGCGTCTGAGCGATTGGGGAGACCGCCTGAGGACATCCACTCCGTTCGATCGGCTTGATATCGCTCGATCATGCCGATCGCCATCGCCCCGGACGCCTTCCCGGCTCCGACCAAAACAATCCGATCCACATCCGATCGCTGGACCATTTGGTCGCCGATTCGAATGGCATCAGCATCAAAACTCACATTTTCTCGCATCAAAGCTTCGCCTCGGACCGAGTCCACGGCGGCACCAAAAATGGCCTGAGCGTGTATTGTCAGTTGATTTGGCATGAATGCAGGTCTGGCAGTCGGTCGGAAAGGGACGGTCTAGCTTCCGCGGCCATTCGCGGGCCGCTCGAGCGATACTATACATATTTGAGGGACCGACTATTTTGTTGCATGCGATGATTATTCCGGTGACGTTTCGCCCGGCACGGCCACAAGCCGGCCCATCGGGCGATTCGTGAAACGAACGAGGAAAACGCTCTCGATCACAACAATGGGTTGATTCTTGAGGGCAATTGCTCCGGCATTCCCGGTCGCCCCAATTCCTCAGCCACGTTTCGCCGACCGCAGATTGCGTTATCGCCGCATCGCTTATTCGTTCTCCATCCCCACATTCTGGTCCAACGTGTCCGCCACCAACGCCCCCACCGTTGAACCCGCCGCGCCGAACCGACGCGGACGGCTGATTGCCAGCCTGCTGATCGCCGCTCATATGGCCGCCGTGATCGCTCCGCCCTTAGCATTTCAGTGCCGCGGTGTCCGCGGGCTCTCGCCTTCGGTCGCTTCGATCATGAATTCCCTGGCCGTCTATTCTCAAATGCTGTACCTGGATCGAGGCTACGCATTTTTCGCTCCCGATCCTGGCCCGAGCCACCTCTTTGACGTCACCGTTGGGGATAGCCCCCGCGACGCGTCAATCGATTCCAGCGAAGCGTCAACGGATTCCGGCGAAACTCCAACGCAACCACCTATTGCAACCAACACGCCTACGCGGCGGGTACCGAACCTGGACGACCAGTGGCCACGACTTTTGTATCACCGGCACTTTATGCTGGCCGAGTTCTTGCATGATGCCTACCAACCGGCCTTGCCACCCGAAGCCGCGACCTTGGTGGGCCCCGATTTGTCAGCCAGCGAACTGCAAGCATGGCGTTTAGGCCGACAGCGATACGAACAGATTCTCAATTCGATGATCCAGCATGTCGCAGCCGAAGAGGGCGGACAGCCAGTTCGCATCGAGCGGGTCGAACATGTCATCCCAGACTTCGTTGGCTTCTCCACCGCTGGCAATGCGCTGAACGATCCATCCACCTACATCCCACTCAACGACATTCCGATCACTTTGGACACACTCCTCGGCGCGCGGCCTCAAGCATTGCCGCAACCCGGATTGGCGCAACCTGATCCCGAGGCTAGCGAACCGGTTCCCGTGCCGGATGGCGAAAAGGTGAACCAGGATCGCCAACCCAACGACGCCACACAAGAAGAAGTAACGGAAGAAATCGACGAGGCAGAGACAGACACTGAAAAATCAGACGTTACCGAAAAACCAGACGTCAACGAAGAGTCGGGCGTCACAGCGACCAGCGAGGTGACCTCATGATCGCTGCCATCAAAGAACAACTCGGTCAGGGTGTCGATGCACTCGTCGATGCTTGGGACTGGTTTTGGTTCACACCCCGCCACGTCGACACGCTCGCCGTGCTGCGAATCTTGACCGGAGCGATGCTGCTGTACTCGCACTTGGTTCTCGCGATTGACCTAAGTTCGTTCCTCGGAACCGAAGCCTGGATCAACAACGAAACCGCTCGCGCCCTTCACAATGGAACCTTTGGCGAATCCACTGCCGCATGGTCGTACTTGTGGTACATCGACAGCCCGATGTTCATTTGGCTGCACCACATTCTTGCGATCGTTGCGTCGGCCGCTTTCATGGTCGGGTTTCTAACCCGGATCAGTGGGCCGCTGGCGTGGTTCCTGCAACTGATGATCTTGCATCGTTTGCTAGGTAGCCTGTTCGGGCTGGACCAAATTGTCACGTACTGTGCGATGTACTTGGCGTTCACGCCTTGCGGTGCCGTCTTTTCAGTCGACGCTTGGTTGCGACAACGCCGCGATGAAGCTCGCAAGTTAAACAACAACGAAAAAAGCAGCAAAGCAACTGACAAATCAACCGGTGAGTCATCCAGTTGGCTGTTCCCGGCCGACGTGCCAAGCACCGCCGCCAACGTGGCGACACGCATGTTGCAGCTGCACCTTTGCGTGATCTATTTGTTCGGCGGACTCGCTAAAGGCCGCGGCCAATTGTGGTGGGATGGTACCGCGTTCTGGTATGCCATCGGCAACTACGAATACCAGTCCATCGACGTCACGTTCCTATCGGAATACCCGACCTTCTTCACCGGGCTGACCCACATCACCCTGTTCTGGGAAATCTTTTACTGTGCATTGATTTGGCCCAAGCTAACACGTCCGCTCACGATCGCGATGGCCGTCGCGGTGCACGGCGGGATCGCCTTGTTTCTTGGCATGGCAACCTTTGGACTGATGATGATCGCCGCCAACGGCATTTTCTTGAGCCCTTGGATTTTTCGAAAATGGCGTGGGCTGAAACCGGATCTACAGTCCGCAACGCAGGCCACTGGCCAACTTCCGCACCGCACCGCTGCAAGCGGAGTCTCGGGCAGCACCGGAGTCTCAGGCAGCACCGGCGTCTCGGGTTCCAGTTCGTCGCAACCGAGCGAAGAAGAGCTACAACGAATTGCGAACCTCGAAAAGGCCGAGGTCGCGTTCAAGAAACGCTACGTCAAACTAAAACGGCGTGAAGCCAAGGTGGAAGAACGCAACGAGAGAATTCGGGCAACGAAAGCCAAACTACGTCAAAAGTTGCAAGACGGCACCCTCACCGCCGCCGATAGCCAACTCGATCACTTAGACGACGACGCCAGCGACCGGTTACAAGATGGCGAGTCGGGGATCGATCTAAACCTATCCGACCCTGATTTTTTGAACCCCGATGGCGGCAACAGCTGATCCGTGGAAACAAGCTAGTTTCCGTTTTGGCGAGGCAGTTCCCTCGTAGGCTTTGCTGCAGGTATGGGTTCGCTGATATAGTGACAAGCCCCTTCCGCGCGATCGCCTGCTTCCCCACCTGCGTTCGCCTGACTTGGCCCCTCCGCTAGATGAGTTGTTTGCATGGTAACGCCTCCCCCACTTCCCAACGAATCCAGCAACAACGCTGCACTCAATCCTGGCAATAATCCAAACGACGAAGCCGCTCTTGCCAGCGATGTGGAAGCCGCCGCCGCTTTGATCCAAAGCATCAATCAAGTCAAGCAACAAGTTAGCCGCGTCGTCGTCGGCCAAGACGAAGTCGTGGAGCAGCTACTAATCGCGATCCTCGCTCGCGGTCATTGTCTTTTGGAAGGGGTTCCTGGTTTAGCGAAGACATTGATGGTGCGAACACTGGCATCGTCAATGAGCCTGGACTTTCGCCGCATCCAATTCACGCCGGACTTGATGCCGGGCGACATTACGGGCACCGACATCATCCAAGAGGACCACGAAACCGGTCGCCGGGAAATGGTCTTCCGCAAAGGACCAATCTTCACGCAGATGCTGTTGGCCGATGAGATCAACCGTACGCCGCCCAAGACACAAGCGGCACTGCTAGAAGCGATGCAGGAACACGAGGTCACCGCCGGCGGCCAAACCTTCCCGCTCGCCGAACCGTTCTTTGTACTCGCAACCCAAAACCCCATTGAACAAGAAGGCACCTACCCGCTGCCCGAAGCCCAACGAGACCGGTTCCTGTTTCATGTCGTTGTCTCTTACCCCAGCCGGGATGAAGAGTCCGAAATCATCGACCGGACAACCTCAGGCCAACCGCTCGACGTGCAGCACGTGGTGACTGGCGAGCAAATCGTGCAGTTCCAATCGCTCGTCCGCCGCGTTCCTCTGCCACCACACGTCAAAGAATGGGTGATCGACTTGGTGCGAGACGCTCGCCCCAACCAACCCGAAGCCAAAGACTGGGTGCGTGAATGGATCCAGTGGGGACCTGGCCCGCGAGCCAGCCAACAACTGGTCCTGGCGGCGAAAGCCCGAGCACTGCTGTACGGCCGCACTCACGTGTCGATCGATGACGTGCTGGCACTCGCCTTGCCAGTGCTGCGCCACCGCATCGTGCCAACGTTCGCTGCCGAAGCGGATGGCGTTGAGGTGCAAGACCTGATCAGTCGCCTGATTAAAGAACACGCCGTTGCACCGGCCAGCATTCTCTAAAATGCCGGCTCTTACACTGAAAAACCCGCACTCAATACGAGTGCAGTGACAACGTTGATCGCTAAAGAGAAACGGTTGCCGGCGCGACGCATCGGCCGGCAACGTTAGGGCTAAGCCGGCTTAGCTATAGAAGCACAAGTACGCGGTCGGCTCTTTGATTTGAACCTGAAACTTGACGTTTGCTTCGACTTCAAACTGTTGGCCAGTCGCGAAAGTTTCAAACGAATCACTACCAGGCAACTTGGCGGCAATCGCGCCGCTGACGACCTTCATCAATTCGTGCTCACTGGTACCGAATTCGTATTCGCCGACCGCCATCACGCCGGATGTAACGCGACCTTCGGAGTTTTCGAATCCAATTGATTTGACTTTACCGTCGAAATATTCATTCACTTGCATGGATATGCCTGCAGGGTTTTGTAAAGGTGTATGGATTGAGATTCAAAGTCGAAGCGATCTTACTCGCCCGACTCAGGCTCGATACCAAAATCGCGAATCGTGGTCAGGGTGTGAAGCTTCAGTCCCTTTTCGGCAAACGCAGCCTCGCCCCCGGCCAAACGGTCGATGATGGCCAGCACATAAAGCACGTTCAGCCCGAATGCCTGAGCAGCCTCGACAGCCTTGATTGCACTGCCACCGCTGGTGATCACGTCTTCGACGATCACAACATTTTGTCCAGCGGTAACAGGGCCTTCGACCTGTTGTCCCATGCCGTGGCCCTTGGGTTCTTTGCGGACCATGAACCCTGACAATTCAATGTCTTCCATGCCAGCCAGCGTGACGATCGACGCCGTGATCGGATCGGCACCAATTGCCATCCCACCGACGGCGTCAGGGATTCCTGCATTAGCTGCATTGGTGGAAATGAAGTCCAGCATCGCTCGCCCAACCAAGCCGGCACCCTTGGGGTGTAGCGTCACGCGGCGGCAATCCAGGTAGTAGTTCGCTGTCTTTCCACTGGCGAGAGTGAAGGTTCCGCGTTGAAGAGCTTCACGCTCCATCAATTCAATTAAAGGCGTTCGGTCAGCCGAAGCAGTCATGGCAGGTACTCGCGAAAATGCGAACTAATGGGGGAGGACGATGTCGTCAAACGACGCCCCGTTTTAATATCACAAACCGGTCAGTTCAGGCACCCGGCAGCCGGTTACTTTCCGGGCGGAGGGGCAGGGCCACAGGGCCACAGGACCACAGGACCACAGGACTAAGGGCTAAGGGCTAAGGGCTAAGGGCTAAGGGCTAAGGGCTAAGGGCTAAGAGGCAGGCCAAATGCGTGGCCGGCGTCCACTTCTTGGATCATCGCTTCGAACTGTTCCGCATTGAGTGCTTCGTCGACATAACCTTTCGCGCCCACCGAAGCCGCCGCTGATCGACAGGACTCGGGCAACTGACTCGCCAATAGCACCCACTTCGTGAAAGGGTGTCGGGCGACCAACAACGATAACTCCCTAAACATCGTCGGCACCGGAACGCTTGAAGCCATCCCGAACAAGCCCACTCGGGCCCCAGACACTGAACCAATTGCCCCCAACTCCGCCCCACTGGCCACGACTTCCCGAACCTGAATCACCGTCGAAGTCGACCACAGGTAATGCAGCCCCAACCGATACACCGTGCAGGGATGTACCAAGGAGACCGATATCCGATTCGGCTGGCGTTTTTTCACAGGCAAACATTCGGCCGGAGACAAGGACGACGACGAGGGTGCAACCGGCGAGACTGAATGCGAGTCTAGCGGGGCTGCCGACTCCGAAACTAAGTCGGCATCAGGGATGAGCCCACCTCCGACACGTGGACTCACCCCTGATTCACCGATCCTAGAGTCTGACTCTCCGGTGCCAGACTCCTTCAGACTGAATTCTCTCAGTGCATATTCTTTTAAGTAGTGAATTTCCAGCGGCGTCATCATCCGGCCAGACGGAACTTCCGGCCATGACGAGCGGTTAGTTACCCGCAATCGACGATTTTGATGTGAGCCCGGTTTGGAAGGAGCATCCAAGGACACCCCAAGCACAGAATTTGTGGGGCAAACAGTCGATTTTGCAGAGGAATTCATCGGGAACCAGCTAGTTTGAAACCATTGGAGTACCCGGCAACGCGAATGACCTTGGCGGCCACACCCCCTCTACCTTGCCGGTATATTTGTTCAGTTCAATTGCATGCCCGAGTAAGTGTTTGCACCGCTTTGGCGCAATGCATGTAAGAATGGCGAAGATGCGGGGGTTGTTTTGACAGCTCGATTCCGTTTTTTCCGATTCAGACGGTTAACCGTAGGGCTAGCAATTCCAGCAGTCGATCGCTACTCTTTGGGACCGACTCGTCGGGCTCCCCGTTTCCAATTCAATCCCTCGAACACTCTTTTTGACCATGTATGCCATCTTTGTTGACGGTGGACGCCAGTACCGCGTTGAGCCAGGTATGGAAATCGATGTTGATTTCCGTGAAATTGCTGAAGGTGAAAGCCTTCAGTTCGGTACCGTTTTGGCAGTTGGTGGCGACGACGGGCTCAAGCTCGGCACGCCCACTTTAAACGGCGTTTCGGTGAACGCTTCGGTTCTGGGAACTAAGATGGACAAAAAGATTTACGTCCAGAAGTTCCGTCGCCGTAAGCACAGCAAGAAACGAACTGGGCACCGTCAAAGCAACACACGCGTGCGTATCGAAGAAATCGCTGGCGTTTGACTCTCGTAGAATGGTAGCCAATGCCTCACTTGGACCTTGCCGATTTTGAACTGGGCGCAGTTCTTGGTGTGGGGACCGTTGGCACGATCTATAACGGCAAAGTCCGTGTCGACCGAGAGGTATCTCCGGCGGCGTGGGCTCTAGCCGGCGAAGATATCGCGATCAAAAAGCTGCACCCGTCCGTTAGCTCGGACGAGTTGATCCAGGCGAGATTTCGCCGCGAGATGCTCATTCTGGAACGCCTGCAGCACCCAAACATCATCGGCTACTTCGGCGGCGGAAGTCACGAAGACCAATTGTTCTATGTGATGGAACGGGTCGACGGCGGAACCATCAAGGACCTGATCGAATCCACCGGTGCGTTTTCATGGCCGATGGTCGTGGACGTGGCTCGCCAGGTCAGCTCCGCTTTACAGTGCGCTCACAACCACAGCGTCATCCACCGCGATTTGAAACCGGGCAACCTGTTCCTGACTCGGGACGCCCAAGTCAAACTCGGCGACTTTGGCATCGCACGTGACCTGCACTCGTCGGACCTAACCAACCAAGGCCTGACCGTCGGCACGCACGCCTACATGGCACCGGAACAAATCACGGGCGACGCGTCCATCTCCGGCAAAGCGGATTTGTATGCTCTGGGATGCTGCCTGTTTGAAATGCTGAGCGGTCGCAAGGTGTTCCTGGGCGAGAACTTTGCCCAGTTGTTCGAACAACACCTGCGTTCGAAGCCACCGCTGATCAGCACGTTGGTGGGCGATGTCCCCAAAGAACTCGACGCGATCATCGACCAGTGCTTGGCGAAGTCGCCTGAAGATCGACCGTTCAATGCTCGGGCAATCCAAGGCGTGATGCTAGAGATCGGCGAGAACTACAACCTTGCCCAAACGCTCGGACTCGAAGACGCCGAACAAGACCCAGCCCATCCCACCGGTCCGCGTGCTCTGCGTGACGTGGGTGCCAGCCAGGCAACAGAAAAGGGACGCTTGATGCTTGAAAAACAAATTCAAGCTCGACTCGGCGGCATCCCTCGCGAGCCCATCCCGATGTGGCGGCTCGCCATCATCTTTGCCGTCATCGTGATTGCGATCCTAATCGCGATGCTGGCCACTCAAGCGGCTTAGCCCCGACTCGGCGATCAGGCCACGCTCGGCGATCAGGCTTTCGAAGGGCCAATCCCCGCAAAGTATCGGGACCGCAGCCGGTTACAAAACAGCTATCTTCCCGCGATTCTTGCTTCTGCGACCCGGCAGAGTCCCCCGCGATCCCTACGACAAGCCTGTAGCACCTCTCAACTCAGCTTTTCCCGCTCTCGCAGCCGTTGCCACCCACGACAGGGGAGTGCAAAACAGCAGTAAAGTGCTATCCTGGCTCACCAACTCAACCACCACAGGGTACTCGCGAGCGTTTGTAGTCTTGCGCCTTGGTGTTTGATTCCCACCTAGGACAACCTTCGCATGTCTTTCACTCGACGTACCGCACTCACACTGGCCTTTTTAGCAAGTCTTACCATGTCCCATAGCTCGCTGACTCAATCCGCGTCTGCTCAAGAAAATGAAGCCGGCACCGACGACTCCGTCGGCTA
Organism: Rhodopirellula sp. J20-39; assembly: GCF_057365095.1. Classification (NCBI taxonomy): domain Bacteria; kingdom Pseudomonadati; phylum Planctomycetota; class Planctomycetia; order Pirellulales; family Pirellulaceae; genus Rhodopirellula; species Rhodopirellula sp. J20-39. Next base: position 2,427,316 of record NZ_CP195123.1, on the reverse strand, counting down.
CTTCCTAGGATTTTCGGTTGGACAATCTTTCGCCCAACAAGGCTTCGAGGCCGGTGACTTCACTGCCGAAGGCATGCAAAAAGGACTCGCCGACGCACTCGCTGGCAAGGTTCCTGGACTGACCCAAGACGAACTCACCGAAGTCCAAGGCAAGATCCAAGCCATGCTTCAAAAACGCCAAGCCGCGGCCAACGCTGAAGTTGAAAAGCAGGCCATCATGAATCAAGAAAAGAGCGACGTCTGGATGACGCAAAACGCGACCGCGGAAGGCGTCAAAACGCTCGACAAGGGCATCCAATACAAAGTCATCACCGAAGGTGACGGCAGTTCACCCGGTGCCGAAGACACCGTTTCGGTTCACTACACCGGCAAGCTGACCAACGGCGAAGTCTTCGACAGCAGCGTTCAACGCGGCGAACCTGCCCAATTCCCCGTCAATCGCGTGATCCAAGGCTGGCAGTTGGCCCTACAAAAGATGAAGGTCGGATCAAAGTGGATGCTCTACATCCCACCGGCGATGGCATACGGCGCCGATGGTGCTCCACCTAAGATCGGCCCCAACGAAGTGCTCGTCTTTGAAGTTGAGTTGTTGGAAATTCTGTAGGCACCCGACCTCCTCGGTTTACCGACCTGGTTTGAGCATCTCGCTCGAACCGGTCGCCCAGTCAGACAAGCAGCCCCAGCCCATCGCGGGCTTGACCTCGTTGCCGCTGACCCGGCCGCCGCCGCCCATCGATCCAGCACCGCTCGTCAATCAGCACCGCTCGCAAACGCGGGCGTGCCGAAAAAGACCGACTGCCCCCAAACACAACGCGCCCCTGTCATGGCTGAAAAGCCTTACCAACATTCGCTACTTCGCCAAGCTTTCCCGAAGTCGCCTTGACCGCAAAATCGCTCCGGCGATACCCTTTGCGGCTTGGTAATGACCCCTTCTTGCTATCCCTTTCAACCCTTTCCGTAGCAGCCTCCCTTGAGATCGCTGCCGCATCACGGATGTTTTTAGGCTTCTCTGATGAGTTCGAGTCCGTTCGAGATTTTTCGACGCAACCTCAAACCACTGATGGTTTTGTTGACGTTGCTGGCACTTTTTTCCTTCGTTGTCCTGCCCGCGCTGGACACCTATTTGCGACGAGGAGGCGGGATCAATGCCGACCCCGTGGCCGCAACGTTTGACGGCGTTGAATTGACCCGTGGCCATGTTGCACGCACCACCCAAAACCACGCCTCGGTTGTCCGCTTCCTAAGCGAACTGGCAACCCAGACGATGGACAAGGGCGGCATGCCGCAAACACCCGGTTTCCAGTACGACGAACAAAATCAACAGATCCGATCACTCGGGATCGATACCAATCCAAGCGAAGAAGCCACCATTAACACGCTCCGCTTTTACAGCGAAGCAAAGAAGGCGGGCTTCGAATTGGATGACACTGCCGTCCGCAACTGGCTGGCTCGATACGTCGATGGCACGATGACCGATGGCGAAATCATCGCCTTGCTGATGCGAAGCAGCGGCAATCAACTCGGCCAACAACACCTCTACGAACAACTTCGCATGCACTTGCTGGCGGACTTGTACCAACGCGGCGCACTTGTCGGTTTGACCAACGGGCAAATCCCTGTAGTCACTCCTTTGGGCCAATGGGAAAACTTCCTGAAGACCAATCAACAAGCTTCCGTAGATGCCTACGGTGTCCTGGTCAGCGAGTACCTCGACAAGACCAACGAAAGCCCCAGCCAATCGGAGATCAAAGAGGTCTACGAAGAAGGCAAGAACCGAATCAATTACCCCAACGACCTTTCGCCGGATCCGCGATTCCGTCGCCCCGATTCCGCCAAGGTGGAGTACGTTTCGGCGGACTTGAACAAGTTCCTGGAAATCGAAAAGGCGAAACTCACCGAAGAACAACTTCGTGCCGAATACGAACGACGCTTGGCCGGTGGAGATTTCCAATTGCCAGTCGAACCGGCGTTGGGCGAAGAAGAACTTGCGGAAGCCAGCAAGCAACTCGAAGCCGCAATCAAGGAAGCCTCAGCTCAAGACAAAGCTGAAATGGAGGCCGAAGCCGCTGAAGCAGAAGCCAAGGCTGACGGAGCCGATACTGAAACGACCACTGAAACCGAAGCGGAAGCTGAGCCAGCAACCGAAGATTCTTCCATGAACGTTGGCGACCAGTCAGCGGTTCGCTTGGTGATGTTCCAAGACGAAGAAGCCCCAGCCGCTGAAGACGCGGCCGAAGCAGTCGAAGAAGCTGCCAAGGATGCAAAGGAAGCGGTTGAAGAAGCAACGGAAGAAACTCCTGCAGAAGAACCAGCATCCGAAGAGCCTGCTCAAACAGCCGACTCGGAAGAAATGGCTGCTGAGGAAACTCCCGCGGAGGAAGCTCCTGCCGAAGAGAAGGCTGCAGAGGAAACTCCCGAAGAAGCCGAAGGCGACAAAACGCCCGAAGCTGCTGAGACGAGTGAACCGGAAATGACATCTCCGGCCGCAACTGAGCCTGCATCGGAAGAAGCAGCCGAAACCGACGAAGCGGAATCCGACAGCCTCGACCTGGACGATGAACCAGCTCCGACGAAGCCACAAACTTTTGAAGAGGTTCGTGACCAAATCGCAACCGAATTGGCTTCGCAACCAGCTCGCCGGGCACTGGATCTTGCGGTTACCGAAGCGAACAAACGCATGCGTCGCTACTTCAGCGAAAAAGCGGTTCACGAGAGCAATGTTTCCGTTGGCGTGCAAACCGAAGAAGACGCTCCGGAACGTCTCGACCTGAAGGCGATGGCAGAAGAACTCGGCCTTGGCTACGGCAAGACCGACGAACTGATCAACCGCGTGACCGCTGCTGAGATCGCTCCCGGCACCTCGTTCGGGCTTGGTGCCAACTTCAATCGCCGTGGACCTCCGTTCAACGCGATCTTGTTCGGTGCTCAAATGCAAGACGGATCGCTGATCCCACCACAAGCGCTGTACTCACCGATGCGGACCGTCGACCTGGAAGCGGCCGTAACCTACATCACGTGGAAGACGGAAGACGTTGAATCGTACCTTCCGGAACTGGATGAAGTCCGCGACGAAGTGATCAACGTGATTCGTACCCGCGAAGCTCGCACGCTCGCCCGTGCCGCTGCCGAGGAACTGGCGAAAGCCGCTTCGGTCGAAGGAAAGACGCTCGCCGACGTGGTACCGGAATCGCAAAAGGAAAACCTGATCACTGGCGTCGGCCCATTCTCTTGGCTTGATCAAGTAGGGTTCATGGAAACCGTTGTCGCCAACGTTCCTGAACTTGATGCGGTCGGTGAAGAGTTCATGCGAGCCGTGTTCTCGTCCCAAGTTGGCGAGCACGCAGTCGCCTCCAACGATCCCCAAAGCGTGTTCTACGTTGTGACTCCAACCGAGTTTCAACCGGACGTTGAAACGCTTCGTGAGCAGTTCCGCCAACCGCAACAACGGTTCATGGCTCAATTGCTTGGTAACGGAGACGCTCGTAACATCGTTCGCGGGTTCTATGAATCCGTCGACGAGCGAACCGGCTTCGAGATGAACATTGCCAACGACGAGTAGTCGTTAAAAATTCAGCAATCCCCGTCACGCTTCAAGTGTGGCGGGGATTTTTTTTGGACTGACTCAGCGACTAGTTCGAAGTGCCCGGCATCCACACTTCACCGATGCCGCCAATACTGCGGTCACCACGCCGAACTTGCCAAAGCATTGGATTCGCTTCCTGGCTTATCCCCGCTAACACCGTGTACGGACTACGCAAGTCAACCGGCTCAGAAAAACGGGCCTCGGGCAGATCAACCGCTCGGTCGAGAATTAAGGTTCCACGCCGCATCCCGTAACCAACGTTCTCGCCCACGTTACCGCCCACACGAATCGTGCCCGCGATCTGCCACGACGCCAGTCCGTTCCCCGCATCGCCTTGAACCTCGATCTCACCGCGACGCATTCGGTGACCAGCCAGATCCCCGGCGTTACCCTGAACGGAAATCCGGCCACCATTCATGCCAACGCCGCGAGTCCCCAACGCAGCACCCAGGGCGTCACCAGCGTTTCCTAGCACGGTAATCTGTCCACCGGTCATACACGATCCACAATGATGACCGACGCTGCCTTCAATCCATAAATGCCCAAACCGATGCTGATGCCCCAGGCAATCCAATTGCGATGTATTGCCTTCAACTCGCAACTCCGGCGTGGAAGCACTTCCTGCAACCCGAACGTCAAACACATCGCCAACGCAATTCTCCAGTGCATTACAACCGGAGAACGAGACTAGCGGGCGGCGGCAAATCTCATCAACCGAAGACTCGCACCATTCGTCTAGCCGAATACTGGAACAGTCGACCTGGAAATCGACATCATCACGAAGCTGAATCTCGATTCTGGTCATCATGCACCTCCATTCAAAACATCATGCAATTGAAAGTGGTGCCGCCCAAGCTTACCGCCGTAATTCCCCGCTGACACACCAGTCAGCCCGGCGTCCCCCACCGACATGCATGCCGCTCGGATTCCTGCGTTCATCGCACTGGCAATCGAATCGGTATCGATGCCATCAAGGACCACCTCCAAAACCGCTTCGGTGCCCTCCGGAAGTTGCGTGTCCACCAGATTACGAAGCGTTGGGCAGAAGGCCTCATTCGTCGAGGCGAACAACGCGGGATACTTCGAACCGACCTTCGAACCACTTCGCGTCGCACCACCGGGAAAGGGTGCGATCACACCGGGCAATGGCCGAATCGCGTCAACCGCTGCACGACACGCTTGAGAAACCGCCTTCATGGACCGTCCGAACAAGATAAAATTGCCTCCGCCGATCGCGTCGATGCGAGCCACATCGTGTTCGCACACAAACTCGCCATCCATGACGGGAATTCGCCAATAACGCACCGCTTGCTCTACTTCGTTCTGGTTCAGGTCACGCCGTGTTTGATGAATGACCTTGCTGATTTGCATGCCATCGCCGAAGTAGCGAAGCGTCTTGCCAAGCGGGACTCGCTTGGAATGCACGTCCGAGCCACCGACGATTCCCGCGTAGGCCGCCGTCGTGGGACACGTTAAAAGGCATTGACCGGCCCGTCGCGGGATTTGCTTTTCGAGCTCTTTACCTGACACAGCGAACGCCAAGATCGCCGCCCCTGGACGCCCGTCCGGCGTGACATTGGGCGATAACTCTTGTTCCACCGCGATCTCGATTCCACACGCAATCACACTGGTCCCGAAACCACACATCGCTGCGCACGCATCGCGGCACCACTGGCGATCGTCCGCAGTGACGATCAACCGAGTCGCCTTCATATCGAACGCTTCCGCAAAAGTCGCTTCGATCGGAACCCCGGATAGCCGCAAGGAAGCTTCACTCATACCGATTCTCCTTTTGCAGAATCGGAATCGCCTGCGAGTCGCATCCCACTGGCCGCCAATCGACTGCCGATAACCTCCGGCATTTCGTCTTCATGAATCCACAATCGATCAAACTGGAACGTGCCACTGGTCGCGTAACGATGACGAAAATCAGCAAGGTGTTTCCGGTCAATCTCCACATGCTCATTCGCCAAACCAGCGGCCAAGGTATGATCCTGCGGTTCCGTTCCCGGTTCGATCACGCTGACACCTTCCCGACGCACCAATCGGCCTGATTTGAAAACCAACTTGGGCTGGCGGAACATCGCCTCGACGTTGTCTTGCGATTGATAGATCACCACATCCGCAACTCCGCCGGGGTCAAGCGTGCCACGATCCTGCAAACCGAGGATCGCTGCCGGAGCCTTTCGAGTCATCGTGGCAATATCGTCCAGCGAATACTCACGGCTAATACCGCTCAGCGAACTGCTGGCCGCCGCATCCGCATGAATTTCAGCCAACGCCGTTTCTCGCAATGATTTATCCGATAGCAGTGCGAGCAAATGCGGATAGGCCGTAAACGGAGCCCCGTTGGGATGATCTGTTGTCAAAAAAACACGCGACGGGTCGTCGACCATCAAGAACAGTTCGAGCCCGATCGCCCACTGCAGCGAATTCACAAACTCCTTGCGGCGATAGCGAAATGGAACCACACCACACCCGGCTTCCAATTCAATGTCCACCAGCACCGACTTCCTCGGCTTAGCGTGAGCACTGTTGGCGTGCTGGTGCATCGCATCGGCACTGATCGTGACGGTTTGACCGAACATGACTTGGCCCACGTCAATGGTCACATTGGGATGCTCCCGCATCGCCGCAACCAATTTTTCCGATGCAGACGAAAACTTGTACGGCCCCTCCGTCCCATAGCAGTGGAATTGCGCGTGGGTCAGATGAATCGGATAGCCATCAGCGGCTTTGATCGTCGCCAGCGTGGACTCGATATTGCCCGGCACACCAAGATTGCTGCAGTGCACGTGCAGTGGATGGGCGAGACCAATTTCATGTACCGCTCGGCACAGCGTGCGAATGATCTTGCCGGGCGTGAGATTGTAATGCGGGTGGGGCGTGTCGACGTCAAAAGTTCGTTTATTGAACTTGAACGCGTTGATTCCGCCTGGGTTGACTACTTTAACGGCAATGCAGCGAGTGGCCGTTACCATCCAAGCGACATACGCGTTAATGATCTCCTGCGGAACACCCTCGGAGATCATCTGCAACAACACATCGTCGTTGCCAAGCAAACAATAGCCGCCCGTGTCCAGCCCGCGCACATCGGCCATCTCCGCATGCGCCGAACGCGCGTTGCAGGGAATCACCGCCGGTTCCAAACAAGTCGTGTAACCCATATCGAGATACCGCTGGGCCGTGACTGCTGCGGACGGCAAGAACGCGGACTCAGCGGGTGAAAGATCTCCGATTCCCGCACCACCGGCTTCTCGCCAAGGTGGCATCTGATCTCGCAACAACATCCGAGCGAGCGTGAGCTTTCCGCCGCCGATATGCGTGTGCAAATCAATGCCACCCGCCATCGCCAGGCATCCGGTGGCGTCGAATTCACGATCAGCCGCGGTCCCTTGCGGCGGGGCTTCGATCAATCGGTCGCCACGCATCCAAATATCGTGATTGGCATCCGCTTTGAAATTAGCGGTGCCGCCAGAACGCCCCTCGCTCGAAATCTTCGCACCGGGATCGATCCGTCGACAGCCGTGAATTCGGGTCAGCATCAGTTCAAGCGAGGGAAACGGTAGGCGGTCGACGCAAGGTCGTGGCAGCCGAGGGTTCGTCTGCACCACGATTATCACACAGATTGCAGCGGAAGGCCACGCGTGACTTCACGACAGATAACAGCACGATGCATAACTTCAAACGACGCTGCGGCATCGAACAACGCTGCGACCTGACACACACGTCGCTACATGCGAGTGCTAGTGCCTTTGGTCAACGCCATGAAGGCTGATTCCAGATCGAGTTCCTCTTCTGCAAATCGCTTCAGGTTGATTCCGTTCTCGATCAACAGCTTCGGCAGCACGCTGTAGTCATCCGTATCGCTATTCAGAATCACACGCACGGCATCGTCGCCAGGGGCAGTCGATTTCACCAACGGATGCCCAGCGAACAAATCTTCGATCGCCTGCATTTGGTCACGTTGACTCGGCTGGATGATCAAAACCGTATGCTCGCGAACCATCCGAATCACTTCGGTAACCTTCGCGTTTTGCTTCAGCTCACCGCGATCAATGATGCCCACTTTGTTACACACGTCGGCCAACTCAGGAAGAATGTGGCTACTAACAATCACGGTTTTCCCCATCTCACCAAGCCGGCGAAGCAGGTTCCGCATTTCAATCCGGGCACGTGGGTCCAAGCCCGACAACGGCTCGTCGAGCAACAAAACCTGTGGATCATGCAGCAGTGTTCGGGCAAGTCCCAATCGTTGCGTTTGTCCTCGCGAAAGCGTGTTCGCGAACGCGTCCCGCTTGAAATCCAAGTCGACGATTTCCAGCATCTCGTTGACGCGTTTACGACGTGCTTCGCCGGAGATGCGATACGCCGCGGCGAAGAACTCCAGGTACTCAACCACGGTCATGTCGTCATAGACGCCAAAAAAGTCAGGCATGTAACCTACCAACCGGCGAATCTCCTTGGGCTGGGTATGCACACTGTGGTTGCACACATAAGCCTCGCCCCAACTGGGCTCCAACAGCGTTGCAATGATTCGCATGGTCGTCGTTTTGCCTGCACCATTAGGGCCAATGAAACCAAACAGGTCACCGGCTTCCAGGTCCAAGTCGATCGACTTGATGGCAAACGCATCGCCATACTTCTTGGTCAGGTCAACAGTCTTAATCACGACGGAGCACTTCAGACAAAACGAAATACGAAAACGAAAAAGCAATCAAAATATTAGCGTCGAACTTCTTCGACAGGCATCAGCAAACGCACCCATGACAAAGCCGAACCCGACATAGATTCGGCCAATCCAGAATCAGCGAGAGCACCTTCGCGCGAGGAACCACCAGCGACACTGGCATCGATCGACGTCCAAGGCTGGGCAACGCGTCCAATCAACATGCAACGATCGTCGGTCAACAAATCGCTGAGATCCAGTTCACCCAGCACTTCATTACGAAGCCCAGTGTAACGGGTGCCTCCCACCGCACTGTGGAACATCAGCATTTCCGCCAACCGCTTGGGCTGATCCGTTTGCGTCACGTCCCAGTTTTCTCCTTCGGACGAACTTTCCAAGGCACGTTGCCGAGCTAATTGCCATCGGAAGTTCTTCTGGCGAAGCCGGTCAACATCTTCGATCGTCGAACCAGCGGGAAAACGAGTGGGCAGCAGATACACCCAGTTCTGGTAGACCAACATGGCGTCAAGCAAATCAACGTCCAATGGATTGGTGAGTTTTCCTTGCAGCAATTCAGATCCACCGCGTCGCCGCATCGCTTTGGCTTCCACGTTTAGATCGAACTGCATCGAAAGAGCCAGCGACTTACTTCCGCGAGGTGCAATTTCAAGTGACTCGATTCGGCTCTCGACACCATGCGTTGAGCTTGACGAAGCATTGCTCCCGGCGGGAGTGATCACGTCGACTTCGATCGCATCACTCCAGGCGTCAATTTGAATTCCACCCATCGATTGGTTCGGTGCACCGAAGGGAGCAAGGTTTCGGTATGCGACCTCGTTAGTGATCGACTTCAGCGATTCGCTCGGCTCTGCACTGACGGCAAGCCGCTGCGCGGTATGCGAATAGACAAAAGACCAACGAAACAACCGCCCCGTTTTCGTCGACGAATCCACGTCCAGCACTTCCATCGAATTTGCCGTTAGTCGTTCCGCTTTCGAGTCGGCTTGCGAAACCATTTTCCCCGCATCAGTTGAGCTTGCGGAAGGCGACGAACTGGCCGTCTCCGTTTGGGGTTGCGCCGCGATGACCAAGCCAATCGACATCACAATGGCAACGATCGGAAACGTCAGCCAACCAAGCAACGAATTCCCCAGCACACGTCGCACCACAAAGTAATCCAGCGGAGCGACCAAAACGATCAACCCGACAATCACGAAAGCGATCATCGAAAAACTCAAACGCCGCTTAACCGAAAACTGGTCCAACGATCGCCGCACCTGGCCCGACAAGTCCGAAAAGCCACTCAGTCGGATACTGCTACTGACATCGCCTCGCTCCTGTCCCAGCTTTTCGTTGGTCAGCTTGGTCACCATATCAAACCGCTCCGGCCATTCCAAAAACGGAGCCTGATCCAAATCAGCAGCCACGACCGTGATCTTCCCAAACCCAGCGACATAGCGACTCGCCAGAGGCAAACTGATACGGCGGGCCGTTCGACCCGCGATCAGCGTTTCGCCAATTTGTGATGTTCGTTTGCCCGAAAGTGAACTGACTTTGGGCAAGCGAATCCCATCAAAGCCCGCTAAACGAGTTTGACTGTTCGTGTACGTTTCCATCCCGGACGGATCAAGCTGCACCACCGAAGCCGAAGCCACTGATTCGGGCAGCAGTTCGGCCAACCACGGTGCCGCTTTCAACGTTGCAGGCGTCGACTTCCCAAGCGTCACCAAGACTCGACCACCCGCCTTCACCCAATTGGCCAAAGCTCCGGTCTGGGCTTCCGAAAGCTGCGAAAGCACATCGGCTCCACGGCTCGTAATCAAGATCAAATTCACACCTGAAAGCCCCAACACATTGTCAGGCATCATTTCGGGCTTGGTGATTTGGGTGACCGCAACGGATGCATCTCGATCGAGAAGTTCGTTGGCTCCGATCGTGTCGATCCCCAGCGTGTCACCGAAAGCCAATACCCAAGGCATGCCCAACGGAATCATGGCCGGGCCGTCTTCCGGGGCACCAGTTTCAGGAAAACGGGTTCTCACCAAGACGTTGCCGGATTCCGGTGTCGCATACAATGACTCATTACCGGATGCTGAGTGGTTTGCGGATGGAACAACCGCGATCACCAACGGCGCCGCTTCGGTTCCAGGAACACAATATCCAATCGGGCCGGACGCGCTGTCTTGCCGGTAGTTGACCGTGACACCGTCGCCATCGGAAGTTTGCAAAACGAGTTGCTCGACGATCGGCTTGGATGCTTCCGCGTTGTCGACAACCTTGCCTTGTTCCGCTTTCAATTTTGCATTGACCGCCTCGCTGACATGGATCGCCGTCCAATGTCCAGCACGGTAGTGGCCGTTGATTCCGATCCAGTGCTTGGATATCTCGCTGGCTTCCGCGGTAGCCACGGAGTCGTCTTGTGCATTTCCGGACTGAGCGTTCTCGGACTGGGCGTTCTCGGGCTGAGTTGGCTTAGCTTCGGAGGCTCCATCTTCAGCACACGCAGTTCGATTTGGTGAGCTGATTGCCAACGCAAGCAACATGATCAGCGAGAACGCACCCCAGCGACTTAGCCCATTCCGGCAAGACGCCTCCTGTTCAATTTGAAGCGATCTCATGGTTTCTCGTCCAAGCTGCATGTGCATTCGAACTTCCCACACCCTGGACACCCGTTACCGTATTTGGCCGCCAGTGCATCAGCAAGATTCACATCGGCGACATTGGCGATCGTGAATAGCCAAGCGATCACGTCCGCGAATTCTTCCTTCAAATTCTCACGATCATCGCCTCGCAATGCCGAGGCGAGTTCACCGACCTCTTCCATCAACCACATGAATGTCCCGTCCACACCGCGGGCCACGTCTTTGTCGTAATACATCCGATGGATGTGTTGCTGAAGGTCTTCGATTGAAAGACCTTTGCCAGAAACCGAGTCGGTCATCTAGAGGGTGGGGGGTTGATTGCAGAGAAGTGGGAAAGCGCCGTGGGGCAACGAGCCGGTATTGTGATATTCTAACCATATGAGCCACGCGTACGAGGCGGCAGGCTGATAACCTAGTAAAGTCTGCCCCCCCAAAGTTGGTGCTTGACTGCTGTGGCATTTCTGATGCGATGGCTTTCCTGATGTTCCGGCATATCTGACCCTGTTCCGGCATTTCTGACCCGCCATTCATTTCCTTTTTCGCTTTTCGTTGCACTTCACCGTTCATGGCCGATCCTTCGCTGAACAGTTACCCATTTTATTGCCCCCGGTTTTGGCACGGGATGCGGCCGGTTGCATGGTGGAAGTTGTTAAAGTCAGGACAATTTTCGGTCAGCCCGTCGCGTTGGCCGATGGCAGCAATCATCACGTCGGCGACCGTTTGGAACACTTTGCTGACTTGGATCCAAAACATCCTCTTTCGGCGGCGACTGCGTGAAGCCGAACTGCACGGCCCGCCGGTATTCATCATCGGGCACTGGCGAAGCGGTACGACGCTGTTGCACGAATTGATCGTTCGCGACGAGCGATTCAGTAGCCCGTCGACCTACCAATGCTTTGCACCTTCGCACTTTTTGCTGACGCAGTGGTTCTTTCGCACTTTCTTCGGTTGGTTGCTGCCTGGAAAGCGTCCGATGGACAACATGGACGCCGGATGGGATCGGCCTCAAGAAGATGAGTTCGCATTGGTTAATCTCGGCCAACCTTCGCCCTATCGGCGCATCGCGTTTCCCAAACAAGGTGCCGTCGACATGGAATACCTCGACCTGGAAAACATATCCGACGAAGCCCGCCAAAGCTGGCTGCAAACGCTGCAGGATTTCATGCTTCGTGTGAGCGTGTCGACCGCTCGACCGCTGGTTATCAAGAGCCCAACCCACACCGGCCGAGTGAAGTATTTGGCAAAGGCATTCCCGCAAGCCAAGTTCATTCACATCAGCCGTGACCCGCGATCTCTTTTCCCGAGTACTTGTCGTTTGTGGCGTAGCCTCGACGCTGTTCAAGGACTGCAAGCCGTACCCGGTGACGCAGCTTCCTACTCGCCAGCCGAAGCGGAGAAGATGGACGAATACGTCCTGACATGTCTCGAACAGATGTACGCCGCGTTTCATGCCAATCGCGATCAAATCGCGGACCATCACTTGGTTGACATTCGCTACGAAGACCTAATTGCTGATCCCGTCGCAACACTTCAAAAAGTCTACGAGAACTTACGGCTAGCGGACTTCGAAACCGTCCGTGAAGAAATTCAAACGTGGGCCGATACCGAACATCAAGCCTACCAAACGAACTCGCATCGACTTTCACCCGAAGACGAACAACGCCTGCACCAGCGTTGGGGTGAATACTTCACTCGCTATGGCTACTAAGCCAATCAGTACAAAGCACGACGAATAAACATTTGCCGCCCGAAATTTCGGGTGTACGGCAAGACACTTCCGTTCTCCGCATCGATGACTTCCCTATCCTTCGCCATGAAAAACACCTGCTACCTTTTCAAATCATTTCCGTTTCTCGTTTTGGCGTTCCTGATCGCGTTTTCTGGCTGCTCGTCGAAGAGTCCAACCGCATCCACCGATGCGGACGACGCCGCGGAAACAGCGGAACTTGCTGACGCCGACACCAAAGAATCCAACGAAACGCCGTTCGTCTTCGAAGCCCAAGTGTACGAGGCCTCAGCCGAACAACTGCTGGCCGCTCGTCTGCCTATCGAAGAGACCACCGAAGGCTGGATCCGCTTGTTCGACGGTCACACCTTGTTTGGATGGGTGATTGCCGGGGAAGCAAACTGGCAAGTCAAAGACGAAACCCTTCACGCCAACGAAGGCAAACCGTGCTTATTGATGACAACAACCCAATGGGCGGACTTTGAACTGGAACTGGAATACCTCGCCGACGACGACACGAATTCCGGCGTTTTTGTGCGATCCAATTTGGATCCCAAAAGTGCCAAGACCGAATGCTACGAAATCAACATCGCGTCATCGAAGGATCCCTTCCCAACCGGAAGCGTCGTGCAACGTAAAAAGGGCGAACCGGTCACCGTGGAATCGGACGAGTGGCAAACCATGAACATCGTTTGCGACGGCGAACGGTTGGTCGTCAAAGTGAACGATGAAGTGACGTGCGAAATGGATGACGCCTCGTCGCCTCGGCTTGGCTACATCGGTTTGCAATTTCGCTTTGGCGAGATCAGCTTTCGCAACATCCGATTGCGGCCCATCGGCCTGGAAAACCTGATCGATGCGGACCTCGCAAATTGGAAGCAGTACGACGATATGGACGGCGAGTTCCTTGTCGATGACAACGAAAACCTGGTCGTCGATGGAGGGAAACAGCAACTGGAATCCAAAGAAACTTATGGCGATTTCACACTGCTTGCGGATTACCAAATGGATGACCCAAAATCCAATTCCGGTCTCTTCTTTCGCGCTATCCCCGGCGACATCATGATGGGCTACGAATGCCAGGTCAGCAACGAAACCAAAGACAACAACCCGTTGCTACCGGCGGATTGCGGTGCCGGTGGCATTTTCCGACGTCAAGACGCACGAATCGTGGCGGGTGAACCGAAACGCTGGAATTCGATCCTGCTGACCGCGGATGGATCGCATTTCGCCGCGTGGGTCAACGGATTGCAGGTCAGCGACATCTACGACGACCGCGAGCCGCACGAAAATCCTCGCAAAGGACTGCGGCTTGAACCGGGTACGATCATCGTCCAAGGTCACGACCCAACCACGCAAGCGAAGTTCCGAAAACTATCCATCGTGAACACGCCTATTGTCACGGCTGAACCAGCAACCGACCAATAGCATCGAAACGAAATTGGCGTCGAACGAAATTGGCGTCGACGGAGTTTTCAGCTTTGTCGCTGGTGGAACCCATTGGCGAATTTCGCAGCGTGAGACGCGATGGTTTGTCTCGCTAAGAACTGGACGGGATCAAATTGTCCGCAAACCCAACATCGTCAACCATGTCACGCTACGCGGCGACGGGGCTACTCGCCTTGCTAGCGGCAACCTTTCGGCTTTGGCTGCCATCGGAATGGACCGGCACGTCGCTGTATCCGAGCGTGCCCATGTTGAGTTTGCCTAGCGTCTGCATCACTGCCATCAATCTCTTCGTGATGCCTGTCATGCTCGTTGCCGTACTGATATTGCTGGCGTTTAATCGCGAAGGGCGTCCACGACTCCGGTGCATCGCATGGTCTCTTATTGCATTGGCATTGGCGATGGCGTTTGTCGCTGACCAGCATCGGCTGCAACCTTGGGCGTACCAGATGGCGTTGTATGCGGTGTTGTTTGTCTTGGTACCAACGTCACGAGTGGTTGGCTACCTGCGAGTGCTGACGATCAGCATCTACGCTTTTAGCTCGCTAGGAAAGTTCGACTATCAATTCCTACACACCGTCGGACAAGACTTCCTGCAGACCGCGATGGGCTTTGTTGGCGTTCAGGTTGAGAACTGGGATGACTCAATCCGAACCAAACTGGCTGCGGGTTTCCCCGCTTTCGAACTGCTGACGGCGATCATGCTGGCGATCCCCCATACGCGGCGATTCGGCGGCGTCCTCGCAATCGCAATGCACGTGGGCTTGCTGATTCTGCTGTCCCCCTGGGCGATGGCACATAGCGCCGGCGTATTGATTTGGAATCTGTTTCTGGCTGGACAGGCCTATCTGCTGTTCTGTCAGCCGCGTCCGCTCAATGAAAAGGTGTCTATTGCTGCGACAGATTCGGCCTTAAATGAACAATCGAATCCGTTGCCGATAACCGACGTTCAGCCTTGGCGGACACGGCTAGCCGGCGGGTTAGTTGCCCTGGCGATCATCCTGCCACCGACCGAACGACGTGGACGGCAAGACGCAGACCGCTGGCATTGGGACCACTGGCTTTCATGGGCGTTGTATTCGCCGCATAACAGTCGGGTGCATGCAGAGGTTCATCGAAACACGTTTAGCAAAATGCCGTCTCCGCTTCGAAAGGTCGTCTTGGATGATCGCGATGGTGACGGCTGGCATTCGCTAGACCTCGATCAATGGTCGCTGACCACTCGCGGGGTCCCCATCTTGCCGCAAGCTCGATATCAACTGCTGTTAGCTGGCGAACTAGCTCGAGCAAATGATTGGAACCGTCAGATTCGCTGCGTTCTCAAGTCTGCATCGGACCGATTTGATGGCACTCGGCGTGAAACCTGGCTACCAGACCTGCGGGCGATGCAGGAAGCGGAAAGCGAATTCTGGCTTTCCGAAGTCCACGACACAGACTCCGGCGAGGGTCAATAGGCAGTTTTTCCCTGATCGCCTACGATATCCAGCAAATTCGCCCCAAGTTGTCCTTGCCCCAATCGTCTCCGCCCGTTCGCCCGTCTCCGACCCGCTATGTCACTTTCGCCCGAATCGTTGCTGCTCGTTTACTGCGTGTTCATTATTTTGGCATCGGTGACCGGCGGGCAAATGTCGAAGCTGTTTCGGATGACCCACCTGCGAACCCAACTCTTAATGAGCGGCGTTGGCGGATTAATGCTGGGCATCGCGATGCTGCATCTCTTGCCCCACGCCAGTGAAGTGCTGGGATCATCGTCCAAAACGGGAACCGCCGCGTTGGCCGGATTGATCACGATGTTCTTGCTGGTCCGCCTTTTTCACACTCACGACCACGGTGTAGTTGGAGATCACGACAACGATCATTCGCACCACGGTTGCGGACATACCCACGAACACAACCATGATCACGAAGACGAAGCCCACCAACACGAGCGAACGCCGGCACTAAAGAAGGGCTTTAGCTGGGCAGGAATGTTTTTTGGGCTCGCTCTGCACACGATCATCGACGGCGTAGCACTCGCCAGTAGCGTGATTGCGGACGCGCATCATGGTGCGTGGTTAGGCCTCGCCGGACTGGGAACTTTCCTGGCTGTGGCTCTGCACAAGCCGCTTGATGCATTCGCCATTACATCTGTCATGGGCAAACAAGGCTGGTCGATCCGCTCGCAAAGTATTGCCAACGGACTGTTTTCGGTCGCCTGCCCGCTCGGTGCCTTGATGATGTACTTCGGTGCCACGCGTTTTGCTGAAAGCAATGAAATCCTCGGTTGGGGCTTAGCCATTTCCGCTGGCTTCTTTATCTGCATCGCGTTGGCTGACCTGCTACCTGAAGTCGCCTTCCACGATCACGACCGAGGCAAACTCACCTTCGCCTTGTTGTTAGGTGTCGCCATCGCGGTTGGTATCGAAAGCCTGCCCGGCCATCAACACATGGACCATGAAGGTCACGAGCACGCCTATCCAGGAATCATGCAAAACGAAACTGACACCATTTCAGTCACGCCGCAAAACGAAGCAGCAACCGATAGCGAAATCACGACTGAAGATAGTTCACAAAAGCCGTAGATAATTCGCGAAGCTTACTCTCGCTCAACATCCGCGTTTGGCATAGTAGCTTGATACAGCGACTGAATTTCGTCAGCCCGAAGGGCTCGCTTATAAACGGCCAAGCCGCCAAGGACGCCACCAAACCCTTCATGATGCGTCGGCTCTTCGACATCTGGATAGCCAGGCCAAGCTGGCAGCGCCCGCTGTGCGACCGTGAAATCGGAGCCTTCCGGCCCGGCATCAAAGATCGGCTTGTCCCAACGAAACGGATTGTAGTTACCGTTCTCATCTAGCTTTCCGTTGGTGTAGACACGAATCGCCTGGTGGTCATACGTGAAAGCCAGCATGAACCACTGATCCTTTGTCAGGGTGGTTTTCCCCGTGCCATACGAGAAGCAAAACGGACGCTCGGGCGTTGCACCACCTACATCCGAGACGTAGCCGTGAGGCTGGTTCTTGGCATCAATCCGTAGCAGAGTTGTGTGATCGGTTTGCTTGTGACCGCAGGAAAACAGTGCGTACTGGCGAATCGCGTCGCGTTCGTTCCACATGCCAGCGATGTATTGCCAATTGTTTTCCGATTGACGCTTAATCCAAGCAATCATGGTGACCTCATCTTCACCTCGCAGGTTTAATGCCGGACAGTCTTCTCGCTTGATCCTCAACCATTGCCCCCGCCTGATCCGCAGGGCCGACGGCCCAAAAACGCCCTCGTCGGCACGCTCGATCGGCCCGTTCATTTCAGACAATCCGTATTGATAGGCACCTTTGCTGACGTAGGTTGCTGGATCCGATTCTTGAAAGTCCCAAAACGTGAGCAGATCAGGAATGGACTCCGGCGTAACGCGTGCAACTTTGACCGAAGTCAAATGCTCGGCTCCCGAACGATCCTGCACACCGCCTTCGTTGCGGACAAATCCGTCCGAGGTCATTCCAACGAGACGCCTCGTCGGCGAAACACGCACTACCGTTTCCCCCACCAGCGCGGCCTGCGCCGAAGCCAGCACTCCGTTGGATGTCCCGCCATAAACAACCCCATCAGCATGTTGGTTGCGATCGTCCGCAGAGGCAACCATGGAACAAACAGCCACGAGGGCAACTAGGCAAATTCGCAAGGACATATCTCGGCTCTCTTTTTTTGGCGTACGATGCAGTCGGCAGCAGATGAAGGAAACAACGTCAGTCGGATATCAAAGTCGATTGCAAGCCAATCTTGTCGAACGGAATTGACGCGATGGACGGCAATTCCTTCCGCCACTCGGACTCCGATTCAAAGATGTGTTCGGGCGTCGTTTCGGCAGTAAATCCAGCTGAAAGATAGTCGTCCTGGTCGGCAACCAGACTTTCGAAACCTTCTATGTCATCAGCATGGACAGAGTCCGTGTTTTCCGCCGTTGGGGTGATGACGACGTTGTGCCCGATCTCCATTTTCCCTAGCAGTTTCTTAACGTTGGAGTCAAAGTGGCACACCTCTTTGTTAACGTTGACAAACACATTGCCGCGGATGGGGTTATGCAGCGGCTCCCGCGGCGAGTCCGACATGATCTTCGCGAGCCACGGATACCGGTCGCTCCAAGGTGCAAACCGGTAGTTCACGGCCTCTGCTTTTCGCTCCAACTGCCAACTTGGGTAATCTGGATTATTCCATTGTTTCCAACTCATCCCGCGTGAATCCATATGCAAACCGATGGGGCAGTCGACAACTAAGTTATTGAGAACGGGATTGTCACGACCTCCGCCGATCATGATCGCACGGCCCGCTCGATAGAACACGTTTCCTTCGATCGTGTCACCGCTGTCGCAATCATCCAAATACACCCCCATCGTGTTGTTATGTTCCGAATCACCGTCGCCCAAATGATGAATGTAGTTGTGCCGGATTACATTGCCCTGGCTCGTCCAGTCGCGGCCCGTGTAGAACGCGCCCGAATCGCCGGTTTCCATCACCACATGGTGGATCTCGTTAAGCTCAATCAAATGATCGTTGCCGGCGTATTGGATTGCATTGTGAGGAGCATCATGAATCAAATTATGCCGAGCCACTTGCCCGCAACCTTGAACGCTAATCCCCGGAGCATAGGTCCGCTGGAACTTTCCATAGTGATGAATGTGATTGTTCTCGACCAAGTTGTTCGCTGCCGTTAGCGTGGACCGATCGCCTCCGCTGACTGAGATTCCGGTCGTGCCCAGGTTAAAGACATGACACGACCGAACGACGTTGTCGTTACCGTTTAAGGAAATTGCCGACCGAGCGTGATTCGCGATCGTGCACTCCTTAATCTCAACGTGCTGTACTTTACGAGCGACGATGGCATCGGAGTGGCTGTACTGAAACGTCAAACCTTCCAACGTAACGTGTTGTGTGTCTGTCATCTTGACCAATGGTTCAGCCAAGGTCGCCAACACGATCGATGCTTCGGAAAAGTCGGACGCCGGAATCAGATAAAGCTGCTTCGCTTCACGGTCCAGATACCACTCGCCCGGAGAATCAAGTTCTTCGAAAACGTTGACGGCATAGAATCGGCGTTCCGAACGTCCCCAAGTCCCGCTATTGATTCCATACGAGTGCGGTTTGGCTAGTCCGATCGCTTTTGTTTGCTGGTTGTAGGTGGCGATACGAATGACCTCGTCGGCCCAGTCATGCGTCCAATACCCACGCAGCCAGACGCCCTGGTCAAGATTCCACTTTGCCGGCCGTGGATCGTCGAACTCAAACGCCCCTGGATGCAGCTTCCTAAGTTTTTCATCAGCGGCATCCGGTTGCGGCATGCCGGAGTCAATTGTTTTCGAAAAGCTTGCCCACCCTGCATTGTCGTCGACCGCGTTGGGCCAGCGTGCGAGCTCTTGCGGTTGCCCATCGATGAACAACCATGGTCCCTCCGGAACGCCACGGAACGAAGAAGCAAGTTGGGCAAACTCACCCTTCAACTGCTGCAAGTCACAAACTCGCACCTGATCTCGCACCTCACCCGAAAGCCGGTCCAACACTTTCGAGTCACTCACGCTCGTAAATGCCGATGGATCCAGATTGACGCCACCTTGGATTTGCACCGCCCCTCGATCAGTTGCCCGATAGATCACCGGAGCGTCCGCAGTACCACTGTCGGCAGACGTTAATTCAAAGGCCTGCTCTTGTCGGTAGACTCCCGGAGCGACGTGCACCACAACCGACTGGTCGTCATTCCAGTCAGGCGTTTTTCGAGCATCTCGAATTTTGTTTCGGGCTTCAACAAGAGTCCGCACCGGATTCTGTTCACTGCCATCACCGTTACCGGTCGCCCCAGCATCGACGTAAACATTCCAGTCGGCAGTCGCCACTTGCATCAATGCCAAAGTGGCAACCAGTATCAAACCGTATCGTTTCATTATCACAGGTAAGTTTAGAGTATGAGTTGGGTTGTTGATCGCGGCGTTCACATCTTGAAAGAATGCGATTCTCTCAACACCGACTTTTCGTACGTTTGGGTAGGGAATGCAGTTGCAAGTCCGTTTAACTTACAAATCGCGGAAGGATTTATTGCCTCGTCCAATCCGGTCAAACCCCAAAACAAAGGGAGCTGAAACGCTACCCTAGTGCTTCAGCCAACCATTCGGCAGCGGTTGACGATTCAAGCTCGGCCCCGAGATCTCGACCTGCGGTGCATCACCGGTCCATACGGTTTCGGCCCAAGGATAGTGTCTCCACAAATCGATGCGTTGATTTTGCAGGTCCTTAGCTCGTGCATCGGCGAAGGTGACCTTGAAATCGTGAAGCCCCTTTTCCAAGGGAACCGACCACGTACCGACGCCGTGCCAAGTCTGGCCGAGGTCCCATTCTTGGCCGTCAATGTAGATCCGCAAATCATAGCCGGGCTCGCACGTATTGTTCACGTACTCATCGGGTCCATAGAACGTGTAGGTACCACTTTTGGGAACGTCAATATAACCGCGGTAGCGAACTGCAAAAGGATCATCGGTCTCACGCATACTGACGTCCATCAACGACTGGGTCGTCCCAGACTTCTTGGCCGTTAGCACATCGGCGTAACTCCACAAAGCAAACCAACGTCCTTCCAAATAGTCGTAATTCAATCCCGGTGACAACGAACCGGCAGTGGATTGGATCGCTGGATAAGGCGACACCTTGTTGAAGAACCCGTAGCTGATTGCACTCGCCTCGGTTTCATCGGATGTGAACGGGGCCTCCGCGACACCTTTTCGAAACGCACGAGCCCGAACAAACGTGTCATCGCTAATCTCAAATGGTCCAGTGTATCGCTGCCAATTGTCAGCACGGCTACTGAGTCGGTTCATTCCTGAAACCTTCTTCCCACCACCAATCCAGGGAACCTCTTCAGCGATATAGAAGATATCTGTTCCTGGTGTTTGCGTGGTAATCGTCACTTCAGTCGAACCGGCGAACGTGGGTTCCGGACCAATCGTTGGCGGATCGATCGGACGCAAGATCGCGGTCTGTTGCAACCCGCTATCCAATACGAACCGAAAGTCTTCATTGGCAATCGACTGTTCGGATTGATCCATGCTGACCGACTTAGCTCCCAGCACCAAACCGCTGGGTGCTTGACCGGGTTGTTCTAACAACAGAACCGCTTCCCCATGCACCTCCATTGGACCGACGGTCAAGTTGGAAGCCGCACCCCGGGACACTCGTAGCGTCACCTTCACACCGTTGGTCATCGTAGCACAAACACCCACCGAGTCATCATCTGAAAGATCCTCGATATTTTCGATGGGTGATTCATCCGGATGATGAGCACGTAGCAAAGTCAGCATTACTGTCTCGCCTTGCCCCTCCCAAGTGATGAACACTTCCTTGCCTTTCGTATTGCGAAGCCCATCCAGCGTAATCGTCGGTGTACGTCGGAAACTGCCGTGGCCGATTTCATTCGGGTTCACTTCCAGTTTTGCATCCGGCTGGCCAAACAAGCGAACCAAGACACCCGCATTGTTAGGATTCTTCGTTTCGATTTGTTGTTTATCGGCATCGACGGAAAGCTGATCATCGGAGGCGACGGTTTCGTCATCCGGATCGGTCAAGATCATGATGTCGTTCAGTTTGTTGGTGTGCTTTTCATCGGCATTTGCATATTTCAGCCGATCAAGTTGTAGGAACAATCGAGCAGGCCGTGCTTGAAAGATCTGCCGTGTAGCGGTAACGCCGTTCACTGGGTTAGGGCTAATCTTGTAAACCGGCCGTCGCAACTTGTGATCGAACTCAGCCCCCTCTTTGAGATAGTTGCCTTGGTAAATCGCTTCACCGAAGTCGAGGTCATCGTCGGAGTACCAGCGTGCGGGCTGCGGCTTCTCGGACGCTTGGCTGAAGACATCCTGCTTACTGCCACTCGGTGTCAGGCCTTGCTCTGGACAAGGTGGCAGACCATCGATCGTGACTCCCAGACCGGTCATCAATGGGCTGGCGTAGTCGTGGAATCGGTAACTTGTCACGTTTAGATAACCAGCAGCGTACCGATTGGTGACGGGGTAAAGTGCCGATCCACCGTTGCTGTTGGGACTGGTCGGACTGACCATGTGCAGCAGCGAGTCTTCGTGATCCCAACCACCACGGAAGTACCATAGCCCAGCGTAAGGCATCCAATCCGACACGAAGTTCGGCTTGCCTTGATAGTCGCCATAGAACTCCGATAGCCGCTTTTGGCTTTCGTCACGTTGCTTGATCCCCATCGGTTCACGCCCATTGCCATACACAGTATCGACAATCGCGCGAGGCTGCGTCTCGCTTAGAAACGGTGTGCATAATGTTG
Organism: Rhodopirellula sp. J20-39; assembly: GCF_057365095.1. NCBI lineage: Bacteria > Pseudomonadati > Planctomycetota > Planctomycetia > Pirellulales > Pirellulaceae > Rhodopirellula > Rhodopirellula sp. J20-39. The sequence goes on along the minus strand of NZ_CP195123.1, from coordinate 2,404,945 downwards.
GGAAATAGTCGGGATGATCGCTGTTTGTCTTTTTCCAAGACGGGCTTTTCAGTCCTAACTCAAGCTCTACAGTTCCGGCACTGATATCGCTGGTGCTCCAACGCACGTGTGCTCCACTAGGTGAGATATTCTTAGCGTGCGACAACACGTTGGTTCGCAAGTGGTCCAGGAAGTAGGTTTCCATGGCGGGCGTGAACCAATCCGGCCGTCCATACTTTTCAAACAAGCCGTAAAGCCTTGTCGGGGAATGTACCGTCGCCATGAAGTGTCCCTCATCGCCGACCTCCACCATCGATCCATCGCGGTACATGTTGTAGGTATACAGCCGCGCGAACGCTTGCCGCATTTCCCTTTCGAGTCGCTGACCGGCGTGGAAATCCAGAATGGCACGCGACAACAACCATGCACCGGGTACGGCGTTGTAAGTGTGGTTAAATGAAACCGTTCGGCAAACCCGCCAAATTGAAACCGGAAACTCCTCTAGAACCGGCAACAGATAACGTGCCAACGTGGCACCAGATAACTCGTCGACGAACTCTGGTCGATCGTTCGCCGCGTTGACCAAATCCAACAAATTGTCCATCACAGCGCCGCCGGCCAGCACGAAATGGTCACGCAGCTTCTTGGGATCCTTGTCGGCAGCATCTTGGAACCCGATCGCCCAATCGTCGGTCATCGATTCCCACATCCGCAATGCATCCAAGTCGCCGGTGCCAACGTAATTCAGCAATAGCGGACGCATTTGAAATGGGTATTCGAACTTGGCCGGCGGTAGCAGCCCGGGTGTGAACTTCTTTACCGCCAGATCCGCTTTGTCGCCATAAACCTGGTTCTTCAAATCACGAGCTCGCATGCCGGTCCGCGAATTCGGATTAGTTACCCACGAGTATTCAAAATCACCGTGTACAAGTTTCAATACACCAAGCGTTTTGAAGAACGGTGCTTTGAAAGCATCGAGTGCTTCAGCGTAACGTTTGGCCTCCACCAGACGCTTTACTTCACTAAGACCTGGTCGCTCCAGATCCACAACACGGAAAAACTTTTCGCCCAGTTTCTCAATCTCGGCGGGATCATCCCGACGTTGAAAATGCTTCAAACGTTCTCGATCTTCGTCGGTCAAATCAGCATTCAGATCGATCGTGGGCTTACCCAAGAAGTCGCGAATGAACTCAGCCTCACTGAGCCAGGTCAAGCTGCCTTCGGGAACCACTCGGCCAGCTGGTCCGCCGGTCGCAGGTTGTGGTACGAACGTCCAATGCCCAGCGACCTCCTTCCAGTCCTTTGGATAGATATTGAAAACATTCCAAGCGACGATCTGACGGTTTTCATCTAGCACCAGTAGATAACGCCAACCAAGATCTTGAAACAACTTGAAGGGTTTTTCGTCTTGGATATAGCGACTGCGATAGAACTCGATCTTATCGATCGGCATCGATTCGTGCAGATCAACTTCGAACGCACAAAGACTTAGCGCGGCGTCCTTGTAGCCCATCCCTTCGGCGGAACGTTCGAAGGTATGCGGCCAGCGTTGAAGAGTGTTCTTATTGCCGTCGACCAAGTTGCGAAGATGCGGCGGATCCGACTCAGGATCCCGCCCAGTGATGCAGTGCAATGTGAAGTCTTCTCCCTTCTTGAAGACAACGTTTTCGCCCCCTGAATAAACCTCGATTTCCGCCACACCTAAGATGGACGAAAGCCCATTGCCAAAATAGATGTAGCGTCCTTCGACGGCTTTCGACGAAGACGATGCCGAAGTGGCAGAGGTCGCGGCTTGAACCGAGGATGCGCAGAGCAAGAAGGCCAGCGAAAGCAGGCCGAACCTTAGGTGGGACATAGCGAGGACAATCAACGGGGTGGGAAAGGGCAGGAGGCAGGAGAACTCTTGTGAGATCAAATTGAAGTACAAAGGGCGGGGCGTCAATGAAAGACGGTTGGGTGAATCGGAGTCGGCTGACGTCAAAGCAAGACCGATCGCTTCAAACAGCGAAGCAGATCGGCTAATGCAAAGAGCCAGCGCAGGACAGTCAAAGTATTTTCGTGGGCCGCTAGACTCCGTCCCCGCGGATGACTTCAATCGAGGACAACGCCTTTAGCTCATTGGCTTCTAAAGCGCGATCGAAAACAGCAACGCCGCCAATCCAGCCGGTGAACCCGACCGTTCGCGCACTATGAATCACGCGGCCAATCGTGAAGGGGCCACCGCTTTTCGCGTCGGCGGGAGTGTAAATCGGGTGAGGGAACCACCATGGGTTTTTACGAACAGCTTCAAGATCGCGATCGACAACCTTCCATTCACCGCTAGTCTGTTTCTCGAATCGAACCTTCACACGGGTGTATGGGAACTGGTGAAGTTCTTCGCGAATCTCATCCGACTCGCTTAGCACCTTCCGAGACAGCAGTTCATCTTCGGGCGGATTGTAATATTGATCTGCTGGATAGCTAACGTCCTCGCCGGGCTGAACGCCATCGATCCGGCTCAATTCGCCTTGACGCCACGCATTGTAAACCTGCGGAATTCGTTTCTTAATGTTTTCTTGCCAATGATCCGCAGCCTTGCCATCGAGCCAACTCTTCAGCTCGCTACGTTGAGGACTGAACGTCATCGCGAAACAATGCCACGAACGATCAAGTTGGTCATCCGGTGCGTCCGCGGGTACCTGCGGTGCCGTTTCCAGAGAATAGGTTTTGTGCATCGCATATTTAAACTGAAACGACCCAGCCCCATTTTCGGAAACATGGCCACACGACGATCCAGCCCGTTCTAGCCCAGCAAAAATTGCGTACTGTCGCTGACCACGCTCTGTACGCTGAATATTCTGTGTCGCCTTTTCTTTCAGATCGGTGCCCTCATGCCAGATTCCTGCCAATGCGTGATTCCCACTTTCGCGGATTGCCCAAGCGACGATCGAAACCGGACGGTTCGCCCCCTTGATGTCGATCGAAGAATCGTGAAAGCGTTCTCGCGGAACCATCAACAAAGGACGGAATGATGCATCCTTCTCCTTTCGAATCTGAATCGCCTGACCGAACGGACCTCGACCAAGCAATGGAAAATCCTGATAGTTCGCCTGACGACCCTCCCCCCAGTAATCCTTGACGTAGTTATTGGCATCAAGCGGGAAGTCGTTACTTGCTCCATCCGGCACGTGTGCAATGAAGCGTCCCTGTTCCCCCGGTTCTCGCTTCACAAAGTCCCAGAAAGCAACGCAACCAGGAATATTACGCACGCGTTCAACTCGGCGTTGATAATCCCCCTCGTCCGCGACCGCAAAACTGAGACAGGAGAGTAAAACAACAAAAGCAGGAAAGGTTCGAGTCATCAAATTCTGTTTTCTGGGATAGTGATTTGTTTAGATAGTTTTGTCACATTGGGTGCCCGATGGCTGGCAAACGATCGGCCATCGAGTCGCAACGAATAGACAACGACTGCTTCCCCGAAAAAGACTCAACATTTCCGCATAAGTTTTCGAGAGCAGGTATTGGTAAACGCTTTCAACAGTTTTAATTGGTGTTCACCATTCAAGGCGAGATGGCAACACGCCCACCAACGCATAAGCCCATGGTATTTCACGGACCAATCGAAGTGCGAAACAGACACGCTTTCTTCTGCCGGCAGCGATTGATTGTTAGCCCGATCTCATTCCCATGAGGCCTTGGTCATTGCCCTTATTAGGCACAGCGACCAAGGCCGATTATCGCAATGAACTTTCAACCCTAGCGAACGAGAGAAACGGCATTTCCTAGGGCGTCATTGGGTTCCAACCGTACGGTGGTTTCTATTGGCCTGCGACAGAGACGTCTTCATGCAGTCCTTCAGGATGCTCCACTAGAAACGCATCCAGCTCTTCGCGGCTGGAATTCAATTCAGGTTCATTGCCAGCCCCACATCCAATAGAAAAAACGGGAACCAACAAAACCAAAAGCAAAAATACGTATTGCATTAGAAACTCACACGAGCGATCGGAAAAAAGAGAAACGCCAGAACACAAAGCCTTAAAACTCGGCATCGAGGACCTCTTTCGAAGCACGTGTCCCCAGTGCACCCCATAGCCCGTATGGACTTGGCGATCCCGACGGCGACACATCTCCCCCCTTGCCAATCGAACGAGCGTTTTCGTTGCCCGCGTCAATTGAATCGGTCACGAATTTAACTGCTCCATCGGCCATCAAAACGTGGCAACCACCTTGGTGACGGCTTCCCGGAGGAAGAATCCCCTCATCGGTGTATCGCCAATGCAGACAAATTTCGCGGTTGGGTCCGGTGACCGTTGTCATGCTGGTGTGCCAAGGACGTCCCAATGCCCATTTGTAACCGCGACGGTTCTCGGCCGCACCGGTTTCTTCCAAGGTACTTGGGAAGTCGGCGACCGGTCGCCAAAACTGAGGCCGCTCTGGATCCACGGCCGGCTTACAAACCGATGCACCATTGGTGTAAGCAATCGAAGGCGAGTAACTATTCTTCTGGCCAATCCCATGAGTCCGCTTGTCCCGATCACCTAGATCCGTGACGATTTCGCCAGCACAGATGGTATTCGCCAGCCCATCAAGAATGTCACGAAACGCCATTTTGTGGCGAGCCTTAAAGACACCTCGGCAGGCGGCGCGAGCTTGTTCCGTGTGAGTTCCGTTGGTCGAAATCGTACCGTCGGAATTAACTGCACCGGCGACTTGCTGCTGCGTCGAGTCGCCAACACAGCACGCATAGTTGGTCCGCCCTTGGCTGGGCAACCCACGACCTGGATCACTCGGGCAACGGAAGGTAGGAACGTTCGTCATCCATGGCGGGTAACTAGCGCGACCTTCGTCCGTCAAGCTACGCCGAGGCTCGGGCCCCATCGGCGGGAACCTCTTGGCGCCACCAATCGGCTCAAGCAATGGATTGCTGAGCTGCTCCCACAATGCCTGTTGCTCGATAAATGGGGTGAGCCCCACCAACCAACTTAAGGTAAAGGAGTTATGGCAAGTCTCCACCTCATTTTGGTTTGACGCCATCGGATTCGGAGCCCAAGTACTGTCGGCGTCCTTGGTTCCACCACTTTGCATTGGAAGTTGCTTGTACGCAGAGTGGTAATTGTGCAGACCTAAACCGATCTGTTTGAAATTGTTTCCACAACTCATTCGCCTCGCCGCCTCGCGAGCCGCCTGGACCGCCGGCAACAACAAACCTACTAACACGCCGATAATTGCGATGACGACCAACAGCTCTACGAGCGTGAAGGCCAGCCGATCCATTCTTTCCTTACCCATAAAATTTCTCGCTTTACATTTCGAGGCACCCACGACCAGGTAATGACTGGTCACTGACAAATCCATCAAAAACTGAAACGTGACCACTTCCACACGGAGGCACCAAGACACCCTAGAAACCGTTAGCGGCGACTGTGATCACACTGATAAAAGTGCCACCCAGCCAGCAATTGGACGCAAAAAATGAGCGTTTCCAAAAATCAAACCACTTTTCCACGTATTTCCGCAATTTGTTGGGTACAAATGGGATCATCGTGCAGAAGACGCTTTAGAATTGTGCCCCACAAAGAAGCTCTCAAAGGCCGAACTGCAACGAAAACGGGCTCCGCAACTCAGGGTCAGAATCCGGCAGACCTGACCGAGATTACGGCCGGTGAGCCAACTTGATGCATCCAAATGTTTTGCTGCATTGTCTATTCACAGCAGAAATTTCCGGTTAACCAAAGTTTACTCCGTCCAATCCGTACGCTTTTGGCACTTTCTAATTAACAATGCCCAACCACAGCACAAACGCAGACTGGGATTTAACTAGCTCATCAACAGACAACTCATCAACCAACGATTCGACGGAAAGCTTTATTCGTTTGATTGGTCAACACGAACGCATGTTGTCAGCATTCGTGATGACCATGCTTCCGAATCTCAATGATTCCGATGACATCCTCCAAGAGACCAAAATCGCTCTTTGGCAATCGTTCGGTTCCTTCAAACCCGGAACCGATTTTGGTGCTTGGGCACGCCAAGCCGCGATGTACCGCATTCTCGATTTCCGTAAACGGATGGCACGTGAAAAATTGCGATTTGGTGTTTCCGAAGAGTGTTACATCGCCTTGGCCAAACAGTACGACGAGACTTCGGCATCACGAACTGACTCGCTTTCCAAACTAGCCGGTTGCTTAGCCCGACTGCCTGATGAACAGAAAGAAGTTATTCAGATGCGATACATGGAAAAGCTGGAAATTCAAAAGATCGCTGACAAGTGCAAACGCACCCACTCGGCTACTTATCGATTGCTAAGCCGGATCCGTTTGTCGCTGCGGAAATGCATGAGTTACGAAATCAATAGCCCAACGGCTACCTAAGGAACACACACCTGTCCAAATTGACCGCGAACCAATGAAAGCTTCCGACCAAACCAAACTCGCCGAAACGATCGATCGGATGATCGATGGCGATTTGTCAGCAGACGACGCCGACTGGCTTAACCAGTTACTGCTTAACGATGACGAAGCCAAGAACTTATATTTGGACTTAGCAGGTGCGAATGCGCACATGTACCTGCATTGGCCACAACTGGAACAACAGCAACTCGAACCCGCGCCCGTAGCCGTTCGCAAACCCGTTCGTCAATTTTCACGCAGCGCTGTTATGGTGTTGGCAACCTGTGCAAGCGTTTTAGTCGCGACCAGTTTATACACCCTGATGTCCGATCGCCGGGAAAGTGCACTAGCGGAGCAATCCGCTGCGACGGTCACTCAGGTCTCCAACCCGATTGCGACGATTACCAAATGCACTAACGCGCAGTGGGGCGAGTCAACTTTACCGACCATCCTGAACAGCCCTCTAGAACCTGGACGTTTGCGTCTAAAGCAAGGGCAATGCACGATCTACTTTGAATCCGGGGCAGTTGTCTCCTTAAGTGGCGATGTTGATTTTGAACTGACCAATGAAATGACCGCAAAACTGCATTCAGGTGCAGCACTTGTCAAAGTTCCACCGTCCGCCCGCGGCTTTGAAGTTAGCACGCCCAATGCGAGAGCGGTCGATTTTGGCACGGAATTCCTGATCTCATTCAGCCTGCTCGACAACACATCCCAAGTTCAAGTCATCAGCGGCGAAGTGCAGATTTGGCATCCGGCTTCTGGCACAGGGCACAGCATGTCGCGTGGGGAAGCAGTGCGAATCACCCCGGAAAATCCTTTCGAAAGGATGGAATTCACCGGTGCCGAGGAGTACTTCAAACGAGTCGAACAAGAACTCGTTCCCAGCAACACAATGCGGATGACTACCGCAATGGGCCGCGGACGCGACGCCTCGATTGTGCAAAGCAATCTGGAAAGCTTGCTCGATCCCGCGTTAGTTTTGGTCAAGAATTGCCGAACCGATTACCGCCGAAAAGGTTATCTCGCTTTCGATCTGGAACCGCTTACGGGACAACAATTTGAAAACGCGAGATTGATCCTCACACTGCAAGATGCCTATCTGAGCACGATTCGCCTGCCTTACGATGCGGTCTTCAGTGTGTTTGGTATCACCGACGAATCGCTTGACGATTGGTCCGCCGAAGACATTGATTGGGGAAACGCCCCTGCCAACATCGATGACGCGACTGAATTTGCAGCCGACAAGTCGATCAAACTTGGGTCTGTACGCGTGCTGGGCGGTCGATCCGAAGGGCAGGTGATTCTGGACGATCCGCGGCTGACCGAATTCTTAAAAACCGACACCAATGGAGTTGTCACATTGGGACTGGTTCGAGACCTTCCCGAATCAACGCCCTCGTACAACACGGTAAACGGGTTTGCCAGTCGCCGCCATGATTCGCAATTACCACCAACGCTAGAAGTCGAACTGATGCCGACAACGGAACCGGCCGATCTCGAGGATGCCGTTGCAGACCAACCGACGAAATCGGTGATACAAGGCCCAGCAATTTAAAGCGTGGGCAATCTAGGGCCGAGCAATCTAGGGCCGGGAGCTAAGCCTCAAGATTTCGACATCACGCTTGAGATCGAGAACGGGCCAGTTTCCTAGCACCAGATAGCTCTGCAATTCCGCGTTCCATCAACTGGACCAGCGACGCGTCAAGGCTTTGCCTAGGGCCGAAATTGGGCGTTGGCGACTTCTTCGTCGTAGGCGATGACTTGGTTACGCCCTTTCCGCTTAGCCATGTACAGACATCGGTCAGCTTGGGCAATCATTTCTTCCCAAGACTCCGCTTCATGATCGCGATCGGTCGCCCCTACACTGACGGTGACGTGCAACACATCTTCGTCAGGCATCGACGTAATCTCAATCTCCTCAATCGTCCGGCGAACTCGATCGGCAATCCATCGAGCCTCGGCTAAGTTGTGCCCAGGAAGCATGACACAAAATTCTTCGCCGCCGTACCGGTACGCTTGCCCCACACCCGCGAAGGTCGATCGCAGAGCTTGGCCAACCCGACGAAGCACTTCATCGCCGGTTGCGTGACCATGGTCATCGTTGAACTTCTTGAAATGATCAACGTCGAACATCAAACAGGCGAGAGCCTCTCCCGACTCGGCGTGCTTATCCCATAAGGCTTCGGCTTGATGTCCCATCGCTCGACGGTTGCGACAACCGGTTAAGGCATCTTCCACAATCAGCTGCTGCATCTCGGCGTGACTCGCCTGCAGCTCTTCGCGGCTGGCTCGAGCTCGGCCGACCAAGTGCTCAAGCTCGTTCAGATCGAGAACCATAAAACCTTCGCTATAACGATTGCTAGTCTCTGATAGCGAGCGGCGATCATCCAACGGTGATGCCCGGTATGTCAATCGACATAGCAAGAAACCACTGATCAACCAACCGAGCGACGTGATTGCGAATAGTGAAACGTCAGGCAAGTGAATGCATCCCTAAGAACCGGCGTCATCAAACTAATTCAGCATTGGACGCCGTAATTTCGAAACGGGATCCCCGTTCGGGCGTCACCTTAAACATGGGGAACGATGCCTCGGGCGGCAGACAACGCGCAAGAATCTACCAAAAGTTTCCTGGACGCCCCCCGTAAAAAAATCCGGTTATGACGGATGTAACGATCAGTTTGATTAGTCGCCAGACGTATTGGCGTGAGGGTGAATGGGCGATCACTTCGTTTTCGCCTGTCACCAAAGCATGGCCTAGCTTTCGATACGTTCGATTCCGCTTTCGTGGAATGCCACGTTGTCCGCTAAGCCATCCAAGCCATCTGTCCTAACGCCATGCCTCAAACACAACAGCTCCGCATATTGCTTGTCGAACCTGAGTCCGTGTTGGCCGACCTTACGTCGTTTCGACTCGAATTGCTTGGCTATGACATCAACATCGTCAGCGAAGGGGCACAAGCCAAAGACTGGCTCCGGCACGAAAGCATCGACCTACTGATCGTTGACACGAAGCTCCCGGAAGGCGACGGGATCGAATGGCTATCGGAATTAAGACTGGAGTTTAAAGCGGCTGATTCGTTCCCAGTCCTGATGCTGTCACTCGACCCCAGCTTGGAGTCCGTGCGACGAGCTTATTTGGCCGGTGCCCAAGACTACTTAATCACACCATTCGATCCGACGGTGCTTGAAGAAAAGATCCAACATCTAGTAGGCGGAACACTCGTTTCGTAATTAAGACCAACAGCGGCATCACTAGCAACTGACCTTTCCTGCATCTGCAGCCTTCCCACCACTCCCCTTCCCCAGCAATTCCATGCGACGACTCGGCGACATCTTAATCGACCAAAACGTCCTCACGCCCGAGCAAATCGATGCGGCGTTCACGTCCAAGCCTCGCGGCGTGATGTTGGGCGACTGGCTCGTCAACCAATCGCTATTGAGCAACCAACAACTTGGCGAAGCGTTAGCCGAGCAGTTCGGTGTGGCCTACGTCGACATTGACTTTTCCGCGGTCAACCCGCAGGTCGCACGACTAATGCCGGAGGACTTCGCTCGCTCGCGTGAGTGCGGTGCCATTGCCGTTAGCCACCGCACGCTGACCCTGGCGATGGTTGCGCCCGACGATATTGAAACGATCGCGGAAGTGGAACTAATGACGGGCTATCATATTCGTCCCGTCGTTGCACTCAAAGACGATGTGCTTGCGCTGCTAAATCGGGTCTACGACGATCGTGCTTTCGCGCGTCAAACCATTGTCGACATGAAGATGGCGGAAATGGCCGAGGTCGGCGAAACGGAAGAAGAAGACGAATTCGCAGCAGCCAATGTCGGCCAAGAAGACGCGCCCGTGGTCAAACTGGTTCAAGCGATCTTGTCCGGGGCCGTGACCGCCGGCGCGAGCGACATTCACTTGGAACCACACAAACCGGAAATGCGAGTTCGATATCGCGTTGACGGTGAGCTTCAGGTCGCGATGACGATCCCCAATCACATTGAAGATCCCGTGATCAGCCGTATCAAGGTGATGGGCGATATGGACACGACGGAAAACCGACGCCCCCAAGACGGGCATCTAACTGTCTATGAAAACGGTAAGCGAGTCGGTTTTCGGGTCAGTGGGATTCCGACCGTCGATGGCCAAAAGCTTGTGCTACGACTGCTCGATGAAGGCGGCCAAACATTCAACTTGGCCGGCATCGGAATGCCGATACGCGACTACGAAACCATCCGAACCATCCTGGATAAGCCGCACGGCATGTTCGTCGTCACCGGTCCTACCGGTAGTGGAAAAAGCACGACGCTATACGCAGCTTTGGAACATCTTAATGACGACGATCGCAACATCGTGACCGTCGAGGACCCCGTCGAGTACCGCTTGCCTGGGATCAACCAAGTACAAAGCGACAACGAATTCGGAATGGGCTTCGCCAACGCACTGAAGTACATCATGCGGCAAGACCCTGACGTCATCATGCTCGGCGAAATCCGTGATTGCGAAACGGCAACCACTGCTGTCCAAGCGGCATTGACTGGCCACATGGTGATCAGCACTCTGCACACCAACGACGCCGTCGGTGCGGTGCAACGGATGGCTGACCTAGGCGTGGACCACTTTAAGATCGCCGGATCGTTGCTAGGTAGCGTTGCCCAGCGATTGTTGCGGTGCGTTTGCGATAGCTGCAAAAAGGAAGCACCGGCAAACCTTAATCTATTGGAAGCGTTGGACCCCGAAGGCCTGGTACCACGGGACACTCGTTTCTACCGCGGCGAAGGCTGCAAACGATGCCTGGGAAGCGGTTTCGCTGGTCGGATGCCCATCTTTGAGATCATGCCGATCAACTCACAAATCACCGCGGCGATCGAAGCCGGTGTGCCTCACTCGCAACTGGAAGACATGGCACTTGACGCCGGAATGATCCCGCTACGACGCGCCGGACTGGAAGCCGCGATGGCTGGCCGCACTTCGCTGGAAGAAGTTTACTTCAAGACCAGCGGAGACCGACGCAGCACGGTCACGGACAACAAACTCGGCGGTCGCCGTGACTCGGATCCCACCGTGGTCGTTGAATCCGCGGCCGGATAGTTACCGCACGTTATTGCGAAACCTTCTTGCTGTATGAGTGCAATCTAGTACTGCCTGAGCACGAAAGTCAGACAACACATTATTCCCAATCTACGATCTTGATGTACTTGCTAACCCGCTCGCTTTCATGAACATGTCATCCCACGCTCGTCAACGTTCCGCCACGGTATCCACCACCGGTGGGTTCATGTCGTTCTTGCAAAAGCTCAATTCGATCGAAGTGGGCGGACCGTCACGCAAGCTCGGCAAGGGATGCGAATCCAATAAGATCCCAGCGGTTCCGCTCTCGCAATTGTTGCGGATGCTGTTGATGTTGCTGCAAAACGGATTGAGCTTGCCTAAGGCACTCGGATCGTTGGCGATGGACCGATCCAATCGCAAATACCAAACCGTGTTGCTGAAGATGCGAAGCACCATCGTATCGGGCGGCACGATTAGCGACGCGATGGCTCGCTACCCACGCACGTTCTCGTCCATGCAAGTACAACAAATTCGCTTAGGCGAACGCAGTGGTTCACTCGAAACCGCGATGGCGCGAGTGTGTGAACAAATGGAGCGAAAGGTTGCTTTGCGAAAACGGATTATCAAGAAGATCAGCTATCCGATTTTGATTTCAGTCGCTGGATTTGGACTGATGATCTTCATGTGTGTCGTCGTTGTCCCTGAATTCGAAACCGTCTACAGCAGCAGCGGTGTCGACCTGCCACCGGTCACTCGCTTTGTAACGGGAACCAGCCGAACGCTGTTGCAATACGGATGGACCGCGTTCCCCATTCTCGGAGCTCTTGCCACACTTTGGATCGTGGGTCGCAGCAAACCCAAAATAGCGATTCAAATGGACGCCGTCCTACTGAAGTTGCCCATCGTCGGGCCATGGCTTCGCGATGCAGCCGTGTTGCAGTTCGTTGAAGCGACCTCCGCGATGGTCCAATGCGGTTACAAACCAGTCGATGCAATCGAAGTTTCGGCGGCATGCGTCCGCAACCGCTGCGTCCGTCGTGCGATCAACGAAATCAATCAAGGCGTTCGCCGAGGTGAAAAACTCAGCGTCGAACTGGCCCGACATGAAGAATTCTTCCCCGCAACGCTGTGCCAGTTGATTGGCGTGGGCGAGCAATCGGGTGAGTTTTCGCGATCGCTGACCGGAACCTGCGACCACTTGCGGGAACGTCTCGAATATCGCATCGATGCAACCGTCGGGATGCTCGAACCCATTTTGACAATTGGCATGGCGATCATGATCGGCGGCATGGTGCTATCGATCTACACGCCCATGTTCCACATGTTTGAGGTACTGGAATAATGAATCTGACAAAACGAACGCGAGCCGGATTCAGCTTGCTAGAAATTGTCGCAGCCGTTGTCATCACGTCGATGCTGGCCGTCGCGGGCTTCTCGCTTATGGGCGACCGCAGTGAACTTGCCCACACGCGAACATGCGAGGGACACCGGGTTTCGCTGCAATTGCAGGCGGAGCTCTATCGGCAGGAAACCGGTCGCTGGCCCAACACTTCACTTAGCGATATCGCAACATCCAACTACGCAGGCACCAAGCTGCCACACTGCCCAATGGCCCCCGGGGCTAACGGGACCAACTACGTCTTACGCAGCGGCAAGGTGACCTGCCAGTACCATCCTGAAAAGTAGCAGCGATCGCCAATCGCTCGGAAGGACTCGTTACCTCGTCCACTACGACCAGCCTTGTTGCTAGAGCGTTTTAAAAAAGGATGTAGGCGGTGTCACCAGACTCCGGTGCTCTGAATTCTGTCGAATCCAGCTACAAAAACCAGTCCCGTAATGACCCGAAGTAGGCCGGATGAAGGAGGCTTTGCGACGCCCATCCGGCAGTCGCGTGAATGCCGGAACGTCGCTGCGCTTGGTCCGGCCTACGAACCACAAACTGAATTCTGGCGAACCCAACTACCGGGATCGGGCACGTCAAATCTCAAAATGCTCTAGGGCTGGCCCAAAGAAGAGTTTGCGTCTCGCAACTTTAAAGCTAACGGAACGGCACGGGCCGTCCTGCATGGGAACTCGACCAGACGCTAGTACGCCTTCGCGAAGACACCTTTTTGCTCGGTCGGCTTTCCGGTGAAGAAACAGGTCCCCTGTTTACCGTCGTTATCGCACGGCACGCAGCGAATCGTCACCTTCAGTTCTTTCAGAAGTGGTTGCAGCGAAGCTTCATCGGCGAAGTAGCAATGGGCAAAGCCGCCGGCGATTTGCTTTTCATCACTGGATGCAAAGTAGGCTCGGAAGTCAGCCTCGTTGTCGATTTCAACCGTATTGGATTCACGCAACTGAAGTGCTGCTTCGAACAACTCTTGCTGTAGCGTTTCGAGCTTCTCACCGATCGTGGCCACGATTTCTTCGCGGGGAACGCCAACGCTTTTAGGTTTGTTTCGAATGCCGCAGAAGACACTGCCAGCGGCCATGTCCTTGGGGCCCACTTCCAAACGAATCGGCACACCACGTTTGACGTGGTACCACTTCTTTTCGCCACCGCGGATGTCACGGTCGTCGATCACAACACGTACCGGAGCACCTGCATAAGTTTGAGCGGCGAGCTCGTCACGCAAGCTATTCACATAGGCCATCACATCGGCCCGTGAATCTTCTTTGTAAATCGGTTGGATGACGACTTGCGAAGGCGCCAAGCGAGGCGGCAAGACCAGCCCATCATCGTCGCTGTGCGTCATGATGAGTGCACCGACAAGTCGCGTGCTAACGCCCCACGACGTGGTCCAGGCGTGCTCGATCCCACCATGCTCGGTTTGGAATTTGATCTCTTGAGCCTTGGAAAAGTTCTGGCCCAGGAAGTGACTCGTGCCAGCTTGCAACGCCTTGCGGTCTTGCATCATCGCTTCGATCGAGAGCGTTTGGACGGCACCGGGAAAACGCTCCAGCGGAGTCTTGCTACCGACAATGACCGGCATCGCCATCCAATTTTCGGCGAAGTCACGATAGACCTCCACCATTCGTTCCGTTTCTTCGACAGCCTCTTCCGACGTGGCGTGAACGGTGTGACCTTCTTGCCACAAGAACTCCGCCGTTCGCAAGAACATCCGAGTTCGCATTTCCCAGCGAACGACATTGGCCCATTGATTAATCAAAATCGGCAGATCGCGGTAGCTCTGCACCCACTTAGCGTAGGTCGCACCGATGATGGTCTCGCTGGTTGGGCGAACGATCAGCGGTTCTTCGAGCTTGCCGGCGGGACGCAAGCCACCGTCAGGATCTGGTTCCAGTCGGTGGTGCGTGACGACCGCACATTCCTTCGCGAACCCTTCAACATGCTCGGCTTCTTTTTCCAAGAAGCTCATCGGAATGAACAGCGGGAAGTAAGCGTTTTGGTGACCAGTCGCCTTGAACATGTCGTCCAAAGCACGCTGGATGTTTTCCCAAAGCTGGTAACCCCAAGGCTTGATCACCATGCAACCGCGAACCGGTGAGTTCTCGGCAAGATCAGCGGCGCGGATAACCTGTTGATACCACTCCGGATAGTCATCGGCTCGGGTCGGGGTGATAGCGGTCTTGGCAGCCATTGAGGGATTTCGAGTGATAGATTGGGAGGGGATGAGGATGTCCGATTGCGGATCGGATTAACCGGCCGTAGCGGAAGCCATGACGGCGAGTACAACTTTTATCGAACGAATTTATCCAACGAAGCTGCCTGACGCCTTCGGCTGCCAAACACCATCGCTGAACCGAAACGATGCAACGATTGGTTTATTAAGCTTGAATCTTTGGGTTGTCACCGAGGCAACCAGTCCGATTGACTTGAGTTGCTTGCAGGACTTGTTACCTCGCCCCTACGGTCAAACCCAAGATCAGATGAACTGAAAGCACTAAGCCTTCTTGAGCATCGCTTGGAAGCGATCGAACAAGTAGTGACTGTCGTGCGGCCCGGCGGCGGCTTCAGGGTGGTACTGGACCGCAAACGCGTCAGCATCACGGTGACGCACGCCAGCGATCGTATCATCATTAAGGTGGCGGTGAGTCACTTCCAAACAATCCGGCAAGTCCTTGTCATCGACGGCGAACCCATGGTTTTGGGTCGTGATCTCAACACGCTCGGTTTTCAGGTTGATTACCGGTTGGTTGGCACCACGGTGGCCGAACTTCAGCTTGAAGGTCTTTGCGCCGCAAGCAATCGACAACAGTTGATGGCCCAAGCAAATTCCCAGAATCGGCACTTCGCCAATCAACTCCGAAATCGTTTTTTGGGCGTAGGTCAACGGTTCTGGGTCCCCAGGTCCGTTGGACAAGAAGATGCCATCAGGTTGCAGGCCACGGATCTCGTCAGCCGAAGTGTTTCCTGGAACGATCGTGACGCGGTTGCCGCGGGATCGCAAATGGCGTGGGATGTTCCACTTCATACCGAAATCCATGCAGACGACATGCGTGCGTTGCTCGTCATCCATTTCCGGTGAAACGATGATGTCACCGGCACCGTCGCGAGCGCTGCTGCGGTTGACTTCGATCGCGGCCCACTCGTCGAGTTCTTGGGTCCACTTTTCTTGCTGAGCGGGCATCACCTCTTTGACCAAATCGCGGCCAACCAATCCAGGAGCGGCCTTGGCTTTGGCGACCAACGACGCGTCGTCCAAATCTTCAGTCGACAAAATGCCCTGCATCGCACCTTCGACGCGGATTCGACGCACCAAAGCTCGAGTGTCGATTCCCGCCAAGCCGATCACATTTTGCGCTTTCAGGTAATCTCCCAGCGAGCCTTCGGAGCGATAGTTGCTGTGAACGCGGCTTTCGTTGCGAACGATAAAGCCGGAAAGAGCTGTGCCTTTTCGCTCGACATCTTGCGAGTTGACGCCGTAGTTCCCGATTTCGGGATAGGTCATCGTGACGATTTGACCGCAATAACTGGGGTCCGTCAGGATTTCCTGATAGCCCGTCATCGAGGTATTGAAGACAACCTCGCCGGTGACTTCGCCCGTCGCACCGAGCGAATGCCCGGAATAGACGGTTCCATCTTGAAGAGCGAGTTTGGCGGGTTTGGACGCGGTAGCGGAGGCAGGCATCAAAATTCCAGGCATCGTTCAGTCATTGTCGGATTTCTCACGCGCTCGCGAGAATCGAATCCGAAACAAATTATCACACCCAGAACGTGTTTATTGAAGGGTGGGGAAAGCGCTGAAAATGGAAGAAAATCGCAGCCCGATCACTCCCTCTCTGGAGTGACCAATTTGGACAAAATTGGACGGTTCCATGGCTCGTTCTTAGCAAATCAGGCAGCTTTGGCGAACTGCGGCCATTTCTTGGCCATCCGTTTGGCCGCTCGTGCCGACGGCGTCCGCCAGCGACGGTGCAGCCACCAATATTGTTCGGGGGCCAAGTCGATCATGATTTCGAGTTGGCGACAGTACCAATTCGTCAGCGTTTCGACCGACTCACAATTGGGATCAACGTTGCCGTTTTGATCCGGGCGTGGGTCTGCGGTGGCCAACAACGTGGATTCAAACTGCATCGGTCGACCGTTAATCCGGCGTGTGAACACGGCCAGCATGGGAGCGTCATTGGCCAGCGAAAACAGAGCCAACGCCTTGTGGCAGGACGCGGGCACTCCACAAAAATTCACCCACATGCCCTTTTCACCTGCATGTTGGTCAGCCAGCAATGACAACGTGCCGCCGTTTCGCAGATGAGCGTCGACGATCGGGGCACAGCCATTCTTGTCAACAATCTCTTGCCCCTTGGCTCCGCGGAACCGTTCCACCCAGCGATGCAAGAAGCGGTTATCCAACGTGCGGGCAATCGCCAGGGTCCGCAGTCCCATCAGCCCCATCGTGTAGCTGCCGATTTCGAAATGCCCAAAGTGCCCGCTGACCATAACGGCGGGTCGCTCGGAAAAGCTGGCCATCAACATGCCGCGATTCCCTCGAAACGACACGTGGTCTTGCCAATTGCAACGGTGCAATCGACGTTGAGCCCAAGCGACCTCGCACACCATCAACATCAGATGATGCCACATCGTTAGCGTGAGTTGTTGTTTGCGTTGGTCGTCCAAGTCCGGAAAGATCTGGCGAAGCGTGTTTTCAATCACGGACTTGCGAACCGGCAACGGCCCCGCCAAAATTCGCGCAAGTCCACGGCAAAGGTGGTCGCCCATGTCCAGCGGCAGGATCTGGATCACCGCCACGATTCCTCGGACCAGGCAATAGGCGGTGAAGTCGGTAACGGTTTGCAGCCAAGCTTTCATCCCGGCAATTGTGCCAGAATCGTTCCATGTTCGGCCAGTTCGATGTGCTGGATTTTTGACGGGCGATTGAAAATTCCAGTTTGCCTGAATTCAAGCTTGCCAGCACGCACGCTTACATGAACTCGCTCTGGCCAACATCCAGACCGGCCCAACATCCAGACCGGCCCAACATCCAGGCCGGCCCAACATCCAAGCCGGCCCCAGACTTAAGGTGATCGCACCGACGTGAACACAACGGAACCGTCGCGAGCCCAGCGGAAAAGAAGACACCGGCACGCTCATATTACAGCTTTCGACCGGTTAGTAACTTTAGAAATCTATCTCGACTTGCCACCGCACTAAGCATTACTGTATGCACACTGCATTACTGTATGACCCACGTGCAAACGCATACACATGCGGACACATACACGCTGGCACGACAGCCGCATACTCAATGGATTGAATGCACTCGACGTGAAATTCATAGTCAGCCTACTGATCGCCCTCATCGCCAACTGGCTGCTATGGTCAGGGCACTTTGACAACGCCTTCCTGCTGGGATTGGGTGCCGCTTCGTGCATCCTTTCAGTGATGCTTGCGTGGCGAATGCGAATCGTCGACGAAGAAGGCACGCCGGCACAACTCGGCATCATCCGCCCGTTTTTCTGGTACGCACCTTGGCTGGCAAAAGAGATTGTCACGTCCAACATCGCTGTGGCCCGCATCATCCTTTCCCGAGTGATGCCGCTGCGACGCAATCTGGTCCGCGTCCCTAGTAATCAAAAAAGCGAAATTGGGCGAGTGATCTTGGCCAACTCAATCACCCTGACGCCCGGCACGGTGTCGATTCGATTGGAAAAGGACGAAATTCTCGTTCACGGACTATCGGTCTACGGGACTGCGGAAGACATCAGTGGCGAGATGGGTCGCCGAATTTGCAAACTTGAACGCTGTGATTCGGCCGCTCCCGCTTCGCCGTCCCCATCCACCTCTAGCGATGCAGGAAACCAGTCATGAGCACCGGATTCATGACCATCACGACCGGCATTCTGGCGGTCACATCCTTTGCGGTGCTCGTCACGATGACACTCGCACTGATTCGCGCGACGCTGGGGCCGACGGTCTTCGACCGGGTGTTAGCGTTGAACATGTTCGGCACCAAGACGGTGCTACTGGCATCGGTGGTCAGCTTCATGAGCGGCCGACCGGACTTCTTGGATCTTGCTCTGCTTTACAGTTTGATGAACTTCATCGGCATGGTCGCGCTGCTGCGATTCACCGAATACAACAACTTCGGTGGCGAAGAACACGACGAAGTTGGCCAGCATGTCCCTAAGACGAAAGCGGCCTCATGATCGCACTTGAAATTTGCTGTTGGGGCTTTTTAGTTGCCGGATCGGTGTTCTCGATCATCGGCGGGATCGGCTTGGTCCGTCTTCCGGAATTTTATTCACGAATGCACGGCGGTGGCATCACCGACACGATGGGCGCCGGACTGATCGTGATTGGCCTGATGCTATTGGCCGGCCCCACGTTGGCCACCGTGAAGCTTTTTGCCATCCTGTTTTTCCTGACTATTACTAGCCCGAGTTCTTGTCACGCGTTGGCGAGATCGGCGTTGGCTCACGGGCTGGAACCGGAACTGGACGTCGCTTCGAACGAATACACACCGCACGAAGTGCCCAAAGACACTGGCTCCGGCGACGCTACCTTTGGCGATACTGGCCTCGGCAACGACAGCCCAAACAATGAAGGGGCTCAACGCACATGAATTTAATCGTCTTCGCCATCCTGGCTTTGTTGGCGATCACCGCCGTCGCGATTGCCCAACTGCGTGAGCTTTGGGCGGTCATCATGTTCACGGGAATCTACAGCTTCCTTTCGGCAAGCTGGATGCTGATTCTAGATGCTCCCGACGTCGCCTTTACCGAAGCTGCAGTGGGTGCTGGAATCTCCACGGTGCTGATGCTGAGCACGGTTTCCTTGACCGGGAAGGCGGAGGACATACCTCGCCAACAATCCTGGGTACCGTTGTTTGTGGTCATCGTCACCGGAGCCGCACTGGTTTACGGGACGCTCGACATGCCCCACTTCGGTGCACCCGACGCCCCCGTTCAAACGTACCCGAGCCCTTCGTTCGTGGAACGATCCGAACATGACATGCATGGCTTGCCCAACGTCGTGACCGCATTGCTTGCCAGCTATCGTGGCTACGACACGCTGGGCGAAACAACCGTGGTGCTAACCGCAGGTATCGCCGTGCTGCTGATCTTGCGGCGTGAAGACGATGAAGATGCAACTGACTCGGCAAGCAGCGGAGGCAAAGCATCATGATTTCGTTCCCGATCATTCGAGTCATCACCAAGCTGCTGATTCCGTACATTCTGCTGTTTGCGTTCTACGTCCAATTCCATGGCGATTACGGACCAGGCGGTGGGTTTCAAGCCGGTGTGATTTTTGCGTCCGCGTTGATTCTTTACGGCCTGGTCTTTGGGCTCGAAGCAATCAAACGTGTCGCACCACCAATCGTGATTGAAAAATGCATGGCCATCGGCGTGCTGATCTATGCGGGAACTGGCGTGCTAACGATGTCGCTGGGCGGCAAGTTCCTGGACTACAACGTGCTGGAACATCACGTATTGCCGAAGTGGCACGTTCCCTCCGGCCAACACCTTGGCATTTTCCTGGTTGAGCTCGGCGTTGGCATCACCGTCACCGCAGTGATGACCATGATTTTCTACGCTTTTGCGGGAAGGAAGCACCCGTCGTGAATCTCGAGCAAGTCTCTGGGCTCTACAACTACTGGATCGTGATCTTCTTGATGATGACCGGGTTCTACATCGTGCTAGCACGCAAGAACCTGATTAAGTCCGTCATTGGATTGAACGTCTTTCAAACTTCCGTGTTTTTGCTCTACATCACGATGGGAAAAGTTCGTGGCGGGACCGCTCCGATCATCCCACCCGATGTCGCTGCAGCGGCCGCCGCAGCCCACGGCGATTCCGGACATGGCGAAACAACCTCACACGCGGTCGAAACCGCCGCGGCCCATGCTGAACATGCTGCCGATAGCGTCACAACCGGCGCCCAACACGCTGCTGATCATGTTGCCACCGGCGCCGAACACGCCGTCGAAACAATCATCTACTCCAACCCACTACCGAGTGTCTTGATGCTTACGGCCATTGTTGTCGGCATCGCCACGACCGCGCTCGCATTGGCTTTGGTCGTTCGCATCCGCGAGGACTACGGCACGATCGACGAAGAGCAAATCCTTAAACTGGATCGTGGCGAATGATAGATGCGATCCTAACTCACCTGCCCGTCCTGGCGATTGCCTTGCCGATGGTCGCCGCGCCGCTATGCGTGGTTGTCCATCGCCCCAAGCTGGCCTACATCCTGGCCTTAATCGCCGCGACGTTGACGTTTGGCTGTTGTCTCGTCTTGCTTGAACAAGTCGTTGAGCTGAACCGCGCCGGCTTGCCCGCCTTCATCAGCTACGAACTGGGCAACTGGGCACCGCCCTACGGAATTGAATACCGTGTCGACTTGCTGTCCGCGTTCGTCATGTCATTCGTTTCGGGCATGGGCTTCATCGTGCTCGCATACGCTCCACTAAGCGTGAATGACGAGATAGCGAAGTCAAAACACTACCTGTTCTATGCAACCTATTTGCTCTGCTTAACTGGGCTGTTGGGAATGTGCGTGACGGGCGACCTTTTCAACGTGTTCGTCTTCCTGGAAATCTCATCGCTTTCAGCTTATGCACTGATCAGCCTGGGAAGATCTCGTCGTGCCGCACTGGCCGCATTCCAGTACCTGATCCTAGGAAGCATCGGGGCCACGTTTATCCTGATTGGCATCGGCTTGCTTTATCAGATGACTGGCACGCTCAACATGGCGGACCTTGCCGCGAGACTGCCTCACGAACACGGGCCGAGAACGATCTTGGTCGCCTTTTCATTCCTAACCGTTGGACTGTGCATCAAGATGGCAGTGTTCCCACTGCACACTTGGCTGCCCAATGCCTACACCTACGCTCCTTCGACGGTAACGTGCTTCATCGCGTCGACGGCAACGAAAGTGTCGGTGTACGCGTTCATTCGACTGATCTATGGAATTATCACACCAGGGTTCGCGTTCGAAACGCTGCCACTGGATAGCGAGCTGATGTTCTTTTCGCTAGTCGGAATCTTCATCGCTTCGATTGCGGCGATCTATCAAGACAACGTCAAACGCCTGCTAGCCTATTCGAGCGTTGCACAGGTCGGTTACATGCTGTTAGGTGTTTCGCTAGCGACGCCGACAGGATTGTCCGGCGGGATCGTCCACATGTTCAACCACGCCTTGATTAAAGGTGGCTTGTTCATGGTCGTGGGCTGCTTTGCATTACGCCTAGGTAGCGTTCGTCTATCCGACTGGGCGGGTGCCGGACGCACGATGCCAATGACCGCGTTGGCCTGGGTGTTGGGTGGACTAGGACTAATCGGTGTTCCGCTAACAGCCGGATTCATCAGCAAATGGCTGCTACTGACGGGCGCCTTCGAATCCCAACACTGGTCTATTGGCCTAATGATGCTGCTTTCGTCGCTCTTGGCCGTCGTGTATGTCTGGCGGGTTGTTGAAACGCTTTACTTTGCCGAACCAAGTGAGCGAGCGAAAACCGCGACCGAGGCTCCAATGCGGATGCTGGTCCCGACCTACGTACTGATCTTTGCCTCCTTGGTGTTCGGCGTTTGGACGCCGTATTCGGCCGGCATTGCACGACAAGCGGCGATAGCGTTGCTAGGAGGCACACCATGATGTCGCCCGAAAACATGATCTGGATTGCCTTAGGCCTGCCGTTGATCGCAGTCGCCTTAATCGCTCTTTTCAATAAGTCACCTGACACACGCGATGGCAGCTCCGGCACCGTAGCCGGCTTGCTGTTTGTCGTTGTCCTTTCGATGGCCGTGGGCGTTTTCAACGGCGAACGCCCCGAATGGTCACTCGGCGAAATGTTGCCTGGTTTTGAGATCGCGTTCCGAGTGGAACCGCTCGGAATGCTGTTCGCCATCGTGGCCTCGGGACTTTGGATCCTGACGACGGCTTATGCAGTCGGGTACATGCGGGGACATCACGAAAAACACCAAACGCGATTCTTCGCTTGCTTTGCCGTTGCCATTTTTGCGGCTCTCGCAGCGGCGTTTTCAGCGAACCTGTTCACTCTGTTCGTCGCCTACGAGCTGATGACGATCTCGACCTATCCACTGGTCACTCACCATGGCACCGAAGAGGCTCGCCGTGGTGGCCGAATTTATCTGGGGATCCTACTTTCCACTTCCATCGCGTTCTTTATGCTCGCGATCGTTTGGACGTGGTCACTAGCTGGAACGTTGGACTTTCGCCTAGGTGGAATCCTGCGGGAAGCGTACGCGGCAGGCGAGATTTCCGACACCGCTCTCGGAGTCCTGATGGGGCTGTTCGCTTTCGGGATCGGCAAAGCGGCATTGATGCCGTTTCACCGCTGGTTGCCCGCCGCGATGGTGGCACCGACCCCGGTCAGCGCGTTGCTGCACGCGGTTGCCGTGGTCAAGGTTGGCGTTTTTTCAGTCCTGAAAGTTTGCATCTATATCATCGGTATCGATCTTCTGCACGATTCCGGTGCGAGCCTTTACCTGGCTTACGTTGCGGGATTCACACTGGTCGTCGCCTCCTTGGTTGCGATGACGAAAGACAATCTCAAAGCTCGACTGGCTTATTCAACAATCGGACAATTGGCTTACATCACGCTGGGAGCTTTCCTGGCGACCCCGAACAGCATCATCGGCGGCGGAATGCATATTGCGATGCACGCGGTCGGCAAGATCACGCTGTTCTTTTGTGCCGGAGCGATCTACGTTGCCGCGCATAAGAAGAACATCAGCGAATTGGAAGGCCTTGGCCGAAAGATGCCATTTACCTTTGCAGCTTTCTTGATCGCGTCGATCAGCATCATTGGGCTTCCGCCGGGCGGCGGTGCCTGGAGCAAATGGTTGCTTGCCGTGGGAACGGTGGAAACGAATCAGTTGATCCTAACCGCGTCATTGATGGTGAGTTCACTTTTGAACATCGCTTATCTAATTCCGATTCCAATGCGTGCTTTTATGCGGCCCAAGGCGGAACGCGACGCAGCGGCAAGCCAATCAACAACAGAAACCAACGGGCGTTTCGGCTGGATTTCGCAGATCGAAGAAGCACCGATCTTGTGCGTCGTTCCACTTTGCATGACGGCGATTGGCAGCATTGCGTTGTTCTTCGCAGCCGATTGGATTTATCAAGTCTTGCTACCGATCACGGTGACGCCATGAGTGCCCACGATACACATGACACCTCTGGCGATTCAGCTAGCTGGTTTGAACGCCCCGGCAATGTTCGCAAGCTCGTCATTGGGCTGGTCGTTGCTTGCGTGCTGCTAGCTGCGGCGGACTTTTTCTACACCAACCCACATCCCCACTTTGCGATTGAATCGAGCTTTGCCTTCCAGGCTTGGTTTGGGTTCGTCACATTTGTGGTGATCGTGTTCCTGGGACGCCTGCTTCGCTTGTTCGTCTCACGACCGGAGGACTACTATGACGGCGATCGCTGATTTGCCGCCCGGCCTGATCATGATGGTCGGCGCCCTGTTCGTGCCCTTTTTTGCACGTCGTATCCAGCCCTGGGTTGTACTGGCTTTAGCGGCGGTCAGCTTGGTGGTGTTCGTGATGACACCAGCGGGGAACTACGGCAACTTCGAAATATTCGGCAGCCAACTGAACTTGGTTCGCATCGACGGATTGTCTCGTCCGTTCGGAATTGTATTTCACCTCGCGGCGATCATCTCGGCGATCTACGCACTACACGTCCGGGACACCCGACAACACGTATCCGGCGTGCTCTACGCCGGTGCGGCAATCGGCGCGGCGTGCGCCGGTGATCTGCTGTCCCTATTCGTGTTTTGGGAACTAACCGCTGTATCAAGCGTGTTCCTGATCTGGGCTAGCGATGACGAACGGTCCTACCGATCCGGCATGCGTTACCTGATCATACAAGTTGCGTCAGGCGTTTTACTGCTTTCCGGTGCCGTCGTGCAGTACGTCCAAACTGGGTCGCTTGCCTTCGAATCCTTCGTCGGATCTGGCAACGAACTGACGATGGCAGGCAAGCTTGTCCTGGTTGCCTTTGGAATCAAGTGCGCGTTCCCACTGCTGCATAACTGGCTGCAAGACTCCTACCCCAAGGCGACCGTCACCGGAACGGTCTTCCTGAGTGCTTTCACAACCAAGCTGGCAATCTATTCGCTGGCTCGGGGGTTTGCTGGTTTTGAACCGCTGATTTATGTCGGCTGCACGATGACACTATTCCCGATCGTCTTTGCGGTGATTGAAAACGATCTTCGCCGAGTGCTCGCTTATAGCCTGAACAACCAATTGGGGTTCATGGTCGTTGGTATCGGCATTGGTACGGAACTGGCGATCAACGGAACCGTCGCGCACGCGTTTTGCCACATCATCTACAAATCACTTCTGTTCATGTCGATGGGTGCCGTCCTGTATCGGGTCGGAACGACCAAGGCAACTGAACTGGGTGGGCTGCACAAGTCGATGCCTTGGACCACCGCATTTTGCATGATTGGCGCCGGGGCGATTTCGGGGTTCCCGCTACTAAGCGGTTTCGTCAGCAAGTCGATGATTATTTCAGCCGCAGGCGAACAGCACATGCTGGGCGTCTGGATCGTGCTCCTGATCGCTTCAGCTGGGGTAATGGAACATTCGGGAATCAAGATTCCGTTCTTTGCTTTCTTCGCTCACGATAGTGGCAAGCGAGTCAAAGAAGCACCGTGGAACATGTTGATCGCGATGGGAATCGCGTCCTTCGGGTGCATTGCCTTGGGGATCAACTATCCGATGCTTTACGCCCTGCTTCCATACGAGGTGGATTACCATCCTTACACCGTCACCCACGTGGTTACGATGCTGCAACTGCTGTTGTTTGCAACGCTCGCATTTGTGGTGCTGATGAAATCGGGGCTCTACCCGGAAGAGAAAAGAGCAACCGTGTTGGACACGGACTGGTTCTATCGCGTCGCCGGTCCCAAAGTAATCGGCGGCCTGACCGCTGGCATTACAAAAATCGACCACGCCGGACGCGCCGGATCCATTCACGCTCTTACAGCAGTCCTGCAACGATTCCGTGATGGGTTCAACGAGACCGGACTGCTGGGACGAACATGGTCGACCAACACGATGACGTTCTGGGCGTCTGTTATGCTTGCCGCGTCACTACTGGTCTACTATTTCTAATCGACCGACGCACTCTCACTGATGCGGCGTAGTGGACTGGCAAACACGGCTGGCTTCGCCGCCTAGCAACCTCGATAGCAACCAACGCTGACTAGCACTCGACCGGCTAGCCAGCAATCTTCGACCAAGGCAAGCTTAGCCCAAGTCCTCTCGGACCCAACACGCAGCAGCATGTGACTTAGCTGGCAAAACAGGCCTCTCGGTATCGCATTTTTCGATACGAACGGGACAGCGATCTGCGAACGCACAGCCGGGATAAAACTGGTCCGGGGAAGGCACCTCACCTTGCAACACGATCCGGTTCCGGGCAGCCGCGATATCTGGATCCGGCACCGGCACGGCCGACAGTAGAGCTTCGGTGTAAGGATGCTTGGGGTTGGCGTAGAGGTCTTCGCCCTTGGCAAGCTCAACCAATCGCCCCAAGTACATCACCCCCACTCGAGTAGCAATGTGACGAACGACGGCCAAGTCGTGAGCAATGAACAGATAGGCCAGCCCCAGCTTCTGCTGCAGATCCATCAACAGGTTGATGATTTGCGCCTGGATCGAAACGTCCAAAGCTGACACAGGTTCGTCACACAGGATCAGATCCGGCTGAACGGCGAGAGCACGAGCGATACCGATTCGTTGCCGCTGACCGCCACTGAATTCATGCGGATAGCGATTCAAGAAGCGTGGATTCAAACCGACCAATTCCATCAGCCGCATGACTTCCAACTTACGATCACGCCCCTTCGCGAGCGAGTGAACCACCAGCGGCTCACCGATAATGCCCCCCACCGTGATCCGTGGATTCAGCGATGCAAACGGATCCTGGAAAACCATTTGGATTCGGCGACGATGCTCGAGCATGTCTGCGTCGGACAAACCCGCAATCGACTTCCCATTCAGCAAGACATCACCGGATGTGGGATGCACGAGATTGATGATCGAACGCGCGGTGGTCGACTTACCGCATCCGGACTCACCGACCAGTCCTAACGTTTCACCTTTGGCAATATCG
Organism: Rhodopirellula sp. J20-39; assembly: GCF_057365095.1. Lineage (NCBI taxonomy): Bacteria > Pseudomonadati > Planctomycetota > Planctomycetia > Pirellulales > Pirellulaceae > Rhodopirellula > Rhodopirellula sp. J20-39. Next base: position 2,378,010 of record NZ_CP195123.1, on the reverse strand, counting down.
AAGGAAATTCCATCAACAGCGCGGATCACGCCTTTTTGTGAATTGAATAACGACCCGCGATGAAACGGAAAATGCACTTTCAGGTCGCGGACCGATAACAACGGCGTGGTGCCAGCAGCAGACGCGTCGCTAGAAACAGGCTGGTTGTCAGAACTCGATGTGATTTCAGAACTCATTGAGGCATCTCCACATGGCACGCGGCGAGATGATCTTGTTTGCCATGCCGGACAGTCAACAACGGATCATCGGTCTGACACTGCTCAATCGCATGCGAACAACGATCACGGAAGGCACACCCCACGACTTCACGCGACATGTCCGGTGGTTGTCCGGGGATTGCCAACAACGGTTCATCGCGATTGGATTCCACGTTGGGAAGCGAGCCCAACAAGCCAATCGTATAGGGATGCTGCGGAGCGGCGAACAAGGGTTTGACATCCGATTTTTCAACGATGCGGCCGGCGTACATCACCATCACGCGATCGGCCACACCGGCCACGACACCAAGGTCGTGAGTAATCAAGACAATCGCGGTGCCCTTGCGATGCTGCAGATCGGCCAACAGCTCCATGATCTGAGCTTGGATGGTCACGTCGAGTGCGGTCGTCGGTTCGTCCGCAATCAAAAGTTCTGGCTCGCAAGATAACGCCATCGCGATCATCACTCGTTGCCGCATCCCGCCACTGAACTGGTGCGGGTAATCACGCAGTCGCTTTTCCGGTGCCGTGATCCCGACCAAGCCCAACATATCGACGGCTTGCTTTCGAGCTTCGTGGCGAGTCAGCCCCAAATGCAGCCGCGTCATTTCGGTCAACTGCTGCTCGACCGTCATCAACGGGTTCAAGGCCGTCATCGGGTCCTGAAAAATCATCGCGATGTGCCGACCACGAATCGTTTGCAATTCGCGATCGCTGAGCTTCAGCAGATCACGCCCGCCGAACATCGCACGCCCTCGTTCGATTCGGCCGGGCGGCTTTGGAACCAGGCCCATCATGGCCAAGTTCGTGACGCTCTTGCCGCTGCCGCTTTCACCCACGATCGCAACGGTTTCTCCACCGTGCACATCGAACGAAACGCCGCGTACTGCACGCACCATTCCTTCGTCGGTCTTAAAGCTAACCGCAAGGTCATCGACGCTTAGGATCGGGCTATTCGGATTGTTTACCGGATCGCTCATTTGTTCTTCATCCTTGGGTCCAGTGCGTCTCGTAGGCCATCACCTAAGAAGTTCAACGCGAACAAAGTCAACGCAAGTGCGGCACCTGGGAATACAACGACCCACCAAAACAACTTAACGATCGACAAGGCTTCCACACCATCGTTCAGCAACAAGCCCAGAGAAACATCTGGCGGAGCCACACCGAGCCCGAGGAACGACAGAAAAGCTTCGAACAACATCACCGAGGGCACTGTCAGCGTTAGATAAACGATCACCACTCCCAGTGTATTGGGGACGAGATGGCGAAACACAATACGCATCGGCGATGCACCGATTGTCCGTGCCGACTCAACAAACTGTTCTTGGCGAAGCGAGAGCACCTGACCTCGAACGACACGCGACATCGTTAGCCAATAGATGGCACCGATGATGATGTAAAAGATCGTGATCTGATCGATGCCATAACTATCAAGGATCTTCTTGACGCTGTCTTCGCCCAAAAACGTGACCAGGAAGATGACGACAAAGATGAACGGGATGGAATACAGCATGTCCACGATCCGCATCATGATCGCGTCGACCGTGCCACCGAAGTATCCCGCGATCGCACCATAGCTGACCCCGATCAACAAACTGACGAAGGTTGCCACGACACCCACGACCAACGAAACCCGAGATCCCCAAAACACGCGAGCGAGCAGGTCGCGTCCTAGCTTGTCGGTCCCAAACAAAGAGGGAACGGCGTAATCACCAAAGATCGCGACGCGGGTTCGAACCATTGCAAACGAAACCGGGCCCAGTTGATTCCATAGCTGATTGAATGGATGTTCGACGGCGATGCGAGATTGCAACTGGGTATACCGGCGTGATCGCTCAGCCGGATCGGAAAGGCCCGCTATTTCCGCCTTCGTTTCAGCAACAACCTTCTCGAAGTCCGTTAGCTGAGCAGTCAAACTGCCATCCTTGAACTTCAACCCTTCCCGGGATCCCATCGTGACCGACTCGACCGACGGCGCCAAAAAACGGCGGTTGTTCAAGTCCTTATCGATCGGACTTTGCAAAGGCAGCAGCGGGGTGAAGATCGTCGCCAACGCGAGCACGACCAAGAAAATCAGCGACCCCATCGCGGAACGGTTGCGACGCAATCGACGCCACGCGTCCTGCCACAAGGACACGCCGCGAATCTTGCGTGACTCTTGCAAGATGCGATCGAGCGTGGCTTGCTCTTCGGTTTGTATTTTGTTCGAAGTCATTCCGATTTGACCCTCATTCCAATTTCACTCTCGGGTCGATGACCGCATACGACAGGTCAACCAGTGTGTTCATCACAAAAAGCAGTACTGTGTAAGTCAGCACCATCCCCATCGCCAGCGTGTAGTCACGCTGCGTTGCGGCATAGATAAAGTGGCTACCGATTCCCGGCAGGGCAAAGATTTTTTCCAGCACAAGCGACCCCGTCAGAACACTGGCGGTCGCCGGTCCCAAATACGAGACCACCGGCAACAGAGCACCGGGCAAAACATGTTTCAAAATTACGGTCCGCTTGGGCAGTCCCTTCGCGAAAGCTGTTCGCACGTGCTCTTTGGAAAGCACTTCCAGCATTCCCGCCCGAGTCAATCGAGCGATGTAGGCGGCCACGGGCGAGCCAAGACACAACGCCGGCAACGCCACCTGCCGCAACGTTCCCCAGCCTGCCGCCGGGAAGATTGGGATCATGAACACAAACGCCAAGATCGCTAGCGAGGCCAATACAAAGTTGGGAATCGCGATCCCCAACACCGCCGTCGCCATCATGGTTAGGTCGGCGAACGAACCACGGTAGACCGCCGATACGACTCCCGCTGTCACGCCAAGGATGATTGCAAACACCAAAGCCAGAATCGCCAGCGAGGCCGACACCGGAAACCCTTCGGCGAGCACTTCGTTGACACTGTAATCTTCCAACCGAATGGAAACACCCAAATCGAAACGGGTGACGATGCCCACCAAGTAATCGGTGTACTGTTCCAGCGGTGGTGCATCCAGGTTGTAGCGAGCTCGAAGCTGCCGCTCGATCGCCGGCGGCACGGAACGCTCGTTGCTAAACGGGTTGCCTGGCACTAATCGCATCAACACGAACGACACCGTGTACACGGCCCAAACGGTGAGCACCATCCAGCCGAATCGACGCAACAGATAGCCGATCAAATCCTTCATGGCGTTTCCTTCAGTCGAAGCAATTGTAAGGGATGGAGATCCTGCGGACTGGGGAAGAAGCCCTCCACGCGTGGCTTGACCATGTTCACCCCGACATAGAAATAGACCGGAATGACAGGCATCTCTTCAATCCAAATGGACTCCGCCCTGGCCAGCAACTTCATCCGTGTTGCCGAGTCCGGCTCGGCTGCCGATTGACGGATCAAACTATCAAACTCGGCGTTCGACCAGCCCGTGCTGTTTTGCGGACCATCGGTTACCCACAAATCGAGAAACGTATTGGGGTCGGCGTAGTCCGCGATCCAGCCTGCCCGTGCGATGTCGTAATCAATTTGGTTGGTCTTATCGAGAAAGCTTCCCCATTCCATGTTCTGAAGTTCGAGTTTGATGTTCAGTGTGTTTTGCAACTGTTGCTGAATCACTTCCGCGATCGCACGATGCCCTTCACTGGTGTTGTAAAGAATCGTGACCTTGGGAATGCCGCGTCCGCCCGGATACCCTGCTTCGGCGAGCAGTCGCTTGGCCTCCGCGATGTTCGGCTCCAACCCAGCCGGTGATTCATAGCCCGCGATACCGGGTGGCACCAGCGACAACGCCGGCACTTGGCCAGCCTTGGCGACTTGGTCGACGATTTGCCGTCGATCAATCGCCATCGAGATCGCACGGCGGATTCGCGGATCATCCAGCGGCTTGCGGGTCGTGTTGATGCGATAAAAGTAAAGCGACAACATCGGTGCCGAATAAAAATCGTCACGCTGGCGAAGGGTTTCCATCAACGCCGTCGGCGGATCCGTGATCCAGTCTAACTGACCAGTCTCGTACATATTCAGAGCGGTGTTTTGCCCCTCGGTTGACAACGCATCAATCGTTTCGATTGCCACGGTATCCGCATCAAACCATTTCGGGTTTTTCACCAAACGTACGCGGTCACGAAGCCGGCGCAGGCCTACTTGATACGGCCCGTTGGAAACGATGTTTTCCGGCTTCGTCCACATCGGCATGCCGTGCTCTTCGATGCAATGTTTGGGCACCGGAAAGAGCGGATAGTACGCCGTCAGCGAAGGAAAGTACGGCAGCGGATCGTTGAGATTAACAACCAGCGTGCGGTCATCCGGCGTTTCCATTGCACCGAGCTTGTTGAACGCCACAAGCACGTTGTGAATGCGTTCAGTTTTTTCATCCGCCAAAGGCGATTCCAAATCAGCACAGAACGACCGCGTTTCGGTTGTCTCGTCCCACCGAACTTCGTCGCCATCCATCGCCGCGATCTCGACGACGTACACCCACTGTTCTTGCCAACGGCCCAACGCGTCCGAGTCAGCTTGTTCGTCGTTGATAGTCGCTGGCTCGGGCGGCTTGCGAATTTCTTTCAAACGACCGTAAAGCATCGTGCCGCGAGGGAAGTTTTGGATATTCGCTTCACCGACCTCGTCTTCGCGACGACCATCGGGATACGGTCGATCCCAAAGTTCCACCTCAACCTTGTCGTCCACTTCCACAACGCCGTTACTGAACGCTTCGGCATGCGGCAGACTAAACAACTGGAAGTTGTATTCACATGCGGTGCCGGGATGAAGCATCCGCGTCCACGACCACACAAAGTCAGCCGACGTGATCGGGGTCCCATCGGACCACACCGCATCTTCGCGAAGATGGAATGTGTAGGTCAGCTTGTCGTCGGAAACCTCATAGCTTTCGGCGACCGCAGGAAACGGCGACATTGGCTGCAAACCGGTTTCGGGATCCGGGTCACCGTCAGGCAGCATCTGCAGCAAGCCTGAAAACGAAGCGAACAAGATTCGACTTTCAGGCGACCCCGTCGCTCGGTGTGGATCAAGCGTCTTGGGATCCGTTCCGTTTTGAAAGCTGAACTGCGCCGGTGGCATCGCGTCAAACCGAGTCGCCCAAACAACTGCAAACGCAATCACAGCGAGTGCAACGATGACAAAGGCTCGACGAAGTTCTAATGGCATGGGCGAAGTCTTCGGCTCTTGTTTTCAGTTGGGCGTTCAACGTTGCTCAGCGAGTCACGCTTGGCTTTCAAGAAAACCAATGATCCGTCGCTTGCATCAAGATATCTAAACTAGCATCGGGATCAGTCGGCGATCACATCCGCAACCGCGTTACACAGCCAGTCCATACGATCCTCACTCATGCCGGCGACGTTAATACGACCGCTGCCGACGATGTAAATACCGTACTTGTTTTTGAGCTCGTCAACTTGCATCGGTGTTAAACCGCTGTAGCTGAACATGCCCTTTTGATTCAACAAGAAAGTAAAATCGGGTGCACCGGCTTGCTTGGACATGCCCGCCACAAATTGCTCACGCAGGTGTGTGATACGAAGCCGCATCGTTTCGAGCTCTTCCTTCCAACTTGCCGTCAATTCAGCATCCGCCAAAACGGTCGCTACAATCGCGGCACCGTGACGTGGTGGGTTGGAGTAGTTCGAACGGACCACTTTCTTAAGCTGGCTGAGCGACGCTTTGGTCGCGTCGGCCGATGCCGCCACCAAACCAACGGCGCCAACCCGCTCGCTATAGAGGCCAAAGTTCTTGCTGTACGACGAACACACAATCGCTTCATCGACATGGCTTAAAATCGTTCGCAAACCTGCAGCGTCCTGATCCAAGCCGTCGCCAAAGCCTTGGTAGGCAAAGTCCAACAGCGGCAACAAGCCTCGCTCGGCAACAACCGCGGCAATTTCTTTCCACTGGGCCACGGTCGGATCAACGCCCGTGGGGTTATGACAGCACGCGTGCAACAAAACCACTTCACCGGGCTTCGGTTTGGTGCGAAGGTCTTCGATCATGGCGTCGAAGTCCAGCGTTCGTCGGTCGGCACCGAGATACGAATAACTTTCGACTAGCAACCCAGCGTCTTGCATGATCGCGTTGTGGTTGGCCCAGGTCGGTGTCGGTACGAAAATCCGCAAAGGACCGCCCGGTCCGCCGGAACACTGCCTAGCCAAAAATCCGCCAGCCACGCTAAGGGCACCGGTACCGCCAGGAGCTTGCACGATTGCAACGCGTTCGCTCGGCACTTGGTCGCCAAACACCATCTCACGCACGGCTTCTCGGTAATCCGGCAGCCCGTCGATCGACAAATAACCCTTGGTCGTCTCGTCCGCGATCAACTTCTGTTCAGCAGCCTTGACGCACTTCATGATTGGGGTGACCCCAGAAGCGTCTTTATAGACCCCAACGGACAAGTTCATTTTGTCAGGTCGAGAATCAGCATTGAAGGCTTCGGTCAGTCCGAGAATCGCATCCGGCGCGGCCATCGCGATGGAATCAAAACGGTTGGGGGCCTTCGCGGCCGAAGTAGAAGCAGTCATGCGGGCGTCAGATCGCAAGCGGAGTGGGTGAAAACTTCCGGAATCTTAGCGAATCAGGAACCGTTTCACCATCGCACCGAATTCAGGAGGAAGGCAAAACGGCATTTCGGGAAAAGCGTGGGCCGGAAGACGTCCACTTCGGCCTTCCGAACGCCCAAATCCGTTTGCATCAACCGCACATCAGTTTCGCTGGCCCCGACAATGCCGCGGCGTTAAACATCAGCATGCCGAGAATATCAACATGCCAAGAATATTTGGCTATCGGATTTCGAAGCGGCATCAACCGGGTTCCTGATACTCCCCCCGGCATTCATACGAAGGTTGGTATCACGCGCACGCGACTCGCCACCGTGGACGACCACCTAAATCGCTTTGGTTAACAACCGGTCGAAGGTGGCTGCAAAGGCCTTCTTGTCTTTTGGGCCATAAGGAGGACTCCCGCCCGTGACCATTCCCGCACCACGCATTTCGTCCATGAAGTTTCGCATCGACAAGCGGGACGCGATCGTCGCCGGCGAATATTCCTCGCCGCGTGGGTCGACCACATAAACGCCTTTCTCGACCAACAATGCAGCCAGCGGCAGATCAGCCGTGATGGCCAAATCGCCGTTTTCAGATTGGTCGACGATGTACTTATCGGCTTGGTCAGCCCCCTGGCCCACCACAATGCTACGCACGGTGGTGGCGTTGGCGGGCGCCGAGACAGGACGATTGGCAACCAAGATTGTCTCAATTTGCAAACGCTTGGCCGCCCGAAAAACCACTTCCTTCACCTCGGTCGGCGCTGCGTCGGCATCAATCCAGATTCTCATGTGTCAATCAAATCTTCAGGCGACAGCAGCGGAAGCTTGTTTTCTTCGGTTTCCTGCTTTTCACGCCATGGCTCGTTCTTGCGATACGACTCGAGCTCTTCCTTAAGTTGCTCGATCTGCTCGTTTTCGTCTTGGGTGCCCAGTTCGACCGCCTTCTCGCTCCATTTGATCGCGTTTTCAAAGTCACCGGCTTCGGCATAACCCGCCGCAAGCGTGCTAAGAATATGAGCTTCGCTTTCTTCGGTCAGCTCAACGGCTCGCTTCCCCATTTCGATCGCCCGCTCGCCATTGCGAACGCCATCTTGGGGTGACGTTGCCAAGACCCAAGCCAGGTTATTCAGGATTCCCGACAGCAAGCGCTTGTTTGCCTCGTCGTCCTTATTCTCGTCACTGTCGTTGGCCGCAAGCGCGGATTCGTAATCCTCGATCGCACTCTTGTGCTCACCCACGGCAAGGTAGGCATCGGCACGCGAACGCAACACCGACACGTTCTTGGGGTCTCCATCGAGCACCTCGGTAAGGGTCTCGATCGCTTTGCGAGGCCGCTCGTCTTGCAGATACAAGTTGGCGAGCTGCAAACGACGAAACGTATCCTTCGGATTTCGCTCAATCAGGGTTTGCATGTCGGTAATCGCATCCGCCATGCGGCCTTCTTCGATCGCGATAAAACACCGAACCACAATCGCTTGATCAATCTGCTCAACTTGTGGAGCGATTCCGATGGCCGTCTTCAGGTCCCGTTTGGCCGACTTCACATCTTCACGGCCTAGCGCAATCTCCGCACGCTGTAGCAAAGCAAGCGGATCCTTGGGCTGCATTGCCAGAGCCTTGTTTAAATCAGCGAACGCTTCATCTTCTTTATCGAGCATCCGGTACAAAATCGCTCGCAAACGATACAGACCTTCACTCGGCTTTGCTTGAATCGTTTTGCTAAGCAATGCGACTGCGTCGTCGGCACGATCCAAGTCAACCAATTGTTGAACCGTCGCCTGAGCAATTTGCTGGTTCGTCGGATCCAGCTCCAGAACTTCTTGAAGATCCGTCACGGCCCCGTCAACATCGCCTTCTTGCAAACGGGCCCCCGCTCGCTCTCGCAAAGCATCGGTGTTCTTGGGGTTCGCCTTAATGGCCTGATTCAAATCCGCCACCTTCAGGTCTTTGTCTTCTTGCGTTACTGCACGAAGCAAATACGCCTTGCTAAGTTCTTGCGGATCGTCCTGATAGAGCTCGATTGCGGCCGTTGTCGCTTTTTGGATTTCCTTGGTGTCACCGTCTGGCAACAAATTGAGCTGTGCGATCAGCATGTGGGCTTCGGCCAATTCCGGATCGTGCTTGACCGCATCGGCAAGTGCCCGCAAGGCCTCGGCCTTGACTTGAATTTGCCGGCGACCGCGAAGGCGGACCATCGCACCGGCCAACCCTTGACCGCGTTGAAGCTGGATACTTCCCAACATCTTCTTAGCGAAACTACTGTTCTCATCGCTGAGACCTTTCGCAAGCGCGGATTCGATCAACGCAGCGACGGACTCCAGATCGGCATTGGTTTGCGCATCGATGCGTTTGAGCACTGCTTCATCCAGGTCCGCTTGGCCGGGATCCACTTCCGCATTGATCGGCGGCGGAGCGAATTCCGGTTCCGCCGGCATGGCGTCCGATTCCGATGCAGCCTCTGGCGGTTCCGCAACCGGCGTTTCCTGTGCCATGACAGAGAAACTTGTCGCGATCGTCATCAACACGGCGACGCCACATCCGATCGCGCCGGCGAACATTTGATTGCCGCGACGGCGACGCTTGGTGAGGCGGTTATCCAATTGCAAGTGACCGTCGGCGAGCTCCGTCATACGTCGATCGGCTGCCGAAAGGTGGGTTGCTGAGAATATATGTAGCTTTGGGAGATTCATCCTGCGTTCTCGTTGCGGTTTCGCATGGCTGTAGAAAGGGCACCCGGTCCGGCAACATCCCGAGCGCGTGCTCAAGTTGTGCTTAGCGGGCAATTCATCGTATCATCTTTTCGATTCGAAAAGCCCCATGTACCGAAAAGCCCTGTGTAACACGAAAAGCTCTGTGTAATCGGGGACGCCCTTTTTCTGGTGAAGTCCAGACTACCGAAAGCGCTAGAAAATGAACGACTCCAATTTGCCGAAAATCTTTGTAACCCGCCAAATGGCAGAAAAGGAACTCGCCCGGCTAAATTCAGTGGCTCAGGTGGAAGTCTGGCCAGGCACGCTGCCGCCGGCGCGTCCCACTTTGCTGAAAAAAGTCGCCGGCTGCGACGCTTTGCTGACCCTGCTGAGCGACCGGGTCGATGCCGAATTGCTGGATGCTGCCGGGCCGAATTTGAAAGTCATCAGCAATTACGCCGTTGGCTACAACAATATCGACGTCGAGCTCGCAAAACAGCGGGGAATTCGGGTGGGCAACACGCCGGACGTCTTGACTGACGCGACCGCCGATTTGGCCGTGACACTTTTGATGGCTGCGGCTCGGCGAGTCAGCGAGGCGTCTGACCAGGTCAAATCCGGGGAATGGAAAACCTGGGAGCCCACCGGTTTGCTGGGCCGGGAAATGGGCGGGCGGACTTTAGGCGTGATTGGCATGGGCCGAATCGGTAAGGCGTTTGCCAAACGCATGGTCGGTGGGTGGGGCATGCGGTTGGTATACACGTCGCGGTCGGAACAGGACGATGTCAACGATTCACTGAACGGAAAACGAGTGGAGCTGGATGAACTGTTGTCGCAAAGTGACTTTATTTCAGTTCACGTGGCCCTGTGCGACGAGACCCGGGAGCTGCTCGATCAGGATGCGTTCGCGAAGATGAAAGATGGTGTAATTGTGGTGAACACAGCCCGCGGTGAAATCATCAACCAGGAAGCGTTGGTGGCCGGGCTAGAGAGCGGGAAGGTCTTTGCTGCTGGGTTGGACGTGACCTCGCCAGAACCGATCGACCACAACCATGCTCTCGTCCGTCACCCACGAACCATCATCTTGCCCCACATCGGCAGCGCAACCGACGTCAGCCGATCGGCAATGGCCGAAATCGCAGTCGACAACGTCCTGGCGGGGCTGGAAGGCAAGCCACTGCGATGCGAAGTCGGCGTGTGACTCCGCCACAGGCTTTCGCCTGGGGCGGGGAGTGGAAAGTGGGGCAGGCTACAGCGGCACAGTGGTGTTGTGGGTGGTAGCTTGAGGGCTGGGCATCAGCACCCGTTGGAGTCCAGGCTTCAGCCTGTCGGGCCGGGGTAGCGGAAAGCAACGCATGCTACAGCGCCGCAGTGCTATTGTGCGTAGCAGCCTGAAGGCTGGACACCAGCGGGACGGGGCTAACCCTTCAAGACTGCGATCAGCGACTCCGGTGCATCGTGCTGATACGAAACGTCCTGGGAGGACTTGTCACCAAGACGCTTCACCTGGACTTCGCCGCGTTCCCATTCGTTGCCGCCGGCAACGATTGCGTACTGGAAGCCGTGCGAGTCGGCGTACTTGAGTTGCTTGGCGAGCTTTTTCGGTTCGGGGTAAAGCTCGGTGCCGATTCCCGCGGCACGTAAGTTGGTTGCCAGCTTCAGGTAGTCATCGCGGAAGTCGGCGTCGAACAGCGGGATGAAGACGGGGCAAGGTTTGCTGGTCGATGATAGCTTTTCAAGCGTTTCCAACGCGGCAAGCAAACGATCGAGGCCTAGCGAGGCACCAATTCCAGGCAGGTGCTGTTTGGTATACAAACCGGCAAGGTTGTCGTAGCGGCCACCGCTGCAAATGCTGCCGATCGACGGCAGGTCGTCGAGAGTGGTTTCAAAAATCACGCCCGTGTAATAGTCCAGGCCACGAGCAATGGACACATCGACCTTGATCCGACCCGGGGAGACACCCGACGCGATCGCACCCTGATAAATTTCCTGCAATCGGTTGACGCCTGCCATCGCGGCTTCGTGGTTGCCGACAATTTCGGGAAGTTGCGAGAAAACTTGTTCAGCGGAACCGGTGCACTCCGTTAACCGCAAAACCTGATCGGCTTGTTCCGCGGTAATGCCAGCCGCGGACACCATTTCAGCCGCCGTTTTCTCCAAACCAATTTTCCCGAGCTTGTCCAGGCTGCGCAAAATGGGCGTGGTTTTGTCACCAAGCCCGAGCGAGTCGAGCAGGCCCGACAAAACAGTCCGATTGTTGATGCTGATCGTGAACGCTTCGATACCAATTGCCCGCAACAGCGAATCGATCACCGTCACCGCTTCGATATCGGCCAGCACAGATTCGGTTCCGATCGTGTCAAAATCGCACTGATAAAATTCACGGTAGCGGCCCGCTTGTGGGTTTTCGCCACGCCAAACGGGAGCGATGTGGTATCGCTTGAAGGGAGTTCCCAGCGTGCCGATGTGTTGGGCGGCAAAACGGGCTAGAGGTACGGTCAGATCAAACCGCATTCCAACGTCGCGACCGCCGTTGTCTTTGAACGAATAAAGCTGGCGGTCGGTCTCGTCGCTGCCTTTCCCCGTCAAAATCTCCAGATGCTCGAGCGTCGGCGTGTCGATGGGGGCAAACCCGAACGAGCGGAACGTTTGCCGCGCTGTTTCCATGATCCGCTCGCGAGGAATCATCACTGCAGGCAAGTAGTCGCGGAAACCCTTAAGCGTACGTGGTTGGATCAAGGCCATTGATTTGCAAGAAAGAGGTGGGGATGGAGGGCCGAAGAAGCGTACCGCTGAAGCGGCTAGCGGAAATGGTACGCGAAGCGAACTGGATGCAGGAAGCGGCGGTTTTACGCATTCCCGCTTCCGCGATCGGCCCTAAGCATAGGGGCGAACGTCGACGAATTGCATCCCTGCTGATTCCGCAGCGGCGAAACCAAGCGGAGAATCTTCGAAGACCAGGCATCGCTCGGGCGCCACACCCAATTGCTTAGCCGCCAACAAGAACGCGTCCGGCTCCGGCTTATGAAGCTCGGTGTCTTCGCTAGTGACGACCGCCCCGAACCAATCTTCAATCTGCAACGTTTGCAATTGCCGCAAAACCGACGGCCGGATGCCGCCGCTCGCCACGGCCATCGCCAACTTGCCTCGGTGGTCGCGAGCTACATCGCAGACAGGCTGAATCGGCTTGACCGTGTCAAGAATTGCCTCGAAAGCATCTTCCTTGGCCAGCGCCGTTTCGTTGATATCGACCTCCACGCCCTGTTCCTGGCTCAACACAGCGATGATCTTATCTGTCGGCATGCCTCCCATGCCGTAGAAGCGATCTTCGGGAAAATCGATTCCCCGGGCCGCCATCGTGTCCCGCCAAGCGATGAAGTGCAGCGGCATCGAATCGGTCAGGGTCCCATCACAGTCGAAAATCAGACCGTCAAACTGGTCAGTCAAATCGTGCTGCCACCAGGCAAGTGTTTTGTTAGCGTTCAAGCCGTCATCTCGGACTGTTTGAGTTTTTCCAGACGCGATTTTTCAATGCTGCGTTGCATATCGGGAAACATTTTCCCGGCGTCCTCGTGAAAGATGCGGCCAATCAGCAGATCCGTCAAGTTGCCTCGATATTGCGGATACTCTTTCATGAAGCGGCCAATGCTGAAATTCTTGTCATAGAACGCGTGCACGAGCTGGCGGAGATGACTGGCGCCTCGTTTGAAATCGGGAGCCCACTTCCCGAGCGATTCACCACTTAGATCGCCACTGGTCAGCCCTGCGGAAATGGCGTCGCCGGCCTGCACGCCCATCTCCAATGCGAAATACACACCTGACGAATACACCGGGTCGATGAACCCGAACGCATCGCCCACCAAAACCCAACCGGGTCCCGAATGCGCACTGGTCATGTACGAGAACTCTTTCGCGGCCAAGTACTTGCTAACCCGAGTCGCGTTTTCCAGTCGCGGCTGCAAACCCGGGCAACGAGCGAGCTCTTCGTTAAAGATCTCTTCGGGTGTCCCGCGACCTTTTAACAGGAACTCATGATCGCCTACGCAACCGATGCTGGTGATACCTCGCGATTGCGGGATGAACCAGAACCATGCGTCCTTGTTTTCAGTATTCAGAATGATGGTGGCACCTTCGTTGTCGCCATCACCACGAACAGCGTCTTTGAAGTAAGTCCAGATGGCCGCCTTCTTCAGATCTTGATTGACTTCCTTCAACCCCAACTTCCCGGCGATGAAACTTTGTTGGCCGGTGGCGTCGACCACAACCTTGCAGTCAATAGTTTGTTCATTGCCCGATGCATCCCGGACGACAACTCCGGTGGCCCGAGGTTGAGACTCACCTTCGATTGGGGTTTTGTCAAAGCGAACGTCCAATAGCCGCGTGCGATCGTGACAATCCGCACCGAGCTCTTCAGCTCGGTCAAAGATCATCTGATCAAACTCACTTCGTTCAACCTGCCACGTTGTTGCACACTCCCGGTCGTCATGCTCTTGGAAAAAGAACGGTGCGGATTCTTTACCGGTGTGCGATACGAACTGAACGCTCTTTTTCTGTTGCCATCCCGACGACTTCATCCGGTCGACCAGCCCAAGTCGCTCGAGTGGCCAATAGGTTTCTGGCATGAGCGATTCGCCAACATGAAATCGCGGCACCGCTTCGCGTTCGATTAGAAGCGTCTTATGCCCAGCCTCGGCAACGATCGCTGCAGTCGTCCCGCCCGCAGGCCCCGCCCCGATAACCACGCAATCATAGAAATTCTTCATTGGGATCTGCTTTGTCGATAGAAATGGGGGAACCGGGTAGGGAAGGGTCAAAGATAACGAAACCGAACGATCAGAGTTGGCTAGCGACACTACCGGCTATCCAAACTGCTTCGATGCTAAGGCTCGCTATCCTAACGCTGCACCAGTTTTCATGATTGGATCTGGTGGAGCGAAGCCGTCTTTTTGTCGCGGTATTATTGCTGCCCTGGCAACTCCTCCAAGGCCAGGCAAATCAGTCGAGAGCAAAACGCTTTACCGAGTATGCTCTTTGCACTGCTAAGTCGCCCACCGATTGCTCGCCCCAGGAAGATTACGCCGGGCCGACACCAAACTGACTAGACAGCGTGGCGCAGAAATTTTCAGTTCGCCCGCTACGCCGACTGGTGCCGATCCTCCTGACAGCGGCCCGCACCCTCCCCCCCAACGTGCGTAATCAGCCTGCTGGTGAATTACGCCGGCGATTTGGCTACGGGGCTGAAGTTGCCGATAGCGAACGCGGATGGCTTATAGAAATCCAAACCTCAAAATCGCTTTAATCCGAAAACTTATAGTGTCCAAAGGACCAATTTCTTCAATCTCAACACAAGCAGCCCGCCTGTGAGCGATTGGTTCAAATCGATCCTTGCGTCCTTGCAAAGGCTATATAAGATAGACCGACCTTGCGGATTAAGAAGGATTTTCCAGCCCGAATTGGGAGTTCGCTAACGCGATCGGTTGCTCCACGAGCGACGGATTTCCCAATGTTTGTTGCCGAAAGCTTGGAGTTGTTGATGCCCGCTTTGCTGGAAAGGCCAGTTGTTCCTGAGATCGATCGGTCAATCAACCAGCGTGAAAACCCTCGTTGGAAACGAATCTTGGACTTAATGGTGGTTGCCATTTTGGTTCCTGTTTTGACGCCACTTTTCTTATTAGTGGCTATTTACATCAAATTTGTTTCACCCGGGCCGGTTTTCTTCCTGCAACGACGCGTTGGTTATGGTGGCAACCCATTTACGATTATCAAGTTCCGCACGATGCATGTCGCGCCGGTCAGTCGAGACCTTGAACATCGTAACTATGTTGCCGCTCACGCGAGCACCGGAACGCCCGTCAAAAAGCCGGAAAACAAGAGCCAACTGATTCCAGGTGGTTCTTTGATCCGCAAATTATCCATCGACGAACTACCACAATTGTGGAACGTCGCCGAAGGCACCATGAGCTTGGTTGGACCTCGCCCCGACCTCTTACAACTTGAGGATTACGAAGCGTGGCAACTAGCACGTTTCGAGGTGCTGCCAGGGATGACGGGACTATGGCAAATCAGTGGGAAGAATCGTCTCACCTTTGAAGAGATGGTTCGCTTAGACATTCAGTACGCGCGAAGCTTATCGCTTCAGCACGACCTGAAAATCATCTTGATGACAGCCCTTGTCATTATCAAAGAACGCAACGAGTGAAACGACACATCTTTCCTTTGGAATCTAATCGCATGTTAAGAGTTGGTATTGTTGGATTGGGCTATTGGGGCCCTAACTTAGTACGTTGTTTTTCTGACTTGGAAGACTGCAAGGTCACCGCGGTGTGTGATCAAAACTACGACCAACTTCTACGCATTAAGGATCGCTTTCCCAGCGTCTATCCAATTGAAAGCTTTGACGCATTACTCGACCGTGACTTGGTTGATGCCGTCGTCATTGCGACACCGACGGAGACTCACTTTGATCTAGCGATGAAGGCGCTCGACAACGACTTGCATGTCTTCGTTGAGAAGCCTTTGGCTAAGACTTCCGATCAATGCCGCCAGTTGGTCGAGAAGGCCAACGAAAGAAACCGCACACTTTTCGTCGGTCACGTGTTCTTGCACTCATCGCCTGTGCTGAAGCTTCGCGAGATGATCGAAACGGGCGAACTCGGCGGGATCAACTACATCAGCAGCCGTCGCTTGAACCTGGGCCCGGTTCGAAAAGACGTCAGTGCTCTGTACGACCTGGCTCCTCACGACATCTCGATGATGCTGTACCTGTTGGGTCAAAAACCAATCTCGGTTACTTGCACCGGTTTCGATCGTCTCAATCCTGGTATCCACGACGTTTGCAACTTGACGATGATGTTTGAAGGCAACCGCATGGGCATGGTCCATGTCAGTTGGCTTGACCCTCGCAAGGAACGCGTCTTGACCGTCGTGGGTGATCGCAAGATGGCGATCTACGATGATCTGGAACAAGAAAAGATCAAAGTCTATGACAAGGGCGTCGACAAACCTCAAGACTCGTCGGGCGATTTCGCTGACTTCCAATTGGCCTACCGCTACGGCGGCAGCTACAGCCCGTACATTCAAGAGCGTGAGCCTTTGAAGGCGGAATGCTCCGAATTCGTCCGCTGCATTGTCGAAGGCGACATCCCTTTGACCGATGGCGTCAACGGTTTGGACGTGGTCGAAGTACTCGAGGCAGCTGACTTGTCGATGCGGCAAGGCGGCCAACTGATCGAGCTTAACGCACCCCAACAGGCGTTGGTTACCGAGTCGTGATCCACGAGAAAGCGCTCGTCGACGATTTGAGCGTGCTGGGGGAGGGCACCGATGTGTGGGCACACGCGCACATCATGAAAGGTGTCGAAATTGGCAAACGCTGTAGCTTTGGCGATCATGCATTTGTGGAATCAGGGGCAAAGATTGGCAACAACGTTACCGTAAAAAACCAGGTGCTTATCTGGGAAGGAATTACAATCGAGGACGACGTGTTCGTCGGTCCACGTGTCACCTTCACCAATGACGTTTTTCCTCGATCGCCACGCGGCAAGTCTGCGGCCGAACGATACGACACAAAATCCTCTTGGTTGGTATCCACCACCGTCGGGCAGGGAGCCTCCATCGGGGCGGGTGCCATTATTTGCCCAGGTGCGAATTTGGGCCGGTACTGCATGGTCGCTGCCGGAAGCGTCGTCACGAAAGACGTGCCTGATTTTGCCCTCGTGATGGGCAATCCCGCTCGTCACGTAGGTGACGTTTGCCGTTGTGGCAGCAAGCTTGATGCGCCTTCAAGCCAATCGACTTGCCAGCACTGTGGGCAAACGCCCGAACAACGAAACCTGTAACCACCCAAAACCTGATACCCCATCGCTTAGCTGAATGTGCTTCTTCAAACACATCCAGCCTCTTCGATAGCGATCAGTTGACTGCCCCCTCTTTTCAACGAAGCCACCATGAGCACTGACATTTCTCTACCAGCGATTCCACTTGTCGATCTGCAAACTCAAAGCCGCGCCATCAAAGAAGACGTGCTAGCACGGATCGGTGACGTGATCGACGGTGCCCGCTACATCCTCGGTAGCGAAGTGGCCGAGTTCGAGCAGCAATTCGCCGCTTATTGCAACGTGGAACACTGCGTCGGCATGGCCAACGGAACCGAAGCCTTGCATATGGCATTGAAGGCGTTGGACATCGGTGCGGGCGACGAAGTTATCACGGCCGGAAACTCATTCGCCGCAACCGCCTTCGCGATCGCTTACGCCGGTGCCGAAGCGGTTTTGGTTGACATCGACCCGTTCGATTTCAACATCGACGTGAAGCTGATCGAACAAGCGATCACGCCTCGGACCAAAGCGATCATGCCGGTTCACTTGTACGGCCAACCGGCACGGATGAACGAAATTCGCGAAATCGCTCGTCGTCATAACTTGCGAATCATCGAAGACTCCGCCCAGGGCCATGGCGGTGAAATTAACGGCGAGCGATGCGGCTCGTTCGGCGACATCGGCTGCTTCAGCTTTTACCCAGGCAAAAACCTGGGTGCCTTCGGGGACGGCGGCGCTGTCACAACGAATGATCCCGAATTGGCCGAAAAGCTAAACCTGCTGCGGAATTACGGCCAGCGTCAAAAAAACAAGCATGACATGCTCGGCTACAACTGCCGGCTCGACACCGTCCAAGCCTGCGTTTTACTGTCCAAAATGCGGTTCATCGAGGAATGGACTGAAAACCGTCGCCAGGTCGCTGACTGGTACCGCGAGGAACTCAAAGATGTCGACATCGCGTTGCCGCAAGCTCATGATGATTGCCGGCACGTCTACCACTTATTTGTCGTTCGCACCCCTCAGCGTGATGCGATGATTGAGGAATTGGCCAAACAGAACATCTTCTGTGGCGTCCATTATCCGCACCCGTTGAACACCGCTGGCCCATTCGTCACAGCCCCTACATTCCCACAGGGGTTGCCCGTTTGCAGCCAATTAGCCAGTGAGATTTGCTCGCTGCCAATGTATCCTGAGATGACTCGTGAGCACGTTGTTCGCGTTGCCGAAGCGGTCGGTAACTTTGTCGCCCAGCAGGAGCCCGCCAGTGGCGTCGTTTGAATCTGATCCTTCCGAATCTTCCCATTCGAATGAGACGCAGGGTGGCCCATTGGCCAATCCACCTGCGGAACATCCGGTGGAGCGTCAGCGCGCCGGGATGAGCCGGCTAGGACAACACAACGGACCGCACCTATCCGCGGAACAATCCCCGTTGTGGGTGGACAATGGCGGCTTAAAGTTTTCCAGCCTCAGCTCGTATTTGGAAATTCCTTTCATCCACAAGTGGCTGATCGGGCTTTGCACGGCACTCGGATTGATGTGCGGTTGGCTTGCGATTATCGCGTGGCCGCGGACGTACGAATCCGAAGCGAAGTTGATGGTCCGCGTGGGACGCGAAAGCGTTTCGCTGGATCCAACCGCGACGACCGGGGCTACCTTGATGCTCCAGAAGACTCAAGAAGAAGAGATCGTTTCGGCGCTCGAAGTTCTTAACAGCCGCCAAGTCGCCGAGACCGTAACCGACGCGATCGGTGCCAACGCCATCTTATCGGGCGAACTGCCTGCCGAAGGTCCCGCGCAAGAGCCCAGCTTGCTTGGGCGAGTGAAGGACACGGTCAAGGATGGACTGTTTCAAGCGATGCTGTTTGCTGGTCTGAAAGACGACATCAGCAACCATGAACTGGCCGTCATGCGGGTCGGCAATTCCCTTTGGACACACTCACCGCGCAAGTCCAACGTCATCATTGTCGAGGCGCAAGCGAAGTCGCCCGAGATGGCTCAAGCGATCGTCGACAAAGCCACGAAAACGTTTTTGGATCTGCACCTCGAAAATGCCCATACCGTTGGCTCGTTTGAGTTCTTTGACCAGCAAGCGAAAGCCGCCGAACAAGAACTAAACGGTTTGGTAGCCCGACGCGCCGACTTCATGCGAGAGAATAAGATCGTGTCGATCGATTCGAACCGTGCGTTATTGCAACAACGGCTGACCGGAATTGACCGCGATTTGGTTTTGGCGACCGGACAACTCGAAGAGGCCGCCTCGTCAGTCGAAGATTTGCGAACCAAGTACGCCGGGACGGAAGACGAAATCGTCGCTTCCAAAATTGCGGGTTCCGATTCCACATGGAGCGGAATGCGTCAACAGGTTTACGAACTGGAAGTCGCTGAGCAAAACTTGGCCGCCAACTACACCGACGATCACCCCAAGTTGAAACGCGTGCGAACGCAATTGGAAGGTGCTCGCGAAATCCTGGCGGAACTGGAAAGCGAGCGAGTCGACGAAAGCCGCACGCCGAATCCAATGAAGTCAAGCTTGCTAGGCGAACTACAGCGTCAAGAAACACGCGTGGTCGGTTTAACTTCGATGATTGCTGAAAAGAAACGCCAGCAACTAGCGATGCAAAAACAAACCGATGATCTACTCGAATATGAGCGGGAACTGACCCAAGTTGATCGCGAGATCCGGATGGCTGAAACCAGCCTCAAGGTTTTGCAACAGAAACTGGAAGAGGCTCGCGTGATCGACGAGTTGCAAACCAACAAAATTTCCAACGTGACGGTCTTTCAACCGGCGACATTGATCGAACGAGCCATTAGCCCCAAGAAGCCTGCATTGGCGGCGGCGTTCCTATTGCTTGGCTTCACCGGCGGTTTAGGCCTTTCAGTACTACGACAAGCGACCTCGTCATCCCTTCGCACCAGCGACGATGTCGAGAACCAACTTGGTTGTCCGGTAGTTGCCTCGTTGCCACGGATCAGCCGCGTGAATTCCCCACGCATGAATGACCAAAAACGTCTTCAGGAAAGTTGCCAAACGCTTGTATCAGACATCCTGCTAGGCCAACGTCGATCCGGAAGCCCACACGGACGCTCGGTCGGAATCATCGGCGTCGATGAAGGTGCCGGTGCTAGCACGCTAGCAATGAAACTCGCCACCGCGAGCGCAACGGAATGTCGTCTGCGAACCGTTCTCGTCGACGGCGACACTCGCCAACGGTCGGTTTCGCGAAGTTTCAAACTCAACGGCAAACCTGGCCTTGTTGAACTGGTTAGCGGCAGTGCTTCGCACGACGAATGCTTGCAGTCGGCGACCGGGGTCCCGATGCGATTGATTTCGTCTGCGGCCGATTCCTGTGACGATTCACTTAACAACAACGCACCTGAGATTGTTGAATCGCTACAGGCATATCTGGAAGATTGCGATCTGTTGATCGTGGATTTGCCCGCGGCCAGCCAACCAGATCAAGCCATCGCCGTTGCCCAGCATCTCGATAGCGTTCTGGTAATTATTGAATCGGAAAAAACACAATCGGCTGCCGCCGATCGATTGTTACGTCGGTTGGCTGAAAGTGACACGGAAGTTGTTGGCGTGGTCTTGAACAAGACTCGCAACTACTTGCCAGTGTGGCTGCGGAGGTTCGTTGGCTCGCAGGCCTAACGTTCCCGTTCATGGAAACGCCACCCGCCAACCTATCGGCCACGCTGAGCGAATCAGCAAAGATTGACGCACACTCACGAAGTGTTGCGGCGACTTCGCATCGCGCTGCCGCGGCGGTGGACCTTTCGTTGCTCGAGCGGTTGGCCTTGTTGGTGGGTATCGTTGAAATCCCGCTACAAATCGACAAGTACTTCATGTACCACCAAGCCGACGCCTCGCTTGGCGCCGTCGGTGGGTTCAATTTGTCGTTCACCACACTCGCGTTGATCTATCTGTACAGCCGATGGTTCGCCGACATGGCATTGCATCGCCGCCGGACGATCCTTCCGCCACTCTTCGGCATCCCGATGGTGTTCTATTTGGGCACGGTGCTGTTGAGTCGCTTGTCGGCATCTGTACCGATGCTGACCTATTTTGATTTCGCCAACTTGATGCACGGCTATCTGCTGTTCTTCTACATTGCCAACCGTGTGCAAACGCATCACGATATGTTGTTCATGCTGCTGGCTCTGGCCACGACCTTGTTCGTCCAGGCATTGCTCATCTTCTTTGCCTCCGCAATCGGAATGAATGCGGAAGAAAGATCCTTCGGACCGCTTTTGTTGACCGTAGAAGAAGGCCGGCGTCACGGTGGAAGTATGCACTCACCGGTACTTGCCGGTAGCACGATGGCGTTGATCTGGTTACCGGTCGCGTCGGCGTTAACGTTCGTTCGCCAACGTTGGTGTTGGACTTATTTAGTGCTGGTCACCGGATCAGGAATGCTGGCGATTCTGTTGACACAAACCCGAGGCGCGTTGCTGACGTCAGCGATCGGCGGTGCCATCATCGGCTGTGGCTTGCTTGCTCGCGGATGGCTACCGAAGTGGACGCTTCCCATGGCCGTGATTATGGCTGTGATCAGTATCTATCCCATGTTCTTGATCTACAAAAAACGGATCGAGCACGGTGACGGCGAGTCCGCGATCGCGAGAAAACACTTATCGCTGATCGCTTTAGAGACAATTGCCGAACGTCCAATTTTGGGACATGGCAGCGGCAACTGTCACATCGCAGCACGAGACATTGCCAACCAAGGTGAATATCGGTCGGAATGGTACTTTACCATCCACTCAAAATACTTGTTGGTCTGGATCGAAACAGGGCTGATCGGACTAGTCGCTTTCTTAACTGTCTTAGGCACGGGATTCCGGTATGGGTTTGCGACTTGGCAAAGTCGTGACCCAGCTCTATCGGTGTTGGGACTGGCGTTGTTCGCTGCGTTAGCCGGACATTCGGTGCACATGATGGTGGACGTGTTTAACTCACGAACCCAAGTTCAAATGTTGTGGTGTCTGTTAGGTTTGAGCGCGGCGGTCTATAAGCTTTCACGCCATTCCGCTGCATCCAATTCCGGCCGAAAACTTGTGACTCGCCGCGCCGCCAACTCGCGGTTTGCTGCCCATCGCTTCACTATGGCGGGAGGCGTGGCCTGATGGCGATCGAAGCAATTCTCCGAACCGGCAAGAACGCTGGCATGCTGCTCGCGGGCACGATGACGCGTATGATCGCGAGCTTCGTGTTTGTGATCTACTGCGCCGACCAACTGGGCGTCGAAGGCTTCGGCCAGTACACCATCGCAGTGCATTACTTCGAGCTGTTCTTGTCATTGACGGCAACGGCGGTGGGCATTTTGCTGACCCGCGACATGGCTCGCTGGCCACGGCACTCTCACCAATTAATGACGTCGGCCATCGTGCTGGCCCTTGGCATGTGCGTCCTTGCGATCATCGCGATGAGCGGCGTGGGGACATTGTTTCAATACTCCAGTGAAACCTGTATCGCTTTGCTAATCGCTTCGCTTGCCTTGATACCCGCGTCAGTATGTGCGGTATTCGAAGCCGTTTTCGTGGCTCGCGAACGAGCCGAGTTCTTGACCGTGGGCGTCGCACTGGAAAGCCTGTTGAAAATCGGCTTGAGCATTTGGATGCTCGCGATGGGATACGGGCTGATCGCATTGATTTGGGTTCTATTCAGCGTGCGTCTTGCGTTGATGCTGGCCTACCTAATCGGACTCCAACGCATTGGTGCGTTGGGTTGGTCATTCCATCGCAAACGCAGTCTGCGGTTTGTTCGTTGCTGGAAGATGTTTGCAGCTGAAAACTGGATGGCGTCGCTGTACACCAACCTGGATGTCATCGTGTTGTCATGGATCACTGGCGAGGCCGCCGTTGGGATCTACAGTGCCGCTTGGAAGATTGTCCGCCTAGGCTCCGTCGCCGCGAAGGCCTACACGACGGCGGTGTTCCCAGTGATGTCGCGACTGCATGCGGAATCCCGCGAATCGTTCACCCGTTTGTACCGCCATACGATCCGAGTCATGTGTGCGATTGCACTGCCCGCGATCGCGATCGTTTCAATCGTACCTGACCGCATGATCGGACTGCTCTTCAGCGAAGAATACGCCGCGGCCGCGCCCGTCCTGCAAGTCTTGATTTGGGTATTGCTAATCGATTTCCTGAACCCTTTCCTCAGCTTCACCTTGTTCGCACAAGGTCGACAGGACAAATCGATGCACGTCGCGGCGATAAGTTTGTTTGTCAATTCCATCGCCACCTACGCGTTGGTCCTGCAATACGGTGCCGTCGGCGCCGCGACAGGGACGGTGATCGGCGGATTGGTTGCAATGGTCTGCTATCTGATGTTCGCAATGCCCAAACCGGAGGTGATCGCAACATTCACCTTAGCTGTTCGAGTTTGTGTCGCCGCGGCCGGTATGGGATGGGTGGTCTTCTATTTCCGAGACAGCAATTGGTTTGCACTGCTGTTGGTAGGTGGCCTGGTTTACATCCCGTTGCTGTTCTTGGTGAAGGCGATTCGCATCGCGGATTTGCGGTTCTTCCAGACAACGTTTTTGGCGAGAGCCTGATGTCCTGATCGTTCTTCACTTCTTATCCAACACTCAATCTACTTTTCGACTTCAGTCACGAATTTCCTTATGTCTGCTACCTCATCCCAAAACGCGGTTCCCTCGATCGGCATGATTGGGTGCGGCGCGATCGCCGAAATCTATCACCTTCCTGCCCTACAAAAGATCGCGGGCGTACCTGATCAACTTTGGCTGGTCGAACCCAATGCGGATCGTCTGGCGGAGATGCGTGACAAGTTTCCGTCGGCGGGCGGCGTCGCCGATTACCGTGAACTGGTTGGCAAAGTCGGTGGCGTTATCATCGCGACCCCGCCATCAAGTCACTACGAAATCTGCAAGTTCTTTTTGGAACGGGGCATCCACGTTCTGTGTGAAAAGCCTCTCACGGAAAACTACGAACAGGCAGCCGAACTGGTCCAGATTGCTGCTGCCAATAACGCCAAGCTTGCTGTTAACCAAACGCGTCGTTTCTTCCCCACCTACCAAAAGATTCGCGAACTAATCGCAAACGGTGCCATCGGTGAACTTCAATCAATCAAGTATCACGACGGTGTCGAGTTCGATTGGCCTGCGTCGTCACCTCACCACTTCGCGCCCGGTGCTCAAGGAGCATGGTCTGACACCGGTGTGCACCTGCTCGACACGGTTTGCTACTGGTTGGGTGCTGACGAACCGAATGCAGAAACGCCCACGTTGGTCGAGTCGCTCAATGACTCCCATGGCGGCCCGGAAGCGATGGCGACGGTTCGGCTGAAGCACCGTCAATGCGATGTGGAAATCAAAGTCAGCCGTTTAGGCCGGTTGATGAATGGCTACAAAATTGTCGGAACGCTTGGCTCGATCGAAGCGAGTGCAGAGGAATTTGCCACCGTCGATGTCCGATTGCATCAAGGCGGCGGCAAGGTACATCGCGTCGGTTCACGCAAACTAAAGTACGTGGATTTCGCGAAGCCTTTGTTGGAAAACTTCGTCCAGGTTGTCGCGGGCAATGCGGAACCGATCGTACCGGGATCGAGTGTTGTCGGAACCGTGAAGTTGCTGGAAGAGGCCTATCAATCACCCCAGCAATATCGAATGGAGTGGAACGACGGAATTGCCGAACTCGCTCAACAATGGCGTCAATCGACCGATGACAATCAAAAGCCGATGCGAGTCCTGGTCACGGGAGCCTCCGGTTTTGTCGGCGGACGAGTCGTCGAATGCCTCTTGCAATCGGGAATCGCAACACCGGTTGCAGCCATCCGAAGTTGGTCGCGGGCTGCGCGAGTAGCCCGGTTCGGTTCGGAACTTGTGATTTGTGACATTTGTGATGCCGAACAAGTAGACGCTGCGGTCGCAAACGTCGACGCAATCATCCACCTCGCCAAAACCGATGATCGTGAATCCATTGTTGGCGGCACACGCAACTTGCTCGAAGCAGCGGTCAAGCACGGCGTCGACAAATTCGTCTTCTTGAGTACCGCCGAAGTCTACGGTCCCGAGGTTCATGACCAGGTCACGGAAACGCAAGAACGTCCCAAGACAGGCCGGCTCTACGGCGACGCCAAAGTCGAAGCGGAAGAACTATGCCATGCATATCACAGCCGAGGTTTACGACCCACGATCCTGCGTCCTTCGTTGATCTATGGGCCATTCAGTAATTCTTGGACCACCGATTTTGCCAAGCGACTGGAATCAGGCAATTGGGGAACATTTGAAGAGTGCGGTGACGGCAAGGCCAACTTGATCTATGTCGATGACCTGGTTCAAGCGATCATGCGATCCTTGACCTACGAAGCAGCTCGCGGCGAAGCGTTCAACGTCAATGGACCGGAAGTCTTATCGTGGAACGAATACTTCCAACGCTTTAATGACGCGTTGGGACGCAAGCCACTTCCTGAGATCTCGGCGACTAAGTCAAAGCTTCGCACCAAAGTGATGGACACATTCGGTTTTTTAGCTGACAAAGTGGTCGATCGCTTCGAAGACAAGCTGATGGAAATCTATCTGCAAGGTGGATGGCCTACCAAGGTAATGAAGCGGATCAAGGGCACCTTGAATTCAACGCCCAGTGGCAATGAATTGAACGATCTATTTTCCCGCGATGCCGTTTACAACGACAGCAAAGCTCGTGAAACGATCGGCTACACCCCGAACTTCGATATGAATGAAGGGCTCCGCCGTAGCGTGCAGTGGCTGCACTTGAATGAAGTTTTGCTGGAATCCAATCCTGATCGAAGCGCCCCCGACGGTTCGGGCACCGACCAACTTTCAACGAGTCACCAACACCAGGAACTCGTCTCATGAAGATTGTTTGGATCTCTTACGGTTTTGAAGAATACAGCGTCCTGCACGTCAACGCACTTTGCGAACACCACGAAGTGTTGCTGGTGATGCCGCGCGCCGGTGAAGGGGAACGCGAATACGATATTGACCCACGCGTTAAACAACACCGTTTCGACAAACCACGTTTACGTGAACCGCTGCGTCAATGGGCATCGGTCCGTCAAATCGTGGCGGAGGTCCATGCATTCAGCCCAGATGTGGTTCATTTTCAACAAGGACACTTGTGGTTCAATGCGGCATTACGCCAACTGAAACGATACCCACTGGTGATTACAGTCCACGACCCACGACACCATGCTGGCGATGTGGATTCATTGAAGACGCCCCAGTGGTGGATGGACTACGGGTTTCGCAAAGCGGATCACGTAGTGGTTCACGGCGAAACGCTTGCGGTGGAAGTGAACCGTTTGTTTGGTTTCACTGAGGATCACATTCACGTGATTCCGCATGTCGCAATGGGCAGCATTGATAGCGAATCCAATATTCAAGAAGAGCCCAATACGATCCTATTCTTTGGCCGGATCTGGGAATACAAGGGTTTGCAAACCCTGATCGCGGCGGAACCACTGATCGCACAACAGGTTTCTGATTTCAAAATCATCATCGGTGGTGCCGGCGATGATTTCGAACAATACACCCGAGCGATGAAGAACCCAAATCGTTTCGAAGTCCATAACCGCTGGATTGATGACAAGGAACGGGCCACTTTCTTTCAAAGGTCTTCGATGGTGGTGCTGCCTTACAACGAAGCAACCCAAAGCGGTGTCGTCCCGGTCGCGTTCAACTACGCCAAGCCCGTCGTGGCGACACGTGTCGGTGCGTTAATCGAATGCGTCGACGATGAACAAACCGGATTGCTTGTACCACCCCGCGATCCACAAACGCTCGCCGATGCCATTGTACGATTGTTACAAAACCCGGAAGAGCGGATTGCCATGGGACTTGCCGGGAAGCAAATGCTGGATCGAGATTGGTCGCCGCCTGTGATCGCGGCACGAACCGCCGCTGTATATCAGCATGCAATCGATGGCCGCAGTGGTGCCTCAGCAACAAAGTCCCCTGCACGCACACGAGTCAAAAACGCTGGCAAGCCTCGTCCGGTTGGCCAACCCACCGAGGTGATGCGATGAGTTCGACAACATCCAAACTCAACGGTCCCATGCATGTCGGCGTTGTCGCCTCGTTAAAGCATGGCTTCGAACACTTTGTCTTGCGAGAGCTCACGTTTTTCGAGGAACGTGGTGCGCAAATCAGCGTGTTCCCAACCAAGCTCAACAAAGGACTCTATGGGCCGCGGCCAACATGGAAGCTGTACCCGTGGAACTTGGTATCACTGCTGATTGCCCAACTGTTGACCTTCTTGGGGTCGCCACTTAGATACCTTCGACTGCTAAAGACCGCACTTTCACACGGCGCTTTGATCGACTTCGTGCTGGCAATGAAATTCGTTCGCAATATGCAAGATGTCGACCTGGTCTACGCCACTTTTGGCGACCACAAATTATATATCAGCTACTTTTGCAAACAGTGGCTCGACATCCCGATGGTTTGCACGATCCATGCCTACGAGATCTACGAAAATCCGAACGAGTCGATGTTTCAACTCGCGATCTCGGATTGCGATCAAATCATCACGGTCACCGATTACAACAAACGCGAACTTCAAACTCGTTACGGTATCTCACCAGACCGAGTCGAGGTCGTGCGACTTTCGATTGATTTAGACAAGTACCAACCCAGCAGCAAATTTGTTGTTTTGATCGTCGGCTACTTTGCTCAAAAGAAGGGGCACCGTGTCCTGCTAGACGCAATCGCCAAACTCAACAATCCCGACATTGAACTTTGGGTCGTCGGCACGGGCCGCGATTCCATTGACAGTGTTGATGTCCAAAGCATTGCCAAAGAGATGAACCTGGAGTCGCAGGTGGCCTTCTTTGGCGGCCTTTCGGGAACCGCGTTGCGAGCGGTCTATCACGCTTGTGATGTGTTCTGCCTGCCTAGCCACTTCGATGATTTCGGTGGTGCCGAAGGCTTCCCCACCGTCATCATTGAAGCGATGGCATGTGGCAAACCGGTCATCAGCACCCGGCACGTTGAGATTCCCGCTTTGGTGGAAGAGATTCTTGTTGATGAAAAAGACGTCGCTGGTCTCGCTGATGCAATCGACCATGTCTACCGGTCAGGCGAAAAGCGGAGTCAAATGGGCATTCGCAATCGTGAAATCGCCGAAAGAGAATTCACCACGGCCAATGTAGAACGCACGGTACGTGCCATGGCGACGCTTTGCGGACGCGAACTGCAGGTGTTGCCAGACGCTCAATCGTCCCCCGATCCAGATCGAACATCCGATCAAAAGCTTGTCACCGGAGGCGTATCGTGAGTAAGCCCAAACGCATTTTGATGTTGCTCGAAAACGAGAGCATGCCGGACGATAATCGTGTATTGCTTGAAGCTGAATCACTCGACGAAGCCGGCTATCAGGTCACCGTTATCTGTCCCACCGGTGAATTTTCGGCTATGCACGAATTGATTGGCAACGTGCGGGTCTATCGCTACCCCAAGCCTATGGAAGTCGGCGGCTTCATCGGCTACGTCTGGGAATATGGCTATAGCCTTGCGATGATGTTTGTGTTTTCGTTGTACGTCTTCTTGCGGCGTGGTTTCGACGCGGTGCACGTGCACACGCCCCCAGACATGACCGCATTGATTGCGATCTTCTATCAGTGTTTTGGGAAAAAGTTCGTCTTTGACTTACATGACCTTTCGCCAGAATTGTATCTGGCTCGAGGCGGGAAGACAGAACCCAACGCGGTCTACAAAGTCTTGCGATTCTTTGAACGGTTGGCTTGCCGAAGTGCAAACCGTTTGATCGCCACCAATGAAACCCAACGCAGCGTTCAAATCGATCGTTGTGGTGCCAAACCCGAACATTGCTATGTGGTGCGCAACGGTCCCAATGAATTCTTCTTGAATGACGTCCAACCGCTTCCGGAATTCCAGACCCCAGGAAAGTTGGTCTTAGGCTATGTCGGCGTAATCGGAATTCAAGACGGCGTCGACTACATGATCCGCACGCTTGAGAAGCTAAAGAACAAGCACGGTCGCGATGACATTCAAGTCATCATTGTGGGCGGTGGCCCTGCGGCGGCCGACTTGATGACCTTGGCCGAAGAACTCGGTGTGGCGGACATGATTCACTTGACTGGGATGATTCCGTTTCCAACCGTTCCGCGTTACATCGCAACGTTCGATATCTGCTTCACGCCGGATCCTAGCAACGATTACAACGATAGTTGCACGACGATCAAAACGATGGAGTACATGGCATTGCGTAAGCCAACGGTCTGCTATCGCACTCGCGAAAACGTGCTGACCGCCGGTGAGGCGGCACTTTACGCCGACAACAACGACATTGACGATCTAGCCCGCGTCACGCTGCAGTTGATGGACGATGCAGGGTTACGAAAATCCATGGGCGAGTTTGCCCGTGCTCGGGTGGAAGATGGACTGACTTGGGCCCACCAAGCTCCCAAACTGATTGCCTGTTACGACGACCTGTTTGATATGCCTCCACGCCCCAACCAAGGTGCTTCTGCGGTAGGGTCCGATTCGCTCACCGAACACCGTGAACCAGCCAATGCGGCAAGCTAAATGAGCACGCCAGTCCCACTGTTAACCGCAACCGCGACTCAATCGTCAAGCAAGTCCTTGACTGATCCCGTTGCCGCTCGTGATGACGAAAAAAACGCAATGGGCGTCCTCTTGATCGGGGCTGACTTCCAAGCGTTGGGCGTTGTCCGTGCCTTACGTGAAGCGGACATTCCGGTCTACGTGGTTGCTCACGAAAGAGGAATCGCGAACTCATCACGCTACGTTAAGCGTCGATCTCGCAAGTATGACCTGATCGACGACGACCGCGGCGTCGAGTGGTTGCTCGAGCTCGCTGACCGAGAGTCGCTCAACGGATGGGCGATTTTTTGTGTTGATGACGACACGGTGGAGTTCCTCGCCAAGAACCACGAGCGACTGTCCAGCCGATTCGTAATGCCGGTTCCGGCTTGGGAAACGACCCAGCTATTTTTCGAAAAGGACCGTTCGAGTGTCGTCGCTCAAGCCGCCGGTTTGGCCGTGCCCATTGAATACCCAAGCGATTCACTTGAAGAGTTGCTAGCCAACGAGATTCAATATCCGGTCATATTGAAACCGACCTTCAAAAAGAACTACTACGGCAAAACGAACGACAAGGCGATTTTGGCTCCTGACGAAGAAACGCTGATTCGTGAATTCAAAGCCATGAATTCGCTAATCGACACGTCTCAAATCCTGGTTCAGGAGTTTCTAACTGGTGGCCCCAAGAACCTGTTTTCATTTGCTGCGATTTTTGATGGCGAAAACGTTGTCGCGGGACTGGCCGGCCACCGTCTGCGTCAGCATCCGATGGACTTCGGACACGCTACAACCTTCGCGGTTTGCAAAGAGATGCCCGAATTAGAGCAGCTCGCGACTCGATTTCTGCGAAGTCTGAATTACCGTGGAGTTGCCGAGGTGGAGTTCATGTTTGATGAACGCACGGGCACCTATAAATTCATCGAAATGAACGGCCGGTTTTGGGGGTGGCATGGATTATGCCGCGCCGCAGGCCTGAATTTCCCCCTAACACTGTTTCGAACACTTCAAGCCGTTCCTGTCACAAGAGTTCAACCCAACATTAACGCAACATGGGTCCGCATGCTGACCGATGCACCGACCGTCATGCGGGAAGTAGCTTGTGGACGGATGCGTCCGACCACGTTGTGGCAAACCTTTTTTAATCGCACACAAGATGCTGTCTGGTCATGGAAAGACCCCGCCCCATTCCTCGTTGAATGCATGATCGCACCTTACCTTTGGTGGAAGAAAGGGTTTTAGAACCGTTCTTTAGACCGCTCCCATCGCCCCGACTAATCTCTTCCCAACCCTGAATTCCCGCTATGTTCCTGGCACTCGCAACTTTCGTCGTGCTTCTCATTTTCCTCTCACTTCCAGCACGGAAGTGGGAATTGAAGGAAAAACACTACGTCCCGTGGAATCTATTCATCGCGACGGTTGGTGCGGGATTGGTCTACGCAGCCACACAAACGATTCCGGGTGTGCCTGCGGTCCTGGTGGCGTTTGGCACGGTCGTGCTGGGCGGTGTTTTGTCCGTTGCCGCGATCATGTTTTTCTTTTTCCGTGATCCTGAGCGGAATCCGCCTAACGATCCAGGGCTGATTGTATCGCCTGCCGACGGGACCGTCGTTTACATCAAAGAGATCGAAGACGGTCGATTCCCGTTTGCCGTCAAGAACGACAACACGATTCCACTATCGGAATTTTCGCGTGCGGACCTGATCCCTGAAAAGGGAATACAAATCGGCATTGCAATGAACTACTTAAACGTTCACGTCAACCGCAGCCCCATCGCCGGTGTCGTGAAGATGCTCGAACCGATCCACGGCAAGTTCTTGTCGCTCAAACACATCCACGCATTGCTGGAAAACGAGCGCACGTTGATGGTCTTCGAAAATGACAATCTGAAAGTCGGCATCGTCCAAATTGCTTCTCGTTTGGTTCGCCGGATTGTTCCCTACGTGCAAGAGGGGCAGACACTGGAACAAGGCCAGCGAGTAGGCATGATTAAATTTGGTTCACAAGTTGACTTGCTAATTGCTTATCGGTCTGACTTAGAAGTCAAGGTAAAGGTAGGCGATGAGCTAACCGCCGGTGAATCGGTTGTGATGACTTGTAGCCCGACACCGCCGAAAACGCACGCGGACAAGGAGATGGAGACCGCCCGCGCATGAGCACTGACCAACATTCAGTTGCCGTCATTGGCTTAGCCGGTCGTTTTCCTGGATCTGCTGATTCGCGAGAGTTCTGGCAGAACCTAGTCAACGGAGTTAGTGGCGTCACATCGGTGCAACCGCGGTCGTGCAGTTCGCTTCCAGATCAACCCAACTACGTTGCCAAAGCGGCCGTTGTCAAAGATGCAGATCACTTCGACGCGAAATTCTTTGGGATCTACCCAAAGCAAGCGATCGATATGGATCCCCAGCACCGTCTGTTTTTAGAAATGTGCTGGCATGCAATGGAAGATGCTGGTTACGTCCCTGACGCTGCTCCAGGTCGTGTCGGGGTGTTTGCAGGCTGCCACATGAACACGTATGTGTTCACCCGCATCGCAGCAGACGAAGAATTCCGCCGTTCACTCGCGGACTCTTATCCCGGCGGCAGTTTGACGGCCGAAATTTCCAACGACAAAGATTACTTGGCGACACGCGTTGCTTACCAACTGAACCTACGCGGTCCCAGCGTTGCGGTTCAGTCAGCATGCTCGACATCGCTGGTCGCAATCTCACAAGCCTGTGAGAGTCTTGTCTCGGGTTCCTGCGACATGGCTATTTCCGGCGGTGTGACGGCGACGTTCCCGCAAGAACAAGGCTACCTGCACACCGAGGACTCCATCATCTCGCCGGATGGAAATTGCCGGACGTTCGATGCCGAAGCACGTGGAACCATCTTTGGCGATGGCGTCGGTGCGGTGGTACTGAAACGACTTTCCGATGCCGTTGCGGATCGGGACGAAATCTACGCCGTCATTAAAGGATGGGGCGTTAACAACGACGGCGGCGACAAAATGGGCTACACAGCGCCCAGCGTGTCGGGGCAAGCAACCGCAATTCGTTTGGCTCACGCCCGCGCTGGCATTAAAGCGGATTCGATCAGCTACGTCGAAGCTCATGGTACCGGCACGCTTGTCGGCGATCCGATCGAAGTCCAAGCCTTGACCGAGGCGTTCCGCGACACCACCGACAAGAAACAATTTTGCCGTATCGCTTCGCTAAAAACGAACGTCGGACACCTCGATGTTGCCGCCGGCGTAACCAGCGTGATCAAGACCAGCATGGCGTTGAAGAATCGACAGATTCCGCCGATGCTCCACTTCAAGTCACCCAACCCCAAAATCGATTTTGAGAATAGCCCGTTCATCGTCAATACGGAACTGAATGATTGGGACACCGACGCGTTGCCTCGCCGCGCGGGCGTTAGCTCCTTTGGTGTTGGTGGCACGAACGCACACCTGGTCATGGAAGAGCCACCTGAGTTACCGCTGGCGAAATCACGTCGACGAAACCATTGGCTACGATTATCCGCTAAGTCACCAGCGGCACTCGAAGAAATGACCGACGACCTCGCTGAGTTCTTCGAGTCGAACCCCGAGACCAACCTCGCCGACGCAGCCTACACTTTGCAGGTTGGTCGCCAATCGTTCCGACACAAACGCTTCATCGTTGCTAGCGATGCTGCTGAAGCGGCCAACATATTACGAGGTCGCAGTGCCAAGGATTGCGTCACCAGTGACCATCGTGGCAGCGAAACACCGGTCGCATTCCTATTCCCCGGCCAGGGATCTCAGCATGCCAACATGGCTCGCTATCTATACCGCTGCGAGCCCGTATTTGCGAAACACTTTGACGCATGCGTCGACTGCCTGACGCCGCACTTAGGTGTGGACTTACGGTCGCTGTTGTTCCCAGCGGATGGTTTCCCGCGTTCACCGCGTTTGAACCAAACCGAGATTGCCCAACCCGCACTGTTCCTGGTTTCGTACGCCATGGGTCGCTACTGGCAATCGCTAGGAATTGATCCCGCTATCATGATTGGCCATAGCGTTGGTGAATTCGCGGCGGCGGCAATCGCCGGCGTGATGTCGATGGAAGACGCCGCGCGACTCGTCGCGATTCGTGGCCGACTGATGCAAGCCCTGCCCAGTGGTTCGATGGTTGCCATTCAGCTTCCCGCTGAAAAGGTTGAATCGATTCTTCCGGAAACGCTAGAGATCGCTGCAATCAATGGACCCGCATTTTGTGTTGCCTCAGGACCGACCGAGGCAGTCGAGAACTTCACCACGGAATTAGAATCAGGCAAGCACGGTGAAGACATCGCTTGCCGAATGCTGAAGACATCCCACGCGTTTCATTCAAGGATGATGGACGCGGCGATCGAGCCATTTGAAGCCGAGGTTCGCAAGGTCAAACTGAACGCACCGCTCTTGCCGATCATGTCTTCGGTCACGGCCGAGATGATGAGCGACGAAACCGCTACCGATCCGGTTTACTGGGCCCGTCAAATTCGCGAACCCGTTCGCTTCTCGGACGCACTCGCGAAAGTACTTGCTAACCAGTCCGGCAAGGTCGTCCTGCTAGAAGTCGGTCCCAATCATGCCTTGAGCACGCTGGCCCGACAACAACCATTGGACCCTAAGCGGCACCATGTCTTGCCATCGCTTCCACATGTCAAGCAAAGCGAAGCAGACGATCGATTCCTAGCAACCACGATCGGCAAACTTTGGCAGGCCGGCGTTACCTTCGACACCGCAGCGATTTATGGCGACGAGGCTCGGCGGCGCGTTCACTTGCCGCTTTATCGTTTTCAACGTGAGCGATACTCCTTTGAAACGGAGTTCGAGCAGGCAGCCGAAACTTCCACGTCGAACTTCAATACGAACAACGCGGCAGATCCCACGCTATCGGTTGAGACGTCTTCATCCGTAGCCGACGACCTCGATGCCAGAACGATTGATTCACCGACGAATTCAGCGACCGCTGATCCGTCAATCGTCGCGAGCGTCCAACCCAATCCACATACACACAGCATCCTTGCGAATACCATCATCACTCAACAGATGGAAATGATGGCCCGACAAGTGGCACTTCTACGCCAGTCGCAAGCAACGCCAACCTCCTCCTCTGAAAACACTTCGGGAGTTTGAAAACATGGATCGTCAAGACCCAAGATTTGTACAAGTTGAATCCGTTCTTGCGACGCTACTACGCGAACGCACGGGATACGACATCAACGATCTCGATCGCGATGCCACGTTCATGGAACTCGGCTTCGATTCCTTGTTCCTGATTCAACTCAGCCAACAAATCAAGCAACGTTTTTCGGTGAAGGTGAGTTTCCGCCAATTGATCGAAGAGATCACATCAATCGACGCATTGATCCCACACTTAGTGGAACAACAACCCGCTGGTGCGACGGCGAAAGTGGAAGCGGTAGCCGCTGCGTCTGCGCCAACCCCGGTGACTTCAACACCCAAACAAACGACTCCACGACCAGCAGTCTCACCCGCGGCAGCACCAGCCACCAGCCACCAGCCAGCGAGCAACGAGCTTGCCTCGCTCAATGGCAGCGGTTCGGCCACAATGAACGGTCAACCCAGTGGCCAGGTATCCGCTGCGACGACACCTGCCGGCACAACGTCAACGCCAACTAGCCCTACTACTACGCCAGCACCTCAAGCCGTTACTGCCACTACGTTGCCGCCCGCTGCACCACCGGTATTCACGGCTGCTCCTGTCATTCCACCCGCTCCCGCCAATCCAGCGGGCATGAGCCCAATCGCGGCCGGAAGTGCCATCGAGCAAATCATCCTGCAACAGAACCAACTGATGGCTCAACACTTGGCAATGCTGAGTGGGGTGCCTGCTTCGGCCCCAATCGCCACCCCGGCCGCGAATCCCACAACGCATCTCGCACCGGCAGTCATGGATCAAACATCGGCTCCTCAAACATCCACAGCATCGACCGTCCCAGCGATCACCGATGAAACCGGTTCGACATGCGAAACCGATTGCTGCGATATTGCTTACAGCGAAGTCCCCGAAGGCGTTGCCGAAGCGGTCAAGCCAGTCACCAAGCGAGAACGCTTTGGACCATACAAGCCCGTTCGCAAAGGCTTGAACAATGGACTGACCGATCGTCAGCGTGAACATTTGAATCAGTTCATGGATCGCTTCACCAAACGCACCGCGAAATCGCGTCAGTTAGCCGAGAAGCACCGACCCCACTTCGCCGATCCACGTGGCGTCGCTGGCTATCGCCGCATCTGGAAATCAATGGTCTACCAGATCGCGGTGGAGCATTCCAAAGGTTGCAAGCTACGCGATATAGATGGCAACCAATACGTCGACATCGCGATGGGTTTCGGGCTAAACCTATTCGGTCAATCGCCTGACTTTGTCACCAAGGCAATCCACGAACAACTTGACCGCGGAGTCGAGGTCGGGCCTCAATCACCCATCGCGGGCGAAGTCGCCAAGATGCTCTGCGAGTTTTCTCGCAAGGAGCGTGTCACGTTCTGCAACACCGGATCAGAAGCTGTCATGGCAGCCCTGCGTTTGGCCCGCACCGTGACCGGCAAATCCAAGTTCGTTTATTTCAACAAGGACTATCACGGCAACTTTGACCAAGTGCTGTGTCGCTCAACTTCCGTTGGGCAACGCCGGATTTCTTCACCAGCCGCCCCGGGTGTTCCACAAATGTTCGCGGACAATTCCATTGTCCTAGATTACGGCACACCGGAAGCCTTACGAATCATCGAACAAGAAGCTGACGACATCGCTGCGGTACTGATCGAACCGGTGCAGAGCGCCGATCCGTTCCTGCAGCCTAAAGAGTTCATGCACGAAGTTCGCCGGATCACTCGCGAAAACAACATGGCGATGATCATGGACGAGGTGATCACTGGGTTCCGTGCTGCTCAGGGCGGGGCCCAAGAGTACTTCGACGTTTGGGCCGACATGTCGACTTACGGCAAAATCCTGGGTGGTGGCATGCCGATTGGAGCACTTGCCGGATCGCCTGAATACATGGATGCACTCGATGGCGGTCAATGGCGTTATGACGATGACTCCGAACCCGAAGCTGACATGACGTTCTTCGCGGGGACGTTCGTACGTCACCCGCTCGGAATCGTGGCCGCCAACGAGATCTTGAAAAAGATCAAACAAGAAGGTCCGCAGCTTCAACAACGCTTGACCGATCGCACGACGTACTTGGTCGAAACGCTGAACACCTTCTTCGAGCACGAACAGTTTCCGATTCGCGTCGCGCAATTCGCGTCACAGTTCCGGTTCATGTTCCCACCGGATTTGGAGTACGCCGACATGCTGTACTTCCACATGCTAGACCGTGGCGTGTTCACACGCGGCTGGGGCGATAACTGCTTCCTTTCAACGGAACATACCGACGAAGACGTAGAGTTCGTTATTAACGCGATCCAAGACAGTTGTCTGGAAATCCGACGCGGTGGCTTCTTTCCCGATGCGGTGGACGAAGCGACCAGCATCGCGGCTTACGAAGCTCGCGAAGCCAACGGCCAAGAAAAAAAAAACGGCTTACTGAGTCTGTTCGATAACCAGTCGGCCGCCCCGACCTCCGTGCCCGCCGCAACACCAACCGGCGTGTCGAAATACACCAAGGCTTATCCTCCCACAAGCGACGCCATGTCGACGCTTGTTGAAATCCAGCCCGAAGGGACTCGAACACCGATCTTCTGCACGCCCGCAGCGGATGGATTCACACGTGTGTATCACGAACTGTCCGATCGTCTGGGCGAAGATCAACCCTTGTATGGTCTTGATTCCCCCGGGATCTACGGCGAAGCGTTGCCAGACACGCTGGAAGAGTTTTGCGCCGGGATGGTCAACGACATTCGTGACGTGCAACCTCATGGACCGTACATTTTGATTGGCTACTGCTCTGGCGGTACCGTTGCCCTGGAGATTGCGCACCAGTTGATTGCTCTGGGAGAACGGGTCGCCATGCTGGGAATGATCGAAACCTACAACTGGGCGACTGCCCCATCGACCAACCCAAGTCTGATGACACAATTGGGTTACGGGCGGCAACGAATCGATTTCCACCTTCGCAATTTCTTGCTATTGGATGCACCGGACAAAAAGGTCTTCTTGGCTGCAAAGTGGCATGCGTTAAAAATCCGAACGTCGGTTTGGAAAGGATCGCTCAAGTCGTTCTTCTCACGTAAGAAAAGAGTGAAACCAAAGGAGCTAGTCAACTTCAATGATCTGTGGCGTAAGCACGATGAACTTTGCGAACAATATGTGCCAAAGGTCTATCCGGGCAAGCATGTCCACTTCCGACCGGCTCGTGATTACAAATGCCATATGGGTGAAGAACTCCAAGCGGCTGGGGGCATGGAAGTGCATCGTATGCGAGCCTATCCCGCCGGCATGATGGTCAGCCCCTTCGTTGACGAACTCGCTGATGCGTTAACCAAAACAATCAACCAGGCAATCGCGGATGATGCCTCCCTGCACAACCGTGACGAAGCCCCTAAGGCGATCGAACTGGCTGGAGATCTAGCGCATGCTTGATCCAGCGTCTCCCCATATTCCCCTCCGGTTTGCCTTCGAAGGTCAGGCCGGCGAAGTGATGCAACAACACTTCG
The DNA here is from genome assembly GCF_057365095.1 of Rhodopirellula sp. J20-39. Classification (NCBI taxonomy): domain Bacteria; kingdom Pseudomonadati; phylum Planctomycetota; class Planctomycetia; order Pirellulales; family Pirellulaceae; genus Rhodopirellula; species Rhodopirellula sp. J20-39. Next base: position 2,339,626 of record NZ_CP195123.1, on the reverse strand, counting down.
AGCTAGACCGTGAACAGGCCGTTCTATCAGCCAAGTTCCGCCTGTATTACAAACTACGCCCGTTCATTCCGATTCCCATGCGGCAATGGCTCCAGCGGGGACGCAACCAATCGCTGGAAACGCCAACGGATTGGTACATTCCCACTGAATTCTTAAAAGACTTCCAAACCGCGGTTCAAATCGATCCCAAACAATCCGTCATCCATCCTTGGCCGGACCAATTCCAGATTGCGTCGTCGCTAACTCACGATGTGGAAACAAATATTGGCTTTGGCTTGATCGACAAACTGGCCAAGCTGGAGGAACGGTACGGACTTCGATCCGCTTGGAACGTTATCCCATACAAGTACAAAGTTGACCACGGCTTGCTGCGTGACTTAACGCAACGAGGGCACGAAGTCGGTGTGCATGGCTACAACCACGACGGACGTCTTTTTGAATCAAAAAGAACTTTTGACAAGCGAACCGGCCCGATCAACCAAGCCATTGAATCCTATGGTTCGACTGGCTTTCGCGCCCCGATGGTCCACCGCGATCTCGATTGGTTGCAAGCGATCAACGTGGACTATGACGCTTCCTGCTTTGATGTCGATCCGTTCCAGGCGATGCCCGGTGGCGTTGGCGGTGTGTGGCCATTTATCGCAGGTAAGTTTGTCGAACTTCCCTACACCTTACCGCAAGATCACACGCTGCTGGTTTCGCTCGGTGAAACCACGCCCGACACTTGGATCCGCAAGTTCGAACTCCTTCGCACCGTCGCGGGCATGGCCATGCTTGTGACCCATCCCGATTATCTGGATACACCATCGCGGTTGGATGTCTACCAAGGCTTCCTGGAATACGTTGCGGAACAAACGGACTGTTGGCAAGCACTCCCGCACCAGATCGCAACTTGGTGGCGTTTGCGGGACGCGATGACAATCCAGCATGATGGCGATCAACCAAGTCCAGTCGGTGAAGCCGCAGGCCGTGCTCGAATCGTTTCGCTCGGCTCCTTGAGCCCCAAGATTAGCTAGCGACTGGTCTTTTCATGCTGCTCAACTTGGCGACGAAGCGCCGATCGTTCGCGGTTGTACTTCGCCTTTGCTCGCTGATATTCACCCGCTTTTTGATGGGCGTGAAAGGCACTGAAGAGTCCAAAACCGATAAATAGAATTCCAAAGAATGGAAAGATACCGGCACCACCAAACGGACTGTTCGAAGTAATCCCAAAGGCCATGATGGTCCAAAAGATTCCGAATACGGTGACAATCAACGCACCGATCGCAGCCGAACCGCTTTCCGGCAGATGCTTGGTGCCATTCTTCCCAGTGATCATGAAATCTTGCCGCTCCCGTTCCCAGTTGCGATCCAAATCCGCGACTTTTTGTTGGGCGGTTAGCTTGGCAATTTGATCAGTCAGATTCTGAGTTGTCTGTGTGAGTTTTTCGATGTTCTCTGTAAACGTCACTCCGGATTCGCGCCGGATATGCAACTGGGTTTGACAATGGTTGCACCGAACGAAGTTGGCCGATGCAGGAACATCCAGCGGGGCTCCGCAAGAATTACACAACAAGGACTCGACCGATACCATTGACTCACCCATTGAAAAATGCCAACACAATTACCGATGCCGCTTGAAGCGGTTACGGAGTGCCCGTCCCCAGTCGCTAATGTAGACCGTGACGCCCCATCTTGTAATGCAGCGTACGCACGCTGACACCCAATCGCTTCGCGGTGTTTTCGCGATGGAATTCACAAGCTTCCAAGGCCGCTGCGATGACTTCTCGCTCAGTGGCCTCAACCGCTTCAGCAAGCGAACCGTACGATAAGTTTCGTGCATTCGATGAAGCTGTTTTGCTCGCCAGTTGAACCTCCGAAGGCAACTGATCCGCATCGATAATATCGCCGGTGTGCGTGACCACCATTCGCTCAACCCAGTTTCGCAGTTGGCGAACGTTGCCCGGCCACTGATTCTCAACAAGTGTTCGCATCGCTTCGGAAGCAACATGCTTCAGTGGGCGTCGATGGCGTGTGCAAAAGTGTTGCAAGAAATGCTCGATCAACAATGGAATATCGTCGCGTCGCTGTCGCAGCGAAGGCACTTCAATGGGGATGACATTAAGTCGGTAATACAAGTCTTCTCGAAACGAGTTTTCTTCGATCAATTCGACGACTGACTTGTTGGTCGCTGAAACCACACGAGCATCCGCCTCAAGAATCTGCTCGCCGCCGACTCGATTGAAACGTCGCGATTCCAAAACTCGCAAAAGATCCACCTGACTCTTCGGTGACATCTCCGTGACTTCGTCCAAAAACAATGTGCCGCCGGCCGCTTGTTCGAAACAACCCGGTTTTTGACGAGACGCTCCACTGAAGGAGCCTTTTTCGTGTCCGAACAGCTCACTTTCGAGAAGCGTTTCTGGCATCGCCCCTAGATTAACCGCAACGAAGGGACCGTTAGAGCGATCACTCAGATCGTGCAATGCTCGAGCGACCAGTTCTTTACCTGTCCCGCTCTCGCCGTGAATCATCACGGTCGCTTCGGTCGCGGCGACTTGCCGGATTTGATGAAGCACGTCCTGCATCGCGGCGCAGTTCCCGATGATCCCCGACAGTTCACCAGCATCCGCCAAACGGCTACGCAGTTGAACATTTTCAGCTCGCAACTCCAAATGCTGGCGAGCCTTTTGGACCTGTTGTCGAACCAGGTTCAAATCCAGTGGTTTGGCGATGAAATCAAACGCGCCCGCTCGCATGGCATCGACCGCCGTTTCGACAGTACCATGGGCAGTGATCACAATCACCGCGACGGACGGACGCAACTTACGCATCCGTCGCACCAACTCGATTCCATCAATGTCACTATTCAGACGAACGTCTGCGATCACGAGGTGTGGCGAAGTTTCTTCGAACTTCGCCAACGCTTCGTGAGGATCCGCCGCAACGTCGATAACATCCACCTCCTTCACCAGTCCCTTCGCTAAACCGGATCGGATATTCGGTTCGTCATCGACAATCAATACTCGGAATTCAGTGTCGTTCATTTAGACACTGGGTCCGGGCTGGCGATTCTGGATACTGAGTTCCCCTTCGCCGTCGTCACCGTCATATCGCAACACAGCATGCACGTCGTACGGTTCCATCCGAGCGGCACCGCCCAACGATTCCAAATGGATCAAGAACGAACAGCCGACAATCTTGGCTTCGCACTTTTCAAGCAATCGCAAACAGGCTTCGATCGTTCCACCGGTGGCAAGCAAGTCATCTACAATCAAGACCTTTTGGCCAGGCTGAATGCCATCGACGTGAATCTGCAGTTCGTCGGTGCCGTACTCCAGTTCGTAGGCGAACGAGTGCAAATCAAAGGGAAGTTTGCCAGGCTTGCGAATCGGCACGAACCCAGCACCCAATCGCATCGCAAGCGGCGTGCCGAAGATAAAACCTCTAGCTTCCGCTGCCGCAACCACTTCCACACCGGAATCTAAGAACGGCTCGGCCATCAAGTCGATTGCACGATTAAGTGCTTCGGCATCCGCCAACAGCGGAGTGATATCGCGGAACAGGATTCCTGGTTTGGGGTAATCAGGAATATCGCGGACGAAGGATCGTAAATCTTTCATGAAAGTCCTAGCGGGATGAAAAGGATTGCAAGTGGAAGAGAGTTGCAGGATGAAGAGGTTCGATGGTAGGCGACGAAATTGAATGGGTGTCGAAACGAGCACTGAACCTAACGTAAGTGGCGTGACGCAAGTGGCATGCCTAAGCGGGTTCCTACATTATCCAGACGTGAATCATCTGAACTTTCTAAGCAACCGACGCGTTTCGATCCGCTGGCCCAGCAATACCAATTTACCAGCTAGGCGTATTCTTACTAGCGAACGCCTCGATCCCTTTTGCAGCAGATTCCGTTGTGCAAGCCGTTGCACTATCAGCCGCTGCCGCCGAGATCTGGGTCATCAAATTTTCACCGATTGTTTCGTTGAGCAATCGCTTAGTGGCTTGAATAGCCTGGGGCGATCCGAGCGAGGCCTGTTTGGCGGTTTCCGTCGCCGCAATCCAAACCTGTTCGCTGGCGACGGGTGGTCGACAAAGCAGGCCTACCGATTCCGCTTCATCGGCTTTCATTTCCGTCCCGGTTAGGCTCATCCGCGCCGCCAGAGATGCCTGAGTTCGAAACGCTAACAAAGCCGTAGTGATCCCACCCACCAAACCATGCCGGACGGCTTGGGCTGAAAACACCGCTCGGTTAGACGCAACGATCATGTCGCAAGCCAAAGCAATGGCGAAACCCGCGCCAATCGCGTGCCCATCGACCGCCGCAATCAACGGTTTGGGGAACCGCAGCATCTCTTCACAGGTTTCCGCGAGGTCACGCCAATACGTCAGCCATTGTTCGAGCTGCTCGCGTTCAGGCAGGTCGCCGATCGCTTTTAAAACCGACATATCCACACCACTGCAAAAGTTATTGCCGTGGGCAGTCAAGATCACGGCACGCACCCGCTTTTCTTGGTGGACGTCGCTGATCGCTTGGCGAAGATCGGTCAGCAACCCAGGGCTCAGCGCCCCGTGCTTTTCCGGACGGTCGATTAACAGAGTCGCGATCGACTCGTGAACTTTGACTTCAACGTGTTGCATAATCAAACACTATAGCAGCAACAAAAACACTCCGAACAGGATCCCTAGCACGCAAATCGCTTTCCGCTTCAGATTTTGTTCACCGACCATGCGACTACCGGCAATCAACGCGACTAGAACGCTGGTTCGTCGTAGTGATGATACGATCGACACCAGTGCATCGGGGTCCGCCAACGCAGTGAAATAAGCCATGTCGGCTGCCAGCAAGAGCGGGCTGATCCACAAAATCGAACGACGGAATTCAAACGCGTGCGTCGATCGGTCTGTCCCCGGGCGTTGACGATCTCGCCACCACTTCCACGCCAACGGAATCATGACAGGCAACAAATAAACGCTAAACCATGCCTGCACCGTAGCGGGTGAAAATTCGTATTCCTGCAACAACACTTTGTCATAGATCGAACTGACCGCGCCCAATACGGTGGCTCCGATCATCACAAACACCGCTCGATTGGTCGCAAACCGGATACCTTCTTTCCGCCCAACCACGGACATGGCCCAGAAAGAAATCAGCACGACGGCGATTCCAATCCATTGCTGCATCGTCGGCCGTTCACCCAAGTACCCGACCGCTAACAAGAGCGTCCAAAGCGGGCTGGTCGATCGGATCGGCGCGGCGATCGAGAGCGGCAACGCCTTCAGAGCATGAAACGCAAGTGTCCAAGATGTCCCAACCAGGACAGCCTTCATCGCCAACAAACCGTGGCTAGTTGCATCAATGGGATCCACAACCAACCATGCCGGCAAACCTTGGTTGCCTACCAGCGTTTGATACACCAACATGGCCGACCAAATCGCCGCACCAACACTGACGCTCATCAGCAAAACGATGGGCACCGCATTTGCGCGAACCGAAACCTTCTTTGCGACATCGTAAACCCCTAGCAGAGACGCGGACACAAGCGTCAATACCATCCAGGTCACGAAACACCCTCAAGCGGTCGATCCGCGACTGTGCCTGCCTTCGTTTCGACCGGTGTTTTTTGCCGGTTCGCTTCGAAGACATTCTCCCACCAATCAATCGCATCAGCCTGGTTCCATGCTGCCGCCTCGGGGAGCGATTCAAGGCTTTGCAACAACTGAGCAATGGACGCCGGACGATCTTCAGGTTGCCGAGAAAGGCACTTCATGATGACATCCTGCAAACCTTGAGGCAGCGGACGTCCCAGCCGCACTTCCGGTGAAACCGGTGGTCGCTCTAACTGTTTTAAGCATAAATCAATCGCCGATTCCCCTTCATAGGTCGACTTGCCGGTTAACAACGAATACCCGACAGCACCAATCGAATAAAGGTCGCCCGCTGGACTCGCTTGAGTCGCATCACGAATGGTCTCGGGCGCCATATACAGTGGCGTCCCGGTCATCGAATCCGATCGCGTCATCGTTAACGCCAAAGTATCGTCCGCTTTATTCAGTTCTTTCACCAAGCCGAAGTCCAACACTTTGATGTGATCGAAAGTGCTTGCTTTCGCGGACAACAAAATGTTCGCTGGCTTGATGTCGCGGTGGATCAAACCCGCCTCGTGAGCTTCCGCAATCGAACCGCAAATCTGGCGCAACAAATGGATCGTCCGCTCCGGCGACTGCGGCCCATAAAAATCAATCAACTGCTGAAGCGAAATCCCATCGATGTATTCCATCACATAGTAGAAAACTCCATGCTCGACCTGAGACGGCGATCGCTTGTTCCGCGATGCGGAATCCGCCCCGGAGTTAGTGTCGGTTTTCGATGAGGAACCAGCGCCACCTAGATTTTCAGCTTGGCCGTAGTCATAGATTGCAATCGTATTGGGATGTCGCAGGTTCGATGTCAGTTGAACCTCTCGACGAAATCGGGCAATCGATTGCCGGGACAACTGTTCGCCTTCGAGCACCTTGATGGCGACATCACGCCGAAGAAACTGATGCTTGCCACGGTACACCGCCCCCATCCCGCCCGCACCAAGCAACTCGGTCAGTTCGTATTGACCAAGATGCCGCACGTCTTGATCTCGGTCACTCAAACGCTGACGCAACCGGTCCGACAACGCGACCAACGCCGCCATGCCGATTCCGGCAATCGATAGTGCACCAAACGTGCCCGCGATCAACCACTTCAACAAGTTGATCGAACGGAACGCCTCTGTCCAATCGATCTCCGTAGCAATCCCGACATCCAGGTCTGGCAACCAACGCCATGCCCCCACCACTTTCACGCCGCGATAATCTTGGTAGCCCTGGGTATCGCTTCCAGCTGACCCCCGGATCGCTTGATCCGCCATCTTGGTCAACGGACGTTCGGCGAGCGCTTCAGCATTCAAATTCAAACCCGATGCACGAGAGTCGACGCCGGGCTCACGAAGATGCGTAGGGTACCAGGGGCTTCGGGCCCGGGTCGGCTGGTTCGGTCGCATGTCCGTGAATTGATCTTCGAAGCGACTTCGCGTCAGCAGACGTCCGCTGCGATCAAACAAACATGTCGCATCGGTAGGCGTGGTCACCAGAATATCACTTAGATAACCACGCGGATCGATCACCCAACCTACTGAACCGATCAGGTCAAATTGCCCGTTGCGGTCATCAAGAATCGGTGAAAGTGCAAACATGCATCCCAAGTCGAAAGTCCCAGCAGCGTAGTCAGGCAACACAACGGTGGGTTCGCCGACCTGCAATCGACTACGGTCCACTCCGGTCCACGGACACTGTTCACCAAGCCGACCGTCGCGGTCCGCCGCGATAACCTTCCCGTCCGAATCAGTCACGACCCAACCGACTGCTTCGCGGCGATTGGGCACCTCGCTGCGTAATCGCTCGATGCGCAACTGCTCAACGCGAGACTCTTCGATGCGCTGCGCGTCGTCGGCGATAGGACCACCATTTGCCGATCCCGAGTTCGATGACTCTCTAGCAGCCAATTCGACACGGACGAACTGCTCGACAACCGGGCTCGTCGCTAGCTGCGCCCCCTCTTTCTGCAACGTCAGAATGCAGAAGCGAAGCCGGGCCACGTTTCCTTCCAACACCGATTGCAAGGCATGTTGGCAAAGCCGCTTGGACGACTCATTGACTCGCCCAAAAACCCAAAACATGGGAACGAGCACCAACACCAAAAAGCCTAACGCCACGCAAACCCAAAAACGCCGACTCGTCGAGCGTTCGAGATGCGTTGACGAGGTCGCCGGCGTTTCGGATTGATGGCGAAATGGCATAGCAAGGTTCGAGGACGTCGGCCTCCTAGAGCTAGTCTTTTTGCTGTAGCTTGGCCAGAGATGCAAGGTCTTCCAGAGTCGAAGTGTCACCCGCTAGTTCTCGACCAGCGGCCACATCTCGCAACAAGCGACGCATAATTTTACCGCTGCGTGTTTTGGGTAGCGATGCAGTGAAGCGAATATCATCCGGTTGCGCCAGGGCACCAATTTGCTTTCGGACGTGAAGCTTCAACTCCTTAAGCAACTCGTCGTTGCATTCGCGACCGGTGGTCGTCACGAAGGCAGCGATGGCTTGGCCCTTCAAATCATCGGGGCGTCCGACCACAGCGGCTTCGCAAACATCAGGATGCGAAACCAGTGCACTCTCGACCTCAATGGTGCTGAGACGGTGGCCCGATACGTTGATGACGTCATCGATCCGTCCCATGATCCAGTAGTAGCCATCTTGATCGCAACGAGCGTTGTCACCCGTTAAATACTTGCCAGGTACGTCAGCCCAGTACTGCTCAACGAATCGTTTCTCATCACCATAAATTCCACGAAGCATGCCAGGCCAAGGTTGAGCGATGCACAACTTGCCACCGCTTTGGCTATCAACCAAGTTGCCGATTTCATCCACGATCGCAGGCACGACGCCTGGTAAGGGCTTGGTGCAGGAACCTGGCTTGGTGGGCGTGATTCCAGGCAACGGGCTCATCATGATGCCGCCCGTTTCAGTTTGCCACCAAGTATCAACGATAGGGCACTTACCACCGCCAATTTTTTCGTGGTACCACATCCATGCTTCTGGATTAATGCCTTCACCAACACTGCCCAGCAATCGCAAGCTGGATAGGTCATGCTTATCAACGTGCTCGTCACCCCACTTGATGAACGCACGAACGGCGGTTGGTGCCGTGTAGAGGATGGTGACCTTGTACTTTTCAACCAAATCCCAGAACCGATCTTCGGCCGGATGATTCGGCGCCCCTTCATACATCAAGCAAGTGGCACCCGCGGCCAACGGTCCATAGACGATATAGCTGTGACCGGTGATCCAACCACAATCGGCCGTACACCAATAGATGTCGTCTTCACGATGATCGAACACCCATTGGAATGTTCGCTTAGCCCACAAGTTGTACCCGGCGGTAGTGTGTAAAATTCCCTTCGGCTTACCGGTACTTCCCGATGTGTACAGGATGAACAGTGGCGTTTCACTATCCAGTGGAGTGGCGGGCAGCGTGCCGGGTTGCTTTTCGATCACATCGTGCCACCAAACATCGCGGCCTTCTTGCATGGGCGTGTCGTCTCCACCGGTCCGTCGCAGCACCAAGCATGTCTTGACCGTGGGTGATTTTGCCAACGCCTCGTCGACGGTGCGTTTCAAGGGCAAGACTTTGCCGCGGCGATACAAACCATCCGACGTGATCATCAACTTAGCCGACGCATCATTGTTTCGATCGGCGATCGATTCAGCGCTGAAGCCGGCGAAGACCACTGAATGGATTGCTCCGATACGAGCACAGGCCAACATCACGATCGCCAATTCGGGCGTCATCGGCATATAGATGCTAACCACATCGCCAGTACCAATCCCCAACTCAACCAAACCTTCGGCGCACTTTGCGACTTCGGTTTGCAATTGACGATAGGTCAGCGTGCGAGTGTCGCCAGGTTCGCCTTCCCAAATGATCGCCAACTTATCGCCGCGTCCGGCTTCCACATGGGCGTCCACGCAGTTGTAACAAGCGTTCGTCTTGCCACCGACAAACCACTCCGCATTGGGTGCTTCCCATTTGCAAACCTGATCGAATGGCTCAAACCAATGCAAATGTTCCTTCGCCTGTTCGCCCCAAAACTGATCCGGATTGTCACGCGCTTCGGCGTACAGCTTTTCGTATTGCTCGTTGGTTGAAATGACGGCCTTGTCAGTGAACTCCGCCGGCGGATCAAACAATCGCTCTTCAGTTAGGACGTGGTCGATCGAGCCAGATTCAGAAGATTGAGACATGACAGTGGTGGGGCAGGTAAGGAGGTGGGGGAATGATTCGATAGACAGCACAGTTGGCTAGTTCAGCCGACGACGCCTCATTCCAACACAACTCACTGCCGCTCGCACACTACGCTCGATCGAGCTAACTCAACCGGGGCGGCAAGCTCACCCTGAAAGGGGCAATGCAGATGGCGGAAAAGACATCAACTGGCTCGGTCCGACTGATAGTCTAGTGAAAATCAATCGCCCGTGGGAGACGATGGCGGAAAGCTCAGTCACATCACGCGTGTTTTGCAACAATCTTTAGCATTGCTGCGTGCAACGCCGAGTTACTGGCCAAAACGCTCGACTTTTCAATCGGCAGCGGGTCGCCCGTTGCACTGGTGATCGTTCCTCCCGCCTCGGTAAGGAACAACGCTCCGGCACCAAAATCCCATGGCGATAATTGATACTCAAAGAATGCATCCAACTTGCCGCAACCGACCATACACAAATCCAATGATGCGGTCCCAAAACGCCGGATTCCATGGATGTCGTGCGAGAAGCATTCTTCAATCGCAGCCAACGTCGATCGCATCATTTCGCCACGATCGTAATAGAACCCGCAACCAATCATGGCTTGCCCTAAAGTACCGACCGGACTGACCGAGACCGGCTTCCTATTCCGAAAGGCACCGCCGCCTCGCGTCGCGGTATACCAATCGTCCGTTACGGGATTGAATACCGCACCGGCCATCGCCACACCATTTTCGTAGTAACCGATTGATACCGCGAAATGCTCGATGCGATGCGCAAAGTTATTAGTTCCATCTAACGGGTCAATGATCCATAGGTGTTCTGCCGAAGCATCGCCGGACTGCAGTGACTCCTCCCCAAGCAACTCATGGCTGGGGTAGCGCGATCGAAGCAGGCCTTCAATCGCTGCTTCACTCTCTTCGTCCGCGTCACTGACCAAGTCATACGACTTACCTCCACCGGCTGACTTATCACGAATCGAAACACCATCGTCGAAATACCGCCGCAAGATGTCGCCACCGACCTTCGCGGCTTCAACCGCTGTTTCCAATATGGAATCGAGGTTACTCATCTTTAATATCTTCTTGGTTGAGAAACAAAGTAAGAGGGCAGGTCACAACAACACCCGCTAGCCGTGATGCGAATTTGCAAGCGTGAAAGAAACACGAAACCTATCGCTTCCGCTTCTTCTTCCCACCCGCCGATGGACCTTCGCCGACCACCAGCACTTCAACGACATCACCGGCGGGAATCATGATTCGGCGTTTGTCTTCGGTGTTGACGATCAATTGCCCCGCCAAAATATCCTGGGCAACGACATGACACTTGCCATCGCGAGTCAGAACTTTGCTTCCAATCGGCGGCAAATCTTCAGCTAACGATTCGTAAGTATCAAACTCATATCGCAAACAACACTTCAAGCGACCGCACCGTCCCGAGATCTTTGTGGGATCCAGTGACGCCCGCTGCAACTTGGCCATCTTCATCGACACCGGTGGCATCTTGCTAAGAAAGCGACTGCAGCAAACCTCTTGTCCGCAATCACCAAAATCGGCAAGCAACTTCGCTTCATCTCGGATGCCGATCTGACGCATCTCAATACGGGTCTGAAACTCCTGGCCGAGTGCTTTCACCAACGTGCGAAAATCGATTCGCCCTTCGGCAACAAAATAAACGACAACTCGCTCACCGCCCAAGACTCGCTCGACATCGATAAGCTGCATAGCCAATTGAAGCCGATCGACATGAGGCTGACACGCATCCAGGTCGCGCCGGGTCATCGCTGACATTTGCGACCAGTCACCTCGATCGGTGCCATCAAGTCTTCGCAGGATCCGGCCTTCGGTTGGCTCGCGAAGACCACCGATTGCGGCCGGTGTTGCTTCACACAACACCGTTGCGATTTCAGTTCCCCGATCACTACGAATCACCACCTCGTCGCCATAGCGAAACGCCTCCTTGGCGGTCATCACGCCAAGCAGTCGCATGCTGCCATACCGGCAAACATACTGAAGGTCCTTGCTAACACTAGCGTCAGACGAATCGGGTTGAGGTGCTGATTCAGGTTGGCTCACGCTAAGAGGCTCTTGAAGGCTTCGATGGTTTTCTGTGCGGCGGTGTCAGAATCAGGAAGCGGGAACGCTTCGGCGCACAAATAGCCATCATATCCGATCGAGCGAAGAGCTTCGATGATTGGTACAAAATCCGTATGCCCCAATCCCGCAGCCTGCCGGTTGGAATCGACGAAGTGAATGTGCCCAATCGCATCGCCACCCTGACGCAGCGCATCGGCAACATTGGCTTCTTCGATATTCATATGGAACAAGTCAGCCAGCAACTTGATGTTGTTGGTCTTTAGCCGTTTCAAGAAATCAACGCCCTCGGCAACGGTGCGAATCAAATTGGTTTCGTATCGATTGAGCGGCTCGTAGATCAACGGCACGTTGTAAGTCGCCGCGTGAGGACCGAGCTCATCCAAAGCCTCAGCGAGGTAATCCAGAGCGCCGTCCAAAGTAAGATCGCCCCCCCATCGCCCTTGCATCGACCCGATGATCGCCGGGGCGCCAACCGGACCACCAAAGTCAATCATCGAGCGCACAAAATCTCGAGCCGCTTTTCGCTTGGACGCATCCGGATCCGTCAGACTGAGACCGTGCTTGACCATCCCAGCACCGGTACCAACGGCAGCCACTTTCAGCCCAGTCCGCTCGGTCAACGCTTTTAGCTGATCGTGCGAAACGGCATCTGGACCAGGAGCGAAAATCTCAACGGCATCAAAGCCGAGCTTGGCCGCCTGATCGAACGCATCTTCAAGTCCGTTCCAGTAAACAAAGGGGCCGCCGCGTGCTTCTTCAACAAGGCTGACTGTAATGGCGGATTGAATCATCGAAAGGTCACTCTCGCGGAGGGAAGATGGGGAAGGGTTGAACGATCAAACCTATCGGTTGCGTTCCGAAGTTGAAACCCGGCGAAGGCTTCACGATCAAACACGACAACGGCAAAACGCCGCAAGCATAATCGGATCCACTGGCCTTTGTTTCCACTGGCCTTTGTTTGCGACCCTTCGGATTTCGACTCAAACTTCACCAGGCGAAACACCAAGTCACCGAACGACTCGCTGCCTCGCCAACCGCCCGAACGATTCAGCCTCGCCGAATCATCAACTGCAAAAGAACATTCCAGCTGAGGCGTGAAGCCAAAACCCTGGCGTCGAAGAGACCATCGGCTACTACGACTTCCCTTACAGCAACGACGCGATGGTAGCACGAAGCGATGGCGAACTATTAATATGCGACTGCAACTGCATCCGCTCGGTCGCGTCCGCTGCCGTGCCTTCTTGACCATCAGCAGGAAGAACTTGGATCTGGTCGTGGTCGTCGACCTGCAACGCCATCGGTTGTTCGGTCGTTAAACCGAGCTGCTCGATCAAGCCATCCAGAATTGCACCAATCGAGGCACCCCCTGATTCAGACGATGCCGCGACGCCACTCACCTCCGCCGACTCGTCCGAATTAGCGAACACGTCGGCAAAGCTACCGACCATCTCCGCTGATTCCTGGGCAACCTTGCCAGCCAACTTTGCAGTTAGCTTGGCCGCTTGCATGGCAGCTCCGATGGCGGCGGTCGGCGGAACCGACATCAGTGTTGATGCTTTGTTTCAAAACCCAAAGCCTTCAGCCAAGCTTCTAGCTTATGAGCGTCTTCATGAGTCTTCGCTTTGTGCTCGAGCCATTTTGGGCAGCGGTACTTGATGTCCGCGTGTCCGTTGTGCTCGTGCTTCTGCACTTCACACTTCAGCTTCTTGAGCGTATCGACAATTTGGTCAACTTGCTTAGCGTCGTGCTCGTGGCGGGTCTTCCACTTTTCACAGCGGTAGCTCACGATCTCGGCGGCCGATGCAGTGCTGGCTGGCGAGGTGGTCGAAAAAGCAACGGCGATGGCAACAGCCAACAGGGCGGTTCGAAACATTCGGGCGAAATCCGTAAGTAAGGTGGTCGGATAGGTGGGGAAGGGTTTGACAGGTGGGACGGGACGATCGGAGAGTTATGCCCGGCGGCGCCACGGATGCCTCGCAATAATGGCTAGCGGCACCCAGGGTCAAGACGAACTGTGGCAAGACTAGCTATTCGCTAGCCCGTTCTGGCTGGGCCGACGAATCGGTTCGAGGGTTGGTTCGCTTGCGAGATTCCGCGGCCCCCGAAGCAGCGCCCCCATCACCGCGAAGCTTGACCCGCTCAAGCGTAATCTGCGGCCCAGGCCGGCGGCCACGGCGAGCCCCCGATTCCACCGGGGTGAACCTTGAATTGGCTGGCTGAAGTAACTTGGTCAGGCAGTATTTATTGATACTCAATTCCAGCTCCTTGGCCTCACGGACGACGCCCTCATGCATGCTGCGAGGAAGCCGAACAGTGATCACCCGCTCCGGTTCGTAGGTACCGCTCTTGGAGTCGTCTTGGCTTCGCATCGCGGCGACCATTTCCAGCAACTCCGCGAACTCGCTAGTCGTCTCAAAATACCGGCGTGCCTCAGCGGTCTCGTAGAGCTGATCAACCACTCCACCCGGCGCGAGCATCTCACGATAGAAGACTACCCAACTGCCCGTTTTAGCGAACGCCTCTTCCGCCATCCTCAACGCCAACGGAGCCCGATCCTGAGCGGGCACTCCACTGGGGATCGGAGTCAAATCAAGCGACTCGCGATCGGCCACCGGGGCCGAAGTGGGCAGGCTCACGCCCGGCGCGCCGGCACGGCCAAGTTGACGCTGGGCCGCATCGCCTCCTGACCTGGCCCGTTTTTCAACCATCGCGACAGCGTCGCTGGCGTAAACGGGTTGGCCTTGTTCAGCGTCTTTCGATTTCGCGCCCAACGACTTTTCCTGAGAGGGCAGAGTCTTTGCCTGTGAAGTTTTTGAGCGGGACGTCTTGTCTGCGTCGCCTGAGGACGTCATGTCGGATCCGATGGTTGCACTCGTGGAAGGTCGATGTTCGCCAGCGAGACTGTGCCGGCGATTGGATAAGTGCATCTTGGAAACGCGATCAAACGCCCTTTCGCAACCATTGCTAGCAAAGGGGTTTACGAAGCAAACCACAGCTGCCCAGTTTTTAAGCAAGCGGGTCGGCGAGCCGACTTTCGGCGACTGCCCGTTTTTTAAGCACGTCGTTTTCGCGCGTTTCCAAGGTGTCCACCTGAAACGTTTGTGCGGAATTTAACGAAAAGAAGTTTTCCAAATGTTTCTCGAGTCGGCACCGATAAGTCGCCCTTCTTCACATCTTGCCATGCCCCGATTTCATCCGCTGGCCAATGTGGCCGAACGCTCCGCGGTCGGAACTATCTACCCCCGACCGCGAAGCGTTCGGCCACACTCGCTGCTTCCGCAATCCCCAGACGGACAATGAAAGACGAATGACCGGGTCTGGTTTTGAACGAGTTGCATTTCGCCAGGGACCAAATCCAGCTAGGCTGGGTGGCTACCGTTGATAGTGAATCGGCGGACACGAACTAGGGAACTGACGATGCAATTCAATGACGTGGTTTTGGCAGGGATCGGGGTCACGATTCCAGAGGAATGCTGGTCCAGCGACGAGATCGAAAACCGCCTTTCGCCACTCTACGAAAGACTCCGCTTACCCGAAGGGCGACTGGCCCTTATGAGCGGGATTGCCGAGCGCCGAGTGTGGCCCCAAGGCACGATGCCTAGCGGCCCCAGCATTCGGTCTGGCTTAGCGGCGATCGAAGCCGCTGGAATCGATGCCAGCCAAGTCGGCTCGCTGATCCACGCCAGCGTCTGTCGCGACTTCCTCGAACCAGCGACCGCGTCGCGCGTCCACCATGAAATGGGGCTGCGTCGGGACTGCCTTGTTTACGATGTCTCCAACGCATGCCTGGGTGTACTCAACGGCGCCATTCAGATTGCCTCGATGATCCAGTCCGGCATGATTCAAGCCGGAGTTGTCGTCGGCACCGAAAACAGCCGCCCTCTGCTAGAAGCGACGATCGACTCACTGAACACCGACACCTCGCTGACACGCCAATCCGTTAAACCCGCATTCGCTTCGCTGACCATCGGATCGGGCAGTTGCGCCTGGTTGGTTTGCCACCGCGACCTTTGCCCCGACGGGACACCACTGCAGTTCGCCGTCGCCGAAGCGAATACTGCACACAACGACTTGTGCCGCAGCAACCAAGACACCGCTGGCGCTGACATGCGTCCGCTGATGGACACGGATTCCGAAAAACTAATGGCCGAAGGAATCGCGACGGGCGTGTCAGCGATTGAACGACTGCTGTCCGAATCTGGATGGGACCGCCCATCGATCCAATCGACCGTCTGCCACCAAGTTGGCACACGCCACCGAGCCGCGATGCTCGAAGCGATGGGCCTCAGCCTGAAAACAGACTCGGTCTCATTCCCGGTCCTTGGCAATACCGGATCAGTCGCACTACCACTGACCGTCGCCACCGCGATCGAACGAGGCGAACTGACCGAAGGCAATCGGTCGGCGATGCTAGGAATCGGATCTGGAATCAACAGCGTGATGATCGCTTCGACCTGGGGACAAACTCGAGTCGCCGGCGAGTGGTCAGGCCTGCTTGAGTCACTTGAAAGAGTCACCCAGCCGGATGCCATGGCGGTACGATAGAAAAGAATACGCTGGAAGTAGGATTACCCAGATAAGCCACCGGACAAGCAACACGCGTCCCCACGACAATGCAAGGGCACGATGCCGCAGTCCAAACGGCTCCTGGCACTGGACATCTCCGAACTCTGAAACGGCCACAACTCCGCCACCCCCGATGCACACTCAACACAACACATTCACGCCGCCTTCCCGATACCAGCATCAACGCGAAAACGTCAGACGCGGAAACGCTCGACCTGAAACATCAACCGCGGCGTAGCAACCAAAGCTCGCTGCCCTACACGAACCGCGAACCCACCCGAGGACCTTGGTTGTGACTTACAAGACAAAACAAACCCACTGGTTATCCATTGCATGGAGCCTGACTTCATGGCGTTCGATCGCATGCCTGATTGTGGTAGTCGGAATCGCGTTCTGGCAAATCGCCGCAACCCGCCTGGCCGCCGCACAAGAAACGGCACCCACGGTATCCGAACCAGCAGCGACTGCGACAACCGAAAAAGCGGCTTCCCAATCCGAACAAACGGCGGCCCCGTCGGACGCCACGACTGACGATGCCGAAGAAACTAAGGATGAAGAAACAGCGGACGACGAAGACACAACCGAAAACGCACAAGATCTAAAGTACGTCCGGGTAAAGGAAAACGCGGACGGTGACCCGGTCGCTCTACAAACCGCCATCGTTCGATATGTCGGCAATCCAGGAACCCCGTTCGCGGGAACGGTTGTCGACCTAGTCGGCGTCGTTCACATCGGACAGGCCGAGTACTACGAACAACTCAGCGAACTGCTTAGCCAGTACGACACCGTGCTCTACGAATTGGTTGCACCAGATGGCACCCGCATCAAACCAGAAGACCTCCAAAAACGTCGCTCGCTGCTGGCGTCGGTTCAAACGGGCATGAAAGACATGCTGAACCTGGAATACCAGCTCGAAAAGATTGATTACATGGCTGAAAACTTCCGCCACGCCGACATGAGCCCCGATGAATTTGTCGAAGACCTTGAACGGCGCGGCGACAGTGTTTGGAAAATGGTTGCTCGAATGATGGGCGCCGGACTGGCCTCGCAATCAAAGAATGGTGGCGACATCGGAATGCTGATTGCGTTCTTCAGCAGCGATCGCCCCAAGCTGATGAAGCGGGCGATGGCCCGACAATTGGTGGATATCGAAATGGTTACCGCCGGCATGGACGATGCTGACGGCGAAAACACCTTGATCAAAGGCCGCAACCGAAAAGCATTTGAAATTTTGCGGGACGAACTGAGCAAAGAGACCGCCGAACCTCGGGACACCCCCAAACGCGTGGCCGTCTTCTACGGGGCTGGGCACCTTTTCGACATGGCCGAGCGGCTTGAAGCGGAATTCGACATGGCCGAGCAAGCCGACCAGTCACGCTGGCTGGACGCCTGGGATTTGACACGGAACTGAAGACGCCCTTACGCAAATCGCGCTGCGGTCACTTCCAAACACGGTTACAATACAAACTTTCAAGTCGCTCTCGTTTGAGCACTTCTCCTTTGCACTAAGTTCATCCATGACGTCGCCACTTAAAGCCATGCGGGATTTGCTCCGCGACGACCCCCGTTACAAGCTCGATGCTTACCAGTTCATTCGCGAAGCGCTTCAGTACGCTCACGAAAACCTGGAACAGATCGGGCCGCTTAGCTATGGCGAGAACGACCATCCCGATGTCGACAACCCACGTCACCTTACCGGCCAACAACTTTGCGAAGCGTGCCGGCTCTACGCCATCGACCAATATGGCTATCTCGCCAAAATGGTGTTGGCGAATTGGGGACTGAAGTCGACCAGCGATTTTGGCGAACTGGTTTACAACCTGATTCGCATTGAACAAATGCGAAAGAGCGAAAGCGACAACCGCGCCGACTTTGACGACGTCTACTCTTTCGAAGAGGCCTTCCAGCCTCAATTCGAATTAGTAACAGATGAGTCTGAGTGATTCGCCCTCCAAAATCCTACCTTAGCGATACGGGTTTGCTATGAGTCGTGGTGTTACCTGGTTGTTGCTGACCTTCAGCTTCGCTCACCTCCTAGCGACCCCCTCGTCGCTCGTTGCACAAGAAGCGGTTGCTTCCCAAACGCCGAAGCCAACCGAAGAGGCTCGGCGAACATACCTGGGACGAATCGTTGCCCAGCCAATGTCTCACTTTGGCGCCCCCTGGCTCATTCGCCCCGAACGCAACGATGAAGAAAACGCAAAAGAAGCCTTCGACCAACTGGGCATCGAACCCGGCATGACCCTGGTCGACCTGGGTTGCGGCAACGGGTTCTGGACCTTGCCGATGGCTCGTGAATGCAAGATCGCCACCGAAGCGACTACGCCCGACAAAGCCTCCACAAAAAAACGCAGGCAGGTTGCCGGTGAAGCAACGGACGCTTACGAGGGACAAGTCCTGGCCGTCGACATTCAGCAAGAGATGCTACAAAAACTACGCCGCAACATGGCGCGGGCAAAGATCGAAAACATCGTTCCAGTGCTTGGCGAAGTCGACAACCCTAACTTGCCAGCCAACGAAATTGACCTCGTGTTGATGGTCGATGTTTATCACGAGTTCTCGCATCCACAATCCATGCTTTGGGAAATCCGCAACTCACTGAAACCCAAAGGTGTGATTGCGTTGCTTGAATACCGGGCCGAAGACCCTGACGTACCGATCAAGCCACTGCACAAGATGTCGAAAGCCCAGATCATGAAAGAGTACTCCGCGTCAAACCTGAAACTGGTACGCGAGTACAACGACCTTCCCTGGCAACACTTGATGTTCTTCGCTCGAGACGACAGCCCGCTGCCAGCGATTACCCCCAAACCCGCTTTCTAAGACCAGCGACATTGGGACGATTGCAAACCTAACACAGCTCGCGATCAAGATGACGTTCGCGTGTTAACTTTCGCAGGCAACCCTCGCAGGCAACCCTCGCAGGCAACCCTCGCAGACAACCCTCGCAGACAACCCTCGCAGACAACCCTCGCAGACAACCTCCGCGGGGAACCTTGATATCGAGGTCGGTCGCGAAGACGCAACTCCATCGTTATGCGATCAGCTCAGTGATCACTTCACCTCCAAACTGGCTGAGCTGTTTGTAGCGACCGCCGTGGAAATAGGTCAGTTTGTTGTCGTCCAACCCAAGCTGATGCAGCAACGTAACATGCAAATCGCGAATCGGGTGCACACACTCGACGGCCTCTGCCCCCAACTCATCAGTTGCCCCAACAACGCCAGGCCGCACACCGCCGCCAGCCATCAACATCGTCATAGCTTTGTTGTTGTGCCCGCGACCAATCGAATAGACACCCCCGCGTTTGTTGTTATCGGGCGTTCGTCCGAACTCACCGGTCCAAATGACAAGGGTGTCTTCCAACATCCCTCGCTGTTTGAGATCACGAATTAAGGCAGCCATCGGTTTATCGACACTCTTGATTCGCGATGAGTGACCGCGTTCCAGGTAATCGTGGCTGTCCCAACCACCGCTAAAGATCTGCACGAACCGCACACCGCTTTCGACTAGTCGGCGGGCCATCAAACACTGCCGACCAAACGTCTTGGTTTCCGAATCGTTGAGCCCATACATGTCGATTGTGGCTTCGCTTTCTTGCGAAAGATCCATCACACCGGGGACCTCGGACTGCATCCGGAAAGCCAGTTCATAACTTTCCATCCGCGCCTGCAATTTTTGATCCTGAGCCCCCAACGATTGCAAGTGCGCCGCATTCAAAGCGGCAAGCTCATCCAGCGCTCGCCGTTGATGTATCTCGTTTTTAAAGGACTGCGGCGACAAATCCAAGATCGGTGAACCGGTCGGTCGCAAACGTGTGCCTTGATAATGCGGCGGCAAGAACCCGTTGCTCCAATTTGTCGAACCGCCCTGCGGAAGCGCCAACTCCGTCATCACAACGTAACCTGGCAAGTTTTGGTTTTCCGAGCCCAGCCCATAGGTAGCCCACGAACCTACCGACGGATCGCCACCCAACCGACTTCCGGTGTTAATGTGAAAGAGCGCTTCAGGGTGATTGAGCGATTCCGCTTGGCACCCCCGATAATTACACAACTCGTTGGCAACATAAGGGTCCGACAGGTGCTGCCACTGGTCGCACATCTCAATGCCATTGTCACCGGCGTGCTGAAATCCGAATGGACTTCCGACGAAAAACTTAAACCCCTTTTCCTGTCCACCGACCCGCTTGGACTCAGTTTTATGCAACCGAGTCAATTCCGGTTTGGGATCAAAAGTATCCATATGACCGGGGCCGCCTTCCATGAACAGCATGATGACGTTCTTGGCCTTGGCGGGATGCATCGGCGGCTTGGGCGACAACGGCCCGCCGGATGCGTCCTGCACATTACCCGGCTCACTCGCCGCGACCAGATCGGTCAGTGCAACCGCACCTAGTGAAGCCCCAAGTCCGTATAAAAACGATCGACGCTGGTGGTTTTGCATGGAGATAACTTCGAAATATGGTGAATGAATTGGACAAAAAAGGTGAGCGATTCAGTCCAGATAGATAAACTCATTCGTGTTCAGTAACAGCAAACAAACATCAGCAAGTGCTCGCGTATCGACGTCCACATCACTGGCTTTCAAATCGGAAACGTAGTTTTCAAACACAGGCAGGATCTCTTCGTACTCAAAGACGTCACCCGAAAATTCTTCCACCAACGAACGCGTGATCGTCGCTGGGTACTCCACCGAATCGGGCGTGCTGGACTGATGATATGAAACCATGTCGCGGTAATAGCGAAGCAATCGATCCGCCTCCGCCAAGGTAGGTTTACGTCCAAGAATCAAGTCGTACGCTCGTTCAATTTGATGACCGGGTTCGTCGCACTCTCGCTGCAACCGCACGGCTAACGCGATCGATCGATCGGTGATCAAGTCACTATTAAGCAATGCAAAAACTTGCGGCGTCACAGCAGCCGATTCTCGCATCTCACAAGACTCGTTCGGGTTGGGCAGATTAAAAAGCTCGCCGAAAGGATCCGCTTGGCCCCGCAGACTGTACGCGTAAACGGACCGCCGGTTTCGTTCCTCCGGCGAAGGCGATGGCTGGTAAGCCGGAGCCAACGAGAACTGAATCATCCTTGGCTGTAAGGCGACTTCCATATTGATCTCCGGCATGATCGGAACCCCACCATCGCAATGCTGAAGCTCGCCGGTGATCGCCAAGATGCCATCGCGAAGCTCTTCGGCACTGAGCCTTCGCCGTGGGAAATGCGAAAGCAAATCATTGTTGGGGTCGACCGTCGATAACTTGTCAGCATCGCTGGGCTTCGTAGATCGCTGATAAACCTGAGATAACATGATAGCGCGGTGAAGCCGCTTCATCGTCCAACCGTTTTCAATGAAGTTGGACGCTAGAAAATCCAACAGATCCGGATGCGTTGGCTTCGCGCCCTTCACACCGAAGTTGTTCGGGTTGGCGGCGATCGGCTTGCCAAAGTGGTACTGCCAAATTCGATTAACGATCGCTCGGGACGTCAGCGGATTCTTGGGGTTTGCGATCCAACGCGCCAACTCAATTCGCCGCCCCTCCATCTCATCAGTAATCCGGTAGGAATCTTCACGATCCAAACTGACTGGCAACGAGGTCGCGCTCAAAACGCCGGGCCCAACCTTATCACCTAAGGCCGTCAAACCTCCGCCTTGCAAGATGTAGTTAACCAACGTTCGTGGCTTTTGGCCGGCACGTTTTTTCGCAACCAAACGAAGCTTCTTAGCATTCTTGGATGAAGCCCCCGTGACGAAGTCGTTGTAGACGCTTTGCGCCAACGGTCGGTACCGCTCCAACCGTCGCGTCCAAATCCAAACATCTTGCTCGCGAACCTTCAGTTGCCCCTGTTCGGTGACGCTCAATCCAACATGTCGCGGCGGTTTTTCATCATCGGGAAGATCCCGGCGGTCTTCTTCATTCTGATACGGCAAGTCGTGTTCGTCGAACCAAGCTCGCGCAGCAGCCTCACGTTTTTCGACGAGTTTATCTCGTTCACTAGTGGCATAGTCGAGCAATTTCTGCACGTGTGCCTCACCAGCTTCAAACCGTTCTTGACTTTCGGCTGGTAAAAACGGAGCAGGCCGTTCCGCCATTTGTGTCGTTGCAAAAGCGGCATACATGCGGTAGTAATCGCGAGTCGGCAACGGGTCAAACTTGTGATCGTGACACTTGCAACACCGCATCGTCGTTGCCAAGAAAGTTTGGCCGGTGATGTTCACTAAGTCATCCAAGAAGATCTGGCGAGCCTCATCGGCTTCAACCATTGCGTTGTCCCAGGGACCGATTCGCAAGAACCCAGTCGCAATGATCTGCTCGGCCTCCTCGGCGGTGTAATCTCCCTTCAACCGTGCGGCCGTAACCGCGTCTTCATTGCCATGATTCCGACGCCGCACTGATGCATCAGCCAATTCGTCGCCTGCCAATTGCTCAACGATGAATTGATCGTAAGGCTTGTCGCTGTTGAAGCTGCGAATCACGTAATCACGATATCGCCACATGTTGGAACGTTCGTAGTCGTTCGCCATTCCGCCGGTATCGGAATATCGCGTGACGTCCAACCAATGCCGCGCCCAATGCTCGCCATAACGCTTACTGGCCAACAAGCGATCAACAAGCGATTCCCAAGCGGCAACCGGATCTTCTTGGTACGCCTGTTGGAAACGCGCGGTGTCCTCGGGAGTTGGCGGCAAACCAGTCAAATCGAAAGTCGCCCGGCGAATCAAATCACTCGGCGAGGCCGACGCCGAAGCCTCTAAACCAGCCTGCGACAATCGACGATTGACGAAGTAATTAATGACTTCCGATTCGCTCGGTTCAGCTTCGACAAGCGGTGCAGGCAAAAGTTCAGCAGCCGTTTTCACCGGTGCGAATGCCCACAAATCATCGGGTTGGTACCGCCGGTTCGTCCATTCTTCCGACGTGCCACCGCTCGTCGAAACGATCATGCCGTCGCTGTTTACCCGTTGCTGATTGTCTTCATCACGAAAACGCTGCTGAGTCGCTTCGTCCGGCCAAGGAGCACCAGCAGCGATCCAATTGCGAACCCAATCGACCTGCTGATCTGACAAACGGTCGTTTTCCTTAGGCGGCATCTCGATGCCTTCCCAAGTGATTGCTTCGATCAACGAACCCGCATCAGGTTCACCTGGGACGATTGCTACTTCATCCGACTCACCGCCTCGCAAAAGATCCGCTCGCGTCGCCACGCTATATCCGCCCTTCAGATTCGCCTCGTCGGCTCCGTGGCAACCCAGGCATTTGTCTTTCAACAACGGCAACACCTTGAGAGTAAACAGCCTCTCCGCTTGCTCGGCGACTGCAGTTTCCGAGTTGACTTCGAATTGATTCTCGATGGGTTTCGCCTCACCCCAAAGGCAAGTGTCCCCGCCAAGCGACGACGCCAAGACAGCGGCGCACGCAAAAATCACACTACCCTTCTTCGGCATTGGATTCAGCAACGATGAACGGTTACTCATGCGGGTTCCCAGTATGAAAAATTTCTTGAATCTCTTGTTCCGAGAGCACATCTGCGAAGATGGCAAACTCATCGAGAGCACCGTCCAAATTACGTACAACGAATTCGGGATCGGTCTTGTACATCGGCTCACTCCAATTCCCAATCGATGCAGCGCCAATCCGAATCGATTCAACCAATGTCTCGTCCAGAATTGGATGTCGGCTGACGACATCACCGTTGACATAGTGAGTCATCAGTCGCTGGTCCACGTCGTAGGTAGCCGCAAGCATGACCCAGCGACCACCAATCAACGCCGAATCGATCGGCGGTGAAAAGTAGATCTCACTGGATCGTGTCTTCCGACGTCCGTCCGCACCGCGAAGGGTTTTGATTGAGAAAAACAGGCGACCATCGTTCATGATCTGCCAGTGTGGTTCAAACTCCTCGTGACCATCTGTCAAAAAGAGCGAGTTGTAATTCCGATCAAGACTATCGATCTTCACCCAACAGAACATCGACAGACTGCTAAACTCGCCGGGAACATTCACTCGCACCCGGCTTCCCATCGGACTGAAGCTCAGCGCCCCTCCGTCACGCCCCCAACGATCCTGCGCTCGCCGCGAAGCCACCACTGCACCCGCGCTCGCTTCTTGAGTTGCGGCAATCGCCTGATTTGGCAAGCGACGCGATTGGTTGAACGGATCAACCTTGTAATACGCAAGCAATCGGCCATCGCGACGCAGAGAGTCGGAGTCCCCCTGCCAGAGTTTCAGTCGCTCAGCAC
The DNA here is from genome assembly GCF_057365095.1 of Rhodopirellula sp. J20-39. Taxonomy (NCBI): domain Bacteria; kingdom Pseudomonadati; phylum Planctomycetota; class Planctomycetia; order Pirellulales; family Pirellulaceae; genus Rhodopirellula; species Rhodopirellula sp. J20-39. The sequence goes on along the minus strand of NZ_CP195123.1, from coordinate 2,314,936 downwards.
GGCGCTGTTCGGCAAGCTGCTGAAACTCCGTGGGACCAACCGGTGCGACCGGGTGAGCATCGCTCTCTTCACTGGGCACTTCCGTTAGTGCCCCGTCATTTGCCCATGAGATGGTTGTCCCGGGACGGACCCGCTTTCGCATCGACCTGTCACCGTGCAACTCAATCTCTCCATCGACCACTTGAATTTTTGCATGATCAAGATCGGCATCGACTGAAAACTCAGTGCCTAGATCAACAATGTCGCCGGAAGATGTTTTGATACGGAATCCCTGTGCAGGCTCCGGAACACGTGCCCGTGCTTTCCCGCTACGAAGTGTCACTTGCATCGGCGAATCAATAGTGAAGTCAGCGCCACCCTCAACGACCATGTCCACGCCACTGAACAGCTCCAATCGAACCATCCCCGAACGCAGACGGATGTCGCCATTCGTCAACAGACTCCCCTCAGCAATAGGATCACTTGCCCAAACGACCTCTGACAGACCGGTAAGTAATCCGAATCCGCTAGCGGACTGCTCGGGCATGTTCGCAATCAGTGCTGCGTTCTCAAGCTCGCCACCATCAATGGCTACCGAACGATCTAACAATCCAGCAAATGAATAGATAAGCAACCACGATGCTGCCATTCCCGCCAACAAGAAAACCCACCAACGTCCGACCGGGCGGCGTGCTACTTGGGCCTGTTCGTTAGCCTCTAGCGATGCATCGGCGATACGAATTGACCGTCCGCTGATTTCAGCCGCCTCGTGCTCAAGCAACTGGTCCAACTGCAGCTTGCGGTAGTACTCCTGTCGCACTTGCGGGTCAACGGTCAACTCAGCTTCAATTCGCAAGAAGTCCGCTTCGCTAATATCACCCGCAATGAGGTCATCCAACAGTCGCGAACGTTCCTGTGCATCCATTCCGCGAGAATTCATGACGATTCTCCTGTGACAACAATCTGCCGTTCGATGCATTCAGCCAACGCCGATCGCAGCCGATGCAACTTCACCTTCAAACTACCGACCGATCGACTGGTACGTTTAGCAAAACCGACAAGCGTCTCGCCGGATTGATACCTCAGAAACAACAGTTCGCGGTTTTCTGGACTAACCGAGCCGAGACAATGCTGCAGCGCTTCGTGCCGGTCGAAGGTATCGTCTTGCCGAGTTTCCATTTCCGACGCAATGGTCGTTTCCAGCTCGACTGAAAAATGGAGACGTGCGTCGCGTGCTTGCTGCTTTCGGTAATTCAGAACTTCATAACGTGCGATCGCCATCGCCCAAGCACGAAAGTTCGTACCAGGTTGGAAGTCGTTACGCTTTTCCCAAATTTTAGCGTTCGCCTGTTGCACCACATCCATGACGGCGCGGTCACCGGGCATAAGCGACCGCACGTACATACCAAGGGTGGACTGACACTCGGTCAGTTGAGAAACAAATTCGGCGTGATCGGGATCGGAGCGTTCCATACCTCTATCATGCCCATGGCGGATCAGAGGTTAACACTCAATGTGCAAAAAGCGAAATTTTCGCCCTCAAACCGCCACGCGAAGCCAAAACCGAGGCTAGCTGAGGCCAATTGCGGGGAAAAAGGTGTTGTCATTGACCCGCCATTCGGCAGCTAGGAATGACTACTTTTTCGCTCGACGTTTCGCTTCTAGCAACCGCTCGGTGTAGGAACTACCTGGACTGGAGCTGTCCGGTGCTTGCGATTTGGTTTTGGAATCCACATCACGATTAGCCCCTTGCGACGATGCGTCGGTTCCAGATAACTCGTCCAGTCCAGACGTACCGTCGTCGGTACTTCCGGTCGCGGTCGGCTCGAATCGAGTCGATGCAGCCCGCCCAGCCATTGAACTCTTCAGTTCTTGCTTTTGTTGCCGCAGTTGATCCAGACGCTGCACCGCCACAGGGGCTACTTCAGCGTGGCCCATCAACGCACCAACCCAACGCTTCAGAAACTGGAAACGAATCGATACTCGTCGTACCAACACGTCACAAAAGAAAACGGTTAACGCAAACAAAACGACCCAAGGCCAAGCATCGCGAATGCGACGAGCAAGGGGCAGCCCACCGCGAAATGGGTCATTCTGCAGTGATTCGTCAGTGATCTCCACGCCCAATGGCGACGTCACCTGCCCCGGCTCACCACCGCTGGGACGCAGCGACGCAAGTTGCGCGATCAAAGCTTGATTCGTTTCCCGGTACCGAAATTCCTCGCTATAGGGAACCGTGACTCCTGTGCTAAGCGCGGAATTGCCCGCCCCCGGTATCACGTTCACAAAGTATGTGCCCGCACGATCGATCGGGAATCGACCAACGTAGCGTCCCGGAGCGGTTTGCTCCATTCGTAGAGAAACCGGCTGGAGCGCCGGATCAAGCACCGATCCCGCGACATCCAAGAAATTCAGAAACTGATCGTCGTCGCTCAAAGCGGTCACGATCACATCGACGTACCCGTCGTTCACTTTGGTGGCGAGCGAAAATTGGCCCGTGTCGCCGGTGGGTCGCATCAGCCACCGGACTAGTTGCGAGTGCAACTTTTCGTAACCCGGCCACTGCGCCCAACTGGCGGCCCACCGCTGTCCGGCATCGGTGGTCAAAACCGCTGAACGCCCAAGTCCGTAATTCCATGTCGCTAAGATGGTCGCGTTTTCGGGCGAGTCCGGACGAGGCGATCGCAAGACGACCTGAGCCAACGGGCTGGACTTGGTTTGCGTCATCACGAAACCACGGACCGGCGGCAAGACGGATTCAATTCCGTCCACCACTGGATGAGGGAACACGATCTCGGGCGCCGCGCCGCCAGGTGGTTCATAAACCAGCGGACGCGCAACGCGGCGAGCTTCCCGCTGGAAAATACCCGGCAAAGCACGGCCAGATTTTACTGCGTAATACTTTCCGCCGGTCTGGGACGCAATTTGCCGCAACCGTTGGCTTTCAGTCAGTCCATGCGAAGCGACCGCCACAGTACTAATTGTAATGTTGTTCTTTTTGAAATCGCTAATCACGCCGGGTGATGGGTCACTCGGGTCACCATCACTGATGATGATGCAGTGTTTGATGGAAGCGTTCACGCGGGCCAGCCCGGTTACCGCCATACGCATCGCAGGATCAAACTCAGGCATGTCGCCCGGCGTCATTTTCCCGACCGCGGCCATCATCGCTTTTCGATTCGGCCCCACTTCCAGCAAACCTTTCGAACCGTTCCACAACCAGCGATCACCGCTCATCGTCCAGTGCAAGACACCGGCTTGGTCGGCACCACCGAGTTGTTTGATCGCCGCCTTGGCAATTTCCTTCTGCCAATAGTTGCCCTGGGCCATCTCACTTGCGTGCATGATCAACGCCAACGCACCAACGGCTTGCACTTTGGTGTTCTTGATACGGAAATCAACGGGCATCGCTTTTTCAAGTTCAGTGCCAGCCCAACCGCCAGCGCCCAATGATTCCGGACCGCCGATCATCAGCAGCCCCGCTCCCAACTGTTGTGTGTTGCGGACAAGCATTTCAATCTGCTCGTCGCTGAACCGCGTAATGGTTTGAGTGCTATCGCCCGACACACGAGGCACGCCAGCCAGGATGACGGCATCATATGGCTGCAATTCTGCGATACTGCCGAACAAACGGTCCGCCGCCATCGGCGTGACCTCAATGTCAGCATCTCGCAGCGCACCCACCATCAATTCGTAATCGCCTAGCTCGCCGTCGCTGTGTATCAACAGCACACGTCCCTTGCCGCGTACATAGGTGTAACCGGTCGCCGAGTTGTTTTGCGTTAAGACATCATCCGCTTCATCATCGGCAATGAATTCCGCCTCGTAGGTATAAGCCGCCGGTTGATCGATCGAGTGTTTCAGTGGGAAGACGTTTTTCCCCGGTTCCAACTCAACAGTTTGTTCAAGCAGCAACGATTCTTCTCCCGCCACCTTCTGCTTAACCCTCAGTCGCCCACGGACCGGTCGAGCCTCGGCTTCCGCTGTCGTCGAGTTTTCGCCAGATTCTTGGCCTGGTTTACCGCCCATCGTCTTTCGGTCGCCTTGACGATCCACAACGATGCGAGCTTCGAACGGTTGCCCCTTGCGAATGTTCGATGGCAGATCGATCTTTTCGACCAAGATCTCTTGAGATGATTCGGTAAGAACCGGGACGATATCAATTCCGATCCCTGCGGAAGCGACCCGGGTGGCCATCGCTCGAGCACGACCGACGTTCTCATTCCCGTCGGTGATGATTACGATCCGCCGGGACGTGTCTTCGGGCATCGACGCTTGCGCCAAATTCAATGCCGCTTCCAAATTGGTAGCGTCGGTTCGGTCGAGCAGACTTTCCAAACGCCGCATCGGTGGAACATCGTCATCGTACGGCGGGATTTCGATCGTCGCGTCACGTCCAAACACGATCATGCCCGCCCGATCTCCGCGAGCACTGTTGCGGTGTTTGCGGACGCCTTCGATAACATAATCAAGCATCACGTTCCGCTTTTCCAGCGGAATGCTTTCACTTTGATCCAGCACGTACATGACTGTCACTCGGTCGCTAACCCAGACCATTTGGATGCCAGCCAACGCCGCAACGATGACGGTCCAGACAAGCGACCGCAAAATCAATGCGAAGACTCGGCGGATCGGCCCCAAGACACCCAGGTGTGACCAACCTAGCCACCAAAGCAACGGCAATACGGCGACCAACCACAGGTAGCCGGGCGATTCAAAGCCAATTCGAAAGGGAAGGGTCACAGATGTTTCCGCTGGTTTGATCGGCTGATTGGTCAAATTCCAAGTTGGGGATAGCGGTGAACGCCTCGATCTCTGGGTTCAACCCGATCCACTGGGTTCAACCCGATCCACTGGGTTCAACCCGATACCACGGTTCGCCCAAACGCTGGGTTCGACGCATGACCTGGGATTTGACGGCCCGTCGATGGGTGGACTGACAGTTTACCTGTCTAACGGCATAGACCTCGAGAACGTTGTCTACAATCTAGAGTATAGCGTTTCGTTCCAACCTGAGGATTCCGTTTGAAAATCGTCTTTTTGACTGCTGGTGCCGCGGGCATGTTTTGCGGAAGCTGTATGCACGACAACGCATTGGCCAAGGCCTTGATCGCTCGCGGTCATGACGTGCTGCTGCAACCGGTATACACGCCCATCCGCACCGACGATGACAGCATCGCTGGTGAACAGATCTGGTTCGGCGGGATCCATGTTTATCTGCTTCAACAATTTCCGCTGCTGCGATTTGTTCCGCGATTTTTGCGATCCTGGATGGATCGGCCAGGGATCATCCGGATGGCCACTCGACGAGCGGTCCAAACGGATCCGGCCAAGCTTGGCGAGTTGACGCTTTCGATGCTACGTGGGCAACACGGACGACAAGCCGAAGAAGTCGAACGATTGGTACGTTGGCTGGAAACGGAGATTCGTCCGGACGCCATCCTCTTGAGCAACTTGTTGATCGCCGGGGCGATCCCCGTGATCCGCCAACGCTTACCGAACACCAAGATTGTCACCGTGCTGCAGGGCGACGATATCTTCTTAGATCATCTGCCTGACGATATCCGAGCCGAAGCGATCGTGCTGTGCAGTGAACTTTCCAAGCACGTGCATCGTTTTGTAACCAACAGTGAATTCTACCGCGACAAAATGTGCAGTTGGCTAGCGATCGACGAATCGAAAGTGGACATCCATCCGCTATCGATAGACCTAAAACCGTTTTACAAGCCGCCTAATGAATTACCGGAAGCCGCGGCTAAGAAGAGCGGCGAATTTCGTGTGGGTTACCTCGCTCGGATTGCGCCCGAAAAAGGACTGCATGTTTTGGTCGAGGCTTTCAAGCTACTCGCCCATGACGCGCGGAATGACCACATCACACTCCATGTGGCTGGTTGGCTAGGTGAACACAACGCAGTCTATCTGGATGACCTTCGGCAAAGAATCGCCGACGCGGGTTTGGCGGGACGCTTCGTTTATCACGGCAGTCCCACGCTGGAAGAAAAAGTCGACCTCCTGCGATCCTTTGATTTGATGAGCGTGCCGTCACCGTACGAGGATCCCAAGGGTTTGTTCGTTTTAGAGGCACTGGCAGCCAAAGTTCCGGTTCTACAACCTGCCCACGGCGCGTTTCCAGAACTAATCGAAGCGACTGGCGGCGGCGAATGCTTTCCACCGGAAAACCAGCATGCGTTAGCCGAGCGGATCGTTCATTGGGCCAGGAACCCGGACTTGATCGCGGGATATGTCACCCATTCAAGTCAACGCCTCGAGGCAAACCACAGCATTGATGCGGCCGCCCAAAGAATGGAAACACTGTTAGTGTCACCGAATTAGCTCGGCTGCCCTTGCCCGCTTAACATGGCCACAAGAAGTTGGTTGCGAAGTCGTACCGGACTAAGTTGTGCCGGACCAAGTGGAACGACGTAGGTTGATTGCCGCTGCTATGCGACGTGAACCTGATTGACAACTAAGCGGCCTTCCGCAATCGGACGCATGGCTTCTTGCGCGAGTTGCTTGTGATAAAAACTGCTGACCCGTCCGGTGATGCGAATCTCTTCGACATCTTCATCAACACCTAAATGACGGATTTCAGCAACGGTGCTGCTCGCCAAAACGGCACGTGCACCCTTGGGTGGGAGTGTTTCCGGCAAGGACGCAACTGCGTCGACTCGAAGCAATCGTTCTTGCAGTGACGCTTCAAATTGAGCGATCACCAGCGACGACGACGTCGAGCTATTTTCGAGTAAGCGGGATACTGAAGTGGTTGTAGACATAGATACCCAATCCATACGGGAGCGTTAGTCAATTGCCTGGTGCCCTTAACTATTTCCGATAACAAGCGATCGAGCTACGGCAATTCCTCTATTTTGATTAGGCCGCCCAGAATCCACCCGTAAATTAGGAACAACAGGGGCCTTAGGTCATTTCAAGGCGACGCTAAAGAGCTTTACGAACGATTGGACGCCTTTAGCACATCAATAACTTGACTCTCGTTCGCTGTGACGTAAATCCAAACAGCGTCGCTGTCGGCTTTGAGCAAGCGATCGGGTTTACCGTACGAGCAAAAGTAGTTTGAAATGATTTTTGACATTATCACCGCGTTCGGATGTGGCGGCGCCGGACTGTGCCTAGGCTGGGTGATGCACGCATTGCATCGCAGCGGAGTTGCGGCCAGCGACGCGAAAGCGCAATCGCAAGCCGCGGCATCCACTCCAACCGCTAAACCTCAACCATCGACAGTTCCCGACGCTCCCGAGAAATCGGTCACCGCATCGATCCCAGCGGAAAAGCTATCAGCCGTGGCAGGCCGGATCCGCTCTTTTGCCGCTCAACTGGCCGCGAGCGTGGATGCTCACCAAAGTCGCGTCGACCGGGTCAGCTCCACTTTGATTGCCAGCGATCTGTCCGGTGCACCGCCTGTCATCCTGGAAGCGGTGGAAGAACTATTGTCCGCTAACGAGACCATGCGGGAACAACTGCAAAATTCGCAAGAACGGTTGCGTGAACAATCCAAACAATTGCAATCGGCCGAACAACGCGCACAAACCGATGCACTTACTCAACTTGCAAACCGGGGTGCCTTCGATGATCGCTTGCTACGTCATTATGACAAGGGCGCATCGCGTGCTGGCACTCTGATTTTGCTGGATATTGATCATTTCAAGGCATTCAATGACGAGCACGGCCACCGATATGGTGACGAAGTCTTGCGTCAGGTTGCTCGGATGCTGGAAGCGAGACTGGAACCTTACGGACTGGTTTCGCGATTCGGTGGCGAGGAATTCAGCGTCTTAATTGGCGACACCGATTTCCATGAAGCCATCGACTTGGTTGAGCAGACTCGGATCGCAATCAGCAACCGCGACATTCGCTTCGAAGACAAACGGTTCCAGGTCACACTCAGCGTCGGCATTGGCCAGCTACAAGCCGAACAATCGATGGACGAATGGCTGCAAATCGTTGATGACGCGCTATATCGATCCAAAGAAGCTGGGCGAAACTGCTCTCACTATGTCGACGGACGCCGGTTCGTTCGAGTTGGCAAACAGGAACCGGCCACTCCGACCGATGTCGAGCAACCTATTGCCGCGATTCCGACCAATTTGATTGAGCCAGAAGCAGCGAAAACTGCGGCCGAATCGTCCCAACTGAACACCGAGGCTGAAGCGACCATCCAGGCCGAATTAAGCTCATTAAGTGGTCAAGTCAACGACGCAGTCGGCGGGGTCTTCGACGAACCAGAAAAACCAGACGCTTTAGAAGAATTCACGTCCAGCATCATACAAGCTGACCAAATGCCGCCGCCTAAGGCACTCAGCTATCTGCCGGACCGCGAATCGATGCTGGATGGAATTTGGGAAACCGTTGAAGGTAACCGTTCGTCGAAGCGGCCGCATCAGTTAATGGCCGTTACCCTGTCAGGTCATCCGGGCGGGGCGATGATGCGATCGCTCCTTCAACTCGTGCGGGCGGCGATGCGCAGCCAAGACCGAATTGGCTGCCTGAACCACTCGACTTTATTGATCTGCATGCCCGAAAGCAGTCCGGAAGACTCCTTGCGACGGGCGGAACAAATTTGTTTGGCGGCCGGATCGATCGGCGTCCCACTGGCTTCCAATCAAAAAGCAAACCACGGCGAACGACTTTCGATCGGTATCATGGAATTGGCCGGTGGTGAGGCCCAACAATGGACTGCCGAGTCGCTCAACCAAGCGATCAACCAAACTCGCGCCGTCGCCATGTTGGCTTCCCAACAAGGCAACGGACCGAAAAACATGCCAATCAATGCCCAAAAGTGCGGTGTGAAAGGCGGAACCGTATCACTCTACAGTCTCGCGTAGACGCTGCGGGAAGTCGGGGAACGCGGCACGAACGCGAGTCCAGTTCGGGATCGCAGGGTTCCCACTGGGGTCATTCGCAAAGATCTCACCGGCCTCGGTCACGCACTGCGCGAAGGCTTCGATAGTGACTTCTTCACTGTGACGATCGTAGTGCAACGAGTTGACCCGGGCATCGGCTCCATATTGGCGAATGCAGTCTTGAGCAATTCGCAAGAATGAAGCTCGCAACGTGACAAACGTCGAATGCGAGAGCACGATGCCTTGGCTGGCGAGTGTGCGATAGACCGTCGTAAGGATATCCAGTGCCATTTTCATCAAACCGCGGCCGGAATCATTAACCGACAACTCTTGATGTTTGTGCTCGTATAAACAAGCCAAGTCGACCTGGCACACACGCTTGAGAGCGGTGTTGCGATAAACTTCCGACAGTGTGCCGACTTCGAGTCCCCAGTCGCTGGCAACCCGATTGCTTCGTGCCAGGTTGCGGGTCAGCGAGAATTCGCCCGACAGCGGATAGCGGAAATTGCCCAGAAAGCGGACGAATTCGTTTTCAGGGAAACACTGCATTAATGCCCGCAATAGTGGCGCAACCAATAGTCGAACCACACGCCCGTGCATGCGGTCGGTCACGCGTGCGTAATAGGCCTTACAAAATTCATAATCCAAACTGGGATGAACCATCGGCAAGCACAACCGAGCCAACAGCATCCGGCTGTAATCCACGATATCGCAATCGTGCAGCACGAAGGTTTCGATATTGGGATCGTCCAACAAGTAACCAAACGCTGTCCAGACGCTACGTCCTTTTCCCGGTGTCGACAACGGGATTCCGGCGTCGATCAGCTCATCATAAAGGCCCTGGACGGCTGGGCCGTCGGTCCAGAGCACTTTCGCTCGGTCGCCCAACCCCGAGATTTTAGCTTTCGTTTCGTCATAATCCGCTTGATCCGGAGCGACACCGAGGCTGACGACGATGGATCCGATGTAATCGGCTTGCGTGAGCTCTTCAACAATTTTCGTGAACGGTTCAGCACGCATGTCCGAAGCCGTAACGGGCAACACCAAGCCAATTTTTTGCTTAGTTGTCGATTCACGCAGCATCGACTCGAGATCTTCGAGACCGGCGCTCCGTAAGTCGTGAATGGTGGTGATCAGGTCATGTTGATAGAAGTCAGGCATGAATAAACGGGTCCAAACACGAGGAAAACGGTTCGGCGGCCAGCATCTGGAACCACCGGGACGCCACTACTGTGACGGACCCGACCGGCCGATTCAACAGAGCAACCTTCTAATGGTGGGATGATTGCCTAGTAATACGGATGAAGACGATTTCACTACCCCACGCATTCGGGCGAAAATAGTGTTTGGGGGTATCTCAATCGCTGCGAACTAAACGGGAGTCGATTTCTAGAAAAACTATTCGGGGATTTCCAACCGGTGACAATCTGTATCCTAAGTTTGTGTATCCCCCTCTCTCGGATTTTCCCCGCTTCCATTGCCATGTTCACCAGCGAACTCATTGCCATCAGCGTTTCGACGCTATCGCCAACGATGGCGATCGGCACCGATTTGTATTGTCGGATCGACAATACGGATCGCGTTCAGCTGTACCGCGGCGCGGACTATCCGATGCAGCCAGAGGACCTGAACAAATTAAAATCGCGAGGAGTTAACCAGCTCTTCATCGAACGCGAATCGCGAACCACCTATCAGAATTACCTACGCGACATCGCGGAAGGTGGTGGCGACGAAAACACCGGAAACGAACAACGCGCAGCCGCTCTTAACGAAGTCGTTCTCGACGTGCTGCAAACGAGCTTCCGCGAAGGAAACGCCGACAACACCGTCGACACGGCAGCACAACTTGGCGGCATCGCTGCAAATTTGGTGACACGGGAAGACTTTGGTTCCGAAGATCTCTTCCGCGTTATGAACCACGATTACGCCACCTTCACCCACAGCGCCAACGTCGCCTATTACTGCGGAATCTTGGCGACAAAACTGGGTTACAGTCGCGAGGACGTCGAACTGATCATCGCCGGCGGATTACTACACGACCTTGGTAAGTTAGAAATTTCCGACGCGATCTTGACCAAGAATGGCCGGCTTGACGACGATGAATTTGAAATCATCCAAAAGCACCCACTTGACGGGTTTTGCCAACTGGCGCATCGCCGCGACCTGACGCGTGCCCAGTTGATGATGGTTTACCAGCATCATGAACGGCTTGATGGTGGCGGCTACCCGGTCGGTTTGGTTTCCGAAGAAATTCACCCTTGGGCCAAGCTGTGTTCCGTTGTTGATATTTACGAAGCGGTGACCAGTCATCGCCCATACCGCACACCGATGCCGCGCAGCCAAGCGATTGACCTGCTACGCCGCGAAAGCGGAAAAGCCCTTGATAAGGAGATAGTAGAATGCTGGATTTCGATTATCCAACCTACTACGCCGACTTAGTTCGATCGCATGACTGGCAAATCGAATTGCCAAACGGGTACGACAACTTCTTCTATGAAAAGGGAATCGTACAACCTGATAGCCAAGAAAAGCGAACCAAACAGCGTCGCATCGTTCGCCTTCGCGGATTCATGGTTAGCGAGAAATCACTTCCTGCCATTGAGCGCGAACGCGTTTTGGTTGGAATCTATACCAAAGATTTTTCCAACAACGCTTGCGCCGTGCTGTCACCCCAGGAATGGTTCCCTGGCGAAGCAGTGCGTTTAATCTTGCCCACGTTCCGCTTGAACTTGTGTGTGGTTCGCTGCCGGCGACTAGGCCGGAACTGCTACGAGACCGCACTCACTCTATTGTCGCGGCACGACGCCGACCGCAGTGCTTTCATCTGTGACGGACGCTTTCTGCGCTAGGTCACCGGTCGGTAACGAACCTTCGGTTGGCTGTTCTGTTGGCTCCTCTCCCTTCAATTCATGGTTGAGGATTTCGAGCAACGTTTGTAGGAACACGACGACCATCGGCCCCACCAAAATCCCGATCGGCCCAAACACCGACACGCCGCCAATCACGCTCAATAGAGCAAACAGCGGGTGCAATTGGCTGCGACCGTGCAGCACAAAAACCTTGATCACGTTGTCGATCGACGAAACGACCCCCGCACCCCAGATTGCCAGCAAAACCGCTGGCATCATGCGTTGTTCCACCACGCCGAGCCACAATGCGCAGGGAGCCCACACCGATGCGGCGCCCAAGAAAGGCACCAACGCCATCAGGCTGGTTAGGAAAAGCAGCAAGATAATCTGATCGAAACCACAAACCCAAAATCCCAACGTCGCTAGGATTCCCTGGACGACAGCCGACAAAACGCTAGCCAAAACAACGGCCCGACTGGTCCGGTCAAATTCCATTAAAAGTTGATGCTCGTACACGTCGTCCATCGGCGACAACCGCATCAACGTGATGATCATCGCGGGCCCATCGATCAAGAAAAAGTAGACCGCTATCACCAGGATCACGAGCCCAAAAATGATCTGGGCCAGGAAGCTTCCTGTCGCACTGGTCAATCGCACGAATCGTGGCTGCAACGACTCTCGAGCACCACGGATCAGTCGAGCGAAATCGGTCTCATCGGGATTGGCCAGCAACTTCAACTGACTCTTCAACGCGCCGCCCAATTTTCGCTGCATCCATGTGCGAATGGCTGCCGCCGTTACAACAGCATCCTGTTCAAATTGTTCAGAAACGTTCAGTCGCAATAGCGGATTGACTGAATCCATCGCCGCTTCATCAATATGCAACTGATCGGCCTTACGCAACTCTTCAGCGAACCGGGCGAGGTGGTTGATCGCATTATCAGCAGCCTCGGTCGCATCGTCAGCACTAGGTAAATCCGTCTGCAGGAACTCGATGATGGCAGCCGCTTTGTCAAGCTGCTTGGCTTTGTAGCTGTAGTCCGTTTTTGGTGCGAAGTCACTGGAGACATCAAGGGAAGGGTCTTCCAGCCCAAGACGATCAACGATCCGGTCCAGCTCGCGAAAATGTTCCGCGTGCGGCAATTCCAAACTGAGCTGCGATCGGACTCGATCCAGAGCCACCGACATGCTCCCGTTCATCTGCGATAACAAGACAGTGAACTGGGTCGTCGCGATAGACACTAACATGCCCAAAGGCATCAAGACCACCAATAGCACCAGCGACGTTGTCAAACCGGCAGCGACTCGCGGGCGGCGACCGGTCTTTTCCAAAATCCAACCATGCACGGGCCGGAAGATAACCACCAGTAACGCGGCCAAAAAGAGTGGAACGAAGAAGCCGATCATTAACTGATAAAACAGCACTCCCACCGCCAGGATCCCGAACACCAACATCACCACGGACATGATCCGCGATAGGGAAGGAAGCTGCGGGAACAAGATCTGTTTGCCGCGAGGGGTCTCTTTCATCTTGCCAACGACGGGTTCTTCCGCGGCCGGGCTACCGGGATTGCCGTCTTGAGAACCTCCGGGGCCTTTGGGGCTGTGGGAATCTTGTGGGTTCTGGGAAGAATCCTGCGGTTGACCAATGTCAGATCCGCCGTTGGTCGTGGAGGAACGTTTGCGTCGCTTAGTCATCGAGGGTTCGTCCGTTGATCGGCCATTGGGGGGCATCAGTATTTTCAGATCAAGAAAGTATCAAACCCCCGCTCCATTGGCGACAACATAACCCGTTGAACTCCGTCGGCCGGTCCAGAAACCATTTTGGGCATCCCACGGCCGCGAATTTTGAATACACTGATTCCGCTCCGACTACTTGGCCTGGAAGTTTTCCCTTCCAGCTTTGAGCGGTGAATCCACCTTCAGGTTTCTACAGCGTTGCCCGTCAACGCCGATTCTTTTGCCGGGTTGCCAAGCATGCGAACGCGGGTGTTCTGGAAATGGTCTGCCAGCGCGGACAAGTCGAAGCCGCAAATCACACCGAAGTGGATTGCACTGGTTTGCGTATCGGCCAGCATGGGTGTATTGGCCAGCTTGGGTTTTGCAGCCACTGGAGCCATCGCACAAGAGTCTGCCAAACCGATTGTCTCGATGACCGTTGATTCCCACGGCGGCGTCAACGCGGTTCGCCAAGCGACAAGCGTATGGCCACGTTTGGCGGCTGAATTCGAAACGCCCTACGCGTTGATGCTTAGCGTGGGTGATTGGCAACCGCACCATCGCTTCATTCTGCAAGAAATCGCTCGCAAAACACGAGGCCATTTACCCCTCGTTGTCCTGTGCTCCGATTCGATCCAGATGAAAGAGACGACGCGTTGGCTTGGGGAAACCGAAGAGAAATTTCCTGAGCTTTATCTGTGCATGATGCCGACGGACACGGTTTGGTTGCGTGACTTTGGTCCCACGTTCATGCAAACGGCGGATGCGTTTGGTAAACCAATTGGCGCGAACGTGCTGGATTTCTATTACGTCGGCAGTCGACCTTTGGACGATCGTTTACCGCAGGTATGGGCGAACCAAACCCAATCGGAAGTCGTGACCGTGCCTTGGACGATTCAAGGCGGCAACTTGATGAGCAACGGACATGGGTTGGCGCTGACGACCACACGAATTTTTGAAGATAACCACATCGAATTCGAGCAAGCGTATCCTGGCCAGGATCCGATCATGGATGGGAAACGAATTGTGGTCGAGGCGTTCGCCGACGCGTGCAATTTATCGCAATTGGTTGTCTTAGAACCTTTGCAATCCGAAGAGACTCGGCACGTCGACATGTTCACGACGTTCTTGTCACCGAGAGACGTGTTGGTCGCTCGCTTGGATCCGAGTCTCGATCCGATCAACTCGGCCATTTTGGAACGGAACGTCGAAAGACTCCGTAACATTCGCGTGAACATGGGCGAGGAGGGCGAGGTGCCAATGCAGGTCCATCGAGTCGCCATTCCGGCTCGTCAGGACACTTCGTGGAGTGCCTACACCAATGCGATACTGGCAAACGACTTGGTCTTGATGCCCATTTTTGCCGATGAGTCGCCCGAGATGATTCGCCGCGCCGTGCAAACTTATCAAATGCTGTTGCCGAACCATCACGTGAAAACGATCGACATGTCGACCATGAAAAAGTTGCAAGGTGAACTGCACTGCTTATCTCTGCATGTACCCGCTTTTGCCCAGATGCCTAAAACGGTCTATCGATACGACGACGCAGTTAACTTCTATTTCCCGCAATAGTGCTTTCACTAGAATGAATCTTCGGTAGTGGACGAGGCAACGAATCCGTTTCGTTGAGCGGCGCGGAAGGACACACGTTGCCTGTCCACTGCGGTCACGCTTAAAAATGGATGGGTCGAAAGATTCGCGGGCGGCACAGTTACGATCTCCCATCGGTGCCTGCACGAAAAAAGGCACGCTCACCGGAGTGAGCGTGCCTCGACTAATTTTACTTAGCAATCAGAGTTGCTTAGCTGCAACCCATCGAGTTGCCGCAGTTGTGGCACAGGTAACAGTTGCCGTTTCGAACCGTGATGCTGCCACAGTTATCGCAACTGGGGGCATCGGTTTGGAAACGCGAGAACTGATCCGTTTGGGCGTTCAGGTTGATGTCCTTGTTCCCGTTGGCCGATTGATCGTTCGCACCGGAACCGTTCGACGTGCCGAGCGTTGCCATCATGATCGCTCTTTCAGCGATTGCGACAGCGGCACCTGCGTCGTTTTGCAGTTCCATCATGACCGAACTTTGGCGAGCGGCTGGCTTCTTGGCCGAATCAGCGACGCCGGCGACGGCGACGCCATTTTCGACGGTCACTCCACCGAACACGTCACTGCCGTTGGTCGCTTCAGGGCCATTGCCCTGTGACGATTGTGGTCCGTGATCGTGACCGGACATGAATGTCACACCCAACCAACGAGCGATGTAATCGACAACGCTCTTGGCGATGCGGATGTCTTTGTTGGACGTGTGTCCCATCGGCTCGAAACGAGTGTGGCTGAACTTGTTGACGATCACATCCAACGGCACGCCGTATTGAAGCGAGATCGAAAGCGCGGTGCCGAAGCTATCCATGATCCCACCAATCGTGGACCCTTCCTTCGCCATCGTGATGAACATCTCACCAGGGCGACCATCGGGGTACAGTCCCACGCACAGGTAACCTTCGTGACCGGCGATCGTGAACTTGTGGGTCAAGCTTTGACGCGTGTCGGGCAAACGTTCGCGGCGTGGTTTGTAAACGATTTTCTCAACCGTCTTCGTGATCACTTCAGCCGAGCCGGACTTTTCTTTGTCGTCCTGCTTCGTGTTCAGAGGTTGAGATTGCTTGCTACCATCGCGGTAGATTGCGATCGCCTTGAGCCCCAGTTCCCAGCCCCAGAAGTAAGCGTCAGCAATGTCTTCCGGTGTGACATCGGTAGGCATGTTGACGGTTTTGGAGATCGCACCGGACAAGAACGGCTGAGCCGCTGCCATCATGGTGATGTGCGCACGCCAAGGAATGCTGCGTACACCGTTGGCTGGCTTGAACGCACAGTCGAACACCGAAAGATGCTCGTCCTTCAGTCCCGGTGCACCTTCGATGGTGTCGTTTTCGTCAACAAACTTCAGGATGTCTTCGATGCTCGATTCGCTGTAACCCAGCTTCTTCAAACCAAGCTTGACGGTTTGGTTGACGATCTTCAGCATCCCGCCACCGGCAAGTTGCTTGTATTTCACCAACGCGATGTCTGGCTCGATACCGGTCGTATCGCAATCCATCATGAAGCTGATCGTTCCGGTCGGTGCCAAAACCGTAGCTTGAGCGTTGCGGAAACCGTGCTTCTTGCCGATTTCAGTGACTTCGTCCCACAGCTTTTGTGCGGCTTCCTTCAATTCCGGTGGTCCACCGTCATGAATGTCGTCACAAGCGGCGCGGTGCATCTGCATCACGTTGTGCATTGGCTCTTCGTTACCGGCAAAGCCTTCGAAGGGTCCTACCACAGCAGCCATTTCGGCGCTGGTGCGGTTAGCTTCGCCGTGCAATAGCGACGTCAGCGAACCACATAGTCCGCGAGCAGCATCGCTGTCGTAGGCCAGTCCCGACGTCATGACCACACTACCCAAGTTCGAGTAGCCCAGTCCAAGAGGTCGGTACAAGTGTGAGTTGCGAGCGATCGGCTCAGTCGGGTAGCTGGCGTGGTCAACCAGAATGTCTTGAGCGATGAAGAACGTTCGGGCCGCGGCACGGAAACGATCGACATCGAAGCTACCGTCTTTTTCGACGAACTTCATCAAGTTGATACTGGCAAGGTTGCATGCCGTGTCGTCCAGGAACATGTATTCGCTGCACGGGTTCGATGCGTTGATCGCACCGCTGTTAGGGCAAGTGTGCCATTTGTTGATTGTGGTGTCGTACTGCACACCTGGGTCGCCACAGTGCCAAGCACATTCGGCCATCTTGTTGAGCAATTCCTTGGCGTCGTAGCTTGGTGCTTCGTTGGTCGGCTTGTCGGTGATCCAACGGGTTTGCCATTGTCCGTTCTTGCGGACGGTTTCCATGAAATCGTCGGTCAAACGCACTGAAAGGTTGGCGTTTTGGAAACACACGCTGCTGTAAGCTTCGCCGTTGAAGTTCGACTCGTAACCTTCACGGATCAAGGCGTGGGCTTTCTTTTCTTCCGCCCATTTGCACTCGATGAACTCAAGAATATCTGGATGCCAGACCTTCAAGGACTGCATCTTAGCCGCCCGGCGAGTCTTGCCGCCACTCTTCACGACGCCAGCGATCGAGTCGTAAACTCGCATGAACGAAAGTGGGCCCGAGGGTGTACCACCGCCGGAAAGCTTTTCACGTTGGCTGCGGATGGTCGAAAGGTCGGTGCCGGTGCCGCTACCGAACTTGAACAACATCGCCTCGCTGCACGCCAAACGCATGATGTCTTCCATGTTGTCGTCCACGCTTTGGATAAAGCATGCCGACCCTTGTGGAAACTCGTATGGGTTTTCTGGTTGGGCGGTGTCTTCGATTGTCTTGTCCCAGTGCCAATTGCACATGTCGCCTTTGACGTCGTACTGGGCATGCAAGCCGACGTTGAACCACACGGGACTGTTGAACGCACCGTGCTGGTGCAGGCACAACCAAGTCAGATCGCGATAAAACCGTTCGCCGTCTTCAGGAGTATCGAAGTAACCGTCGGCCAAGCCCCAATCGCTGATCGTCCGGGTCACACGGTGGATCAATTGACGAACGCTGCGTTCCCGCTCGCCTTCGGTCGATGGATCACCGTAGAAATACTTCGAGACAACCACGTTGGTAGCCAATTGGCTCCACGAGCTAGGCACTTCGCAATCGGTTTGCTCGAAGAGAGCCTTGCCGGTTTCGTCCTTGATCGAGGCGCTTCGCAAGTCCCACTGGGTGGTCGCGAATGGAGTACGTCCGTCATCGGGGCAAAAAGTGGCGGCAACTTTCAAACCGGCTCGCTTGCCGCGAGCTTCGGCGCTGAACTTCTTCTTGGCGTACTCGACCCCGTGCTGGGAATCGACCTTTTCTAGGGCCGGGTCATTTTGAGTGGAGGTTAAACGAGCATCATCTTGATACCCGTTCGCGTCGGTGTCGTTGGCAAAGCGATCAGATTGGGTTGGCAAAGCGGTGGACATGGTTGGGTCAGTGACTCCTAGAGGGTTTCATCCTTGGGCGGGAACCGATTGAGCGTCTCCGTGGTCCTCACGAAGATCCGCCGGAGGTCTTTGAATTGGCAGCAGCCAATCCAGGACACGAGCGGAATACAAACGGCGCCAGCCAAACAGAATCGAGGTAGCAGGCGAAATATAAAAACGATTCAGTCTCGTCGAACGGTTCGCTGTGGAGCGATGCGGCTGCGGAGGGAGCAAGCCGCTAGCACCGGTGATACGCGAATCAGCAAAAACGCCACAAGACGTTTTGCTGTCACTACCGGTAGTGGCTTCCATGCCTTCGAGGCACTACATGTGGACGACAGGGAGAATGTTAGGGAATCGTGAGGACGTGTCAACGAGAAACTTTTGCCATTACCTAAGTTGCTTGCAACGAATCAGTTGCGACCGGGGCTGTCTTCCACCACAAATGCTACGCCTGACCCTTTTTGCAACCTAAGTGCCTACCCGGGACGGAGGTTAGAAAACGGCCGAGCGTGCAAAAACTGGCCGTGGAAAACTTGTCACAAATCAAAATTTTCTCACTTCCTTCAACAAGTTTGAATCCAGTTGGACCACCGCCCGTTCAAAATGGTTCGCTTGGGGACTTTGTGACGTGCGACTATTTCCAAGGACACTTAGTCGACCTATCCGATTTCGGCTCGGAGTCCTAGCGGGCCACCCCACATTTGCCGTTTGGCGGATACCCTAAGATGCGTTCTGGAACGGTTTGGCCTGAAGTCCAGAATCCGAAATTTTTGCCGATCAGCTCGACTTCTCTGGCCTGCGGCATTCCGTCGCTGGCTGCTTTTGCAGTCCAACGTCGCCTTCGCGTTCAGTCCATCGTGTTCAGTCCATCTTGGTTCCCGCATCAATCTGCCATCCATCACTTTGCCTTCCACAACCTCGCCTTACACAACCCGCTTTCCGCCACCCTGCCGTCCGCTCCCCCGCTGTCCTGGGCTTCCTTGCCACGGACATCCGCCTACCCAGGACTCATGATGATCATCCAACCGCCCGCGACTTATACCGAGTTGTTTTTCCATCAGGCAGCCCATCGCATGCAACTCATAAAAGCTGTTCCAGTAACGCTTCGGATCGGTTGTCTATTGATGCTGCTACTCGCCGGCACCGGCCAACTTGTTGAAACGGCCCAGGCCCACGATGGCGACGGTTCACATTCCCATGCCTCCACACCCGATGCGCCGACCGCGACCGAAGCCGGCGCGAATGACTCGTTCATGACCTCACGGCCGTCCACCGTCGTGCTGCCCCCGCCCGAGTCAGGCGACGATGTTTTTCACTTCGTGGTATTCGGCGATCGCACCGGTGGCGTGCCCGCTGGTCTGAAGGTCCTCGAACAAGCGGTCACCGACACGAACTTGCTAGATCCTGATTTGGTGATGACCGTGGGAGACTTAATCCAAGGGTACAGCGACTCGCCGCCGTGGTTGAAGCAGATGAAAGAGTACAAGTCGATCGTCAATCGCTTGAACATGAAGTGGTACCCCGTCGCGGGCAATCACGACATCTACTGGCGTGGCGAGACAGCAGCACCGCCGGGACACCACGAAGCCAATTACGAAAAACACTTTGGACCGCTGTGGTACAGCTTCCGGCACAAGAACGCCGGTTTCGTCGTGCTCTATTCCGACGAAGGCGACCGGATCACCAACCTGAAAGCATTCAACGTGGGTGCACTGCAAAACATGAGTCCGGAACAACTGGAGTTCCTAGACAAGGCGTTGGCTGAATTAAGCGACGTCGATCATATTTTTCTGTTCTTGCACCATCCCCGTTGGATTGGCGGCGGATACACCGGCAGCAATTGGCCGGTCGTTGAACGCAAGCTAGTCAAAGCGGGCAACGTGTCGGCTGTCTTCGCCGGCCACATTCACCACATGCGATACGACGGCCCCACCCGCGCAGAAAAGGCAGCACAAAAGACCAAAG
This sequence comes from Rhodopirellula sp. J20-39, assembly GCF_057365095.1. Taxonomy (NCBI): domain Bacteria; kingdom Pseudomonadati; phylum Planctomycetota; class Planctomycetia; order Pirellulales; family Pirellulaceae; genus Rhodopirellula; species Rhodopirellula sp. J20-39. The sequence goes on along the minus strand of NZ_CP195123.1, from coordinate 2,294,594 downwards.
CGACAGAAACACAAGATGCGGCAGGCGGCTTACCTGGCGAAAACCTACCGATCCAGCGGAACAACATCGAGTACTACACGCTCGGTGCCACGGGCGCGGGAATCGAAGCGGATATCCCCGACGCGGGATACCTGCATCACTTCAACATGGTGACCGTGCGTCGCGAACACATCACCGTCGCGACGTTACCGGTGGGCAGCGTCATGGATCCGCAACAGTTCACACCCAAATTCCTGGCCGAGGTGAACGAAGCTCGCAAACTTCGTGTCAAGCAAACCTCACCCGCATTGATCGTTAACGCGGATGGTTCTTGCCACGGCGAGGTCACGCTTGTTCTTCGCAATCCAACGTCCTATCCAGTCGACGTGACTTTGACACAAGCCCCAACCTCTTATTCGGCGCACTGGCTTTCCAGTTTGGATCACCGACACCTCGAACTGAAGCCGGGCGAAAGCCACGAGGTCAACTTCATCGTTCGGCGTGACGTTTCGCCCACCGCGGGCGAAGATGATGGAATCGGTGCTGAATCCTTACAAAACGTGCCAGCGGTTAGCCTGACCGTAGAAGCCAAAACAAGCTCGGTACGAGCCCGGTTGCCAGAGGCGATCCATCCGATTGAGCTGGCATTAGGACAAGTACCGGCGGACTATTTCAGCGTAGAAAACGATCACTGTCTTCACGTCCAAAACGATCAATCGGCGATCCGCGTTGAGTCCAAGGACATCGAGCTACCCGACGGACCGATGACGCTCGAAGCGTGGGTACGTCCAGAATCGCTGCCAGGTTACCGTGCGATTTTGGCCAAGACCGAATCCTCGGAATACGCGATCTTCAGCGATGAAGGCGTGCCAGAGTTTTCCATTCACCTCGGCGGACGCTATGTCATCGCCAAAGCAACCAAGCCGATGAAGCCGAACCAATGGACTCATCTGGCCGGAGTCTATGACGGCGAGTCGGTCAGCCTGTATGTCGATGGAGTACGGGTAGGCAACCAACCAGCCCATCCAAAGTCCCGACAAGCAACAAAGCAAGCCTTGAAACGACGAGTGAATAGCTTGCCGTTCTTTGTCGGTGCCGATCCGAATCGTCGTGGCAACCCAACACGATCGTTTAGCGGATGGATCGATGAAGTTCGCTTATCAACCGGTGCTGCTTATGCCGAAAACTTCACACCCAAACTGCGACACACCCCAGACGAGGACACGGCATTTCTTTACCACTTCGATCGCCGTGTGGGACCGTTCGTGTTAGACCACAGCCATCATGCGGCAACCGGTGTGATGGGTCCGTCGAGCCGGTTAACCGAAGCGACAAGCAAGCCCGGTAAGTGATCGAGATGCACTGATACTCCGCACCTTGCATCACATCCAAACATGCGGTTCTTTAACATCGGCGTGCCGATAACGCACCACCGGGTTACCTGAGCATGTGCTGAATTTGTGAACTTCCATTGCTTCCGAAGCTGTGTCAGACACCTCCGCGCACATTGAATCCTGGTACGCTGGTATGAATCAGCCTGAACTTCCCATTGAGGGTCGTTCACCCTGCTTTTCTAGCTCGATGCCGCACCTATTCAGGAGAATCTGATGCAAGCCATCTTGGTTTGGTTGATTGCAATGTCCGCATCGTTGACCGCCCTCGTTTGGGCGTGGCGATTTTATCGAGAGATGATGCGAGCGGACGAAGGAAACGATGCGATGCGAGCGATCGCCCAAAGCGTTCGCGAAGGCGCGGCGGCTTATCTGAATCAACAAAACAAAGTGGTCACGATCGTCTTTGTAATCGTGACGGGACTGCTGGCCGTGGCCGCCTTTGGCTTGAACGTGCTTTCCGCATTCACTCCGATCGCGTTTCTAACCGGCGGCTTGTTCAGCGGTCTGTGCGGCTGGTTTGGAATGAAGACCGCGACCCAGGCGAGCAGCCGGACGGCCGCTGGAGCCAGCCATTCGCTTAACGAAGGACTGCAGGTCGCCTTTCGCAGCGGTGCCGTCATGGGGCTGACCGTCGTCGGGATGGGACTGTTTTATATCGGTGCTTGGTTTGCCGTTTTGTACTGGGGCGTGCCGGCCTTGGGCGGTGAGGACGCAACCCTTAGCTTGCAACAAATTTCCGTCACCATGCTTTCGTTCGGCATGGGAGCGAGTGCGCAAGCCTTGTTCGCGCGAGTCGGCGGCGGCATCTTCACCAAAGCGGCCGATGTGGGTGCCGATTTGGTAGGCAAAGTGGAACAAAGCCTTGCCGAGGACTCGCCTCGCAACCCGGCCACCATCGCCGATAACGTGGGCGACAATGTGGGCGATGTTGCCGGCATGGGAGCTGATTTGTACGAGTCTTATACCGGTTCGATTTTGGCTGCCTCAGCCCTGGGTGTGGCCGCGTTCAGCCAACCCGGGCTGTTGCCCGAAGGTGTTGACCTGGTCTCGGCTCAACTCAGTGCGATGATGCTGCCGATGGTGATCGCGGCGGTGGGAATTGCTTCGTCAATCGCCGGAATCTACGCGGTCAAAACGGGCGACGAACTCTCTCAAAAGGCTTTGCTGCACGCACTGGCTCGCGGGATCAATCGCTCATCCCTGTTGGTCATGATCGCAGCGGTGGTGCTATCGATATGGCTGATGCCGCAAGTTCCCGGCACGATGTTGTTCGGCGTGCTTCCGGGCGTTGCGGTCAGTGTCGTCATCGGTCTGTTCGCCGGATGGGCGATCGGCCAATGGACCGAACGGGTAACCAGCGATGAATACGCCACGACTCAACATCTCGCTAGCCAAGCCGAAACCGGGCCCGCCACCATCATCATCGGTGGCGTGGCCGATGGCATGATGAGTGTTTGGTTGCCCGTGGTGATCGTGTCCGCAGCGATGCTACTGGCGTTTGGATTTGCCAACGGTGGCAGCTTCAACGATGTCAATCGTTTCTCGCTGGGCTTGTACGGTGTCGGTATCGCTGCGGTTGGCATGCTCAGCACGCTAGGCATCACGTTGGCCACAGACGCCTACGGACCGATCGCCGACAACGCTGGCGGCAACGCAGAAATGGCTGGCTTGGCCCCCATCGTCCGCGATCGCACCGATGCACTGGACAGTCTAGGCAACACCACGGCGGCAACCGGGAAAGGGTTTGCCATCGGCTCGGCGGCGTTAACCGCATTAGCACTCTTAGCAGCCTATGTCGAATCGGTGCGGGACGGTTTCGAGCGATGGGGCCACGATGTCGCGATCACGATTCAAGACGACGGCATGTTCAAACTCAGCAACGGTGTTGTGATCGAGAAAACGCCCAACGGGAACGAGACCTTTTTAGTGATGCCAGCTCGCAACACACCTCTTGAAGCGGCCGAACAATGGAACGCGGTCGCGTACGAGTCGGCGTTAACGGGAACGTCACCACTGGATTCGGTGCCCGGTGAACTCGTCGCGGTATCTAAAGCGACGTTGGTTGACTTCTTGTTGTACTTCGACGCAACACTGATGAATCCGCGCGTCCTGGTCGGCATCTTCTTGGGTGCGATGAGCACGTTTCTGTTTTGCGCGATGACAATGAAGTCCGTTGGTCGTGCCGCCGAAGGCATGGTGCTGGAAGTACGCCGGCAATTCCAAGAGAACCCGGGCATCTTGGACGGTAGCGCGACTCCCGATTACCAGCGCCCGATCGCAATCAGCACGCTTGCGGCGCAGCGTGAAATGATCTTACCCAGCCTGCTAGGTTTGCTGCTGCCAATCGGCGTTGGGTTGCTGCTGGGCGTGGGTGGTGTACTTGGTTTGTTAACCGGATGCTTAACAAGTGGTTTCTGCTTAGCCGTTTTCATGGCCAACAGTGGTGGGATGTGGGACAACGCCAAGAAGTACATCGAAGCGGGACACCACGGCGGCAAAGGCAGTCCGGCACACAAGGCCTCCGTTGTCGGCGACACCGTGGGTGATCCCTTCAAAGACACCAGCGGTCCCAGCTTGAACATTCTGATCAAGCTGATGAGCATGGTGAGTGTCGTCGTCGCCGGATTGATCGTCCGCTACTCGCTAGTCGCTATGGGAATTTTTTAACGGCGGATTCGATGATCGACGGCGTTTGCCAATCAGATCCGGCAAGCGCCGTCTTTCAGGATCGCTATTTGAAACCAACGGTCAACGATCGCCGTCGACTGTTAATATGCTGAAGACGCAATCACGAGATGATGGCATCTTCGGACAAAACGATCGTCTCGTTGTGACCGTGGTGATGCGAGTGGTCCACACGCTTTTGAGTTCGGCGTAACAGATAGACGATACCGGCGGAAATGGCCAGCAAGCCAATCGCAAAGACAGGACGCACGGCAACCCACGACACCGCGATGGTGGTGATCCCGCACACCAGTGCGACCGCGAAAGCGACCGCGGCAATCAACGCCCCGGTGATGTCGCCTACCAATGGTATCCAGCGAAAGAGTGCTTGGGCGGGCGAAAAGATCATCGTGACACCAACGAAACAAAGCACGCAGCCAAGCCCACGCAACATCCAAGCCATAATCGTGTTCTCAGATCGCATGTTGCCAATGACCTGTTCGGCGGTCAACGTTCCGGCATAGAGGCGTTCCATTGGTTCGCCGTTGCTGGTTTCATAAGAAGCGAAGGTATTACCCTTGAGTCCCGCGATCAAACTGACCGGGCCTTGAGGTACCGCTTCGAAGAAGATCCGTAAATCACCCACCCGCGGCGAGCGTGGATCGATATCGAAACTCTCTGCAAAACGAGCCTCGGTTTCCTCCCTGGCATTGACGTCCGCGGCAATGGGGGCGACAGCACTCGCCTCAGCGGCAGCCGCGTCTACGGCAATGGGTTCAGCACTCGCGTCAGCGACAGTGGGTTCAGCGGCAGCAGAGTCCGAAGCCTCAGCCTTCGCCTTCTTTGGCACGTTTAAGTTTGCGGCGTAAAACAATCGGTCGCCGTCGATAACGATTTGCCTGCCAAGCGGATCACCTAAGGATTGCCGAATCTGCTTAACGTCCAGCTCGACTGACTGGGCGTCTGTCTTTTGCCGAGCCAAAGACTTGCTCAATTGGTACTGCCCAACGGTCACGTTATCCGCCAACTGTTCCCACGAAGCGAACTTGGGTTGCGGGTTTTGGTGACCGGATCGACGTTCAAAACGCTCGCTATCGATTCGCCCTTCGTGCCAGCCTTTGTCATAGCTGTACGAGGTACGGCCGTCGTGTCGCTGCTCGTCCTCTTCCCACTGGTACATTTCGACAACGCGGCGCAGATGAATCGCAGGCGATTCGACGCCGAAGTCAGGATCACGCAAAACGCCTTGAACCTTCGCGTCGCCTGCCATGTGAATTAGCTGGTGGTCCAAGTCGTCCCGCAGAGTCTGCACATCGTCAATGGTTTGCACAATTTCGGCAGCCTCATTGAGCCCTCGCGTGCGGTGAATCGTCCGGTACTCGTTCCACGCCTGCAAAACCATCGACCCAGGAACCAACAACAGACCGAACAGGGCGGCAACAAATGGATTGAGTTGACGACGCGACATAGAAGAGGCTTCCTAGTGAAAAAACACGCGGCAAACACGCGCCAAATACGGATTGCAAAACGCTAGCAAAACGGTCGTTAGGCAAGCGGGTGGTACGACCTGGCTTTTGAAACCCGCCCGGCGAGGGGCGATAAATTAAATTTCAAACAAATGTTTCAAACAGGTGTTTAACTCGGCTTGCCATGCAATCAGAATAGGCTAAAAGCACGATGTCGGTAGGCGCGGATTCTGTCCGAGCGATTTGATTTCCCAGCAAAAGTTCATTTTTGACCAGTTCAGCAACACCTTCCAGCGCGACTGACCCCGCCCAGCGACTACTGGATGCGGCCGGTCCGGTGTTCGCCCAGCGTGGATTCGACCGCACACCCGTACGTGAAATCGCGAAACTGGCGGGCGTGAACGTCGCGGCGGTCAGCTATTACTACGGCGACAAAATGGGGCTCTACCGGGCCGTCATTACATCGATTCGTCACAAACGCGTTAGCCAATTCCCAGCACCGGTGCTGGGCAGTGCACCGGCGGAAGAAACGCTGCAACGACTGATCCACACGCTCTTGTCGCGGATGTTGTCTTGCGACGAAACCAGTTGGGAATCAATGTTGTTGGCCCGTGAAATGGAGCAACCCACCGAAGCGCTTAGTGAGTTGATTGAAGAGTATTTCAAGCCGCTCTACGACGTGATGTGTCAAACCATTGCCGAACTTATCGACGCCAATCTTGTCGTTCCAAACAATCCCGACGAATCAGCCGCTCATCGCGAGTCGGCTGCCCCCACAGGAGACATCGGAGCCACCGATTCCGACTGGCTCAACGAATCGCTCGTCGAACAGGTTACCCTCGGCGTGATCGGCCAGTGCTTGCACTACCGAATCGGCCAGCCTGTGATCGAACGACTCATCGCACCATCCATCCGCTCGCGTCATTACGACCTGGCGTCATTATGCCGACACATCACGGCGACGACGCTCGCCGTTTGTGGACGAGGAACCGTCATTGAACATCGCCGAAATCTCGAAGCGATCCAAACAGAGTCTTCAAAAGAATGCCGCTAACATGAGCATTGAATCTACCCAAGAAAGTCCGGCATCCAAAGGAGCAAGCGATCCCTATCAAGCTCCCACTGCGCCGGCGAACGACGGCGTCACTCCGGTGACGGCCAACGGTCCATCGGTGACGACAACGGCATCGCAAACCCGCGCGAAACTAAGCAGTAGTTGGTCGTCGTGGTTGCTGTTCAACATCGTTTGCCCGTTAGCTCTGTTGGCAGCCGCTGGCGCAATCGTCTACGTGCTCGGCAGCGTGGAGTCACCTGCCCGTCCGCCAATCGACGACACGACCGGCGGGCGATTGTTCGCCTTGCCCGCCGTCGACGTTGTTCCGGTTCAGTCGCTTGCTAGCACCGGCCAGAAACTCGAATTGACGACTGATGGGACCGTTGTCCCGTTTCGAGAAATCGTGTTGGCAACCGAAGTCGCAGGCCAAATCATCGAGAAATCACCGCTCTGCGAAGCTGGCAAGTACGTCAATCAAGGCGATGTACTGATGGTGATCGACACCACCGATTACGAACTGGAAGTAAAACGTCTGCAGCGTTTGCAACAACAAGAGTACGAGGCCTTGGGCGAAGTCGACCAAGAAATGGCCAACACGGACCGTTCGATGGAACTGGCTCGGGCCGACATTGAATTGCAACGGCGTGAACTGAAACGTCAAGAAACCCTACCAAGCCAATTCGCTAGCAAAGGCGAGATCGATCAAGCCCGCCGCGCGTTGCTGCAGGCCGAACAAGCTTTGCTAACATTGCAAAATCAACTCGAGCTTGCGAAGAAACGACGCATCCGACTGCAATCCGCCGAGCAACTTGCCAAGATGCAATTGGAAGCGGCCCAAAACAACCTGGAACGCACCCAGATCGTTGCCCCGATGGATGGCGTCATCGTTAGCGAACAGGCGGAACTGAACACATTCGTCGCCCGTGGCAGTCCTGTGGTGACAATGGAAGACACGTCCAAGGTGGAGGTCGCGGCCAGTCTTCGTACTGACCAACTGTATTGGGTGCTGAACCAAAAACGAAACGAATTAGACCTACTGACAGAAGCCAACGGCAACCCAGTTCGCGGCTACAACCTGCCCGCCACACCGGTCAAGGTGCAGTACCTGTTATCCGGTCGTGATGACTTAGCCTATCAATGGCAAGGGGAACTGATCGGCTACGACGGGATCGGTTTGGACGAACAAACCCGTACCGTCCCAGTCCGTATCCTGGTCGACGATCCGCAAAAATTCACCGTGCTTCGTAACGGCAAACCGGTCAATCCCGACAGCGAATCTTCCACCGATGTATTGCGTGTGGCCGGTCCAACGACCTTGGTACGTGGTATGTTCGTGAGCCTTCGTTTGGAATTGGATCCCTCGGTTGACTTGGTTGTCTTACCTGGCGAAGCACTGAAGCCTGGCAACCGAATTTGGCAATTCATTCCCGACACATCGGTACTGGATAAGTCACGAAACGCAATCGTGAAGTCAGAAACTGCTGCGTCGGAAAGCGACCCGACCAGTCCTGAAGATACAAAGGGCACCGGCGACTCGGATGGCAAGAAGGACAAGACCGCTGCCAAGCCAACCGAAGCAAAACCGACTGCCGAAGAACTAGCCAAACTGGAAGAAGCATCTAAAGAAGCTTTGGCCGAAGCGGGGTTCAATCCCTCGGCGTGGGTTCCCGGCAACCTGCACGTCGTGGAAGGGATTCGCCCAGTCGATCGCTACGTTGGTCCATTAGGCAGTTCCGATGGAGATTCACAAAACTGGATTTGCGAAGTTCCCAAAATGGCCAATGCCACTTTGGGTGACGGTTCCTACGTCATCGTCTCGCCATTAGGCAGCCTCTCCAATAGCGTTGTTCCCGTCCGAGCGTCCGCCGAAGTGGTGAATCCGGACAAGAAAGAAGCGGCCGCGAAGGCAACCGATGAAACAGCATCCGAAACCGGGGCAACGGATGCCGCACCGACATCAGTCGCGATACGGAGTGACCGATGAAACAAGCAATCTCATGGGCGATTCACAACGCGCCCGGAATGAACGTCTTAATGCTAGCTTTGATGCTGGTGGGCGTCGGCTCATTCGCATCGATGCGGCGTGAAGTCTTTCCCGAATTCGAACTTGAAGTCGTGATGATCTCGGTGCCCTACCCGGGTGCGACGCCACAGGACGCCGAAGAGGCGATCTGTCAAAAAATCGAAGAAGCAATCCGCTCCATCGACGGCATCAAGAAGGTCACCTCCATTGCGATGGAAGGCACCGGATATGTCCTCGCCGAACTGCGCAGCGACATTGACGATGTGCAAAAAGTAATGTCCGAAATCGACCGGGAAGTCGACCGCATTCCCAGCTTTCCGGATCTCGCTGAAGATCCCCAGGTGGAACAGATCACCTTTCGCGAAACGGCGATTCGCGTGGGCATCATCGGCCCGGACGATCGCACTCGAACCGGTGAGCTAGCTCTGCGAGAAGTCGCCGAACGTGTACGTTCCGAAATGCTGCTTCTGCCTAGCGTTTCGGTCGCCGAATTGATGGGAACACGCCCGTATCAAATTGATGTGGAGATCCCCGAAGCGACCTTGCGTTCTTACGGCATGACGCTGGACCAGGTGGCTGCCAGTATTCGCAGCCACAACATTGAATTGCCCGGTGGACAATTGAAATCACGCGGGCAAGAGATTCTCTTGCGGGCCAAGAACAAAGGTCGCATTGGACCTGAAATCGAAAAGATTCCGTTGGTCACCGAAAGCGGTGGCGTGGTTCTAACGGTCGGCGACCTGGGTGTCGTACGGGACGAATTTGAAGACATCACATCGGTTGGTGAGATCAACGGCGAGCCATCCGTCATCGTCAACGTGCAACGCACCAAAAGCGAAGATCTTTTGGCGTTGGTTGACGACGTCCGGGCTTACGTGGACCAAGCTACGCTTCCGGACGGTTACCGCTTTGTTATCTGGGGCGACACCAGTACCGACGTTCGTGACCGAATGGCATTGCTGCTTCGCAACGGTGCTCAAGGGCTAGGGCTGGTGTTTTTGGTGCTGGCTTTCTTCCTGGAAGTTCGACTCGCGTTTTGGGTCGCGATGGGAATTCCCATCTCGATTCTCGGTGCCGGCGCGTTCTTGGCCTACGGTGACCAGACACTCAATATGCTGTCGTTGTTTTCGTTCTTGATCGCACTGGGAATCGTCGTCGATGACGCGATCGTGATCGGTGAAAACATCTATGCTCACCGGCAAATGGGCAAAACGTTGATGGACGCTGCGGTCGACGGCGCAACCGAAGTGCTGCCCAGCGTGGCAGCGTCGATCGCCACAACCGTCATCGCGTTTTCACCCATGTTCTTCGTGTCCGGTGTGATGGGCAAATTCATGGCGGTGATCCCGTTCGCGGTGATCGCGATGCTGATCATCTCGCTGTGGGAAAGCACTTTTGTCCTGCCGTGTCACCTCGCGCACTCGCATGCCGGATTCTTTCGCTTGGCATCCATGCTGATGTACCCGTTGCGTCCGTTCATGCTGTTGCTGCTTTGGATTAACGGACACGCTAGTGACGCGATGGAATGGTTTGCCGAACACATTTATGTGCCGTCATTGCATTTTGGACTGCGCAACCCGGTCTTACCGATTGCCGTAGCCATTGGAATGTTGATTGGAACCTTTGGTTTGGTTCGCGGCGGTTTGGTGAAGACCATTTTGTTCCCCAAATCAGATAACAACTACCTGCAAGCAACCGTCGTTTTCCCCAACGGAACGCCATCCAAAGCGACCGACGCGGCAACGCGACGGATGGAAAAGGCACTCGCCAAAGTCAGTGCAGAGATTGCCGCTGAACGTGCCGCGAAAGAGAAACGATCCATCGAACAAATCTACCCACTTCCGCAGGGTGGTTACGTCGGCCCAGTTCGGTTGGCATTCCGCGAGGTCGGCGCGATCGCGAACACTCAAGGCCCGATGGGTGGGCAAAACAACACCGGCAGCAACGCTGGACAAGTATTCGTAGAACTCCACGACACCGAAATCCGAAACGTCCATAGCGACGATTTGCTAAGTCGTTGGCGTAAGGCCACCGGTGAAATTCCTGGCGTCGAAAAGGTCACCTATGGCAGCGTCGGTGTTGGTCCGGCCGGTCAACCGATTGAATTCAAATTACTCGCCGCCGGTGAGCACATCGACGAACTGCTCGAAGCGACGGAGGCGATGAAGGCTCGCGTCGAAAAGTTCGCCGGCGTCTTCGACATTTCCGACGACAACACGCCCGGCAAGTGGGAGTTTCAATTTCGCGTCAAAGATCGAGCACTCGCCACCGGCGTGACGCCAACGGATCTTGGCCAAACCGTCCGTAACACTTATTACGGCGCGGAAGTCATGCGGCTTCAGCGTGGTCGCCACGAAGTGAAGTTGATGGTGCGTTACCCCGAGGAAGAACGGGCGTCGCTGGTCAACTTCCGCGAAATCAAGGTGAGCGGTCGAGACGGAATGTCACGGCCGATCGGCGAACTCGCGGAAATCGATCTGCAACGTGGTTTTTCTGAAATTAACCGCGTCGATCAACAACGCAGCATTACGATTTCGGCCGACCTAGATGAAACGACCGCCAATGCTGATTTGATCATCAGCCAACTCAAACGCGATTACTTGCCGGAATTCCTGGCCCAGTACCCACACGTGTCTTTGCGTTGGGAAGGCCAACAAGAACAGAGTCGCGAATCGGTGGGTAGCTTGATGGTGGGCTTTGCCGTCGCAATCTTGTGCATGTTTGTCTTGCTGGTTTTGCAGTTCCGATCGTACGCACAACCGCTCCTGATCTTGTTCATCGTTCCCTTTGGAATGATCGGGGCCGTGTGGGGCCACGGATTGTTGGGGCTTCCTTTGACGCTATTCAGCATGTTTGGCTTAGTCGCGTTGGCGGGGGTCGTTGTGAATGACTCGATCGTGTTGATCGACTTCATCAATTCTCGTGTTCGTGCTGGCGTTGAGCCGGTGGAAGCCATTTTGGAATCCGGCCGTCGTCGCTTTCGTCCAATCATGCTGACCAGTATGACCACGATCGCTGGCCTAATGCCTCTGCTGACCGAAACCTCATTCCAGGCCCAATTGCTGATTCCAATGGCGACGAGCTTGGCGTTCGGCTTGATGGTGTCGACGGTGTTGGTTCTGCTTTTGGTGCCGGTTCTCTATATGATTTACCTGAAGGCGCTGGGACTGCTGAACATTGATTTTATTGAGGTGGAAGAATAGTCACCTTATCGGGCATAATCGGTGGGCCGCTATGCAATTTGCGTGATGATGTGCGCGGCGCCAACGATTAGGCTGTTCTATGTGCGAGTTTGGGCTTTCGCGTTAGCTCGCACAGAAATGACTACTTCCCTTTCACCTTGGATCCGTCCCGGATGCTCGACCGTCGCCAAGTCGCCACTGAGCGTATCGAGCAGCTCGATGAGCTGGTCGCCCGTGTGGATGGCAAGCGATTCAGGGCAGCGGATGTCTTCAACAAGTCGGCCGAAGCGATCCAGGCCATCACCCCCGCGTCGACTACGCTCGACTGGATCATCGAAGATCGAAGGACGTGCTTGCTTGCCAACGGCGAGCCGAGCTCGATGGGGACAAGCGGGACCGAACGTTGGACCGGAACCTACACACTCGGCGAACAAGAATCGCTGAAGTTAACCGTCGTTCAAGAATCAGCTACCGATGCTGAAAATTGGCAACACACATTTTTCGATTCCGTGCTGGACTGCTGTGGCGTCGCGTTTTTGAAGGAGCGGTATCGGCTCGCGACTTCCGCTCCGGTTGTTGTTCAGCCAAAGACGAAAAGCCGTCTAATTCTTCCTGCCGCGGTGATCGCCGCAGTATGCACACTGGCAGCATTCATCCCGGTTCCGTTTCGGTTACCTGTCGAAGGGGTCATCGCCCCGGCAATCGCTCGCGAAGTGTTTGCCCCGGCCGCTGGCACGCTCACAACGCTTGAAGTCCACGACGGGCAAACCGTTCAGCAGGGCGATGTGCTTGCGATCATTGATCAACCCGAAATCGAGCTTCAGCACGATCGCCTACACGGCGAACTTCTAACCGCTGAAACCGAACTGGCTTCCGCGAGAGTCGACCAAACTCGGCCGCAAAACACGGGGTCGTCGTCAATCGCCAGCACGCATACAGCCGTCTTGCAAGCACGGGTGCGATCGCTGCAACGGCAAGTGGAACTGATCGATCAAATCTACGCCTCGCTCACCATGAAAGCCGCAATCGATGGCCAAATTGTGATGCGGGACGCCCAAGCGGACTGGGCGGGGAAGACGGTCATGCAAAGCCAAGCTTTGATGAGCGTGATTCAACCAAGTGGTGGCTTTCTATCGTACTTGGATTTACCGAGCGATCAGTTCGCTTATCTGGCCACCGCGCAAGCCAAAGCCAACGATGAACCCGCGTCGTCATCGGCGTCCGTCTCTCTGCGTTTACGATCTGCTCCCGAAGTCGAACTCACCGGACACGTCGTTCGCATCGCAGATTCCGTCTTCATCGACAAACATCACGAAAGCGTGATCGAAGTCACGGTCCGTCTGGATGATATCGACGAGAGTATCACTCGGGTTGGCGCCGCGGTGATTGGCCATGTGGAGCTTGGTAAACGACCTCTTGGTTTTGTCTTGTTTCGTCCATTGATTGAACGCATTCGGAGTATGGGCTGGTGAGACGTTTTGCACTAATCGCCTTGTTGTTTTGCATGGTCGCGTGCCGTTTGAATGCGGAAACCATTGATGGCTTGGTCGTCGCGTTGGTTGATGAAGCCGTGATCGTTTCGGTTGTCGACGGTCGCGTGGCGAACGTGGCAATCCAAGAAGGACAAGTCCTCTCAGCGAAAGATTTGGTCGTCCAACTGGACGATCGCAAACAGCAAATCAATTTGCAACTCGCTCGCCGAGATGTCGAGATAGCCGAAACACTTAGCGACCAGTCACACGCGTTGGACACAGCCCTCGCGGCCGCGGATACGCAAAAGAGCCGGTTGGATGAGCATGCTGTTCGTATGGATCAGCATCAAAGCCAAGCGGACAACGAATTGAAAGTGTTGGCGGCACAAAAGGCAGAGGCGGTTGCTAAGAACGAATGGACACGAGCCCAAACCGCACAACAAAAATTCGCAGACGCCGTATCACAATCCGAAATCGAAGCATTGCGTTTGGATTACGAACGCAGCCTATTGGAAACCCGCGAGGCCAAATTCCAGCAATCGATGGCCGACTTAAACGTCAAACTCGATGCATCGACAAGAGCAACTTTGACCAATCAGTTGCGTTCGGCGAGCATCGAAATTGAAAAGGCGAAGTCAGCCAAAGAAATCGAGAAACTGGAAATTGAACTGAAGCGATTGCAACTGAAATTCGCCGAGGTGGATCTAGACGAACGACAAATCCGATCTCCCATCGCTGGCACGGTGGCATCGTTGCGGGTCCGACCTGGTCAGTGGGTACGTCCTGGGGACGAACTGGCCCGCGTCATCGGCCTAATTCGACTGCGGGTGGAAGGCTACGCCAAGTTTGAATCGGCGACCAGCTTAATGGCGGGGAACAACGTCTCCATTCAAATCATCGATTCGAACCGCCCCGGTCAATCCGGCGGCAAGGTTGCCACTAGTCCAACGTTGGCTCGAACCGCACTGCGACGATTCGTTAGCCCTCAAGTGGATCCAGTGACGGGCGAGGTCCGGTTCTGGATCGAATTCGACAATTCCGATGGTCTAGTTCAACCAGGATGCCGAGCGTCCGTGACATTAGGTTCACGTTGATGCTAACGATGGATGCATTGGTCACAAGCGAGATCGCGCTGGCCGACCGAACGGTTTGGGTGGTCAAGGAACCGGTCAGCGATCAGTTCTATTTTTTCGAACAAGACGAGTTCGAAGAAATACGTCTGGACTTGCCTACCCATGTTCCCACACCACCGCCCGGGTTCGTGAAACGAAAACCGCCGTGGTGGTCCAATCCGCTCGCCATCCGAGCCTCCGAAATCGACCCGGCAAATTTTCTAGATCGATGCTTAAAGTGGATTAACGTCCTCGGGCAACAGCGACTGTTTTGGATATCTTTGTTCGGCACGCTAACCGCTTTGTTGATTGTCTTGATGAATTTGGAGCGATTCATCCACGACGTTAGTTTGGCGACTTCCTCCATGCTGGCTTTTACTACGCCATCGTGGTTCGCGTTGATGGTTGCGATTGGTGTAGTCAAGGTTTGCCATGAACTTGCCCATGGGATCGCCTGTCACGCCGGTGGCGGCAAGTGTCGAGAAATGGGGGTGCTCTTTTTGCTAGGCATTCCGTGTTTGTATTGCGATGTCAGTGACACTTGGTTGATGCCACAACGACGACAACGCATCTTGGTTTCAGCAGCCGGAATGATCGGCGAACTGTTGATCGCTGCGGCGGCCGTACTGATCTGGTCGGTCACTCGAGACGGCGCGATTCATGACATCGCGGCGATGATTGTGGTCGTTGCCTCCGTCAGCACGCTGGCATTCAATGCGAACCCGTTGATGCGATACGACGGCTATTTCATGCTTTCAGACTGGGTCGGAATCCCCAACCTTGCCGCCGAATCACAATCCGCACTTCGCCAGCTATTTAGCAACGATGAATCAGACGCTGGACACCCCAGCGACTTAAGATCGAGCCGAACCTTCTTGGTCGGCTACGCCATCGCCAGCACGCTCTATCGCGTTTTCGTTTGGGGAGCGATCGTGTGGCTGGTGTGCGAACTCGCATCCCAGACCATTGGATGGGGAGCGGCAATTCCGATTGGCGGGCTCTTCGGCGGTCTTTTGTTGCGACGGTGGTTCGTGCCAACACAGCCTAACGCAACGAACCAGCCCAACGCTCCAGATCAACGCCGCATAAACGCAACTTCCTCGCAAAACGCCCGACGCGGCAATGCACTAGTCTGGACGGGATTGATTGCGGTCGCATTGACATTCGTTTTGTTCGTACCGTTGCCTCAGTCTTTTCGCTGCATTGGGCTCGTGCGTCCAGCATCCGAACGTTTGGTCTTTGCCCAATCCACGGGGACGGTGCAGCATCGGGATAACGCGATAAGCATCCGTGATTGGCGACTTGAACTGCGTAAATTGGCAGCACAGGGACAAGTCGACGAAACCCGAGCGGCGCTCAAGGCGAGCGAAGTAGCGCGTTTGCACAATCCGGAAGTGATGTCAAACGTCGCGGTTTGGCGTCAGCGACTTCAAATCTCGCTGGGGCAATTGGCGACCGCGAATCGTCGCATCGATAACCTATCTACCGAATGGCAACCCAACGAATCACTCTTCGTCGCCCCGCCCACCGCGGTTTCGCGACAAGCACATCGCACGGGCCGAATCGGCCTAACGGGCTCGCCACTTGAACCGGCCAATTCGGATGCCGTTGTTACGCCCGGCACCTTAATCGCAACGATTGGTGACACTCACGAAAGAGTCATCTCGGCGTATGTGCCAGGGCAATGGATCGAATCGGTGACGACCGGCCAACCAATCACGCTGGCATACCCAGGTCTGCCTGCTGGCTCGATTCAAGGTAAAGTGCAATCCATTTCGGACGATCCTGTCGACGCTCTGCCACCGGAAGTGGCCAATTCAGGATGGGTGCGATTGAACGCTTCTTCCGGAGAAAAACAAACGCCACAAGATCCGCACTTTGAGGTAACAATCACGATCAACTCTCCGGTCGTACTGCCATCCAGGTTGGTCAACCCCGTCCGAATTCATGTCGATCGCGAGACTTTGGGGGCACGCGTGCGAGACGCGATCCGTTCCACGTTCATCTTCTAGCCGCACACGACTTCCGCTTTTACTTCCGATGGGCATCGAACTCCGCGTGGCATGGATTTCGGCACTTACGCAACGTCAACGACCGCACATTCCCATACACGAGCTAAATCCTCTAAGCGAGCAACGTTCAGCGAGAAGTCGGTGTGGGGGTGAGGTCGCCCTGATCGTGTAAGAAGTTGGCGAAGGCCTCAGCGCCGTCTGGATTCAAGTGGATCGGGTCGGCGAAATGGGAAGGATTCGACAGAGCGGATGAATAGTCATGGACCTTTCGACCGAGTTCAGATTCCAACCCGTTTAACCAGGCATCGTGGTCGGGCATGTGTTCTTGATAGGCCGGAAGGTACGGTGCGAGGATCAATTCCACTTCCACACCCGAACGGTCGGCAATCTCTATCAAACTTAAGATTGCTTTGACATCACCTTCCGATTCCTGAAACGACTGCGCCGCCGACAGATGGTCCTGCCAATCGTCGCCGACCTGCCCCTCCATGATCCAGTCCTGGTCTGAATTCTGAAGAAAGAACAGACTTCGCCAGTTGAGTTCACTATTGAACCGATACAGATGGCTAAGTTGGCACCACCAATATTCTTTGTTTCGAGTTCTCTTCAACAGGTCACAAATCCCAGGTGAGTGGGCCATCAAAACCGAGAATCGTTCCAACGATCCAGGCTCGTTATCACGCCCGACGCAGGACACCTCTACAAAAACCTTCTTCGGGACATCGTGGTGGTCAAGGTAGTCGCTCCAGATGACCGGCATCATCTCCGCTGGCATGCCATTAAAACTGATGTTTGCAACCCGTTGCCCCGAAACTTTCTCAAGAGGGGGACGGTGAAACATGTGAACGCCTCGCGAGTTGCCGACAAACACCAGATCCGCTGGCAACTGGCCAGAATAGACTTGCGAAAAACGGAACTGAGTTGATTGAAAAACACGATCCAGCACGTACGCACCCACTCGATCTCCCACAAGAAAGAGAGCGAGTAGAGCAATGGCGTTTCGCCAGTTTCGAATGGAGTCTGACTTCAACATTGCGACTAGAACTGGAAGTAAATAAAAGCGTTGCTGCTAAAGGAACCGAATAACGCGATCATCCAAAGCAAACCGGCATAGCCAATCAAACGAACCGAGCGGAATCGACGCTCGACGTACTGCCATGCTTTCATAAAGAACAACCACTCTCCAACAATAAAGAACATCACCAGCAAGCTAGCTTGAAGCAGTGGAATTCGATCTCGCAGTGAAGACGGGTGGAAACCGTCCATCGCTGGCAACTGGCGAAGGACCCAAAACGATTGCTCAAAGGTTTGCCCGCGGAAGAGCACCCATAACAGGCAAACGGACGTGAACACGAATGCTACCTGACCGACTTTTCGAACCGCCGTTGCCAAATTCCACGAGGGTTCGACAATGGTGTCGCTGACGGATTTCTTATCCGTTGACAATTCCAGTTCGGACGAGCGAGTTCCTCGACGCCCCGGCAAACTGTGCTGCACGACCAGAAGCAAACCATGCAGTGCGCCCCAAGCCAAGAACGTCCAATTAGCTCCATGCCATAGGCCGCCCAAAATCATAGTGGTCATCAGGTTGCGTGTCGTTGCCAAGCGAGACCCACGACTGCCGCCCAAGGGGATGTAAAGATAATCTCGTAACCATTGCGACAACGTGATGTGCCAACGTGACCAAAAGTCACTGAACGAATCGGCGAAGTAAGGAAACCGAAAGTTGACCGGGAACACGAATCCCATCATCAAGGCGAGTCCAATCGCGATGTCCGAATACCCCGAAAAGTCGCCATAGATTTGGAACGCATACAACACGATTACCACAAGCGTATTGACCGCGGTATACAACTGGGGCGATTCAAAAAGGTGATCCACCAACATCCCGATGTTGTCAGCGATCACGAGCTTTTTGAAAAAGCCTAGCAACACCAACCCGAACCCGGCCTCTAGATTGGCGAAGGACCATTGCCGATCTGAATGCAGTTGCGGTAAGAACTCGCGGGCACGAACGATCGGACCGGCAACCAACTGTGGAAAGAAGGTCACGTAGGTTGCGAACTTCAAGAGGCTCCGCTCTGGAGTGATCTCCCGGCGGTACACGTCGATCGTGTAGCTAAGCGTTTGGAAGGTATAAAACGAGATTCCGATTGGCAGCACGATGTTCAGGGTGGGCCAATCGAGTTGCCATCCAATCGTCCGGCAAGCCGCTACCAAACTCTCACTGAAAAAGTGGAAGTACTTGAACGTCGCGAGCAGGCCGAGGTTGGCGACGAGACTGACCACCAGCAGTGTTCGGCGAACACGTCGGTCAGTGGTGTCCCCAAGACGAAGCCCGATCAGGTAATCGACCAGCACTGAAAACAGGATGAGTGCCAGAAAGCGGTAGTCCCACCAACCATAGAAAAACAAACTGGCGGCTAGGCACAACGCGAGTCGAGCTTTCCCCGACAACAGCCAATAGGCTGAAAACACGCAGGCGAAAAACACCAGGAACGCTATGGAATGGAAAACCATCGAACGTGGTTTCTCGCGAAAATCAGGGCGAGTGGACGGCTGAGCCGAAACCGACCCAAAAAACTGAAATGCTAGTTTGATCACTAGATTCCAGCGTTTGCAGAACAAAATGGCCAAGTCGACCGTTAATCCGCCGATCAAAATGCTCTTTTGCTTCATCAATCAGGGGGGGGTGACTATACTTGGGGGCACCTGGCGGCACCGAAACGTCGATTGCCAGCGTTTGGAATCGATTTTCAAGCTAGCCAAATGATCCCTTTTCTGGCTCCAACACGCCCCGGAGCCCGCACCCGCACAATGCTGAACCGCCCCACTTCTGGCTTTCACCGATGAGTTCGATCGGTACAAGCTCGTTTTGCATCCGCCCCTTGGAGGAAACTCCGGGCTGGGATGAGTTCGTGCAGTCACACTCGTGCGGAAGTATTTTCCACACCAGCGAGATGATTCGAGCGTTTGCCCAAACGCCTCAATTCAAGCCTCTCGCCATCGCAGCCTGCCTACCTGACGGCACCGTGGCAGGGCTGTTGGTCGCAACGCAAGTTTGCACGGTCGGTGCACTGCCCAACCGACTTTCATCTCGGTCCGTCTTCTTCGCCGGACCGCTCGGAATCGACGGCCCGGTGGGGAAGCGAGCGGTCAAAGCACTGCTAAGGCACCACGACGATCAAGTCAGCAACCAGGTTGTGTTCTCGGAAATCCGCCCCTGTTCGCCGACCAACGACACCAATCCGCTGTACCTGGATCTAGGCTACGAACCGCACGACTACGTCAACTACGAACTGGACCTGCGTCGAACGCCGGATGACATCTTCCGCGGCATGTCCCACCAGCGACGTAACAACATTCGAGCCAACCAACGGCGTGGTCTAACCGTCCGCGAAGGCGACCCTTCGTCCGACCTTTCGAACCTATACGAACATCTGACCGAAAGTTTTACACGGTCTAAGATTCCGCTGGTTGAACGCGAACACTTCGAACACGTGTTCCAGCACCTGCCCCGTTCGCGTTATCGATTGACGATTGCGGAAGTGAACGGGAAGCCGATCGCATCGTCCTTGCACTTGATTTTCAAAGGCCGTGTCTATTGGTGGCACGCTGGGACAAAGCGAATCCAAGGGATCACGGCGCAGGCATCCTTGGTCTGGGATGCGATCCAATGGGCTATCGATCAAGACGCTTCGGTCTACGATTTCGCCGGCGCGGGCTGGGAAGGTGAAACTTATTCACCCGGCGTCTTTAAGTCCCGCTTTGGCGGCCAACGCGTCAATGTGCGTCGGTACCGCAAGGTGTATTCGCGGTTACGTATGAACATCGCCACCGCCGGCTACCGGCTCGCCCGTCCGATGTTTTCGGCACCGCGCCGCGACCGCGATGAATTGCCAACGGCGATCAATCCTAGCTAGCGTCGACGCATTTCGGGATGATGCCGCTTCGATAGAGGGAACACGTCGAAACCCGATCTGCCGCTATGGACGACGAAACGAGAGTCCGGGCTTAGCGAGAGCAAAAGGGACTCTTTGCCGCGTCCGATATTCAGTTTGCCGGTGCAAGGGATGGGTTAGATGCGTTTGGCAACCAAGACTCGGAATAGCGAGAGCGGATTGTCTTTGTGGCAGCTCTCGATTTCAATCGGCAGTTCGTTGAGCAGTTGATTCATTTCCAAATCGGTTCGCCATCCAAGGCGACGCGTCAGTCCGCCAGCGGAATCAACCACTTTGGCAATCAATGGATTTTCGCTGCGGAAGTGATTGATCACCAAGATCCGCCCACCCGGCTTACAAACGCGAACCATTTCACGCATCATCTCATCGGGCCGCGAAACGACGCTGATGGTGTGAAACGACGTCACCAAGTCAAACACGGAATCGTCGAATTCCAGCTTCTCCGCGTTCATCGGACGAACTTTGATGTGCGACCAATTGTTCTTTTCAATCAACGTTTCCGCTTCGGCCAACATGGCTTCGGAAAGGTCCACGCCCAGGACTTCTGAATGCGATGGATAGGCGTCCAGTGACATACCGGTACCGACACCAACCTCGAGGACCTTGGCACCTGCGTTGACTTCCAACGCCGATAGATTCGACTGGATCCGCCGCCGCGCGACCGCTGGCCACAACGCTTGATACGCTGGAACAAGATTGTGGTAGAAACGACTTTCGTGCGGCTGAGGGGCACTGCCCTCTGGCTTGGATTCCATCTTCAGCATGATGCCCTTTCCTATGAAGCCCTCCAGGTTCGACTTCGGGTCGATCCGGGAGGTTGAGGGTACCGCAAGGCCATGGGTACCATGAAACGAACGAGGATTGTTGCATTTTGAGGCTCAAAATGCTGCTGGGAGAGGCGCTGGATTTACCATTTCCGAAGGAATTTTGCGCCCCGATTACACGTTGAGTCCGTGAAAACTCTCCCCTGTCGGCAAAATGATTACAAATGCCCTGTTCGGGGAGCAGATTTCCCAACCGCAATGACCAGGGCAATTATCGGGTCGGGATGGAACGAAACGCCCGAATTCGAGCTCTCGGGGCCAAGCCGCGAGTGTCAATCGGTTCATCCAACACATAGCCGCCGACGTTTCCAGCCTGGTCGGTGGCATCGATCCGCAAATAAATCTGACGTGGCAACTGCGGATCGGCGGGCCAGACGTAGTCGCCCAGGTTCCGCAAACCAGCCGCGATGGTGGTCCAGGGACCTTCCGGAGAATCACTGAAGGCGAGTGCGATCGGGCGAGCCATCAAGTATTGATCCTCACACCGATACTGAATCACCAGCGAACCAGCACGATCGCCTTCGCCGTAGCGGGCCCCCGTTAACGTCACCTCTGGCTTGCTTTCGTCAACGACCACCACGATATCAGGAACGTCTCCTGACAACGGTCGTGGGCTCGCTAATCCGTTGGCCGCGACGACGACGATGTTGAACCCAAAGATTCCCTCGCCATTGGTCTCGATATCGAACGGGCTGGCCTTATCGGGATCCTCTCCCCAAAGTTTCCATGTCAGGCCGCCGTCGGTGGTGCCGTACAGTTCGATCGCGTCGACACCGCGACCGCCAATTGCTTCGATCTCGAAATCCAGGCTAAATTGACGACTATCGCTATGCCGGACAACAGACCGCTTGGACAGTTCTTCCAAGCTCAACCGTTTGGCCGAATGTCGCTGGGAAGGCGAAGCCCCGCTACTGCGACGCGGCATTTCCGCTGAAAGTGTACCGCCTTGTTGCGCCGGCGATTGGGACAGCTTCGCGGGTGGGCGAGACGAATCGATCGCCGACCACTGCGAGTTCACGCTTGCCGAATCCGGTGAATCGTTTTGATCCAACCGTGCGTCTTCGATCGCCGGTCGATTCAGCGATGTGGGTGGCTCGGCTTGCGGCGATGGGGCCGGAATATTTTCGGTGTGGAAGGGAGTTTCGGGCGCAGGTCCGGTGCTGCCCGCGGAACCATTCCGATTGGACGTATTCAGATTGGGAACGTTCGTTTGCGGAGCGTTCAGCGGCGCTGTGTTGAGTGGCGGCGCGTTGAGCTGTGACGACGAACTTCCCGATCGCTCGGTTGTTCCTCGATCCATTCCGGCCCTGTCCATCCCCGAGCGACTGCTGCTTCCAGGGACGGGGCTGAACGAATTATCCAGCGGTCGCATCGCTTCGGCTGGCGTTCGGGGCTGCGTCGCGGCGGGCTTGGATTCGTTTGCAGAATTGGCCCTCGGCTGCCGTGATTGCGTTGCATCGGGCACCGCCGTGGGCAACATCTCGATCGCGGGCATCCCTTGCCCCAAGCCGCCACCAAAATCCTGGCTCAATTGTTCTGGCGTGGCCGGTGGTGGCAGGACCCCGGCATCAGCCGCGAATCGTTGGTTCGTTACCGTTGGAGATGTGCGACCAAATTGGAACGGGCTGCTGTAACCAGAATGCCCACCAGGATGCATGTTCGCATGCATGCCAGGGCCAAGCGGACCAGCGGCCAGGGTTGTGTTGGGTTTCTGGAACTCGTCCGCAGACGACTCGGTCGGAAACGATCCGTCGAGATCGCCACCGCCGGCCACTTCGTTCGTCGTCTTACCGAGGTCGGGATTCGCCATCGCAACCTGGTTTAGCGGGGCGACCGTTCCTAACTTTACCCCCTGGTCCGTCGCTATAGCCCGGTCTAACTGCGAACCTTGATCAAGTCGGGCGATCCGGTCGACGGCTCCATCCACAACCACTCCATCGGCCGCGCTGGGTGCCGTTGAAAAAGGTGCGACGTGGGACGGCGTTGGCGACGAGGCGAACCGGGTTGGGTGCGAAGTCGCGACGCGTGGCTTTTGAACTCGTTTTTTGACAATCGTTTCGTTGCCAGCCCGATCCAGTACGCGCAGCCGCAACGAAAGTTGTTGCCAGTTGTCGGTTGGAACGAACGCGAAACGGCCACCGTTGGCAGTGCGATCAATGGTGGCCGTTTGCCACTGGGGAGTGGTATCGGTGACATAGTGAATCGTCATTTGGTCGGCGCCGGTGGCATCTTCCACCGTGAACTCGGCCAGCACCTTCCCATTGGCATCCGCTTCGGCAGCCAAGTGGATAATCGGTTGGCTCGTATCAATGGTCACCTTTAATTCCGGCTCGATCGGACCGGGTGGGTGAGGCCGGCCGTTGGCGTCGATTGTGCGAGTAGCAAACCAGTAGGTCCCCTCGGGAGACTCCGAAACTTGGAACTGACCCACGCTGGGGGATTGTCGATCTAGCAACTGCCATTGGCCGGTTGGCGTCTGCGCAGCGGAAGCCTGGCCAGTCGCCGTTTGCCCCATAACGGCTTGACCGGTGGGAAAACCGCTCGATCGCAAACCGACTTGGGACGCAGTGCTCGATCCCGCCATGAAAAGCTGGACTTCCCGTGGGGCGGAACCGCCGCTGGCAATATTGAAAGGGATCTGGAAGGAACCTGACCCCAAAACCACATCAGCCAGATTCTCGCCCGACGCGACATTCGTCGCCACCCAACCTGGCATCGTCGCCAACAGCGCGAAGCCCAATAACCGCCGCCGAGCCCGCAATCGTTGCCCAAATCCTGTGCCTCGGTTCATTCCGTTGCTGCCTTTTTGAGCCCGATTCGAAACAATGGCACTTCGGTCCTGGTCAAATCGCATGGTTTGGTCAAAATCAGAGGTTGGCCGGCGAACCGCCGGATTAACAATCCAGCCCGAATGCTGAAAAAACGCCTTATAACGGTTATCGGCTTTCCTCCATCGTGGACTTCAACTTTTGAATCACGACCATTCGCAAAATCGTTACGACTATGACGTCGTGGTCATCGGAGCCGGTCACGCCGGAACGGAAGCCGCTGCCGCTGCGGCACGCCTGGGAGCCAAAACGGCCCTGCTGACAACAAATCTGGACACGGTCGGCCAAATGTCGTGCAACCCAGCCATCGGCGGCGTTGCCAAAGGTCAAATCGTTCGGGAAGTGGACGCCTTGGGCGGGCTGATGGGTGAAGCCATCGATGCAACGGGCATCCAGTTTCGGATGCTCAACCGCCGCAAAGGCCCCGCCATGCACAGCCCTCGTGCCCAGGCGGACAAAAAGGCCTACCAAAATCACATCAAGTGGCAAATTGAATCGCAACCCAACCTCGACCTGCGTCAAGAAACTGTCGAAGACCTGATCACGCGTCCGGTCACCGATAGCGACCGAGCCGAATCCGAACACGCCGAATTTGCTGAACACCAGATCGTGGGTGTGCGGGTCCGCGGGGATGCGACCTACTATGCCAAGACGGTTATCTTGACGACCGGCACGTTCTTGAAGGCGATCATGCACACCGGCGAAGCCCAAAGTGCTGGCGGTCGCGCAGGCGAAGGGACGACTTCGGGAATCAGCGGCGCCCTAAACCGACTCGGTTTTGAAGTCGAGCGTTTCAAAACCGGCACCCCTCCACGTCTGAACGCGCGGACGATCGACTTTTCAAAAGTCGAAGAGCAACCCGGTGACGAAGATCCGCAACCTTTCAGCTTCTTGAACGACGCGATCCGGACCGAACAACTGCCTTGCCACATTGCCCACACCAACGACAAGGTTCACGAACTGATTCGGGCGAACTTGTCACGTGCGCCGATGTATAGCGGCCAGATCGATTCGCGGGGTCCAAGATATTGTCCTTCCATCGAAGACAAAGTGGTGCGGTTCGCCGACAAGTCGAGCCACCAACTGTTCTTGGAACCCGAAGGACTGCAGACTCAAGAAATCTACGTCAATGGAATTTCAACAAGTTTGCCACGCGATGTTCAAGACGCGATGTTCCGGCTCATCCCCGGTCTCGAAAACGCGTCGATCATGCGATACGGCTATGCCGTCGAATACGACTATTGCCCGCCCACGCAACTATGGCCTCACCTGGAATCCAAGTCCGTCTCGGGCCTCTTCCTAGCCGGACAAATCAACGGCACGACGGGCTACGAAGAGGCCGCCGGTCAAGGTTTGATCGCGGGGCTGAATGCGGCCCGATCGGTTGCCGGACAATCACCATGGGTACCCTCGCGACAAGACGCTTACCTGGGCGTGTTGGTCGACGACTTGGTCACAGCCGGAACCGATGAACCCTACCGAATGTTTACCAGCCGTGCGGAGTACCGGTTGCTGCTGCGTCAGGACAATGCCGATCGGCGATTGACTCCCTATGCAGATGAACTGGGGCTGATCGATTCCAAACGCCGCACGCGGTTTGCTGAAAAGCTCAAGCAGATCGAACGCGGTCGTGAACTGCTCAAGCAAGGACGGATCGAAGGCACAACGGCGGACGTCTATCTGCGTCGTCCCGAAGTGACCTGGGAAACGCTTTGCGACGCGATCCCGGAACTGAACTCGATTGATCGCGAATCGGCACAACAATGTTGTGTGGACATCAAGTACGCGGGCTACATTGATCGTCAACAAATGGAAGTCGACAAGCAAGTTCGGCTCAGCGAGAAACGTATCCCGGTTTCTTTTGACTATGACCAGATCTCGACGCTTCGTAACGAGGCCCGCGAAAAGTTCACTCGGGTGCGTCCACTGAGCCTTGCCCAAGCCAAACGGATTAGCGGGATCACGCCAGCGGACATCGCGTTGATCCTGGCGTACCTGGAACGCCGATAGCCTTCGTTAGCTCGATCGACACAAGCATGACCGCTATTCGCCGAGCAGTTCGTCGATGGCGGTGATCACACGATTCGATTCGGCGTTCAGCCTGGACAACAGTTCTTCCATTTTTGGGAGATTGCGAAGCTGACCGGCTCGGCAGAGATCTTCGATGTCCGCAGCGACCTTTTGCAGTTGTTTCGCCCCCAGCAACCCACAAGCGCCGCGAAGGGTATGGGCTTGGCGGCGAGCAAGCTCGGCGTCACCCGCCGGCATGGTTTTGGAAAGTTCCGCAACCAGTGATTCACACTCGCCCCGAAAGACTGTTGCCAACCGCAACACGCCGGACGCACCACCGGGAATTCGCGAACGCGCCGACGCCAAGTCCAAACAACCATGGTGAGCGTCGGACAGGTTGAAGACGCCTGACGCATCGCTGGCATTGGTCGAATCACGCGGCGTGTCATCCAACGGATCCATGCTCTCGGCCAACTCGCTGGCGATCCGATTGAGAACCTGTTCTAGCTTTTTGCGATGGATCGGCTTGGTTACGTAGTCATCCATTCCCGCATCGCGACAAGCCTTCGCGTCTTCCGCCATCGCAGCCGCTGTCAACGCGATGATTGGAATGTGCTGTTCGGTTCCCTGTTCTTCCTGCCGGATCACGCGGGTCGCTTCCAAACCATCCATGACCGGCATGTGCATGTCCATCAAGATCACGTCAAACGACTCGGCCCGCCACTTCACCAATGTCTCGCGACCATCGCTAGCGATCGAGCACTCGTGTCCCAATGACCTTAACAAACCGGATATCACATGTTGGTTCGTGATCCCGTCTTCGGCCACAAGCACACACAACGGGATCCGCACCTCGCTATCGGTGTGCCCAAGATCTTCTTCAGCATCAACGCTTGTCGATGCCGTTTCCGGCGGCACCGCCACTGGAAGATCGATATCGAAATAAAAGGTCGTGCCCACGCCCACTTCGCTTTCCAACTTGAGCGTGCCGCCCATCAATTCAACCAACTGCCGACTGATACTTAGCCCCAGGCCCGTTCCGCCAAACCGCCGGGTCGTCGAGGCATCCGCTTGCGTGAACGGAGCCAACACCGCCGCCTGTTGATTTTTTGGAATTCCAATCCCCGTATCACGCACGCTCACCCGAAGTCTCATGTTCGATCCAGGACCAGGCCTGGCTAATCGCGAGGCATCGTCGGTTGTAGATTCGCTCGATGAGGCTGAATCGGGCGAACCTACCAAATCGAATTGAGTTTCCCGTTCAAACGCGGGCACCTCGCCGAACGGTTCGGACGAATCGAGCTCCACACCACCCATGCCCAACTCGGCGCTCTCATGATCGGCATCCAGATCGATGTACGTGTCTTCCCACCGATCCTCTTCATCGGTTGTGCTGGCGGACGTCACCGACAACTGCTCGACAACAACGGTGACACTTCCGTCGTCGGTAAATTTGACCGCGTTACCAATCAGGTTCACCAGCACTTGCCGCAATCGACCGGGATCACCAATGAAGTGAGTCGGGATTCCAGGTTCGGCCTCGAGGTTCAAAGCGACGTTTTTTTCCGACGCGAGCAAACGCAAGGTTGAAAGTGCGGCTTGTATTTCGCCCACCAAAGTGAACGGTACCGATTCCAGTTCCAAGCGACGGGCTTCGATTTTGGAAAAGTCCAAAATGTCGTTCAGCAATCGCAACAATGCATCGGACGATTGCCGAATCGTATCGACTTGCTCGCTTTGCTCTTCGCTTAACTCGGTATGGGCAAGCAGGTCGGCCATGCCGATGATCGCATTCATCGGCGTGCGAATTTCGTGGCTCATGTTGGCCAGAAACTCACTCTTGGCCCGGTTCGCCGCATCGGCCATCCGCACCGCCTCTTTCAACGCCGCCTCACTGCGTTTCAGATCGGTGATATCGCGAGAGATCCCAAACGTTCCGATCGTGTCCCCGTCCGCATTCTTTAGCGGCATCTTGGTTGTCATGCACCAAGTGCTGTCTTGATCGGTCCAGGTTTCCTCTTCGATCCGGTCGACTAATGGCACGCCCGTTTTGATAATTTGCAACTCATCACGTCGCGCCTGTTCGGCATGCTCGCGAGAAAAGATGTCGGCATCCGTTCGTCCGTGCACTTCTTCAGCGCTCGACCGACCAAACTTCAACGCCATCGCCCGACTCACACGGATGAATCGACTGGCCGTATCTTTGAAGTAAATGGAATCGGGGATACTTCCCAGCAACGTGTTCAACAAAGACTGCTCGAACTTCATTGCCTGTTCAGCTTCGACCCGCGCCGTCACGTCCCAAAACAACACCTGCACCCCAAGCAGCCGGCCGTCACCACTGCGGATGGGGCACTTCACACGTTCCACCCACTTCACCTTGCCATCGACGGCATAGGTGGGCTCGACCGCATGCGTCGCTTCGCCGGACTGCAAGACGCGTTGATCGTCTTCGGTGTACCGACGCGCAACCTCCGGTGGAAAGAGTTCCGCATCGGTCTTGCCGGCGACATCCTTCCAAGACAGCCCTCGCCATTTCAGGTAGGCATCGTTGGCGAACAACCGCTGCCCGTCGAGCGACTTGATCAGCACACTGAGCGGCAAACTGTTGGCGAGCGCACGATAGGTCGCCGAAGTCTGAAACGCAGAAAGATCCTGTGACACAGTGGTACGCCTATCGTTTGGAATCGTGCTCGATCAGACAGCCGACTTCAGTCGCACTCGCCGTCACCGCTTTCTCCGGTCGCTTAATGGGATGTCACCCAATTCATGCCAAGCAATCAAGGACGATTCATTGTTGATTGCATCGTTTTACAAGCGTCACTTCGTTGCCTTTGTCATTAAAGATGAGCTCATCGACCAAATTCGTCATCAAGACCAAACCTTGCCCCTTGCTCAAATCGTCATTGCTGAAGATCGCTTCGTTGTCCATCTCACCTAAACGTGGCACGGTGTTGGTATCGAACCCGTTTCCTTGATCAGCGACACTGACACGAATTTCGTCGGACGTCGCGGTCGCTTCCACTCGAACCTTTCGCGACTTGTAGACGGGATCCGACAAACGTTGCTGCATCGCTTCGCTGAGCACGCCATTGCGAGCAAACTCGATATGGCTGGGACAATCCGCGGTCGCCAATTCCAAATTACCGTGGCACATCGCATTGGCGATCGCGTGTTCGATCGCGACACCCATTCGCACCATGTCGACGCTGGGCAACAATTCCATTCCAGCGCTGATTTGCATCAACAATCCAATCAACGGTGGAATCAATTGCGGGTCGTTGGGAAGATCAAAAACAAAGACGTTCTTGCTAAGTGTCGAGATCAGCCGGGCATAGCTGGCGTCCGATCCAATCACGCTCAACACGTTCGTGATCGAATCGTTCAGACTGTCCCGCATTTGGTTTTTTGGAACGTACCCAGCCGCCCCCAAGCGAAGAGCTTCAGCGGCAAGGGCTTCAGAGCCATGACCGGTCACCAGAATGGTGGGAACGTGAGCGAAATCGATCCGCATTCGCTCGACCAATTCCAGCCCATTCATCTCAGGCATTTCCAGGTCAGTGATCACCGCGTCAATTGTTTGACTTCGCAGTTGCTCCAGACCGAGCCGCCCGTTCGAAGCGTGTATCACTTGATGATCGGCTTCTTCAAGTAACATAGTCATCTCCACCGCCTGGGTGGGACTGTCCTCAACTAGTAAGATTCGTGCCATCTTGATGAGTCCCTAGAGAAGTTGCCAATCTTGCGAAGCACAACGATGGCAAGAATCCGCCATCCCACTTCGCCATAGGTGTTATCGTAATGCATCAGGCGGGGGGGAACCATCGTCAAGACGTCGCCTCAACCAATCATTTTGTGAAAGTCTTCACTTGACCATTTACTATTCCGTCGGATCGCCCGAACACTCACTGACCACCGACGATTTTAAAAACGCACTGAGCACCACGTTTGCCGCGATGTCACCGGCGAAGAAGGTCCTACTGTTACCGCCCGATCAAACTCGGTTGTTCAGCCGCGCCGGTGAGTTAACCGCTTTATGTCATGAGCTATTGGGCGATCGTGTTGCCGACATCATGCCCGCCTTGGGTACACACTCGGCCATGACGCCAGCTCAACTGGACCACATGTTCCCCGGCGTGCCGCACGATCTGTTTCGTGTTCATCGCTGGCGGGACGACGTCGTTGAACTCGGCCAAGTGCCAGCCGATTTCGTGACTGACGTGACAGGCGGCATTTACACAAAGGCTTGGCCAGCTCAAGTCAATCGACTACTTCGCGACGGCGGCCACGATCTTATCTTCTCATTAGGCCAAGTCGTCCCGCACGAAGTCATCGGCATGGCCAACTACAACAAGAACGTGTTCGTGGGCACCGGCGGAGTTACCGGAATCAACGAGAGCCATTACCTCAGTGCGATGGTTGGGATTGATGACACACTCGGTATCGCCAACACGCCGCTACGTAAAATTTTGAACTACGCCCAAGATCATTTCTGCCAAGACCTGCCGATCCTTTATGCACTGACGGTCATTGAGCAACTCAAAGACGGCACCAAGCACACTCGCGGCTTGTTCATCGGCGATGACCACGACACGTTTTTTGCTGCGGCCGAACTTTCACGGCAAGTGAATATCACACACCTGCCGCATGCTCCAAAACATGTTGTGGCGTACTTGGACCCCAGCGAGTTCAAAAGCACTTGGCTGGGCAACAAAGCGGTCTACCGGACTCGCAAGGCGATCGCCACCGGCGGCAAGCTCACCGTGCTTGGTCCGGCTGTCGAGGAATTCGGCGAGGACAAACGCATTGACTCCCTGATTCGCAAATACGGCTATCGCCCCAAGGCGGAAGTCATGCAGTTGGTAGCTGAAAACGAAGACCTTGCCGCTGACCCCTCCGCCGCCGCTCACCTGGTTCACGGGTCACCGGAAAATCGCTTCGAAGTGGTTTACGCGGCCGGCCATTTGACCGATGAGGAAATTCGCAGCGTCGGGTTCACACCAGGAAACCTGACTGAATTGATGCAGCGATATGACGTCACCAAGCTGCAAGATGGCTATCACACCGATGTCGATGGAACCGAGTTTTACTTTGTCCAAAACCCAGCCTTGGGTTTGTGGGAAGCGCCGTTAAACTAAACGGCATCTAAAAACCGGTACATTGACTAGCAACTTGAACACTTCCACTGAATCGCAGAAAACGGCTGATTTGAATATCTCCGCCGAACTGAGCATCCCTGCTCAATCGATGCCACGCCACGTTGCCATCATCATGGACGGCAACGGTCGGTGGGCCCAAAACCGTGGAATGCCGCGGATTGAGGGGCACCGCCGGGGGGCATCGTCGGTACGCCGGATTACTGAACTTGCGGCCCAGTGGAAACTGCAGGCTCTAACGCTCTACTGCCTGTCCAGCGAAAACTGGAAGCGACCGGCCGCCGAGCTTGAATTCTTGATGCAGTTGCTACGGCAATACTTGATTGACGAACGCCCCACGCTTCGCGATCAAAATCTGAAGCTGCGTTTCATCGGCCGGCTCGACCGACTCGGCGACGACGTCCTGGCCGAAATTGAAAAAACCAAGGCCGTGTGCCGCAATAACACAGGGACGGAATTGGTCCTGGCCGTCGACTACGGCGGACGCGACGAATTGACCCGAGCCACCCGAGAAATAGCCCAACAGGTCACCGACGGCAAACTCGCGATCGAAGACATCAACGAGGCCACCATCGCGGAACGCCTCGACACCCAGGGCCTAGCCGAAGTCGACTTGATGATCCGCACCGGCGGGGACATTCGGATCAGCAACTACCTGCTCTGGCAGATCAGCTATGCCGAACTCTGGTTCACGGAGAAATGCTGGCCGGAATTCGGAGAAACGGAATTTCGCGAAGCAATCGAAGAGTTCGCCAGCCGCCAACGCCGTTTCGGTGGCCTGGACGAAGCTGCTAGCAATTAGCTACTGGCCATTAGCAATCCAGACTTCCGTGGAGCCGTTTGCCGGGTTGCCGACATGAATTGAACTTCGAAATCAGCTCGCAATTTCAGTCACGCCTCCACGGGGATCGGGACGATAGAGATCAGCGTGACGCGAGATCTCGTTTCGAGGCAGTCCCAAACCAGTACCGAGACGCTATTTGGCGGGACTCAGGTCCGGATTCGGGACTGGTTTTCCGGCCGTTCTGAATTTCCGTAGGGGTTGCTAAGAAACCCTGGTTTTTCTAACCTCTCGCGTTCTATCGTCACCCGGCACGTCTGTCGTGGTGACAATTTCCCTGACCGCTCACGTCTTCGATGGGGCGAAGGGCTGATGAAGTGACTGGGCCAACCTGTTTGGCTGCGTTCGCTTTTGTGCCCTGGAAAAACACGTTTTAGACCGTAATTTGCGGTGTCTGTGTCTTTCTCGAACCCGATGTGAACCTAACCTGGAGTATGCCGAAAACCGGCACACCAACACTGATGGCTAACGAAATTGTTAAAGAGATGATCGAATCGGGCGTCCACTTTGGACACCGTACGAGCCTCTGGAACCCGAAGATGGCTCCATACATCTTCGGTAAAAAAAATCAAATTCACATTCTCGACATCCGCGAAACCCTTCGTGGACTGCTCCGAGCCAAGAAATATCTCTCGCAAGTTGCCGCTGGCGGTAGCCTGATCCTGTTCGTCGGCACCAAGCGTCAAGCTGGCGAAGCCGTTGAAGAACAGTCCCTTCGCTGTGGCATGCCTTTCGTCAGCGAACGCTGGCTCGGTGGCACGCTGACCAACTTCCGTACCATTCGCTCGCGTTTGGGCCGTCTGGAAGAACTGGAAGATCTGCGTACCAGCGAAAAGATCAACGAATACAGCAAGAAGATGCAATCTTCGCTGAACCGTGAATATCGCAAGATGTACCGCAACCTGAACGGCTTGCGTACCATGAACCGCTTACCTGAAGTGATGTTCATCGTCGACCCCGGCAAAGAACGCAACGCGGTCCGCGAAGCGAAGCGATTGGGCATCACCACCGTTGCTCTGATCGATACCGACAGCGACCCAAGCCTAATCGACCTGCCGATCCCCGGTAACGACGATGGTATCCGCAGCGTTGAAATGATCATGCGTGAATTGGCTGACGCCGTGCTTGCGGGCAAGGGCGAAACCCAAGTCGAAGCTGCTGACGCCGGAGCACCACCTGCTGCCCCAGCACCGGCTGCGACACCGGAACCAGCCGCCGCTGCTGCTGAACCTGCCGCTGAGTAATACCGTCTTCATCGGTGGGCACCAGTCAAGTTGGCTGCCATCCATCGTCGGCGAACTGCAGACACCGAACCGCCCCACAGCGGTTGGTTCGGTGAATTTGCAATCACTTCTAGGCCGGATCGATATTTTCGACCCATCGTTTCCGGCTGCCGGCCCGAGGCAAACCGCCTCGTTGACCGAGCCCAAACCAAACACTCGTACTTAGATTTCTTTCAGAAGACAGAAGATAGGAACCTCAGATGGCTATTTCTGCCAAAGACGTAAGCGAACTGCGCAAGTCCACCGGCGCAGGCATGATGGACTGCAAGAAAGCACTTGAAGAGTCCGGCGGCGACATGGAAGGTGCTCTGGACTACCTTCGCAAGAAGGGCCAAAAGGTTGCTGAAAAGCGAGCCGACCGCGACGCCAACGAAGGTGTTGTTGTGGCCTTGATCGAAGGCAAGGTTGGCATGTTGCTAGCCCTGAGCTGCGAAACTGACTTCGTTGCCAAGAACGAAAACTTCATCGCCTTGACCGAACGCGTCGCCAAATTGGCGATGGAAAACGGTGCCAAGACCAAGGACGAAGTCAACGCATTGCCAATCGAAGGCACCACCGTTGCCGAACACCTGGTCACCGAAACCGGACGCACCGGCGAAAAGATCGAAGTGTCCGACGTGCAGTATGTCGAAGGCGATAACCTGTCATCGTACATCCACGCTGGCAGCAAGATCGGCGTCGTGTTGTCCTTCAAGGACGGCGGCAAAGAAGGTGCAGACCAGTTCTTCCGTGGCGTTGCTATGCACATCGCCGCTATGAAGCCTTCGATCTTGCACCCCGATGAATTCGATGCCGATTTCGTCGCCAAGGAAACCGAAGCCTTGCGTGCTCAAATCATCGCTGAAAACGAACTGAACGAAAAAGAAAACCTTGGCAAGCCTGTCAAGAACGTTCCTCAGTTCGCCAGCCGCCGCCAATTGACTCCCGAAGTCATCGCTGCGACCGAAGAGCAAATCAAGGCTGAACTGAAAGCCGAAGGCAAGCCTGAAAAGATCTGGGACAAGATCCTGCCAGGTAAGCTTGATCGCTTCATCGCCGACAACACTCTGCTCGACCAAGAGCGTTGCCTGTTGAGCCAGTTCTACGCCCTGGACGACAGCAAGACCGTTGAAGCAGCCGTGAAAGACTTCAGCCCTGAAGCTGAAATCGTGGCGTTCAAGCGAGTCTCAGTTAACTGAGATTGCGTGACCGGCCCGGCGCCGGCCACCTAACGATCTATCGAAAACGGCCTCAGTGATCTGGGGCCGTTTTTTCATGCGCCGACGGAATGAGCTAACAGCCCGGTTCCGAGAACGGCGCTGAGACCGGCACTCTAGACCTGCTTTGAAGTGCTTGCGTTGGTTAAAGAGTGAGCCGACACAAACAGACAGCAACCAGCCCCCGCCCTTCCAGCCGATCAGCAAGCAACTCGCAATCGGGACGCGGCAATCGACTCCATCGCTGAATGCAGCTCGGACTGGTCAAACAGATCTTTCTGCGATTCCCGTCGCTTCAGCGTTAGCTTGGACTTCTTCCCATAAAACGCGGACCAGCCTGAAAACGTACTGGGCGGGCCAATGATCAAATCCACTTCAGCAAGCGCGTACAGATCTTCAATCAGATGCCCTGACGAGAACGTAACGTCCAGACCGGGGAAATCTTGCTCTGTCACGACCGCATTGGTGCAGACCAAAAAGCGAGTTTCGAAGCCATCGTTCAGCTTCACGACCCGCCGCATATGAGCTGCATACTCTTCAATTGCATAGAAATACCGACCACCGTGCCACTCTTTATAGTCACCATGACGGATGTGCACCCCAAAGACCTTGCACCCTGGCCTTCGCAGTTTCCCAATGGTCGAGTCCACCCTGTCTTGGTGAACATCTAAGATTCGGAAATGACTGCGTATTTGGTCGAAATGTTTATCGACCAAGTCCCAGCCTCGGAACATCCAGCCGTCGACCAATAGTGGCCTAACCGACTGGGCCATCCGCTTAAATTGCTCGGTGCCAAGGTCACAACGCTCCGCTTCGGAAATGCTGATCACGTTTGCTGGGAAGCGAGTGAGGCCAAACTGGCTAAGTCGATACCGCAACTCGAAAACTTGATTGCAGATGAAGTGGCGAACGAAGCTTTCGTGCCGCTGCATCAATTTGGATGGCGGGCAATCATCAGGCACCACCTGCGGGTAACGGCACCACCAATCGTTTCGCAAAGCCGGGAAGTGCTTCGCGTACTCCCGAAAATGCGGGAAGTACAGCGGAACGTCATATTCAATCGCGGCCGCCATCAAGTGCGCGTAGAGACACAAGCGGTTTCCCAACTGGCCGTATGCTCGAGTGACTAACATCATGCCGCCGCTGAATTCCGTAGAAATGGCTATCGCTCACACCGGCGACCCGCCGGGCTGGCGACGTGGCCTAAAGCGTTTGGATTCCATACATACGAAATATGGCCCCCCATTCCAATAGAGCGTTGATGGCCAATAGGTTTGGACGGGCTCGCCACCCGTTCCGTCATCCGACGAACCTGAGATGCCATCTCAAGCGTGCGACGGACGAATCCACATCATACGGCGCAGCGAACAAGCGGCAACCTATTGCTCACCCCCCTTGCTAACTTACCGCCCCGTTTTACAGCTCGGCGTCGTGCCTTACCGGCTAGCGATCCATTTCGCGGGTGTACAGAGCGAGACTGGTTTCGAACGTTGAGCGACTAATTTTGTGCTTCGGATCTGTATCGGTGAACTGATTGCAGTGCTCCGCCACGACTCGGTACAGGAACCGGAACAGGTGCCGCGGAACCCGCAGAGTCTCGAAAGAGGTCAGCAGCTTGTCGTACGATACCTCGTCTTCGAACAAGTCTTTCGGCTCCGGCGATTTGCCCTCACCGGCACAAGCCAACATCCGAGCGCGGGTGACGTCGTAGAGCGATTCGCCGGTCCACTGGAAGGCCGGAATCACGTTCTGCTTATCCAATCGTGCTCGTTCGTGGAATTCGCGGTTTTCGCGTTCAGTGTCCCGGTACAGTTCCTCGGGCAACATCATCTTGAAACCAAGACCGGGATGCTTCAGCAGCTTGTTATCCAGCATCGGCCACACAAAACGACGCATCAACTCGGGCTTGCCGCCGGTCATGTGCGGCTCGTCGACGCGGTCCATCAAGACGATCATGCCGCCAAAACCAAGCCGCGACAGGATACCTTGGAACTTACGAAGCAACTCGTAGCGATCGTCGGTGCGGTCGTACCGCGGGACAGGCTGGCTTTCGAGTTCCTTGCCGGGGAACTTCAGCAAGACCTTACGCACAGCACCGGTTTCTCGCTTGCCCACTCGCATGTGACGGTGGATGCCCATCGCCGCCATTTGGCACTTGGTCCATCGGATCAGGTAGGGCAACTTGCCGAAGAAAGCCAAGATCGGAATCAGCCACAACAGATTCCAAGTCGGCACGCCTTCGTCGTCAAACGAGTGGTAGAACATCCAGCCTACCACGGCCACGACCAAGACACCCCAAACCGCAGCAAACCAAAAATCGAGGTTGGCGGTCCAGTTCTGGAAATTCAATCGCTTCCGCAATTGCTCAAACCGACCGGCGAATGTTGACGAGGTGGATTGATCATAACAAGCCGCCAACAACAACAGATCGCGGGCGTCGTTGCGGTCCAGCTTGTTGATTCCGCTGGCGTCGATCTCGTTGCCATCATTGTGCCGCTGACGATCGCCACTCGGATCGGCCAAGACTTGGTCGACGAGTTCAGTCACCGCAAGGCACAAGATGGCGTCCATGTGGTCCCACAACCGCCAAGCGTCGAGAGCCTTTTCAGGCTTACGCGCCGCCCGCTTGCCCAATCGCTCGCAGAAATGATCCAAGAACGGATTGAAGTCGTCATAGCGGACGATGTAAACGCGTTTGCCCGGATTCTGTTCATTGAACTGAACGAGGTGCTGATCGACCTGCAATCGCATTGCCGTTTTGCCCGATCCTTTGGGACCGAAAATGATCGCCGTGGCCGGTTCGGTGGGATCGCCGTACACCTTGTCCCACGCCGGATGGTAGGCGTTGCGGATGCAATGCTGCTTAAAAACCGGATCCGTTTGCGCGTCTTCTTCAGCAAACGGGTTACGGATGATGCCGTGATATTCGAGAAACGATTGAGTGTTCATACTTTAATTCCTGTGCGTATCCGGCGTTTGTGCGACTGAATTCCTCCCTAGGAATTGTCACGAAATCGTTTCCAGCATCAGCGGGGCAGTGCAAGTCGTTCGGTTTCCAATCGACGGACGCCATCGAACATGCACGTGCCATTCCGCTATCAACAAATTTGGGAAATTGTTCCAGGACAATCCCCGGTCTCAAATGGCGAAAACTCAGTTTCCGACGTTCTTGACCATTTCTTTGAACGCCTTTTCGTTGGCTTCAATAATCGACGCGGGGCCGATCATCTTAACGAAGTACTGACGTCCCTTGGCTTCCACCAAAATGGCACCCAGCATCGCGTAGTCGTCTCGCTTCACCTTCCGGCCACCGGAAAACGGGCCTCCGCCCATCGTCTCGGTGTACTGACCAGAAACCTTGACTGTGTGGACTTTCCAGTCGCCACTTTCGCTGGTTTCCATTTCGCCGGCTTTCTTATTGTCGCCACTGAACTGGCCTTTCCAGCGACTGATGTTCGCTTCAACGCCACCACCGGCTGGCATCATCGTCAAGCGAGCGGCTTGCTGGTCATCGCCCTCGCCCTCTTCCACAGCGAACTCATGCTCAATGATACGGCTCTTGGCGACAGCCTTTTTGAATTTGGCTGGCACAACGAGCTTGCCGCTGCCAAAGACGTCGACTTCGACAGCCTTGGAATCGGCGACAGCTTCTTCAGCGGATCCGTTTCCGGTCCACAAAAGGGCGACAGAGGCGGTCAGGGCGATCAAATAGCGGGTCATTTCGCAATTCCTTAAAGAGTGGGGATGGATCAACACAATAGTGTGTCGAGGCAGTCAAGATGAAGGGGGTTGAGCGAGGCGAGCTGGGGAAAGCGAGGTGGACTACGGGAACATCAAGCCCCAGGCTATTTCGTTTTCTTCGTAGCACAAGAACCCGCCGCACACGTGGCACAGCCTCCGCCGGTTCCACATCCACCGCCCTGGGCTGCCGGAGTCCCGCAGCCGGGGCCACAGCCTTCGGACATCAACTCGCTTAGCCGAATCGACTGAACCTCCGATTCGTACTGCCGGACCATTTCGTCGGTCAGCTCACGCCCAACCGCGTCGACAGGCCCCAGGAAGTGCAGCACCAGCGTATTGCCATCGAACAACTGATCCACGTCGAGCAGCACCGCTTCGCTGCAACGCCGAGCCAAGACCTCCTGGCAACGCCGGACAGCTCGAGTCTTGTGCTGGTTGAGGCGATCGATCAGCAATTGGTCATCACGGGTCACCCGCCGAATGATGGTCAAAGCCGGTGATTCGGCCGCCGGCTGAACGGGCGAATCGGCGGCTACCGAATCCGGCGAGTCGGTCTCGTATCGCACTTGTGGATCCGCCGCGAAATCACCTGACAGCTCCGCCATCGGTTGGGCTGCGGATGGAATTGGGCCGTGAAGTTGACGCAGCACCGTGCCGAGCTCAACACCTCGGGGCGTGCGAACCAACACACTTGAGTGATCCGGAATTTCGGGCGCGGATTCAGGCAGTGCCGCCGAAGCTGAAAAACAATCGCCAGCGAACCCAATCTGTACGAGATATCGCAACGGCTCCACGAGTTGACTCATCGGCAAGCGACCTGAGTTGCTGAGTTCAGAAGTACGAATCGATCCAAAACGAATCTCTTCGTTGCGATCTTGCGGAGGCTACTCATCCGCGACGCCATCCTCTTCCTTCTTGTACTGATCCAGTCGCCGGTAAAGCGTTCGAGCCCCGATACCGAGCACGGTGGCTGCTTCTTCGCGATTGTTACCGGTGAGCTTTAACGTTTCCTCGATTGCCCATTTTTCGATCGTTGCCAATGGTTGCCCGATCATGGCCGTTGGGCCCTGTTCGATGTTCAACATCGCGTCTTGGTTCAGTCCCGCCTCCGCCGCGTTGCCGGTCAACTCGGGTGGCAAATCGTCCTCGTCGAGCGAACCGTCGGTGTCGAGCACCACCATCGTTTCAACAAAGTTACGAAGCTGGCGAATGTTCCCCGGCCAGTCGTAGGCAAAGAACTTTTTCGTCACCGCCGGAGTGAAGTGAGCGGCCGGTTTGCTGTGGCGACGCAGGAACATCTTGCGGAAATGGTCCATCAACGTGATCACATCATCACGGCGATCTCGCAATGGCGGCAACTCGATCGTGACCACCTTCAATCGGAAATAGAGATCGTTGCGGAAGCTACCGTCTTCGATCATCTCTTCCAGCGGCCGATTCGTTGCGCTGATCAATCGCACGTTGACCTTGATCGACTTGTTTCCGCCGACGCGGGTGATTTGATTTTCTTCTAACACACGCAGCAACTTGATTTGCGTGCTCATCGGCATGTCGCCGACTTCATCCAAGAACAACGTTCCGCCGTTGGCGTACTCAAACGCTCCTTCGCGATCCGAAACGGCGTCGGTGAACGAGCCTTTGACGTGCCCGAACAACTCGCTTTCAACCAGGTTTTCCGATACCGCTCGGGTGTTCAGCGCCACAATCCGCTTGCTACGTCGCGGGCTGTTTTGGTGAATCGCCTGAGCCACCATCTCCTTGCCGGTCCCGCTTTCACCGGTAATCAACACCGTCGCATCGGTTGCCGCAATCCGGCGCAGCCGATCGATAACGGTCTGCATCTTTTGACTGGTATAGATGATGCCTTCGAAGCCAAAACGCTCATCGAGCCGCTGCATCAACTCGGTGTTCTGTCGTCGTAAGGCAACCTTCTCGGCGGCCTTTTCCGCGATCACACGCAGCCCCGATGGCGTGATCGGCTTTTCCAGGAAGCTGAACGCCCCCATCTGCATCGCTTCAACCGCGATTGGGACGGTAGCGTGACCGGTCACCATCACAACTTCCGCTTCGGGCAACCGCTCACGTGCGAGCTTCAGGATCTTCATGCCATCCACGTCGTTCATCACCATGTCGGTAATGATGATGTCGAAGATTTCTCGCTGGATCGCTTCGGCCGCTTGCGGGCCGCTGGTCGCCACTTCACAGGCGTAGCCAACCTTTTCGAGGCTCTCGGTCATCGCGCGGGCGTGAGCGGCCTCGTTATCAACGACCAAGACACGAAAGTCGGCGTGGTTGAGTTCAGCAGGGGCGTCGCGATTGGTGGATGCGTCGCCGGGGGCGGTGACTTCGCCGGAATGGGCGCTCATAGAAACTTCTCTAGCAATTCGATCGAACAGACGAGGGCGTTCGACGGGGTGCCCTCGGTCGACATCTTAACGAATCCCGGTTTCGGCGTTAGCCCGACAACGCACCGACGGGCAAAGCACCGTTCCGACCTGATCTGACATGCCGCCGGATCGCCACCGGCCAATGAAAACCAGCCGTCGAGCCAGGGAACGCGTCCCGAAGAAAAAGACGCGGACTATTTCAGATCGTCTTTGATTTTGTCACCAAAAGAACGATTGAACTTGCGGACCTTGTTGGCCACCACGGCTCGGCAATAACCCGCATTCGGATTTCGGCGGTAATAGTCCTGGTGGTACTCTTCAGCGACATAAAACTTCGACGCTGGTTCCAACAACGTCACGATCGGATTGCGAAACTCACCGGATTCATCGAGTTTCTTGATGTACTTCTCCGCGATCTTCTTTTGCTCTTCGTTCTGATAGAAAATGCTGCTGCGATACTGAGGTCCCGCGTCGGCACCCTGGCGATTAAGCGTGGTAGGATCGTGGACTTTGAAAAACACCGTCAACAGTTCTTCAAACGACGTCTTCGACGGGTCGTAATACACCTGGACCGCTTCGGCGTGACCGGTCCGCTTGCCGCAAACCTGTTCGTAGGTTGGGTTTTCGACGTGGCCACCGATATAGCCCGAAATCACATCGTTGACTCCCTCCATTCGTTCGTACACCGCCTCGGTGCACCAAAAGCAGCCACCAGCCAAGATAGCCAGTTGCTCGTCGGCGGACGCTCCCGCTTCCAGGCTAGCGACATCGGACTTGGCGTCACCGGCGACGGTCTGGCCATTGGCAAATGAAGCCAGCACAGCCGTGATGCCGATCGCCAACCAGCCCAACATCATCCATAGCAAACGTTTTTGGGCAGCGGGTTGGTGCGACACGGCAATAGCGATAGCTTTGGGCCCATGAGATTCAGCCCTGGTGGCAGCACCCAATTTCGATTCGCGATCGACCGGCGTGAGGCAATGGTCCGTGGCTGGTCCAGGACTTGTCGATCGAGACATTCGGGAACTCCGTAAAAACAACGCGAAGACGGTAAATGGAACTTGTTTGAAATGCAGCCAGACATCGAACGTCCGCCAATGCTCGATCGCTGTCGCATGATATCCCTCGCGACAAGCGATGACTCCGGCACGGGACGATACGCAGCGAACACCGAATGGGTTTCCCCATAACGTTGGCTGTTTGTTTTAGGCATGTTTGACAACAATGAAGCGATCCATCACGACCGAAAGTTGAATATGAAAGAAAATTGGTTCGACCTGACACATGTGGTGCAGGCTGACGAAGTGGATGCACAACAACACGTCCACAATCTGCGTTATTTACAATGGTCGCTTTGGGCGGCGCGGGATCACAACGCGACCGCGGGCTGGGATGCCGCATCGGCTTTGGCGGAAGGGCTGGGTTGGGTGGTGCGAGACCACGAGATCACCTACCGCGTCGCTGCCGTCGCGGACCAGGAAATCATTGTCCGGACCTGGGTTAGCGATATCAGTCGCTATTCGAGCACCCGGAAAACACTGATTTGCCGGCCCGCGGACCAAAAAGTGCTGGCCCGAATCAGCACCCGATGGGTCTTCATCGACCTCAAAAAGCATCGAGCACTGGAGATTCCCCAGGCCGCCAAAGCAGGCATCACGCTGCAAGAATCCACGCCCCCATTGCCTTGGGACTCCACCGAGCGACCGTGATCAAGGCTCTCTTTTCCGTGTGTTTTGCGTCCCAATGTTTTTGCGTCCCAATGTTTCCGTACGGTTTAAAATGCCCCAACGAAATATCCAAATCTTCCTGCGAGTGATCGGCTACGTTTCACTTTTGGCGTTCCTCGCCGCGGTAATGCCGGAAAAGTGGATGGTCGAAATCGGCGAGGAACTGGGAATGGATCCCTTTCCCATCCACCCGCTAACGTTCTACCTGGCTCGCAATTTGTCGCTGCTGTACGGGTTCGTAGGCGTCGTGCTGCTGATCGTCGCTTCGGATCTAGACCGGTATCGACCGCTGGTTCGCTGGATCGCCGGTGGCACGATCGCATTTGCCATTTTCCAGGGCGTTGTGGATTCGTTGGCCGACATGCCAGGGTGGTGGACTTACGGCGAGAGCTGCTCGACGTTGTGCGGCGGGCTGTTGCTGTGGTGGCTCGACGCCCGCACCGAACGAGTCGAGACACCTTCAAAGGATTAGCTTGGTGCGGTATTTTCCCGGGCTGTTCGTGATCGCA
Source organism: Rhodopirellula sp. J20-39 (assembly GCF_057365095.1). Lineage (NCBI taxonomy): Bacteria > Pseudomonadati > Planctomycetota > Planctomycetia > Pirellulales > Pirellulaceae > Rhodopirellula > Rhodopirellula sp. J20-39. The sequence goes on along the minus strand of NZ_CP195123.1, from coordinate 2,251,772 downwards.
GACCGAATTGCCCGTCTGCTGTCGCGTGAAAGCCGGATTGCCAAACAGTCCGAAAACGCCCCAATTTCACCCCATTCAAGACACCCATGCAACGTTCGCTCATCCTGCTCAAGCCCGACTGTGTTCAACGCCGCCTGATCGGCGAAGTTCTTTCTCGTTTCGAAGCCAAGGGTTTGCAAATCGTCGGCCTGAAGATGCTGCAAGTGACACCGGAGTTGTCCAAGCAGCACTACGCCGAGCACGTCGAAAAACCTTTCTATCAGTCGCTCGAAGACTTCATCACGGCGGCTCCCGTTGTCGCAATCGCCCTGGAAGGCCTCGAAGCAATCACGGTCATTCGTGACATGCTTGGCGCGACCAACGGTTTGAAGGCTGCCCCCGGCACCCTGCGTGGCGACTTCAGCAGCAGCCGCCAAATGAACCTGGTCCACGCCAGCGATTCGCCTGAGTCGGCTGAACGGGAATTGAACCTGTACTTCCGCCCCGAAGAATTCTGTGAGTACTCGATGAACCTGACGCCGTTCATGCGTGCAGACGACGAATGAGCTAAGATTGCGGGGCTGGCTCGACGCCAATTTCCATCCCCCCGCAGGAACTCATTGCCATGCTCACCGATTTGTTGAATCTTGCTAGATCCAATCGTTGCCACTGGGCGACTTGCACTTGTGCGATTCTGAGCTTGATGTTCGCGGGCACCGCTTTGGCGGTTCCGCAAGCCGGATCGGGCGGCCCCGGTTACGCCGCGGGAGCACCGGCCAATGAGGTCACCGAGTTCACCGGCAAACTCAAAGGCGTCCGTGGCAACATCGTCACGGTCACACGAGACGATGGCGTCGATTGTCTGGTTATGCTTCCCAAAGAAGCCGACAACCTGGTATTCACGGCCACCGCATTACCCGCCTATCTTCGCCGCGGAATGCTGGTCCGGTTTTCGACCGCACTGGGACCAACCGGAATGCCTCTGGCTCCGGTGGACAAGATTGAAATCTTTGCCCCCATCAATACCGCCACGATCTCCGGCAGCAAAAAGAATAACTACACGCCGGGTGTGCATTCCGACAGCAAGGAACGCAAGCCTCGCAACGCACCGATCACAGGCAAGGTCACCGTCGTCGGCAGCTTGCTCATGTTGTCACCCGATGGTCGCCTCGGTGTGCAGGCCGGTCAAACTCCGGTGCAAACGATGGTGTCCCCCAACCTGAAGCTCGAAATCCGAGCGAACAATTTATCCATGGCTCAGGAAGGGGAACCCGTGCAAGTCAGTGGCTTCTATCAGCCACCGGACGACACGAAGGTGCAAGCGGAACAGATCACGGTCTCCACCGAACGCATCTTCGGCGAAGCGCCACCACCCAAGACCCGCCGCACTCGCAAGCCTCGCAAAAGTAAAGAGGCGGAAGCCGTTGAGGCCGAGTCAACCGAAACCGCGGAAGCAGAAATGGAAGAAAAAGCCGAAGCGGACGACGTGTTCGATACCGAATAACGGCCGAGAAGTCTTTTCGGGGGTCTTTGAAAGACACCTTTTCAAATGGTTCTACCCCCGACGCGACGACAGGCTAAAGCCTGTACTCCAGCACCCGTTGGAGTCCAGGCTTCAGCCTGTCCCCCTCGTCTTCCCAACAATCAAGACGTCCTCATTCCGCCCCGACCAGTCGATCGCAACAAGACGGAGTGACGGCTCAAGACAACGAACAAAGCCGAAAGCCTTCTCCTCGAAAATACCACCCCAGCGACTCAGCAGGCTAAAGCCTGTACTCCAGCGCCCGTTGGAATCCAGGCTTCAGCCTGTCCCAAGTGCTTTCCCACCAAACAAACGCACCTCGCGTCTACACATTCGCCAGCGGGTTACCCGCTAAATAGTGGCCGGTTAGAGCGATCGCCATCGCGTCGGCAACGTCAGCGGGTTCGGGCGCCGTTTCTAGCGAGAGTTGCAACTTGACGGCCAATTGCATTTGGGACTTCGAGGCATGCCCATTGCCCGTCATCACCTTTTTGACTCGCGTGGGTTCGTAGTGCACCATCGGCAAACCGGATTCGGCGGCAGCCAAACAGATCACGCCGCGAGCATGCCCCATCAGGATCGCGGTACGCGGTCGCTCGTAGTGCGAGAACAATTGTTCCAACGCCACAAGCTCGATCGGATGGGCCGCAATCACCTCGCGGATACCGTCGGAAAGTTCCTTCAGTCGCTCCGGTAACGTGTCTTTGGCCCGACTGCGAACCACACCGGCTTCGCACAATCTTAGGTTGCCGCCGTCACGATGAATGACGGCATAACCGGTGATGTTCAGTCCCGGATCGATCCCCAAAATACAGCGAGCTGCATCGGGGCGGTCCGCTACGAGTTGCGTTCCCAAGACGTTCCTTCTTTCTTATCCAACAAAGCGACACCGAGAGCCGACAGCCGGTCGCGGATCGCATCGCCGGTCGCGTAATCCTTTCGCTCACGGGCTTCCTTTCGCAAGTCGATCAACAAGTGAACGACTCCATCGAGCAGCTCAGCCGAAGCTTCATCGCCGCCCGCTGCGATCGGTGGTTTCGCGAACAATCCCAACACACGGCTGAGTTCAGCGATCACTCGCGTCGCCGCAACCAAGCTTTCAACCGCTGGTGACTTGGCGTCCGCACCGGCAGCGAGCTTTTCTGAATCAATGAAACGGTTGAGCGTTCGCAATGAATCGAACAACACGCTGATCGCGGCCCCCGAATTGAAGTCGTCATCCATCGCAGCGAGGAACTTTTCGCGGATGCCGTGAACTTCGTTCAGCAGGGCGTCTTTGCCAGCGTCGAAGCTTCCTTCGGCTCGAGTCTTCGCGGTTTCGAGCTGATAGAACGATTGGCCGCTGATCTCTTCAAAGCGATCGAAGAACCGATAAAAAGCTTCCAGCGACGTGCCAGCTTCTGCCAATGTTTCTTCGTTGTAGATGATCGTGGATCGGTAATGGGTGCGAAGCAGGAAGAAGCGAATCCGCTCACCCGTTTGGCTGCGAATCAAATCGGCCAGTCCACCGGCTCCCTTGGATCGGCTGATCTTGCCCGATGCCGCTTCCTCGACGGATTCCGCCGACGTGTCTTCGCGGTCATTCTTGCCGCCGACCTTGCCTTTTTCGCCAGCCCGCATCAGGCCGTTGTGCATCCAGTATTTCACCATCGGCGCGTCGTGACGACATGCGCTTTGAGCCCGTTCGTTTTCATGGTGCGGGAACATCAAGTCCAAGCCGCCACCGTGAATATCAAAAGTCTCGCCCAGGATTTCGTGGCTCATTGCCGAGCACTCGATGTGCCAGCCCGGACGGCCATCGCCCCACGGGCTTTCCCAACTGATCTCGCCGGCGCGGGCGGATTTCCAGAGGGCAAAGTCGCCAGGGTTTCGTTTTTTCGCTGCCGCGCCACCGCCTTCGCCCTGCTGGGCATCGACGCTGCGGTTGGACAATTGGCCGTAGCCAGGGTCCTTGGTCACGTCGAAGAAGACGTCGCCATCGATCGCGTAGGCGTAGCCTTTTTCTTCCAGAGAACCGATGAACGCGATGATTTGGTTCATGTGATCGGTTGCCCGGGGCAGGTAATCGATCTGGTTGACGCCGAGCTCTTTCAGGTTCGAAAGGTAATCCGCAGTCATTTCGACCGCGATTTGGCTCATCGGGATGCCCCGCTCACGGCTCTTATTGATCAGCTTGTCGTCAACGTCGGTGATGTTGACGACCCAGGTGACTTCATAGCCGCTGTAGGTCAGGTACCGCTTGATCGTGTCGAAAATGACCGGGCCGACCATGTGGCCGATGTGAGATTCGGCGTAAACGGTGGGGCCACACAGATACATGCCCACGCGAGGCGGACGCAGCGGAGCGAACGGTTCTTTCGTCTTGCTGAGCGTGTTGTAGACCCGAATCGAGGGTTGGGAATCAGCGGAACCGTCGGTGGAGGCAGGCGCGGTGGCGGTCAAACTCATCGTTTTACGCAGGTTTCAACGGGAGAAGTGGTGAAGAATGTCAATATAGCAATGCAGGGGAGTATAGGATCAACCAGGGTTTCGAAGCGAGTCCATCTTTTCAAACGGACTGACTCCCCGCCAGAGTCTGTTTTTGGGTCGGGAAATACCAGGCTCCCAGACGCATCGCAGTGAAACCAAGGTGCGTGCCACCGAATTGCCGTTGGAGTCCAGGCTTTAGCCGACCCCAGCCTGACCCCAAGTCACCCTTCAACACGCCAGCCCCAACGTCATACTTCCGAGAAAATCCGCGTATCTTCTCCGTGAAGGTGTATGAAATCGGCTAAAGCCTTGACTCCAACTGTTTCCCAAGCATGCCACGCGAACCGGAAGTATCGCTGGCGGAATCTGACCGACGGGTCAGACGGCGCCGTCCACTCCCACCGTTGGAGTAAAGGCTTTAGCCGACCACAGCCTGATCCCGAGTCACCCTTCACCACGCCAGCCCCAACGTCATACTTCCGAGAAAATCCGCGTATCATCTCCGTGAAGGAGTATGAAATCGGCTGAAGCCTTGACTCCAACTGTTTCCCAAGCATGCCACACGAACCGGAAGTATCACTGGCGGAATCTGACCGACGGGTCAGACGGTGCCGTCCACTCCCACCGCTCTCACCGTTGGAGTCAAGGCTTTAGCCGACCACGACCTGATCCCAAGCCACCCTTCGTCACGCCAACTTCCTACTTCCGTTAAAATTCGCTTGTCGTCTCCGCCAAGGTGTGTGAATTCGGCTAAAGCCTTGACTCCAACGGGGTACCAACATGCCGCGCGAACCGGAAACGATGTATCGCTGGCGGAATTTGACGGACGAACAGCGACGCCAAACGCTCGACCAACGTCGCCAGCATCAGCAACCGTGGCACAGCATCCCGCATCGCAGTGACGAAACTCGAGCGGTCTACATGCTCACCGCTGCATGCTTCGAGCACGCTCCCGTCATTGGCAAGTCACCCGAACGCATGGCGAAGTTCGAAGCCGACCTCATTCGATTTCTTCTTGAGACATGCACACAAGTCTACGCGTGGACGGTGCTGCCCAACCACTACCACGCACTCGTTCAAACCCAGGAGATTCTCAGCCTGCTCAAGCAACTCGGCAAACTGCATGGACGCAGTTCGTTTGAATGGAACGGTGATGATGATCGTCGCGGGCGTCAAGTCTGGTGCAACGCGGTCAAACACGGTTATGCCAAGAAGTGGACCGATTGGCCTTACTGCAATGCAAGCGAATATCTCGAATCCGTAGGACGCAAAAAGGCCTTGCGAATCTGGAAGTCATACCCGATCGATGATTACGGCAACGACTGGGATCCAGCCGATCTTTAGGCCCCCGCCAGAGTCGGCCACCAGCGTTTGCAAGCCAGATGCCCAACCAGCGAAACAAATCCCGCGAACCTCTCCTTGCCCGAAGTGATATTGCCCATCCATGAGCCAGGTATTCGCTCTACGAGAGTAGAACGTTTGTCCTCAATCGTTCGGCCGCATCCGATCGCGTACAAATCCCAATCGATTGGGACAATCGATCTACAATGAAGTCGTGCAATCAGGCTCTCGACTAGCTCGGAACTCACCATGCACCAAGATGGCGGGTAATCCAAAGCAGCCGAGACGAACTGGCTGCAACAGCGGAAAAAGAGTCCGCGTACCTTTGGTTGCCCTGAATCCGATAGAATTTCACGAAAGCCAACACAGGCGAATGCCGATAACCCGGGGGCCCGACGAATAATGCGGTGCACCAGAGTAGGTGTGCTCTTCGCTGCGGCGGTTGGCTTCGCCATTATACCACCTCCGCTCCGATCCCCGGTGACCGTGGGCGTTATACCGCTAATTCATTCGCTAATGACGACACCGCGCTCAGCTATCAACGATCTAAAGAAGCACCTTTGCGAACATGGATCGTCCGCTAACGAAGATGCGATTTCAATCTTCGAGAACGTCGAGTTCGTAGCTCAAAAAAACGACATTCCGGTTCATTCGTGGGTTTTTCTCTATGCCTGTGTGCTGACCATTCGAGAGCTTCGTTCGGCGATGGCTCGTAATGGTTGTGACCCGAATATAGCCACCAAAGTCCTGCTGTGCCAAATTGAAGCGAGGGACAACATTTGCTCATCGTACAACGATCCAAAATCACGCCCCTACACTCATAAATCTAATCGCGGGCTTGATACGAGAACTGCTATCGTTGACTTAAGCATTTCTATCGCAAAGAGAAATGGTCGGTCTGAAACCACTGCCCTGGACGTCTTCGAAGCATTGCTGGAACACCATGACGAAATCTGGCCTATCACCGAAAACTCACTATGGACAGAAGAAGCTCTTTGCACGACGTTTAACACACTTGCGCACATTTACGGCCAATATGATGCGTCTCTCTGGATTCGATTCGATGACATACGGAAAGAACTGAATCTGGCAATTGGCTCAGCATCCGCTAGTCCAGCAGAATTAGCGCCTCCAGAAGTTAGGGCACCGCTGCTCACGATGCTCGTAGATTATCCTGACGTACGACGCAATGTTTTTCTTATCATGCCATTTACGCCGACACCAATGCATAAAAAAGTGGCCGCGACGCTGAAAGCACAAATCGACTCGGCCGGTTTCAATTTATTGCGTGCGGATGATTACATTTATTCGGACGATGTCTTAACAAATGTCTTGACATATATTCATGGATGTCGCTTTGGCATTGCGGTTTTTGAACGCGTCTTCGACGAGAGTTTTAACCCCAATGTTTCATTAGAGGTTGGCTATATGATGGCGCTTCGGAAGCCCGTTTGCCTGCTTAAAGAGCAGTCGTTGAAGACCCTCCAGTCAGATCTAGTTGGTAAGCTATATATGCCTTTCGACATTCATGACATAGAATCATCAACGTCAGTGGCACTCACGGACTGGTTGCGTGCAAAACGCATCAGCTCTTAGGTAAGCATGTTCGAATTTACCACGCGGTTTAATCAGTACGCGTTTGAAATCGCGGAGTGACTTTAGGAACGCAGTCGACGCTCAAGCCCTCTATCCTATGAAGCCCGGCGACTAGCGGGGCAGACTCACTTAGATTTTGCTCGATGATTCTACTCGCTAGCGGGATGTCGAGATGCGGACGTTAGAGATGCTCCGCTGCCTGCGTTGGACATGATTTAATACTCGGATTCTTTCCAACTATTTTGGCATCAGACCTGGGCGTTCCTGTGACCGACACTGGAGCTTCGAGATGGCGCCGCGTCTCGTTCCGACTGTCCGATTGGTGCCTTCCATCATCTGGGCCCAGCCGCATCGGTCTGCGGGTTAGCATTTGGGGCGAAAGCATCTGATAGAATGCGAGCCAACTTTTCGGCTTTCCCTACGTCAACAGCACCCCTGCTAGAGTGTTCTTCATGAGACAGTTGTTCCTTGGTTCGGTCGCGATCCTCTCGCTTAGCCTCATCACGCATACCGCAGTCGCCGAAACTTGGACCGATGAATCGGGACGTTTTCGGATTGAAGCCGAGTTCTTTGGCTTGGACTTTACAGCAAAGAAAGTCGCCCTGATCAAATCCGACGGCAGTATCGTACGGGTTCCGCTCGCGAAATTAAGCAAAGAGAGCCACGAACAGGCCAAGCGGTTGTGGATGGAGGAGACACCAGAACCGGTCTCCGACTCGGGGCCCACCGCCGTTCCGCTCGGCGAAAACCCGACGCTTGAGCAAACGCTCGACGCGATAACCGAACTCAGCAAAACCGCTGACCCGGGCGGCGTGTGGGATCTGATGCCTGCCTCCTTCCGGAGCGACGCGGACGAGCTAGCGAGGCTGTTCGCACAGTCGGTTGACGACGAAACATGGAACGGTGCCGTTGACGTAATCGAAAAGCTTCACCGACTCTCGGGCGAGAAGAGTGAGTTCATCCTCAACAGCAGTTTCCAGCTCAGCCCAGAACAAAAACCGGCTATTGCGGCAGTGCTAAAGTCGGTCACTCCGTTGCTGAGAGCGGTGCTTGATAGCGACCTTTGTGATCAGGCTGCAATGAAAAGCTTCGACGGGAATCGTTTTTTCCAATCGCAATACCCAAACATCAAGGGACACGTGCTGAACGCAGTAAGCGTCCTGGAAAAGACTGGAATGCAATCGTTTCGAAAACCGAACACGAAGATTCGCTACAAAATCGTTTCCGTTGAAGGTGATTCGGCGATCGTCAAAATGTCTAGTCCTGAAGAAGACAAGGAACAAACCTATCGCCGCATCGACAATCGCTGGCTGCCGGAGGACTTGATCGGTAAATGGTCCGCTGGAGTTGCGAAGGCACGAACGACGCTGGAGTCATTGCAGAGTCCGGCAGGAAAACAGTCTGTCGCACAAGTTCGACAATTCACCATGATGGCTTCCGGGATGCTCGATCCCTTGTTGAAAGCGAACACGCAAGCCGAGTTCGACCAAGCCTCTTCCGCTCTCGTCGCAATGGCTCCCATGATCATGGGTGCCTTCAATCCAAACCGAAATTCGGCTGCGACGCCGTCGGGGGCGCCCGTTCAATAAGCGACACCGCGTCGTTTCAACAAAGTGAAACAACGCCGCTATCAAAAAGCCTGAACCTCGTTCGCGTTCCTCGGTAGCCTTTTTCAAGATGTCTTTCAAGAACCCGAGAATTCCATTGCGAGATCTAGCCGATCGGTTGTGCGTCTATTCAACCGCTGCATTCATCGTTCTCGTTTGCGGAACGATGCACGCGGTAACCAAGTCGTGGGCAGAAGCTCCCGAGACACCAAAGATTGAAACACCCAAGCTTGACGCTCGTGTCCGGGCAATCCCGCTATCGCCGCTGCACGGGATCCCTGTGGACGGTGGCATTTTGTCGGTCAGCTCAACGCGATTGGTAACCGTTGGCCTGGATTTCTACAGAAACGCTTCCTACCTGACCGTGACCCAACTGCCCTCTGGCAAGGAGATCGACCAGGTTGCCATCGCCTCGCCGATCGAGAAACCGGAACACGCCACAGGCTCACGAGACGGTTCGCGAATCGCGATCCTGCAAGGCGACGCGGTCGAAATCCGTGACGTCAACAAGCTAAATGAAGTGAGGCTTCGTGTGCCAGCAGAAGCTGGCTTCTCTACAGCCATCGCACTGTCCAACGACGGCAGGCAAATCGCGGTCAGTTCCCGCGCGAACATCTCGGTCTACGATTGCCAGACTGGAAATCGACTGCATCAACATCCATTTGCGATGGGTTCGCAAAGGCCTAGCGTTTTTTACAGCGACGCTGATCAACTCGGAGCCTTTGACGCAACCGGTGCATGGTTGTCGCCATCCGATCGCGAACCTCTCGAGTTGCTCTTCAAGGCACCGAAGGGCATGGAAGTGCATCGCGTTTGCGTCTCCAGCGAGCGTTGTGTTGCCGTGCTTAGGAAACCTCGTTCAAAAGATCTGGTCACCGATCTGTTAAGTGGCAACTTCAAACTCGAGCGTTATACCATTGCCGAATTCGACACCGAGGGCCGCGAGAAATGGAGCTTGAAAACTTCGGATGACTCCATCGCCGTCAGCAAGGACACGGTCGTCTTTCGTAATGAGGAGCGGCTGATCCGAAAGACGGGCCTGGAAGAGCCAACCGTCATTGGACGCTGTGAATGGCTTAGCCAACTGAAATTCTCTGCGGACGAAGAGATGTTGGTTGGCTCGAACAACAAAAAAAACGGTGTCCAAGTTTGGAACGCGAAGACTTGGGAACCCCACACCGCCAATGCCATTCCATTCACCCCATCAGCGTCCGGAATTGATGATAGCGGGCGGGCCACCGTTACTAGCCAATCCAGGGTGTGTGCCGCTGATCTCGGCCAACCGTTTCACCAAGTGATCGATCTTCCCGAGGACATTTCACCGTACTCGGGCAAGCACTGGCTGTCCGGCGATGGTCGTTTACTCGCCTGGCTCACTCGCTCTGGAGGCGTCAAATGCATGGATACTGTGGAGAACCAAGCAATCAAGATCGAAACGCGTGATGACTTGAAGGTCTCCAACGTGTGGCTGAATCAATCTGGGAACCGCGCCATCGTTCGCTACCAACGCGCAGCCACCTCCCCAGGCAAAGCAGCTCAACGCGGTTTGTTTGAGGGGTTCTTCGGCGTGTCCAGTGCGTCTTCCGCACCCACCGATCTGATCGCATTGCCAACGGGAAAACGGATCGGCCAGTTCGACACCGGCGATCTCGGGTTTGGGCGACACGCTGTTTTCCCCGGTAAGCGAATAGCGTATTCCACCGAAAGTAGCATCGCACACTTCATCATCAAGCCGACCGATGTGAATGCGTTAGGTGCATTCGGGACGGGCGTGAACCAAACCGGCAACATCCGCATCAAGAACTTAAGTCAGGCGATCAGCGAAAGCGGATCGATGGTGGTGGGAACGTGGGAGGGCAATGTTCTCTGGTATGAGACCCCGACGTCACAGCCCCAGACACTCCTTGGAACAAACGACGACCGCAAACGCACCGTGGGGATTTCACCGGATGGACAAGTTGCATTTAGTTGTGAATTCCGCTTCGATCAAAGACAAGCACTGGTCAAGGCGATTCGCTGCCGTGATGCGAAAGTCCTTTGGCAGCAGTGGTTTCCCGGCTCAGTCGAAAAACTGCAGGTTTCGCCAAAAGGCAAGCATCTGCTGCTCTCGATGGAAAATGGATGGTTCGTTGTCGACGCTGACTTTGCAATACGCTAGCGGCAACTCGCCGAGTCCCCCAGTAAACAGCACCGGTAAAATCACTAGCCAAATCTTCGCTGCTAGCAAAATCTTCGCTTTGGGAAATCGGCGTTAGCGGTCAAACCGATTGGCTACCGCAGGATTCGACGACCGAACTGGTGCATGCAAGCAATTGCACAACGTGGGGCTTTTCGGCTCAACCGAGGCTGGGGGCGAGTCAAGCTTAGGCGGCATTTCCCCAAGGGTCCCGCGCCTTCACACTCTCCTGTGACAATTATTCACAGATTCCAGCATCTCGCAGTGGTCTTCCCGAATGGTTCTCTGCCGTTGCTAGAAACGACTCAAACGGGGCGGTAAGGACCGACTGCCTGCCAAAATCCCCTCAGGCGTCCATTCCCCCCAATCCGAAAAAAAGTTAAGATTCGGGTGATTTTGTGGGCTGGAACACTCGATACAATCCCTAAAGTCCCTCCAAACGGCCTTGTCCGTACTCGCTAGCGCCTTCGCGCTACCACCAATCTCCCATTCGTCGCCGACTTTTCGCGGCCCAAACACATGACCGAAACCACCGCCAAAAAAATTGAATCCGTTACCGGGATCACCGTTCGCCTCTGTGGCGACTCGGGGGACGGAATGCAATTGCTCGGAACCCAGCTGACCAATACGTCGGCGTTGGCGGGAAATGACGTCGCCACGTTCCCCGACTTCCCGGCGGAAATCCGTGCACCCCGCGGAACGCGAGCTGGGGTTTCGGGATTTCAGGTTCAATTTGCTAGCGAAGAAATCTTCACGCCCGGGGACACGCTCGACGCGTTGGTGGTGATGAACGCGGCCGCGTTTGTGACCAATATCGCCGATCTGCGAAAAGGCGGCATCCTGATCGTCAACGAAGACGGCTTCAACGACAAGGAATTCAAGCTCGCCAAGATCGACACCAACCCGCTGGATGCGGACGTGTTGATGGAGCAATACCGTGTTGTCAAAGTCAACATGACCAAGATGACCCGTGACGCGGTTGCGGAGCATGGCTTGTCGACCAAGATCGCTGACCGCTGCAAGAACTTCTTCGCGATGGGCTTGGTTTACTGGTTGTTCGGCCGGTCGCTCGAACCCACCATGCGATTCATCGATGCGAAGTTCGGCAAGAAACCCGATGTCGCCGCCGCCAACGTTTCCGCTTTGCGAGCCGGTTGGGCGTTTGGCGAAACAACTGAGGAATTCGGCGAGAGCTATCAGGTCGAAGCCGCCGAACTGGAACCGGGCACCTACCGAAACATCATGGGCAACCAAGCGTTGGCCTGGGGCTTGGTCGCCGCTTCGAAGCTAAGCAACAAAGAGCTGTTCTTTGGAACCTATCCAATCACGCCCGCTTCGGACATTTTGCACGAGCTAACGAAGTACAAGAACTTTGGCGTTCGCACCTTCCAAGCCGAAGACGAAATCGCCGCGGTTTGCTCCACCATCGGTGCAGCTTTCGGTGGCACGATGGCGGTTACGGCATCAAGCGGTCCCGGCATCGCGTTGAAGGGCGAAGCGATGGGCTTGGGCGTAATGCTTGAGCTTCCCATGATCATCATCAATGTCCAACGTGGTGGCCCCAGCACGGGCTTGCCAACGAAGACCGAACAAAGCGACCTGTTGCAGGTGATGTTTGGCCGCAACGGTGAAGCCCCGATGCCAGTCTTGGCACCACGGTCGCCTGGCGATTGCTTCGACATGGCAGTGGAAGCTTGGCGGATCGCGACCGAATGCATGGTTCCGGTGATGTTGTTGTCCGATGGTTACATCGCCAACGGTAGTGAACCTTGGAAGATCCCAGTCGCCAGCGAAATGCCACCGATCGTTTGCTCGCATCCGGAAGGTCTCAATGGCGACGAGCCATTCTTGCCTTACGCTCGCGACGAAAACTTGGCTCGCCCATGGGCGATTCCAGGAACACCCGATCTGATGCACCGCGTCGGCGGTTTGGAAAAGGAAGACGGTACCGGCAACGTGTCGTACGATCCGGACAACCACCAACACATGTGCGATACACGTGCGGCGAAGGTTGCCAAGATTGCCGAGCGAATTCCGGAACAGGACGTCTTCGGCGAAAAGACCGGCGACGTGTTGGTCGTGTCGTGGGGCGGCACCTACGGGTCGTGTCACACAGCGGTCGACCGTTGCCAGCGTGCGGGTCACAGCGTTTCACACGCTCACATTCGCTACATGAATCCATTGCCTCGCAATATCGGCGAATTACTTAAGTCGTTCCGCACCGTTTTGGTTCCCGAGCTGAACGCCGGTCAATTGCGAATGCTATTGCGTGCGGAATACTTGGTGGATTGCGTCGGAATCAACAAGCTCAAGGGCAAACCGTTCGCGGTTTCCGAGCTGGTCGAAGAGATCACGCATCACGCCACCACGCTTCGGAAAAACAAAGCAGGGTAGAAGGAAGCCAGATTTCAGGTGACCGGCATCGGCGTCGTCAATCGACCCAATGCCTTCTTCTGCGAATCACTCCATCGCTCGCCACTTCTGCTGACACGGCAGAAACCTTCTGACATCTGACTACCGTTACCAGACATTTCAACTATGAATCTTCCTGTTCTCAAAGCCGCCGACTTCGCTTCTGACCAAGACGTTCGTTGGTGCCCCGGTTGTGGCGACTATTCCATTCTCGCCCAAATGAAAAAGGTACTGCCTGAACTGGGCGTGCCTCGCGAGAAGATCGTTTTCGTCAGCGGGATCGGCTGCAGCAGCCGGTTCCCGTATTACATGAACACCTACGGGATGCACTCCATCCACGGTCGTGCACCGACCTTCGCCACCGGCCTGAAGTCGACTCGCCCTGATTTGATGGTTTGGGTGATCACCGGCGACGGCGACTCGCTTTCCATCGGTGGTAACCACTTCATCCACTGCTTGCGTCGGAACTTGGACGTCAACATCGTCCTGTTCAACAACCGCATCTACGGCTTGACCAAGGGCCAATACAGCCCCACGACGACCGAGGGTCAGATCACCAAGAGCACACCAATGGGCTCGATCGATCACCCATTGTCGCCGCTGTCGGTAGCCCTAGCAGCGGAAGCGACCTTCGTCGCCCGCAGCATCGACGCCCACGTCAAACACTTGGGCGAAACCTTGAAAGCAGCCGCGGCCCACAAGGGCACGTCACTGGTCGAGGTTTACCAGAACTGCAACGTGTTCAATGACGGTGCGATGGCGTACGCTCAAGAGCGAAAACAACGCGCGGACAACGTGATCGAACTTGAGCACGGCAAGCCATTGATCTTTGGTGCCAACAACGACAAGGGTGTGCGGCTTAACGGCAATCATCTGGAAGTCGTCAACACCGCCGATGTCCCAGCCGACGACTTGTTGATTCACGATGCAAAGGATCCCAACCCGGCGATCCAAATGATGTTGGCCCGCATGCGGTATCCCGAAATGCCAGAACCCATTGGCGTATTGCGAAGCGTCGAAGGCGTGCCAACGTACGATGATCAAATCAACGAACAAGTCACCTCGGCTCGTGCCGCCAAGGGCGAAGGCGATCTCGATAAGCTTTTCCGTTCCGGCGATACCTGGGACGTTGGCTGAGCGTCTAACGCCAATCAACCGACGCGGCGACCTCTGCCTGAACTTGGCATCGCGGCACGCCAATACAGTGACGTAGCGTTCGATCGCTCCAACGCCAGAACAGTCTTTGAAGAAACGAAACGACGAAGAAACTAAGCAACTCGGTCGGATGACTGATCGTTGACAAGAGGATTCGAGCGGCCATGAAGGCTCGCCCGACATCGGTCATCCGGTATTCGAATATCTAAGCTCCTAAGGAGATTCACCATGCCCCGTGGAAAAACGTACGACAACATTACTCGCGCGATTGGTGACACGCCGATGGTGCAGATCAATCGTCTTGTCCCTGCGGGCGATGCGACTGTGTTTGCGAAATGCGAATTCTTCCAGCCGCTTAACAGCGTGAAGGATCGTATCGGCGTGGCCATGATCGAGGCCGGTGAACGTGACGGACGGATCAACTCGACAACCCACATCATCGAACCAACCAGCGGTAACACCGGCATCGCACTCGCTTTTGTGTGCGCCGCCAAAGGTTACAAGCTGACTCTGACGATGCCTGAATCCATGTCGGTCGAACGACGTGCTTTGTTGCGTGCAATGGGCGCGAACCTGGTACTGACGCCCGCTGGCGACGGGATGAAGGGTGCCATCGACACGGCACAAAACTTGGTCGACAAGACCGACAACGCGTTCATGCCACAGCAGTTTGAAAACCCGGCCAACCCAGCCATCCACGAAGCCACGACGGGTCCGGAAATTTGGGCCGATAGCGGTCAAAAGATCGATGCGATTGTCGCCGGCGTCGGAACCGGCGGAACAATTACAGGCGTCGCCCGATTCCTTAAGAGCGTAAACCCAGACTTCAAAGCCTACGCTGTCGAGCCGACTCATTCGGCCGTTATCAGTGGCGGATCGCCGGGCAAACACCGCATTCAAGGCATCGGTGCCGGCTTCATCCCTGGCAACTTGGACACATCCATCATTGATGACGTCATCCAAGTCGAAGACGAAGACGCTTTCGCATGGGGCCGCAAACTGGCCAAAGAAGAAGGCATCGTCGGCGGAATCAGCAGTGGTGCCAACATGTGCGCCGCCGCAGCACTGGCCGCCCGTCCAGAAATGAAGGGCAAACGAATCGTCACTGTGATGTGCAGCCTCGGCGAACGCTACCTGAGCACCCCGCTGTTCGGCGACTTGGCTCTGTAGAAGACGGAATCCATAGGATTCCTAGTTTGGCTGCCTCATAATGGACGAGGCAACGATCCTTTTACACCACTCAAGGCAATTACAACTCATTGCCTGCGATTAAGAACTTCGTCTTGAGCAAGCCGAAGGCGTTCGTCTTTAGCCTTACCCTGACGACGATGGCGTTCGAGACGAACGCAAAACCAGATGTGGTCGACGCATCCAATGCCCTAAGCAATGGATATCGCCCTGAGCATTGGATACCGATTGAGAACTGGATGGGACGCTTGTTTCTCATCCAGTTCCAATATCTAACCATCTGACTTCGCGTTAGGCAGCGAGAGTGGCCACTTGGTTAGCCTTGACCGGACTACTCTTCTAACGCTGCCAAAAGCTGAGCGGCCAGCCCCATTCCCACTGGGAAGATCACACGTTTGTTGCTCTGCGCTTCCGGGGACCGGTTGCTCGGCGTGCCGTGACTCAGTAAGCCGTCCGCAGTCAGGTAATCGGCTAGCCCAGCCTTCGTTTTCATCGCGGCGGTCCGTGCCTTTTCAGGCAATATGCCTTCGGCAGCTCCGATCGCTAACGCCGCTGCGATCCCCGCTGAACCGGAGGTATCGACGGACTGTTCTGGCAGATCAAACAAATTTCGCCACAACCCATTGTCCTGTTGATGGCGAATCGCAAACTCCATCACACGAACTGCCTCCTCGCGAAGATCGCTCGTATCCGTCCCCTCAGGAGCTTCCGCGATTCCCCGGACGAGGCCAAGGAAATACCACGTCACGCCGCGAGCCCAGTTCTTCATGTGCCGACGACCATTGGAATTCCGCAACCAAATGCCACCGTCTTCATCAACCAGCAACTTCTTCCGAAGCCGAAACTGGTCCAACGCCATCTCAATTAACTTCGGATCGTTGCGCAAGGCGGCAACGTGCATGAGTGGATAACCCACCGTGTACGAACCCTCGGCGCTGCACAGCCCACCGTCTTGAATACAGCCTTCGGCGAAGCCGGATTTGCGACGATGATCCTTCCAGAAATCGATCGCCAACTGAATACTAGGATGCTCTGGATGAACCCGAGCAATGGCGGCGAAGGGCAACGAATCCTCAATGCCACAAACTCGGTTGTCAGCAGGAACACTCTTGGGATCTTCATACACCAACTGATCACCACGCAGATACAACCCCATCCGGTCATGAAAGCCTTTGGTCAGTTTGCCGTTATTTGAAACCTGACTTAGATCCCATATCCCATCCAGCAAGGCACCTTCCATCCAACCGAATGGCTGGATCGTATCGACACCTTCCATCCGAGTCATGTACTCCGCCCATCGATCTGTCTTATCCGCAACCATCAAGTGCGGCTGCAATACATCGGGGATACCGTTTTGATTTTTCAAACTTGTCGCAGAGGCATCCGTGGTAACCCCAAACAGGCGAACTGGAGCATCGCCGACCGTGCGAGTGATCTCGATCCCTTCGTCCAACACCCGCTTTGCCTGAACACGGTTGAGGTTCAGTTCAACGATTTGAAAAACTGGTGAGAAGTTAAAATCGAATGCCCCAAACGGCTCAACGTCGCCGGGGAAACGAACCTCCAACAACAGCTTTTCGCGAGAATCCAAAGCATTGGCGAAGCGCAATCGAATCGTATCCCCAGGCGGAAGCTCGTTGACGGACCAACGAAGATGTGTTGGTGAACCATCACTGGCCGGTGCGATTGCCATCGTGGGCCAAGCGAACGGAACACGCTTACCCGCTGGAACGGGAAGATCTGGGGCCTGCACCGTCGCGGCCGGTAGGTGAATCGCTTCAGCGAAACTGACTGGACTCGCAATGAACAAGCCAAACGAAAAGACTACCATCACGGCAATCAGCTTCAAACGACGAAGGGTCATGGGGATTCTCTCTGCAGTAAATAAATTCGGAATGCTACTCAGGCGAACGATAAGCTTCTAAGGTGCTGAGTGTGGGGCAAGCTCGACTATCCAGAATCCGAACTCGCAAACCGTTCGTGGTGACCGGAGCAAAACGAAGAATTTTTCGGACCCCGATGGTAGTCCCCGCCGCGATTTCCTCCCACTGATTTCCGATTTTGGCATCAACAGCAAACCTTTTGATTCGCTGTCCCAATGGGATGTATTCCTGAATCCGCAACCGATCGATGTTTCTCGCCTTACCCAAATCGATCTCTAGATTCGCCTGCAAAACCCCATCGTCCGCCGCCCAATAAGTATTGCGATCTCCATCGGTGAGATGCGCGGCGGTATACCGAACCGAGTTACCCCGAGTGTTGCTACTGCTGACGACGGTTTGCTTTGCTAAATCGTTGGCGAATGTTTGCGTTATCACTTGGTGAAATTCCTTCAATCGCTGAGCATCCGTCTCATGAAAACGGCCACGGCGATCCGGCGGTACGTTCAACAGCAGGTTCGCACCATTTCCAATACTGCTGTAATAGATTTCCACCAATTGATCCACTGACTTCACCTGAGCGTCTTGGTCGGAATGGTAGAACCAACCGGGACGAATCGAAACATCGACTTCGGCAGGCATCCAGCGAGTGCCGTCGTCCTGACCAACTGGCAAAATCTCGAGCTTTGCTTTTTGCGACTCGAAATCTTCGTCTCGCATCATCGCCCAGTTAGTCTCGCTGCCCGCTCCCGACTCATTGCCTACCCAACGAACATCCGGCCCCCGATCACTGAACATGACGGCCATCGGCTGCTTTTCACGCACGATTGCCCAAGTTTTCGCCCATTCGTAGTACGACTTCGCGTCAATCTTTCTGGTTTCGTTCGCACCACCATAAAATCCATCGCCGCCATTGGCCCCGTCAAACCAAACCTCGAATAGCGGTCCATAGTTAGTCGTCAGTTCACGCAGTTGGTTGCGGTAATACTGCACGTAATCTGCGGTCGCGTATCCGGCATGGTTGCGATCCCAGGGTGATAAATAGACACCGAACAGAATCCCATTCTCTTCGCAGCCCTTCGCCATCTCACCCACAAGATCTCCGCGACCGTTCTTGTAAGGCGAAGCCTCAACATCGTGCTCGGTGTAGCGACTGGGCCACAGACAGAATCCATCATGGTGCTTGGCAGTGATGATCAGCCCTTTCATCCCCACTTCGTTGGCGACCTTCGCCATCGAGGCTGCATCACAATCCGTTGGATTGAACACCTCGGGCGACTCATCGCCATACCCCCATTCTTTATCGGTGAACGTGTTGGTCGTGAAATGCACAAATCCGTAGTACTCCAATTCGTGCCAACGAAGCTGCCGTTCCGTCGGAACAGGCAGCAACGGCGGTGGTGGCTCCACTGCGATCCCTTCGTTCGCACTGAAGGCAAGGATCATTCCCAACAGCCATACGCCTGCGATTACCGTCGTCTTCATAAGCTTCCATTCGTGGAGTGAGATTCATGGTGGCCCAACACAGCCGCCCTATTGGTCGCAGTCATGCGCGTCGGCCGCGTATCGGAGTTTCGAGTGCCGCAAGGCCCTTCGCCAGACGGGGCCTAAAAAAGTTTGGCCGAAACACCAGGATTTTCAGTCCAAAAAGGCGTAAACGGTCACTCTTAAAGGCCCACCCTTGCTAACGTCCTTCGAAAGATTTGCGAACGCAATTTCGCTGAACATTCCATGAAAAATCACAGAATTCTGCTATCGCTAGCAGTACTCCTCGTTTGTTCGGTCGCCCCCAACACCCTGCTTGCGGATTCTCCACAACCCATTTGGGAACTGGGTCACGATTCAATTGAATCGCAACTGATGCAGGGAAATATCGATCCGCTTTCGAATATTGTCGAGGTTGACGGGGCTAATTCCTTCGGGTTACCAGCAAGTGTACTTGGGGCACAAGTTAACTATACAATCCAATTTGAAGTCAAGCGCCCCGCCGAAATGCAATCCGGCCACGGAGTTGTTCTTGTTTCCAACTCCGATCCAGATTCCAACGCTGGAATCAAACTGTCCTATCATCCACCGTCATACAACGCCGGTTGGGTGCACTGCAATGGTTATCGAACTATCGAACAGCGAGGATTCTTAAGCGATAAGTTCACCAAATTGACACTCGTCGTGAAAGACAAGCGACTTTCACTCTTTCGCGACGGACTGATTTTGGCGGTAACCGACGAAATTCGACCCAGTCGCTTACCGTTGACCTTCGGTGGCGCACAAAGTGATCAACGGATGCCGCAAAGCTACCAATTGCGGAACGTTAAAATCTACGACCAAGCGGTCTACCCAACGGATTTTGATCCAAGTGTGAAAAGGATGAGAAATTTCAGTGGCGATCAATACGTCATGCAAAGAGCGGAAATCGAAGATCCGACACTGCCACGCATCCTGGTTGTCGGCGATTCGATTTCAATGGGCTACCGGCGGTTCATTACGGAACATTTCGCAAACCGGGCTTATGTTGATTACTGGGTTGGTTCGGGCGTCGAGTGGTACGGCAAAGACATTCACGCGCCGAATGCAGAGGCAGCGCGTGCCTGGACCGGAGTTTTGTCGCAAGGTCCCTACGACGTGATTTCTTGGAACGCGATGACCCTGCACTGGTGGCATACCCAACAAACCAATCGTTGCCCCGAAGACTCATTGGCCCGCAACATCGGGGATGCGGTCGACTTTTTGAAAGAGAAAGCACCTGACACAGACATCCTTTGGGTCCGCTGCACTCCGATCCGTTCTAACCTCGCCGACGGCACCCCAACGCTTGACAACCCCAACAACGAACGCGTGAAACGATACAACCAAATGGTCGACGAGGTAATGCAGAGCAAAGGTATCCCCGAAATCGATCTAAACCCGATCGCTGCAAAACAACTGCACACGATCGCAAAAGGCTCCAGTGACACACTGCACTGGGGTCTGGAGAACTCTCGATTGTTTGCCAACGAAATCATTGCAAAGATCGAATCCACCCTGGCTAAGCGACACCCCACCCAAGGACAATAACAATGATGCACCGATCTATGATCCATCAAACAACGATTGCAGCCCTCACGCTGGGATGCATCCTGCTCGGTACACCGACCCATCGAAACAACGCGCACGCCGACAAAACGGTTCAATTAGCGGAAACGGATGCACTTGCTCTCGAAACATCGCTGACCGTCGGTGAACCGTTTGCCGATGGAGAAGTGGTGTGCTTTCTCGGTGACAGCATCACCGCCGGCGGCTACGTCCAAACGATTGTTTCGGACTACTACTCGACACGCTTCCCAGATCGAAAAATCGAATTCGTCAACGCGGGTCGTTCAGGCGATACAGCCAGCGGGTCATTGAAACGACTTCAAGAAGATGTCATCGATAAGCACCCAACCACGGTGATCATCAATTTTGGAATGAACGACGTTAACCGTGGTGCCTATGTTGAAAACCCCAGCGAAAGCAAACTAGCGGCCCAGCAACAGGCTCTTGATCGCTATCGATCTAAGATGGAAGAATTGATAGCTCGCATCCGCACGGAAGCGAACGAGCCCAAATTGTATCTCGTGACACCTTCGCCGTTTGACGACAAAGTGATCCTGGATCGCGACAACAATCAGCCTGGCTGCAACGATGGACTAGGCCGCTGCGGTGACATCGTCCGTGACTTAGCGAAACAAAACGGCGCCGTCTTCGTGGACCTACATACCCCGATGAACAAGCTGAACCAGCAGCAACAAAAACTTGATCCGAAGTGGACAATTATTGGCCCCGATCGCGTTCACCCCGGTGACCCAGGCCGTCTCATGATGGCGTGGCTGTTCTTGAAGTCGCAAGGAGTGCCATCGGTGATCTCTAAAACCGTCATCGACGCTGAGACCGCGAAAGCAATCGAGAGTGTCAACGTCAAAGTCTCGAACATCTCCATTGACGAACATGGGCTGAACTTTACCGCCGTTGAATCGGCATTGCCGATGCCAATCAATAACGGTCCAGCAAAGATGTTGGAGTTGCTCCCCATTGAAAGCGATCTCTTTCAACAAACGCTTTCCGTGACCGGACTGGCTTACGGGATCTACGAACTGCAAATTGACGACAAAGCGATTGGTCAGTTCCAAGCGTCCCAGCTACACGAAGGCGTCAACCTCGCGTTCAATAAAGCCACACCTCAATACAAGCAAGGCCGCACCGTCGTCGATCTCAACTCGAAACGCCGCAACGCGGAAGCACAGGCTTGTAGCTTGCTCAATACCCGTCGCTGGATGCAAAGTTATTACAAGGTCGACGTGGACGATCCCGAAGCTGTCCAAAAGCATTACGACCATTTCGAAGACAAGACCCAGTACAGTGCCGGGATGGCCAAACGCTACATTCGCGATTGGCCTAAGTACACCGAACTTCGTAACCAAGTTCCAGAGCTTGAACAAGCCGTCATCCAGGCTCGCCAGCCCGTGCCGCACACCTACCGGCTACGGCGAATCAGCCCAATCGCTTCGACGCCCGGCGTCGCAACTGGTGATCAAACGGTTATTGAACAGACGCCCGGCTTAGTCGGTTTCTGGACGTTTAGCGAAACGCCCGGCCAGCCAAGGTTTTCGGTAGGCACTGAAGCGTCGCTGCCTTTGACAGAAGTCGGCGGTCCCATTGCACGTGACAACGCGGGACCGTATTCGGGATACTCAGCGAAGCTTGACGGCAAGCACTACTTCAAGATCCCGTACGCCGAAACCGGCAAACTGAATATTTCCGGCCCCGACGCGCAAGTCAGCATGTTCTCGGTCGTCCGAATTGAAAACCTGCATCACAGCCGGACCATTGCTGGTATGTGGAGCGAAGGCAAAGGAAGCAACGACGACACAGGCACCCGGCAATACAGTTTGCTAATGAACATGCCAACCTACGGCGGTCCACGTCAACTCGTGCCCCATATCTCTAGCGAAGGCGGGGTGACCCGGCGAGCGGACGGAAGCTCCTTCCCTTGGTGTGCCGACTATGCCGCTTCGGTCAGCGAAGTGCCCGAAGAAACCTGGTGCACGCTCGGATTCACCTATGACAGCGAATACATTCGCGCTTATATCAACGGGGTGATGGAACCGCGAGCACTGAATCCTAAACAAGATCGTCGCAACGATCGCTACTTCACCCAAGAAGGCCCCAACGGCGGCGACCGAGGAATGAACCCTTATTACCACGGGCGTGGCATTTTCGAATACGACCCAGCCAAACACGCGGAAACCAAACCGGACGGTGGAGCCGACTTCACCGTTGGCGCCAGGTACGCGGTAGGCTCGTACACCCGTGAATCGACGATCGGCAATTTTGGTGGCTTAGCCGTTTTCGATCGTGCTCTTTCCGATGACGAAATGAAGCGTCTGCACGACTCAGCAAACATCGATTCGCTTAACCAAAACTGAACTCCAAAGCAAAACCTCACCCGTCGATCGGTTACCCCGATCCAGCGGAAGGGAGATTCCCGATCACGTCTGGTCAGTGCAATTTCAGTTCAACCGTAATGGACGAGGAAACGAGTCCTGCAATTGATCGTATTAAGCGAGGCAACGAACTCAGCACCGATCCGGTCCACTGCTTTAGCTATCCGGTCGTGACGTGGTTCGCTAGTCACCAGACCGGATCACCCTTAGCGGCGGGGAAAACAAAGAACAACTTTGAACGTCCTAGCCCTGGATCAAAATGCTGGAAGTCGCTTACCGGATCACAAGTCGCACAAAGGTCACTCGTGAGCAATATCGGCAACGCAGTCAACTAGCGGCGGAAGCGTATCGATTAGTCGACGTCTATTCTGCATGCGAATTTAAAAGTTGCTCCTACTGAAGTACTTAGCATAGCTGCTAACCAGTCTTTTCGATCCATCGCACACGCCCGCAAGTTCCCTCAGTCCAACCAATTCAGCAATCACATGAAGCCAACCTTCCTATATTTTGTCTTGCTCGCGTGTCTCACTTCACAACCGACCTGGGGGCAGACCACGACACTGGAGGAGCCACCGACAGACGTGTCGTTTAAGAACAATGCCATCATCCCCGTTCCGAAACTGGAGCGAGATTTCTATGACTGGCATGATCGTCACCGTGATGTGATCGATGCGATTAAAGCGAAACCGGTTGACCTCATCTTCATCGGCGACTCCATCACCCACATGTTCGGTGGTACCCCCAAGTCGTCAGTCGCTCGGGGTCGCGAAACGTGGGATCGTCACTTTGCTCATCGAAACGCAATCAATCTAGGCTTTGGTTGGGACCGGACTCAAAATGTGCTGTGGCGTCTAAAAAATGGCGAACTGGACGGCATTCGTCCCAAAGTGGCAGTGGTACTTATTGGAACTAACAACCTGACCGGTACGAAAAACGCACGCTCGAACAGCCCGAAGGAAATCGCTGCTGGCGTCGAAGCGATCTGCCAAACGATCCATGAAAAGCAGCCTCAATGTCAGATTCTTCTGCTGAGTGTTTTGCCACGATCACCCGAACGATTTATCGAGCCGATTCGAGAGATCAACCGCTTCATCTCGCCGCTCGGTCAACGAGACTTCATCACATTTCTAGACTTGACAAAACCATTCGCCAATTCAAACGGCCTTCCTAAGCCGGAATTGATGCATGATGGCGTGCACCCGAATGCCAATGGCTACGCGTTGTGGGCAAATGAGATGGAACCGGTGCTTGCAAACCTACTAGGTGATCGCCCGGTGCTATCAAAGAAAAGCGATAAGATCAAAGTTAAGGTTGTCCAGTGCTGGGACGACAGCATGACCACCGACATTCCCCTGGTCGCCCTACTGAAGAAGCATCACGCCAAAGCGACGTTCAACATTATCCCGCGTGAGAAACGCAATAAGTTCTTCGTGAAGAAAAAGACGGATGGCGACCGTGTGCTATTTTCGTTTCTTCGCAAAGACGATTCACGCGAGGGGGCACTTGAGGTTCAACATCTTGCCAACAGCGAAATGCCGGCGATTTACAAGGGATTCAGCATAGCGGCACATTGCGGTTTTCCGTTGGGTGATACGCCGGGCGAGTCCGAGGTTCGCCTACGAACCTTGCTAAAAACAAAAGCTCAAATCAAAAACGACTTCAATCAACCCGTGTGCGGATTCGTGTATCCCGGCGGTAACTACAGCCCCGTCGCCATGATCGACGTTCAAAAAGCGGGTTACCTTTATGCGCACAACCCGCAACGTAGAACCACCTTTGCCTCTAAACAATCCAATGGCTCAGCCTTCGACCTGCCACTGGAGCCATCGCAAATTCTGGGACCGCTACGAAGCGGCCAAAGAGAATGGAGGTGTGTTCTACTTCTGGGGACACTCGTGCGAACTTGGTGACGATCCCGAGTTATGGTCATGGCTGGAATCGATTTACCAACGCATCTCAGCGGACCCCGAAGCCGAATGGGCCGACGTCATCGATCTATTCTCAATGCAACCTGCTTCCACTGAGAATGACGTTGTGGATGCCGTCTCGCTAACCCATTAAGTCGCCCAAACCTAGCGAAGCGACGATTCCGGCGGCAACGGCACGTCGTTCGCTTCTCGCCAAGCGACTAACTCTTTTAACAACGCCTGACATTGCTCTGGATTCGTTTCCGCAAGATTATGTTCTTCACGCGGATCGTTTTTGAGATCATAGAGTTCCAACTTCCCATCCGCCAGGAATTGAATCAACTTCTTATCGTGCTTACGAATCACCGAGCACGTACCGTGTTTGTACCGACTCGCAAGGTGCCAAAAGAGCGGTCGATCTTTGAGCGATTCGGGTTCTCCTTGGAACAGGCCCGTGATCGAATCACCATCGAGGACACCGTCGTAGTCAATACCGGCGACATCCATGAAGGTGGGAAACAGGTCGAGACCCGCGACAGCGGTTTGCGTCCGGCGTGCGTCAATCCTTCCCTGCCAATTCATGCAAGTTGGGACTCGAATACCGCCTTCGTAGATATAGCCCTTCTTACCGCGTAGCTGATCATTGCTTCCTACGTTTTGACCGTTGTCGGACGTAAAAACAATCAGCGTGTTTTCACGCAAATCATTTTCGTCTAAGAACTGAACGATCCGCCCGACGTTGTCATCAAGCGATTCAATCATCGTCGCGTACTGAGCCTCACGCTCCTTATCCTTGCCGCGGCCCATTCCTTGTCCTGTAACGGGATCACCCGGCTTGTCGCGATACTTTTGAACAAGGTCTTCACTGCGTCCGCGGATCGGGCGATGCACGGTGTAATAATGCATGTTGATAAAAAATGGGCCCTCTCGATGTTCGTCCATGAATTCGATGGCTTCGTCAGTCAATCGATCGGTCAACCATTCATCATCTGGCTTCGGTTCGATGAACGGATTGCTAAAGGGAGCGAAGTAACCACCCGTTTCACCTTTGTACCCACCCACTTCGAGCGCCGGATCGCCACGATAGGTTCCGCCAACATTCTTGAGGTAGCCGCGGCCTTCGGGGTAATACTTTTGGCAATGTTCTTTGTGATACGCAGCCCAACTGAAGTCCGACGGATCAGGCTGCCCTAGCTTTCTCTTCAACGGGAACTTCATCGCCATTTCCTTTTCTGGGTAAGGCCCGACCAGGTGCCACTTACCCAAATGGATCGATTTGTATCCTGCCTCGGCCAAGGGTTGGCTGTACATGATGTGTTCTTCGCCAACAGTCCATCGCGAGAAAATATTCTGTTGGTGGTTCCCAGATTCAAGAACCGGAACGGTGTACACACCCGTTCGAAAGGATTGTTTCCCGGTAGCCAATGCCGTCCGCGACGGCGAACACGTGGGATACATGTACGCGTTTTCAAACACCAAACCGGTTCGCGCGAGCGCATCGATGTGGGGAGTTTCGTAATAGGTCGAACCGTTGAACCCAACATCCGCGTTGCCGAGATCGTCGACCAGGATGAAGACGATGTTCGGTTTGACGTCGCCCCATGCTTGAGACACGCAACCAAACACAACGCAGACCATCGCGATCAGCGCACGAAACCGTTCTTGGAATCTCATCGTAAATCCGGTCGTAGAGAATTGATTTCTTGTTGAAGCAGTTTCTTTAAACTCGCAACCTTTTCAGGGTACTGCGCGGCTAGATTGAAACGTTCTTCGTTATCTTTGTGAATGTTGTAAAGCTGAAAAACACTGTCTTTCTTATTAGCTTCCACCAATTTGAATCCATCGCTAGCGATCAGAGCACTGCTTCCCATCGACGTGTTTCGATTGTTGACGACGACAAACTCGTGTTTGTTCAATTGCGGCTTACCCAACAACGTCGGCAAATACGATATACCATCCTTCCCGGCGGGCTTCTCTTCACCAACGATATCAGTCAACGTGGCGAGGAAGTCATAATGCGAACTCAATAGGTCCGTCTCGGTACCACCAGCAATATTACCAGGCCAGCGTACCAACAGTGGACACTGCATGCCGCCCTGATAGCCGCTACGCTTCAAACCCGCTCGCCCACCCGCACCATCAAACACGTCGCCACACTCGGACGTTCGCCACTTCTTATCCGTCAAGTTTGCTCGATCTCCGTTCGGTAAACGCTGTTTTCGATAAGCGGGCTTGGGGCCATAGTAAAGCTCGTGCCCATTGTCCGATGCGAACGCCACGATCGTATGGTCATCCATGCCAAGCTTTACCAGTTCGTCCAAAATTAGGCCGACGTGATCGTCGAGCATCTTAACCATGGATGCAAACTTCTTTTCCGCAAGACTCATCGTCGGATGATCTGCAAAGTCCGGGTGCAACTCTGGGATCGCGACTGGGCCGTGCGGCAACTGAGTCGGATGGTACAGAAAGAACGGCTCGTCAGTATGGGAACGCAGGTATTTTAAGATACCTTCGATGAAAACGTTTTGTGAATAGGTTTCGCCACCGTATCCAACCGGTTCGTCACCTTGCTCGCTTGTCTTGCCACAATCCGCCATCGCGTTGCCCGGCAAGTCAAAACGCTCTCCGTTACGCCATAAATAGGGCGGATAAAAACCGTGACAACGCTGGTGATCGTAGTAGCCTTCATAGAAATCCCAGCCAAAACGTTTCACGCGTTCATGCCAGGTGAGGAAGCCACGATCGAGTTTGCCGAACTGTGCGGTTTGGTAACCAGCCGACTGAGCGACTTGAGCTAGGAAGACTTCATCGTCTGCGATTGGGTTCGAGTTTGCTTTATGTGCGGCCAACCGTTTTTGGTACTCCGCCTCCGTGATTTTTCCCGAATCTCGCAAGATCGGAAGCCCAGCACGGTTATGGGCCCAACCGCCAAGACGACCATCGCGCATTCCCGTCAATAACGTCCACCGCGCCGGCGCACAAAACACGCCTCCGTAGTAGTTCGTGAACTTCATCCCCTCGGCCGCCAACCGATCGATGTTGGGCGTCTTGACAACTTCCTGGCCGTAGCAGCCCAACATTCCCGGGCCAAGATCATCCGCAAAAATGAGAATCACATTGGGACGATCCGCGGCATGACCAAACCGCGTGCCGCCGATCAACGTCAGCAGTACGAATAGCAGGGAGGCGACCGACTTCATCTCATGTTCTCACTTGGCAAGGTGATGCTTTTGGTAAACGTCTCGGTGGGGAACGACTCGCTGATTAACCGCACGGTAACATCATGCTGGCTACTCGGCTGAAGATCACGACTGCACACCAACCGAACCATTGATGTTTCAAAGGGCCTAAGTGGACGCACCGAACCGGATGCGATCACCTCGTCGCCGATAGAAACCTCGACAACCGATCGCGAAGATTTCGCCTGACCAAAATTTTGGACTTCGACGTAAGTCTCAAGTCCTTCACCAGTGTATTCGAACTTAGGTGCCAGGGAAGAAAGCATTGGATTAACGAATGACACCCCGGGCAATCTCGCCCAACCGATCAACAATTTCCCCTGACTTGTCTTACCCTGCAACTTGCCCGCGAAGTTGTCCGCGGTAATACCGTTCCCGCGTCCATCAAACACGAGAATCAGGTCTTCGCCAGCTCGCTCGGTCGCAAGGAGTGCACTGCCCCCTCCGTAGCTAACTTCGTGTGAAGCGTCAAAAAGCAGCGAATCCAATTCGATGTCGGTGTGAGGATCGAAACCGTCTTCGGCTTGGATCTTTACCCGAATCTGTTCGGTATCGGCCGTGATCGGTTGCTTGTTCTCGATCTCCAACAAACGCTCCACTGTCAATGGAATGACAATGTGTTTGGAACTGTGTTCGTCGTCAGGCAAGTCCGTATGCTTTTCGCTATCGATCACGGCGAAGTGTGCCTAGACCGCTCGGCCGTGTTGGTCCTGCAAAACCCGCATGCGTTCGTACTTGTACCAATCCGGGGCGGTCCCATCTACATATCGGTCGATGCCTGGCGCGTAAGCTTCGCCCGGTTCGGTAACCCAGTGAATGCCGTCTTTGGATCGCATGTAATACGCGATCCGTCCCTTCCAGTCATTGGCGATCAAATGGAACTGAACCTCGTCTTTCCATATCAGCGGATCTTCAAAAATCCCTTCGACCTTGGGATAGACCGATTCCGGTGAAACGAGGTACCAATCTTTCAATCCGTCAGGGCTCACCCATGCCAGACCACGCCGGGAAATGGCTGTGACGGAACCGTCGTCGCGCGGCGCGAAGGTGAAACTCACACGGCGTTGAACACACCAGCGCTCGCGTTTGTGAAAATCGAAAGCGTTCAGCTTCCACGGACCGTTCAAGTTTTTCGAGATATAAAATTTCCCAACACAGTAGATCACATAGCCTTTTCGGGTCTGGTACAGAGTAGGGTTGTGTCCGTGACCAATCGTATCGCGATACTGATAAGGCCCCATCGGATCATTCGCGACGGCATGAACAACCACCGAGTTGTGATAATCGAAGTGACCGTGTTCAGCGTCCTCGGGCCAACGGCAAACGTACAAGTGGTACTTGCCGTCGTCGCCTTGCACAGCGTTACCACCCCAATATGACCACTGCGGATCTTCGATACCGTTGAGCACGTCTCGGGGCAACACATTGTCACCACCCCACGCATCACGCATTACTTCACCGCGAGGAACGACCGGCTCAAAACGGTCCTTGAACTGACCTCCCCACACAAGACGCCCCCACTCCGCCGGACGCTCTCGATTTACATCGTCGGCAAGCACTTCAGACGTTGAACTAACGAGGGCACCGCCAAGCAACATGAGTGTGAACAAAATACTTTGTCGATTCATCGCTCGCCTGATTCGCCATGCGTAATTCCAGGGGCCTAGAAACGTTCTAAAAGACCCGACAAGGAGATACGGTTCGACTGCCTGAATTAGACAAAATACTGGACGGCCACGCGACTTTCGCCCTGTTCAGCGAGGATGTTTACACATCTGCTTGCCTGCAGGTCAGCCGACCAGGACGAGCACCATTTCCGGTTCAACCTAGTGCTTCATCCAGATTCAAGTTGGGGGTAGTGGGCGAGGCGACGAGCCCGTCTGGTCGGTGAGTGGATAGGATTCGTCGCCTCATCCACTACGATCAACCCCAAAATGACATGTAGATGAAGCACTAGCGACTTTGTCGGTACTGCGACGGCGACAAATTCATCATCCGCCGAAAGCTGCGGCTGAAGTGCGCGTGATCGTAAAAGCCGCATGCATGAGCGATTACCGAAACGGTCTTTTCTGTTTCTCGCAGCAACTTCGCGGCATGTTCAACCCGGATGCGAACCAAATATTGCCGCGGCGATGCCCCAAACGCATGCCGGAACCGCCGTTCGAAATGGCTCACCGATAACCCCGCCATCTCGGCAAGCTGCTCGGTCGAAAGGCTGTCGGCGAAATGCGTGTGCAAGTGCTCCATCACATTGGCGAAAGCGTCAACGGAACCTGATGGTGTTTGAATCCGCTCGATCTGTCTCGAGATCCCAGCCACCCCAATCACTCGCCCCTTGCGATCACGAAGCGGAACCTTGCTGGTCATGACCAGACGAGGTGACCCGGCGTCTTCGGGAGCACTTTCGACCCGATTGGAAATCGGTTCACCCGAGTCCATCACGATGGCATCATCGGCGCGATATTCATCCGCTCGTGATTTGGGAAAGAAGTCATAGTCCGTCTTACCGATCGCTTCGGATTCGAAGGTCACACCACAGTACTCACACCCGCGCCGATTCAACGCCATGAAACGACCCTGTCGATCCTTAACAAAGAAGTTCAGGCCTGGCAGATGATCAAATAATGCGAAAACTTGATCGCTCGGCCCCAGTTGAGCGAAAAACTTCCTTTGGACACCGGTATTTTCCATGGCCGCATTTTACACACGAATGAGCATTCTGTGCAAGACACGCCTACCGACGCTGCTATGATACAAGTCGGTCAGGAAGCAAATCACCCGGCGACAACGGGCTGTCATACGTGTGTCTTGAAGCGTTTCGACGCTGCCCGCCAGCCAATCTCCGGTTTTCCTTTCAGCCGATCCCCACCCTTCCGGTCCTACCGCGTGACCTCGTGCGTCGGACTGCCTCAAACCAACCGATACGGAACCGAATGCGACTCTCCCCATTCCTGTGTCTGCTCCTTACTCTCGGTGCCTCCATTTCTGGGACTGCCAAGGAAATTGATTTCAATCGTGACATCCGACCAATCCTGTCGGACAAATGTTACTTTTGCCACGGTCCCGACGAGAACACTCGGGAAGCCGGCATGCGATTGGATTCCCGAGAGGACGCGATCGATGTGATTGAGTCCGGCGATTTGATGGAACGGATCCTCAGCGAAGATGAGGACATGTTGATGCCGCCACCGGCATCGAAAATCGAATTGACCCAACAAGAAAAGGAAACCCTACAAACCTGGATCGAACAGGGTGCCGCCTACGAAGGACATTGGGCTTTTGAGTTGCTTCCTGAAACGGTAGAGGTCCCGAGCGTCAGCGTTCCAGAATGGCCCCGCCAAACACTAGACAATTTCGTCTTAGCCCGGCTGGAAGAGAATGATTTGGCCCCTAGCCCCGAAGCCGACCCGTTGCGTTGGTTGCGGCGAGCGACGCTTGACCTGACGGGACTGCCACCGACGCCGCAAGAAATCGTGTCCTTCGAATCGGCATTCGCCACGTCAGGCGAGGCCGCATACCAGGAAGCAGCGAAAAGACTTTTGAACTCTCCCTCGTTCGGTGAGCACATGGCAGTCGCATGGCTGGACGCTGCTCGGTACGCGGATTCGTACGGCTATCAATCTGACAAGCTGAACACGCAATGGCCCTACCGTGACTGGGTTGTTGACGCAATGAATAAGAACTTGCCGTATGACAAATTCTTGACGTGGCAAATTGCCGGTGACTTGTTGAACAATCCCACACGGGAACAACAGGTGGCAACCGCGTTCAATCGCATCCACCGTTTGAACAATGAAGGTGGCGCTGTCTTTGAAGAGTGGCGTCTGGAAAACGTCGCCGACCGGGTCCACACCTTTGGAACCGCCGTGCTGGGTCTGACGATGGAGTGCTGCCGTTGCCATGACCACAAATACGATCCGATCCCGGCAAAGGACTACTATTCCCTGTCCGCATTCTTTAACTCGATCGACGAAAGCGGCGTGTACGACCGCACCGAAAAGGTGCCATGCCCATCGGTGCTGCTACCCACACCCGAACAACAATCAGCGTTGGACCAAGCCAAGTCCGAACTCGAAAAGGCGGAACAACTTCGTCAACAAACGCTTGCCGAGGCCCGCAAACGTTGGGAATCCTGGACGCCTGATCCTTCCACTCCGCTATCGATTCCAGATCTCCGTTTGGCGTTGTCCTTTGATCGCAATTTCGACAACTCGATGAAGGCGACCTTTCATCCATCGCAAGGCGACCGAGGCTGGGCCGAGATGCCCGATTTGGTCGAGGTCACCGATACTCCGTTGGCGCGATTGGAAGCAAAGTCCGCCGCCGACCTTGACGAGTCACACGACCTGCCAAAACGGCGAGCTCTCACGCTTGACGGCGAACGCGGCATCACCACGACTGGCATCACCCCGTTTGATCGATGGTTACCCATGTCGGTGGTTGTCTCGATGCGTGAAACGAAACGTTCACCGCTGCGAAGCTTGATCGCGCACCACACTCGTGGCACCGATTGCGGATACAACGGCTGGGACCTGACGATTGAAGATGGGCATCTCGAATCACGTATGGCCCGAGTTTGGCCGGGCAACGCGATCAGCGTCCGCACGATCAACCGTATCCCGGTCGACACATGGCACCAAGTCACCGCGACGTACGACGGTTCGTCCAAGGCGACCGGTTTGAAGCTTTACTTGAACGGCAAATTGTTAGAGACCGAGGTGGTTCGCGACAACCTCAAGAAGAGCTGCAACGTGCTGGTCGACCATGGCGGAGAGTTTGTCGTTGGACAACGATTTCGAGCCCGCGGATTCACTGGCGGCTTGATCGACGATGTGCGTGTCTACGAGCGAGCGTTGACTGCGATTGAATTGCGAACGTTGGCAAACGGCAGTGCTAAACACAATTCCAACAAACCTGATTTTGAATACTTCGTCTCCGCCATCGACGCTCCCTCGCGGTCTTCGCTTGAAGCATTAACCCAAGCTCGAGAAGCGTTTGTTATGGCGGAAGAGGTGATGAATGAAATCCCGGTCATGCGGGAAATGCCCGAGCAGCGGCCCGCTCACGTGTTGGCCCGAGGCGAATACAGCGCCCCCAAGAACGACAAGACGTTGGTCAACCGGGAAACACTATCGGGCTTGCCATTGCCGTTTCCTGAAAACGCTCCGAGAGACCGACTGGGCCTGGCCCAATGGGTAACCGATCCACAACATCCGTTGACCGCCCGAGTCGCAGTGAACCGGATTTGGGGCAACTTCTTTTCATCGCCCTTGGTGGGCACGCCAGAAAACTTCGGCTCACAAGGCGATCTACCCACGCATCCCAAACTACTTGACTGGCTATCTCGGGACTTTGTCAGCAACGGATGGGAAGTTAAACGTTTGTGCGAATCGATTGTGCTCTCAGCGACGTATCGACAAGACTCGGCCGCTAGCCCTGCAAAGCTGGAAGCCGACCCCAACAATAAACTATTGGCACGAGGTCCTGCCTATCGATTGGCGGCCGAACAGATCCGTGACGTCGCGTTGGCTGCATCAGGGCTGATGAACGACCAACGAGGCGGCCCGCCGGTATCCCCTTACCAACCCGGCGAAGATCTTTGGAAAGAGTCCAATAGCATGTCACCGCCCTTCAAACAGTCCGTTGGCAAAGCACTGTACCGTCGGTCCCTTTATTCGGTTTGGAAAAGGACCGCACCGCTTCCCAACATGATGGCATTCGATTCGACCACGCGAGAAGTTTGCTCGGTAAAACGTTCTCGCACCAACACACCGCTACAAGCACTCGTGCTACTCAACGATGTGCAATTCATTGAAGCGTCACGCGTCATGGCGGAAGAAATACTTCGCAGCGAAACCGATAACGCGATTGAGCTAGCGTTCTTAAAACTCACCGGGTCCAAGCCTGACGAGATCGAACGCATGACTCTACAGCAGTTGCTGGAAGACGAGCGAGCGTTTTATGCCGACCATCCGGATGCCGCGAAGGAGTTGGCCCAGATCGGTGAGTCAACGGTGGATGGGAACCGCAACGCGATCGAACTGGCCGCATTCACGAACGTTTGCCAGGCGATTTTGAACCTCGATGCCACCATTTGGAAACGGTAGCAGATACTCGGCACCGGACGTTTCTCACACTCCGGAATGCATGAGCATCCACCAACGCAAACCGAACATTCAACTTGAATAAAAAGAGCAATAGCATGAGTCTCCCCACACCTCACGACGCTTTCGCACACAACCGTCGAGTCTTCCTCAAAAACAGCGCATCGAGCGTCGGCACCGCCGCGCTGGCCAGCCTGCTTGCCAGCGATTCCAGTTCAGCGGCAACCGCCACACCCGGCCTCGCTACCGGCACACATTTTCCAGCCAAAGCGAAACGAATCATTTATCTGTTTCAGTCCGGTGGCCCCGCCCAGCAAGACTTGTTTGATCACAAGCCGTTACTCAACGAGATGAACGGCAAAGAACTGCCCGCCGAGGTTCGTGGCGAGCAACGTTTGACTGGCATGTCGGTCAACCAATCGTCACTCCCAATCGCTGGCTCTCACTTTAAGTTTTCACAACACGGCGAGTCCGGTGCTTGGCTGAGTGATTTGTTACCGTACCACCGTGACATTGTCGACGACGTGTGTTTCATCAAATCGATGCACACCGAAGCGATCAACCACGATCCAGCGATCACGATGTTCCAAACCGGCTCACAGATCGCTGGCCGCCCGTCGCTTGGATCTTGGCTGTCGTATGGACTCGGTAGCGAAAACAAAGACCTGCCCGCGTTCATCGTATTGGTTTCCGCCGGTCAAGGCGGTCAACCACTCTACGCGCGGCTTTGGGGTAACGGCTTCTTGGATTCCAAATATCAAGGCGTGCAGTTCCGCGGCGGCAACGATCCGGTGCTGTACCTATCCAATCCCAAGGGAATCCCCTCGACTCGCCGCCGCGCACAACTGGATGCGATCAACTCGCTGAACCAACACCAATTCTCACAAGAACACGATCCCGAAATCGAATCGCGAATTGCGCAGTACGAAATGGCGTACCGAATGCAAACCAGCGTCCCCGATGCGGCTGACTTTTCCGACGAGCCTGAATCGACCTTTGAACTCTACGGCGAAGACGCGAAGAAACCCGGCACGTTCGCGGCAAACTGTCTGCTGGCTCGCCGATTGGCCCAACGCGACGTGCGTTTCATTCAGCTCTACCATCAAGGATGGGACCAACACTCCAACCTGCCTAAACAAATCCGAGGCCAAGCGAAGGAAACCGATCAAGCTTCCGCAGCGTTGGTCAAAGACCTGAAACAACTCGGTTTGCTCGACGATACACTCGTGATTTGGGGCGGCGAATTCGGACGCACGTCGTACACCCAAGGTGTTTTGACGAACGACAATTACGGGCGAGATCACCATCCACGATGTTTCACGACCTGGATGGCTGGTGGCGGAATCAAGCCGGGGATCAGTTACGGCAGCACTGACGAATTTGGCTACAACGTAGTCGAAAATGGTGTGCACGTGCACGACTTCAACGCGACCGTCTTACACTTGATGGGGATCGATCACGAGCGTCTGAATTACCGCTATCAAGGACGCCGTTTCCGATTAACCGACGTCCACGGCGAAGTGCTCAAGAACATCATCGCCTAAGTCGCGTTATCGATTTCCCCATCGTTAGGTTTCTGCCATGAACACGAGCGTCGACGACATCCCGAACCCTTCCCCAAGCCAGCTAGCCGCACTGCCGCGGCAAATGGGATTTGTTCCCGCCGAAACCGCTTCACCTGGGCTACTCACCGCGGCACAAATCGACCAGTACAACGCGACAGGCTATTTGATGCCTTTCGACGGGCTCGATCCAACCGAGGCCGCTGAAACCAGAGCATTTTTCGACGGGGTGCTCGCTGCGTTCATTGAACTGGGACGGACCAGCTATTCGATCAGCACGGCGCATCTGCGATTCGCTCGCATTTATGAACTCGTGCAAAACCCACATATCGTCAACGCCGTAGCGGACCTGCTCGGCCCCAACGTGGTCTGCTGGGGCTCGCACTTCTTTTGCAAAATGCCGGGCGACGGAAAACACGTTCCCTGGCATCAAGACAGTACTTATTGGCCACTCAGTCCAACGAAGACGGTGACCGTTTGGCTAGCGATCGACGACGCCGATCCTGATAACGCGAACATGAAGTTCATTCCGCGTTCGCATTCCCATGGGCTAATTGATTACGACGAAACCCAAGACGCGGACACGGTCTTGAACCTCGCAGTTCAAAACCCAGAATCGTATGGCGATGAAGCGGTCGATGTCACATTGAAGGCGGGTCAGTTCTCAATGCACTCGGACTTGCTGCTACACGGATCCGAAGCCAATCAATCCGACCGCCGTCGCTGTGGATTGACGATCCGATACGCCGCTGCCGACGTGACAACTTGGTACGACTGGCACAAGAAAGGATTCCTAGTTCGTGGCGAAGACGCAAACGGCCACTGGGCGAACCCGCCCCGTCCCACTCACTAGCGAGTTATGAAATCCAACAAAGTTTCCTCATCGACTGCTCGCGTTGCACCGTGTCCTTCGCCGGAAACTTTATAATGGACGACGTCGCCGCCTAGGTAACTGAAAATTTCTAGTCGGCCGTCGATTCGGCTTGGACTGGTAAGTTTGTTGCCTTGGTAGCCCATCGCTTTCGCCCACAGAAAGATCGACTCTTCGGCGTCGACAAAACCCAGCTTGCCGCCTTTCGCGGGAATGCCGCGGGAAAGTCCCCCGCGATAGGGGACCAGCCGATCATTCGTTCCCGAGATGCTCATCAGCCGCTTGCCCGACAGCGGAATCACCACGGTCTGGTAGTTGTTGTCGTCGCCCTTTGCTCTGAAATTCTGACCATCGTGCTGGAACACATTCAGCGGACTAACGCCAGTCACGTAACAGCGAATGTGCGGCAGCCTGCATTCGATCGCCAACTGATTCACCAACGCCGAACCGTTGGACGTGCCCATGATGGTGAAATTGTCTTTCTGGACGTTGTCATACGCTGACAGCCTTTGAACGATCTCTTCAATAAAACGACGGTCGTCAGCTTCCGACTGTTCCGCCACGATGTTCCAAGATTTTCGGTAGCCATCCGGGAACACCATGACATAGCGTGCCGCCATGGCTGGATGAGTTCTTAGAAAGCCATGCATCGTCGCCTGTCCACTTCCGCCATTGCCATGTAAGAACACGAAAACTGGAAACGGACCTGAGCTGGGACCTCTGTCCTCGTTACGTGCCGATGACGCGTTACCGAGAGGTAACTTCATCGCACCAGCGGGAACGTTCACGTAGTACGGCCGCTGAAAGTCCGTTTCCTGCGACCACGACATTGAAACGGAATACTTGCCCGACGTCAGGTCATCCCCCACTGTGACAAGCGGAACCATGCTGCAGGCAAGCATCACGACAACTATCAAAACAAATCGTCTCAAAATCATTCCTTCAAGAGAAGCATCAAATTGGCTGGCCAATCATTTGGGAATTCGCCACACACTGATCAACCGATCATCAAAGGATACCGTCAAAAGCAATAGCAAAACGGCGGCAAACCATCTTCGTCATTTGGGTTGGACTGTATTCAAGTCGAACGAGTGTCGACCAGATTGACTTCGAACGCTGGCTTTGCGATCGGCGCGTCTTGAAGGTGCTGCTGCCAATCGATCAGTTTCGCCTGATCTCTCGGATTGCCTCGTTTTTCGATCCGGCTACGTCGAGTCGCATCGTCACAGGTTAGAAACCAGACTGTGGGTTGCACACCGAAACGCTCACGTAGCCGATCGGGCCATTCACCGTCATTCAACTCGCGCGAAAACGGCCCCACGATCACCACGCTCACATGCGATAAGTTATCCCCGGCCGTCTGGTACAAGCATTCGTAAACTGCATCACGAAAAATCCGCTTATATTCAGGGCTATCTCGATCCGTCGCCGGCATCCCCGCCGCAGCCAATCCTGCACGGACAACAGGTTCGGTCATGGTGTCACTATCGAGCAAGACCGCCGCATGCTCGGCAGCCAACCTTTTAGCAAACGTGCTTTTACCAACACCAGCAGCCCCGGTCACAAGATGAAGACTGTGCACACTCATTTACAAACAACTGACATGGGAGAATCTAGACGCCAAAAAAATGGCCTCGCGTGCCGCTATCTGAACGTGCTCTACGCAATATAGTCAACGCCACCACATCACGCTGTTAACGTTCGCACAGATCAATACCAACCACGACGGTTCATCTTTCTATCGGCACTGGAACCGTGCCATTTGTGCCGATGACGCTACTCGCTACTCTTGGTCGAACTTACGGATTGGAAAGTTGTGCAAGCAGTTGCCTCGCCTGAGTTGCTTTGTGGTCGGTGGTTGCTAGCGACATCGCGTTTTTGAGTGATTCCTTGGCTTGATCGGTGCGGCCTAACGCGATTTGGGCTTTTGCCAGTGCGATGTACGATCCGGAATGTTTGTGTTTGCTGAGCACTTCCTTGGCCAATGCCAACGCACGTGTCAGGTTGTCTTTGTTTTTGGGATCCGATGTCGCCAGAAACTCGATCATATCGCAGGCCGCTCCGTAGCCGAAAGTCGCATGCGCTGAACTGGGCTTTTCAGGGATACTGCGATACAACGCCATCAACGTTTCCTCGCCGAGTTGGTCTTGGCCCGTTTTCAAATGACAATTACCGATCAAATATTCGGTCCATAGATTGGCGTTAACGTGTAATTTGCCACGCACTGCCAGCAAATCGACGATCGCTGGATCCCAATGCTCTAAACCATAATACGCAACGCCGCGTTGACGCTGATAGTCGAGGCGATGTGGATAACGCCGCATTGCATTTGAAAAGTATTCGACTCGAGCCGAGTCATTCTCCAGCGGAGGCGGAGCGTCGTAGGGAATACGGCGGACTCGAAATTTGCGAAACGACGCCTCGTATTTCCCGTTCCGCCAAAAGAATTGTCCCAACCCAACAACGTTAGCATCGTCACTGAGTATGGGCAGTTGGTGGCTGGGAACCATTACACCGTTGACGCGAAACTCAACGTATTGTTTCCCCCAGCTCATGACTTCAATTTTTTGCGGTGGCGGCGTTTTGAACTTCCCGTAAGCCAATTTCCAATTGCTCATCGCGGCGGTGCCGCCACGAAGGGGCGAGCCAAAAACAACCCACTTCGCGATTCCTTGGTTAGGACTAGCACGCAAGATCCCCAACGGCATCGCCATACGTTTGGGAGCATCGATCTGCACTTCCATTTCAATCGGGTCCGGAAACACGCTCTTGGAATGCATGAAGGTCAGATGGTCGCCCAACAAATTGTTCACCTTGACCATGTTCTTGCCAACAAACTTCCAGTTACCGTGCTTCGCCCACGTATTGACCGAATTATCGAATTTCAGACTCACCCATTTGCCGCTGTGGTACGCCATTTCTTGTTCAGTGATTCGCACCCAGGTTTCTAGATATCGGCGTGCTTCCGGTGGTCCTCTCACCAACAGATCACGATAGACTTCGTTGACCGCTTTGGAAATTTCCGGCCCGGTCGTTCGCTCATTCGTCAATGGTTCGATCGTTTTCAAGACGTCAGAGAACTCGCTGAACGCACAACCGCGAGACTTTTCATAGAGCGGTTCGATGTGAAGACGTTCGAAGATCATCGCCGCCTCCATCGACGCAGCCTCATTGCCCAGTTCGTCCCAAAGCTGCTTTGCATCGTTAAACTGATCGGCACGAATCGCATTAACCAATGCGTTTACAAGAAACTGCACCTGCTGTCCACTTTTCCCATCAGCAGACTTCCGAAGCGGAGCATCGGCCAACCCTCGCAAGCACTCTTGCACGGTCGCATACATACCTAAATCCGCTCTCAAACGCCCTGACGACGCGTTTATTGGCCCAAGGTCAGCCACGAAGTGAACGTAGACCAACGGAATTTCTGTGTCGTACCGTTGGGTATCGGCACATTGCCTGGCAAACGCAGCACGACTTGTTTCGCTGCCTCCCCAACGGGGTTGCAATGCGGATAAGACCGCATGATAGGCCGGCAAGTAATCGACTTCGGCGTCAATGCACCGCTGAAACCAATCCCACATCGATTCGCCGGCATCGTAGCCCTCTTGAATTCCCCGCAAGATCCCCTCGGCCGCCTCCGGACGCTCGGGATGCAAAGCATAGGCGGCACGATACTGCCGCATTGCCAGATCGCGATGTTTTTCAAAGGTCGCCCAATTCCTGGGATCGATCTTGTAAACGTAGCTGTTTCCACGAGCGGTCCACGCTACATCGTGGTGTCGCTTGCCCATCAACATCAACGCGAGCCACTCATCTTTGTTTTCCAGTTCGGTGTATTTCCGAACCCACTGGCGAAACATTTTGTCGGGTCGAATTTTACTGGATCGAAATTTCAACTGCATATCGGCGATCAGATTGTGATACACCGCACGCTCACACCCGGATTGTTGCATCGCCCACTGCAAATACGCTGGCATTGTCCGGTGCATCGTCTCCAGTACCGGTGCCAGATTCTTCAGCTTCGATCGGTGCTTGATTACTTTGAAATTGGCGACGGCATACTTCGTGCGAAAGACTTGTGGGTAACCGGACGCACCGAACCTTTCAATCGCCGAATCGATACGTTTGGTAAGCAAGTCATCTTCGACCTCGTTCATGAGTGTGATCACGCTGTATCGCAACACCAGTGGGTCCGTTGAACCAGCCTCAAGGGTCTTCTTCGCTAATGCAATGATATCCGCAACTCGGGTACGATCAGGACAAAGGCTTGCTGGCATGCCAGCCTCCCAATGCGCAACTCGGGTCAGGTACTGCATTGCTAGTTCTTGAACCACTGGATCGTCTTGCGTGTGCTCGGGGTAAAGATTGATTTCAGCCATCGCGAGAGCCAGCATTTGTTTGCTGAACTGGGTCGACGTCGGCGCATCCGGTTTCAAGATCAGTGGCGGCACATCGACTTGGTCGGCAATCACTAGCCTCGAATCAACGAGGCTGCCTAAGACAGGGAACACAAGCAACGCGAATACAGCCTGGAATCTCATTTCAGTTTTCCCTGAATCTTCCAAATATCGTTTTGCCGTGCGCGAAGACGTCCGATGATTTCTTCAAAGCGATCTTCGCCAGGGCCAACGCGTTTGTTTTCGAATCGGCCAGGCTTCTAATCACCGAAGCAATCTCAACGTCTGAGCCAGCAGTGTCCGCGAGTGAAAATACCACGGGCAATGCGGGCTCAGACTTAGCAGCACGATTTCGCAACCACATGCCATTCCCCAACCGCGAGCTGGCGTGAAGTAAAACGATCTCGGTGTATCGATGAGGAACGCGACCCGAAGAAAACCATCGCTACATTATGCGACCCACCCATGCGGGCTGCAAGTTTGCGAAACGGGCGAGATCGTTCAGAAAGCTCGAACAATCACCTGCGATGCCTCCGTGGCTTGCCTCAATCTACATGACATCAGGGTTTTGGAGCCAAATCCGATTCGGTTACGGAGTCGCGAGGCCTCGGCGGAAAGCTTCAAAAGCGTCACGAATCGCGGGCGGAGCTTGTCGGCGGTTGCCGGAATCACGCAGCCCACGAATGGAATCCGCGGTATCTCGACGCGACGACTCAGTCGATTTTGGTTGTCGCATCCCCAAACTTCGCAATGCTTCACGCATGTCATCCGACAAAGGCAAATCCGAAGCACCGCTGGGTTCGGTTCGCTGCAGGTCTTGCCAGCGGTCTTGAAAACGCTGCAGGTCCTGCTCCGACCATTTCAATCGGTCCAGCAATTCTGGATCAGGGTTCTGTCGTGTTTCTTTCAAGTAGTCCAGCACCAAATCCGTTGCCTTTTTGGTGTATTCCAAGTCGACCGGATCAGGCAGCTTCAAATCATCCGCTTCGCCTTCCTCGCCCTGCCCGCCACCGGACGATCCAGTCCCGCCGCCACGCGACGAACCCTCGGCTTGATTGGAATCGGAGTCTGAGCGTGATGGATCGGAGTTAGACGGATCGGCATTCGCATCGGAAGCACCCGAGTTACCTGACGGTGCACCAGAGGAGTCTGACGAACTGGACGCTCCCGATGATTGCTCCGAGGACGCTTCATCATTTGGGCCTGAAGATTTGTCTCCGGCAGCCTGATTTTCTTGTTTGGCCTGTCCCGAGGAAGGATCACCGGATTGCTCGCCCATACCG
Organism: Rhodopirellula sp. J20-39; assembly: GCF_057365095.1. NCBI lineage: Bacteria > Pseudomonadati > Planctomycetota > Planctomycetia > Pirellulales > Pirellulaceae > Rhodopirellula > Rhodopirellula sp. J20-39. The sequence goes on along the minus strand of NZ_CP195123.1, from coordinate 2,209,625 downwards.
CTTGGATCACCCTGGCCAGATTGGTCGCCGTTACCAGTTGGGTCGTTTTGGTCAGATTGCCCCTGCCCATTGTCGGATCCCTGTTTGCCCGACTGGCCGCTTTCACTGGACGAATCACTGCCAGCGGATTGGTTATCGTTGTCAGGTGAATTGCCATCTGCAGCATCTCCTTGGCTCGATGAGTCCGATTCACCCATCCCGTCTTGGTTGCCATCTTCAGCCTGCTCGCCGTTGCGACTCTGGGCCGAGTCGCTTCCCTTCTCGCCCGCACCTGATTGCTGTCCTTGCGACGGGTCCGCGCTCGCACCCTCGTCGCCACCAGTCCCGCTGCCCTCAGACTCATTACGACTACCAGATTCACCGGAGTCATTCGATTCACTGGGGTCACTCGAATCTCCTGCTTCGTCTTGATCGCCAGTTTGCCCCTGCTCACCCGACCGACCCTGTTCGCCAGTTTGGTTGGACTGGCCTGGGTCATTCATTTTCGACGGGTCACCGCCAGTTTGTTGCGAGGGATTACCTTGTTGCGACTTTGGATCTGGTTGCCGACCGGCATTTTCATTACCGGCACCTTCGCTTCCGCCGCTCTGACGACTGCCGTCGCCTTGAGGCGAGCTCGAATCACCGGACTGATCGCCCGACTGCCCTGACTGATCCTGTTGATTTTCAAGATACTCCTTGATCCGTTCAAAAGCCTCTGCATCGTCTTGTGGAGGCTGATTGGAATCAGTCGCACCTTGCGAATCACCAGACTGTGCACCGGAACGGCCCCCACCACCCTGCTGCCCGTTGGTCTGTTCTCCGCCGGCGTTCTGATTTCCCGCTTGTTGACCTCCGGTTTGTTGGTTTCCAGATCCCTCGCTTCCGGTACTTTGACTTCCGGTTCTTTGACTTTCGGAATCTGGATCTCCTGCTTCTTGATCGCGGTTGCCTTCGTCACTGGGATCGGATGCATCCATCTCACCGCCGGAGGATCCATCACTAGAAGATCCGCCATTGGAACTGGAACCGTCGTTGCCAGCGTTTCCACCGTCCGGTTCTGATTGCTCACCGTTCTGTTCGTCTCCACCTTGGCTCTCTTGCGGATCCGAAGAGGAGTCACCTTGCTGGCCCTCGCCTGATTGACCTTCGCCTTGCTGACCTTCCGCTTTTTCTCCGTCGCCCTGTTTGCCGCCTTGCCCAGGCTCGCCGCCTTCACCATCACCGGATTGCGATTGAGAAGCTTCGCCGCCCTGGCCACCACCCTGTTGTCCCTGCTCTCCTTGACCGTTATTGGACTGCGGCGTCGATCGGGGATCACTCTTGGACGGGTTTGACGGATCTTCCTTGGATGATGGATCGGCTTGCGTTCCAGCGACGATTCGCAACCGAACCGGTGGTGTCGTGGTCACGCCCGGCACGATCGACGAGTCATTTTCATCATTTCGATTATCGACCGCGATCGCCACCACTTCGACTTCGTCACCAACATTCAATCGACCACCGCGAACGGTAAGCATGCGTGAGGGCCGGAAGCGATACTCCACAACCTGCTTGCCCAAAATGGGCTTAAACGGTTCGCCTTCAGTTTGCGCATCAGTTGCTTTCCAAACGGTCGCTCGCGCGATCCGGTCAATCCCCCGTCGCACCTCGACTTCGATTTCGGCCAACCCAAAATCAACATCAGCGGCATGGATTTCAAAAAGCTGCTCCGCATCAATGGATACGTCCTTGGGTGAAATCTGCGGCACCACGATTGCGATTTCGGGCGGCAGGTCTTCAATAATCTTGATTGGATAGACGATCGGCTCGGCATTGGTTTGGTCCGCATCATCCCAAACCCGGATACGATAATCCTGTAGAGCAATCGTCCCCTTGCCGGTGCGGTGTCGCAGCACAAACGTGTGTTCTACTTGGCGGCCATCGGATGACACCGACAGTTCGCTGGCACCTGCGGTCGCGCGGATTTCTTGCCCAACCAACTTCGGATTCAATTCAATGGTTGCGCGCGTGATGGGACGGTTCACCTCCCCGATGATTCGCACTCGCGTTCCATCGACCGCCGAGATCGATCCATTGCGACGCGTGTGCGGTTTCTGGCCGGTGTAGGCGGGCGGTTGGTAATGCACACTGGCGACTTGAACGACGGGAGTGTCCCGAATGGACAATTCAAACGGACCTGCGGATGCGTCGCCAGCAACAATGCGGTAGGGCTGCACACCGTGGGCATGATGGGGAATCCGCACGGCAGCAGAAAATCGATCGCCTTGCCTCGAATCAGAGTCTGTCTGAGTTGCACCAAGTGCCACCCGGCCCAAATCATCTCCGGTGCTTCGCATGGCATCCAGGTTTTCCCAAACCAAGTAGGTAACCTCATCATCACTAAGCCCTTTGATCGTCGCGGCAAAATTGACGCTGCGACCAGCCAAAGATTCGGCATTCCCAGGAACCACGTCCGAGATACGAACGCGACGGGGAGCGTCGAGCGTTGCCAACGGCCGAAATATTCGCTCCGTTGACTGGACAATCGATTTGGGCGAAGCCGCGGAGTAGACCGCCAACAACGCGATCAGTCCGATCGTTGTTGCCCACCAAGTTGTCAAACCCGTCGCCTCGCTCGGCGGCGCATCGATGCGTCGCAATTTGGCCGCCGCTTCGGCTCCGATGGTTTGCAACACCCGGACATTCAAAGCGGGTTTACCGGATTTTGGCTGGCCGAGTTGCTGCTGACTCGCTTGCTGTTTCAAACTGACGTAGCTGGATAGCGCGTGTCCCAGTTCCGGGTGATCTCGCTCCAACGACCGGGCGGCGTAATCGGCTCGGATCCGCAAATGCAGAACCGGCCACAATCGCATCCATCCGTAGTAAACCACATTGACGAAACCCAGTACCACCAATACCGAACGTCCGACCACACCCGGTGACCAGATCCATTGGTCAACGATCCACCAAACCAGCAACCCACCCAATAGAGCGATGACCAAAGCTAGCCCTCGCCGAACACATTCCGCTTTCCAGAGCGCAGCTTGAGCTGCACTAATTCGCTGATTGACGAATTGGTCGACCGAATCAGTTCGAGCAGCGTCAGGCTGGGCGACAGTTTGACGCGAGCGTGTTGCCTGAGCGGTAACTTGATTCAATTGAACTCCCTTATGAATGGGCGAAACACGCCCCCGACCTAATCAAAATGCCATTTCGGTACCGAAATTCGGGCGTCCCGAAATCATCATCCGGGATGAGGCATCGACGCCTGACCTTGCCATTATTTTAGCGGCCCAGATCCTTTAGAGGGAACAAACCCACCTTCGCCCCCCCACAAATTAGAAGATTCGACGGAAAATACGCCGCTTCTTCCGACTAAAGGGATTCATCTCCCGCTAGACTGTTTCCAGTGTTCATTTTCAACAGACGACTTCCACTTTCGACTAAGTTGATGCAAGATGTCTTGAACGCTTAGTGGTGTGATTTTCAACATCCCGTTTTTGAATCACAGGCGAGACTGCAACGCGTCTCAAATCAACCCTCTTCCAAACTTGAAAAATAGTTCATTATGAGATACGCCTTCCGGCTCGCAGAGATTCTTGGCCACACCCCTGATCGCCGTAAACGGCCTGGGACGATCAAGGCGATCGTTGAACACACGGGACTGGATCGCCACCAGGTCGCCTCGTTGCTAAAGAACGAAGCCAAGTACATTCCATTGGACGCACTTTCGCGACTTTGTGACTACTTGATCGATCAAGGGCACGCCACGGCCGAAGAGTTGCCGGGAGCCTTGTTTGCAATCAACGCCGAAAACTTCTGGGAACTGCTCGCCCGCCGCAGCGACATCGAAATCGTCGTCGGCGTTCGTCAAGGCGAAGGCGAAGCTTCACCTGAAAACGCCATGGTCGTGGCCAGTGACTCTGTCTTGGTCGGCGAACTGCTTAACGGAATCTCCACCCTTGGGGGTGTCGCGAAGTACCTCGCTGAATCAAGTGCTCAAGACCCGACGGCTCGGTCGACCGAAGTCCCGATGCCCGATCGCATTCAACAATCGTTGGTGTGGAGCCCCGGTCAGGTCACTCTGGACGACGCTCGCGCCCGAGCGACGGAAGTCTTCGACGGCTTCGAAAACGCCACTGGCGATCGCGGGATCGTTTGCATTGGTAGCGTCAAAAGTAACCCGACGGTCGAACTGCTGTTCTCCGAAGCTTTCGGCTGCACTCCTTTCGTGACCGAAGATGACGTAGATGACGTGTCGGCTCGGTCCTGTCCGTTCTTCTTGCGTTACCGCGATAACGACCCGAAACCTGACGGGGCGTCTGCTGGAATGCGACTGAGCAAGAACGAAGACGCACCGCACCCCGGTTTCTATTACGAAAAAGACGATGGCACCTGGGAATTCGCTGGCGAAAACGGCAAAGACACCGCTTTGGTGTTCTACCTGTTCCGCGAAGCTCTTGGCCGACTCGATATGGTCTTAAGCGGTTTCTCAGGACGCGCGACTCGTTTGCTCGCCAAGACCCTGGCGATTCGCGGCGAAGAATTTTGGCCACCTGTCTACGAAGAAAACGGGATCCAGGTCGGTGCGTTCTTGGTCAAATACGACGACGCCGATGGCAAACCCAACCGGGACGACCTGCTGCACAACACCGGTGGCGGTGCCCAGATCACGCCATTGCCGCGTGAAGCGATCGCCCGCCGAATGGCTCGCCGCTAGTTCAGCGAGATTCCTGATTTCGGTCGGATCGCCAATTTAATTCCCGCTGCATAGAATGCAGCGGTCGCTTTTAATCACCGGTTACCCGCCGGTGATTTTTTCTCGGCATGCTTTCACGGCGCGCCATCCCCTTTTAACCGTCCTTTCATGTTTGATTGCGTAGCTCTTGTCGGTGCCACCGGTGCGGTAGGCCGAATCGTTCTGGACCAACTTCACGAACGTAAGTTCCCCATGCGGAAATTGCGTTTGCTAGCCTCCTCACGCAGTGCCGGTACAAAAGTTCGCTACGGTGACGAGGAAATCACGGTCGAACTGCTTGAGCCATCCGCATTCGCAGGCGTCGATCTGGTCATCGCCAGCACTCCCGATGAAGTTTCCGCCGAGTTCGCGAAGTGGGCCGTCGATGCGGGCGCGATCGTTGTTGACGAGAGTGCTTATTGGCGGATGGACCCGAACGTTCCGTTGGTCATTCCGGAAGTCAATCCTGACGCGATCGACAATCACCAAGGCATTATCGCCAGCCCCAACTGCAGCACGACTCAAATGGTTGTTGCACTCGCACCAATTCATCGAGCGGTCGGCATCCGCCGAGTCGTGGTCAGCACCTACCAAGCGACCAGCGGCGCAGGCCTGGCCGGCAACGTCGAACTTGAATCCAGCACCAAAGCGGCACTGGACGGACAAACCCACACCCCGGAAACGTTTCAGCACCCAATCGGCTTCAACCTGATCCCGCAAATTGGCTCACAAAAACACAAGGGATACACCAGCGAAGAAATGAAGATGGTGTACGAAACCCAAAAGATCTTGGGCGACGATTCCATTGCCGTTTGCCCAACCGCGGTCCGCGTACCAGTTGCGATCGGGCACAGCGAATCGATCTTGATCGAAACCAACAAACCCATCACTGCGGCCCAGGCCCGGGAACTTTGGGAACAGGCCGACGGTGTGACCGTGGTCGACGATTTGGACAACCAGTCCTACCCCATGCCGCGTGATTGCGACGGACGCGACGATGTCTTTGTAGGCCGCATCCGCGAAGACATCAGCTCCGATTGCGGTATCGCGTTTTGGTGCGTCAGCGACAACCTTCGCAAGGGTGCCGCGACCAACGCCGTTCAAATTGCAGAGCTACTCGCTCGCAAGCACGCCGAGAAGCAACAAACGGCTTAATCCAGATGAAGCAGGTGGTAACCGTCGTCGCTCCTCACTTGGCCGAACAGGTCTTGCTAGCGCTACGTCGGGCACCGCTGGAAGGGCTCAGCGTTCTGGAGGTCAAAGGCTACGGCCGGCAAAAGAGCTACCTCGACCAATACCAGGACACTGAGTACTCCGAAGCCTTCGTGCCCAAGGTGGAGATCACCCTTTGGGTCGACGATCTTCGCCTGGAAGAAGTCATGGACAAAATCGTTTCGGTCACGCGTACCGGACGTATCGGCGATGGCAAGATCATCGTACTGCCTGTTGCCGACTTCCAATAAGCCACGCGACCCGACCCTCTCGCGTCAACTCAGCGATGCTGTGGCAATCAAGCAGCGCAGCTTTGGGATTTTGCTAAGCCCCACCTTCAAGTGCAACGCTTGGTACACCGCTGTACAACTCCGTTGCATGACGCCGATACCAATTCGACGCCGCCTGCAACTCTTCGAAACGCGGGTGATCGCTCGGCTCCGATTGCAAACGGTCCGCAAATTGGTGCAGTGTTTCGGTCGCACGACGCCCCCAACCCAGTCGACGCCAACGTCGGTCCATCCGGCGAAGTTCCCGGGCCAATCGCAGCTCGTTTTCATCTTCGACATACCGGTGCCGACGCCACCACAACCAACCGACTAACCCGATCAGCAACGGTAATTGCAGCGTTTGGAATAGGACCGAAAGCGTGTCGGTCAAACGCAGCGAAGCGAGATAACCCACCACCTCATCGATCCAGCCCGAAGCCGCCACGAAGTCCTCTTGGCCATCTTCGGAATGACTATCGACCGAATTGGACGAGTCGACTTCCGTTAACGTGCGGTAAGACCTCCCCGGCGTGGACTCCAACGAAAACCATTGCTGTGACGACTCATCGTAATACTCCACCCAGGCGTGAGCATCGCGGTTGCGAGCCAAGTAGTAATCCTGCGAGTCGGACAGTTCGTCCATCACATAGCCGGTCACGTAACGCGTCGGCACGCCCAGCGAACGCAACATCAAAGCGGAAGCGGATGCGAACAGTTCGCAGTGCGCAGGATGCTTGGTTTCCAGAAAGTGAACGATCGGATCGACGCCCGCCGGTGCGGTTTCCGTTTGCAAGGTGTAAAGATAAGTGGACTGAAAATAGCCGGCAACCAAAGCGGCTTTCTGCTGCGACGTGGCCGCATTGCCAGCCACTTCCTGGGCCACCCGCTCCACCGTGGACCGTAACGGAGGATCGACCCATTGCATGATTCCACGTTCCGCCGACGTCAACGGTTCTTTGATTGGCTCACCACCGACGCCAACGATCCAGGGCTGCGTCGAGTCAACACCGCGGTCGATTAATCGATGCGGCGTGATACCAATTCGCTGACCACGCACCTCAATCCAAAGCGACTTGGCGGGAAAGAACAATTGCCGTCCCCGATCCGGCTCTCCATAGATTTCCAAAGTGCCCACTACCGGCGGATCCACCGGTGCCGATTTATCCCAAGGATTCAGCGAAAACCGATCACGAGCGGGAACGACGCTCTTTTTAGTCGGAATGCGAGCGTGCGAAAGACGATCCGCCAACGTCGCGACAAGCTGGGTCCCATCGCTGCGCACCCAGCGTCGCTGGCAATACCAACGCCCGTCCAGATAGTCATCAAACACATTCCCACGCAGGTACCCCGGGGGCCGATCGCAATATCCACGCAATGCCAAACCCGCGGGATCATTCAACAAGCCAGAACGAATTTGGCCGATCCGATCGCCAACCACATAACGACCGCTGGCCATCAAACCCATCGCGGTCGCATCTTCAAAACGATCCTTCAACTGCGAAAACACTTCCGCTTGCACCGACGGCAACATCGTGTCGGTGACCCGAGCGGTCGCCGATCCGACAATCAGCACAACTGAAATGGTGAGCAGCGAAAGCCACCACCCCTGGGTGGCAAAACTCAACCGCTCATCACTCGAGTTACCAATCGCCGCGAGCGAAATCCGCACATTGCCGTCCGCGGCGCCCTTACCCGCGTCGACAACCCGGCCAGCACCGTCACGCGGCACACCACCATCAAGACGCCCCACCTTCACCAAACTTGCTTTACCAGTCGTAGGCATCTGGGCGTTTGCCAAGAAGCGGCTAGCAGTGAGCCGCGCCAACCCGCGAGACAAGATGATCTGGGCCGCCAAAAGAAACCCAATGCTCGACGCCAACCCCATCGCGGTCTGCGCCGTCAACGTGGTACTGACTCCACCGCCAGCGACCGCCATTAACACCGCCAGCATTCCGAAACCCAGCATCAGCAAATGGCCGCGTGCCGATCGGATGGCCCAAAGCAAACACACCAAGGCAACAAACAAATGCGACAGGGAATCAACAGCCAACATCAGCAAACTGATGGAGTCATTCCGCTGCATCACGAACCGCCACTGGAAGACCACGACCAACACGATCGCGGTACCGACCAACAGCAAACCGGTACCCAAGGCTCGCACACCCCAATGACGCGACGCGGGGGTTAGCTGGAAGTCAGAATCCGAGGTCCCGCGACGACCGAGGCTGCGTACCAGCGACGCACCTAAGCAAGCCAGCAACACCCACGTCAGACAGACAACAAGCGTGTCATAGGTGGTCCCTACAAAGCCAGCGATACAAAGCAGGACGCCGCCCAGGACAACTCGATCATCACCAAACCATCTTCGCAAGCGACTGGCCAACACGACTCACGTTCCTTCACAATAGGCAGCAACACGGCAGACAACTCACTACAGCATAACGGCCCGATAACCCAGCGACTGGCATGCATAGAAACCGCGCAGCCCCGTTAGGAAAACTCGCAATCGCGCACCACGGTTGGCCCACCCGCTAGCAAGACAGTCGATCAGTCCGTGCTATTTCTCTAGCAAGATCGATTGTAAACGATCGATCGACGCCTGAGTTTGCTCGGGCGTTCGCAGCGGAGGGATCCGTTGCAAGAACTTCGCGCCGACACCTTTACTGCGCAAATACCGCTGGACCTCTCGTGGGTCTCCGTCACGCAGTCGTTCGGCGTCGTGATACAAACGCGGGCCAAAAGTCGCATCCACAAGGCGTTCAATCACGGTCGTCCACCAGTTCAACCAATCTTGGTTGCCAGGCGGATCGTCCCCGTTTTGCTCCACATCACCAGCCAGCGATCGGAGCTGTTTTTGGATTGCCGGCGGCAAGCACGAATCCAATGTGGTGGCTTCAAATTGCAACGCCCCCAACAAACTGTCTTTCGGACATCGCTGCACATAAGCGTCCAACAACGTTGCACGCCATGTTCCCTTTTGGATGGGCGTTCCCGCGGTGATTTCCATCGCGATCAAATCGGCCAGTTCCACGTAGACGGCTTCGATAGTGGCTTCAAAGATGGCGGATGCTGGCGGTGCTGGACGGGCCGTTAAGATCGACGCCGAAACCCGCTCTAGCAACCAAATTCGTTGCTCCGGTTCCCACATCGAAAACCAATGCGGCGTCTCGAACCCAAACCCTTCTTCGAACCCTAAATCGTCCTCGTCGGGATTTTGCCCACTCGCATCTAGGTTGCCGGAATCAATCAGCTCGGCACCGAAGTCGTCGGTCGGCAATTCGGCTGGCTCTTCCGGTGCGAGATCCACCCAATCCGGCAATTCGCCCATCTGCGCAGCCAAGGGCTGGTCGTCCATCGTGGCCGACAGCTCATCTTCGATCGAATCGAAATCAGCCGGATCCGAATTCAACTCGATGATCGTCTGGTCGAGCATCATACCGACCACATTTCGAAACAAGATCGCCTCGTCGCCTTCGAGACATTGCAAGCCGTTTGTTAATGGCCACATGTGCGTATAAACCGGGGCTGTGGAAGGATTGGCAAATTCAACTTGGGACGTCACCGACGCTGTGAAACTCCTCCTGAGCTTCACTCCCTACCTTACTTAGTCATGCAGGCGTTCGCATTCAACGAAAGTCAGGGCAACTTCCGCTACCGGTATTCGCAAGATAACAGGCCGTCTGTTAAGGTCTACCTCACAAATCGCCTGAACGCAAAGCGTCGCGAGGTTATCCGATGGACCGGATCAGACGTTCATTCCGGTTATCCTGACTCGCCACGATGCATTTGTCCACAACATGCCCCTCGGTTGTGGTGAGTGCCAGCGGGATGGTTATGTTAATGGAACCACGTCCCTTTTTCGATCATTGACGAAAGCCCCCCGATGAAACGATTCTTCGCCCCGGTTTGCATGTTCTCTCTTGCAATCGCCGCCAGTGTTTCGCTTGCCAACTTCGCGGTCGCCCAGGATTCCAGTAAAGCGGAACCTGCCAAAGCCGTCCCTACCAAGGCGGAACCGACCAAAGCGGCACCCCCAAAGGCCGCCAAGGCGACACCCAGTGTTCGCCCACTAAGCGTAACCGTCGGACTGGTCAGCAACAACGAAATCGAAGGCACGCTGACCGATACCACTCAACTTCAAATGCAAACTTCGTTCGGCACCGCTAGCATCCCGTTGTCCGAAGTTGCTGGCGTTCGATTTGCATCCGCCAACGATGCGACCACCACCGTCGTTATGCTCAATGGCGACTCCATCACAGGCGCTACCGACGTCAAGCTAATCACAGTTGAAACGGAATGGGGAACCGCATCGATCAACGGTCCTAGCATCGCATCGATCATGTTCGTTCCTGGTTTGAAGTGGAATCCACAAACAGGCCTAAACGGCAAACGTTGGAGTCTGTCGGATGAAAAACCATCTGCACCAACGACCTCGTCGACACCTCAACGCACGCCGCCTCAAACCAATCGCAGCACATCGTCGTCCAGCACCCAGTCGACGCCACAAAGCTTTCCTTCGCAAAGCTTTAACAACAACGGCCAGTTCTTCCAGAACCGCTAGTGCATCTGCACAGTTGAGCTGGAACCATACGCACTGCTGAATCCGGCAGTGCGGCCAAGCCGACTGCGTAGCGAAACGAATTGCGTTGCAAGTCACACAGCGCCAGGATGCACTTCGGATCGGACGCATGCCAAGCTGGACATATGCCGGGTCGAGTAAATGCCAGACGCGACAAATGCCGTGTCGAGCAAATGCCGGGTTGGATAAACCCGGCCGATCGGTCACGATTCAGGGACCATTCACCTTGAATCGTTTCCCCCTATCAAAGCTTGCCGGAGAAGCTCATGGCCCTTGCCCTTACCTGGCTATCGCACGCATCGTGGTTGATCGAAATCGACTCCCATCGCATCTTGCTGGATCCGTTTTTCACGGATAACCCTGCTACCCAAACAACCGCTGATTCGTGGGATTCGATCGCGCATGTGCTGGTCTCACACGGGCACTTTGATCACGTCAATGATGTCGAAGCTATCGCCCGGCGCAACGCGTGCCCCATCGTATGCAACTTCGAAATTTCACAGTGGTATGGCGACAAGGGATTCGGTAGCGGTGACTTGCCGTCCCCCATTGGGATGAACATCGGCGGTCAAGTGGAACTTCCCTTCGGTCATTTAAAAATGGTTCCAGCGGTCCACTCCAGTACGCTACCCGACGGCAGCGCCGGAGGAACGGCGGCCGGCTTTGTGCTGACCGCTGGATCCAAACGCGTGTACTTTGCCTGCGACACGGCTTTCTACAGCGACATGAAACACTACGCTCACGGGGTCGACGTGGCAGTGCTACCGATTGGCGACCTCTATACAATGGGCGTCGAAGACTGCTTGCACGCAATCCAAGCGATTGAACCTCAAGCGGTACTGCCGACTCACTATGGAACCTGGCCGCCGATCGCCCAGGATCCTCAAAACTGGGCCGAACAGGTCCGCGACCAAACATCAGCCAAACCGATCGTGCTCGGAATTGGCGAGCGATACGAGATCTGAACGTGACCCAATCCACCGGTCTGGCTTACCGCAAAGCCCTTTCATTGATGAAACCGTACACCCCCGGCGAACAACCGCCGCCGGGCAAGTTCATCAAATTGAACACCAACGAAAATCCCTACCCGCCACCTCCAGCGGTCGTCGACGCCATTCGCAGTGCCGCCACCGGCCCGCTGAATCGGTACCCCGATCCAGTAGCGACCAGTTTTCGCCGAGCTGCCGCCGAAGCCCTTGGCTTGCCCGGTCCGGAGTGGGTTCTTGCCGGTAACGGTAGCGATGAAATCTTGACTCTGCTGGTACGTGGATTCGTCGGCGAAGGCGAACGGCTGCGTCTGCCCTATCCAAGCTACATCCTGTACCGCACGCTGGCCGACATCCAAGGTGCCGCTTGGGAACAAACCCCCTTCGTCGACGACTGGAAGCTCCCCGCCGCGTTCGGACAATCCGCCGATGACCTGAAACTGGTCTTGTTGCCCAACCCGAACTCGCCCAGCGGCACGGTCGTTCCGCCGGATGAAATCGCCCAAATCGCGAAAACGCTGACCTGCCCTTTGGTCGTCGATGAAGCCTATGCAGACTTTGCCGAGCAAAACTGTATCGACCTCGTTCAATCCTGCGATAACGTGCTGGTCACCCGCACGTTGTCGAAGTCTTACGGCCTAGCTGGGATGCGATTCGGGTTCCTGGTCGCCCAGCCTGACGTGGTCGCCGAACTGGGCAAGATCAAGGACAGCTACAATTGCGACGCGATTTCGATCGCCGCCGCGACTGCCGCCATGCACTCGCAAGATTGGCTGGCGGACGTGGTCGCCAAAATGAACCAAACACGCGACCGGATGACGACCGAACTCGCCAAGCTGGGTTTCAACGTCACCCCATCCCACGCCAATTTCGTTTGGTGCCAACACCCCAGCGGCCGGCACGCTGAAATTTACGAATACCTCAAACGCAATCAAATCCTGATCCGCTACATGGACTTTCCCGACTGGGGTGACGGGCTACGCATCAGCGTCGGCACGGACGACCAAATGGATGCCTGTTTGCTAATGATCTCCCGCGCCATCCAGAACTTCGCCTAAGAACATCATGCCCCGCACCGCTTCAATCGAACGCCGCACCGGCGAAACCCAAATTAAACTGTCCGTTGACCTTGATGGCAACGGCGGTGGTCAACGCACCACCGGCATTGGATTCCTGGACCACATGTTGGACCTGTTCGCCAAGCACTCACTGATCGACCTGAACGTTCAGGCCACCGGTGACTTGCACGTTGACGATCACCACACCACCGAAGACATCGGCATTGCACTGGGCCTTGCCGTCGATGAGGCATTGGCGGACCGCGCCGGCGTGTGTCGCTACGGCCACTTCACGCTTCCGATGGACGAGTGCTTAGTCACGTCAGCGGTGGACATGGGCGGCCGGTACGCGTTCGAGTACCACGCCCCGATCACGGCATCCAAGATCGGTACCTTCGATAGCGAATTGGTCGAGCATTTCTGGCAATCGTTCGCCGCCAACGCCAAGTGCAACCTGCACGTCGTGCTGCACCACGGACGCAACGCTCACCACATTTCGGAATGCGTCTTCAAGGCAACCGCCCGAGCGATCCGCATGGCTGTGCAAAGCGACCCTCGCAGTGACGCCATCCCTAGCACCAAAGGCGTGCTGTAAACGAAACACGCCCCAAGCCATAAGCACTCCACCGCCACGAGATGTCGAGCCCAGCAACAAATTGGTGGGCTGTGCCTTACTGGCGTCCTGCCTAGTGGGGCTAACGGCGGCAATTGGTGGCGTCGCAGCCATGCTCGACACTCAAGAAGATGTCGATACTCAAAACGATGTCGGTGGTGGAGTCCTGCTGTTTGCCTCGGCGGTCAGCTTCGGACTGCTCCTGAACGCTCTGCTGCGTTCATAGACCATTCATCAATAGGCCGCCGGGCGACGACTCTACAACCGGCAGTTGTTCAGCGTCATCTCAAAGATCGCTGTCGCACCAATCGCCTTGAGTTGGTCCATGGTGTCAACGACATCTTTGCGTTTGACCATAACCTGGATCCCGCACCATTCCGAGTTCTCCAAGGAATTGACGGTGGGAGAATTAAACCCAGGCGTGACCTTTTCAGCCAAGGGCAGCTTCGCTCGGGGAATGTTGTATTCCACCAATGAGTAGTCACGCGCGATCACAACGCCCTTGAGTCGCTCGACCAATCGATCGGCAATCTCGCCATGACGCTTGTGGTGGTTTTGAATCAGGACGGTTTCATAGTTCCCGATCTCTTCGAGAATTCGCAAACGGTTAGCCGCCAGCGTGCTGCCGGTTTCCACCAAGTCCACGATCGCGTCGGCGACACCGAGCTGGATCATCGCTTCCACGCTACCGGCCAGCGATACAAGATGCGACGCGGCGTCTCGCTTGGATAGATATTTCCGCGTGACATGCGGAAAGCTGGTCGCGATTCGCTTGCCATCCAACTCGGCCGCATTTTTGATCGGTGCATCGTCCGGCACACAGAACGCCAGACGGCAACGCCCGACTCCAAACTTCATCCGTTCTTCAACATCCGCACCGGCTTCTTCAACAAGGTCGCTGCCGGTGATACCCATGTCGATCGCACCTTCGGCGCAAAGCGTGGGAATGTCGTCGGTACGCAAATAAATCAGATCGATCGACAGGCCGCTGACCCGAGCGAACAAACCACGATTTTGACGGCGGAAGCGCAACCCCGCTTGAGTTAGCAAGTCGGTCGCCAGATCGCTCAGTCGGCCCTTGCTGGGGATGCCTAGACGCAGGTGTGTTTCGGAGATCACGTCAGTTGTTTCCTTTCTTGCGAGCGGCTTTTTCAGCCAACCCCGAGGTGCCTTCACGCCGCGCCAGTTCAGCGGCAACTTCATCCAAATGAATGCCGCGATGGGCGAGCATAACCAGCGTGTGATAGATCAAATCGCCGGCTTCATAGACTGCATGCTTCCGGCCTTCGTCGCCGTCTTCGTCGACCGCTTCGATCAACTCCTCCGCTTCCTCTCGGATTTTCTTGCCGATCGCTTCCGTACCGCCATCAAGCAATTTCGTAGTATACGAGCCCGGCGGGCGGGTGACCGCACGCTCCGCGAGCGTCGTCATCAGTCGGCTAAGCGGCAACAGCGGGTCAGACGAGGGGGCAGTCACGGCAAATTTATTTAATTACGAGGATCGCGGGCGAACGCAGATAGTAATCTGACCACGAATAATCGCCAACCACGTTCCCAACGACAGGGATCCCGCCGACGCCACCTTCCGGAGTTCTGCTATCGCCGCACAACCAAATTTCATCCACCAAATTTCATCCACTAAATTTCATCCACTACCCAAAACTACAATATCGCCGGTGCACTAATGCTTCGGCTACATTTCATTTTGGGGTTAATCGTAGTGGATGAGGCGAGGAATCCCATCCACTCACCAACCAGACGGACTCGTCGCCTCGCCCAATACCCCCCAAAGTTGAATATGGATGAAGCACTAATGCTCCGGCTACTTTTCATTTCGGGGTTGGTCGTAGTGGATGAGGCGACGAATCCCATCCGCTCACCAACCAGACGGACTCGTCGCCTCGCCCAATACCCCTAACTTGAATCTGGATGAAGCACTAGCCGGTTTGCATCGGACTGGAGCCGTTTTGCGTAGAGGCATTGCGTAGGGGGCTGTACCCCGCCAAAACCCCGAGATCGGCAGGTTCCTGAGACGGATCGGCGATAAACGTCTTGTGATACAACGCCATCATCAATAAATCCGCGTCCACTTTGGGGTCAAAATCAAACCGATCGAGCAGCGGCACCGTCAAATGCCGAGCGATCTCGACACGGCGAGCCGGGGTCAAATAATGCCGGCGTTCGATGTAAATGGCCAAGGTCCGGGCCATGCTTCGCGAGATGGCGTAGTCCCCCGGGATGAACGTCGCCAGCGGCGCCACGCGAGGATCGTCCACTTTCGCGGAGGGCAGACGCCACGCCTTTTCGTCGATAATCACCATCGTTCCTGCCGCGATGTCCCCCAAACGCTGCATCCGGCTCGTGCAAATCACACAAATCAGCCCCACCATTCCCGTGGGGATAAAAAACACCGGCGGCACGTCCTCGCCCATCGAACTCAACGCCGCCAACGGTGCCAAATCGGCGATCCGTAGCAAATTGCGGATGATCGCGCGGCGGCCGGTAATCGGACACCCGTCGACATCAATCACGCGAATCCCGCAGCTCCACTTCCCCACCGTGCGACCGTTGAAATAGGTCTCCATACCGGCCCCGTAGAACCAACTGATCAGGAAATAACTGACCAGCCCAAAGCCGATCGCAAACGCCCCCAACGTGTCCCAAGCGATCATGCCCACGATGAACATCAACGCGATGCACATGAGGATGATGATCGTGTAGCGGACAATCACGTCGATCAGGTAGGCCGGCAACCGCCGGAAGGGCCCCGCGAGTTGGTATTCAAAGGCAATGTTTTCCGGGGTGACGACTTCCGTGGTCGTATCCAGCGGGCGATCGGGGAGCGAATCGACATGCGGGGAACCAGCCCGAGAGGCGGGCTTTCGGCCGGTTCCGGAATCTGGAGCGGATCCGGAATTTCGAGCGGGCGGTGCGGTGTTCATTGAGGCGGTCGACATGAGGACACTTTAACGCATCTTTCGTCAGGACGCTTTGACGTTTCGGCGAGTCTGGCTGATGGAGTAAGTTAAGCCAAGCCGCTATCAGCCCCAGCCGCCGCCAACTTCGCCAACGCCAGCCTAGACGGGACAAGCCTTTTCGGATGATTTGCCTTTCCTGGCCAGCTCGCTAGTGTGCCTTTAGCCGCAGCTTCGCTCTGGCTGCAGCATCGCCCTGGTTGTAGCATTGCCCCGGCTGTAGCATCGCCCTGGCCGTAGCATCGCCCTGGCCGTAGCATCGATTGTCAACGCCTCGTGATCGAGAAGTATTTTGATTTCGCCGCCCACGGATGCCATCGCCGTCTCGGAGCTTCGCAAGAGCTACCGACGGGGCTCGGCTTCGCATACCGCGCTGGACGGCATCACGTTTCAATTGCGACACGGCGAGCGACTGGCGTATCTCGGCCCCAACGGCGCTGGCAAAACGACCATGATCCGCTGCCTTTCGGGACGCACCCGCCCAGACTCCGGCACGGTTGAATTGATGGGGCGGCCCGCCAACGAGGCGTCGGCCCGCGATTGTGTCGGCCTCGTTCCTCAAGAAATCGCGTTGTATGGCGACCTCACCACCCGAGAAAACTTATCCGCATTCGGTCGCTTTCACGGACTCACCGGCAAGCAGCTCAAACAACAAGTTCAGTGGGCGTTGAAGTGGACCGGCCTAGCGGATCGGAGCGACGATCTCGTCAACACCTTTTCAGGCGGGATGAAGCGTCGTATCAATCTCGCTTGTGGCGTGCTGCATCAGCCCGAGGTGCTCTTGCTGGACGAACCCAGCGTGGGTGTGGATCCGCAAAGCCGACAACGCATTTTCTCGATGCTTGGTGAACTCAGCGCAAGTGGAACCTCGATCTTGTTGACGACCCACCATTTGGACGAAGCCGAAACCCAGTGCGATCGAATCGTGATCGTGGATCACGGGCGTGTCGTCGCAACAGGAACATTTGACGAACTGGTGCGGCAAACCGTCGGCGTTGATCGCAAAGTCACGATCCGGCTTGATCAATCTCTTCGTGGCAGTGGCAATGAACCGCTGGCATCAACGGAAACTCAATTGGTAGCCCGGCCCGGCCAAGACCACCTGGACGCTCGAATTCACGATGTCGCGGCCGAGTTACCTCGCTTGATCGATGCTGTTCGCGCCGCTGGCTACGGTGTGGTGGACGTGGATGTCCAAAACCCGACACTGCATCATGTCTTCCTGCACCTGACCGGCCATGAACTGCGAGACGGGTGAAGCATGATCTGGAAAGTCATCGAAATCCACCTTCAAAGGTTGCGACACAACCGCGTCGAATGGCTGTTGACGTTTGTGGTTCCGATCGCATTCTTCACCATTTTCGCTTTGATCTTCACCCGCGGCGTGGGATCGACCCCGCGAGTCAAAATTGTGCTGGTAGACGAAACGATCGCCTCACCGGAACAACCTGCTAGCGAGGGCGCACCAAGCGTTACACCAGACCCTCCCGCCAGCAACTCCAGCCGCGTACTCGACCAACTTCGTCAAAGTGAAGGCCTGAAGATCATTCGCGGGGCAGGCGACCGTGACACCGTGGACCGGACAACCGCCGAAATGATGGTTCGTCGTGGAACCGCGACAATCGCCGTTGTCCTAAGTGAGACCGAAGGCGATCTATCCGCCGAACTGCTTAACGATGCGTCCGATCAAGTAGCCAGCCAAGTCGTGACCGCCTTGCTATCCCGGGCAATGATGATCAGTGCTGCGAAATCAGCTGCGCCCCCGATCCCCAACCAACCTGGAACGCCACCACGCAACGACACGTCGGGTCCGGACAACAATTCTGAATTCGCCAGCTTCATTGAACGGGTTGCGGAGAAAAATGTTGGCGGGGCCGATCAGGTGCCAGCGATGAAACCACCCCAAATCGAAGTGGTCAACTTGATCGGCAAAGACAAATCCAACCCGGTCGTCAGTGTTTACGCGGCCGGAATCGCGGTGATGTTCTTGCTATTCGGAGCAACGAGCGGAGGCGGGGTCCTGCTGGAAGAACGCGAAAACCAGACACTGGAACGATTGCTTGCGACGCAAATGACGATGGACCACCTACTACTGGGCAAGTGGTTTTACCTGACCCTGCTGGGCTGCGTTCAGGTGACGGTCATGTTCATCTGGGCACAACTTGTCTTCGGGCTCGATCTGTTCCGGCATTTTGATGGTTTCGCCATTATGACCCTGGCGACATCCGCGGCCGCAGCCTCGTTTGGCCTGTTTTTGGCAACCCTATGCTCAACTCGTGGGCAGCTTAATGGTTTGTCCGTCGTGGCTGTCCTGAGCATGAGCGCTTTGGGCGGTTCGATGGTGCCGCGTTACGTAATGAGCGAAAGTTTGCGAGAAGCTGGACTTTGGACGTTTAACGCCTGGGCACTGGACGGATACGACAAGGTTTTCTGGCGAGGACTTCCGCCTAGCGAACTCGGACCCCAGCTAACTGTCCTATTAGGCACTGCGTTTGCACTCCTAGTACTGGCAAGATTGCTAGCCTTCCGCTGGGAGACCGCCTAGACACCCTAAGCAACCCAGGATACGGAGCATTGGCCTAACAACAACGCGGAATAACGGGCATATTTTACCCCACCCCCCATTCCGGCTGCTATAATTTACTGCAAGACAGGGCCCGAGACGGGACACCCTTCGAATCAACCAGGTGCAACAAGATGGCTTACCAGACTTTTCTCGATACTTTACGCCCTACCCTCAACCCATTGTGGACCCAAGGACTGGGCGTTTTTTCAACGCAATGGCGAGTCGGCGATTGGGCGATTTATCGCAAAAGTAAGCGAAGTACGCACCCAGGCCGCCGCGCTGTCGAAGTCAAAGCTGACCGAAAAGGCGAAACATATGCCTACGTAGTCGATAAATTCTGGGTCGTTGACGAGATTCTGGCCGATGGCACGATCGTTCTACGGACCGCTCGTGGGAAGTTGCATTCGATTTCCCCGGATGATCGCAATCTAGTACGTCCAAGTTTGTGGACCCGGCTGCGATGGACTGAACGCTTTAAGGCGATCCAAGAGAGCACATCCGACTCGGCATCCGCGGCCTAAGCGTTTTTGCCGCCTTACGACGCTGGTGGACAGCAGCAAATCCTGGTCGATTTCCGCCCAGACGTTGCATTGCATTGACCGATTAGCAACCGCCTCGTTTGCGAACGTTTCTCCGCTAGCAAATCAAATATGACGGGACCGTGGCTCGCCTAGGAAGAGCCATCGAGAGTGGACATCAGAACAATTGATGAGCCACTTCTTTGAAAAGAACCGGCTAAACCGCCTTGACAGGCTTCAACGGCGACCTATATTTTCGTCAGTAGTGAATATCTCGACGGCGAACTACGGCAAGACTGTATTGTTCACCGTTTGATCTTACGATGGCCCCCGAAGACTCGGAATCGTTTTCAGAGTGAGGCCAAGCCCAGTACCTTTTGGGCTTCCTCTCGGGATTCGAAACATCGCCTTACGGCTCCTCTCCTTTCACTGATCATGACTTGCCACTTCGGCATTTCGAGATCGTCTGTTTTGAGTGGTTGTCTTGGTGACGGATCATTGGGTGTCGTTGGGGCAATGCAGGCATCTTCCTGTACTTGTTCGATGGGAATCTTTCGGCAAGGAATTGCCACGGATGTAAGTTCTCGAATTTCGTGAACTTCAATAGTCGCGTCGTGGGTGTTACCGCCACCCGCATCGCTCCAGACTTCACGTTCAGTTTTCAAACGCGGTTCCTCTTGTTGGTTACCTCAATCGACTTGGTGACTTCGATTTTTTGGCTTTGTTGTGTGCGATTTCAAATCACAACAAGTGTTCACTTCGATCGAACGTTTTCACCGAATCACCCCATGCGGGCGTCAGTTGCGGGTCCAGGAATGACAGATGGCAAAAAAGAAGCGTTCACCTCGCAGCCGGGGTGGTTACGGCGGCTCTCAAAACGGCAATGGCAACGGCTCTGGAAACGGGGGCGGCGCCGGCGGTGGAGCACCTAACGGTGGCGGTGGCAGCAAGCCTCGATCGCGGCGTCGACGACGCGGCGGTGGTGGAGGAGGCGGAAACGGTGGCCAAGGTGGCAACGGAGAACCAGCCGACTTCGTCAGCGATGCACCACTCGAAGAGTGGGCCGGTGTCCTCGAGATGCACCCCAATGGTTACGGCTTCTTACGCAGCCCAACAAACAATTACATTCGCGAACGCACCGACCCCTTTGTGCCTGGCACGATGGTTGAAAAGTTCGGACTTCGCCAAGGCGTCATGTTGCACACAATGGTGCAACAAGCCAAACGTCAACAGGGCCCACGGGTCCGCGAGATCCTCGACGTCGATGGCACACCGCCTGAAAAGTACATCGAAGCACCTCACTTCGATAACCTGACGGCAATCAATCCTGAAGTGCCGCTGAAGCTCGAAAAAGGCAAACTGCCGTTAACCAACCGGGTCATCGACCTGTTGGCGCCGATGGGCAAGGGCCAGCGAGCGTTGATCGTTGCACCGCCACGAAGCGGTAAAACGATCATGCTTCAGCACATTGCCGAAGGGATCGCTCAAAACCATCCTGATTTGAAATTGATGGTTCTACTGATCGACGAACGCCCCGAAGAAGTGACCGACATGCGTCGTAGCATCACGGGCGGGGAAGTGATCGCGAGTAGCCTGGACATGGATATCGAAAGCCATGTGCGTCTTAGCCAATTGGCGATCGACCGAGCCAAACGCCTTGCCGAATCGGGCCAAGACGTTTTCTTGATGCTCGATTCGATTACCCGTCTTGCCCGTGCGTTTAACAAATGGGTTGGCAAGTCAGGACGCGGTGGAGCCACCGGTACCGGTGGCTTGGATATCCGAGCGATGGACATCCCGAAGAAACTCTTCGCAACCGCTCGTGCATTCCAAGAAGGCGGTTCGTTAACGATCGTGGGCACATGCCTCGTCGACACGAATTCGCGAATGGACGAAGCCATTTTCCAAGAGTTCAAGGGAACCGGCAACATGGAAGTCGTGCTAGATCGCAAACTCGCTGACCGGCGAGTTTATCCGGCGATTGACATTTCCATGTCCGGAACACGTCGCGAGGAATTGCTGCTGGACGAGGAAACCTACGAAACGGTTTCCATGTTGCGGCGAACGCTTAGCGAGATGCATCCCGTTGACGCTATGGAACAACTCACGAAACAATTAGGACGTTTCGATGACAACGAGGGTTTCCTGAAGCTGATCTCTGGCGCAAAACTGGCCTAGACGACCAGCAACACCGGTTGCCAAAAAGCAGCCAATAATAGAAACTAGGAAAGCTTCGGATACTCACCCATCCGAAGCACCCGGAGGATAAGCGAATTGGTGAGCGGCCTCACTGGAACTGAGGTACCCCGCAAGGGGCTGCGAGTTCGAGTCTCGTGTCCTCCGCTACAATTGAAGCCCCCGCATACAGATTGTTTGCGGGGGCTTTTTTCGTGGAATTTCGCTCACCGACACAACTGCCGTTTGAACAGTTCACCCCATTCGATCGGCTAGGCGTCGCTGCTTTTCGACAGACAACTACTGCTGCATCACGATCCCGAAGCTCAGGAAATCGGCCGAGACCGTATTGGTGACCGATGAATCGGCGACCACGCCGGTAGGCGGCGCGATCGGCCCAGTTCGCGTGTTTTCAAAGTAGTGTGAATAACCCGCGTTGATCGCAAGCTTTTCATTGAGCTTGTAAGATCCACCGCAGCTAAGAATGTGCTCATAGATCAATGGCGATGCGACATTATAGAACGACTCGCTGTTCTTGATCGGATTCTGGTTGTACGAGTAACCGACGCGCAACAACATGCGTTCGGTTAGCGCACGCTGTGCACCGAAAGCGAAAGCGAAAACGCTACTCCAATCCAGACCGTCTAGCTTGCCAGTACCGTCGTACGTCGCGTCATCTCCAAAGCCATCGCAGTTCGCGTAGTCAATAAACCGAACATCCGCAGCCAGCACCCAATCATCCCAACCCCGAAAGCCAGCACCCCACGAGAGAATCATGGGTAGATCCAAATCAGCGGTGAGCGTGCGAGGCAGTCCCGCATCATCGACGCCATCGAACTCGTATGTTTCCATCCAAGCCGGGGTCTTGATCGACGCACCAAAATTCCAGTTCTCGTTGAGAATGTAAAACAGCCCCGCTTGCGCACCACCGCCCCAGTGATATCGCGACGCTTGCCCGCTCGTGTATCCACCGGCATTGGGCGAATCGAACACGAATGGCTGGATACTCACTTGCCCTGTCGTAATGACTGGCCCTGCAGCAAACGACAAGCGATCCGTCGCCTCGAAACTGGCCACGGGCGAGATCTGCATGAACGATGCTTCTGAACTGACTTGCCCCAAGCCAGTCGGCTGCGGTGTTAACACAGGGTTAGTCGCACTGGAAGGCAGATTGGTTTTGAAACCGCCGACTGAATTAACCCCAAGCCCTAGCGTCCACCTTGAATCTTCCAACCGATGAACGAAGCCAAAGTTAGGGACCGGGAATGTGCCGGGGTCGGCCTCCGTCGAATCGCCCACTCCACTGACCGATGAAGACAGCGTGTGCTGGGTAAAAAGCAGATCGACACCCACTTCAAGCTCCGAGCTTTCGAAGCCGCTGATCGTGGCTGGGTTCCAATAGAGCGCCCCCAGTGCACTGACCGGCGCCGCCGTCGATGCGCCTCCCATCCCTCGATGGACCGGCCCAGCGGATGAAATAATCACTCCCTGGGAATACGCTAACTCACCCATCGCTAGGGTCAGAACCAGCAATGCCAGCCCCACCCGCGTCCAACTTGACTCTCTCATCCAATCTGCCCCACCGAAATACGCCCCTATCGTCTTGGTACGAATGTACCCAATGCAATAATAATGTCGGTCGCTCCAAGGCCTCATATTCGCGCAAAAGCTAACCGCCAGCAAAGTAGTTGGATAATGCGCACAAGCGCAGAAACTTTCGTACACCATATCTACTAGTCACAACACGCCGCGATTTACGCTGTAAAGTCCATGTAGCCCCACTCTCGAAGCGCACAATTTCACCAACGCCCCCTCCTTAGAGCCGCTCATAATTCATCCCTTCTGGGCTGTTTGAAGCAGTGTTAACGATTGCAATCCAAACAGTCTGCGTAACAAGCATCTGTTAACGCGAGCATTCGTTGAAACAAGCCATTTCCAAGGGAGGCGCACGCTACAGCGCACTACAGTTCTCTGGGCAACACCGCTTTGGTTCGCATTGTGCGATAAGTGCTGCCCATAGGCACATGTGACTCCTGCCCCGAGGTCTCATGCGTCCTAGTACCTATATGGCTAGACAATATCGAGATCGAGGCACGAGTGAGTTCCGTTCCGTTACACGACCGCGAAACTCAATGCTTAGTGCGCTACCGCGTTCTTGAGGAACTCTCTGGCACCGACGTTGTCTCTTGCATACTGGCGGAAGACACCGCTAACGGCGGCAAGGTTGTCATTCGGCAGGTCCCCAAGAACTTCTTTCAAAACAGCGGCTGCCAAAGGTTCAAGACCGAAGCTCGCCTGACTTCGGCGATTCAGTGTGAAAACTACTCCAGCCCAATCGACTTTCAGGTTGGTGAAAAGAAACTGCGGGTGGTCTATCCCTACGTGGAAGGCAAACCGCTCTCTGCCATTTTTCAAGCCGCACCGGTTAGCGCACAACGCGCGATGGAAATTGCCAACGACCTACTCGTTGCATTCCAACAAGTGCACGCGACCGGATGCATCCACCGCGACGTTCGACCATCGAACATCATCGTTCAACCAAACGGTCGTGCCGTTGTTTGTGGCTACTCCCCACTGTGGTGCCCTGAACTGTTCGGCAAGAACGACCACTTGGCCCGTGAGTGCGCGTCTTACGCATCACCAGAGTTGCTGGGGATCATCGACCACGATATCGGTGAAACATCGGATCTCTATTCGGTTGGACATATTCTCTATGCCGCACTCACCGGCACGCCCGCGTTCGATGGTGACGTTAGCGAATTACTCTATCAACACCTAACGACCGATCCGGATGCCATGCGGTATCCCAGCGAGACACCTCGCTGCGTCATCGAACTGATTGACAAACTACTTCGCAAAGAACCACGCGATCGTTACCAAAGCGCCCAAGCCGCTTTGCATGACGTGAAGGTGATCTCCCAATCGTTCACCGATCAGTCAGCCTTGACTGACTTTGTCATCGGCTCGGCGGATCACCGCACCGTGGTGATGGACCCAGCGTTAGTCGGACGCGATTCCCAGATCAAGCTAATAGACGACTCATTGAATGAAGTCTGCGCAGGCGGCTACAAAAAGATGTTGCTTGCCAGCGAGTCTGGCATGGGCAAGTCGCGGATCCTCAATGAGTTTGCTCGTATCGCTTCGCGAAAGCGGTACCTCGTTTTGCGTGGTCGAGCCAACCAACGTGCCGCTCAACAACCCAGCGCCGTTTGGCTGCAGGCGATCGATCAACTCGTCAAGGTACTCGCCACCGACTCCACTCTGCTGTCGGTAACGAAACGGCGGATGGAAGATTATCGCCAGGAAGTCACCACCGCGATGCCGCAACTGGCATCCGTCTTTGGCTGGGAAGGGCAGCGTTTGCTCGGGCCCGAAGAACTTGGCCTGGGGCGAATTGTCTCGGCCTTCCGAGCACTGATGCTGGGACTGGGCACACCGGAACGTGCAGTCGCGATCACTCTCGACGATTGCCAGTGGATGGACGACCAGTCCGCGCGGATTCTATCCGAAGTCTGCCAGCACCAATCGAAACATTGCTTCCTACTTGCGGTGACTCGACCGAACGAAGGCATCAGCAATTACCTGCAAACCGAACTCGATCTCTCACTCGATTTGACGTTAAG
Organism: Rhodopirellula sp. J20-39; assembly: GCF_057365095.1. NCBI lineage: Bacteria > Pseudomonadati > Planctomycetota > Planctomycetia > Pirellulales > Pirellulaceae > Rhodopirellula > Rhodopirellula sp. J20-39. The sequence continues at coordinate 2,184,352 of NZ_CP195123.1, read as the reverse complement.
CCCACTCGACGATCACGCTGTCAAACAGCTTGCGGAATCCATGGCGGGGCAACTTCCCACGCAAGCCGTCGAGGTCGTACAACGCTTCGCCGGCGGCAGCCCTTTCATGGCGTCCGCCGTTGTGCGCGGAATGGTTGAATCCAACGCGCTTGTGGTCAACGGCAACGCGTGGGAAATCGACAGTGAAAAACTCGCGACATTCCAAGCGGCTGACGACGCAAGTCAACTGCTGGTGGATCGCCTATCCCGCTTGCCTGCAAACACACGGGAATTGCTAGTCGCTGCCGCCGTGATTGGTCGTGACTTCAACCTTGACATCGCCGCCGACCTAGTTGGCATCAGTCTCGCCGAAGCGCACTCCGCGATCCAACCCGCTCGGGCGCAACGTTTGGTTTGGAGCCGCCCTGACCGTGTTATCTCCTTCGTTCACGACAAGATTCGTGAAGCGATCCTGAAAGAGATGTCATCGGACCGGATCCGATGCATGCACGGCCAAATCGGTCGCTACATCCAAAAGCACGAACCAACCGAGTACTTCAAACTCGCCTACCACTTCGATGCGGCACACCTGAACGAACAGGCGTTGCCCTATGCGATCCGGGCAGCCGAGACCGCGCGTGCTAGTTTTTCGCTAGGCAATGCAAAAGTCCAACTGCAGATCGCTGACCGAGCGATGGCCTACGCCAGCCAAGCGGTACAACACCGTATCGAGATGCTCAATAGTGACGTCGCGTTGCTACTCGGCGAATACGACCAGGCGCAATCTTGGCTGGACCGCGCCGAAAAGACAGCCGCTTCGGACATGGGACAGGCTCGCGTTCTTATCAAACGGGGTGAACTGCACTTCAAGCGAGGCAGTAAGGACCTTGCCGCGAGTATCTTCGAAGAGTCGCTAAGGCTACTCGGCCAACCAGTCTATGACGGCTATGTCCGATTGGCGTTTGGCATCGTACTGGAATCGCTGAAGCAAACTCGCAATACACTTTTTCCGGATTTGCGTGGGCGAGAAGGACGTGAACCTTCCGAACGCGAATTGATGGCAATTTCGCTGTACGGGCAAATTGCGCATGCGTATTGGTACACTCGCGGCAAGTACCACACGCTATGGGCCCACCTGCACAGCATGAATGCTGCGGAACGGTTCTTACCAACGCGGGTCTTGGCAAAGCTGTACTCTGACCACGGCCCCGCGATGACGTTGCTGGGGCTCGAAAAACGTGGCACTGAATACGTGAAAAGTTCTTTACGGCTTCGCGAAAAAATGGGCGACGTCTGGGGGCAAGGGCAATCGCGGAATTACCTCAGCATCATCCTGTATTCGTTTGCTCGATACGACGCTTGCATCGACCAAGCCAGCCAAGCCGTTGAGATTTTGGAACGAACCGGTGATTTCTGGGAAGTCCACATCGCACGATATCAATGCGCCGCATCCCACTACCGAATCGGAAACTACAAGCGTGCAATCGAACTGGCTCGCATCAATTACCAGTCGGCACAAAAACGAGGCGACCTCCAAGGCACCGGTAACATCATCGACGTTTGGGCTAGAGCGTCCCAGGGTCGGATTCCCCAACACGTCATCGATACCGAACTTGCTCGAGATGTCTGCGACGCTCAACGCACCTCCCAGGTTTACCTAGCCAAGGGAGTTCGCGAGTTCTACCAAGACCAGTTTGATGAGGCGATTAAGTCCTTCAAGAACTCGCTGTCCATTGCTGATGAATCCAAGGTCAGCAACGTCTACGTCAGCTCCGCCAGCTCTTGGCTCGCATCGGCCGAACGTCGATCGTTGGAGCATTCCATTCCGCGCAGTGCGAAAGCTCGCCACCAACTGGTACACAAGCTGGTTCGCACCGCAAAGGCTGCCGTTCAAGTTGCCCAAAAGTTCACTCCCGAACGACCGCACGCGTGGCGTGAATACGGTGCGGCACTCGCGTTGGCCGGCAAAACTCGTCGAGCACGAAAGGCTTTCAAGCGAAGCTTGGCCTACGCACTTTCACAGAACGCCGAGATCGAACACGCCGAAACCGTCGTTCTGCATGCCGCCTATGCCGAAGCGTACAATTGGCCAATCGATCAAGACACGCTGGAATTGGCCAAAGAAAAAATTCAAAAACTGGAAGAGGGAGACGACAGCAACGTTAACCAAAGCGCTTCACTATCGCTGCTGAATCGATTCGATGCGTTGCTTGCTGGCGGTCGAAGAATCTCGACCAGCACGCTGCCCGACCAGATTTTCGACGAAGTGTTGCACGCGGCTAACCGAATCGTACTGGGCGAACAAGTTTTCTTGGTCTTCAGTGATGGCGAACAGGAACCGCAAACGAGTCCGCCAGGTCAAGCCTTCGACGCTACCATCGTTGAACAGACCCGCGACACGCAACAAACGGTTGTTTGCAAACGCGATGAACAAGATACCGTCGACGGTCTGACCGAGTCAGCAGGCACACACTTGTGCAGCCCGATCGATGTTAACGAGGACACCAATGTGTTCCTTTACGTTGTCAATCGTCGCTTCACCGCCGACTTCGGCGAAGACGACATCCGAATAGCGGACTACCTTGCGAGTGCTGCTGGTGCCGCGCTCGAAAAGGCTGATAGTTTTCAAAAGCTGCAAGACCTAAACCTGAACCTGGAACAGAAGGTTCGCGACCGCACCGAGTCCGAAGTTCGCCGAACGCGTGAACTCGAACTGACCGCGAAAGAACTCACCGAAACCCAAAAAGACCTTCAACTCGCCAAAACCATTGCGGAAGATGCAAGCAATGCCAAAAGCCAGTTCCTCGCGCGGATGAGCCACGAAATCCGTACGCCACTGACCGGCATTTTAGGATTCTCCGAACTATTACTTCGCGGTGTAGTGACTGACGCCGAAGAGCACGAATCTCACCTCAAAACGATCCACTCCAACGGTGCTCACCTGCTTGAGTTGCTTAACGACATTCTGGACATCTCCAAAATCGAAGCCAACAAGATTGAAGTCGAAAGCGTTCCGTGCGATCCAACCGGGGTGATCAACGATGTCATCGCGTCGCTCCGATCCAAAGCGATCCAGAAAGGCATCTACCTCGATCGACAAGTCGCCGACAACGTCCCCGAAACGATCCACAGCGATCCGACTCGATTGCGTCAAATTTTGACCAACTTGATTGGAAATGCGATCAAGTTCACCGACCAAGGCGGGGTCAGCGTTCGAATTCAATTGACCGGTTCGAATCAGCTTCAGATCGCGGTAACCGACACCGGCATCGGCATGGCTCCCGACAAACTGGAAAGTGTCTTTGAACCATTCACGCAAGCCGACTCAACCACCACGCGAAATTACGGCGGCACCGGTCTTGGTCTTACGATCAGTAAACGCTTAGCCGAAGCATTGGACTCAACGCTAGAACTGTCCAGCGAAGTGAATGTCGGTACAACGATGACGCTGTGCATGAACGTGCATGGAATGGAACCAGCACAACCGATCCCAACGATGGACTCCAACCAAGCTCCTACTTATCCGAAACCGGATAAATCGAATCGCCCCGATCTGTCGGGCGTTCGAGTCTTGATCACCGACGATTGCGAGGCTAACCGACGTTTGATGTCACTGCTTCTAAAGAGCGCGGGTGCAGAAATCCAAACCGCCTGCAACGGTCTCGAAGCGACCGAAGAACTGTTGGCAAATCCAGACGCATATGACCTCGTTTTAATGGACATGCAGATGCCAGTAATGGATGGCTACACCGCAGCAACCGAACTACGCAAGCAAGGTTATGCACGCCCTATCATCGCGTTGACCGCCAACGTGATGGCCGGCGACGAGATCCGTTGCCGCGAAGCAGGTTGCTCAGGCTACCTAGCCAAACCTATCGACTTCGATGCCATGCTTAGCACCGTCGCGAACAACGCCCCGAAAGCCACCGCTTTAGCGGACTCCGATGCGTCAACGACCTCCGATGCGTCGCTTCCATCAACACCGCCCGCCACGCCAATTCCTACCGAGGCCCCGAAGGGAACCGTGATCGAACCAGCAATCGCTTCTAAATCCGAACCAGAATCAATCGAGACTTCGATTCCGGATGAAGTCCAATCCGATGAAAGCAGCATCTTTGCATACGATTGGCGATTTCCTTTTGCATGCGACCTGATCGATCGCATCGATGATTTCCTGCCCGAGATGCTGGACGCATACGACACCGGCGACATCAAACGCGTGGCGGATCGCTTGCATCAAATGCGTGGCTCAGGCGGCTCAGTGGGTCTGACTCGCTTGACTGAAATTGCTGCGAAGGGCGAACAAGCGATCAAGGCAACGGAGTTGGATCAACTCTGTGCGACGCTAACCGAACTCCAAGATTACGTCAAAACGGCGAAGACGGAGAAGGAAAACAGCACCTTCGAGCCAGCCGACGAAATGGCCTAATGCACGCCCAATCGGTATGCAAGGAAACCAATTGCCCCACCTCGGCCAAGTCGCAGCGACGATTTCTGCAATCGTCCGTTGACAACGTCGCTCTTCAGCCGCTATGCTAATGCGACTGATTCTCAACAGCAACTGCTTTCGACGCAGCTAGCCAGCGCCGGCCAACGATTTCTTCGGAGCGTTTGCCACGGATGCCAGCCCGCCACGCACAGGTTGCATCGCTTTCGCTGATTCCCAGCTAAAGCGGTCCCTAGCAATCCTGACGCCTGCGGTCGGATTCGCGTAACGCTATACGAGGCATCCAGATGGAGTTTTCTCCCAAACGACAACCTTCCGCCCAGCCGGTTCGGAAATCGAACCCCGGCAAGCCCGGCGTCCAATCTTCCAGCGACGGCCACTCCGAGCGGCCCCTGGCAAAAACCCAGCCCGAAGCTTGGGGGATGTATCAAGACGGGCAGCTAGCCGACGTGGTGAAGTTCCTCGACGGCATCGATTCCGCTGACGCTCTGCAGTTACTTGGACTGGCACTGCATGATCTCGGTCGTCCGCTCGAAGCAGCCGATGCGTTTGAACAAGCCAGCTTGCAGCGGCCCGTCGAAGACGAAGTTCGGATCGCGTTGGCATCATGCTACGCCCAACTTCGACGGATCGCCCTCGCTCGTGAGTTGTATTTGCAACTCGCGTTAAGCCGCCGACTTTCGCCCACGTTAATGTTGCAGGTCGCCGCCGGACTCGAAGCGATTGATGCACCACAACTGGCGATGCAGGTTTGCGAATGGATCACGGAACAAGACGAAAACGTCGCGCAAGCCTATTACGACATGGGCTACTACTCTGCTCGCTCGGGTCAACCGCTCTACATGACCGAAGCGTTGACTCACCGAGCATTACAACTCGATCCGGCCAATGTCCATTACCGGATCGGGTTAGTATCGCTGCTAATTCAGCTTGACCGTGAAGACGAAGCCGTCCGAGCAATTCAAAGCCTGTCAGTTCCAGACATCGGCCGCGTCAGTTGCGTTTCCTGCTTAACTCGCATCGCTGAAACGCTCGCCCGAAAAGACATGAGCGCAATGGCCGAAGCGTGTGTCGCACAAGTCGACCGCTTACGGCAACTCAAGGCATCCGATTCACGCCACGAATCGATGCCGACCAACGGGATAACACTCAACCGTCAAGTTAACCCGAACGGTCAGCGAACGCCGAACGAGCGAATGGATACGGAGGACAAATCGTGAACGCGACTGACCTGCTGCTTTTCCACATGACCCTCGTAGGCGGCTTCGTTGTCATGAGCCTCTTTGCTGCAACGATGGTGACATGGTTACGCAACCGCCCCAAGCTCACCCCGGTTAGTTCAACTCCGCAAATAAACGTTGCGGCCCTAGAACGTCCCACCGCGGCAAGATCCCAGCTACCGGATTTACCGGGACGCACCCAGTTGCATTCCATTGACTGGAATTGCGCACCTCTATTCACCACATAAACCCGAACGACACCCTTTCATTCGAATTCTCCAATCCACTTTCCGCTTAGGTAACAACCAAACGCTATGACGAGATTTACCCAAAGCTCGCAAGTCGAGTACGAGGCCGGACGCTTTCATACCGCGATTCAGTTTGCACAATACGCGGTCTCTCAAAACGACGAAGACGCCCAGGGCTGGCTTGTCCTGGGAATGTCACTAATCCAAATCAGCGACTGGCACGACGCGATCGATGCGCTGGAAAACGCCAGCTTGCTACAGCCTTTGGATAACATGCAACGAATTTCATTGGCGATCGCCTACGGAGCCACCGGACATCGATCACTTTCACGGGATCTGTTGATGTCCGTTGCCACCGGCGGAACGGCCGATGCAGATGAACTACTCAAGATCGCCGCCGGCCTGGAGGCGATCGACCAACCTCGTTTGGCGATGGAGGCATGCCGCCAAGCGGGCAAGCAAACACCCGACGCTTCCGAAGTCCATTACAAGATGGGCTACTACGCCCAAAAGTGCGGCCATCCCGCCAGCGTCAGCGAAGCATTGATTCGGCATGCCATCAACCTGGATCCGCAAAACATCCACTATCGAATTGGCTTTGCGTCCATGCTGATTCGGCTCGGTCGCCAATACGAAGCCATCGCTTTGATCGACCATTTCATCCCCGGCAAACTCGACGAAGTGACCTGCGAGTGCTGTTTAAAACGAATTGCGAATCTGTTTTTTGACAGCGACGATATCGAGCGAGCTCGGATGTGTGCCGAACGAATCGCCCAGTTAAACGAGGCTTCGAAGACGAAAGTCAGCCAATCGCACTCCAGCACACACTGAGCAAAACGCCTGGGAAATGACGAGTCGTTGACAGTCGGCAAACCATCCACGAAAGTGTTTGCTTGGTCGCGACATGCGTTGAGACTTAGATTGACTTCGCGTGGCGGGGTCGACCGAGCCTCCCTTGCCGAAACCTCCTATGCAGACTTCGTCCACTTGGCACCCGCTACCAATGACGAATTCTTGGGAGGCTGTTGCTGGACATTCCCTGTTTGTTCCACGTCAGGTCGCAGGCTAATCTCCATGCGTTGACCGACGAACCGATGCCAAGCAACCCTCTGCTGACAACCGCTACCGGATCACTGGTCCTGCTTGCCGGTATCTTCGCGGTCCTGGCAATGGAAACGCCTCCCCTTTCGTCGAACGCGAACGCCGGTTCCCGACCGTTGATCCTGTACTGTGCCGCCAGCAACCGTGCGGTAATGGAAGAGATCCGGCAGGATTACCATCGCGAGTTCGGCCGCGATGTAGAAATCCAGTACGGCCCATCGCAAACGCTGCTGTCGTCAATCGAAGTCTCCCAGTCAGGCGACCTATACCTGCCTGCCGACGACAGCTATTTGGAAGTGGCTCGTCAAAAACACTTGGTCGGTGAAATCTTTCCCATCGCCATGATGCGTGCCGTTGTGGCGGTTCCGATCAGGAATCCCAAATCGATCCGGCACTTTAACGACCTGTTACGAACCGACGTCAAACTGGTCCTAGCCAACCCTGAAACCGCGGCCATCGGCAAACTGGCGTGTCGCGTTTTGACCGCGCAGGCCAAGTGGAACGAAGCCAGCACAGCTGCAATTGCTTTCAGACTGACCGTCAGCGAGGTGGCCAATGATGTATCCGTCGGCGCGGCCGACGCTGGGATCGTCTACGACGTGGTACTGCATACCTTTGACGACCTTACGTGGGTTGAACTTCCAGAACTCGCCGATGCGGAATCACAAGTATCTATCGGCGTCCTGGCATCCAGCCAGCAACCCCAAGCCGCACTCCATTTTGTCAATTACGTCACCTCCATCGATCACGGGCTACAGCATTACCAACGCCACGGATTTCACTTAACGCGTCAAACTGTAAAGCACGACTCCGCTAACACAAAGCAACACGACACGGATCACCTAGAAACCGGCCATTCCTTTCGAGAGCGTTCAATCGGAAAGAGCGGTGAGTCTTGAGTGCAACCGAATCAACCAACAGGACTCAGCACATCGGTGACAGGGAGCGTCTAAGTAACAACGCTTTGCTGGCGGAAACCAATCCGCTGGGCCGTCAACGAAGCGATACCGCCTTCTTCTTGGTGATGAGCGGAATCTCGAGTCTATTCATCGCATTGATCGTGCTCTTGATAGCAGCCGACTTGATGTTCACATCGCTTTCGGACTTCACCGAAGCACTTAGTAAGCCAGAGATTCGGGCCTCCTTTCGTCTAACGATGCTGACCTGCACCGCGTCGGCAATCCTGTCCTTGTGGGTAGCGACGCCACTTGGATACCTACTGTCCCGCTTCCAGTTTCCAGGACGCTGGCTCGTCGACACACTCGTCGACATTCCGATCGTGCTGCCACCACTGGTTGTAGGCCTGAGCCTTCTGATTCTCTTTCACCTTTCTATTGCAGACTGGGAATTAGAAGCATGGCTTCGAGATCGGGCCGGCTTTCCCGTAACGTACCGATGGCCCGCAATCATTTTGGCACAATTCACCGTCGCTTGCGCCTTCGCGGTCCGCACCATGCGAGTCGCGTTTGATCAGGTGGACCCTCGACCTGAAAACATCGCTCGCACGTTAGGATGCACACGAAGCCAAGCATTCCTACAGATCGCCGTGCCGCAAGCTTCCCGAGGTATGGTTGCGGCGTTCACAATCGCCTGGGCCAGATCGCTCGGCGAGTTTGGCCCCATCCTGGTCTTCGCTGGGGCAACCCGCATGCGAACCGAAGTGCTTTCAACATCGGTCTTTTTAGAACTTAGCGTCGGGCAACTCAACGCTGCCGTCGCGGTATCGCTGTTGATGGTAGCGATCGCAGTCGCGGCGTTGCTCGTACTACGGTTCCTGGGCATGGGGCTAAAGTCATGATTGAATTGCAATCGGTGACGATCCAGATCGGCGACTTCCGCCTTGCGGATATTTCCCTAAGCGTCCCCAGCGGTGGCTACGGCGTTTTGATGGGCCCCACCGGCCAAGGCAAGACCACACTCATCGAAGTCATTTGTGGGCTGCGAGAAGTGCAGTCCGGAAAAGTCCTTTTAGGCGGCGTCGATGTAACGGACTGGCTACCCGGCGATCGGCAAATTGGCTACGTGCCGCAAGACCTAGTTTTGTTTCCGAACCTGTCGGTCCAACAGCACTTCGAGTTCGCGATGAAACTGCGAAAACAACCGCGATTAGCGATCCGAGATCGCTGCAACGAACTGGCCGAAATGCTGGGCGTCACCCACCTGATGGACCGGAGAATCACCGGACTAAGCGGCGGCGAATCCCAGCGTGTGGCACTTGGCCGCGCTCTTTCATTCGCTCCGTCAGTGCTGCTGCTGGACGAACCGTTCAGTGCTCTCGATGAAGACACACGCAGCGAAATGCAGGCCGTATTGACTGGGATCAAACGTGCCACCGGCACCACGACACTGCACGTAACGCACAACCACGACGAAGCAACCACCCTCGCTGATCACCGATTCGAATTGTCCGCAGGCGTCTTATCGGCAAGTTAGCAAAATACGACAAAGCCACATCAGTGACACGCTACTGACTCAACGACGCCACAAAAAAAGCCGGGGTTCCAACAATGTTGAAACCCCAGCTTGCAGCTTTTTAAAGAACGCCAAAATCAGCTACCAAACTGAAACGCTTCGTCTTGGTAGTCGACACGGATCGTCGTCCCCGGCGGATAGCTGTTCTTCAACAGCGAACTCGCCAGCGGATTCTGAACCTCTCGCTGGATCACTCGCTTCAGTGGGCGAGCACCGTAAGCGGGATCGTATCCAACCTTCGCAATCTCATCGATCGCCGCGTCGGTAATTTCCAAACCGAGATCGTTTTCGGACAATCGTTTCGACAGGTCAGCCAGCTGCAGTTCGACAATGCGACGAATCTGCGATGCTGCTAACGGATGGAAAATGACAATGTCATCAATCCTGTTCAGGAATTCAGGAAGGAACCTAGCCTTCAAAGCGTCCTGAACGGAGGTTCGCATTTCATCCTCGTCGCCGCCTTCTTCGGTCACCCGCTGAATAACTTGGCTACCGACATTACTGGTCATCACGACGACGGAGTTTGTAAAATCCACCGTCCGGCCTTGACCATCAGTTAAGCGTCCATCATCGAGAACCTGCAAGAGAATGTTAAAAACATCAGGGTGCGCCTTTTCCATTTCATCCAGCAAGATCACCGAGTAAGGTCGCCGGCGAACCGCTTCGGTCAGTTTGCCACCTTCTTCATAACCAACGTATCCCGGAGGCGCCCCGATCAAACGGCTGACGCTATGACGCTCCATAAATTCACTCATGTCAATTCGAACCATCGCGGATTCATCGTCAAACATGACCTCAGCAAGTGCTTTGCAGAGTTCCGTCTTACCGACGCCGGTAGGTCCCAGGAACAAGAACGAACCGATCGGTCGATTCGGATCCTGCAGCCCACTACGTGAACGACGAACTGCATTGGAGACTGCCGTGACGGCTTCGTCTTGTCCAATCACGCGGGTGTGAAGACGCTCTTCCATGACCAACAATTTGGCACGTTCGGTTTCAAGCATTCGCGAAACTGGCACGCCGGTCCACGCGCTAACGACCTCCGCGATCTCATCCTCGGTAACTTCCTTACGCAGCAACCGCCGAGCATCGCCACCCTCGTCCGCCTTGGCTTGATTCTTATCTGCATCCGCGTCCGACGCCTCTAACTGATCAATACGAGCCTGCAGCTCGCGCTGCCGCGTTTGAACCTGCAACATTTCGCGGTAAAGATCTTCCGGGCTTTCGCCACGAAGTTGCTTCTCTTTCGCTTCGGCGTCCAGTTGTGCAAAACGGTGCTGGAGCGTATCCGCTTCCTGGCGAACGGACTGAACATCGTCGAGCCCGATCTTCTCGGCTTCCCATTGCTCTTTCAGACTGGCCAATTCTGCCTTCGTTTCTTCCATCTCCGTTTCGACGTCCGTCCGCTTTTCCACCGCCGAGACTTCTGACTCGTCGACGAGTTGACGGTGAGCCAATTCAAGCTGGCGCAAACGACGCTGCAATCGGTCAATGGGCTCTGGAACAGATTCCTTTTCCATCGCCAAACGCGAAGCGGCTTCATCGATCAAATCGATCGCCTTGTCCGGCAAAAATCGGTCGGCAATGTACCGAGTTGATAACTTCGCGGCCGCCACCAACGCACTGTCTGTAATCCGCACACCGTGGTGGGACTCGTATCGAGGCTTTAACCCTCGCAAGATAGCAATGGTGTCTTCCAGATTAGGCTCACCCACAAAGACGGGCTGGAACCGTCGTTCCAACGCAGCGTCTTTTTCGATGTGCTGACGGTACTCGTCCAATGTCGTGGCACCGATACAGCGCAGCGCACCGCGAGCCAACTCAGGCTTAAGCAAGTTCGCCGCATCCGCGGAACCTTCCGCGTTGCCGGCCCCGACGACAAGGTGTAGTTCGTCGATAAACAGAACCACTCCGCCATCGGCATCCTTCACCTCACGCAAAACCGCTTTCAAACGCTCTTCGAAATCACCACGGAACTTGGCTCCAGCGACCAGCGATCCCATATCGAGCGACACGACGCGTTTCCCTTTCAGGCTTTGTGGAACATCGCCTTCAAAGATTCGCAGCGCCAAGCCTTCCGCGATCGCGGTCTTGCCGACACCGGGCTGGCCAATCAAAACCGGGTTGTTCTTGGTACGTCGCGACAGAACTTGGATCACTCGACGGATCTCGTTGTCGCGTCCAATGACAGGATCCAGCTTGCCTGATTGAGCAAGCTGTGTCAGGTCGATGCCGTACTTCTCAAGAGCTTGATACGTGGATTCAGCATTCGGATCGGTCACTCGGGCACTGCCTCTGATTTCACTAGTCGCCTTCAAAAGATCGTCGGCCGTAATGCCGGACAACTTCAAAAGGTTATTGGCTTTACTGTCGACCTGAGCGATCCCTAACAAGAGATGCTCGGTACTGATGTACTCGTCCTTAAGAGACGTGGCTGCCTGATCGGCCGCATTGAAGACCTGCTGCAGCTTGCTGCTGACACGCGGTTGACCACCGGCGCCGCTAGAACGCGGTAGCTTATCCAGCTCACTCTTCAATAGAGATTCAAGGGCATCCGTATCGACCTTTAGTTTTTGCAACAGCGGCTTCGTGATGCCTTCGGATTGCCCAACGGCAGCCGCGAGCAAATGCAAAGGACTGATTTCGGCGTTCCCCGTCGATGCAGCTTGCGCCTGCGCTTCGGCAACCGCGGACTGGGCCTGGGTAGTAAGTTTATCAATGCGAAACGACATAATAATGGCTCCTAAGAGCGAGTGATAAGTCCATAAAAAAGGCGAGTACTCACAGTACCCAAAGGCACTGCAAGACTCGCCGAGATTTGTCTTAGCTATTTGCTAACAGCTAAATCATTCCTTCACTTCGAACTCAGCATCGATGGCGTCATCGTCATCGCTACCAGCGGAGGCTCCAGCGGCTTGCCCTTCGGCGTCGGCGCCACCAGCGGCTTCCGTCTTTTCGTACAAGACCTTGCTAAAGGCTTGCGAAGCAGCGTCGAGTTCGTCGGAAGCCGCCTTCAGTGCGACAAGGTCGTCACCTTCGGATGCCGTCTTGACCTTGTCGATCGCAGCATTCATCGGTGCCTTGTCGTCATCGGTCAACTTGTCGGCGTTCTCGGTCATCAGCTTCTCAAGTTGATAGACCTGTTGGTTCGCCTTGTTGCGAGCTTCGACCAATTCGAACTGCTTCTTGTCTTCCTCAGCATTCGCCTCGGCGTCCTTCCGCATTTGTTCGATATCGTCATCCGACAACGCACCGCTGTCTTTGATCTCGACATGCGCTTCCTTGCCCGTCTTCAGTTCTTTCGCTGACACGCTCAGGATACCGTTTTGGTCGATGTCAAACTTGACCTCGATCTGTGGCACACCACGTGGCGATGCAGGAATGTCTTCAAGATTGAACTCGGCCAGCAAACGGTTTGCGTTTGCCATCTTGCGTTCACCTTGGAAAACACGCACAGTCACAGCCGTTTGGTTATCAGCGGCGGTCGAGAAGACGTTCTTCTTTTCAGCCGGTACGGTTGTGTTTCGCTCAACCAACGGGGTCATCACACCGCCTTCGGTTTCGATACCAAGGGTCAGTGGAGTCACGTCGAGCAACAACACGTCCGTTCGGTCACCCGCCAAAACACTTCCCTGAATCGCCGCACCGATGGCAACGACTTCGTCAGGGTTCACGCCTTGGTGAGGCTCTTTACCGAAAATCTCTTTAACCGTCTGGCGAACCTTAGGAACTCGAGTCGAACCACCAACCAAAACGATTTCATCAATGTCGCTTGGTGACATGCCCGCATCCTTCAATGCTTGCAGCACTGGACCACGGCAACGTTCCACCAACGCGTCGATCAACTCTTCGAATTTCGAACGAGTGATCTTCATCGTCAAGTGTTTTGGTCCCGACGCGTCCATCGTGATGAACGGCAGGTTGATGTCGGTTTCAGGAAGTGTACTGAGCTCTTTCTTGGCCTTTTCACAAGCCTCTTGAAGTCGCTGCAACGCCATCGCATCGTTGCGAAGGTCGATGCCGTTGTCCTTCTTGAACTCGTCAGCAACGTAGTGGATCAATGCTTCGTCGAAGTCATCACCACCCAGGTGCGTGTCACCCGAAGTCGAGATCACTTGGAAGACGCGGCTTTCTTGATCATCGTCACCACTGTCGGCAACTTCAAGAATCGACACGTCGAACGTACCACCACCAAGGTCGAACACGATGATGCTTTCATCCTTGGTCTTATCCAAACCGTAGGCGAGAGCAGCAGCGGTGGGCTCGTTGATGATCCGAGCGACTTCCAAGCCAGCGATTTGGCCAGCATCCTTCGTCGCTTGACGCTGAGCGTCGTTGAAGTACGCCGGCACCGTGATCACAGCCTTGTTGACCTTGTGACCCAAGTACGACTCAGCGGATTCCTTCAGCTTACGAAGCACCTTCGCCGAAATTTCTTGAGGCGTGTACTCCGAATCGCCAACTTGAATCTTGACGTAATCGCCAGGTCCACCGGTGACGCCGTACGGCACCATCTTTTCTTCGGACTCAACTTCGTTGTGCCGCCGGCCCATGAAACGCTTCGCCGAGTACACGGTGCGTTTGGGGTTGGTAACGGCTTGTCGTCGAGCAGGTTCGCCGACGATCGTTTCTTCTTTGTCGGTGAACGCGACGACGCTAGGCGTCAGTCGGTTGCCTTCTGCATTAGGAATAACCTTGGGCTCGCTACCTTCCATGATCGCAACCACGCTGTTGGTAGTCCCGAGGTCGATACCGATAATTTTTTCGCCTTGCGCCATGGAAGTGTCTCCGTAAAAGGTGCGATGAGTGTCCTTGCGTAATCGACAGGCTGCCGACTCGAGTGGCCGGCGAGATTACGTTTCGTCAGGGTTTTGTTGTTGACGGGAGTGAAAGGCAAGAACCGTGCCAGACGTCTACACATGGGACCTCGACAGAAGTGGCAGACCACGAAAACGCCCAGTATTACGCCGCAAAACGAAAGATTTCTCGTTCAAAAAAATCTCTTGGTCAAATTTGGCAGAGTGGTCATAGACGACCCACAAGCCATAACGGCGGTGTGTCAAATCGGCAGTGCGGTGCATTCACCAGCTCTCTCTCGACTGACGATAGGCAGACGAACATGCCCCGGCGATTCGGACCGGAACCCCGGACATCAGACCGTTCCCCTTACGAACTCCCTACAATGCTCTCGTTTTCCGAGTGCGATCGCAGTCGGTTCCCTATGGATGTCGCCGATCCTCTCCAATCGTGTTGCGATCGCCCTATTTCGCTCCTACGAGACGATAAAATCACACCGTACCGTCGATACGCAAAACACTAAGCGAGTAACGAAATCGGAAAGCAAATGTCGAGCGTTTCTTGGACTTCAATACGCCACCTTCGCTTTTATTCCACAGGTGTCGCATCGTTTCCCAAACGGCTAATGTTTGCAGATCCGCCGGGATGCTAAAAACAAGATCTCCCACCTACCATTCCCCCACCTTTCGAGCAGTAACGCTGATGTTCCTGATGTCAAAAAAGATCGCTGCACACACGCTAGCAACCCTCTCGCTGGCGTTCCTACTGGGTGCCAGCGCGACGCCCGTCCAGGCCGACCCGACCGATTGGCCGCAATGGCGAGGCCCGCAACGCGATGGTCATGCGGCCTCACAAGAGCTTGCTCAAAAATGGTCTGAAGGAGGCCCCGCTCTGAAATGGCAAAGCGGCAAACTTGGGCGTGGATACAGCAGTTTCTCGATCGTCGATGGCCAACTTTTTTCAATGGGCGCCGACGATCAAAACAGCTTCGCGATCTGCCTGGATTCCAATTCTGGCAAAGTGATCTGGAAAACGACGGTTTCTCGCACCGGCGTCGGTGGCGACTACAACACCGGTTGGGGCGGCGGGCCTCGCAGCACTCCAACCGTAGACGGTGACCAGGTCTTTGTCCTGACCGACGTTGGGACCGTTGCGGCACTGAAGAAAGACTCGGGGGATTTGATCTGGTCGGCCGATCTGGTCAAAGACTTTGGTGGTCAGATTCCCAAGTGGGGATTCAGTGAATCCGTGCTGGTCGATGGAGACCGTGTTTTGGTCACGCCCGGTGGCGAACAATTCATCGTCGGACTGGACCGCCAAACCGGCGAACAAGTCTGGAAATCCAAAGATTACGATTCCCGAGCACACTATGTTTCGATCCTGAAAGGCAGCGTGGCCGACACTGAGTTCTACGTCACCGCGTCAGGCGACGGTGTGGTTGGCTTTGCTCGTGACAACGGCGAAAAGCTGTTCGAAAACACTTCCACCGGAAACCCAACCGCGGTAATCCCGACTCCAATCCTGACCGACAACTTGGTTTACCACACCAGTGCCTACGGAGCCGGCAACGCCCTTTTGAAACTGACCGGCGAAGGCGACGCCATCGATTGCGAACAAGTCTATCACCTCGACGGCAAGTCCATGTCCAATCATCACGGCGGAGTCGTATTGGTGGACAAAGTGATCTATGGCTTCACCAAGGCCAACGGTGGCACCTGGATGGCACAAGACCTGGAAACGGGTGACACTCTTTGGGAAGAAAAGATCCGCGGCAACAAAAGTGGTTCAATTGCTTACGCGGACGGTCGCCTATACTGCTACAACGACGGCGATGGCACCCTGATGCTGCTAACGCCTGATCGTGAAAAGTTCAACATGGTCGGCAAGCTCACGCTTCCTCAACAAACCACGATCCCGCGTGACCGAGGTGCGATCTGGGCACACCCCGTGATTGCAAACCAGACCCTCTTCATTCGTGACCAAGACCTGGTGTTCGCCTTCGACATCAAGCGATAATCAAATATCGCCCTCCATCATCGGACAGGCGTGGTTAAGCGAAGGTGTCAACAGCTCTCTCGCGACACCCCGCCTTTTCCGGTGCATTCGGTGGTCAACCCTCCTTGGTGGCCGCTCCAACGACAATCGGGATCGAATAGCGCAGCGAGTCGCCATCAAAATAGGCCTCGACCCCATAGCGATCCACGCCGACGTCCTCGCGAATCATTTGGCGAATTTGCTCCGCACCACCCTCAACGGGAAACGAAGCCGCGATTTGATCCTCCAACGCAAGATCAACTTTGTACTCCGCAAATTTCACGGATGACAAAGCCGAATGAGCGAATAGCCGTGAAAACTCGTCACGACTGAGGGCATGCACGTGGGACGGGTCGCGCAGCAATTCGAGCTGGTCATAGCTGGCCGTCTTGGATCCAGGAAGTGAGACGTCTGCGACGACGACACGTCCACCCGGCTTACAGACACGAATCAGCTCCTCCATCACGGCGGTGGGTTCGCGGAAGTGATGGAACGAGTAGCGAGTTAATACGAGCGAAAATTCACCGTCGCTAAATGGCAAGGGTAAAGCACTACCTTCTATCCACCTCGCGTTCTCAATACTACGCTCCGCCTGAAGTCGCCGGGCTTGTCGGATCATTTCAGGGGTAAGGTCAAGACCTGTGACTTGTCGCACCATTGGCGCAAAGTGGCAGGCCACCAAACCGGGACCACAAGCGACATCAAGCATCTCCGTATTGTCATCAGGAGACGCCAAGTCGACAAGAATTTCCATCGACGACGAATGACCAGGCAGCTCTGCAAACGGAACGGCTTGTCGGGTGAATTGCTCAATCGTTAATGTTTGGTGCTGTTTCGTATCCATTGGTTTCCAAGCCTAATATGCCAAAGCAGTCAAGTTTGCCGAACAATGTAGAGCCCAACTTGCGAGGGCTGGTTCACGCAACTTTGCTATTCCCCAAGTTTCGGCTGACCAATCAGAGCCACAAAGGTGTTGGTCAGCACGTAAAAGATAGCCTTCGCTAGGGTCGAATGCATTCTTCGCGGTTTGCAGGGAGCACATGCCGCTTCCGAACAAAACCGTTGCAACCGCATACGCGGCAAGAACATTCTCTCGGCTGGGCAGCAACTCTTTCTTGTCGCTGCCAAGCCAATTGGGCTTTGCTGCCTAAAAGTTCATAAGTCAAAGCAACCCAGTGCGGTAATGGTAAGCAAATGAAAGATGTCATCGATGCCGAAACGGTTGCTGCACCATTGGAAGACCGCTGCAAACCTGACTTGAGTGCCAGCCCTTCTCTAAACCGAGACGGTCAAAAAATGAAAATCCCGACCGCTAGCGACACAAAGAAAAACGCCAAAGCCAGGGAAGCGACCGTTCCCAGGACCGCGTAGATTGGTCTCCGTTGACGCCAATACTTTGAGCAGTGAAAGAAGGTCAGCGACGCGAGTGCATCCATTGCCAGCATCGAAGCGACTATCCCCGAAAACGGGCCGCCGTCCCGATGAAGCACGGAAAGATGAGACGCGAATGTTGTCGAAGACCAGACAAGAATCAGAATTGCAATCGCTATCCAAACCTTGCTCATGACACGCCACCCCCAGTGCAACACAGCTCCCTCGGACTCGGCTTCGAAGCTCGGTGCGGAATAAGGGTTTACAGACATTCGATTTGCAGCAACGTCCTTATCCAGGGTATGGAGCACAAAGATGCTTCAGTCCAACAAAGACATGAACCACCGGAGTGCCTCCCTTTCTTGAATCTATCGAGCATGATGCCACATTCGACGAAAGTGCACTGAAAGGCTATCCGCTAAATCGAAGCCAGACCGGCCGGGCGTTTCGCATCCGCGGCTGAATCCAACGAACCAAACGCGTCAGCAATAGGTGTGAGGTAGGACATTGCCAGAACAGCCCCCGCCGTAAGCAAGGCAAAGTTGGCAAACAACCCAGCGATCCCCGATGTCATCGAAAGGTTAAAAACCCCAAACGCAATCGCTTGCGCCAACCAAGCGAGCATCAATGTCGTGAACAATCGTCGCGCCCACAGCTTGGTCTTTAGAAGGCCGATCGACGCGGCGACGAAGGCAGGCAAACCAACGAAAAACGAAACCCTGGTTGCGAACAAGTAGGACGAAACCAGAAGCCCAGGATCGGCAACAGGGACACCGATCGGCGACGGTCCGAACCGCCTAAACATGATGCCCATGAACACCGCAGAGACAAACATAGATACAACACAGAAAACGTTCGCAAGTACGCAATAGCGATATCTTGCTCGCATCGAGCCGGACAAGTAACTGGAAGCCATCGAAATCCTCGCGATAGGACAGTGGATGCAAAAACAGTTAGAGACAAACGAAATATTCAGACCGGGCAACGCTACCCGAACCGGACGTAGAAGCGGCAGTAATCAAAACTCGTGAGTTTGAAATTGTATCAGCTCTCCTACATTGCTCGCCGATGTCAGCGTTTGGGATTCACACGATCGTTACGTTCAAATTCGTCGGCCATCAATCCCGTATCAATTGCGCGATCAATATCCGCACCCGGATCAATGTTCAGGCCACGAACGCCGTTATCCAATTTTACTGCAAGCGACGATCCGCTGGCCACTGTTGGCAAGCTGGGCTCTGTACCATTCCGAAAGCATCCACAAAGGACCGCGATTAACAGGAACACCGCCACAGATAAAAGACGTCGGGACATTTCAATCGCCAGTGAGTAAGCTTCCAGCTAGATGACATTCGCCCTCAGCGGACCGCTTCTACCACCTCGACCAACCCAGCCACCACCCAAACGCACAACACGCGACTCCGCAGCATAGCACTGCATCGTCTCACCAATAGCTTCCGCGTTGGTAAGCGATTTGTTCCGATGGACTGTACCAAATCGAGAAGCCAGCTCCGTTTCCAGCTGTTGGTCCATAGACCTCTGTAGCGTCTATAAGGTACGGCCACCCCAAGTCACCGTAGTAAAGATCATGAGCCTTCTTGTCCACTAGCTCCCTTGCAAACATCTCACCGCGTTTGACAACTGACCGGTCACCGTACTTACTCCAAACTTCATCCATGTAGGCGTCAAGCTGTTCTTGCGAGATTGTGAACCTCGCCCTAAAGCCTTGAGCATACTTGTTAACGGAAATATCTAGCGCCACAGGCGGCAAGTATCGCTCAACGCGAAAGTCATCAACATCGTCAAACGTTTCGTAATCGAAGACGCCAAAGCGTTTGGCATCCAATATGTTCATAACACCAGTGCATGAGGGCACAAAGGCGAAAAAAGAAAGCACAGTCACGCCGAAAAACGTTGGGACACGTCGCCATTTCGCAAGCGGTGCCATCAAGGTTGCTATCACGATCACCGCAAGCAAAACGCATGCTGTAATCTGAAAGGGCAAGACAATAGGCCAAAGCATCTAACCGCGAAAGCATTTGGAGCCAAAGGGTCGGGCAGTGAGAAGTTTGTCCCGCCAAAACGGGCGACGCCCTTCTCCCATGAAATCCACGGTACGGTGCATTGTTTGGTCCCCTGAACACATGCCGTTCATGAATACTGAACGAGTGAATTTCATGACCTGCTGAAAAGGCATTTTACGCGCCACCGAAAGGTGAGGTAGGAGACGGGAAGCCCAGCAACAAAACCCGCAATGCCACTAGCGATCTGAATCGTTTTGATTGGAAAGCCAGAGGCACCTAACACGCCCCCAATAATCATTCCTGCGAGCATCCCAGCTAACGCACCGCCGAATGTCGCAACGAAGATAAAAACAAGCCAGCTCTTTACGATAGCAGCTTCAGATATAGCCCCTGGCATCTCTCCAGACTGGTTTGGTTCCCTTACGTCCCGAGTCTCTGGACTAGCGTATGGTGAGTTTTCAGTGGGCAAACGACTGTACCTCGGTAGCCAAATATTGGGTTTAGTGATTCGCAGAATGACCATTAGACATCAACCGCACACTCCAGAGTAGTCTCAGTCAGAAAATACGCCAAAATCAAATTGGCTTTGCGAAGAAACACCAGTTCAATAAGCTGCACTCGGCGATTCGTGTCGAGACAACGGCTAGGAAACGCTGGTCTCCCAAGACACCAGTGGTGCATCGGGCACGACAATTTCAGACTGCCCCGGTCAGGCGAGTCAGTAGCGGCAACAACGATCTTCGCTCTGCAATCGGGCAAGCGACAGTTCAACATTCGCATGCGGGAAGGCGAAGCCTAAGCGAGCATTTCGGACACTCGATGGTTCGCGGCGACGTGCTAGTCGTTCTCCAGCGTTGGCGACGTTTTCCGGATAGCCAAGCATCAATCGGATAGCACCAGCAACAACCGGGAAAGAGCCACGAGAGCTCAGCCGGTACGATGCCGAAGGCAACCGCCAAATCCCAAAAGACACATTCTTCCCGCCGTCAAAACCGCTTGCCACCGCTATCCGCAGAAGGATATCGCTCAACACGAATGCCAGGAACGGACTCTTGGAACGCAACGATACCCTCGTCTGTAACCGGAGAGTCATACAAGTAAAGGCATGTTACTGTCCAACCGAGTTCAAGATAACACGGTTTTGCACCGGTTAGCCCAGGCACGAAATCAAGCAGATGCTTGTCCGTCAAATTGTTCTTGGCAAAATGAAATGCGACGTGGATTTCTCGCCCGTGTTCGCTGTAGTCGTAGTCGCTACTTAAAGAGAAGAGCCTGTCTTGAGATAAATCCCTGGCACGTACGTAAGAGAGCCGTTCGCTTGAAGCTCGAATTACCCAGAAGCCCATCGCGCAAGCGATGGCCATCAGAAGCAGTGCTCGAATCGAGAACCGAAAAGAGTTTTTGGAGGTGGTGTTCATGGGCTGACGTGCTGCAAGATCGCACCTGGAGAACACTCCAGACAACGGACTGGCAGTGATTGATCTCGACCAACTAGTTCGATTCCAGGTCTCTTCATTGTGCCGGTGAGTTACGCGTGCGGGTTTCGGTCGAGCGTAGGGAATGCAAACGTTGCTAAACACGCGGCGACGCCGGCTCGAGCTTTGGATCGAAGCGGAAATCCGGCCAACGTATCAGGCACTAACCACACCAACCCAACTTCGGCCCCATCCATGGTTTGCCGCTTCGATAGCGAGGAACTTCTACCAAGGGGACCTCAACCAACTCGGGCGATGCTTGGCAAAATACCACCGAACGTACTCGCCGCCAGCGCCTCGATCAATCCCGACTCAGGTATCGGCTAGCCAACTGCTGCGGACTGCTTCTGAGCAATATCAGCAATGCAGTTCGTCACATACGGAGCATGTTCAGGCCAGCGGTCGGCAACGGAACGATAAAGCGTCAATGCAGCATCCCAGTCGCCAAGGGAATCAAGACGCGACGCAGCCGCCATCGCTTCATCAGCATCGTCGTAATCATCTGGTGATCGTTCCACAAGAGTCTGCACCGGACGGATGCCGAGCCAGACGAGTGCAGCAAGTGGACCAAACAGCCAGAAAAGCAGGACAATCAGTCCGCCGCCCTGACCACGACGCTGAGCATCACCAATCGCCCAAGCGACGCACCACAGGTAACCAACGATTGCGGACAAGAATAGAACGGAAACGATAACGACAGAGATGATTTCCATTTGCAATCAGGACCAAAACGAGTACCGAAAAACTGGCTAATGAAAGACCGACATTAACAGGCCGAGAGAGCAAAGCAATCTAACTAAAAGCCCCCTTAAACTTGCATCCAGTGCATGCAATAGCTCCCCGCCGTCTTGACTCAGCATTGAAGAGGCATCAAGACGTGATCAATTGCGTCTACGTTCTGGACACTCTTCGCAATCTAAGCGTTCGTTGCAGTATGCCAGTTTATCAATAGCCGCAAACCTAGCAACGAAGTGACATAGCGGGACGCGACAAATCAAGGTCGGCGGGCTGCCACTGCGAGCATATCAAAACGATTTGTTACGGGGCGGGCAGGCGAAGAGCACAGCAAATTACGTTCAACAAATTGCAATGATGCGTGCAAGGCTCGAGTCAGCACATCGCAGCTCGTCAAAAAAAAACGTCCGCTCGTACTCAGGGCAACAAATTCCGTCAATCTTCCAGTAGCAAGCTTCCTTCCTCCGTCTAAACGATCTGCCCAGTCGCCAAGCCGATTGGTACCGCCGAACTGCATTCGGTTGTAAGCGAACAATAAACTCGGTCACTTCAAGAACAACCGCGCCGCCCAGATGGCCCAAATGAGCAACATTGGAATCTGAACGCCAAACAACAGCCATCGCCATCGTCGATCGAATCGAGTTGCTACCGCCGTGCTAAGTGCCGATAGGCCAAATCCAGCCCCCGCTACCACGCAAAGAAAAACCGATGCGGCCACACCATGCATGTCCCCTGCAAATTCATTCTTCCTTGCCAAGAAGACCAGAGAGAAGAATAGAGCTGCGACGAGCAAACTAACGGAAATGAATGGCAGCACATGCACCCAGGCGGGCGGCCTATGCGATCTGCTGCGATACCTTGACATTGCTGGCGTACAACTCGCTTGAGTCAGTAAGTAAACCCAAATCCAACGAACCTCACCGATCACAGGACGGCGAAGAGGATTTTTTCAATTACAAAAAACCCGACTTCGCCGCTTCCGTGCAGCAAAATGGTTACTCGCCGTCTTCGATCGCAAGCAATTCCATGCAAGCGGTGTCGTTTCGTTCTGCAGCATGATCGAATGCCGTCTTTCCCTCATCGTCCACGATCGTTTTGTCCGCGTCATATTTTAGTAGCAACTTGACCCGTGCCAACGTCTCAGCTTTGCGAAAAAGGCTGAGAAACATCCACATGAGTGCCGTGTGGCCATGAGCATCAGTCACGTCGGGGTCAGCACCGAGTTCAAGCAAGCGTTTTGCCGAAGCTTTTTTGCCAGCCATCATCAGCGGTGTCACGCGGCGATCACCGATACGGCTATCAACTGGCACTCCATCCTTGACAAGCCGGTCAATATGATGCACTTGCGTCCAACGCGAAGCTTCCCCAAGCGCGGCTTCTCGGCCGTGAGAGACCTCGAACTTTGGTATCAGCGAATCCATCACGCTGTCGTTGTGCTCTCGCATTGAATTCATAACGTCACACTCAGTCGAATAAAGCTACGCTTCAGCGGAGACGGGAAGATCAATGTCCCATTCGCCAAAAACTCGCAAGCCATTCTCCAGCGCATTCGAGGGTTATCCGCTACCGGGCTTAGTTGATCTATTGACCGCCGCGATCAACGGATGAGCCCACCAGCGTGATACGAGAGTCGGTTACGTCCAAACGATCAGCCAGTTCGTAGACATTTTCGTATCCATAGCCGTGAAGATTGATAAACGTCGGTATGTTCAAAGCAAGCGCAGGACGTTTGTCGGCAAACCCCTGGATTAGGCCAGGACGATTTCCGTCATTCGGTGCATCAGCCCTTGCCGCTTTGTTTGGAGTGTCGTCAAAGTTGTTGTTGCAGTAGATCAACACCCGGGTCGCTTTCGTCGGAATTGTTAGCCGAAGTTTCGAGTCGGTAAAGTCCGAGAAATTCAGGTGAATTGCACCGTCGATATGAATCTTATCAAATGCTTCTTTCGATCTTGTGTCAAGAATGACGGTATCAGGCTCTTTGGACATCTCAACAAACGTTTCGACCGGGACACGCCGCGTCTCGCGGAGAGCACGGAGCTTCAGTGTCAATTCGACAAAGCCAAAATATTGTATCTCGGTATTTTCTGGCGCGACGGCGTCAAGCATCTTCTGTTGCACTTGCGGCGTAGGGACGTCAGCAAGCGTCATGCATGGATAAGATGCGCCCAGCAAGTGAATCGCAAAAGCGGTGAGCAACGTGGTGTTTGTTTTCACGGTTTTTACCTACGAGCGGTGAATAAGCGATTCGATGTTTTCAGCGGATAACGTCGGACGTCACGGGATACGGAGAGTGGACTGTTCATTACGAAGAACGCTGCAAGCCGTGCTCCCGTGTATGCCATTCTTCGTCTCATGCCTTCTTTAGGGCGACACAAGAAACCCCCTGGCGATCATGTCATCTCGCGAGACTGCTTCGCCGCCGTCAATCGTAGTCATCGCGTGAATTAGATCACGCAGTATTGTGGAGTGTAAGCGATAAACGGCCCCGTCGCAAAACAATACTGCAGGTCCGTGAGAGTGCGGACTGGAAATCGAGCTTGGACCATCGTTCAACGAAAACGACGCGTGATGAGCTTCGCTGTCGTCGATGCATTGGTAGGCGTAAGGCACGCCGTGCGGTTCGCCAGGTGGCAAGTGCTGTTTGGCGAGCCTCCGTTTTGCGTATTACACAGTTCGATGCACGAAGATGGGAGTTTTTACCCAAGTATCGCCACAACCTCTGCAATCGTGTCGTCGGTTGGTGCGATTTCCAAGTAGTTCTCCGCAGCGTATTCGCAGTCCTTCCAGAAATCCGTTGCATCGAAGTCGCCGAAAAGTGTTGTCACGTTCATTCTTCAGTCGGGCAACGTCCGGCGTCACCGGGAGAAGAGAATAAAGTTTTCCATTTCAAACAAGGCCGCAAGCCCCGCACCGTGTGCACGCCATAGTTATCCGATGGTGTGAATTCGCACACGATTCCGTTCAATTGGATTGGCTTTCGTCTCGTTCGTATGCCCGCAATCGCGATTCAAGTACTTCAATACGTCTTTTAAGTTTTTGGTTTTCGCGGGAGACCTCATTGAAAGCGTTAACGATCTCTTTGATCTGTAGTTGAGGGTCACGTTTCGCCAGTGTTGCGCACAATCTATAAACGTCCCGGGAACTGCCTTCGAGCAAAATGCGAACGTCGGCAGGGATCACGCATGGGGAAGACTCCCCAAGTGCATCAGACATCTGGTCACGCTGTATCTGCAATAGGCGATTCCCCATTTGCGGAGGTGTCGCGTTTGCAGAGCAGCAACAGGCAAGCACGACAAAGAAACCGATAAGCGGAATGTGGTTGTGCATGTTCGAAGCCTTGGGTAATCAGCGTAGAATGAGGGCAATAGTCGGTTCAGTCGGATAAAGAATCCATGAAGTCCGTGGTTTGAGGCGAGTCGGCTGGATACACCTGCTGACCAGGCCGTGATCTCGATCTTTCGATCGGTCACAATCAACACTTCTAACACGTTGACACCTCAAACCACGGAACCATTCCATGATGATCTGTTCGCTCGACCTCGGCAAGTTCAAGTCGGTCGCCTGTTTCTTTGACACCGGAAATCAGCGGTATCGATTCGAAACCATCCTCACCAAGGTTTCTCACGTCAATCACCTGTTCGAGTCCAACGACATCGACCTCGTCGTCATGGAAGCCTGCGGTCCGTCGGGCTGGATTAGCGATGTCTGCCACCAGCAAAAACTCAAGACAATAGTCTGCAGCACCAACGACGAAGCATGGTCGTGGAACAACATCAAGCGAAAGACCGATCGCGACGACGCACTAAGACTGGCCAAGATGGCCATGATGAAGGATCTCACGTCCGTGCACGTCCCCAGTCCCGAGATCCGGGAACAGCGAGCGATCATCAAGTACCGGAAGAATCTCGACTACCGCATCACTCGAATCAAGAATGGCATTCGGGCCTCCTTCGCCAACCGCGGCATCGAGATCGACACCGGAGCACGTGCCTGGAACACAGGTCGAGCCCATATCTACTCCCACCGCAAACCAATCCATGAGTGTGGCACCGACGATCTCTGGAAAGGACAACTCGACAGCGAACTGAAACAACTTGATGAGCTCACCACTGAAATGGAAGCGATCGAACAACGTCTGGAACTGTTCGCTGCCGACAACGCCCACATCCAACGCGTGATGACCATCCCCGGCGTGGGACGCAAGACCGCCGAGATGCTCGTCGCGGCAATCGATGACCCACATCGCTTCAAGAGCGCTCGACACATCTCCAGCTACCTTGGCATGACGCCACGGCAGTACCAATCCGGCGAGATGGATCGCTCTGGACGAATCAGCAAACGAGGCCCACGGATGCTGCGAAGCATGTTACTGGAATGCGCTTGGGCAAGCTTGCGTTACAACGAATGGAGCAAACTGACGTTCAAACGTATCCACGGAGGCTCGACCACACGCCGCAAGAAAGCGGGCATCGCACTGGCTCGCAAAATCGCCGTCGTTGCCTGGGCAATGATGCGAGATGAAACGACCTGGAATGCATCGAAACTGATTACTGACGTGGAGCAAGAGACAGTCCCTGACCCGAACGAAGAAGACGCCACGGCAACAGCCAAGACAGGCAGCAAGGAAGAGGCACCTCGCAACGGAGCAACCGCCCGTCCACTTAAGCGAGCCAAGCCGAAACCGCCCGGGCCGGTTCACAGCGAAGAGCCCAAGCTCGCCGCGAGCCAACCGAAGAAATCGCCGCGGCGTGCCAGTCGACGCTCACCCATGAAGACCTAGCCACACAACGGTCTCCGTTCCGAGACCACGCTTCCCTCGAGGGACCACGAATGCCTGGCCGAGGCAATCTGGCCGCCGGATCGACCTCGAGATAACGAATGTGACAATCGAGGGAAGCCTTTTCAATCCACCTTTCGCCGCCCAACCCCGCGTCGCTTCCGGAATCGCGACTGACCGACCAAGACGTCCAAGAGAAGAAAGCTTGAGCCCGATCAGGACTTTGCCTTCGCCAAGATCACTACGCCGCGTGACCCCAGGATGCTGTTCATTCTGGCCAGGTCGTGACAAAGACTGTGACTGGCGATGACCCGAACGTGCATCGCATGTTCGGATCATACAGCAGTAGCCAATAAATCAAGCCGACTCGTTAGTACTGCAAGGAATGATGAGACGACGCTGTCACTGACAGACTTGGCTGACCAAGTCCAAGCGTCGACACCTCGAATAGTCGTATAGTACCGAATCGGATCTCGCCGAAACTCGCAAGCGTCAACGTTCAAAGTCAGCCGAATCCACCCCCAAGCCATAAGACGAAAAGTGAAGAATCACCGATGTAGAAAAGTCACCAAAAGCGGCCAGACGCCTCTGGTCAAACCACGGACTTCATAGTCGGCCAGACGCCTCTGGTCAAACCACGGACTTCATAGTCGCTCGGGATCACCGGGTCGGGAGAGTTAAGCATCCATTTGTGAAACCTTGCAAGCCCGACTCCGTGTGCATGCCATGGTTATCCGTCGGCATTTGCAAGTGTCGCCGGGTCAATGCCGTTGATCTTACAGTGAATTGAAACGAATTGGGCGAGTTCTTTCCGAATACCGTCCGGAGCATCCACAAAGTCATCGTCGGTCAAGATGCCATCAATGTAGGCATTGCAGACGGAGTGCCAAGGCTTGTTCGTTGAGAACTCGTTATGGAGTTGGCGAGATGGACCGGCGTGGTATTTGTGGATGGCATCGTCGACATCAAACGCAGTCGCCGTGCCAGCGTCCATTTGCCCGAGCGCCGAGGCGATACGCACAAGTGATTTTCGGAGCAGCCGATCCCAGGCAAGGTTAGCGACCTGCCGAACAAATCGTTTTTCGGATTTGGTGAAATCAGGGACCATGGAAAGTGAGAGATCGGAGGAAAGTGAGCAAGCGTGTCTACGTTGCGAGTTTCAGTCGGATAACACCAGCGATAACCGGGGCAGTGGGATCGTAGCGGAGGCGGGTAAAATGCCGAAGGCAACCCGCCGTAGCGGAGAGCACACTGCCTCCGGTTCATCGATGTCGATGAAAGAGTTAGTTGCCCGAAAACACGGTCCTCCGAGATACTGGGCGACGAGCGATCGTTGGCTTCGCTGGGAAGACATCGGGCTCAAAACAAACTCTGTCCCACTCGGAGAACCGCTCCAATGTTATACCTCGGTATCAATCAACACGCAAAGCAACTGACCGTCTCGCTCCGCAATCAAGCCGGCGACGTGATCCTGCGAAGACAGGTCTCCACCGAACCGCAACGCTGCCTTGAGTTCTTCTCCAAGCTCAAGGAAAAGACCGATAGCGAAGGCTACATCACGATCATCGAAGTGTGCGGCTTCAATGATTGGCTACTTGAAATGCTTCCCCAATACGGCTGCGTTGAAACCCTGCTCATCCAGCCCACCAAGAAACCGATTGTCAAAACTGATCGACGTGACGCCCATGCTCTTTCGGAATTGCTTTGGGTGAACCAACACCGTCTGCGAAACGGCGACTGCGTCCAAGGGGTTCGCCTCGTCGTCCTTCCCTCCCAAACTGATGCCGAAAGCCAGCGACTGACGCTCCTTCGAAAAGACGCCGGCAAGAGTCGAACCCGGGCAACCAACCGCATCAAGAACATTCTTCGAAGATACAACCTGCAATGGCAGCTTCCCACGAAAACCTTCCCCACCGTGCGAGCGATCGCCTGGCTGAAAGGAGTCAACTTGCCGGCTGCGGCCCGGTCCGAGATGGACTGGCACCTTGAGGAACTTGAACGATTCACCAAGCGAATGAAATCCCTTGAGGAGCAGATCATCGAACGTGGTACGGGTGACCGTCGTGTCGAGATTCTGAAGACCATCCAAGGCGTCGGCCATTTCAATGCCCTGGCCCTTGCCTGTCGCATCGGCGATGCCAACCGATTCAACAAAGGCAAAAGCCTTGCCAACTATTTCGGTCTGACACCAAAGGTCAACGACAGCGGTGAGGGCACCGGACGACGCGGCCGGATCACCAAGGCTGGAAGCACGATGGCACGTTGGGTGCTGGCTCAAGTCACCGTTCACGTACTCCGAAGCGACCCCGTGATGCGAGCTTGGTACAAACCGATCAAGAACCGACGAGGTAGCAAGATCGCCCGAGTCGCGGTGATGCGAAAAATGGCAGTGATCATCCGAACATGCTCGTGCATGAGCAAAGCTACCGTGAATGTCGCGATGCGATGCTGTCTCGTCGCAAGGCACAGCAGAACCAGCAACGGGCTGCCTGATCTTTCAGCACCCTTTCTCCTTGAGAACAATGCAAGCTCCCCACAAACGATTCAAACAAGAGACACGCCTATAAGAAGCGTTCGATGTGATGGTATTCGCTGAAGAACTGGTTCGTCCTCGTTTTTGATGACGCTTACCCTCTTCGGCGGTCCGCCCAATTCAATTCGCCCGGAACGATTGCTAGATACGGCCTCGTGATCACGTTGGTCACCTGACAGCCCGTACGATTCATTGATTAGGTGCCCTGACTTGCAGGCGGACGAAATCGAATCCGATAGATAGTGCTTCACCGATCGAGTGAAGGCATCACGGCAAGACTGTGATGTGCCCCCACGAAGGAATGTATCGAGGTGCGATCGCATACGACAAGAACGATCCGCAATTAGCCCGCACGAACTGTCCATCCAGCACAGACGAGCGACCAGCCATCGCAACTCAACGGTAACCAAATCCTGCACCTGAGAACGGTGCACAGCTACCGCTCCAGATTCACTCGGAACAAACGACCAAAAAACAGCCAATTGCGCTAAACTCTTTCAGGAACGCAATCGTTATCCGTCGGCTTGCGTTGACCCGAAATCGCGGCGTCAACTCAGCCCAGTCAGAGCCCGCGCAAGACCAATTCCGATCAGCCCCAGGGCAAACAGTATAAGCCCGACCCATACAATGCCACCACCAAAGATTACGAAGCTAAGACCAAGCAGCATACCCCCGGATACGAGCTGGAAAACACCCGACTTGCGATTCTCCGATCGCACGGACTGAAATTCATCGACAATAAATCCTTCTGCGTCGACTCGATGAAGCCCTTGGCCTTCGAGATAGTCCAGCACCTCCTCGCGACTACGGTTCTTGTCGGCCAACTCACGAGTTTTTGAGCGAAGGTAATTGTTGCGATCAACACGGGGCGTGTCGAAAGCCTTGCATCGAGGGCACGACTGATAGCCTGGGCTGAAGGCAATATTGCAGTTGGGGCAGTCAATCATTGCGTCGGGATTTGCGTTTCATTCAGTCGGATAACGCCCGGCGTCACCGGGCGGGGAGAGTAAAGTTGTCCATTTCAAATTCGGTCGCAAGCCCCGCTCCGTGTGCACGCCATGGTTATCCGTCTGATTCCTCTCTTCGCCAAGGAAGATTCAGCGGCCAAATGACAACGGCGAAAATCTGTAGCAACGCGTTCCCCAGTCGAGACCAAATCGTAACAGATGCAGGATCGAATGGCCATAAAGACCGGAACCACAGTCGGTTAGTCTTGCCTTCGCAAAATTCATCAAATTCGCCCGAGAAGCAATTCTCGTACTTCTTGCCGGTTTCCGCATGTCGGATCGTAAAACCGACGTGATTCCATAGTTCGGGTGTGCGAAGTACGCGCTCCGCACGTTCGTCAACGGCCCGCACGGTGTATTCGCACCAGAACATGTCGCCCCATGAAGGCTCCAGCAGTTCGGCCTTGATTTGATCGTCAACCAGCAGGTGAAAACAAACACGCTCGGGCGGCCATTCATCCATCATCTGTTCGCGTCGATTTCAGCCGGATAATGGCGGCGATCAACGGGACGGGACAGTTGACGTTCCATATGTGAAACCTTGCAAGCCCGTCTCCGTTGCATCGCATGGTTCCGTCTTCACTTGGGGCTGGCCAACAATCACGGCGTGGGGAGGTCGATGCCCATCGCTGACAGGATGATCCCAACCAACATGAAGAGGATGATAGCAGCCGACAATAGCAAAAAGTATTGAAAAACGATTGCAGCCAGGCCGACAGCGACCGACGATCCAGTAATCCGCACGTCTTCGTGTCGGCAAAACCCTCCAACCCCTAGGCAGATTCCACACAATCCTAAAGCGATAGTTCCCGCAGGATACCATTTTGCAACGTTGAATCCGGTATCCGCCTTTACAGGCGAGACATATTCTTGACGTTTCACCTTCGCAACGAGTCGGTCCTTGATCTTTGTGGCGAGTTCAACCGCCACCTCGTCGATTGGCTTCCGTTTAGGTTCAATCGCGTCGATGACCCAAGGCGACATGATCGCGGCGACCAACCCCAGCAAGGCAAACGCAAGTCCAACTCCGCCAACGAGCGATCGTCTTGACGGAGAACTCGTGCCCTGCGGTTCGGCTTGATCTTCGATTTCAGTCATGGTTTATTGACGGAACGACCGGCGTCACCGGGCGGGGAGAGTAAAGTTGTCCATTTCAAATTCGGTCGCAAGCCCCGCTCCGTGTGCACGCCATGGTTATCAAACTTACAACGCTGCGCTTTGGGGTGGCTGTGGAGGAACGGGGGTCTAGGATTTTCTTGCAAGTCCGTCTGGGCGACGCGAAAATGAAAGGGCACGGATCGGGTCGCGGAGGCCGTCTGCGGATTGGTGCACTGTGTCGTTAAAAACACGAGCCCGCTGGTTATCTTGGCCCTGTTCGACTCTTGACGTTGGCATTGATGGCACGTTGAGTTGCTTCGGCAGCTCAACACGACCTCGTTGGAGAACCTAAACAGCAATATGTCGAGTACGCCCGATCCGTGCTTTTCTTCCCGTTCACACAGGAGACTTCATTGTGGCACGCGAAAAACGAAAAAACAAGCAAGGTGTCAGCGGTAACAAAAAGCCGCTCCAAGTTCGCAATGCGACTGCGAAGCGGCGAACACCTCAGCGTAGCGGCATTCCCGTCGACAACGCGCCGCCTCCGATCGAATCGCTCAAGCAAGTCAACACCAACGCGGCGGGAATCGACATCGCTGCGAACGTGCACTTCGTGGCGGTGCCCAAAGACCGAGACCCAGAGAATGCGGTCCGCAGTTTCGGAGCCTTCACTGCCGACCTCGAGGCGATCGCCGATTGGCTTGACCAATGCCGCATCGAAACCATCGCCATGGAGTCCACCGGCGTCTACTGGATTCCACTCTTTGAAGTGCTCGAGCGGCGAGGTTTCAAAGTCATCTTGGTCGAACCGAGTCAAATCAAGAAGTTTTGTCGCAAGACCGATGTCCTGGACTGCCAATGGATTCAAACCTTGCATACCTTCGGACTGCTCACCGGATCGTTTCGGCCCGAAGATCAGATCATCGTCCTGCGCAGCTACATGCGACAACGCGAGATGCTCATCAAGTGTGCGGCGCAGCATATCCAGCACATGCAGAAGGCCATGGAGCAAATGAATCTCAAGCTCACTGAAGTGGTCAGTGACATTCTAGGGGCGACCGGCACGGCAATCATCGATGCGATCCTAGCAGGCGAACGCAATCCGCATCGACTTGCAAAGCTACGCAACGACAAGTGCAAGAACGATGAAGCGACGATTGCCCTGGCTCTGCAAGGCAACTGGCGCGACGAGCATCTGTTCTCGCTGCAACAAGCGATGGACCTGTACCGCTACTATCACGAAAAGGTAAAGGAAGTGGACGGGCAGATTGAAGCGTACCTGCGGCAATTCGAGGACAAGTCAGGTGGAGAACCGCTGGCCAAGCCACCTCGCGCCAAGCAGCGGAGCAAGACGACCAATGAACCGAAGTTTGACACTCGCACATTGATGTACGAGATCCTGGGGGTCGATCTGACGAGCGTTGATGGAATCGGTGCCCACTCGGCATTGCAAATCGTCTCGGAGATCGGAACGAACGTAGATGCGTTTCCAACGGACAAACATTTCGTGAGTTGGCTGAGTCTTTGCCCGGAGGCGAACAAGTCAGGCGGGAAGAAGCAGAAGAAGGGCAAGAGCCCGACGCATCGCAGCAGCAATCGTGTGGCACAGGTGTTCCGCGTATGTGCACAAACCTTGATTCAGTCGAAGTGTGCGTTAGGTGCATTCGGCCGGCGCCTGCGAGGTCGCGATGGCGCGGCCAGTGCGATCACAGCGATCGCCCGCAAGCTTGCGATCATCGTCTACGCCATGATCAAAACGGGCCGACCGTACAAGGACATCGGATCGGAGGCCTACAACAGTCGGTTTCAGGACAAGTTGATCAAGAGCTTGCGCCGTCGCGCGATTGAACTGGGCTACGACCTGCAGCCAACGCTGTCGGTCTAGAACTTAGCAGACAAAGCGAGCACCGCACTCAACTGCGATACCGTTGCGCGCCGACTCTAAAAAAGCAGTGCAAACCCCTGCACCAGAGTCACTAAGGCCAAGGCAAGATGGTCACTCCGCACCCGCAAACTCTTGATATTCACCCGCCCAAAGTGGGGTTAGTAGGTGTAGTTCCTGGAGATCCGCCGCCTTGTCCCGGTTTTGGATCAGCTGGGAATCGACGCTCGATCACGAAAACACCAGCCAGCAGCAGGGCAATCATCAGAACGAACACAACAATTTGCGTCATGGATATTGGAGCATTGATGGGATTACCAAGCACCTGAGTATCGATAGCGACCCATCCGACGGTCAACAACACGAAGAAACTCAGCCATTTGAGCAAGGCTTTGACTTTGGGGTTACCGTTGATCGAAACAGCAACCATTCCATCGATAGATGTGGTGTAACGTAGATAGGCCCAGAGAATCAAAGTGAGGCCTGGAACCTGCAGTCCCCGCCAATATCCGGCGAACACTCCAAGTAAAACGGCAGCGATACCAGAGAAGGCAGCGATGGGGAGAAGCAGGATGTCCCAGCGCCGCTTCGTGATACGTGTGGTGTTTGAGTTTGCGTTCAATTCAGTAGAGCAAAGTCGGATAACGCCCAGCATCACCGGGCAGGGGTGGCGCAGTGGAGGTGGTAAAATGGCGAAGCCAACCACCGGAACGGAGACACACCTGCTTATGGTCACCCGCATCCATCGTAATGACTTGAGCGTGCCGGAGCCAGTTCGCAGCTCAAGGCTACGATCAAGTCGAATGAAAACAGATGCGGACGCGAAATTTTCGACGCAGCAACTAGCCTGTTTTATCTCGGGAGACGCTCCCGAGCGACGAATCCGACCGCCCGATCACTGACGAATTCACCCCGCCGACGACTCACATCACAGCTAGCTCTGATGCAAACGTCTGACCGGAGACCTTCGCAGTGATCGGGTGCGGATCGACTCAAACGACTTCTCAGATGATGTCTCGGCAAAGACCTTCCATAAGCACGTCGCAGTGGTCGATTCCTCGGTTCGGAAAATCGCTTCAGCCTTCCAGCCTCACGACGGACAACAGTGTAATCCATGATCCTAAAACAACCCATCCTGATCGGAATTGACTGGGCCGATGCCAAGCACGACTTCCATCTCCTCGGCCCGGACGGTGATCCGCAAACGGGCGTCTTCGCACAATCCCCCCAAGCGATCACTGACTAGCTGAAGAACTGGAGAACCAACCACCCCGGTGCCCAGTTTGCCATCGCCATCGAAGCGTCCAAAGGAGCGTTGATCAACGCCCTGCTGCAATTCGACGACGTCGTGATCTACCCGGTAAATCCGGCCGCCCTGGCCTACCTGCGAAAAAGCCATCGACACGGCGGTGGAAAGAGCGACCCCGTCGATGCCAAAAGGATCGCCGAGTTTCTGCGCGAACGTATCGATGAACTTCGCACCCTACACCAAGACAGCCCGTTGACCCGGGAACTGGCACGCCTCAGCGAAGACCGACGCTTCGCCGTCGACGCCAGAGCCGACCTGGCCAATGAACTCACCGCACTGATCAAGCAGTATTTTCCCGTGATTTCCGGTTTCGCAGCCGCCAAGCCCTACGCCTCATTCTTGCTATCGTTCCTGATCGAGTACCCCACCCTGGACCAAGCACAGGTCGCAGGCGAGGCAAAGCTCCGCAGCTACTTTCACGGCCTGAACATGAAACGCAAAGCCGACCACTTGGCCAAGTTGATCATGGAAGCCAAGCCGCTCACCACCGACGCAGTCACGCTGCGGTGTAGCAGCAAGCGAGCTGTGATGATTGCTGAACAGCTGAAAGTCCTCAACAAACACATTCGCTCTTACGAAGCAAACATCAAAGAGCTCTTGCCCCAGCATCCTCAGTACGCGGTGGCCGCGTCGCTGCCCGGAGTGGCCGCCAACACGCAGGCCAGAATCATCGCAGCCATGGGCGACGGCGAAGGTCGCTACGAGACTGCACAGAGCCTTCAGTGCGCCAGCGGCATCGCGCCGATCACCGAGCAAAGCGGCAAGCGAAAGTTCGTCTCGGCACGCTGGGCATGCACGAAGTTTCTCCGGCAGACGTTCCACGAGATGGCAGGGCTATCGGTAACGAAGAGTCGGTGGGCCAAGGCGTTCTACGAAGACCAGAAAGCAAAGGGCAAGCCAGCCAACACCGCCAAGCGTGCACTGGCCTATAAGTGGCAGAGGATCCTGTTTCGCTGCTGGCAAACCGGAACACCGTACAACGAAGACCAGTACATCGAGAGCCTCAAGCGGACCGGATCACCGCTGTACGCCAAGATCCAGCAACTCGCCTAACCGCCGGTGGAAAACTTGTTCGTTACCCCAGCCATTCGCGTGGACAAAATGTCTCCAAATCAGAAACAAAAACCAAATCCACCCTAGACAAGATGCCTCAGATGTCTCCGGTGCATGCCATCGTTATCCGCTAGGGTGAGATACACAATAGGCTCTACGGCCCGTCCTCGGGCATGAGCTCACCGCATATGTCATCGTCAGAAGAGCGGAACCAGACTACAAGTTCGTAGATACCGCTGCAAGAGAACAGGAATTTGCCAAGCAGTGAGACCGAAAAGCCGTTTGCCGAAAACGACATTGCAATACCGGTCAAGGCAAACAGGAAATAGATTACGAGTGGGATTGCGGCCCATCGCTGTCGAAACCACGTCAACGCCGCAAACAGTCCTACAGAGAGCCAGAAAACGCCGAATCCCGGTGTTCCATCGGAAAACGAGAAGTACGCGACGACTGGCGCAAAAGTCGCGAGCAGCGCGGTGAACCAGCCAATGCCCCATCCAGGGAAGCGAAATTTCATAGCGGCGTGTCAGTGTCGCAGGGAAGCGTGGACTTGAACCGGATAACGGTTGCGATCAGCGGGTCGGGACGTTTGATTTTCCATTCGTGAAACCGTGCAAGCCCGACTCCGTTGCATCGCATGGTTCCCCGCCGCATTGGTGATCGAGGTTACGTGCCCCATCGCCACAACGCGTACGCGACGTAGCCGATGAGTATAGCCCTCGCCGCGATTGAAATCCACGACATGCGAAGTCGAGTATTGGTTCGGGTTACAGGAAATGGCAATTCACCCTTCCAGTACCGCCATCCGTTTAGGCCGAAGTGGTATGTGTGAGTATCAGTTCGCGCAGAAAGGACGTAGCCAGGAATCCGAAGGATCGGCGAACGAAAAGATGCAAGCACCGCTTCGCGAATGTCGTCGTAGTGGACATTCCAGTCGCCGCAAATTAAGTGGTCGTCGAAAAGGCGAAGTCGAGCGCGTCGTGAGGTGATCCATTGCGGCCCTGTCTCCAGCTGGTCACCATCAGCGATTATCGCTTTCGTCATGCAGCTGTGGACAGGTTGTGTCATGAATCTTCAGTCGGGGAACGGTGGCCGTCACCGGGCGGCGAGAGTAAAACTAACCATCAGGACACGCGCTGACGCCGCTCCGGTGCACGGCATGGTTCCCCGCCTTCGTTTGATGTTGGTAAGACGGGTTGGATACGGAGTTTCGTAATCATCGCAATTGCCAGTATAGCGAATGATATGAGCGAGAGAGTCAAGCCTACCAGCGGGCAAATTAACACCGTCGCGTGTGCGTAGTGCAAGTCGGAGGGTTTGGGAAACGAACCCGATGAGGCGAGGACTTGGAAAATGCTCACGTACCCGTGAAAGAGCCCAATGATTCCGATGAAGCCCGGCAAGAGCGAGAACGGAATCAAAGCAGCAAGTTGAGACGCCGTTGATGCACGCCAAGAGGATCGCAATGAAATGTAGAATGCCGCCAATCCGGAAACGTACAGAAGCGTTCCGTAGAGCAAGCCGAGCGAGTTCACCAGCCACGATGCGAATGATGAATCGTTCCGGCTTGCCACTGCGACAAACGCAAAGAATGCTGCGAATCCGGCAACACAGTAGCCAATCAGAATGAGCGAGAATCGCGGCAATCTACTTCTTCAGTCGGGGAACGTTAGACATCACGGGGCACGGAGAATTGACTATCTAATTCTAAAAACGCCGCAAGCCGTGCTCCCGTGAATGTCATGGTTCGTCCATTTATTTCGCTACGGCTCAAGCAGCAGTCCACGCTCAATAAGGTGGTCGCGTGAAAGTTCCTCGCCACCGCTAATCGTAACCATTGCCTTCAACGTATCCTCATGGATCGCTGGATTCAATCGATAAACAGCCCAGTCGCAAAAAAGCACGACTGGACCTCGTGGATGCCGACTCGAAATTGAATTTGGGCCGTCGTTGACGGTGAAAGACATAGTCGCAACGTCAAGATCACGCGGGGAGAGCCAGTGGTTCGTCGTGTTAATCGTCTCGGCAACTGCTATCGTTGATTCTGGATCGTCTAGTAGCTCGGAATCACTTCGCCACCCGCTGTGTTTTCCGAATGCGTTGTCACCAACGAGCATTAAGTACGACGCAAAGTGTGCATCGTCGGAATACAGGCAAGGATACGGGTAAGGGATACCGAGAACCTCCATCGGCACCTCGGCATTCTCGTCAACGATCTTCTTGCTATGAAACGACCGCGTGTCAATTGTGATGTTGTTAGGTGAATCCCATCGCTCGTCAAACCGATACTCTGAATACATCGGGGACGCCATCACGAATGGGAGGCACCGAATACGCCAACTGTGCCCACCGAAATTTGGTGATGGGTAACGCTTGTATGCGGCGTGGTAGTTCATGATCGCAAGGCCAACCGAACGCATGTTGTTCGTGCAATTCATTTCCGCTGTGCGAGTCGACGCGTGGTTGAAGAGCAACGGCAACACAATCGCCGAAGTAGCGATACCGATCACGATGGCCGCAAGTTTGAGCTTCGAATTCAGAAAAGTCGCTCCTGGTTGGACGAACGTTAGAAATCACGGGGAACGGACGTAACACTTGCAAGCATACGAGAAAACGGACCACCCGTTCTCCCGTACATTTCATGGTTCGCTGCATTGCAGTGGATTCACGTCAACCACGACCGTTGAGGTTGAAAATATCATATCAAACGCACCGATCGCCATCAAATTAGGGCTACGGCTGGTACACCGCCAACGACCCCGTCGCGATCAACGCGATGCCGTAGACAACCATCGTGATCGACACGAGTAGCGGTCCGCCAAGCAACGGAACGGCAGCAGAGAAAGCGAGCAAGGCAACACCAACCAGACGAACGTTGCGTTTCATTCGGTAGCACGCAAGCAGATGGCCACGCCGTTGGTTTGATTCGGTGTAGAAGTCCGCAATTTCGGAGTCAGAAAATCCGCGTTCAGTAAGATACGCATCAATTGCGTCGGGGTGGCTGCGGTCCGAGATCATCCGGCGGATTGAGGACTGTTGGCTGACGGACAGTTTTGGCATATGGGTTCGTGCTCAGCTCACGGAATGCGTCGCGACAGTTGTTGGCAAAAGTTTCAGTCGGCGAACGCTGGCCATCACGTGGCAGTGGCGGGGGAATTGCGAGGATGGCGAGTGCGGCGTCCACCACCGCTCACGTGCACGGCATGGTTACTCGCACGAGCTTGGGGACAGGCGACGGATGTGGAAATCGACAGTCAGCTTCCCATCGAGAAGACGGCTTGTCAATCAAATCGGCAGCCCCGCAGGGAAAACGCAGGCGAGAATCGCATTGCCCCGCAGGGAAAACGCAGGCGAGAATCGCATTGCCCCGCAGGAAACAACCGGCAGCATGGACGAACCGGGGCAATCCAGGCTCGGGCGATCGAGACGAACGCAAGACGCGTATGCGAACGATGTGGCCCAGCACCTCGATCACGCATCCGGAATAGCATCACGCAGCAGTGCCAAAGTCCGCGCGGCGATCCGCCCCGTCGGTCACAGCGAATGCCAGTCACGAGCAAGCAGCGCGAGTACGGCAGCTACAACTCAGTCGAATAACGGTAGCGATATGCGGGCGGCGGCGAGCGACTTTCCACTGCGAGAACGGCGACCACCGCCGCTCCGTATCATCGCATTGTTCGCCGCTTTTTTGGAAAGGCGTGTGGAGTTCATCTACAGCAGTCTGTCACCAACGGCATTGATCCCGAACAGCACTACGAATCCAGACAGAAAAACAGCAAAGCCAAAATGCAACCGGCCACGCCGGGAAACAATCGCGGAATACGCAAATACAGCACCACCGGCAAGGTATGCCAGCGAATAAACCAGCATCGGAACGACTAAACTGTTGAAATCAGGAGCTAGCACAACGCCGAAAAACACGGTGAAACAAAAGGCAATACAGCACAGTACGACCATAATGCACGCGAGCCAATACACCGCGGTCGCCGCAGTTGATTTCGATGGGCCTGGTTCAATGCCAGTCGGAGTCTTGTAGGGATTCGTGTTTCTGACAGACATTTGGTCGAAATTTGGCTGGAAGCCGAGTTGGCTACACACACTGCATGGTGTCAACTTCAGTCGGCGAACGTTGCCAATCACCCGGCGGCGACGAGAGATTGTCCATTTGAAAACGCCCGACTTCGCCGCTCGGGTGCATTGGATGGTTCCCCGCATCGTTGGCGACGAACACACGAATCACATTGGTCATCAATCTGGATCGGGACCGGAAAGGAATTTGTGCCAGTCTAACACCGAATCCACCATTGCCTGCCGGTCGACAAACCGCCGACGAACTTGTTCCATGGAAGTGAGATTGATGGCATCAAGTTTTGTTCCGCCACTTTGCTTCCAACGTTGGAAATCGTCGAACTTAGCGAATCGGTAGAAATGAAACGGAACATCGCAATCGGTGCTGCTGCGTTCCGTCTTGAAGAATCCCAAATACACCCAAGTTGCGATTTCCAAGTAATCGCGGTCCCCAACCACCGTGCAATTGCATTCGTAGCAGACCTCATTTTCAGAAAACATTGAGTAGTCTTGAATCGTTGCCAGTCAGTCGGGGAACGTCGGCGGTAACGGGGCCGCCGCCAAAAAACTACGATTTCAAAACCCGCGTCACCGGCGGCTCCCGTTCACCGCATGGTTATTTTGCTTCTATGCGCCGCCGATGAAATCCCCATCTTCGTCGAACAGCTCTTCGTGTGGGACCAGCGATGCGAATAGTTCGGCAAACGAATTAGCGATCAGTAGTGTATCACCCGAATCGGAATCGACGAATACAATTGGCGGTGTGGCTGTTGTTTTTCGGTAGTCGAAGGCAATCCACGTATGTCCGTCGCCGTTGAGGAGCACCAATCCGTTCGGCAGTTGCCATTCGTTCGTCAGGTACGACGTTCGCGTAATGCTTTGATGGCTGGCTCCAATGCCATTCAGCCCGCCGATGCTGACATAGCCATGGTCCACGAACCCTTCAAGGTGTTGAGGGATGTTTTGCGCCGGTAGCCGGATGTATTCGCCGATGGTCGAACCACCGTTTTTCTGACGCAAGGCGTCAACGTACGAAGCTGGAAGCCGGACGTTCAACGAAGATTCAGCCTCAGCAACCATCTGGTCTGTGAGTGGAGCGTTCGGGCAGTCGACTTCGAGATCCCACATGTCTTTACAAAATAACGGTGGGCGTAACCGAGTCGCGGCGGTGGACGATCCACTTCAATAAACTCAAGGCCGCGACTTCGGTTCACGCCATGGTTATCCCTGCATAGTGTCAGACAAGACAGCCGCAGTCAACGATTCGCCACTGGTCGACCTGGACATCCACACCATGTTCGGGATCAAGGTCAGTGGAAAAAGACACGATGAATCGATTCTTGAACCCGGGCTCGTCGTCAAGATCGTCGATTAGACAGGAGGGAGAGTGGACTACTTTGGCAACCGAATCGCGTGACCAACGGTCGACGACAGCAGAGAAATCGACGCCATGGTCATTGCGCAGCCCGGAGAAGAAGTTGAAAACGGCATCCATCGCATCACCCTTCAGCGAGCGTTCGTATGCAACGATTCGACGAATCAAATCAAGGTCCCGTTCGCGCGGCGCGTTGGATTCGACGAGAAGCTGGAAGTCGAGCAGACCGGCAAAGATGCGGCATTCGATGGAACCAGTCCACATCGTGTACGGACAGGTGACGCGTTTGCCATCCACTTTCGTTGTACTGGTGGCAGAGGTGTCGTCGCACGCAAGGACGAGTTGCGTTGGCTCTACGACGATAGACGCAGGCGTTGGCTCGTGTAGTTCACCGAAGATCGCGTTGCGTAATCGATTCAGCATTAGATCAGTTCAGTGGGATAACGCCCAGCATCACCGGGCAGGGGTGGCGTAGTGGAGGTGGTAGAATGGCGAAGCCAACCACCGGAGCGGAGACACACCTGCTCCGGTGCATGCAATCGTTATCCGCCAGCAGGAGCGGAGAGCAAACTCGCAGGGGCGTGGCTATGATCCATGTACGTCAAGCACGACAAATACAAAATGCAGCACATAAACCGCCGAGGCCAAAGGCGGACCAAAGACAACAGGAAAAGCAAACAGCCCGTTTCGTCCTGCTGTCAGCGAACACATCGCAGCACAGCAAACACCGACCATAGCGTTCGCGGCCGGGGCCAAACATATCGCCACGAACAATGCCATGTACCCCGGGTCGGACCGCGCAAGACCGACAGCCTCGACGGCAACAAAGAACGACAGGCCGGCCGACACGGCAAACGCAAACAAAGCACCGGTCGTCGCCCACGCACCAGTCGACGCAATGGACGGTGAGGCTTCCGGGCCGGCGAATCGTCAATTGGTATCGTGTATGGATTGCGGTCAGTCACGTCAAAATTTCAGTCGGATAACACCAGCGATAACCGAGGCAGTGGGATCGTAGCGGAGGCGGGTAAAATGCCGAAGGCAACCCGCCGTAGCGGAGAGCACACTGCCTCCGGTTCATCGCAATCGTTATCCGCGGCTGCTGAGTACGTTTTCATCTCAACGGATCCTGGATCAGCCAGGAAGGCTTAGGAAAAGCAAACGAAGAGACACCAGGAATATGAAGCAATTCCAGGCAATCAAGCCGGTGTACTGCCACGTGCCACGCGGGTATTTCGCAACCCATCTACCATTTAGAGCAACACCTGAACGTACTTGTAGGAGAAGCAGGCCTCCAATTACCACTGAAAATAACATCGGTGGGACCGCCATCGCGTAGGCAGGCTCGATAAATAGCCCAAAAGCCATCCAACCTATAATTAGAATAAAAACTATAACGAACGCAGAAATGTAGCTCTTGTTTTCTCGTAGACGCATATTAGCTGTCGAACTTTGAGTTTGCGAAAGACAAGCAGCCATTTGGCCGGATAACGTCCGCCGTAACCGGGGACGGCGGGTTGATTCTCCATTTGTAAACGCCCCATGCCGTCCTCCGGTTCACGGCATGGTTACCCGCATTCTACCAGTACCCGGCACTCAAGTATGTATCGCCGGTTTCGGGTAGATGCCAAATCGAATAACCACCACCGCGTCGCGATCGCGACACTTGAAATTCGATCATGCTCGGATCGTAGGTCCAGCCAGAATCACGGAACCGGCTTGCGAAAATTTCGGACTTGAGCTGGAGCATTTCCGCACGCATTTCTTTGGGCCAGTTTGGCGTTGAGCGGTCTTCCTCAGAATCCGAGTTCAGCTCGGGCCGCTGCGCTCGCATTTGCGTGACCCATGAGTCGAGCGAATCGGTCGGATTGGTGAATCGAGCGAAATGGCCGGCACCGTTGCGAAACAAGACAATGTTGGTCGCCGTCGGCGGAAGTTCGATGTATCCGTCATCTGGGATGTCGGATTCAGACGCGTAGTCGAAACGCCCATAGCGAAATTGGTCGACGATCATCATCACTCCGGTACACGATGGGATGAAAAGTATGATCGACGCACCAATAGCGATTGCAATCGTCTTTCCGCGTCGCGAGAACAGACAGGTAGCGATCAAGGCAACAACGAAGATCGCAGCTGTAATCTGAAACGGAAGTACGGCGGGAGCGAACATCTATTGCCGAATAACGTCGGCCGTCACTGGGCGGCGAAGAGAGATCAATTCTTGCCAAAACGCCTGACACGCCGCTCCAGTGCACGGCATTGTTATTTGCCGGTGTGAATTCACACGCGACCGCGTTGCAAACACGTTCTTAAACACAAAGTGTTTTAAGTAAGCTCAACAGACTATCGCATGAATCGCAGCAGATAACAATCGTTCCGTCGCGAACAAAGAACTCGTCTTGCAGTGCGTCCGTTTGGCATTGGACCGAAATAGTCCAGTCGACACCAACCGGCGGCATACTACCAACATCGTGCAATACGCGAAGGAATTGACCGTCAATAAAGTCCGTCTTAAATATCACAATCGCGAGGCTCGAGGAATAACCGTGCCCGAAGCCAACGTCGAAGTCAATCTCTTTCTGTCCAAGTTTCGAAAGCCCATCGAGTAACGCCAACTGGGCGGTCTCGATCAGCTTCTCCGAAGCGATCCGAGCTTTCTTCGATCCGTCGGGTAAAAGCTCGACCCCCTTGAGTGTTTCAGCGGAGAAATCGCATCGGTAGACTTGCTTAAGCTTCATCATGTGACTCTTGTCAGCGAATGTTCTTGAGTCAAATAACGTTGCAGTTCAGCGGGTGGCGGCGAGCGATTTAACCATTGCAAAACCGGTCACCACCGCCACTCCGTTGCAACCGATGGTTCGTCGTTTTACCGGCCATGGACCGCCTGTGATCGCCGAGGCCCTGTCCAGTGCAGCTATTTCACTACCTGACATTGCCTAGCGACATCGCATGGATCTCGCGACGCCTCTCACCCCTTCGTGATTCCTCCAGCACAATAGTGTAGGTGCAGTACCCTGGGACTTGCGAGTCCACCTTCACGGGGAACGCAACCCCTGTGACTGGGTCAATTGGAAGCTTCCGCTTGAGGGGCCCGTCAACACCACCGATCCACTGACCACTCTCGGAAGAACTCCCGCGAATGATCTCAAGACACTGGATTGCTGCAAGCTGACGAGTTGTTTCCTGGAGGTTGTCCCGCGAATTCCTTAGGCTCACGATGAATAGTTCGTCAATATACTTCTGGAAAATCGTTACCCATGCTCCCATCTTAACATTGACTCCTGCCCGAAATCGAGGCTTTTCCCGAGGGAGCTTCAAGTGGGACCAACGCTGAGATTCCAGCTCTTCCTTCTCAAAATCTGCAGCGACGATCAACTGGAGCGTCTCACACACTTGTTCAATATCGTCATGAGCCATCGCTTGATCGAAGTTCGCTTTTGGGATCTGGAGACTTGTCAATGTGGCCTTAAGATCTTCCTGCCAAATCGCCTGGGATCGCTCTTTCGCTTGTAGGACGGGGAGTTCTTCGCTGACCTGTTTCCAGAGCGCCATTTCGGACGCTCGATTTGCACCCAACTCGACCGCAAGTGTTTCCATCTGCTCCAGCATCAGGGGACTTCCCACTCCTTGCAAACTCACAAAACAGCCAAGCAGGCTCCGCCTTATTGCGTTCGCCATCAAGCATCCCCGATAGGTTTCCGACGTTTCTACAAAATCCGCGAAATCGAATGCACTGGAAAGCAGCACAGAAGATTCTGCGAAGTTGCCACGCGATGCCGATGCGATCGCCTTGAGACTCACCAATTGCACGATTGCTCTAAAACGCGAACTTTCAATTTTGGAAAACAGAATGCTAACCTCTGTTGGCACCTTAACGTCAAACGAACAG
This sequence comes from Rhodopirellula sp. J20-39, assembly GCF_057365095.1. Classification (NCBI taxonomy): domain Bacteria; kingdom Pseudomonadati; phylum Planctomycetota; class Planctomycetia; order Pirellulales; family Pirellulaceae; genus Rhodopirellula; species Rhodopirellula sp. J20-39. The sequence continues at coordinate 2,139,458 of NZ_CP195123.1, read as the reverse complement.
TCCTTGAATGCAGAAAGAACATCGTCAAGATCTCGCAAGAGGGACTCGACAGGTTGCTTTGAGATGCCGTCGATGAACATGAACCGGTTGAAGTATGCGCTGTTGGCACGGTCCATGTGTTGGGAGTCAAGCTTGTTAATCTCATTGAAGAGACGTTCAATCCTGGCTTGCCACTCGGCATTTTGGATCGGTGGATTATTCCCTTCCCACGGAGCGATCGGAAATTCACCCGGACGAATGGCGTGCAGCTTTGTGAAAAATAATTCTCCATCAACAAGAGGTTCTTGGCAAAAACCTGTTGAGAACAGAAACGAAACGAAAGACACAGCAATAATGAAACGTCTAAACATGGCAGGGTGAACGCGGGTTGAAGGCAAAATCCAGTTGGTTCGACGAACGTTTACGATCAGCCGGCGGCGACGGAAGATTAACCACTTCAAAACGCCCGACTTCGCCGCTCGGTTGCATCGGTTGGTTCCCCGTTCATCTGTCCGTTAATACGTGAAGATCGTTGCATCGTCGAAACCGCCATCCAGTGTTGCAGAAGCCTCTACATGGTAGTCCGAAAGTCGGCAATCGGTGCCACCCCAGTCATGTCCGCCACCGCTGAAATCGATACGAACGCAATGAGAATCGTCAACCGGACGAATTGTAATCATGTAGGGGCAAGTCAGCGAATCACGTATCTGTTTTGCAGTTATCGTTAGCGGCGGATCTTCCTGACTCAGCAGCGTCCTAAATTGCGAAAGACGATCAGCGGCGACAAAATCGCGAAATTTCTTGAACCATGAATTGTGCGTCATCCAAATGCGATTGGCTGTCGGCGTGAGACTTGCCAGCAATTCGTCGGATCGTATCTGGTTCGTGTCGAAAGTGAAGCCAACCGTTTGACCGTTGAAATTGCGGTCCGCGACAAACGTCTGGAAATGTTGGTCCCAGCGAATGCCGTCAAACTTCGTGTTGCCTTTTGAACCGCCCATGTATTCTTCAGTCGGGGAACGTCGCCCGTCACCGGGCCGGGAGGAAATAGTCAACCATTGTCAAAACGCTTGCAAGCCCGGCTCCGGTGCACGGGATGGTTCCCCGGTATTGTCGCGTTCGACTTCCCATTCATTGTATTGCTTGGTCTCGCCGGCCGCATCCGATCGCAGGATGAAATCGATATAGCGATCAGCAGCCGGTTTGCCAGCATATAGCTCGTAAGTGTCGTGTACAGCAGCTGCGTCTGTTGTGACGTAGCCATCAGCCGAGACCGATACAGTGCAGTGTTCTACGCGGTCACCTGGAAGCGTGAACCATTCGTGAGTCAGGGCGGGTTTCGTCGTGTATCGCCCGTTTTGATCAGTCAGTGTGGTAGCGACGATGCCAGGCTCAGCATCATTTGAGACGGTAACCAACGCGGACTCGATGGGAATGCCGGTTGCCGCATCCGAGACCACACCGTGAACGGCGGGTATCGCCCACAGAGGTATTTTGCCTCGAATGAGCGTGCACGAGGCAATTAGCAGTGGAACGCCCGCGGTGATTACAAGGCATCCACGCATTTGTCGCTGGAGCATTTTAAACGGGGAACGACCGCGATCAGCGGGCCGGGAGAGTTGACTTTCCATTCGTGAAACCTTGCAAGCCCGGCTCCGTTGCATCGCATGGTTCTGCACCTCACACGGCACTAGGATCGGGGTGGGGAGTACGGATTCGTGGAATCGACGACGGGGGTGGCCGCGCCCGATGAGCGATCGTTAAGTTCCATTGTAGCGGTCGGCCATAGCACCGGAAACAACCGTTTTCGATCAAACGCAAGGCAGAGATAGATGAGCAGGCCGGGCAGCACGAACATGAACGCATTCATCGCAACAATAAAAATGGTTGCGGGAGAATCTTGGTAGAGCTCATGACCCGTAAAAAACATCCAAAAGTTGACGACGACCATCGGAGTCCAGCGCATCAACGGCAGAATTGGAATCACTAGTGCAACGATCCATCCAATGCGAGAGTTCGCCAAACAGGCGACCGAAGCAGCCAGATATGCGACGGAGACCACGCCTAAGAACACACCAGCGGCGCTCCCGGAAGCGAATGCCCGCAATCCAATCACGAGTACGAAAAACAGCGCCCAAAGTAGCTGGATGACTTTTGCGACGCCCAATGGGTTTGAGCCTCAGTAGCAGAACGCTAGCGGTCACCGGGTAGGGGTGATCGTAGCGGAGGCGGTAAAATGGCGAAGCCAACCGCCGTAGCGGAGAGCACACCTACTCCGGTGCACCGCATTGTTCGCCGATTCGGGCTGGAGACCACGCACCGTATTGGCAACATTGACTCCAGGCGTTGAATTATAGCAGCACAGTGTCAGGCGTTGGACAATCAACAGCCTGGGATCGAGTGTGAGTTACCGGCCGTCGGGCTCGTTCGGGAATTGGATCGAGTATGGCCAATCCCAGCCTGGAGGCCGCGCACCAATCGCAGTCGGCAGACCGACGGCGGATATCAGCGGTCGGGATCGAGCATCGAATTTCAGTCGGCGAACGGCACGCGTCACCCGGTACGCGCGAAAGATTTTCCATTTCAAAACCGCCCAGCTCGCGTACTCGGGTGCACGCGATGGTTCCCCGCTCGGAAGCGGAGAGAATGTCAACCAACACAATCGACATTAACCAATCATATCGAGCGCAACTGAGCACGGCAAATACGGCCACAAGAATGCAGAATGTTCGCGGCACTGCGTATCTGGAGTGAATCCGAAACGTCATGTTTGTCGCGGGGAATCACCCTCCATCGCATTCGGCGATGCAGTGCCAGTAACCGCTCCAATCGACCGCGCAGCTGCGCGAAAAATGATTGCAGCGAAAAGTGAGACGATTCCACCGAGTCCGAAGGCGATCCCATGCCCCGTTGGGTCTCCCGGTCCGCGTGTGAGTGGGGCCAACGCGATTGAACCGATGACAGCGCCAACGAACGTCGGAATCAAGAGCGACCGAAGGTTCGTTCTCCATTTCGGAGTACCTTCAATTCTGTCGGGCGATGATTCGGTAGTGGGTGGATCGTATGGATTCACGATCATCGCATTTCAGTCGGGGAACGACAGCGGTAACGGGGCCGCCGCCAAAAAACTATGATTTCCAGAACCCGCGTCATCGGCGGCTCCCGTTCACCGCATGGTTACGCCTCTTCTGTGTTCATGCTTCCGACCTCGGTAAAGACACGTTCAAGTTCCTTGGCAAACTTGGTGTGCTTTGGGATTCGGCGATTCTTGAGGAACGCTCGAAAGTTCGCAGCGGGGCGATTGGAGAGGAAGTTGTGATAGATGGCATATTTGACGCCAAATCCGACTCCCAACCCCATTGTCTCCGATTCACCATCGGCGTCTTGCTCTTCGCCGTCAGGGTATTCCTGCTCCTCCCTGGTTGCATCGTTGTCGCCAAGGAATCGGATGCCGAAAGCGACCAATTGGCTTCGGTGAAGTGTCAAGTACTGCGTGATCTCAGCGACAGTCATTCCTGACACGCTGACCTCGGCTTGCAAGTGACTTGTCGTCGTTGACGCCAGATCTCGAATGACCCTCAGTCGGCACTGCTCGGCAATCGGACATTCAACAGCCGCCAGTTCGTGAGACGTCAATAGCGCGACGATTTCCTGGTAACTCGTTGGAGTGATCGTGATGCTTTCCGGTGTCTTCATGTGGCTATGACATTAAGGTTGATCTTGAGGCGTAACGGCAGACATCACCGAGGACGCGCGAAAGATTCACCATTGCCAAACCGCTCGGCTCGCGTCCTTCGGTGCATGTCATTGTTCTGCTTTTGGCGGCGGGGTCAAATCTAGATCAGAGTTGCCAACCATCCACGCACGATTGTTCTGCTTGAAGATTCGCGGACGCGTGCGAAGTCTATCGTTGTTCGACGGGTCAATCACAAGCCTGAATCCAAGATCATCTTCGCGTGGCGTTGCGTGATGGCTGTAGCCCCAATAGTCCGTCCTGGGCGCGAGTCGATCATTATCATCATCTAGGAAAACGCGACCATCAGTGAACCCGCCTCCCATAGAACGTGACCCCAGATTAAAGTACGCATTGTTAGTCGGATCATCGTTGAGTATGTATTCCGACACATTGCCGATAAGCCCAAAGATGCCTTCCGGCGAGCGGCCGTTCGGTCGCGCCTTGACAGGCTCTGTTCGTTTTGGACGCTCGTCAGGATCATTTCGCATTCGAGCAGCGAAATCGTATTTGATGCCGTGCGACGTATGCGCACGGTCCGGTTTCCATTCGTTGCCCCAGGGATAGTGTCGCGTCTTACCGTATGCGGCGATCATCCATTCGTTCCACGTTGGCAGTCGGATCAGACCCGCGTTGGGATGCGACGTGTCGGTCCAATCGGCAAACGCAGTGGCGTCTGACAGCGTGACAAGGGCAACGGGATGGTCGTCCAGTCCAGCCGGGAACTTTCCATCTCGCCAGATTGTTGAAGCGTCTTCGATCGAGTACGGAATGTCTCCGGTGGAAAATACACGCCGCTTCTTTCGCTCCGCGATGATTCGGAGTATTTCGGTATCATCCTTTGTTTTGTTCGCTGCATCCAAATACGCCTTAAACTGCGCATTTGTCACCTCGGTTTCAAGAATGTAGAAATCGGGATAGTCGATTTTGTGTGACCGAGGTGAGACCCGCCGAAAAACGAGTGTTTGGGCGACACCAAGTTTAAGCTCGATGGTGGCGGTCTCAGTCGGTTCGTCGGCGTGCGACATCGTCGCAATCAACACGGCGAATAACGCGAGTAGCCGAGTCATTGTTGCACCGGGGGTTTTTTCATAGCAGAACGCCCAGCATCACCGGGCAGGGGTGGCGTAGTGGAGGTGGTAAAATGGCGAAGCCAACCGCCGGAACGGAGACACACCTGCTCCGGTGCATGCAATCGTTATCCGCCGGACGGGATGTACAGACGCTGCCTCAGCGTCACGGTGAGTACGCCAGATTGTAGCAGATCGCAATAAAACAGGCGGTGAACGAAACGAGGAATGTGGTTACGCAAATACGCCAGCAAGCCACAGTCCAAGCACGGCATTAGAAGCGGCGACGAAGGCGATGAATCCGCCGAGCAATATCGCCCACTGTCGATCGGCGTGGTCAAAGTCAGCAGCGGAGTTCGGTCGATCGGCATGAGGCTCCGGCCTCTCGTATGCAGTTGGCCCTCCGAAGAACGCAAGCGAAATCAAGGCGAAGCCAAATGCGGTGCAGAAAAGAACGGTTCCGTAACTGCCTGCATTGACCTGCGGAAAACGGAACCACACAAGGCAAGCGATCCCATGCAGTAATCCGTTTGCGAGAACGGAGTACACAATAAATTGCTTCAGCATGGATCAAACAGTCAAGTATTCGAGCCGGATAACGATTGCGATAACCGGGTGGCCGCGGTTGATCTTCCATTTGTAAACGCGCTACCGGCCACTCCGCGTTCATCGCTTAGTTACCCGCGATTTGCCGCAAGCCGAGAAATCACCCGTCGCCGGCACAAGAGCCCAATGTACAGGAACGAGGAAAGCGAGAAAACAACCCCCATGATAACGCCTGGATTCTCGACCGCCCACGACTGTGTCAGGATCGGCACGAACGAGGTGACAAAGCGAACAATGACAACCGAAGCCACAACGGCAAGAACCCACAGTGCATACACTGCGAGTCGAACGATGCGTGTTCCGGGAACACCATTCGGCGTATGCGGCAAGTCCCGTCGTGACGATGATCGCGATGCCCATTACGTTGCCGATCGGATTGTCGAGTGGATGAAACGCATTCGACCACAATTCCGGCAGTGTCAGGAGAGCACCAAAAACACACAGCCCAAGCGACACCATCCCGTAGCGCGACACCTCTCGATGCTCATCAAGTCGAGAATTCGGCGGCGAGTAGGGATTCGTCATTCTTAGGTCGGGTAACACCAGCGATAACCGGGGCAGTGTGGTCGTAGCGGAGGCGGGTACAATGCCGAAGGCAACCCGCCGTAGCGGAGAGCACACTGCCTCCGGTTCATCGCAATCGTTATCCGCAATTAGTTTCTTCGTAGCTCGTATGGTACCTAAGCATAGCAAGCAACTCCGCTAGCCGATCCGGGTGATCTTCGCGGTCCATCAGACCGTAGATAAGCAATAGTTCGCTGAGCGGAGAATTTGCGTAGTAATTTTCATGTGTCACGGGGTCGTCTCCTAAGCAGTTGGCGTGACGCTTCAGAACAGCCCTAGCCCTTCGCCGATTGACGGCTAGAAAACTATGCGTCAAAGGATGAAGAAAGTGATTTCCCCACCGCCAAGCGAGCATCGTCAAAGCCGCGGTCAAAAAAAGTCCAATGCCATTTCCGACCAGCACTACAAACGGATTGCCAGCGTCCTCACGCTGCAATGCAATCAAGACGACGTCAACAAGTGTCGCTATAGCCAGGACTGCGAATGCAGTGCCGAGAACGATAGCAATCGCTCGGCAACTATAGCCTGCGACCGGACTAGGAGCGACCGCAATCGATTGCGGTCTTGGTGGAGAGTATGCGTTAGACATATTCAGACTCATGTAATAGATACGTCAATCCCAGTCGGATAACGTCAGACATCACGGGGGACGGAGATTTGACTGTCCATTGCAAAAAACGCCGCAAGCCGTCCTCCCGTGCATGTCATTGTTCTGCGTTCTTTTGATTGCGTGCGGCCTGTTGTCTGAGTCGCTCTGCAATTGGATCAACCAAATCCCAAGCCTGCGATTGTTTGTCGAATATCAGGTAGAGGGAACCGCCACGCAAGTATTCAGGCGATGTATCGGAAAGTAAATCGTTGTCGGCTTCACGGTAGTGAGCCTCGAGTGTAGCAAAAATCTGATCGACCGCGATCTCGTACTCCAGCTCGGACAAGCTGTCGTCGTGAAAAACGAATTTTGCTCGGTGACGCCCAGTCGTTTGGGCAGTTACAGAGAAGATTGTAGATGCAGCGTTTGTGACCTTCTTCTCGCCACTTGATACCACGCCGAAACGCGTGCGATCAGTGACGAGGAGTTTCTTGGCGAGCTCGGCGACGCCGTTCTTAAGCTTTGGGTAAACCGTGTCCGCAAAATCATCGGTCGCCTTCTTGAGTAATGCATCCGCGAACTTCTTGCCCACGTACAGCGCGACAACGGTTGGAATCATCCATTCAAGTGCAGCATACGGTTCGTTCTCGCGTTGCTCCTCGCGAAAGTCGATCGCATCAAAGTCGATTGAGTCGCGAAAGTCATCGAAGTACTCCGGTGGGAGTCCTTCGAGGTAGAGCAATCCGATGCCAAATTCTTTCAAAGCTTAATTCTCCGTTTTTCGGCTAGCATCATTCGCAGAACGTCGGCGGTAACCGGGCCGCCGCCAGGAAACTATGATTTAAGAAAACGCGTGATCGGCGGCTCCGGTTCACCGCTTTGTTCTGCCAGTTTTGGATTCGATACCGCGTTCGTTCAACACGGTCAAAGAAGTTGAGAAGTGAAACCCAAAGTCGGCCCATACTGGTACATCTTTTGGTAACTGATCCGGGATGCCATGGAAGCGCCCGACTTCGTAAACGACAAGTCGCACCTGTCTTCCAACATACCCTTTCTCAAGTTCCGCAATCTGGGCTGAGTTGAGGCTTTTTGCCTTTGTGCCATGCTTCAATTCATAGAGTGCAAAAGTATGATTCGCCAAATCGACGCCAGCAAATCCGGGCGAGGAGAATCGCATGAGTGGCGACGCATTCAAATCCTCGCCATCGACATTCAGTACCTTTAGCAGGTACAGCGAGTCATATCCTTTCCGCCTCAGACTGCGCCCGGACACAACCTCAGCTTCGATTTCCACCGCCGTCCCGAGTGGCAACCCCAAGTTGCCAACGACATTCCTGCGATTCAATTCGTCTAACGTGACCGGAGCTTCGGGCGGTTGGTCTTGTCCGTACGAGATGCTCGCAATCGCCACGGCTACATAAGCGAGGATTGGTGATAGCTTCATTGGGGTGCAAATTCTGTGGCAGAACGGTGGCGATCAGCGGGCCGGGAGAGCTGATTTTCCATTCGTGAAACCTTGCAAGCCCGGCTCCGTTGCATCGCATGGTTCGTCCATTCTTCGCGTTACGGTTCGGATAGCATCCCCGAAGCGAGCAATTCATCACGAGAAACATCTTCGTCACCGTTGATCGTAATTAATGCTTTGAGCGTACCGGCATCAATCGTTGGATTCAATCGATAAACGGCACCGTCCGCAAAAAGCACCAACGGACCGCGTGGATCATCGCTAGATATTGAATTGTTGCCATCGCTGACGGTTGGTTCCAATTCACTGCCGTCAAAGTCTAGAGGCTGCAGCCAGTGAATGTCACGCCGTGACGTTTCGGCAACGGCAATTGTGCATTCCAGCGAGTCGGAGATATGAGTGATGCTGCGACCCTGTGCTGCACCAAAAGCATCGTTGCCAACTAGCATGAGGAACGCAGTCTCGTCGTCCATCTGTTCGTTGACGTGGAATGCGTAGGGAACACCGCAAATCACGTGTGCGTCAGGGTCTGGCCCCTTGCCAGTACGCAGAGGACGAGAGTGAATCGTCCGATTGTCGACCGAATCCCAGGTTGCATTGAAGTCGTAGTGCATGAAGAGAGGCGAGGAAATCATGAACGGATTGCAGCGGATTCGCCAACTATGGCCATCGAGATTTGGCGGAGGGAAAGTTCCGTACGCGGCGTGGTAATTGTGTAACGCCATTCCGATCGCACGCAGGTTTTGGTCGGGGGACAAGCGTTCCTGGTACGAATTCCAATTTGACCACAGGGCGTAGCCCAGAGCGGGCATCAGAAAGACACAAAGTACAAGGGCGAGTTTACGCATCAATCACGATTGCCACTCAGTTGGACGAACGACCGCCGTAACCGAGCGGCGACGAAAGATTCTCAATTTGAAAACCGCCCGACTTCGCCGCTTCGGTTCACGGCATGGTTACCCGCCTTCTTGTGATGCGCTGCAGGATTGCAAAAACGCAGTGTAATCAGAATCATCAGGATCAATCTCGCACGCACGCTTGGCATCGGAAAAAGCAAGATCCTGTTGCCCTAAGGCGAGGTGACATCGTCCACGATACCAATAGAACACTGCCGTGTCGGGCATGCTTTCCATAAGGTGGCCCAAGTCTTGGATTGCTTGGTTAAATTTCCCAATCTCCATGCACGAAAGTGCGCGGCCTTTGAAGAGCAGTAAGGACGAGCAACGTTCGATGCCAGATGAAAAAGTTGCAGCGGCATCAGCATGCTTTCGCAGTTCGTACTGCATGATGCCGAGGTTATTGTATGCCAAATCACGATCCGGATACATTGCGATAGCATTCAGCCAAGTTGTCTCGGCGTTTTGATAGTCGCCGTTGTCGTTGTAGGCGTTTCCCAGTTCGATCATTATGTCGTAGTCGTCAGGCGCAAGGTCGTGAGCGGTTGAGAGATGTTCTAGCGCGCCGAGTACGTCCCCAACATCAAGGCGCAGTTTTCCGCTTAGATAGAATGCGTCCCATCGTGTCGGGTCATTGCCGGCACCCTTATCGAACAGTTCTATTGCTCGGTCCAAGTTCGATTTCTCGTATTCAGCGTGACCGGCGTGAATATGGCGTTGTGCGAGATGTTCATCGTGGACCGCCATTCCCTGATCCTGCGCTGCGGTAGTTACGTTTACAGCGGGTAGAACATCAATCAGCGATCCGTCGTCCTTGCAGCCGGACGAGAAAATGGCGAGGATTGCCAGCGAAACGAAGAGCAGTTGGTACATTGGCCGCTTCAGTCGGGTAACGTCCGCCGTCACCGGGCGGCGAGAGTAAAACGAACCATCAGAAAACGCGCTGACGCCGCTCCGGTGCACGGCATGGTTACCCGCTGCTGTGAGTTCAAAGACGCAAATCGCCTTCAGTGTAGCTATAGTCTTGGATGCATTTCGCGTGACCGAGGAGCGAGTCTCCGCGACACGTAAAGTCAGCGCAACTACTGGTCGCAATTACTTTGTTGCGGCACATCAGTACGCTGACGCCGTGCTCTTCGTCCCAACCAACCGCGAAGTCGAGCGTGAAAAGCCCATGCCCGTCGAGTTCAGTATCGAAGAGCGAAATATCAGTCAGTGCTATCTGTTTCTGCAGCACCGATATGTCATCCCAGTTCTCTCGATTGCGTATCGATTCCCAGGTCGTGTTCGCATCTGACATGTACTGCAAGAAACTGTTGAAGTTCTCGTGGCAAGTCGGCCAGAGTTTGTTCGTTACGGCCCGCTCAATTGAGTTCACTCGTGAGGTTAGGTATTTCCAAGCGAGTTCCTGATGTCGTTGGTACCCGTTCTCCATCTGGTTGTGTGCGTAAACTTCGACGCGATTAACGCGGCGCGACCTAGGGTTCTTAGTCACAACTCCTCGTAGCGAGTCAAATTCGTAGATCAGCTGAGCATCGACAAACAGGGGTGCTTTCGTCTCCCAGGCGATGCGATCATCCCAGCCATCAGCTTTGAAGTTGTCAAAGAAGGAGGTCAACGCAATCTCTCATTCGGGTAACGTTAGCGATATGCGGGCGGCGGCGAGAGACTTTCCACTGCGAAAACGGCGACCACCGCCGCTCCGTATCATCGCATGGTTATCGCACATTTGTCGGAACCAAGTGTAAAGTCAGTCGATGAGAATGACATGATACCCAACGGTAACGAGTGAGACCACAAACGAAGTAATCGCAAACACACGGTGTATGGTGGTGCGAGTGACAATCGCGCAGGTTACCCCGAGAAATCCGGACAAAGTACCAGCGAGACAGATGTAATCAACGAAGCTGGTCATGATTGAGTTGTGGTTCCACGGTCCGCCGGTGGAGAGCGTTGCGTCCAAGGATGGAATTTGACCGGTAGACCAAGCGTAGCACCAGGTGCATGCAACGAGAGTCAGAAGCCCGGCCAGCGAACCGAGCGCAAGTACGAATGGCAGGCGTGACGATTTAGGGCCATGCGATTCGGACTTTGCTTCAGTATGGATTTGATCGCTCGTCAGCACGGAGTGTCTTATTGTGATAACGTCACCAATCACCCGGCGGCGACGAGAGATTGGCCATTTTCGAAACGCCCGACTTCGCCGCTCGGGTGCATTGGATTGTTCTGTCTCTACTACGCATCCGAGTTGAGGTTGTAGTCCAGTAGTTCGATCATCTCAAAAACGAATCGACGTTTGGATTCGTTCAGGTGTAAACGGTTACCGATTGTCCTGTCCGCCCAACCACGAGCGCTGCCTCCGTCTTGCTCGAATTCCTGCGACATTGCCGTCCAATCGCAGACCATTTCAATCAGGTCGACATCCGTCATGTCGTTCGGGTCACTGTGGAAGTCAGGATGATGGCGATTCGTCGTCATATGGTGATCGATTGCCGAACGGACGCGTTCTTCCATTCCGTCAGGGTATGCGAACGGTTCGCTAGAGCGGCGGCACCGATGGAACTCAGTAAGCCAGATATAAGGTATCCGTTCTTCGGGTCCGTATTTGGACGCGTCATGAACCCGTGCACGATCATTCAGTTCGTCGGCGTATTCGGTTACGGATGCCATCACAGCCAAGCATCGACGGACGCGATCGATGTGCTCCGCGGTTCGACGCTCGTAAAACGCGACCATCTCTGGAGTTGGTTCAGATGTTGTCATTCCGTGATTCGTCTGATGGCAGAACGTCCGGCGTCACCGGGCGGGGAGAGTAAAGTTGTCCATTTCAAATTCGGCCGCAAGCCCCGCTCCGTGTGCACACCATGGTTATCCGCCGTTGATCACGGTAGTTTTCCCAGGACCGGTAAAGGAAGCGAAACCGGGAAACTTGTCGGCCAGTGCATCACCGATCACATTCGGTTTCACATCTACATGAACGGGGAAATGATCAGACATTGGCCCACCCAGAAGACTTTCAAAGCGTGCGATAGAGTAATCCAAGTGATCCGTTCCGAATTGATAAGTTGCACCGTGCCAGAATGAGATCCGTTGGCCATCAGCGTCGAAGATGGTCGGCTTGAGATCCAGAACGGAGTTCCCGGAAGAGTCGCCCCACGTTTCGATAAAGCCCTGAAGCTGGGTCCCAGTGTTTGTACGAAAGGATGCGGCGACGATCGCCACAGTATCCTTGCCGATGGGCGAAGTGTCCGTCCAGGCACGGTATGCTTCGTCGTCAACGTCTTCGTACCACGGTTCGTCGTAGTCGGTTAGATGACAGTAAACCCACACCGGAAACGATGCAAGCTCGGAAGGCCCAATGTCGTCGTAGTTGCGAAAGATGGGCTTGGTCATGTCTAAGTCGGATAACGGTTGCCATCACCGGGCACGGAGGGTGATGTATCCATTTGTGAAATCGCGCAAGCCGTGCTCCGTGTGAATGGCTTGGTTATCCGCCATTGTGAATTCACACGTCGTGTTTAGTAGCCGGGATGATACGCGCTCGGCCCCGGTTTCGCGGTCGGATCACCCATGAACCGAAGACCGGGCAGCAGTGGTTCAAGTTCGTTGCGAAGTGCGCGCGTCATGATCGGAGAGTTATTGATATCAAGTGCAATGAACGACTCACCAGCGATGTTTTGCCCGTGAAGCGGGATCAATGCATTCAAGTGGGGAATCATCGCACGAACGTCGTCGTCGGTCAAATTTGGATTTTGGAAACCAACCAGTGGGACGTAAACAGCAGGATCGGCAAACAATCGGTGCCGCCAATCGCCGATCGAGTCATCCATCGAGTCGATGTTGCGGCTTTCAGGCGTCGTCATGGTTACACGTGCTCCTAAACGCTGCAATTCCGCAATTGCCGTGCAATGCTTATGTAGGGCACGGTGTTTGAATGCAAGAATCGAGAAGATGATTGCGAACACCACAACCGTTGCAATCATTGTGCGGATTGAAAATCGTCGAAGGCTCTGAAGCTTCATGCGCGTAGCGATTTCAGTCGGATAACGTTGCGGATCACCGGGCGACGGGAAACCGCGTTCTTGTAAAACGAAAAACCGAACCACCGTCGCTCCGTGTGCATCCGATGGTTATCCGCCGCTTGATGTGTCCATCGTGTATCGAATGTCGTGGTCAGTGCACCATTTTAGGATGGCGGCCCGTTCGTGTTCAGCCTGATACTCGTACCAAGATTCGAGCAAGCCGTTTCGGTCAAGCAAGTCCTTGAAGCGTCGAAAACCACCGCGTCCACCAAATGCGTCACGAACATCATTAAGCAACGCCGGTGCAGTATCGGATGCAAATTGAATCGCAGCTTGAGCGCCAAGTCCAAAATCGCGAGTGTCCGGTATAGCTATGTAGCGCGTGGTGTCGTCAAAATCGTCCGGTTCGTCATCAGAGTCACCAAGCATCGAAAAGTAAAGTGAGCGTCCTGTGTGACGGTCGAGGTAAGCATCGTTCGAGCGATCATCGAAGTTTGCATATTCGAATGCCATTTCGATAGTGTCGAAGGCGAATACGGCGTTCGGTCTTGTCATCGAGTGCAGGTTACGTGACGGATTCGAGGTCAGCGAATTTTAGTCGGATAACGCCACCGATCACGGGGCGGCGACGAGAGATGTTCTATTTTTAAAAACCGTGACTTCGCCGCTCCCGTGCATCGGATTGTTCCCCGCAGCTCTGGATCGACCATGACCGTAACCCGGTTGGCCCAAGCCCGACGCTGTCGTCCAAGACGAATCCAAGCGTGAATCCGGAACTGAGTCGCACCGTGCAGTCCACCGCGTGCGGATCTTCGCATTCAGTGTACCCAATATCGTTGCCAATGAGAATAGATTTGAGTTCTGCGAGTGGCATGTGCAAACGAAGCTTCCATGGATCAATTTTTATTGACGGTCCCCCGTCGAACAAATCGTCGCTGTCGCAGTGAATCAACGTCAGAATGTCATTCGCAAAGTGGAATTCTGTTGTGCCGAAAAACCAGATGCAGCTAGCGTTTCTTCGGTCGACTAGAGTCGCTTTGGTAACATTGCCCAGCGTGCGGCCTATCACGTGTCGTGATGTCCCAACGGCGAATGGACCGAGCGATCCGGTTCGCATCGCACTGGAAAGCGAGACGTTCAATGCGGCCATAGATTTCAGTCGGGGAACGTCAGCCGTCACCGGGCACGGGGAGACGACTTTCCATTTGTAAAACCGCGCAAGCCGTGCTCCGTGTGCACGGCATTGTTATGCATCAGTCACGGATGGTTGAGACGTCGACCCCTCTCTTTTTCGCGAAGAAAGAAATTGGCCTCGGTTTGCCATCAGCGTACGTCAGCCGTATTTCAACGCTGTTTCCTGACTGCGATAGAGTCTCTACTTCACCGAACTTAGCCAAGAAACCTATGAACTCTTGCACCTTGGCCTTTGAGCCGGTCAGTTCATAACGACGGGCCACTGGGTCTCGGCTGACCTCTGTCGGTCTCGTTTGTTTATTCGCAAGGCTTTGAATTGCCGCTTCGATCGAATCCATACGCGCCGCAATATATTTGTCTTTGTCCAAGGTGTCGGGCGATTGTTGAATGAGCAAAGACTGCGCAGCGCGGTAGATCGGATTGTCCGGCAGCTCGTCGCCTAATGCCGCTTCAACCGCATCTCGTAATTGTGAAGTAACTGATTGAACCCCAAGCATATCGTTGCGGTAAAAAACCGTGCGTTCGTCTGAAATGTCGAATGGCAAAGTAGTTCCCTCTTCGGCCAGAGACACCACCGGAAGCCTTTTGGCATGTCGTACAGCAAGTTCGTACATCACGTTGGGATTGAGTCCGGTCAGATTCGCCACGACCATTTCATCGACTAGCAGGTGCTCGATTACCTGTTTCGTGATCGAGCCAGGGGATGCAATTTCGTGTGCAACGAAGACGTTGAAGTCTAAGTCAGACAATACCGGTTTAATTACAGTATCAAGAAGCCCTTGAGCTGCACGTCGCGTTGTAGAGTCGGCTGCACCTATCGGCGTTACAACGAAGCACGACTTTTGAGGAATCTTCTTGGCCATAGATGTGTCTCATGATGCATAACGTTCAGCGTCACCGGGCGGCGGAAACCAGGCAACCACTTGTGCAAACTATCCACCGCCGCTCCGTGTGCACGCGATGGTTATCGGTCGTCCGGGACGAGCATTGGACGGGTAAGTAAGTACGCGTGACTTCGAGGTCAGCATATCGGGCTCTGTGTCGCCCAGCAAGTAAATCCAACGCGGTCCCGCAGCAGTAATCCGATGCGGTCCCGATATCGTCATGAGCAATGTTCGGTTGCGCAGGGAGTCGTGCGGTCAAAGTGCCGGCGTCGGATTTGACAGCCAACAACGGGATTGAGACGCGAGTTTTGATTCACGATCGACGCAACACAGATCGACGTCACAACTCCAACGTGTAGTACCGATAACGATAGAGGTCACCGGGCCGGCCGGGTTGGTTTTCGACCAGCGTTTCCGGTTGCCTGCCGGCTCCGGTGCACCGCGTGGTTATTCGCCACGTTCAGACCAGAAGAGGCCGATGGCAGGCGATTGAATCGCGTCGAACGCAGTCGCGTCTTCCGTCGGGCCTTGAATCGAGCGTGGGTGTGGGGATTTCTGTCTGCGAGCGATACCGCAATGGCTATATCGAAGCAGTGCTGACGATGACGTTGTGGAGCAGGCAAATTACCGAGAAGCAATTTACGACTCAGTCGAATAACGCCAGGCATCACCGGGCGGGGAGAGTAAAGTTTTCGATTTCAACTTCGGCCGCAAGCCCCGCTCCGTGTGAATGCCATAGTTATCCCTCCGAACCAGTCGAAGAGCTCCAAAACGCAAGATGGCGATCAGGTCGGTTCGGGTCATACAGAACGGTAAGATGTCGCCCGTCGAGAAACAACTCGCGCTGCCCAACAACCCGCTGATCGCCTGCAAGAAAACGATAGTGCACAATCCCAGTCCCCCGTGCGCAATTGGTGATTTCAATCACGTCGGCGTCTGCAGAATGGGCAGTTCGGTAGAGCGAATAGACGCTGACTGACTTAAACGCAAGCAGCGAGAATCCGCAAACTCCGCCAATTGACCAGATCCAACGCATAGGTGAGCTCACCCAATTACCTGCTACATTCGCGACTATTGCCCCTGTCAATGCAACGGTAGCGGCCAGAATCCAAGGATCGTCTTTGGCGCTAATCCAGAACAGCCGGGGGTATTGCATCGTCAATCAAGTGGTGAGTAGCTCGCGTTTCGCCTAATTGGGATAACGTTAGTGATCAGCGGGGACGGGCGAACGACTTGCAAGCAGACGAGAAAACGCACCACCCGTCCTCCGTTGCATCACATGGTTATTTGCCGCCATGCTCGCGTTCAAATGCCGCAAGCTGTTCTTTCCGTTGTTCTTCGTAGGCATCTAGACACAGCATACCTAAAAACTGACCGACGCTCTCGAATCGGTATCCACCATCGTAGTTATCAAGTGGTCCACGAAAGTTTCCCTGCCAGAACCCAGGGTTCTTGGGCATTACTCTTGGCGGACCAACGGAGTTGACGACGTACATCATTTCGCCCGGCTGCCGTTCGGTTGTAAGCAAAGCGAGTGCAATCCCGCGTCCTCGCGCAGTCTTGATTGCACCCTCTTGGTATCCAACCGTTGTGACCATGATTCCCTTGTGGGCGCCAATGTCATCAATCTTGGAGTGAAATTCTTCAACGTCGTCCACCGGTACACGATGGCGATAGCACTTGCATTCGACCAAAAAGAGTAGGTCTGCGCCAGCAATCGAGTAGTTGAACGATACGTCAACCTTGATGTCACGTTGCGAAACTCGGCCCGTGTAGACGCGTTGGTGGTGGACGTTCACTGCAGTTAGTGATGCCATCACGTTTTGAATGAAGTGTTCGTACGCGTCGGACTCAGTCGTCATGAAGGTTTGTGCAAATAACGTTACCGATCACCGGGCGGCGGCGAACGATTCTCCATTGCGAAAAAGCTGACCACCGCCGCTCCGGTGCATCGGATGGTTATCCGCACCTGTGATTCGGGAGTGGCGATTCGATAATGTCTAGGGAATTTGGGGATGAGGCAAAACGCGTCGTAGGTCGTTGAGAAGTCGCTCGGCAGGGGCGTTGTCATCAAAGCCGAACAACAGCGTACTAGAATGTCCATTGACCGGGTCAATTTGGGGCATGTAGAAGTTTCGGCATTTCCAACATACGGACACGGAAAACAACAGGTCGTCGCCACGATAAAAGCGAAGTCCGTAGGCGGGGATGTGGCAAAACGTGGAATTCGGGCGAAACGACAGAGTGCGCCAACCGTCGGCAATCCGCTTACATTTCTCGTCGGTTATCAGTGTTGAGGAATGAATCGAGACAAAGAGTTCGCCGGGACGCACAGGAAAGGAATCTGCATCGGCATCCGGTGTGTCATCTGCATTAAGAACGCAAACCTCGATTCGGTCGATATTCGGGAGCGACGATGTATGCACTGCGTGTGTCATGCGTGCTAGTTCGGCGAACGGACCGTTAGCCACATCGGATTCACCAGCGGCGACGACGCAGGCGTACAGAATTGGGATTAGAGTCGTGAAGAATGGTCGAAGCATGGCTCTTCAGTCGGATAACGTTGGCCGTAACCGGGCGGCGACGGTAAATTGTCCATTTCAAATCCGCCGGACTTCGCCGCTCCGGTTCACGGCTTTGTTCGTCGGCGTTGAAGCGTCGAACGATTCTCCACGTGAGTCGGCCTGACCTACATTGCATTGTACGAAACGTACATGATACCCGATTTGTAATACACGCGCAATTGTTTTCCGTTTGGCGCGGAATCGGTCTCGAAGCTGAGTTCAGATTCATCGAAGCCAAGGCGAGGGCCGTCATGATGAAGCAGTCGGTTGTCGCCAGTATGCAATTGCCACGGGTGACTGTTCACCCACGACTCGAATTGGTCACGGCTCATGGAGTACGTCGCGTAGAGGTGTGAGAAATCAGGTTCGTACGTTCGGCATCCATCTTTCGGTAGCGCCGTGTTCTGCGATTTGTGCCATGCAGCGAACAATCGCTGATGGCTTGTATCGAGAACGAGGAAGCCCAAGAGCAGCCAGATCGGTAGCGCGGAAAGGATAACCGTTCGCCACGAACAACGGCGGAAGCGCAGCAGTGATGCAACGATCAACGCAAGAACGAACGAGGCTCCAATAATCGCGGCAAATGTCTTGATGTAGATGTCACCGAGATTCATTAGTCCGACGAACGCCCAGCATCACCGGGCAGGGGTGGCGTAGTGGAGGTGGTAGAATGGCGAAGCCAACCACCGGAGCGGAGACACACCTGCTCCGGTGCATGCAATCGTTATCCGCCAGCAGGAGCGGAGAGCAAACTCGCAGGGGCGTGGCTATGATCCATGTACGTCAAGCACGACAAATACAAAATGCAGCACATAAACCGCCGAGGCCAAAGGCGGACCAAAGACAACAGGAAAAGCAAACAGCCCGTTTCGTCCTGCTGTCAGCGAACACATCGCAGCACAGCAAACACCGACCATAGCGTTCGCGGCCGGGGCCAAACATATCGCCACGAACAATGCCATGTACCCCGGGTCGGACCGCGCAAGACCGACAGCCTCGACGGCAACAAAGAACGACAGGCCGGCCGACACGGCAAACGCAAACAAAGCACCGGTCGTCGCCCACGCACCAGTCGACGCAATGGACGGTGAGGCTTCCGGGCCGGCGAATCGTCAATTGGTATCGTGTATGGATTGCGGTCAGTCACGTCAAAATTTCAGTCGGATAACGGTACGGTTCAGCGGGGCCGCGCGAGCGACTCTCCACTTCAAAAAAACTCAACTCGCGGCCTCCGTTGCAACCGATGGTTCCCCGTTGTCTTGAGCGAGCATGGGGTGAACATCGCGTCGCGAATGAGTCGAACCACATTCTGGGCACTCCTGACCAACGATTCCATCGTAGAACGAATCACAGTTAATGCAGCGTCTAGTAGTCGGCGACCGGTATAGAAATGTCGGAGGGCCATCCGCGCGGGCATACTCGAAAGATTCGTCACAAGACGGACATGTCAGGGAAACGTTGAAATGCTGCTTTGGCGTTATGATACACTCGCCGACTTCCACATTGGTAGGCGTGAACAGGCATCCGCAGTCCGGGCAGTGAATCTCGTGCGAGAGCCAATACCGTGAATTCGCGGCTCGTTGACGCGAGCCGCTCCAGTCACCAGCCCAGCCGAGAATCGCAACCACTGCGACCACGATGAGCATCGTCAGAACTACGGTGCTGTATTCCATCGTAGGTCAACCTTCAGTCGGGGAACGGTCGGCGTCAGCGGGCGGCGGCGAACGACGTGCAAGCGAACGGAAACGCTAACCACCGCCGCTCCGTTGCACGCCATGGTTATCCGTCGTTTTCGCCAAAACGCGAATGAAGTTTTGAAAGGTTCCCAGCACGAGCATCAATGTATCCGGTATTGGGGTCGATGAAGTGCTCAAGTTCCCAGTATTCGGGTCCCACATACCAGAGTTTTTCCCATTCACGAAGAAAATGGTCCAATGTGGGTGCGATCGGGCGGTGGATTGTCGCTTCGTGATCCATGTAGACCACCGGGGGATCATTTAAGTCGTCGGCGATGTAGAGCCCAAGGAAGTCTGCATTTGCAATTGCTTTGAAGAGGAAAGTGTTACGCCACAGATTAGCGCAATCACGGTCAATGTCGTCAAAGACCGAGAGAACGCTCTCCGAATTCCAGTCGGCGAGTTGCTCTGACTGGCATAGGCTGGCGCCGCCATAGACGTGCGTCTCTGCGAACATGGCCGCCATTTCGGCACCGACCATCGCGATAGCCGACGCTTTGGGCGTGTGCTGAAACGTCAGGTAGTATTCGCAGTTACATGAACGAGATTCCGTGCAAAGGAAGTGTGCAAGCGAGTCCGGAATTGGGGAAGTGAGAGTCGATCGCAGTTCATCAAGCTCCGACGCAGTGAAAGGCGGGCTTGCAACTGCAGAGCGAACCGACTCTGCACCGAGTCGTTTGAGCGACTGAGTGAAGTTGACGGCGCGTTCGACCCACAGGGACATGATTCTACCTTCGGATAACGCTAGCCGTCACCGGGTACGGCGGGTTGATTTTCCATTTGTAAACGCGTCATGCCGTACTCCGGTGCACGGCATGGTTATCCGCACCGCATGAATTGGTCAGAACGTGTCAAGTGCGTAAACGTCCCCAGAAGCAGCGACGAAAGCACCTAGCGAATCGACGTCAGCGTCAAATCCAGCCAGAGCATCGGGGTTTTGCGCCATCCAAGCAACACCGGACGGCGAAAATGCAAAGATTGCAAGTCCATTCGATTCGTCGTAAACAACAGGTTGGCCGGTAATCCACGTAGATGCATCGTCACAAAGTTCAGTAAGTTCGAGCGTGTTGAGTGCACCGAGATCGCAATGCGTGAAGTTGTCAATAGCATCCAGCGAATTTGCAAGTTTGCGGAGTGCGCCAGTGTCGTCGGAGCGAATCAGGTACATGGTGGATCGAGTATGTTGCAAAGGGTGGAGCGAAGATTAGGTCAGGCGATTGTGGATCGCAAGTACTGGCATCGACCGCGCATAGTCGGATAACGCCCAGCATCACCGGGCAGGGGTGGCGTAGTGGAGGTGGTAGAATGGCGAAGCCAACCACCGGAGCGGAGACACACCTGCTCCGGTGCATGCAATCGTTATCCGCCAGCAGGAGCGGAGAGCAAACTCGCAGGGGCGTGGCTATGATCCATGTACGTCAAGCACGACAAATACAAAATGCAGCACATAAACCGCCGAGGCCAAAGGCGGACCAAAGACAACAGGAAAAGCAAACAGCCCGTTTCGTCCTGCTGTCAGCGAACACATCGCAGCACAGCAAACACCGACCATAGCGTTCGCGGCCGGGGCCAAACATATCGCCACGAACAATGCCATGTACCCCGGGTCGGACCGCGCAAGACCGACAGCCTCGACGGCAACAAAGAACGACAGGCCGGCCGACACGGCAAACGCAAACAAAGCACCGGTCGTCGCCCACGCACCAGTCGACGCAATGGACGGTGAGGCTTCCGGGCCGGCGAATCGTCAATTGGTATCGTGTATGGATTGCGGTCAGTCACGTCAAAATTTCAGTCGGATAACGCTAAGGATCAGCGGGTTTACGGGCCAATTGTGGAAATATTGAAGTGGTAGAGAGCGTAAACGAAGAGAAAAAGGGTTGAATGCCGGTGGATGAGTAAACTCCGTTGCATCCGATTGTTATTTGAACGCACTACTACGGTCTGGAGTCAGTCACTACACGAGTATGAACCATGTGACGGCGTCGACCAAGTGAATACTGATGGGGGCGACGGTGTCGAAATGAAGCCATACAGGGCGATGACGGTTTAAAGGAATTTAAATTGTCATCGCCCTTGTGTCTGAGTGAGGACTAGAGTTTTTTTAACGCATTTAAATGAGGCAAAGTGGGCGAGTCTTAGCCAATGTTCTCAGATGGCGGCATGGAGAAATGCAGCAATCAGGATGATTTCAATCAAATAACGCCCAGCATCACGTGGGACGGGCGAAAAACATGCAAGCAGTCGATAGACCGGGCGACCCGTCCTCACGTGCATGCAATGGTTATTCGCCCGCGCTGGATCAGCATGGGTATGGGATGGGTGTTTCAACGACGGATTAGCTTCGCATCGAGAGCGAGCGATGTCAAGCGAAACGGCATCCCCGCAGGGAAAACTCAGGCGAGAATCGTATTCGCCCCGCAGGGAAAACAGCAACGAGATTAGGCGGGCATCGTCATCCGGAGGCAAGCACTGTGAAAAGGATAGAAACTCGTTATGGAATTTCAAACGAGAAGCCGTGGGACATCTCAAAGCTACCGGGCCGTACGATAACTTTGTCTACAACCTGCCCATCTACACTAAGTGCATCGAGCCAGAAAGAGAGTCCCGAAGCAGGGTCACTGATATACGACTGGAGCAGGTAGGCCTCGTACACACTTACGTCCGAAGGATATTCTTGGGTGTAAACGAATGGATGGGCCCTGTCTGGCGACGCGTTTTCCTTCAGATCTGATTCGAGGGACACAATTGCTTTCCTCGCTTGTGCGAGTGTCATTCCATTTCGGATTGGAACCAAGTCAGTAATCATATTGCGACAAGCAATGAGTCCGGCATGGGTTTCACTCCCGTCAAGTATCCTCCCACGCATTCTCGACCTCGCAAACTCTCTAGCTGTAGGCGAATCAGTGAGTAGCATTGCCGTCTCGTCGGCCCATTCCGCTAATTCATCCGGGGTGTCCTCCAGAGCCAAGCGTGTTGTGATTGGATCGCCAGCGTGTCTTCTTAAAGCCACCAACAGGACGGAAACCGTCGCGATGACAAGCAGCACTGCTATCGATTTCTTGCTCAACGAGATGCGATGGGGATTCGAGGGATCTCAGTCGAATAACGGTGGAATTCACCGAGCACGGGCGAACGATGTTGTGATGGCCAAGAATCGCACCACCCGTGCTTCGGTGCAATTCATGGTTCGTCGTCATTGCCGTTCGTGACGGACCACGAGTTTAGGGCAGCGCTGTCGAATTTCCGCGACGCCACCGGCAGTCATAAGTGTACCCGATACATCAAGCGATTTGAGTCCGCGAATGGACGCGATCGCGGGAATTGCGTCATCAGATACCGCCGATCCATTAAGGCGAAGCATCCACACCGATCCGATGTTAGCAAGGACTTTCAGTTGAGCGTCGGTCACATTGCAATCCGTCAAGTGAAGCGTGCCGACGCCCTTGAGCCGTGACACATGCCGAATCGTATCGTCGCTGACGTTCGCGCCTGCGAAGTCCAGATCGTCGAATGTTTCGTACTCTGCAATTCGCTCCAATCCAACCGGGGAAACGAACCCAACACAGCTTGGATCATTGTTGTCATCGAAGCCAACGTGGTATGCACCCATCGAGTAAAGGTCAGACTCGATGCGACGCCGTTTCCGGTAGTCCCTTGTCGCAATCTCGGCGATCGCAACGATGATTGCCAGGAAAGCAACCGTTAACATCAACGTGCGAATTCGGAAACGCAATCAATCTCCAGTTCGACGAACGGTGCCGGTCACCGAGATCCGGCGGACGATGTTGTGATGGCCAATATTCTAACCACCGGATCTTCGGTGCACCGGATGGTTACCCGCCGTGGTTTAGTTCAACTCCCCTGTGACACGTTCCGCCATAGGTTCCCGCTTTGTCCAGCCGAGAAGCGGTTTGTAGTCGTGAACGAAACAATAGGTTGTGCCACGTAGATCCGGTATAGACCAGTCGTAAGCGGCGACAGCTGTGCCGCGAAGTTCCGCAATGTCATCGCGGTCAACGGCAACCAGTGTAAGTCGCGCGCCAGGAAGCCAATCGAAGCGTTTGCGATACTCGATTGCAAATTGGAATTCAGGATTGATTTCAGCGCCAGCAACCGGGAACGACTCGACGGCAAGATGTCGCTCGTAGCCCCAGGTTCCATACGTCGAAACCGCGGCAACCGTCGCAAGGAGAGTCGCAACAATCGTCCAGCGTAGACGTCGGTGAAACGTACGTCGTTTTGTAGGCATCAGTTCGCTCATTTGCGCTTCAGGCGGTCGTGAATCTCAGCCGGGTAACGACCGGGATCAGCGGGGACCGGGAGATGAGCATCCATTCGTACAAACTGACCACCGGTCCTCCGTTGCATCCGATGGTTACCCGCCGTTTTGTGTCGGGGTACCTAGTTTATCCATTGCGTATAGCGCTGCATCAACAACCGAATGGAAGTAAGTGTCGCAGTAGTCGAATGTGAGTTCATCGGTCAATTGCGTAAGGTCAATACCGCCGAAACCCGATAGTGGACCCCACACGTATTCGATTGTGGTCTGTTTGTGTGAGACTCGCAATCGCCATGAACCGAAGTGTTCAGTTACTGTCGCTGGCGAGAATGTTGCGTCCGGAAAATCGTTGTGAATCCAGTCCTGCAAATCTTGAGGGGAAACAACAGGAATTGTCAGTTTCCTATCGGGTTCGTAGTCCCAAGCGGATTGGATGCGAACGATTTCGGGGTCACCGTAATCTGGGCGATCTTCTTCATTGACCGGTGTGCAGGTGATGTTGAAAGTTCTTGTGCGAGCGATCACATACCCGCGATTCAAAGTCGAATCATCGAGTACGAAAATATCTCGTTGGATGTTGGGAGCAACGAGTTGCGTCTCAATACGATTTGCAGCGAATCTTAGCATCGAGTCAGTCGGGTAACGTCCAAGGTCACCGGGTAAGGGCGTTCGGTGAAGTTGGGACTGGGAAAAAGACTGACGTCCTTACTCCGGTGCACCGAATTGTTCCGCATCCGAACCGGCAGTCAGCGCAAGGGATCGTCTGCTTCGGCGTCCGCATTGTAGCAGCATGGTTCGAGCCTGTGCCGAGCATGGAATCGATGACGGTCAACGGCGTGGAGCTCCGCGTTCGGGTTGACGGTCGAATACGCCCATCCGAGTATGGATCGAGCATGGGGATCACGAGCCTGGATCAAGCGCACCGATCACCACGGATGACGGAGTGTGAGGTTCTGATCAACTGCGGAACTACTAAGTTATCCCCTGCTCGGCAGGGGGTAAAACCCCGTTTTAGCTTTTATCACGCTACTGAACAAGCGATTTGAGCATTATCCCTCGACTCAAAGCGAATGTACACCTACATTCGCTCGGTTCGCTATTTTTCACTCGGACCGGGGGATGCTGCCATGTCGATTGCGAGATTTGAGCGTGAGGTGCTGGGGGATCGGCTCGATGAAAACGACCAAACGTGGTTCCCGCGTTGGTTGCGGCGGTACGCAATGAATTTCCGAAAGGGGTTCGCAGACGACTTGCCTGTTACCCGTCATGCGGTGGTCAAGTATTCGCGAGATCTGCTTGCAAACGGAGCTCCAGCCTGGCAGCGGTACCAGGCAGTGCGGGCGGTTCAGTTTTACCGCGACTTTGTGCTCGAGCGGTCGGTGCCGGATCTGTCAGACATTGTTGCGACTCTGGCCAAACTCGGACGCCAAGAACGGAACATTGCACTGGAGGCTCCTCCAACGGCGGAGGAGCTCATCCAACTACGCGGCAACATCGATCGCGGCGAGCCGGCATTCATCCAAACGATGCGTGGTGAGATGCGAGTGCTGCACTATTCCATGGCGACAGAGAAGGCTTACGTGCGGTGGGTCAAACGATTTGCTGGCCACGTTGGGTCTTCCGAACTGGAGCAATTCAACGAGAATGACATCGGCGCGTTCCTGACTTCTCTGGCGGTTGAAGGGAGCGTTTCGGCGAGCACCCAAAACCAAGCCCAATCGGGGCTGTTCTTCTTCTATCAATGCGTGCTCGGCAAGCAACTTGGTTTCGTCAACGCGGTTCGCGCCAAACAGAGAGATTCGCTGCCGGTGTGGTTCAGTCGACA
This sequence comes from Rhodopirellula sp. J20-39, assembly GCF_057365095.1. Lineage (NCBI taxonomy): Bacteria > Pseudomonadati > Planctomycetota > Planctomycetia > Pirellulales > Pirellulaceae > Rhodopirellula > Rhodopirellula sp. J20-39. The sequence goes on along the minus strand of NZ_CP195123.1, from coordinate 2,114,049 downwards.
GGAAATCGAAGCCCTGTTAGAGAATTTGGTGGGGGTCCACCGCTTGATGTTCTTGTTGATGTACGGTGCAGGCTTGCGACACAAAGAGTGTCGGCGGCTGCGAGTCAAAGACGTCTGCTTCGATGACGGACATATCGTGGTACGTGATGGCAAGGGCGAAAAGGACCGGATCACTTTCTTGCCCGAACGCGCGGTCGAAGGATTGAAAAGCCAGATTGAGATCGCCGCTCAGTTGCACCGCATTGATGTCTTGGAAGGATACCCGCAGGTGTATTTGCCGTATGCGTTAGCGAGAAAATACCCAAATGCATGCCAGGAACTCGCGTGGAAGTGGGTCTTCCCATCGCGACAAAGATGTTTTGATAAGCGAAGTGGCCAGACGTGGCGTCATCATATCGCTGAGCAGCAGTTCGCCAACGCACTGAAGACCGCCCAGCGACTGGCCGGCATTCACAAGAATGGTGTGCCGCATAGCTTAAGGCATAGTTTTGCAACGCATCTGGTCGAGGCGGGAACGGAGATCCCGACGGTTCAAAAGCTGATGGGGCACAAGGATGTCGAGACGACCATGAGGTACGTGCATGTGACTCACCAACTTGGACGCAGCATCCAAAGCCCGATGGATACGTTGAACCTTGAAACTGACTCAGGTCGATGATTTTGGGTGCGTTTGGCGAGTGGTGCTTGCTTGAGGAAAAGCAAACTTGCACTAACCGCGAACACGTTCTTTCGGTGCATTTCCTGGTAACTGCAACCGGGTAACGGGTGGATGCTAGGAGACGCTGCTGCGTGTCCTTTGTTTCCCGTTGATGGTAACCGTGCCCAGTGGGAGTGCCCTGTGGGAGTGCCCTGTGGGAGCGCGGACTTCGTCTGCTTGGGTGACTTTCTTCCGGCAACGCGGTGTTGCCAATCAGTGCCCCTGAGCTTTCAACGCGGTGGATTATCTCCGATCCGCTGTTGCGGTGCAACTTTTTTCTAGTGAGCTTTGCGGGCGTGTTGCTTTTGGAGTGGCAGGCGGGCTGAGCGGGTTTTCGATTCGCTAGTGCTTCATCCATATTGAACTTTGGGGTGTAGTGGGCGAGGCGACGAGCCCGTCTGGTTGGTGAGTGGATGGGATTCGTCGCCTCATCCACTACGATCAACCCCAAAATGAAATGTAGCCGAAGCACTAGTGCGGGGAGGATTTTGGGCGTTTACGTGCGGGTGTGGGGGTGATGTTCTTGTGGATTGGTGTAGCTGACCGAGGCCCTCGGTCAGGGGCGGTGGGAAGCGACTGAGAGGCCTCAGTCGCTTACATGGGTGGTGGGGGCCGACTGAGGGGCCTCAGTCGGTTACGTGGGAGGGTGGATAGCAGCGGACGGTTGAGTGTGGCTGCGCAGTTGATGGTGGTGGGTTTTGGGGTGAGGTTTGTGTTGCTGACTGAGGCCCTCGGTCAGGGTTGTTGGATAGCGACTGAGAGGCCTCAGTCGCCTACGTGGTGTGGCGGGTGCCGACTGAAGGGCCTCAGTCGGTTACGTGGTGGGGTGGATAGCAGCGGGCGATTGAGTGTGGCCGCGTGGTGGGTTTTGGGGTGAGGTTTGTTGCTGACCGAGGCCCTCGGTCAGGGTTGTTGGGTAGCGACTGAGGGGCCTCAGTCGCTTACATGGAGGGGTGGGAGCCGACTGAGGGGTCTCAGTCGGTTACGTATTGGAGAGGAGGTGGCTTAAGAGGTGCGGAGGGATTCGTCGCCTCATCCACTACCGGTGGGATCCGCGTGCTGGGATTCGTCGCCTCATCCACTACGGGTTTTTCGCACCCGAAGGGCGTCTTCGGCGGTGTTCGCTTTGCTCGACCGCTGGCTGCTTGCTGCAACGCCTCCGGCGTGAGAACTTGTGGGCAATCGCTAGCACACATTACTCCGGTTCGCGGATTGGTTATCCGCTCACGAACGAGGCGAAGTGATAACGCATCATCTGCCTAGACTGACAAGACTGAATGCCCCCCACCCAACCAAACGCCTTGCTACCGAAACGCGAGGATGAACAACGACTCTCAGTGCGTCTGGATCAGCGGCATCCGCAACGCCGAATAACAAAGCGTCCTGCGTTTTATTGAACCAGTGGACTCCGCGACGACTAGCGAGTGCCGAATCAGGCGTTAGACGCTGCCTTGGGCTCGACGCCAGTTTCTCATTTGAGTTGGCAGGTCATGCTTCCCGTTCAGTTTCCGCCAGGCTTCGGATATTTCCGCTCCGACTTGCTTCGCAGACTTCCCACCATGCACACATTCTCGCACCCCAGCATCCAAGACGCCGTAGTACTCCGCGGCGCCTTGCAACTGCAACGCTGGCACAACGTTGGGATCCGCTAGCTCCTTGCGAAGCCAAGCCTGGTAGTCATCCGAAGAACTTAAGTCACCATCACCGGCACTTCCTCGGGTGTCGATTACCGAACCAATGTTACGATAAATCGGCTCGCTTCCCTGCCCGCCGGCAAGCCATCGCAGGAATCGATCCGCGGCTGCCGTTTGTCGGCACGAGGCGGCCAGCGACCCGACCAACATGAATGGGTTCATCATCGTCCGCCGCAAATCCAGGCTGCCCAAGGACAGATCCACTTGCTTTGCAGAATCAACCGTTCCACCGGGTAGCGAGGCAAACGTAACGGCAGAAACAGACTCGCCGGCTTCGACTTGTTGAGCTTCCAATTGCGGGAACCCAATTCCGCCCACAAACTCACCTTGCACGATCGCTTGATAGACTTCGCCGGGCGACAAGCCGTCGCCTTTGGCCAACGACGCATTGTGCTTGACCGTGGTGGCCATTTCCTCCAGCACCGCGATGTAGCTGGGTTCATCCAATAGCGGCCGCATGGTCTCGCGGTCGAACAACCAAGTTGCATCCAAGCTGGTACTTAGCCGCCACAAATACATCGCTCCCGCCCAACCTTGTGCCGTCGGCTCGGCACACTTACCAGCATGCTGTTTAGCAAACGCTTCGTACGCCGACCAGGTTGCCAAGCTTGGGTCTGCATCCTGCTCGCCTACCGATTCGCTCAATAGCAATGCAGGCAAGTGCCCACCCAACGGAACCGCTCGCTGTTGACCAGCGAACGAGGTCGCCACCTTCAAACCCGCCGGGGTCGTCGAGCGAGAATCGGGCGAGACCAATGCCGCATCGGCTGAACCGTTTTGACCTGACTTTGCGAGCAGCGGCATCAAACGTTTCTCGCCGATCATTTCGGCCAGCCACATCAGCGGATAAACCACCACGTCCGCTTTGGCCGCCATATCGACCACCGCTGATGCATCCGCGACCGAAGCGAATTGAGGTGGCGGGGTCAAACGCAGATCCAGCGGTTGTTCGCTGATCGATTCCCATGTCCGCCGCAAAATATCGGCTTCCACCTCATCGCCGACCCAAACGACTCGTAGCGGCACGTCGCGATTGACGGCAGCGGAATTCCCGGCGGTCTTTGCGTCGGGCGTACTTGGCTTGCATCCCGCCAAAGCGACCAGAGAGGCCGCACCCGCCAACCAGCTTCGTCGCTGAATCATTTCCGGCTTTGAAATCATTTCTGACTCTGCAAACGAGCCGCTAGTCGCCGGGTTGGATTCGATTCCTGGCTGCCTTGTCATCGATTTGGTTCTGATGGGGGAGAGAAAAAGAACGCCGTTCCCTGAATCCATGCGTCATCGCATGTCCGCGCATTTCAAGTTCCCTTCGCGCATTGCAGGTTCCCGGCGAGGAGGGCTACGCGAGACAACGCTTGAAGGTTCATTTCAAACTTGCCCCCGCTTCAGCGGCATTAACTGCTTCGCGACAAGTCGAGATTGTGGCAAACTGCAGACATCGGCAGAGTGCTAACTGGATACGCAAGTTGAAGTTCTCGCGGGATATTTATCGCCGTACATTCATCGCTGTAGACGAAGTAGGGAAAAGCCGGTGCGTGTTGAAGAGTTCGCGTCTCGAAAGGATCGATTTCAATAGGGCGACCGGACGGCTAGCGCCGATTCCACCAACCAATCTAGGTGCCGATGTTGTCCTACGTGCCGATGTTGTCGAATGAAGAGCCACCTAGTGGCATCGTGATCGGTAGCAATACCGGCCCAGAGTCATCCATCGACTCGGAATCGTCTTGCAACTCAGAGTCATTCTGCAACCTGGAATCATTCTGGCATTCCAACTCGACTGGCGATGCGCTTGCAACGTTCATCAACGCGGGGCTGATTGAACACAAGTCGATGATGCCAATGTCACTTTCCAGATCAGCTTCTTCGGTCAAGATTCCGGGACGTGGCAAGTGTTGACGATACTGATCGGCAAATGCTTCCTCACGTGTCGGCGTAGCGACAACGTTTCCATCACGCCGCTGCCGAACGAATTGCTTGAGCGACAAAATTCCGTCATAGAGTTTGCTGGCGATTTTCCCCGGCAAGGTTGGCGGGAACAGATCGATTAGCAACAACGGAATAGGCTCCGCTTTCAGTCGAGCTTTGTAAGATTCATCACCACGCATGTAATCGATCCCAGCGTAGCCGTGTTCATGCGCGTGATACATCAAATAGCTATTCAACATCGACCCGGGTGACAAGTCACTGTAGTCGTAGTCCACGCCGGTGCTGAAGCAGTACAACCGTTGGTCGTCGCCGATAAAATAGATCTGCGTCGCCAAGATCGTTTCCGCTTGGGTATCCGGATCAATCTGTACCAGTCTCGGCAAGAACAGACGACCGCGATGAAGTGCGTCCACGGCCGCTTCATGGATCATGTTTACCATTTCGGTGGCCGCATACGAACCGCGTTGTCCGCTGGCTTGCCAATGCGTTTGATGCAACTGAATCAGGACATCGATTGTACTCTTGACCGATTCTTCATCATCAGAAAAACGGACCGCGAACTTGTTATCAGGATCTTCCAGTTGTTCAATGATCAAACGAAGTCGGCGGCGTGTCCTGCGGGACGAACTTTCGAGGTGCGTCGTCCAATCCTTCTCACACGCTCGGAACCACACATTCATACGAGTTTGAATGCGGCAGACCGACTGTAAATCAGTCAAATGCTGCAGTAACTTCTGCATCCCAGGATCACCGGCAACGACACCGTCGAAGGCCAATCGATTCCAACCCAATTCAGGATCCATTGCGTGATCGACCAAAAACTTGGCGATCGTTTCGGCGACCGCGTCTTGGTCTTCGTCCCGTGTCAAAATTGAAACGTGATCCGAACAGGCATCGCCCGATGCAATCAACGTCCAACCTCGGCGGCCCAAACGGCACAACGGCAAAATGCCGCAAATCCGATCTTCCTGATCAACGACGGTGACGAAACACGTCTTCAGGTCGTTTCCGTATTGATTCCACCAAGCACGTAGCCAAGTGGTTTGCCGAAACGGCACCCCACCGGACAAACCATCCCACAAATCAGTATTCTGAAGCAGGAGGTCTTGGGGAGCAGAAACGAACGCGCGGTAGGCAAACAAAGTATTCATGCCAAAAGTTAGTTCGGCATCATCGACAAAGCCTCAACAGCAGACGCTTTTGGCTTACAATCGCAATCACCGGGGCGACGGAGGTCGTCACAATCCGAACCGCCTGCACATCTATCCCCGACCGCTGGTATCCCCGTTGCTTCCGGCGACACTTCCCGATTCCCCACCACGCCCTGTTCTGGGACGACATCGATATGCTTCCGCAATTCACTGCACGCCGACTACGACCTGTTACCCGCTTTGTACTTTTGCCCCTGGTCATCGGTGCAACATGGCGAACCACGCTGGCCGAAACGCCTACAACGGATTGGCCGCAATTCCACGGGCCATCCGGCATGGGCATCATCGAGGGAACGTTGCCCGAAAGCTGGAACGATGACGACTACGCTTGGACAATCTCGCTGAGCGGTACCGATGTGGGCTCTCCCGTGATCGTTGATGGCACGGTCTATCTGATTGAAACCGCATCAGCGGCGGCAAACGGCGGATCGGGCAAATCGAACCAGAACAGCAAATCAAACCAGACAAGTAAATCGATCGATCTGGTTGCTTTGGATTTGCAAACGGGCCGAGAACAATGGCGACGCAAGCATCCGCTGGTTGACCGAGGACGCCATTCGCGTAACTCGGCCGCCTCGACGACTCCGGTCGTATCGGGCGACCAAGTGTTCTTTGTTTACTGCGATGCAGACGGCGTTTATGTCCAGGCTTACCGCACGGACTCGACACCATTGTGGTCGCGCGACCTTGGACCGTGGTCCGGAGTTCATGGGTATGGGACAAGCCCCATGGTCGTGCAAGACAAACTCGTTTTGTTCAACGCACAACAAGCGTTGAAGCTAGATCCATCGCAAGTTCCCGGTCAAACCCTCGTACTGGCGATGGACAAGAAAACGGGTGAAGACATTTGGACGACACCGCTGGAAACAACCCGCCCCAGCTACGGTGTGCCAGCGATTCATTCCTACGTAAAGCCAGGAAGCGATCCAGCCGATCAATCGCTGGAACTGGTTTTGGCTAACACCGCCAACGGTCTTTTCTCGCTGGATGCCGACACGGGTAAGATGCGTTGGTCGATCAACGTCTTCGATAAACGCTCGTGCTCATCCCCTTTGGTCGTAACGGGACTCGCCGGTGGTGATTTGGCGATCGGAAGCTGCGGCAGTGGCGGTGGTGGAAACATTCTTTCGGCCGTTCGCATCCCGTCGACACCCGGCGAAGCCCCTGAAGAGGTGTTCCAGGTCAAACGGGCGGCACCCTACGTGCCCACGTCCGCAGTGAAAGGACAGTATCTCTTTGCGGTATCGGATTCCGGTGTCGCTAGTTGTTATGACTTGAACGAAGACGGTCGGTTGTGCTGGAACCAGCGTTTGGGAGGAAACTTTGGTGCCTCCCCGATCATCGTCGGCGAACGCCTGCTGATGATCTCGCTGGACGGGACGGCATATGTCACGACGGCTTCGCCAACTCGCAGCAAGGTTCAGCGAATGGATCTGGGCGGCCGAGTGGGAGCCACGCCTGCGTACGCGGACGGCCGTTTGGTGATCCGCGTTGGCAACCAACTTCGGTGTTTGGCACCATAAACGGCCGTGGCATCTTTGCGGCTGGTATCTCAGCATCCGGCGGATTTGCGGATGGCGTTGGCGTCCGACGAAAAAGTGTCTGGCCAAGCAAAGGCGTTCCGCAAAAAAGCGGATCGTGGTCATGTGCGTCAAAGACAAGTCAGTTGAGCGACCATTGCCAGACTGCGACTTTGCTGTAAGTCTCCGCTGAAAGTAGGTTTTCGGGCGTCGGGGCGGCGTACGACGCTTGTCCGCCGAATTCACCTTCACCGCTATCGAAGGTCAACAATTCGCCGTGGAATTGGCATCTCTTGGAAGTGTTCAGTTACACTGAACGAGCTGGCTGGCACCGGTCCCTCTGCGATCGTGCCCCTCTTTTCAGCCAGCCGCTAATCACTCTTCTCCGCTGACACCCCACTGAATCATGAAGCTGCACCCCACTCGCTCTTCTCTCGCCGCGATCGTTCTATCAATGGGAACGTTCACTGCCGGCTGTGCTGAGTTTGACCAGAACGCCGAGCTCCAAAACGCGACCGAACTGCTAAAGAACGCGACGTTATCCGTCACCGACTCAAAATCCGTAGTTTCCGATTTGGCCGCCGATGCGAAATCGAAAGCGGAAACCGCCAAGAAAGAAACTGCGAAGGCCAGCGAACAAGCCAAGTCGGTAACGACGGACGCGAAAGCGAAAGCTGCAGAGACCGCGAATAAGGCTAAAGACGCCGGCAAGTCGGCTAAGCAAAAAGCAGGCGACGCCGCGAAGGCCGCAGAAACCAAAGCAGCCGAAGCGACCCAAAAAGGGAAGGCCGTAGCGGAAGACGCGAGCAAGAAGGCAGCGGAAGCGGCTGAGAAATACACAGCGAAAGCAGCCGAGAAAGCCGAGGCGACGACAAAGGCAACAGCCAAAGCAGCAACCGAGAAAGCAGACGAAGTTGCCAAAGCGGCCAAGTCTAAAGCAAACCAATTGATAGACGGGGCCAAAGCAGAAGCCGCCCAAGCCACCGAATCGGTCAAAGCGGTCGCAGAATCCGTCAGCGAAAAAGCAACCGAAGCGAAAGAAGCGGCTACCGAGAAAGCCGCTGAACTTGCCGGCGCAGCAGAAGCTAAAACGACTGACGCCGCACAGCAAGTCAAAGCCTTGATGGACGAAGCGAAGAATCAAGCCGCCAAAGCAACCGTGGCTGCTGAGGAAGCGACCAAGGTAGCGGGTGAGAAAGCAGGCAGCTTGATGGCGGATGCAAAGTCGCAAGCAGCCAAGGCCGCCGAATCCGCCAAAGAGGTTACGAAGTCCGTCGGCGAGAAAGTCGCTGAGGCAAAAGCTGCAGTCGCGAAGAAAGCTGCTGAGCTGACCCAGGCAGCAGAAGCCAAGACAACCGAAGCCGCTGAGCAGGCTAACGCGTTGATGGCCGACGCCAAGAAGACGGCGTCCGAAGCTGCAACGGCGGCCCAGGAAGCAGCTAAGTCAGTTGGTGATAAAGCTGCCGAAGCAAAAGCAGCGGCCTCGAAGAAGGCTGCCGAACTGGCCAAGGCAGCCGAAGCGAAAACCGCCGAGGCGGCTGAGAAAACAAACGCGTTGATGGCGGACGTCAAAAGCCAAGCTGCGAAAGCGACCGAAGCTGCAAAAGAAGCGGCCACGGCAGCCGGTGAGCAAGCCAGCGACGTGATGGCCGACGCGAAAGCGGAAGCTGGCCAAGCCACGAAGGCTGCCGAAGAAGTAGCCGGATCCGTCGTCGCCAAAGCTGCAGCAGCGAAAGAAGCCGTCACGAAAGAAGCTACTGCGAAGCAAGCCGCTGAGCTTACCGAGGCAGCCGAAACCAAGACAACTGAAGTTGCTGAAAAGGCCAACACCTTGATGGCGGACGCCAAGCAAAAAGCATCCGAAGCTGCCGAGGCTGCAAAAGACGCCGCCAACCAAACAACTGAAAAGGCAGCCGATGTTGCCAAGACCACAAAGGCTCAAGCCGACGATATGACGGAAGACGCAAAAGCGGAAACGTCCGAAGCGGTTGATGCAAAAACGAACACAACGGAAGCGGCCGACACCAACGCCAATGCGAACGCAGCGACAAATGACGCTAAGAAGATGGCGGCCGAATCATCCAGTCAAGCGAGCGAAAACACGCTGCCGGCACCGGTCCAGATTGATGCCAAACCGGCTGCCGTGCCTGCGGGACCGCCTTGGGTCGGGGCGTCCGTTCGATCGGACAGTCTATCGATTTTCAAGCTGACGCCGTTTTCGCCCGCCGCAGTTTCGGACTTGAAACTGGGTGACCAAATCGTGTCGGTCGAAGGTAAGCAGGTGAACAACGGATCCGAGCTAAGCGAGCAAGTCCTGAAGTATTCTCCAGGCAAGAAGATTCGCCTTGTCATTCGACGTGGTGGCGTACAGCGAAGCCTCTTCATCACCTTAGGAAGCCAAGCGGATCGCAAGCGAGCAACCAGACAATAGGCTGCGTTGACCGGCCTGTGCACCAACAGGTTCGCCGATCGAAGAAGTGAGACTTCACCTTTTCAATCGGCGTTCCGTTTGGTTGCCGAACTATTCCTGCTCTGAATTCTCGGCGTCATCCTCATCGGACTCGGCCCCCTCTTCCTGAGCAGTAGGGTCTTCCAAAGGCGCCAGCACGATCTCTTTGATCATCTCTTCACCGGCTCGGTAGATCTTGATCTGCTGAGTCGATCCAACCGGTTGACGTTCGACCGCTTCTTGCAAAGCACCCGGCTTACGAACCCGCTGGCCAGCGAACTCGAGGATCACGTCCATGTTTTGCAATCCAGCCCGCTGTGCCGCCGAATCATCGATCACCTGATAGACCAGCACGCCCAGGTAAGTCGGCAAGCTTAACTTCTTGGCAATTTTGGGATTCAGTTCCGCCAAGCGAATTCCCATCGCGGCCCGTCGCACGCGTTCGAATTGGGCAAGTTCGCGGGCAATCCAGCGAGCTTGGTTTACTGGGATCGCGAATCCAATCCCTTGGTAGCCACCGTTGCGTGTCGCAATCGCCGTGCTGATCGCAATCACTTCGCCTTCCAAGTCAATCAACGGGCCGCCGGAATTCCCCGGATTGATCGCCGCATCGGTTTGCAACAATCGGCCGCGGCGAACTCGGTCCAACGCTCGGTTTTTGGCACTGATGATGCCAGCACTGACGGTTGCTTCCAGCTTGAACGGGCTGCCGATGGCCAGCACCCAATCGCCAATCTCCAAACGCTCTGAATCCCCCAACGTCGCCACATCAAGCGGCAGTTGAGTTTCCAAACGCAAGACGGCAATGTCACTATCCGGATCACCGTGCACCGCCGTCGCCACCAACTCAGTCTCGTCGGGCAGTTGCACAACAACTCGGCGTGCGTCCTTGATCACATGATTGTTGGTCATCACCCAGTAACCGGTCACGGCATCATTGGCTTGTCCGGAATCATTGGCTTGTCCCGAAGAATCTGCAGCCGTTTCGATTTGCAGATCAACGATCACGCCGGATCCCAAACCGGTTAACGGCAAACCTTCCTCTTCACTTTGAGGCGGCGGGGTCGGACCCAATGTTTCGTCGCCAGGCGGGATCTCTTCAGCGTCCTCACTATCGGCGGGCTTGTCCGCATTTTGGCCGTACGAAAAGACCGTCACGACCGATGGGGTCGCCGCTCGGGCAGCCTGCCGAAACGCTCGCGATAGTGCTCGCGCGTCGCCGATCACGGACTCATCACTTTGGCTTGCCTCGGACGTTTTGGCGGTACCGTTCGCTTCTGACTTTGGCTTCGCTTGAACGTCCGGCTTCGCTTCGTCTGTCGGATTCGCTGGCGCGACCGCGGATTCCGCGAGCGTGATGATTTCCTGGGCGGATACCGAATTGTCGGTGAACACACCGCCAAGCATGCCGCCTGACAAGCCACCCGGCACGCCCAGTTGTCCGGCCAAGCTGACGAGGCCAACGAGTCCAGCGGATCGCAACCACCGTCGAGCTCCACTGAAACGCCGCAATCCAACCGTCTCTAGGCCAGACGCGGCCGTGCGAGCAGGCTCCCCAGCAACGCTCAAAAACGCGGCTTGATCAGAAAACTTATCCCGCGACTCTGAGCTGCGAGCTTGGGAAACCGGTCGAATCTGAAGCGGATCGGATTGAAGTCTCATGGTGAGTTTTCGGTTCGTTGGAAGCAGGGGAGGCAAAGGGTTGCCCTGCCATGATAGCGGTTTCAAACTGATCGCAAATCCTCACTTGCCCCGCAAAACCAGATCGCCCATCCGCCCCCCAACGGAGGACTTTCACAAGCGGGAAACTCTTCAATGCATTGCTTGCCGCGACGGATCGGTTAGTCTAGAGATGCGCGACGGCACAAACGAAGCCGGTGACCTAGCCTGACGGCCAGTTCCAGCTCGTTCGTCGTCCGATCTTTTCTAGCTAGTCGGGGGTTACATCGTGAATTCAATGTCTGTGAAAACGTCTGCAAAGAACGTGTCTCTAGAAGTCGATGCTCCCACGGAAGACGAGATCGCTCGCTTAGTCCAGGCGGCAATTGCGGCCCGCAACCATGCGTATGCTCCCCACAGTCATTTCTATGTGGGTGCGGCCTTGCTGATGCATGACGGCAAAATCGTCGAAGGATGCAACGTCGAGAATGCCAGCTACTCGTTGACTCAATGTGCCGAACGCGTCGCGGTCACCTCGGGTGTTTCGATCGGCTACCGCGACTTCCGTGCGATCGCCATTGCCAGTATTGGGGGGGCGATGCCTTGCGGTGCGTGCCGGCAAGTTCTGGCTGAATTCGGACTCGACATTTTCGTCTACACGATCGACGTCATCGACGGTGATCGCCAAACGAGACGCCTTTCGGAATTGTTGCCTGACGCGTTCTGCACCGCAGATATTCCTTCGTCGTAGCTGGTATTCCCTCGTCAATAACGGGCGTCATACTTCACGCATCACCGCTGATCTGTTTCGCGAACCGCTTTTCTCGATATTTCTAAACATCATGACCAGTCAAAAGCGGTCCCCGCTTCAACCCATTGGCAAACACACACGATTGTTTTGTGCGGACCTTGTAAAACCGCGAGCACTGAAAGCGAGCCGATGGAACTCAAGCATGCTCAATGCAGGCGTTGCCTTGGCCGTGCTAGCGGGCTGGGCCATCGCGAACAATGCGAACGCTCAAACCTTCACACCGATGGGGCCGCGCTATCCAGGGGAAACGATTATCTCCGAGCGAGTGATCACTCCCAAACCGGAACCACTGCCTGCACCGAAGGCGAAAGAAAACCCCACATCGCCACCGCCTCTTTCCGTGGCCAGCGAAGAACCGATGTCGCTGTCCGATGGTGGCTGGAAAACGGAACAAGCTGACGCCGAACAGACACCCGTGTTTGCGTTAGGCAATCAAGTTTGGCTTCGTATGCTGGAACTGGAACGCGAGAACGCGGACCTAGCAGCGACGTTGGAATACGAACGAAAACTGGCGAACTACTTCGAACACAGTAATAAGATCCAACAGGAACAGAACGCACGGATCGCCGAGCTGCAGCAACAAATCAAGATGCTGAAACAGCAGCACGAACATTCGACCGCTCATTCTCAACGGCAGATCACCGAACTCACCACCCGCAACCAGCGATACGAAGCGGAACTGAAGCGTGTGCGCCGCGAAGCATCTTCTAAGCACCCAACGGAAAACGCGTCTGCTGCGGCCAAGCACCCCGCCGACTTGCCCGAACCGATGGCCCAGCCAGAATCCAAACCGTCATCGGCTCAAGAAGCCAAACCTTCACACGAACAAGCCGCCAAAGAAAATCTTGCTGACAGCAAACCGGCTGATAAGAAATCAACACAAGAGACAAAGCCCAAAGGCAAGGCGACCGACGCAAAACCCGCTGTTGAAAGATCACCTCGCGATCAAGAACCGGCCGACGAGGGAGCAAAAAAGCAGCGTCCTACCGATAAAAAGGCCAGCCGACCATCACGGGAACAATCGCAATCGCTGCCCGCCCCAAAGTCGCAACCTGAATCGATGAAGGACAACGACAGGGCAAAATCCAAAGGCAAAGCGAAAGAGAAATCCAGGCACCACAAAGAACCGGAATCTCGTTCCAAAGAACGATCGCAGCCTGCGAAGAAACCATCGCGTAAATCGCATAACGCGGGCTCGCCGGGGACTGAATCCGCTGACACCACTTTCGCGCAAGTTCGCGACGAGCGTCCGATTGTCTTAACCGTCGTGCCGATTGGCTTCCGCATGCCTTCAGCAATCGAAGGTACCCAAGAAGCCCACGCTACCTCCGAAGGCCTCGAGTCGGGACCGCTGGGCCCACTCGGCCATACCGACTGATAGCGGGCCGCTCGGTATCAGACCTGGCAACAACCAGCCGGGTAATTCCGTGGTTCTAAAACAGACTCGATAGCGCCGAATCAAACTGTCCGCGAGTGAGGACGGTTTCGATTCCTGCCTCACGAGCCGCCTTCAACCTTGCGATCTGTACGTGCGGTCCGTAAGCAATCACGCGGGCGTTGGGACAGTGCTTTCCGCACAAGTCCATCAGGCCATCGACCACCTTGGACCGCGTCGATAGATCCACCACTACAAAGGACGCGTCGCCCGCGTCTTCGGGAACATTACCAGACAAACGGAATTCACGGCCCGCGTTCTCCGCCGCCGCACGCACGCGTGATGCGAAGATAAGATCCCCGGACAAAAACACCACTTCCCCGTTGGACGGTGTGGAATCGGAATCGTTTTGTGGGGTGTTCGAATTCATGCGGTTTTGCCAGTGGCAAGAGTAACAAGGTTCCAGGCGTCGAATCGCTCAAGTCGTTGTGACCGGTACGACGATAACTGGTGCAAAGGACTCGCCGGAAATCATGACCGATACAGCAACTGCCACAACCGAAAACGCATCCAAGGTGACCCCGGCGGGTCAATCACCGATGCCCTATCGTGACAAGTTGCTGTCGATCAAGGCACCCGTGACGGTCGTCTTGGCGGAAAAAAAAGAGACACTCCGCAACATTCTAAGGCTCGTGCCAGGCTCGATGCTGACGTTCGACACCCACTGCGACCATCCGCTGGAACTCAGCGTCGGCGGTCACGTGATTGCCAACGGCGAAACGGTCAAGATCGGCGATAAATTCGGGATCCGGATTCGCGACATCGGTATCGAAAAAACCGAGTAGGGGATTCCGGTGTGTGCTGCACCGGATCTTCCCAAGGCCAGCCAGCGCCATCTTCCTGTTCGAAGTGGCCACTGGTTCCAGAGCGGTTCTCTCTCAGCGTGATCTTCCAACCCGGCAAGATTCGCTCGACAGCGTTCAGTGACAATCGGTGCCAAGACGCTCGGTGCCAAAAGAAAGCGAGCGGATTGCAAGCGTGCAAGCGATTCGGAAACAGCTACCGAAGGTCCCGACTTCGCGGGTACCTGCTTCCTGGGTCCCGATTACACGGCATACAGAATTTCGGCGTGGCAAGCCGCCATCAGGGCGAGCAGCAAACCCGGCTCTAGCCTGTGAACTTTTCTAACAACTTCGCTACCGCCGCCGGATCGTCCGACTCGCGAAGCGCCGAAATCTGGTCCTCTTTCAAACCGATCTTTTCCAGGTGACTGGCCAATCGTTTCCAGACCGTCAGGCGTTTCTTGCCTTCGCTAAGATACAGCTCGGTAACGGCCTCTTGAGCCTTCTGCAGACCGATTGAATCGCGATTCTGGTAGTAGTTGCGGATGATCCGCTCTTGGTGTGGTGTGCGATTCATGGTCGTTACCGTGCAGGTGCTTAACTAGCGATTCAGCTTTTCTTCCGCCGTTGCGGCCCGCAAAGCGGCTGCTTCGCGAGACAACTTGAACTCCGGCCCAGCCGGGAAGTATTGCACGTCGTCCTGCAAATAGTAAGGACTTGGCAGCGTTTGGCCGTTCAGAGAAACCTGACAGCCCGTGCTGGATACCATGACGGCTGCAAAAAGAAGCCCAGCGAAAGATGTGGTGACGAGTCGTCGCATGTTCATCGTTTGTGTCATCTGGATTCGCCCCAACGCGATGGAATTGCCGCCCGTGGCAGCATAACTGTGTCCCGGTACAAAGCGGCATTTCCTTGCCTCAAATCGACCGGTGGCACAATCGTTATCGGCGGCACAACCGTTTCATCTTCAATCCATTTGCAGAATTTCGTACTTCATGGCCCCGGCCGATGCCCATCTAGCCCGTCCCGCGATCGTCTGAAACTTTGATTTTACGGGTATTTTACGATTCGATCGGCTGCGGGGGAGGCGACTGGACCAAACGGCGTGTTCTCATCCCGGGGACTCCAGGAAGGTCAAAATACTCCACAAGGTCGCTCAAACCCGACGATTGCCCCTCGAATTCCGCATCCGTGTAAACCGATTCGGTCAAAACGGTGTCCCCGCCGACACGGTCCGAAAGTGCGGAAACCGCCCGAACGGTACTTCCGAAATAGTCCAGTTGATTGTTTTGCGTCGTCACGAGCGTCGGCCCGCAGTGGATCCCAATCCCCACTTCCATCTCGGCAATAGCAAGCTCGGCCAGCTCCGATCGCAGACGTTTCGCCGCCGTCACCGCGTTTTTTCGAACCACAAAGGTTGCCAATGATTTCTCACCGATCGTTTTCACCAACGCACCGCCTGAACTAATCACACAGCGTTCTAAAACCGAATGATGTTGCTGAACGACGGCATAGGCTTCGGCATCG
Source organism: Rhodopirellula sp. J20-39 (assembly GCF_057365095.1). Lineage (NCBI taxonomy): Bacteria > Pseudomonadati > Planctomycetota > Planctomycetia > Pirellulales > Pirellulaceae > Rhodopirellula > Rhodopirellula sp. J20-39. Next base: position 2,098,338 of record NZ_CP195123.1, on the reverse strand, counting down.
CCGAGTGCAGAGTAGAGGCTATCAATGCTGTTGATGCTGGTCGCCATGAACGCCATCGTCTCCGTTGCAATCGGATTGCTGTCGGCGAACTTTTGGTGCGGAAACAATTTTCGAAACATAGGATGAGCGGAAGCCGCCGCGGCGGTCACCACGTCACCTCGCGGAATCATGCGTTCGATCCGCAAAATCTGTCGCGTCGGCAAGTCGTTGTGCAACGTCAATGTTTGACGGCCTGCTCGCAACTTCGGGATGTGGTTACTGGTTCCCAAGGACGACAATGATGCGTCCCAAGTCGACGGTGCCGAACGGGAATGCACTCGAATGCTTTGCGTGTTGGGAAGATGAGGGCCTCGCAGCAAATAGTCACCAGAATCCAAATCAATCGGTAACCGCAAACACTCACCTGCTTCCATCCGTAGTTGAACAACCACGTGCGGGGAATGTTCCGGACCACCCACGCAATATTGTCCGGAATTCGCTTCCCGGATTTCCGGATGCGTTTGAAAAACCATTTCGATCGCACCAGCAAGGTTGGACTGGAAATCGACGTCACAAGCCTCGCAATGAGTGTGTGCATCGATATCAGCTAGCACTTGTTTCGTGTCGGCGGAAACACGGCACGTCGGACAAAGGATGTCCCAGTGCAAGTTCAGGATCCCTAAGTCAGCCGCAATCAAACAAGCGTCGATCATTTCATCGCCAGCGACCTTACCGTGATCTGCTAGTGCTAAGGGGCGCATGCTGGCCAGTTCTTGAGCCGAGCTTTCGCGGATAATCGCAGCCAAACAGTTTGCAACCTCGGGGCTCACACCCGCCTCGACAAGCTGCTCGATACGCTGTCGCAGCCGGCGATCTTGAGCGGCTGACATACGCGGTGTGACAGCAAACGGATCGCTACCTTGATTCGCTTGCAACTTCCCTTGCAATGCCCGATCCATCCGCTGGTAAACCTTGGTAAGGTTCCGAAATCCCTTCCAGTCTGCTTCAACGGTGGCCAACACACGTCCTAGCCAATTACGAGGTTCGATACGAACCTGATGCGACAAACTCGTTCCACCATCCGGACGCGGCGTCAGCGTGACAACGCTCATGAACCACTTCATGGGGCCACTGTCAAACTCGCGAAGGATTCCCATACGCTGCCCCTCGATCCACTCGAACGGGTGTTCCTCCCAAGTGATCTTGATACCGCTCAGCGTGAACGACCCAAACTTGCGAATGCCGAACTGAGGGTCTTTTTCAGTTCGATACTCGGCGGGTGGCAAACCGATCGCTTCATTCAAGCGTTCTGTATTGGACACCAGTGGCCAGAGTTTCAGCGGCTCGCTCTCTAAATCCCAAGCTACTGTCTTTTCCCAGACCCTTTCTTGGTCATGCCCAACAGGCAACCGAGGATGAGCCTGCACGTCGGATGCGTCACCTCGCAACAGTTGCAACAGGTCCGCTAGCAATTGCGAAGCGTCGCCATATCGCTGCGAAGGATCCTTGGCCATCGTTCGTTGCACGATCCGGCTGGCTGCATCACTCACCTTGGCGTTGCGTTTCTGCACCGCTGGGATGGGATCCGTACAGTGCATTGCCGCGAGCGTTATGAATTCATCCGATTCGTACGGTACGGATCCCGTCAGCAACTCGAAAAGAGTGACGCCAATTGAATAGACATCTGTTGTCGGTCCCAATTCAGCCGACGACTTACACTGTTCCGGCGACATGTACTTCGGGGTCCCCACTACCGTTCCCGCGCGAGTCACCTCCATCGACTCGGATTGATGAACGTGCCGAGCGATCCCGAAGTCCGTTAACATCAATGTGAAATCAGAAATAGGACGTTGCGACAACGGCGTCTTTTCCGCACCCGTCTCGATTGCGTGACATCGCCGCAGCAACACGTTTTCTGGTTTAACGTCACGGTGAATTACGCCCTGCGAATGAGCGTCCACCAAGGCTCGAGCCATGTCAGCAGCAATCCGCAACGCATCCGCTTCGGACAATTCCGCGTGGCCTTTAAGCCATGTCTTCAAGTCAGTGCCATCGACGTATTCCATCGCGAAGTAGTGCACGCCACCTTCTTCGCCAACATCGATCAAACGAGTGATATGGTCATTCTGGATGTCCGCAAGCAGGCGAGCTTCTTTAGCAAACCGGCGTACTGCGTGAGCAATGTTCTTTCCATTGGCTCGCAATATTTTGACGGCTACGGTCTCTTCGTTGGATAGATCCAAAGCTCGGTAAACGGCTCCCATGCCGCCTTCACCGATCAGATTATCGATTCGGAATCGTCCTAATTGCTTTGGAATATCGACCACTTCGTTTAATTCGAAAACGTCGCTTACATCCAATCCAACATCAAAAGCGTCTGTCGCTGAATTCGAATCGTCAACCATCGGGATTGGCTTGAGCGGCGCATCCAGGACGCCCGTCGTTTCCAGCGAAGCCGATTGTGACCCGAAGTCCTCCAAGATGGATCGCCACTGACTTAGCGATGGTGCAGTGTCATCTTCATCGAAGTGAATCCATTGCCGAAAGATTGCTCGCTGGCGACCACCAAGTCGAGTCGACACATCCGACGGCAGCGGAAGTTCCAATGCATCGCCCACCAACCATGCAAACAGCTTCCGCAATCCATCCAGATCATGCTCGACCGAAAGCTCTGCTTCCGTACTTTTTCCCGAACCGATATCGTCGTCTAGAGTATCGCGATTCCCAGCGCACCGTGTTGCAGTGAAATCGACCGACAGACGAGGACGATGAGAATCGGAAGTGGAAGGGGAATGGAAGTCAACAAGAATGCTTGATGCGAGGAAACCACCTTGATGTAAACCAACCTGATGAGCAACTTCGCACGCCTCAACGATATCCACTGCGATTTGAAGCTTTTGAAGTAACTCCAACTCGCCAGCCAAACTAACGAGTTGGTCCGCGACCGGATCAAGATGCTCGGGAACCTGCAACCCGAGCTCAGCAACAGCACCGTCGAAATTCGAAAAGAGCACCGGACGAATACTGTGATGCGTGATCAACGAAAGCAGATCAATCTGCCGCGAGATCTGCTCTCGTCGCTTGGACGTAGCTCGATTCATCACACGAAGTTCAAAACTACCGCCGTCGTATAACGCGTCACCATCCTTGCCTTGCGAAACAATCCGCATGGGTCTTGGTGAAACGTTGAGGTCTAACGTTGCATCGGTGGACATAAATCGCATCCCAAACTGTGCTTAACACTATCGATGGGCACCACACCAACGCCGGACGCGTCGCCACTCAACCCGCTGCACTGCCACCCAATCTAAAGCTTAAGACGATGGCAATGGCTAGAAATCCAGATCCATTTCAATCTCGAGGTGAATCCGCAGCCTACCCGCTACGGAACAAGATCGACGGAAAAGCTAGTAGGTGCCGCTACCGACATCATTGGGGCATAGGTAGCACGATGAGCCCTTCTTGCATTTCCGAACGGATACCAAACCAGTCCTAGGAACGCGTCGACGGTTCCTGTATCGGCTGGGGTTATCAAATTTGTTTCACCATACATCGCCAACGAATCATTCAATGGAGCAAGAAAGTCCGCACCGAAGAGTACGGCGTCCTCGTGAGCGGGTGCCGCACCAAATGCCGCATTGGATTCTCCATGTTCTTCCGCCAATCCTAACCAAACCGTTCCTTGAACGCCTGATTGAAAGAGATGCCGTACAAAAAACGATCCCTGGTTAATGGTCTGCAATGTGACCAAATTTCCATTGAATTCAGCAGTGTCATCGAACGCTCGCAGCCTTCCCTGCAACCCGACCTGGGTTTGAGCGGTCATGTCATACGAAACTCGTCCGCGAAACTGGCCCAACGAAGTGTTGTCAAATCCTTCTTGGTATTGGTAGTCCATGACCACTCCGACGCCCCACCGCCCGGAACGGCGAAAAAGCCCCAACGTGGTGTAGCTTTGGAACCGAGTTGTTGCCTCACCCAGCAACTCGAAAACCTGCACCGCGTTATCAGTCCAAGTCAGTGCCGATCCAATTTGAAAACCAATGCCATACTGTTCAAACAAGGGCGCTGCGTACTGACCACGCAAACGAATGCCTAAGTCGGCATTGACTCCATAACCTTGCGGTTGTTTCGATCCATCGATCGCAGCTAAGAACGATAGCTGTTCCAGAGGATGCCTTTGTGAATGGCAACTGCATTGCCCGATCGACGAACTGCAACGGTCGCAGGAAGTCGATTCGCTCACCATCTCGGTGAAGTTCACCGGCTCTACTTTCGAATCGACGTACAGGTCCAATGGATCGATGAACCACGGACTGTCCGAATGGCGATCTTGCTCTGCAACGATCAACTCCGGTTGTCCGTCTATCAAGACGCCCGAAGCTGGATCTTCAGCCCGGATGATTGATGCATCGCTCGCCAAAGCGATACACAGAACGGCCACGGCGATCCAGTTCCAAGATGACAACGAAAACATGTCGGTTGCGGATGGACTCATTGTCAATTTCCTCTGTCGAACGACTCATCCGCGTCAACTCGAAACCAACTCGAGCAATGCCAGTTGCATACCTGACTGCGATTGCAATAGTGATACTTGTGAGGGCAGTGCGGCTTATCGTGCAAGTTTGCCTGATAGCGATGGTATCGACCGGCCCCACTGCCCGAGTCGTTCCAATTCTTCCGATTCGATCGATCGTTGACACGGACTTAGACGCGACCAACACAACCGGAATATTTTACAGAGTCCCCAAACATTGCCGCCCTTCAATACGTTGGCGGTCTAGCGCATGTGCGAGACGACTGACGCAGTGACGAAAATCTCACGAAGCAGCCGAACACCTCACGGCAACTCATTTGGATGGAGGAACTGAATCTCCAGCGCTGAGTGACTTGTCGTTGGCATTTGGTGGCTTGGTATCAGCAATTGCTCGCAGCCAACCATCACGCCACTTTTGCGATTTCTGTCCATGCAAGCCTAATATTCGCGGCCATTGAGGTGGCTTGTCAGATTATCCGGATTGTGGCCCAATAACGGCCTCATTCCGGCTCCACCTATTGGATTTCGACAAGATGACTCCCTATCCACTTCAATTTGCTCCGCTTATCAAGCAAACCATTTGGGGCGGTCGACGTCTTGGAACGCATCTGCACAAGCCGATTGGGGACGCCGAAGACTACGCCGAAAGCTGGGAAATCGTCGATCACGGCGACGATCAAAGCGTGGTCACCAACGGTCCTCTCAAAGGCCAGCCCCTCAATTCCCTCGTTCAGCAACACCCCGAATGGTTGATGGGTCAGCGATGGGTGGCGGCCAATCGCGGGACAAACTCTTTCCCATTGCTGTTGAAATTTCTCGATTGCAATCGAGTGCTGTCGGTTCAAGTCCATCCCGACGACGCCTACGGAGCGACGATGACGCCGCCCGACTTAGGAAAAACGGAAGCCTGGGTCATCTTGGCGACCACGCCCGACAGCGTGATCTATGCCGGACTGAAACCGGATATCGATCATCAAACCCTGCGTGATTTAGTGGCGGCCGGTCGTACCGAGGACGCACTTCACTCGTTTCACCCCGAGCCCGGCGACTGCGTCTTCATCCCGGCCGGAACCGTCCACGCACTGGGCGGTGGTTTGCTGGTGGCTGAAATTCAACAATCCAGCAACACCACATTCCGATTGTTCGACTGGAACCGGCTCGACGCCAACGGCAACTCGCGCGAGCTGCACATCGAACAATCACTCGAAGTCACGGACTTTGAAAGTGGCCCCGTCGATCCGATCCGCGCGACGACCGAAACGGGAATCACCGAATTGGTTTCGTGCGACAAGTTTGATCTGACATCAATCCGCAACACGGACTGCGCCGTTAACGAACATGACCGATGCCAATTGATCACCGTTGTCGATGGCACCGCCGAACTTACGTACGATCGAAGTTCGATGGAGCTAAACGCTGGTGACAGTGTCTTAGTGCCGGCGGAATTAAAAGCGTTCTCGATCAATGCCTCCAGCGGACACGTTCTGCAAATGTCACCGGCGATTGCAAAAGTCTGACAATCTCTCATGAGACGTCATCTCCAAAGCTAACATTGTCTTCGCTAAAGCTTGGTCAATAGTTAGCGCTGAACAGTTTTGCTGCTTGGCCGGTCGTACAAGCAATCTTCTTGCCGCGATGGCAAGAAGGTTCTATAGAATCGTTCGACGATCAATCGAGATTAGAATTCCTCAATCGTCTCTTTCATTGCGCGAGTTCCCAACGCCCCCCACAAACCGAATGGGCTTGCCCTGCCAACTTGAGGACGGATGTTGTGATCACCAGCTTCGATCGAATCGGTGATAAAGCGAATCGCGCCGTCACCCATACAAACATGAGCTCCTCCCTGGTGACGACTACCGACAGTTGACAGCCCCTGCCCCTTGTCACGGTTTCGAACGCACGACGGTTTATTGGGTGGCAAGATGGTTTGCACAGATGTGTACAACAACCGGGCATCACCCCAGACGAATCCGCGAGCGGACTTGCCGGCGCTGTTAGAACACTGAGTCCCCGACTTGAAGAACTGCGGCCGATTCACGTCGACTCGGTCCAGGCAAACTTGCACACTCCAGTCCGACGCACTGATCAAAGCGTTATCCGTCAAGTGGGCCACGTTTGCATTAACTTCGTTCGCACCAAGACTTGTCGCAATTTCGCCTGCCATGATCGTGTTCGATAGCCCGTCTAGCACATCACGGAAACGAGTCGAATGACGCATCCAGAACATGCCTCGGTTAGTGCCACGAGCTTCCACTGCTGCTGACGAATCGTCAACCAAATTGGTTCCACCGATTCCCGCATCGGAATCGTCTGGACCTTCATAGAAGCCTCGCTCATTACGTCCGCCACCATTGGTCAACCGCATGTGATCACCGATGCATGCACCGTAATTGCTGCGACCATTCGCTGGCAATCCGAAACCCGGATCGCTTGGGCATCGGAACGCAGGAATATCAGTCATCCAAGGTGTGAATGATTGATCCCAAGGCTGTGGCCCCATCGGTTGGAACGTCGTCCCATCGGAGTCAACACCAGTCACAATGTTCTCCCAAATCGCTTGTTGCTCCACAAATGGCGTGATCGCTACTAACCAGCTCAAATAGAGCCGAGCAGTGGATTCACTAGAGTTAGCAGGTACGAATGCGGTCTCTGCAGACCCACAACCTTGCTGCGGCAATTGATTAAAAGCGGAATGGTAGTTATGCACTGCCAAGCCTATTTGCTTGAAATTGTTGCTACAACTCATCCGACGCGCAGCCTCTCGTGCAGCCTGGACAGCGGGCAACAACAGCCCCACCAAAACGCCAATAATTGCAATAACAACTAGCAACTCAACCAATGTAAAACCGACTTTTCGTGTCTGAAATCTCATGCGTGCTCTCTTCATCAATAGAAAGAAAAATAGGGGTAAAACAGAATGCTCTTAACATGCATTCGAAACTCACTACTCGTTCATGTATGCCTCGTATTCTTCGTTGGCGATCCGCAAATCCTCGGCCTCTTTAGCGGAAAGCTGATCGGGATCGACGACCGCAGAGGAACCACCATCACACCCAATCAAACCGACAACAAGAATCAAAACTCCAACGAGACCGAAGCATTTTCTCAACACTAAACAACACCTTTATGTAAAACGGACAAACAAAACCAACGCTTGCGATGCATCCACAAAGAGCCTTTTGGGAACACCCAAAGCCCTTGCGAGCAAATCACAAGAGAAGTAAAAAGGGGGTATCGAGCTACCGAACCTGTAACTAACCCGACCTGCGTTGCATCTTTTGCAACAAATTCCAGAAGTTTCGCTAAAGAAATCATGTGGCACTGTTTCACTAGTGCCCACTAAGCGAGACAACTGGAAACGCAGCCCCTAATACAGTTCAAAGCTCATGACATTGATTAACCAAGCTCCTTCAGGTTCAATCCAACGCCGCTCCTTTTTAGGTGGAATCGCCGCGGGGATCGCAACCGTTTCCACACCACTGCGAGTTCACGCGGCGGCGTCCATTGACGAAATTCGCGTTGCGGTTCTTGGTGCTGGCGGGAAAGGCAGCCAGTTGGCCTCGTACTTCGCGAAAGCGGACGGAGCAAAGGTGATGATGGTCGCTGATCCTGACCTCCAACGCGCTGAAACAACCGCAGCGTTGTATCAGGCAACCGCCGTCAAAGATCTTCGTAAGGCTTTGGACTCACCCTCGGTCGATGCCGTCGTTATTGCGACCTGCGATCACTGGCATTGCTTGGCTGCGATCTGGGCGTTGGAAGCGGGAAAAGATGTTTACGTTGAAAAGCCACTCGGACATAATCAGTGGGAAGGACGGCAAGTCGTCCGCACTGCGGCGAAGCATAACCGAATCGTACAGCTGGGAACGCAACAACGCAGCGATCCGATGCAAACCCAGATTCGCGAGTTCCTGCACACCGAGAAAGGCCTCGGGGAAATTCAATACGTCCAGGCAAACCGCCTGGGACTGCGAGGTCCGATCGGTAAGCGATCCGATGCACTCCCCTTCCCAAAAGAGGTTGACCAGGAATTGTGGTTTGGGCCCGCCGCGATCGAGCCGATCTATCGCAATCAATTGCATTACGATTGGCACTGGGACTGGAACACCGGCACCGGAGAGATGGGAAATTGGGGCGTCCACATTCTCGACGATGTCCGAAACGTGGCCTACCAAGACAGCCAAGACCTGCCGGATCGCATCACGGTGGGTGGTGGTCGCGTCGGCTGGAATGATGCCGGCGAAACACCCAACGTGCACTTTGCGTTGCTAGAAACCAAGACGTTCCCAACGATGATTGCACTTAGCAATCTACCAACCCAACCCAAGCAAAAAGGGGCGTGGAAGGTCAGTAGCACATCCTCACAACAAGCTTGGCCTAAAGAAGCTCCGAGTAGCGGCTATGTGATCGTTTGCGATGGTGGCTATTTCCTCGGCCAACGTGGTAGCGGCAAAGCGGTCGACCAAGGCGGCAAAGTGATCCGAAAGTTCCACGTAGACTCGAACATGATTGCACTGCACGTCGATAATTTTATCACGGCGGTTCGAGATCGAAACGCCTCGGTGTTAAACGCGCCGATCGAAAACGGACACTTCAGTACCGGATGGTGCAACCTCGCCAATGTCGCATTTCGTGCTGGCAGTGCTTTCTCCCAGGAAGAACTGACGTCACAAACCGCGGTTCCCGAGTGGACTCGGTTGATTGACGGAATGACATCTCGCCTGACACAGTACGGCGTTGACACAGCGGCCTTAAAGTCCACTGCAACGCTAGTTCACGATGCCAACACGGAAACCTTCGTCGGCGAAAAAGCCTATGCCGCAAACCAATTCTTGCGTCGGGAATATCGCCATGGATACGAGATCAAAGCGACGTAGTTACGACTCGAAGAAGGATCCGAAGCCTACACTCGCTCAACACCGCATCTAAGGATTCACCGACGGCTTCGGTGCGTCCTTGGAGACCGCCAACGCAGCGTCGAGCGCAGCGATGGTTTCCGGAGACGGTTTGACGCTGCCTGGACGCTTGCCACGACCAATGTCGTGCGGTGTCCAACGTCGCCGATTAGGTCGATTCCAGATTTGCGGGTCCGCACCCAGACGAGCCAAAGTGGTGACCGTGCTGGGGAACGTTCGCAACGCGGCACCGTGCATGGCGGTTTCTCGATTCTGATTGACCGCGTTGGGATCCAACCCGAGACCAACCAGCAACTCAACCGCGGTGTCCACTTCTTGGGGTGTGCCAGGCTCTTCACCGACAGCAATGACTCCTACGCCAGCCGCCGCCATCAACGCGGTCGTGCCAACAGAATTGGGGATCGAGGGATCCGCTCCCAGCTCCAAGAGCAACTTCATAAGCGACAAATCGGCTCCGCGAGCAGCCAACAAAAAGGGAGTCGCCCCTTTCGGATTCAAGCGTTGTCCTCTCGATTTCCCCGAAGTCAGCCGCAAATTGACATCCGCCCCCAATTGGACGATTTCACGTACGAAAGCGAGCGTATGAAACGCCCCCGTGATCCGGGGAGCAGGATCACCTTCGGCGGAATCCCCTAGCTCGGTCCGGCGCACCCAGGTGATTGCGTGCAGGGGCGCAAAGCCGCTGCGTTGATCGTTGGGATCGGCGCCGCGACCGACTAGTTTCAATGCAAGTTCTAAATGCCCGCTTTCCACGGCCAACAACAGCGCCGACATGCCCTTACGCGGATTTCGACCGCTCGTTTGCTTCGGCTGCATGATCGCGTTGACATCCAAGCCCGCATCTAGCAATCGCATCACCACATCGGATCGTCCATTTCGAGCAGCGAACATGATCGCGGAAAAGTCAGACCGTGGCAGCCTTGCATTTAGGTCCGCGCCGGCCTGGATGAGTTCGTCAACAACTTCAACGTTGCCCGCAGCGGACGCCCACATCAATGCCGTTTGTTGCCGGACTTCCCGCGCATCGACTTGTGCGCCATGATCAATCAGATGCTTCACCGCCCGCACATCGTTGGCCAATGCCGCCAGCATCAACGGCGTTTCCTTCCCCAACCGAGACAAACTTGGATCGGCTTTCGCAGCCAACAATGCAATCACCGCGTCGGTATTTCCATACTCGCACGCCAAGCTTAGCGGGGTGACTTGATAATCGTTGGTCGCATTGACATCGGCCCCGGCGTGAACCAACGAATCGATCGCTTCGGCTTGGTTGTGGAACGCCGCCCAGTGCAGCGCCGTCGCTCCATCGGCTTGGATTTCGTTGGGATCAGTTTCAGCAATGGCAAGTCGGCTGGACATTTCATCCCAACGTTTCTGCTCAGCAAGATCAGAAAAACTCGACTGGGCAACCGCCGATCCTAACCACATCAGCAACACAACGCATTGCAATACCTTTCGCATGAAAATGGGCTCGATCGTTTTGTTGCAGGAGGAAATGAAAGCAAAAGGACAGCGTTGAGTGCCGAACTAATTCAGCGTGACTGGATCAAAGAGGTGATCGATCGTGCCGGTGCTGTCGGCAAACGTTTCCAGCGGAACCCCCACTTGATTGAGCAAAGTGAGATGAACATTTGACAGCGGCGTGGTCTCTTTAAACGCCAAGTGACGGCCTCCTTTCATCCCGCCCGCCGCGCCGCCGGCGACCAAGATTGGCAAGTTGGTGTGATCGTGCGCGTCGGAATCCCCCATGCCGCTTCCATACATGTACAGCGTATGGTCCAACAAACTGCCGTTCCCCTCCGGCGTGTCAGCCATCCGCTTCAGAAAGTCGGCAAACAGCGACACATGATACTGGTTGATCTTGGCAAGCTTTTCCAACTTCTTGGGATCGTGCCCATGATGGGAAATTGGATGGTGTGGATCGGGCACACCGATTTCGGGATAGGTCCGTGTACTGGCTTCGCGAGCAAGCTGGAAAGAAACGACGCGTGTGATATCGCCTTGAAACGCCAATAATTGCAAGTCGAACATCAACTTGGCATGCTCGGCAAAAGACGCCGGAACGCCAATGGGTCGATCCAAATCAGGCAGCGGATTGTCGCTCGCGTTTTCTTCGGCCAATTGGATCCGGCGTTCCACTTCGCGAATGCTATCTAAGTAGCCATCGATTTTATTGCGATCGCTCGCACCCACCCGCTTCTTGATTCGATGAATCTCTTGAGTGACCAAGTCCAACAGGCTGGAACGTTTGCGACGAGCCTGGGCCATTTGCTCCGGCGTGCCACCCTCCCCGAACAAGCTTTCAAAGACCAGTCGAGGATGCGCTTCGGACGGCAATGGCTGCGTCGGCGACGCCCACGAAAGACTGTTCTGATAAACACACGCGTAACCGTTGTCGCACTGCCCGACGGTGGACAACAAGTCCATCGATAATTCCAACGAAGGCAACTGTGAATCCTGGCCAATGTGGCGAGCGGCAACCTGGTCAACCGTCGTACCGCTGCGATAGTCACTGCTCTCGGTGCGTTTCGCACGAGCAGCGCTCAAGAACGTCGAGTTCGATGTCGCATGCGATCCAGGATAAGCGTTCTTCAAATCGGTATTCGTGATCACCGTCAATTGATCCTTGACGGCTTCCAATGGCTGCAAGCTCGATGGCAACTGATCAAGCGACTCGCCCTCGGGGGTCCATTGTTCCGGGCTGTACCCCATCGGAATGTAGATGTAGCCGATCCGTTTTAGCTTTTCAGGGTCCGCAACGGTCGCGGCCGAAGCGGTCATCGCTGGAACCATGGCGTCCAGTAGCGGCAATGCAATCGCAGTACCGGAACCGCGAAGTAACGTCCGTCGGGAAATTGACATACGTCTCATGGTTGCGTTATCCGTTTGCGAAAGGGATCGCTCATCGCGATGCCGGTGATAATGGAAGACAGTGTGTTGTTTTGGGTGGATGCGAAATCAACGACCCGCCGAATCGCAGGTCCGTCATCAGGCTCCACTGATCGGCCCAGTGCGTATGTCATCAACTTTTCGGTCAAGGTTTGCACGAACACAGCGGGACGAGCCACGATGCCCGCTTCCAGTTCATCAACCGAACTCAAGCTGGAACCGTCGGGAAGCTGACCGCTGGAGTCAATTGCTAGATCAGATTCAAATTCACGCCAACGCCCTACCGCGTCAAAGTTCTGCAAAGCAAAACCAAGCGGGTCCATCCGATCATGGCAGCTCGCACAAGCCGGATTGTCGCGGTGCGCGGCCAAACGCTCACGCAACGTGGTGACTTCGATCGGTGTGTTCTCTTTCAAGTTCGGAACATTGGCCGGCGGCGGAGGCGCAGGGGTTCCAAAGATGTTCTCTAGAATCCAATTGCCACGAATCGTCGGTGAAGTTCGTGTCGCATAAGACGTCGCCATCAAGATACTGCCGTGACGAAGGATCCCACCTCGACGACTCGATGGCGACAAAGCAACCTGCCGAAACTCGCTGCCCTGAACACCGCGGATACCGTAGTGGGTCGCCAGCCGCTCGTTCAAAAACGTCGAATCGGTCGTAATCAAATCCAGCACACTGCGATCATTCTGCAGCACGTCTTGGAACAACAACTTGGTTTCCTGCACAAACGCCTGACGTAGATTGTCATCGAAGTCCGGGAACATCCGCAAATCGGGCGTGATCGATCCAAGGTTGCGAAGATACAACCACTGCGATGCAAAGTTATCGACCAGGGCGACCGATCGCTTATCGGCTAGCATCCGATTCACTTCATCCTGCAGAACATCTTCGCGTTGGAGCTCACTCGCGGCCGCGAGTTCAAGCAAACGAGCGTCAGGCAAACTGCTCCACAAGAAATACGAAAGTCGCGAAGCAAGCTCGTAATCGCCAATGCTCACAACTTCCCCGCCAACACCATTGACCTCGCGGTGACCAGCGTCCTTGTTGCGACCAGCGTCCAGTGCAACGGATTCACCACCGGCTTCGATACGAAACAAGAAGTTCGGATTGACCAGAATCGCCGTCAACGCGGACTCAACGCCTCGTTCAAAACCGCCTTCGGCTTCCCCTGCATCATAGAATTGCGAAAGAATTTCCATGTCACGATCGTCCACTGGACGTCGATACGCTCGCTGTGCCAAGCGTGCCAAAATTCCTTTGGCATCTTCCCGGCCAAATGAGCCGGTGCTGGAATTGTGAGCGTATTCAGGCCCAAAGATCAATTGACGACTGGCGGTCATGCCCGGATCGTGGGCAGCAAGCGACTCCTCGTTTGCCTCGCGGTTTTCGGTTTGCAATGGACCAACCAAAGAAACCTGAAAGATCGCTGGAGTCAGCCGGGGATGACGGTGACGATTGAAGTTCGCATCGAACGGCTGTCGCTTGCCTTCGTTCAAGGACGAAAATGTTTTCGGGAACGTAACACCCACCGAGCGACTGCCTGCTTGGATTGGAATCCGCGTGTGCAAGTGCGAGTCGGCGTGAGTGAAATCGTTTCCATTCCAGTCACCCTTGGCCTTGATGGGTTGAACTCGAAAGCGGTGAACCTGGTCTCGGTCAATCAGCACGTCGATATCGTGCGGCCGATCCAGGCCTTCGATTTTCTCATCGCGATCACGCGTCAACTTGATTTCGATTTCATACGTACCGGATTGATGAAAGTGATGCTGAAAGATCAATCCGCCCCGAGTACCAAATGGTAAACCAGCGACATGAGCCTCCTGGGAACGATCGGCGGGTTGCCGAATGGTGACGCCCGCCGGTCCGTTGCCGCGTCCGCCCACGGCCGCACGGCTGATACTTTGCCCCGCCGTCAGATAGCGGTTTAAGTGCGTCGGCGAAAGTTCGCCAACCGTGATGTTGTCAAACCCATGGCTGGATTCATCCTTGGGTAGATAGTCGGCAGCATCGATTTCAATCCCCAACAAGTCGCGAATGGAATATTGATATTCAAGTCGAGTGAGTCGGCGAATCGTCGCGACCTTGCCTGGGCGAGGGAACTCGCTGGCATGGTGATCCAGGACCGTTTGCAACGTTTCAGCGATCGCCTCGTATTCCGACTCGTCCGGCCGATCGACACTCGGCGGTGGCATTTGCCGAGTTTGGATGCGGCGCAGGATTTTTTCCCAAGCCGAATTCTTGAAATCGGGCTGCGCAAACGCCTCGGAAGAGAAGTCCACCTTATCCAGATCGAAACCGCCTTCGGCATCACCTGTCCCATGACAATCACGACAATGGTTGTCAACAAAGTCCGCGATCCGGCTTAATCCCGCGTTGATCGAATCGCTTGCGGCCGCACTGGATAAGACACCACCGCCCCATAGCAGGATCGCTATCGAACCAGCCAAGCATGCACTGCTTAACCAGCTTGGAGACCGCAACGAAAGATTCAGCGACGGAGCACTCATCGTTTTGCGACCACTTGGTTGCCGACCACAGAAAGTTCAACACCTGAAACTGGAGCCGTGGACGGAACGACAAGCTCGTTTAACTCGAATCGCACCGGAGACTCGAATGCTCTTCCATGACGGTCACCCCCAAAAACAAGTGTGTTTGAGAGGCGAGAGAGGACTTTCACGGAATGCTGCAGGGTCCGTTTCATGCACAAAGTCGCAACCATTATGGGTGGGAGGCGTTGTTCGCCGAAATGGGGTAGGCCGTGGCGGGGGTAGGAGCGTCTACTTCCGATGTTCCAAGCAAGTAATTCGCACGCCCTATTCTGGTCGTTTCTCCACCAACAATCAACAACCGCGGACTAACTTCCGCTAATCGTACGCAAGGGGCCTCTCGCAACCAGCCGTTTCGATCGAATCGGCCCGACAGGAGGACTTCCTTCACGTTCAAGCGTCCCGTGCGCGTTTCGGCTGCCCCCTTTTAATCTCAAGGCCGTCGCACACTTTCAAAGCTCTGCTGCACTTAAGCTGGCCCAAACCTAGTGATCTACCGTAAGATAGTGCTGTCTGGAGGGCGTACAGGATTTCCCTAGCTCATCCAAAACACTTCCAATTTCAAAGCGGAAAACCATGCCTCGCTCCTTCCTTGATCGCCGGCAATTCATCCACCGTTGTGCTGCGGCGGGAAGCCTGGCTTTGGCATCGTCGACCGCATCATTAAAAGCGCGGGCCGAAAGCTCTCGATCTGCTGTGCGGTCCAATGCCAAATGGGAAAGCTCGATCTCGCGAGGGCTCGACTGGCTAGCGGGACAGCAATCTTCACGAGGACAATGGAACACAACGGTCTATCCCACCGCGATGGCCGCCTTGTCTGGCACTGCGATGATCGCCAGCGGCAGCACGACCACCCAAGGTCCTTACGCTCGCCAAATCGCTAGAGCGGCTGATTTCATCATCAGTAAGTCTCGTGGCAACGGCTTGATCGGCGATCCGCAAACCGATTCTCGGTACACATACGGCCACGGTTTTTCGATGCTGTTCTTGTCACAGGTCTTGGGCGAAGAAGGGCTGCTGGACCGTCGAGAAGAATTGGTCGATGTCTTGACCCGCGCCGTCCAGTTCAGCGGTAACGCCCAAACCGCGGCCGGCGGCTGGGGCTACGTTTCGGCTAAGGAAGGCAATGATTTCGACGAAGGAAGCACAACAATCACGCAAGTCCAAGGCCTTCGTGGTTGCCGAAACGCGGGTATCCCCGTCAGTAGCGAAGTGATCGACAAAGCCAAAGAATACATCTATCGATGCAAGAACCCCGATGGCGGCATTAGTTACAGCAGCCGCCAAACGGGCAGCAGTCGCCCAGCCATCACCGCCGCGGCGCTTGCCGCGTTGTACAACGCCGGCGACTACGACAGCGAACACGTTCCTGAAATGTTGAAGTACAGCAAGAGCACGCTACACGACATCAGCGACTCTACCGCAGCTTTCGGGCACTGGCATTACACGTATTTGTACTACAGCCAGGTGGTCTATCGCCAAGGTGACGAGCTATGGCTTCCCTTCCGCGATCGCTTGTACGACCGAATCGCGGCGGAACAAGAGCCCGACGGTTCTTGGGAAGGTCAAATTCACCCTGTGTACGTCACCGCGTGTAATCTAACCATGCTGCAATTCGACCGCGGCTTCCTACCGATCTACCAGCGGTAGAGCAGGTCGATCAGCCGTGGGCTCGATAGTTTCACATGGCGTGCGAGCATCGACGCTTGGTTAACAACATCGATCTGTCACCGATCGTCACGACAACCATCATCACCACGTTGCAATCCGCACATCGCCCGGGCCCACGATTAGCATCCCGATGCATTTTTCGTCTTTGGCCGAGAGCACTGGAGCACCGTGCCAAAGGTCCTTACTCAGCGTTGACGATCGGCTTTTCCAGTAGCCGGCTTCTTCCACCAAGTCTTCGGCACCGATCATTTCCAGCAACGTCGCCGTTTCTTTGGTCGAGTGATCGGACGCTTGAGAATTCCGCACCACGAAGCAGTCTTCGATCTTGCTAGGTCGCCGCAAACGTTGACTAACCAAATTCAGCGAGCGATAACCGCCGACCAAACTTGCATCCAGCGGTACCCGCACGAGCAGATCGTCGCGGACCTGAGTTTCCTTTGCGTCCACGCTATTAGGGCTTACCGCCAGCGTTTCGAATTGATCGCCCAGTCGAGCTTGTAGGACATACGAATCGTCGATCGCGGATGCTCGCGACAGCAAGAAATCACGTGGCATGACTACTACCGAACGTCCGGCTTCATCCATCACCAAACCCAGTGCCGTCGCGGTTCGAGCGCGGGTGAAGCCGAATTGCCTCTCTCGCCAAGTCGCTCGCAGATCCACCGTTGGCGGAATTGGATACTGCAAAACGTTGATCGCCGCTTGCGAGTCAAGCCAAGCCGGATCGGCACGTTCGTGCAACTCAAACACCGTCCCCGTCTCGATCGGTTCTCGCGGCGTCTCTTCACCTCGCGAAGGCCCAGGAGTTGCAAACGCGACGCCTCCCCGCAGCACCGTTGCCAGCGACTGAGCGGAAAACTCAAGTCCCTTTAAGCTGACCGCGATATCAATCCCACTGGTTTTCCAAAATTTGGTCCGTTCCGAAACCAAGTGCTGGTGCGGCGCAACAATTTGCACCGTCGTGTCGACATGTTTGGCATCGGGTGACAAACGACTCGACAACACACGCCCCACTTCGATGCCGCGAAAGGTAACCGGCGAACCAACCGACAACCCGTATCGATCTTCGCCCCGCAAGACCACTTCGCTGCCGCCTTGCTCAGCTCCTTCCGGGGGCGCGATCGACATACCGTCAAACACACTTTGAGTCGTCGGCCCTTTCCCCGGTAAAACTCGCACGTACTTTGCACCGATCGCCGTATCCAATCCACTCACACCGTCGAAGTTCAATTGCGGGTGAACAATCCAAAACCGCGAACCTTCACGTGCCACACGGTCCGCGTGCTGTTGCAGTTCACCAACCACTTCGATGCCGGCTAAGTCAGGCAACAACCGCACCTCCTGGACCGTGCCGATTTCGATTCCGCGGTGCCGAATAAGGTCCCCCGGCGCCAGCCCATGACCTTGATCAAAACGGATGGTGATTGTTCGCCCCGGTGTCTCCAACGATGCCCAAGTCAGTCCGACGGCCAACAACAAACAAACCGCAGCCACCCACCACATTCGTGATACCGCAGCCGCTTTCTTATTAGCCGCACCGCCCACTTGCGATCGCTCGGCCATCGGAATCGAATCGAGTTCACTCATGCGGTGGTATCCTTCCAAAGAGAATGAGGGTCAAACGAAAGCGAAGCAATCATGCTCATGGTCACGCATGCCGTGAACGCGATAACCGCTGGTCCAAAGTCAAAGTGAACGAGGTTGCCAAGCTTCACCAGCATCACCAAGAACGCTAACAGCATGACGTCCATCATGCTCCAGCGGCCCGCATGTTCCATCCACCGTAGCGTCGCTGCTTTATGCCGCGCATGTAAAAGTTGCAGACACGACAACTCCAATAGCAACACCAACTTGGTCATGGGGAACAAGATCGAAAACAGCAACACGACGGCACCGACAAAGTAGTTCCCCGTGCTTAACAATTCGATGGTTCCCGACAGCACGCTTTGCTCATGATGCCGTCCTAGTTTTTCGATCGACAAGATGGGCAACAAGATCGCCGGCCAGAACAACACGAACGCCGCAAATGCCGCCGCGGCAGTTCGACTTGCGGACAACTCGGCTGACTTGCCCGATCGCGCAGACACAATCGGAGTCCGGCAGCGAGTGCAGATCGCACTTTCACCGGCCGCCAAATCGGGCAACCGGTGGATCAATCCACAACAGTGACACGCCTTCAAGTTGGACATCAAACCTCTCAACTTTCACGTCGAAACAAGCATTTCGGAATCCGTTCGCCGGCATTGTATCCTGGAAAGCGAACCGCGTCCCTGATACCGTTGTCGGACAAATCATCGCCACCGCCCTTTTTGTTTTAGTTTCCGCCATGTCATCTCTTTCTGACTCCGCTTCGCCCAATTTTGACGCCGGGGTTCCTTGCGAAGCCAGTGGCGATCGACTGCTGCCCGCGATCGCCCAAGACGCCGAGAGCGGTCGGGTATTGATGATGGCTTGGATGAATCAAACGGCCTTCGACGAAACCATGCAAACCGGCCGCGCCGTGTACTTCAGTCGTTCGCGAGGAAAGCTATGGCGAAAGGGCGAAACCAGCGGCCACCAACAAACCGTCCGCAAGGTCCAAGTTGACTGTGACGCGGATACGATCTTGCTACAGGTCGATCAAGTGGGGGCCGCATGTCACGAAGGCTATGCGAGTTGCTTCTTTCGAACCGTGGCCGCGGACGGATCGGCAACCGTCGAAGAACCACGTTTGGTCAATCCAGAAGACGTTTACTAACGTGCCAACGTCACCGATGCATCAGATTATTCGAGCGAAATGGCTGGTCCCCATTGCGAGCGATCCCATTGAAAACGGATACCTCGAAATCCGTGAGGGACGCATCGCAAAAACAGGCCGTGTCAACGAATCCACCCTGAGTGCGTTCAACGTCGTCGACCTGGGCGATGTTGCGATCTTGCCGGGATTGGTTAACGCGCACACACACCTGGAGTTCAGCGATCAAGCGAAACCGATCGGCACACCGGGCATGGAACTTTCCGACTGGATCGCCGAAGTGATCGCCGCCAGGCAAGGTAACCAACACCCGGACAAGTCCACCCCGGAATCCATCATTCGGCAAGGGCTCAACGAATGCTCACGCACGGGCACCGTGCTGATTGGTGAGATCGCGACAACCCCGTGGCCAGTATCGGTAGCGACTTCGGATCAGTGGTACGGTACCGCCGAGGTTGTGGCCTTTGCCGAAACGCTCGGTCTGACTTCGGAGCGTTCGAGCCACAAACTTGAACTTGCCCAGGCTCATCTAAAGGAATACGGACGAAGCGGTGGAATCAGTCCACATGCTCCGTACTCCACGCCACCTGCGGTGATTGAACAATGCGTTGCGATGGCTCAGCAGTACTCGTGCGGGCTGGCAATGCATGTCGCCGAATCGCCAGCCGAACGAGAACTCCTTGAACGCGGCAATGGCCCGTTCGCGGATCGCTTACGCAGCTTCGGACTTCAACCGGATCACTTCTTTCCGTGGAAACAGGACTCCGGCTCGATGCAGGAATCCGGCTCACTTTCCAGTGCGTCGCCCATCGAGTCACTCATTCGGCTTCTGGCAACCGCTCCATCCGCGATGCTTGTCCACGGCAATGACTTGCAAGCCAACGAAATTGCTGAATTACAAAAACATCCCCAGCTAAGCGTCGTCTATTGCCCACGCACCCATTATTTTTTCCGTCATCGCCCACACCCCGTGGACCGGTTACTCGCCGCTGGGATCAACGTTGCTTTGGGGACTGATTCCCGGGCAAGCAATCCCGATTTGAACCTGTGGGGTGAAGTTCAGTGGTTGCTGAACGAACGTCAAGACTTAGCCCCGCATCAAGTCCTAACGATGGCAACCTTAAGCGGCGCCATCGCATTGGACAGAGAAAGCGATTTCGGAAGTTTGGCCGTAGGCAAACTTGCTAAGCTCGTCACCGTCCCTACAACTGCCACCGACACTGAAGCCCTGTACCGGGACTTCACTCAGGAGGATGCAGTTCCGGTCGATTTGGCTTCCGACGCCGCCGACCACAACTGAACCGCGTCGTATAGAGCATGTGCGACGATCGGAATCAATAGATTGCCGGACAAGACTAACAACACTGCGAAATAGAATCCCATCACGCCCGTTACGAAGATGTACAACTTCGTCATTGGGTGGACGAAGCCAAACATAACCGACGAACCGATCAACGCGATCACCATGGGCCATCCCTGGGTCGTCGTCCACCATAGCTGGAACTGTTCTATCCAAGTGGCGTTCGCATCCGGGTGCAAGGCAACCTGGGCCGCAAACCCGCCCCATGCCCACCAAGGACGATCAATCGATGAATCCGCTGGCAGTAACGACAGTCCTTCCAGCCCCGGTGACATGAACTCACCGGACAGATTTGCCAAGAATGGCATCAGCCAACCGCGAAACAGTAACTCCTCGCCAACACCGGCACAAAGGCTGATCGCGAGCAGTTCCCAACCATTCAGCTTCAACATCAACCCGATCATCGGGTGATCACTCAGCTCGTCTAACTTTTCGATAGCAGGGTGTTTGATCCGCCGCAGCACGCTCATGAAGAGCAACAGCGGAATCGTGGCTACAATTCCGATACCGATTCCGCCGACGATCGCCGCCCACTGCTGTGTGGTTGGAACCAGCTCGCGAGCACTTGGGCCAATTAGATAGCCCGCCAGCAAGGCCAGTGCACCTAGGCCTCCTTCGACGACAACCGCAGTGCGAAACAACTCGTCGGGCGTTTGCTGTTCATCCAGTTCCGAGTCCGTCACGGGTATTTGTTTTCGCAAAAAGAGGGGCCGACAGCAGGTGAAAGATCTTCAAATCCTAACCTTTTGTCACACCATCATGCGATGCCCCAGACCGGGGACGCCCGTACTTAGCTGATATTCGCCAACGTTTTCAGCGAATGATCACCAAGACTCGGCTCAAGATATCACGCCCTGAACCCGCCGCAGCGGTGCCCATCGAAAGACCTTGGCGTGTCATTGGCATAAACGTCTTATCGTCCAACAACCGCCGCAACACCGCCAAATCATTCTCTTGGCCTGACTGCAATTCAAGACTGACGGCTCGTTCGTTTTCACCCGTGGAGGCAACGAAACCATCGTGCTGAACTTCAGTTGGATCGATCTTTTCCAGATTATCGGTGATTTTCAAAATGGGCGAATCCGTCACCAAGGACAACCCTACCGACTCCACACCTTCACGATCGTTCAACAATGTGTCGAACAAGCGATCCAGCTTCTTCGCCGAAGCTCGCAGATACAAGATTTGAAACTTGGACTCACCATCAAGCGATTCCACCGACTCGGCCGCTTCCACCAGTGCTCGATCGATCGGTTGCCGAGTCGTTTCCGCCATCCCCACAAGATCCATCGCTTTGTTGACCGATCGGCTGACTCGTCCCGCGGTCGTCAACTTAATGTCGTAAACCAAAACGGCACCAGCAAAAAACTGATCCTCGGGTTGCGACAGCGATACGGATCCAGCCGACGGCATACCGGCCGCGGCAACCGTTCCTGGATCAGCAGCTAGGTCATTCTTCGAATCGACTGCTGAGGCAATCTGTTCCAGATCGGACGCAACATCAGGCTGCGCGGTTGGCTCTTCCATCCGATCCGACTGGGTCGCCGGTTGCCGCGCCGCTAGCGAGGGCATATCCGCAGTCGGCAAAACATCCGCGATCGACATTGGCTCAATCGCTTCGGAAGAGAGCGATGGCTCATTCGAAAACGGTTCCGCAACTGCGAGCGCGGCCTTAGCATCATTGGCTTCAATACCGCTGAACTCACCACCAGGGATGATCTCTTGTGTTTCGTTTTGCGCGAGCGTTCCAGGGGTCCCCGTATCTCGCGTTGCCACGGAAGCTACTGCCACGACCGCGGCCGCGGTGGTGACCAACGCCCCAACCCAAAGCTTCTTGTTCCAATTGCTGGTTCGCTGCGTCGCGACTGGGTATGCCGTGCCTGGGTATGTCGTGCCTGAGAATACTGTCGGTGCGATTTCATCGATTCGGCTTTCGCCAACGCCCTGCTGATCCGCACGTCGCTGGTTCGCGAGCGCCACAACCTGGGCTGCGAAATCTTTGGGCAATCCAGGCATCGCTTGCCGGGCCACCTCACGCAACGATTCGCGATCGGCCAACATCGATTCGTACTGAGCCCGAACGGCAGAATCGTCCCGCAACTTGGCTTCGATGAATTCCAAGTGTTCACCCTCGAGCCATCCATCCAGATGGTCGCTGAGAAGCTGTTCGATATCGGGTGTCGGAACTGACATAACTGTCGGGTCTCAAGATCAGGACGCATCGACAAGTTTCACGAGTCGACGCGGCACATCCGTGCGGTTACAAAGGTTTTTAGGCCAAACGGGCAATCCATGCCAATCGGCAAAACCTGGGATGCGGTGATGTACTCAAAAGTTCCTAAAATAGCGGAAATGCCCTGCAATCCTCGACTCTGATCGTGTAGAGGAGCAGATTTAGGCGGTTTTCCCCCCGTAAGGGCCCGCCGTTTCTATTAAACGCATCGAGCAAATCCGGTCATTTTGAACATGGATCGAGAATCAGTGTTACGGGCCAATCGGCTCTGTTACCAGAAAATGACCGCCGCCGACGCCCCACTTTGCCGAATTGTCTCGGACGAAGAACTAGCCAACCCGCTGAAAACGGTCGACTCGATCAATTGGCTCGGCGGCAATATCCACGGCTGGAAGGTGCTCTGCCTGGCCGGCGGCGGGGGCCGGCAAAGTTGCCTGTACGCGGCCGCCGGAGCCGAGGTAACGGTGGTGGACCTCAGTCCTGCGATGCTGGAACTGGACCGTCAAGCGGCCCGCCGTCGAGGCTTCTCGCCCCGTTTGATCGAAGGGTCCATGGACGACCTATCGATGCTCGCCGGGGCCGATTTTGATCTAGTCGTCCATCCCGTTAGCACGTGTTACCTGCCTGACATAGTGGCCGTTTATCGCCAGGTCGCCACCGTCATGCGAGCCGGTGGCTTGTACATCAGCCAACACAAATCGCCCACTAGTTTGCAAACGTCAATCGGTCGCCAGCACGGCAACTACCAATTGCATCACGCCTATTATCGTGACACCCCGGTGCCGCCACCCGCCAACTCAGATGCCGTTTCTCGCCGGTTGCGTGAACCCGGCGCGACTGAATTCCTGCATCGCTGGGAAGACCTGATCGGCGGGCTGTGTCGATCAGGATTTGTGATCGAAGATTTACGCGAGCCCATGCACGCCGAGGCCAGCCCGGCGATCAATACGTTTGCGGATCGTGCCCGATTTGTCCCCCCGTACGTTCGAATCAAAGCTCGACGCTGCTCCACCGGTTCCGCCGGTGGGGGCTCCGATCAGGCCTCTGAACAGCCGCGTCCCCTGCTGCTAATCTAGTTACTGAATTCCTCTGAATCTTGCTCACTTCGGATCCGCCGTTTCCCACCAGCACGGATCCCAAAGATTCTCTATTCAATCGCACTTTTGAAGGATCTGTTTCGCGATGTCCAACGCAATCATTGCTCCCGACATGAACATCCAAGCCGCCACGGAAATGCCGGAGGAACCCAAGGCGGCACGGCCCTTCACTCACCTGCACTGCCACAGCCACTATTCGCTGCTCGACGGAGCCGGCGACATTGGCAAGCTGGTCAACCGAGCCGTCGAGCATGGGATGAACGCGCTGGCGCTGACGGATCACGGCAACCTGCACGGTGCGTGCGAGTTCTATCGAAAGGCGAAAGACGCCGGGGTGAACCCGATCATCGGCTACGAAGCCTACATCGCGCCCGGTAGCCGATTCGACAAAGGCGGTGCCCGCAGTTCCAAAGCGGCTAGCTACCACCTGACCTTGCTCGCCAAAAACCGGACCGGGTTTAAGAACCTGATCAAGCTCGCATCCGCGGCTTCTTTGGAAGGGTTCTATTTCAAACCACGAATCGATAAAGAGATTCTGGAAAAGTACAACGAAGGCATTATCTGTTTGTCCGGTTGTGTCAGCAGCGAGTTTAGCCGAGCCATTCTGAAGGGCATCGATACCAAGGAACACGAAACCGAAGCTCGCAACATTGCGGGCTGGTTCCACAAAGTCTTCGGTGACCGCTACTTCATCGAGATCATGAACAATGATGTCGAAATTCAGCGGCAACAACTCGAGGGTGCCGTGGAGATCGCCAAACGCATGGGGCTGCCCTTGGTCGCGACGAGTGATTGCCACTACGTCAACCAAGAAGACGCCGAAGCACAGGACATCATGCTGTGCATCAACACGGGCCGTTTCCGAACGGATAACACACGGATGAAGATGGAGAACGACCAGTTCTTCCTTCGTAGCCCCGACCAGATGTACGAGAAGTTTCCTGGCTTGGAAGACGCCTGTGTGCGCAGCCAAGAGATCGCGGACACGGTTGATATCCAACTGGAATTCAACAAGTACTTCTTCCCCAGCTTCCCGTGCCCCGATGAAAAGACGCCGCTGCAATACCTGCGTGAGTTATGCGAACAGGGATTGATGGAGCGGTACGAAGGTGACGACGAACGCATCATCGACGGAAAACTGTCCGACGAAGTGGTGGCTCGCCTGGATCGCGAACTCGACGTTATCGAAAAGCTCGGATACCCGACGTACTTCTTGATCGTTTGGGACTTTGTCAACCACGCTCGCGACATTGGCATCAGCGCAACGGCCCGGGGTTCCGGTGTGGGGGCGATTGTTTGTTACGCCCTTTACATGTCGCACGTGTGTCCGTTGCGATACGACTTGCTGTTCGAACGATTCCTCGACGAATCCCGAACCGAGCCACCAGATATCGATATCGACTTCGAAAAAGAACGTCGAATCGAGGTCATCGACTATGTGAAAGAACGTTACGGCAGCGACATGGTTTGCCAGATCGGAACGTTCGGAACCTTGGCGGCGAAAGCGGCGATCAAGGACACCGGGCGCGCCCTCGGTATCCCGCTTTCGCGAGTCAACCAGATCACCGAACTGGTGCCCGATGAGCTGAAGATCACCATTTCAAAGTCTCTGGAAAAGAGCGCCGACCTGAAGATGGCGTACGACGGTGATCCGGAAATCCGGGAACTGCTCGACTTGGCCATG
This sequence comes from Rhodopirellula sp. J20-39, assembly GCF_057365095.1. Lineage (NCBI taxonomy): Bacteria > Pseudomonadati > Planctomycetota > Planctomycetia > Pirellulales > Pirellulaceae > Rhodopirellula > Rhodopirellula sp. J20-39. Next base: position 2,072,689 of record NZ_CP195123.1, on the reverse strand, counting down.
AAGATCGAAGGCCTGGCCCGCAACGTCGGCACCCACGCGGCGGCGGTTGTGATCGCCGACAAACCGCTGACGGAATACGTTCCGCTGGGACGCGTGCCTGGTAAGCAGGATGTGATTACCCAGTGGGCGATGGTCGACGTGGAAGCGTCCGGCTTGCTGAAGATGGACTTCCTGGGTCTGCGCAACCTGACGATCCTTTCACGAACGGTCAAGCTGGTCGAGGAAACCACGGGCGAAACAATCGACCCGCTGAAGTTCCCGCTGGACGACAAACCGTCTTATGAGCTGCTGCAACGCGGTGAAACGAAGGGAGTCTTCCAGCTCGAGTCCGGCGGAATTCGAGACTTGTTGCAACGGATGAAGCCCGACACGTTCAATGACATTATCGCGACCGCAGCGTTGTACCGCCCGGGACCTCTCGAAGGCGGGATGGTCGACGACTATGTCAATATTAAGCACGGTCGACAACAGCCGGAGTACAAGCACCCGGTCTTGAAAGAGATCTTGGAAGAGACCAACTCGATCATGGTCTACCAAGAACAGGTGATGCGGATTCTCAACCGCCTCGGTGACGTGCCGCTGGCCAAAGCGTACACGTGTATTAAGGCGATTAGTAAAAAGAAACAGGCATTGATCGATGCCAACCACGACGTCTTTATCGAGGGATCAGTCAAAAACGGTCTGGCTGAAAAAGATGCCGAGGACATTTGGAATCTGATCGTTAAGTTCGCCGGGTACGGTTTCAACAAGTCGCACTCGACCGCGTACGCGTTGGTTGCCTACCAAACGGCTTACCTGAAAGCACACTACCCCGTCGAGTTCATGGCGGCGTTGCTGTCCAGTGATATCTCGGGGCGTAACTTCAAACGCAAAGACGCTCTCGTCGAGCACATGGAAGATTGCGACCGGATGGAAATCGAGGTCATTCCACCGGACGTCAATACCTCGGCGGCCGACTTCAGCGTGCTGGACGGCAAGATCCCGTTCGCACTGTCGGCGATCAAAGCGTGTGGTGGTTCGACCGCCATCAGCATCGAAGAGGAACGCAAGAAGAACGGACCGTTCAAGGACATCTTCGATTTCTGTGAACGCGTCGACCCACACGATTGTAACCGCAGCTCGATCGAAACACTGATCAAGGCAGGTGCGTTCGACAGTTTTGGCTGTAAACGAAGCCAACTGGCGGCAATCATCGAACGTGCGATGCAGGCTGGTGCCAAAGTCCAAGCCGACAAAAAGTCAGGACAGGCCAGCCTGTTCGGGGCGTTCGACGAAGAGGAAGAAGCCGACGGCGGCAGCGAAGCGAGTCCCGCCGTGCCGCTACCGGATATCGAAGAGTGGCCGGACCGCGAAAAGCTGCTGGCCGAGAAAGAGGTATTGGGCTTCTACTTGCACAGCCACCCGCTCGCCGAGTTCGAACCCAAGCTATCGACCTTCCGCACGCACACAACTGCGTCGCTGGCCGAATGCAAGGACCGCGACGAAGTGATCATGGGCGGCATGATCAGCAGCATCAAAATCGCTCACACTAAAAACCCGAAGCCGGGTAACCCCAGCAAGTACGCCAACTTCGATCTCGAAGACATGCAAGGCAACGTTCGCTGCATCTGTTGGCCCAAGGGCTTTGCCGTTTGCGGCGAACGGATTCAGCCGGACGCCGTTGTGCTGGCGAAGTGCAAAGTCGACCGCCGGGGCGGTGGTGATGAAGTCAACTTGATCATTGACGAACTGACACCACTGGACGAACTGGACACCCGCTTCACCCACGGGATGCGAATTCGTCTGGACGAAGCTGACCACGACGAAAACACGATCTCCAAGGTCCGTGAAATTGTTCGTGGGTACCCCGGCAACAAGGAACTGCTGCTCTCGATGGCTTTGCAGGAAGGGGAAACACTCCACTTCAAAGCCAACAAGTTCCGTGTCGACATCACCCCACAACTACGTGAACGACTCGACGACTTGTTAGGCAACGGGCACTACAAGTTATTGATGAGCAAACCGCAGCGGTAATCCTCAAAGCTCCAACAAGCTCACCAACCTGGTGAGCTTGGGGCTTCTGATGAGCTTGGGACCTAGATTAAGCCATCACCCAATCATGTGACCGGCGATCCGAAGCCCATCACGTTGATGACGCAACGGGCAACCGGATTGCCGAACGCTTACCGAGCCTCACTCTGACGCTTTGCTTGCTTTCACTAAAACTTGCCCGTCTTCCAAAAGTTTTTTCTTGAGCGTGTCATAGCTCACCTTTTGAACTGGCGTCCCGTCGTCAATCGCTAAACAGGCGGCGGTACCGGCGGATTGACCTAAGATCATGAAGACGGGCTCCATGCGAATCGAGCCGAACGCGATGTGGCTCGATGAGACGCAAACCGGGACCAGCAAGTTTTCGCACTGGGCCTGCTTGGGAACGATCGAACCATAGGCAATTTCATACGCACGGTGCGGATGAACGCCGATGTCGCCCTCGTTCTGCACCGTACCATCGGGTTTGACGTATCGCTGAGTGTTGTGGGAATCCAGAGTGTACGATCCCATACCAACCGAATCCGGCGTGCTCCGTTTGCCGAAACAATCGTTTTCCGTCATCACGTATTCGCCGATCATCCGGCGAGCTTCGCGTATATAGAGCTGATGCGACCAGCCACCGTTGTCGAGAAACTCATCCTTCGGTAGCCCCCATTTCGACATCGCCTCGCGAACTTCTTCAGGGACGCGTGGGTCATTCGCCATGAAGTACATCAGACCTTTCTGATAAAGTTCATGTTCCGCGATGATCTCGCGTCGACGTTCGTAACTGCCGTTGGGGTAGTCATAGTTCATCCCGATGTTATCGGTACTGAAAGGACCGTGATTGTTCGTGTCGGTCTTCCCATTAGGCATGCGGTCAAATTTCCTGAACTGCTCTCGCCAGCCATAATCGAAAACACGAAGCAACAATTCGTATTGATCTGGGTCGTAGCCTTCGGGTTTCGCAAACGGGATCCGATTTTCGGCGACGTTGGTCAAACACATCCGAAAGCAATAAGCCTGAATCCGGTGGTCGGCTTCGCCACGCTTCCCCGGATCTTCCGCACTGATCCGCGGCAACAATCCGCTGCTGGGATCTCCGGGCGTCCGATAAGGATCGGTGGGCTCGGTGAAGTGATGCTTGTGGTGCAAAACCCCGACCTGAACACCATTCCATTGTTCGTCATAGACAGAATTCGCTTCGCGACCAACATGGAAGTCCACTCCTGCGGCGGCCATTAGATCACCTTCATAGGTCGCATCGACAAAAATCTTGGCTGAATAGACCGTGCCATCGATCGTTTGAATCGAGGTAATTCGCTTTCCGTCACAACTGACGCCCCGAACGGTTTGCTTCCCGGACGGATCCTCCAACGGAGCTCGGTCGATCCACTGATCACGAAACACATCAATCTCATTTTCCTCGACCCAAGCCTCAAAAATGCCTTCCGCAACGTGAGGCTCAAAAACCCACATCGCTGAATCGCTTGGATCGTTCTTGGATATCGTTTGATTCGCATCGCCAAAGTCGGACTGCTTCTGCCAAGTCCACGCCTCGGGCGACTGATAGTGTTGCCAGACGCGTTGATAGAATTCGCGACTCAAGCCTCCGATAACCGACTTATCGCCCGAATCGGTCCATCCCAGACCACCGGAGGTCAGACCACCCAAATGTTTTTCGGGGCACACGATGGCAACCGACTTGCCCATACGTTTGACCTGCACGGCCGTCGTGACGGCAGCACTGGTACCGCCGTAAACAATAACGTCATAGTTGGATTTTGATTGCGCCGAAACTTGGCTAGCAAATGACAATAGAGCGACCGCAACGAGCGTGACAACACGCGTAAAAACGGGGGAGAAACGCATCAATGTTCCTATGAATGGCGTGGTGAATCGAACGAATTTTGAAGCGGGCAAAAGGCGAGTTGAAGGTAACGGTCGTCAACCGAGAGGACTCAATCCGCTCGCTACTGCCCAGGCCTTCGTTGCCCGACCGAAAGAGGTGCGGGAAAACTATAACCAATCAAAAACGCCAGCACACGCATTTTCCGCTCATCGCACCACTTAAGCAGATGCACGACTGAACAGCACACACACACTCAACCGCGACTTTTGACGAACCACTGGCCTCCCAATCGATTGAGATGGCTCACGCGCACAGAACCGACTCGCACACACAGTAACCGCAGTGTGGTGAACGCCGGTTACCGCAAGTCGTCGACGGCGAAGGCTTCGACCTCGAAAGGATTTTCGCGATAGCCATCGCGACCGATGGCGTAAAGAAAGCCGGATGCCAGAAGATAGGCGGGTAAAAAGAAAGGCCCCCATCGAGCGTACTGCCGAACGTGCACTCGTTCGTGAAGTCGTGTCACATCCAACAAGTGAGTCGTCTGGCCCAAAACCACATGCCCGATCGTCATCGCGGCCGCCGGGTTAGGCAGTCGCTTCAAGATCCGGGCGATATGTCGGCCGTGGATTTCGACCACTCCTTCGACGACTTGAAAACGTCCGCCCAAAAGCAAGCCAATTGCCAGCGCCAAAAGCGTATTGGGTGAAGCCCAAAGATACCCCAGTGCAACCATCAAACGGCGAGGGTGGCGACTAGACATCAGCAAGAATCATTCGCCCGCGGTCTCTTCATAGATGGGCAAATGGCGGTAGTAGACTTCCAAATTCAAAAGATTCATCGCGCTAACGTACAACCGCCCACCGTGCGGGCTCCAACGATCGGGAACCGGAAACTCGGGATCCCAACTTCCAGCTTCCGGACCACGTTTGATTTGGCTGTCGATCAAAACGGGATTCAGATAACGATTCCATCGGTCCCAATAATCACCGCCCATGTGGAACATCACTTGGGTCGCGTAATACCAATAATAGGTATCGCGTTCGGGAACTCGCCGCGTGCCCACACTCGGCGGGTATTTCAAAATGTATTCCGCCGCCGATTGCATGTCAGGATTGTCACGACTCCATCCCGTATACATTCGCATCAGAATACCAACCGCTGTCATGGTCGGCGTCGCTTTACGTCCGTGAGCCTGTTCGGGCGTGTTGGGTGCAAACGGGTTGTAGACGTACAAGTCACGGCGAGTCGGACTGACCTTGGCGAGCCCCAACCATCGCTCGATCCCTTTGTACGTATCTGACGAAACCTCCAGCCCGGATAAATCACCACTCTTCAGCGCCATCATCATCCAACCGGTCACGCTGGTATCGCTACTTACCTGCGGCGTGTAACGCCAACCGCCTCGACGTGAATGCTGCGTGGCCTCGATGAAGTTCAAGCACATCTGGGCCGGTTCACGGAGCTCACTGTCTTGGGTCATGCCGTAAGCTTCACTCATCGCCAACGCAGCGATACCATGGGAATACAAAGCGACGTTGGCGTCACTGACAGGGTTTTCGAGCCGATACAGATCCCCGTTGGTTTTCTGATTCCGAACCAAAAATTCGAGACCCTTGGCCACCACCGCGGCATATTGATGCTGGCGGTGGGTGTAGCCAGCGCCTTGGAACGCCAAAAGACACATTCCCGTTGCCGCCGTATCGCTACGCAGCAAAACGTCTTCCCCATGTCCTTGCAGCGACCAACTTCCGTCGGGGTTTTGAATCGACGCAAGATAAGCGAGCCCTAACTCGATCGCTTCTTCCGTAGCCGGCCCCACCATGCCTGCCGGTGCAGGAGCAGCACCACCATTGGTTCGCTGGACACGACGACTGAATTGCTCAACCGCGGCGACAGCCATGCCGGCCGGAGTGACGGGACCACCCACTTCACGGCGTGGTCTGGGATCCCGCTTCATATCCATCGAAGCCATTTCGACAGGCTCTTCGGATGGTACCATCCCCGCTTTTTCAGTGAAACGCTTGGCTAACCCCACTGGACCATCGGGAGCATCCAGTTCGAAGACCGGATCCGCCGACGCTGACAATTCCGGCAAGTTCGATTCGGAAGTTGTGCTGGAACGCTCGACCTCCAAATCACGTTTCGCCATCGCGGACAATTCCTCGTCCTCTTCACCGGCATCCCCGTTCGCATCCGCTGCGTCGGCCATCATTTCAGAAATCGCACCCACATCGGGAGCATCGCCAGCGGCTTGGCCTTGACCGCCTCGACCACGACGACGCGTCGAACGAGGTCGACCGTAGTCTTCCATCTTGGGCTGTGGCATGCCCGCCATTGATGCCAGCTCGCTACGCTGCGGCAGATCACCAGTGGAATCGGATTCCTCGCTACTGACACTCGGCGAGGGCGTCTCCGACGGCGCGGCTGAGATTTGTGCACCGACCGCTTCGCTACGACGCTGCATCGGAGTGTCCAGGGGAACCAGCATTCGCTCGGCGCCCACATCCAGCTTTGCCACTGCAACGGTTGGCGGGGCGGGAGCCGATCCCGCCGGCGCGGCTCGCTCGGTACGACGACGCTGACTTCGATCGCGAGCGACACCGGACGATCCCACCTGAGGCATCGAATCGGCAAGCTTACGAATCGCTGGCGTCGGTGATGGGGTTGGATCAAGTTTTGGCAAATCCGGAGCCGTGGCCGCGATCGACATTGACGGTTTGCTTCGCTGGCGTCGCGGCCGACGCGGTTCGTTTGCCTTTTCAGCCCGCGCGACTTCCGCGGCAGGCATCGGAGTCGGTGCCACAGCCGGAGCTTCAGGAGCCGCTTCGCTTACGACCGACGGAGCATCACGCTGGACTCGACGACGCGCCAATTTCGATGGCGAGTCAGCCGGTTTCGGCTGCGATGCGACCGGCTCAGGCCGCTTCATCAAAAACTTCTGCGGCGTGTTCTGTTGCGGCTGGCTTGGCTGTGGCATTTCCAACCGTGGCGCCGAACGCTGAACCGGAGGAAGCTGTCGCTCTTCGCGTGGGATCACCCGTGAAGTGGTTTCCGCGTCGACGGGTTGAGACCAATCCGGCGTCGCGGATTTGGTTTCCGTTGGCTTTTGAAATAGGTATTCAGGGACCGTCTTGCGAATGGGAGATCGGTCGGGCTTCACCCCTGCGAATGCTTCGGGGAAGTAGTGTGGAAAAATGACCCACCGGATCGCCAAGATCAACAACAACAAGTGCACGATCGTGCTGAACAAGAAGCCTACCTGAACCGACTTTTGGACGTATCGCGATGCGATCAGGTGCAGCGTCGCGGAGATCGCAACGGTGATCAGCGGCACCAAAATCAAATACGTCCACGCGTTGTACAGCCAACGCGGATCATCGAACGCGAAGTTCGTCAGCACCATGTACAGCACCAACCCGCCTAGCGCGGTCATGCCCACATCGAGCGGCCACATCCTTTCGGCTTGGTCGATTTCCATTTCTTCGAGCGGCAACAATGGGTTGGCCGAAGGTGGAGGCGGTGGCGGGCTAGACGTTGTCACAAAGAGAGCGATGAGTAACGAGTAAAGCGGTTCGAAGTTCGAGCGAATTGCAGTACGAGCAACGAGGATTCGATTCTGAACAAAAAACGAAGTGCAGACGAACGAATACGAGCTCGAGTCGGGTTGTTGAAAAGGAACAGTGAAAGGCTCCCGCCAGCCGTTTCACTAAAATCGGTCAGCCCGAAGGGCCGTCTTTCGTTGTCACGCTGTAGTCACTGACTCCGGTGCGATTGCAAACGTCCATCACGTTCACAACCGGCTGGAAGCTGGCCGATTGGTCAGCCCGAATCACAACGGTTTGATTGGTCGGATTATTAGCAACCGCCTTCTTGAGCAACTCTTCCAGCTCCTCCATCGGCGTCACCTTGCCACGCATGTAGATCTTGCCAGTTTCATCGATATCGACGACGACCTCGCGTGGTTTGCTGGTCATCGGCACCGCACTGGTTGCTGACGGCAGCACGATATCAAGCCGCCGCTCCTCATCTTCAAACTCGCTGGTCACGAGGAAAAAGATCAGCAGCAAAAACACCACATCAATCAATGGCGTCAAACTCAGCGTGCCGGCGATGTTCGATCGTTTCAGTTCAATAGCCATCAGTTCGAAACCACTGGCGGAGGTGCAGGCGAACCATTGGCGTGTTGCCCATCGATCGGTGGCATCGATCCGACCGGCGGCGGAGCGGCACCGTCGATCGTTCGCAAGTTGCCGTCAATGTCGAGCTTCGATCGCCCAGTGAATCGCACCAAGCCCGGCGCGACGACAAAAGCCAGCTCTTCGATTCGTTGGAACAATTTGGTGATTCGGTTCTCTAGATACTGAGCGAAGATCGCCGCTGGAATGGCGACCACCAAACCTGCCAGCGTCGTTACCAGAGCAGTATAAATCCCTTCGGATAACTGCTCGCTACGGCTTCGGTCCGCTGTCAACGTACTGGACTGATGGAACGCCACAATCATTCCCCAAACGGTGCCTAGCAATCCCATCAACGGGGTCGCGGCGGCGGCCAAGGTCAACCAGCGAACGGGCGCGGCATAGCGATCCGCTTCACGCTGAATCGTTTCAGTAGCCGCACGTTCGATTTCGCCAAGCGGTTGTCCGGTCCGCATCAACATCGATGCAATCACGCGTCCAGCCGGCGAGCGATTCTCCTGACAAACTTCGTATGCGGTCGCTGGCGGGAAGTGGTCCTGATTCGCGACAAGTCCACCCAACTCTTCGACAAGTTCCGGCGGAATAATCTTGCGAGTTCGCAGGGAAAGCGATCGTTCTATCGTCAGCGTCACCACCAGCATGCTCATCAAGCCGATTGGCAACATGAACCAACCGCCTCGTGAAATCAGCGACAACAGATCGATGCCCGAAGGTTGGTCGCTGCCGAGTTGCTGGCCTTCGTCAGGCGCTTCGTTCATCACCGATTCAATATCAGCAGCGTCGACGATCACGTCGTCCGCGGTATCCTGAGCTTCCGCGGTATCCTGGGCCGACAGAGGCGATTGCCATCCCCCCGGCATTCCCATGATCGAAAGCACCAACGCCATCGCAAGGCCTAACGCCCATACGCTCGTGCGGGGACTCAAACGATCCTGGGAAACGGGCCCAGTGATTCGTTTGGTGACGGACGAGAAAAAAGTCATGCGTAAACTTTCGTTTTCAAAATTCGGAGCCGTGTTTCAGCGGACAGTTTATCATCAAGCCTGCAACGAACGAAGTCGTTCACTAGCCTTGGCTGACAGTTCATGGTTGGGGTGTTTGTCGACGACGTATTGGTAGAACTTCACCGCATAGCCGCGTGCCTTGCTTTTGGCGGACTCCGTTTGAGCAGAATCGACCAGCAATTCCGCACAGCGGGCTGCTTCAAAACCGCTCTTGGCCTGCCAATTTTTAATGTCTTCGGGCGCTTTTTCAGCCCCGAAACCAAACATCACGCGTTGGAATTCCGGAATCGCTTTGGAGAATTCCTTTTGGGTAAAATAGATCTCACCCATCATAAATCGAGCCCGTGCAGCTAGCACATTGCGATAGTTGTCCGCCACTTGGCTGTACAACTTCAAAGCTTGCTCTTCATTGCCCGCCTGCTGATAAGCAAAACCGGTTTCGTAGAAAACCTGAGGCAAATAAGTCGTCGCCGGGAAGCGTTCTCGCAGTTCATCGTACCAGCCGATCGCATCGTCCCACTGCTTCATTTGGGCGGCCGCTTGTCCGCCATGCAACAGCGTCAACTCACGCACCTGACGCTCAGCGCCGTCGCGAAGAGTCTTTCCAGTATCGTTATCCGCCTGAATCTTTTCGCGAGCTTTGCCGTACGCTCGCAACGCATCGGAAAACCGATCTTGCTTGAACCTTGATTCGCCCACCATCATCATGGCATCCAAGATCAACTCGCCATCACCGGCCTCGCGAAACTGACGAACAAACACGGCTTCCGCGGCCGGATAATTACCGGCGTTGAAATAAGACCAGCCCAAGCGATAGAGCGACTTTTCGAGCAAGTCTGGCCCCGGAGCTTTTTCAACCGCAACCGAGAACGCGTTGGCTGCCACATCCCACTTTTCATCGCCGTAATACTTCTGGCCAACGAAGTACGCGGCTTCGCCAAGCATCGTGTTGTCGGGATACTGCTGCATCAAGGATTCAAATTGCTTGATCGCCCCAGCCTCATCACCGGATTCACGCAACGACCAACCGAGCTCGTAGAGCACCTTGTCCATGCCGGGATAGTCAGGCACTTCGCTGGACAAACGCGAAAGCATTTCGGCAGCAGCTTTGGAATTGCCGACGTTCTGTTCGACTAGCGATAATTCGTACAAGCCATGACCGAGATGGATCCCATCCGGTTTGGTATCCAAGAACTTTTGCAGGTCTTCTCGTGCGGCATCGTTCTGTTTCAAGTTTCGCTTCGCGATACCACGAGCCAACAAGGCGTCGTCATAGATCGCATGCTGGGGAAATTCTTTGGTGACCGCGTCCAGCGTTTGCACCGCCGGTGCGTAGCGTTCCAGTTGAATCTCAGCCCAACCTTTGCCGTACATTGCAAACGGAACCAACGCCGGATCGCGTCGGTCGGCGAGCACGGGATCGAAACGCTTGATCGCCTCCTCGAAATCACCGGCATCGCTCGCAGCTTGTCCCAACTTGTATCCTGCTTGAGCGGCAATCTTGGACTTTGGCGAACTGCTTACCAGTTCCTTCCAAATCCCTGCAGCCGCTTCTTGGTTTCCTGATGCCGCTTGAGCGTTGCCAGCCAACAAGAAAGCTTCATCGCTGCGAGCCCAACTGGGATCAGCCGTCCGGCTCGCCTTAAACGTCTCGGCCGCTTTCGCCGTGTCACCCGTTTGCAGTTCCGCTTGTCCTTGCAACAACAACGCTTCCGCCTTCAACGCCGGAGTCTTCAGCGAGTCCAGGTTCCGGGTAATTAACGCGATCGCATCGGCGGGCTTTTCAGCAGCCGTCAACGCAGCCGCACCTCTCAAAATCCACATCGGACGTTGTGGATTGGACTGGTATTCCGCCTTTTCAACCAACGCGGTGTATCGAGCGGAAGCTTCGGAAGGATTCCCACCCAGCATACGTGCTTCAGCGCTGATGAACTCAGCGTCGGGGGCGAGCGGATCGCTAGCAAATCGACGCATAAAATCATCGGCAAGCTGTTGTGCCTTTTCATGTTTCGCCAGTGCCAGTGCGGTGAATGCAGCGTTGTAAATCGCTCGCGGAGCAAGCGGCGATGTCGGCGATAGGTTCGCAGCCTTTTCAAAACGCTGCAGTGCTTCTTCAAGTCGTTCGGGAAGAAACGACAACGCCTCCGCCGCGTCGAGTTCGAGGTTCAATTGATACTGTCCCTCCGCACCAATCTTGATCTGGCGTGATGCCACATCGAACGCCGATTGAGCAGCCTCTTTTCGAGCGTCTGATCCTTCCGGCGAGGCCGCTGCGGCCGTGAGGTCGATCCTTGCCAACCAGTGTGCCGCTTCGGTACTGGCCACGGGATCGTCTTCGGTCAACACCCGGCGAAACCCATCGGCCGCTAAGGCAATGTCACCAGCCTGGTAGCGGGTTTGCGCGGCGGCCAACATCGCTGCCGACGTGTACCGAGATTCGGGAAAATCTGCGACCAGATTTTCATATCGCTTTGCGGCCTCATCCGGCTTCTTCAACCGGACTAACGAATAAGCTTGGCGAAAGATCGCATATGCCTGGTCATCATCGGTCGCTAATCCAGACTGGTCGCTAACGACCTTTTCAAACGACTCGACTGCCTCGTCGAACTTCCCGCTGGAAACCTGTAAATCACCAAGTCGCAACAAAACGTCGACGACCAAATCCGTGTCCGCACACGAACTGAGCAACTGCTGGTAAGACTTTGCCGCCGCATCGCCTTGGTTCAATTCTTCCTGAGCCACGCCGCGGGCGTACAACGCGTCGCACCGGAGTGAAGACTCATCCGCGTCACTTAACTGCAATAACTTGCTGTAGTAATCGATCGCTTCTTGAGGCTTCCCTAAAGAATACGAACACTCGCCGCTGTAGAAATACGCTCGATCGCGATATCGCGTCTTTGGGCTTTCTTTCAACAATTGTTTGTAGGCATCCAAGGACTCTTGCAAGAACCCCTTGTCAACTTGTTCCTTCGCCATCGCAACGGCGTAGAAACACCAACCGCGGTTGGACAGGCTTTCCTCCCGCAAATCGTATTCTTTGTTCTGCAGCGCCAAACCAAACGACTTCGCCGCCTCGATCAATTGTGGCGGATCACTCTGCATGTAACACACGCCTAGGTAGTGAGCCGCTTTCGGTGCCAGCTTATGTCGCGGGTGTTTATCTAAAAAATCCTTCCACTGCTCGATCGCCAAATCCACGGCGCCGTTGGTTTGAAAGTTGGCCGCGTCGGCATAGATCGCCATTGCCGCCGGATCGGCCGCCTCTTCCTGAGCAACCGACTCACTCGACATCCCAATGCCAATCAGGCAATGCGAGACGAGAACGATCAACGCCAATCTGGCTTTGCAAAACGGGCGAAAATTCGGCATCGCGTTAGGACTCTGGAGATTCATAAGGGCGAGTGAAATCGGCGTCATTGCAGGTGAGAAGCGTGATGTCCCGGCGTCGCTACCCGCCAACGGCAGGGTCGGATGCCAGGACCAACGCTCGGAAAGTTTTCAAGACCGAAACGGCCTAGCCGCGAACGCCGACGTAAGTCATTCGCAAAGCATGCAAGGCTTCGTTCAGCATTTTGGATTCGTCAGCGGACAAGTTGCCCTTCGTCTTGACCTCGAGCATTTCGAGGGTATCGATGGTGTGTTTGGCCATCGGTTTATCGACCTTGGTTTGACTACCATCGGGACTTGGCATTTGTCCCAACGCCGAGATCGCTTGCGTGAACAACATCGAAATTAGCACTTCGAAACTAGCCGGTGGCAGCTTCGGTCCCGAGCCGGGCTGGTCCTTTGCCGGCGTGGATGCTGACTCGTCAGCGGCCACTTCATCAGCTCGCTGTTCACTAGCGGAAGCCTCGGTGCCAGTCGACTCGGCAACATTGGACTCGGCAACATTGGACTCTTCGGCCTTTGACTCAGCACTGGAATCCGTTCCCACGTCTTCCGCCGTGTCGGCCAGTTGTTCTTTCTCTTTGGCGACCTGCTCTTTCCAATCCGAATCAACAATGATCTTAGGTGCAGGTTCGTTGTCACTAGGTGAGGTCATGGGGATACTTCGCTCCTGAGTGGTGGATGCTCGGAAAGAATCTCGAGCATTTGGTTTGAACTTCCAATCAGATGAAAGCTCTTCAACAGAGAATTAATGTTCGGGGACGACGTTTCTTTCGAGATACGGAAGAGGGCCCTGAAGCCCAGTCGATTAGTTCAAGTTCACTAGGTTCAAATTCACCGCCGCGCTTGCAACCAAGCACGGTACATTCGGGCCGCCAGTGACGTCCGTTGCCAGCAATCTCATTCGGAAACCGATATCGAGCACGCTTTGTTCAACACAAAAGATCCATGGCACCTGACCACGATCGATCATCTGCTTGAAAACTAGGACTTACTGACCACTTCGGCGGCGGGTGCGTCCATTTCATCAGTGACTCGCTTTTGACGTCGTTTGATCGACGCTTCTACAAAGTCACGGAACAACGGGTGCGACGCCAACGGTTTGCTTTTGAATTCAGGGTGGAATTGAGCCGCGACGAACCAAGGGTGCGATTCAATTTCGACAACCTCGACCAGCCCACCATCAGGACTGAGCCCACTGAATGTCATGCCTGCCTTTTCGAACGCCTCTCGGTATTCGTTATTGAATTCGTATCGGTGTCGGTGTCGCTCGGCAACCGCTTCGACTCCATATGCAGCGTGTGCCTTGGTACCCGGCACCAATCGCGATGGCTGGCTACCCAAACGCATGGTGCCGCCCATTTGGGTGACATTTTGTTGTTCGTCCAACAGACAGATCACCGGGTACGGCGTGTCCTTGTCGAACTCCGTCGAATGAGCTCCAGCCATGCCCATCACGTTGCGAGCGTATTCGATGACGGCCGTTTGCATGCCCAGACAGATTCCGAAATACGGGATGCCGCGTTCGCGAGCGAATTGGATCGCTTGCACTTTGCCTTCAACACCGCGTTCGCCGAATCCGCCGGGAACCAAAATGCCGTGATAACCGCTAAGCAACCGCTCGGCACCTTCGCGTTCGATATCACTGCTTTGAATTCGGCCAATGCGAATTTGAGCATCGTGGCTCATGCCGGCGTGGTCAATCGACTCGTAAATCGACTTGTAGGCGTCTTTGTGCTCGGCGTATTTGCCGACCACCGCGATGGAAAGCTCGTGTCGTGGATTGCGAAGCCGATGCAACAGGTCATTCCATGGCGTCATATCGAGGCTGCCCGCCCCAGTTAGCCCGAGCTTTTGGACAACCAGCTCGTCCATTTTGTTGTCGACCAAAGAAATCGGCACTTCGTAGATCGAGAAGTCCTTATCCTTTTCTTCGATGACGGCTTCCGTTTTGACGTTGCAGAACAACGCAATCTTTTCGCGGTCTTCACGGCTGATCGAACGCTCGCAGCGACAAACCAAAATGTCAGGCTGAATCCCGATTTCGCGAAGCTGACCGACCGAGTGCTGGGTCGGCTTGGTTTTCAGCTCGTCGGCGGCCTTCAAGTACGGCACCAAGGTCAGGTGCATGTAAAGGACGTTCTCGCGTCCGACGTCCAGCGAAAATTGCCGAATTGCTTCCAAGAACGGCAGGCTTTCGATATCCCCGACCGTACCACCGATCTCGGTGATCACGACGTCGACGTCGTCGCCGCCCATGCGTTTGATCACACGTTTGATTTCGTTGGTCACGTGCGGGATGACCTGGACCGTTTTGCCCAGGAATTGGCCCTTGCGTTCTTTTTCAATCACCGACAGATAGATCTGGCCGGTCGTGTAATTACAGTCGCGGTCCAGCTTGCCGGACGTGAATCGCTCGTAATGGCCCAAATCCAGGTCGGTTTCGCTGCCGTCGTCCAGGACGTACACCTCGCCGTGCTGATACGGGCTCATCGTGCCCGGATCGACATTGATGTACGGATCCAGCTTTTGCATGCGGACGCTTAATCCACGACGCTCAAGGAGCATGCCGATCGAAGCGCTGGTCAAACCTTTGCCGAGCGAACTAACAACGCCGCCGGTCACAAATATATGCTTAGTCATGCCCGATGATGATACCGCAGTGTGGCGACAGCGAAAGTCTCATTTGCCGCCGTACCACACTCCACGTAGCCATTGGTGGCGTCGTAACCGTTGCAAGAGTTCAGGTGGCAGCCCTGGCAGCGTTGCGGCGGCGGCATTCCGGGCCGCCTGTTCCGGATTTCGCATCCCGACAATGACGGTCGAAACGGCTGAGTGAGACTGGGAAAATTTGATGGCCGCGTCCGCCAGCGTGTAATTGTCCGACAGGCCGAATTCCTTCAAATCCGCGGCAATTTCGTCCACTCGGGCCGCTGTACGAGCCATCCGGTCGCCCGCGAAATAGCTGCTACGGAAGTCATCCGCGGGAAATTCGTGGTCACCCGTGTACTTTCCGGTCAAAGCCCCCTCGTCCAGCGACACTCGCACAATCACCCCGGTACCGGTCTCTTCGGCAACCGGCAAAAGTTGTGCGGCCGGTTCTTGTTCAAACAGGTTAAAAATCACCTGGACGACGTCGACCAGGCCATCTCGCATCAATTGAATGACGCAATTCTGGTCCTGCTCGGGGGTGCAAATCCCAATTTTGCGAATTTTCCCTTCCTCACGAAGCTTTTGCAAAACCAGCAACGGTTGCGGGTCATCGTTCCATGCCCGGGTCCAGGAATGAAGCTGAAGCAGATCCAAACAATCGGTGTTCAGGTTTTTCAATCGCTGCTCGACGTCCGACCGGATATAGGCGGCCGAATATCGATCCTGCCATCGGCAATACGGAGTCGGCGGCCAGGGCCCGGTGGATGGGGGCGTCTTGGTGGCCACGTGAATGGACTCTCGTACATTCGCCGGCAAGCGTGACAAAGTATCGGCAATCACGGTCTCGCTACGACCGTCACCGTATCCCGGTGCCGTGTCGATGAAGTTCACGCCAAGCTCGATCGCTTTTTCCAATGCGGCGGTCGATTGGGAATCCTTTTGCTCGCCCCACTGCCCGCCCAGTGCCCAAGCACCAAAACCGACGGCCGAGACGGGGAAGCCAGCTTGGCCGAGAGGACGCTGCGGAATCAATTCGTTGGGCATATTGGGGTCTTCAATCAATTCACGTTTGTGTAATTCACTTGTATTTTCCGTGGAAAAACGACCAATGCAGTCGGTAAGCACGGACCGACGACGCCCCGGCTCAACCTTGCATGCGCTGTGTTTTCCCGACGTCAATGTTCTACCGACTTGAGAAAGCCATTCATACCGACCCTGACTGAAAAGCGGGGGGCCGGGATGCCAGCCTCGCACCAATGCCTGGCCGTTTTCCAACCGCCCCATTTCAGCAATCTAGGCTGCCCTGAAAAACCGCCTGGCTGGGAACATCGATTGATCGAAGACAACGCTTTTCCCGCCAATAGTCCATTGAACTGAACACCGGGCACTGCCGACGGGAAAAAACCGCCGATGCGAACCGTGCGATCGATGCCGCTTTATTACACAGGTTTAGTAATGCGGTGCAAGCTATCGCGTCCTTCTCCAGCTAGATTGAATGTCCATTCCTAACTTCGCAAAGCCTGCCCCCAAAAAACCTTCCTACCCACCGAAGGCCTGCGAATCCCGCCTGCGTCCCCACTCTCGCTGGCGAACTCATCCCTGCAAATTGCTTTAGCGGATACTGACTTGATGCAACGAAAGATCCATTTCCTGTTGTTTCCATGCAGTGCACTCGTGTGCTTATGCAGCGCGTTAAGCACGTCACCAACGTACGCGGGTGACATTCGCTTCAACGAACAAGTGCGTCCGATCCTGTCGCGACACTGCATCGCTTGCCACGGTCCCGATGAAGAGGACCGACAAGCCGGCTTACGGTTGGACACGTTCGAAGGCGCGACGGAAGACTTCGGCGGCTACGCTGCGGTCATGCCCGGCGATCCAGACGCCAGTGAAATGATTGCCCGAATCGTGACAGACGATGAAGACATGCGCATGCCGCCAGCGGATCATGCCAATCCGCTGCCCCCCGAGGACATCGAAATCTTGCGTCAGTGGATCCAACAAGGCGGCCACTACCAACGCCACTGGTCTTTCAATCCACCTGAGTTGCCCAAGGTCCCGGCCGAAATCCATGACCAAGATTCCAAAGCGGTCGATTACTTCATCGACCAACGCTTGAAGTCGAAAGGTCTAAATCGAAGCGAACCCGGGTCACGTCATGCTCTAGTTCGACGTGTGTCGTTGGACCTGACCGGGTTACCACCGATTGCACATGACGATGCGATTCAAGCAGCCATCGAGCAGTACCTAACGAGCGCGACCGAGAACCAATCAACACAGCAGTCTCAACAACGATTCGCGAGTTTGGTCGACCAGCTTCTGCAAACACCCGCATACGCCGAACACTGGTCGTCGATGTGGCTGGACCTGGCCCGCTACGCCGACACGGTTGGCTACGCTGGCGACGAACAACGCGACATCTGGCCGTGGCGAGATTGGTTGATTGCATCGATGCTTGAAAACAAGTCTTACAAAGACATGTCGACCGAAATGATCGCGGGCGACCTCCTTCCCAATGCGACGGACGACCAACGGCTTGCCACCGCGTTTCACCGCAACACGCTTTCCAACAACGAAGGCGGCACGAACGACGAAGAATTCCGTACGATCGCCATCAAGGACCGCCTAAGCACAACTCTGAACACTTGGATGGGGCTAACTATTCGCTGCGCCGAATGTCACTCGCACAAGTACGATCCGATCAGCCACGTTGAATACTACCAACTGCTGGACTACTTCAACCAAAGCCAAGACGCGGATCGTCGTGACGAAGCTCCCAAAATAGCCGTGCCGCCCCGTCGGGATCGAGAACTGGCAGAAACGCTGGACGAAAAGCTACCCGAACTTCGCAAATCGGTTGCATCCCAACCTGTCATCTGGACGCACCAACGTCCTATCGAGATGAATAGCAAAGAGGGAACAACATTCGAATTGCATGACGACGACAGCGTCTTGGCAACGGGAAAGAACCCGCACCGCGAAACCTACCAAATGACCTTTGAATTGCCTGCCGGCCAAACCGTCAATGCGATTCGCCTGGAAGCCATCCCTCACCTGAAGTACGACGGCAAACTTGGCCGAAGCAACGAAGGCGCGTTCATCTTGTCGCAAATCCGGCTTGTTCGGCATGAAGATGGCGATAGCGATGAATCCACTGACACACGATTGATGTTCAGCGATGCGGACGCCGATTATCACCAACCCAACAATCACCCTCGCACGGCGATTAAAGAGACCGTTGAAAGTGGTGCTCACCAACAAGGATGGTCCGTCCGGCATCCTGTAACCGATTTTTCGGATCACCACGAAGCCATCTTTGAACTTGCCGAACCGTTGGTCGCTCAAACGCCCACTCGCTTCACCGTCTACCTTCGCTTCGATGCACCGTGGGTCAAACTCAACCTGGGCTGTTTTCGGATTTCTACCACCGACACCGACAACGCCGTCGAGCGTTATCGCAACGGCGACCTGGACGCCGACCGAATTGAATTGCGAAAGTGGGAAAAGATTGCTGCCCAGCGGGTCCGAGTTCCCGTGATGGCCGAAAAGCCAAATCAACAACGACGCGAAACCTTTGTCATGCTGGGCGGAAACTACCTTAGCCACGGCGAAAAAGTGTCAGCCAACTTGCCAAAGGCGTTCCTGCCTGAATCCGCAAGCTACGCACGTGATCGGCTTGGTCTGGCAAACTGGATTTTCGATGACGACAATCCGTTGACAGCACGGGTCGCGGTTAACCGGTATTGGGCAAGGCTGATGGGAATCGGTTTGGTCGAAACGGAAGAAGACTTCGGCACTCAGGGGACACCACCAACCCATCCCCAGCTACTGGATTATTTGGCGGTTCGGTTTCGAGATGGTGGCTGGGATCCGCATCAGTTGATCAAGTCGATTGTGACGTCGGCAACCTACCAACAAACTCAAACAGCCAGCCCTCAAGCAATCGAGATCGACCCTCGCAACCGTCTGCTTTCGCGAGGCCCACGAGTTCGCTTGCAGGCCGAAGTCGTCCGCGACCAAGCACTCGCGGTGGCAGGCTTACTGTCCAACAATCTTTACGGCCCACCGGTATACCCACCGAGTCCAGTCAAGCGAGTGGTTAACGCCTTCACTGGCGGCATGACGTGGCAAGAAAGCAAGGGCGACGACCGCTACCGCCGCGCGATCTACACCTTCTTAAAACGCAGCTCACCCCACCCGCTGTTCGAAACCTTCGACATGTCCAGCCGCGATGTTTGTAGCTTGCGACGACTACGGACCAACACGCCATTGCAATCGTTCATGACGCTTAATGACATCACATTCATTGAAGCGGCGAGAGGCTTGGCACAAAGCATGCTGAACCAACAATCTGCTCAAGACTCAACGGCATCCCAGGAGCAAACCGTCGCGACGAACGCAGCGGACGATAACGACGCGAACATCCAAGAGATGATTGGCTACGGCTTGCGTCGTGCGTTATTCGTTGGCGAGGCACCGGATCAGCAAATCCAAGTCCTCGCCGATCTATATCTCGATTGCCGAGAACGTTACGGCGAAAACCTAAGCGACGCAGCCAAGATGGCCGGGCAATCCGTCGACATCGCAAAGATAGACAAAGGTGAACGTGACGAACTTGCACAGCTCGCTGCGTTGACGGTGGTCTCCAACGTGATCATGAATCTCGATGGATTCCTTAACAACTAACCAAAGTTCAGTCTGTTGCCCAATTCCCGCGACCAATTGGCCCGCAGCAACTTCATTTACTGCTAAGCCGATCCCCACCTGTCCCCCAAATCACTTTGCCACTGAGCTCAATATGAATTCCCATCGACTATCTCCGGAAGCGGAACTTCGTTTGGCATCAGCCCGCCTTCAAACGCGTCGCCACTTTCTGGCGAATTGCTCGGTAGGACTAGGTGCGATCGGCGCGGGACTGCTTGATAGTTCGGCCGCAACGGCTTCATCAGACGCAACCAGTCATCTGGGCAAATACGCCAAACCGGCGAAGCACGTTATCTATTTGCACATGGCCGGCTCGCCGCCCCAGCACGAATTGTTCGACTTCAAGCCAGAACTGAAAAAGCATCATCTTGAGCCATGCCCCGACGAACTGCTGGAGGGCAAAGTGTTTGCGTTTATCAAAGGCAAGCCCAAGCTGCTCGGTCCGGTGTATCCGTTTAAGAAGTACGGCGAGTCAGGCATGCTGCTGGGCGAACAGATTCCTCACATTGGCAAACACGCCGACGACTTGTGCTTGATTCGCTCGATGCACACCGACCAATTCAATCACGCTCCGGCGCAGCTACTTCTGCATACGGGTTCGGCTCAATTTGGCGGTTCATCGTTTGGTTCCTGGGCCACCTACGGACTGGGCAGCGAAAGCAGCAACCTGCCCGGTTTCATCGTCATGGTCTCGGGTGGGACGATGCCTTCGGGTGGCAAGAGCTTGTGGGGAAACGGCGTCTTGCCCAGTGTGTTCCAGGGCGTGCAGTGCCGCAGCGAAGGCGACCCAATTTTATACGTCAGTAACCCCGACGGTATGTCTCGAGACATTCGTCGGGCAAGCCTGGACGCATTAAACGAACTGAACCGGCAAGAACACCAAATCTTCCACGATCCGGAAACACTCACGCGTATCCAACAATACGAACTTGCGTTCCGGATGCAAACGGCGGTTCCGGAAGTCATGGACATCAGCCGCGAACCGGCCCACATCTTGGAATCCTACGGTGCCGAACCCGGCAAGGCGTCGCTTGCCAACAACTGCTTACTCGCCCGTCGTCTTGTCGAACAGGGCGTCCGATTTGTGCAACTCTTCGATTGGGGCTGGGATATTCATGGCACGGCCAAATACGACGACATGGAAACACAGTTTCCAATGAAGTGCCGGGAAGCCGACAAGCCGATCGGAGCTCTGCTGACCGACTTAAAACAGCGTGGGTTGCTGGACGATACGCTCGTCATTTTCGGCGGCGAGTTCGGACGCACGCCGATGGTCGAAGCCCGCAACGGCACAATGAAATTTCTTGGCCGTGACCACCACCCGGATTGCTTCAGCGTTTGGGTTGCCGGGGGTGGCTTTCGTCCTGGCTTGGAATACGGCACCACTGACGAACTGGGGTTCAAAGTTGCCGAGAATCCCGTCGACGTGAAGGACTTCCAAGCCACGGTCCTGCATGCGATGGGCCTGGATCCGTACAACTTAAGTTTCTTGAGCCAAGGGTTGAACCAACGTCTGATCGGCCCATCCAACGAGGCCCGCATCGTCCACGAACTTCTGACCTAGCGGCCCAAGCCGGCAAAGCAAGTTCAACGTCACGGATAATCCGCATCCTATCGGTCATGCGGAATTTCCCGGCGTGGCAATCACATCAATGGTCCGACGCGGCCACATTGCACGACCTACTCTTTCGCAGAGTGCCGTTTTCCGTCCCGACGGTACGTGTCTTTCGATGCGAAGCGATAAGTCCGTCCATGCCCACCGATCCCTCCCAATCGTCGTCGCCGGAGCAGACTCGTGGAATCGGCCCAGAGACCGATTCAGAATCGAACAATCCGGACTTAACGTCAGGCTCGCCAAAATCAACTTCGGCCTTTGGCGTACGCTATTCCAAACGGTCCAGGCGCCACCGACAATCCGGCGCAAACAAGACGACATCATCCTCTGTTCCGACAACCGACCACACACCTTCATCACGGTATCAAGATGTGGGTGAACTCGGCCGAGGGGGATGGGGTGTCGTCCAGCATGCGATCGACAAGCACCTCAAGCGTCCCGTTGCCATCAAGCGAATCAACGGAGCGACA
Organism: Rhodopirellula sp. J20-39; assembly: GCF_057365095.1. Taxonomy (NCBI): domain Bacteria; kingdom Pseudomonadati; phylum Planctomycetota; class Planctomycetia; order Pirellulales; family Pirellulaceae; genus Rhodopirellula; species Rhodopirellula sp. J20-39. The sequence goes on along the minus strand of NZ_CP195123.1, from coordinate 2,050,796 downwards.
CGCCCTACCGACGACGTGCACCAACAATTCTTGCACGAAGCGATCGTCACGAGCCAACTGCAACACCCCGGCATCGTGCCCGTTCACGAACTCAGCAGCGACGATGCGGGCGACGCTTACTATGTAATGAAACTGCTCGATGGGCAGCCTTTCCAACAGCTCATTCAAGAAACCCATGCGGCATTGCAACCGCTGTCCGACGAAAATGCCCGAATCAGCAATAATGCCGGAAACAACAATCAAGCCGCTTCAAGCCGGCGGTTGTCCGATGCCGTTCTGCCGCTACTGGAACGCTTCATCGACATTTGCAATGCCGTTGCGTACGCACACGAACAAGGCATCTTGCACCGTGATCTAAAACCAGCGAACGTCATGATCGGCGGCTTCGGCGAAACCATCATTGTGGACTGGGGACTTGCCAAACGCTTCCAACAAACCGCGTCGACACGAAGCGAATCGGATACGGAACACGAGCTAGACGTCGCGGCACAGTGGCTCGCCGATGTCAGTTATGAAAAACAATCTGGTCATACCGCCACCGGCACGATCGTAGGCACGCCAGCCTACATGTCGCCTGAACAAGCGACGGGCGATACTGGTGCACTCACACCCGCATCGGACATCTATTCGCTTGGCGTGATCCTTTACGAGATCCTTGTCGGCCATCATCCGAACCAAGGCCGCAGTCTAGAAACCGTGCTGCAAAACGTCCGCTCGGGAACCTGGATGCCAGCAAAACGAGCCAATCGAGATGTTCCGCGAGCCCTTTCGGCAATCTGCGACCGGGCCATGCATCACGATCCGCGACAGAGATATTCATCAGCAGAAGAGTTAGCTGACGAGGTCCGCCGATACGTTGCCGGGGATGCGGTTCACGCCGACCAGGAAACTTGGATCGACCGAATGAGTCGCTGGTGTCGTCGTCACCGCACCGTCGCAATTTGCGCAGCTGGGACGTCCATGGTCCTCTTGGTTGCCTCGCTGATCTTCAGCTACTTCATACACCAAGCACACCGCCAAGAACGCACCGCAAGACTCGCGGCCGAAACCGCCCACCGAGAAACGCTGCAACTGCTAAGTGAAAGTCGCGTCACTGATGATGCCTGGCTAGTCGATCTAAGCAGTTCGCTGGAATCCTATCCAGGCGCAACGCCGATACGGACACAGCTAATTGAACAAGGCATTGGACATTACGAAGATCTGCTTCAAGCCACTACGATTGTCCCCGTTAGCTGGATGAATCCGAAAGCATCGAGCTTCCAACAATGGCATCAAGGTTTCGAGCGATCATCGTTGCATCTGCGTTTAGCTGACCTGCATCGTTTGAGCCAAAATCACGAAGCGGCTCGGAACCACTATGCTTCCGCAAGTGACGTCCTTGCCAAGATGGAATCGATCAAGAGTCCCGATACTCGATCGGCCGAAGCACTCACGATTCAAAAAGCCGAGGTTTGGATTGGCCAACTCTCTATCGACACTGAACGAACTCGTCCAGACAGAACCCGATCTTTCATCGACCATGAAACCGCAATCGTTTCGCTTCTCGCAAACCATGGCATTACCAATCCTGAAACGACACCAGCACCACCGATTTCGAATCGCATCTATCAGTTGGCGTCTTGTTTAGCCCGGCTCAACCACATCGCCGCTCGAACGGCATCCGATCAACGAGCGCCAGCAACATTGACGCAATATCAACGAGCGACCGCCTGGGCAAACTGGCTCGTTCACACTCGCGGCAATGCATCCGACCACCGACTAGCCGCGACGACAACGACTGACTTGGCAACTGCATTTTCAGATTCAACCCAACACGCCAAAGCGATTGATGTACTAGAACAGTTGATCGCGAGTCTCAAGAAACTCACCGCTGTCTCTCCGCAAAGACTCGACTACCAACAAGCCCTAGCTCGGACCCGACTGCAACTTGCGAAAACGCTGACTATGGTTGGTCAGAACCAGGACGCTCGCTCTGAATACCAACAAGCGATCAACGAACTCAACCATGCATGGTCTCAATCAAACGTCGACGCCTTCTATCAATCCACATTGGCTGAAGCGGAAAACCAACTCAAGAATCTCGCCTCCATAAGAAGTACCGAAAGTTCGCTCCCAAGCATACCGACGGTCAACTAGCCAAGCAAAGTCGATCGCTTAGTCGTGTTTGCATGCGAATCCTTTGTGTCGCCATTCGACCCAACAATCGATACAACCGTTGCGAGCGGTCCGCTATTGCAGTGGAGTCCTGATCAAAAAGGACTTGGCCCAGCACGCTCGTCCGCGACGCCGCCAATGTCCTAGTTTTGAACGGAAGCACTGACCACTCCGCCTTCGACTTGCTCACCAATCTTCTGGTATCGTTCCCATGACCGATCTTCTCAATCCAACGGCTTCACCGATGACTTCACCGGCGGCACAGGTTCTTTCGGATTCAGCGGCGGAAATAACGATGCCCCGCCAAGCCTCACAAACTCCAGCAGATGCGATCGGCAAGGAATCCTGCCTCGTCCAGATCTATCCGGCTGATGTCATTGATGGAATGCTTTTACTGGAAAACGAATGCCTGACGATCGGACGTGAAGACGAATGCGATTTGGTCCTCAACGACACCAGCGTCTCCCGTCGACATGCGGAACTAGTCCAATCGACCGACGGCTATTCGCTACGCGATTTAGGAAGCACTAACGGCACGTTGGTAAATGGCAACCCGATCGAAGGATCGCATCACCTGCAAACCAACGACATCGTTTCGATTGGCAGTTTCCTTTTCAAGTATCTTTCCGCCGGCAGTGTGGAATCGCAGTATCACGAAACCGTCTACCAATCGTTGACCCGCGACGCTCTCACCGGCGCGATGAACAAGCGGTACTTGCTCGAATCGATGCAGCGTGAACTTGCCCGATCGTTTCGGCGTTCAGAATCGTTGGCAGTGGTGATGATGGACATCGATCACTTCAAGAGCGTGAACGACACCCATGGGCATTTGGTTGGTGATGAAGTCCTTCGCGAATTTGGAAGCCGATTGTTGGCAACCTGCCGCGAAGACGACTTACTCGCTCGATACGGCGGCGAAGAGTTCTCGCTATTGATGGCTGGCACGGACCGCGATGAAGCCATCGAATTCGCCCAACGATGCCGCTTGGCAATTTGCAGCGAACCGTTCAACACTGCAGTCGGCCCGCTTACTATCTCGGCAAGCTTCGGAGTTGCGATTTGTCACGGGGACCAAATCCTCACTCCGTCTGAAGTACTTAAGATTGCCGACGATCGCCTCTACGCTGCCAAAGAAGGCGGGCGAAACCGCGTCGTTTGCTAGCCTTTGACGGCCTCTGCCCTGTCAAACGACACAAAAGACCGCCGCGCTGATCTCCTTTATCTTTGATTTAGACGCGATTGCATCGCTGCATCGTGATGTGTTATCAACGATTCATCGTGATCACAAACACTGCCACATCTTCTGGCTCTCGACTTGGCATTTCCGCCGTTGCTCCACGCTGCGCAGTCGCCATTTGTTCTGCACTTGGTTCTGTATTCGGCATGCTGCCGTTTTCATCCTTGGCAGTTTCACGCGTCAGCGCCCAACCGCCGGTAATCGCCAACCCTGACGACGGATTTCACTTTCATAGCCCCGGCGAAATGATTGTGGCGGATGAATTCACACCGATCCTGACGCCACATGCGATGGAGGTTCCGGTAGAACGATTTCGCCGAAGCTTCTATCAAGGAAGTGAAGTATCCGCGGGACACGTGCAGGGCCTTGGCGACCAAGCCGGCGGTTTGAATCAAACGTACTTTGAAGCACGAGTCGCCGTCGGCATCCCACTGGGTAGCCTGCAAAACATCCTCGCGGTCAGCCCATTTTTTCGAACCGATTTGCTAGACGGCCCGACTGCGATCGACGTGCCCGAAACGCTTTACAGCACGGGCGTGACGCTACTGCAACGCAAGGAATGGACCGAGCGTCTTTCCACCACCGTCCTGCTGACGCCATCGGTTCGAAGTGATTTCACGACCAGCGAAAATGCATTCCGGCTTTTCGGACTCGGAATGATCAACTGGCAAGTGTCCACCGACTGGAACGTCGCTTTGGGCGCCGTCTATTTCGATCGGTCGGACTTGAGCGTGCTACCGGTCATAGGTGCGACATGGACGCCACGGCCTTGGTGCAAGCTGGACCTGACCATGCCGCGACCAAGACTGGCCTACCGGACATGGAAACAAGGCGCCGTCGCCGAGGCATGGGCGTATGTTGGCGGACAGCTCGGTGGCAACACGTGGGCGGTCTCTCGGGACGATGGTTCTCATGACGAGCTAACCATCGGCGAACTGAGGCTTCTGTTCGGTTACGAAGTGATTCGCCAAGGCAACCGCGGGCTGCAAATCGAAGGCGGCTACGCTTTCAATCGCAGCGTCGAATATGAACGCGAAGACGTCGAAGTGGACCTCGACGACGCTCTGTTCCTGCAAGCGGGCTGGAAGTTTTAACCGCAACCGAACGCCGGAGTTGAAGCAAACGAAACAGACAGCGTCAGATCGCCGCTGCATCATCGAGGACCTCGCCGCTCGACCCGCGAACACCTCGGCAGCCGCAAACTTGACGAAGGTAGCATTCTCAATGCAAGTCGCTCTCGAAACGTGAATCAGTTGGCCTGTTTAAGTTCGAGGACCATTCACTTGCCGCTTTGCAGGTGTTGCTCAATTTTTTCGAGCATCGCCGCCCTATCGATTGGCTTGCTCAAATAGTCGTTGCACCCAGCCTGGATACACCGGTTCATATCACCTTGCATGGCATCCGCAGTCAACGCGATGACCGGGCCATGGTAACCGAGTTGACGCAGCCTCTGGGCAGTTTGGTAACCATCCAACCGCGGCATCTGCATGTCTAACAAGATCAGATGATAGCTCCGGCCCTCGTCGATCGAACGCTTGACCATATCAATCGCCATCTGGCCGTCTTCGGCTTCGCTAACACTCGCGCCCACTTGGGTTAAAAATGTCTTGCTCAGAAAACGGATATCGCGGCGGTCATCCACAATCAAAATTTCCGCATCAACGGTCACCGAATTTTGTGTGGTTTGCAAAGCTTGGTCGTTTGTGTCGGGCAAGGCAACACCAGCCACAGCAACTTCCGCGACCGCGATCGTGACCGTAAATTTGCTGCCACGCCCCAGCGAACTTTCGACGGTGATCTTGCCGCCCAGCATTTGTGCTAAGCGTTGACTGATCGCGAGTCCTAACCCAGTCCCGCCAAACTCACGATTGACGTTCCCGTCTCCTTGTGAAAACGGCTGAAAGAGGTTGGCGAGCTGCTTTTCACTCATACCGACCCCTGTATCAATAATCTCGATGCGCAGCTGGCCGGATGCAAACGACACCAACAACGTGACCTGCCCTTCCGGGGTGAACTTGATCGCGTTGCCGACTAGGTTGATCAAGATTTGCTTTAAACGCTTCCCATCGGATAGAACCCAATCCGGCAGTGGTGTCTGGTACTCGACGAACAGTTGGATATTTCGCTCGTTCGCACGGACATCCATGATGACGCGAACGTCTTCGATTAGCCGGGCGAGCGAAAACGTCTCTTGAGCGATGTCTAACTTCCCCGCTTCGATTTTGGACAAATCCAAGATGTCGTTGATGATGTCTAACAAGAAATCTCCGTTGCGACGAATCGTGCGCACCCACATCAACGCCTCATCATCATGCACCTTTTCCGCGATCAGGTCCGTGTACCCCAAGATGGCTGTCATAGGGGTGCGGATCTCGTGACTCATATTGGCCAAGAAAGCACTCTTGGATTCGTTTGCCGCTTCGGCTTGCTCCCGAGCCTCACGCAGCGAAGCTTCGAATTCACGCTGCTGCGTAATATCAACTAATGTGCCGATCAACTGTGTCGCTCGCACATTATCCCCTTCGCCCGGATAGATAGGCCGCGCATGGATTCGCACCCAGCGAACTTGACCATCACTTCGTAGCACACGAATCTCGACTGTGTCGCTGACTCCCTCTGGCAGAGTAAGCAGACGTTTGAAAAAGCGGAAACAAATTTCGCGGTCATCGACATAAACCCATTCGGGAATTTTGTGATCCAAAGCGTATTGGCCCGCGTCCTCAGGCAGACCGATCAAGCGTTTGAACTCATCGGAATAACTAACCGTCCCAGCTATCAAATCAGCGTGCAACATTCCGAAGCCAGCCGCCTCAGCCGCGTTTCGCAATCGCTCCTCGCTGATCGAGATCTTCCTTACTGCCTCGTGACGATCATGCGTGTCGATCACGCTACCAACATACCCAGCGAAATTCCCATCCTTGTCAAAGCGTGGTTTCCCAGCATCAATGACCCAGCGATACGAACCATCTTTTTGCCGTAGCCGAAAATCGATCTCGTAATGAATATGCTGGTCCGCAGCGGCTAAGAAATGCTTCTTAGCCGCCTCTTGATCATCGGGATGAACAGCAGTTGTCCACCCTAATCCATGACCATCTTCCTCCGATTGGCCGGTAAAGTCATACCAACTCTGCGATAGAAACGTGCAGTAATGATTCTCGTCGGTAACCCAGATCATCGCAGGCGCCGCGTTGGTCATCTCTCGGAATCGCACCTCGCTTTCGCGTAGTTCCGCTTCAACCAGCTTTTGATTGCTGATGTCACGGACCTCGATTACCGTCGATACCGGGACACCGTGGCGGAAAATCGGGCTGGCTGCACACATGACGGGAAACGACGTGCCGTCTTTACGGAAGAACAAATCTTCGTGTGCCCGCACACTGAAATCCTCCGGCAACGCTCGATCGATCGGGCATTCCGCCATGGGATATGCGCGGCCGTCGGGATAATGGTGGTGAATTAGATCATGAAGTGGCTTCGACCGAATCTCCTCTCCATCAAAGCCAGTCATCTCCAGGCATGCTTGGTTGCAATAAGTCAGGTAGCCCTTTTCATCCATCATGATCAATGCATTGGTCGAGTTTTCAGCGATGGTGCGGACCAGTTCTTCGCTACGACGCAGATTAGTTTCCGCCATGATCCGATCATGGATATCGATGTTCATCCCGACCCAACGACGGATCGATCCATCGCGATTGCGAAGCGGGGCCGCTCGCACTTGAGTCCAGCGGTAGTCGCCGCCGTGATGTTGCAAGCGAAACTCGTGGTCAAGCGTTTCACCGCTGGAAACACAAGCACTCCACGCTTCCTTGATACCATCGCGATCATCCGGATGGACAACCTGGACCCAGCCCATTCCAACCCACTGCTCGTAAGCTTGACCGGTAAAGGCACGCCAGCTCGGTGAATCTTCGACAACTCGTCCATCCGCATCCGTTGTCCAAACAATCTGTGCGGCGACATCGACTAGCGTCTTGAATAACTCTTGGCTATCACTCAATTCGGTTACGTCACTAAAGGTAACGACGATACCATCGTGTTCTCCATCGGTAGCGCGGTAGGGGGTTACTCTTCGAATGTAACTGCGACCGGCAATCTGTCCGATCATTTCTTCAAGCTCATCGTCATCCGAAAGTGTTCGCGGATCAGGTAGCGGCGGCATCCCGTCCACCTCCGACGCAAATTTCGTTAGTTTGCGACCGACGTCACTATCGCGTAGGTCGTAGATCTTCTTCACCGCAGGGGTGAAACTACGAATGCACAACTCGTTATCTAAAAAGATCGTTGCGATCCGAGTGCTCCGCAGCAAATTCTGAATATCGGTGTTACTACGAACAAGATTTTCGTTGCTGGTTTGCAACTCCTCTTTCGATACCTCGAGCTCCTCATTGGCCGATTGCATCTCTTCGTTCATCGAGAGCAATTCTTCGTTAGATGACTTCAACTCTTCGTTTGAGGCTTCGAGTTCTTGCACTGTGCGTTCAAGCGCATCACGAGTTCGCAACAGTTCCAATTCCAACTGCTCGATGACTTGCCCGGCTGTCGAATCAACGAGCCCTCCTCCGCCACCTGCTTCGATCGAATCGTTACTGATACTAGCCCGCAACGGAGAGCCGATGCGATGAAAAACGACGAGGTGCAGATTCTGATCCGATCCCATTTCTGGAATCGGCTGAACCGTAATGTGAACCCGTTGGATGCCACCTTCGACGGGAATTGACATCCCCTCGGATAAGGACCGACGTCGATGCTCCTTCGACTCGCTGAACGCAGCCCGAAGCCCAGTTCGCAAGTTTTCATGGGCCATCGTGATAATGTTATTTTTAAAATTGCCGCCTGTTATCTTTAAAAAGGGAGCCGGATCTGATGACAGTGAATGGATCTGACCTTCGTCGTCACAAACGATCCATTGCGGAGCAAACTCGCTCAGGATGATCTGCTGTGAATACCTGAACAGATCAAGTTCGCTGTTGCCTACATCCGAGTGAGTGCCAAAACGATTCAGGTTCATCACGAGTGGCTCAAGGGTTTGAGGGCGATCGAGGGCGGTGACACGTCGCTGATAAAGTCGATGCTTCGTATGTAATGCTCGAAACAGCTCGCGGTTCGCGGACAGGGTTTCGGCAGGGCCCAAGAAAAGGTAACCGCCCGGTTGCAGTGAATAGTAAAAGAGCGGGATCAGCTTCTTTTGCAGTTGGGCGTTCAGATAGATCAGCAGATTTCGACACGAGATCAGATCGACTTTCGTAAACGGCGGATCACTGATCAGGTTATGCGAAGAAAACAAGATCATGTCGCGAATCTTCTTGCTCACAAAATAGCGTTTTCCACGTTTGGTGAAGAACTTTTGCAGCCGTTCTTTCGTGACTTCATCTTGAATCGAAATCGGATAGCCACCCGACCTAGCAACCGACAACGCATTTTCATCAAGGTCGGTAGCAAATATCTGCACTCCGATATCCTTGTCGCATTGCTCCAGGATCTCGGCTAGCAGTATCGCAACCGAATAGGCTTCCTGGCCCGTTGCACAACCGGGGATCCAGATCCGTATCGGGCGATCACCCTGGGGCCGATGGACCAATGGTTTCAAAACATCGCGGCTCAAAGACTCGAATGCATTGGGGTCTCGAAAGAACGCCGTGACGCTGATCAGCAAGTCTCGGAACAACCGCAAAACTTCGTCGCGTGATGACTCCAATAGTTCGAGATAGTCATCAACCGAGGACAACTTCAAAACCAGGATTCGCCGGCGGATTCGACGCGTCAGCGTGGTTGTTTTGTAATGCCTAAAGTCATTTTGGGTGTGCTTCTCTATGACATCAGCAACCTTGGGGATGGCGATCATGATCTTACGGTTCAAATCGCTCATCTCGTTCGTATCGCCAGCATCATTGGGGGTGCGGATAGAAAGCCCTCTGTACCAACGAAGTCCGGACCAACGAAGTCCGGACACCGAACATCGGAGTAAATGGTCGCTCGCGTATGGCTTGTCAAAAACAGGCAACAGAACGTTCTGTTGCGGACTTGGTTCAATGAGCAATCGTCATGCCACAAGGAAGCGATGCGACGCCATCCACGCCTTACCGCGTGAACCTGCTTGCTAACATTCAACGTATTTTTAACGCCTACCCGCGTTACCCACTGAAAATTCCGGTGAAAGCAGACTGACTTGCGGACACTGTTGAATGCGTAAAAAAAACGATAATTTCAAGCCAAACGCTACGCCCGATCCGCTTTTCGTCGCAATCGATGCTCATAGGCAATCCAGCCCCCGGACTAACCCATGATCAGTCCACAGCCAGCCGATTTGACGCAAATCGATCACACTGATCGGCGAGAGGCCAACCGCTTTGATGCTCGGTGACGATCGTGCTAATAAAACGCTATCGCTTCAGAGCGGCTTGACGTCCAATTTGCCAGACTACTTCCGATCGGAGCGGGCTACGCCCCAGGGTTACAATCCTAGACTCGACGCTCAAAGGGCGAGTTCTCTAGTGAGAACTGATGGCGCGTTGTTTAGCACGCTCAGCGATAATACTGTCGAAAACTTGTCGTAGCACCACGACGCTTGCGGGTTTAACCAGATGCTGATCGAAGCCGGCCTCACGAGCTTGCTGGATATCTTCAGGCTGCCCGTTGCCAGTCATCGCGATCATTTTCAGGTCACCTAGCTCAGGAAGCGACCGCAGCGTCTGTGCAACCTCGTAGCCCGATTTATCAGGCATACAGATATCGGAGAAAACAATATCCGGCTTCTGCTGGCGAACCAGTTCGATTCCGTCGTTTGCACTGTACGCAACATGCGCGGTATGTCCCAATGCCTCGATCAGCTTGACCAACAAGATTGCAACCGCAGGAAGGTCATCGATCACGACAACCCTTAAGGCCTCCTGTGAAGACGATGGTTCCTCGACGCCCGATTTCGGCTCATCGACCTCGACCAGGGGTAGCCGCACCACGAATCGACTGCCGGGTTCCTGTCGCGTTTGATCCAACTCGACGGTGCCCTGATGCATTTCAACTAATTGCTTGACAAGTGTCAGACCTATCCCGAGACCTCCCTGACTGCGAGTCACCGAGCTCTCAACCTGCGTAAACATTTCAAAAATGCCAGCGGCATCTTCTGATGAAATGCCGATTCCATTGTCTTGGATCGAAATTTCCACCGCATCATTGATGGCATCACAGGACAACTCAATCGTGCCGCCGGTCGGCGTGTACTTGCATGCGTTGTTCAGAATATTGGTAAAAACTTGGGCTAGTCGAACCCGATCGCCTACCACGGTCAACGAATGGGCCGTATCAATGCTGGACTTCAAAGTATGTTGCTGGTTCGTGCATGACGGGCGAACCGAAGTCAGCGCGGTATCGAGAACATCGCCAAGGGAAACCGGTTCGCGTTGCAACTTGATCTTCCCCCGGGTGATCCGAGAGATATCCATTAGATCGTCGATCAGCCGGATGAGTTGAGAAACCTGACCCTGAAGAATCTCGCTGATTTCCAGAATCTGCTTGGGATCATCGCTGCAGAATTTCAGCAACTCGGCGGCGTTTCCGATAGGGGCCAGCGGGTTTCTTAACTCGTGTGCTAGGACTGCAAGGAACTCATTTTTGCGAGCATCCATTTCGCTCAATTGGTCGGCTCGTTCTCGCAACTCCCGCTCGAGTTCTTTCTTGGCCGTGATGTCCACCATGATTCCGCGAAGATGGTTGGGTCTACCTGCTTCGTCTGAAACTACATACACGATGTCTCGCAGCCAAACCGAACGACCATCCCGTGTCACAGCACGGTATTCGAAATCGTGATCACGGCATTCCCTACACGCGCTGCGACACAGCGAGACGGAGGATTCGCGGTCATCGGGGTGGATGATGCTTGGCCAAAACGAACTGTCCGAAAGCCATTGATCGATGGGGTAACCAAGAATTTCTTGGGCACGTTCGCTGACGAATGTGAACTCCCAGGTGTTTGCGTCGGCTTCCCAGACAATCGCGTCTAACCCATCGACCAAGTTCCGGTACTTCTCCTTAGCAACTTCAGCATCCTTGCGAGCTTGAACCTCGCGTTTGATGAGGGCTTCGCGTTCCTCTTCGGCAAGCACCGATTCGGTAACGTCGCGAGAAATCGACAGCAACTGTTCTGGGCTTCCGTCTTCACCCGCGATTGGCGTGACGATGACATCCCACCACTTTCGAAGCTTCGATTGATAAGTCGAACAGACACCCCGAAACCGTCCCGCCCGACCAGCCCGTGCAGCAGCTACCGCGTCGGCGGCAGATTGCCGGTCGGCGCCCTGCCAAAAATCAATCCATTGTTTCCCAAGCACCATTTCGATGTCATCGATCTCTAACAATTTCCTTCCGCCAACGTTCATCGAAAGGAGATGCCCATCCAAGTCGAGAATCTTGATGCAGTCTTGGCTGCTGGCAAGGATCTGCTTTGCTTGTTCCTCACTTCGATATCGAGCGGCTTCAAGCTCTTTCAGCTCGGTCACATCGGTGAATGTGGTGATAGCCCTGGCCTGATTCCCGTCGCCCAAGTCAACGCGTTTGGAACTCACCAGCAATCTACGGATCGTGCCTTGTTCGGTTTCGAAAAGGATATCTTCGTTTGAGGTGGCTTCACCATGGAGGATGGTGCGTGCGAGCGGCCATTCATCGGACTCGTATTGTCGACCGTCTGAATGATATCCAATGAAGCTTGTCAGCACGTTGGGATCGATACTATCCGGAAGTTTCTTACCGACAATTTCAAGGGCACGCTCGTTGACGGACAACACTCGCCCGCTGGGCACTTCCGTGACAATGACGCCCGCTGGTAATTGATCAAGCAACGCTCTCGTCAACGAACTTTCTTCTCGCAACTGCTGAACGAGTTTTTCCCGCTGATGATCCGCTTGAACTTGCTCACTAATATCGTCAAAGATCAGAAGACTACGCCCCGTTTCGCCACCGTATTCCTGAAGCGGTGCGGCAGCAATTTTCACCGGCACATGCGATTGGTCGCGGTGCCGACGATAGGTGGAGATGCCCTGAAACGTCTTACCTTCAGCTAATTGTTCTTGCACCGAACGACATTCTTCTTCCATGTCTGGCGGAACGATTGGTAACGGTTTGCCGATCACTTCAGACGCTTCGTAGCCAAACATTTTTTCGGCTGCGTTGTTCCACAGATAGACCTGTGCTTGCTCGTCAATGACACTGATCGCCAGCGGTGATTGCTCGATGATCACCTTCAACATGTGGTGCTGTTCTCGCTCACGATTGGCAAGCGTCACCAACTCGATCTCGGATTCGACGGATGCAGCCAAATCATGCAGTATCTGAAGCTCCGTTTCAGTCCAGTCACGCGGTACACCGTCAAAAACGCAAAACGAACCGAGCACCGCTCCGGAGCGTGTACGTATCGGTATCCCCGCGTAAGCGCGGACCCCAAGTTCCTTCACCGCCGGATTGTCGCTGACACGATCGTCGGTGTGCGAGTCACTAACGATCAACGGAGCATCACACAGGACGGCCTGCCGGCAAAAGGAATAGCTAAGAGGCGATTCTCGCCGCGTTGCCCACGGTTCGGGCAGCCCTACACAGCTCTTGAAGAATTGGCGATGCTCATCAACCAGCGTCACTACCGACGCTGGGCATTTTAGCAGGGTGGTCGCAAGTCCGGTGAGTCGATCAAACGAGATGTCTGGTGCACTGTCAAGCAGCTTCGTGGCACGCAAGCTAGCCAGTCGCTGCGGATCGGTTATCGGATCGGAATGAATCTGTCGTGGTTGGTCCATAGCCCCGAATTCTATCCAAATGAGTGCACTTGAGGATCGGTTACGGTATCAACGAAACTGGATCCAGAGAAGCACTTAACAGACGGAAACCTTCGCCTGAAAAAACGCACTGCTCAAAAACCGAAGTCAATCACTACGTAATCCGAAGCGGAGCAAAGGGCATAGCGACACGGCCACGCAGCCAGTCTCAGAAATCGCACATCCGCTCTTGCCAAACCGGTCAAACATTGCCGACCGACCACTACTGAGTGACCACATTCTAGCTGACCGCGACCTCCGATCGCACATAATGTGCATCGGATATGCATCTGAAAACGATTGAGTGCTGGCAAGAAAACCTGCCTCGGATGTCGGAAACCGAGTTCTGACACTGTCGTCTATTGCCTAAACTGATGCCGACCGTGGTGATTACTTGAAACGGCAAGGCATCGACACTGGAAATCGAGCCGGCAAATGCCCCCGGATAAACCCGCACGCAATGCCCACAACAGGGCCACTGAATGAACCTACCGACAGCCAAGCTCCAATGAAAACGATGACGCCGAACTCAACTCAATTGTTGCGTGGAATCGTTCCACCGTTAATTACACCACTGGCTGATCGCGATGAACTGGACCGCGAAGGATTGCCCCGCCTGATCAATCATGTCTTGGACGGTGGCGTCTCAGGACTTTTCATTTTGGGAACGACCGGCGAAGCACCGAGCCTTAGCTATCGCCTGCGTCGCGAGATGATCCAGGAATCGATCGGAATTGTTAACGGACGCGTCCCCGTACTGGTCGGAATCACCGACACCGCGTTCACAGAGTCAGTCAAACTCGCTCAACACGCAGCGGATTGTGGTGCAGATACTCTGGTGCTTACCACGCCGTACTATTTTCCTGCCGGACAAACTGAACTGATTTCGTACGTGCGGAATTTGGTGGCTGAAGTTACGCTGCCAGTGATGCTGTACAACATGCCGCAACTGACAAAGGTCTGGTACGAGATTTCGTCGCTGCGAAAACTATCTGATATCGAAGGGATCGCCGGAGTCAAAGACAGCAGCGGCGACATGGAATATTTTTCTCAGCTCTGCAGCCTCAAGTCGGATCGCCCCGACTGGTCAATCCTAGTGGGCCCGGAAGCGAAACTTGCCGAAGCACATCACCTTGGTGGCGACGGCGGCGTTAATGGTGGTGCCAACATCGCACCGCAACTTTTTGTCGAATGCCACCGAGCACTTTGCGAGGACGATGAAGTCCGAGTGAATGCAGCACAATCAAAGATCTTGAAGTTTCAAGAGATCTACGAGATTGGCAAGTATGCATCGCGACATATCAAGGCAACCAAATCAGCCGCGTCGCTATTGGGGATCTGCAACGACCTTCCTGCCTATCCATTCAACCCCTTCTTGGCACCCGAGCGTGAGCGTGTAGCACAGGTCTTACGCGACATTGGCCTGCTAGGTTGAACCCGTCCCCTGAAGATTCCCTCTACCCGTAGCAACCTCGTCTAGCAGGCGTTGTCAGGGTATTGAAACTGCGGACTGAGGGCCTCAGTCCGCTACAAGATCGGTATGGTTCGCTCGGAAAACCCTCTGCCCTTTCCCCATCTGGGTGAACCCTCGTCTTCGCCGGAAAAGTAGAGCCTGGGGGCGCAAGACGGCCACGCAACTACACCTTATTCTCAATACCCCACCTATCGGGGAAACGAATTTGGTCCTTTGGTGTACTTTTGCCCCCCAAAGAGGTTGAACCCGAGTCACACACTACCCATAATTGCACTCACGATGCCTCAAACATCAGATTACGGGAACACCCACATCCACTAAGGCATTGAGAACAACGACCGCGCGACTTCGCATAGGAACTCCAAGATATGGCTCGGGTATCCTCTTTCCTTCTTTTCGCGACTGCCGCCGTCGCTTCGTTCGCTGCGTTGATCCAGCCTGCAATGGCGGACTACACTCTGTACAAACTGCCAGGAACCGAGCTTCAACTGCTGTTGGAAGGCTCCCTGACTCACCATGCAGGGGGCACCGCCACGCATCGCCATCCGCGTGGATCACTGCACTTCAATTCTCGTGACATTAAAGTCATTGAGAGCCCATCGGCGAAAACGATTTACTCGCGCCGGCTTCGCGACGTCCGAATCTCGAAAGATGTCGATGAAGTTCTCGAGTTGTCGCAGTGGTGTCTTAAGAACGGGATGCTCGAGGAATGCAAGTCGTTGCTTAGCACAGCATGGAAGATCGATTCATCGCATAAGCACCTTCGTAAATTGGCCGGATTGATGCGCTACATCAATTCGTCCGTTCCGACTGATTCTCAGGTCGAAGCACACGCTCGCGAATTCGTCGGCGGTCGAAGCATGGAGGTAACACGGTCGAAGCACTTCCTGTTACTGCACGATAAAGAGCAGGAAAAGGATACGGTGACTCGGAAAACGCGAGCCGAGATGCGACTCGATTTGTTAGAGACGGTTTATGAGTCCTACTTCCTTACCTTCGCGTTCCGGGGCGTTTTCTTGCGACCGCCCCAAAAGAGACTGGAAGTGGTTCTCTTCAGCAATCACGGCGACTTCCTGCAAATGGAGCGTCGGCTCGGTAACAGCCTGAAGCAAACCGCTGGCTTCTATCTCCCCAAAGAGAACATTTCGATGTTCTATGACTCGGGGACCTCTGAGCATTTCAAGACACTGATGGAACTCGACCGACAACTTGTGCAGGCCCGCGAGACAGCCAAACGAACTCGGATGGCGGGAGCCGGTGACTTGATCCGGTTTGCCAAAACCATCGAAATGCTTATCGACATCACCCGCGAAAGCGAAGACGTGTCAACGGTATCACACGAGGCCATTCATCACCTGACCGCCAACACAGGCGTCTTCCCACGCGACGGTGCTTTCGTACGCTGGGTTCACGAAGGCATGGCGTCGTATTTTGAATCAGCGAAGCTTGCCAAATGGAGCGGAGTGGGTGCGGTCGACCAAAGTCGCATCGACTATTACCGAGTCTTGGAGGGCGATCCGGTTCGGGGCAGCCTGGAGTTTATCGTTTCGGATTTTGGGTTCGTGTTGGAAGCGGCGTTGGGCGACCAACAACCGGCGTATGGCCAAGCATGGGCGTTAACACACTTCCTATTCGACCAGCGATTTGATTCGTTGATGCTGTTCTACAAAAAGCTCGGAAAGCTTGAAAAACAGGAAGGCGATTTGACTGTGGAAGCCTGGAAAGCTCGCGGTGACGAATTGATTGAACTGTTTGACGAATGTTTCGGCGACCGAACGACACTCGAACTCGAATGGCGACGTTACATGCGTGGATTGAGAACCGACGTCGAGCGTCTTGCGATCGAACTGCGATAACCGCAGCCAACGTGCTGACGTCAACTCGCTAGAATGGGGATTGCACACCGCGATGCGTGAACAACGCTTGGCTCGCCGCTGATCCAACGGCGAGTGCGATGCGGGGCCAGATTGAATCCAAACGCAATAAAGCCTATCCGCAATGCCCACTCCCGCCGCGGCATCCACAATCGCGAGTGACACAATCACCAGTGATGCAATCGCCGGTGACGCAATTGACGATCGCAAAAGTCGCCGACGTGATGGGATGTACCGCTTGCTGTTTTGGGCGATCGTGATTGTGTTCGCGAAAGTATTTCTTTCGATCCTTTGGGAATACCGACGGTACTTTCCGGCTGACTTTGAATCCAATTTCCTTAGCGGCCGCAGGCATTCTTTTTCAGGCAGCTACCGCCAAGCGTTTTACGTTCACATTCTGTCGAGTCCGGTCGCCTTAATCCTGGCAACGTTTCTGATCGCTAGCGGACCTCGTGCAAAGCTTCGCAAGCTTCATCGCTGGACGGGTCGACTGCAATTCTTCTTGATCTTGTTGGTCGTATTTCCTAGCGGGATGGTGATGGCGAAAGACGCGTACGGGGGCCCCATTTCAGGATCAGGATTTGCGTTGCTGAACATTGCCACGGTCGTGTGTCTGGGCATGGCCGTTTGGCGAGCAAGAACGGGAAACCTGATTGCCCATCGCCGCTGGGCAATACGATGCTTTGTGCTGCTCGCTTCACCGCTGCTACTGCGTCTACTCGCCGGTGCGGCCATTGTGACCGAACTGGAATCGGAGCTTTCCTATCGATTGAATTCCTGGGTTAGCTGGTTAATCCCACTATTGATCTACGAAACTTGCTTCGCGCAACCCGAACGGCGACAATCATAAATGGAAACGACGCGGTCCGTTCCTGCACACATAGGTAGCTTCGATGAAACGATTACGAATCTTATGGAGCGGAGCAGCGTTTTGTTTGGCTGTTGTTTTTGCAGGCTGCAACGGTGAGCCTCTGTTAAGGGTACCGGGATCAGATGCAGAATTCTCGACGCCAGCCGACTATGAAAATTACGACCAAGAGATGCGTGAGTTATCCGCCGGCCAACCGGAATGAGCGTCCGTTTGAATCGTCAGCGAGCCAGCTTAAATGATTCGTTTTTGTTAAATGAGATTTGACGATCATCTTTTCGATTCAACCGAGAAATACGATGAGCAACAAGACATCGCGGGTCGCATTCACGCTACTCGAGCTACTCATTGTGATCGCCATCATCGGAGTCTTAGTCGGCTTGCTATTGCCGGCGACTCGGGGAGCCAAGGAGGCGGCACGTCGCATGAGTTGTTCGAACAACTTCAAACAGATCGGACTGGGACTGCACAATTACCATTCCGCATACAAGCAGTTGCCGATGCAGATGGGCGGCACCCACGATCCGAACTCGGATTGGGGTGGGACGTCGGTACCGGGTAACAACCGGTTTCGCTTGAGCTTCCTGGTCGGCGTGATGCCGTTTGTGGAACAACAGGCGATCTGGGAACATATTTCCACAGGACAGGCCAACTCTAAAGATCCAATGCCATTCGCACCGATGGGGCCGGCACCATGGACACGGCAGTTCGATCCTTGGCAAACCGAATTGCCGGTCTTTCGCTGTCCATCCGATCCCGGCATTGGTTTGCCTGCCCATGGACGGACGAACTATGTCGCGTGCTTGGGCGATGCAACCCACTGGCTGAACACCGGGGCAACTCGGTGGGACGATGAATCTTCAGCTTGGTTAGACGATCGGTCGGCGCAGGTGAAAGCTTCTGGGCGTGGAATCTTTGTGCCTCGATCGGTGATGCATTTCCGGGACGTACTCGACGGGCTGTCCAATACGATTATGGCTGGTGAAATTTGCACAGACTTAGGCGACCGCGATAAACGCACCAGTGCTTCACTGCTAAACGCGTGGTCAACAATCCACGAGCAGCCTAAGCTTTGTCGAGATCAAATATCGACCGAGCGTCCGATGTTTTGGATCCCGGCGAAGCAGGTAGGTGCCCCATCGGGGATTGGTAGCAGCAATCAACGTCGCGGTTTCCGGTGGGCAGACGGAGCGGCGTTGTACACAGGGATGAATACGATCTTGCCGCCCAACGCAGAAGCCTGTCTTGCCGGCGGCGATTCTGGGACCGGGTATCTGCCGCCTTCCAGTCGCCATCAAGGAGGCGTGCACGTCTTAATGGGCGACGGTGCCGTGAAGTTTATTACGGAATCAATCGATACGGGCAACCTCAATTCCGGTACCGTGCTCGCCACAGGAACAGGACCTCGTGCACCTCAATCGTCCAGCCCTTATGGCTTATGGGGAGCCTTCGGAACTCGCGCGAACGACGAAACGATTGACGAAGAACTCTGACGCATAACACCAAGATCCATCTTCTCAATGAGCCGCTGCTCTGAGCCAACCGAAGCACGCGAATCGCTACGCCGTTTGAGTGATCTGGCGTCAAACAAGTTGAAAGACGCGGTGTTTACCCTATCCCTGGACCTCGGTAGGATGCCTTCACGCAGCCCAGGACTTCGATTGCGTGCTCGACTCGGATGTTCACGTGCTCCTGACGGCCTACCTATGGCAACGTACCTGCTTGATTTCGACGGCGTCTTCTTCCGCTATGGAACGATGGAACCAATCGAAGGTGCGATCGATTACGTCAACGGGCTGAAGTCACAGGGGCATAACGTCATCTTCCTGACGGCCCGCCGGCGTTCGCAAAACGAACCGGCAAATCTGACCGTTGAAAAGACGGAACAAGCACTGGCCAGTCTGGGTGTTTCTTTCGACGCCATTTTGGACGGAGTCTCAAGCCCTCGCGTGCTAGTTAACGACGAAGGCGCCTTTGCGATCAACCATCCCCTGAACAGCCCACTCCATCAAATCATGCATGACTCGACGCGACAGCCCAAGCGTTCCGACTTGGTCGAGAGAGTTTACCGCGGGTTAGCCGCTGTATCGTGGGTGGCTTGGAAATATGCGGATAGCAATGATGCGGATGACTATGTTCAAACGCTTTTGATTGCCAAGTCGCTTACAACGTGCGGCGGGTTTGACCATGCTGATCTTGTTGCCCGATATCGCACGCGACCGGGTTATCACTTCCACGGCGAAGAACTGCCTGCCGGCGGCAATCACCCCGCTTACCAAGGTCAGGTATCCAAGTTAATCAAAAGCAACGACCCTCTGTACGAGGCGACTGACGGTGTTGCGGACGGCGCGGCGATGAAGGTAACGGCTGCTGCCGCGTATTACCTGAATGATTTTCAAGGACTCGTCGAAAACGTTGATCGCGTTGCCCGGGTCACTCACGCAAGTATCGAGGCGAGATTATCCGCCGTGTTGGTCGCACTGCGTTTGCGTCAGGTTTTTCTATCCGCTGACCCTGACAACATGAATCGTCTGGTCGAGGAATTAGGCGTCGCGACGAAACTATTGCGGTTTGGCGACCGCGCCGATTTCTTCCTTAAACGAGTCGCACAAGCTCGAGATATCGCCACCCAACACGCTGAGCCCGTCAACTTGCTTTACCAGCTTTGCCGCGACATCGGCATGGATCACTTGGCGTGGAGCACTCCGATCGCCGCGTGCTTCTGGAGCTACCACAGCGATACAGATTTCGCCAAATGGTTCTCGCATCAGCACGAAAAGAAGATGTATCTGCCACGTCGCTATGGAATTTTCCGTCGCGTTGTGCACGGTCGCACGCTCACGAGAAGCGTCCATCAGGAAGATGTGCGGCACCTTCGCGCGATCGGGCAATACGACGACTTTGTGAAAACCCATGGCTATCATTGGCAAAAGTCAGTCGACATCGATACGTTTCTTTCGATCGCGATCAGCATCATTGCCGTCCGTCACGGGCTGGATTCGGTGGAAACCGAAGTGGCGCAGGCGATCGAAATGTTCGGCGATGACCTCGCCACGCTCGCTGGCGAATTGGTGCAATTGCCTGAGCAACTAGCTTCATGCTCGAAGAGACAAGTCGCTAGCGTCTGCTAATTCCCAAGTCCCCGTCGGGAATACTGAATAGGTTTGTTGCATTGAAGTCGCACCACTGTGCGCTCCGTCCTGTAAGCATCCACTGCCAATCACCTCCCTGGATTCTTTTGCAGGCAGAATGCTCGACAGCTCATTGAACGGCTCCTTCGCCCGGAATTTTTCGCAAGCACGCTTCCTAGTCCTGCAAAACTGCGTAGACCTCCTAAACCAGCTATCGATTTTTGAGTGAATTTTTGCTCACTAGGCGAGTTTCACGATTTCGGTCTTTCGACAAAATTGGCATTTCGATTAAAGTCCGACTTCCCGGACCGCGGTGAAGGGTCCCGCTTTGGACAGGATCGTCCAATTCCTTCGCTAGATATCGGTCGACCCACGTTCGTTTTGGCTTCCCCGCCATAGCGAACGAAACCTCCGGTCAATGAACCATTGGCCACGAAAGAGCACAAGGAAGGAGCCTTCGATGTTGTTAGATCGTATCGAAATCGATAATCACGGACCGCTCAGTCGGGTCGAAATCGGCCCGCTTTCACATCATCTGAATGTGGTATTGGGCCCCGCCGGCTCAGGAAAAACGGCGATCTGCCGATTCATTCGCGATTCCTTGATCGACCGCGAATACCCCCGCGGCATGCTCAGTAGCTCATCCGGACGAATTGTCTGGGTCAATTCCAATGGCTGGATCCACTGCCGCCGCGAACAAGATGGTTCGCCCGGTGGACGCCGCACCGTCGAGTTCGAAGCTCGCAGCGAAACGGCCGGTCTTTGGGACGGCTATGCCGACGGTTGGTTTGATCCTGCTGAAACGGCCGCCAATACCGCCGCCAGCGTTCGTTCATCGCTAGCATCCCGCACACTTCAAGGTGTTCGTATCCCCGAATCGATCGTCGATGGCGTGATGATCGACACCACCGCCAGCAGCGTATCTCGCGTGGTCGCTTCATGCGTCTCCGCCGGACTGGACCGCGAAGATCTGGCCCGTCTGCCTTTCGAAAATGAAACCGCCGGTTTCTCGCTCGACGAATCCCTACCCTCGGACCGCGAAGACAACCGTCGCCGTCGCGACTGGCGTGGCGAACTGGCGGATGTCGAAGCCGAACTTGCCAAGTTAGAAAACCTTCCGCCTGTCCCACCGGCAGTCGACACTCGCAGCCTGGAACACGAACGCGCCGCGTTGATCAGCAATCGCGGATCACTTCTCGCCCGCCGCGAAGAACTACGCCGCGTTTCGGCAGCAACCTATCGCACCGACTTGTACCGTACTGAACAGCCGGCCGTTAGCCGCTATGCATACGACGCCGCTTACCATGGCGTCGACGATGCACGACTTCGCCAACTGCACGACCGTGCCGATTCGCTTCGTACCCGTGCCGCATCGCTGCAGCGTTGGATTGCCGAGCTGGATGCTCAATCCACTCGCCAAGACGCTCGCCGCTACGAAACCGCATTGCCATACTCAGCCGGTGCCACACCGTATCACCTGCCACCAGCTTGGCAGACCGCATCGGTCGATTCGCTTAATGGACAAATTGCTCGGGCTGACCGCGAGATCGTTTCCTTACGACGCGTCTTGGCTGACGTGCGTAGCATCCGCGAACTACTGACTTCGTCGCATCGCTACAACGCGGCATCGCCTTACGCTAATTTTCGTGACGATCAATGGCTCGATAGCGACTGGATGCAAGGCCGTCGCTACGATCACTTCGTTCGCGCCATGGACCACTATCGCAGTGATCGCCCCTGGGCCGACTTCTACACCAACGCATACCAACCACTGCACCCGGTAGATGACTTGGCCGTGCGAATCGATGCCACGCAGCGTCATCTGGATTGGTTGCTATCACGTTTCGATGTATCGGGGACCGTCACCGGCGAATGGCCAACGGACACCTGGATCGCTCGCGACGAACGTGTTTCAGTGATGCACGAATCGCTTCGCCGTGTACGCGATCAAATTCGTCATCGCGATTATTTGACGACCACGCATATGGATCGCATTTCGCAAGAGCTGACCGCGACGTTGGACCAGCTTCTCGCTTCGCGAACCCGTATCGTTGAAACATTGGCGCACACCCACGCCGACTGGGGCCGTCGCGTGGCACCCACCACCGGATACCATCCGGATTGGTTGGCTGAACGCCGGGCCGCTTCGGAAGAACTCGCCGGGATCGAAAACGAACTTCGTCGCGTACTGGACGAATCCGCTCACCTGCGTCGCAGCTATCGCTCGCTACCCATTGTCGACCCGATCTACTCCGTTGGCCTGGATCGCTACGAAACCGATTCCAACATCGCCAGCTCGCTGTTGGCAATCGATCGTGAACTTGCCGCATGCGATGCTCGGATCCGTGCACTCGACGCTGAAATCGCAGCGTGCCGCTCGACTCGATCGGCAACGTCCCACGAATACACCTCGCTTCACCACAGCCACACTGCTCGTTTGCGTCAACGTCGCGACGAACTGATCGCTCGCCTGGAACGAGATCGCCCCGTCGCTCGCCGCGAATCCTCATTGTCGGAACTGGCTAGCCGGTGGATGGTTCGTTTGTCAGGCGGACGCCATCGGGTGATTCGCTGGACGACCACCCCCGTCGTTACGGACGCCTACACACATCTCGCAACCAGCCCCAACGCGGCCGACTACGCTGGCATCCACGAAAAAGGACGCCACGCGGTCGATCGCCGCATCCATGTCACGATCGACGAAGTTGACGAACAAACCATCCCCGCGACCACGCGAGCGTTGGCTTGCTTGGCCGTTCGCATGGCCGCCGGTGAATTACTGGGCCGGATGGGCCGCGCCATTCCGTTGGTGATGGAAACTCATCGTGAAATGTTCGCTGCTTATCAAACCAGCACTGATCACAATCAATACACTAGCGTCGACTCGTATCGGCACTGGACCCGTGAGGGAGTCACCAGTGACGCGATCGCGTCGGCGCTTTCGGACTACGCGGCCGCCGGTCGCCAACTGTTGGTGATGACCGATCATTCGCCGTTGGCACACGGGTTGAAGCGATCCGGTGCCCGTTCGTTCGAACTGCACACCAGCCGCATCGTGCACCCCAGCCGTCCGCTATGGCGAGGTGGCCGTCGTCACGACCGCTATGTCGGTCCACATGGAATCAACGCCGATGGTCTGCCCATCGCGGATTCAATCGACCCGATCAATCATGAGTTTGATAGTCGCGTGAACCGTGCCTTCGACCACGCTTGGATCGAAACGGCTGGACTGCGGGAAGACCACGCTCCCCATCGCTATCCAGCTCACGCAAGCTTCGGCGATCATCCAACTCACTCGAACGAGCGACACTACGCGGCGGATACTCATCCGGCCGTCGCGACCGATCATCCGGCAGCCGGCGCGACGTACCGCGACGGATACTACTACGCCAGCCAGAGCTCGACACAGCCATTCGACACCCAACCACGCGACCTCACCGATCGTGACCGTTTAAGTCGTGATGTCGTCGTTGATCAGCGTGACGGGTCGCAACACGGCATGGTATCCGACAGCTTGATCGCACGACATTCCAACTCGGCCGCCACCGACTTGGCTGATGTGCCGTTCTTCCTGACGGTGGATAGCCCCATCGACACAGCACCGTCGATCGACGCCGTCGCTGCTCAACGTTTGCGACGAATTGGCATTTCGCACATCACGCACTTGATGAACCAAGACAGCAACCGCCTGGCCGACACACTCGGACTGGCGGGCGTCGATGCCAAAACAGTTCGTCGCTGGCAAGCTGAATGCCGGCTGATGTGCCGCGTGCCTCAACTGCGTGGCTTCGATGCTCGCGTTTTGGTCGGATGTGGCATCAATGACCCTGCACAACTGGCTGGCATCCATCCAACCGACTTGCTCGAAAGAGTCAAAACGTTCCTTGCGACCGAACGCGGACAGCGAATTCTGTTGTCCGGTACCAGCTACGAGCTGTCACGAATCACGAGCTGGATTGCCTCGGCAAACCACAGCGTCCACACCGTCAAGCGAACGCGAACCGTCGACGGACGCCCCGTTGCGACTCGCGTATTTCGAGAAGATCGCGACCGAGATGAAGTCTATCTGACTGATGACGATTTCGATCAAGAACGTTATGAAGTCGAAGTCGAACGACGTGCTGACCGAATCGTTGACGAATTGGATGAACTGACTCGCGATTACGACAGCAGCCAACGCACCGCTCGGGGCGACAGCCGAATCAACGGCCGGGCCAGCCACGACGAAGGCAAGGCTCGTCGCAGCGATTCAACTCGCCGCAGTGTGTCTGGGTTAAGATCCTCGCTGTCATCGGATTCACGAACCCGCCGCTCGAACCGATCAAGCGATTCAGATCGCTCTAACGACTCGAGCCGACGCAGCTCGTCGAGCCGCTCCAACGGCACGAGCCGCGCCAACACCAATGGCAGCTCAAATCGTTCCGGCGAATCAACACGATCCGCTCGCAGCGAACGATCATCCGGAAACCGTAGCTCATCACGCAGCAACCGTTCGGCCGATTACGACCGCCAATCACGTCGCAGCGATTCGGATCGCGATACCATTCGCTACGAAAGCTCACGCGAAGGTTCATCCAACGGCCATGCAAATGGCAACGGATATGGAACCGGCCAACGCAGCGAACGCGACTATGATCGCGATCGATCGAACCGGGAACACGAGCGATCGTCCCGTTCGTCGGATTCTCATTCAGCAACTCAGTCGTCCTCGCGGAGTGCTGCATCAACAAGTGAAACCGAATTGCGTTTCTATCTGGAACGCTCCAGCGATGTTGTTGACGCACCATCGATCGGACCTCGCATGGCCGAGCGATTGAACAAGATTGGGATCTACACAGTCGACGATCTTTTGCAAACCGATGCCGAAACCATCGCTGAACAATTGAACCATCGCCGCATCGATGCCGAGATCATTTTGCAATGGCAACAACAAGCCACCTTGGTTTGCCGAGTACCGATGATTCGCGGCCATGACGCTCAATTCATGGTTGCCGTTGAAGTGACGACTCCCGAGGAATTGGCAGTGTCTGACCCCGTCAGTTTGTTCGCCAAGGTTGATGAAGTCGCCAATTCGGCCGAAGGCAAGCGAATCACTCGGGGCGGAAAATTGCCCGATTTGGAAGAAGTCACCGAATGGATCGGCTACGCCGGCCAACATCGACCTCTGAAAGCCGCGTAACAAAACGCTTCAAGTACAACTCACAGGCACGCTCCTTTGTGCCGTCCGCCAGCCGTTTTCTGTCACCGACGGAACCGGCAACAAGCGGACGGCACGACGGAGTGTGCCTGTCGCGTTATCCACGTCTGGTTTTGCGAAGCGTGGTGAGATTTTCGAATGCCGGCTGTGGTCGATCGAGGCGACGAAGGACCTCCGTGGTGAAACGCCCCCAGCAGCTTAACCCGCCAACCCGCTTGCCCCGGCATTTCGTATCGGGGGGCGTCGATGGCATCGCGTCGATCCGGTATCTTTGGGGATTGACCCGATTACCTTCCCGCTTCGAGATTGTTGATGGCAATTATTCGCACCTTCCAGAACTCGGACCTGCCGGGCGTATTCGAAGTGTGGATGCGACACTGGCAAGCCGCCAAACAAACGCCGCCTGTCAGCGTTTCGATACTGGAACGAGCGATCATGTCGCGGCAATTTTTTGACCCGCAATCTCTGATGGTGGGCTTAGCCGACGACCAAGTCATCGCCTGGGGCCAATGGTTCATCGACACTGAAATCATCGATGATGAAGAGGTCCGCGTCGCCACCATCGCTGGACTTTGCTTTGCGGATGATCCGGGGTTAGCGATTTGTGACCAATTGCTGCAGGCGATTGAGGAAAAATTGCGAGCCGACGGCGTCCAACTTATTCGCGTGGGCTCGGTTCGCGATGACAAAAATGGCTACGCCGGATTAGCTCCGATTGGCTATGGAATCGGTGTGCCCGTTGCCGACGCGCGGACGGGTTCCCTGTTGTCGCGAAACGGCTATCACGTGGATCGCAGTATCGAGCGTTTGGTGGCACACACATCGACTTATCGTCCACCGGTGAATCGAGCATTCCTGCAATTCCGCCGATCTACTCGTTTGGACCACTTGCCGGTTCTTCCGCAAAAGACGCGAACGATCGCGGCCATGAGTCACTTCGACATCGAAAGACATATCCTGACCGATCACCGCCAGCAAGAACCGCTGGCCGTTTGCGGCTTGTGGATGGGCGACCCCGAAGTGCAAGTCATGGAAAGCTCGCGAGCCATATTGGCCCTGCGGCTCATTCCTGTGAACGACTTCTACGGAGAACCCATACGCAGCGATGCAGCGACCGAAGATGCTTCCGAATTGTCCGACGAAAAGCAGTACCTGATCGCATCGCTAATCCAGTCGCTTTCCAATCGACAAATCCTGACGGTTGAAACTGCGGTCGATCAAAGCGAAAGCAAACTGATCGAGCAACTCAAGCAACTTAAGTTCGAGTGTGTCGAGCATGGACGCCAATGGGTCAAAGACTGCGGATAAGAAGCCCGCGACCCTGGAAACGAAAACGTTCTGTTTCGCGTTTGGATTCGTTGGCCGGCACAGATCCATCGCAACGACGGCTTGTTCGCCATAGTCCACCTATTCCGCAAATCTTTCGCGATTCATGCGATCGCACCTTCCTGATTAGCCGATTACCGGGATAACGCATCCTTGTATCGGTAAGTCATCTCGATGAGCACCCGCTCGCACCCATCATCTGTTTGCCATTTTGCAATCGTCGCTTTGGTCGTCATGTCGGCGGGAAACACCACTAAAGTAGATGCGGACGAGCGCAACCTGCCGATTGAACCGGCCCCAACCTTCTCGCTGGCATCCACTCTTCCGACGACATCGTCCGATGAAGAACTCGATCTTGGTCTCGACGACGCCGTCGCTCGGATCAACGAACTGGAAGCGATCGTGGCCAGCATGCAGTCGCAACCCGCATGGTTGCCGACACAAACATCGCCACCACAAGTGGAACCGCCGTGTCAGTTGGTGCCTCAACTGGAAGCTCCTTCGCACTACGGCATCTACGATTCTGGTTGGACTTGGCGACCGCATGACAAAGAAGAGACGCCGTTCGAATTGACGATTGGGCTGCACAACCAATTTCGCTACACAGGTTTCAGCCGCGATGAAGCCACCTCGATTGATGCCGCCGGGAACGTGCGTGAGATCAACAATCGGAACGACTTCAACATCAATCGCGGACGCCTGGTGTTTTCAGGATATGCCTTCGACGAAGACCTGCGTTTCTATTCAAACATCGACTACAGCACGGTCACATCAAACCCCATCCAACTGTTGTTGGGATGGATTTCATTTCGGGTGTCGGACCACCTTTCGATCTATATGGGGCTGGGCAAGTTGCCTGGCACCTGGGAGTGGACCGAAACGTCTCGCTACACACTCGGCGCCGATCGAACCATGGCGACGACCTACTTTCGCCCGTCGATTACCGCCGGCATGTGGGCAACCGGCCAATTGACCGACGACATCTATTATCACGCGTTAGTAGGCAACGGTTACAACACACTGTCGCTACAGGCTTCGGAACTCGACACGCAGTTGGCCTATTCCGCCCTTTCTTGGTGGGAGCCTTTGGAAGATTTTGGACGTGGCTTTTCGGACATTGAAGACCATCCATCACTCGCCTTGCGATTCGGTCACGGGTTGACCCAAACCAGAAACGAGAGCAGCAGCAATGCTGAATCTGGTGCGGAGCAAACGGTCATCCGTCTAAGCGATGGCACACGTTTAGTTGAACCCGATGCACTTTCACCGGGAGTCACTGTTAATGCTTTCGACATCTGGTTGTACTCTGCTCACCTGGGAATTAAACGCCGCGGGCTCAGCTTCAGCAGTGAAGTGTTCTTACGGTGGCTTCGAAATATCGAAGGAAACACTGGTACCGATTTGCCCTCGCAATTCGACCATGGCTTCTTCGTCCAAGGTGGAATGTTTGTCATTCCACAAAAGTTGGAAGTCTTTGCAAGAGGTTCTCAGGTCGTGGGCGACTTTGGTACCGGCGATGAAGTGTCCGCTGGATTCAATTGGCACCTATTCAACAAACGATCCGCAAGATTTACCTTCGACGTCACCTCGATTGATGATTCACCAGCACAGCAATCAAGAACCGGCTATGTCGCTGGCGAAAGCGGCACACTGTTCCGTTCCCAATTGTGGACGTTCTTCTAAACGACGCATACGAGCAAGCGGGAACAGAGACATCACTCGGGTTCGCCTTAAGTACTCGTGACTTCCTCAGCGAGACGTCGGATTTCGGCCGCGACGGCCTCATCAAACTGATCCAGGTTTTGATCGAGGTAGTCGATAAGCCCAGCACCCGTATCGGTCCTACGCCGGGTCAACTCTCGCAGATCGGCAACGAAGCCCGACTCGAATTCTTCTTGCTCTTCATTTTCACCATGAATTTCATCGTGGAACACGTCATCAAACGGCTCATGGGGAACTCGCACCCAGCAAACCTTCCAACCGTTTCCTCCTTGAGACACCACCTCGATAGACTCAATCGATTCGTCAGCGACGACCTCATCGGCAACCGCAACGGAACGTTTCGAAGGAATCACGCAAACGACCGCCGGCACGTGCGAACGTGACGCATCGCTTCTTGCCCGACGCGTGATATTCCCTGCTGTGACCCAGACGGTGGACTTGCCAGCATCCGTTTTGACAACGTGATCCAGACGGCGGTGTATATGACCGTTGACGATAAGATCAACACCAGAGATCACCGTCGGCTTAATCCGCCCAGACTCTTCGTAGCCCGGTATCAAAATGTCGTGATGAGTGATCCAGGCCACCAAATCCGATGACGCTGAATCGTCGTCATTCGGCGAATAGGACTTCGGCAGTCGATCTCCCCAAACCGTTCCTCCAACGGTTACGCGTCGACCATCCACCGTTCCTAGCCAAGGATGCTCTTGAGTGATCAGTCGCAAGTGTCCCGCAGCAAACAAAATGCTGATCGAATCATTCGGCTTACGTGTGTTCTCGCGAACATCGTGATTGCCATAGATCGCCGGCAACGCTTTTCCGTAGCAGCGTGAAATGGTTTCGATGATCTCCGCGATCATCCAGTTCGGGTTGTCTTGCGGCAAATGAAACAAGTCGCCCAGAAGGATTGGCTGCAATCGCTTTTGACGAGCATATTCTAAGCACCAAGCGAACTTTCGCAGTGCCACCTGAGGATAGTCATCGCAACGAAACCCCGGCACGCGTGCCTCCAGGTGTGGGTCGCCGATGAACATCAACCCATCGCAATCCACTCGTTCGTGTTCCAACGACGCGGTCAACTTGGCGGTCTCCTGGTCGAGCGAACTGGCGACTTCTTCGTTTAGTTCCGTTTTGTCAAAAAGAATGTCGCTGACTTTAGGAATGTGGGGACTGGCATTTTTGTTTGATGAACAGCCTTTCATGACTGGGCTCCCGTTCCAATTTCGCCATGCGAATGGTCGTGCATATCCGGGAGCGTCGACATTAAGGTTTCGGCGTTGATGTTGCCGCCGCAAGCTCGGCACTTCGGGTTCTGTTCGACGAACCCTCTAATTTCCTGCTCCAGTTTTAGCACGCTTTCTCGAGACTGCGCCGCAATCTCCCGAGCCTGATCAACGGCCTTCAACATCGGCTGAAGCCGAGTGATCGCCTTTTGAATCGGCGACTTATCACCCGTATCACCAATAGGCCGCATGGCACTGAAGACCCGATAAAGGTTCCGCAAGCGTTGGGTCTGGCCCTGCTTGGCCCGCAATAAGTTGACGGTCTGCTGCAAGCGTTCGGTGGATGTTTGACTAGGTGGGCGTGTCAAATTTCGCAATTGCCCCACGACCTGATGAACGCTCTGCCGAATCAGCGTCTGCTTACTCAAGCGATCAACCGCTTGCTGACATGCCTGCGTTGGCAACATCACGGGTGGTGCCAACAGCGAACTGCACGCCGACTGTATAAGTCGTGACAAACGCTGCCGCTCTCGAGTTTGTCGAAGTCGCTCGATCGAGACTTTCAGCTCCGTTGTCGGCTTTGGCTCCAAAGGTGCTTGCAGACTTGCCAAGACGCGACAAACCGCCTGGCTAAAGTCTCGTGTCGTGCGAGCGGTGGTCGTCGACTTCAACAGGCTGCCCAAACGCTCCGCTTTGGTAGAAGCAGATTGCAGAGTTCCAGGGGTCACCGAACTCGCTTCAAGCCGTCCCAGAATTTGAATGTGTCGACGAAGGGTTGCTGTTCGATCGTGGTTGACCCGAAGTTGTTTCTGCAATTCACGCGAGCGAGCGATCCGCTTCTCGTTTTCCGAAATCAGCTTCTGCAGCTTACCCGCTTCCTCGATCTGCAGGGCAAGCTGGTCCACGGTCTGATAGTTAAGTAACCGCTCGGTGGTCTTTTCTAGCTCGCCGTTCAACCGTTTTGCTTCCGATTTGGATTCTCGGACTCGCGTTCGGTGGTTCCCTTGCATTTCGATTAACCGAGATGCATCGGACGACGACGCAAAGAATGCTGCGGCGCGGCTACCAGTTTCGTCCAACAAGAAGACCGGCGTCTTCTGTTGGCCAAAATGGATGTCGTACTCATTCTTGCTTGCACCGACTTCTGCACTGACTCGGTCTAACTTCAAGACGTTATGCAATCCCGGCGGTACCTTTTGGCCAATGCGATGGATGTCCTCTCCATCGATGTTGTACTTCACCGTTGATTTCTTACGTTCCCAAATGACGGTGTGGTCGTCATCGGTTTCAACGGTAATCCGGCACATTTTTGAACCATGCCGCATCACATGCGTGGTGTTTCCGTTGGTCGCAATCGTCTGCAGTGCTGCCACCAACGCGGATTTGCCACAATTGTTAGGCCCCGTCAAAACAGTCAAACCATCAGCCAACTCGATTTCCGTTTTGGCATGAGACATGAAGTTTTCGAGCGTGATTTTTCGAATCATCGGTGGGCTCTTGGGGGGCGAAGCTTCAAAACGACAATATGACACCTCGTCGGCGTGGGGCAAACCACGGCAAGTCTTATCAACAACCCATCTTGGGAATGTCAGCGGTCCCCAATCAGCTGATTACGAGGGTTTCCCTAGCGGAAATCAGGTTCATTTCGCCATTTGATCAAACGGGACGTGTTAGACTGACCGGTCTTATCGCGAACTGCTGATACCTTCACGCTCGAGTTTGCTCTTCTCTTTTCGAGGCTGACGATGAAACGGCACGGACTCTTTCGCATGCGAACAAACGTGAGCCTCGTAATCGCGGGCCATCTATTGGTAGGCCTTTTGATTGCGTTGACGATCCCATCGATCGCATTCGCCCAGACCCCCGAGTCCGCTCCTTTCAGTGTCCAGGGCGAAGGAAGCAGCGCCGGCAATGCGGGTGCTGGCGGAGGATCGATGGCAGATTTCGATTCGTTGATGACTCTCATTCAGCAAACCGTCGAGCCGGACACCTGGGAAGCACTCGGCGGTGTCGGCACGATGGCCCCATATCCTCAAGGCGTGCTGGTCGACGCAAACGGATTACTGCGCGAGATGAACTCCGGAGATCAGACGATTAGCGATGATGATCATGCTGGCGCGATCGCGAAAATGCTTTCTTCGGAAGCCAACATCGCTGTCCCCGATCTGAACACCCCAGCCGATCTGGATTGGCGATCCCCGGCTCCAATCCGCTGCGTTTCGATTCGGCGGATGATGCAAGCCTATGCTGCCGTGACCTTAGCGGGCCAACCGCTAAACCAGGACGAAGCATTGATGGCGATGGCTGGACTTTCCAAAGTTGCGGTGGTCGTTGTCACGCCAGATGATTTGATCTTGGCCGGTTCGGTGGGCGGCTTCGAAGATGTAGACGGTTGGTTGGTGGATGCCAACAATGGCTTACCAACGATGCGACTATCGGGACTGGCGATTGGTTTAACCGCGGCGCGATCCAACACAGCGTACGGTTGCACCATCGACCCGACCACGGAAGGCTTGCAAGCCGCTGCCGCACTGGGACAACGAATCGTTTCGGGCGAGGTCGCGATGGTGACCGCTGCCGACGAGTTGGCAGCAGCACTCGGCCGACAAGACATTCGTGTGTTTGGAACTTCCGCCGAACACGAAGTCGCTTACCTGATGGTGGAAGCGGATCGGCATATGAAGCGACTCGCTTTGGGTGACGAACCGATGCCTACCGGTGTTCGCAACTACCTTCAATCAATCGCCGCAACCGGTGATGGGACGCCACCGACTGACCTGTTGCTGCGATTGTGGTTTACCTCTCACGCATTGCACATGCGATCGGCGGAAGCGGAAAGCAGCCAAGTCATTCAGCTAGCGGGAACACCGTTGCAACTAAGCGGACAAAATGAACTTGCGTTAAAAAGTGGCGAGCGAGGGAATGTTGTGATCGATCCCGCAACATTGGCTTTCGTTGAACATTTCAACCAGAACTGGGAGGGCATTCGTCGTGCCTACCCGATTTACGGAGCGTTGGAATCGCTTTATACGTCCACCGCACTCGCTGAACTATGGACGCGTCGATCGCCTAGCAACGACCATGCATTGCTACAGCGAGCGGTCATGTACTTCGCGGCTGAACAGGCGAATCAATTGATCGCTCCAAAGCAAGTCGATTCGATTGCGGTGTTTCATCGCTACAAGCGAGGCCGTAAGCGGCATCAAGTTTTGCTCGCTAGCGGTGGAGTTAAGATCGAACCGGCAAAGATGATTCCCCGGTCAAGCCCCAATTATCCTGGGCTGAAATCGTTAGCGGAGGTTGCGCAACAACGCCCGGACGATCGATGGTGGTGGAACGCTCGAGGGGTTGGAATTGAGTAGCATTGGTTTTGGCCAGCCATTCCGATTCACTTACGACCCACGATGACGCTAACCGATTGACCGCAACTGCCGGCACGCGCCGTTCATCTTGAGCAATCAGCCTTTATCGGATTCTTGGTATCATGCGGTAACGGTTGCTCCATTGTTCGCGCAACTGAATCATTTCGGTACCCGAACAGGAAGGTTTGACGATGGACGCAGCACGTGTACTTGGGGCATTGCTTGGTAATCGAGCGGGCCGCACGCCTCGCAATGGCCAGATTCTCAACGAGGTTTTAAACGGAGTCGCCTCCGTGACACGTGCGGCGAATGATCGCCACCGCACAGACCATCACCGACCAGAGCGTTTCCCGCCATCCCATCACGCTCCTTTCGAACATATGGTCCGTGACAGTGTGGCGCGGCGTCACCGCCAAGGCGGACATTTTCCCAATTCAATGGAACCTTGGCTCAACGGAGGCGGTAGATCCATCCCGGCACCGCCCCCCAACCACGACCATCATCATCACAATCACCACGCTGGGATTTCCTACAACCAACGGGCGGAAATTTTGGTCACCGCGATGATCATGGCTGCCCAAGCCGATGGCAGAATCGACCAACGTGAGCAGGATGCTGTCATCGAGAAACTACATCCACTCGATCCGGCTGAAGTCGCATTCCTACGTCGTGAATTCCAACGGCCGCACGATGTACATGTCTTTGCACGTCAAATACCGCGTGGAATGGAGTACGAAGTTTACAGCATCTCCTTGATGGCCATTGATGTGGACACCCGTGCCGAGGTGGCCTACTTGCGTCAACTCGCCGAGTGCCTTGAAATCAGCGGCCCGGACTGCGACGACATCCACCATCGCTACGGACATCGCGATCGATTCTAAAAGTTCGTTCGCCAAAGCCGGGGTTAGCGATTCACAATTTGAAGTTGATGCATGATGCAAAAGAATGATCCACCCGCCGCAATCGTTTGCGGCGGCTCCTCTGGACTGGGAAGTGCAATCGTTGAGCGGCTCATTAGCCTCGGCTATGGAGTCACCGTTCTAGGGCGAGATGTCAACCGACTGAATTCGCTACAAGAGTCGCTCATAGCCCGAGGCGTGGATAGCAAGCGGATCCATGTTTTCGCCGCCGACGCGATCGCGAAATCAGATTTACAAGCCGCGGTTGCTTCACATCTGCAGTTTCATCATCGACTGGACGTATTGGTCAACGTAGTAGGCCGAAGCGACCGTGGCACAATCGAGTCACTCGAAGCAGCAACCATTCATGACCTAATCGACGCGAACGTGATCTCCACGCTAAATTGCAGTCAAGCTTGCTTGCCTGCCCTCAGGGAAAGCCGAGGCGTGATCGTCAACATCGGCACTCTGGCAGCCCATGTTTGCCCACGTTATCTAGGCGGCTATTCGATTGCCAAACACGCTCTGCGAGCTCTGACTCGTCAGATGCGATTGGAATGCAAAGCCGATGGTGTCCATGTTGGGCTCGTAAGCCCTGGGCCAATCTGCAGTGATAGCCGCCCCTCAGGAAACCGTTACGACGTCACTGATCGATCCGGCGTCCCCGATGCTGCGGCGGGCCCCGGCGGCGGCGCGAAGGTCAAACTGCTCAAAGCAGATGACGTTGCTGAAGCTGTCATTCGATGCATCAGGCATCGCCAAATCGAAATCATCATGCCAGGCAAAACACGTCTTCTTATGGCGATCGATGCCGTCTCGCCCAAACTGGCCGATTGGATCCTCAGCCGAAAGACGGCGAAGTAGTTCGAAAGAACGATCATCGAATGAGCGCATATAAAAACAGCCGACACTCGTTAGAGCACCGGCTGTTTTCGTTTGTTGACTAGAACGGTCTTGCTAGTTGTTATTTTGCAACAACTGCTGGATTCCGTAGGTGAAGAAGGTACCGAGCCCAAAGTTCAGCAATTCTTCCTCACACTTGTATTGCAGGATCAAGATGTCGCCTGGCTGTACAAGCGGTCGGCTTCGCGGATCGTTGGTCGCTTTAGCCAAGTCCACTTCGATTGCGATTTGACCGTTGCAAGGCGTTTTCCGCAGGATATATAACATCCCTGGTGGCACACCGCCGACAGAGGATGCACTTAGGCCGCCACCGGAGCCGCCTGCAGAGGCACCGAGCCCTTGCCCGGCGAGTGCCATAGCTCCAATCACGTCCAAGTCGTAGTCACGAGGAAGCTGGTATTCGCCGCCAGGCAACAACCCACCTGTGTAGAAGACTTCAGTATCGCGGTTTTCGATGTAGACGATGTCGCCGTCTTGAAGAGTGATATCAGCTTCCGCAATGTTCGGGATCACACCTGGACGTACTCGGAGCGGGATTCGCAGAACCGAAGGGTCTTCCGGAAGTTCCGGACCGCAGTAGCATGGATCCGCCATCGCAGCCCGTTGACTCGCCCAATAATTCCGCAAGAAGTCCGCACGTTTCCGTTTGTCCGCTTCGCTTGCACGAAGCACCCTTACTTCATTCTTAGCGTTCAAACCAGGAAGCCCGCCTGTCTCAACCAACGCATGTAGTACATCGTTTTTGTAAGCAGGAAGCTTTACCAACCCACCGCTGGCCGATTGGTCGCTACCACGAAGTGTGCCTCCACTGGCACTCCCGCCTACGCCACCGGCATCTTCACGAACAACGATGACATCATAGGTACGCTCTTTGATAATCGTTACGATTGGCCGAGCTTTTTCCGCACGAAGAATCTCACTATCGATATACGCGTTTCGAATTTTATCGCGAACTTGCTCGAGAGTGAGGCCCTGCACCTTTAATGGTTCGATCAGCGGCAATGCCAGCGTTCCGTCATCCTGCACTGCGATCGGGTAACCGATTGAAGGTGGCAGGGTGCTGTTTTCTTGTGGAAAGTTAACTGGTGGTGGCTGCGGAGGCTCGTTTGGCGGATTGAATGGCAGAACGCCCTCAATGTAGACCCCCAAAATATCATCCGGACCGAGCTGATAGTCACGCGGTGGCTCAAGAGAGAGCAACGCAATGTCTACGGGCACCAGATCGTTCTTAGGCTCCGGAAAAAAATCAGGCGAAATCCGATTCGCTGGAATCCCGTTGATCGGCTGAGTCAAGCTCGAACAACCAGTCAAAGACACGCTTGCAGCAAGACATAAGCCGCTACCAGCCACTCCACGAACTATGCGTGCGAAGGTTAGCTGTTTTCCCCGATCACGGCGAAATGCCCGACCAATCCGGGAAGCCCAAGCAACGGGTGATAAGTTGGTGTTCATCCTTGAACTCTCCAGAAAAACAAACGGGTGACGATTCGCCCGGGTGAATGGATTGGTGCGTGGTTGTATGAAAACAAAAGTCGACTGGGCATTCGCACTCGACTCACTAACGATTTAGATTGGCGAGGTACCCAAGTGAACGCTCGCCTCTGCAAACTGCTCTATCGCGAAGAGTCGCCTGGACGACCAAAAATCTCGTCGATGACTGAATCGATCTCGTCCTGAGTAGGCTCAACGGAATCGCTCAAAACCTTCGTGGATTGCATCGATCTTGGTGCCTCATCTTCCGAACTGTCTGAAAGAGAAGCCTCAACGGCTTCGGTACGAGAAACCAGCTCTTTAAACTGGTCCGCTTCAGACTGTTTACGACTTAGGTCATCACTAAACGGATCAGCGATCTTTTTCAGCGGAGCAGTCTTTTCCGGAACTGGCTTCGGAACCACTGATTCCTTTGTGCGGTAGGATGGATCCGGAGAATGCGATTCAGCATCCTCAATAATTACTTTACCGGGTACGAGGGTTTCCCCCTCACCCAAAACAATACCGGCAGGCAACATCGGCGTTGGTTGCGGAACGAACGTCGCCGGGGTAGGTACAGCAGTCCCAGTCATGCTCGGCATCGCTGGCTGTGACATGTTCAAACGAATCTGGTTGTAGTGACCAATGCCGTCTTGCTCAGCCGCTTTCACACCCAGTGGAAAGCCTTCGAACCAAGCGTTGATCGCAGCTTGTCCATTGCCGCTTTGATGACGCCAGCCCCAATACTGCGGCGAAACAACGGTGGGCGTGCAACCAGAACCGCCGGTTGCGACTTCGAGGTAACCGGCGATGAAACCCGCACGAAGATCTTTTAAGTAACGATGCCCGCGGAAGCAGTGCCTTTCTCTCAGCCATGCACGAGATGCCATCACCTTGTTTCGATGACTTACCATGAAGTCATCCAAGCAATCCGTATTGGAGATCTTCTGTTGAAGCCCCCCCAACATCGTGCAACCGGTCAAACCGGCGGTGGTCAAACCGAGCGTCAAACCAACCAGTAAACGACGTAGCCGATTTCGACGTTGTCGCCGCTCGCAAGTGACTTGATTCGTATTGCTGGACGGACGGCGCTTGTTGCAAGGCCCGTAAATTGTGTTGTTCAAGACGGTCATTCTGGCCGACTCCCCGTGCGGCGGATCTAATGTTCTCACGTGGAATTCACGCGATACAGTTCCTGCCACCATCTCGCCCCCCATAGGCTGCAACGGCGCATCAGAAGTTCGGGTTGTGACTTTTGGAACGGTAATTCCGCTTCAGACCACTTCCCAGAACTACTTATCGCCTGTTCAAGGCGGGCGGTTTAGCCAAATGTTCCTGAAATGCAAATCGTACTTAGTATGCTGGTTCTGACGACGGATCCGTTAGTACCAACTGTAGTGACAATGGAGACTCACACCCGTATGGGCACATCCAGCCGGTGAGAAACGCTAAACCCGAACATTCCGTCAGTGTGGCCATCCGATTTATGATAATGCCAATTTTCACAGTAGTCTGCGCAATCCTGCCAGCTAACTTTGCTTCGTACGGATATGCTCGCAATCTTTGACTGAGAAGTAGGTCGCCTCGACAGCCCATTCTGTTACCTTTATTTCTCGACGACTAGATACGCCCCTTTTCGCATCGTTTTCATGACATCAGCCTCTCTATTCCCGCTATTTGCAGCACTAGTTGCCGCGATGTTGATGGTGCCCATCGTTCGCCTAATCGCGATTCGCGTGAATTTGGTGGATCAGCCGGACGCAGAACGCAAGCTGCATTCTCGCCCGATCGCACTAGCTGGTGGAATTGCCGTCTTCTTTAGCACCTTGATCGCCATCGGTGCGTGGATCGGATACCAAACAGGGTGGACGTTTACAGCAAGCCCGGGGCTTCTTACCACACGCTGGATTGTTTTGCTGGGCTCTGCGATTGCTATCCTGGCCGTGGGCTTACTAGACGACGCTTTTGCGTTGCGAGGGCGACAAAAATTGCTTGCTCAGTGTGTGATTGCGATGGTCATCGTAGGCAGTGGCACGGTTCTCGATCGAATTGGATTGTTTGGCTATGACATCCCCTTAGGCATTTTCGCAATCCCGGTCAGTGTCCTGTGGTTGTTGATCGCGATCAACGCGTTGAACCTGCTTGACGGTGCCGACGGAATGGCAACCACGGTAGGCATCTTCGTCTCCGGCAGCCTTGCTGTCCTAAGCTTGATGAACCTTGGGGTAACTCTAGATGCCGTAACGGCCTTTGCACTCTGCGGAGCTTTGTGCGGCTTTCTGGTATACAACCGGCCACCAGCATCCATCTTTCTAGGTGATGCAGGAAGTATGATGATCGGGTTAGTCATCGGCGTGCTGTCGATGTGGTGCTCGCTCAAAGAAAGTACCCTGATCGCGGCGGCTCCTGTTGCCATTTTGATCCTGCCACTATTCGATTCAACCGCAGCGATCACCCGGCGCTGGCTGACCGGACGCAGCCTTTACACAACCGATCGAGGACACCTGCACCACGTACTGAACGAAAAATTCGGTCGAGCAGGAATGCTATGGGTGGTTGCTGCCGCCTGTGCAATTAGCTCTTCCGTTGCCATCGCGTCGATGTACTGGAACCAACAATGGCTCGCCCCAGTAGGCGCACTCGTTGTCATGCTGTGGTTAGTCGGAACGCGAACATTTGGACACTCCGAGCTACGACTGCTTAGTGGCAAAACGCGTCACTTGGTCAAATCGTTTCTAGTTCGTCCTGCTGTTTGTGATGACGAGAAGCACGAGCGTTCACTGAAGATGCAAGGCGATGGCCCATGGCACGAAGTGTGGGAACCGTTGATTGATTTTGCTCAGCAGCACGATCTTGTAAGCGTCAAGATCGATATCAACATGCCTTGGCTTCATCAGAGCTATCACGCAGCGTGGCGAAGCGTTCGCTTGCCGGAAAAAGCCTTTCAAAACGTGGTGCGTATCCCCTTGTTTGCCTGGCGTGGAAAAGCGGACTCACGCGAACATGCCCCCATCGGACGCCTCGAAGTCATCGCTGGTTCCACCGCTGGATCTCTTGAACAGTTGGGGGAATTCCTTGAGCACGCTGCAGAACTGCAAATTCAGGTTGAGTCAGTGGTCGAGCGTTTAGAAAATGGCGAGTGCGTGTCGAAGATCGACCAGCCAGCAACTTTCCTGCCGACTCTTTCGCCCATTGCCGAAGAAGCGGGATCCGCCGAATACGAAGTGACCTCGCGGCGATGATGACATCTGCAATCGGTTCGCTGATCGCAGTCGCGATTGCGATCATTGCAACGATTAGCTCCATCGCCAAGTGGCGGAATTGGCCTAGCATCCAAGCTAAGTGGGAACCCGAACTCGGCATGCCGGACCAATTTCGCATTTGGGCGGGAGTGGTCGAGTTCATCTCCGGTTTAGCATTGCTATTTCATTCGACGATGTACCTTGGAGCCATCGGTCTGACGGTATACCTCGGTGGCGCCATAGCCCTGCATGCCCGTATCAAATCGCTGTCGGTTTGCGTCTATGCCATACTGATGATCGTATTGATTTGGTTCAGCGTGCATTGCCGCATCGCCTAAGTGGGCTCCCACCAGATGCCCCCCTTCCATCGCTTCGCCAGAAAGCAACAACACCTTCGCGGCTAGTCATCCCACGCCGGTGAAAGCAAAATTAGCGAGGTATCGCAGAGATACCGGATGTGACAAAATAGCCCCCCCTCAGCAACAATTGTCTGTCCACCTTTATTGCCCATGACCATGCATCCTTGGATCGCCGACCGCACCGCTTCGTTTGACAGTAGCGGGATCCGTCGAGTTTTTGATCTCGCCACTAAGCTGAAAGATCCAATCAATCTTTCGATCGGACAGCCCGACTTTGACGTTCCCGATGAAATCAAAGAGGCAACGATCGAAGCTATTCGTTCAGGCAAGAACGCATATTCGCCAACCCAAGGGATCGCTCCGCTACGAGAAGCTATTCTAGCGGACGTCCAAAAGCAGTATCCAGGGCAAGACCGAGACGTCTTCATCAGCAGCGGAACCAGCGGCGGTTTAGTGCTCTCGATGCTCTCGATGGTGAACCCGGGCGACGAAGTCATCTTCCTTGACCCCTATTTCGTCATGTACCCCGCCTTAGTTCGCTTGTGCGGTGGGGTTCCGGTAATGGTCGATTCCTATCCAGACTTTCGGCTCGACCCCGACAAGATCGCTGCAGCGATCACCAGCAAGACGAAGATGATCGTCATTAATAGCCCAGGCAATCCGACAGGCGTTGTCGCCAGCGCAGCCGATCAAAAAGCGGTTGCGGAGACCGCAGCCGAACACAACATCGCTCTGATCTCGGACGAAATCTACAGTCGCTTCTTCTATGACGGCCAGTACTATTCGCCCGCTACCGACAACGCAGACACCATCGTGATTGACGGTTTCAGCAAGTCACACGCGATGACTGGCTGGCGAGTAGGCTACGTCCACGGGCCACCGGAGGTCATTGCGACCATGCTAAAAATACAGCAATACTCGTTTGTCTGCTCGCCCCAACCGGCTCAGTGGGGAGCACTGCGAGCGATGGAGGTTTCGCTGCAGGCCAACGTCGATGACTATCGGCGCAAGCGAGACTTTTTGGTGCAAGAACTTTCGCCGCACTACGAACTGACTTCGCCAGGCGGTGCCTTCTATCTGTTCCCTAAAGCTCCCGGCGAAAAGGGCGGAGAAGCGTTTGTCGAACGAGCGATCGAGCATGGCTTGTTGATCATCCCAGGAAAGATCTTCAGCAAACGAGACACTCATTTCCGAATCAGCTTCGCGGCCAGTGACGAAACGCTTCAACGAGGAACCGAGATGCTGATCAAGTTGGCCAAATCCACTTGATTTCGAGCGGAACGTTTTGGTGCTGCTTAGCGGCAGCAATCATTTACACGATCGGGGTATTGTTTCTAAAACGCTCCACGATGTGGAACCCTGGCCCGTGGCGGATGACGCTGCTGACGAATTGGATCACGGCAGTGGTGTTCGTTCCCATGCTCTACTGGGGCACCCCGATCACCGATTTTACGCTGCTTTGGCAACCTCTATTGGTGGCCACGTGCTTCGTTCTGGGGCAGATATTTGTAGTCTTGGCAGTCACGCAGGGTGACGTATCGATCGCGACCCCGGTACTTGGGCTCAAGATACTATTCGTAGCTAGCCAGCTTTTAATCTTTGCAGGCCAAGTGCCCTCGGTTTGGATCTGGCCCGCAGGAGTGCTGTCGGTTATCGCAGTTGCTTGTCTGAGCTACCAGGGCGGAAATCGCTTCACGCCAGCGACGCAGATCAA
Organism: Rhodopirellula sp. J20-39; assembly: GCF_057365095.1. Classification (NCBI taxonomy): domain Bacteria; kingdom Pseudomonadati; phylum Planctomycetota; class Planctomycetia; order Pirellulales; family Pirellulaceae; genus Rhodopirellula; species Rhodopirellula sp. J20-39. The sequence goes on along the minus strand of NZ_CP195123.1, from coordinate 2,008,844 downwards.
GAAAAGCTTCTGGGGCGGTCGTACTGGATTAACAACCGCGTATGCCTTGATTGCCGCATTCGCCTATGCCGCCCTCGATTCGATGGTGCAACTTTGGGCACCTGCGTTCTCCGTGCAGACCCTCATGCCGATCGCGATGATTTTCGCCGCCTTCATTTCACTCTTGATGATCCCGGTGCTGGAGGGACGGTACAGGGACATCCCCCGTCCAGCATGGCCTTGGCTACTTGGCGGCGGCTTTCTAACCGGACTCCAATCCATTTTTCTAACCTACGCCATTGGAACCTGGGGACAGGCTGCGGGTGCCAACGTCGTTTACAGCTCACGTGGGCTGTGGAGCGTTGTCGCGGTGATTACGGTTGGCAGCTACTTCTCGAAAACTGAATTTGCTGTACCCCGGTCGGTGAAGATCATGCGAATGATGGGTGCTGGCTTGATCACTCTGGCAATCACGATGCTACTATAAGAAATTCCGGGAATTCGACCACCTGCTCGATATTCTGAGCTAGCGTTGATCATGGCTGGCACAATCTTCCCAAACGCCCCGCGTTCTCGACATCCGCATTTCGCATCAAGCAAATCGGCACGTCCAGGTTTTTCGTTTGTCGAACTATCGGTCGTGCTTGTTGTCGTCGCTATTGGAGTCACGCTGGCGCTGCCTCGCGTCGCCGAATCCAAGGCGCGACTCCAAGTCGAAGCGGTCGCACAGACAATCCAATCCGACATCGAGCTAGCCAGACGAACAGCAATGAATCGTGGCCGTAAGGTCACCATTCAGTTCGACTGGACAACCGCAAGCTATCGCAGCGACGACCTCGTCGCGGACGGAATGGGTGACCAACCGCTGAACCTCAATCTCAATGAAGCCTTTGGTCATACCGTCAATCTATCCGCCAACTTCCAAGATCAAACCGGTATCGTCTTCAACTGCGATGGAACAGCCACGATGACTCGCGATCATGGACAAACCAGCCGCAACGGCGATGTAAAGATTTCCATCGACGGCACCCATGTCTACCTGCAACTTCGCCCTGGAGTGAGCCTGGTCACGACACGTGGGCGGAACGAATAGGCTACCGCAAAGTCAGCCAGGCGTCGAAATGAGGCATCACAGGTGTCGACAAAACTTCGCCGGGCTCTAGCACACCACACCGGGCCCGCTGCAATGCCGCGGGCAAATCAGACTTCAGCACCGCGATCTCCGCCGAACAAGTATCGACACAACGGGCAGCGTGCCACTGAATCGATACCGGCGAAGCACCATCGATGCTAGTCGACTGCTCTCCACCGCTTGCTAGCTGAAAATCGATTGTTGTCAGGTAGTCTCCGTCACAATCCAAACGCAACAAAATGTCTCGGTGAGCCCCTGCGTTAGCGACAGGCAGCTTGATTCCGAAGTAAAAGAAATCAGCATCGGCAGTCACTCGCATCAGCAAGTTCTTTCGCTCCATCGCTCTTGAATTTTGCCAACACGGTTCTGTTAGCTTCCCGTCAAGAAGCGGACGATCTCGATGGCCGAGCACCGGAAGTGCAATCGCTTGCGATCCAGAAGATGACTGATCCATATTTATGCGGCGACCAGCCATAATGACCGGGTGATAATCCCAATTCATTCGCTGATGACTTTCAATTTCGGATGCCGAAGCACCCCCATCAGACGCCGGCGATGAGCCAGCGGCACGAACGTCAGGTTGCCCGACAATGGCCTGAGCATTCCACCGCGGCGTAGTCTGCCAGACTGTTGCTTTCGCCTGCGGCACTAAGATCTTTGTTGTTGCGACTGAAGAGGGATAAGACGACTCGAACGACGCCGGAGCAACCTGAAAAGGAGAAACTGCCCTACCGCTGCTATGGGACACCCCCATCACTTCCGGTGCACTACCTGGAACACTCGCACGATCCGCGTCGGTGATCGGCGATAGATCATTCTCCGTCGCCGAACGATTCGCGACTTGAACGCCAGACCATTTCGAAATCGCCAACCTAGGCTGATCGACAAGGCGATGCTCGATGCTGGCACCTCGCGTTTGCAACGCCCAAGTTGCCCAGCGGCGAATCGACGTAGGACTCGCGTGCTTTGCAAGCTGCCCTAGCAATGCATCCTGCATCGATGTCGAACGGTCAGGTGATTGTGTCGATTGAACGTACACATCCCACAAAAGTCGTGTCCGATCTTCCGCGGCTGTAACCGCAAGCACACCGCCAATGGCTTGTTCGATTTCCTTTTGCCCTAACTCCGCAAACCCACTGCGAGATTTCAGCGATGTTGCAATCCTTGACAATTGGCCGCGTAGCCGTGTGGACTGGGTAGCACGAGCAGTGGCGATTTGTAGACGCCGGTGGGCAGCATGATAGATTTCAGTTTCGCTGTGCCGTTGCCCTGTCGTAAGCCGCACACCCGCCGCCAGAGAAATGTCGCGGCGAATTGCTCCGGATTGGTCGTCCAGCGTGGTAATTTCCATTGCATCCGCAATGCTTGTCCCGGGTCCACACATCATCAACGCGTCTAAAGCAAAATCGCCCGCCAAACACGCAGGATCTGTCATCAGAGCGTCGCGGCGCAGGATGGAAGACCGCCGCCAGATTGCAGCATCGGCAGTCAGCCCCAATCCCGACATCGAATCTGTACTTATTGAACCCGTATCCACGCTAGCCGCCCGCCGCGTAATGACCACCCTTTGCGGGAACGACGAAGTCGTGCCAGACGCCTCTCGCACCTTCGCGATCGCCGACAACCATGCATCGTAAGAAGCCGCAGGCAAGGACGAGTCCAACGCAACCACCGTGGGCCGATGCTGGTTTAGCCAGGCGATGCGAGAGGCGACATCCTTTAGTAGTCCGGACTGCGAATTGACCTGCAACGTTTCGCAGCACGCAACGCCGAGCCCCTTGGCCGCATCGGCGATCCGGTCCACACCAGTGGGCTCGGACATCGATTCCGTGGCGGGATCAATCGCCAGCGCAACACGAAGATGCTCCTGTAGCGATTCGCGTCCGATCACGGTCCAAGGCGCGGTCGTGGACGTCCCAACTACAAATGCGACGGCTGCATGACGATCGCCGCCACGGACCGCACGCCAATCAGCTCCACCGTGCTCATCTACATTACGAACCCAGATCGAACCATAGCGACCGACTACCAGACCGTCTCGTTGTTGCTGGGCCGCTTTCGCCTGTTCAGAACCCTGCCGCGAGTTTCCAGATAGATGGGTCGGCTGGCCTCCCGGCCGAGCGACCGTGTCTTCCACCCAAGTGCGACCGCCATCGTGAGTGAAGAAATGATTTACCCCGCTTGCTTCAGCAGCATCACCAACGGCCTGAACCACCGGCGAGAAGGTCTGTTCGGCGTCTGTGTTGGATACCAATCGAAGCAATCGCGGCATTTCAGTCGCATCGCCTAGCGACCAAGTCGCACCCGCATCGTCGCTTACTAGGCAAACCCCACGACTGATTCCGGTCACCGGCTCAAAAGAGCCACCGATGACAACGACGTCGACGGGCGAAAGCCACTTGAGATCATAGAGGTGCCAAAACGGAATTGGCCAACTCCGACGGGATTTCCGTTTCGCACCGAAAGCTGCCGGTTGGGCCGACGCATCATCGTCCATCCTGTACATCTGATCGACCAACGCCCAGGTTTGGCCACCATCGACAGTCCTTAGAATCGTGCCGCCATCCCCGACCGCGATTGCGACTCGCGAATCTTGGTCTGTCTCGATAGCCGAATCCGTAGATCGCATACCGGGCACGGAATGTTCAGAACGGGTCCTGTTTGGAGGCCCCGGCGCGAATTTGGCCGCATGCAGGGTCGCACTTTCGCGAAATGCGGATACGGACAAATAGGCCGGCGTCAGTCCGATGCTGGTCAAATCCATCCGATCACCAGCGGGCACGGTCCGCCCCGACATCACAAACATCAGAATCGCATGCAGGCAACACAACCAGCAAAGTTTCCTGAGAGTTTTCAAATTCGCGACAGTAGATCGATCCAAAATATTCCGCCTAAACCAGTCAATCATGAGAAGATTCCGCGGACAGTGGCTGCGGCGGCCAAAAACAGCAGCCACCCTCCGATAATGTTTACGCTCATCAGGGCTAAGCTAACGCCAGGACGACCACTTCCCCCCAACACGGCGGCGTCGCCGATCAGCGTACTGAAGGTCGTCAAACTACCAAGGAATCCGACTCGAATTGCTAGCATCATCCGTGGATCGAGCGGCGTTTGTGCCGTGGCAGCCATGTTTTCGGTCCACTGATACAAGGCACCCAGCAGCAAACAACCAATCAAGTTTGCTAGCGTGGTCGCGAAACTGGCACCGCCACCGACAAAGTGAGCGGCCCAGTGGATGGGCTTGGCGAAAGTAGGCTGGGTCATTGCGGCGGCGATGCCGTATCTTCCCAAAGCGCCCAAACCACCGCCAATTGCCACCGCGAGGACGTTCGAAGCAGTAGCGATCATGGACACTTCCTCTTTTTCACCATTGTCAGTTCGCTCCTGGGAATTTACTTTGAGGGGTTCAGAATCGTAAGTTTTCGCGTCCTGTGACAAGGTCCATTTCCGCAACGGTGTGGATTGGCCTGTATGTCCGCCGTGACCCACACCAAAAACACTTAGAAAGATACCGCTGATGAGTACCGCTTCGAGCACGTCCCCAGCTGCCGAGCCGCACGTGATGAACGGAGCCGATGTCCTGGTCAAAACCCTGGTCGACCATGGTGTCGAGGTGCTTTTCGCATATCCAGGCGGTTGCAGCATGCCCATGCACCAGGCGTTGACGCGATACGGAGACTCGATTCGTACGATTTTGCCACGGCACGAACAAGGCGGTGCCTTCGCAGCCCAGGGTTATACCCGCAGCAGCGGCAAAATCGGCGTTGTGATGGCCACCAGCGGTCCTGGAGCCACCAACTTGGTTACGGCGATCGCCGATGCCAAGCTCGACAGCATCCCGATGATCTGCATTACGGGACAAGTTCCGACCAAATCGATCGGCAGCGACGCGTTCCAAGAAACACCCATGGTCGAAATTTGCCGCGGGATCACAAAGCACCATTATTTGGTGACCGATATCGCGGATTTGCCTCGAATCATCAAGGAAGCCTTCCACATCGCCATGAGCGGTCGCCCTGGGCCCGTCCTAATCGACATGCCTAAGGACGTTCAACTGGGTGAAATGCCCGTGGATATGGATCCACCGATGGATCTGCCGGGTTACGACGCAAGTCAGCCGGTTGTGCCACCAGAAACCATTCGTCAAATCGCCGCAGCGATCAAAATGGGCCGTCGCCCTGTGATCTACGCCGGTGGTGGGATCATTCTTGGCGACGCCAGCGAAGAGCTTCGCACGTTCATTTCCAAGACCGGAATCCCAACCGTCACGACGATCATGGGTATCGGTGCGGTTGAACCCGAAGACCCGCACTCCCTGGATTGGTTGGGAATGCACGGTGCGGCGTACGCTAACTATGCCGTTCGCGATTGTGACCTGTTGATTGCACTGGGCGTGCGATTCGATGACCGCGTGACTGGAAAAGTCGAAGCATTCGCCAAGGATGCCAAGATCATTCACGTCGACATCGATGCATCGGAACTGAACAAGAACAAAGCGGCCCACATCCCAGTGCGTGGCGACGTCAAGCAAGTGTTGACGGAACTGAACCGAATCGTTCAGAAGCCAGATATCGACGAGTGGCGAAACCGATGTGCGGAACTGAAAGCGAAGTTCCCGCTGAAGTACGACACCGAATTCGACGGAATCCTGCAACAGCACGCGATCCAAACGCTTAGCAAGATGACCGCCGATCGCGAGACTTACGTTTCGGTGGGTGTGGGTCAGCACCAAATGTGGGCGGCTCAGTTCTACAAGTTCCGTAAACCCCGTACGTTCATGTCCAGCAGTGGATTGGGAACGATGGGTTTCGGTCTGCCCGCCGCGATGGGAGCCCAAGCGGCACACCCAGGTGCACTTGTGATCGACATTGATGGAGACGGCAGTTTCCAGATGAACATCCAAGAGCTAGCGACGTGCTTCTGCGAAGAATTGCCCGTCAAAGTGCTGCTATTGAACAACCAGCACCTAGGCATGGTGGTCCAGTGGGAAGATCGTTTCATGGAACGCAACCGAGCCCACACCTACCTGGGCCCGATCAGCCACGATGAAGCAAAGGGCAAGAGCAACGCGGATCGCTATCAATACGCGACCGACCGCTACCCGAACTTTGTGCAAATTGCCAAGGGCTACGGTTGTGGAGCCGCTACGGTGAAGCGAAAGGCTGATCTGGAAGGTGCGTTGCAGGAAATGATCGACTATAAAGGTCCTTACCTCCTGGACGTAGAAGTGCCCTACCAAGAGCACGTTCTGCCAATGATTCCAGGCGGATTGACCGTTGACGACATGATTCTCGCTTAAGCTATTGCCTGCTGTGGATACCAGTATTTCCTCTCAGACGCATTCTCCTCGAAACACCTCTCAAACGAACGGGCAATCCATGTCGGATACTCCTACGGCAGCTAAACCGGCCGCGCAGTCGGCTGCGTTGCCCGAGGACGCCAAATTGTCCGCACGTAAACGGGGTGTCCCTGAGGGTTTGTGGCTTAAGTGTGATGGCTGTGGAGCCTCGCTCTACCGCAAGGAAGTCCAGCAACAGCTCAACGTGTGCCCCAAGTGCAATCACCATTTCTATGTGAGTGCTTGGGAACGCGTCGCGCAGGTACTCGACGAAGGCACGTTCGAACCAATGAACGAACACCTTCGTCCCACCGACCCGCTCGAGTTCAAAGATCGCCGGCCCTATGCCGAGCGATTGGTCGGCGAACAAAAGCGAACCGGTTTGAGCGATGCGGTTCTGACCGGAACCGGGATGATCCGTGCTCGGCGAGTGGCATTCGCTGTCACCGACAGTGCGTTCATCATGGGAAGCATGGGAAGTGTCGTTGGCGAACGGTTGACCCGCTTGATCGAACGAGCCACTGAGCAAAACCTGGCACTGATCATCATCAGTGCCTCCGGTGGTGGAGCTCGAATGCACGAGGGAATCCTGTCATTGATGCAAATGGCGAAGGTTTCGGCCGCGCTGGCGCGATATCACGAAGCTGGTGGACTTTTCATTAGCGTTTTAACCAATCCGACCATGGGCGGCGTCGCAGCCAGCTTCGCATCGCTCGGCGACTTGGTGTTTGCGGAACCGAAAGCTTTGATCGGCTTTGCTGGACCGCGTACCATTAAAGCCACCATCGGGATTGAGCTTCCCGAAGGCTTCCAAACCAGCGAATTCCTGCTGGAACACGGATACATCGATCGCATCGTTCCGCGTCGATCACTCAAAACTGAAATCGCAAGTGTCATCGACTACTGCGGAAAGTAACCAACCGTGAGCTTGTTTGACTCCCTTCGCGGTTTGCTATCTAAAAGCGGCAAGGGCCCGGCTAAGAAAAAGCCAAAAAGGGCCTCCAACGCGAAGATCGATGTCGACACGCGTTTTGCCCGATCGCGGACTGCCGCGACCGGCACGATGAGCAATTTCTTCGTCGCCTACGACATTGAACGTAAGGAAGACGTGGGGGTCAAAATCCTCGACCCCGAAAAATACGAACTGTTCGAAGCTCGCTTCAAGGGGCTTAAAAAGCCGTCCGAAGGCGAGATCGCGATGCAAATGACGCATCCGCACGTCGTGACCACCTATGAACATGGCGTCACGTCCAAGGGCGAGCGGATTATCGTGATGAAGTACATCCGCGGCCCCAGCTTGCAGGACATCATTGTTCGCAAACGAGCTGGGTTGCTTGAGGGTATGCACCTAAAGCTGATGCGTGAGATGGCCGAGGCCCTTACTTACGTGCACGAACAGAAATTCATCCACCGTGATGTCTGCCCACGGAATTTCATCTGCGAACTTCCCGCCGACGGCCACCAGGTTGTTACCTGTGCCAAGCTGATCGATTTCGGCCTCACCGTCCCAGCGACACCGCCGTTCATGCAGCCAGGCAACCGCACCGGTACACCGCTGTACATGTCGCCGGAAATTGTTCGACGCCGGCGAACGGACCAAAGGGTCGACGTTTTTTCGCTCGGCGTAACGTTTTACTGCATGCTGACGTTTTCACACCCCTGGCAGGGTGAAATCGTGACCGGCCGAGCTGCGCTGCAGCACGACACTCAAACCCCCACGGATCTGCTCGAACGACGCAAGGACGTGGATCCCAAATTGGCCAGGGTGATCATGAAGATGATCGAGCCCGATGCGGACAATCGCCTGCCGTCGATGCAGGAATTCTTGGACCAGACCCGAAACGTGAAATCGGCTTTCGTCCAGTCTTGAGCTGCCAACGGTGACTTTGTGTTGGTCAACGGCATCGCGTTGAGACCGTGCGGGGCGTCCTTATCCTTTGCCCCCGGCACGCGGCCCCAAAACCTTTAGCTTTTTGGGAACTTCGAGACGGAATAATCCGTCTAACCGCCATCGCTGGATTCTTTCTAGTCCGCGCCCGCACGGAATCGTTGATAAAGCGGGACGCCTAGGTAAGATAGCGTTGCTATTCAGTTTTTCGCGTCATCGTAAGGATTTCGGATTAGGCTATTCCCACCGCCCATAGAGACGGTGACAAAGCGAGATTTCCCCACGTTGTCCGAGCAATCGCTCGCGAAGCCTCACCGGCCGCTCCGGTGACCGCATCGCCTTTATCGACCAAGCCCATCACACCGTATTTTGCCGAGAAAACAGATGAAAAATCTGCGTCGCCTCCTTCGCAGCGTGAGCCCCACACCATCACGCCAAGACTCTGAATTAGGTCAGGGAAGCGAAGATCGGTCACGTGGTTCCCGCAAGCCGAAAAGCCGGAACCAACGCTCCAGCAAACGACGTTTACTGAGCGAGTCGCTAGAAAGTCGACAGATGCTTGCCGGCGATGTCGGTGAATCGACTGAAGACGTCGACCACTATTCCCAGGCCCACAATTACTGGAATGCCTACGACGTCGACAACAGTGGTGCGGTCACGCCAATTGATGCACTGAAGGTGATCAACTACCTAAACTCAGTGACGTCCGAAGGCGAGATGCCAGCGAATAACGTCGAGCTAACTGGATTTGTTGACGTTAACCGCGACCACAACGTGACTGCGATTGATGCGTTGATGGTCATCAATGAACTTAACTCCGAAGGCGAAGCAGTTCCCGAAAACTACACGATCGGGTACGAAATCACCCCTCGAAACTTCGATGATTCTCTACTGACGGACGTTGGCGACTACAACAGTGTCTTTGGTCGACAATCAGACATCTATGAGGTTCAAGAAGGCGTTCCCTTCAAGATTGAAATCGCCACACAGGACAATCGTGGCCTTGACGATGCCACCGGTGTATTCCAAGCAGTTATTGATGTACTCGTCGATCAAACTGGAGTCTTAGTTCCAGCCGTTGGCGAGATCCAGGGAGCCACCATTCCTGGCCTCCGCGACGCTGCCGCGATTGCTAACGGAAACCTAGAGTTCTTCTATGACGATGGATCAGCGAATCCACTAACCCACGAAGTTTCCGTTCAGGAATTCTTGCAGGGATCCGGTACGACAACCAGCTTCGCTCGGATCCGTGAAGGACTCGAAAACGCGATTATTGCGTTGAACTCAAACATCAATAGCGTTGCCGACCTATCAGCTCCGGCGACGAAGGTCACAATCAGCTCGGCAACATCCGCCAACAACGGCCTCACGTTTTCGATTAGCTACGAAGGTAGCGATTTCATTAACGTCCCAATCCAAACGCTACGAACTAGATTCACCATCAGCGATGTTGAGCAGTCCGTCTCAATCATCGAAGAAAACCTCTACAACACCGACGGCTCTTTTAATTCAGACGTGCTCACGAGCCGTTTCGAATTATTCATGCGAAACCATCCGGATGCGTCGTCATCAAATGGTGGACTGGGTCCCGAAATCTATGGTCAAGTGACTGATGGAAGCTTCGACATCAATGTCAATGGTATCGACATCTTCGATGAGCTACGTGTACTGGGTCCCAATCAGTTCCTAGGCGGCAGCAACGATCCTGCCATCGAGGGTTTCGATACGGGGACCTACTACGACACATTCAGCATCCCAGTTGTTGCAGTGAAGGCGGCCACGGATGTTACCGTCCGAGCACAATTGCTTCCTGAACGGACCGGCGCTGCCTCGGGTACTGACGTCGAGCCCGTGTTGATCTACGGTGCCAGCCCTGAAATTGGCGATGCCGTCCCTGGCGACCAAATCCTGTTCGACGCCGGCGCGCAATTTAAGCTAAACGTGATTGGTGTTCAGTCAGGCATCACCGCTGCCGACAGCACCGACACCATCCTCGAAGATGCCAGCGAAACACAAATCGCCGACTTGTCCGACGACGGTTTGATTACGGTCATCAGCGGCGGCTCAACGATCACGCTTGATTCAGCAGTCGCCCCGAACGGACGCGGCACAACACGTATTGTTGATGACCAGATTTTCTACACTCCCGCTGCAGACGACAACGGGGATGTGCAAATCGTCTACACGGCTAGCAACGACACCGGCAGTGACACCGGCACTATCACGGTCACCATCACACCACAAAACGATGCCCCTACGATCCCATTAACCTTATCGGCTTCTACCGACGAGAACACCGCTGTCAGCATTGATGTTGCTGGTGCCGCAAGCGACATCGACGGCGACACACTGACCGCTTCAATCACCAACTCCTCACCATCGAACGGTTCCGTCGCGATCGTATCGGGCGAAGTTCTTTACACCCCCAACACGGGTTTCAACGGCTCTGATTCCTTCACCGTTGACGTCACCGACGGCGCGGAAACAGTTACCACAACTGTCAACGTTACCGTTGTCAATGTAGTTTCAGCTCCTATCGCGGGCGACAAGACAGAGCCCGCAGTCGACGAGGCAGCTCAAACGATTACCGTAAACTTGTTGGACCTTCTAACCAAGGACCCAGACGACACCGTTACCTTCAGCATTGTTTCTCAAGCAACTGACCTCGGTGTTGCCTCGATCAGTGGCTCTAACCTGATTCTAACTTTGGGTGAAGACGACGAAGGCACCGGCCAAGTGGTCTACCGCGCGTCCGGTTCGGTTAGCGGTCAGTCCGACACCGGAACGATTTCCTTCACCGTCAACAACGTGAACGATGCTCCTGTATTGAGTCCCGTCGCGGATCAAACGGTTGAAGAGAATTCGTCTGTCGACATCGATCTCTCCGCATTCGCAACTGATGTTGATGACGGCGACACACTGACGGCTGTTGTAGTAACCCAAGGCAGCTTGGGAGTCGCAAGTGTGAATGGAACGGTTGTCACCTATACTCCCAATCAAGATGCACTCGGTGACGATACGATCGTTGTTCGAGTCGAAGATGGAAGCGGTGGTCAGTCCGTAACTCAAACAATCGACATCACCATCACCGATGTTGTGCTGGCTCCGGTTGCAAATGATGGAGATCTGGACGCCGAGGAAGACGGCCCCAATGTCACATTGAACCTGCGTCCGCTTGTCAACGCACAAGCTGGTACTGTGACCTTCACGATCACTCAGCCTGACAAGGGTTCGGCAACGGTCACTTCGGCCGGAATGCTGACTTACAATCCTGACGCCGATTCCAATGGTCAAACCACGTTGACCTACACGGCAACCAACGGGATTGGTAGCGATACCGGTACGATCACGATCGACATCACCGCGACCCCTGACGCTCCGGTCCTAGGAACGATTCCCGACCAAACCGTCAATGAAAATTCCTCGATCGATATCGACTTGGCCGATTTCGGAGCAGATGCTGATGGGGACGCACTCATCGCTGTAGTTGTCACCGATGGTGCCAAGGGAACCGCGACCGTCAGCGGCAGCGTAGTGACCTACACTCCAGGCACCGACGAACTCGGTGACGATTCTATTGAAGTGATGGTGAACGATGGCAACGGAGGTGAATCGGTCACTCAAACGATCGACATATTCATCACCGATGTTGTTCTTGCTCCTGTCGCAAGTGATAGCTCACTCAACGCCGACGAAGATGGCGTCAATGTAGACCTGGAATTGGGAGATCTCGTCAACGCTCAAGCTGGCGTCGTGACCTTCACAATAACCCAGCCCGACAAGGGCTCCGCTACGGTCAGTGCAACGGGAACCCTGACCTACAATCCTGATGCAGACTCCAACGGTCAAACCACCCTGACCTATACCGCAACTAACGCGATCGGTAGCGATACTGGCACGATCACGATCAACATCACGGCAACCAACGACGCTCCGATCGCTGTTGACGACACCGCCGATGTTATCAAGAACAGTTCGGTCCAAATCTCGGTGCTCAATAACGACACCCCGAACCCAGGTGGTGAAACCGACACGATTACCGTTACCGTCGAATCGGGTGATGAACCCGCCAATGGTTCCGTGAGCGTTTCGGGCAACGTCGTCACCTACACCCCCGACACGGACTTCATCGGCACAGACTCCTTTACCTACACGGTCGACGATGGCAACGGCGGAACCGCCACGGCTACTGTCACCGTTACGGTGTTGGACTTCGAAACATCGACCGTTAGCGGCCAGTTGTTCAAGGACTCCAACGGCAACGGCAGCTTGGACCCAACCGAGATTGCTTTGGGTGGCGTACGCGTTCGCCTTGTTTCTCAAAGCTTGAACGCAGCCGGTGAAATGGTTGACTTGTCCGTCTTCACGGACATCGACGGAAACTACGAATTCACCGACGTGCCACCAGGCGATTACGAGATCCAGTACGAACTTCCCGAAGGCATGATCATTTCGGGTAACGGTGCATCGGGTGTCATTCCAATCACCGTCATCGGTGGAGCGGAAGGCTCGGCTAACGCAGTCGTGAGCGAGAACTTCGAAATCGAAAACGTGGGCACGTTCCGTGCTTCATCTCGAAGCAACGCGTCAACCAACCCTGCGACCGAGAACCTTCCTGAGGGAGTTACGGCAGACGAGCTTTCGTTCTTCGTCTTCGCTTACAACGAAGATACTGGCGAATTCACTCAGTCTGGCTACAACGTTGGTGCTGACTTCGACGGAGTTCAATTCATCGAATTGGCATTCAACAGTGCCCGGGACGAAGCGTTGCTGACCGTTGTCAATGACGACGGCTCGACTGAAACAGCTCTGGTTAGCGGCAATCAACTTCAAGTCACCAACGGCGGCATCCGTGCTCAGCTCTACGGCGACCTGGAAGACTTCGCTCCGTTCTTCCAGAACCCAACGGACACGAGTGACTTCGCTGCCTACGGAAAAGCTGTCGACGCCTACTTCGATGCAAACTCGAACAGTTCGAGCACTTAGTACGCGGATTAGGAACGCAAGGCATTGCTTTGCGAGCGACTGGAATCCTCGCTGCGGCACCCGCCGCAGCGTCGGACTTTTTGTTAACCGCTCTAATCACGCTGCGATGATTCCGCAGGACGAACCTCGTTTGTCCTGATTTCTAAGTCCTACTCTCAGGGCGGGAACGCGTCGCAGGAAGCCGCGTCGGACGAAGCGTTAACGCTTCTCGTCGCTACCCGGTACGATCGCGATCCTTGACCGCTCGATCATCTCGTCGGTCAACGTCATCGTGATCGCCCCATTCTCAAGCCCATTGGCCTCGAACCCATTGCCCTCGAGTCCACCGGGCACATCAGAACCGATCCCCGATCGAACCCATCCTGATGCCGCTACCGCCTCGGGGTCGATCTGCATCGCTTGAGCCAACCAAGCTTGAGCCGACGAGGCCTGGCCGCTGGAAATTGCGGATGCAGCCAATTGCAATCGAGCGGTCACATCGGCCGGATTCTTTTCCGCTGCGGCAATCAAGTATTTAGTGGCCTCTTCGTGCCGACCAAGGTCCCGCATCGCGAGTCCCCGTAGCAAGTCAGCACGCCCGATCGCCAATCTCCCGTCCATTTGGCTGGTCGAGGCAGCTTGGCCAGGATGATAGCGGTCTAGCGTTGCTAGCAAACGGTCTTGTCTTCCTTGCTGGTGATAGATCTCAGCGGCCTGTAGCTGGACATAGGGGTAATCTGGCTGCAGCGACAAAGCTCGATGATAGGCGGCCAATGCGGAATCGGGTCGATTTTGTGCAGCTTCCAGGTCGCCCCACAACGCCCAAGCGGCGGCGTACTCGCGATCGGACTGCAGAGCGATTTCGACCTGCCGCGACGCCTCTTCGATCTTCCCCATTTCCAAATACATTCGTCCCAAACGCTGCAAGTGCTTGGGGTCGCCGGCACTCAATTGCACCGCTTGGCGAAGATGTTTCACGGCGTCTTCAGTTTGACCACGCTGCCACAGCGTTTCGGCCAACCCTCGATGGGCGGCGTCATTGTTGCCGGACACATCCAGAGCTTCACTGAAGAGCGTTTCGGCTACCTTCCAATCGCCTTGTCGGGCTGCCTTCAGCCCCTGACGCGACAAACGGCGAGCGGCGACGGATTGACGGCTTTCACCGAATTTCACAATCGCACGACAGCCTATTTGGGGCGCAAGAACCACGCCCGCAACGAGGGCGATCAGGCACCCTCGGCGGCAATGGGTCTCGATTCGGCTGTAGAAGAGGTTCACGCGGGCCCGGTATCCGGCAGATTTCGCGACGATTGACGGTCATTGATATCAAAATCGTCAGAACCGGTGCCAGCCAAACAATCCGCAAATCTTGCCTTTTCCGAACCACTGTCACGACCCCACCACCGCCGCGATTGCCGCCAAAAAACAACCGATCGTCAAAACCAGAAGCGAAACGACACGACGTCTTTCGCTCAAAAAACCCCGATCGCGAGCCGTACATGTTCCCTTCGTCCTTGGCCGAAACCGAAGCCGACGCTCCTGGCCAATTGCTAGCTGACTTGGAACGTCGACAAGACGAAGTCCTGGCCCAACTCGACGACCTCGAAGCCAAGCTTGCCGAAGTCCTGAAGGGACTCAACGTCGAAACCGAAGAAGTGGAACTGGAATAGCCTTCGCAAACCGGAGCGGGCTCAACCGACTCCCTACCAACGCTCCGGCCACTTCAGCTGAACAAAAACTGCTCGCTAGCGGCTTTCCGGACGCGAAGTTTCGCTCCGCTGGAACGCCCCATTCCAGCGTTTGCATCTGGCCGGCGAATCAACATGGGCTCCGTCGTGTCGTATCGATCGGCACAATGGATTTCGACATGCGTAGGCAGTTGGCTGCGGCAAGTATCGATAGCTAACTCTGGGGTGTTGTTTTCGTCCGAAAGGTGAGCCAAACACACCCATTGCAGCCGCTTTCCCGAGTGGTCTCGAACCAGCTTGGTAGCGTCGTCGTTAGATAGGTGGCCGCCCTTACCGTGGATGCGTTCCTTCAGATGGCGGGGATAGAAGCCGTCACGGAGCATGGGCAAGTCGTAATTGCTTTCAATCATGATCGCGTCCAGATCACCGATCCAGTCGCTTAGCCCATCGAAGCAGTGACCAAGATCCATCATCAACCCAAATCGGGTTCCCTGTTCGAGGTCTTCAATGACAAAACAGACGCCGTCCACCGCGTCGTGGGCTGTGCGAATCGTGTGCACCACCACACCAGGAAACTCCAGCACCCGCCCGGCTTCGAAGAATCGCACATCGGACAATTCGCCGGTGCGGGACTTTTTCGTGACGACTCGGTGAGTAGGCCGCGTCAGGTAAATCGGCAAACCAAATCGGCGGTGGAGGGGGCCGAGTGCGGCAATGTGATCGCTGTGATCGTGCGAGATCACCAACGCGTCAACGTCATGCACATCGTGACCATGCAGAGCCAAACGGGTTTGTGTCTTTCGCCCGCTGATGCCTGCATCAAAAAGCAATCGAGTTTGTCCAGCACGAACAAACACGCAATTGCCGCTGCTTCCAGATTGCAGAGAGATAACTTCCATGGACGAAGTCTATCGAAACACAACCATCTTCGCGAGCGGAACTATTCTTTTCAGACAGAAAACCTGTCGCCGCGAAACGGCCGATGGACGACCGCCAACCCACAACGAAGCGAGCCGCCCGGAAATGGAAATCCCGGACGGCTCATGTCGTTTTGGTAAAAGCTAGCTCGCTATCTTGCCGCAGCGATCAGATCTGTTCTTCGTCGTCAGTAGTTTCATCGCTTGGCTCTTCATCGCCAGTCTCTTCATCAGCGGTCACGTCAGCCTTTTCGTCACCTTCGCTGGCGTGGTCCGTATCAGCATCGCCATGCTTTTCAGCATCACTGTGGCCATGATCGGCATCCCGTCCACCGCGACGGCTTCCTGCATCACGCTTGCGTTTCGATTCATTTGCGTCGTTCTTCGCCGACGATTCCTTTTTCGGCTTCGCAGAGTCCTTTGACTTCATCGCGGAGTCAGCCTTACCGGCCTTCTTTTCTTTGTCAGCCTTTTTTGCTTTATCGGCAGAAGGCTTACCATGAGCACCGTGGTGCTTAGCTTGCTCGCCGTGTGCACCATGCTCATGCGAACCGTGCTCGTGTGCACCGTGCTCATGCGAACCGTGCCCATCCTTACCTTCCGGATGCTGCCCATGCCCTGCTTTACCGTGCTGATTTTTTCCATGCTCTGCGTCAGGCCGTTTGTTGCCGGAGCGTGGTCCTTGTGGAACGCGGCCCATTTGCGGCCGTCCATGCTCAGGACCTCCCTTGCGAAGATCTAAGTCACGACCTGAATCACGATCGCTGCGGGATGGACGTTGCGGTCCACGGCTACCAAATTCACGTGAACGGTTTCCAGAATCACGTCCGCGACCTTCAGCCCCATGGGCACGTCGGATTGCTTCCGGTCCACGTCCCTTAGCCTGAGGACCGCGTGCCTGAGGACCGCGGCGACCGAACTCTTGACCTCGGCGAGATCGCTCTACACCGTGACGTCCACGATCATGGCCATGGCCACGACCCTGCTTCATGCCGCGACCTTGCTTCGAGTCACGGCCCTGTTTCATGTCACGGCCTTGCTGATGGAAACCGCGACCACGTCCTCGGAAATCTTGACCGTCATGCGATCGACGTCCTTCAGATTGGTATCCACGTGATTGGCGATCGCCACCTCGACGAGCATCTTTTCCACCACCGCGACGATCGCCACCGCGATAATCACCTTTATGTTGGCTACGACTTCGCTGATCTTGCATCATGTGACGTGGACCATGGGGTCCTCGCCCATCCGAAGCTTGTGGACCGCGTCCACGAGGACCTCGATCATCACGCTGGCCAGCTTCATGGTCTCTAGCGACGTCACGTCGTGAATCACTGTCGCCTTCACGCGACTTTGCGTCTCGGTTACCGCCACGTGCAGCGAGCCCTTGCATCGCCGAACGCTGCATTTGAGATCGCATCGAAGAGAAATCAGGTCGAGTTTCGACGCGATCCAGTTGCCCGTCATTGTTCTTGTCTAGCTTGCGCAAAGCGTCTGACGCGTTGTCGATCTCTTCGCTTGAAAGCGTTCCGTTTTGGTCGGCATCCAGTGCGGCTAGAACCGGCAACAACTGCATGATGTTTGCTTTTGCTGCGTTGCTATGCGGTGGTCCAGCAGGACGTCCGGATTTGCCAGGCCCGCCAGGTCCTTTACCCTGCGGAGGTTGAGCATAGGCGGAAGTTGCGACCAAGCCGCTGAGGACAGCGACAGCCAAAAGGCGAGCTGTTTGAGCGTGTAACATGAGATTCCCTGGGGAAGGAGAGGTACGATAGAAATCGTGAGGAGATACAAGAATAAACCTCGGCGAATCGGGAAAGTTTCGGATCGACTTCCAAAACATCGCGTCTTCCTACAAAGACCATTCCTACGGAACAGCCTTATCACCTACGCTCGTGTTGCTGTAAAAACGGGCGGTAGCATTCAAGCAAGCGGGCCTCAATAATGCGTCACAAATAATGCATCACGCTTCGCAACTCATCTCCAATCATCAAGTCGTCACCCCTCGTGCAAACCAAGAACATCGCTCTGCCCGATCCGAACACCACACCGGAAAAGAATCTGTTGGGGCAAGTTCGCGAATGGACAGATCTGTTTCCCTGGCTGCGACTGGTGCGAGTATGCCGCATCGCTGGCGGCCCGATATGGCTCGCACATGTTTTCTTGGTAACTTGCCTTTGGTTAGTTGGCTCGCACTGGATCAGTACCGCCGCGGAGACCGCCACGACTACTGAGCTACCAACGCCAGGTCTTGTCGCATCGCCAACCGGACTTGCTGAATCACCTATCGGACTTGGCAACACTTTCACCAACGATCCATATCCAACCATCGCGATCGCGTTCAAAGCGGTGACCACGTCGCCAAGCGATCCAATCACTCAGCCGATGATTGCGGCAAATTGGTTGCTCATGTTGTGGACGATCGTCATCTGGTTGCCGACGTCGATGGCATTGATTCGCGTCGGAGCATTGCTGACCGCGGGGCGAGACATGCCTTCGTATGCCGGAACACTGCGATTGGTGGCCCGACGAATTTGGCCCGCAATGATTATTGTATTCCTGCCGCTGCTTTGTTCACTGCCGCTGCTGTTGGCGTGTTGGCTGACCAGCTTGGTTGCCGGTTGGATGAGCCCGCTCGGCAGCGAAACCTGGCAACATATCGTTAGCATACTGGCTGCCTGCATCACGATTCCGTGCAGCCTGATCGCTGGCTTGTTGTACATCGCTGGTAAAGTCGCGATCCCGTTTGGCTTGGCCAGCTTGATGACCAACTCGGAAGCGGACCCGATGGATTCACTCAGCCGCGGATACGAGTACACACTGCGACGACTCACGCAACTATTCGCGTATGCGGTTGTCGCGGCGACTCTTGGTGCGATTGTGCTATTGGGCTGGACGCTGCTAGCCGGCGCGGCTGGTCAGATCCTTTACCACTTCGACCCAACCAACGCCGTCGCGATTGGCGCGTTGCCGATCCTGGTCGCATCGATCGCCATCCTGTTAATTTGGTCGCTTGCTGGCGGCGTCTATCTATTGCTTCGCCAATCGGCCAGCGGGCAGGAGCCCGAAGACATCTGGGCTGAACCAGACAACTGGCAAGCCCCCGAGCTTCCCAGCGTGCAACAACCTGGCTAACGCTTCACAGGCCAGCCTTTAACAATCGAGCTCCAACAGTTATGAAACGGGCCCAGGCTCGCTGGCGTGCAATCGCGTTAACCGAGTAGCTGCGACGTTTCGTTTCTTGCCTTGATGGATGCTTCGACTGATGCCTAACTCTTCCCCAGCCAGCTTTGCCACTCGATTGAATCAGGCAATCGCCGACACTGGATCGGTCACTTGCGTCGGCCTGGACCCACGAAAGGCATCACTCCCCGCCCCGCTTCGCGACAACGTCCAAGACGATCGACCTGAAGCCTGGGCAGCGGCCTACACCCAGTTTTGCTGCGAAATCATTGACGTCGTCAAAGGAATCGTTCCTTGCGTGAAGCCACAAGCGGCATTCTTCGAACAACTCGGCCCCGCCGGAATGATCTCACTTGGCGAAGTCATTCGATACGCGTCCGCCGCAGGGTTGGTCGTGATCACCGACGGCAAACGGAACGATATCGGCAGCACCGCGACCGCCTACGCTGACGCCTACCTCGGCAGCCCAGACCACCCCGGCCCTTGGGGCAGCGATTCCCTAACGGTCAGCCCGTACCTGGGCCGCGATAGCATTGAGCCGTTTGTCGAGACTTGCGACGCTCGTGGCGGCGGGATCTTTGTGTTGGTCAAAACCTCCAACCCCGGCGGCGGATTCCTGCAAGACCTGAAGTCGGGCGAACAAACGATCTACCAGACCGTCGCGGGACTTGTAACCGAATTGAACACACCGCGACTGAACGCCGATGGCTACGGCCCGATCGGAGCGGTGGTCGGGGCAACCTATCCGGCCCAGCTTGCCGAACTTCGCCAAGCGATGCCGCACAGCATTCTGCTGGTCCCCGGTTTCGGTGCCCAAGGCGGAGCCGCTGACGACGTGAAGCCTGCTTTGGACCAGCACGGCCGCGGCGCTGTGGTCAACAGCTCGCGAGGCATCATCTTTGCGCATAGCCGTCCCGAGTTCGCTCAAAAATTCGGCGACGCGAAATGGCACGACGCCGTTCGAGCAGCAACCGAAGAAATGAATGATCAGCTCAGAAGCTAGACGGCCAGAGCGAGCCGATCGGGCTCAACGGACCAGGACTAGCTGATCAGGATTAGCTGATTCGAGGCTAACCAATCAGAGCTACCTGATCGGAGCTAGCCGACGATCTACGGCCGCGATCAGGGGCACAAAGGTGCACCGCGCGGCCGAAAACGGGGTACCGAATCGTCGATTCTCGCTTTCTTACGAAGGCTGTTTCGCCGAACTGAAACACCCAGCCCTCGCAATCGCACCTTAAAACGACGTCGATGGCCCACAACCGTGCGACACAATGTCGCGATCACTGTGCTGGCCTTGTTTCGATAGGCTCTTAGCCCTGATAATCCCTGCCCCGTACCAGCGAGAGAGATGTCATTTCGAGCATAGATGCACGAAGCACCTTATCGAGTTGGACTGCGGGACAGCTTTGCACTCTTTTTCTTTTCTCGCCGGCAAGCTGGCGTGTTACGTTGGTTCCACAACGGGTCTGCGGTAGCATTCCCAGCCGTGGTTCGGATTTACCGACGAGTTACTTAGGTCGATCATGACGCGATTCTTGTTTCCCCGCTGGATCAATCCATTCCTAGTTGTTGTCGGCTTAGCGGCCGTTGGCGGAGGCGTGTACGCTGCTGCGATGGGCGGTTTGGTAACGGACCCTCAAACGCTTAACGTTGGCTACATGCCGACTCAGCCGGTGCCGTTCAGCCACGCGATTCACGCTGGCCAGCTAAAAATGGATTGCCGGTATTGCCACAACACGGTCTTCGACGCCGCTCACGCTGCGATTCCGCCGACAGCAACCTGCATCAACTGCCACTCACCGGCCGGCGACAACGGCCAAACCGCGTTGGGTGCTGTGCATGTCGACAGCCCGAAACTGAAACCAATTCACGAGAGCTGGGAAACGGGCCGCAGCATGGCATGGAAACGTGTCCACAACCTGCCCGAATTCGTCTACTTCAATCACTCCGCACACGTGAATGCTGGCGTTAGCTGCAAATCCTGCCACGGTCGAATCGACCAAATGGAAGTGGTTTATCAACACGAACAATTGTCGATGGCATGGTGCATCACTTGCCACCGCAACCCCGACCCTCACCTGCGTCCGCAAGAGTTTGTAACCAAGCTCGACTGGGAACCCGGTGACACTTGGGGCGAAGAAGAGATCCAAGCACACAAAGAAGAATTCAACATTAACCCGCAAGTTCACTGTGCGGTTTGTCACCGGTAGGTGAGCGAAAGAGCTGGCGGCGAATCGCTGCTGGCTTTTGTTCGCCTAGTCGGGTTAACCGCTAGGTTGCATGATTTTCGGATGTCTTGGTGACTTCCGCTACCAATTGAAGAGCTCAACGCTAGTCGCTAATCGCTAACAGCTATAATTCATGACCACTTTGAAATCGCACGATTCGAACGAACAGGCCACCACGGCGAACGCTGGCAAACCCGCGTATTGGCGAAGTGTTTCGGAGTTAAATAACAACGAGTCGTTCGTAAACGACTACCTGCATCGCGAATTCCCGGTCGCTGCATCGGAATTCCCCGAAGGCGTTTCGCGTCGTCGCTGGATGCAACTGATGGGTGCCTCGTTGGCAATGGCCGGAGCCGCTGGCTGCCGCTACCCCGAAGAGCTGATCGCGCCTTTCGTGATCCGCCCCGAAGGACGCATCCCCGGCGAATCGTACTTGCGAGCCAGCAACTTCGAAATCGCTGGCGACGTTCATCACCTGTTGGTCAGTTGCGTTGACGGCCGCCCAATCAAGGTTGAACCCAACACCGATCACCCTGCTGGCGGTGTCGCTGGTGTTCACGCCCAAGCCTCGGTCATCGGCCTGTACGATCCCGATCGCGCCCGTGGCGAAATCGGTGTGCCGATTCGTCGCGATGGAAAACGCCGACTTGAGTCGGATTGGGATTCGTTCATCAACTACGGCCAAGCGTTGATGCGGTCGGCCGACAAGGGCGAACGACTGGCGGTCGTGATGCCGCCAACAACTTCGCCAACCACGCTGCGTTTGCTTGCCAAACTACAAAGCAAACATCCCAACGCGACTGTTTGCGTTTACGATTCCATCGACGGTGGAGTCATGGGCGAGGCAACCAAGCAAGTCTTTGGCAAGGCTGCTCGCCAAAGCTTTGACTTCACCGATGCCGAAGTCGTGGTCGCTTTGCAGGCCGACTTTATCGGCAACTCGACCGGCGGTCTGAACAACTCGAAGTCGTTCGCACAAACCCGCGACGCGATGAGCGGCAAGATGAGCCGTCTGTATGTCGCCGAAGGCGGCTACACGACAACCGGCGCTGCCGCAGACGCCCGATTGGCGATTCGCCCCAGCCAAATTCCCGCCGTGCTGGCTGAACTGGGCCGCCGCGTTGAGAAAGCCGCAACCGGCAAACTTGCCGCTAGTAAGCTGAAGATCGAAGACGTTGCCGAATCCGATCAAGCGTACAGCGAAATTTCCGCTGACGAGCGAATGAACCGCTTCCTCGATTCCGCTGCTGCTGACCTTGCCGCTGCCGGTGAAAAGGGAGTCGTGATTGTTGGCGAAGCCATGGGCGCCGACTTGATTGCCGCTGGTATCGACATGAACGCCAAACTCGGATCGCTCGGCAAGATTCAGAAATTCACACCGGCCGCAGACGCCTCGCTGAAGAACACCGTCTCCCTGGGTGAGCTATCCAAGAAGATGCACGGCGGCGAAGTCGACACGCTGCTGATCTTGGATTCGAACGTTGCCTACACTTCGCCTGGCGACATCGATTTCGTTGAATCGTTGACACGTGTCGAGCACACGATTTGCCTGAGCATCTACGACGACGAAACGGCCGAACTTTGCCAGTGGTCACTGCCAATGGCACACCCGCTAGAAAGCTGGGGCGATTGCGTCGGTTCGCAAGGTCACTATGGCGTTTGCCAACCGCAAATCATGCCGCTGCTTGGTGGCAAAACCCCCGCGGAACTTCTCGCCACCATGTTGGGCGAATCCACCACGGACAGCCAAAAACTGGTTCGCCGGACCGCGGATAGCGTTGGTGATTCCGCAATCAGTGACCGCCAGTGGCGGAAGCTGTTGCACGACGGTTTTGCCGAAGACTTGGTCGCCCAAGCCGAAGAACTTTCGCCGCAAAAAGTATCCGTTGAGCTTCCTGAATCGGGTCCCGAAGCGATCGCTGACGTGGAAGCCGCTGAGTTCAAGGACCAATTCGAAGTCATCTTCACGCCTGCTGAAGGACTTTACGATGGCCGCTTCGCCAACATCGGATGGCTGCAAGAACTTCCCCAATCGATCACCAAACTGACCTGGGACAACGCCGCGATCATGAGCCCTAAGTCGGCTCGTGCTATCGGCACTAAACACGGTTTGCAAATCGCCATTCGTCGTGGCGACACCACCTTGGAACTTCCCGTCTTCGAAATTCCTGGCTGTGCAGACGGTGTTGTCACAGTAGCGGTCGGCTACGGACGCAAGCGTGTCGGAATGGTCGGCGGACTGCCTGACGAAGACATCCCGACCGTGGGCGTCGATGTATCGCCTATCCGTACGTCGGACTCGATGCTGCTGGCGCACCCTGTCGAAGCTCGCCCACGATTGACTGAATATCAACTCTGCACCACCCAAGATCACTGGGCGATCGACGAACTCGGTCGCGACGAAGCTGAATTCCGCAGCTTCACACTGGTTCGTGAAGGCACGACCGCGTTGCTCGAAAAGCTTCCCGAGTTCACCGAAGCCAAGGGACCTCACGTTCCTAGCGTGGGCAAAAGCGGGTCGCTTTGGGAAGAGCCGATCAACAAGATCGAAAGCAGCGATCGCCGCGAGGACGACGTTCCGCAGTGGGGCATGTCGATCGACTTGACCAAATGCACAGGGTGCAACGGTTGCGTGGTCGCTTGCCAAGCGGAAAACAACGTCCCGATCGTAGGCAAAGAACAAATCGGCAACAGCCGTGAAATGCACTGGTTGCGGATTGACCGCTACTTCCAAGGCGATGAAGACAACGCCGACATCGTACAAGAGCCCGTTGCCTGCATGCACTGCGAAACCGCTCCGTGCGAACAGGTTTGTCCTGTCGCCGCGACGGTTCACACCAATGAAGGCCTCAACGCGATGGCCTACAACCGATGCATCGGAACTCGGTACTGTGCTAACAACTGCCCCTACAAAGTTCGTCGCTTTAACTACTTCAACTACAACTCCGATGTTGGTGTTGGCTACGGTATCGATGCCTATCCTGGCACAATTGAAAGTGCCAGCCGCAAACTACAAGCATTGGTGCTGAACCCCGAAGTGACCGTCCGCGGTCGTGGGGTCATGGAAAAGTGCACCTACTGTGTGCAGCGGATTGAAAAGGCCAAGATCGAAGCTCGCCAAGATGGTGGCCGTGCGATTCGCGATGGCGATGTTGTCACCGCCTGCCAAGCGGCCTGCCCAAGCGGCGCGATCGAGTTCGGTAACGTTGCCGATCCTGAATCCCGCGTTTCCAAAGCGAAGGCTGACATCCGCAGCTACGGCATGCTGACTCAGTTGAATGTCAAGCCGCGAACGACTTATCTATCGCGGATCCGCAACACACCAGTTGCCTTGATGACACGCCCACAAATTCAAGACCTGCTCACCTTGGAAGCCCCTCACCACGGGCACGGTGAAGGTCACGGGCATGGCGAAGAACATGGCCACGACGATGATCATGGGCATGATGACCACGGCGACCATGACCACGATGCTCCTAAAGCGGATGCCGAGAAACACTCCCGCCGCATCCTGGGCAAGTTCCAGCTTCCAATCGTCTAGCACGAACACGTTTATTTCCCCTCGAGTTTCGGCTCGAAGGTTTTACTGATTTCTGAATCTGATAACTGAAAATTCTCCCACATGTCTCTCGCAGTTCCCAACGGTCTGGATAACTCGGTCGAACGCCCCGGCGAACGAGCGCCGCTCGTCCTGGGTGATACCAATTATCACTCGATCACCGAAGCGGTTTGCAAGATCGCTGAAAATCCGCCGTCCAAGGCGTGGGTCATCGGATTCCTGATTTCAGTTCACCTGGCAACCATGCTGGGCCTGTGCATCGCTTACCTGCTCTACACCGGTGTTGGTGTTTGGGGTAACCGAGCTCCGATCTTTTGGGGTTGGCCGATTGTCAACTTCGTTTTCTGGGTCGGTATCGGTCACGCTGGTACGCTGATTAGCGCGATTCTCTACCTGTTCCGCCAAGAGTGGCGAACCAGTATCAACCGAACGGCTGAGGCGATGACGATTTTCGCTGTGGTCTGTGCGGGTACGTTCCCGGGCATCCACGTCGGTCGAGCTTGGCTCGCTTTCTGGTTGGCTCCATACCCAAGTTTGAACCTTTGGATGTGGCCTCAATTCCGATCACCATTGCTGTGGGACGTTTTCGCGGTTTCCACCTACGCCACCGTGTCGCTGTTGTTTTGGTACATGGGCATGGTGCCTGACTTGGCAACATTCCGTGACCGGTCCAAGCACCCACTTCGCCGCGCCGTTTACGGTGTCTTGGCTCTGGGCTGGAGTGGCTCATCACGCCACTGGATGCGTTACGAAAAAGCTTATGCGTTGCTGGCCGCTTTCGCCGCCCCACTGGTGCTTTCAGTGCACACGATCGTTTCGTTTGACTTTGCCGTTTCGCAGGTCCCAGGTTGGCACACAACCATCTTCCCACCGTACTTCGTGGCCGGGGCGATTTTCTCTGGGTTCGCGATGGTGATCACGCTGATGGTTCCTGCCCGGTCCATCTTCAACATCGAAAAACTGATCACGATCCGGCACCTGGAAAACATGTGCAAGATCATCCTGACGACGGGCCTGATCGTCGGTCTGGCTTACGGAACGGAATTCTTCATCGCTTGGTACGGCCAGGTACAAGAAGAGAAGTTTGCGTTCATCAACCGTGCTTTCGGTCCTTACTGGTGGGCCTACTGGACGATGATCACCTGCAACGTGATCTCACCTAACGTGTTCTGGTTCAAGAAAGCACGGACAACACCATGGATCATGTTCGTGGTTTCGATCTTCGTGAACATCGGAATGTGGTTCGAACGTTTCGTTATTACGATCTCGAGTTTGTCACGCGACTACCTGCCCAGTGCATGGGCTTACTTCCGCCCGACTTGGGTTGACTGGGCAATGTTGATCGGGTCGTTCGGTTTGTTCTTCACGTTGTTCCTTCTGTTCTGCCGCTTGATGCCGATCGTCAACATGGCTGAAACCAAGGCAACGCTGGCGAAGGAACTGCACATGGCGCACGGACATGGAGACAGCCACTAACTGTTGGCCAATAACAGTTAGCTTTTAGTTTGTGGTAATTGAACTTTATTGACAAGAAATCGTCTGATGACAGATAAACCTTCCCCAGCTCCTGAAACCAGCGCCGACGGGCAAACCGTTCATGGTGTTGTGGCCGAATTCACGGACGTTGATTCGCTGCTGGCAGCATGTCGACGCGTTCGCGACGCGGGCTACACCAAGGCGGATGCGTTCACTCCGTTCCCCGTCCACGGGATCGATTCAGCGCTGGGCATCAAGCCAACCGTATTGCCTTGGATCGCACTCGCCGCGGGGCTGACCGGAACTTGTATCGCACTGACGATGCAAATCTGGATGAACGGTATCGACTACCAATACATCATCTCGGGCAAACCGTTCATCTCGCTGCCGGCGTTCATCCCGGTCACGTTTGAGCTGACTATCTTGCTTGCGTCCTTCGGCACGTTCTTTGGAATGTGGGCACTGAACGGGCTGCCCCGATTCAGCAACCCGATGTTCACCAGCCCTCGTTTCGACCGAGTCACCGATGACACGTTCTTCCTGTTCTTGGATGCCAAGGACAGCCGTTTCGATGAAGCGGGTGCGAAGAACTTGCTGGCCGATTTGGGCGGTGCCTTTATCGAGCCGGTTGTCGAAGACGATTCACCGAAGTCTATTCCAAAGGGCTTGCTGATCGCACTGGCGACCGTCATCGCTTTGTCGATGATTCCCGCACTGATCGTAGGACGCATGCGAGTTACCAAGAGCAGCTCGCCTCGCTTCCACATCTTCCCTGACATGGACTTCTCGCCCGCCAAGGACGCTCAGGTCACCACAACCCTGTTCGCCGACGGCCGAGCAAACCGCCCTGATGTTCCTGGCACCGTTGCTCGCGGAGCATTGGATTGGGACTTGGATTTCCATACCGGGATCGACATGGAAAAACTCGCTCGCATCGACGCACCCCGAGCCGAACGCTTGGTCGCGATGATGCAGTCCGATCAGCCAGCCGGCGACGATGAAGTTGCTGAAGCCGATACGGCGGAAGCCAACGAAGAAACTGCCGATACCGAAGAAACTGAATCCAACGAGCCAGCCGAAGAAGCAGAAACACAACCTGACGAACCTGCGGAAGAAATGCAGGCTGAAGAAGCTCCAGCGGAAGAACCTGAAACCGAACAGCCAGCCGCAGAAACACCAGAAACTGACGAAGCGGAAGCTGACAAAACCGAAGAGCCAAAGACACCCGCCGCTGCACCGGAGTCACTCGACGCCGCCGATGGCGAGTCCAGCGAACCTGCTGCTGACAAGACACCTTGGCTCAACGAAAATCCACTGGAGTTGACTTCGGCTGTTTTGGAACGGGGCCAACAACAGTTCGGCATCTATTGCTCGGTATGCCACGGCATGAACGGCACTGGAAACGGATTGGTCAATCGTCGTGCTCAACAGATCTTGGCAACGACCTGGACCCCACCTTCGAACTTGCATGAATCGACGCTTTTCCAAGATGCCTACCCCGATGGGAAGCTATTCAGCACCATCACCAACGGCATTCGCAAGATGCCTGGCTACGCCAGTCAGATCAACGCGAAAGATCGCTGGGCGGTTGTCGCATACGTGCGAGCACTGCAAGCCAGCCGCAACGGTTCGCTGGACGAAGTGCCAGCATCGGAGCGTGAAAAGCTAAAGAAGCAACAAATCGACGTGAAAGCTCAATTGAAGAAGATCGCCGAAGCGGAAGCTGCCAAGGCAGAAAAAGCTTCTTCGTAACGTAGTAACGACATTTAGAATTTCGACATCGAAAAGCCATTCATTCCTTTTCGATTTCAACTATCTCACTTCCCACTGTTCACTTCCTGACATGTCACACCAAGCCGTCCCCCAGAAACCCGCAGATGACCCGGCGTTTGTTCTGCCGTCGCTGCTATCGGGCCTGTCCTATCCGCTGTGCATTGGCGGACTGATTGCGTTGGTTGGCGGTGCGTTCTTGGGAACGACCTCGCTAGGCGGCCGCTTCGGCATGTCGGCGTACTTGACCGCTTACATGTATGCTCTGACGATCGCGCTGGGATCGTTGTTCTTCGTTCTGATTCAGCACCTGTCCCGAGCGGGATGGAGCGTTGTGGTTCGCCGCATCGCTGAACTGATGATGATGATGGTGATCCCGCTGGCAATCCTGTTTTTGCCAATCGGCTACGCCGCTTACTCGGGGTCGCTGTACTCATGGAGCGATCCGGGCTACCAAGCGGAACACGGTGTCCCCGCGACAGTCTGGGCTGAAAAGCTTCGTTGGTTGAACGCGGATTGGTTCGCAATCCGAGCGATCATTTATCTATCGGTATGGTGCCTAACCGCGTGGTGGTACTTCTCCAAGAGTCAGCTTCAGGACCAAACTGGCGAGATCACACTTACCGAACGCATGCAAGCTCGCAGTGGTCCTTGCGTGATCCTGTTCGCTTTTTGCACTTCGTTCGCAGCGTTTGACTGGGTGATGAGCTTGGCTCCGATGTGGTTCTCGACCATGTTTGGCGTCTATATCTTCACCGGTAGCATTCTGACCGCACACTGTGCCATCGCCCTACTGAGTTTCGTGCTGCAGAAACAAGGTGCGATGCGAGACGAAGTCACCATCGAACACTATCACGACCTGGGCAAGCTCATCTTCGGATTCATTTGCTTCTGGGGATACATCTCGTTCAGCCAATACATGCTGATTTGGTACGGCAACATTCCGGAAGAAACTCACTGGTACGCGACCCGCTACCCGGGTTTCTCCGAAGCCTGGGGCCCGATTTCCATCGGCCTGATGGTCCTGCACTGGGGCGTGCCTTTCGCCGGCATCATGAGCCGCCACGTTCGCCGTCGCCCTTGGGCGGTTGCGTTCTGGAGTGCTTACATCTTGGTTCTTCACTTCGTCGATCTTTACTGGGCCATCATGCCTGAAGCTGGCGTGGAAGGTCTCGGTGCGGCCGTTGGCCTCGCCTCCAGCCTACTCTGTGTTGTGGGGATGATCGCTCTCATGCTGGGCCTCGTTTTGATCCTTGCTAGCAACTCCAAGCTGATTCCGGTTCGAGACCCACGGCTCGGCGAATCGCTGGCCTTTGAAAACATCTAGAACCTCATTCACTCACTTATTCAACTCGAAAAACAACGCAAACATGGCTGCCTACGACGACCTCAACGGGACGAAAATCGCGGTAATCAGTGTGATTTCCATCGTGGGAACCGCAGTGACGATCCTGGCCGTTCAGGTTCTGTACTTCGCGATGGCGGGATTGGTCGATTCACGCAAAGTGGAATCATCCACCTACGCTCGGCAAAACCAAATCCTGGCTACCCAGGCGAAAGAGATCTCTTCCTACGGGATTGATAGTGACACGGGCAACGTCACCGTTCCTGTGCAAGAAGTGATGAAGAAGATGGTAGAAGAAGCTTCCCACGACGCTCACAACCACGCCGACGACCAAGCATAACTCCAGTGCCCCAATCCAGTTTCCCTCGCCGCTATTTCGCCACAAGCCAATCCTTAGCATTGCTGGCTGCGTTCGCGCTGGCGGCTAGCTGGGGTTCGCTGGCGACTGCACAGCCCAACACCGGTGCGATGCAGCAGGGTGCGGATGTTCTGCTGAACGACCGTGTGCCTCGACAAGTTCGCGACGTAACGGTTGAGCAAAAACTGGGTGCACAACTCAGCACCGACTTACCGCTGATCAATTCACTGGGCCAAAAGGTCCGACTAGGCGATTACCTCGACGGCACCCGTCCGTTGATTTTAACGCTTAACTACAGCAATTGCCCGATGCTCTGCAACGTGCAGCTAAACCAATTGGCTCAGTCGCTGGAAAAAGGCGAACTGAAGATTGGCGATGACTTCCAATTATTGAGTGTCAGCATCGACCCGACCGAAACCGACCAACGACTGCGAGACACACAAGCGAAGTACCTCGAACAAGTTCCATCGCACCCTAATGCGAAATCGGGATGGTCGTTCACACGTACCAACGCTGAAGTCGTAAAGAAACTCGCCAACGAAGTTGGCTTTTCGTACAAGTACAATCCTACGACAAAAGAGTACGCTCACCCGGCGATGCTGGCGTTTGTCTCGCCTGACGGTGTGATCACCCGCTACTCACTCGGCGTCGCGTTCCCGCCCGATCAAATGAAATTGGCGTTGGTCGAAGCCGGACAAGGAGAGGTCGGCGGAATCGTTGATCAGTTCGTCCTGTGGTGCTACAGCTACGACCCGGCTGAGGGAAGCTACGTCCCACAAGCTTGGAAGATCATGCGTCTGGGCGGGGCGGTCACGATGATCGCGATGTTCTTGGTTCTGCTTCCATATTGGCTGGGCAAAAAAGGGAAAGTCGAATCGGCTTCTCAACACAACGTGAAAGTCGCCGAGACTTCCTGAACGAAACAGCAATCGCGTTCTTGGCGAACGCGACGACAAAACACAAATCATTTTACTTTGACAACCGAATCGGTTGACCGACCATGACCGCGGCCACTGAAAATCTGATGTACGATCTGACTCTCCTTCTACCTGTTGGAATGCCGAACTTGGGAATCCTCGCCGACGTCGAAGACAGCTTCTGGTTCCCGACTCAAGCGTCCTCGTTCGCTTCGGAAGTGGACTGGGTCTACAACATGATCCTGTACGTGTGTTTGATCTTCTTCATTCCCATGATGGCGTTCATGGTTTGGACAGTGTTCAAGTACACCAAGGCAAAGGGCACCAAGGCGGAAAGCCAACTGTCGCACCACACGGCTCTCGAGCTGACTTGGTCCGTCGGCCCATCGATCTTGTTGGTATGGATGTTCGTCCAGGGATCGATTTCCTACTTGGATATGCGAACGCCCCCGGAAGGTGCTTACGACATCGGCGTTCAAGCCTTCAAGTGGGGCTGGACCATGGATTACGGTGCCGGCACGTTCCACCCCGAATTGCACATCGTCAAAGACGAGCCCACGAAACTGTCGATGCGTAGCACCGACGTGATTCACAGCCTTTACGTGCCTGCTTTCCGAGCTAAAAAGGACATCGTCCCGGGCCGCTACAACTACATGTGGTTCCAACCCACCGTAGCTAGCGAAAAGGTCGATCCTGAGGTTTTGGCCAAGGCCACCGAGCAGAACAAGGGCGTGCCGTGGGACTACGACAAGCACCAATTCACCCCCGAAGGTTACCGCTTCTTCGACCTGTATTGTGCTGAATATTGCGGTACAAACCACTCCGAGATGCAAACTGCGGTAGTGGTCCACGAAACCCAGGAAGAACTGGATGCGTGGATCAAAGCGAACAGCACCCGCGGCGAAGTTTCGATGCCAGAATGGGGAGCTTTGCTGTACAATCGACGAGGATGCGCGGGCTGTCACTCCAACGACGGCAGCAAGTTGGTTGGTCCGTCATTCAAAGACCTTTACGGCTCCAAACACGGTTTAGCGTCCGGCGACGAAATTGTCGTAGATGACAATTACATTCGGGAATCAATCATCGCTCCTAAAGCGAAGGTTGTCGCCGGATACCAGCCTGTGATGCCGAGCTACAAGGGTCAACTCAGCGACGACGATATCGCATCGATCATTGAGTACCTGAAAGAACTCAATACCCAGAAGTAACATTACGAACAAATGGAACCCAGCGACCCGCTGAGTTCCCAGCCACCGGAAACCAGGCTGAAGCCACGGTTTCCAAGGCGGTGCGGGCTTCAATGAAGTCACTCACCACCTTAAACACCCCATCGAAGACAGATCGTTTCAATAAGAGGCAATATCATGGCCACGACCAGCGTGCCCTCGACCAGCCGTGATCCCGGCTACCCCACCGATCGCGAAAATTACCTAACCAACTCGTCAGGCATCCTGAGCTGGATGTTCACGCTGGACCACAAACGCATCGGATTGATGTACTTGGTCGGCGTTGTAGGCGCATTCATCGTCGGTGGCCTGTTGGCCCTGGGGATTCGTTTGCACCTGCTGGATCCGGAAGGCTGGATGTTCACCGGTGCGGAAGCAAACAACATCTACAACCAGGTGTTCACGCTGCACGGGGCCATCATGGTGTTCCTGTTCATCATCCCGAGTATCCCGGCGGCCCAAGGAAACTTCCTGGTGCCTGTGATGTTGGGTGCCAAGGACGTGGCATTCCCGCGGCTGAACCTAAGCAGTTTCTATCTGTGGGTGTTCGGGGCGATCTTCTTCGTATCGGCACTGTTCAGCAGCGGCTTGGATACGGGCTGGACGTTCTACACGCCCTATTCAACGACAACGGATACTTCCGTCATCCTGGCGACGCTGGGTGCGTTCATCCTGGGATTCAGTTCGATCTTCACCGGGCTGAACTTCATCGTCACGATCAACACGATGCGTCCACCAGGGATGACCTGGTTCAAGATGCCACTGTTCCTGTGGGCGACCTACGCGACCAGCATCATCCAAGTTTTGGCCACGCCAGTTCTGGGGATCACGCTGTTGCTTCTGATCGCCGAGCGAACAATGCACATCGGGATCTTCGATCCGGAATACAACGGCGACCCGGTCACCTACCAGCACTTCTTCTGGTTCTACAGCCACCCTGCTGTTTACATCATGATTCTGCCAGCGTTCGGTGTGATCAGTGAATTGATCAGTGTCCACAGCCACAAGCACATCTTCGGATATCGCTTCATTGCATATTCGTCGATCGCGATTGCGTTGCTGGGCTTCCTGGTTTGGGGACACCACATGTTCACATCGGGCATGAGCTCGCTGACGACGATCATCTTCAGCGCGTTGACATTTACCGTTTCGGTGCCGTCGGCGATTAAGGTGTTCAACTGGTTGGCGACGATGTACAAGGGCTCGATCAGCCTAACGACGCCGATGTGCTACGCGATCTCGTTCATCTTCCTGTTCACGATCGGTGGTTTGACCGGTTTGTTCCTGGGAACGTTGGCGACTGACCTGCACCTTCACGACACGTACTTCATCGTGGCCCACTTCCACTATGTGATGGTCGGCGGAACTCTGATCGCCTTCCTGGGCGGTGTGTTCCACTGGTGGCCAAAAATGGTCGGCAAACTTTACAACGAAACACACGGCCGGATTGCGTCGTTGCTGGTCTTCCTCGGTTTCAACCTGACCTTCCTGCCACAATTCGTGCTGGGCAGCCGCGGGATGCCTCGCCGATATGCAACCTACGATCCGGAGTTCGCGTTCCTGCACCAGATGAGCACCTATGGAGCTCTGCTGCTGGGAACGGGTCTGCTTTACGCACTGATCACGTTGATGATTTCACTGTTCAAAGGCAAACGTGCCCCAGCCAATCCTTGGGGCGGAGCGACTTTGGAATGGTGCTGCACCAGCCCACCACCGTACTACAACTTCGAACGTCCACCGGTTGTGGGCGATCCGTATGACTTCCACAACATTGAGTGGGACGCGGAAGGTGAACGGTACGTTTCGACCGAACCAGAACGAAAACTGGTTCCCGAAAATCAACCCGAAGAAGTGCCGGCTCACGCTGGCGAACAACACTAGTTTCATTGCCGCAGGGCACTAATCCTGCGGCGAAATGTCTCGCTGATCGTCTCGTGCACGCAACGAACGATCGGCTATAACTTGCGTCGGTTTCAATTTGAGGCCGGCTTCCACTTCAGCTAATCCCAGCAGTCGTCCCGATAATGGCAACCATTGATTCCCTGCCTTCTGAATCTGAAACAAACGATTCGCACGGCCATGACCACGACCACCCGAGTTGGCTTGCGCACCATTTCGAAACCCCCGAACAACAGTTCGACAGCGGCAAGTTGGGGATCTGGTTGTTCTTGGTCACGGAAGTTCTGTTCTTCAGCGGGATGTTCTGTGCCTACGCGATCTTCCGCATGCTTCGTCCCGAAGTTTTTGAAGGTTGCAGCCAGTTCTTGAACACCAAGCTTGGTGCGATCAACACCGGTGTATTGCTTTTTAGTTCGCTGACGATGGCTTGGGCGGTGCGTTGTGCCCAAACCGAGGAACACAAAAAGCTTGCCGCACTGATTGCCACCACACTGTCGTGTGCGATGGTCTTCTTGGGCGTCAAGTCGATTGAATACTCGCACAAGTGGGGCATGGGGCTGCTACCACCAGGAAGCTACTTCTACAACGAAGCGAATCCCCATCCAACGATGGAACAATTGGTGCAGCAGCATGGCTTCACCGAAAGCACAGCCTACTTCCTGCACAACAGCCTCTACTTCTTATGTGCCCCGTTCGCATTGCTGACCATTGGCGTTGCCATCTGGGGCGTGATGGCTTTCGTCCGCGATAAGAAGTTCCAGTTCGAATGTGCGAAGCCACTCTTCGTCGTTTGCCTCAGCTTCTTCTTGGGTGTCGGCCTAGGAATGTTCCTGGAAAGTGGCGACAGTGCAGATCACGGTGCTGGCCATGGCGAGCACGCCGTCGCACAAGTCGATGGTGAGCACACCCACGCGGAAGGTGCCGATCACGATCACGATCACGATCACGATCACGATCATGATCATGCTGACGAGTCGCACGCTGTGGCTGCCGCAACCGATTCGTCGGTCGGTGGCGATGACGCTGCCGTTGAACTGCTTGCGGCTCAAGACATCAATACGGGTGCGAAGGGCTTGTTGAAAGCGAAGCACGCTCAAGCGGAACTCGCCGATGGCCAAATCGTTGCTTCGGACGTTGAAGTGGATATGGGCATCGATAGCACCGAGCAGGACGTGCAAACCAAGCGTCAAGCAGGCGTCTTCTTCGGCATCTATTACTGCATGACCGGCGTCCACGCGATCCACATTTTGGCCGGTATCGGCGTGCTGGTTTGGCTGCTGGTCCGAGCCATTCGCCAAGACTTCAACAAGCATTACTTCGGACCGGTTGATTACGTTGGGCTGTATTGGCACATCGTCGACATGATCTGGATTTACTTGTTCCCACTTCTCTACCTGATTCGGTAGACACATGCTCCGCTCTCGACTGGTCAACCAACCAGTCGACGGCGGCACGACACCGCTTTTATCACTTCTTACACTAACGAACCTCTACGATGTCGGCTCACCCAGAAGACAGTCAAGATTTCGCTCACCCAATGCCATTGTCCGTGCTATTCGGCGTGTTCTTTGCGTTGGTGTTCCTGACCATCCTCACGGTCTATCAAGCTAGCTTTGACTTGGGCAGCATCGATATCGCGGTCGTGATGGGAATCGCTACCGTGAAGGCTGTGTTGGTTGGCTTGTTCTTCATGCACCTGATCGCGGACAAACCGTTCAACATCATCGTGTTCCTGTCGTCATTCGTCTTTGTCGGATTGTTCGTCATCATCACGCTCAGTGATAGCAAGATGACCTCCAATTCGTTCGAGCCGATCCAAGACGAGCCAGTCGCCGAAGCCGGCATGTAGTCGTAACTGGCTTTGGCCTGACACTGACTGGGTCAGCATCCCGAAGCCATTCAGCGCCTAGCTACAATCACCAGCGACTGACCGAAGTCGGTCGCATTTCTACCTCGCTCGGCTCTCTGGCCGGCGAAAATCGGCGCCGAATCCGACGCCTTGGCATCGGGCCTAACAGTCCGCCCAAGTTGGCCCCGATGCGACGTCCACCTTCAGCGGGACGTCCAGCTCCATCACGCCCGACATCGCCGAGACGATCAAGTCAGTCAGCGGCTCGACCTCTTCGGCTGGCGTCTCCAACAGCAGTTCATCGTGGATCTGCAGCAGCAACTTGGCCTGCAGATCGCTCTCTTGCAGGTCTTGGTAAACCTTCAGCATGGCGAGCTTAATCAGGTCCGCGGCGGTACCCTGAATCGGCATATTGATCGCGATTCGCTCCGCTTCGGTCAGACTGCGACGCTTCGACTCGGGCAACTGGGCAAGGTCCCGCACCCCTTGAATCTCGCGTCGACGCCCCAGCATCGTCGAGACGTAGCCTTCGCTGCGACACCGAGCGATTGTGTCGATCATGAATTGTTCGACACCGGCATACCGCTGGAAGTACTGCTCGATGTAATCGCGGGCTTGGTCCTTCGGGATCGCCAGTGTTTTGGCCAAACCGAATGGGCTCTGGCCGTATACGATTCCAAAGTTGATCGTCTTGGCGATCCGTCGTAAATCACTGGTGACATCCGCTTCATCGACTTCAAAGACTTCCGCCGCGACGCGAGTATGGATGTCCGCGTTGTCTCGATAGGCGGCCAATAGCGCTTCGTCGCCACTGTAGTGCGCCAACACACGCAATTCGATTTGCGAATAGTCAGCGCCCAATAACATCCAACCGTCATGCCCCGCCGTGAACGCACCGCGAATCGCTTTGCCTTGTTCGGTTCGGATGGGGATATTTTGCAGGTTCGGCTCGCTGCTGCTAAGCCGTCCTGTTGCGGCCACATCCTGTCGGAACGACGTGTGAACGCGTCCGGTCTTTTCACAAATCAGGTTGGGTAGCGTATCGATGTACGTGTTTTTCAGCTTGGTCGCTTGGCGATACAGCAACAGATGCCGGGCAATTTCGTGATCAACGGATAGCTGTGAAAGCACGTCCGCATCGGTGCTGACCCCGGTCTTGGTTTTCTTGATAACCGGCAGGCCTAATTCTTCGAAAAGAACGACGCCAAGTTGTTTCGGACTGTCCAGATTGAACTCATGCCCCGCGGCGGCGTACACCAACGCCTTTAGATCGGCGATCTCTTTTTCGAACCGTCCACTCATTTCCGCCAATGTACCTGCATCGACGCGAATGCCGTTGCTTTCCATCTCAACCAGCACATCGATCAACGGCATCTCAAGTGTTTCATAAAGCTCGCCCAATTCTTCGTTGGCGAGTTCTTGTCGAAGGGTTTCCGCCAATCGCAGCGGCACGTCGACGTCTTCACACGCGTAGGGTGCGACTTCATCGACGGGAACCTCATCCATGCGGATTTGTTTTTTGCCGGTCCCAATCAGTTCTTTGATCGACGTAGTCGTGTGAGCCAGCCGACGGCGAGACATATCGTCGAGCGTGTGGTTGCGTCCGCCGGGCTGCAACAAGTAATCGGCAACCATCGTGTCGGTTGTAATCCCACGCAGCCGAATTGGCGTTTCGGCTGACTTCAAAACGATCGCGTCAAACTTGATATTGTGCCCGACTTTTTCAATCGCCGACGATTCCAACACCGGTCGCAATGCATTGAGCACCAATGTTTCGTCTAGAACCAGCTCGCCCATCGGCGCCCGAATCGGAATGTAAGCCGCTTCGCCGGGCGCCCAAGCGATCGACATTCCTACCAGGTCGCAACCGACCGCGTGAGTCGATGTGGTCTCGGTATCGACCGCAATACAGGATTGC
The DNA here is from genome assembly GCF_057365095.1 of Rhodopirellula sp. J20-39. Classification (NCBI taxonomy): domain Bacteria; kingdom Pseudomonadati; phylum Planctomycetota; class Planctomycetia; order Pirellulales; family Pirellulaceae; genus Rhodopirellula; species Rhodopirellula sp. J20-39. The sequence goes on along the minus strand of NZ_CP195123.1, from coordinate 1,971,209 downwards.
TCGGCAAGCGTACCAGCAAGCTGGTTGAGTTGTTCTTCGGTGGTGATTGTCTGGTAGTTCGTCGACCATTCCGATTCGACGTTAACAGCTTCGCCATCGCCCAGCAATTCAGCCGCTCGCCCACGCAGGCGACGGAATCCAAACTCTTGGAGCATCGCATCGACGCGAGACAGATCAGCGGCCGACTTCACACTGCGACTCCATGGAATCGGCGATTCCACGTCCTTCTTTAAAGCCACCAACTCACGACTGAGCATCGCCTTGTCGCGGCCTTCCATCAGATTCTGTTTGCGTTTCTTGCCGGATAGTTTTTCCGCATTGTCCAGCACGCCTTCGAGCGTCTCGTATTCTTCCAACAATTGCTGGGCAAGCTTCGGCCCGATCAGCGAGATCCCGGGCACATTGTCGACCGGGTCGCCCACCAACGCTTGATAATCGATCACCTGATCCGGCCGCACGCCCCACAAATCCCACAACTTGGCCGCATCAATCTCTTCGTTCTTACGTATGTTGTAGATTCGGGTCTTTTCGGTAATCAGTTGCCGACAATCCTTGTCGCTGGTGACCACCAAACAACGGCCACCCGCCGCTTCCACTTTGGCCGCCACCGTGGCCAATAAGTCATCCGCCTCGAAGCCGGATTGCTCCATGATGCCGACGCCCATCGCGTCGATGGCGAGTCGAATCAGGGGGATTTGTTGCCGCAGCTCATCGGGCATCGAATCGCGATTGGCTTTGTACTCTTTGAACAACTCGTTACGGAACGTGAACTCGGATTTATCGAACGCTGCGATCAAATAATCCGGTTGCTTGCGATCGATTAGTTCGAGCATGTCGCCGACGAAGCCATAAACAGCCGCAACCGGCAACCCGCCGGTACTGGTCATCGGCGGCAACGCGTGAAAGACCTGATAGATCAACGAGTGAGCGTCAACGACGACAACCAACTGATCGGTTAGGTCAGGCGTATCTTCGTCCGCGGCGGGCTCAATGGTGTGACGCAAGACCAATGGCAACGACTCATCACCAATCGCCACGGCAGCGTGCCGTTGCTTGCGATCATCCGAATCTGGCTTTGCGGGACCTCGACCGGTCGCCGTGTCACGTGCAGCAGTCGGTGCTCGCTCAACAGCCGGATTTTGCGTTGCTCCCTTCGCTAATTCCTCGGTTGGCTTCTCAGTCGGCTTCTTTGCCTTGGACACTGGATCTTTCGACCCTGAATCTTTCGACATTGGGGCTGGCTTGGCCGCATCAGCCGTTTCGGGCGAGTCCTCAAACCCACTGAATAACATTTGGTCGTCGTTGTCAGCGTCAGGGCGACGTTTCGCCATCGTTGGCTCGGGTTCTTACGAGTGAAGCGGGCAGGCAGAATCCCGCCTGTTATACACTCAAGGCAGCGGCAAGATCACCGTCGCGCGGGTCCCTGCACCCGGGTTCGACTCAAAATTCAACCGCCCACCCAACCGAGTGATCACATTGCGAGTCAGGAACAATCCCAGACCGATTCCGCGGCCCGGTTCTTTGGTCGTAAAGAACGGTTCACCGGCCCGATCAAGCACCTCTTCGGACATTCCGTGGCCATGGTCAACCACGTACAGAGCCATCTCGTTGCCGAGTCGCTGGGCCTGCAACGTAACGTTGCCATTGGTAGCCACTTCTTGGGTAGCTGTCGATTGGATTCCCGCCGATCCCGATTCAACACTTTCCGCAGCGTCCGAATCCAGCGGTTCCGGTTGCGACTCGTGAGTTAAAACAGCACGAGGCTCCAGTTCACTGGCGTCCAAAGCGTTATGGATCAAGTTACGAATCGCTTGTGCGACCGCTTCTTGCGGCAACCACATCGGCTGTGATTCCCAAGCGGGCGTGTCGTCACCTTCGTTTACTGTCAACGAATGTTGCGAGACATCAGGAAACCACGGCGTGTCCGGCTCCAAAATTTCCACGCGGTGTGGGTCCCGAATCCCTTCCAGCGTCGTATCGATCAGGTCACCCAACGTGATGCGATTCCATTGATCCGCGACGGCGTCACCCGCCGCCGACCGCATGCGAGACAAAACCTGACGACACATGTGCAACTGACCGTCGATCAACGCAAGGTCATCGTCGACCGAAGACGGTTTTTCGACGCTCTCCAGGTGACGAGAAAGTTCGCGGCACGCGATATCAATCGCCGATAACGGAGTCGCCAATTCATGGGCCGCTCCAGCCGCCAGTGTCGTCAAGCCTTCCAACCGGACCGCATCGGCTTGTTCGGATTGGCTACGACGCAGGTCTTCTTCTCGAGCACGCAAACTGCGGGATGTCCGCGAAACGAAATAGGTCACCACGGTCCCGCAGGCCACAAACGCTAAGAGCGATACCATGTCGCGCATCGACAAGCTACCCATCCGCCACATCAATGGATCGATCGTCTGGACACTCAACCCGCGAACCGGCCACGAATCCAACAACAACGTGATGTAACCGACCATCGCCAATCCGGTCAGCGTCCACGCCGCGCCCCGCTGCATCATCACCCCGCCCACGGCGAGGTTCACGAAATAGAAAAAGCTGAAGGGGTTGTCTGCTCCACCGCTTAGGTGAAGCATCGCCGTCAGGGTCACCAAATCGAGCGACATCAACCCGAAGGCGACTCGCGAAGCGGTGCCGTTACACTCGCTTTCGGATTCCAACCGTGATGGAAAACGATACAGCCACCAACCGTAGATAAAGTTGGTTCCCGCCGTCATGAAGACGAGCATGCACAGCGGCACCACCGGAAGGGAACCTCCGGTGGCAAAGTAAGCCGCCACGATGGTGATCAATTGCCCGATACTGGCAAACGATCGCAGACGCAACAACCAGGTCGACGAGCCTAGCGGCGCGGATGAAATTAACGACATGACGCCTTAGAGATACCGACCAAAATGTTTCCAGTATCCACTGTGATGAGCAATCGCATTGAACGGGTTGGGAAGCTCGCGGCACAAGTCATGATTGGTCAAGCGAGATCCCGATAGCTTCGGACAAGGTGTCGCGACAACGCCGTTACCGACCAAGCGTTCCATGATCGGTGCGATGGACAAGATCGCGTCGCGGCGTGAATACAGATTCACCAATCGGCCGGTGAACCGCTGGCCCACCGATTCCCATCCATCGCGTCCCGCCACACCGCCCATCAACATCACGTTTTCAATTCGGTAGTCCTCAACGAGGCTTTCCAACGCCGAGCGAATCACGACGGTCCCCAACGAATGGCCAATCAAGTGCAGTGGCCGCGTGCGAATCCCAGGAATGGTTTCAAGCATCGTCGCCAAGCGTTTTCCATCCCGACGAGCACACCAATACCGATGCCGAAATTGCCCCGCACCCAATACCAGCATCCCGCCGGCACCACCCGCCAAAGAACCCACGCCGGCTAGCATCCGTCCCGCCTTCAGTGCCGGTACGCCGACTTGAACCGAACGAGCCATCACGCCGACCGAAGCACCCGCCTCGGCCCATTTCCCGGCCGCCCAATGAACCGCATAGGTTGCGCCGGACAGGTTCGCAGCCTGGATCAGACTCGTCGCCGGTTGAGCACGATAGCCAGCGATCACCAAATGAATGGGTCCGCGATCGGTTTCGTTGATACCACGAAGGCGAACGGTCATGCAAAATTCCTATTGTTGGTGAACGACTCCATGATAAGTGCCCGTCGATGACTGCCCAAGTGCAAAAAACGGGCTTAAAAACGCACACAAAGCTTCCACCGCTTCGGACACGACGTTCACAACGACTCAATCAATCAGGCAAATCGTGCCCCCAACGCGCCCCAGCGTTAAGGCGTCACCCGGCTGAAATACCAAACCTGACTCGACCAGTCCGCCGCCGGATAAACTCGCACTTCCGGCCCCGGCACATAGTCGCCATTGGCATTTTGGCCGGCTGCCTCTCGCGTCAAAACTCCATCGCCGGGCGACCAGCCGCTAAGCATCCGGAAGCCACCGTCACCGTTGGGCACAAGCGACCATAACTGACTGGACCAAGACTCATTGAGACTTTGCATTCCCAAAACAAACCCAGGAAGCTGCTGCCCGTTGCCGTCCTCGATCCCTTGACGAGTTAGATAATCGTTTCCGTCGGACCAAGCACTGCGGAACCGATAGACGCCCGTGTCAACCTTTTCGAGCTGCCACTGCAAACTGCTCCAGTCGATCGACGTCTCGTCGAGTTGATCCAAGTAGACATCACCGGCGGGAACGAAATTGCCGTTCTCGTCAGGCGACCCGAATCGGGCCAAGTATGACGTTTCATTGTCCCATCCGCTGCTCAAACGATACAGATCCGGGGCTTTGTCCACCAACGCCGCCTGCATTTCCAAGTAAGCCAGCTTCGGCTCAATCGGATCGTTTAGCCCGCCGCTCATTGGGGTCGCAAACATCGATGTGCCCGGCGGGATCACCGTGTCCTGGAAACCCGGCCGGCGGTCCGCCAGCGTGAGCGTGAAATCGGTGTCCTGCAACCACGACGTTTCGTCGGTGAAGTCCCACATCAAGAACGACTTACAAGCCGGTTGGTCCAATGCGATTTGCAATAGTTCCCGGAACACCTTGGCTTGCTGCTGAAGCTGCGCCGCCGTTGGTGGTTCTTGATCGGGGTTGGACGTAATGGTCGAAGCGATATCGGCTTCGGTGATAAAAACCTGAAAGCCCTCGTCAGCGAATCGCTGGAAGTTGGCTCGGATGCTCGGAAAGTCGGGCTCATACCGCACGTCCAACCAGTGGTTTTGAAAACCCACGCCATCAATCGGCACGCCAGCATCTCGCAATTTGATGCAGTATGCCAACAATCGATCCGACTTATCGTTAATCGTCTCAACGGAGTATTCATTGACAATTAAAATCGCATTCGGATCCGCCGCCTTAGCCCACTGAAATGCCTTGGCGACATACTCAGGTCCCATGGCTGCGTATTCTTTGTAAGGCAAAAAACCATCGCCCGACCCGAGGCCGATACGAAGCCCATCGGCATCCATGGCGTCACCATTGTCACCGATGATTTCATTGACCACGTCCCATACCCAAACGCGGCCTGCCGTGCTGGTCGCCATTGTCGATACATATTGAGCCAGCTTTGCTTCGACCTCTTCGTTCGGCAGATCACGGAACCATGGCAAGCGAACATTTTCCGTCGGATACACCAACACGTGAGCGTGCACACGCATCTGGTTGCTTAACGCCCACGAAACGTTTCGAGTTAATCCGGACGTATCAATCGGTTGGTTCGGATCATCCCACGGACCAAACGGCATGAACGCTTTGGTAGTCACCGCGTTGAATTCGGACTTCGCGAATTCCAATGTTGGCAATTCAAAGCTTGGCGTGTCGTAGCCACCCATCACGCCACCGATCGCAAAGTCCGGTGGTGCCAAATCCTTGAACCGATGCCCCGGAAAAGAATCCTGGCCCGCAAACTGAGCAAAGGCGGCCGGCGTGGACAGCAACAATGCGACGACGAAACCCAGCGTTGCCCCAAACATGGTCGATTTTGATGGACGGAAACGAGATCGAAGGAGCAGATTCATAGGAAAAACTTTGCGAAAAAGGAAATGCACACCGATCCGAATGACACGCTCCCAAACGGGCGTCCCCGGCATATCGGTGCAGCGACGTGATAGCGAGTGTTCACTTTGCCGGCGGCAAGAATGCCAACAATCAAGCGAAGCCGAAACGCGGAAACTGCCCAGCGAGACCCCACCCAATTGAGGACACTCGTCCCGGTTTACCAAACCTGTGCCGCGTCCAAGACAGTCCATTGACCGGTAAATCGAAACTCCGAATCACGCCAACTGACTCCCCCGCCTTGAGCTGTTTTTCAAAAACGGCGAGTACATTCGGCGAAGCCTGGGTGTTCCTTTACCTACGGCGGTGGCTTTTCAATCCGATGCGAGCCCCCCGTCGAGAAGTCTGGCTAGTCAGATCGATGACCCTGCCACCCCCGATTGGCGAGGCGAAGTGGACCGACGCTACTAGATTGTAAACACTCCGCTTTACGGTATCCTCGGATTCGTGCCAGCGTCGAAAAAGACGCCCGCTTCGACGCCGAATGCCGCCTTAATCGCCCACAAAGTTGAATCAGCCACCTATAATGAGGTGCTGTTATTAGAGCGAACCCTGACCTCCTCTAGGATTCTCATGCCGACATCCAGTGACCCTACCTTGTCCAATTTGGATGCCCTATCGAATCAATTGCCGGCGTTCGCAGACGATCTAGACGACGAACCTCAACGTCGAATGGGCTTCCTGCGATCCGCCCCGGCATGGTTGGTCAGCACGCTGCTACATGTCGGCATCATCTTGGCATTAGGACTGGTGACGCTTGCCGATCCAGTCAAGATCGTCAACGTGTTGTCGGCAACCGGATCGGGTGAGGACGGACCTGAAATTGAAGAGTTCACCATCGAGCAAATCGATCCGGGTGAAATGCAAGAGATGGAAGACTTCAGCGAAGAGGTAGAAGTCAGCGAATCGCTCGAGATGGCTGAACCGGTTGCGGTCGACGTGCCCATGGAAATGGCCGCCGTGCCGATGGAGATGTCTGACTTTGCTTCCGAAATGGCACCCGCCGCTGCCAGTCTGCAAACTCTCGCTTCAGCGACGATGTCCGAAATGGACAGCCGATCAAGCCAAATGAAAAAGAAGCTGCTGCGAGAATACGGCGGCAACTCGGCCAGCGAAGCCGCGGTCACCGAAGCGTTAAAGTGGATATCGTTGCACCAGATGCCTAACGGCGGCTGGACGTTTCAACATAACTTGGTTTGCAAGAACGCCTGCGACCACGGCAGCGACGAAAAACGATCGACGGCCTTCAATGCCGCCACGGCGATGGCGTTGTTGCCATTCTTAGGTGCCGGACAAACACATATGTCAGGCGACTTCCAAAAAGCCGTCCGGCGTGGATTGCTGTTCTTGGTGAAGAACGGCAAGCCCGGCAAAGAGATGGGACTTCCGGTTTTGGATTTGACCGAACCCGGTGGCAGCGGCATGTACTCGCACGGACTCGCAACGATCGCGTTGAGCGAAGCGTACGCGATGACCGAAGATCCCGCGTTGGCTGGCCCAACTCAAGCCGCACTTAATTTCATTGTCGCGGCCCAATGCAAAGATGGTGGCTGGCGATACCAACCACGTGAAGCTCGCGGCGGCGACACGTCGGTGGTCGGTTGGCAACTCATGGCGCTCAAGAGCGGCTACATGGGACACCTGATCATCCCACCGCAAACCATCAAAGGCTCAACCCGATACCTCGACAAAGTCCAATCCAAAGGCGGTGCGTGGTACGGCTATGACAAACCCGTCACCAAGCCTCGGTTGACGACGACAGCGGTGGGCTTGCTATGTCGTATGTACACGGGCTGGGACAAGAACAACAAGGCGTTGCAAGAAGGCGTAAAGCTGCTGGTCAAAAGCGGACCTTCCAAGTCCGATATGTACTACAACTATTATGCAGCCCAGGTGCTTCGGCAAAACGGGGGCCCGGAATGGGAGAAGTTCAACCAAGAACTTCGAGACTATCTCGTTTCCAAACAGGCTGAATCGGGCGGAGCGAAGGGAAGCTGGTACATCAAACCATCGCACGGCGATGCTGGCCGACTCTACGTCACTTCGCTGGCCACGATGATCCTGGAAGTCTACTACCGGCACATGCCGCTATACGCTGAACAGGATGAAGAAGACGACTTCCCGCTCTAGAACATTTTGAAATTGGACGTGCCCGATCCCGGTAGCTGGGTTCGCCAGAATTCAGTTTGTGGTTCGTAGGCCGGACCAAGCGCAGCGACGTTCCGGCAATCATGCGTCTGCCGGATGGGCGTCGCAAAGCCTCCATCATCCGGCCTACTTTGGGTCGTTACGTGATTGGTCTTTGTAGCTGGATTCGACAGACTTCAGAGCACCGGAGTCTGGTGATACCGGCTACATCCTTTTCAAAAACGCTCTAGCTTATACGAGCCGGTGACCTACCAGCCTGCTTAGCAGGCTGGCAAGCAAGGAACCGAATCCTCAGCAAGCCGCTGCGTCCAACCTTGCGTTACCTATCATCCAACCTGCGTTACGCAGTTCGGATTCGCAATTGCTTCGCAGCCAAGAACTACTTCGCTGGCAACAACTATTTCACTGCCAAGAACTATTTCACTGGCAGTGTGGGCTGGATGTTATCCAAGTCCGTCCACAGCGTGCCTTCGCCGGCGTAGAACAACTTCAGATCCAGCGTCTCAGGCAACTGCTCGGCGAATTCCCATTTATTGAACGCTCCCGGTGAACCAAACGCCTGCACCGCCAATCGGAACTTGTCAGCCTTGGCCTCTTCTTGAAGCTGCTTCGCACCTGCGGTGGCTCGACCGATCAACACCGATTTCTTAGCGACAAGGTCAGCGGTTTGACGATCAATCGTCGCCACCAACCGTTCCGTTTCGGCACCGATTTCCTTGGCCATTTTCTCACCTTCGGCCATTTTGCCCGCTCGCTTGCGTTCGGTTTCGACGACCACACGTTCGGCTTCTAATTCCACACGCCGCTCGGCTTCTCGCAAGTCCGCTTCGATGCGAGCCGTCTTGGTTTCTTCATCGCGGGTCAATCGCAACTCTTCACTGACATAACCAAGCTGGATCGGCACGCGAACCGCTTGAGGAATGTAGGTGTGCCGCACCAATCCGTAGAGCATCGAGATTCGCTTTTCGCTTAGTTCTTTACGGAACTCATTGCTGACATTGGTTTGGAACTCTTCTCGAGTCTCGCCAACCAGCAATTCGATCGCGCCCATTTTCGAACCGTTGTTGCGGCAGATGCTCTCGCTTTGTGGCTCAATCACTTTTTGTTCGACCGCTTCCAGGTTGCCAAACAACCGGACGATTTCCGCGGCATCTTTAGGCATCAGCCCCCAAATCGCCGTGAAGTCCAACTGGATATCGAAACCGTCATTGCTGGGGAAATTGATCCCCGAACCGGGCACGGCCAGTGGTTCACCTTGGTCATCGTAGAGCGTGTTGCCCGCCTGATCGGTTTGCTTGCGGCTCAAGATGCTGGACTCGGAATATCCCACACCGATGATGTCGATTTCCTGTTCTTTCGGATTGATGGGATACAAACCTGGCTGCAAGACATTCTCTTGGATACCAGCTTTCAGGCCCAAAATTTGGTTGTCCGTTTGCATGGTGACCACACCCACGTAACCCGTCGGGATCTCAACCCAACCACTGGTCTTTTGCTGGTTGCCTACCTGCCGACGTTCCAGACCGACAATCTTGAAGTCGAACTTATAAGGGTTCGCGCGGTAGCGTCCGGGACCAAAGACTTTTCGCAGGATGCCCTTTTGGCTGGCTTGGTTTTCGCCTTCGAGATCCCCGTCGACTAAAAATTCGCCCGACGGCAATTCATCGCCGACTTTACAAGTCACCACACCAATTTGTCCTGGCTTGATGACGGTGTCCGGCACGATCTTTCGTTGCCAGTAGATCGGGTTGTAGAAGTGGCGACCGGGTCCGCGCATCTTGTCGCGAACACCAATTTCATTTTCGTTGGCAAGACGGTTCGGTGGCGATTCCACCCCGCCAAGCAACAACGGACCTTTGTAACGAAGCTGCAAACTGTGTCCTTCATCAACGTACACGCGGCAAAAGAACCACATGAACGCGAAGTACAATCCGAGAAGAATCCACAAACTGCTGAAGGCCAATCCGGCCCACGATTGATATCGGCGAAGGCTCATGATTATTCCTTGTTGTTGGTTTGAGTGGATGGTTTGGCAGCGGCATCTTCGGATGCGTCATCACCGTTGTTGAATTCGTTGAAGATGTCCATCAGCGGACTGTCGGCGGTGTTGACCATCATCTGACGGAAGCTAGGTGCCAGCTTCTTCAGCATCACCCAGCGAGCGTATTGGTCACCGTCGCCGTCATAGGCTTCGACCGCTTTGGCCCAACCCGCCGCATCGGCTTCGTTGCCGAACTTGACGACCTCCGCTTGGGCTTCGCCCATGGCGGTAATCGCACCGGCTTGGTCGATCCCGGCCGCCAATTCAACTTCGGCGACCTTACGCCCCTGTTCCGCTTCGATGACGGCAACTTCTTGTTCGCGTTGAGCTTGGATGGTCAGCTTGACCACTTCCCGCTCGACTTCGACGAGGGCCTCTTTTTGCTTAACCAGTTCCTGCTCGATTCGCAGTTGTTGCTCACTGGCTTGTTGTTCGATTTGCTTGACATACTGCTGGGCCTGTTGAGTCGCAATCTGGCGATCGCGTACCGGCGAAGCAATTTGCTGTGGCGGTAGGATGCGAGTAATCAATGCCTGGATGATTTGGATACCTTGGCTCTTGCAGGTCTCCTCAAGCGTGGTCTGGAAATCCTTTTGAAATTCCAACCGTTTATCACCTAGGATGAAATCTCGGCCCGAGTTGTCACTGCCTCGCAATCGACAAAACGAGCGAGCGTTGGGAAGAATGATCTTGGCAATGATCTCGTCTTCGATGCGTGTCTCGATTCCTTGATCGTTGCTGGAATCGTTGTAGGTCACAAAGACCTCGGCGGCCCGAGCCGGATCGACACGAAATTCGATTCGACCATCCAACCGAACCCAAAAGCCGTCGCGACTGGGGAAGCCCATTTCGCCACCATTGGCCAGATTGAAGCGTTGGCTACGACAGTCAATCAAATTGACACGCTGGACGTAGGGGTTGATGTAGTAGACGCCTGGATTGAGCGTTTCCGCTTGCACGCCCCGTCGGCCTGAATCGACCAACAACAAATTGGGATCTTCCGCCATCGGAGCCGACAGCAACGTGACGACGCCCTTAAAGCCAGCCGGCACGACGACCGGTTCGTGCAACTCGATCAGCTCAGCGTAGTTATCCCGATCGATCCTCGGCTCTTGTTCCGCCTCGTACATGATCGCGTTGATGGGATACCGGCCCGGACGCAGGACTTCCGACGCGATGCCTTTCTTGGAAGGTTGGTCCGCGATCAGATTGCCGTAATCGAGATCGTCGCCGTACAAGCGAATCCGCACACCAAGTCGGTTTTCGGGAATCTCAACCTGCGGGACAATGTCCCATTCCCAATTCCATGGGTTGTAGAAATAGCGGCCTTCGGTGAGCACCTTTTCTTGCAGTCCTTTGTAGTTGCCGAACTCATCGACCGACACGATCTCGGTGGAGTTATCGATTTCGGCACCGGTTTTCTTGATCAGCACCGCGATGTGTCCGCTCGGCACTTCGATGCGACAAAAGATGTAGAACCACATCACCGCGCCCAGTGCCGCAGCGACAAAGACCAGGGCCAGCGTCCCCAGCAATCCACGTTTCAGCATTCGGCGAAGCTGATCGGTGTTGACGGTTCGTTTTGCTTGGATCATGAACAGACTCTTAAAAGTGAGCGGGCAGTATTCTTGTCGCGTAGGTTTCGAACGCGCGGTCGTGGCGATGTCGAGGTCGTGACGATGTGTTGGCCGCAACGATGGCGTGGCCGTGGCAACGCTTTGTTTGTTTGGTGGGCTTGGTCAGCCGGATCCGTTCCGCCGGCGGGGATATCGAGGGTTATCCCCTCTAGGCGACAAAGCCTAGCTCACAGGGCGCGCCGGGCCGGAAATCCCGCTGGACTTAGGTTCGAAACCATGCCTCTGGGTAGGGGATACCGGTTGTCCGGATCTAAAAATGTGTTGTGCCTGCGTGGAAAAGTCGCAGGCATATCAATGACAGTAGCTTCCCGGCTCAAAAAGTCTTACACTTCGGGCCGGAGCCGACACGGTGGTTGATTTTCTCCATGAAGTTTCATTTCTTCTGGTGAATACGCGACCGGTGGGCGGTTCGTCTTGAGTGCCAACTTCCTCCGACCCAACTCACCCGCGTGTCCGAACTCACTCGCTCGCAAGCTACTTTTGTCCGTCACGAATTTGCGATTCGGCGCCTGCACTCGCTCCTGGGCATTGTCCCGTTGGGGCTGTACATGTGCATTCACCTGACAACCAATGCCAGCCTGCTCAATGGAACCGAAACGTTCCAACGGGCGGTGTACTACATCCACTCCTTGGGTGCGGCACTGCCACTGGTTGAATGGGGCGGCATCTTCTTGCCACTGTTGTTCCACGCCATTTTGGGTGTTTGGATCATTCGCACCGGCCGCTCGAATCTTGGCCAGTACCAATTCACCGGTAACAAACGCTACGTTTGGCAACGCTGGACCGGACTGATTGCGTTCGTCTTCCTGATGGTTCACGTGCTGCACTTGCACGGTTGGTTCCACGCGAGTCCTTGGCTAGCGATCGTGAAACCTTTGGGCTTTGCGAACTTCTATCCTTACAACGCAGCCTCTTCGCTTGCGATGTCGATGGACCGTTTCATCTGGGGTTTCTGGCCTGCGTTCTACCTGATTGGTGTTTTGGCCACGGTCTACCACTTGGCCAACGGACTTTGGACCGCTGGGATCACCTGGGGACTTTGGGTAACACCAACCGCACAGGAACGAGCCACAAAAGTCTGCACTGCATTCGGCGTCGTCTTGGCGTTGATCGGTACGGCAGCTTGGTGGGCAGCGGTCAGTCCCGGACCGGAAGAAATTGCACAAGCTCGCGAAACGGAAAACGAAATGTACGAGGCCGCGGTCAAGACGGGCTTGGCTTACGACTTGCCCGAAAAACGCTACGAAGCCGAGCAGCCGCTCGAAACAGAACCGACTGAAACCGAAACGGAATCGATTGAAGTGGAAGCGGTTGAGACGGAGTCCGTTGACGCGGAACCAGTCGAAGCAGACACGGAAGAGTCCGCCACCGAACCCACCGCCAAACCCACGCCCGCCGCAGAGTGATTCCTCGCCGCTAGGTGCATGCGTGGGGTAAACGTCTCACCAGCACCATCGCCTCTACCCAACATTCAAACACGTCGGTCTACCGAAGAGATTTTTGAACATGGCAGCTTCTAACAAACCCGCTCACGTGGTCGTCATCGGTGGCGGTCTGGCCGGATTGGCCTCGACGATGAAACTCGCCGAACTCGGTGCCACCGTTGATCTGATCAGCCTGACCCCGGTCAAACGCTCCCACAGCGTATGTGCACAGGGCGGCATCAACAGCTGCAACGATCAAACCCGCCAACTCGGCGACGCGGAATGGAAGCACCTCGACGACACCGTTTACGGTGGTGACTTCCTGAACCACCAACCGCCCGTTAAAGAAATGGCGTTCTGGGCACCGAAAGTCATCGAACTGATGGACCGCCTCGGTGTGCCGTTCAACCGTACCGGCGAAGGCTTCATTGACCGTCGACGTTTCGGGGGCACACTCTACAAGCGAACCGCATTCGCTGGCGCGACCACCGGCCAACAACTCCTTTACGCCCTTGACGAACAAGTGCGTCGCCGGGAAGTCGAAGGCGTCGTCAACAAGTTCGAATTTTGGGACTTCTTGGGCCCCATCCAAGACGAAACCGGCCGCTGCCGTGGTGCCGTCGCCCAAAACATGACGACGATGGAAATCCGGTCGTTCCCCGCCGACGCGGTCGTGGTCGCAACCGGCGGTTGTGGCCTGATCTACGGGCGCAGCACGATGAGCGTGTTCTGCACCGGAAGTGCGGCCAGCCGTTGCTTCCAAGCGGGTGCGAAATACGGCAACGCTGAATTCATCCAGGTTCACCCGACCGCGATTCCTGGGGCCGATAAGCTTCGATTGATGAGTGAATCGGCTCGTGGCGAAGGCGGACGCGTCTGGGTTCCTCGCACTCCGCAAGACCCACGATCGCCTCGCGAAATCCCCGAAGCGGACCGCTATTACTTCCTAGAAGAACGTTACCCCGAATACGGCAACCTGGTTCCACGTGACATCGCGACCCGCGAGATCTTCGACATTTGTGTCAACGAAGGGCTTAGCGTGGAAGACGACCGAATGTGCGTCTACCTCGACCTGACCCACATTCCACGAGCCGAACTGGATCGTAAGCTTGGCGGCATTCTGGAAATCTACGAAAAGTTCCAGGGCGTCGACCCACGCGACGAACCGATGAAGATTTTCCCCGCGGTTCACTACTCAATGGGCGGTCTCTGGGCCGACTACGTCAAGAGTGCCGATGGTGGACTCGAAGCCGGTGCCCCTCGCAACCACATGACCAACATTGACGGTCTGTACGCGATCGGTGAGTGCGACTACCACTACCACGGTGCCAACCGACTGGGTGCCAACTCGCTGCTTTCGTGCATCTTCACGGGTCTGTTCACTGGCTCGTCGATCATCAATTACGCTGCATCGCAAACATCCGGTGGCGACGACGTGCCAGCATCCGTGCTGGAAAACGCCGTTAAAGTGCAACAAGATCGACACGACAACCTGCTCAAGGGCAACCCCGGCAGCGATGAGAACCCCTACTTGATCCACCAAGAACTGGGCGACTTGATGACGCGTGTTGCCACGGTGGTTCGCAAGAACGAACAACTGACCGAGGCCGTCGCCAAGATTGACGAATTGCACGAACGTGCGATGAAGGTCAGCCTGGCCGACACCGGTGCTTGGACCAACCAAAACGTGATCTTCGCCAAGGCTCTGCAGGACATGTTCCCGCTCGCCAAAGCGTTGTTGAAGGGAGCACTGGCTCGCGACGAGTGCCGCGGTGCCCACTTCAAGCCTGCCTTCGCTAAGCCTTCATTAACGTCCGATGATCCTGTCGAACGCCGCCGACAAGCCGAAGAGTGGTGCGATGCGTTTGAAGAAAACAATCGCCGCTTCCTGAAAAGCTCGATCACGACGTACGACAGCAACACTCGCCAAGTCGAGCTGAACTACGAAGAGGTCGACACCAGCTTGGTACCACCGCGTCCGCGTCTGTACGGTTTGGTGGGTGCGGAAGAAATCGAACAAGTTTGGAACGAACGAGCCGCGATGAAGGCGAACCAGCCCGACCCGTCGCAATTGACCTCGTCGATCTAGACCTTCCCCCATCACGGTTGCGACGGAATCGGTAGACCCGCTACTACGATTCCAGTGTGAACCACCTGACACCTTAGCCAATCCTGTTTTTCACCCTTCACGAGTCTTTCAAACGATGATCGCCCTGGAACCTTCGGCCAAGAACCGTCCCGAGTTCATCAATGTGCGTGTCCGTCGCCAGGACGGCCCAGGGCAAAAGCCGTACTGGGAACTTCACAAGATCAAGTACGAACCGGAAATGAACGTCATCAGCGTTCTGCAACGGATCGCTGCTCAGGCCAAGAACACCGATGGCCGCGCCGTGGCCCCCGTCGCGTGGGATTGCGGTTGCTTGGAAGAGGTTTGTGGCTCGTGCACGATGGTCATCAATGGCCGAGTTCGTCAAAGCTGCAGTGCCTTGGTCGACCGTTTGCTGGCTGACAATGCTGACGAAATCGTTTTGGAACCCATGTCAAAGTTCCCCGTCGTCCGCGACCTGATGGTGGACCGCGAACGCTTGTTCCGCGGTCTCGAACGCGTCAAAGCTTGGGTCCCTGTAGACAGCTACTACAACTTGGGCCCCGGTGAACGGATCCCTCGCGAAGAACAGGAACGCAACTACCCGCTAAGCCAATGCATGAGCTGTGGTTGTTGCGTGGAAGCTTGCCCGCAATACAACAAGATCGAAGACACACAAAAGCCAAATGAGTCCGACGCCGAGTTCGAAGCTCGCAAAGATGCGGACTTCGACGAAGCGTTTGTTGGGCCGCATGCGATCTCTCAAGCGATGCTGTTCAACAACCATCCCACCGGCAAGTCACTCGCGTCGGATCGCCTCGAAGCCTTGGCCGGTCCCGGTGGAATCGCGTCATGCGGTAACGCTCAAAACTGCGTCGCGGTTTGTCCTAAGGAAATTCCACTGACGACTTCGATCGCCCGAGCCGGTCGCGCCACGACGCTGCACGCGATCAAAAAATGGTTCGATAAGTAATGACTGGCTCGCAAGACGAAAGCACAACCGATCTGGGATCACTCGGTTACACCGACCTTGCCAAAATGATCGATCACTCGATCTTGCAGCCCAATTCGTCGGTCACCGATTTTGAATCGGGTATCGACCTAGCTTTGGCCTACGACGTGGCCAGCGTGTGCATCATGCCGCACTATGCGAAACGTTGCAGCGAAAGACTGGCTGGCTCGAACGTAATCTCCTCGACCGTCATCGGCTTCCCTCATGGTGGGCACACAACCGCGATCAAGCGAGCCGAAGCACTGCAAGCGATCGACGATGGATGCCAAGAACTCGACATGGTCTGCAGCATCAGCAACGTGATCAGCGGCAACTGGAACTACGTTCGTGACGACATCGCTGCCGTTATCGAGGTGGCCCATCAAGCGGGCCGCCAAGTGAAGGTGATTTTCGAAAACTGCTATCTCAACGACGACCAAAAAACGCGGCTCTGCGAGATCTGCTCTGAATTGAAGGCCGACTGGGTGAAGACCTCGACCGGTTTCGGCACCAGCGGCGCGACGATGGAAGACTTAAAACTAATGCGCCGCGTCACCGCTCCCGAAGTGCAAGTCAAAGCCGCCGGCGGAGTCCGCAACCTCGACGATCTGATCGCAGTCAAGAAGATCGGCGCCACCCGCTGTGGCTCCAGCCGAACTCGAGGCCTCCTCGATCCCCTTCGCGAACAATTGGGACTGCCTCCCATCGTGGTAGCCACCACCGAAGGCCCCAAGTCGGATTATTGACGCCCCTCCGAGCCAGCCAACAAAGAACCTCGCCCGGTGAAGCGGGTAGAGGTCGAGCAAAGCCGTTCAGGCGATTGCGAGGGAGAGCTCAGCACTGAACTCTCCACAAATACAACTGCAAGCTAGAGACACGCCCTCCCCCTCGCTTCGCTCGACCCCTCCCAGGGGGCGGGGTTCTTCGAGCAACTTATTTCCAACAAAAAACCTCTCCTGGCGAAGCAGGGAGAGGTCGAGCAAAGCCGTTCAGGCGAATGCGAGGGTGAGGGCTCCACACAACTCCGTCACGCAAAGCCTCAACCAACCCACCTAAAACTTATAAAGCAGCAACGCGGAGTAATAAAAATCGTTTGGCTTCGCACCCTGTGGTGTGCTGTCGTAGCGATCCGTTAGCGACAATCGCAGAGACAGATTCTCGCTGCTATCGACCAGCGTTTCCCATGCCACGTCGGTTACCAATCGGTAGTTGCTAAAGTCATCCCACGCTGGGAAGTAATCGATCTTCGCTTTGACCTTTTGGCGAGACGACAACTGGTGGTCCGCTTCAAAGCCGAACACGCCTTCAGGGATCCAGTCATCATCGGGGGATCCAATTTCCTTCGACGCACCAGCACCGAAACGGGTGACGATGTTCGTCTTGTCGTTGCGGACCCAGTAGTAGCCCAAACCACCGTTGAGGTTCAGTCGCAAGTCAAACGCTTTGAACTCATCAAACTCCATCCCAAACTTCCCAAACATGCTCCAAGGGGAGTCTTTCAAGAGCCGGTCGTAATCAAGATTGAAACGGCCGTTGTCCTCCGTCGTCGTGTTGCTCGCGCTCGCTTGGCGGTAATCGAAGTCCAGTGCCAAAGTGTATCGTTTGGTTTTTCGTTTCATCTCCAAACCGGTTTGGATTGCCAGCGTGTCCGCGTTACCGCTGCTTCCGTCCAAACCAAATTCCGCATGGTTTTCCCAGCCCTTGCTGATCCAACGCCACGGCACTTGATACCAGTGCACAGCCTCGTCTTGCAAAGGCGGATGATCAAACGTTTCTCCATCAGCGATCGCCGCTCCCATCGGCAGAGCAACATCGCTTGTGCCCGATCCGATCGCTCCGTCGGTCAGTGGTAACGGAGCACTCGGTGTTTTGGCTGAGGCCGCGTCCAACGCCATCGGCGCCTCCAGCACTGGAAGATCCAATGTCGATTCCGACAATCCAAATTCGGCCGTCCACTCATCCGGCAGCTCGTTCATCGACGGCACCGGATTGGTCAATTGCGTGTTGGCGTTCGCCGAAGCGGGCGTTGCCAATACCGGAGCCGGCGTGGGGGGATACTGATATCCCGATCCGTTCCAGTTCGCCTCGCCCGACTTCCAACTTTGAGCCGACGCTGTCGTGCACAATGCGCCGCCAAATAGACACACAACGATCCCAAACAATGCGTTCAGCGGCATTGACACCACCTGAACCGACTTAGGATGAGTATTCATAATGATTCTCCAACAAACAATTTCATTCAGGCCGCGAATCCAGCCCACGCGATTGCCCTAGCAAACGTTCTCCAGCCGCCGACAAATCGGCCAGCAAAAAACGATAAACCGACAAACCGCCGACTCGCTTGTATCCCAAACCAAGCGTCTCCAGATAGATCGATTTCGTACACTTTTGTCCAGCAAACCAGGGACATGCTATAACGTCAGCCGTCGTCGACTGTTAAAACGCAGTGACCGGCCCAATAGCAAGGAACTCTTTTCACACAGGCGTTTTGGATGCCCCCCTCCGCGACCCCTTCGAACACCACGAAGTCCCATCGCGTTCGGCCGACCACTTCCGATCCGGCATCGCTGCTACCCCGGTTCGGCCTGCAATCGTTCCGGCCCGGCCAGCGAGATGTCGTCGATGCTCTCGCCGACGGCAACGACTGCCTATGCGTGATGCCCACTGGCGGCGGCAAGAGCTTGTGCTACCAACTGCCTGCACTGGCCCGCGAAGGCACCACCATCGTGGTCTCGCCGCTGATCGCGTTGATGAAAGACCAAGTCGACACATTGGTCGGACGTGGCATCCGAGCCAAACTGATCAACAGCTCGCTGTCGCAAGGCCAACAAGAATCGGTCATGGAAGCGATGGTGCGCGGCGAACTGGACATGATCTACGTTGCCCCCGAACGCCTGCGAAACGGACGCTTCCTCGAAGCCGTCGCCAAAGCCGACGTGTCGCTGCTAGCCGTCGACGAAGCCCACTGTGTTAGCGAATGGGGTCACGACTTTCGCCCCGACTACTCGCGGCTGGGCCGGTTCCGCGATCGCTATCTCGATGGCGTGCAAACGATCGCTCTGACCGCCACCGCGACCCCCACCGTTCGCGACGACATTTGCGGTTTACTGAACCTGAAGTCGCCCAAAGTATTTGTCACCGGTTTCGCCCGCACGAATTTGAAGTTCGCGGTGGAGTCGTGCAACAACGACACCGCCAAACAGATCGCACTGCAACAATACCTGAAGTACCGCGACGGCACTGGCATTATCTATGCCGCCACCCGTAAACGCTGCGAAGAGATCGCCCAGTGGTTACCGGAAAAGACCGGCCGGAAAGTCGGTGCCTATCACGCCGGACTGCATCCGGACGATCGTCGGCGTGTTCAGGAATCGTTCATGAAGGGCGAACTGTCCGCGATCGTGGCGACCAACGCCTTTGGTATGGGCATCGACAAATCCGACATTCGGTTCGTCGTCCACTTCAACATTCCAGGATCCCTGGAAGCGTATTACCAAGAGGCTGGCCGCGCCGGGCGTGATGGCGAAATGAGCGACTGTTTGTTGCTATTCGCCTATTTCGATCGGCAGATCCAAGAGTTCTTCATCGAGAACCGGTACCCTTCCGCGGCTACGGTGAAGAAGGTCTACGAATTCTTGCTATCGCGGGAAGAAGACCCGATCGAACTCACCCTGGACCAAGTCAAAGAAGGTATCCAGACACGCGACGGCACCGAAGCGATTAGCACCGCCGAAACCCTGCTCGCGCGAGCCGGTGTTCTCAAACGACTCGACGCCGGCTCCAACCAAGCTGTCATCCGAATCGATTCGGACGCGCCCACCATTCTCGACTTTCTACCTCGCGAAGCCAAAACCAAACGCAAGGTCATGACCGCCGTCGAGAAAGTGATCGGCGACCGCCGTGGCGAAGACGTGTACGTGCGGCCGGACTACCTCGCCAAGCTAGCCGGACTGGATCGAGCCAAGGTCACCGCCCAACTACGCGAACTGACCAAGTTACGTGCGTTCGATTACGTCCCACCGTTCCGCGGCCGAGCCGTCCACATCACGCGTCGCGATCTGAAGTTCAACGACCTTAACATTGACTTCAACGAACTCGCCCTTCGCAAGCAAGCGGAATACGAAAAGCTTGACGCCGTCATCAAGTTTGCTCGTGCCAGTTCATGTCGCCAACGAGTCATCCTGGACTACTTTGGTGACCCCAACGCCGAAGACTGCACCCGATGCGATCGATGCGATCCCGTTGGCGGCAAACTGATCAAGACGTCTGGCACGGTGGTGTCTGGAGACATGGTCTCCGGTTCCAACGTACCGTCTCCCTCGATGTCGATCGCCTATCCCGACATCGATCAACGCAGTCTTCTGACGGCGATTCGCGTCACGCTATCGGGCGTGGTTCGGACCCATGGCCGCCTTGGCAAAAACCTTGTTGCCCAGATGCTGGCCGGTTCCAAAAACAAGAAGGTGACCCAACTTCGACTCGACCGGCTAAGCACCTATGGCATGCTGACCGGCTGCACCCAAACCGAACTCAGTGACGTGCTCGACGGGCTACTGAACGCAGGCCTTGTTGAACAAAAAGAGATCAGCGAACGACGTCCGACGATCCACATCACCGACATTGGTCGGCGTGTGATGAACTGCGCCGAACCGCTTCCCGCGTCCGTGCAAATCAAACACAAGCTTGCCAAAAAGTTAGCAACCGTCGCCGCCGGAATTGAATCCGGTGACGTCGAAAACGACGAAGAACCGGCGCCGGAAAAAGCTTCCGACTCAACACCTGAACCCGACACGCCAAGCAAGGCCAGTGTTAGCGATCCCATCGCCATCGACCCTATTACAAGCCCCCGCGAATCGACAGACTCCGCTTCTGGCCCCGTCACGAGCCTAGTCAACAACCTCACCACAGGAACCGGTGGATCGGTTGCCGACTTGATCGAGGACGACCACGATGCCGGCCTCACCCGAGAGCTGGTGGACCGGATCAAACGATTCCGCCGCAAGCGTTCGGCCGCGCTCGCCGTGTCGCCTCACAAGATCCTCAGCACGTCCACGATTGAGCGGTTAGCCGAAAGTCGTCCCGCTAACGCCACTCAGTTGGAATCCATCTCCGGCGTCAGCAACGAGTTCATGGAAGCCTACGGCAGCGACCTGCTGGACCTGATCACGCAAACCATGTCGGAACACGAAGCGGAACACGGCCCGCCTCCGAAATCCAACAAACCGTCTCCCGCAATGCAACAGCCGCTCGCCAGCAATCCAGAGGCTGTTCGCCAATCGGAACCCGCCGGTCAACCAGAACCTGCACCCGAGCCGGTCAGAAAACAACCAACGCAGTCTATCGAACCGGTTCCACCACCAGTCCCATCGAACACCGGCACCCGCGCAAATCAAACCGGTAGCAGCAACCCCGGCTACTGGACCTGGAAGCTCTGCCGCGACGGATACACCCTGGACCAAATCAGCGAAATCCGCGGAGTCCGGGTGGAAGGACTGCTAGCGCACCTCGTCGCCGCCGCCCGCGCTGGCAACCACGTCAACCCAGCCTGGGGCGGCACCCCCGACCGCGAAAGAATCCTCTCGCAAGCCATCGACCAAATTGAGGGTTAACCCGGCGCGGTACGAAGTCCCGCCGAAAAGACGAATTGACCTGCTTCGCAAATGCCCCGCTTAAATGCATACCTCGGCCCCCTGTTAACCCAACACGCTAAACCTCTCCAGGCGAAGCGGGGAGAGGTCGAGCAGAGCCGTTCAGGCGATTGCGAGGGTGAGGGTTCAGCACGAAATCCACCCCAATACAACAGCAAGCCAGCGATCCGCCCTCCCCCTCGCTTCGCTCGACCCCTCCCAAAGGGAGGGGTTCTTCCAACAATGCATTCTAACAATAACCTCTCCCGGCGCAGCGGGGAGAGGTCGAGCAAAGCCGTTCAGGCGAATGCGAGGGTGAGGGTTCAGCACGGAATCCACACCAATACAACAACAAGCTAGCGATCCGCCCTCCCCCTCGCTTCACTCGCCCCCTCCCAAAGGGAGGGGTTCTTCCAACAATGCATTCCAACAATAACCTCTCCCGGCGAAGCGGGGAGAGGTCGAGCAAAGCCGTTCAGGCGAATGCGAGGGTGAGGGTTCAGCACGGAATCCCCAACAATACAACAGCAAGCTAGCGACGTGCCGTCCCACTCGCTCCTCCCAGTGGGAGCGGCCCTTTGGCAACACACCAAACCCTTCAATCACGAAGACCGCGTTGTTCGCGATCCTTTGCAATCCGCTGACGATCCCGCACACTCGAGCTAGTGGTTTTCCGTTTGGTGAACTCGTACTTCATGCCCATGTGCCGAGCGATGGCGACCGCGACCGCTTCCACGTCTTTCAGCACATCATCGTTAGCGAAACGAATCACCGTCCACCCTCTATCAACCAAGTATCTTTCACGCGATTGATCTCGGTCGTACTGGTAGTCGTGGTAGCCACCGTCAATTTCGACGGCGAAGTGATTCGCGTGGCAAGCGAAGTCCAGCAAGTACGGGGTTCCGGGTGCTGCCGGCGGAACTTCAAATTGCAAACCTGCCTTCCCCGCAGCACGCTCCACAACAACGCCTCCGCCTTCGTTTGTCGATCACGAAGCTCCCGAGCATCAGCGATGGGATCGCGGTTTGGCATCGGAGTACCAAAATGGCTGCACGCAGGATGATCAAGCTTGTTGCTCACCGTCCCTCCTCCATGCGAAGGAGAGACGAAGCGGAGCGTTCAACGCTACAACTAGCCACTCTTGCGAGCTGAGTCGCTGGTTGCGGCAGTTTGTGCTGGAGCATCGCGGAGCAACTTGGTGTATTCGTCCACGCCTTCTTGCTCGTCGGCCAGAATGTCTTCCAGGAAGACAACCAGGGCCCGGTGAGGCTCAGCCAATTCGAGTGCCTTCGTGTACATTTCAACTGCCTTGGCTTCGAATGCCAGGCTGAACTCAAGCACTTCACGCAGATCCTTGCTCTGCTTGATTTCGTTACGAGTCGCGACAGGAACACCACCCAATGCAGCGATTTTGTCACCGATCAGACGAGCGTGACCGAACGATTCCTTTGCATCGCCTTCAAACTTCGGCGCGTACACTTCACGCCAAACACCTTCCAAAATGAATGAAGCTTGCGAGTACTGGGCGACGCCGGTCCATTCGTGCTTGAGGATCTCGTTCAGGCAATCGAGTAATTCTTGACTGGCCATGGGAATCTTTATGGGGCTAGAGAGGGGATAGGTAGGTTCAGCTTGAATTGTAGCGAATGATCAATCTTTCGAAACACACCGTTCCCCGCGATTTCCCCCGACTTCGATTACGTTTAAGCTCGCCTCGGAAATTTAGAAATAGGCCACCTCAAAGGGTTCATAGCTGGTCACGTTCAACGCGGCCTAACCTACATAACCTCTCCCGGCGAAGCAGGGAGAGGTCGAGCAGAGCCGTTCAAGCGAATGCGAGGGTGAGGGCTCGGCACGGAATCCTCACCAATACAACAGCAAGCTAGCGACCCACCCTCCCCCTCGCTTCGCTCGACCCCTCCCAGAGGGAGTGGATCTTCAAGTGGCGTATTCCGAGCCCAAAACCACACCCCAAACCTCCCCCGACGGAGCGGGGAGAGGTCGAGCAAAGCCGTTCAAGCGAATGGGAGGGTGAGGGCCCGGCACGGAATCCACACCAATACAACAGCAAGCTAGCGATCCGCCCTCCCCCTCGCTTCGCTCGACCCCTCCCAAGGGGAGGGGTTCTGCAAGTTGCGGATCCCGACAAAACCCACTCCAAACCTCTCCCGGCGAAGCGGGGAGAGGTCGAGCAGAGCCGTTCAGGCGAATGTGAGGGTGAGGGCCCGGCACGGAATCCTCACCAATACAACAGCAACTAGCTAGCGCCCCGCCCCGCTCGCCCCCAGCGGCGGCCCTCACCCCCAGGCCACCACAACCTTTCCCTAAACTTCGTCAGGGAATGTAGGTCACTTTCCTCTCAGCACTTAACGACGGCGTGGCCTACAGAGCTACCATGAATCGATTCGATCACACATTCGAACAGGGTTTCTTGGTATTTGCGACACCTAATTTCCCGCTGATCTTCGTGCCGCCATGGCGTAATCGTCCTGTGTGGGGCATTCACGGGAGCCTACGAAGGCTCCAGAATTCGTCGACTCAACATAAAAAACGGTCAAACCGGGTTGACGCCGGTTTCTTGGACTTCGTATTGGCAGAGCACTCGGAAGGTTTCCGCGTCGACTCCGTTGGTCAATTTCCAACGACTGGCCTCTCACATCACGAAGGAATCGTGGGAAAGTGGGGTTAGGCCAGGAGTGAACGCGAGAGCTTTCCGATTTATCGTCCAATGTCTCACCGCGAAGAAGGAGTGTCGCGTTGAACCGCTCGTATCACCCGCCCAGGCGGAAGGGTTCGTCACTAGCCGGATCAAACCAGGCGACTGTTAATCGGAGTGCTTCGCAAGAACGCTCGGAACCGGTCGTTCGTCGTACTGGCCTCGGCCGCCTTCGCTCGCGACTTCGAGCCGGCGTTTTGTCGCCCTGGTTGATCGTGCCACTCGGATGCATCGCAACGATGCCGTCCGCTGAAGCACAGTTCAGCTTTCCGACAAGCCAACCGCCTGCCCCAACCAGCCAACCGTCCGCCGCACCCACGACCACGTCACCAGCGGTGATGCCGGTTGATGGATTGTTGCAACAACTCGACTCGGCCATGTCGTCCAACGACTACGCCTTGGCGATCCGGACCTATCGAGCCGCTTCCGGCTTATTGGCTTCCGGGCAACTCAGCGACGCGGCAAACGCCACCGCCGAACTTCGCAAGCGTCGCGACCAAATGGTTGCTCGCGGCGTCGACGCGGAACTACTGCAAGCACCTGCTTCGCAATCGGCACCAAGCAGCCTGGCTCAACGCCAACAAGAAACACGTCGACTGACGGCGATGGGGCGAGCCGCCCTGGACCGTGGCGATGTATCGGGTGCCTATTCTTTGGCGACCCAAGCCCAAGCGATTGGATTGGCTCAAAACGAATTCGCTCCCGGCGATGCTCGCCCCTGGCAATTGTTGCTGGACACTCAAGCCGCAGCCCGCCGTAGCGGAATCGACTTGAGCACCACAGCGGCAACACCGCAAGCAGGCCTGATTGGTCAAGTTGGCGGTACAACGCCGATGGGCCAACCCGGTTACGCTTCGCAAAGTGGTTACCAAGCCGGCTCCACAAGCCCTGGCGGGATTGCTCAAGCCGGTGGTCAACCGAACTACACCAACTCAAGCAGCATCCAACCGGTGCAAGCTCTTGAAGCGGGCGACAGTGCCGGCGAAGAGCTGTTCCAGGAAGGGATGGCCCTGCTATCCAGTGGCAAACAAAGCGAAGCACGTGCGAAGTTTGTTGACGCATGGAAATACGAATCAACGTTGCCCACCGAAACGCGTCGAGCGTTGCAAGACAAGCTAACGCTTTTGCAGCCCACTCGCATGCCAACGGCTGGAACGCCTGACAAGCCACTGACCGCGATCCAGAAAGCCGATATGGCTGCTGCTCAAGCGGTCAAACGGCTCTACCGCGAAATCACAACCGAACTTGCCAAGGCAAACGAAAAGAAAGAATCGGCTCCACTGGATGCTGAAGACGATCTGAAACGTTTGGCTCGCAAGATCGAAGGTGCCAACATTGACGAAGCGTCCAAAGCCTCGCTGTCAGCGATGGTGGGACGTGCCTTGGCTGAGCAAACCGCTTATGTCGAAGCCAACCGTGCCAAGATCCAATTGGACCTAAGCAACGAAGCGGTTCGTTCCGAAATGGAAACCGCCTCGGCTCGCGAGATGCGTGTCGACGAAGAAATTTCTTCCTTGGTAGAAACCTTCAACGACTTGATGGAACAAAACCGTTTCCAAGAAGCGGAAGTGATCGCCAAGCAAGTTCAAGAACTCAAGCCGGACTCGCCTATCGCGACCAGCCTATTCCATTCGTCTCGCACCCAAGTGCGAATCCAAATGGATGAAGAGATTCTGGCACAAAGCGAAGATGGGTTCGCCCGTCACATGCTTGCTGTCGGTGCCGCTGCGATTGCACCGGACCCGGACCGTCCGTTCTCGTTCCAAGATCCTACAAGCTGGGAAGAATTGTCGCGTCGACGCCTCGCGTCGGGCGATTCGAATTCCCGTCTAAGCCCACGTGAACAAGACATTAAACGTAAGCTCAGCAGCGACGTTGAACTGAAGTACCGCAACCGTCCACTCGGTGAAGTCCTCGACGACCTCTCCGCCGTGACCGGTGTCCCGATCGCAATCGACTCGCGAGCCTTGGCCGCGGTTCGAGTCAACCGTGACACGCCTGTTTCAAAGTCCATCAACAACCGCATCTCACTGCAAAGTGCACTGAACCTGTTGCTTGATGACCTGGACCTGACCTTTGTGCTCAAGAACGACGTGTTGAACATCACCAGCCGTGAAGCTCGGCGAACGATGACTGAAACACGAACCTACCGAGTCGCTGACTTGGTAACGCCGATCCCGAACTTTATCTCGGGCTACGAGCATGGTTTGGCCGGTGCGTTGAAATCAGCGTATCAAATGGTAAACCCATCCACCGATATCCAAGTCGTCCCTGTGTCGATGACCGATCTGGGTGGCCGGATGTCCAACAACCAGTCCACTTCGATGGGCAAGAACATGCTCGGCCAGTACAACCCCATGGGCAACGGAGGCGGCTTCTCGGGCGGTCTTGGTTCAGCCGGTGCGTTGTCCGGCGGACGAGGGGGCGGCTCGATGGCCGACTTCGACTCGCTGATGCAGTTGATCCAACAAACCATCGAACCCGATACTTGGGAAGCTCTCGGTGGTGTCGGAACGATGGCTCCTTACCCACAAAACCTGTCGCTCGTCATCAGCACGACCAGTGACGTGCACGACCAAATCGTTGACCTGTTGGAATCCCTGCGACGTTTGCAGAACCTTCAAATCACGATCGAAGTCCGATTCATCACTCTGGCCGACACGTTCTTTGAACAAATCGGTGTCGACTTCGACATCCGGTTCGATGACAACGCCACGTCGATCCCAGCGGACGACTCCGGATCCGCCGTCACGATCGGCCTGGATGCTCAAGGTGTGCCAACGGCTGACCTCGACATTCGTTTTGACCAGAACACCGCCGGGGCAGCACTGCCGCCTTTCGGTGCTCCTGACACCGGTTCGATCTCAACGATCGGGTTTGCGATCTTGAGTGACATCGAAGCGTTCTTCTTCTTGCAAGCCGCTCAAGGTGACACTCGAAGTAACATCATGCAGGCACCCAAGGTGACCTTGTTTGATGGTCAAATCGCTTCGATCCAAGACACGCTGCAACGTCCATTCGTGACCAGTATCGTGCCTGTGGTCGGAGACTTCGCCGTCGCTCAACAACCCGTCATCGTCGTGCTCGACGAAGGCACCCGGTTGAACGTGCAAGGTGTGGTTAGCGATGACAAACGATTCGTCCGACTGACACTAGTCCCAACCTTTAGCCAGATCGGTGAAGTCAACACGTTCACCTACGAAGGCAATCGCACCACTCGCAATTCGAGTAATCGACAAGTCGATACGAACGGCGACGGCGTGATCAACGAGGACGACGAAAGTGAAGAAGAAGAAGTCGTTCAAGGTACCACGGTTCAACAGCCCACCTTCGCATCGACCTCGGTCAGCACGACGGTGAGTGTTCCCGATGGTGGTACGATTCTGTTGGGTGGTATCAAGCGAATGAGCGAAGGACGCAACGAACGAGGCGTCCCGTTCTTAAGCAAGATCCCTTACGTCAGCCGCTTGTTCCGCAACGTGGGTGTCGGTCGAACCTCGACCAGCCTGATGTTGATGGTGACCCCACGGATCATCATCCAGGAAGAAGAGGAAATCGCCCAAACCGGTTTCGATCCGAACCGCTAAGGCAGTCCACCCGATAAGTAGGCTCGGTCGTTCATCGCAACGGCTGAGCCGAAAGCAGCCCAGCAGCCTCGCTGAAAAGCTCGTAATCCTTTGTGCAAAGTCAAATTTGCACAAAGGATTTTTTCGTTGACGTTAGAAGCTAGTGCTTCATCTCCATTTCATTTTGGGGTTGATCGTAGTGGATGAGGCGACGAATCCTATCCACTCACCGACCAGACGGGCTCGTCGCCTCGCCCACTACACCCAACTTGAATCTGGATGAAGCACTAGTGCTTCGGCTACATTTCATTTTGGGGTTGATCGTAGTGGATGAGGCGACGAATCCCATCCACTCACCAACCAGACGGGCTCGTCGCCTCGCCCACTACACCCAACTTGAATCTGGATGAAGCACTAGGTTGCTGAGACGTGAAAAGGACCACAGGCAACAGCACCACAGAGCTCCCGCTGGAGTCCAGGCTTTCGCCTGTTCAGATAAGCAAGAAAATCACCACAGTACTTCCGCTAATGTCCAAGCCTTAACCTGACTCCCAACAGCAACCCTCCGCCCACACACAATCTGAATCCCTACCGATTGCAATACCTCAACCCTAAAACTCCTCTGGTGTGTGACAACGTCGGGCTTCGCTCCACTGACTGCAAATCCCGCCCCCATGGCTGCAAAACAAGGCGGGTTTTGTTAAGGTTCTAGTAGCCTCGGATGCGATGGATTCGCCCGCTTTTTGTTGCCACTGATTGTTTTCTGCCGCTGAGGCAACTCGATTCATGAATCTCACTCCCGAATCAAACGACGACGCCACCACGGATGTCGCACCCGATCCCACCGTCTACACAGCCCAAGCGGTGGGCGCGAGTTCGATCTTGCTGGTCGACGATACAGAGATTTTGCGAGACCGATTGGCAATGGCCATGCGGAGTCGCGGGCTGGAAGCACGCACGGCGTCGAACTACGACGAAGCCGTCAGTGTGTTCCGGCACGCTCCCACTGATTTGGCTGTTTTGGATCTGCGGATGCCAGGTCGCAGTGGTCTGGATTTGCTGCGGAAATTGTTGGAAATCAAACCGGATTGCCGCATCTTGATGCTTTCCGGCTTCGGCAGTATCCCGGCTTCGATCGACGCCGTTCGCGCCGGTGCAGTGAACTTTCTGAGTAAACCCGCTGACGCTGACGACATTCTTTCTGCGTTCCTGCGAGGCGATGAACCCAACGTGCCCGAAGGCGGGTTGGCGTTCCCAGCACCATCGTTGGCACGCAACGAGTGGGAACACATTCACCGGGTTTTGTCCGATTGCGGCGGCAACATTTCTGAAGCCGCTCGCCGGTTGGGCATCCACCGTCGTTCGCTGCAGCGGAAACTTCGTAAGCGAGCCCCCAGCGACCCGAAGCTGCCCGACGCCGAAGAGCTTTACGAAGGTGAAGAGTTGTCCGGCGACGATGCCGCCGCTGACACCCAATAGGCTCCACCGTCAGGCGCCACCGTAATGGATGAGGCAACGAATCCTTGCGAGAGGATCGAGCTGAACGGACTCGCAGCCTCGTCCACGACCTTGGTTTTGTAGGTGGCTGGTTAAGGCAAATCAGCCGGCCAATTGTTTCAGCTTATCCGTTGCCTCGCCCGAATCGATTGCCGCGGCGGCCTGTTCAGCTCCAGATCGCAAGTCGGTCACTTTCTCGACCAACAGCAACGCTGCCGCGCAGCCCGCGATCACCGTGTCACGTTGTGGTCCCACTTTGCCGTTGAAAACGTCCCGGATGATTCGGGCACTGGCCGCTGGGTCGGCCGCCGCCAGGGCATCGCGGTGGGCTGGTAACAGGCCAAAACTCGCCGCCGTCCATTCGTGCGTCGTTTCCTGGGTGTCCCGGACTTCGACGCAGCGGGTGACGCCGTCGAGCGAAACCTCGTCCTGGCCATCTTCGGCGTGCAGCACAAAACTGCGGCGGGTTTCCAATTGAGTCATCGCCGCCGCGATTTTTGCTTGGGTTTGCGGTGACGAGGTGCCCAGCAATTGGTGGGTCGCTCCGGCGGGATTACACAGCGGCCCCAGCAGGTTGAACAGCGTCGGCACGCCCAGGGATCGGCGGATCGCCACCACGTGCCGCATCGCAGGATGAAGCTTGGCCGCGAAACAGAAGCAGATTCCGTGTTCGTTCAGTGAGCGGGCCACTTCGTCGGCATCCGATTCAATCTTCACGCCAAGATGCTCGAGCACGTCGGCGGATCCGGTCAGGCTGGTCGCTTTCCGGTTGCCGTGCTTTGCCACCGCGACGCCGCACGCGGCTGCCAGGATCGCAACAGCGGTTGAAATATTGAACGTCCCCGAACCACTGCCGCCCGTGCCGCAGGTATCGAGCAAGACGTCGTGGTCGTGTTCGATCCGGGTCATGTGCAACCGCATCGCCGAAGCCGCACCCACCAGTTCGCTGACCGCTTCGCCTTTTTCACGTAATGCGAGCAGCAAATCAGCCACCTCGGCGGCCGGGGCATCGCCTCGCAGCATCGTGTCGATCAGTGCGCCGGTTTGTTCGGCCGTCAAATCCGTGCCCGCTCGGGCCAGTCGGGTTGCGTCTTCGAAAGACACATTTTCAAAAGAATGGGGCACTGCGTTCATGGTGTTGGTGAAGGGGCCGTTGTGAATGTCCGCCAGGCCGCCAGCGGCGACTCCGAAAGACCGCAATAGTAGCACTTTCACCGGATCGGCGGAGTTCCTAGACTGGACTCCATGACAAGAAAAATCATCCTGGACTGTGACCCCGGTATTGACGACGCCATCGCCATCACCATGGCGTTGTTTGATCCGAGACTGGAAGTCATGGCAATTACGGCGACCGCGGGAACCGTCGACGCGCAACAAGCCAACACCAACGCGTCGGCGATCATCGCCAAGCTGGATCCGGCTCGCTATCCGCGAATCGGGACCGCCGTCGCCCCTAGCGATGCACCGGTGATGGACGACAGCCACCTCAATGGTCCCGACGGTTTGGCCGGTTGCGAGTTCCCCGAAGCGACCCGTCAAAACGATCACCCCAGTGAAAAGGTGATGGCGGACTTGATCCGACTTCATCCCGACGAAATCACGGTGGTTTGCTTAGGCCCGCTTTCGAACCTCGCTCGGTTGGCTCGTCGCGATCCCGCAGCGATTCCGATGATCGATAAGGTGGTCATCAGTGGCGGCACCGTTTCGCATGCGGGTAATGCGACCGCGGTCGCGGAAATGAATTGCTTCTTCGATCCAGCCAGTGCGAAAGAGATCTTCGCTTCGCCGACGACGAAGAGCCTGATCCCGTTGGATGTCACCGACTCGATCACATTCGGGCTCGACCTGATCGAAAAGCTGCCGTCGGAACATTCCCGAGCCGGTGAGTTACTGCATCGCTTGTTGACGTACAAGTTCCGCGTCGGCCATCAAAAGCTGGGCCGCGAAGTGTTGCCCCTACAGGACGCGGTCACCCTGATCAGTGTGCTGGAGCCGGATTTTTTCCAGTGGGAAGAGATGGCGGGCGACGTCGAAGTTTCCGGTGTGCTGACACGCGGGATGACCGTCTTCGATCGCCGCATGCGGCCGGAATGGCCCGTCAACATGGAAGTCGCTCTTCGTGCCAGCGTGTCCGATGTCCGCGACGCGATCATTCGCAGCATGCGATACGCCGGCCAACAAAGCAGCTAAGCAAACCCCACATTTTGGAAACGAAAGCGTCGAGGCGCAAGCCCCAGTTCGCATACACCGTTCGTTAACCCCAGTTCGCTCCTATGTTCGCTTACAGGGCGCCGGTTCAGTCGAAATGAGTTACGGTTAGCTCGACGGGCCAGCGAAGGGGCGTCCAGTGCAATCCCTTGCTCACGCTTTGGGCTCGTAAATCACCAGCGACTCGCGCCGCTCCACTAGCAACGCCTAGCACACGAACAACCGCACACCTTACTTACCCCAATACTCTCACGCCCGCTCAATTCACATGGCTGAACTGTTTTCGATTTCCGGTTTGTTTACCCTCGGGATGCTAGTCTTGTTGCAAGCCGTGCTGGGTTTCGACAACCTGCTTTACATCTCCATCGAAAGTAAACGGGTGGAGGAAGAGAGTCAGTCAAAGGTTCGCCGGCTCGGTATCGGGATGGCGATCGTTCTTCGTATCGTGTTGCTGTTCGTCGTCGTGAACCTGATCAAAAAGTTGGAGGACCCGTTCTTTCAAATTCACAACGGCTACATCGACATGGCCGTGTCGGGCCATAGCCTGATCGTGTTGTTTGGTGGTGCGTTCATCTTGTGGACCGCGATCAAAGAAATCTACCACTTGTTGGCCGAGCCCGATTTAGAGCATTCCGAAACGAAGGCCACGACCAGCGTTGCCAAGGCAATCACGCTGATCGTGATCATGAACTTGGTCTTCTCTTTTGATTCCATCCTCAGTGCGATGGCGTTAACGGAAAACCTCTACATCATGTCTGTGGCGATCATTATCTCTGGGATCATGATGATGGTTTTAGCTGACTCGGTTTCAGAGTTCCTGAAGAAGAACCGGATGTACGAAGTGCTGGGGTTGTTCATCCTGTTCATCGTCGGCGTGATGCTGGTCAGCGAAGGTGGCCACAAGGCGCACGTGGTCTTGTTTGGCCACGAAGTCCACGCGATGTCCAAGTCGACGTTCTACTTCGTATTGGCGACTCTGATCATCGTAGACCTTGTTCAAAGCCGCTATCAAAAACGATTGCTGGCCCGTCACGACAAGAGCGTCGCTACTGATCATCACCCAGGTTAAACAGATGCCGCAGGGCTTCCAGCAGCCCACGAGAATGACCATCGGCGGCGTCGTCACGCAGCGACGCCATCGGTGGATGCAGCAATTTGTTGGTCAACCGATCGAAAGACTTTTCGATCTCTTTGGTCATCGCTGAATCAGTTGATCCGTTTAGCTTGTCCATCAAGCGTTGCAGTTCGGCTGTTTTCACTTCCTCGGCCCGACGTCGAAGCTGCGCGATGATGGGGCCGGTCGCTCGTTGTTGCAGCGACTGGAAAAAACGATCGGCTTCCTCGTCGAGGATCCGCTTGGCCTTGGGCCATTGTTTTTCACGTTCACGGCGGTTGCGATCGCAAGCCGCCCGCAAGTCATCGATCTGGTACAGATACACACCGGCTTCGTCACCGATCGCCGGATCGAAGTCACGTGGCACGGCCAGGTCCAAGACAAGCAAGACTCGACCACCCCGCTTTGCGTTTAGCTTCGCGAACGAACTCGCGTCGACCAGCGGGTGTTCCGATGACGTGGTCCCGATCAACAAGTCGGCGCCCACGATCGCTTCATCGAGCGACGTCAGGGGTTGGGTTTCGGCGCCGAAGGCTTCACCGAGTGCGGCCGCGCGGTCGTGCCCGCGATTGACGATGCAGATATTATCGCTGCCAGCGGCTTTCAGGTATCGCAGCGTTTCTTCGGCCATCTCGCCGGCACCGCAGCAGACGACCCGTTTGCCCTTCAGTGTCTCGAAGACCTCCGGCACCACTTCGCCGACCGCCACACTCGGCACGCTCAACCGGCGTCGATGGATCGACGTTTCGGTTTGAACTCGTTTGGCCGCCCGGTTGGATGCTTGAAAAGCTGCGTGAGTGATCGGCCCGGTCGCGTCGGCCAAGTTCGACAAGTCATAGGCCTGTTTCACCTGTGACAAAATCTGGGCCTCGCCCACGACCATGCTATCCAGGCTAGCGGCGACCAAGAACAAGTGGTCGATCGCGTCACGGCCCTGACGGACGGTCATGTGTTGGGACACGAAATCAGCTGGTTTGTTCAAGCACTTGGCAACAAACTCATTAAGCGCCTGACCCGCTTGGTCCATCGAAAGCGTCCCCGTCGCGGCCGGAACCGCGCCGATGCCAACGCCGAAGGCGCCGCCGGCGGCATACAGTTCGACTCGGTTACAGGTCGAAAGGACGACCAGCTCGGCGCCTTCGAATCGCTGCCCAAACTGCGCCAACGCCCACTGAGCCTGTTCGGCCGAAAAGGATAACTGTTCGCGTACCTCGACAGCCGTATTGTGGTGGCTGCACCCGATCATCTGGAGAGTCATCGCTCGACTCCCGATTCGGCCGATGCATCCGAAGGCGTGCCGCTCGGCGCGTCCGAAAGCGGTTCGGCCGGAGCCACGATACCAGCAGGGGCACCGTCGTCTACCGGAGCCGCGCTGTCGCTCGCCGGTAGCGTCGAGGTTGAACCATGGGAAGTTGTCAGCACGCCCGACATGGCCAGGACCAAGAACCCGAAGCTCGCCAACGTCAGGTAGGCGACTTTGCGACCACGGCTGGCCGGTGCGTACAGATACTCCACCGCGGTGGCCGCCGCCAACCAAATGAATAGCACGGCTGACAGGACAATGCCGCGGCTGGTCCATGGGATCTCGCCGGATCGATTCAGGTTCATCACCACGCCGGACAGCAATCCCATGCCCACCGCCGCGGTGCTGGCAACGAGGCAGCGACGATTCAGTTTTTGCAGGGTTTCCAGGGTGGGCAGCCGCAGAGCGGATCCGGCTTGTTTGCGCTTCAATCGCCACGACTGGACCATGTACATCGCCCCGGCTAGGAATCCAAACAGCACCGCTGCCGAACCCACCACCATCGAAATCGCGTGTACGTTGCGCCACACCTCCACCGCCTCGCCGCGATCAAACGCGGGCAGGTGGCGGACCGACATCGCCAACGCGATCATCGCCAGGATCGCCGGCAGAAAGAAAAAGCCGATCACGGTATCGGGTCGTCGCAAATACAGCACGAAATAGGCGATCGCCAAACCAAGGGCCACCATCAACGACCAATCCGTCCAAGTCGCCAATCGTCCCAATTCCGCCGCCGCGTTCAAACTGGTGTCATCAGGGCTCGCGCCGGACAACGGAACTGTGACCGTCGCGCGGAGTGCTAAGTAAGTGACGTGCGTGAAGATACCAACCGCCATCATGATCAAACCCGCCAAGCCGCGGCCAGGCAATCGCCCAAGCAGGCGTAAAAGTTCGATCACCAGCACGACAAGGTAGCTAGCCGTGAAGCAGGTCACAGAGATTTGTTGTAGGAACGAGAGCATTCGGTCATCTTACACAACGGAATGTATTTTTCGTACTCGTCCAATGAGACGGTTCTGGAGTGTAGAGGAGGTGGGTGATGGTTTCAGTATCCGCCCTCCCCCTCGCTTCGCTCGCCCCCTCCCAGGGGGCGGGGATCTTCAAGTGGAGTATCCTGGCGGAAAACCTCTCCCGGCGAAGCGGGGAGAGGTCGAGCAAAGCCGTTCAGGCGATTGCGAGGGTGAGGGCCCAGCACTGAACTCCCCACCAATACAACAGCAACCTAGAGACGCGCCCTCCCCCTCGCTTCGCTCGACCCCTCCCAGGGGGAGGGGGTTCTTCAAGTGGCGTATCCCGGCGGAAAACCTCTCCCGGCGAAGCGGGGAGAGGTCGAGCAAAGCCGTTCAGGCGAATGCGAGGGTGAGAGCCCAGCACTGAACTCCCCACCAATACAACAGCAACCTAAAGACGCGACCTCCTCCTCGCTTCGCTCGACCCCTCCCAGGGGGAGGGGTTCTTCACGTGGCGTATCCCAGCGGAAAACCTCTCCCGGCGAAGCGGGGAGAGGTCAAGCAGAGCCGTTCAGGCGAATGCGAGGGTGAGGGCTCGGCACTGATTCCCCTCCCATACAACAGCCAACTAAAGACGCGCCCTCCCCCTCGCTTCGCTCGACCCCTCCCAGGGGGAGTGGTTCTTCAAGTGGCGTATCCCGGCGGAAAACCTCTCCCGGCGAAGCGGGGAGAGGTCGAGCAGAGCCGTTCAGGCGAATGCGAGGGTGAGGGCCCGGAGAAGTGCGGGCGATTAAATACGAGAGTAGGCGAATATTCGAATTCAACCTACTGCTGCCAACTAGCCGCCTTCCATCTCGGCCCCCGGCTTCCATCTCGGCCCCCGGCCTTTCTCACGAAGAGGTCGGGCTTGGGAGCATTGCGGTCCGTAGCAGGCTCGCGACCGCCAAGCACCCCGGGCAAGGCCCGCATGCCTGTCGCCTTTGTTCGCTTTTTCCCGCTGTGTTGGAATCTCCGTATGATAAGGCCGCCATCCCATGATATCCTGGGGGAAATGCGGCCCCGTCAATTCTGCCGCGTGCTTTTCGATTTGGAATAGGATCACCGCCATGAGCCGGACCATGCAAGAATTCACCGACCTACTGCTCCAGCAGGGCGTGATTAGCCTCGATCAGCTCTCCGAAGCCGAGGATGTCGCCAAGACCAGCAAGATGGAAGTCGGCGATGTGCTGGTCAAGCTCGAATACGCCACGCCAGAAGAAGTGGCTCAGGCGTTGGCGAAGTTCCATAAGATCCCCTACGTCGACCTCCGCAGCGTCCGGATTAACGAATCCGTGATCGAGCTCGTGCCTGAATCGGTCGCCCGAGAAAACATGGTGCTGCCGTACAAGGAAGAAGACGGGGCTTTGACAATCTTGATTGCTGACCCCTTTGACCTGGAAACGATCGAAAAGCTGCGGTTCATCCTGAACCGAAAGATCGAGACCGCGTTGGCCCCCAAGGAAGCGATTAACGGAGCGATCAACCAATATTACGGTCAGGTCGAAGGGGAATCCGCTGACTCGATGCTGCAAGAGTTCACCGACACGGCGATCGACTTCACCGAAACCGATGGCGGCACCGACGGGATGGAAGACGGTGACGAGGGCGATGACTCGGCCCCCGTGATCCGGCTGGTCAATCTGATGATCGCCGAAGCAGTTCAGCTTCGGGCCAGCGATATCCACATCGAGCCGTTTGAGCACCGGGTCCGAATCCGTTATCGAATTGATGGCCGTTGCGTTGAGCGGGAAGCGGCCCCCCGGCGGATGCTTTCAGCCATCATCGCCCGGATCAAGATCCTCTCCAAAATCGACATCTCCGAAAAGCGGCGTCCCACCGACGGCCGGATCAAGATCACCGTGGGTGACAAGCAGCTCGATCTGCGGGTCAGCATCATTCCGACCAACCACGGCCAGTCCTGTGTTATGCGGTTGCTGGACAAGGACAACATCAAGGTCGGTACCCGGCAGCTTGGCTTGTCGGAGCGTGACTTCCGAAACTTCAACTCGCTGATCAAGCGGCCCAACGGAATCATCCTGGTCACCGGCCCTACCGGTTCCGGCAAGACGACCACCCTCTATGCGTCCCTGAACGCATTGAACCGGCCGGACCGCAAGATCATCACCGCCGAAGACCCGGTGGAATACTACCTGCCGGGCATCAACCAAGTCGAAGTGAAGCACTCGATTGGACTGGATTTCGGGCGCATCATCCGCGCCATGCTCCGCCAGGCACCGAACATCATTCTGGTCGGTGAAATGCGAGATCACGAGACCGCATCGATGGGAATCCAGGCCTCATTAACTGGACACCTGGTTTTCAGTACGCTACACACGAACGATGCGCCCAGTGCCATCTCACGAATGATAGACATCGGTGTACCATCCTATATGGTGGCAAGTTCCGTGATCGCGGTGCTGGCTCAGCGTCTGGTGCGGACGATTTGCCCCCGCTGCAAGGTGCGGTACCAGCCTTCAGAAGAGGTGATTCGAGAGTCGCTGATTCCGCCAGAGATGGTGGCGCAGGCCGAGTTCAGCAAGGGGCGCGGGTGCACGTATTGCGGTCGGTCCGGCTATCGCGGCCGGATCGGGATCTACGAACTGATGCTGGTGAACAGCAATCTGCGGGAGATGATGTTCAAGGGATCGACCACCAAGCTGATCCGGGAAGAGGCAATCCGCAACGGAATGTCAACGCTTTACGCCGACGGCATGCTCAAAGTGATCCGCGGAACAACCACGTTCGACGAGGTTTACCGCGTCGCGAAGCAAACCGAGCAAGAAGCCTTGGCGCTCGATCACATCGCTAAGTCACTCTCGGCACTGTAAGTCGTTTGGTGGTAGTGGTTTAGTGCTTGAGGCAACGACAGTGGTTTCAGGTTTTGCCAGGTTCGTTCAACACTGAACCCTCCCCCTCGCTTCGCTCGACCCCTCCCAGGGGGAGGAGATTGTAATTTTGTCGTGTTTTGTGGGGTGAATAGCCGCTGGAAAACTTCTCCCGGCGAAGCGGGGAGAGGTCGAGTAGAGCCGTTCAGGCGAATGCGAGGGTGAGGGCCCGGCGCTGAATCCCCCACCAATACAACTGCAAGCTAGAGACCCGCCCTCCCCCTCGCTTCGCTCGACCCCTCCCAGAAGGAGGGGTTTGTTGTTTATGTCGTGTTTTGTGGGGTGAATAGCCGCTGAAAAACCTCTCCCGGCGGAGCGGGGAGAGGTCGAGCAGAGCCGTTCAGGCGAATACGAGGGTGAGGGCCCGGTGCTGAATCCCACCAATGCAACTGCAAGCCAGCGATCCGCCCTCCCCCTCGCTTCGCTCGACCCCTCCCAGGGGGAGGGGCTGCTGTTTCGTTGCGTTTTACGGCGTGAATAGCCGCTGGAAAACCTCTCCCGGCGAAGCGGGGAGAGGTCGAGCAAAGCCGTTCAGGCGAATGCGAGGGTGAGGGCCCGGTACTGAATCCCCACCAATGCAACAGCAAGCCAGCGACGCGCCCTCCCCCTCGCTTCGCTCGAACCCTCCCAGATAGAGGGGTTCTTCAGGTATGCATTTCGACGTGGAACCCCAGTTCCAAACCTCTCCCGGCGAAGCGGGGAGAGGTCGAGTAGAGCCGTTCAGGCGAATACGAGGGTGAGGGCCCGGCATGAACAATCACCGCTCCGCCCCAACCAGCCCGCTCTCCCTTACCGCTGGCTGCGGCACCACTCCCCGCCACGAGCAACAATCCTCCCCTCGCTACTCCCCATCCCCTCAAAACACCCCACCCACATGGTGGAGATTGTTTCACGGGCTACCGGTTACAAGGAGTCCGCCTGTCTCGATCCGGGCGTTCAAAGGGAAAAACGTTGCCTTTTCATAGGTGTTTCACGATAATGCCTTCGCTGGACACAAATCTGGCACACTATTTTATTCCGGCCCGACCGCACCCATTTTCTTATCTCGCGTTCCGCCGACCTGCTCCGTGTACTTTCCATTGTCGCAATCGCACCTTTTTTCGGCGTCAACGCCCTGCGATGGAAACCGCTCGCGAAGCAATCAATTGAAGTTACCTGTTCCAGTTTTGCACCCTGCTTTAACACCCTTGCCCAGATCGTTTGCTGCACCGGCCCGCAGATCAGCCTGTTGATCCGCTCGTCCCAGCAAGTATTGGCTAACCGCTAGAAGGCTCCTCCATGGCTACCGTCCTGATTGACAAATTGCTGCAAGCTGCGGTGAAGCAGGGCGTCAGTGATATTCACATTGTCGTCGGGCAGCCCCCCGTCTTCCGTCTGCACGGCCGGATGCGAAAGCTGGATACGAAGTCGCTCGAAGCGGAAGACGCCGTGGGGCTGATGAAGAGCATCACGCCGGAGCGTTGCCAGCGAGAACTGCAAGAGACCGGCTCGACGGACTACGGGTTCGCGTTCGGCGAACTGGCTCGATTCCGGGTGTCGGTCTTCAAGCAACGTGGCTTCATCTCGATGGTGCTGCGGCAGATCCCCAACGACAAGCTCACGCCCGAGCAGCTCGGTTTGCCGGAATCTGTCGTCAAAATGGTGCACCGGCCGCGAGGTCTGTTCCTGGTCACCGGGCCAACCGGCTCGGGGAAGTCGACGACGCTGGCCAGTTTGATCAACCTGATCAACGAGACCGTCGACCACCACATCATCACGATCGAAGACCCGATCGAGTTCTATCACGATCACAAAGAATCGACGATCAACCAAC
This sequence comes from Rhodopirellula sp. J20-39, assembly GCF_057365095.1. Taxonomy (NCBI): domain Bacteria; kingdom Pseudomonadati; phylum Planctomycetota; class Planctomycetia; order Pirellulales; family Pirellulaceae; genus Rhodopirellula; species Rhodopirellula sp. J20-39. The sequence continues at coordinate 1,931,582 of NZ_CP195123.1, read as the reverse complement.
GCGAAGTCGGGGTCGACGTGCCCAGCTTCTCCGAAGCGATTCGGCGAGCGTTGCGGCAGGACCCAGACGTGATCCTGGTTGGTGAGCTTCGTGACTTGGAAACGATCGAAGCGGCCATTAGTGCGGCGGAAACCGGTCACGTCGTGTTCGGCACCCTGCACACCAACAGTGCCCAGGGCACGGTCAACCGGATCATCGACGCGTTCCCCGGTAACCTGCAGGACCAAATTCGGACGCAGCTCGCCAGTACGCTGATCGGAGTGGTCGCCCAGTCGCTGTTGCCCAAAATTGGCGGCGGCCGTTGTGCGGCTTACGAAGTCCTGGTCGTGACCTCCGGGATCTCGAACCTGATCCGCGAAAACAAAACATTCCGTATCAACTCGTCCATGCAAACCGGTGCCAAGTTCGGCATGCAGTTGATGGACGATGCCCTGTTCCAGCACTGGAAGGCTGGCCGGGTGACGGTCGAAGACGTGCTCGCCAAATCGCACAACCCCGACGACTTGGCTCGCCGAATTGTTCAGGCCCGTAAAGGTATCGAGGAAGATGATTCCGGTGGGGAATAGAAGTGGCAAGGTCCACAGGGCGACCGTGATTCGATTTCACTGACCGTCCTGATGCCTGGTTTCACTTTTGATCTCATCCAATCGCATCCACAGTTAACCTTTTCTCCCTCTCTGCAGTACTACCAATGGCACAGCGTCGCATCGGACAGATCCTCGTCGACCTCGGTTTCCTAACCGATGATCAGCTTGAGATCGTGTTGGAAGAACAGGAACAACAACCCGGTGCACTCTTTGGCCGAGTGGCTGAAGGGATGCAGCTGATCACCGACGAACAGTTGATGCAGGCGCTCGCCGAGCAGATGGGGATGCAAACCGTTTCGCTCGAAGACGTCAAGATTCCTGCCGAAACGTTAGGCATGATCAGTGAAACGATGGCACAGCTCTACCGGTGCGTGCCGGTTCAGTTCGATGAAGCTTCCAACGTTCTGACCATCGCGACCTGCGATCCACAAAACCTGAACATCCAAGACGAGCTGCGAACGTTCCTGGGTTATGAAATCCAGGTCGTCGTAGCGACCGAACGAGACGTCAACACGACGATCACGAAACACTTCGACAGCGAAGCGGAGAGTGTTGAAAAGCTGGTTGCCGAACTGAACGACGACGAAGACCTGAAGGTCGCCGCGGCCAGCGTGCTGGACCAAGAAAAGTTCAACATCACCGACGCGGCCGCATTGGCCGACTCCGCACCGGTTCGCAAGTTGCTGAACATGGTGCTGTTGTTGGCGATTAAGGATCACGCATCGGACATCCACTTCGAACCGTTTGAAGATGAGTTCCGCATCCGGATTAAGTCCGAAGGCGTGCTGTACGAAATGGTCCCACCGCCACGTCACTTGGCCTTCGCGATCACGACGCGGATCAAGGTGATGGCCGACCTCGACATCGCCGAACGCCGGATGCCGCAAGACGGACGGATTGAATTGATGGTCGGGGGTCACCCGGTCGACCTTCGCGTCAGCGTGTTGCCAACGATCTTTGGTGAGTCCACGGTCATGCGGGTGCTCGACCGCTCGGTCGTGAACTTGTCGCTCGATAACGTGGGCATGAACGCGGTCACGATCGACAAGTTCCGCAAAGCGATCGACCGTCCCAACGGCATCGTCCTAGTGACCGGCCCCACCGGCTCGGGCAAAACGACCACGCTGTATTCGTCGCTATCGGAGATGAACGACATCACCGAAAAGCTGATCACGACCGAAGACCCGGTGGAATACGACATCGACGGGATCATTCAAATCCCCATCGATTCGGACGCGGGCGTGACTTTCGCCTCCTGCTTGCGGGCGATTTTGCGGCAGGACCCCGATACGATCCTGGTCGGTGAGATCCGTGACCTGGAAACGGCGGAGATCGCGATTCAGGCCGCACTGACGGGGCACTTGGTGTTCAGCACATTGCACACGAACGATTCGCCCAGCACGGTGACGCGGTTGACCGACATGGGCATCCAACCGTTCATGATCTGTGCGACGGTGGAAGCCATTTTGGCGCAACGTCTGGTGCGCCGGATCTGCACGAATTGCCGCGAAAAGACCCGCGTCAGTTCCGACATTTTGATGGAGTTGGGCTTGAAGCGAGAAGACGTCGACAAGCTCGAGTTCTTCAAAGGCACCGGTTGCGAGAAATGCAACAACACCGGCTACAAGGGCCGGATCGCCTTGTTTGAATTGATGCTGATGAACGACACGATCCGCGAAATGATCATGGCCGGCGACAGTACCGATGATTTGCGAGACAAGGCCCAAGCCGACGGCATGATCACGCTACGAGACTACGGCATGACCGTCGCCCAAGAAGGCATCACAACACTAGACGAAATCGTCCGAGAAACGGTGCATGAATAGGAGAGCAAGTGATGCAGTGGTTCAGGGCCACAGGGCCACAGGAAGACGAGGGCACTGAAGGATGGACGCAGGAATGGATTGTAGAGACGCAGGGATTGTAAAGACGCAGGGAGGATAGGGACACAGAAGCGTTGGTAGAGGATTGACACGATGACACAGACGAAGGCATTGGGATGGGGCAATCATTCGAGGACCTGGAGGTTTGGAAGCGTGGGTGCCGGTTGGCGGTCACGACTTACGAAGCTCTCGCGGAATCCAAGGACTGGAGCCTGCGTGACCAGATGCAACGGGCTGCCGTCAGTGTGCCGTCCAATATCGCCGAAGGATACGAACGAACGCCCAAAGACTTCATCCGTTTTTTAATCATTGCCAAAGGGTCTTGTGCCGAACTGAGGACCCAAACCTACATCGCCGAACGAATCAAAGTACTAACACAAGAACACGCTCGATCACTCATTGATGAGTCCCAACAACTCTCTCGGATGATCCAAGCCTTGATCAATAACCGCAAGCAAAACCTGACGACTTAACCTCTTTCTAAATTCGAAATCTCCTTATCCATTGAAACTGTGGCCCTGACTCCCTGTGGCCCTTTTTACTTGAGCGCAGCGAAATGCCAACCTATACCTTTGAAGCGATGAACGCGACCGGAGAAGAAATCCGGGACGAAATCGAAGCGTCGAACGAGGATGAAGCACAAACCACCATCCGGCAGATGGGTTACTTCGTCACGAAGATCGCGATCAAGAAACAGGCCGCGGGCGATGCCGCTGCCGGTGGCGGTAAGAAACGCCCCTTCGCTTTGGGTGGGGCCAAGACGAAACACATCTGCGCCTTCACTCGCCAACTTTCGATTCTGCAGGACGCGGGTTTGCCGATCTTGCGGTCGCTGCGGATTTTGGAACAGAACCAAAAGCCGGGTAAACTGAAGAACTCCTTGATGGACGTTTGCGAGGAAATCGAAGGGGGTGCGACGCTGTCCGAAGCGATGGCGAAGTGCCCCAAGGTCTTCAACCGCCTGTACGTCAACATGATCAAAGCCGGCGAGGCCGGTGGTGCGTTGGAAACGATTTTGAACCGGCTTGCCGACTTCCTGGAATCGGCCGAATCGCTCAAGCGGAAGGTCAAAGGGGCGTTGATCTATCCGGTCATCGTGGTCTTGGTCGCCGCGTTGATCCTGACGTTCATCATGATCTTCATCGTGCCCACGTTCGAAAAGATGTTCGATGACTTCGGGCTAACCCTGCCCGCGCCGACGCAATTGCTGATCGCGATGAGTAACTACGTTGCGGGTTATTGGTTCCTGCTGATCGCGATCCCGGTTTGCTTCATGATCATGGTGAAGCTGATGAAGAAATTCAAACAGGGCCGGATCGGGTTCGACATGTTCATCATCCGCGTGCCGATTTTTGGCGCGTTGATCGAGAAGAACATTCTCGCCCGGACCACGCGGACGCTCGGCACGCTGATCAGTTCCGGGGTTCCGATTATGGAAGCGTTGAACATCACCCGCGAAACGGCGGGCAACGCGATGTTCGAAAAACTGTATACCAAGGTTGCCGAAGCGATTCGCGAAGGGGAGGTCATGGCGACCCCGCTGCGTGAACACAGTGTGCTGGGCTTCCACCCGATGGCTGCCGTGTTCTGGGCCATGTTCGGATCGTTCCCCGGCATCATGGTCATGAGCGTCGCGCTGACCAGTAAGGGCAGCAAGCTGGACAAGGACGGCATGGTCGAAAACTTGACGTTCATGGCGTTGTACATGATCGGAGCCGGGATGGTGCTTTGCGTGCTGTTCTACCTGACCAAGATTCAAGGCCGCGTCGTCGATGACCTGGTCGTCAACATGGTCGACGTTGGTGAAGAGACCGGCGAGCTCGACACGATGCTTTACAAGGTCGCCGACACGTACGACGAAGAGGTCAGCATCATGACCGACAGTCTGACCGCGTTGATGGAGCCGTTGATGATCGTGTTCCTAGGGGTCGCGGTCGGGTTCATTGTGATCTCGCTGTTCATGCCCCTCGTGCAGCTCATCACCGGATTGACTTAGGCCGCCAGGCGGCGAGCGAGTAGCTGTTAGCGAATAGCGATTAGCCGCTAGCTCAAACCCGATCGGATCGCGGAGCGACCCGAGACAGATCAAGGAAGAAGCAAACACGAATCGAAAAAGCTAGAAGCTAGAAGCTAGAAGCTAATAGCTAATAGCTAAAAAAGAACCCGAGCGGCCTCAGTCGCACCACATCAACCTCCTCAAAGGCTTGTAGCCCATGACCATCTCGTCACTCTCATCGCCCGTCCCGCACCGTTCCTGTGGCCGTGTGTCCCTGTCGCGTTATTCGTCTCAGCGCCAGCGTCCCGGTTTCACCCTGGTCGAGATCATGGTCGTCATCTCCATCATCGGAGTCCTGATGGCGGTCCTCGTGCCTGCGGTCAATGGAGCTATTCGTCGAGCGAGAGTGGCGGCGATTAAGCTAGAGACCAATTCAATCGCCTCGGCAATTGACCAATACAACTTGAAGTACGGTGACTTTCCACCTGACTTCAGCGACAAGGCTGTGATTGATCGTCACTACCAAAAGTTGTTCTCGCGGATGACCACCGACGAATCAGGATTGTTGAATGCGATCGTGGGCACGGGGGCATCGTTTAATCCGACGATCATCGATCGTGCGGAGGCATTGGTTTGGTGCTTGGGTGGTTATAGCGAAGACATCCAACGACCTTTCACCGGCCCCGGCGGTCCATTGCAATGGGTCGGGAGCGGAACCTATGCGGCAGCATCTAGTGCGGACAAGCAAAACCCTGCCAACTATCAAATCAACGTCGATCGCATCAATAAGCTTTTCGATTTCGACTCGGCGCGATTGACGATCAACACCAGTGCGATCAATGAAGCGGCGGCTTTGAGCCCGACCAACCGATACCTTTCGTCAGACGATGGTGATTTGTTTCCCACTTATCAAGCTCGCGATAGCGGGGCCCCTTTCGTTTACTTCGATTCGCGAACTTACGCGATGCAAGACGCGACGCTTGGCATGAACGGTTATGGAGGTGCAGGTTTTGGGTTCATTCGACCATACATCTCTGGGCAGGTTCAGAACATCACAACGACTGCAAACTTCACGTCGATGGCCCAGGCGATTAGTTCTTGGCAATTTATGAACCCCGATACATATCAAGTTATCGCTGCAGGACTCGATGATAATTTCGGTGCTGCCAACGAATTTGATGCTGGAGAAGGTACGAATCGTCCTGCCTACTATCAATATCCCAGCGGGAATCTAATCGCTCCACGTTTGGATGTCGCTACGCCCGGGGCATTGGTTTTTGGCGGAGTTTCTAAGTATCAAGAAGGAAACTTGACGAGCAGCGCGGATCATTTCGCTCCAGACAACATTGCCAACTTCAGCGATGGCGCGATGGTTGATGACGTGCCGTAACGAAGTATTGAGCAACGTTGTTCTGTCACTCAACGCAATGCGTTGTCAGTTTTGATTTAGGTATTTCCATGGTTCCCCAAAAACAATCCGCCACGGGCTTTACGCTCGTCGAACTGCTGGTCGTGATGGTTGTCATTGGCATCATGAGCAGCATGGTCGCTATCGCTGTGCAGGGTGTCACCGCAAGTGCGCGTGCCTCTCGTACACGAACGATCATCGGAATGATCGATAGCGTCATTCAAGAGAAGTACGACTCGTACAAGTACCGTGCACTGCCGGTGGAAATCCCCGCTACTGATTTCGCCGGCAAGCTGACGGGAACCACCCTTTCTTTTGAAGTACTGGGTTCAGAGGCGGCTCGCGTCAGGCTCAACATGATCCGTGACTTGCAACGCATGGAAATGCCGGATCGTTTCGAAGACTTCGATGGCGTACCGTCAATAGTTTGGGGAGCCGCCAATCCGGTGATGCTTGATGCTAGCGACAATATTATTGGAACTCGCAATGCGAAGGCGTCTCGAGTGCCGTTTCAGATGTCATGGCATAAAGCTAACTCTCGTCCCTCTCTGGTCCAGAGCTATCGAACCCGATTGACTTCCACTGCGACGCTTGAATATCAAAGTGCCGAGTGCCTGTATTTAATCTTGGCGTCATCTTACTCCAGTGGGACGCCAGCAATCGATGCGATACCAACAAGCAACATCGGAGACATCGATGGCGACGGGATGTTTGAAATCTGGGATGCATGGGGCCAGCCGATTGGATTCATTCGTTGGCCAATTGGCTATGACGATCCAAATGGTGTCCTTGATGCCAATACTCCGGACGAGTTCGATCTCTTTCGGTCTGACTTCTACTACACCGTTCAAACTCCACCTGCTCCTTCGTCAACGTCGGTGCTTCCGGCAGTTGACGTCAACACTGGAACCCTTCACGCACCATGGGCACTGCGGCCGCTTGTGATTTCGGCGGGTGAAGATGGCGATTTTGGAATCGCCTTTAATCCCATTGATGACGCTGGCACTTCGTTAGCCGCGTTTTCCTACACGTCAGCTTCTTGGGAATGGCCTCGGGATGTCGACAACATGGGTGAGGAATGGCAAGGACGCGGGACGGCAAGCTACCAATGGTGTGACCCGTACCTACGTCGATTTATCCGCGATAACGACGTCGGCGTTTTGGATCGATCGAGTACGACATACGACACCGATACGGAGCGTCGCTTACCCGGTGAGGAACTCACGGGAAGACCCAACCTAGCTCTCGCTGACAACATTACTAACTTCTCCGTGCAGGTGGCCCAATGAGTGCTTTGATGCCATTTTCGCAGCGTTTGAAGGCGAAGAACGAATATGTGATAGCGTGGCGTTGTCATTCACGCGGTTTCACTTTGGTTGAGCTCCTTGTTGTTCTGACGGTTTTCTTGATCGTTACGGCGATCTCGTTGCCCACGTTTCGCTCGTTGATCAATGACCAAAAAGTAAGCCAGTCATCCCGTACGATTGCTGCTTACCTCAGTGAGGCTCGTAGTCGAGCTGTCGCGGAGGGGCGGTATGTGGGTGTTCGCATCGACCGGTTGAGTGACGATGCAACGGTTCCGTTTCGGGCAGCCGCGGGTGTTCGTTTGCGTCAATTGGTTGGTGTACCGCCTTATTCGGGTGAAGCGGCGGATGCAAAAGTGCGGTTTGATTACCCGACTGCGGGTGCAACAACCGCGGATCTTGAGTTCGTTGGTGTTGATAACCAGTTGTTGCGACTGTACACGGATTCGACATCCGCGTTATACGACAGTACGGCCGCTCCGATTAAGGATGGTGACCTCATCGAGTTTCCAGGTGGTCGTTATTTCCGATTGGATCTGACCGGTTATGTAAGTGCGACGGATACTGTGCAGGCACAGATTAGCTTGGATTCGCCGCTGACTGGCTCGAGTACGTTTCCTCTTTTTCATCAGCCTATTGATAACGCTGCGATGTCCTATCGGATTCATCGAGCACCGATCGTTTCGGCAAGTCAAAGCATTGTCTTTCCGAGGGGCATTGTGATTGATACGACCTACTCAGGGATCGGTGTTGATGGCAATCAGTTTGCCGCGTTGCCGCCGACTGCATCCAACCAACCGATTGATATCGTGTTCGGCCCCGACGGTCGGGTGGAGACGGTGTCGACGGATGCCATTGGGAATCGATCGATTCCCACCGGCCTGATCTTTTTGTGTGTAGGGGACAGTGATGGAGTGCAGCCTGGCACTCCGTTTAATGCGAGCCAGCGAACACCGGCAAACTTGATGAATCTCGATTCCGTGTGGATCGTGATCAATCCGGCCACTGGCCGCTCGGTCGTCTCGCCCAATGCGGCGGTAAGCAGTGCCACAATGCCGGCCGCCCTTCGCGAAGCGAGATCGCTGGCGATTCTCTCTGATACTTTGGATTCGAACCCATGATGATTAGCAATTCGCATTATCGACGAACAGCGGTCACTTTGGTTGAGGTCCTTTTCTCAATCGGTGTGATCATGATTGGGCTGCTGGGATTGCTCTCCGTGATGCCGCTCGCTGGACAACGAGCACAAGATTCGGTTTCCTTCAGCGTTGGCGCAGAAATGGCTGATTCCGTCGCTAAGGAAATCCAAATTCGTGGCTGGCTCAATGCCGGTAGCCTAGGCGACATGAACAATGCTCCGAAGTTTTCGATTGCATTTAACGAAGCTACTAACCAGATGTCGGCTGTTCCACTGGACCAGGTTCCCGTGGTCACGATGCCCCCGCAAGACCTCGTTAGTGGGATCTGTATCGATCCTCTGTACTGTTCAAACCAAGGTGGAGCTTACACTTCGTTTGAGAGCTATGACGATCGAGTATTTCCTTATTACGTGGCGAGCCATGACCCACTGCTAGACCCTTCCGACCCTGACTCTGACAATTGGCCGTCAGCAATACCTCGGCTTCGTCGGGTTGGCTTAATCGATCCAAGCACAAATACCACCCCTGCGACAACAATTCCTCTCTTGGTTGGTTTGGAAATCGCTCGGGAGCTGACTCAGAGCGCGAACGATCTTTTGGTTGTTCAATCTAAAACGGATCAGGCGGAGGCACCAACCTTGCCGGGCTTGGGGTCAGGGATCTTAGGCTATGGTCGACGAGTTCCAACCGGCGAATACAGTTGGATCGCGACACTCGTGCCAACGCAAAATAGCCAATATGCAAGTTTGTCGGTGGCGATTTTGCGGAATCGTAACACCAACATCGACTTTCCTTTAACGGCACCAACCCCTCCTGTTACTCCCGACATGAATGGGGTTAGTGAACGGGTCGCCTATGTGTCGTACGCTTCGGGGTTTTCCGGTGGAGCGGGCGGAGTCGTTCATTTGACCGCTTCAGCTACCTCGTCTGACGAGCTTGCTCCAAATGACTGGTTGATGTTGTCAAGGATTTTGCCCAGCGGCACTCAGGTACACCGTTGGTATCGAGTGGTTGCTATCGACGCAGAGCCAGAAGAACTGGTTGCGTTTAGCAATACGGAACTTGACTCAGGAGCGGCGGTGCTCCCCGCTCCCACCTCTGGTGTCGATCGGACGGAACGCCAACTATGGCGACGTCGAATTACGCTCGACGGACCGGATTGGGAATTCGGCTTCACGACCGGACAGGTTGCAGACGGGACCTGGGGTGACAACACGTATGCAACGATTGTTCAAGATGTGGTTTCCGTCACCGAGCGTCTGATTCCTTGGACGGACCTTTGACGCTCCACAAGACTCAACCGCAACTGCTCTTCACTCTTCTCTCAACTATTCTTGAAACGCGCGGACCACTGCTATGAATCGGTCGCCATCCAAAACGAAACGCGGGGTTATCTTGCTGGTCGTGCTCAGCATGCTGACATTCTTCAGCCTGTTGACCGCCGCCTACCTCGTCTTCAGTAATCAATCTCGACAAGCTTCGTTTGCGATCGCTTCTCGGAACATCAAACAGTCTCATCCGACAGCGTTGTTAGACGACGCTTTAATGACGTTGATTCGTGGCACAAGCGATCCTGCATCAGCTTTTTTTGGTGAGGATTTGCTAAGTGACTTCTATGGACGCTCCGATTACTCCCAGCTTGTAGTGGGAACGACAACACCTGCAACGATCCACAATAAATTCGTGATGCAAATCTCGGTAGAAGATGATCCTGCTGCGACCGGTGGCAAGACGCTTTCGACAGAGCTTGTCGACGATCTTTACACCGGACGCGTGATTACGTTCACGACGGGAAATTTAAGCGGTCGCTCTTACCGCGTTTTGCATTCTGTGTCGACGGCAGCTGGCTTTCATGATTTGATGTTTGAAGTGGATGCTGCTTTAGCGACATTCGTTCCTGTCGATGGCGACAAGATCTGGATGAACGGAGTTCCACGTAACGCGGCTGGAATTGGATTCGACGGATCGAACATCAATAACGATGCGTCAACATCCTTTGAATATGCGCCCGCTACTACAGCCAATGTCGGTTTCGATTTGCCGATGGCTTTGCAGCCAAACTTACTTGGCCCGAACCGCGATAAAAGCACGATTATTACGACACCAGGAAGTGATTTTGACGAAAGCTATGATGCCGCGGACTTCAATAATTGGTTCCTGAGTTATCGCGATTCCAATGGCGTGGTGATCCCTTCGTTTCACCGTCCATCGGTTATTAACTACATCCTTAATGAAACTACCGAGTGGGATACACCACCGACGGATGGGTACCAACATGTCGTTGCAAGTCTCGCCCGCGGTACATTTCGCCCGTTTCCGATTGCACAAAACCAACTGCGAACGACAGTAGCGCCAGCGGTTGTTAGTTCGGAAGTCATGCACGGTCGTTTCACTGGAGGAAATCCAAACTATGCATTGCGAGCACCGCTTCCTATGGCTGGCAGTGGGATGCCTGCAACCTACACCGCTGCTCGGGCGCGATTAAATCAACTCGCAAGTGCCTTAATTGAAGGTCCTTGGGACGTTGACAATGATTTCGACGGTATCGCTGACAGTATCTGGGTTGATTTAGGTTTGCCTTTCGTTACCTCACCCGAAGGTAAATTGCTCAAGCCCATGATTGCACCGATGATCCGAGACCTTTCCGGTCGGTTAAACGTCAATGCGCATGGCAATTACGCACTAATCAATCGTGGCGTCGGCATGAATGAAGTCGTCGCCGATTGGGCCGGCAGTGGCGCGTCGCAGTTTGCGTTTCGCGGATTGGGCTACGGTCCTGCAGAAATCAATATCCCCGGTACTGCGCCGTTGCTCTTCAACCTTTTGCGAGGACGCTATCAAGTTGGTTCGACCACAAGCGAACTCGTCCCCGGACGCGCCGGCATCGACGGTTTAGGCGTGTTGACGACCGGTTGGCGTCCAGGAGCCCTGGGTGGAGTGGATCTCTATGCAAACTCCATCGACCCTTACGGTAGAGGCGCCTTTGGGATCTCTGCAAGTGGCGCTATTGTGCCGGCCAACGATGGAGACACGACGGTCCTTTCGCCTGGTGATTTGGGTGAAGCGTTAGGCGATGATCCAGCGACGACAACCGTCACTGAGCCAATTACCAATGAGCTTGCTGATAACCCTTACGAGTCGGATCCTACGGGTCGCCTAAGTGGTGACCGTCGTTATACCGAGAGTGAGCTGGAAGCGATTATTCGTGTCAACGAATTTGACCGCGAGTTGCTGCCAACGCGTCTAACGAATGTGATCCAGCCTTTGGCTGCCACGGAGGCTGGGCTTGTTAATGCAACGACGACTCTAAGCGTGTCTGATGACTCCCCCAATGTTTCGTTTAACTTCGCATCTGCGTATGACGAATTGCGCTCCGCACTGGAGACGCTAGGCGGTTCGACACTGACCAATGCGCAACTAAACGATCTAGTTGCTCCAGAGCTGCGATTGGCTAAACGATTAAACCTAAACAGACGTCTTGGTAACGGCATCGACGACAACTCAAATGGCGTAGTTGATGAACCGCGTGAACTCAACGTGCCGGGTTACGATGATGATGGGAACAACGCCATCGATGACACTAGCGAAAACGTGGGGACTGAATCGGAAGCCTTTGCTTCTTATGAAGCCGATACCATTGATGCCGCGTTCGCTAGCGTAGTACCCGACTACGTTCGGGATGACTCTGATCCCGTTCCACCACGTCAATTGCTCGCAAGGCACTTGTACGTCTTGATGATGATGATCAGTGATGATCTCGACAACAATTTTCCTGGATATGGGGATACGCTTACGACTCCGGTACCTCCATCGAATCGAGAGGCATACCGAGCCCGACGTCTTGCTCAGTGGGCAGTCAACGTTGTTGATTACCGTGATCCTGACGCGATCATGACTCGATTCCCCTACGACCCTAATCCGTTTGATGGGTGGGCAGTCGCTGACGACATTGACGGTGATGGGGTGCTAGGAACAGATGAAATTTTTGGCACCAGTGCGACGCCACCAACGACGTTTAGCCCCGTCGTGTTCGGATGTGAGCAGCCGGAGCTACTGTTCACAGAGTCGTATGCAACACACGACGTCCGAGTGCGAGATACGGATCAGGATTCTAGCAACAAGGATAAAGCTGATACGACAGGCCCGGATGAGGACATGGACCAAGTTCGTATTCCTCAAGGTTCGCTGTTCCTGGAACTGTATTGTCCTCGTCGACGTGTTGCGACGCCAATTGCCGATCCCAACACCGCCGGTGTTCCCCGAGAGCTTTACGATGTTGATACATCTGGAACCAACATGTCGTATTCGCTCGACCTTGAGCGGACAATCACAACGTACTTCGATGGAACAAAATGGGGTGATACAACAACAACCGCTTCGGAAGTGCCGGTTTGGCGTATTGCGATTAGTGAGCCTCACTTCGACACGGGGACCCCAGCTAGAAACCCTGTGGGACAGGGGAACTCGCCAGAAGAGTTGCGTGTTACTCTGCCTGATACGCTTTCATTCCAGCCCGAGCTTGCAACCCCCAATGCGATGGACGAGCTTAACACGACCGCCGGCAACTTGGCGTTGAACCGATTCGTGTTCTTCAATGATTACGCAGCGTCAACGAATGTCGCCGATGCGATCGCACCGATTCCAGATATGACTCAGACTGCAGGAGTCTTTTTCAATTCGTCGGGGACGACAGCTTCATTGCTTCCGGAGCAATATTTGTGTCTCGCGCCGAGAGTGCAAACCAATTTTGGATCGCAGTCCTACACCGCAGCGGCGCCTACTGGGCCTAGTGAGCAAGGCTTTGCCATCGAGGGAGCAGCACCCTATCAGGGACTGATTCAGTACAACTCAGTTGGTGCTCGATTAACGCCTAATACGAATACGAACATTCAGCCGGGCCTTGCTCTGGCAATTTCTGGATTTGCGCCAACTGATTGGACGTCTGCGGGAACGACCGCACCTAATGGAATTGGCTTGAATGTTTCAGAGCCCTTGCCGTTGGCGGGGGCCTACTACGCCGAACCCACGGAACAATACACCACTGCAAACGCGAATTATCCATCAACCGATGCTTATGTTGAGCTGGATGCCACCGGTATCGCGGTCGCGGGATTGCCCCGCGACCAGCCTGAAGACATGCGGCTTAGCGGACCTATTCGTCAATTGACGGAAGCATTCGCTACCGATCCTGCAACTGTTGCCGATCCGATGTTGGGGACTGTTCCGAATTACCGGACTGCGTTCTTGCAACGTCTCGCAGACCCGACGCGAGGGTTTCATCCAACGCTGAATCCATATCGGACTGTTGATCAGGTTGCAGTTGACTTGACTGTGTTTAGTGGCGAAGACACCGCGACGAAAGTGAAAACGGTCGGTGGAGCTGGTTCCGCAACTACGGAAATCCCGTATATGACGGGAAGTCGTCAACGTGACGGAGTTGGTGTCAACGGCGCCGGGAACAATGTCCTCTATTCCTATAACACGACCACACCAGCAACCGTTGGTGCTACCGTGACCACAGGAACAGATTACTTTGATCTTAATACCGATCTCGATACGACGTTCAACTTCTTGAATGCCGGATTTGGAACTCCGTCAACGACTCCTTTCCGAGGTCGTCCGGTTATTCCATTCGCGATCCATCCTTGGCTCAATCGTCCCTATGCCACGCCTCACGAGTTGATGATGGTGCCGGCTTGTTCGGCCGGTCGGCTATTCGAAGAGTTTAGTGTCGTGGATGCGGCTTCCGATCCGACTCCGCCAATCTTCCCGGGGGCAAGCACCAACACGAACGATGTCGCCTACGCCGAAATCTTTCTGTCGCCGTTTCGGCACCTCTTGAATTTCTTCAATAGTGAAAACATTAAAGTCGGTGGGGCTGCCGAAGCAGGTGAGTTCAGCACTTTGTTTGATTACGTCGGTACGCCACCTCGGTTCCGCGGCGAGTCGATGCCGTTTCCTCCGACTGCGATCGCTGGTAGCCCGATGGCTCCGCTCTATTCCGCACCCTTCAATTTCATTGAAGACAATCGCCGGATTGGAAAGGTCAACCTAAATTCAATTGAAGAGTTCACCGTTTGGAAGGGATTGATGCAGGGGCACATGAATGCGGGTGAGTATTCAAGTGCCGCCGGTGTATCCGGCACCCAAGATCAGTTGTCGTACAACAATTTCCTTGAGTCGCGTCGAGGCTATGTTCCGCCCGGAACGAAAACAAATATTCTCGCTTCAGATGCATCAACCCCAGTTAACTACCTGCCTAACCAAGTCGATCCAAGGTATCCGACTCAGTTTGGTGGAGTGTTTAAACGAATGGGATCCGCAGGTCTCGCACCGCAGTTGCGAGACCTTTCGACCACAACAGACAACGAAACGGATCGACTTCGACGTCGCAATGTGAACGCCGGGTTGTTGCGTGGTGAGGGAGCGTTGGACCATCAAGAAGAGGGCGGTTCAGGCACCTCTCCAACTGAAGACGCCTTGTTCGTTCGCGCACCAAGTCAGAGCCCAGTGGTTTCTCATCCACCGACTTTGACCTCAGCCTATCAGGACCGCCATCGAAACGCGTTCTTGAAGTATCAAACGTTGATGCGAATGCCGAACCTGGTTTCGGATAACTCCCAAACATTCTTAGTACGAATGACTTTAGGTTTCTTCGAGGTTGATGCAACCAACACGAACAACTTGGGTGCGGAATACAACGAAGAGAAAGGCGAGAGCCGCCGCTATAACGCGATGTTTATCATCGATCGCTCGGTCCCCGTCGGATTCATCCCCGGGCAAAATGTCAACGCGAGAGACACCGTCGTGTTCGAGCGATACTTCCAATAATGACGCGGTAGCAGCCGTTACTCAGTTCGAGTTTAACCTCATGATTAGTTCAACTACTTATCCAACCACCGAGTCGAATTCTCGGTCGAAGATAGCCGGTCATCCGAAGCGGTCGTGTGTGTCCGTTAAGCGGTCACGCGCAACGGCCCATCGGCATCGTAGCAGTGGATTCACGCTCGTTGAAATGTTGGTCGCGATGGCGGTGACGTTGCTGATGATGGTGGCCGTTGCGAGGGCATTTGCATTCGTAGGGGCCCGGATTCGAGAAAGTCGCGGGAACGTACAGCTTTCCAATGAGTTACGTGATGTTTCGACGCGGCTAAATGATGAGCTAACGCGATGCACGGTTAGAATGACGCCGAATCTCAGTGGGCCGGATCAGGCTGGCTATTTCCTTTATGAAGAAGGGCCGGTTACGGACGCAACCTCCTCGTTATTCAGGAGTGTGCTGAACGCGGATGGAACTGTCGAAGTTCCAGATTCCCGTTACGGAGACTTCGATGACTATCTAGCGTTTACCGCTATTGCACCGGAAGGCAGCTGGTTTTCAGGCAAAGTGCCTCGGTTCATCTTGGATCGCAAATCAGCCGAGCTCACCGGAACGGCGTACAACACAACTAATTACCCCGGGAATCAGTGGGAGCCGGTGGTCATCCGGTCTCGCTATGCCGAAATCGTGTACTTCGCCAGCCCGGAGTATTACAACGTTTTGCCAAGTGCAGCGAACTATCTGAGTTACGTCGATGTCGACGGAAATACGGACCTGGGTAGTGGTTCCGCATCGGAAAATGGTTTACCTGATCGAATGAAAATTCATCGCCGTGTGTTGTTGATTCGGCCAGACTTGAACCTTTCCAACGGACAGTTGCCAATCGAGAACAGAACGGTTGGAAGTACAACGGTTCCGTTCATGCAACCGGATACTTGGCCGACTGCATCCACTGCAACCGTCGTGTCGTCTGCTACCACCGCCGATGCTTGGGCGTATGGAATGGCGGGAGTGCATCAGCAGTGTGACTTGTCACTTCGTCGGGTGTTGAACGCAAGTGGTAACCCTGTCGCTGCTGTTGCCGCCAACTCGCTTGCAGATTTGTCAAAACCTCATAATCGTTTCGCGCACGTTCGCATTCCCAATTCGGTGCTGACAGGATCCGGTGGGGCAGTGCCTAGTTCCATGCCAGTGCTTGCTCTGTCTGGGCCAGCGACGGTTCTGAACATGCAGCATGCAACCGCGGCGACACGAATTGCACCACCCATTGCGACGGCAGCACCAGTTGTGACCCCCAGTGCCTTGTGTGGTTTTTTACGACGAGAGTTTGTGCTTGGTGACGACAATACCCATTTGAGTCCGGGCACGTTTTGGGGGGCTGACCGCCGAGGCGAGGATGCCGTCATTAACAATGCAATGAGCTTTGACTTGAAGATCTACGATCCGAATGTCGCCCACTTTGCGACGACAACCGGATTGGTCGTTAGTCCCAATGACTCGGGATATCGTGAGACAATCATTCAGGCGATTTCGAGCTCAACGCCACCTGCACACTTTGGTGGATTCGTTGATCTTTGCTATCCCGTGCTAGCTGGCGGTTCTCTTCGAGGCTGGCAAGCTCGTCATCTGGACGGAACAAATACCACTACTGGCGCAGCCGTTCCCGGTACGAACTCCTACCTTGCGACCCCATTTTCAGGCGTGGTGTCGTTCGGAAACGCTTCGCAGTCCTACACTAACTCCCTTTATCGATCGGGGCGTTTGGTTACGACAAACGCCAATAACATCGCATTGTTCCAGCCAGCGTTCGATACCTACACATCCTGGTATGAGAAAGACGGTTTTCTTCAGCAACGGGCAAGCAATACAGCGGAAGGAACCTTGTGGACAACCACCACGGGAGCGACCGCTGACCTGGGAGCTGATGGCCTCGATGGCAATGGCATCTACGGCGGTGGAGCTGCTGCCATATCGGGAGAGTTCGGCGCGGATGATGTCGGTGAACGCGAAACGCTCCCGCCTTTCGTAGATACCCCAGAGGCTATCCAGGTTTCTATCCGCATGCAAAACCCAACTACCCGGCAGCTGCGGCAGGCGTCAGTGGTTCATCGGGATTGAGGGTAGAAGCTAGAAGCTGGTTTTTGTGCTTGGCAGGCTGAAGCCTGGACTCCAGCTTGGGTGGAGCGGGCTGAAGTGTGGACGCGAAGTTGCGCGCGGCAGGCTGAAGCCTGGACTCCAACGATTGTCCTGTGGCCCTGTGCTACTGTGCCCCTTTCACCCTCCTACGCATAGAGCTGGTACAGCATCACGTAGACGAGGACTCCGGTGACGGACACGTACATCCAGATCGGGAAGGCGAAACGGACGAGCTTTTTGTGGGCGACGATGCGGCCGTTCTTGGCCAAGTAGATCGCTCGCACGGCCAGAAACGGAACCGTGATCGCCAGGATGATGTGCGGGATCAGGATCGACAGATACGTGTACCGGGCGGAGTCCGAGGCGCCCTCGGGGAATTTCTTGTTCCACTCGCCGGTGGTCTGGTACAGCGATAGCTTGTGCAGCAGGTAGCACAGCAGGAACGCGGCACTGACGAAGAACGCGCGGACCATCAGCACCTTGTGCTTCTTGGCCCGTCCGTTCTTGATGTTCCAAAGGCCCATCGCCAATAGCACAGTAGCAGTGACGTTGAGAGCGGCGTTGAGGTGCGGCAAGTTGCCGGCCAGGAAGTCCCACATGTTGGGTTGGGGGTTGGAGGGGGAAAGGTTGTCAGGGCCACAGGGCCACAGTGAGTCGGGGGTGCAGTGAGTCGGGGGTGCAGTGGGTCGGGGGTGCAGTGGGTCGGGGGTGGATGTTTAGGGCAGCTGTGGGTCAGGAAGATTGGGCTGCAGGTTGGGGGATGATTCGTTGTTGGTGTTTGGTCGCTAGTGGCTTAGAGCTAACAGCTAATAGCTAATAGCTTGTTCGTAAAGACAGGCTGAAGCCTGGACTCCAACTGTGGCCCTGTGGTCCTGCGCCACTTTCTTCCTTCCTCTCCTACAGCGTCGGTAGGGATGCTTTGGGTGGGGCGGCGGCGGCTTGGGCGGCTAGGTTGCGGACCAGGGAGCGGACGACTTTTTCGAACGGGGCTCGGGCGCGGGCGTCTTGGTTGACGACCTCGGCAAGCTTGCCGGCATCACCGGCTTCACGCAACGTGATGTCGATCGGCAGTCCGCCCAAGTACGGCACCTTCAACTCCTCGGCTTTGTCGCGAGCACCGCCGCTGCCGAAGATGTCGTAGGTCTTGCCGCAATCAGGGCACTGGAAGCCGCTCATATTTTCAACCATTCCGGCGATCGGAATGTTGACCTTCTTGAACATGCTGATCGCTTTGATCGCGTCCAACAATGCGACCTCTTGCGGCGTGCACACGACGACCGCGCCGGTGATGGGGACGTTTTGAGAAAGGGTCAGCGCGACGTCGCCGGTGCCCGGCGGCATGTCGATGACCAGGTAATCCAGTTCGCCCCAATCAGTGTCCTTCAGGAATTGGGTGATCGATCCGTGCAGCATCGGTCCTCGCCAGATCACGGCTTGATCCGGTTCGACCAGGAAGCCCATCGACATGACAGGGATCTCGCCGGCCACGCCTTCGCGGGACAACCGAATTGGTTCGATCTTCTTGGCTTCGGAAATGGCAGGACGTCCGGTCAGCCCCAACAAGTGTGGGATACTGGGGCCGTACACGTCCGCGTCCATCAAGCCGACCTTGGCACCGAGGCGGCCGAGTGTCAGTGCGATCGACGCGGCCACGGTGCTCTTGCCGACGCCGCCTTTGCCACTGCCGACCAGGATCACGCTTTTGGCTCGCAGTCCAATTTGGCCCAACCGAGCGGGCGGGCGTTCATGGACGGGTGTTTCGACGTTGACGGTCTTGCCGGTCGCAATCGTCAGGACTTGATCGCGGATCGTGTCGGCGATCTCGTCAGCAATGACCTGGCAGTGCGAGGTGATGCCCACGACCACATCAACTTGGTCGCCGTTGACGGTCACGTCACGGAGTTGGCCGGTCGATCCGATCGGACGACCGGATTCCGGATCCGGGAATTGTGCGAGGCGATCACGGATCGATGCGGACAAAGGATCGGATGCAGACGTTTCGGACTCAGACATCAGTTAGGCAGTTTGGGAGGAGAGTGTTGCAGGGCCACTGTTTGGCAGGGCCGCAGGTTGGTGTTGGTGTCCAGGCTTTAGCCTGTTGGGAGTGGAACGGGCTACAGGTTAGCAGGGCCACAGGACGACAGGACGACAGGGGATATTGTTTGTTCAGGGAACAGGCTGAAGCCTGGATTCCAGCCGATTCCTATGGCCCTGAATCTCTTTGGCCCTTTTCCCTTCCTACTGATTCACCCGTTGCCGGACGACTTCGACGACTTCGTCGATCTTGATCCGTGTTTGTTCGAGCGTGTCTCGGTCGCGGATCGTGACCGTTTTGTCGGTCAGCGTGTCACCGTCGATCGTGATGCAGTACGGCGTGCCGGCTTCGTCTTGACGACGGTAGCGGCGACCGACGGCTCCCTTGGAATCGTAGAAGACGTTGAAGTGCTCTTTCAAGCTGCCATAAACCTCCTGGGCAACTTCGGGCATACCGTCTTTCTTGACCAGTGGAAAGACAGCCGCCTTGATCGGTGCGAGCCGCGGGTGCAGCTTCATCACGGTCCGCGTTTGCATTTTGCCTTTTTCGTCAGGGGCTTCGTCTTCGGTGAACGCTTCGCACAAGAACGCGAGCACGCCTCGGTCGGCGCCGGCGGATGGTTCGATCACGTGCGGCACGAACTTCTCGTTCGTTTCGTCATCGCGGTACGACAAGTCTTTGCCGCTGCCGCGATACTTCGGTTTGCCGTTTTCGTTCAGTTCGACCGTCATGGGGCTGGTCGACGGATCGAGTTTGCCTTCCATGTGCGATCGCAAGTCGAAGTCGCCGCGATGGGCGATGCCTTCGAGTTCGCCGTATTCGCCTTCGGGCAAGAACGGGAACGCGTATTCAATGTCGGCGGTACCGACGCTGTAGTGGGCCAATTCTTCGGTGTGGTGTTCCCGCATGATCAGGGCTTCGTCGGACAGGCCGAGCGATTTGTACCAGGCCAGACGGCGGTCACGCCAATAGCCGTACCAGGCTTGCGATTGATCGGGGTGACAGAAGAATTCAATTTCCATTTGCTCGAATTCACGCGAGCGGAACGTGAAGTTCCGGGGCGTGATCTCGTTGCGGAAGCTCTTACCGACCTGGCCGATACCGAACGGCACTTTGACTCGCGAGGAATCCAGGACGTTCTTGAAGTTAACGAAGATGCCTTGGGCGGTTTCTGGACGCAGGAACGTGGTGTCTTCTTCGCCGCCCAGTGCGCCCAGTGTGGTCTTGAACATCAGGTTGAATTCACGCGGTTCGGTCAGCGTGCCGAGCGACTTGGCGTCGGGACCGAGGACGTCGTCGTGGGAATCGAGTTTGTCCAGCGTGATCGATTCGTCGCCGACGGTCAGTTCGTCGGCGTTCTTGGGGCGAAGTTTGAAGTACTTCATCCCGCGGCGGCGAACCTCATCGGCTTCGTGTTCCGATTCGGCCATCGTGGTGACGAAGATTTTGATGTCTTTGTGTTCGACGAACCGGCCGCGAACCTGGTCGTGCCGGTATCGCTTCTTGGATTCGCGGCAATCGACCATGAAGTCGTGGAACAGGTCGTAGTGACCGCTGTTCTTCCAGACTTGAGGGTGCATCAGGATGGTGCAGTCCAAACCGACCATTTCGAACGGGCTGGGGGCGCCGGCGGGCGAAACGAGTTCGTTGTGGCCGGCGATCATGTCTCGCCACCAGGCATCTTTGACGTTGCGTTTGAGTTCAACGCCGAGGGGACCGTAGTCCCACAATCCTTGGACGCCGCCGTAAATTTCGCTGGATTGAAATAGGAATCCGCGCCGCTTGCACAGCGACACGATGGAGTCCATGGACTTCATAGGATTGGAGATTTGCGTGGGGGACGAAATGGTTTTGCCGCAGCGGCACCCCGCCGAGCGTCGGCGGACGCTTTATTGTCGGCGAAACGAGTTTTCACGCAATGAGAGGGAAGGAGGGGCTCACGGGGTGAGGGGCACAGGAGGTGAGGGCCACAGTTGAGCAGGGCCACAGGGCCACAATGGGGAATTGGGGGGTATGCTACAGGGCCCTCCGGGAGGGGGCGAGCGAAGCGAGGAGGAGGGCGGATCGCTAGCTTGTTGTTGTATTGGTGTGGATTCAGTGCTGAGCCCTCACCCTCGCATTCGCCTGAACGGCTTTGCTCGACCTCTCCCCGCTGCGCCGGGAGAGGTTGGGGGTGGAATTCGTTGCTAGAAGAACCCCTCCCTTTGGGAGGGGTCGAGCGAAGCGAGGGGGAGGGCGCGTCGCTGGCTTGCTGTTGTATTTGGTGGGGATTCAGTGCCAAGCCCTCACCCTCGCAGTCGCCTGGACGGCTTTGCTCGACCTCTCCCCGCTTCGCCGGGAGAGGTTTTTGCTGAGGAACAGGCTAAAGCCTGGACTCCAGCGGGTGGGGAAATGCAGCGGGGCCTGGGGTCCTGTTACCTGTGGCCCTTTCTCCTCGACGGCTGTCGCTCTCGTCGCCTACAGATTGCCGTCTTGCTCGAGTTGTTCTTTGTATTGGTCTCGTTCGCGGCGGGTGGCTTCGAGGTCGAAGATCAGGTACTTCATGTCCAATCGCAATTGCGACAGGGCTTCTTGGACCAGGTTCAGGATGCGACGACGGCGGGTGCTGCACTCGACCACTCGTGCCAACGCAGGTGCAACGGCGTCACGGTAGCGGGGTGGAAGTGCTTCGATGGCGGCAGCCATTTCTTGCAATTCGACTGGGGTTTCGTCGTTGAGCTTTGGTTGGTTGGCGGCGATCTTGGTCATATCAAAGCATCCAATGGAGAGAGGTCGAAGTGTGGGCGGTGGGCCAGTGAGGTCGGGTGATTCGCACTCGCTGGAGCATCGCCGTGTGGTGTAAACCACGGTGACTTGTATGAGAGCCTTCCATTGCATTCAGGATGCCACTTCGGTGTGGCATTGGTTCGGATTGTCGCTAAGTCGTTTCTGGCAAGCGGCTTAGGTGAATCCTGGCGTCGCGTTGCAAATTCGCAACGTGGTGTTCCGGCAACGTCAATTCGACCTGGAAATGGAACCCAAGGTTTGGTATCCCAAGGACTTACGTTCCATTCCGTACGTTTTGACGGCGACGGTGAAAAAAATCAACGACTCGTTGTCGATTCGCCTCAAGTGTTTCCGACGGCAGTGGATTGTTCCGCCGTGAAGGGCGCCGGTCAACGACTTCCAGCCCGTTCAAAGCATTTGGTGGACTTTGCCGACATGGCTGTACCGGGTAGCGAAACTGTGACACGACAAGCGACCAAGGCGAAGCGATCGGCGCGAACTGCGAGGCGGTTATGGACCGGCACAGCATGCTGGTCGTGCAGACCCTTGCCGACGAAGTGCCCGCCCCGCACGATGGGACCGGCGTGGTGGGTGATCGGTCTGTTTTTCGTTTTTGCCCAACCGGCAGCCGGACAGTTAATCGATTCGCTCGATGCGTACCCACCGCGGTGGTCGTTGGACCAGGACGATTGTGACGCTCGGATTACCGAACACGGTCACGCGCCGGATCCAGCGGCAGAAGGCGGCGCCTGTGAAACTTTAACGATGCTGGCATCACACGGGACCAAGGCGGTCCTGATCTACCCGATCGAACCGGTTCGCCCAATCGATGAACTGACCGCGACCGTGCATGTCAAAGGTTTGCATGAAGGCGTGCGGATTGGGTTCCGGGTGCGGTTCCCCTACATCGTCGACCCGCAAACGAAACGGGCCGCGGCGGTCATCGTGTATGGATCGTCGTACAAGCACGTCGGCGAATTTCAAAAGCTGGGTGTCGGCGCGATCATGCGTGACATGAAGCTGAAACAGGTGGCACTGCGAAACGAATATGGCAGCCGAGCGGACGTTTCCTCGCCGTACGTCGATGCGGTGGCAATCAATGCCTACGGCGGTCCTGGCAGCAGTTCGCTGCGGATCGATGAACTGAAAGTCGACGCGATGGTGCCTTTGGCGGGTGACCAAACAGCGGGCGGGTTGCGTGGACGCGATGGAAGCGTGTCGGTATTGAAGGCGGGCGAGTCGATGCCGCCGTCGGACCCGCATAGTTTGAATTCTCAAATCAGCCCAATGACGCCCCAACAGGCCGCGTTGTCGCTTTCCAGCAATCCGGCTTTTCCGTTGGGCAAGGTGACGCGGGTTTTGCAGCACAACGGCGAACCGCTGTCGTGGGTCCGCTCACTGGGCTTTGATGCGGTTTGGCTGGACCATCCGCCTGATGCATCGATCTTGTCTGAAGCGATCGCGGCTCGGATGCAGATATACGCTCCCGCGCCTTCTTCGCCGGATCCGAAGCTGCAGCCTTTGTTGGAACCGATCGCGGGATGGATCGTGGCGACTGATCGCCCGATGGACTCTCGCAACGAACAATTGATCGCGGCCGATATTCAGCGTCTTCGTAAGTTGCCGACTCGTTGGCAACGGCGACTGGTAGGTAGCCCGGTGGAAAAGTTCCGCGAGTATGGTGCGGCGTTGGATGCGGTCGTGTTGGACGCACCGCCGCGAGTTCGAAACCTATCCGATCTCGAAACCAAACAACTGCGGCACCGGCAAAGCGTTCGGTCGGGAGCGTGCCCGTTTGCGGTCGGAATCAGTAGTTCACCGGACCCGGTCGCGATTGAGCAGACCAATGCGATTTCCAGCCGGATTGGAACTCCGGAATGTGAGTCGTTTCAGTGGCATGGGATGTGGCGTCAGGTGGCGGCCGCGATCGCGGACCGTCCGGCGGCGATCGTTTATCGTTCGTCGCAATCGTTGGCATCGGGCACACCGCTGCAGCAAAACCGGGCGATGGCGTTGTCGTACGTGAATCGTTTTGTGGCCGCGATTGAAACCTGGGTCGCTGGCAGCACGCCGGATTTGTCACCGATGATTGTGCGAGACGCGGCGACGTCGCAGCCAATCTATGTGGGGCATCGTTTTCAGAAAGGGCCGACGACAATTATCGTAATGACATCGGCGATGCATCGGGGTGATGCGACGTTGGCGGGCGATGGGAAGTCGTTGTCGATCGGGTTACCACCCGAAGACCAGGGGAAAATGGTGTGGCGGTTGACTCACTTTTCAGCCGAGCGGTTAACCCCAGAAACGTCGACGCGTGGGACGACTTTGGAAATCGTGTCGCCAGACTTTGTCGAGGTGATCGCGATCAGTGGTGAACTGTCCGAGGCTGGGCGGTTGGCGACTTCAACCAAACGTTATGCTCGCCAAGCCGCACTGGATCGGTGGCAATTGGCGGGCGACGCGATCCTGCGCAGTGAACTGAGTTGGCAACAAGCGGTGGCGGGCCGCGTCGTGGGTCGGTCGGCGCCGCTGGATTTATTGCAGGTGGCGAAGTCATCGTTGGCGAATGCCGAAGAATTGGTGCGCGGCGGGCAGGTTGATTCTTCGTTGCGATTGGCGCGGCGGGCGGATGCTTGGATCGCGAAAGCGGACTGGATGCTGCACGATGGTTTGGTCGAGGGCGTGCATCCGGGGGATGCGGTTGCCATCGCAGGTGACGACGAACCGTCACCGTACATGCCGGGCCGATTCATTAGCAGTCCGCCGTTGATGGCGGGGAATTACGAAACACAAATCGCCTGGTCGCCGTTGTTGAAGACGCCGATCAATCCGAACTTGAAGATGTTGCCGTCGGTGACCAACCAAGTGGGCACGCGGTCGCGTTGGGGCACCAACCGGATCGCGGGCGGTGATTTTGAACGCGGGAACATGACCGGCAGTGCAACGAACCGAGCAAAGTTGTCGCCCGACGAGGTGCCGGCGGAGGCGTTTGATGTCTTCGATGGGGCTTCGGTGCTGGAGCGTGAGGGGTGGACGTTGGGAAAACGTCATAGCCAATGGGCGCACAGCGAGGCGACTTGGATCGACCGAGGTGCGTTTTCGGGCAAAGGTGCGTTGCGGGTTCGGGTCACGCCCAACGGCGAGGCGGATTTGCCAGGCGGGTATGAGGGAACGTGTTTGATGGTCCGCAGCCCGCCGGTGCGATTGCCGCCATCGAGTGTAGTGCGAATCGACGCGATGGTGCGCACGCTGGGTTTCAGCGGCCCACATCAAGGGCTGTTGATCTACGACAGCGTGGGCACTCAAGCGATGGGGGTGCTGGTTGGCCAACGGCCTGAGTGGACTCCCGTGACCTTGTTCCGGCAAACGGGTGACGCCACGGATCTATACGTGATGGTGGAAGCCATCGGTGGCGGTGAGGCGATCTTGGACGAGATCCAAGTCCGAACCTGGGAGACGACCGCCAACCCCGCCGACTCCATGCGGCCGATCGATACGGCGATGCTAGGCGAGTAGACGATGCGGTGGGGATTTAGTGCTCGAGTTGGTTGGGATTCCATGCTGCGCCCTCAACAATAACAACGGCTAACTAGAGACCCGCCCTCCCCCTCGCTTCGCTCGCCCCCTCCCAGAGGGAGGGGTTCTTTGGCTGACGTGTTCCGACGGGAAAACCAACCCAAACTTCTCCCGACGAAGTGGGGAGAGGTCGAGCAAAGCCGTTCAGGCGTATGCGAGGGTGAGGGCTCAGCATGGGATCCCGCCGATAACAACAGCTTCCTAGCGACCCGCCCTCCCCCTCGCTTCGCTCGACCCCTCCCAGAGGGAGGGGCTCTTTGGCTGGCGTGTTCCGACAGGAAAACCAACTCCAAACCTCTCCCGACGAAGTGGGGAGAGGTCGAGCAGAGACGTTCAGGCGAATGCGAGGGTGAGGGCTCAGCATGGAATCCTAAACCATAAATCCAGCTAACTAGAGACGCACCCTCCCCCTCGCTTCGCTCGCCCCCTCCCAGAGGGAGGGGTTCTTTGAGTGGCGTGTTCCGACGGGAAAACCAACCCAAACCTCTCCCGGCGAAGCGGGGAGAGGTCGAGCAGAGCCGTTCAGGCGAATGCGAGGGTGAGGGCTCAGCATGGAATCCTAAACCATAAATCCAGCTAACTAGAGACACACCCTCCCCCTCGCTTCGCTCGACCCCTCCCAGGGGGAGGGGTTCTTTGACTGGGCTGTTCCGACGGGAAAACCAACTCCAAACCTCTCCCGACGAAGTGGGGAGAGGTCGAGCAGAGCCGTTCAGGCGAATGCGAGGGTGAGGGCTCAAAGAAGTGCGGAAACGTTCTAAAGCCGCGTATCTCTCCAACTTGAGGGTGCCGGGACGAGGGAGAACCGATCTTTCGACGAAAGTTACATTTTCATTAAAGTCCGGACGCTTTCATTTGTCGGTGTACTCGCGTAGTGGCTTTTTCTTTCGTGCAATCCAATTTCACGCTATTACCGATTCCCAATGGGACGTCGATCCGCGGTGAGGTCGATTCTTGTCGATTGGCGAAGCGAGCTTGCGAAGGATCGGGCTGGCGCACCAACTGGCGATCGCTGATGCGAATCGTCGCTTCCCTATTTTTCATCGCGTTGCTCGGCCACAACCCGGTCAACGGGCAAGACGCCACCAGCATCGATGCGGACAACGGTTCGGTCGAGGTGCTCGGGCGTGAGCCCGAGCAAGTGGGACAGGGGCCGACGCCGGATTCCACCCAAGGCGAATCGAAGTCAACTGAACCGTTGGACTTCTTGGCGGGTGGTCCCGAAAAGTGGACCAGCCCCGAGGGCATGAGCGGCAGCCTGCAGGTCATGTTGCTATTGACGGTGCTTTCGATGGCGCCGGCGATTTTGTTGATGACGACCTGTTATGTTCGCATCATCATCGTGCTGGGACTTTTGCGACAAGCGATCGGTTTGCAATCGTTACCACCCAGTCAAGTGATGACCAGCGTGGCGTTGTTCATGACCTTGTTCGTGATGACTCCGGTGTGGACTCGTGTTTACGAAGACGCGATCGCGCCTTACACCGATCCTGAAATTGAGATGTCGCTTGAAGAGGCATACGAGGCTGGGTCGATTCCGATTCGCGAATTCATGTCGCAGCAAATTGACGTTGCCCGCAACCATGACGACGTGCACTTGTTCTACAGCTACATGGACGCCGACGCGCCGCTACCCAGCACGTTTTCGGAAGTGCCGATGCGAGTGCTGTTGCCCGCGTTCATCCTAAGCGAATTGAAGACCGCCTTCCTGATGGGGTTCCAGATCTATCTACCGTTCTTGATTGTCGACCTGGTCGTCGCCAGTGTCACGATCTCGATGGGGATGCTGATGTTGCCACCTGCGGTGATCTCGCTGCCGTTTAAGTTGTTGTTGTTTGTCTTGGTCGATGGCTGGCGTCTGGTCGTTGAGATGTTGATGAACAGTTTTGGAACGATCTAGCTGGGCTGCAAACTCAGGGGCCTTCTGATTGCTCTTAGCCAATCAATTACGACGAATACGAACTCGCCAGCGACAACTGGCAAACGAAATCCTGTTTCAAGACGACCTTCCAAACGAAATCCCTTGATGTTGTTAGCCCTTCTTGATTCATCCGCCGCCGTCGACTTGGCTCGCGAAACGCTGCTGGTTGCTGTCGTGATGGCCGCACCGATGCTGATTGTCGGGATGGCGGCTGGATTGATCATCGGCCTGATTCAGGCGCTAACGCAAATCCAGGATCAAACGGTATCGTTCGTCCCTAAACTGCTCGCCATGGCGGCGGTGTTGGTGGCGTGCTTGCCTTGGTTGATGACTCGGATGCTGGAATTCACCCGCTCGGTATTTGAAAACGCCGGCGGCTTGTAACGATGGCGGAACCGTTCATCCTGCAAGATTTGGTGGATTGGTGCCTGGCGCACTTGGTGGTTGCCGTCTTGGTTCTGACCCGACTGGGAATGGTGGTCACAGCGATGCCCGCCATCGGTGCGGGAGTCCCCAAGCGTGTCCGCGCTCTGCTAGCGATCACGATGACACTGTTGTTGTTGCCAACGTTGGCCGAACGTCCAGGCATGGATTCGCTACCGGAAATCAGCAATTTGCTGGACCTGGCGTTAGCGATCGCCCGCGAAGGATTGATCGGACTACTGATCGGGGCCACGGTGCAAATCGTGATTACAGGAATTCAACTTGCCGGCGAAGCAATCACCAGCACCGGCGGCATGCAACTGGGCGATTCGATCGACCCCACCACACAAGGTAGTATGCCAGCGATCGCGAAATTGGTCGGTATGTTGGTAACCGCGATCATGTTGCTCAGCGGCGGACACCGGGTGATCTTGAGTTTGTTAGTCCAAAGCTTCGATGCAATGCCGCCCGGACAGGTCGTCTTCCACGATTCCATCATGCAAGCGGTGATCGATTGCATGACCGGAGCCATGGCGTCGGGCGTACGTGTTTCCGCGCCGGTGGTAGCAGCATTGTTGCTAAGTAACTTGGTGACCGGTTTGATCAGCCGCACAATGCCACAAATCAACGTTTTGGCGATCGGCTTGAGCGTGAACTCACTGGCGTTGCTTGTCGTGACTTCGCTGACAATCGGCTCGGTAGCGTGGATCTTCCAAGAGGATCTAGCTGCTAGTGTTGAACGTCTTTCCCTGATTTGGGCACAAGGCGGTTAAGGCATGTCCGATGGAGACAAGAAACATTTCGCGTCAGAACGCAAGCGGCGTCAGGCACGCGAGCAGGGACAGGTTGCTAAAAGCCAAGACCTGACTTCGGCGGCCTTATTGCTAGCGGCATTGTTCGCGATGAAGTCGATCGGTGCGCGGACTTCCGCGATGCTGGCCAGCGGCATCGAAGAGGCGCTTTCAGATTCCCGATTGATCGCCTACACGCCTCAAGAGGCGACCAACGAACTTTTGCGATTGGCAGCCAGACTGGCGATCGCGTCGGCTCCGATCTTGTTGCTGATGTTGTTTGGTGCGGTCGTGATCAACGTGACCCAGGCGGGATTGGTGTTATCGCCCGAGCGGTTGATCCCCAAGCTCAGCAACATCAGCCCGTTGTCTGGAGCGAAAAGGATCTTGTCGATCCAGGGCGTGATGCGTCTGATCTTTGGGATGTTCAAGATCAGTCTGATTGGTGTGGTGGCCTACTTCGCGCTGCGAGCTCACAAAGACTATGTGATGTCGATGGCCGCGATGTCGATTCCACAGATCGCATCAGGGATGTTCCAAACGTTGGTCGGCGTGTGTTTGTGGATCGGTTCAGGCTTATTCATCTTGGCGCTATTGGAATGGGCGTTCCAGAAATGGAAACACGAACAAGACTTGATGATGACCGACCAAGAAGTCCGCGATGAAGCCAAGGATACCGAGGGTGACCCGCAAGTCGCAGCCCGACGTCGTCAGGTTGCTCGCCAAATGGCGATGAATCGCGCCAGCAACGATGTTCCGACCGCGGATGTCGTGGTCAGTAACCCGACGGAACTTGCCGTGGCGATCAAATACGACCCGCATTCGATGCCAGCTCCTATTGTGGTGGCAAAGGGTGCGGGCATGATCGCGCAAAAGATTCGGCGGACGGCGCTCGAAAACGGGATTCCGGTGGTCGAGCGGAAGCCGCTCGCTCAATTGTTGTACAAAACCGTCGAAGTGGGCCAAGAGATTCCGGCTGATCAGTACCAAGCGGTTGCCGAAGTGCTTCGCTATGTCTATCAATTACAGGGCAAAAAGATTCCTCAGGCAGCCTAAAAGTTCTCATGTCCGACCTCGCCGTGACCCACCGATTCGTCATTCCGGAAGCGGCACTGACCTGGTCAGCAACCCGCAGCAGCGGACCGGGCGGCCAAAATGTGAACAAAGTGAATTCCAAAGTCACGCTGCGTTGGAAGCCGGAATCGCAAGAAGGTTTCGATGATGCGTGGCGACGGCGATTCGAACTGCGGTATGCAACGCGGATCACCAAAGAAGGCGAATTGGTGCTGCACAGCGAAAAGACACGCGATCAAATTCGCAATCTCGCCGATGCGAGGTCTCGGCTGGTTTCGATGTTGCTGGAGTGCCGCCTTCCCCCCAAAGCTCGAAGAGCGACCCGGCCCACTTTGGGCAGTAAGAAACGACGAATTGAGGGAAAACGCCGTCAGTCGCAAAAGAAGCGGATGCGAGGCGCACCGGGGCGAGATGATTGAAGGTTCTCATCGAGCGACTCGTTGATATACTGACCATTGGCGGCGAGACTTTGATCGCCGTTTTTTTGTTGACGCACTCCCGTCTTGGATATACATGACACGCCCCCGGCATTTGGACGAACTTCTCAAGAAATGGGCTTTTGATCCGGCAACGCTGAACGTGCGGATGATCAAAGGCAAAGACGATCGTGACGTCCTGCAAATGCGGGTCGACATGGGAATCTTGCAACTCGAAACCACCGGGCGGCCTGACGGCGAACTGATCAGTGGATCGGAAAGCTATCTCGAGCACCTTCAACTTTGTCGGTTGGACAACAGCGAATACGCGCTGACAGAGAAGGACTGCAACGAAATCGATCGCGAGTTCATGCAGTTCTATCACCGGCGAATCTGTTGGTTACGGCTGCAGTTTTATCACCGAGCGGTGACCGATGCGGACCACACCTTGCGATTGATGGACTTGTGCGAAGAACTGTCCGACGATCCAGAGTGGACGTCCACCCACGAACAATATCGTCCGTTTGTGTTGTTTCATCGTACGCAAGCCGAAGCGCTTGGCGAACTGGAAGAAAACACTCCCGAAGAAGCGGTCCAAGCGATCAACCGAGGCTTGGAAGTGCTGCGAGAGTTCTTCGTCAAACACGAAGCTGAAGAACACTTCGATGAAGACGAATTGATTGTGCGATTGATCGACCTGCGAGAATCGCTGCGTAACGAGTATTCCGTCGGGCAAACTCTTCGCGAACGTCTCGATCAAGCCGTCCAGCAAGAACAGTACGAACTGGCGGCACAACTACGCGATGAGTTGACCAAGCGAGAAACGCACTAGCGCTTCATCCATATTCAACTTTGGGGTGTAGTGGGCGAGGCGACGAGCCCGTCCGGTTGGTGAGTGGACGGGATTCGTCGCCTCATCCACTACGATCAACCCCAAAATGAAATGTAGCCAAAGCACTAGTGCTTCATCCAGATTCAAGTTGGGGGTAGTGGGCGATGCGACGAGCCCGTCTGGTCGGTGAGTGGATGGGATTCGTCGCCTCATCCACTACGATCGAAGGTGGCTGAGAGCCGCCTTTGAGCGGGCCACTATTTAGCTGAATGTGATTTCAGCATTTCGACGACGGAGTCGTGACCGTTTTTGGCGGCGAAGTCCATTGCGGTGTCACCATCGACGTCAGCCAACGCGGCATCGGCGTTGCTTTCCAAGAGCTTCTTAACCACGGCGTCTTGTCCTTCCGCGGCCGCAAACATCAGTGCCGTGAAGTGTTCTTCGGCGTCAACAAAATTGACGTCCGCGCCGGCTTTCAAGATTGCGGTGACGGTTTCCAGATTCGGGCCCGTTGACGCATACATCAATGCCGAACGTCCAAACTCATCGCGGTGATTGATTTCAGCTTTGTTAGCGATCAGATAATCGACGGTATCGGTGTGCCCGTCGAACGCGGCAAGCTGCAGAGCGGTACGGCCTTGTTCATCGGCCACATTGACCGACATGCCCGATTCGATTGCCGTGCGAACTTCGGCAAGCTTGCCTTCCATTGCCGCCTCGCGAAACAAGTCTTCGGCCGTCGGTGGAGCCTGAGGCACGCCAGGCCCCTGCGGTGAGCCGGGCCCCTGCGGCGCTCCCGGAACCTGTTGCTGAGGCGGGGCTGTAGGCGGAGCGGAAACGATGATCTCGGATCGGTCACGCCGCTTGAAGTCTTCTGGCTTAAGACGCTCGCTATCGCAGCCAACGGAAACGATCACGGCGACGATGGAAAGCCAACGCCAAGCTTGGAATGCGGCGAGATGATTCATGGGCTTACAGACAGAAAAGGCAGGCTGAGGGAAAGAGCGGCGGAAAAGAAGAGTCGGCTATCAGCCTCAGCCAATGTGGCCGAACGCTCCGCGGTCGGAATTTTAGAGTTGTTCTTCACCGACCGCGGAGCGTTCGGCCACGATTTGTTAAGCCGGTGCTAAGTCAGGCAACCGGGTTGGCCGGCCGGTCTCGTCGATGCAGGCGATCAAGGAATCCGCCTCGACGATCAAGGTGTCACCGCGGTGGATGGAATACCGATGACGCATCCGCACTTTGCGGACCTCGGTTACCTCCGTCGTGACGGTCAAGACGTCGTCGAAGTCAGCGGCAGCGTGATAGCGGACGTTCATTTCGGCCACCACGAGCCGTTTTCCGGAATCTTCGATTGCTTTGTAATCGTGGCCGATGCTGCGTAGCATTTCCACTCGACCACGCTCGAAATAGTTCAGATAATTGGCGTGGTGAACACGTCGCTGGCCGTCGGTTTCTTGGTAAGCGACGCGAATTTCAAGCTGATGGCGGAGCACGAAAAGTCAGGACCTAAAAAATGCCGAGGTGATCGCGAGCGTCATCGGTCATTCGTTCAGGTGTCCAGGCGGGTTCCATCACAACTTTCACGTTGCACGACGCAACTTCGTCAAGCGACTCAGCGGCGGCCTTGGTGCCGGCAACCAATTGCGGTCCAGCGGGGCACATCGGGCTGGTCATGGTCATTTCGACCTGAACCTCATGTTTGCCCTCTTCGTTTTCTTCCCCAACCTCGACGACGTAAACGAGGCCCAAATCGACAATATTGACGTACAATTCGGGGTCAATGACCTCTTTCAAGGCTTCGCGGACTTTGTCTTCGGCTAAGGCCATGGGATCGTTCTCAAGGGAGTGAAAGTTTGAACGGGGTGATCACGCTCCAAATTAGAGCGTGATACTGCAATGGTCAATCATTCCTTTGGGCATTCCTTTGGCCGAACCATTGCAAATCGGAATTTGAAGCCGGGCAGTTTTCGGTGCAGCGGGTTTTCGTGAGATATTAGGCAGGTCACGCACCGTGCGGCTCGAACCATTGTATCCACCCGCCCAGCGATATCGGCTGAATCAGCGAATTCGCCACTGCCGCAAATCCGCCACCTCGGTAACCCTAGGGATTAATCCAGATTCAAGTTGGGGGTAGTGGGCGAGGCGACGAGCCCGTCTGGTCGGTGAAGTGGATAGGATTCGTCGCCTCATCCACTACGATCACCCCCAAAATGATATGTAGATGAAGCACTAAGGATTCCACTCGGTTAGGCCAGCCGGATCGATAGCCTGATGATTGTCTGTCGCTGGCAAGGCCGCCACCACTGGTGAGTCGACCATGGCCGAAACGACCGGCCCCAAAGTCGACCAAGGGCGAATCGCCTGGATCGTGAGCGGCCCCATGCCGTTAACCGCCTCGACATCCGCCCAGCTACCGAAGTCGCCGTGCAGGTCGCGATAGGCAACCAAATCACGCACGAGCTTGTCACCGAGCCCAGGCAAAAGCGTCAATTCCGATTCGCTGGCCGTATTCAAGTTGATGCAAATCGGACTTTGTGCCAGCGATTCAACCGGCGAAAGAGTTGCCGAGCTGGGTGCAGCCGACGTGCCATTCGAGAACAGGCTTAGCCACTGTCCAGCCATCAGAACCGCTAGCAGGACGACGAACACCACTTGAGCTCCGCGCAATTGCAGCGGATGCCCGGCCTGCTCAATCGGCGAATCGGTTTTAGATTGTGGCGTTGGCACGACCTTCTGCTCGACAGCCGCTTCTCGCCTGGCCGCTTCTCGCTCTGCTGTTTCTTGCTCGACAGTTTCTTGCTCCGCTGCCGCATCCAGCTCGCTCGGATTCTCAATCATCGTTGCCCTCCTTAGACCGCCCCAGATCATGCCTGACCGAAGCAATCTGAAACCCTACGGCAAAGCGTGGGCTCGATCGACTGCGGACAGCGATCCCAGTCTAAAGGTTTTATCGCCGACGGACCAAACGAAATCCAGATCGTTCAGCTAACCGAAGCGTGCGGAGCGTCTGGGGTCGACTCAAACGCGACGCCAGCGACTGCCTTGCGTCGCTCTCGATGAGTCGCCAAGCCACCCAACAAGATTGAGCCTCCAACCAGGCAAGCGAACGCGATCAAGGCAAACACACCGACAACGGCCAATCGACGCAAAAGTCGATGATTGTCAATCAACCGACTAAGGATCGCTTGATGGGATTCGTCAAGCTGCAACAGGCACGCACTTTCATAAAGCGTGTCGTCACCCGATTGAACTTCGCCGTCGTAACGACGCACGATCAACTCGTCGCGAATCCAGTCCATCTCAACCGTGATCTGCTTCGAATCAATGTGTTCCCTGTATTTCGCGGCCTGTTGATCGATGTAGTTTTCCACTGCACCGCGAGCCATCACCTCCATCATCTCCGCAGCCGCTTTCGGCGACGCTTGAGGTTGCGAAACAACAGTGATCGAAATCGAATCCGCAGCATCGGCTTTCCCCACTTGGCGACTATCGGGACTAGCCGACTTGCGTCCTGTCGGCGAGTCGATCCAGTGCGGTCGATCGTCGGGATACTCAAAATGGTCTAACGGCGCGACACTCAGGTTGGCCGACCGAACAGCGTCTTTCGCTGCAAGCTCGTTGCTCTTAGATGACTCGCTAGCGGTTTTGGCTGAACTGTCTTTAGCAGCACTTTCGTTGGCTGAACTCTCGCTAGCCAGATTGTCCGCTTCTGGAGTTTCTTGAACCGTCTCAACGACTTGTTTATCGGATTGCGAGTCAGCTTGTTTATCCGCGGCTGACACCGTCATCGCGGTGCCACTTAGCGAACAAGTCATCAGTGTGACAACCAAGAAGATGTGGGATATTTTCATAGCATCAAACCTGCATAGCGCGGAGCGTGGCAACGGAATCAGCCTTCACCCAAGGTGCTGACAATTGAGTCATCACGATGATGCCGCCCACGATCAACATGCCCGTAGGCTGAGGAACGGGGATAATTTGATGGACCACCCATTCGCCAACCACGGCAACGGCAACGGCCCACAAACTCAACCGACGGCGACGCAATGGATCGACGGGTTTCCACATTCGCAACAATCCGAACAACAAGGCAAAGTGCCCCATCATCGCGGCAGCCTTCGGCACTCCGGAAGATTGATAGAACGATACCGGAAGCGCCGTCGCATCGATGTTTCGTTCCAAGCCCATGTCCATTGGCACCATCAACGCTTCGGCGAGCAGGTAAGCGACCACGCCCACACCCGCACCGAGGAACGACGAAATGAGTCGACGAACAAAGCCTTCACCATCGCTCGATTCCCAAGCCTTCCCAAGTCCGAGCAAACCGAATGATCCGATCCACACGACACACGCCATCCACACGTAAGGCGACAACGCCATCGGGCTGATTTCGGTGTTGCGAAGTCCGATCACGGACGTGATCAACAACAACGTTGCGGCCACGACCAACGAGATCATTCCTGATGTGGACCATTCCGCCGCTTGGGTCAAACGCGATCGGGTCGATAACGATTGACGAAGCATTTGCCGGACCTGGGCTTTGGACGGTGGCTTACTGGGAATAGCATTAGGGTGGGGTACCGATGGATTCACCGCCGACGCGAACTGGGCGGCATGTTGACCGCGATAGTGCCCCGCAACCGCAGCACCGTTATGAGCGCTCACGTTGTCGGGTTCGGAGATCTGCAAGACCATGTGCCGGATGATGTAGTACGGCACATAGAAGATTCCGACCAACGAAAGCATCGGCAACAACCAATGCGTGTTGAACAGCAAGATCACCGCCGCCGCGATCACAATGAAAAACTTCGAACCGGGTGAGCGTTCAAGATTCGCCCACCATCGGTTTAAATCTTGAAAGCTATTGCGGACCGCTCTCGCGAGAGGCTCTTCGGGTGAAGGGTTACGCAGCGTAACCGGCGGCATCCCCGGAGCAGGATTTCCAGGACCGGGTTGAGCATTTCCATTCAGGTGTGGCGAACGATCGAATTGGGGCGAAGTGGCAGCTTGTGGCGAAGTGGCAGCTTGTGGCGAAGCGGCAGCTTGAGAAAACGCAGCAGCCCGCTCGGGCGTATCGCCTGGGCGAGCTCCGACCGGCGACACGTTTTCACGCTTTTGCACCGGAGTCTTCGCTGATCCAACGGCGGACGCGTAATAGTAAATGCCTGGGGCGTTTTCCCAAGGCAACATCGCCATCATCGACGCGACATCGGACGGGCGATTGGCCGGATCTTTTTCAAGACACGCCGCGATGCAGTGGCGATAGGGCAACGGCACCGACGACAAGTCCGGTTGGGCCGAAAGGTGTTTGATGATGATCTCTTGAGGGGATTCGCCTTCGAATGGTGTCCGCCCCGTCAGCATCTCATACAACATCACGCCCATCGCATAGATATCGATTTCGCGTCCGTACTGGCCACGCCCAATTTCGGGTGCCATGTAATGGAACGTGCCCACGCTTTCGGTGTGACCGCCACGGTGAGACGTCGAGATGAACTTACTTAAACCATAGTCACCCACTTTGATAACACCGCTGTCATCAAACAGGTTACCGGGCTTTAGGTCACGGTGAACAAGCCCAGCACCATGCAAATGATCGACGCCCGCAGCCATACCTTGAAACCACCGTTTGATTACTTCGATCGGTAGCCCCGTGGGTTCCATCGACGCCGCGTCGTGTTGATTGAACACTTCACGAAGGTTTGGGCCGTCGACATATTCCATCACCACCCAAGTTTGGTCTTCGCGGTCTCGGCAAACGTCATGCACGGACACGAGGTGGTTGTGTTTCAAATTCAAACAATGCGAGACGCCGCGAAGTTCGACGTCCAGGTTCCGCTGAATCCGCTTCAGCGCGACCTCTTTGCCCGCCTGGCTGATTGCGAAGTAAACCTCGCCGAACCCGCCCATCCCAATACCTCGTTGAATCGTGTACCGATCCAAAACGAGTTCATCGGGGGCGTGAGTGAAGTTCATGGCGGAAAAGCTTGGCACAGGGGTATGTGAGAGAGAAGTAACCGTGTCGGCGACAGCAACCATATTATCCTACCATCGATTGGTGGAAGCCTCTTCAATAGAAACGTTCCGCGGAGATCATCTCCGCTCCAGAATTGGTTCCCTAAATACTGTTTGGCGGACCGCCAGTTTCGCGGAAGCCATGACGGCTTCCGCGAACTTACGTGCGTACTTGGGGGCCGCACCCAGACCCTTATCGGGGTCCATTCACTACAGCGAGCTATCGCTGCTCAAGTCGATCGAAACCAACGCTTTGGAATCCTTGCCTGCCAATCCGTCCATGTAGGCGGAGATGTCACTGAGCAGGTTTTCATCCGAAGGTTCATCCAGATCGATTTCGCCGAAGTACTCGACATCGACTGCCATCGTTTCTTCTTCAACATCGATCCGAGTCGCAATCTCGTCAAGCAATTCACGCGATCGAGACAAGGCACTGTCGTCCAAGTTCAACTGGCTGCTGGTTTGAGCCACTCGCAAGGCACCTAAACGAGCTTGCAGGTTTTCAACTTCCACTTCCAATTGACGCTTGGCATCGAGCATGGCTTCCATGCGTTCGCTAGCGGATCGCAACGAAGCTTGGCGAGCGGAAAGCATCTTTTGCAGCTTTTCTGAAGTTTGTTGCCGAGTCTTGAATCGCTTAAAGCGGTTCGACAAATCCGACTTCACTTGCACCGAGGTGTAAGTTTTTCCGCCATAGCTGTAACGATCGTTTTCCGTGCGTAGGTCGTCGCTAAGTCGTTCGATTTCGTCTTGAGCCTTGGCAAGCCGTTGATCGGTATCACCGAGTTGACGTTCCAAACGGACCACTTCGATTTTCTCTTGGGCGATGCGGCGAGCATTGTCATGAATCTCCGGTTTTAAATCGGCGATCATTTGACGAGCCCGTTTCAGTTCCCACTCCAACGGCACAGCGTCGTTGGCGGAATTCGTGAGATAGTCCCATCCACAACGGGCGTAGGACCCGACGGGCGTGGCCAGGGTGATACCTGAAAGCAGGGCGAACGTTGCTCCGGTCATAAATAGTTTGCGTAACATCGCGGGATTTCCTTGTAGGAGGGTGTCTGTGGCCCCAGGGTGTCCATTTCCAATCACGATGCGTGACAGGGAAATCAGGGCTAACAATCAACTCTTCGAACTAGGCGGGAAGTTCTTGGCAAAGCAGGCGCAAAAAAACGAAAGAATGGGTCGAAACGGCAAAATCCCGTTAATCGAGGGCGTCTGGCATTCTGCAGAGGGGTGGAAGTGCGCACTAAAGTGGCAGTGCTGGCCGGAGTTGGCCGCTAACCGACAAATAGAAAATTTGGCAAGAACGAAAAATCCAGAACGTAAACATTGGCGTCAGCAGTCTTTACGAGCCGATTCTATTACAAGACAGTTTTTGGGCATCAGAATTGCCGAACTTTTTTATGCCCTGACCCTTCTAACTAATGTCAGACGCGCATTTTTATGGGAGTTCATCATGTCCACCTCTTACGAATCACAGCCCCACGGCGATAGTGGTGAGGCTACGGTCCGATCGACGACAGCCCCTTTGGATTGGGCTTGGTTGATCGAACGAGTTGAAGAGCGCAACGATCTGGAAATCGATTTTGGTTCTTGGCTGGATGTGGAACTGATGTCGCTGGAATCTTGCCTCAGCGAATTTGCCGTCTCGGATTCCGCCCGCAGCAGCGGTCGGTCTAGCTAGAGACGCTCTATCAAGCAAACGCCACAAGCTATTTCGTGTGGATGGGCTATCGGTTCATCCACACTTGCAAACTTAGCGGACGAGACAGCATGTCCATCCCGTTGCCGGGTATTGGACGAGGCAATGAGTCCTTCAGACACTCTTTTCTTTGGCGGTGACTCAACCGCAACCTTCGACGACGCCATCCGCGGTTACGACCGGCGAACGCTTTCGTATTTCCGGGTGATGATCTCGATGGCTTGATCGATCTCTTGATCGGTGGAAAACCGCGAGACGCTGAACCGAAGCGCCGAATCGATCTCCGCTTTGCTGGCGCCCATCGCCATCAGCACATGGCTCGGCGGACTGCTTCCACTGCTACACGCTGAACCACTGCTGCAGGCCACGCCGGCCATGTCCAAGGCGAGCAACAGGTTTTGGCGGTCGGCACCGACAAACGACACACAAGTGGTCGACGGCAACCGCTTCGCGTTTTGCCCGTGAACGACCACTTCGGGGAAGCGATCTTGGATTGCCTCTTCGAGCCGGTCTCGCAAAGCCGCCATGTGTTTGGATGCGGCCGGGAACTCTTCGATCGCCAAAGCGGTTGCCTCCGCGGCCCCGGCAACCAACCCAACCGGCTCGGTGCCTGGACGGGTCCCCAATTGTTGCTCGCCACCGTACATCGACGCTTGGATCTCAATTCCGCTGCGTAACCACAAGAAACCCACGCCCGTTGGCCCGTGATACTTGTGCGGTGTGATCGTGGCCGCGTCGATGCCCCACTGAATGAAATCAACCGGGACCTTTCCAATCGACTGTGTGACATCGACATGCAGTGACACACCACACCGACGACAAATCCGTGCGATGTCTTCGATGGGCTGAATCACGCCGGTTTCGTTGTTGGCCGACATAACGGAAACAAGCCCGGCCGGGTGGGCGGTCTGCTGATCTTGAGCGATGATTTCTTCGAGCCGGTCGACCCGCACGACTCCGTCCGCATCGACCGGAATCATCCGAATCGGTCGTGCACCGGATTCCACAGCCTGCGCCGCCGCCAGAACGCTGGGATGTTCAATCGAACTGACCAGCAGACTGGTATCGGGCGCGCCTAATCCCGAGATAGCGGAATTGTTCGCCTCCGTTCCGCCGCTGGTCACGATCAACCGATCCGCGCCGACCCGGGTGAGATCACTGCCCAGAACCTTGGCGATACGATCGAGCGATTCTTCCAACCGGAAACGCGCCCGTTGTCCGAACTGGTGTTGGCTGGACGGATTCAGCGGTCCTTGCATCAGCGTTTCGTTTAAAACGCCAGCAACGCGGGGATCCATCGCCGTGGTGGCGTTGTTGTCGAGATAAATCATGTCAGTTCGGGACGATCGCGTCGGCAGCGGCTTCTTCGGTCAGGGCGTCGGCCAGCTCATCTCGCCCGGCGGCTCGCATGTCACGAATCAGACTGGTGTATTCGGTTTCCAAGTACTCGTCGACCATCGAACGCATCGTGACGGGATCGTCCAGTTGCCCGACAATTTCAAAGATTCGGGGCATTAACAGGTATAGCTCTCGCTGGGACAGCTTACCGATCGTAGGCCAGAATTCTTGGGCCATTTTGGGATGCTTGTTGCTCCAGTCTTTCCAAAATGGGACACCGTCGCGGTGCAGACGCAGTTGCTTCATCAACAGGGCGGCGTCATCGTTGACTGCTTCGCTGTTGCCTCGCTGGAGCGAAACGAGATGCCACTGCGATGGTTCCAAAGCAGGCGGCTGGATCCAGTTCTTTTGTGTCAGCGTGAGGGCGGCGATGGGAGTCGTCGTGGTTCGCCGAATGGGCGTGATTTGCAGGTGAATCAGCGGAATTTCATAAAACGTGAACTTCCGCGACCGAAAATGCGTGGGCGAGAACTCTTCGCCTTCGACGTACCCGGTCGTGCGTATGATCGCAAAGAGCACCAACGCCAGCACGCAGCCGGACAGGATGATCACCCACAGCGATGAACGATTGGCGATTGGTTTGGTCTTGCTCATGTCAGCATGGTAGCGGGTCGCGGGCATTCAGCGGAATTCCGCATCTTGGCGGACATCAGGACAAGATCCTAACCGGTCTGGTGACCGAGCGATCACTTGGGCATGATGAGGCGATGCGAAATCACGGTTCCTCCCGGTCTCCCTGGCAAAGAACGACGTCCTGGCAACGGGCCGGGGCATGGCCGCGCACGGAAAAAAGTCGGGCCCCAAATTTACTCAATCTGGTCGGACTCGCCGAGTCGGGCGGTACGGCAGCGGCGGAAGACCTGCTTTCGGACGATCCAGCCGAGGGTTCGGACAGCGACGACGCGGTCAGTTTGGATCCCGCGGTGGCCCGAAGCCGGGTCGAAGCCTTGTTATTGATCGCAAAATCACCACTCAGCTACCGGCGGTTGGCCGCATTGGCTGAATTGGAGGACGCCACCCAGGCTCGGACGCTGGTGGCGGACTTGAACGCGTTGTACGATGCCAACGGTAGAGGAATTCGCATCGAGCAGATTGCCGGTGGCAGCCGAATGATGACCCGAGGTGTGGTCAGTCCATGGCTGCGAAGACTTGGCGTTTTACCTGATGCGATCCGGTTGAGTTGGCCGATGATGGAAACGCTCGCGATCGTGGCTTACCGCCAGGATGTCACGCGAGCGGATGTCGAAGCCGTTCGCGGCGTTGCCTGTGGCGAGATCCTGCGTCAACTAATGTCGCTCGATTTAGTCCGGATTAGTGGACGCAGCGAGGAGCTCGGTCGACCCTACCTTTACGGAACCACCAAACGTTTCTTACAAATTTGTGGATTGGCGTCGATAAACGCATTGCCAGCGATTGACTCACGGGGATTCTGTGAGGATGTTTCTGGTGCCGATGAGGCTACTGCAAACGAAGATCCTGTTGGTGATCCCGCCAACCCATCCCCCACCCCTGAACCGGACACACAAACCGGTTCCCCAGTTTCCAAGGAGTCCGACGTGAGTATCGCAGCGACCGACGCTCTCGCCACCGATTCGGTGTTGTCATCCATCGCCACCGCCTTGACCGGCGAAGGCTTCGCAACCGCTGTGGCCGATCCGGTCACATCCGATGCTGTGAATCCAGCCGCCGTCATCGAAGACGAAGAAGATGACCTCTACGAACGCGGGCTAGATGACGACGACGATGAAGATTTCGTCGACGACGAGGACGACTGGGATGACGACGAGGACGATGACGACGACCTCGATGAGGATGAGGATGATGACGAGGAAGACGAAGACGAAAAAGACGACGTGGACGACGACAGCTGGGAAGAAGTCGACGACGACGAAGCCGATGAAGATTGGGACGACGACGAAGACGAAGATGACTGGGATGAAGACGATGACGACATGGACGACGACGAAGACGATGAGGAAGAAGCGTAAGCACGCAATCTCTCATCCCATTAAGTCATGGATGGGGCTTAGCAGAAGAGACGTCATGGACGAGGCAACGAGTCCATTCACCCACGAACTGGACGAGCATCAAGCTCGTCTCGCAAGGTAGTGGACGAGGCGACGAGTCCGATCAGCTAGGAACGAGACGAGCCGACGAGTCCGTTCTACCTGGCAACCGATGCGGCAACGCATCCTTATGACACGAACTGGACCGGGGACGAGTTTCCTCGTCCACGACGGTCAAAAAAAATCAGGCGAAGCACTCAGCATTCGCCGAGGCCAAGGCGTTTCCAGCTCGCTGTTCTCAGCTTGCAACTTCTAACTTGCAACTTCAGCCTTCCCAAAGCGGCTAGAGCGTTTTAGAGAAGGATGTAGGCGGTGTCGCCAGACTACGGTGCTCTGAATTCTGTCGAATCCAGCTACAAAGACCAATCACGTAACGACCTAAAGTAGGCCGGATGAAGGAGGCTTTGCGACGCACATCCGGCAATCGCGTGAATGCCGGAACGTCGCTGCGCTTGGTCCGGCCTACGAAG
The DNA here is from genome assembly GCF_057365095.1 of Rhodopirellula sp. J20-39. NCBI lineage: Bacteria > Pseudomonadati > Planctomycetota > Planctomycetia > Pirellulales > Pirellulaceae > Rhodopirellula > Rhodopirellula sp. J20-39. The sequence continues at coordinate 1,888,818 of NZ_CP195123.1, read as the reverse complement.
TCAGCTTGCTACTTCTAACTTGCAACTTCAGCCTTGCCCAAGTGGCTAGGTCAATCTGCAGACAAACCGCTAAGCCATCCAGTCGGCTTTGTAGGCCAAGCCTAAGTTCAAGATCCGCTGGATCAGAGCTTCATAGCTGATCCCGGCCGCCTCAGCCGACTCGGCAAAGTCTTCACCGTATTCGATGTTCGGGTTCGCGTTTGCTTCGATGACAAAGATCTCGCCGTTGGGCGTTAACCGCAAATCCATGCGGCCGTAGCCCGTCATCTCCAGTGCACGGTAAACTCGCTTGCAAAGCTTGCCGATCTTTTGCTGCATGGCATCGTCGATGCCCTGGGCCGCATGCGTGGTGATGTGGTGCCGTTCTTGGTACTTGCGATCCCATTTCACTCGGCTCGTCGCGATCCTGGCCGCGTCATCGGGCAACGTGCCAAAATCCATTTCCCATGCCGGGAAGGTTAACAAGCGGTCGTTGCCGATCACCCCACAATAGATCTCGCGGCCTTCGATGTATTGCTCAACGATCGCGTCGGCGCTCGTCTTTTCGTGGATGAACTCAACCCGTTCTTTCAACGCCTCGTCCGTATGCACGATCGATGCCTGCGAAATCCCGAACGACGCGTCCTCCATCACCGACTTCACGAACAAGGGGAACGGCAATCGCTTCGGTCGCCGGACCGCTCGCCCACACTTGAAGACAGCGAACCGAGGCGTCGGGATGCGGTGATAGGTCAAAATCTTCTTCGATAACGCCTTGTCCTTGCTCAACAGCAAACCGCGTGGGTTGCATCCACTGTAAGCCTGCTGCATCAATTCCAGATAGCTGATGACCGCAAAGTCGTACGTCACGACCCCATGGAACTCCTCGAGCAACATGTACGTGATATCCGGCTGGAATTCGCCAAGTGCCTTACGAATCGGCCCCAGGTCGTCGTAGATCCCCAGCGGCAACACTTCATGGCCCAGACCACGTAGCGTTTCGCAGATATCAAATTCCGCCTTCCACGGACTCCATTGGTCTTCGGTGTAGCCTTCAAGGGAATCCGGCGGCACATGGCCATCACGAACAAGGACGAGGACGCGCAGCTTAGCCACAATGCACCTCCCGCCGGACGAACATCTCGCCACTCGGGATCATCACGTTGCACAGGAGCATATCGCCACGCGCGATCATCTCGCCGCATGGGTTCCAGACGCTTGAAACGGCCGGTTTGCGATTAGATTGCGGCACGGTGACCTCCTTCGTGCAGGAAGTTGGTGGTCCGCACGGCGACCAGGATCATTGCGTCACGCTTCACCTCTTCGGGAGCACCGCCCAGACGCAGTTTCAGCTCGCGGCATCGCTCGATCATTTCCTGAACCACTTGGTCAATCGTGTAGGCGTATTCGCCAGTCCATTTCGAGACCGTGCGCCGCAGTTCCGTCCGAATGCGGTTCAAGAAAGCGGCAGCGGTGACGTTGCGACGGTGAGCTTCTTCAGACGAAAACAGCATCCGCAGATCGTTGTCGTAAACGCTGGGCAGATCCAATTCGTAGTGCGTGCGTTTGCGTTCGTAATGCGTCCGCAGTGTCTTGCGGATCCGGTGCACGGGATCCACCATGGCTCGCGATTGAACCGGCGGTTTCTTTCCCCGCAGGTTCTGCATCATTTCGTTAACGGTTTCGAGTTTTTCCATAACCGGCCAGTTTCGATACCGGGTTCGCCAACGGAAACCGGGACGAAGCCAAACCGCGAACGTTTCCGCAAAATCCTCTAGCGGATGCGCCTGGGCGTACCACATGCCCAGGTGATGCACATATTCACGACTGGCCGGTTTGAGCTGATAATGCTCAGGATACGGCTCAGACGCCTTGCCAAACACCTTTCGGTAGACCGCCTTGCGCCGTAGCCGGAACGCGGTATCGATCGCATGCCCGGCCTCGTGTCGCAGGATCTGCATGCACCGCTCGTGAGTCCCGCCTTCGACATCCAACAATTGCTTGCGTTCCAAACGCATCAATCGAGGGTGAGCCAGATAGAACGGGATCGCGACACCCGGCACATCGTCCGGCGAAAACCAATCGTCGCTGAGCCAAAAGTGGGGCTGAAATTTCAGGCCTCGATCACCCAGTTCGTTGACCAATTGGTCGATGCGTTTTTCTAAAACCGTGCCTTTGATCGTCAGCTTCAAATCGCACATCCGCATGTTGAGCAACTGCGTATCCGTCATTAAAACGAGCGAGTCGTTTGTAGGCGGGGCGGCGGGTTGCTTCTTGCGTGGGGCCATCGTCCAGGGCAAGCCATCAAGAGTGTGTGCGAGACGGTATCGTACGAGTGCTTGGATCCCCGCCGAGTTCGGCGGCCAGTCAGGTTCCTGATCCGGTCGTCAATGGAACCGTTTCAAGTCGGTCCATCACGAGTGTCCATGGATGAAACCGGAACCTCGTCTACCGAGAATCACTTGCTCGTGCGTGGCAGTCTATTCAACTAAGCGGGTCTTTGCGAACGTCAATCTGACGTCCTATCGATGTTCACGCGATCGAGTTCGGGTTGTGTGGGTCTTCGTCGACCAATCGCACCACCACTCGCGCACCTTGCTTAGCAATCACACGCACCGATTGTCCCGAGTCAACGTAGTCGCCTTCGGTGACAACATCGATCATCAGCTCATCAACCTGGACCCGACCGCCCGGCCGCAGTGGCGAAACAGAAACGCCGGTCTGCCCCACCTGCACACGCTGCCACGCCGGCGTACTATCGGAGATCGCGACGGCACCGGAAGGTTCCACTTCGGCTTGCAACGTCAACCGATTCAAAATCGGGATGCTACCCAGATAGCTGGTCAAGATCGCCGCCACGACCATGAAGCCCACAAAGGCACCGCCGACTAGCAAAATATCGTTGCCCAGTGATGCCCAATCCGCATCGCCCGAAGGCATGGAAAACCGGCGAGATGCCATCACAAGCGATCCCAACGTCAGCGCTAGCCCCGTGATTCCAGCAACGCCAAACCCAGGGATCACGAAGATTTCGGCACCGATGAAGAGGATCCCCATCGCAAAGCAAATCACCTCCAGCCAGCCAGCCGTGCCGCCCAAAAAGCGGCTCCAAAAGAACAGCCCGAAACACAACACCGCTACGATCCCACCGATCCCCAACCCAGGGGCACTCAGCTCGGTTGCCACGCCGATCAACCCGATCAACAGCAGCAAAAACGTGATGAACTTGAAGTTCAAAAACATCACCAGACCATCGACCCAGCTAGCTTCGACGACTTCAATCGGCGTCGCCACGTTCAACACGCGAGCTAGCTCGTCCCGGTCGGCGACCGTTTGATCGGCGATCCCCAACTCAACCGCCCGGCGACCGTTGACGGTAAAGAACATCTCCTTGCCCGCCTCGCGAATCGGCTTGCCGAGTTCCCAATCATCAGCGTCTTCCATCGATGCGTGTTCTTTATCGCTGATGAATCGCTTTTCACCGCTGGTACGGTGAGTCGCGTGATAAACGATCATGTCCTTGTCGGTCATCTTCTCGGCCAAAGCGACCGGGCGCCCGGTCGCCGCCGCCGTGTCACGAACCTTTTGAGCCAGCACGCTGCGGCTCTTGGCCTCGGTGTAGCGGAACGCGCCGTCTTCGCCCATGACGATCTCGCCCGCGTCGCCGATCCGTGCGTCCGCCCTCATCAAGATGGTATCCGTCGACAATGACAGCAACGCCGCACCACTGATCGCGTCCTTTTCGATATACGCGACCGTTTCGACGTTCTTCGCCGCCAAAACCATGTCCATCAGCTCGAACGTGACGTACGTGAATCCACCGGGGGAGTGAATATCCAGAATGATCACGTCGACGGTCCCGGAATCCACGGCTTGTTGAAACCGTCGCTTCAGCAACGCACCACTGATCGGGTTGATGTCCGATTGGAATGGCAAAATGATCGCCGTGCGTTTGCGGCTATTCGTTTCGGCCGGTTCAAGTGGATTCGATTCCACGTCGGTCTCGTCGAGCGATGCGGCCTCAACGCCAGCATCCAGCTCCGCTACCTCGGCTTGGGCTGTGTCCGCTTGCGCGGCGTCTGCTTGGGTCATCCCGGCATACGGCACAGCGAGTGAAACCATGATCAACGCGACCAAGAGCCTCGCTCCCACAGCAGCAAAGTTCTTCGGTTGGATCTTGGTCATCTCACACCCTTCGCCAGAACGACGGTACGAACAATAACAGCACACTAAAAATTTCAACGCGTCCGAGCATCATCAGCCACACGAACAACAACTTAGCACCCTGGCTGAAGCCGGCGTAGTTTCGGGTCGCCCCGACCACCCCCAAACCTGGCCCGATATTGTTGAGCGTCGCCGCAACGGCGCTCGCACTATCAAGCAATTTGTCGTCCAGAGTTCCTTTCAACAATTCACGATGCATCTCTTTATGGGTTTCGGGGTCGTGCTCCTCGCCCATTTCTACCATTTCAGCCGCATGAGCAACCGGGCTTTCCATTACACCCCAAGTCGACGTGGGCTCGAAAGTGACCAACGCCAGCCATGAAACCACAAAGATCGCCAACACCAAACAGAAATACAGCAGGATGTTGTGCGCCAATTGCGGATCATCGACCGGTTGCCCGCTCACCCTCAAAGGCCGGACAACACGGGGTCGGTGGGCGCGCTCCATTTCCAAACGAAGGATTTTATAGAATAAAACGTGCCGAATCACCTTCATCCCGCCGCCAGTGCTGCCCGCACACCCGCCAACAAACATCAACAGCAGCAGAATCCCACGACCGAAATTGTTCCAGGTGTCAAAGTCCGCAGTGCCGTAGCCCGTCGTCGTCAGGACCGACACGACCTGGAAACATCCGTTGCGAAGGGCCGATGGGTACGTATCAAAGCCCTCATCGCCTGCCCGCATTCCAAAGAACACGACGCCCAAAGTCACTACCGCGATGATCCCGCCGTAGGTGCGGAATTCAACATCGCGGACCAGCTTTCGCCACCCACCAATCAGGGTCAGGTACATCAGCGTGAAATTGGTGCCGGCCAATACCATGAACGCGATAGTGGTCGTTTCAATCAGCGGACTGTCAAACCCGCCCAGCGATCGGTTGTACGTACTGAAACCGCCCGTCGCCATCGTCCCAAACGCATGACATAACGCATCGAACGTGCTCATTCCTTCCAGCCAATAAACCAGCGTCAGAACCACGTTCAGCCCCACGTAGATCGCCGCGAACACCAACGCCGTATGCTGCATCCGCGGCATCGAACCATCTTTGGTCGGCCCGGGCATTTCCGCTCGCATCATCGCCTTGCCGGCCGAACCTTGGCCCAGAATCGCGACAAACAAAACCACGATCCCCAGTCCGCCCAGGAAGTGGGTCCACGATCGCCAAAACAGGATGCAGTGCGGGACCAATTCAGGCGTATTCAAATCCGTCAGGATCGTCGCCCCGGTTGTGCTAAACCCGGATTGAGACTCGAACATCGCTTCGATGAACGTGATCGGCATGCCCGCGGCCGTTTGCGTTCCACTGAAGTAATACGGCAACGCGCCCAGCACGGTCGCGCCGACCCAAGACAGGCCCACGATCGCCATGGCTTCCTTGCGAAACAGATTCCCACCAGGCCGGTAAGATCGACCAAGGAAACGAAAGATCAGGCCGACCGTGAAGCACACCATCATGCTGGCCAGCAGCCCGTACATGGCACGTGATTCGACTTCGGCAGCAGGCGGAAGGTGCGTCCGCTCGGCAAACCCTGGAAACGCAAATGGCAAACTGAACGCCATCGATCCGCCGATCAGCAAGCAGATCGTGCCCAGGAATCGGAACAGGAGTGGGTAATTCAAGAGGGACGCCACCCATACGTCTCGGCCAAGCCGCCGCAGACGATGTCGCGCAGGTTCTGCAGCCGGATCGGCTTGCGGAGGATTTTGTAGGCTCGCATCCGAGCGGCCTCGCGTTCGATTTCTTCGTCCATCATCGCACTCATTAAAACGTACGGCATCCTGTGGGCACGCTGCGAAAGCACCTGAATCACTTCCAGGCCAGTCACTTTGGGCATGTGTACGTCGACCAGAACCATGTGAATGGGTTCTCGTTCGATCACACGCAACGCTTCATCGCCATCACCGGCCTGAACCACATGCAGACCACGGCGCGAAAGTGCGTCACAAAGCACTTCGCGAAAGTCGGCGTCGTCGTCGGTAATTAAAACGTTGGGGACCATGCCTACATTATACGCCGGATTTATCGCATCGGGTTCGCAGGTCAAACTTCAGGACAGGATGGCGGCCCAGGGCGATTTCGTCCTGCCAAAATCGGCATGCGGAACTCACGTGCTCGGCCCCCACTGTCCCTTCGTTACTGGGCAAATTTTGGCTTGAACGGTCCAGTAATTCAACCGTCCCCAACGTGATCTCAAGGAAGTCAGCGTGATCCTCCTCATTCCGCGCCGTGGCCAACCATTGGAAGGTTCCTGTGGCGATTCGCTGCACTTCGCCCCGGTCGCCGGACACCAATCCGTCGTAGTCCAAATAGACACCCCGGTGGTCAGGAAGCCGCGTGCCGAAAATCGGAGTCTCAAATCGCTGACCGCCCCCCCCAAAGTGGAGGTCCGTCGCAATTGTCGACAACGCTGAATCAGTCGCCTGCTGGCTTTGGAAGAACCAATCCAGGTGATCGCCGGAGGTCCGACTAAAGGCCGAACCCACTCGGTGCCAGGAGATCGTGAACCGCAGCGGAGCGTCAGAGCTAGAACTTGGCATCGACTTAAAACTGGCATTGTCCCCAACAGCCCGATCATACGCAGCATCACCACAAGGCGATGCATCACTCGAAGCCAGGCAATCTAGTGGCTCAGGACATCGGCGGCAGTTGGTGGCCCATCTTTTCGCGTTTGGTTTCCAAGTACTTCTGGTTGTGCTTGTTGACCGTCGGCACGATCGGCACTTGGTCAACGACTCGCAAGTCAAAGCCACGCAAGTTGAACGCCTTCGTCTTCTTGGGATTGTTCGTTAACAACCGCACCTCAGACAAACCCAGGTCTTTCAGAATCTGAAGTCCAACGCCGTAGTCTCGCATGTCGGACTTGAAGCCCAACGCGTGATTCGCTTCGACGGTATCCATCCCTTCATCTTGCAGCCCGTAAGCTCGAATCTTTTGAGCCAAACCGATGCCGCGGCCTTCTTGCGGCAAGTAAACCAACGCCCCGCGGCCTTCGTCGCTGATCATCTGCATCGCCATGTGGAGCTGATCCCCACAATCGCAACGCAACGAATTGACTAAATCGCCAGTGAAACAACTGCTGTGCATCCGCACCAAGGGAGCTGGCCCCGGTGCGGTCAAGTCGCCTAACACCATCGCGATCGGTTCTTGAGATTCGTAGTCAACCGAATAGACGTGAATTTCAAAGTCGCCGTAATTGGTAGGCAACGTCGACGTCGCTGCCCGCGAAACCAATTTTTCACTGACCCGGCGATGTGCAATCAAGCTTTCGATGCTGACGATTTTCAGATCATGCTTTTTAGCGATCGCGGCCATGTCGGCGCGAGAAGCACGGTCCCCTGACTCGTTAAGGACTTCGCATAACACGCCAACCGGCGCGAGCCCAGCCATCCGCGACAGATCCATTGCCGCTTCGGTGTGTCCGGCTCGACGTAGCACGCCGCCTTCCATCGCCAACAACGGGTAAACGTGCCCAGGCCGAATGAAGTCGTCTAGCTGCATATCGGGATCGGTCAGCTTCCGAATCGTTTCACCTCGTTCGGCCGCCGTGATCCCGGTCTTGGCCGTGGCGATGTCGATCGGTGTCATGAACGCGGTTTGCAAGGGCGCGTTGTTGTGAGCGACGACGGGATTGAGTTCCAGCTTCTTGCAAACTTCCGGAAGCACCGACACGCAAAGCTGGCCGCGTCCGCCCAACATGAAATTGATCGTCTCGGTGGTGGCCTTTTCACCCGCGCAAATGAAGTCACCTTCGTTTTCACGGTCTTCGGCATCGATGACGATCACAACCTCTCCGCGAGCAATCGCGTCAACGGCTTCTGGAATCGTATTCATTTCGATGGAGGCGGTCATGGCAATTCAATCGTGCAAAGAAGTCTATGTGGGACTCCCTATCATGATCCGCAGACAAGCTTTCGAGAAGGCGCCTGCCAGGTAGGCGGAGCCGGGAGCTTGGCAATCGGGTCGCCCTGAGCGACCGAAACCCCGTCTATCGCAGCGGAGCTTGCCACTGGAGGGGGCGGTCCGCGGTCGAAAATGCCGGCTGATTAGCCGCCGGGGCCGAATTGACATACCCGCCGCTGGAAACAACCGGGTTAGGCTGCTGTTGATAAGGGGCGGGTTGCCCGCTGCCAGGCTGAGTGCTGTTGCCTTGAAAGGTGTTCGGCTGGGTGGAGTTTGCCTGGTTGCTGCCTGCCTGCGTGCTGGGAAAAGGCGGCTGCGAATTGGGAATCTGGGGTGGCTGGCTGGCCGGTGGCAACGGCTGATACGACTGGGTTTGCGCCGGCATCATCTGTTGCTGGACGGGAATCACTTGCTGCTGCATCGGCACCATTTGTTGCTGCGGGGCTGGAGCGTATTGCTGCTGGCCGGGTGCGTAGCTGGGGGTGTAACCCGGTGGCGGTGGGGATCCCGTCAAATCAATCACTGGCATCCCACCGGAGCGGACGCTTGATGGAGGCGTGACGTAGTTGCCGGGGCCGTATTCGTTTGCAGACAAACCGGTGGCGGACGTTTCAGTCCAGCTCATCCCAGCTTGAGCGACGCCGCTTCCGGTCGCGTTCCAACCGGCCGACGAATCGTTGGGCGAGGAAACTCCGCCTGCGTTGGCGACCTGGCCAACACCGGAGTCCTGGTAGCTCATCGGCACTAACCCGCTAGGTGAATAATTATTGGGCGCGTAATTGCTCGCCGGATTGTAAGTCGCTCCGTTGGCTGCCGCGGCGCCTTGACCGTACGAACCGGTGGCGGGTGGCGGTACTCGGGTAGATGCACCGAAAGGTCCCAGCGAAGGCATCGCCGGGCCCGTCATCGCGGTTTGGCCAGGCAACTGAGTGATTGGGGACGCACCCGCAAATCCACTCGAACCGTTGGGCTGTCGGCAACCGGTTTGCAAGGTCGCGACAACGACAAACGCTGACAGGATAGCGGGAACAACAACACCGCTTAAAGCGGTTCTGATGCTACGGATCACCCTGTTGTTGAGGGTGGCCGTCGTCATGATTGAGATCGGGTAGGGCAACATTTCGGCAGACTGTAGATCGTTCGACGATTGTGCTCGCGAAGCCGCGAAACAACTTCGCGACCGATCGGTGCTTAGGCTTTAACAAAAACCAATCTTTTTTCGAAAGACTGATATGAGCCCTTTTTGAAAGCAAGCCGAACGAGGCCAATCGTCCTTAATCACAACTCTCTTGAGTCGACGGCATCACCGCCTTAACCAGGTTTCATCGATAGAGACGTGGACGACGTAACGCGTCCGTCCGATGGAAGCTGCGTGAATGGGCTCGTTGCCTCGTCCACGACGATTGCCCACGAGATGAGCGCACCCGAGATGAACGCCCCCGAACTAAACCGGGCGCGAGCGTGCCTAAACCGGGCCTGAGCTTGCGATGCGTCCTAAGCGGTGGCGAACAATCGGCCGCTGGAACGTCCACTAGCGGGACGCGGGATCGCTTCGTCGCTTTGACCGGTGAAACCGCGTGCGGGCTCCAGTTCGATTTCACGAAGCGTCCGCTCAAAAACTTCGCGAGCTTCTGCGGAACAATTCGCGATCAGCTCGCGGACTTCGTCCGGATGCGTGACCTCGGTAATCGGCTGCACACCGGAAGCGGTTTGGCTAAGCACCAAGATCCGTCGTCCACATTTCACCAAAATCAATTTGGTGCGCGGGTCCAACATGATGTGACCCAGCGGATGCAAAGCAGAAGCAGGCAATGGCTTCGAAGCCGCAGCCCCGCCTCCAAACCGACGTCCCACCCACACCAACGCGCTGAACAACGCCAAAACGATTGCCAAGCTGGAACACACTGTTACCAACGGACCGGTCATCTTGGACCGCGAAGGTTCCGGTGTCGGATCCAATAACCGGGTATCAGAGACGTTTTGTTCGCCAAATGCTCCCGTCGCCGTGTCACTCGTGCGCGAGCCGGCAACGCGATAGGTCGATTGATCGTCGAGCGAACTCGATCGGTTGCCGGATAGTCCAAGCCCCTCCGAAACGTTTTCCGCAAAGGTGCTTTCTGAAGAACCGCCGCTTGATTGGCCGCCAAGTTGTCCGATGGGGGTCGATGCACCGCGTGGTTGCAATGCAGGGAACCCGCCACCACGAGCGATGACCTTAGGTGCGTTCGCCGAGGCCGGGTAAGCCGTGTTGTCTTGAGCGTGTAGCGTCAGCATTCCGCCAGACGCCAGGATCCAGCCTGCGAAACAGGCCACAGGAAGCATTCGTGACATCCTAGGCACCCACCAATTCAGTCACGCGAACACAAAAGTTGTCGTTCATGACCAGCACTTCGCCGCGGGCAATCAAACGCCCATTGGCATAGATATCGACAGGATCCCCCGCCAATTTGTCCAATGCGACGACGCTGCCTTTGCGAAGACGCAGGACTTCCTCAAGCCGCATCTGGGTGCGTCCCAGCTCGACTCGCAAATCCATTTCGACTTCGTCGAGCAGTTCGACTTCATGAGTCGCATCGTCACCACGCAGCGGCGATAGATCCCCCAACGCAAAGGGGCGGGCCGTGTCAGCCTGGCTGGCGGCGGTATCGCCGGTCGCCGCGGACAACGACTGCGAGGCTTCGTTAAGCAAAGCCTCGATGTCGTCCGTATTGAGTTTTTCTTGTGATTCGGCTGAGCTGTCCGCGTTACTCATGTGTTCAACGTCCTGTTGAAACGGTGGTGAGGCGGATCGAAACCGCCTACTCTTCGATCAATTGGTAGTCGTTGAAACCGACGCCCAACAACATGTCTTCGTCTAACAAGTGGTTAGATGTCGTCAAAATCCGTCTTTCCAGCAAGCCCAATTGGTTGTCTTGCAGCTCGGAAAGCTCGCTATTACGGATTTTTCGCCGAATTTCGTGGCGTAGGCGACCGTTCTTGGCTTCGAACTCCTCGGTCATCTTCGCCTTATTCTTGGCACGAATCAGTCCATAAAGACGCAGCTCGACCCGAAACGACCGATCCGTGTCGATCGGACTGAAAGTTTCGCCGAACGTACCGAGCTCAAATTCCTCGACACGGTTCTCGTCCGAAGCGACCTTCTCGGCCTCTTCCGCCCCCTCTTGAACCGACTGGATCAACTGTGCTTCGGCCAATGCACTGACCTGCTCGGCGCTGGGCACCAAGAAGAAGAACATCGCCGTTTCGATGACCATGACCAGCCCAATGAATCCAACCACCATCGGCGTGTTGCTACGAGGGCGATTGATCGCTTCTTCGGCGGGTTCTTCGGTCGTGGGTTTGGTTTCGTCAGCCATGATGGAATAAGTGGTTTAACGTTGAGAGTTAGTGACGCCGTTTTCGGAAAATCCGCGTGGGTCCTCAATGGTTTCATCGAGCATAAATACCTCGACACGGGAGTCATTCCCGAATTTACCGCCTTGGTTGGTCCTTGAAATCGGTTCAGTCGCTTCTGCCGAAGAGACTCGGAATCGGTCCGGCGAGAGTCCTTCGACTTCGGTCAGGAAGCGTTTCACCGCCCCTGAACGACGAATCGCCAACAACATTGCTTCGTCGGTGCCGCCGGTTCGGGATGCAAATTCAGCCGAAACGTGCCCGCGAACTTCGATGCGTTGCGGTTTGCCGCGAAGTTGCTTGGCGGTTTCACGCAAAGTGTTTTGTGCATCGGGCGACAATCGATCGCTTCCGACTTCAAAGAACACCACACTGCCAACGGCCGTGATTTGTCCGGGCCGAATGATGCGTACGTGTTGCTCTTCCCCAACGGGTGCTTTTTCTGGAACGCCCCCTTTGGCGGTGTCCTTCTTCTTTGCACGCCCGGTTGTCGACAAGACCGCATACTCCGATTGCCGAGGCTTGGATTTCCCCGGCGTCAAAGCGTCGATCGTCTTTTGATAGCCGAACTGCTGCTGCATGGAATCCACCAGAGCTTGGTACGTTTCTTCTTCCTTGATCTCACTAAGGGAGACCAACATGATGAAGAACGTCAGCAACAAACTCATCATGTCGCCGAACGTCACCACCCATTCCGGGATACCAATTGCTTCTTCTTCTTCCATCTCCATTAAGCTATCTCGCGTTGTTTGGCTGGAAGATAAGTTTGCAGTTTCTGGTCAATTGCTCGCGGGCTTTCACCGGACTGAATCGCCATCACGCCGCGGATTGCGATCTCCATACTGAGCTGTTCGTTACGGCTCATCAGCCCTAGCTTTTCAGCAAACGGACTGAAGAACACGTTGGCCACAATCGCCCCGTAAAGCGTCGTGATCAACGCCACGGCCATCCCGGCACCAATCCCCGACGGGTCGGACATGTCTTGCAACATCATGATCAACCCCATCAGGGTCCCGATCATTCCGTACGCCGGTGCAAAACGACCGAGTTGGTCCATGATGCTTTTGCCTTCCCGGTGACGCATCGCCATCCCGGTCACCTCGGTGCGCAGAACCTCTTCGACAATCTCCGGTGCAGTACCGTCAACGGCCATCTGCAGTCCGGTTTGAACGAGCGGATTTTGAATTTCCGGAATCTTGGTTTCCAACGCCAACAGCCCATCGCGTCGTGCGATCTCGGCAAGTTCAACGATGGACTTAATCAACGCAAGACGATCTTCGCCTTTGTTAAGCAAGACCTTCAGCGCGATCATTGGGCTTTGCAACATGCTTTTCAGCGGGAAGCAAATCATCGCTGCCGCGATCGCACCCCCGACCACAACCAATGCCGATGGAATATCGACGAAGGCGGAAAGTGGAGCGGAACCGAGCAGCATCGACGCAAGAATCAATCCGATTGCGAAGATCAGTCCGACTAGACTGGCAATATCCATGGTGTGCGTTTCCTAACGATGAACCGGTGGCGGTATGAAATGTTTTTGTTGTTGGTAGGCAATCGCCTTGTCGACGACATCGTCGATGGATTCACGAACGACAATGCGTTCGCCGCTGCCGAGCGTGACGAAAGTATCGCCCCGGCGTTCGACATAGCGGATCAGTTCGGCGTTAAGCACGAATGCTTCGCCGTCCAGACGCGTTAGCTTGATCATCGCGAGTGGCCCCCCGGCTACTGAGAATGCGTTTATTGGTCCGCTCAAAGGTAGGACACAAAAACGCGCACGACGGAAATATCTTCGTGATCGACAGCAACCTGACCGAAGGCCCCCTTTGGCTGACCGCAATAGCCCGCTTAACCGGCCTGACCGGTATTCATGTGCCTCTGCATTCCGATCGCCGCACTCTGGATACTGCCAGGCTCCTAGATCACGATCCCACGAAACTATCGCGATTCAGCTCACACTGTCATCAAAATGATTGACAGCCATCGTCCGCCCCGATTAACTGTCATTGGGCAGGTTGCCGGTTGGTTCGATAGCCCCTTAGTTGTTGAGCCTGGCTGACGATCCGCCGCATATCAACCACGAGACCAGCTTGGCGACGAAACTCGTTGCAAAACTCGTTGCCTCAGCCAACGCCAATCCCGTGGATCCAGACGTTATCAAGTCAAGCAACCGATACCGGGAGCGTGGGACGATGCATGCAAATTGTTTCAGAGTGGTTTTCCTGTTCATCGTGGCAACTGGCGGTTGGATCCCACAAACCACGATTCGGATAAACTCCCGCGCGTACGCCCAACAAAACGGGGTGACCGGCGAGGTAGGCAACTCAGCCAAAAAGGATGCCGGCGAGGGATCCGAAGATGATTTCCGCCCCGGCCCGCCTTTAAAACCGTCGCAAGAATTGCCACGCCTGGTGACCAACTTCGACGGGTTCGCCAGTTCCGTGGGCGCCGTCTCACTGCATCCCAACGGCAAACACGTTGCCGCCGCTTCCGGCAATGTCGTCCAGATCTGGGATTACCAAAAGGATGAACTGGTCGCCAAAATCCACGGTGCGATCGATGACTATTCCGGAATCGTCTACGGTCTCGCCTACAGCCCTGGTGGTCGCTGGTTGATGATCGCGGTTCAGACCACGCGAGGAAGCTACTTACGATTTTGTGAAACGACCGACTACCAAACGACCGGTGGCTACTTTGGCAATAACGTCGATTTCACAAGATCGGCGTTCTTCCCCAGCTTTTCGCCCGACGGCAAATACTTCATGGCCACCACGTCGGAGGAGACCTACACCAGCGACGATCCAGACGACATGACGACGGTGGTCAACCTCGGTCATCTGGTAACGGAGTTTCGCGAACATCCGGTCGATGGCGAAGTCGATCCAATTTTGTTCTACGAAGATCGACCAGGATTGCTGCAGATCGGAGGCTCCGGCTTCTTTGGTTCCAACCGATACATCTACGATCCTATGGCGGACGATGTCCTCGATATGGAAACCAAGAAGTGGTCTCCTCATCAAGGCGATGCTGGGACACAGTGGTTGCGCCGAATCCGAAATGTGGCCAGTGAACTGGAACGAAAAAGCAACGGCGAGATCACTCAAGTCGATGCCGACGTGCGGCACCGCATCGCCGTCGTCGGTCAGAGCATCGGGCAAGCCGGACAGGCCCGATACCAAGTCGATGTCTATCGCGGTGATGCCAACAAACCAGCATTCGCCTACAACCGGATTGGTTGGGAAGTCGTTGGTCTGGATCTCTCGTACGACGGAACCCGAATCGCCATCAGCGACGGCCTAGGCGTGTTCCAAATCATCGACGCGGCAACCGGCAAACGCCTCTTCCAAAAGAAAGCCGAACTGCGCCCCCTGTATGCCGCCGCAATCGACATCAACAACGGCTTGCTTGGTCTAGGTCGTAAGCCGAACGCCGGATCAGCATGGCAACAAAATAACTATGGCAAAATCAACGAGTTCTTTGACTTGGTTAAACGCCAATACGTTCAAGCGGACGACGCCAAGTTTCAGGAACCGCTGACTGCGCTTCCCGAACCAGCAAACTTATCAATCAAACAAAAACACACCAAAGAAAACACCTACGTTCTCGATCTTGAAATGCAAGGCAAACGCATCTTGCGCACCTGGGAACAAAACGCCCAGGTTTACGCTTGGCATCTTCACCCCGGCGTTCGCAATGACGTGAACCTGATTTACGGTGGACCAGGATTCCTTTCGGTCGAAACGCTAACGGGAACCCATCCGTCCAACACCAACGAAATCGCCACGTTGTCTGCGGAAGTCGACGCTACCGTGATGGACATCACACCAACAGCCAATCATCAATTCATTGTGACCGGATGGGCTGATGGCATTACCAGGATCTACCGTCGAGCCGATCTCCAACCCATTCCCGGCTATCAGTTCCCCTTCGAATACGATTTTTCTGACGATGGAGAAGAAATTTTCGTCACAAAGATTCTTGATACAAACGCCAGTGCTGGCATCACGAGCGGCGACAAGATCGCGACGATCAACGGCTTCGATGCCCTCGTCTACGACACTCGCAGCCGCAATGAAATTGGATTCGAAAACAACAATCGCATCGGAAGCTCAATCGAAATCGTCTTAAAAGACGGTCGCCGAATAACCGCCAAGCTAATCCCCTATGACGACTTCTTTTCCAACAAGGTCAGTCCGTGGTTGAGCTTCATGTCAGCATCCAAAGACGACTGGATCTTGTTCACGCCCGGCGGCGTCTACGACTCGTCACCCGGGGCCAGTCGTATGATCGGCTGGCAGCGTAACCGAGAGTTTGACCAGACCGCAGAATTCTTTGACGCTCAATTGTTACGCCGTGAACTGCATCGACCGGACATCATCAACCAACGCATCGCAGCGATCCTGGGTCGATCCGTCGACGAACTCGACTCCGCACCAACGGGATCGACTGCAGCTGAATCGGGCCCCGGTGGTTCGAAGTCGGAAGTGATCCCCGAAGGAGTCACCGCCGAGGACCTAACCAACCCACCGCCCGCGGCAACCTCCATTGATCCCACACCGAATCTCCAGACATCCAATCTCGATCCATCTAGCCCCGCTACAACTCTTCCCGCAACATCCAGCCCTGAAACAACTCAATCATCGACTCCTGCGTTGGAACCGGCACCGGACCTGCGACGGGCCGAAGACTTCGAGCGAATCTTGCCTCCCCGCGTAAAAGTCGAGGGACTTCCTGCAAACGGCAAGACGTCCCAAAACATCTTGAATCTCACCATCACAGGAAGCCCGCGTAACCACCTGCCCGTTCGTCAACTGATCGTCATGTGCAACGGCCGCCCCACCGGATCACAAACGCGCGGACAACGCCACGACGATGGAACCATGACCCTCACCACGGCGGTCTCGCTGACTCCAGGCGAAAACGAATTGGCTTTCATCGCGATCAACGATTCGGCATCCAGCCCACCCAAGATGGCAACGGTCGTTTCGACTGCACCCGAGTCCGAACTCACCCAGCCGCGACTCTTGGTCTTATCGGTGGGCGTATCGAAGTATGCCAACGAAGCGTTCGACTTGCAGTACCCTGCCATTGACGCCGAAGCCTTTGCCGAAGCTTGGAAGCCTCAACACAAGCGGTTCTACCGTGAAGTGGAAACCAAAGTTCTGACGGACGAAAACGCCAAAACCGCTGACATTCTCGACGGCATCGATTGGCTGATTCGATCCGTCGGTCAACGCGACCTGGCAATCGTGTTCCTCGCCGGCCACGGCACCTACGACACACGAAGCAACTACTACTATTGCTCCCATGAAGTCGATCCCGATCGATTGCGGTCCACCGCGTTGCCGTACACCGCCATTGAACAAATGCTGGAAGACCTGCAGTGCAAAGTTTTGTTATTCGCCGACACCTGTCACGCCGGTGCCGCCACCGGTGCTCGAAGCAGCGAACGGTTTGCAACCCGAGCCTTTGCGCCGGATCCCTGGAGCGAAATCGCGACCGCCGAAGTGGGCGCAGTTTTATTCGCCAGCAGCACGCCCCGGCAACTCAGCCTGGAGTCGGATCGTTGGGGGCATGGCGCATTCACTCGCGCTATCCTCGATACGATGAACGAATCGGCCAGCGATCACAATGCGGACGGTTTCCTGAGCTTGATTGAAATCGATCAACAAATCAGTGATCGCGTTCGCAAGTTGACTTCCGGTCGACAAACGCCATCTACTGAAAAGCCCAGCACGATTCCCAACTTCCGTCTCGCGATCGCGGGCTCAGAATGAAACCGTCGAATTGATCCGGTCACACCGTTTGACAAACGCGTTGATCACGAGCATCGCAAGCCGCCGGGCACGCGGCTAACACCGTACGCGTCGCCATGCCGCCGTTCTCGGACGCTTTTCAAACTCTTCCGGACCATCGGCATTCCCCATTGCCGTATGATGCACTGCCGCACTATGCCATCGTTTATGATGCAGTGCCGCATAAAGTAAATCGCCGTGCTGTCCTGATAACCGTTGTGACGTCCTGGCCAATCGATAGCCGTTTCATCCTCCGTCTCTTTTGAACTTCAACATGCCCGAACCACAAGTCAAGGTCGCCGAGAAAGTCGACCCTACCAAGCTCACTCAATTTGTCTCGACGATCAAGAACGCCGAGGAACAAGTGGGAGAGCACATCATCCGTGCTCTCGAACATGAAGACACCGTCGCTGTGCTGACGACTGTGGTGATCGACTCCGATGGCGAACAACGGTTGGTCTCTGCGGCGCTGAATCCGCTACGCATGCAACAAGTTCGTGAAATCTTGCAAGCTGCCGAAGCCGAACGTGAACCGGAAGACCCCTGCGTCGGCTTCCACTGCCTAGTGAAAGCAAAGCCAGAAACCACCTGATCAAGTATGACCTCACCGCGTGAAGTGTCGTTCCACTGAATCCCATCTAAGACGGCTGAAGAGATGTATCGACGAACTACCATGTCCATCGCATTCGCGTTGACCATCGTTCATTGCCTCATCCAGCCGGGATCGGCTGTCGCGGATTCGCCCGAGGATCAACCCACGGCCCAAACCAGTGTGACGCAACCTTCTCCGGATGAACTGCCTGAACGCTATCTCATTAAGGTGTCCGAATACCGCCTTCCAGAGGTCGATCCATCTGATCTGTCACTCGACCGTATCACTGCCGCCATCAAAGCGAAGAATGCGCATCCGGTCGAAACGGTGATGTTGTCCGCGATCGCGGGCACCGAATCAATCGTGCAATTTGGCCGATCCGTTGCCGTCGTCAAATCACAAATGACCCGAGGCGATGTCACCACGCGAAATACTCAACGGAGTGAAATTGGCACGATCCTGAGAATAACCGCTTCACCGGAAGAGACCAAAGTCGTGGCAACGCTCTCATATCAGTCATCGCGGCATGTCGGCACAGCGACGGACGATTCACCGCCCGACACCGTTACGACGTCAATCAACATGACACAACTATTCGACCTAGCGAAACCAACATTGATCGGTGCAACCACGTCCGGCGAAACCTCATTCGTCTTCCTAACGATCTTGCCACAGTAATTGCTGAAACTAAGCTCCCAGAGCGTCTGGGAAAGCTAGCGACAGCGTGAGCGAGGAAAGACGATGGGGTGTTTTTACAAATAGAGTCCCGTTCTCCGCCGTCCATTGCCGGTAAATCTTGACTAGCCGCCTTTTGAATAGAAGCACAATGGAACGATCGTCGATGCTCGATCAAGGTTTCGCTCTTATTCACGATGTCGTTCCTTCTGAACAATTGCAATCCATCGCCGAGCGGCTCGACACCATCGACTCCGTTGGTTCCCGTTGTCTTCTGGACCACTCGTGGTGCCAATCCCTGGCACAACAAGTCCGATCTGCCATCAGCCGTTTGATCGACGATTGCCAAGCATTGAAAGTCGTCCAAGCAACTTATTTCAACAAGAACCACAATTCAAATTGGTTCGTTGGATATCATCAAGATCGCAGCATCCCCGTCGCTGACGACACGCCAAGCTCCCATCGCGGCTGGTCACAGAAAGAAGGGATGACGTTCGTCCAAGGGCCCGATGACGTAATGACTCAATTGCTCGCTCTTCGCTTGCACGTGGACGACTCACACAGTGAAAACGGACCACTTCGTGTCATCCCCAATTCGCATCGCCGCGGAACTCTTTCGCAAGCTGAAATCGATGCTCTTCGCGACCGGGAGGCCGAAATCTCGGTCACCGCACAACGAGGCGATGTCATCGCGATGCGTCCGATGCTTCTTCACGCGTCATCCAAATCGCGTTCGAACGAAAGCCGACGCGTTATCCACTTCCTGCTCGGCCCACCTCTCTTACCAAACGGACTCCGATGGAGAATGGGGGTGTAAGAAGCAGGCCTTCCTACCCACCCTCCAAAATTGGCTGAGCAGACGAACGTTGGGTTTGAAAATCTCGTTCCATCAATCGAAAGCGACCGCTAACAATCGGTGGCATTTCTGCATCGCCAAGGTGCCAAGAACTGCACCGGGGTGCACCGGGGTGCACCGACACCCTGTAGTAGCAAAACAGAAACTCGGAGGCCGGAACAAGAAACACCCGATTCGCGGGCCAGCATCCTGCTTCCCGGCACCTCGGATCGTCGCCAGATCAGACTCCTCGAGTCCAACCGGCCGGCCCAATTCGCTGGCTAACCCGGTTGCCAATATGGCGGCAAATTCGGCGACAAATATGGCGACAAATTAATCCGAAGGCGAAAACCGATCGTTTCGGGTGCATCAACGCTCAAAAAACGGCGAACTTTTGCACATTTGCTGACAGGGGGTCTGTACCCTTTTAAGCTCGTGTTTTGCGGTAAAAACGCCTTCGTCGGGTGAATCAGCGACCTCCTTCTACGGTGAAATATTACAGGAATTGAGACCAAAAATCACATTACGGTGCCATAATACCACCAATACAATGACACGAAATGCCCCCTGGAGAACGCCGAGCGGGACTTAACACCCCCTTGCGTGCAGTTTCTCACCAGGAGGCCATCTATTCGTTTTTCTGGAGTGAACGTTATGAGAAAGCAAATTGCCAGAGGCTTCACGCTCGTGGAGCTACTCGTCGTAATCGCCATCATCGGTGTTTTGGTTGGGCTGTTGCTGCCTGCCGTCCAGGCGGCTCGTGAAGCGGCCCGGCGGATGAGTTGCAGCAACAACATCAAGCAGCTCGGTTTAGCAATTCACAATTACCATTCGGCCTACAATCAGCTTCCAACCCAAGGCACGGGAACATGGCAAAACGGGAGTGATGGTGGGTCGGCGCCTTTCCACAATGATTGGCGACTAAGCTTCCTGCCTGGCATCATGCCATTCATGGAACAGCAAGCAATTTGGGAACAGATCAGCAACCCGTTGGGAGTTTACCCTTCGATGGGTCCTGGACCTTGGATTTCAGCCTATGAACCATGGTCGACCCAAATTGTTGCACTGCGTTGCCCCAGTGATCCAGGAACTTCGATTTCAGGTTTGGGTCGAACGAACTATGGCATCAATGCTTGTGGTGATTCTCCCAGCTATTCCGAATGGGGTTACTGGGTGAAGGGATCAACTTGGCACCAAGGCGAAGTCGAGGCGGCACGAGCGGCTTGCCGAGGGATGTTCGTTTTACGTAGGACGGCAAAATTCCGTGACGTGTTGGACGGTTTGAGCAACACCGCAATGGGTGGTGAGTTCGCAACTGACTTAGGCGACCGAAATGTTCGCACGCAATCGAACGTGAATAATGGCTGGGCAGGCACCGGAGTCCGGGGCAGCACAAACGCATGTGATGACGACGTGGATACTGAACGTCCTCAGTTTTGGCGAACGGGTGCCAGTCTCGAAACATCGACGACCCGTCGTCGTGGCGATCGTTGGGCACACTCTTCACCGGTCTTCACGGGCGTTAGCTTCGCAACCGCACCTAACACACCCATTTGTTTAGGCGGTACCTGGGACACCGGAGGGTATCTATCACCCAGCAGCAATCACCAGGGCGGTGCACACGTCTTGATGGGCGATGGTGCTGTTAAGTTTGTGACTGATTCCGTCGACACGGGTAACAGCAATTCACCGGCGGTGGCTCCTTGGGGAGGCGGACTGGCGGCGGGTGTACAGAGTCCTTACGGCGTCTTCGGGGCATTGGGGACCCGTGATTCTCGAGAAACGGTGTCGCTGGAGGATTGAATCTCCGTCGCGTAACCGAACCAACGCTTCGGCCGACGATGTCGATGCCAATCGTTGGAATCATGGGATCTGAACGGATTCAGAGCCCATGCTTTTTCAGACTGGGAATTCCAGTTACAAGTTGCAATTACTATCTAAGTTCAATCGTTTCTCTAGAGGATTCAGTATGAAGTTGTCGTTCTGCCTTTCGGTGCTTTTGGTCGCCGGAGCTATATCCATGACGGGTTGCGGGAAGGAAGCGAACCAAAAGCTAGAACCGGTCCCTATGTCTCCTGAAGAGTTGGCGACGGAATCAACCACCAAAGGCACGGGCGGCGGAGACTACTAAGCTCAACACGATGGACAACAACTGTCGCCGTCGGGATTCGCCTCCCCAACGACTCCCGACGTCGGCAGAGTGTCGAACCTAGCAGGAACGATTTTCAGCTGGCCGCAACATTGTGGTCGATCGATTTCCTGCCGATGCTTTGCGATAGGCCGACGTGGGCCGAATTGTTGCTAGTGCTTCATCCCGATTCAAGTTGAGGGGTAGTGGGCGAGGCGACGAGTCCGTCTGGTTGGTAAGCGGATGGGATTCGTCGCCTCATCCACTACGACCAACCCAAAATGAAAAGTTGCTAAAGCGATAGTAGCAGTGCGATGTTGTTAATTAACACTGCACAACGCTCTCATTCTTCAGCGACTACTTTTGGGTTGGACGTTTCTTCAGTCGGCTAGTTGCGGCTTCGTATTGCTCGATCATTTGCTCGACCGGACACGCTGCGATTGCTTGCCCCACTAACTCGAGCGGCAGGTCATCGAGTTTGCGAAACCGGATGCACGACTTGCCCATATCGAGCTTCTTGCCTGTCTTCGCCCACTCTGTGCGAAACCATGATTCCGTGTCGGAACTGGAATAGAGGCAGAACAAATAGATCGCCATGTAGTTCTTCTGCGATGCCAGATGAGCGAACGGCAGCGGTTGTTTCGGGTCACAGTGATACCCCGGCGGGTAGAGCTTATGCGGCACAAAATAGCCAATCATCCCGTACTGCATGCCTTCCTTATACCCAGGTGGCAAAGATTGGCGGATCGTCTTACGCACCGTCTTGATAACTCGACGACGATCATCGGGTAGCTCACGCAAGTATTGCGCGACGGCGGTAGCGGGACTGTGCATAGATGACTTCCGGCAAAGACAACAAAGACGAAGCCGGTACCGCAGAATGCATACCGGCTTCGCATGAAAGTGTATCGCCAATTCGGTCAGCGTGAAAACAAAGCTGCTCACACGCGCATCAACCTCGGCTCGCATCGGCCGCCGGTGGCGTGACGACGTTGCGTCGGAAGCAACCAATCGGCAGCTTCAGTCAATCGTCAGCTTTGCTGGCGTCCTTGATCACAAACCGGGCCTTCAATCGTGCAACTTCGCTAGCCAACCCGGCCGTTTTCACGCTACGCAGCACTTCTTCAAAATCCTTGTACGCCGCCGGAGCTTCATCCATAGGATATTGCCGGCAATTGCTAAGGATGTCGTGTTGATCCAGTTCCGTATCGATCGTTGCCTGATCCAAAACTCGCTTGGCATTGCGTCGCCCCAAAATCCGGCCCGCGCCATGGTTCACACTGAAACAAGACTTTTCCGCCCCTGGGTCGGCCACCATCACTGCTGAACCATCACGCGGGTTGCCAGGCAACAAGATCGGGTGCCCCGTCTCGGCATACTGCGTCCCCTTTATCTCATGATGGCCAGCGGGAAACGCGCGAGTCGCACCTTTACGGTGAACCCATGCCGGACGGTCGTTCACAATCTCTTTCCGAGCAATGTTGTGGCTAATGAAATACACCAGCGATCCTTGCGTCCCCGGAATGACTTCCTGAAACGCTTCCAGCACCAGTGCATTGATCATCATGTGGTTGACCGTCGCAAAGTTGGCTCCCAACGCCATATCGTCGAGATAATCATTCGCTTCAAGCGTTCCCAAAGGCGCGTACACCAGCTGACGATCCTGCGCTGGCAACGGAATTCCCCACTGCGAGAACTTGTCTTGCAGCGTTTTGAACTGACCCGATGCCAAGTTGTGACCAAACCCACGCGACCCACAGTGCGATAGAAACGCCACGTTTCCATCCTGCAGCCCAAATGTCTTAGCGGCCCGCTGAGCCCGATCGTCCTTAGCCACGTCCACCACTTCACATTCACCGAAGTGGTTGCCGCCACCATAAGACCCCAGTTGGGTCATCTTGTCGGAAAAGTTGCTCATGTGCCGCTGTTTAAGCAAGCGATCCAGACGCATCGCCAACGCATCACGGGTCTCGTCGTGGCCAAGATGGAAGCTGTCTTCACAACACTCCGCCCACTCGCTTGGGATTCCCAGTTGATCGCATACCGCCGCACTGGCTCCCTCGGTCACCAATTGCGTCCCGAGAGTCCGGTTGACCGGGCGTGATTTCGCTGCCGAACGTTGCCCACGCCCCGCACCTGTCGGTGTTCGTTGACAAATTGCCGAAATCAGTGCACGCCGTGTTTTTCGATCTTCGATCGCATCAGCCGGCAAATCGAGTTGCAGCAGGCTCATCGAGCATTTGATGTCCACGCCCACAGGGCCAGGATAAACGTGAGTCGGTGAAACCATTACACAGCCCACCGGCGCACCGTATCCCAAGTGCGCATCCGGGTTAAGGACCACTTCGGTCACGCCGGGGGCGCGTCGCGAATTGATGGCCTGTTGGAGGCATCCTTCATCAAAAGTATCCCGAATCGCCTCCGTCCCAATCACCGTGATCGGGGCCGTGGTATCCGTCGGCAAGATCGCCGTGGCTTCGCCGGTCGATTTCAAGCGGGATCGCAGCGGACGAGATTCAGGGGTGCTGGATTGCATGGAAGGAGTGCTTGTTGGGGTCGTCATCCGAAATGGGCCTGAAGAGAAAGTGGACCACGAAATAGGGGGTCGGTGAATGAGCGACTGCCGGGAAACTCAAAAGGTTCGCGAACGATTCCCAAGCAACCTGCTGGATCCAGGCCTTAGCCGGTTCGGACCACCGCAAACACGCGGGATCAGGCGATGGGGAGCGAGAGCGGAACGATTCGGCTTGAAAGCCGCTATCGAACGGTTACTGGACAACAAGTAGGCCACATGAAAGAGGCTTTGCGAGGCACCTCCGGCAATGACGGGATTGACTTGGTTAGCTTGTGTGCCGGAGCAGCGCCGAAGCGGCTTGATCCGGCCTACTGAATCAGGCAAAAGCTGGACTCCATCGATACAAAATCCTGCAAATCTGGATTAATCAGATTCTTTTGCATTATCGTCAAAGTCTACCTAGGCGATTGCCGATACCTACTTTCGGACAGTGTTCTCTCGCTGCCGGTGGAGCGTTTGGCGAGAGAATGTTGTAGGGGGGCTTTCCAAAAAATGGGCCCGTTCGGGGAATTTACCAGGCCGCTGCGTTGCGGTTCATCGGTGGGTTTCACGACCGGTCGCTGCACTAGGGAAGTCCAGGGCATGAATCGCTCGCTGTTACGCTACACCGCTTATCTACAACTCGCACTTGCGATTTTGTTTGCCTGTGGTTGCGCACCAACACAACCGTTTTTCTTAGGCGAAACGCCTGATCTGGAGTACTACCTCCAATCAGCGACGCAAATTGAATATCCGGATGTGGACGTCGCAAGCCTGCCAGACACAACGCAAACTCTGCGTCCGTTGACGATCGGCAACCACGACTACCAATTCTGGAATCTTCCATTGGAAGAAGCCGTTTCGATTGCCTTGGCTAACGCTAAGTTCTTCGTCACGACCAGCGGAATTGCGGAAGCTCGTCAAAACGTAGCGGACCAATTCATCAGCGGCACCGCCGATCAATTCGGCAGCATCTACGACGTTGCGATTCAGCAATCGACCACCCAGTCAGTACCACTGACCGTCGACAGCAGCGGCAACCGAGTCTTGCCACGAGGCGTGCTGCGAGCCAACCAAGTTGGCGGCGTAGAAGACGCGTTGGCTGAATTCGATGCTCAAGCCAGTGGCTTCATGAGCTACAGCAACACCGATCGCCCCAACAACAGTCCCGTTGCCGCAACGGAAGCGGACGACTTCACCTTGCAACAAGCGATCAGCAAACGTTTGGCAACCGGTGGTGTGGCCACATTGCGCAACCAAATGGTCTACGGCAGCAACAACCTGCGTGAAATCGCACCGAACTTGCGAACCGTCGACAGCGACTACACCGTTTCGATCGAAGCCCAAGTGCAACAGCCTTTGATGCGAAACCGTGGCACCTTGATCAACCGCATCCCTGTTGTTTTGGCTAGCCTGAACGAAGACGTCTCGATCGCTGAATACGAAATCCAACTACGAAACTTGGTCCGCG
Organism: Rhodopirellula sp. J20-39; assembly: GCF_057365095.1. Classification (NCBI taxonomy): domain Bacteria; kingdom Pseudomonadati; phylum Planctomycetota; class Planctomycetia; order Pirellulales; family Pirellulaceae; genus Rhodopirellula; species Rhodopirellula sp. J20-39. The sequence continues at coordinate 1,863,270 of NZ_CP195123.1, read as the reverse complement.
ATGTCGAAGTCGCTTATTGGGACCTGTACGTCGCCTACCGCAACGTTGCCACTTCGATCATCGGTCGTAACAGTGCCATCGCAACGGCACAGTTCGCTCGCTTGGCTTTGGAAAACGGCACGGGCACCCGTCAAGAACTCGCTCAAGCGGTCGAACAATACTACCAATTCCGTGGCTTGCTAGAATCAGCAATCGCCGGATCGAACTTACCCGGTGCCGATCGCCAAGGCGTCTACGGAGCCGAACGCCGGTTGCGTGAACTGCTGGGCATCTCGCCGACCGACGGACGCTTAATTCGTCCGATCGACGAACCCACCATCGCTCGCTTGGAATACGACTGGAACGAATCCGTCGCTCAAGCGTTGTACTTGTCACCGGAACTGCGTCAAACCAAGACACGCATCAAACAACAAGACCTCGAACTGATCTCGGCCAAGAACCAAATTCTACCGGAAGTGAACCTGTCCTTGCTGTACCGCTGGGTCGGCGTGGGCGATCACCTTGGACCTCCTTCGGGAGGCGACGCAGCCCCAGTGCTTCCCGGCAGCAGTGCTTTGGACGCCTTGACCAGTGGCAACTTCCAAGAAGGAGCGATCCGTTTGGAAGTCACTCCCGCTGCCTTCGGTGCCCGACGCGAACTGGCTCGAATCCGTGGTGCCAAACTGCGTCTTGCTCGTGAACGTGCCAACCTACAAGAAAAAGAACGCCTCTTGGTCAGCCGCCTGTCCGACTCGGTCGCCAAGGTCGCTACCCACTATCAACTCGTTCAAACCAACGCTCAACGGTGGCAAGCCGCTGAGCAGGAAGTCGAAGCTCGTTTGGCTGAATTCAAGAACGGTCGTAGCCCGGTTAACGTTGTGCTGCAAAGTCAGCAACGCCGTGCTCAAGCACAGATCGATTACTACCGTGCCTTGGCTGAATACAACAAGTCGCTCAACTACGTCGACTACCTCAAGGGCACCATGCTCGCTAACAACAACATTGTCTTGCGAGAAGGACCATGGAACAAGAAAGCGTACTGGGACGCACTGGAACGTGCTCGTGAACGCAGTGCCGGACACGAACTGCAATACGGTGTCACTCGTCCTGGCGTGGTCCGCACCGGACCTCTCCGCGACGCAGCTTCCGCCGAAGCCATCATCGGCAGCGGAGCGACCACGCACGGTGAAACCTTCGCACCGGACGGAGTCATGTTGAACGATCCCTTGGGTCTACACCTGGATCCGTACCGCAGCCCAGTGGACGTCAACGACCAACCACTGTCGGAAATGGGCGACCGTCCTGCTGACTTGCTCAACCCAATTGACAGCTCGAACATTCAGTCGATGCCAACACCCGCTCCATCGGTTCAGCCGAGTCCAGCGGTCCCAACACCACCAAGCGTGATGCTGAACCAAGCAGCCCAAAACACCCCGGTGAAATGGCAAACCAGCGAAAAGGTCAAATCGGTTAACTACGTGACCGATTCCGAAACGATCGAATACGCACCCCAACCCGTGCGACGCAAGGCGGTCATCCGCTAGACGCCGGTCTAACAACGAACACTTGATTTTCCGTGTAGGGGCGGAGGCTTGAGTGGATGTCGCCGGACCACGCGCTCTGGATCACGACACCACTCCCACGACTAGCTCGATCGGTTCACTTCGGTGAACCCTTCGGGCTTTTCGTCGTTGATAGGGATGTAAGTCGTAAGGGGCACAGGGCAACAGCGACGCAGGGCCAAGTTGGAGTCCAGGCTTTAGCCTGTCTTTTTCAGCCAATCAGCCAATGCTCGTCTTGCAAACGAAGATCTGGTTCGCTTCACCGGTCGCGGATCTTACTCGTCGCAGATAGGCGACCGACTTTCCATCCGGTGAATAGACGCAAGCCAAACTTAAAGGTGGCGAGCTCGAACCGCTATCGGTCGTTAGCTGAATCACCTTGCCAGACTGCACGTCCACCTCGCAAACATGACCACCGATCACGCATGCGATCATCGCTCCGTCACAGCGAAAGTTGAACGCGGAGGCAATCGGCTCGGTACCGCTTGTCAACTGCCGCAGACCGTCCCCCAATGGGGAGACCGACCAAAGCTGCGAAACGCCATGATCATCTCGCATTAAAAACGCAATTGCACTGCCATCTGGACTGCTTCGCGGCCAATGACGCACACCGTGCAGTCCCGGGTACGGGCGACCTGCAGTCCTTGTGATTCGGCGTTGTCGAGTCCCGGCGGGCGGTACCGGCCGCGTCGTCGCGTTACCACACAACGGACCATCACCCTGACTCGTTACAGAATTGGGAATATCCACAACAAACAACTCCGGCACCGTGTGCCTTGATTCGTCAACACAATCGCCGATGAACGCAATCGCTCGTTTCTGCAAACGACCATCTGCCAAACGATAGCCATCCCGTCCCACCCAAGCATCGCTGTACGCACGGCTGATCTCGTCACTGCCTGGTTGTGGCTGATCCCAAGTTCGGGTCACTAGTACGCTGAAATGCGTACCGTCCTGATTCCGCGGATGCGTCTTCGGAACGACCACCGACTGAACCGGCACGCTGACGCCCACATTACGTTGATTCCGTTGCCCGACGCCATCTACGGTTGTCGCCAACACATGATCTTCATAGGTGAAACTCACCCACTGACCGTCGCCGCTGAAGACGTGCACATGACTGCCGCCCCGCAACGCCCCTGGCGTGAACGGCGGAACGACATCTCTCGCATCCAGTGGCTCGGATTGCCAACTCGTGCCAGCACACGAGGCACTTAAAGGAGCAATGACGCATCCACTTCGGTGAAACGCATTGTAACTCCACTCGTCCGTTGGATGCTCCGGTCCATGAATAAACACCAAACGTTCATCCGTCGGACTGGCCGTCACCACCCCCACTTTTGCATCGCATTGGGATCGGTAAAGCGTCTCCACCTTTCCACTCTGAACGTGAACACGCCCGATCCAGTCGCAATCAAAATCCGAGCCATCACGGTCGCTGCGAGTATCGAAAATAATCCACTGACCGTCGTGCGACCATACGGCGGTGTTGGTCAGTAAAACGTTGGGGCCACCATAGGTCAATTGTTTCATCGAAAAACAACCCCACGCTGGAGTCCAGGCTTTAGCCTGCCCGAAGCAACTCCCGCACCGAACGACCCCAGAACATTCGCCTGTAGTGACCTGGCCATAGGGAACAGCCTAAAGGCTGAACACCAGCCTTGTTGGAGTCCAGGCTTTAGCCTGCCCGAAGCAACTCCCGCACCGAACGAACCCAGAACATTCGTCTGCAGTGACTTGGTCGTAGGGAACAGCCTAAAGGCTGGACACCAGCCTTGTTGGAGTACAGGCTTTAGCCGGTTACACGCCAAGGGAGAAAGCACCGCAGGCGAAAACAACACAGTCGTGCCATCTGAATCTAACGCCATATCAACCCCCGTCATCAGACGGGCAACTCGGAATCCGAAACCCACAACCGGCAATTCAGCGGCGGCAGTTCTTTTTGCACCAAAGCCGCTTTGATCGCGTACTTCGTGGCAAAATTGTCATCGTTCTTCACATGCAAAACGGAGTCAGGTTCCAATCCAGCCCAGTTGGGATTGTCTAACATCAAAGCAATCTGCTCTCGCATGTTTTCACTTTCCCCAGCAAAGATACTGATCTCGTTATGGCAAAGAACGAATACACCTGGAATATCAAACTTAGGATCTTGAAAGTCATCCATCGCGACGGGACGGATCTTTTTCTTCGACAAGTTGCTGAACTCTTTGCCCGCTAACTCGCGTGCTGGTTTCGTGCGTTTGCGAATCGACAACGCGGCACGCCGGTACTCAATCGGTGTCACGTCTGGCGGACCGTACAAGGCCGCTAATCGATCAAACTCACTGGCGAACTCGGGCGAACACAAAATGTCATCCAGCGTTTTCTGATAGTCGATCGCCAACAATCGCCACGCCACTTCGCTTGCGTAACCGTATCGATTGATCTGGGCCGAACCGATCCGAGGCGGTTGCTTGGTCGACTTAGGAAGTTTGCTTTGCTTCCTCAGATGAAACAGATAGCGATTCCAGATAAACGCACTTCCGGTCACGCCGCGAGCTCGACATTCGGAAATGAACTCGGCGTTGAGTTCCTTGTCGCACATGATGTACTCAGCCGGGTAACCATCACCGGCCTTTTTGTACGCCGCGATCACGGCTTTCTCGGTATCCTTGCTGAATGGCTTCGGGCGACGCTTTCCTTGATTGGTGCTTGGCGCACTTTGGATTGGATCCTCCGCCCCGTCGATCGGATCGCCGACATTGGTTTTCTTTAATCGCTCATCGATATACGTTGCGTAGTCTTCGGACAGTTCAAACCCCAGCCACTGGCGGCCTAGTTTTTTCGCGACGCACATCGTTGTCCCACTACCGCCAAATGGGTCGAGCACAACATCTTGAGGACGACTCGACGAGCGAATGATCCGGGCGAGCAGTTGCTCCGGCATCTGACAACCGTGGAATCCTTCTCGCTCTTTGAACGTGCCCGCAACGCGTGCGAAGTACCATGTGTCATGGGTAGGGCTGAAGCTTGTCGGAGCATCTTGCGGACGCAGGATCCACGTGTTGTCCGGCAGACGCCCATTGGGATTGGCTCGATTGTCGGCGTAGACCAATTGCCGCGCGGACTTCACCCGAATCTGAGGGTTGGGGCGGTTGAAGGTGAACTTCTTGGCATCTTTGACGAAGTGGAAAATGTGGGTGTGCGAACGGCTGAATCCGTTCACACAATTCACGCCAAAGGTGTAATACCAAATCACCCAACTACGGCACTGGAAGCCAGCCTTCTGGGACTCGATCTTCAATTCCGCTGCGTACTCGTCCCCGATAGCTAGCCAAAACGTACCGTACGGCTTCAGCACTCGGTGGACTCCGTCAATCCACTGACGGCACCATTTCAGGTAATCCTCGGATTGCTGGGTGTCTTCGTAGACATCGTACTCGTAGCCGATGTTGAAGGGCGGATCGGCAAAGACCAGATCGACCGAACCATCCTCGACTTCACCTAAAAGCTTGACGCAGTCGCCCTGGTAAACTCGGTTCTTTGATTTCGCTATCGCCACATTGATTCCTAGAAGACGGCACTCGCAAAAAGTCTAGCAACGCTGCGTGAACGCGACAATCATCGACAAGGTCGCCTCCGCGATAGCCGGGCTGAATCAACGCCCACCTACCAGGCAACCAGCTAGACGTTTTGCTTCTCGCTTTCAGCGATCTTATCACGAAGCTCTTTGCAGCCGTCCGACGGATTGCTGCACATTGAACAACGAGTCGTTCCATCCGCATCCGTTTTTGCGTTCAGTCCGCCACAACTTCCGCTGATCGATTTGCCACCAAACATCACGCCGACCGCCATCGCCAACAGAACGGCACCGAAGCCCGCGGCTGTCAAAATCAGAATCGGCATCATTCGTTCCAGGAACGATCCGTCGCTGGCCGCCGCGCCCGCTTGAGCGAAGACACTCGACGCGTTCATTCGTTCGGCGATCTCAGCCATTGTACCCGTGCCGTCTACCTTAAAAGCAATCATGTCTTCACCGTGGGGGTTGTTGAATCGATGAATCAATAGAGTATCGAGTCCCTGATCTTTGGCCAGTTGCATTCCGGAATCCAGCCCCGCCACATTCAATGCCGTCGCCCAACCATCAGCCATCGCACATGACTCCGCAATCACGGTCACCGATGCCAACGAGTGCTCGATCGGCTTGCCGGTTTTCGGGTTCAAAGTGTGCGAGTAACGCTTGCCATCGACCTCGAAGTAATTGCGGTAGTCACCCGATGTTGCCATCGCGGAGTCCTGCATCGGATGCGCCAATGCCAATTGATTCAAGTTGGCATCCGGCTTTTGAATTCCGACCTTCCAAGACTGGCGTCCCGCCGATGTGAGCTTGTCCCCGGTTACACGAACTTCACCGCCCACTTCGACAAAAACATTGGGCAGCCCGGCCTCATTCAAAAGCTGAACGAGACGATCGACACCATGGCCCTTCGCGATCGCTGAAAGGTCAACACGAAGGTCTGCGATGTCCTTCTTGATCGCCGGCGGATCGAGTCTCGCGTGTAGATACTTCTGGCCGGTCCGTGACTGGATTTCAGCAATTTCATCCTCGCTAGGGATGTCCTGCTTACGCTCACCAGGACCAAAGCTCCAACGATCAACTAATGGCCCGACTGTTACATCGAACAACCCGCCCGACTTCTCGCCAATTTCGAGAGCCAGCATGACCGTTTGGGCGGTGGGTTTACTAACGGGAAACCAATCCGTTGATTGCGAATCATTGAACTGGCTCAGTTCGCTGGATTTCAAATACGTCGACATCTGGTCGTTGACGTTTCGCAACTCGCGATCAATCGCCGCTGCCGTTTGCTCGTACCATTTCTGATTAAGCGATGAGCCGGAACTGGGCGGATCCGAAACCTTGACCATGTAGGTCGTGCCCATCGTGGGGCCGCGGAAGCTAGCCGATTCCGGCGAACCTTCAGCCAATGCAACCGACGCGAAAGCCAACGGCAACAACAAGCTGGTTAGAACAAAAAACGCGACGGGTAAAGTACCACGTCGCGTCATGCGATTTTCAATCCTGTTCATCCGTTGGATCAGCCGCCGAAGTCATCGTAGGCGATATTCTCAGGCTCGACACCCAGGTCATCCAACATGCGGAACACGGCTGCGTTCATCATCGGTGGGCCACAGATGTAGTATTCGATGTCTTCGGGAGCCGGGTGCGACTTCAAGTAGTTATCCAACAACACTTGGTGGATGAATCCAACGTAGCCTTCCCAGTTATCTTCTGGGGCTGGTTCGGACAACGCGATGTTGAACTTGAAGTTCGGGAACTTCTCTTCGATCTCGCGGAAGTGCTCGATGTAGAACAATTCGCGAAGCGATCGACCACCGTACCAATAGCTAACCTTCCGATTGGTTTCTTGCCGTTTGAACAATTCAAAGATGTGACTTCGCAGCGGAGCCATCCCAGCACCACCGCCGATGTAGACCATTTCCGCTTCGCTATCCTTGATGAAGAACTCACCATAAGGACCGCTGATGGTCGCCTTGTCACCTGGCTTTAGTGAGAAGATGTAGCTGCTCATCTTACCCGGCGGTGTTCCCTCGGGAGCACGTGGTGGCGGCGAAGCAACCCGGATGTTGAGCATGATAATGCCCTTTTCACCAGGATAGTTGGCCATCGAGTACGCACGAACGACGGGCTCTTCGACCTTTGAGACATAACGCCAAATGTTGTACTGATCCCAGTCGGGGTGATACTCTTCGGCAATGTCGAAATCTTTGTAAGCAATTTCGTGCGGCGGGCATTCGATTTGAATGTAACCACCGGCTCGGAAGTCGACCTCTTCGCCTTCGGGAAGCTCAAGCACGAACTCCTTGATGAAGGTCGCGACGTTGTCGTTGCTGCGAACGGTGCATTCCCACTTCTTGGTATCGAATGCTTCCGGTGGAACTTCCACCACCATGTCTTGCTTGACCGCAACTTGGCAGCTTAGACGCTCGCCCTCGGCAGCTTCTTTCTTGTTGATGTGACCTTCTTCGGTAGGCAGCAAGTCACCGCCACCCTCTTCGATCTTCACTTTGCACTGGGCACACGTACCACCGCCGCCACAGGCACTGGAAACGAACACACCGGCGTCGGCCAAAGCACCGAGCAACTTGCCACCGGCGGGGACCGAGATCTCTTTTTGGTGGTTGATCATGATCTTGACCGGCCCCGACGCAACAAGTTGCTTTTTGGCAGCCAAAATAATCATCACCAATGCGATCACGACCGTCGTGAACATGACGACACCCAAAGCGACAACAGCGCCAGGAGCGACTTCAGAAAGCAATGCGTACGAGGAAAGCATCTCGAATAAACTCGTGTGAGAGTGGGGTGGTTTCGAATTCACGTCCCGCCACCTGAGCGACGGGAAGTGATGGGTCCCTCGCTGACGCGTCGGGGTGTAATTGTTGGTTAGGTGATCTGAGCTATTGCCTGACGAACAATCGTTAAAAGCTTCTTCTTAAAGTTGAATACCGCTGAATGACATGAATGCCAGCGACATCAATCCAACGGTAATGAACGTGATTCCCAATCCGCGAAGCGGTGGTGGCACGTCACTGTATTTCAGCTTCTCGCGAATTCCGGCCAATGCCATGATCGCGAGCGCCCAACCCACACCACAACCAAAGCCGTAGGTGATGGATTCGGGGAACGTGTAGTTACGATCTTGCATGAACAACGACGCACCCAAAATGGCACAGTTCACAGTGATCAGGGGCAGGAAGATCCCAAGAGCGTTGTAAAGCGATGGGATGAATCGGTCCAAGAACATTTCAAGGATCTGCACCAAAGCCGCGATCACACCGATGTAACTAATGAACCCGAGGAAGGTCAGATCGACCTCGGCAAAGTTAATCGTCGATGTCGAGATCATGCCCTGGGCCCATGTCAGAGCACCCTTCTTGAGCAAGCAACTGTAGATCAACTGGTTAGCCGGAACCGTGATGGTTTCAATCACCACAACCGCGATACCAAGACCAATCGCGGTTTTGACGTTTTGGCTGACCGCCAAAAACGTGCACATACCGAGAAAGAATGCCAGAGCAAGGTTCTCGACGAATACCGCCTTAAAGAAAATGCTCAGGTGAGCTTCAAGAATATCCATTCGATCAGGCCTCTTCGATTTGTTCGGGCTTGTTGAGTCGGATGATCCAGATCATGAATCCGATGATGAAAAACGCACTGGGTGGCAAGAGCATCAACCCGTTGGGGTTGTACCAGCCGCCGTTGCGATTGAGTTCCAAAATGGTGACGCCGAATAACGAACCGTTACCAAATAGCTCGCGAAAGAACGCGACAACCAGCAAGACAAACCCATAGCCAAGACCGTTGCCAATCCCGTCCAGGAAGCTCATGCCAGCGGAGTTCTTCATCGCAAAACCTTCCGCCCGTCCCATCACGATACAGTTCGTGATGATCAGTCCGACGAAGACCGAAAGTTGCTTACTGATGTCAAAGAAATACGCCTTCAGAAATTGGTCGACGACAATCACCAACGATGCGATCACGGTCATCTGAACGATGATCCGGATGCTGCTGGGGATGTACGACCGAATCGCACTAACGGCGAGGTTACTGAATGCGGTCACCGCGATCACCGCCAAAGCCATCACCAAGGATGTTTCCATCTTGGTTGTCACGGCCAGTGCCGAACAAATCCCAAGGATTTGCAATGCGATCGGATTGTTGTTGACCAATGGGTCGACAAGAACGTCGACAGGTTTTTTAGCCATCGTTTATTCTCCCGTCGTGTTGTTTGAGTCGGCTGTACCACCGGACATTTCGTCAGCAAGCTTGCTTAGGAACGGGCCGTAGCCATCGTCCGAAGCCCAGTACTGAACCAGGTTGGTAACACCACGACTGGTGATCGTGGCACCGGAAAGTCCGTCCACGGCGTAGGGGTCTAAATCTGGGGCTGGGCCCTTAGCAACCATTGCCGCCGGCTCGCCTTGTTCGTTGTAAAGCTTCAAACCTTCCCACTGAGATTTCCAGTTGGGATTGTCCACTTCACCACCAAGACCTGGGGTTTCGGCATGTTGATAAAAGGTGATCCCCTGAATCGTCTTCAAGTCACTTTTCAGAGCCAAATAGCCGTAGAGCGTTCCCCACAAACCTTTGCCGAAAATCGGAAGCACGACCTGACGAATTTCGTCTTGGCCCGGACGACGAACGAAGTAGACCTTCATTGTTTTCGGGCGAGCTTCTTCACCCGGATCGATTTCCGGGCCAGTGATCTTGATGCTGGTGTCAGGGTTTTGAGTTGCTTCGACCAAGTCGTATTTTTCAGGATCGACTTCGGTGTTGTATTCGCCGGTTTCGAGGTCAACCATCTTTTCGCTGACCCAACCATAAAGCTCTTCAATGCTTTCAGGCGACAAACCGGAAGCAGGCTTCCCGAATTCATTAATCGGCAAGCCAGCCGCGTCCAGAATGTTTTTCTGTTGGTCGAGACGTTGGTTGTCGGCCTGGATAGGACGCAGTGCCACCGCGGCGGCGCTAACTGCCAGCGAGCACACGATACATAGAACCACCGCGACGACGATGGTTCCCAATACGGAATCTTTAGACGGCATAGCGGGCAACCCTCCGGCGGATGTTGGCTTGGACGACGAAGTAATCAATCAAAGGAGCGAACACGTTGCCGAACAAAATCGCCAACATGATGCCTTCAGGGAACGCTGGGTTAATCACTCGGATCAACACCGTCATGAATCCAATCAGGATGCCGTAGAACCACTTGCCCTTTTCAGTCATCGAAGCACTGACCGGGTCAGTCGCCATGAAGACCAAACCGAAGGCCAAACCGCCAATAACGAGGTGCCAGTAGAACGGGACGGCGAACATCGCATTGGTTTCGCTGCCGATAAAATTCAATACAAGGCTGGTGCCTGCCACGCCGACAATCACAGCCGTCATGATTCGCCAGGAACCAATTCCGGTCGCTACGAGCAACGCCGCACCAACCAAGCAAAGCAATGCACTGGTTTCACCCACACAACCTTGAATCGTACCGATGAATGCACTGGTCCAGGTAATCGCACCTTCAGCACCCCAGGCGTACTGGACGTTGCTCAGCGAGCCGATGGCGTCGCCTTCAGCGTTGGCGAGTTGTCCAAGAGCAGTCGCACCACTGAAACCGTCGACTGCGGTCCAGACCTTGTCGCCACTGATTTGACCGGCGTAAGCAAAGTACAAAAACGCTCGCGAAGTCAGCGCCACGTTCAAGAAGTTACGCCCAGTACCGCCAAACACTTCCTTGGCCACGATCACGCCAAAGGCAATGCCTAAAGCGACCTGCCAAAGTGGAATTGAAGCTGGCAACGTGAGCGGGAACAGCAACCCAGTGACCAAGAAACCTTCGTTGATCTCGTGACCGCGGAGCACGCTGAAAACCATTTCAATATGGCCACCAACGAACATACACACGATGTAAATCGGTATGAAGAAGATCGCCCCATACACAAAATTGTCGACGAAGCTGGCGGGGTTATGCCCCAATCCGATCGCGTTGTGGATGGTGTGGTGCCAATCGAAATCCACGTCCATGCCCGCAGCGGTCATTTCCTGGATTGCATGATTCGCTTGGTAACCGGTGTTCCACATCCCAAACAACGTTACGGGGATCAAAGCCACGACGACCATGATCATCATTCGCTTCAGGTCGATTCCGTCGCGGACGTGAGTGCGTCCGGTAGTGGTTTCGCCCGGCGTGAACAGGAACGTGTCAATTGACTCGTAAACGGGGTAGGCCTTTTCAAGAATTCCCCCCTTCGCAAAGTAAGGGTGAACGCTGTCGAAGGCGTCACGCAGTGGTTTCATAATGGGTTCTCTTGAAAAAGTTACCGCCAAGGTTCCAGTTGAAAGTGGCGGGCCAGTACTGTCGTGTATGAGGGGTGGGGAACGTTGATCAAGTCGGTCTAACAAAATCGCTTGGCGAGCTGGCCACGATCGACTTCAGCTTCGATCAACCTTCGCGTTCGATCGTTGCCAAAGCTTGGCGAATCAGCGAGCCGTATTCGTACTTGCCTGGGCAAACGAATGTGCACAGTGCCAAGTCTTCCTCTTCTAGCTCCAAAACGCCTAGTTGTTGAGCCGAGTCGGTGTCGCGAACGATTAACGATCGCAACAACTGCGTCGCCAACACATCCAGCGGCATCACCTTTTCGTAGGTGCCCATCGGCACCATGGCTCGTTCCGAACCGCCGGTGGATGACGTGAAGGCAAACTTCTGCGATGGGGACATCGCCGAAGCAAAAATGCGGGTAACCGAAAACTTATCGAAGCCAGGCTTTTGCCAGCCCAAGAATTCGCGGTGGTCGCCTTCTTCGATGATCGAAACTTGTTGGTGATACCGACCCAAGTAATTGTGCGGGGCTTTCGCGGTGTGGCCATCAAGCACCGAACCGGAGATCGGACGCAGCTTGACTTCGGTGTCGACTTCGCCTTCGATCAAATCATCGATGCACGCACCCACGCGTGTTTCAACCAAACGTGGCTGATTGACTTTCGGGCCCGCCAGCGAAACGATGCGGCGAACATCCAGTTGACCGGTTTGAAACAGCGATCCGATCGCGATCACATCTTGATAACCGATGTACCAAACCGTTTTGGTCGGGCCGACAGGATCCAAAAAGTGAATATGAGTCCCGGGCAAACCGGCGGGGTGTGGGCCACTGAATTCAGCGACTTCGACGCCTTGCACGTTGCCACCAGGAATCTCCGCTCCGTCGGCCTTGCACAAGTAGGTCGGGCCTTCGGTCAGTTGCGTCAGGGCCTGCAGTCCGAGCACGAACTGGTCTTTTCGTTCGCTCATCACCACGGCGGGATCAGCGGCCAGTGGATTGGTGTCTGTCGCGGTGACGAAGATCGAACTGGGCGACGATCCGATCGCGGGCACCTTCCCGAAAGGACGAGTGCGAAGAGCCGTCCACAAACCGCTTTTGACAAGTTGCTCAGCGACGCCTTCCTTGCCCAGTGCAACGGGGTCTTGGTCGCGAGCGGCATCAAAGGTGATTTGGTCGTCACCGTCCACGTTGATCGTGATCGCTTCGAACTTTCGCTTCGCACCACGGATCACACTGCCGACCGTGCCGCTTGCTGGCGACGTGTACATCACGCCGGGATTCTTCTTGTCTTCGAATAATGGCTGGCCTAGCGAAACACGGTCACCTTCGGCAACCAACATCGTTGGCTTCATGCCAACGTAATCGTCGCCTAGCAACGCCACCGATCGGACGGCTCGCCCAACTTCGATTCGCTGCTCAGGCGCTCCGAGGATAGGCAGGTCCAGGCCCTGCTTGATGACCGTAGTTCCGTGACTTCGTGAGCGGTTTTGAGTAGCGGGCATGAACGCGTGAATCAGCTAAGGAAAGACGACAAGCGAATGAAGGAACCGACAGAACCAGCATGAGAAAGGAAACGAGACTTTGTGAAAAAAGTAACAAAGTCGGTTTCGCAAAAAGCCTGCCCGGGGCAATTCGGCCCAGCGGCAAGCTGTCGCGGTACTATTACATAGGCATCGCTATTTGACAACGGCAGAAACCGCTACCGAACGCGTACGAGTTTGCCCGCCGGGATCTGCAAACGCTTAACCACCGGAGCGATCAGTTTGAGGAATCGTTCAGCGTCGGTTGGATAGCCCGCCGTTGGCACGAATTTTGGGACTGCAGTTTGCCCTCCCTTGGGCTCGGATTGTCCATCTGGCAACGGCGACGAAGCCAGTTGCGATTCGAAGTATTCGTTCAACGAACTCATCGCAACTTCGCGTAAATATTTTGCATGCAATGAACTCAGTGCGACTGGAACGAACCGGTCGCCTTTGACGGTGAAGTGCAATCGAACGTCACGGCCTTGGTACTGGGTTTCGTACACGCTTTGCTGCGCTGATTCCGAAACCACCTGCACGGGTGCCTCACCCAACGTTTGCTGGATCGGTCCGGCGTAGTACCGACGGCCTCCATGTCGGTCGAAAAAGATCTGCACCGATTCCTTGGCTGCTTTTTGAGCATTCTTGCCGTCAGCTTTCTTCAAGCCGCGTGACGCTTCGCCATTGCGAGCTTGGGCACCGTCGAGCGAACGGAGCAGATCCGCCGCCAAGCCGATGCTGGTTTCTCCCAGCAAGTCACTCTTGTTCCCCGACGATTCGCAGAACCGATTGAACGCCTCCGCGTCAACCATCCGAGCCTGCACGTCATGCAGTCGCCATGGGCAGTCGCCCCACTGCTTGATTGCGGCGATGCAATGATCGGCGGGAGTGAACGCGTTGTTCACCGCAGCGGGCAGCCGCTTGGCTTCCAACATCGAAGCAAGCCAATCAACGCTGGCCAAGCGGTCGTGGTCTCGCGGAATTAGCGTCGAAAGTCGTTCGGTCAGCGTGCCTTCGCGTCGGCCACACGCATGATGGGCGACCGAGACAATTCGGTGCAGCGTTGATAGTGAACCGCCATCCTTACCGCTGGATTTACTGCGGAAGATCTGCTTCGAATCGTCAACGCGAATCTGCCCTATTCCCGACGCAGCCGTGCCAACCTTGACCGGCTTGGCGATCGCCGAAAAAGGATCGGGGCCAGTGAACGCGTCAACGGATTGCCGCTCGCTAGGATCGAGCTCCTCGGCGTCCACGCTTCGCCATAGCGACGCCGCTACGACCAGCGGCCCTAGCTTGGGTCCGTAGCCAGCCTCGTCAATCGCGATTAACCACATTTCAAACTCGCCGGGTTACTTAAGCAGCTTCAGGACGGCATCGTGCAACTTCCCGTTCGTCCCAACACCATCGCCGCCGCGAACCGTTGCAGTGCCCTTCCAATCGGTAAACCGCCCGCCGGCCTCCGTCAAAATCGGTACCATCGCCGCCACATCCCAAGCATTGCACTTTGGATCTACCATCACGTCCGCCTTCCCAGTGGCCACCATCAGATAGCCGTAACCGTCACCCCACGTTCGCGCCAAAAAGCATTCCGATTCCAGCCGAAGATACGCTTCGGCATCATTCCGTTCCGCAAACGTCTTCACTTCGCTGGTCACGAACACGGCTTCGGACAATTCACTACGGTCCGAAACGCGAGCCGGCGACCACTGGCTCAATCCATCGGAATAGAAGCAACCTTGGCCCATCGCCGCGACAGCCGCTTGCTTCAACGCAGGAATCAAGATCACGCCGCCCAGTGGTTCGCCGTCCAGTTCCAACGCCAATAGCGTCGAATAAAGTGGCACGCCACAAATGAACGACTTGGTGCCATCGATTGGATCAACCGTCCAGCGGTAGCCACTTGTTCCGGTTTGCTCATCGAATTCTTCGCCCGCGATCGTGTCGCCTGGGAACTGCTCACCCAACAACTTGCGGGTCAACTGCTCCGCTTCACGATCGGCGATTGTGACTGGTGAATCGTCGCCTTTGCGATCAACGACCAGATCATCCGTGCGAAAATGGGTCAGCGTGTGGTTACCCGCGGCGATCGCGACCTCGATCATCGCAACCAGTCGCCCATCGTGCTGGGGCTGCCACTTGTCACAAAGCTGTTGTTTGGAAATCGCGTTCATCGGGCTGAGGCACTCGTCTAAAAAGTCGTGGAGGCAGGAGAGGTCAGTTTGCGTAACCTACCCGAACCCACTTCCGATTTCGTCCCCCCGCCTTTGGAACCAACGCTTCCTACGATTCTTCCCCCTGTCTTTCGTCTGGATTGAACCGAACGTAACGCCCGGCCCCCCTTTCTTGGACCTTTGCGAGTTCTTAACACTGTGCAAGCCAGACAAATGTCCTACAGTCCAGCTAATTCAAACAAACGCACCAACTCCATTTAACTTCGGCCCCAACCGCAGTGGACGAGGTTACGAGTCCTTTCCATTCGGGCTGAACCGTAAGGGACAAGCCCACGAGTCTGTTTGCGTTAGCAAGCCTACGAGACTCGTCGCCTCGCCCACTACCTAAAAATCAATTGCTTCCGAAGCACCAGCCGGATTCGTAATCGAGCGAATTGCCGGTGCCCAACCTCATCACGGTCATGCCAACGGAGCGTCACGAAGACGCTGTCATCGAGAACTGAAACATGAAGAACAAGACTGTCACGATCGTAGGTGCAGGCCCCGGTGGACTCGCGACCGCAATGCAACTCGCCCAGGCGGGCTGCGACGTGACCGTGCTCGAACGACGCGGACAAGTCGGCGGCCGAACATCGGCGATTGAAATCGATGGCTTCCGTTTCGACTCCGGCCCTACTTTCTTTCTGTACCCGCGCGTGCTCAGCGAGATATTCGCGTCAACGGGCCGGGACCTGATGGAAGAGGTCCCGATGGAGCGACTCGACCCGCAATATCGTTTGACCTTCGGTGGAGGCGGGCAACTGGATTGCTCCCCCGACATGGACGAGATGGATCGCCAGGTCGCCCAGTTCGCGCCTGCCGACGTGGGCCAACTTCGCAAATACATGGACGACAATCGCGTCAAGCTGCAGAAGTTCCGACCGATCCTGGAATCCCCTTTCAGCTCGCCACTCGACCTGCTTCGCCGTGCCGTCTTAGGCGCCGCCAGCAAACTGCATCCTTTCCGCAGCCTCGGCCAAGAACTGGAGCGTTATTTCAGCGATCCACGACTGGTGATCGCGTTCGCGTTCCAAGCGAAGTACCTCGGGATGTCGCCATTCAATTGCCCTAGCTTGTTTAGCATCTTGTCATTCCTGGAATACGAGTACGGCGTGTTCCATCCGATTGGTGGCTGTTGCCGAGTCAGCGAACGGATGGCCGAAATCGCCGAAGAGATGGGCGTCAAGATTCGGCTGAACGAACCGGTCGAGTCCATCGAACTGGAAGGCAACCGTCTGACCGCTCTGCGAACGGCTCAAGACCGATATGCTGCAGACGCGTTTGTCATCAACGCGGACTTCGCCGACTGGATGTCCAAGATGGTCCCCGACGATTTGCGGCGTCGATGGACGGACAAGGAACTGGCCAAAAAGAAGTTCTCGTGCAGCACGTTCATGCTATACCTCGGCATTGAAGGACTCTATGAGGACTTGCCTCACCACAGCATTCACATCAGCGAGAACTACGACCAAAACTTGCGTGACATCGAAACCGACCACGTGCTTAGCGAAGACCCGTCGATCTACGTACAGAACGCGGGCGTCACGGACCCCACGCTCGCCCCGCCCGGCTGTTCGACGCTGTACATCCTCGTGCCGGTCACGCACCAACATGAAAACGTCGATTGGTCCGTCGAGGCGGATGCGTTTCGCGAAAAGACACTCGACCAACTTGCGGCGATTGGCCTGGGTGACGTTCGCGAACGCATCAAAGTCGAACACCGGATCACGCCCGATGACTGGCAGAAAGGCTATGCGATTTACAAAGGTGCCACGTTCAACCTCGCCCACAACCTCGGCCAAATGCTGCACCGACGCCCCAACAATCGTTTCGAAGAACTTGATGGGGTCTATCTAGTCGGCGGCGGCACCCATCCTGGAAGCGGCTTGCCAGTGATCTATGAATCCAGCCGAATCAGCTCCCGCTTGTTGCTCGAAGATCTCGATATTTCCACCGACTTCATGAACGTGCCCACGTCCTAACGGTTCCCAGCCGACAACAAACAAGCGACCGAATCAAACGGTGACAACTGAACTGCGTTCCCGAACCGCTTTGGCTGGTTTGGAACACGGGCGTGAAAGCGTGTCTGTTCTGTTTTCGGGGCAACCAACGCGTTTCTGCGATTTCGGCCCTCGGCCCTCGGCCCCACGTCCGCTAGAGCACGTCCGCTAGAGCAAGTGTGCTAGATCGCGTCTACCGCAATCGCAACCGTGCCGTCCTCGACGAAATCGGCCTCGCCACTTAATCTGTCCCGCTGCGTCAGGTCACCGGCTTTCGGTAAAACGCTTCTCAACCGGCGAATTCCGGGACAAGTGCAATCTGACTCAAGCTCAGCGACTCGGCGTCCCGGAACCTCCGCCCCTCGCCGCAACGCTCCCCAACGCCTTCCCTCCCACCTCATTGATCGAGTCCAGTGTCTTGAAAACGCCACCGCATCAGCAACGCAAAGCGGCGATGGCCTTCATCCTTCTGACGCTGTTGATCGACATCCTTGCCATTGGGATCATCATCCCCGTGTTACCGGAACTGGTCAAACAGTTCGCTGGCGGTGACACCGCGATGGCAGGTTGGTATGTCGGCATCATCGGCGCCACCTATTCGATGATGCAATTTTTCTGTGCCCCTGTGCTGGGTGCGTTATCAGACCGATTCGGACGCCGCCCCGTCATCCTGGCTTCGCTATTTGGCCTTGGCGTGGACTTCATCATCACCGGTCTGGCGACGTCGATTGCCTGGTTGTTTGTCGGCCGCTTCATCGCCGGCGTCATGGGTGCCAGCTTCTCGACGGCCAACGCCTACATCGCCGACGTCTCGAACGACGAAAACCGGGCCAGGAATTTTGGCTTGGTCGGCGTCATGTTCGGCCTCGGTTTTATCATCGGGCCAGCGTTGGGTGGCCTACTGGGCGGCTATTCACTGCAATTGCCGTTCTTCGTTGCCGCCGGATTGTCGCTGGTGAATTGGCTGTACGGCTTCTTCATCCTGCCTGAATCGTTGCCGGTGGAACAACGCAGCTCGATTTCATTGTCGGCGATGAACCCATTTGGCACCCTGGCCCGCTTACGAGCCTATCCAATGGTTGCCGGCTTGGCCGTCGCGTTCGTCTTCAGTTCGCTCGCCCAGCGAGGTCTTGAAAACGTCTGGGTGCTCTCGATGGGATTCCGGTTCGGCTGGGACGAAATGACCAACGGACTGACACTCGCTTTAGTTGGCTTGATGGCGATGATCGTGCAAGGCGGCTTGGTTCGCCCCGTCATCCGCCGTTTTGGTGAACGCCAAACCGCAATCATGGCGACCGGCGTCGCTTGCATTGCCTTCATGGCATACGGCCTTGCGACAAAGGGCTGGATGATCCCTTGCATCGTGGTCTTTGGTTCGCTTAGCGGATTGGCTGGCCCCGCGATTCAAAGCCTTGTCAGTGGAACGGTCACCAGCAGCGAGCAGGGCAAAGTCCAAGGCGCGTTGACCTCGTTGTTAAGCCTGACCAACATCATGGCCCCGCTGATTTTCACGGCCGGCTTGTTCAGCTACTTCACTCACGAAGAATCGCCGCTGCGTTACGCGGGTAAACCGTTCGCCGGTGCCCCCTTCGTGTTCGGGTCGTTCCTGCTGGCGATTGCGATGATCGTGCTTTGGCGAGTGCTCAAACGCTTCCCCGCTGAAACGCCGCAAGCCAAACCCGAAATTGAAACAGAACTCCAACCCGCCCCAGCAACTACGTCCAACGGAAAATAAGCAATGCGAGTGCTGGTGACGGGATGCAGCGGTTTCCTAGGAAGTGAAATAGTTCGTCAGTTGATCGACCGGGGCGATGATGTCGTCGGTCTGTCGCGACGCGAAGTCCCGTCGCTGGTTCAAACGGGAATGACCCACCATCGCGGCGACCTCACCGATCAAGCCTACGTCGATCGCGCCGTCGCGGATGTCGACTGCGTAATCCACACCGCCGCCGTCGCAGGCGTCTGGGGCCCTTGGAAACACTTTTTCCAAAACAATGTCATCGCGACTCGAAATGTCATCGCGGCATGCCAAGACTCCGGTGTAACTCGGTGCATTTACACAAGCAGTCCGAGTGTGACCTTCGACGGCGAACACCAATGCGGGATCGATGAATCCGCACCGTATCCCAGTCGCTGGATGTGCCACTACCCGCACACCAAAGCCATCGCCGAACAAGAGGTCATCGCCGCGGACACGCCTGGCGGTTTACGAACACTATCCTTGCGTCCGCATCTGATCTGGGGCAATGGAGACCCGCACCTTTTACCTCGCGTACTTAAGCGAGCCAGATCAGGTCGCTTACGGATCATCGGCGACGGCACCAACTGCATCGACACCGTGCATGTGACCAACGCAGCGGTGGCTCACTTGGCGGCCGCAGATGCCCTCGGCTCCCGTCCCGAAAACTCCGCTGGACGCACCTATTTCATCACTCAAGACGAACCGGTCGATTGCTGGGAGTGGATTTCCAAACTGTGCCAGCGGTTCAACGCTCCACCGCCTAAACGGCGAATTTCCTACTCAGCCGCCTACGCGATCGGCGCAACACTGGAAACCGCTTACCGAATGACTGGCCGCTCCAGCGAGCCACCCATGACTCGATTCGTTGCCGCTCAATTGGCCAAAGATCACTACTTCGACATCACCGCCGCAAAAGAACGCCTTGGTTACCGGCCCGTGGTCTCCATGGCCGAAGGCCTGCAAAGGCTATAACGCTTGATAGATCTGCTGAACCCTAAGACGTGTTGAGATAGCAGACTCTCGTAGCAGGCTCCAGCCTGCCGAAGCGCCCATCCCGATGGACCAGACGGACCAACGGCGTCACTAACCTGCAATAAGACCAGCATCAGTACTCAACAACAGTAGACATGGTGAAGTGGACTGAGCTTCCGGTCGGAATGCGCCACTCAAGAAACCCCGCCCCTTGGAAGCAGCCGAGCGAAGCGAGGAGGAGGGCGAGTCTCTAAGAAGCTGCTGTTATTGGCAGGGATCCCATGCTGAGCCCTCACCCTCACATTCGCCTGAACGGCTCTGCTCGACCTCACCCCGCTTCGCCGGGAGAGGTTTGGACACCACGATATCCCAGCCAAACACGCTTCATGACAAACCCCGCCCCCTGGGAGGGGTCGAGCGAAGCGAGGGGGAGGGCAAGTCTCTAGGAAGCTGTTGTTATTAACGGGGATTCAGTGCTGAGCCCTCACCCTCACATTCGCCTGAACGGCTCTGCTCGATCTCTCCCCGCTTCGCCGGGAGAGGTTTGGACACCACGATATCCCAGCCAAACACGCTTCATGACAAACCCCGCCCCCTGGGAGGGGTCGAGCGAAGCGAGGGGGAGGGCAAGTCTCTAGTTGGCTGTTGTTATTAACGGGGTGAGGTGGCCTGGGTTTTGGGGGCCACGTGAGTCCTTAAACTGAAAGGAACTCAAGGAACCCCACGTACCACGAAAGACCAAGCCTTCAGCCAATCCTGAACGACGTACCTATACAGAAGAATTCAAACGTGATGCAGTTGCCATGCTGCTCGATGGTCACTCAGCGAAACCAAATATCCCTCAACGAACAGTTCCAGCGAATCAAACGCGTGCCGATGCATCAACAACGTGGCGGTAGACTTCCGCCGTTTGCTTGGCCATCGCATGATCGCTGAAGCTTTCAGCGTGTCGACTCGCTGCGGCTTCAGCCATGGTTTCCCAGTCGTAAGCTCCCGTAACGAGCGACTGAATTTGATCGGCAAGTGAGACCGAATCACGAGGTTCCGCAAGCAAGCCTTCGGCCCCATGCGTGATTGCTTCGGGCGTCCCCTCAACTCGGGTCGCGATCACAGGAACGGCGGCTGCCATTGCCTCCAGGACAACCATGGGCAACCCTTCGCCGAACAGGCTCGGCAACACCATCGCGTCCAATCGAGCCAATTCGCTCGGCACGTCATCGGTGAACCCAACCCACTCAATCTGATCACTGATCCCAAGTTCGTGAATTTGCTCTTCGATCTTTTGGCGATACGCTTCAGTTTCAAATGGGCCAATGCATCGCAGCACGACCTTTAGATCACGCTGCCGCAATTCAGAAAGTGCATCCAGGACCACTTCGAGTCCCTTCCGGTTTCGCATTAACGCAATCATCCCAATCGTCCACGGCTCCCCAACAACGGGCCATCGCTCGCGAGCAGGCCGAACCGCGGGCACCCCGTTGTGAACGACAGTGATTTTCTCCGGTGCGAATCCCTGTCGAATCAGGTCTTCCCGAAGGCTATTGGACACGCAAATTAGATGCGAACAATTTGACAGCGACTTGCGTTCGATCCAGGCATTGATGCGATTGCTCAGCATACGTTCGCAATCGCGGGAAGCCGGACTATGAACATGATAGATCCACGGCACACCTGTCTTCCAAGATGCCATCGCCGCCAACATGGCTGTACGAGGCGTGTGTGCGTGCATGATTTCGTAACCACCGTCAGTGACCACATCGGCGAGTCGCTTTACCGCAAACAGATCCGCTCGCCCACGCATTGGCAAGCGTTGGCACTTGCCCCAGAACTCGGTATCCGTGTCGAGAGCGTTGCCAGCCTCCTGCCGATCCGATTTGGCCTGGTCACGCTGCTCCAGCATCTCAGCAAACCGACCTGGCTTCACGCATGCAAAATCGGCGATGACCTGGTTGTTAGGCAGACAACGTCCCAAGTGTGACTGAACCCGTTCTGCGCCCGAGAAATGCTCTCCGTTGACAACATGCAACACCCGCAGAGTCTTCACCGACTCGCCTACCACGTCGTTAACTGAACCGTCAGCGGCGGGCTTGACCAACATTCGCACGGTAGCGGGACAATCGTCGTTGACGGCCACAGGGTTCGCGAACGGATCAGCTTGAGTCGGGATCATGGCAAAGCGGCAGAGCGTTGAAAGTGAGCCACCCGTGCCAAGCACGAGTGTGGAATGATTTCACTTCAAACGTGCGTCACAAACACTCGCCAAGCGGTGTAAAGAAGACCTGCCGGCGTCGGGGCTTTCATGCCAACGCAGCACCCTACCGGTTGCACCGGTTATGCGGCCTAGCTGAATCAAACCAAGCTCCCGCCATTTAGTTGGCGGAAGCCGTTCTTGCTAAGCTAGCTTGTGAATCAAGCCTATTGTTGGTCAAGCTCAACTGGGCGGTTGCCCAACGTGACCCTCAACTCTTGCTCGTCTCCGTCACGCCGAATGACGAGATCCACTACAGCACCGGCATTTGCGTTGCCGACGATTCGCATCAAATGGCCAACATCGGTGACCTCTTCGCCATTCGCACGACGGATAATATCACCGGCTTGAACCCCAGCATCACCCGCCGGGGAATTACTTCGGGCAACCCCCAAAACCAACGCACCTCGCATACGAGTGTTATCACCGATCAGCATTTCATCGGGAACCTCTTCCAGACTGACGCCAAGATAACCACGCTGCACACGGCCGGTTTTCAAGATCCGCTCATAGATTTGCTTGGACAAATTACTCGGGATCGAAAAGCTAACACCCTGGTAAGTATCGCCAACGATCGCAGTATTGATTCCCACCAAGGTGCCCCGCGCATCAACCAATGGGCCGCCACTGTTTCCTGGGTTCACGGCTACATCACTTTGCATGAAATCTTGATAGCGACCACTCGAGCCATTGCGTTCGCCTGCACGCACCATCCGGTGCTTGCCGCTTAGAATTCCAAATGTCACTGTGCGATCCAGCCCAAACGGACTGCCGACCGCCCATACTGGCGACCCAACTCGCAACGCGTCACTGTCACCCCAAGTAATCGGCAACAACTGACTTGCTTCGATCTTCAAGACGGCCAAATCGGTCAGCGGATCGGTGCCAACCACCAAGGCAGGTCGGCGCCGACCGTCCGACAAAGTCACCGAAATCGACTCGCCATCGATGATCACATGACGATTGGTCAGAATGTAACCTTCCTCGCCAACGACCACGCCACTGCCTTGATCGGATAGAGAAAATAGATCGCTGCTGAGCATACGGTGCACTTCCTTTTCTTGCTCCGTCGCTTTTCGCTGCACGTCGATGTGAACCACGCTGGGCCCAACCGCCGAAGTGACCATTTGATAGGCGCGATTGATCGAGTCCAATGACACATTCTTCAAGCCATCCGAACCGGTCTCGTATTCCGCTCGTAACTCACCACGATGCCATGCGTACCGGATCTCTTCGACAATACTAGGAACGCTAAAACGAGCCACTGCCAACATGATCAACATCGATAACAAAAGCGTCAGGCTTTGCAGCAACGGATGTCGACTGCCAGACTCAACCGGTGCGGCACCCACCGGAACCTCGGTCGTGTCCGCCGCGCTCAATTCATCCGCGAGTGAGCTTCCCGCGTTGTCAGCAGCATCTGAATCCGCTGGCATCTCTTCAGCCATTGATTCACTCGCTTTACCGCCGTTAGCAGGGCTGGGCGTGTCGGCTTGCAACTCTTCAAATTCAATATCCGGTGCATTGTCTTGCAACGGCGGTTCCGTCGACGGCGGTTCAGTCGACGGCGAGAACGCGGACAATCGAGGAGGCTGAATTGGCTGCGGCCCGACGGATCGGTCCATTTGCGACGACCGATTGGCTGTCTCTAGGTCGTCGGACGCCATCTGATTTCCGTCTCTCGGAACCGACATCTCATCCGACGGAATCGACATCTCACCTGGCGGCAGCAGGGGCTTTCCCGGCGGAATCGGCACCGAAGTCCGAAATGCTGTCAGTCGCGGTGGAGACTCGTCCCGCATGGGTGCCGTCCTTATTCAAATATTCACATCAGATGATTTCAATTTGATTGTAGCGAGTAATGCCGCACTGGCCATCACTTTTTGTGCAAATAGGCCCCGCTATTACCGCCTCATCGCTGCAACATGGTCGATTTCCACGCAGTTTCCCTGATCCGCACCCATCGCCAGGCCCGCCTTACACAGCCTTTTCACTCGAATTGTTCGTTGGTTTTGGTGTATCGAGGGCCTCCCATTCGCCCAATCGGCCTAATTTGATCCAGATTCAGACCGCCGGCTTCGTCCAAAACTCGGTCGTCGACATAGATCGAAAGGATTTTCCCGACGACCAAATTTGCCCCGCCCGGCCCCACCCCGAGCTGCATCGCGGTCAACAATTCACACTCCATCGACGCAATCACGTCGCGGACGCGAGGCGGTTTGACAAGCTCCGACGGTGTTTTCTGGGTTCCCGTCAGGATGAATTCGTCCTCGTCGGGCGATACATCCGTCGCTGACTGCTTCATCGCCTCGGCGAACGACTCCGTCACGACATTGACCACAAACTCACCGTTGGCTTGAATGTTCGCCAACGTGTCTTTCACGGTACCGTCACCCTTGTTAGCTGGACAAAACATCAACGTTGGCGGGTTAGCACCGACGCCGTTGAAAAAGCTGTACGGTGCGAGGTTGCAAACACCGGCGGCGTTGACCGTCGACACCCAGGCAATCGGACGCGGAGTGATGGTGGCTACCATCGCTTCATAAAACTGACGGACCGATACTTGGTCCGGTTGAATATTCATCAAGCATTCTTCATGGGTGAAAGTCAGTGCGAATCGGGTCGGCCGCGTTCTTTGCTAAGCCGTTCGATACGCCGGCGGTGATGCAGCAACGTTCGTAAAATATCAAATCCCGCCAGCACTAAAATGGTCAGCAGCACCAGCATCGCACTCATCCAGCCCGCGATCCACCAGTCTCGGTTTTCCGGCGTGGCCAACGTCGCGACTAGAATCAGTACACCGCAAAGAAAGAACAAAGCATTAACAGCTCGCCGGGCCCGCCTGCGACGACTGCGGTACAACTGATCAATCGGCTCGTTGAGTTCATCGTCAGGCCATCCCATACGTTCGGATCGAAAAAGCCAAACTGAAAATGCCATCAACGTGATCGACAAAATCAAGCCGCCTGCAAACATCACTGGTTCCTCAATAGCAAAACACTAGTTTCCCGACTGCTCGACCAGCCACTGGTGGACCACCCAAGTTACCGCCGCCAAACTGGCTCCGCTGCAATTCTCAGGAATGTCCTGGGTGGTGTGCCAATACTGAGGTGCACGAAACCCTGGCCGCGGATAATCAAAGTCGATCAAATCCGTCGTCGGAATGCCAGCGATTTGATTCAGTGGCAAATGGTCGTCCCGAATCTCCTGCATCCGAGTACGCGGCACAAACGCTCGCACGCCCAACTTCTTAGCCGTCGCCCAAATCGATCGCGTCACGTCACGTGCGTACCGCAAACTATTGCGTTCATACAACAACTGCAACTCGCGATCACCAACCATGTCCAACAAGATCCCAGCTTGGTATGGAACCGGCGGTGGCGAAAGCCGGTACTGCTGTGCGAAGAACGTTGACCCTAGAAAGAACTCGTCACGGCTTTCGTCGAAGATGAATTCCTCAGCGTCAAACAACACCACGTCCACACCAACGTCATCCGGCAATGCAGAAAACTGATGGCTCATCTCCATCCACGCCGCCACCCCGCTAGCGCCATCGTTCGCTCCTAAGAAAATTCCACGAGGGTCGTTCCGATCACGATCGGGATACGGCCGGGTGTCGTAGTGGGCACACAACAGAAATCGATTCGCTCGGTTCGGAAACCAAGACGCAATCAAGTTCGACATCACGACCGGCTCGCCCGTTTCAGGATGCCGGATCGTTTCGTTCTGCAAACGCACCTCGGCGCCATTCTCTTCAAAGAATACCGACAAGTACTGCTGCTGCTTCACGAACGCCTCGCTGCCGGTGGGCCGAGGACCAAAGTCGCACAACGTCTGCAGATACCCCATCGCACGGTCGGCTGAATAAATTGCTGGAATCGGCCGGACCGTCAACTCCAGTGGGCGATCCAAACCTCGGTTGGTCGACCGATAGAAAGCTACCGCTCCACCAACCACCATGCCGATCACCAACAGCGGCCACCAGCGACGCAGTCCTGACTTCGACCGCGATGATCGCGACTGAACCTTGGACGGATTCGCGGCTGAGTGGTTTTCAGGATCCTTCTGCCGGGGCGGACCGTGCGAACGCCTCACCACGCCAGGTTGCTCCGAAACACTCATTGCACGACTCCATCACCAACAAAACCCGGACAAAACGGGCCGCCAAAAAACCGGCACTCCCACGAACCGAATACCCTAGCGAACCGGCGAGTGTTTCGGTAGAGTTTGCGGTTCGAAAGCGACGAGGTCTCGCACCCCACGGTTTTCGACGGGATGTGGCTCAGCCTGGTTAGAGCGCTGCACTGGGGGTGCAGAGGTCGCAAGTTCGAATCTTGTCATCCCGACTCGCAGAAACACCGCGAATAACGATATTAAACTGCCCTGAGACTGGAGCTCGGAACGGCGTTTTCCTACGAGTGATTTTGGACAGACTGTCCAAAACACTTCGATCGGAGACCCTTTCGATGAAGATTCCGAAGTACTCAAAGCATTCTTCCGGCCAAGCTCGTGTCCGTCTCGGCGGCAACACTTTCTATCTTGGTGCCTACGGCTCCAGGGAATCTAGAGCCGAATACAACCGTCTCGTCGGCGAGTTCATCGCCACCGGTGGCGTCGTCATCTCAGCGGATGCGAGAGGCGACCTCAGGCTCTGCGAGGTGTTCGCGGCCTATCTGGGCTGGGCCAAAAAAAACTACGGTAAGCAGGCGACCGAGTTCACCAAGGCCAAGTTGATCATTAGGAGAGCCAACAGGCGGTACCGAGACACAGAGGCGAGCGACTTCGGCTATCGGCAATTCGAAGCGGTTCGGCAGGCGATGGTCGATGAAGGTCTCACGAGAGGCTACATCAACGAATCCACCGATCGACTGGTGAGGATTTTCAAGTGGGCTGCTTCGCGGGAACTGATCGCCCCGTCAGTTCCGCAAGCTCTCGGGATGATTGAGCGGCTCAAGAAACGCCGGACCACCGCACCGGACAATCCCGGCATCAAACCAGTTGAGCTGGACATTGTGGAGGCGACGTTGCCATTTGTGGGTGACATCGTGGCCGACATGATCCGGTTTCAGTCGGTCGTTGGTTGCCGGCCTGGAGAAGTCTGCAAGATCAAACCCAACATGGTCGACAGAAGCGGTGAGGTCTGGGAGATACATCTGGAGGAGCATAAAACAGAGCACCACGGGAAAACCAGGACTCTCTACGTTGGGCCCAAAGGGCAGGCGATTCTGACGCCTTATCTATTGCGGTCGGCTGATCAGCACTGCTTTCGCCCAGTCGATTCAGAGCGGAAACGCAGGGAAACCGCGACGGAAGCTCGCAAGACGCCATTGAGTTGTGGCAACCGAACCGGGACCAACCGGAAGGCGAGGCCAAAGCGATCACCGAGGGAGTTCTACGACAAGGACAGCTACCGCAAAGCAATCCATGCTGGATGCGACAAGGCGTTTCCGGCACCGGCACCGCTGGGGCGGCAAGAAGGTGAAAGCGATCGTGCACGGTGGAGAAGATTAACCAGCGAGCAATCCGATCAACTCAAGGCTTGGCAGTCTAAACACCGCTGGAATCCAAACCAGTTGCGTCACTCGTTCGGGACCCAGATACGCCGGGCCGAAGGCATTGAAGTGGCAAGCATTCTCCTTGGCCACAGCGATGTTGAAGTGACCAAGGTTTACGCGGAAGCAGATCGTCAGAAAGCCATCGAAGCAGCACGGCGGGTCGGTTGAGATGGAGCCGCAACAGAAACCGCAACCGTGCATTTCATGTGGTGTAAATCGGGCAAGGTTGCATGTGGCGTGGAAGGAATGGCTCTGCCTACGGTGTGCTCTGGTTCGCTTCAACGCGATCTGGACGGCAGCGAAGAAGCCTCAAGAAATCAAGCTAAGTTCAAAACGTCATCAAGCTCGGTGACGTTGGTTGGTGGTCTCTCGGTGTCGTGCTGAACTGGGCGTCCCTACTTCATTCTGGCAGCACGGTGCAGAGGCTTGAAATGACGGTTAGAGGATACGATGACCAATGCTTCGATGTGATTTGTCAGAGTTGCCATGGTTTCTCACGCAATCGCTTAGATGGGACCATGTTCTATGAGCAGTGGCAGCTTCACCTCTGCTATTCGTGCGCGGAGGAACGAACACTTGATTCGTTCCAGGACCGTCTTTCCGGTGATGGGCCCAGATCAGATCCGTGGTCATTGAGCGAAGCGGTTCAGTTCGCGATTGAGAACGGGTGTGAGACTGCTGTCGAGCGACTGGCGATGGCCGAACGTGTGCATGCCTGCCTGGATGAACTCGGTAGCCTGTTGGTGTGTGAGCCAGATCATCTTGGAGCCTACCACGTGTTCGAGATGGCGGCCGAAAGTGCAGAGCGTTTGGCCTGCAAGCATCGCGGTACTGTTCGTCGTCAGGTGCAACGTGCCTTCCGTGCAGAGTGTCAGGGTTTGTCGAATGATGAACTACGGCAGGCCGCTGGATCGCTGGCCGGTTGCCAGGACGGGACTAGTACGATGGAGCGATACGACAAGCTCGATGTCATCAGGGAAGAACTCGCAAGACGGGAGGTGTCATAGACGCAGGGCGGCGGGCGATCAGTTCAATGATTCGTTCGCACTCTTTCACATATGCCACCGTGGCACACAGAACAAAAGTTGGGGGTGGGGTACGCCCCGGTTCGGCCCCCTGGCTCGCGATGCTGTATTTACATTACCCATCGGGAACGCTCAACAATTTTGCGTTTGGGGAGTTCTGGAGACGTGTTCCCAGAACATCATTCGATTGAGTTGCCCTATCAATCTCAGGACGGTTTGGCCGTTTAAATCCGTCCGCTTCTTTTGGTTGCACGCGTCGACAATCTCTACGCAAGCATAGAGATATGACACGTTGTCATGCCGTTATTTCCTATAAAGAAAAACTCCTTCTTTTCGGCATTGCAAGTATTGTATCTTTTGCGTAGATGCCCATGATGTTGGTGTAGTCAGCACCGGAAACCAATAGGTTGAAAATCAAATCATGGCTAACGCAGAAAAGATGATGCCGATCGGAGATGCGGTAGAAAAAGTTACGGGGCGAACCTGGAATAGCTCGACATATTGGAGATGGATGCATCCACCAAAGGGGCCAGCCCTGGCGTTTTGTGTCATCGGGGGAACGCGATTGACAACAGTGTCGGCTGTCAGGGAATACATGGATGAGTGTACCAAAGCGGCATCCCGTCCACCTGCGGGAAGCACTCGACGTTCTCCCGCTAAGCGTCAACGCGACATCCGACGCGCGCAACACGCCCTTGAGCGGGAGGGTGTTTGATGATAGCCGCGACATCCCAGCCTCAAGCATCAGTCAATGATGATCAGGAAGCGATGGAGCTAATGCGAATTTTCTCGATCGCTGGAGATGCATTTCATTCCTGGCACGAAGAATCTCAACGCGGTGTGAGTCTCGAGTCCAGCGATGCCCGAAAGCGACTCGATGCATTGCTCAACGATTTAGCGGCGGGCAAATTCCCTACTACGTTTCCACCAGAGAACAGGCGGAATGAACACACAACTTGATTCCCAAAATCGTGCGACCCAGCGGGTTGGGCTTGCTCGACTTAATCAGCAAGTGAACGCGCAGCAACAGCAGGCTGCGAAAACTCCAAGCCCTCTGCAAAGAGCCCTGAACGGGAGAAAAGCAAACGCCGCTGGCAGGCTAGCAGACCAAATTGCAGCCAATCCTCTGGAATCGCAAGTGCAAGCCAGCCCACTGCGTCAGGCAACGGCTCAGAGACGGGCCAACACACAGGCGTCCCTTCAGCAAACTCAAGCTCGCCTTGCATCGCCCGCATTTGGGCAGGTTTCGCCGCCAGTTCAAACGCTCAACGACTACAGCAATCTACAGCATCAGGCGGGGCCAAGTTTGCTCGCGCAATCGGCGGGTGTGGGGCCTGCTGGTCAGGCGTCGATCATGCCGGTAGCAAACCAATTTGGTCACACCGATCAGTACAACATCACGACACGTCGCGGCGTCTCGACTCCCGGCCCCTCAATGGGAGATCAGGGAGCGATCGATGCGGCCTATGCGGCCCGCCATGCGAACCACCAGATGCCACGGTTCGGACAGGTTCAGCGAGACTCGTTTGTCCCCGCCGGCGAGGAGCCGATCATGCGGTCAGTGGACGGTTCTCGCACACTTTCGGAATTGTTCCCATCCGCCAGCAACGCTGGGGACCGAGCCAAGTTCGAAGCGTATCGGGAGAGCCGGGCGGATCGCCGAGCAAACGCCCGGGCGATGAGGCAAGAGCAGCTCGCTCAACAGAAGCAAGCCGCCCTTGCTCTCCAGAACCAGACGCCTGTGATCAATGCGTTCCAGAACCCGATTGCCCTGGAAGCGATGCGGCGAGATCCGACGTTGGCGTTCGGCGCGGTTAACTCCCTTAATGAAGCTCTCCAAGGACGACAGCGATTGCAGTCAGACAGGACTGCCACGGTGGCATCTCAGGGGTTGCGAGAGCGGGAGCTTGGCTTGCAGGAGGCGTTGGGGACCGGTCAGTTGGAAGTCGATCGAATGACGGCCGAGGCGAACGCTGCCCGGGCGCAGGCGGAAGCGAACGCGATTGGCGATCCAGCGAACCGTCAATTCCAGAACGACATGGACTTGTTTACCGCGGCGTCTGACGTCCCTGGCATGGAGGATCAGGCCTCGGCGTTGTTCGACCGGATGAATGGATCCGAACAACCGGCCCCGGTCGCTGGGGATAGCTCGCAGCCTCCATTGAAGCCTGTTCGCCCAGGCGACGACGGGTCGGTTGATTTCGCTCATGCCGAGAACATCGTCCGCGAATTGCAAGCGCAAGGCCTCGAGGGCGATGCTCTGGTCGCCGAGGCTGCGAATCTTGGCGTGAGCATCAACACGCTTCACCAGATCAGCGAGAACGCTCCTGGATCGATTGGACAGTTATTCGGTTCGCTTGGCAGTGCGTTTGGCTTCGCCCCTGGTCACGAACGCAACATGCGGTTTCACCAGACGCTCGGAGATGCCCTCGGCGTTAACCCCCGCATCGGACCGAGCAACCCACCGCTACCGCCTGGAGCCACTCCGAGATTCTACAACCGCAGGTAGCCTCACCGCGACGACAACCGATCAATGATGTGCCACGGTGGCATATTTCCAATTCACCGAAGTTCCCCCTTTCACGTGTGAAGCAATGACCCAAAGACACCTCAATCGAAAGGATGGTTTGCGATGCAAACGAAGGAAACAGCCGAAGCCGTAAACGAAAAAAGCCCCGGCCAGGACAGCAACCTGGAGCGAGGCGAAGATTCAGCGAGCAGCTTGAATCGAGACGACCGAGTTATCGCGGACGCGCCCCGCGATACAGCCTCACACGAGGTTCTTCTGTCTCGCGTGTTGATCGATGACACTCTGCAAGCTCGTACAGCGATCGACGAAGCAACCGTGGCGGACTACTTGCGAGTGGCGGCTGACGCGTCAGACGATGGCAACCCGTGGCCGTTTCCGCCCGTTCAGATGGTCGGCGGATATCTGATTGACGGACACCATCGGTACGAAGTCGCAAATCGTCTTGGGTACGAGACAATCCTTGCGAATGAGCATCCTGGAACGGAAGAGGACGCGGTTCTCGCAGCGGTTGCTGCCAACTCTAGCCACGGCCTGCGTCGAAGCCGCGAGGATACCCAACGAGCGATCCGGCTAGCTTCCCACGCGTGGCCCGATCTTTCGGCAAGGGAGATTGCGCGCCGCGTTCGGTGTTCACCTCAGACGGTTCTCAATCTTCGTAGCCGGGAAGCAGCGAGTGATTCAGTGTCCAACTTGGACACCACTGGACCGTCGCAAGAGTTGACGTTGCGCGAGGCAATTGCTGGCCTGGGATTTGGTGAGTTTCTTTGCCAGCGATACCTCGGTGATACCGGGCGGGCTTGCATGACCGCAGTTGGGCCGATTGAAGACGGCCGCGGATATCGGTTGCTTCTTGTGTCTGGCGACGACACCCAATTAATCGATTGTATCGACGCGGACGAAGCCGCAGAGGCCATCGAAGACGCTCCTGACGCCTGGAGCAACCAAGCGTTGAACTCGCCGTTTGTCGTGCTGGGCGAGACCCTAGCTGCGTAGCTTTCACAATTGATCCCATCGCCAGGATTGAGCCGGGCGATGCGTCTATTCCGAGGGAGCCACCAATAACAAAACCCGCCCACCCAAGTTTGGCGACGAGGGGCGAGCGGGTTCGGAGATTAAGCTGTGTCAGTATCGCACCGCTCGCGGGGCTATCAACCGCGACCATTCATTCTTCCATGTGATTTTGATCCGTTTGCCATCCTGCCAACTGCTCTGCATCGGCGCGCTGACGACGCCCGCTACCTGGTTGGATTGATTCAACGAAAACTCGCTTACGGCGACACTGATCATCGTGGCCGGGTTCCACTGATGGGCAAGTACCTGAAGCGGATCATGAATTCCGACAACTACAAGGCGGTCATTGATTGCCTGATCGAAGGTGGTGTCATTTGCCGGGACCACTACGCGGTTGGCGATCAGCCCTACAGCTATTGGTTGGGGGACCAGTATCGAGGGAATCATCACATCCGAGTCGATGCCACCGATAAGCGATTGATCAGAGCTCTTGAAAGGTTTCATACCGAACGGGCGATAATCCAGCGATCGCGAATGCGACCAGTCCATCGTCATCTGCAGCGTGTGCAGTACCAACTCGGCATTGACGGCGAAGCTGCCCGAGCAAGCTTGCTGGGCTTGCCGAAAGGCAAGAACGCTTTCGATTCACAGGGGATACTTGTTCGCGACTTGCAGCAAAGGCTGATGCACTTTTCAGTCGGAAAATACGGGCGAGTGGCAAACTCAGTCACGAACCTTTCACGGCAGATCCGGCCAGCCCTGCATCACAGGGGCGAGCCACTTCATGGGATCGACATTAGTTGCTGCCAGCCAGCTCTGTTAGGACATCTAGTCTCTCAGGAGCACAACGGCAGGACCAGCCAACAACCCAACCAGCACAGGCAAGGAGGAGGAGAGAACGCAACCATATATGATTCCGAAAACACCCCCAGAAGTGCCACAATGTCACATGAAGACCGAGAAAGCCTGGATCAGTTTGTCTCACTGACTCAACGCGGCGAGTTCTGGGAGTTTGCCTTGCGAGACTTCGAGGGAGTGTCACGCGACGAGATTAAACGCCGGATGCTCTGTGATGTCTTTGCCAAACGCAAAGCCAACAAGAACGGGGCAGAGTATCATTCGGCGTTCGAGGACTGGTTCGAGCGAGTGTTCCCGCCGGTCTACCGGTTCATTCGGTCGGTTAACAAGGATGGATGGGAGCATGCCAACCTCATCCGCGAGCTACAGCGGGCTGAATCGGGATTGGTCATTGGTCAAGTTTGCGAAAGCCTGCGCGTTCGCCATCCCGAGATGTTTGTTATCAGTTTGCACGATGCGCTGTATTCGACCGAGGCCAATGTGCCGACGATCCGAGCGGAATTTGAAAGGGTGTTTAACGCGAACGGCTATCCGATGGCGTTGTCGCCAGGCTAAGCGAACGAGTGATTTGCTACGATCTATCGCTATCACGCGGGCCCCCAGTCGGAGCATTGGGGCTGGTGTTCCGCTGCGGTGGCTTGCTGACGACAAATAGACTGTAGCGTGCAAAAAAGCCGGCGATACACCAAACCCAGTCGTGTTCGCTGGAGCGAGTTGCGGGTTCACCAATTGTTGCTAAGGAATTCGGCTCGGCGTGCCAGTACGGCTGATCACGATTGGTCATTCGGAAGTGCTTTGACTCTCGGACGCATCCAGCTAATGATTCTCGTCGATAGATCGGTCGAGCACCAATTCCTGCTAGTGCCATATCCAGGGGCCTGGAGCCTAAACCTGTCAAGAAACATTCCATTGACTCTGCCCGCCTTCTTTCGGAATTCCTGCTCAAGCAAGGCAAATGGCATTGCGAATCCTCGTTGTGGTTTGTTGGTGAATGCGATGATTCGTTGCCAAGTATCTGGATCAGGCGTGTGCAATTTATCCCGCCAATTGGCGCCGCTAGCGCACTGAAACAAGAACAGAGGCCTTCCACCCCATGTATCAGCGAAAGGGTTGACGCAAACAACGTCCAACTGCTCTTCATTGCTTTGCTCAGCTAGCCAGGTCTTAATGGCACCGCTGATCTCTGCTTCTCCAAGTTGCTGACTTACCTCTCGCACAACATCGCTAATCTTTTGGGCGTTGCCGGGGGCCCAGCCTGTTCTAAATGCTTGCCAACCGAGTGCATGTAGAGACTCTACCGTCAATTCCTCGAACAGGCTTCCCTGCTCGGTATAGTCGCTGCCGAATTGCCTTGCCCAGCCTTTCATCCACACCTGGGTCGCAAGCAACAAACAAAACGAATAGGCGGGACACTTGTTCCAATCGCTATTTCGACAGATAGTTCGTCCTTCAACATGAAATGCTGCACCATCTCCCATGGACTTTTCTCGGCGTCCGAGTTCAATCCATGCATCTGATACGACTTCGAGAGCGAAGTCCTGCTCGTTGTAAATTAGATTCTCACAAAGAATGTCCACGACATCATTCTGCGAAATCTCCTCTTCTTCGAAGATCACGCTTGATTCAATCCAATCTGTCAAAATGTCACGTTTGACATTGTGAGCTTTAACAGATAGCTGGAATCCCTTGTCCGGTAGTGCAAGCATTTCAGCCTTCTTCCTCGAGCTCTTTGCGAATCAGAGGGAAAAGTTCGAGCAACTGCTTTACGTCTGCACCTAACCGACGAACCGCGGCCCTCAATTTTCGAGATTTCTTGTGATGATGAGCAGTAGCCAACGCCTCTTCTACCTCGTCTGCTGCCCGTTCGATATGTCGAGTTGTTTCTGCTTCTGCTCCCCCTGCCATGCGAAAAGCGGTCTCAAACACAGGCTTCTTGGTACGTTCCAGGTACGCGACTGCAGCTGGGCTCTCAAGAATTTCACCGAAGTTGTCCGTTTGTCGTGAGTCTCGGACAATGGGGTCAACTTCTTCATTGCCAAAAAGCCAAAGAGCGAAATTTGCGAGTTGGGCTAGCTTGCTTTTGGGTACTGGCGATTGGGCGGAATCGGAATCCGCAAAGATGTCTACATCAAGGTATTGCCTGACACCTTCGGTGCGTAAAGAAAGGTACAGCACACTAAATCTATCCTCGACCTTTTCAATGGCGATTTGATCGCTTTGACTCTCCATTTGTAGCAACATGCGATACGCAATGTAGTTCTGACGGACAGTCGGAGTCTTGCTTCCGATCCGGCGAGTCACTTGCTCATATGTAAGCTTTTCTGTGTCAATTAAGTGAGCGATGAACTCAGCCTTCTCTGCCGGATTCCATTCTTTGATTCCACTCACATGGCGAAATCCTAGGTACGCTTGAACTTCCTTTCTAGTTTCCGCCAAGACGTACGGGATTTGCTTCAAACGTTCCATTGAATCATCCGTGGCCTTCGATGCAATTGCAGCCCACCTTTTGCTGACGCTTGTCTCATCGCGATGAGCTTTCCAAAGCATTTTTAAAGCAGCAAGCCGTCGGTTGCCCTCGACGACGATAAGCTCACTTTTTCCCGCCAGCTTTTCTTTTACGACGACAACTGCTTCTTGAGTCCAAAAGCCACTTTCGATAAATGAGACAGCGAGTTCTTCGAGAACGGCTTCAGACTCCATCCAGCGCAAGATTTCTTCTTGTTCTGGATTGCTATTGACCATCCGTCTTCCAAGCCGCGGATTTACCGGGTCGAGGAAGAGTTTTTCGACGGACTCACGCTCTATTGTTTCGCTAATTGTCATTTAGGATCACGCTGCAGAAAGGTAAGTTTTGTGTTTCTCGTGGAGCAACTCGCGAGCAACCATCTCTACAAGCCTAGCATTCACCGCGTTCCCCAATGCTTTGTAAGATTGGGTTGGGACTTTTGGCAGGTGACGCAACTCATCCATGCTCTGAAGCCTGCTACATTCCCTTGGCGTCATATATCTTCGTTCCCAGCCGATGATCGGTATCTGACTCATGGTCATTGCTACCAGTGAGGGGGCTGTCGTCGGGCGTTTGACCCGTACTCCAGATGCTCGGAACTGGATGACGAAGTTCCAAATGTCGCGATGCTCTCCCTTGCAATTCCACTCGAACTTCTGCAGGCTTGGTGGGAAGGCTCGAAGCGATTCGAGCCATGGTTTAATCCACTTCTTATTGTTCCGGTAAAATTGTCTGTTCTGTCGGATAAATCGCTGCTTCCAATGTGGGAAGGTTCCCGTTTCGGAACGAGCGTGACTAGGGACATGCTCCAGGATCTCGCTACGCCTTCGGTACGCTAGGGTGCACCCGAAGCTCCCACGGTGATTTCTGAGCGTCGCAAGTGGAACGCGGTGGAGACTTGGGTATTTAGTGAAAGGGTATGTTGCGCCAAATTCCATCGCCCAAATCGGAAACGACGGCAGCTGGATGTTTGCCGGAGCGAATTCTAAAAATTGGCCCCAAGCTTCAAGGCATGCTGTCGCCTGATCCGAAAGCAATTTTGCTTCGGGTGGGTTGTTGTCGAGGACTTGATGGATGCTTGGCTCACCCTCTACGGGGTCTGGCCATCTAAAGTCGTCGAGGCTCATTCTAGACCCGACGATGATTAGCCTTTGCCGAATTTGTGGAATTCCAAACATATTGGGAGATAACACCCGTGTCTTGACGTCGTAGCCGCAGCGAGTCAGCTGTCGACGCATCTTCGACCACGTTCGCCCCCCATCGTGTCGTTCAAGGTTTGCAACGTTTTCAAATATGAAGTATTTCGGGCGGTGTGACTTGAGGATCCGGAGCACATGCCCTGCAAACAAGTCCCCCCATAGCTTGCAGTTTGTCCCAAGTTGCTCTCCTGCCTTCGAAAACGGTTGGCATGGGAATCCAGCGCACAAAACGTCATGAGCTGGTACATCGCTGGAATGGATTTTCCGCAGGTCTCCAGCCGGCACGATTCCAAAATTTGCAGCGTAAACCTGCTGCAGGTTTGGATTGCTCTCACTGGCCATCACGCACTCATGCCCCAGCCGGCGAAGCGCGAGGTGAAATCCCCCGAGGCCAGCAAAAAGATCGATAAAGCGGAGGTGTTGTTTTCTGTGCATCGACGTCTAGCAAGTTTTTGAGAAGTTTCACGATTGGCAACGGCGTAGTCTCGATTGATGCTCTCCTTGCCGTCAGTGGCGTTTTGAAGAGGTGCCGCTCGCGTACTTTTTTATCGGACGATCAGCTTAGAGACTTTGTAAGTCTGTTCGGATTATGCGGGTTTTCCGGCTCGACGGTAGTCGGCAAGCTGTGAGGTGAGCTTGACAAAGACGTGTGTTCGTTGAGGCTCACACCGAGAGCCGAAACACCATCGCACCTCAAAAACGCATCAAATCCCTGTTGCTGAGCGTTTTTCTTAAACGGGCAACTAGTATGCGTGGCGAATCTGCGAACAACTTGAGGCCGAAAAGGCTGGGCAGGCTCAAAAAGCGATTCAGCCACCTCTTGAACGCGTGAAACCAAACTCAGCGGCGATCGCACCCGCAGTGTCTGGATCCGACCGAAATAGCTCGATGGTCGCACTGATGCGAGCTTGTCGAGCCTCTTGTTTCAATTGGTCGTCCGACAGAGTGGCAGCATCGGTGATAACGTCTGGGTTCTGTTCCAGCCATTCAGTAAGGCAAACAAAACTCTCACACGCCCTAACTCGCTGGGCCGCTGTTCCTTCGCGAAGTGCTGAGGCCCATTCTCTGGCGATTCCTTCCGATCCACCGAGTTCATCCCAGAGACGACCAACTAAAGACTCGATCGACCAGCGTTGTCTCTTGGCCCGGCAGATATCCGACCAACCCTTGAGCATCGCTTGCCGGCGTTTCGTCCTCTTGCTTCGCTCTCGACGATCCTTCTCGGATTGCCATCTGCATTCATCACAGATAGCAAGACGATGCTCTGAACCATCTTTTCGTGAATGAAGGCGAAAGCATCCAGCAGGAACCCAGACACGACAACGAGGACACTGACGCACCGGAGTAGCAAAGGCCGTTGAGGCGGATGCATCAACGCCGATCGGTGCGACTGAAGCCGATGGAGTGACCGGAGATGGGGCACGGATGCGGGGAGATTCGTTGGCGGCGGGGGCCGGGCGTGCGCCGCTTCGTGTGGCTGGAGCGATCATGGCTCAAGTATGCCACCCGCAAAAACATAGAGCAAACCAATTCCGCACAACTGCCACCGTGACACATCGTGTTGATTCGATCGTTCAGGGTGGAAACGTTTCCACTTCGGGCTTGTGTCCAACCTGGACAGTTGCCGAAAAGAGTTTCGGACACACTGTCCAAAGTTTTGGACAGTCGACGGACAGAATGTCTGTTTTCCCTGCATTTCACTGCAATCGTTTACTGCTCTTTGCAACAGCCATTTGGGCCGCTATATTCCGTTTTCATCTATAAGGAAAACGCCGCTTATTCGTTGTTGGCGAAGTTCTCTGGGGGTGCAGAGGTCGCAAGTTCGAATCTTGTCATCCCGACTCGTCATTGACAGTGTTTTTGACGATTTCCAGAAATGAAACTGGAACAAAAGGCAGTGATTTAGAGCGGTTTTGACCCTCTATCTCTGCCCCGCCGCCGAATTCCTCTGAGTTCCGCCGCATTCAACCTAGCTCTACCCACTATCCAGCCTCGAATTGCTGCTCATCCGGGGCCAATGCAGCAAATCTCATTTCCAGCGACTTGCTGCGTGAGCATGCTGACAGGCACATGCCCAGCCCTGGCCACCTAGAGCCTGCAAAGCCCCCGCTCCCTGGGCGAGGCGTCAGGATGACACTCGGAACTGCGCCACGAACAATGCGTTGGGTAGGTGGCACCGATCAGTTCTTAAGTGAAAGCGAGACTAGAAAGGTCGTCCAATCTGTAGAACGCATGCATTGCAATCGAAGGAAAACTTGCCTGAAAACCGAAGATCAAGCCTGCCCCCTAGCGAAGCCTGATCATCCCTTCTCTGCCGAGGTGAGCAACCGCGGCTTTTCTTAAGGACGATGGGGCGAATGCGTAATGAACTTCCGTTCGTCAGGCTCCGCGACGCAACGGAACGGGTTGCTGTGGAACCTTCTGCAGCGTTTCCAATGCAATGGGCAGATGCTCGGGGCTGTTCTGGAACAATTCCTCTATATGCGATTGAGGATCATCGAGCAGACGCCGGTACGCTGTCGCGATCAAATCAATGAGTTCATAGTCACACGCTCGCAACACGCGAACGAAACATCGGTCCAGCGCCGGCACGACTTCCTCCGGAACGGAATCCTGCATGCACAAAGCATGAAGACCGGCGAAAGTGAGGTGCTTTTGATGGGCTTCCAGCATCGTTGCTGCCGTTTCCACCGTCGCTTCGTCCAGCCCACCTAGCTTTGCAAGAACACACATGCTTTTTGCACAGACTTCACCGTCGCGATGATCCGTCAGAGAACGAAGTTCACGAACAATGGACTCGCTGCCAATCGCTGGTCGCTGCGACGCCATCCGTTCAATCGCCGCAATCGCATTCATCGTGATTGCGACGTTTGCCGACCCCAATTTGTCTATCAACAAGGATTCTTGCTGGTCATCCAGCTTGCCATCCGAATTCAAGTGTCGAATCGCGATCACCTGACTGGATGCCGATGATTCGTTTGCCAGCTTCCACCATTCGCGTTGCGACTGCGTCAACCGAAACTTTTTCGCTCGTGGTTGAAAGAAGGAATCGTTGGTTTTCAGCAGGAACTTCAGCGACTTTTTCATGGGGCGTTTCAGGTCGCTGGGTAAATCGCTTGACCACTTGAGCGTCTCATCGTCACGGGCCCATGCCGCAATCGCGTTGGCATAGGCAAGGGATTGACCGTCGAGAAAAGGTCGTGGGAAAACGTCCCACTGCGTCGAGTCCCAGTGAACCGGGTGCTTGGCAACAAGACTGATGCTGTTGCGAATCATGCCAAGTCCCGTCCCGACAACGGCAAGGTCGACTTGCTCAGGCAAATGTGCCCCGGCAAAGTTGTTTTGCGAAAGCAAATCGCAGACGACGGCATTGATCAGCGTGGCAAGCCCCATCGCCGGATCGCTGTCGATCGTCTGGTCCAGCATGATGCTGCGGTCCGACGGTTCATAGCGACCGGCCAGCCCGCTGGGACCATCACAAGACCCACCACCGCAACAGCCATCGCCTGCACTCTGAGCTTGCGGGAGGGCATTGCGAACCTGGATTCCGTTGACATCATGCCCGAGGTGTTTTCCGACAAACGCGATCACGTGCTGCGGATTCCGCTCGGCTTCATAGAGGTCGAAGATCGCTTTGCGACTCACCACGGGGAGTGAGAGGCGTTCAAAGCCAACACATTCAGCGATCTGTTGCAGGCAAAATTCAATTCGCGACTTGGCGGAATCGGACAGGTTCGCTTTCGGTTGAAAGAACACGATGCAGGACTCGGGGTTTCAGGGGATTGACCGAACAAGACAGGACGCCGATCGTTGACCAGAGTACTGAAAGCCCAGACCACAAGGCAGCGCCAGTTTTTGAAACGTCCCCGCGTGCCAACATCTCGTCGTGGACGAGGCAACGAGTCCCACATCTCGTAGTGGACGAGGCGACGAGTCCCTCCCGATCCATCCCGCAACAAACGAAGCGAGACGCCCCGCGTCCACGAGGTATCTTCGCGTCGTTGGCTTTCTGTGCAGGGGACTCCTCGCGTCGTCCACTACAACGCTGCACGCCTCAAAAACACCCGTAGTGGACGAGGCGACGAGTCCATGCGCAATAAAAAACACCCAGGCATCGACACGCACCACAACATGCTAAATCAACCAGGCATTAAGATGGGAAGGCCCCCTTCCGTCGATGCAGCAAGGCTCGTCCGCAACGGCGTTGTTGTGCAGGGGACTCGTCGCCTCGTCCACTACGGTTTCTCTCATGAAACGCGATCACTTGAAGCGTTTGTCGCGAGGGTACTATCAGGGCGAAGCGATTGTTCACTGGACGATCACGATTCTGGATCGTCGCCAAGGCTGGCTTTGTCCGGCGTTCTACTACCGATTTCGTGAACTCTTGACCCATACGCTGTTTCGGTATGGCATTGCTTGCCCGATTCACTGCCTGATGCAGGATCACGTTCATATGGTGTGGATGGGACTGTACGCCAAATGCGATCAACTCAACGCCATGAAGCACTTTCGCCCCCGATGCGATGAGTCCTTGAATCGCATTGGCTTTGCACTCCAAGACCAAGCCTACGACCATGTTTTGAAGGATGAAGAACGCATGCCATCCCACTTTCGCGAGCTCTGTGATTACATTGCCAGAAACCCCGAACGCCGCGGGTTGGTGGAAATCGATAGCTTCACAAAGTACGCCTTCACCGGTTGCCTGGTGCCTGGGTACCCCGAATTGAAACCCTTTGAATCGGACTACTGGGATCGCTTCGACCGCATCGTTTCACGCCTCAAAACTCAAGGCATTCAACAATGGAAACACCCGTAGTGGACGAGGCGACGAGTCCTTTC
This sequence comes from Rhodopirellula sp. J20-39, assembly GCF_057365095.1. Taxonomy (NCBI): domain Bacteria; kingdom Pseudomonadati; phylum Planctomycetota; class Planctomycetia; order Pirellulales; family Pirellulaceae; genus Rhodopirellula; species Rhodopirellula sp. J20-39. Next base: position 1,821,633 of record NZ_CP195123.1, on the reverse strand, counting down.
CCATCCCTCCCGCAACAAACGAAGCGAGACGCCGCGCGTCCATAAGGAATTTTCGCGTCGTTGGCTTTCTGCGAAGGGGACTCCTCGCGTCGTCCACTACATCCTTTCACGCCTCGAAAAACAAAGACTGCAGCAATCAAAGCCCCCGTAGTGGACGAGGCGACGAGTCCTTCACCACGCAATGGACTCGTTGCCTCGTCCACTACCAATTGTTTCACGATGTCCCCGGATGCGCCATGCGATCCGGGGCGAATCGACTTCTTGAGAAACGCTTCGCAACCAAGCACCCAGCCGCTGAGTGAACAGCCGCTGAGTACCCATGAGAGCGGATTCTCCGGCATCTCCAATCTCTGACTGACATATTGCAGGTCGGCGCTTGCTGGGGGCTTTCGAAAATCGCAATCTCTTCCGCTTCGTTGATGATCGCAGTTGTCAATGTCGTTGCGAGGGCACACCGAGTCTGGTTAAATCGAATGATCTCACTTATGCAGATCGTTCACCGTGGAAGGGAAGCCGGTGAATCCATTCACCTCCTGTTCCCAATGGCTTGCCGTTTCCACTTGCTTGCGGGACGTCTAGTCAGTTCACTTTCTGGCACTTTTGAGATTGGTGGTTTTAAAATTGCACGCTCCCAGTGAGAACGAATCTGTGTTGAAACATCTCGAGCGAAGTGCCACGCAAAGCAGTCTTTGTTCTCGTGGTTGGGCTGGGCCCATTGAGTGCCTCTCGGCGGGACAGGCTGCAACGCTTGCGGCGCACGTACAGACTTTGGATCAGGACCTGGAGGCAGCGTGGGCGAAGGACCTTGCGACAAGAGATCGTTGGCTGTGGGACGTGGCGAGTTCTGAGTTGGCCTTGCAGCATATCCGACCACTCCTAGGTGAAGACATCGTCTTGTGGGGGAGTATGGTTTTGAAGCGGGATCCTGGTCAGGCACACCCATGGCATTCTGACATGGAAGTGTGGGACGCAAGGGAAACGGATGCCGTGAGTGTGTGGATTGGCTTGGAGTCCATTTCTAAGGCTTCTTCGCTTAGCTTTATTGATGGCTCCCATCGGGCTGGCGTGTCGGTTCAGGAGGCTGCCGCCGATCTTCCACGCGATGCTCGAACGGGCGAGGCCGTCCTGGAATTGGCTCGATCGTATTGTGATGACGACGTGGCACTTAGCACGGCCGACGCCTGGGACGGGGCGATGCTGATGTTCGCGGGGGGAACTTGGCATGGCTCGCTTAACACTCGATCCGAAGGCACCCGGGTTGCACTTCTGTTGCAGTACGCCCGGGCGGATTTTCGCATTCGTCAACCGGATTGGTCGCAAATGGATTGGCCTTTTCGCTATGACGATACAGTGCAACCGGCGTTGTTGTGTGTTAGTGGCGATCCAGAGATCGCGCGTCGAACTGGCAATCGTCTGGTGACACCTCCGCCGGCGAATCCCAATTCATTGTGGAAACCCTCGGAAAGCCTGCGTGCTTTGCGGCCACAAATCCACGCCTGCAATTCCCCACTGGCCAAGGCCGAGGTTGGTGATCGGCGGCCAACCGTTCTTTTTGAGGGGCACACTCAGGGATTGAGGAAAATCAGCGCCCACACCTCCGTGATTACCGCTGGTGCGGTTCCACATACTTTGCATCAACACGCTGACGAAGAGTTTCTTATCGTGTTGGGCGGCGAAGCAGAACTGCAGCACGCAACCAGGAAGGATGATCCCGAACCCGATGTCTTTCGAGTTGCCGCAGGCGATTTTGTTTTCTACCCAGCCTACTATGCCCATTCGGTTATCTGTCCGGCTGATGCGGCTGAACCAGTGTATTACCTGAAGTTTCGATGGAATTCCAAAGTCGACTGGGGCAAGCAAGCGGCTGCGAAGCTGGGAATTGAGAAGCCACGAAACCTGAACGATTGGCTGCCGGCCTCAGGCTGTGGGTTTGCTTCACAGTTGATTGATGAAGGGCCAACGGACTGTCTCACTCAATTACATCTGCACGCCAGTACAATCGAACATACGAGCGGCTACCCGACTCATGAAGATGAATGCGACGTTGTTACTGTCGTAATGGAAGGCACTGTCGAAACGTTGGGGAAACACGTGCAGGCTCCCGCTGTCTTGTTTCATCCCGCTGGAACTACTCATGGGTTGAAAGCTGTCAGCGAGTCGCCAGTCCATTGCTTAGTGATCGAGTTACACCATGCAAATGATCCAGAGCTTCCGCTGCCCCGCCGTCGCTTGCGAGATTACTGGCGATCCTTCCGAACGCCGTGATGAAGTAGGCGAACTCACGCCCCGCGGCCGCACTTCGAAAACCAATGGACTCTGCCTGTACTCTGCCTGGTCGACATCATACTAGGCAGCGGTTTCGGTGATGATCTCTTCGCAAATGACAGCCTTCAATCAGCGAGTCGTGCGTGGTGAGAGACTGTGAGTCTGCAGAGCCAATCGTTCGACGGCGAAGCATCAAGCTATTCACTATTTGCTGATGCAAACGACGTTGCTAGTGCCTGAATTGGGTAACTCTGTTCAGCACTTGCTTGGATTGGCACGTCTTTGTTTGCCAATGACGTCTCCGGGCTCAACTTCTCATTCTTGGATGAAGCGGTGATGCCTCAGACGACTTGCCAATCCTCTATCCGGACTGAGACGGTGGAACCATTTGCCTCGGTTGTTGCTTCAACGCCGAAGACAAAGTGTCAGCGTTCACCTTGTACCCCGCAATAACGCGGCGCAACGGTGACGATCGTTTAGTACAATACCGCTATCCCTCCCCCCCTTTCCCACCGTGTTTCGACTAAGCGACCGTTATGACTCGATTGCCTTTGTTTTCAATGTTTGCCGTCGTGGTCCTCACGTCGCTTGTCATCTCGTCACCGCACGGCATGGCGCAGTGGCCTGATCGGCATGGACCGACCCAGGACGGCGTCGTTGCGGCAGCAGACACTCATGGCCTGCCGATTCATTGGACCGATACTGAAAACGTTGCCTGGAAGGCACCGCTGCATGACGAAGGACACTCGTCGCCTGTAATTGGTGAGGGCAAGGTCTGGTTAACCACAGCAACCGGGGACGGCAAGAAGCAGTACATCATCTCGATCGATGAACAGACCGGCGAAATCCTGCACGACCGACTGCTGTTTGAGAACGACGAGGTTGAGGAACTCGGTGGTGCGGTCGGATTCAACAATTACGCGGCACCGAGTTGCGTGCTGGGGCCAGGCGTCGTGTACGTTCACTTCGGTAGCTATGGGACCGCGAAACTCGACGCGGAAACCGCCGAGGTGATTTGGCAGCGACGTGATTTACCGTGCCAGCATTTTCGAGGACCGGGCTCCTCACCGGTTTTGCATGGTGACAAATTGGTGCTCACGTTCGACGGCGTTGACCAGCAGTACACAACAGCCCTCGATGCGGAAACCGGGAAAACGCTGTGGCGGACTGACCGCACCACCGACTACGAAGATCTCGGTGACGATGGGAAGCCACTGCGCGACGGCGACATGCGAAAAGCGTACTGCACGCCTGCCATCGTCCAAGTTGGCGATCAGCACCAAATTCTTTCAGTCGGTGCTCGGGCGATGCAAAGCTATGATCTGGAGACCGGCGAAGAGCTTTGGACACTACGACACAAAAGCTACAACGCCGGCATCAGGCCACTGTGGATCCCGGAAGAGAAACTAGCAATCATCAACACCGGTTCACGCGGCGCCCAGCTAGTCGCTGTCCGGCTTGACGGGACCACCAAGGGCGACATCACCGACTCGCACGTCGAATGGGTACGGGAACGCGGCAACCCTCGTTTCGCCAAACCGATCCAGCACAATGAACTGATCTTCCAAGTCACGGACAACGGTGTCCTATCGTGCATTGAATTGGAAACAGGCGACGAACTTTGGAAGAAACGGATTTCGGGTGACTACTTGGCTTCCCCGATTCTGGCTGACGATCGCTTGTACTTCTTCAATCAGAGTGGGCTCGGCACGGTCGTGAAGGCGCAACGTGAACCTGAGATCATCGCGGTCAACGACGTGCCCGGAATGGCCACGACCGCCTGCCCGGCAGTGTCCAAAGGTGCAATCTTTGTCCGGGGCAAAGAGTATCTGTATAAGATCCAAACGCATTGATTCAAGATTACTTGACGCCTGCGGTGTGGCCGACAGCTTTAAATTGTGGCCGAACGCTCCGCGGTCGGTGTAGCAGAAAACAAAACGCGACGGGTCGGTGGGAAGGCGGTTGGTAGTTTGGGGATTCCGACCGCGGAGCGTTCGGCCACATCCGTCTAGGTGATGGACGGCCGAATTGATAGTGCGACAGGCCTATTCGACCTCGGATCGCATGCCCGCTCATTTTTCACCGATGCCGCCAACGTCACTCACGCAAAAATCTCCTTCTAGAACTAGGTTTGCCGATACGTGTTTCGTAAGGATCGAGCCATGAGGCAAGACGAGGAAACCGATCACGTGGCGTTGGGGCACTTCCTGGACCGCGATGGTGACATTGAGGTTTCCTCTCATTCGCTTCCACACTGGATGCAGGACGGAGCGATCACGTTCATCACGATACGCTTGGCCGATTCGATTCCAAAAGAGGTCATGAAGCGATGGGATCGAGAACGCATCGTTTTTTTGAAACGCAGAGGAATCAAAATCGAAGATTGGAAATCGGGTCGACATCAATTGGGCGATGAGGACCGGCGCCGGTTCGACAAACAATTCCATCGAAAGAAGCATGACGAACTGGACCGCTGCCACGGCCGATGTCAACTTGAAGATTCGCGAGCCGCTACGATTGCGGCGGATGCTTTGCTGCACTTCGACGACGATCGCTACTTCATGGGTGATCTCATCGTGATGCCCAACCATGTCCATTGCTTGGTCGTCTTCCCCGATGCGAAGTTGATGCGGAAGCAATGCTATTCTTGGACACACTACTCGGCTGTCCAGATCAATCGTTTGCTTGGCAACGCTGGAACGCTTTGGCAAGAAGAACCGTTCGATCACTTAGTACGAGGCGAAAAACAGTTGGAATATCTTCGCGACTACATCGAGCAAAACCCAGTGAAAGCCAAATTGAGTTCCGGCCAATATCTCTATCGCCGATCAAACCGAAACTATTGATTGTGGCCGAACGCTCCGCGGTCGGTGTAGCAGAATTCCGAACGCGACGGGTCGGTGAGAAGGTGGTTGGTGGATCGAGGATTCCGACCGCGGAGCGTTCGGCCACATTCGTTCGGCCACATTCTTTGTCCCGTTCTTTCGGAGCAAGGGTCGGGGTGGCTTCTGTGTGGCAATGGGATTTTGGTTCAAAACGACATCCCCTTTTGCCAATTTGATATGTCTAACTATGATGTCGCGCCCTACCGCGCCGAATCGCCAACACGCTCAATTTAGGCGTGGCGAATCCTCCCCCCCGAACTTCGACCGAAGCTCACACCATCAGCGACATACACGATAGCCGTGAAATACCGACACCTCTATCGATCGTCCGTTCTGCTGATCCTCGCGGCAACCGCGATCTCGATGTTGGGCCTGCGCGGCGTTATGACGCACAGCCACTCCGACGGTGACGAAAAACACATTCACGCTCAAGTGAAGGCATCCTTGCCAACGTCTTCGCACCACCACGAGCATCCCCATCATCATGGACATGCGCACGATCATGCCCATGCCCATGCACACCCTCACGAACACGTCCACCCGCACACTCCGGCGGGTTCGCCCAAACAGGGCGATTCCCACGATCGACTGACACAGACGGTGTCGCCTGACACCGCCACCGAGATCGCCTCGACTCGGCCACACTCGCACTACGTATTCTTTGGATTTGAGTTTGTCGTTTTCGAATCCGGAAATCGCGGAGTGGTCTCCAACGACGGATTCAACACTGTCGACTTACGTTCCTGGCTCGTTCGCGTGTTCCAGGTTCGCAGCCCACTGCCACCTGAAAGCCTCGCTTTCGAACCAACGCCAGCGAGTATTCTTTGCGACAGGCTCCTTCGCATGAACGGAGGTCGAGGCAACGATCCTCCCTCTACGCCTCCTCCCGAGTTCGCATCTATTTGACGCCCAACAGCGTTATCTGAACTCCATCTTGAACGCAACAAACGGTCACCGTTCTCTCCGCCTCTCGCGTTGAGACCGCATCCGCATTGCTACGTGTTCGCTCGAATCATCTCGTCGCAACCGGTCTGCCGTCATGTCGGTACAGACTCGCCGTTTGTCGCGACTGGATGACCGCGTTTCTGCAGGCACACAACCGCCCTCGGTTGGAACACTCTTCTGCATGCGCGAGCGGATACACGGGCACGCCGATGCAACCGTGAACCACTCAAAACCCAAATACAACGAATCGAAAACTAACAATGCATATGCAACCTTCTTCCCCGCTCCGTCACTCCCGCGAGGCGTTTACCCTCGTCGAACTCTTGGTCGTGATCGCCATCATCGGTGTGCTCGTTGGTCTCTTGCTTCCGGCGGTCCAGGCGGCCCGCGAAGCGGCCCGCCGCATGTCGTGCAGCAATAACCTCAAACAACTCGCCCTCGGCATTCACAATTACGAATCCACCTTCGGCAGACTTCCGCCGGGCTACCTGCACAAACCAGGACCGAGCGGCACGCTCTTGGACGCCAATCACATGGGGGTCGCATGGGGAACAGCCATCCTTCCCCAGATTGAACAACCTGGTTTGTTTGACCAATTCGACTTCAGTCGGCCGGTTTGGGATCTCGAAAATCTTGAGGCCCGCGAGACACCAATGGCAACCTTCCTCTGCCCCTCGGACACCTATTCGGAAGACTCCTACGTGATCCGAGATGACTCGGTGACACCAGTCGAACGCTACGCGGCAGCTTCTTACGCTGCGAACTGGGGGCCCTCCACCGCGACCGTTAACCTCGATGACACACCGCTGCAGAGCCAAGGCGTTTTCTATCGAAACAGCCCGACGCGGTTTCGAGACATACTCGATGGTCTCTCCAACACGCTAGCACTCGGTGAACGGACCAACGGACCTCTCCCCACCAGCAACGTCTCCACCGGCGGTCACATGAACTTCGAAACCGCTTGGTCAGCCGCCGTCCGCGACATCGATGATTTAGCGGATGACCACGGTCACATGGTTTTGTTTGAAACCCAGTATCGGCCGAACCAAATTGACGGCGACGACAAAGGCCTTTCAGCCCCGCACGTCGGACTCTGCCAATTCGCACTTTGCGACGGATCCGTCCGCGCGATCTCCGATCAAATCGACGAGAAACTCTACAACGCGTTGGGTACCCGGATGGGAAAAGAAGTGATCGAAGAGTTCTAAACTTCGAAGGAGACCTAGCTTGTGGGTAGTGGACGAGATCTCGCGTCCGTCGACGACCCACAACTGGGTTTTCAACAGGCGTGCCCGGGCCTGATGGAACTCGAAACTTCACCTGGCGGCTGCTGCCGTCCAGAGACGCGGGTCAATTTCGCCAAGCATGGGTGCATTCAGAATGCCGACGAACGATTGACTTTGATCACGTGTTTTCGTGTCACGAACACTCTTTACGAATTTTGGCCGCTTTCCGGATTGAGATTTAGACCGACGACGCCAACACTTTGCTCGAATCATTCAGCAATCGATGCGACCCGGCCACAATTCTGGATTTCTAGCGTCGGCATCGCTTCGATCTCCGCTGGCAATGGTCGTGGCTACAGGTGGGCCGATGCATTGCCCGTCTTCTCCGGCATGAATACGATTCCTCCGCCGAACTCGCCTGCTTGCTTGACGGCAAACGAAGGCAACGAATGGGCCAACTTCCAAGACAAGGGACGCAGCGGAATGCTTCCGCCCAGTAGCCGTCACCAAGGTGGCGTTCATGTTTTGATGGGCGATGGTGCGGTCAAGCTCGTTACCGATTCCATCGTAGCCGGGACTCAATCTCAAGTGCCGGTATCAATCGCCAGCACCGGTGGCGTAGCGAATCCGAACAACGTTGCCGGAGCCGCCAGCCCTTACGGGCTATGGGGTGCACTCGGCACACGTGCCAGCAAGGAAGTGATCGAAGAAGAACTGTAATCGACAGATCGCCAGGAACCAAAGTTCCGCGATCCTAACTCAACGCACCTCCTTCGCGGTTCGCGAAGGAGGTTGCCGACCGACCGCGTTGCTAGTCCGAGCTTCGGACCGCTCTTCATGTATTGGGATGACACCGCGTCTTCACCATCAAGACATGGAGCGATCAACTAAGAAAATCTATTACGGGAATTAAAAATGAAATGATTTGCCTGCTTGTTATGCGTCAGCTTTGCTCTGTTTGCTACCGCACAAGGATGCGGTGGTACTCAGGAACCGAGAGCCGTCGTCGGCGAAGATGACCAAGCAGCCTACGCTGCAATGGACGCGGAAAAATTGGCTCGAGAGAAAGCAGAGATGGAAGCAACCGGCGAACAGTAAACTCGCTACCCCAGCTTGGTCGCAGCCAACGACGACTGCCGACCAACTGTTGCCAATCGTTTGCCGCCAAACCAGCCTGGGTAGCGAACGATTGGAAGAGCAAGTGCATCCGGAAAAGCAGCGATCCGTGTGCACCACGCTCGACCAATTTCATTTCGTTCATCCACAGAGGCTGACAGCGTCAGATTTGGTCAACCCGATCTCGACGAACACCTCGAAAAGTGTCATCTTGCCCACCGATTAACCAATCGGTGTCACCGTTTCCGTGCAGCGTGTCGATCGACTCGTCACTGCCCACGGTATCGCCGGGGCGAACGGCGACAAAGGTATCGGCGACGCCTTCGATCAACGCTCCAACACGATCAGCGAAGTCATCCGGTCCGGACCAAATGTTTCGGATCATCAGCAACGCCGATTCATCGAACGTTCGGGTAAAACCTGCCGAGATCAACAGATCCTCGTCGCGGCCACCGGATAGCGTGTCGGCCCCCATCCCGCCGATTAGAATGTCACGACCGGACGCGCCTCGAATCAAATCGTCGCCATCACCGCCATCGACAATATCGTCGCCGTCACCTGCATTGATGTCGTCGTTTCCAGCACCTGCCCAAATCGTATCGTCGCCGTCGCCGCTGCGGATTCGGTCGACACCATCACCCGTTCGGATCCGGTCGTTACCACCTTGGGTCGTCACCTGGTTATCTCCGAGCGTATCAATCACGGTATCGTTACCCGCCGCCGTGTCGATACGATCGTTTCCACCACCACCCAAGACAACCGCCGAGATGGCCAGTGACTTTTCGATCAAGATACTGTCGTCGCCTTCGCCTAGCGTTGCGTAAACCGACGTGACCGAAGCCCTGTCCACGTCATCACGACTCCACGGCCCTCCATCGATGCGAGTACGAATTTGCAGTTGTCCTCTTCGAACCTTTACCTGCAACTGGTCGTCGCCTTCACTACCGATAAACTTCAAACGTCCGTTGGCGTCGATCTGGTAACCGGCAATGAAGACGGTCGTGCTTTGTGTCGCCTGGAAGGTGCCGTCATCCACCGTCACAACGACTTCGAATTCACCTCCGCTTTCATAAACGTGATCGGCTGCGAACGTGTCGGCGACTTGGTCCACCGCATCGGCTGGAATCGTGACGACAGTACCGTCCCCCCAATCAATCGTCACGGAGTGCACGTCTTGTAATGCATCCTGAAACGATCCTTGCAAACGGACTGGTTCGCCGATGCGTCCAGGTTGATCAATTCCAGGACCAATGATGGCATCGATTGTGGGTGGTGTGGCAAAGTCGACGTTGACAACGGTAACAGTCGCATTGAAGGTCAACAGGTCGACGCCTTCTAGTTCCGGTGCTTCCAACACGCCCGTGATGGTCACCAACTGATCATCGTCAACCAGTCCGTCCGCCACCGCTGACAATGGCACATCCACATACGGTGTCCCAGCAGGAATCGGAATTTCCATCGGCACCATCAAAGCTTCCGGGGCACTTGATTGTAACGAGACCGTTGCGTCGAAGGCCAGTTGCGAAACGTAGAGTCGCGCCGTCAACGAGTCACCCTCGTCAACTTCACCTGACCGGACATCCAAGACGGGCGGATATAAGTTTTCATCTTCGGTGATTTGGACGGTGGCGACCAAGGGTTCATAGCCCTCAATTGTCCCGATCAAGGTTACGGTCGTATCGCCCGCGAACAGATTGTCGTTGACGGCCACAATAGCGTTTGGTGTTCCGATGCCAAATCGCCCCGCGGGCAGGACAATGGTCGGGGTTAAAACTTCTAACCGATCGGGATCAGACGACGTCAACGTCAATGTCACGTCATGGTCGAACACAACCGCTGGCCCAGGGCCGCCACCAGTCCCAAACCCAAACAGTGCCGAATCACCTTCGAAAAGATTGAACTGGTCCGTGAAACCGAACACCGCCTCATCATCATCGATCAGCGTCGCCGTTAGCGTGGAGCTTTGGAATCCGGTTGCCGATGCCGACAGCACCAACTCTTGATCATCCTCAACCACGTTGTCTTGCGGATTGCTCAAAAACGCAAAAGCAAACGCTCGGTTTGGAGCAACCGTCATCGTCGCGGGAAGCCCCAGTGCATCACCACCGGACGTTTGAATGTCGAATCCCGATTGAGCAAGCGGATGGCTATCATCAAGATTGTGCCGAACCACTGCAACGACTTGCTGGCCCTCATTGAATTCGATTGGTTGGCCATCCGGCGGTGGGAACGGCCCCTGACCAACATCGAGTAACAAAGTCAACTCAGCGACTTCGTTATCCACCGTCGAGATCGGCAACGGGAAAAACCTACGTTCTTCACCAGGCAATTGGAACGTGGCCTGCAACTGACGCGTTTGCGTTCCGTCTACCCGATCATCATCCAATGCGGCGACTTCGAAGGAACCAACACGATGTCCGGCCGGGATAATGACTTGTTGCGGAATGAGAATTTCGTCGGAATTGCCGCTAGGTCCGGAAACTCCGTCAATGAAGAAATTAACGGCGATGTCTTGGTCAAGCACTTGCCCAATATCAATTTGCCCGATCGCCGCTGGGCCGCCTTCTTCTAGTGTCGATGTGGAAAGTGTGACGGTTGGCTCGATCACTGGATCTCGTAGGGTCCAAGTCGCCGTACCAAAGAGACGATCCGGCTGGTTAGGCCATGATTGCAACAATCGCAGTGGCAACTGCTCGTTTGGCTCATCAATGCCGTCGTCGACGCCCAGAATATCGATGAAGCCACTCTTTGCTCCTGGCTCTAGGACAAGTGGCGTGATCTCAATGTCATCGCCGAATTCTTCCACCAACGCTTCGGGAAGCTCCAAACGGAATGAGGTCTCGACTTCATAGGCCGCTGTCATGGTGATCTCGAATGAGGTCACTTCGCCTTCGCGGATCTCCCGACCGTTTAAGTTGCGGCCAAACGTGTATCGCTGTTGGGTTTGATCCAGCACGTCAACCGCGACGGCTTCACTCACCGAGACTCCGTCGAACACCGTTGCCACTTCGATCTGCACCGTTTGCAATCCGTCAAACAAATCGTCTTGCACCCCCGCGATCACGACATCAATCGAGTCTTCCCCCGCAGCGATGGTGACCTCGCTGTTTTCAGGAACTAATTCCGAATCGTCCGTCGTGAGGACATAGGTGGTATCGGTTGCTAAGGTTCGATCTTGCGTTATGGTCAAAATGAATTGACCGTTTTCGCCGATTTCAGTTTGCTGTGGCGTGACGACGAATGAAGGTGTCGTCGTTAGGGGTGGGTGGATCAGGATCTCGGTGGTGGCGGATTGCCAATCATCAGCAGCAGCTGTGACTGTCACGGCAGCCGATTCTCCCGGCGCGAGCGAAGATACCGTCGCGGCGAACACTTCAAAACTACGGCCTGGTTGCAAAGTCACACTTGTTGGCACTGAAACGATCGACGGATCATCGCTACTGAGTTGCACGACCAACTCTTCCGATAGCATCGGTGTGCTCGGTGCCGAATTGCGAGAGACAACAAAGCTCACCGTTCCACCATCAACCGGGATCTCACTGGTGGGAGTAATGGTGAGCGCGGCTTCGTCTCCGTCTTGGATCGTTAGCTCGACCCCAATGAACTCGGTCCCGTTGTAAAACGAGACGCTGACGGCCTCCTCTTGCAGCTCGTCCAACCCATCGGAAATTGCCAACACATCGAACGTCGCTTCGTCATGCCCCGCCGGAATGGTGAATTCGGTCAGATTGTTCGCACCGACGGCCGGCGTGCCACCAATAACGTCAACGTCGGAAGGACTGCTTGTCGAGATGCCCACGGTGACCGGTTGGTCAGTTGGACCGGTACGACTCAGTCGTAGCGTACGAACTTCCCCCTCGGGCACCTCCGCCGATTGATTCACCGCCAGCTCAAGACTCACCAGCTCCAAGTCTCCGGCCAACAAACGTCTCGCCTCCAAGGTTTCTGGCCGTAACCCGCGGTGCCTCCGCCGAGGACTGCCGCTGACCTTTCGGGGTGTCCTACGTGTGTTGCCGAACCCTTGCCGAATCATTCGTCGCAGTACCATTCGCCTTGTCCCAAGAAGAGCATACAGAAAAGTTCATGCAGCAAGCGGAGACTCGCTGCTGCCGTTTGGGGGAACATTGTAACGCATCTATGGGGGCGAAGTTTCCACTGCGAGTTTTTCAACCTGGAAACAGATCGCCCCCAAGCGGTGAACAAATGCATCTATATGGGACGGCAAATCTCACGCTAAACCGCCTCAATCCAAGCGGCCAAGAACCCGCGTTTGAAACAACTCCGTCAAAATCGTGGCCGAACGCTCCGCGGTCGGTAACCAGCACCACCCATTGACGCCTGTTCCGACCGCCCGGCGTTCAACGCCACCAGACGGAATACAAAACTGTGCACCGGAGTATCCGAATCGTTCTCGATGCGATTGTTACATCAGGCTTCCAAACGATTCAGGACAAGCGTTCTACTCTGGCAAAACGAAGGGGCGGCTTCGCTCGTATGCAAACTTGGAATGCACCAAGCGTCACCTTGGCTACACCTCTCGTTGGCAAGCTGTTACCGAGCGAGATCGCTCCACCAAGCATGCATCTCATTCCCCTTCCACAAGAATACGACCTTCACCCCTACGCCGATCCGCCATGACAATGCATCTCGCACAAGATCGCAGCCCCTAGAGCGAACCGAAGGATTCCCGCAGAAGGCCCGCTCGCATGAGCCCAATCCAAAACACTCACTCATCAAAAAACGCTACCGCCAACGCTGTCGCATCTCGTCCAAAAGCCAAACGCCACGCTAGCATGTAAAAACAAACCGTTCACTGCCTGCCAGGTCAGATTGAATCGCTCTTTAAAGTCTCAGCATCTCCCGACAACTTTGCACCTTCCAATTTCGAAGGGTACTGCTGAGGCGTGCATCCGAAATGCTTACGGAATGACGTCGCGAAGTAACTGGCCGAACGAAAGCCACAAACTTCAGCGAGCTTTGCGTTGGTGATGTCTGAGTTTTTGACCAACTGTGTTGCAGCAAATTCATGCCTCAGCCCGTTCAAGAACTGCATCGGCGTAGCGTCCACAAGATCTCGAACATAATCCGTAAAACGGGTCACACCGAGCCCACAGGACTCGGCCATCAGTCGGACGGACCATTTCTGTCTGAGCTGCCTTGGTTCGGAACGTAGATCTTCTAAAAACAGTTCAACCGTGCGTTTCGGCGTTGAAAGGTTCTTATCCATGGGAGCGTCCTGCCGTCGAATCACATCGAGAGTCAGGATTAGCACTTCGTTGAGTAGCAGGGTCAGCCGAGACAAGCTTGATAAGGCTCCGTTGCTCTGGATAGTGTCAGCGATTTTTGTAAAGCAGTGACGAATCTCGCTCGCATCGTGCCAAAGCACCTGCTCGTTATGCCGCAGAAAGTATGTAAGTTCTTTTAAGTCTGCTGGAGCAAGAACGACCCAAGGTGGCCAACACCAATCGTGATGGGGTCGACGAGTATGAAGGTCAACAATGAACCAATGCAATCGACTCGGTGTGATAAAAGGGTTCCCAAGTCGATGACTTTGCCAGGGACGGGTCAGTGTCATGTCACCAGGTAGCAACTTGGTTTGTTTCCCTGAAGCCGAAAATTCGAGAGACCCACGTTCCAATAGGCACAGTTCAATTCCTTCATTGCAATGCCAGTCCAACCCCCAATCCTGATCTGTGACGGCATCCCAATACCCGACGGTCTTAAGCCCTGGCAAAACTTCCGAAGGCAAACTATCACCTGGGTAGTGCCCGTGGACCAATGATCGAAACTGCACCTTACCGCGATTAGCGGCTCTCGCCAAAGGTTGACATGTATCGGCCCATCGTGTTTGTTCACGATCGCTAAATTGTGGAACATCCCGAATCATTCAAATACCGTGTTTTGGATTCTTTAAGATCTGACTGTATGGGCCTGGGCATCTTCTTTAGTTTACTGTCTTATAAGCGACGCAAACCTCGCCTTTCTTAAACTAGTGGCAAACCAACTTGTCGACCGATAGCAATCGTTTGTCAGCTAAGGTGTCACGGTTACTGGATTGAGTTGGTCAGCCAACCTTGTCTTCTACAAACTAACGAACCCATAGTAGGAACTAAAAGTGAACATCGGCCTATTTTTGCTCATCGAGCCCTTCGCTAGCGTCGAACAACAACTGCTCCGCGCGAAGAGCATGGGTTTTTCTCATGCCGACATAACCGATACCAATTCAGGTGGCAGCATGCTTGGCACAGCCGGTTTTTCGCCAACGGTTAGCTTGGACACCAATCCGTTTGATGTAAAACGTCTTTTTGAGACGCATCAAATTACCCCATCTTCCGTTTGCGCACACGCTGCTCTACTAGAACCGAGCAATCCCGGTAATTTTGGCACACCAGAGATCATGAAAGCAATTCAGTTTGCTGCAGCAATTGGTGTGAAGGACGTTGTTACGACCGAAATGGAGGCCAGATCGGACTGGGCTCGCAACCTCAGCCATGACGAGCAAGTTTTCATTATTGCAGAAAAGCTATGTGTTCCAGTGCAAATGGCCGCGGATTACGGTGTTCGCTTGCTGCTAGAGCCGCACGGCCCGATTACCGATAGCATCCGCGGCGTCCAAGATGTATTCGAACGCTTGGGCAATCCCTCGTCCCTTGGCGTCAATCTTGACACTGGAAATGCGTGGCTTGGCGGAGCTGATCCCGTCGAATTCGCAACTGTTTTCCGAGACAAAATCCATCATGTGCACTGGAAGGACCTAACTGCCGAATGGGAACCCAAGAGGGGAAAAGAATTCGGCTGTGGTTTTTCAACCATTGCATTAGGTGATGGAATAATTGATATACAAGGCGTGTGCAATGTGCTTAAAGACAGCTCGATCGAAAGTTCAACATTAGAGATTGTCGGGGACGAAGATATCTTAAAACGAAGCGTTGCTTATCTTCGAGAATGTGGAATCTAGGCTTCCCACAAAACGATGCCGCTTGACAACATGACGACTTCGTTTTGTTTCAGTTTTCCTTGTTTTTAAGAATGCAATCGCCGAAGGTTTGCGTTCGTTTGGCAAAGCAATCAACGTGTTTTGACGCGACGTTGTTACGTGAAATATATCGAAGTATCGACGGATGCCTTTGACTAGCCATATAGTCTTTTTCGCTAGTCCGAATCCACCTTCGTGCGACTACGAAAACTGCCGATCCTCACGCCATCCCCGACCAGAACGCAGGGCTTTCAGCGCAGATCAAACCGCGCATCCCTGCCATCTTGGGTGGCGTTCTGATCCCGCCAGAGCGACCACATCTTTTATGGTCTCGGCCATTTCCCAAAGCTGCTCAGGTCCCCAAAACGCAGACGCAAGCTGCCGAAATTAGCAGGCCAACTCCGCTTCTGCATTCCCCAAAGACCGTCAAGAGTCGCATCAGACGACGGGAAATTTGCCCTATCTCTGGTTCGTTGTGACTTGGCTCGCGCACTCGGGAGTTCAATTTTGTTCAGAACTCACTTGCCGAAGGTTCGATATCCTTCACTAGAGCCCCCTGTTTGCGACTTTCTTGGCCCTAATGCATTTATCGCAATCAAATGGCTGCTAATTTCAAAGGTGTTCCTACCAGGATTGCTACTTCCCCCCTTAAACGCGTTGCCTTTGAGTATGAAAACCGCTGCAACCTCTCTTTCGATGATCTGCTGGCTTTCCATTGCAATCGTAACCTTACCGGGTTGCGGCAAACCAAGTATGGAGGTCGAAGAGGGGCAAATGACCGAGCAAGAAGCAAGGGAAGCGATATTCAAAGCTTCGGAAGAAAAGGCAAACGGTTTGGATGGATAGCCAATTTTGCATTAGGAATTTCTACATTCTCTTTTCTCGGAGCCATACATGTCGACTCAATCTTCAAGACGGGGCTTTACCCTTGTCGAACTATTAGTGGTAATTGCAATCATCGGGGTCCTCGTTGGACTATTGCTACCAGCGGTTCAGGCCGCTCGCGAAGCAGCACGCCGGATGAGTTGTAGCAACAACTTCAAACAGATTGGCCTATCTCTTCACAACTACCACTCCGCTTACAAACAGTTACCCAGGCAGATGGGAGGAACGGGAGGCACGATCTCGTACCCTAGCCCACTTAGCAATTATCACAATCTTAGCTGGATGGTTCCGATTCTGCCTTTTATTGAACAGCAAGCATTGTGGGAACAGATCGCAAATCCGAACGGTCAGCAGATCAATGCTTCCGCAGCCATTACGACAAAGACACCACCGTGGCCAGCGATGGGTCCTGGACCATGGACGACCGGCTACATCCCTTGGAACAGCCAAGTCTCCGCTTTCATGTGCCCGAGTGACCCAGCAGTTAGATTTGAAAACTTGTTCGCGAGAACCAACTATGCGGCATGCCAAGGCGACCACGCTTTCTTGGTAGCTTCCGGTGGAAAGAACCGAGCAAATCAATACGAAAACACAACCTCCAACCCGGATGGCGGATTGTGGGGAAGCCCTGGTAATGCAACGGTCGCTGCAAACGCATCAGCATCAGCATCCATCGCTCGAGGTACCAATCGAGGCTTCTTTTGGGCTCGGCACACAACAAAGTTCCGCGATATCCTTGATGGACTTTCTAACACAATTGCGTGTGGCGAAGTTGTTATCAGCGCAGGCAACCGAGAGGTCAACGCAGAGCTTTCGACCGGACATAGTGCGAGCACTCTGGTTACTGCAACTAGCCTTGACATTCAGTCTTGTTTAGATCGGATCGATCCGGAACGTCCAACTCATCTGATCGGCAATGTCTCGACCGCACTAGACCGGGCCAAAGCATCCAAATGGGTTGACGGTCGCACCTGGTACACGGGGTTTCAGACGATCCTGACGCCGAATAAACCAAGTTGCTACAACAGCAACGACGACCGCGCCCAGGGCTGGACAACCGCTAGCAGCCGTCACCAAGGTGGTGTCCATGTGCTGATGGGAGATGGCGCGGTGAAGTTCATTACCGATAGCATCGAAGGCGGGGACCTCTACGCAACACGTTCCGTCGGCCAGCAGAGTCCATACGGACTTTGGGGTAAACTTGGCACCCGAGGCTCGAAAGAAGTAATAGACGAAGAGCTATAAGACACCGTATTGCGTCTATTTACGATGCGGCACCTTGCATGTGCAAGGTGCCGTCTTCCCGTTTGATGGAGAATATTGTTGGATCGAACAACGACTCGCTTCTTGATGGCCGTAGTGCTCATGTTGCCCGGCGGTTTAATGGCACGCGGCGAATCACCGTCGCAGACATCACAACAGGAAGTCTCCCACAGTAACACTCAGTGGCGTTGGAAACACTCGGACGGTGCAGTTGCTTTGATGAACGAAGAGAATGTTCTCTGGCAATTCAATCACGGCGCGGAGCAAAGCAAACCTTACTTCCACCCCATTGCTTTACCGACCAACACCGTTCTGACAACGGATCGCCCCAAAGATCATCCGTGGCATCACGCCATGTGGTTTAGTTGGAAATACATCAATCACGTCAACTACTGGGAAGAAGATCGCAAAACCGGCCAAAGCGAAGGCCGAACTTCTTGGTCCAACGTCAAAGTCGAAACTCACAACGACTTTTCGGCGCGAGTAGCGATGGACTTGTCGTACACCAATCCCGCCGGCGAAACCGTGATGACAGAGAGACGCGTCGTCGACGTTTCTTCGCCAGACGAGCAGGGGAACTACTATTTTGATTGGGATTGTCAATTCACTACCAGCCAAAATACTGACGACGTAGATCACGATGGCGAGGATACGGGCAATAAATATATTGGTCGTCAAGTTGAACTTGGCCGCACCCCCGTAGCCGGCGAACCCAACGGCCAAGCTTGGGGAGGATACGCTGGACTATCGGTTCGATTTGCTGTTGATATGAAAGACCAACAATTGTTTGTCCCCAAAGGTGCCGTGTCTTTCAATCAAGGTCGCTATCGAGGCAAGGCAACCGCGATGGACTACAGCGGGACGATTGATGATCAATTCGTAGGTATTGCCATTCTCGACCATCCCTCCAACCGCCCGCATCCCACGTCCTGGTACGCGGACGCGTCAAACACGATGAGCTATTTCAGCCCGGCGATCCTCTATGACAGTCCAATACATTTAAGTGAAGGCGAACTGTTGACGATGCGCTATCGGGTTTGGATCCATGCCGAAAGATGGCGTGCACCTAGACTGCGTCAAGAATATGAAGCGTATCTCAATCCTTTTGCACACAACAAGCAGCTTGAACCTCAATTCGATACTGGAGATGAATCTTGAAACGTTTAATTAGTGAAAAATCACTAGGACGTCGCTCGCTTCTTAAGGGAGCGGCCGCCGCAGCGATTTCAGCACCCTATTTTGTTCAGGGGCGTGCACTCGGACTCGGAGATGTGGCTGCAGCAAGCGATCGCATCACGGTCGGTCAAATTGGTGTTGGCAATCGAGGCATTGGTTTATTCCGTGAAACGTTTGGTCTGAAAAATGTTCAGTTCGTCGCGACGTCGGACTGTTACAAGTCTAAACGCGATTCAACTGCCGCGATCATCAAAGGTACGGCCTACCAAGACTACCGCGAACTGTTAGCAAGAGAAGATATCGATGCGGTGATCGTTGCGACTCCTGACCACAATCATGTGCCGATCGGAATCGCCGCCGCACGAGCTGGCAAGGATGTGTTTATCGAAAAACCCCTTGGGATTTCGATCGAGGATGACCTTGCCATGCAAAGCGTCATCAACCAAACCGGGCGCATGTTTCAATACGGAACACAACAACGCAGCCTTCGGCACTGTTGGAAAGGCTGCGAACTGGTACGACAAGGAGCGATCGGAAAGATCAAGTCCATCGAACTAGAAGCACCGGACGGTGGCGAAGGTGGCTCAACAAAAACCTTGCCAGTACCTGATGATCTAGACTTCGATGCATGGTGCGGCCGATCACCCTTGCGGCAATACACCGCCGACCTTTGCAAGCAGCCGGGTTCCTATTGGGTGTACAGTCATTCCATTGGCTATCTTGCCGGATGGGGAGCTCACCCGCTGGACATCATGGTCTGGGCTTGCGACGCAGACACGCTTGGGCCAATCACCGTCGAAGGAACGGGCTTCATTCCAACCGAAGGGCTCTATGATTGCGTGATCCACTGGGATATGAAGATTACAATGGGTGATATTGAAGTCACTTTTAAGCCTGGAGCTGATCGGACGAAGTTTGTCGGAGAGGACGGCTGGATTCAAGTTGCTCGAGATGCGGGCCGCAGCTTGGGAAGCAGTCCCGACCTTAATCCGCGAGGCAACCAAAAGCTTGAGTTAACCGACGATAGTCTGCAAGTCAGCACGAATCATATGGCAGACTTCATCAACTCGGTTCAAACTCGGAAGCAACCAGTTTCCAACATTCGCGACGCGGTTCGTGGTGAAATCATTAGCCAGTTATGTGACATAGCGGTGCGAACTGGCGAGAAGATTGTTTGGGATCCAGATGAAAAGAAGTTGGTTAATCCAAGCGATGCGGCGAAGGCAATGCTTAGCCGTCCATTGCGAGACTCTTGGACTCTCTAAACCCCGGCCTAGGCCCCCTTATTACGATGCGAGTGTTGTCGGTGTTATTGATTTGCGAATTGCGAAAGCGGGTTCGGTTTACCCTGTCGGGGCTCCTGTGTTCTGCTGCAACGATCTTTTTGGTGGTCGGATGCGGAGTGAAAGAAGGGGATCCAAGCTCGAGCTCCAAAATCGCCTCAAAACAAGAATCAACCGTAGCAGAGGAACCGCGCACTGCATTGTCACCCAAACAAACCGAAGCGATTAAGTCGATTCAGTCGGCCGGTGGTACCGTGGTATTAGGTGACGATGGCTCGCCGTCTTCGATCGACCTTGTCACAAACCGAACCTTCGCCGACGCCGAACTGGTCGACTCCGTCTTGGAATTCCCTACTCTCGAAAGACTTCTGCTGGGTTTAAGTACTGTATCACCCGAGACAGTTCGCGAACTCAAAAACATCTCCAACCTCAACGAACTGATGCTACAGGATGCCAGCATTAGTGACGATGATTTGGACGACTTACTCAGCGGCCTTCCGAAGCTCAAACGGCTAACTCTTCGACGGCCCAGTCGCCTCACCGATAACGCAAGTGGATTAATAGTCAAGCATTGCCCAAACATCGAAGTATTGGCACTGATTGAAATGAATCAGTTGACCGGCGAAGGACTTCGACCGCTTCGCGAGTTGTCGATTTTGCGAGCACTGGACCTTCGGAATTGTAATGCGTTAGCAGCCGATGACTTCAGCAAACTCGACGCTTGTAGATCACTACGAGACCTAAAAATTGGAGGGCCGCAAGTCGATGACTCCACGATGAACCTCGTCGCCATGTTGCCTGCGGTGACATCCTTGGCCGTAGAAGGGGCCGCTATAACCTCGGAAGGGCTCAAGCAACTTGCCGAGCACGACGCCTTTTCGAGTCGCATCGAAACACTTCAGTTTGCGAGAGCCTTCGGCGTTACCGACGACGCAATGGTCATCGTATCGAAATTCCCCAAGCTGAAGACACTCGTACTGCGTAACGTGATGGTCACTGGCTCTTTTCTTGATTTCATCTCAGAGCCTCTTCCTCTGAATAAACTCATTATCACAAACGCGTACCTATCGGACGAATCAATCACCGCCCTCCCTAAAGTTGCCCCCAAGCTCGAACACATCGACTTTCGGGGTAACCAAGGGATCACACCTTCCAACAGAGTGTTTGAAGAGCTGAAAGGTTTAAAGGTCCTCCGCTTAGACGAACCGGGTTAGGTTGATAGCGATCAATTCGTCGGCGACCAAT
This sequence comes from Rhodopirellula sp. J20-39, assembly GCF_057365095.1. Taxonomy (NCBI): domain Bacteria; kingdom Pseudomonadati; phylum Planctomycetota; class Planctomycetia; order Pirellulales; family Pirellulaceae; genus Rhodopirellula; species Rhodopirellula sp. J20-39. The sequence continues at coordinate 1,800,368 of NZ_CP195123.1, read as the reverse complement.
CTTTTGCCCCTGTCGCATCGAGCACTAACAAACTTTTTCCGCTATGCTCGTTCCGTCATTTTTGACGCCATCGAACACTCACAACCGGCAGGTCTTGATCAAAGAGCACCGCAACTTGCCACGTCCCCGGCCGAGAAAAGAAACGCAGCACAAATGCGATAAACTCGCCTAATATTCATTCAGACGGGTTTGTGCTCATTCGATCGGACTCACACGTGGCTCAGCCACCAAGTGCCTTTCCAATGGCACCACCGATGTTGCCTCCACTAGGGATCGCGTTACCAGAATTGCCGCCTCCGTTGTTGCCACGGCCTGGATTATTGCCGCGGCCCGGATTGTTACCACGGCCAGGACTGCTACTGCGGCCCGGATTTCCCTGGCCCAAACCACCGCCGCGATTCGGCGTCCTGGCTGCGCTGGGTGAGTTTGCACTCGGCAAGTCTACACCGGGCAAGTTGGCACCGCGCGATCCAGTGCGCCACCGATTCCGGGGACGCCGCCACCTTGGCCAGGAGTTTCTCGACCAGAGTCGCGATTGCCGCTTGTGGGGATTTCTGGGATGCCACCACCTCGGTTGGTGCGCGGTTGTCGAGTTGGCCAGTCGTCGGGACGCTGTGGTCGCGCTCGTCCTTCTTGCCGAAGTTGTTGCAGGCGCTCTCGCATCTGGTCTTGCTGGCGGTTCAGTTCCTGGTTCAATCCATCTGGCGCGCCATTTGTCGGCGAACCGTTCGCCGGCAAGTTATCGGTTGCGCGTGGTGATTGATTATCTCGAGCACCTTCCTGCCGTTCGCGGGCGTTTCGCGTTTGACCTTGGCCACCGTTGACTCGTTCACGAACCTCTCCGATCGCATCGTCGGTTGCTTCTCGCGATTGTCGTTCGAGGCGTTCGATTGGATTGCCGTCTCGCTCATTCGTTCGCGCCCGTTGGTTCGAGCGTGAACGTAGGTTCGTCTCGTCATTCGCATTTCGAAGCACTTCGGGCAACTGCAATCGTGCGTTTGTATCAACGTTCGCGTTGGCGGAGGCCGCGGAGTTATCCGTTTCCGCATCAACATCGGTTTCCGAACGCGAGCCGACTTCGAATTCTCGACGGCGATTGATCAAATCATTGGTCGTTTCGCGAATGTCTCGGCGGAAGTTGTCCAGTTCGGAATCGTTGACGCGTTGCAAATTCAAGCCAGAACGCTCGTCGTTGACCAGACTGTTCATGCTTTCGGCGATCGCTGCCACTCGTAAAATTCCTGAATCCAAGCCATCGGTGTTTTGCGCGTTGGATTGAAGGAAGCGACGTTGGTCAGCTACTGTGCGAGGCGGTCGGTATCCGTCATTCTTTGAGAAGTAGTCATAGCGACGGTTGATCCAATCCAGCGTTCTCGAGTTTTGACCGACACCGCGGGCGGAATAGTATGCGTACAGTGGGTCATAAGAATTTCGGCGTTGCGAATAGTTGATCCACGGGTAATACGAATTGGAGTAGTTGTTTCCGTAGTAGTCACCAAAGTAGTAGCGGTTGGTGTTGGAACGCAGGAATAGGTTCACCAGCAACGCCGACGTTGTATCAAGAGCGTACCGTGGTCGGTAAACATAGTTTGGCTGCGTGTAGGTGCGTTGCCGGTAGTAGACAGGCGTGAAGACGATGCCTCGGTCAGGCAAGTCGTAGTCCCAATATCCGTTTCGATAGACGCAGCCACGCGGTGTCCAGTAGTACTGCGACGGAACCCAAACCCAGTTGGGTTGAGCTTTGGCCCAATACCCTGGTTGCCACTGGTAGTCGTTTGCTTGATAGGTCCAGTGGCCCGGGACGTAGAAATGGTTTTCACTGGGGGCAGGAGCTGAAGGACCTTCCTCAACGGACTCCGGTGGTGCTGGCAAATAGGCGACCTCGCGAGCGTTCGATTCAGTCCAGAAGCCATCAACCCAGCGGAAACCGTTGGAAGCTTCTTCCCAATAGCCAGCTACCCAGCGACGATTCGGAGGAATGTCTCGCCACACTCCGCTGATCCACAAAAAGTCTTCTCGCTCGTCATCCCAAGCCCAGTATCCAGGGATCCAACGCACATTGTCTCCGTCCGGCCGATACTCCGGTGGTAGTTCGTCAATCGGCTCGGGCGGCCGCTCGCTGATGATAAGGTTGGGTTTGGGATCGCGTGCATATGGATCCGCGAAGGCTTCGTGCAATGGGCCGCGGGTGAGGTAGTCAACTCCCTCTTCATCCGACGTGTTGGATTCATCGATACGAGTTTTTGAAGAACCTTTTTCTTTGGAAGCTTCGATTCCGGCGGGTGTCGGCGTAGGCGGCTGAGCGTACACGCTGACCGCTTCGAAGCCAAACAAAGTCGCAGCACCTGCCGCCATGCAATGAATCGCGTGACGGCGTAAATCAATTCGTCTCATCGAGTTTGTCCAAGTGTTTTGTGGGGAACGAACGGTGTGATCTCACATCAGGAGTGAATGCGTTCACTACTCGCAAGGCATCATTTATGTGGATTGCCATGCAAAATTCCTGAGGCCAAATCCACGTGCAAACAAAAGCAAAGGATGTACCAAAGGAAGGTAGAGGGCACGGCATCAAGAACGCTCGTCGATCGATTCCATAGTCCCCGTGAAGACTCCTATTTCGGTAGAGCTTCATCACTTCTCGCTTGAACCATCCAATTGCGACGAAAGCTTTTCAGACGGGTCCCACCGCGGCGGCACCATTGTTTGCAAACGGTTCAGTACCCCCGAACAACCCGCCTATTTACAGATCCGTTCAACCTCCCGCGTGGCCGAAAGAGGACAAACCGGCTCACATAAGAACACACGCACTGTGCGCAAAAACATCGCTACCCGGCGAATACAACACATCTATCGTTGCGATGGTTGTTAGCATCAACAGACGGTTGATGTGTCCACATCTTCTTGCCTCGACGAATCCAGCTAATGTTGAGAAGACAACAATCGAAGGTCTCAACAGCCACTGAACTTAAACGGCGATAACTTAGGACATGGCTCAATGATTGGCTGTCCTCAATTATCAACGAGTTAGCAAGCGGACCATTCGCTCTCCCCTGCCTCGGTCACATCACCAGCCACTCAACGATCGACAAGGGTAACGAGGTGAAGCTATTCCACTGTCGCAGAGAAAACTTTTCGATGGTTAGCGGCAGGACGCAAGCCGTCCATTGCCGCTGATCATCGCCATCCGAATTGCCTGCCTCTCTGACCTGCTTCCTTCCTGCGACGTGTCTCAAACCAATACCCGTATACGAAACCAACAATGCTAAACCTGAGAGTTGAAATCCTGTCGGCCACGTTGATTGCCCTCTGCGTCTTTACGGCGACTGCGTCGGGCAAGCAAACCGAAGAGGAAGCCAAACGGCCTAACGTTGTCTTGATCATGGCAGACGACCTGGGGTGGAAAGATCTTCATTGTTACGGCAACGAAGAAGTTGACACGCCTCACCTGGACCGCTTGGCACAGCAAGGTTTGCTGTTTACCGATGCCTATTCGGCGGCTCCCGTTTGCACCCCAACACGCGCGGCTTTGATGACCGGCGAGTCACCGGCTCGCCTAAACATTACCAACCATGCCGGAGGACACCCCAATCATTTCCAGAAGCCTGGTACGGACTTGATCACGCCGACGTGGCTGCGTCATTTGCCACTGGAACGGATCACAATCGCCGAGCAACTCAAGGAAGCCGGTTATGCGACTGGATTCGTCGGCAAATGGCACCTCTCCCATCGCGGTCGCTCCACGTCCGACACCGGCGTAGACCATCCAACTGAACCGGAGCTACGGCCTGAACACCAGGGCTTCGATATCAATATCGGTGGCTGTCGTTTCGGTGGGCCACCAAGCTATTTCAGCCCGTACGGAATTCCTAACTTGGAAGGCAAGACCGATGGCGAGTACCTACCGGATCGTTGCGCCGACGAATGCATCGATTTTATCAGTTCCGCCCAAGCGGACGGGAACCGCCCATTCTTCCTTTGCTGGTGGAATTACTCGGTGCACTATCCCTTCCAAGCTCCAGCCGATTTGATCGCCAAATACGAACAGCGGAATGGACCAGGCGTTGAGAACCCAACTTACGCCGCGATGATCGAAGGAATGGACACATCGATCGGCAAGCTACTCGATGCAATCAACCAGAAAGGTCTGGACGAGGACACACTGGTTATCTTCACGTCAGACAACGGACCGTTCAGCGCCAACGTTCAACCACTTCGGGAAGAAAAAGGATTCCTGTACGAAGGCGGCATTCGAGTCCCGATGATCGTTCGCTGGCCCGGTCACGTCACCGCAGGCACGCGAACCGCGACACCCGCGATCACCATGGACGTTCACGCAACCATTCTTGACGTCACCAATCTGAAAGCCGATCCATCCAATACGCCCGATGGAATCTCGTTGTTGCCGCTACTAGAAAACGGATCCGAATTGAAACGCGATTCGATCTACTTTCACTATCCCAACTACGCTTTCCACAAACAGAATCGACTTGGAAGCGCAATTCGCTCGGGTGACTACAAGCTAATCAAGTACTACGACGATGATTCCGTCGAACTCTATAACCTCGATGAGGATATCAGCGAGTCGCAAAATCTCGCGAAGGAGATGCCAGAGAAGGCAGACAAACTTCGCTTGGAACTGGAGTCTTGGCTGAAGAAGACCCATGCCAGCCAACCGCAACACGCGAAGTAAAATCGGATCAACCGGCGGTTAGTTTTCCTTTTGGCACTGCGGTCCACCGGCAACCTGCTTGGTAGCCCGTCTGGCAAGTGTATGATGAGCGTGAACCTTTCGAATCCTAAGCCAGAATCGATGTTGAACACTGGTCCTGGATTTCGAATCACCACCACTCAATCGAAAGCGAACCGAGATGAACATTGCGGTCTCGGGATGTGGCATCGCCGGTACCGCGGTCAGTCATCTGCTCGCATCAGCGGGCCATCAAGTCACGATCTTTGAACAAGCGGCCCAGTGCCAAGCGATTGGTGCGGGCATCATGCTCCAACCCAGTGGGCAAGTCGTGTTGGATCGCCTAGGAATCCTTGACACGATTGCTCGTCAGGCGGCCAAACTGGAAGGCATCGAGGCGTTCCTACTCTCCGGCCGACCACTGATTGAATTGAACTACGGCCACCTCGGCGACAACCACTTCGCCTACGGCGTCCATCGCGGGTTGCTCTTTCAGCAATTGATGAATCTATGCAATCAGTCCAACGTCCGTCTGCATACTTCGACCCAAGTTTGCAACTTTCGCGATGATGGGAACGACGTCTATGTGATCGACCAACATGGCACCCAACACGGCCCCTTTGATTTCCTCGTCGCTGCAGACGGATCTCGATCTCGATTGAGAACGGTGGCGAAACTCGGTTCACGAACCATCAACTACGACTACGCTGCCATTTGGGCGACGGGCCCTTGCTCACAGGTTCACAATCGGTTGCATCAAGTCATTGATGGCACCAACCGGTTGGTCGGATTGCTACCGATTGGCAATGGACAATGCAGCTTCTTCTGGGGACTGCGCACCGATCACTACGAAGGACTTGTTCAACGAGGATTGCCGGCTTGGAAACAGGAGGTCGTTGCCATGTGCGAACCCGCCACGGAACTCCTCGAATCCATCAACGAATTCACAGAGATGGCGTTCGCCGGCTACCGACACGTCAGCATGCGACAATGGCACACAGACAAGATCGTCTTCCTTGGCGATGCAGCTCACCCGTCGAGTCCCCATTTAGGCCAGGGCGTCAACTTGGCCTTGGAAGACGCAGCCTGTTTTGCGGATGCAATCGCTGACACGGGAACCTTCCAACAAGCAGCCGTCCGCTATCAGACACGTCGGCAACGAAAGGTCCGCTACTACCAATCGCTGACCCGATTGCTGACACCGTTCTTTCAATCCAATGTGCCGCTGTCTGCCACGTGCCGCAACATTGGCCTACCTTGGTTTCCCAGAGTGCCCTGGGTTCGCCGCCGCATGCTGCAAACCCTGAGCGGCCTGCAAAACGGATGGTTCTGAAACCCCAGTCGGCAAGGAAGTGATCGAGAAGTTAAAACGATTCGCCTCAATCGCGGAACAACACGGTTTCATTCTCGAAAGCATCGGCTCTCCCGCGGTGACGGTATACTATTACAACGCCAACTCAGCACGCATGGGCAACGACATTTATCAAAAGATCGAAAATCTCGGCTCTGATAACCTATGCGAGATTCACTTGAAGCAAGACGCCGCTCTCTCAGCCCGGGCTGACATCGACTTTATCAAGGTGAAACGTTCGCTCTAAAGGATGAACTATCCAGGCTGGCTGATCCTCGAAGGCTCGATCCCCAAGTCCAGCAACCGCACCGAAGCAGCAGCACGAATGACAATTCTAAATTCACTGAAGATCACCACGACAAAACCTGGCTGCAAAGGGTGGGCGAACGCTCCGCGGTCGCCTCTCTCAGCACCGACCGCGGAGCGTTCGGCCACATTTCTTTCCACTGGGATGCTTGCAGTATGTCTATTCTGCTTCAGCGTTCTCTTGTCGACCTGTGACACCGCGAGAGCCGATCAGAATTCCAGTGACAAGATCCAAAGTGGGTTGTTGGGTGATTGGTCACTCAAACTGGATTCTGGCTTGCCCGCATGGATGAGAGTGACCGAGGAAAACGGCGAGCCGCTTGTTCACATTCGCTTGTACATCGGTCCAACCGGCCCCTACAAGGCGAGCGTGGTAAACGATCGATTGAGATTCCAAATCATCAAGAACAATCGGAAGAAGAGCTCACCAGCGACAGTCACCCAAGTCGACGTGGGAATCAACGATGGCGTTCTAGACGGCACCTTTGAACGCAAGCTCGCCGATGGGACAACAAAACACGACGCGTTCACAGGAACCAAAGTTCCGGCGATGCCCGCTTCCGCCCCGGATCTATCCAACGTTCACTTTGGGCACCCAATCTCGCTGTTCAACGGAAAGGACATGAGCGGCTGGCGTCCTTACGAATCGGAAAAGACGAACGGTTGGAGCGTGATCGACGGAATGTTGGTCAACACGACAACCAAAACCGATTTCAGCCCAACCGGTTCCTATGCCAATCTGCGGACCGAAGCCGAATTCGAAGACTTTTGGTTGCACATCGAATTCCTTGTCGAGGAAGCTCGCAACAGCGGTATCTATTTGCGTGGAATGTACGAGGCGCAAGTGGTCGATCGCGATAGCCGTATGCAAGGCATCCAGGGCGTTGGCGCCATCTTCGGCGCGATCGCTCCGTCGACCAATACCGGAAACCCTGGCGGCCAGTGGCAGTCGTATGATCTAACGTTGGTGGATCGGCATGTGACCGTTGTCCTCAATGGTGTGAAGGTGATCGACAATCAACCCGTCGATCGTCCTACCTCGGGTGCCATCTATACCAACGCAGCTCAACCGGGGCCGATCTACCTGCAAGGCGACCATACCTCGGTGAAATACAAAGACATCTACTTGGCTCCGGTTCTGAAAAACGAAGACCTTCTTACCAATCCAAACTAACCTCGCGAGGTGGCCCGGCCTTTGCGAGGAAACCGCCTCACCTTTCGATTACGAGGGACCACTGACCGAACCGCTGTTGACTGGAACCATCAGCTTTATCGGTTGGTCAGGAGAACATTATTCGACGTACTTGTCGAAGGGCGTGGAACTGTCTGGCTGGAGTGGGCGGTAGGTGTTGCCTCGGCAATTGCCTGTTTGAGCGACGGCGTTTCCACCTTTGCCGTAGCGGATGATGTTGTCGAGAATCGCGGAATCGGTGACGTTGTGCAGCCGAACTACGGTTTGGGTTTGGATCGTGTCGAACACGTTATTGGCGAGCATCAGGTTGGTGGAGTTTTCGATGTTCACGAAAGCTCGGCCGTTAGGTTTCTTGTGCACCGTCGTGGTTTTAGTACGTGCGTCGATATTACTCCGGACGCTATTGCCGATCATCACGAGGTCTCGTGAGCCTTCGATGTGACAGAATCCGCCAAATGCTGCCGCACCGATCGACTGTTCCCAGTTGTCGAGTGTGTTGTTGCTGACCGTCGAGTAGAGAGTGTTGCTGAGCTCGAAACACTTGCTGACGTAGGCGAAACCATTGCTATTCAAATTAGCCATCCTCGCCCCGCTAACGATCACACCGGTTTCAAGGTCGGCGAAGCAGTTGTTTTCGATCGATAAAACGGGTTGCTGACCACGCATCCGGATGCCGTAGGCCATTTGAGCGAACCAGCTATCGGTGATATTACATACGTCGATGGAGCCGGTTTCGACGCCAACGTAAAACTCAGTGAAGACGCAATTGTTGATGCTAAGCATCTCGCACTTACCACTCTTGTCTTTAATGACGATGGCTCGCTGACCTTCCTTTTCAACATCCTGGTAGCGATCCGGCGCGGGATACCAGTGGAGGCCCCGAAAATTGGGTTCATCGCCGCGGAAACGGCTGTAACCGCTAGCAGTATCGACACCTGTGTTGTTGTATCCCACAAAGGTCATGCCAGAGACACCGACCTTGCAGTTCTTGTATCTCCAAGGAGATTCCCCATCTGGAAAGCTCTTGGAATGTCCGGCGGTGAGGAAGGTCAGACAGTTGGGCCCGGTGTTTTTACCGAACCGGAAAACCGTACCGCTCTTCAGGTTCATGCCGTGAACATCGATTCCTCGGTGGCCGCTGCCCCGTAACTCGAGGCTGACCAATTTGACAGTAAGGGGTGCGTCGAGGAAATAAACTCCGGGCAAGAATTCAAACGTTGCCGATGAATCCTCAAGAGAGGCCGTGCGGTCGAAGATCTCTTGAAGTGCCGCCGACACTTCCCGCTCCCCGCTATTGTCCAGGTAGTATTCCAACTTTCCGTGATCGGTGAGGACGACGACTGTCGCGGGACGTTGTGCGGCAACCTCCAGCTCGTCGATCGACTGAATCGATGAGTTGTCGTTTTTGCCTGTCGAGCCTTCTGTCTGCACCAGCGTGTAATCAACTCGAGAGATGCTCGGTACATGTTTTGAAGACCGTGCATCGAAAGGAAACCACATTGGACGATAAAGTGAATCGCCAGCGAAAACAGCGACTACCGCCAGGACACCAACAGCAAAACAGGACTTCATAAACATTAGTTTTTTTACAAGTTGCCAACGGATACAGAAATTGGGAACGGAACGAGATGCCCGATCGAGACACGGGACGTGCCGTGGGTACGGCGAGTTGTGGGTACGGCGATTGGCTCATCTTCGTGTCCCCCAAAAGAGCACTTTAACTTATACACTTAGAATCGCCTAAGTCCGTGTCATAGAAAGTCAGAGCTTCAATAGAAGATTCGGTTAGCAAGGTTTTCGTCAAGCAGCCTGCCGTCAGCAAGACGAGCGCAAACGCAGTGCGTCGCCAATCCCGGAATCTCAGGGATAGCGACGACATTCGAAAGATGCTTCGACGCCTGAACGAGAGTCGCTTCATGCTGAGGCATCCCAAGTGATTACTAGCGATCCTCGGTCTTGCAGGCAACTCTTGCTACCGAAACTCCTAGTCGAAGGAGAGAGCGGTCGCATTCAACCCGACGACCACGCCAGCGATCGCGCCGCACAGGTGCCCGTCCCACGACACCGTGCTTCCTGGCATTGGAATCACACCCCAAAGCAAGCTTCCGCCAAAGAAGAAGCCGACCGCCAACGCAATGACGATCGACATGAATTGCTTTTCCTGGATACCGACTGTTATCAAGAAGGTGATCAAGCCAAAGATCAACAAACTGGCCCCCACATGATTGGCTGATCTGCCGAACAACCACAGCATCATGCCACCGCCTAACACGATGGAAATAATCGACGGCCATGGCCGGTCTCGGGTTGCGATCGTCAGCGACAACAAGATCGCGAGCGGAACCGTGTTACTCAACAAATGCTTGAAGCTTCCATGCAGGAACGTCATCACTGGAATGCCCAACACGCCATGCAGCGTACGCGGAACCAACCCGAACGACACCATCGAGATCGGCAGCAATAAGTCGACGAAATAAACCAACCACATGGCTGCAAGAATTACTGCGACGGGAATCAGCGAAGGTGGGATCAAGGTTTCCTTTCAATTTCAAGCCTAGTTCTTCAACGCTCGTTCGCTGGGCAATCTCCCAATCGTCCGCCACCCGATGACATCAATCAGAACAGCCAGACGGGCTCGCCAGGAATCGGAACCACATGCTACCAAACTTCCTAGGCTGATGATGTGAATAGGCGCTCATGAAACAACGAAGACCTAAGTTTCCATGTCCAGCCAATCGAGAAGAGTGCTGCTATCGACAACACGATATCACCAGTGCTTCGATTCCATCCATTTCCAAACAGTAGTGGTCGAGGCAACGAGTCCATTTCAAAAAAACTGTACAGATACATTTAGGTTGATCGCCGTCAATCGCTAAAGTAGTTTGTTTAAAATGGAGACGTCGAACGGCCCTCAACGGTTGTCGATATTCCAATCCCTCCACCGGATCACCTTACCTCACCTGATCCACAATTAGCAGATTGGCTTGCTTGCCCGCTCGCGTTTGCCAAACGGCCAGCGGTTCGGCACCCTGCTGCATCGTTCTCCCTCTACCCTTGCCTGGAGACTCCTTTGTTATCCCTTCCATCGTTTCGTTTGCACTTTTTGTGCACCGGAGTGTTCGCCGGAACGCTATTAACCAGCTTCGTGTTTGGTCAACCAAGTGTGATGGCCGAGAAGGTGAACTATGTTGCACCACCACCCGTTGCGCCGGTCAAACTGATTATCGATACTGACATGGGCAACGACGTCGATGATGCGTTGGCACTTGGCGTCGCCCATGCGTTGGTCAGTCGCGGCGATTGCGAACTACTTGCGGTTACCGTAACCAAAGACAATCGGCTTGCAGCAGAATACATCGATGCGGTGAACACATTTTACGGACGACCGAACATTCCGATTGGAATGGTCCGTGATGGCGTATCGAAACAGGACGGTCGCTTTTTGCGTATCGCTCAAAGCATCGAAGGTGGCACGGCTCGCTATCCGCACGATCTTCCTCAAGAATTGCCAGACGCCACTAAGCTGTTGCGGCAGACACTCGCCGCACAGCCCGACGATAGCGTCGTAATCGCCCAGATTGGGTTTTCGACCAATCTGGCACGATTGTTGGAGTCTCCAGCAGACGAGTATTCGCCCTTGACTGGCCTTGAATTGGCTAGCCGCAAAGTGAAGCTGCTGTCGGCGATGGCTGGCAGTTTTGACGAAGAGCACGCCAAAAAGCGATATCTCGAATACAACATCAAGTTGGACATCCCTAACGCCCAGAAAGTGTTCCGCAATTGGCCCGGGCCGATCGTTTTCAGCGGCCACGAAATAGGCATGGCGATTCGTTATCCGGCGTTCAGCATCGAACACGATTACGACTACGTTTTGCATCACCCACTGAAAGAGGCGTACATTCTTTACAACCCTCCGCCTCACAATCGCCCGACGTATGACCTGACCAGCGTCCTCTTTGGCGTGTTTCCCGAAGGTGACTACTTCGGTCTCTCCGAGCCCGGCGAAGTGCAAATTGCCGATGACGGTTTCACGACATTCACTCGCAATCCCAACGGCAACGCTCGCTACATGACACTCACGAACGAACAAATCATACGGACGCAAGAAACCTTGGTATGGCTGGCCAGCGAACCGCCGCATTGAATCGAATTTCCGTGTCAACCACTTATCGTGCGGTCGGAAGCTCTAAGCGGGTCTGCGGTTTATCGAACTTCGCAAGACGTCGCTAACCAGAGTCAATCCGATCGTTTGACAATTGCGGCAATTTGCCGAACTCGCTGTTCGCTCTCGAAGACAGACAACACGGCTAGAGCATTTTGAGATTTGACGTGCCCGATCCCGGTAGTTGGGTTCGCCAGAATTCAGTTTGTGGTTCGTAGGCCGGACCAAGCGCAGCGACGTTCCGGCATTCACGCGACTGCCGGATGGGCGTCGCAAAGCCTCCTTCATCCGGCCTACTTTGGGTCGTTACGTGACTGGTTTTTGTAGCTGGATTCGACAGAATTCAGAGCACCGGAATCTGGTGACACCGCCTGCATCCTTTTTTAAAACGCTCTAGTCACTGGTAAACTCGGATCTTGTCTAATCATCTCGAAGTTACATTGACCTCACCCACTCGGACGCACATACCCGTGACTAAGATGCGCACTCCCCGGATCGCGGTACTTGGTTCCATCAACATGGACTTGGTCGTTCGTTGTGAAGAGCTTCCTGTCCCAGGCCAAACCATTTTGGCCGAATCTTCTAGCGAGTTTTGCGGCGGTAAGGGGGCCAACCAAGCGGTCGCGGCGGCTTTGGCGGGCGGTAAGGTGTCGATGATCGGCGGCGTGGGAGGCGATGCCTTCGCGGACCGCTCAGTCGATGACTTGGGCAGACATCATATCGATTGCGAATCAGTTTCGCGTTTTGTGGATCACGCGAGCGGCATGGCCATCATCACAGTGGATTCGCATGGCCAAAATTCAATCGTTGTGGTACCGGGTGCAAACTTAGCGGTAACACCGGAACGCGTTCAAGCAGCCGAGTCGATCATCAGGCAATCCGATTGTTTAATGGTGCAACTGGAAATCCCGATGGAGTCGGTACTTGAGGGTATCCGAATCGCTCGCAGACATAATGTCCGAGTGATCTTAGACCCTGCGCCCGCTCCCACCGACTTTCCGCGTTCGTTGCTTGACGTGGATTTGATCTGCCCGAACCAAACTGAAGCGGCGACGCTAACGGGCTTACCTGTTGATAATGCTGAAGACGCACACAAGGCTGCAGTTCGACTGCATTCGATGGGAGCTAGGAACGTTGCGATCACAATGGGAGCCGGCGGAACCCTGCTTTACGAGGCCGGAAGATTGTCACTAATTCCTACGTTTACCGTCGATGCGATCGACACCACGGCAGCAGGCGATGCATTCGCGGGAGCGTTAGCGGTGCGTTGGTCACAAACCTGTGATCTGCCGGAAGCGATTGCCTTTGCTAACAAAGCTGGTGCAATCGCGGCTTCTCGCCACGGCGCTCAAGCCAGCATCGCGACCAGGGAGGAAATCGATCAATTTGAAGAAGCGAATTAGCAAAGGCGTCAGGTGCTACTCGGCGTATAGACGTTCCCTAGCCGGTAACGGAGATCGCTCTATATCGCTCCTTGTGCATTGACCGCTTTAGTCTGGCCGAAAGCGTTTACGCAAATTGGATTTCACGCTGGACAGAAAATGCCTCACCATCAAGGTAGCTGGAGGAGGCCGATCCAGCGTGCAAACATGATGGTGCGGGTGCACCCACGGGCTACTCGCAATTGGACTTCAATCGGTGTGCGAAGGATTCGATACGTCATCCATCTACGGTCGAATTCAAGAGCGATTAAGGTTGGAGCGTTAGGTTGGCAGACCGATGTCTTCATTCCACAGCGTGGGATGGGTGGCGATAAATTCTTTCATCATCGCGATGCATTCGGGATCGTTGACGATCTTCACATCGACGCCGCGGCTTCGAACGTAGGCTTCCGGGCCTTGGAAAGTTCGGTTTTCACCGACGACGATCTTCGGAATTTTGTAAAGCAACGCCGCGCCGCTGCACATGTCACATGGCGACAAAGTCGAATACAGAATCGACCGAGAGTAATCCGCAGCGGTAAGGCGACCGGCTTGTTCAAGACAATCCATTTCCGCGTGCAGGATCGCACTGCCCTTTTGGATTCGACGGTTGTGTCCGCGGGCAACGATTTCACCGTCGATCACGAGAACGGATCCAATCGGGATCCCATGTTCGGCGAGCCCAACATGAGCCTCTTCGATAGCGGCTCTTAAAAAGGAATCCATTTGCAACGTCCTGTTTTCGAACTGGTGATCCTGCCAAATCCCTCTAAAGATTCTGGTCTCCATCAAGATTTGGGGAGAGCCAGACTGGCCAACTAACTCGGCAAAGTTGCGTTGTGATAAATGTCCTGCACGTCGTCACAATCATTCAGCATGCCAATGAATTTTTCGAACATTGCGACGTCATCCGCAGGAATCTCGGCACTGGTTTGTGGGATGAATGAAATTTCGTCAACAACGAGTGAAGTTTCGGGATAGGCATCCAGAATCGCTTGCTTTGCTTTGGCGTATTCCGTTGTAGGTGCGAAGACCAGAATCTGATCGTCTTGGCTTTCCACGTCGGACACATCCACCTCAGCCATCAAGAGTGCTTCAAGCACTTCGTCGACCGAGGGTCCGTTGAAGGCGAAGACAGCGAGATGGTCAAAGGAATGAGAAACCGATCCGGGGGCACCAAACTTCGACCCTGTTTTCGAAAAACAGTTTTTGACATCCGTGATCGTGCGCATGTTGTTGTCCGTCAGACAATCGATGATGACAGCACAACCGCCGGGGCCGAAGCCTTCGTACCTAGCGGCGACATAATCTTCGCCTCCGACACCTCTGGCCTTCTCGAGCGCCCGGTCGATCACATGGGCGGGCACTTGGTCTCGCTTCGCTTTTTCGATCAACGCACGCAAGGACGAGTTATTGACGGGGTCGGCACCACTATTCTTGGCCATCACATAGATCTGTTTTCCATACTTGGAATAGACCTTTGTTTTTTGGCCAGCCGTCTTGGCCATCGATACCTTACGAACTTCGAAACTTCTGCCCATCGCGTGTAACTCATGCTGGAATGATTTTGTTTGGGTGCGATCTATTCTCGCAACTCCAGGGTATCTTTCCAACGTACAACATGGCAGACCCCATTGGTTTCGCGAGAGTGATGGGGCAAGCTTTCGCCTACTGCAACGGGCCAACCGAGTCGAGAAAATTGCTGGTCTCGTCCGAGTCAACCATTGCGGGCGTCCCCTCCGCGATGAGCTGGTACAAACGCTGGCCGTCGAAGAGAACTCGACGCCGGATGACCAGATCTTTTCCGCTACGAAGCAAATGACCAGGAAGACGAAAAGTAAACTCCTTGCCTTTGGCTCCGTTTTGGATAATGCCCCTAATCTTAGACGGTTCTCCAAACGATTTGGTGAACTGTTTCTCCGCCTGGTTGACCATCGATTCGCCGTATTGATCGAGCATTGCTTGATCGTCCAGCTTGATCGGGATCAAAACCTGCACCCGAACCTCCATCTTCCCGCCTTCGAATTCGGCTGTCGAACGGTAGACGGTATCGACCAGTGTCTTGCCCTCGGTCGTTTTGCTGGTCACGCCCGTTGGCATCATTGCCTCGAAACGTGCCGTTGGGTTGGTGAATGGATGAAGCTGCGGCACACCAGCCGATGCGTTGGCGGCGAAAAGGACAGACGATGCGGTGGCGGCAAGCAAGATTGCGGGACGGAAACGGTTCATCGGTTGGTCGCTCACGCTTGGTAGGGTGCGAAATACGGGAGCAGACCACAAACATCACTCCCACTGCTTCATCAATGATGAATTGCCAACCTCACCGGACAGCACAATTCCAGGAAGCCGAAACTCTCGCAGAGTAATCCCGAAAGCCGAAAACCAGATCGTTCAAAAACCAAGGCGGTTCCTGGATTGCACGCCGGCGTACTCGTAGCGACGCTGAATCGAATAGCGACGCTGAATCGAACGACCAATCCGCCACCGCAGGCAAGTTGGAGTAGAATGAGAGCAACTGATTCCCCGATTTCACCTCACGCTTCAGCCGAGCCTAAAACAGACGCACATGCGAACTCAAACGATCTTAACCCTAGCGGTGCTTTTCACTTCCCAAGCCGCTGCGGCCATTGCACAACCCTTCTTCGCCGAGGGCCAAGACCCAAAACCGGCGGGAACCCAGTGGGTGCGAATCGATGCGATGTCAGACGAGTTCGACGGAACTTCGTTGGACAATTCGAAATGGAACCCCAATCCGTCTGGCGATGGATGGAACTGGCTCGGCCGCCCACCAGCTCTGTTCGTTCCTGAAAACATTACCGTTCAAGACGGCAAGATGAATGTTACCGTCAGCAAACTGGAGACACCGGTTCAGCACAAACGGTATTCGTTTACGCATCAAGGGGCGATCGTACGATCTCACCAGTCGGGACAAGTGGGCTGGTACTACGAGTGCCGAATGAAGGCCAACCAAACCGTAATGTCATCGACCTTTTGGCTGAATACCAAGGGCGGACGGAAGCGACTGGAGACCGACATCCAGGAATGCGTCGGGCGGACGACCGAGCTTACCGAACCCTGGGCCAAACGCTGGGACGAAATCTTTCATTCCAACGCCATCCATTGGCACGGGCCGGACAATCCCGAAAAGCTTCAAATCCAAGGCCAGGAAAGAACCCCTACTAAGAACTGGGAGCGTTTCTATGTCTACGCGGCTTGGTGGAAATCACCCGACGAACTTCGCTTTTACCTGGACGGTAAATACGTCTACTCGATCAAGCCAAAAACCAAGTGGGACGTTCCGGCCTACCTGACGATGGCCATCGAAACGTATGACTGGAACCCGCTTCCCAAAGACGGCGGACTGGTCGAGAGCGGTACCTGGGAACAACGCACCACCCAGTACGACTGGGTCCGAACTTGGCGTTTGGAATAAACGCCCGGAACCAGCGTCAAGAGATCGCCAAGGTGCCAAGCACTCAGCGAACACGATGCGAGCAAAGCCATTGAAGGACCGACAACATCCACCATATCGTTGCAAGCTTGTAATGCACCTCGCGAATGCTTCCAATGAAGGGTACCCCAAGACCAGCGGTCACGGCTTTGAAATTTCTCGACGTTCAGCTTTTCACCAAGCGATGCGTCGATCGCAAAGTCTTACCGCAACCGCATAAGATCCATCGTGCCGTTTCATGAAAGAGTCCGCTCGCTATCTGCTGCCCATTCTCTTCTTTGTCGCGTTGGTCTTGTCGGTCGGCACCAGCGGATTCCTTTTGCTCGAAGATGGAATTAGCGTCCACGATGCGTTCTATATGGCAGTGACCGCGATCACGCCCACTCAGTTTCATGAGGTCCACAAACTATCGATCGGCGGTCGATACTTTACCGTCGCTCTCGTCTTTTGTGGATTTGGAGCCGTTGTGGCGTTCGCGACTCAGTTTGCCAGACTGATTGTCCAAAGCGAGTTGGAAGGCGTGGGAATCATCACACAAAAGCAAATGAGACGGAGAATTCGGCATATGAAGAATCACTACATCGTTTGCGGCTTCGGCGAAATCGGCGGCGCCATTTGTGGCGAACTCGTTCAACAACAACTGCCTTTCGTCGTGATCACGGCCGACAGCGAATCGAGCGTTGCGATCGAGCGTGAGGGTTTTGCCATAGTCAAAGGCAACCCAACGACCGACTCCTCGCTTAAGGAAGCCGGCATCGAGCATGCCAAAGGGGTCATCGCCGTACTGGCGGACGACGCCGACAACTTGTTCATCTCACTGGCGGCTCGCGAGCTCAATCCCAAGATTTTGATCATCGCCCGCGGCGAGGATTCTGGAGTCGAAGACCGGATCCTCCGAGCGGGCGCGGACATTGTCGTCTCGCCAATGAAACTAGGGGGGCAACAAATTGCCACGCTGATTCGACAACAAGACGGTTCGTCATCCACACGCGAATCAGCTCAAGGCAACGTACGAGGCTTAGAACTGATCAGCTACAAGAATGAGTCCGACGCCTCCCTCGAAGTGGCCGGTGTGCTTGCTCAATGCGACGCGATTGGTCTCTGCGGGATCGAACACGTTGACGGAACTTTCGAAGCGGAAACCTCCCCCGACCGCAAGCTTGCATCGGGTGAAACGCTGGTGATGTACAAACGCGTTAAGACGACCGGCAATATCACAACCCCGGTCTCAAACCCGCGTACGATTCTACTGGCCGACGACCACCGCGCACTGCGATTGCTGTTTTCACGCAAACTGGTTGCCGCCGGGTACGACGTTGTCCAAGCCGCCACCGGGCAACAAGCATTGGAACTGGCTCGATCACAACAACCTGAATTGATCGTACTGGATGTCAACATGCCCGTGCTGGACGGCTACCAAGTATGCCAACAACTTCGCCGAGACCCTGACTTCCAACCGATCCCCATCATTCTCTATTCCGCCGACGAAACCAAAGAGTTCGTTCGTCGCGGGAAAGATGCGGGGGCTCACATGTGCATTCGCAAAACAAGCAAGAGTTCGGAATTGCTGGCCAGCATCGAACAAGCTTTCTCTTCACGACAGACGCCACAAGAAAAACCACCCGTGGAATCGAACGATGTTTTCAGCCTCGATGCTCTCAAAGAGAACGTGGGTGACGATCCCCAACTTTGGGACGAGCTCATAGATGCCATGCTGGACGAAACCCCGCGATTGCTAGACCAAATGGAAGGCGGCTTCGAACAAAACGAACCCGCTCAGGTGCGTCGCACTGCGCACACATTGAAAGGATCTCTAGAGATCTTCGGCGCCACTGAAGCTCACCGATTGGCGTCGAGGCTTGAGAGTACCGACGAGGCGACGGACCTGGATCAACTGGCCGACGTCCACCAGCTTTTCAAAACACAGTGCAATACATTGATTGAGGTTCTCAAAGAACGCCGCATGTCAGTGGCGCAAGACTGAAAAACACGCATTTCCCAAGCCTCATATCCATTCCGAAGACGCTTGGTTAGAAGCAGAGTACGATAGGAGAGTGTCACAGACTTACCGAGCAATACCCGGCGATCGGACCGCATCGAGCCGAGCCTCAATAGGTCGAGCCTCCAGTGAGTCGAGCCCCCAGCAGACAGAGTAAACGGTAATGGAAAATCAGACACTTCAGATCACTCACGATTTCGAATCCATTTCCAACCCTGAAAATGAATCCGACACGACGTGCGATACACCGCAGGCTCATCGCCGAATTCTAGACCACGGTGCGCTGTGCGTCCTCCGCAAGGACTTGAAAGGTCGTATCCAGTACGCCAACGAAGCCTTCTGTCAATCGTATGGTAAGCCGGCCGAAGAATTGGTCGGAAAGACGGACTTTGACTTGTTCCCCGCCACCTTGGCCAAGGACTATTCCGACAGCGATCACGCGGTCATGGACAGTGGCCAACCCCTGCACGCAATCGAAGAACATCAAGTCGCCCAGGGCAAGCGTCGACAAGTCGAAGTACTGAAGGTTCCGATGCATTCCCAATCGGGAACCGTCAATGGAATCCAAGTCATTTTCTGGGACGTCAGCCAACACCAACAAACCGAGCAAGAACTTGCGACGACCAAGTTTTTAATGGACACCTTATTAGACAACGTCCCCGACGCGGTCTATTTCAAAGACAAACAAAGTCGCTTCATTCGTATCAGCCGCGCCATGGCGACACTGTTTCAACTGCACGACCCACATGAAGCAGTTGGCAAATCGGATGCCGACTTCTTCGGCATCGAACACACCCGCGATGCATTCGCCGACGAGCGACGGATCATGGAAACCGGCGAAGCCATCGTCGCCAAAGTCGAACGCGAAACTTGGCCCGATCGAAAAGACACGTGGTGTTCAACGACCAAAATGCCTCTGCGAGACCCGTCGGGCATGATCATCGGGACGTTCGGGATCTCGCGTGATGTCACCAGCCAAATGCGAGCCGAGATCGAACTGGAACGTGAACGCGATCTACTAAAAACGATCTCGGATAACATCCCCGATCTCATTTACGTCAAAGATCAATATGGCCGCTTTGTCACCTGCAACGCAGCCGTCTTAAAACTGTTTGGGTTGGAATCTGTCGACGACATCGTTGGCAAAACCGATTACGACTTCCTGCCTGCCGAACTGGCTTGCGGCTACGTCGCGGACGACCAAATTGTCGTCCGCTCCGGCGAAGCCATGGTCGACAAAGAAGAATGCTCACAACAGGCCGACGGAACCCAACTGTGGTACCTGAGCACGAAGGTTCCATTGCGAAATCAAGAGGGCGAGGTCACAGGAATTGTCGGCATCGGACGCAACATCACGTCCCGCAAGAAAGCGGCTGAAGAATTGGTCGCCGCCCGCGATGCAGCGGACAGTGCCAACCGGGCGAAAAGCGAATTCCTGGCGAACATGAGCCACGAGATTCGGACGCCGATGAACGCCATCATCGGGATGACCGAATTGCTGATGGACACCAAAGTTGACATCTCGCAGCGTAGCTACCTGAAGATGGTTCAGGAGTCTGGCGATTCGCTGATGACGATCATCAACGATGTTCTCGATTTTTCAAAGATCGAAGCCGGCATGCTAGACATCGATTCAATTCCCTTTGACATTCGGGAAAATTTTGGCGACACGATGAAAACCCTAGCGGTCCGTGCCCACGCCAAGAATCTCGAACTGGCGTTTCGGATTGATCCAGAAATCCCTCGGTTCGTAGTCGGTGACCCTGGTCGCTTGCGTCAAATCATCATTAACTTGGTTGGCAACGCAATCAAATTCACGTCCAAAGGCGAAGTCGTGGTGGAGGTGGAACTGCAAAGCACCAGCGAGGAAGAGCATCGCGTTCTTGTGTGCGTACGCGACACAGGAATCGGCATTCCCGAAGAAAAGTGCGAATCCATCTTTCGAGAATTCGAACAAGCCGATGCCTCGACGACACGCCAATACGGCGGCACCGGTCTCGGTCTCACCATATCATCCCGGCTTGTCAGCATGATGGGCGGCGCCATCTGGGTTGACAGCGACATCGGCAAAGGCAGCCGGTTCTACTTCACATCCGTTCTGGGTGTCGCTCCCGACGATGTCCAAACGAGCAAATCGCGAGGCGTGGTCATTGTCGGTGGGACCAACGTGTTGATCGTTGACGACAATGAAACCAACCGTTTTATCTTAAAAGAAATGCTGACCAACTGGGGAATGAACCCAGTGTTAGCGGAATGCGTCGACGATGCGATTGCCGAGATTCATCACGCGACTCAGGCTGGGAATCCCTTTGGGCTGGTTGTCACGGACGTCAACATGCCCGGCCAAGATGGATTTGATTTCGTACGCCAACTGCGAGCGGAAGAGTTGCTTGAATCTGCCCCCGTGATCATGCTGACCTCCGGTGGACGCCTTGGCGACAAAGACCGTCGGCATGAATTGGGCGTCGCCGATCGCTTGATGAAACCCGTTAAGCAATCCGAACTGTTCGACTCCATTGTCCGTGCTCTGGGCGTGAACGGTAGTGAAGATTCCGACGAACCGGAAAGCAAAACCGACTTCGCGATCGAGAACCTCAAAATTTTGCTCGCCGAAGACAACCTCGTTAACCAGAAACTGGCCGTGGGTTTACTCACTCGGTTTGGACACGAGGTCATGATTGCCAACAATGGTGAAGAAGCTGTTAAAGCGTTGCTGGACGATGATTACGATGTCGTCTTGATGGACGTTCAAATGCCAGTGATGGATGGGATCGAGGCGACCCGAGCGATCCGAGAAAATGAAAAAGCAACGGGCAAACATGTCCCGATCATTGCCATGACGGCCAATGCAATGAAAGGCGATCGCGAAGAGTGCATTCAGGCTGGAATGGACGACTACGTGCCCAAGCCCATCCGACGCGAACTCCTCTTCGAGTCACTCGCGAAAGTGGCATCCAACCTGAAAGCGGAGCCGAGCTCAAGCTCCGATGAACCTTTCTCGAATCCTGCGTCTTCAGAGCAAACATCGACGTCCGAGTCCGCTTCTGATCCGGATTGCGAAATCGCGACGGACGATCACGTGGCACCCGATCTGACCGAGACCATTACCGACTGTGACACGGACACTCCCAGCGCATGCGAAACGGAATCCGCCCCAATTGAGTCACAGGTTGCCTCCGAGCCAATGCTGGATTGGGACTGCTTAAAGGAGTCATTTGGCGAAGATCGGGAATTGATCGCCGAGCTATTCAGTGCTTTTATCGAAGAAAGCGGGGTGCTGCATGCCGACATCCAAGACGCTGTCGCCAAAGACGATCGCCCCCAATTGAAGCGTGCCGCTCATGCACTCAAAGGAGCCGCGATGGCAATCCACGCGTCCCCAATCGTCGCGAAACTACGAAAGCTCGAAGAGACGACTGAGGACACGGACTTAGCAACGATCCGAGCGGGACTCCCCATGCTGAAGATCACCTTGCTTAGAACGGAAAAGGCAATCAAAGACTTCCTGAAGCAGACCAAAGCGAAAGAGGTTTAGCACCGATCGATTGATGACTGGCATTGTGGACAAAGAGACAAATCCTTGGCAATAAAACTTGCCCTTCGTCCGATACCGTTTCGCCGCTTGCTGATCCCGCAATGTTCAGAACACCGACGCAACCGAAGTTCGATCCATGCCACTACGCGTCTCGCCTAGGTTGCTGTTACGCCGAAGTCACAGTTAGGCCTAAATCGCTGTGGCTCTAAATCACTGTGCCCCTAAATCGCTGTGGCCCTAAATCACTGTGGGTTTAAATCACTGTGGGCTTACCTAATTGACGACGAACCGGCACCAATTGGCCGGAGTGCATCAGGGAGTGTGTGCCAATCAGAACGAACACCGCACCAACGGTCGGGCACCAAGGCTGAAAGTGTTCTGGCGCGGCGGCGTTCAACTCTTCGTCGGTTGCCGCGTCCAGAGCCGCAAGCGACGTCTGGCGAACCTTGCCCATCAATGCCAAGTATTCGTCCTTCGTCGAGAACTTCGAAGCATCGTCACAATCGGTATTTTCTTTGCCGTGCGTTTCGGCAAATCCCTCAGGAAGCTCGGTAGTCACTCCAGGGCAAACTGAGGCCAACAACTCGACCTCCGACGCGATCAAATGACCGGTTTGCCAAGCCAGGTGGTTACACCCAGGCGCCGGTCGCGTCATCAGCTCGGCGTCTTCCATGTCAGACAAATACGCCGTGTAAACCATGTCGCTCATACTCATCGCGGCGCGGATTGCTTCTTTTGCGTGCATGCTTCTTCGTTACCAGAATAGTTGGAATAAGGCGGCATCAAGTCGACGGCAACTCGGCCACAAGATGCGGATAGTGTACCAGACCGATCACGATTGGTCGGAACGAGCGGAATCGAGGCCAATGCCTGTGCTCAACGATCGACATAGATGCGTGCGACTTCGGCAGCCCAATCGTCCCAGCCTTCAGCGGCGGCTTCAAAATCCGCTCGCATCCAACGGACCGATTCGGCCGGCAAGACCGCTGGCGGGAACTTACTCTCTTTGCTGATTGGCAATTGACTGCTGCGGCCCATCGCCAAGCGGTCTTCTGTTTCAGGCGTCAACAAATAGTCGGCCAAGCGTGACGCCGCGACTGGGTGCGGCGCGTTCTTAAGAATCGCAAGCGTATTCGGAATCCGCAATGTTCCCGGCTGGTCGGGCTGCTGATCGGGGAACACGATTTCAACGGGATAGCCCAAGTCTTTTTCGATCATCGCGTCATCGGTGTCCGTTAGCCCCCAAGCGACACGCCCTGCCGACACGGCTTGAGCAACCTGTTTGTTTCCTGACAAGACTAACGCGTTGTCAGCAATTGCTTGAAGCTCCGCCAATGCCGCCTCTCGTCCCATCAATTCTCTCAAAACCGCAAAGTGGGTCGCTGTGGTGCCGAATAGAGGACGCGCAACCGCGCAATTATCCTTCCACTTCGCGTCCGAAAGCTCCGACACGCTGCTCGGGTAAACCAACCCTTCGCTATCATCGCCTTCAGACGCCTTAGCTGATTTGAGCCGATCGGTGTTTACCAACAACACTCTCGCCCGTGCGGCGAACCCACACCATGTTGAGTCGCTGGCGATCATATCGGCAGGCCAATCTCGCGGCACCGACCAATCGTGCCTAGCCAGCAACCCTAACTTCTGCAGCCGCACGGTGTGCAGAATTTCGTTGTTCCAAAACAGATCACATCGAGCACGGTCCTTTTCGGCCATGATCTGGTTCACCAACCCAACTGTCTTGGTGGACTCGACGTCAAACTTGCTAATCACATTAATGTCGTAGTCGACCTTTCGTTCAAACGCGTCGAGCATCGGAAAGGCAAATTCTTCGTCCAGGGCCGAATACACCACCACATCCTTCTCGCTACGCGGCACACAACCCACCAAGCCCAAGCATGCTAGCAAGACACCCCACAAAACAATTCGCATCCGAATCCCAAACCTCAATCGAGTAAACATTTGTAATCACCCCGCACCCCGCACCCCGCACCCCGCACCCCGCACCCCGCACCCCGCACCCTGTGGTCCTGCGGCCCTGTGGCCCTGTGGCCCTTTCTTCAATCTCCCCTCCTACTTCTTCCCCATCGCTCGTTTCGACGCAAAGAACTCGGTCAACATCCGCCCACAGCGATCCGCCATCACGCCGGCGGTCACCTCACATTGATGATTCAATCGCTGATCATTCAACACTTGATACATGCTGGTCACCGCCCCCGCCTTGGGATCACTCGCACCAAAAACGACCCGCGGCACACGAGCTTGCAAGATAGCTCCAGCACACATTAAGCAGGGTTCAAGAGTCACGTACATTGTCGCATCCTCCAACCGCCAATCCTCGATCGCAGCAGCCGCTTGTGTGATCGCAATCATCTCCGCGTGCGCAGTTGGATCGTGTAACGCTTCGCGTTCATTCGCCGCACCGCCGATCATCGTGCCGCCACGAACAATGACCGCGCCCACTGGCACCTCGTCCGCAATCGCGGCCGACTGAGCCAACTCAATCGCCCGCCCCATCCAGTGCAGGTCAAAATCGATCAGCGGGTTCTCTTCCGAATCAATCAACATCGTTTTCTGTCTCGAAGCAAACTGTTAAAAATGGATCCTAAATATTTGCGAGGCCAGGCAGGCGACACCGCTCGCCCGGAGCCCAACACGCGTCTAAGGAGAGGCCCCAAACCCCCTCCCTACCCCCCCTTTTTTTGGGAGGGGTCGAGCGAAGCGAGGGGGAGGGCCACCCACAACTCCACACAACAAGCCTCTCACAACTCCCGTGACCGCATCACTTCGCCGGTAACGATCGCAACTGGATCGCCCGAACTTCGCTCTTGCACTGAAAGTTGGCCAGGCCCAGAGGCAAACAAGGATCCATCTCGATCCGCACTTCGAATTGGTGCGGCTCTCGCTCGACGTTTGCCCATTCTTCATCATCGATCCAGCACTGGATCTTTTTCTCGTCCACACGAACGCGAACGTCGTACCAGGTCCCCTGCTGGAACTCTTTGTACTGCGTAGTTTCGTTGTTGGACGCATCGTTGCCATCAATGCTGCTCAGCCCCACCATGCCGCCTCCCCAGCCTCCCAGCACGAACGAGCAATATTCCTTGCCGACTGGGAAGGTGACAGCAATGAAGAAATCAAAGCCATCCATTCGGCGTGCTTGAAGTTTGATCTCGTAGTTCTCTCGTGGCATCGGGCCAGTCCAGCGAACACCGGTCATCGGGTGGCCCATCCCCAATTCGATCAGTTGGCCAGGCTGCTTTGGTGACGTGGAGCTTTCAGCGGCTGCCGATTTCTGATTGAGAGTCAGCGAACCGGTATCGCCCAAAGCGGTATCGCCAGCGGAGACATCTTCGCCCTTGGGTTCCGCCGCTTGAAGAGCGCCGCCAGGCTTCTTGGCTTCCGTGATCTCAACCTCTCCATCACCGCCGAAGGAAGCCGGTTCCCAGTGCGAAATCATGGGCTGAAACTTTGCCGACACGTTAAACGACGTCACCGGCTTGGCTTCGCCTGTTTCCCCCGTGCCAGTGGTGCTGGGAACGACCTTCACCCCAGATTCGGAAATGACCTCTTGGCAACGTCCTGAAACTGGGCAAACTAGGAGCCCCAGGAAGGCCGCGGCAGCGATATGGAAGCCTGACATAAAAAAGCGATGCATGTGTCGGATTTCAGATAGGGCGAAGGCAGGGATGCACGATACAGGAGAACATGGACTCAGTTGTCTTTTCGGTCCATCTCATCTTATCACGAGCATGACCTATGCAACCCGTTTCGGGAATTCGACTCTTTGGCACCCGGCTGGCGATTTTATTGCTGGCGGTCTACTGGTGCTCGATATTCACCGGCACACACCTGCCCAAGATCCCTCGCGCAATGCCGAAAGTTGATGACAAGATCATGCATTTCTCGGCGTTTTTCGGCCTTGCACTGCTGCTGTGCTACTGCACCAACTCGCGTCGACTTTGGAAGCGTTTTAGCACCATCGCGGCCGTCTGCCTGACCTACGGAATGCTCGACGAATGGACGCAGTCGTTCGTCCGTGGACGCAGCACCGACATTTACGACTTCGCAGCCGACGCCACCGGAACGCTACTGGCGATTGGGTTGTACGCCGCCGGCCGCATCATCTGGGGCCGCCGACAAGTCGCTCGCTGCCAAACCGCAGCCAACGCAGCAGCCTAGCCCACTGCATCCTGTGGCCCTGTGGCGTTCTAGACCTTCACCCCTCCAGCTTCCCTCACTCCGCCACAAAAATGTAGCCGGGGTCCATCGTCAGGTACCACTGTCGCCACGCCCGCTGAGCTTTCCGAAGTTCACCGTAATCCTGGTCTTCTCCCCGGGTGATCTCCATCCCGAAGCCTTCGAATTTGCGGCTAATGAACCGCAATCCATCACGAGCGAACGTCCGCACGCTGGTATCGGGGTCATCCAGGGCATAGATCAGCGACGGCACGACCCGCATTTCGTCGCTCTGGGCCAGCAAACGAGCCGCGACCCGTCGAGCCTGCCATGACGAGGATCCCCGCACCAGCCGTTCAAGCCGATCCAGCATCGCCTTACGAGCCTTCGGTTCAGTGGGCAGCTTCATGTCCTCCGGCAATGATTTTCCCTCCAGAGCATCCCCGTCGCCCTCCTCCAACATATCCAGCAAGTCGGTAACGGCTCCCGCAACAGGCTCCCCCTTAATCTGAGTCCCATCGACCACGATCTTGGTAGTATCCCCAGGCAACCCAAACCCCCCAGCCAAAGTCCCCTCCTGAGTAGCCTCAATCGCCTTCTGAGTGCTGCGGATTAAGAACAAAAGTGCGAATGAAGTACCGACTGAACTAGGCATCGTCCCCTTCGTCTCCCAACCTCCGTTACCATTCTGAGTAGACTTAAGATATTTTACCCCGAAATTATACCAGTCTGGACTGCGTTCCTTGGTTAGTCCCAGAGCCGCAGCGCGAAAGCTTTCATATCGTTCCATCGAATACAACTGGTACAGCGGCCACACTGATTTTTTGACCGACGGATCCGGCGAGTTTTTCTCTAAGTACTGATCGCTTGCCTGAATTTTCTCGGTAAACATCGCAACCGGCAACACTGGCCGTTTCACATCGCTCACCCCCCCTAAGTATCGTTTAACTGCCTTAGGAATCCCGGGAATGTTTGGGTTTTCGATCGCAGCCCCTTCTCCCCAGAGCCTTAGCAGGTCGCCACAAATTAAGAGGGCGCTGCCTCCTGCTAATGCCATGGAAGGTGTAACGCCAACCTGCTTTGACCCCGTCGACAGGTCCCCCATATAGGGCCAACCGCCGCTCGCATCTTGTATCCTGCCGAGCCAGTTTACGGTGGCTGGAATGCCCTGATAATTAACCAAAACCCCAGCATGATCGAGTGTCCACATCGCTAGGGTTGCGTATTGAGTCTGAGAAACATCTCCCTTCTGCTCCCCGTAATAGGTGTAAGCTCCGTGGTCTCTCTGGGCAACTCGAAAGTACTTCGCAATTTCCTCAAGCTGAGGGCGATACATTTCCTTGTCGACTTCCGCAAGAACCATCGCTGCTACGCTGAGGCTATAGTTCGAACGACTTGAGTGTTTAGTTTTTGGAGGCGGTTGCCTCATAGCCCCAACAATTCCCAACGCTGCCTTAACTCCTTGCTGGACGACCGGGTTTGAAGGGTCATGCACCACTTTCATATGGGCATACCCTGCCAACGCCTGCTCCCCCCATCCGGGCTCGTGGAGGCTCCCAAGCGGATAACGCGTTTTCGATTTGACACTCGATTCGAGGTGCTTTACCCCCGCATCTATCATCCCTTTGACAGTGGGGTGTTCTGATGTGAACTCTTGGCCCACCGCCGATGTGGCAACTACTAATAGCAGGCATGACAGCAAAATCTGGTACAACATTGTCGCGTATTCATTGTGTTTTGGATTTCGAGCATCAAACTTGGATTTCTCAAAGCCCCAGTGTAGGCGTGTATTCCCAGAGCTGCAAAGACTTCCATCCAGATTGCCGCAGTTAGCCATTTTTTCACCTCTTCAAAAGATGCGCGGAAATGTCTTTTTCGACAGTGAAGTTTGGGCGAGTTTGAACACCAAAATATTTGTCAACCATGGAATCGCCGACCGATCAACTCGACGCGACAACCGGAAGTACTCGCCAATTTGTCGAGTATTCTGCGCAACCCGAATCCGCCAATTCGATTGTATTGCTCTGGGCAATTCTAGCCAGCTGCTGGAGGTCCCGAGAGCTGACCTGGGTGTTGTTCTTGCGTGATCTGAAAGCTCAGTATAGGCAGAGCTACCTTGGCTACCTGTGGATCGTCGGACCGATCATTGCCACAACGATTAGTTGGATGTACTTGAACTACTCCCGAATTGTTCACGTGGAAACCGGGAATATTCCCTATCCTCTCTTTGTGGTAACCGGCTCATTGATTTGGAATGCGTTTGCGACTTCGGTCATCCAACCTCTTGTTTCTTTTAATGCAGGCAAGCCTGTATTCATGAAGCTAAAAGTACCAGTGGAGTCGTTCATTTTAGCAGGTATGGGACAGATTATCTTTAATCTGCTGCTCCAGACAATTTTCTTGACTCCACTGTTCTTGATCCTCCAGGTTTCGCCCGCGTGGACCGCTCCCATGTTCATTGTCGGATTAGCGTGCACTGTACTTGTCGGTGCGAGTATTGGGATCGCGTTGATTCCCCTTGGAGCTCTTTACACGGACGTCTCAAAAATGCTGACGGTTTCTCTCGGCTTTGCGATGATTTTAAGTCCGGTCGTGTATCCACCTCCGCGAACCGGAATCGCCAGCGTCGTCATGGACTGGAATCCATTGACGCCTCTAGTGATGTCGACACGGAATTGGCTCTTGTCTGGGGATTGGGGGTATGCCACTGGACTATTGTGGACAACAACAGCCGCATTGATCCTTATGGCCATCAGCCTCATGGTTCTTCGAGTGGCAATGCCGAGGCTTGTTGAACGGATGGGAATGTAACTGCAAAAGTTAACCTGTTACGTCAATTCGAATTTCCATCTGTAGTGCGTTGTCCGCGGGACCATGTTCTGACTGCCCTTTAATTAGAAAACGATGTCTCAAGAAGTATTGATCCGATGTGAGAATGTAGGCAAGAAATTCTGCCGCGATCTAAAACGCAGCCTCTGGTACGGTGTTCACGACATCACTGTGGATCTGCTGGGAACAAGGCGTGCGGAGGAGACCGAACTTCGCCAGTGCGAATTCTGGGCAAACAAGGATATCAACTTCGAGGTTAAACGCGGAGAATGTTTGGGACTAATCGGTCGCAACGGCGCTGGAAAAACGACGTTGCTAAAAATGCTGAACGGGTTGGTCAAGCCAGATGTGGGAAAGATCGGTATCCAAGGTGATGTCGGTTCACTGATCGCCTTAGGGGCCGGATTCGATCCGGTGCTTACCGGCGCGGAAAACATTCGGGTGAACGGAGCAATCTTGGGACTTAGCCAAAGGCAAGTCCGCAACCGGCTTGATGAAATCGTGGACTTCGCTGGCATTAATGACTTCATCCACTCTCCCGTCCGAAACTATAGTTCCGGAATGCAAGTCCGCTTAGGGTTTGCAATCGCGGCCCTACTGATCAAACCGGACGTACTTATTCTGGATGAAGTTCTTGCTGTTGGCGATGCGGCTTTTCGATCCAAATGCTACCACGTCATTGGCTCATTGCTCGACGAGGCTGCCGTCATTTTTGTTAGTCACGACATGGAATCTGTCTCTCGGATTTGCAGTCAAGCAATCCTGCTGAACAAGGGGCGCGTCGCGTGCAGTGGCAACGTCGCCGACGCCTGCCAGGCGTATGATGACTTAAACTCATCCGATCAGATAAGGAACAATGGATTTCTGCATATTCACGAACCCTTTACACAATTCGATGCGCAATGCTGCATCTCGTACGAGGGGCAAATGACTTGCGTCCAAATCATCGTTCAAACGACGCTTAGCAGACGATTTAGCGGTTATTTCCATATTCAATTATTTAACCACTCTGAAACGCTATGCTTCGAATCAAGCCGCAATGCTCCGTATCAAATTGAAATCGAACCAGGCACCCAAAGCTGCGAGTTTGAGCTTGAAGCAATGCCGCTATCGTGCGGAACCTATCTGCTAAGCACCATCATCTATGATGAAAGGCAAGTCCGAACTGTAGTCTGGGCACATCAGCAGTGCACCTTTGATGTTCGTCAGGACCTGCGTGCGAAATCCGCATACGTCCTTCAATTCGCTCAAACAAAATAGAGCTCCCACATGTTTCGCAGATTGAAGGCGATCTATCAGATCTTTCAAGAATTTCGTGCAGAGTCCAAGTTCCCTCCGATTCAGGCACCGGATGTTATCCAGTTTCCGATCAATGACATTTGTAACTCTCGCTGTCAGATGTGCAACATCTGGCAACAGAAGAAACAGCATGAGATTACGCCGCCTGAGATTCGATCCGCTCTTTCAGATCCTCTGTTTGCGACAATCAAGGGAATCGGAATTAACGGCGGCGAACCGACTTTGCGGAGAGACATCGGTGATGTCGCGCAGGCCGTAATTGACACGCTTCCAGCGTTACAGTCGATACACTTGATTACGAATGCGATCCGTTACAAACAGGTCATTGAAGCCGTCAAAGATATTGGAGAACGCTGCCAGCGTTCAGGCGTACAACTCAGTGTGATGGTGTCCGTCGATGGAATCGGACCCGTGCATGACAAGGTACGCGGCCGAGAGGGAAACTTTGATTCGGCCGAACGAACGCTTGGATTATTAAAAGACAGCCCGTTGGTCAACGATGTTCGAATTGGCTGCACTGTTATCCGGGACAATGTTTATGACGTAGAAAACGTTTTAGACTGGTGTGTTGAGCATGGAATCTATGCACGATTTCGCATAGGAATTCCTCATCAAAGACTCTATTCGTTGAGCTTTCCACACCCAACGACTTTGGATGACGACAGGAAGTTTCACTTTGCTAATTTCTTAGACAACTTGCGATTGAACTATGAAACAGACCCGTTGCGAAAAGACTTTTACCTTAGCTTGCGGAATCAAATCATCTATGGTGCACCACGGGCAGCAGGATGTGCATGGAAGTCGCATGGAGTAACGCTTGGTCCACAGGGAGAGTTTGCCTACTGCGCGGTCGAAAGCCCCGTTCTAGGAAATGCAGTCCGGGAGCCTGCGACTGATCTCTATTGGTCCAATCGAAAAGTACTTTCTGAAATCCAACACAACAAATGCGCATCCTGCCTACATGACTACGAAGGAGTCATGGTGGATGAGTCGCCCAACCAGCGAATGCGAGAATACGTCACCGATCGCATTGCGTCCCGAAGCCGTTCAATTGCGAGTCTAGTAACACCCAAGGTTTTACGCTCATCAGTCAAGACGATGACTGACGCCTGCAAGAGAATCATGAAGGGAGCATCGACCGCTCAGCCCGCTCAGCATTCGGAGCGGTCCACCAACGCGGCCAAGAACGTAGTCAGCAATCCCCAAAAACTACCAGGCAGAATTTTGTTGTGCGGGTGGTATGGAACCGAGACGCTTGGCGACAAAGCAATTCTTGGCGGCGTGGTGCAGCAATTGCGAAGCAACCGACACCTGGAAATCGACTTGGCCTCCCTGGAACCATACGTGTCGGCGCATACGATCCGACAGATGCCGGAACTTGGGATTGCGCGTAATCTATCTCTTGGTGATGCAAAAGAGGCGGTACAAAACGGTACTTATCGCGCAGTAGTGATGGCAGGTGGCCCCTTGATGAGTTTGATCGAACAAGTCGACGACATTCGGGAATTGTTCATCAACGCGAGAAAGGTTGGAGGAGCAGCTATCTTGGCTGGATGCGGGATTGGGCCTCTAAACTTCTCTGTGCGAGATCGGAGTATCGCTGATATTATCAGCCTTTCCACTCATGCGGTTTTTCGCGACCAAGCGTCGAGCCGTTTGGCAACGCAGTTAATCGATTCCGACGTGAGTTTTCCATGCATGCTTGACCCCGCCTTCCTGTGGATCCGCCAACAAATCTCGCAGAAAAAATCGAACAGCACGATTCCGAAGCCAAAGAACCAGATCTTGCTCGCCCTGCGAGACTGGCCCATTCATGAATATGCGGCCGACATGGGAGAAAAAAACGCCAAGCGTATTAAGAAACATTTCGAACAAGAGGTCATCGAATTCATCAACGAAATACAAAACCGAGACTCCACTACCACAATTATCCCGTTCTGCATGCACAAATATGCAGTGGGTGGAAACGACCGGTTGTTTTATCGCCGAATCCTCAAAAACCACCCCCAGATATTACGGAGTATCGATCATCTTCACCGATCCCCTACCGCAGATCTCGATCGTTTCCTAGAGTCCAAAGCTGTCTTGGCAATGCGTTTTCACAGCGTTGTGTTTTCATTGGCTACTCAGGTGAATTTTCAAGCAATCGACTATACGCTAGGCGGCAAAGTCAAAGGACTTTGCGAAGACTTAACAGTTTCAGACCGACTGCACTCTATTGAGCAATTTGATGGTAAGAGGGTCGCAACGCAGATGCTGGATTCGATTGGCTATAACGAGCTACAAACGGACCTCGGTGAGAGGGTACAGCGTAGTGAAGAAGCACTTCAGAAAATCTTCCGCCATCTCGATGAATCCGCGGCAAGTATTGAAGGATAGTTGTGTCTTGTTTGTCAGCGTCGGATATGAGTTCTTGGTGAGACATTATTGAGATGGCGAGGTGATGCCACTTAGCAAGTACGTTGTTTTTTACCTACGGTATGACCTATGAAAATTGCCATTGTCAGCACTCTTGCATCAGGTGGTGCTGGCAAAGCTGCCATGCGGCTACATCTTGGCCTGCGATCGTTAGGGGTAGAAAGCTGCTTTATTAACGAGCAGATTTCAGATCCTGAAATCCGCGTGGTTCAAGGGATGCGTGTTGCGAACGCCATAAACTTGCGTATTCAACGAAAAATAGATCGCTATCTGCTCGATGCAGACAATCATTCACTCGAGCAATCCGCTGCAACCGAGACGATTGGCCACTGCGAGGGTTTCTCCGATTGCTGTGTTGATCTGCCTTTACAACTAGATCTGCTGGAAGAGTACGATGTGATCAACCTTCATTGGGTCACACAATATGTGGACCTAGAACAGATTTTCAAGCGATTCGCGGGAAGGAAACCAATCGTTTGGACCCTACATGACATGAATCCTTTCACCGGCGGTTGTCACTATGATGCAGGATGCGGCAAGTATCTCCAACAATGCAATCATTGCCCAATGTTGATTAAGAGCGGCCCCGACGACGCTTCATGGACGATATTCAATCGGAAAAAACGGATCTTCGAACACTTGAATAGAAGTGATTTGAATATTGTTGCTCCATCGGAATGGCTAAGCATTGAGGCAAGCAAGAGCAAGCTGTTTAGAAGATTTCAATCTACGACGATTCCAAACGGACTGGATACAGGCCTCTTCCGAATCCTGGATAAGAAATTAGCCAAGCAATGTTTTGAGATCGCGGATGACATTCCTTGTTTGTTGTTTGTGTCTGACAGCTTGAACAACCAACGAAAAGGAATCGATTTATTGCTTGAGGCCATCAAAGAATTGCAATTAAGCGGAATGCCCTGCCGAATCCTATGCATGGGTGGAGGAGTCATCACACGACAATTGCCAGAAGATATTGATGTCATAAATCTGGGCCGGGTGTCCAACCCGCACTTCATGCGAATGATCTATTCGGCCGCAGACCTTTTTGTAATTCCGTCGCGACAAGATAATCTACCGAACACAGTGCTCGAATCGCTGGCCTGCGGTACGCCTGTTGCAGGTTTTATGATTGGAGGCATTCCAGAAATGGTAGACGAATCAAAGACAGGTTGGCTTTCCTCTAAAGTCTCGCCACACCAACTTGCCGATTCTATTCGTCGGGGACTGACTGCACTGAATGAAGAGGGCAATGCCCATCGCATCCAACAGCAGTGCCGTAATTCGGTTGAAACCCACTACAGTTTCAATAAGCAAGCAAAGAGCTACCACAAACTTTTCTCCAGACTTTCGAAAGGGGCTTGATTTCGAACAGATCGATGTTGGCCATCGAAAGGGGTCTTAGATTGCCGAATCGTTCAGCACCGTTTAGTATTTTGCTATTACTGTCACTCGCTCTGCATGGCTATGTTGATGCCGACCCCTAAAATATCTGTCGTCACCCCTTCGTTCAATCAAGCGGAGTTTATTGAGGAGACGCTGCGGTCAGTCATCGAGCAAGACTATCCCAACCTGGAATACATTGTGGTCGATGGAGGGAGCACGGATGGATCTGTTGAGATCATTCAAAGATACGCTGACCGTCTTGCTTACTGGGTTAGTGAAGCGGACGACGGACAGAGCCATGCGATCAACAAGGGATTCGCTAAAGCAAACGGAGACATCTTCTGCTGGATCAACAGCGACGACTTGCTCGAAAAGAACGCACTTGCTGCCGTGGCGGACTATTTCACCACTCACGATCAATGCGATGTCATTGTTGGAGGGAGCCGATTGATAGATGAGCATGGGGAGAACGTGCCGATGCCAGGTCGTGACGGCGTTCTTTCAAGCACACGTTTCCTGGAGTACGAAATCGATGAGGCGCTCGCCTACTGGATTGCCCGATGGTTCCCCCAACAATCCACCTTCTGGCGTTCGAACCTGTGGCATGAAGTCAACGGGCTGGATAACTCACTTCATTTGGCGATGGATTACGACCTCTGGCACCGTTTTGCCAAGCGAGCAAAATTTCACTCGACGACGGACACACTCGCTTCATACCGCCTTCACTCGGAAGCGAAGTGTTCTTCGCAGCGAGATGAGATGCTACTCGAAATACTCCAGGTGCGTGCCAGCCACGGATCTGCTGATGTGCAGGAATTTTGGAGCTATTGCCGCGACTGCCTCGATCATTACCGACCGCCGAAACCAGTCAAGCCTGATCCAATCCGGCGAACCTTCGGGTTTGCGAAACGACAACTTGGAAAACTGACCGACCGGTCCACACCTCCATCTCAGGAATCACCGTGAGAGCGATACGGCTGATTACGAGCAACGCAGGCCAATGGGGCGGAAGCGAACTGCTCTGGCAGCGAACTGCATTGGCGTTACAAAAAATGGGGCACGTCGTTACCGCTCACGTTCCGCTTAGCCAAAGTTCCGCCTCGAGCCTTCAACCACTTCGCGAAGCGACAGTCAATGTGACTACGACGCCGACCGAACGGAAGCAAGCTTGGGCATCGCGTTTGTCTCGGCTAATCGGGGACAACAATTGGATCCAAAGCACTTTGCTACAAGATCCGCTCGATCAACACCACGACTTAAACGTTGTCTCAATGGGCAACTTAGTCGAAGGGCTTCCAATACTGCAAAAACTCGCAGCGGATGGCCAGAATTTTGCAGTGGTCATTCAACTGGTGGCTGCTTTCCAGTGGCCGAACGATGAAGTTGCTGACTTGCTTCGCGAGGCCTTTCGATACGCGAAATGCGTTTGTTTCGTATCCGAACAAAACCGACTCCTAGCGGAACGCCAGTTGGGTCCGATCAAGAACGCGGTCATTGTGCGGAATCCTTATTTGGTTCCGTACCGCCAGGAAAATCCGTACCCTGATTGCTCCAACGGTCTCGTACTCGGTTGCGTCGCGAGACTCCATGCCTATCACAAGGGACAGGACTTACTGATTGAAATGATGGCCCGTCCGAAATGGCGAGACCGAAAGGTGAAGGTGCACCTGTTCGGCGAAGGGCCTCACCATGATTGTATCCAAAGAATGATCCAAGCTCATTCACTCGAAAATCGCATCGTCCTGCGTGGGCATTGCGAAAAAATCGCTGATATATGGAGTGATTGCCATGCACTTATCCTCGCGTCGCGTATCGAGGGACTGCCTTTGTCGTTGGTGGAGGCCATGCTCTCGTCACGCTCCGCCATCGTGACAAACGTGGGGGGCGCCGCTGAACTAATCGAAGACAATGAGAACGGTTTTCTAGCGGAGCATCCGAGCGTCGAAGCACTTGACGATGCTCTCGAGCGTGCTTGGCAGCGAAGAAACGAATGGGAGGTCTTGGGAAAGAAAGCGGCAGAGAAAGCCCAATCTGTCTACACGGAAGCCCCGGCAGAAACCTTTGCTGAGTTCCTCTGCACCCTGGAGCTTTAACGATGACGATTCCAATGAAGGTGCTTTTCGTCTCCCATTCGGATAGCTGGGGCGGAGCTGAAAGGTGCTTGTACCTGCTAATCCAATCGCTGCCGAGAGACCAATTCGATCCCGTCGTGGTATTGCCTGGCTATGGTGATCTCTACACAGCGTTTGCGAAACTTGGAATTAAAACGCGGCAGGCGCCGATGGTTTGGTGGGCTGCGCCTACGGGCAACCACGACGAACAACTGCGTTTGTTCGGCTACAGCCTCGACGAAAGAGTCACGAGGATTACGGACATCATCAGGGAGGAGGAAATCGATTTAATTTTCACCAACACGAGCGTAATTGCCGAAGGTGCACTGGCGGCTGCTCGCACCAAGCTGCCACACGTTTGGCATATTTTAGAGATGCCTCGGTCGGACCCAACGCTGAACTATCTTGCTCCAGTAAAAACGGTAGTCGATTTTATTGGCTCACTCTCAACGCAAGTGGTTGGAGTATCACAAAGCGTGGTCAACGAACTGCAGTCGCCCCGCCATGAAAATGCCCAGGTGATCCACACCGGTGTTCCGAACCTGTCGGGAGAGTCTTTCGCCAAGTCAAAGGAGGACATCTTTGGCGTTTCAGAGAAAACTCCAGTGATCTGCTTTGTCGGCAAACTAAGCCATCGCAAGGGCATCATGGATCTGATCCCAGCCGCAACAAAAGTCATTCAATCCGCACCGGATGCGAGGTTCGCGGTCGCTGGCGGAGACCACGATCGGTCAACCCAATTTCGGCAGGGGCTTGTGGATGCGAATCTCACAAAATCCTTTCTATTGCTAGGCCCTCGAAAGGATGCCCTTAAAGTTATTGCCAGCTCCGATTTGCTCGTTTTGCCCGCACTAGCCGATCCACTTCCCGTCGTAGTCCTAGAGGCAATGAGCCTAGCAACACCCATCGTCGCGACCCGGAGCGGTGGTTGCGAAGAAATGATCGAAAACGGAGTGTCGGGCTTGTTGGTGCCGATCGCGTCGCCAGACTCACTCGCAAATGCCATTTGCCAGCTTTTAGAAAACCCGGTGAAAGCGAGATCACTGGGGCTGCTTGGCCAAGCCTGCCAACGCGAGAATTTTACAGAACGAAATTGCGCCGACCAATTTGCAAGGATGTTTCAACAGTCTCGATCTTTCGCTTCATCAACAAGGTCAAGCTCTAAATCAAATGACACTTTGCAAGACGTACTCGTTGCGGTAGGCCACGAGAGTAAACTTTGCAACGATTCACTATTTAGCAGGTCGCGAAATACACTTCGCCACCTCATTGCTCCGCTGCTTAGACGTCGAAGGCGACTACGAGACCGCAGGATGAACAACTTGGTGCGCCGACGTTGATAGCTCACCTGTTTCCCAAGGCTCATCGCCGACGGATAAAGATTCGCTGGTTGGAAAAGCTAGCCTAGCGTGGAGATCGCGGCGTGCCTTAGCCACGTGTTTTGAAAATGCGAAACAGATAAGCAATTTTGTCGAGCTGAAGGCCTTTGTATCGAGACTCAACTTTCTCAAGGTCGTTCACGCGGTTGTTAAAGTCCTGGCTGTGCCGGTCTCGTGCCTGACGCATTTGCTCTCGTCGATCACCCTTAAAATGTTCTTCCAAGTATCCGAACAGGTGATCGATTTCTTTCCAGCGGTGAAAGGTATCCAAGCCAGACCATAGCCCTTTGCCGTGAACTCGATACGCGGTCATCACCCCGGAGACAAACCCGATTGGGCCTGCGTTAGCATGCAAGATATTTAGCGCCCAATCACCAATTCGCAGTTTGGTATGCCAGTCGGGTGTTTTTTTAATCACGCCCTGTCGGTACATCGCGACGGACATCGTTTGAATTTGATTCTGATCCATGAAGTCTTCGACGATGAGCGGGCGTTCGGGTTCACGATCAGGTTTGATCATGTCGGGACGGGAGCCATCATCGGCAAACACGCGTGCGGAATGAAAGCACATCGACCAATCGGGGTTGGCTTGCATTGCGTCATACTGTTTCTGTAGCTTCAACGGATCCGTCCAGTAGTCATCGCCCTCGAGAATCGCGAGGTAGTTCCCTCGGGCCTGGTCTCGACAGTCTTGTAAGTTCAGCGAGAGGCCCAGATTTTGAGGACGCGGTAAAATCGTCAGACGACCGGGATGCGACTGTGCGATCGACGCGATCACCTCGGAGGTGCTGTCGGTCGAGCAATCATCGGCGATCAGGATTTCGAACGGGAAGTCGGTTTGCTGATTGAGCACGCTAGCGATCGCTTGCTCGATAAACGCTTCGTGGTTGTAGGTCGTGATCGCAACACTGACCGCTGGGCCTTGAGATCGAATCGTGTCGCTGGGTTCATTTTCCATGCTGCAGTTCACGATATCGTGCCTAGCGTATGTGGGATTTTGATATGATTGAACTGGAGTCGCCCCCAATTCAAATGCATGTCGTGCTTACCCAATCAACTCGTTGTTGAGTAAGCTCGTTGCAGAATTCCGCAGAGCAAATTTTTGATGCCACAAAGCACCGCGAAGTCAAAAGCAAGCTCAAGGCCAATCGTCTCTGTGATCCTGCCGGTCAGGAATGGATTGCCACATCTATCCCAGGCGATCGACAGTGTGCTTCACCAGACTTTCCAAGACTTCGAACTGATCATACTTGATGACGGCTCAGAAGATGAGACCGCAGAATTAGTTCAGCTTTTCGCAAGTAGAGATGAGCGTGTGTTTTTCAGAGTGTCGCCTGGCAACGGAATTGGCCCGGCGTTGAATTACGGGCTTGAAATCGCACGTGGAGAGCTTGTTGCTCGCATGGATGCAGACGATACCTGTGAACACGATCGTTTGGAAAAGCAGGTCCAGTTCCTCGAAGCGAACCCGGACGTTGACGTTGTTGGAGGCTGGGCTTGGGCAATGGATTGCGACGGAGAACGCCTATACCCCATCCGCTTGCCGACTGAGCCCGTGCAATTAAAGCGGGAACTCCTGGAAGGAGCAAATTGCTTTATCCACCCATCGGTTCTCTACCGAAAATCGGCGATCACGAGACTTGGCGGATACCACGATGAGCAGCCAAGTGAAGACTTTGGGCTTTGGCTTCGACTCAGTGAAACAGCTCAGTTCGCGAATATCCCTGAATTCATATTGAACTACCGGGTTTACGCTGACAACGGGAGTATCGAAAAGCACAAGCAACAACTAGCTCTGTCGCGGGAAATACTTTCGAGGGAGCTAGGACGACGCGGACTGGAGGTGACGCCAATGAAGACAGATGACAACTCGCCAAAGACCCCAGCCAGAATCCATCACCACTGGGCAATGTCAGCGGCGCGGAACGGACTTTGGCTGAGCGCCAGGAAGCACGCCAATGCGGCTATTGCCGGTGAACCGACCAATCTGCATGCTTGGTGGACGTTGCTGAAGTCGCTAGTTCACTTTCGCGGTTTTCGCCGACCTCAACCCAACTGATCTGAGAGAAACTGGCAAGCTCGACCAAACGACAACGCTTCGCGGTCCATGCCTGACCGCCAACTGTGGAACGCTGGCGGTCACCTTATCTAAGAACCGCAACTATTGAGGCGAAGCCACAACGAAATACTTATTCCGCACCCAGGATGCCTTCACATCGACTCGCCAACACAGTGCGTCATGTGCGTTGTAGCGGTCGGTGCGAAGGGTGGGCTGGCTACCGAACGGCATCAGAACATATCCGGCCGCTGGCAACGTCGCAAATCTAACCAACCTAGGCTCAAGAGTAATGCCGATCACCTGACCACCGGTTGATTCTAAATCGAGTGAGCCCGCCGACGAAACAGCGTCCGCCGCTTCGAACGACAACGCCGGATAATCGTCCGTGACAAACAACGCGGACTCAAGATCATCCACAGCGCCCTCAATTTCAGGCGACACAAGCACGTTCATGTAATGTGCGGCGGTGAATGGCACGGCGACGAAAGGCTTGGCCATCAACAATCGTCGGGCTGGACTCCCCGAAAGCGTCTTGCCGATCAAATTGGGGCCTGAGCGAGTGGCGACCATATTCGCCCAATCGTCCATGTATTCAGGCGCATTGGACCGACCCTCTACTTCCGCGGACAGCACGCTGGAGGCATTGGGGAATTCGGATTCCAGCCCTCGAACACTTTGGGTAGCAAATCTTTCCCGCCAGGCCAACGGTTGACGCGTCGCCCGCTGGTAGCCCGCTAGCCTCGCCTGCAACGCGACCGAACTGGCACTGAATTGTGCCAACGCGGGCTGACAAGCCTGGGCAAGGGCATCCCCATTTGCGGAGCGTCGCTGAGCTTTTGAAATCCCTTCTAACAAGATGCCATAAGCGGCCACGACGTCAGCTTGATCGGACTTTTCAGCGACCACTCGAATCAAATCGACATAGGCTTTCTTTGCGGCGTCTTGCAGTTGGCTAGTCGCGTTGTTGATGACGCCCAGCGGTCCGCTCGACGCACCTGGATTGCGATCAAATTCAAATGCATAAGCGATTGCATGAGCTCGTACGAGCGACGTCGAAGCGAGAGCCCATTCTTTGAGGAGCAACTCGCTAGCGGTTTCAACCGCTAGCGAATCAGAAGCCGTTTGACGGTACTGGCCCAAGGCCGCTTCGGTCTTGCTCGAGAATTGCTGAGCCGATTGCACCAGGCCCTCCATCGTCTCAACAGCCTGAAGACGGTACTGCTTCGTGCGAACCTCAGCTACCTTCGACATTACGGCGGCAAGCGGCCCCAAGAAGCCATCCTGGAAAGCTTTGTCGTAGGGTATCGAGAGCGGAGATAAATTCTCAGTGAGTTGACTGGCGGCGTCAGAAAATATGGCATCGATGCCATCTACATTCCCGGAATTAGCTAGCTCCATTGCTTTCTGTGCAGCCTTTTGAAACTTGGGGAGCAGTTTGCGACACTTAACATCTTGCTTGGCACGCAACTGTTGACCTGGAGGTGTAGCGCCATACTTTTCCGCGAGCCAGTTGATATCGCTATGTAACTTGTCAAACCGCCGCTCCAGGTCGTGTCCGGCTGGCTCGCCCATCTGCTTCAAATGCTGGACATCTAACTTTGCTTTTTGGATTTTCCCGCACGCTTGCATCATTTGCCGGACCGGAATTCGCTGAGGCTCATCCCTCATCTGATATGCGTCATGCTGCACTCGCACCATTTGCGTTGCGAGTACATACAGCCCTTCCACCAAATCCTTGGCCTCCGGAATGGTGGCGTGAACATCCAGGGCGGCATTGGGATTTTTGGAGGACGGGTTGGCTTGCGTGGTGCGGCAGCAAGCAAAAAATGGAATTAAACTAAGGCAGGCAAGACTTAGCTTTCGCAAGCAAATTTGAGTTTGCAATCGGCTCATATCAATTGCCCTCCTGCAAAACGGCTGCGACGATTTCGCCACCTTGGACTTGATAAGTCTTTTGGTCTGAACCCATGACTTCACCTGCTTGAATTGTTGCGGTGAGAGTTTGATCTTCTGCGCTCAGTGAACCGAACATGACGTCAACATGGCCGCCCGGTTTGGTCATGGCGATGACGCTGGATGGATCCGCTTGCATGTAAAGGTCACACGAGACACTCGTCCCAGCGAGCTCACCAATGGAGTTCAAATCCGTTGGGCCGTGCAGCAAGACGGCTGGGTAAATTAGCTGCTCACTGGCGGGATCGTAGCTGCAGATCTGGACCACGTTCGGACGACCATCACCGATCACGATCAACTCGATACTGGCACGCTGAGGATCCGGAATACTGAACTCTGACTGCAGCGTCATACTCCCTTTGGATGGCAACTTGGCTTCAACCGCTTTGACGGCCGTGCTTACCGATTCCTTGGCGCTGGATGCCAATTCTTGCGTACTCGATGCGAGGTCTTGAGTCTGAGATTTCGCGCTATCGTAGGCCTCTTTCATCGCCTCCTTAGAACAGCCCAAAAACAACAACAACAACACCAAGCCGATACAAGGTGAGAAGATCACCACAAGTGGGGGCCGACTTGCACCGAAGCGGCGCAATTGAAACTGAAACATAGTGTCTCCCAACATCAGACAAAGAAACGCGAACAAGAATAACAGCTTTTCACGTATCGAGTCTGATCGCTGCAGAGTAGTGGGTCAACTCAAAGCCCCCCCCCCCGCGGCAAGTCGCTCTCTCAACCAAAACAAGTGAAGTTGCGTTGACCACCGATTCGACCAAACCGTTAAGCTTGCCTTCGCACCTCCCTAGGGTTCAACTTGAGCGTGTAAATAGGGTGATTGTTCTAAACAGTGTGATCCCTGCTTGAACATCCAAGCCTACGATTCCATCCCCTTCGCCAACCCTATTTCGCGTCACGCTTAAGATACAACTCTCTCGCTTCAGAACTGCTGCTTAGCAATTCTCGAAACTCCGGACTAACTAACTCGGTAACCTGCGAAGATGGAACCGGAACAAGCAGATCGGAAACGGCCACATCTACAAACTCGTACTTCTGTGGATGCTCAGTTAAGACATCGATCATCTCTGACATCGGCGGTTCATACTCCCATGGAAAACGCAGAGCGGGATAGTGATTGCACAAGACGTCGCCCGGCACGTCCGCGATCCTCATCCGCCCCGTCCCAGACTGGTCGAGTGGTTGAAAGAGAATCCGCCTGACCTCCGCCAACGCACTGGC
The DNA here is from genome assembly GCF_057365095.1 of Rhodopirellula sp. J20-39. Classification (NCBI taxonomy): domain Bacteria; kingdom Pseudomonadati; phylum Planctomycetota; class Planctomycetia; order Pirellulales; family Pirellulaceae; genus Rhodopirellula; species Rhodopirellula sp. J20-39. Next base: position 1,757,424 of record NZ_CP195123.1, on the reverse strand, counting down.
TTCACGCCGGTGCTCCCTCATCTCTCCACCACGAGTTGTCTCGAAGAACGGAACCCCCTTAGCTCCCAATGCACTTGCGGTTCCGTGTGACACCCACATCAATAAGACACAAACGGCAACCGCCTTCCAAGCTTGTGGAACATTCTTCGGCTTCATACGGCGTATCTGGCGGTCTACAACCATCGCCAAACAAACACAGACAATCGTAAATGGCATGAACAAATACTTAGTCGGGATCACATAATCCATTCCGCTCATCGGACGCCCTAAAGCCACCATCAACACGACCCCAAGCAAGACAAGATTGACTGCCATTAGCCTTGCCCTGAAAACAAGTTCTCTGGAGACAACCAAGGCCGACAACACCGCACCGAAGTAAGCCAACAAAACGAGAACTACTGAAACCTCCATTAAATGGAAGTCATTCAGATGATGGGGAATGGCGATAGGTATCGACAAGATCGATGCCCCAATGAGATAGCCGCACTGAACGACATACGAGCCGACCCCTAACCGCTCACCGGCGGACGAAAGAAATGTCGGCCCATCTGGGTCTTGATAAGCGTACACATAGAAACAAATCGCAGCGAATACCGGCACCGCAATCCCAAGCAATTGCGGCCACTGAGACCGCACACAATCAAGAAGACTGAACCTTGGCCGCTGACTGATGTATTCCGCAAACCAAAACACGATTGCTGCACAGGCAACCCACGCCCCAGCCATATTAGTGAAACATGAAACCAGGATGAGCCCGCCTGTTAGCCAACAGTACCTTACCGCACCCGTTGCACGCCAACGCATGGTGGCCCAACCCACCATCAAGGCTGCCGTCATAAATCCTTCATGAAAAAGAAGTATGTACTCGCCAGAGGTAAGCTGCCCCCACATCGTCCAGCCGACAATCAATGCGGAAAAGAACACGATACCTATCAGCGTTACTCCTGCTTCACGAAGGAATAGCGTTCCCGACCACACAAGCAACACGAAAGAGCAAACAGCAGCCACATTGAATGCAAACGGGCTGGCCCCAAACGTGCTAACAAACACTCGAAATAGAATCCTGCCTAGCGGATAGATGTGATCATTGTTGACTGCATAAATCAATTCACCCAATTGCATCGTGCGATTGTCAACCAACAGTCCATAGTCATCAGACTCGAAATGCCCCCAAATCAACGACTGCCAATCGAACAATAAAACGATACCGAACGCCGCAATTAGAAACGCGAGCATCTCGCGTCCCATTGAACGGCGCTGGAAACCGTTAAGGCGTCCTGCCCACAGGAACAAGATCCGCTCGATACGCCTGCCTGCGACTAAGCTGACAAGAAACACAGTAAGCGAAACGAACAACCCTGTGAGGGCGAGAGATGAGAGGGCTTGCGCGATTAACAGTGACGAATCACCCGATCCGCGAGCGAGTAATTCCGCAATTTTAGCTTCTGGAATTAACCACACCGCAAGGCTAACGATGCTGGCCAACAAAGATAAAACACCTATAAAAGGTGGCGTAGGATATCTCGCAACGTCAAAATCCGAACCGTTTTCACACACGGACATCCCTCTTAGATGAGTGCCAGACCGGCGACTTTCGTCATGTCGCACATCAACTCAAAGCAGCAAGCATCCCGTGTCGCCGAGACCCCAGCCACTATCCAGACAGTTTAACCGACAGAATTCTTTGGTGGCCGGCTAGGTCTTTGATGAGTTCGATCTCGCTGTAGTGACCGGTGGCTTGGGCGAGCTTTTCGCATGCTTGGGCGATCATTGGGCTGAGCTCGATCATTAGACGTCCACCTGGGTGCAGATGGGCTGGTGAACCGTTCAGGATTCGCTCGATTGTTTCGGTTCCCGTGGGGCCAGACAACAAGGCGCTTTGTGGCTCGTGATCTTTGACGGTTGGCGGGAGCTCGTCGTATTCCGTCTGGCTAATGTAGGGCGGGTTCGTGACGATGATGTCGTATCGAGCATCACTATCAAGAGAGTCAAAGAGATCGCTTTGAAGCAACGTGATTTGCTCGGTCAGCTTATGCTTCTCGACATTCCACTTCGCTATGTCCAGGGCAGGCAAGCTAATGTCAACCGCAGTGATCTCTAAACCGAGCGCCCCCGCTGGGAGTGATGCATTCTTGGCGATCGCAATCACGATAGCCCCGCTTCCGGTGCCGACATCTAGTAGACGCAACGGGCGATCGGCGATGCTACCTTGGATGCGTTTGAGCTCATCAAGCGCACCAACAACAAGGTGCTCCGTTTCCGGGCGTGGCACCAGCACGTTTTCATCGACGCGAATCGGAACCGAATAAAACTCTTTGAACCCAACTAACTGCGCGACCGGAACCCCATCGCCTCGCCGGCGCACCAGCTCCCGAAACGCGATCCGCTGTTCATCACTGGGGACCTCGGAGAACGAGGTATAGAGCTGGATGCGTTGGCAATCCCGAGCATGTGCGAGCAAGACTTCTGCGTCCAACCGAGCGGAGTCACTGCCCTTACTCTTGAAGAAGTTCGTCGTCCACTCGAGCAACCGCAGTACCGTCCATGGCTCGGTGCTACCGGTTGTGGAAGCACCGTCGTTTGTTCCAGCGGATGTCATTCGATCATATCACCGCGAAGTTGATCGCGATCGTAGTTGATAAGGGCTTCGGTAACCGGAGAAAGCTCGCCAGCGATGATTTGATCCAGCTTATAGATCGTCAAGTTGATCCGGTGATCAGTCAAACGATTCTGCGGGAAGTTGTAGGTCCGGATTCGTTGACTTCGGTCGCCCGAGCCAATCAACCCTTTCCGTTCAGCAGCTTGTTTAGCCGCCTCCTCTTCTCGCTTCTTTTCATAAAGCCGAGCTTTCAACACACGCAACGCCTTGGCCAGGTTCTTGTGCTGACTCTTTTCATCCTGACACTGGACGACGATTCCCGATTCATGGTGCGTCAAACGTACGGCCGAGTCTGTTTTGTTAACGTGCTGGCCACCAGGCCCCGAGGCACCGAAAAAGTCTTTCCGATAATCGTCCGGCTTCAGATCAATTTCGACGTCTTCCGGTTCTGGCATCACTGCCACGGTCGCGGCGGAAGTGTGCACACGACCTTGCGTTTCCGTTTCCGGAACACGCTGGACGCGGTGCCCACCAGACTCATATTGCAAGTCACGGAAAACATGCTCGCCTTCGAGCGTGATGGTAACTTCCTTGAAACCGCCCATCTCGGTCGCGCTCGCTTCCATGATCTCCGTCTTCCAGCCAACTTGCTCGGCGTGACGGCGATACATTTCGAACAGGTCACGAGCAAACAATGCTGCTTCGTCGCCACCGGTCCCGGCGCGGATTTCCATCACGCATCGAGTACGGTGCGAGTCTTCGCCACCAACGGTCAGCGATAGTAGCTCTTCCCAAATGGACTCACGCTGTTCGCGAAGCGTTTTCATTTCCAATTCAGCCATCTCACGCTCTTCAGCGTCATCGGCCATTTCCACCATTTCTTTACACTGGCGGATTTCATCGGAAAGTCGCATGAACTCGCGATAGCGTCCGGCAACCTTAGCAAGGCCACCGTGCTCGCGTGCTGTTGCACTCATGCGAGCACCATCAGCCAACACGTCTGGATCAGACATGTCAGCTTCTAACTTTTCAAAACGCGCGAGTTTTTCGTCGAGAATGTCGCGGATGGAACCGCTCATTTGGCGGCTTTCTTGGCCTTCTTAGGCTTTGCAAGCGAGCCATAGGTGCCAGCAGCAAACTTCTTTTGGAACTTGTCGATACGTCCAGCAGTGTCAACGTACTTCAACTTGCCGGTGTAGAACGGATGACATTCGCTGCAAATATCGATCTTGAGCTCTGATCGTGTCGCACGGGTTTCGAATGTGCTTCCGCAACCACAGGTGACTGTGGCTTCTTGGTAGTTAGGGTGGATACCGTCTTTCATGGCCGCTTACGCAATACAGGGCTTTTAACAGATTGGAAATCGAATCGCAAATAGTACGCTACCAACACCCGAAGGTTCAAGGGCTAACCCAAGGCAGGCATCTATTTGTCGACTAGATACAGGAGGTCGTTCGGCATGACTGCACATTGCAGCCGTGCGAGCAGTTCCGCCATTTGGTCATCGAGCTAGAACGTAACCATAGTGTTACGACAAGCTCCATTAGCGGCGCAACAAAAATGCTTGCCAATCGAACGATCAGCAAGCATTCCTGGTGTGTTTCCGAGATCACCGCAATCATCGAAGCGCGACCGATGGCCAACGCTACCGCAAACTACCCGCTCGCACGAGGCACAGCGAATGGAATTGCATGGATTCAGGAAGAGAGCAAACCCTCGAACTACTTGAGTTCGACGGATCCACCAGCTTCTTCGACTTCGGCTTTGATCTTTTCGGCGTCTTCCTTGGAAGCAGCTTCCTTCAAGGTAGCTGGGCAGCCTTCGACCATCTTCTTGGCTTCCATCAAGGAAGCACCAGTGATGTTCTTAACAACCTTAACGACGTTCAACTTCTTGTCGCCGAAGGCGGTCAAGACGACATCGAATTCGGTCTTTTCGACTTCGGCAGCGGCTTCGCCACCGGCTCCGCCAGCCATTACAACAGCGCCACCACCGGCGGCTGGCTCGATGCCATGCTCATCCTTGAGGTAATCGCTCAATTCTTTGGCTTGCTTCAGGGTCATGTTGGCGATCTTATCGCCGAGTTCTTTTGCTTCAGCGCTGTATTCAACAGTTGCAGTTGCTTCTTCGGACATGTCAAACTACCTCAAAAACGAAAAAGGTGATTCGGAAATCTTGGATTGGAATCTGGAAACGGGGAGAACAGGAAACGAATGCGTGACGATTACTCGTCGTCGCCTTCGCCCTTCTGTTTGATTTGGCTATTGAGCATGCGACCGGGGCCGAGCAATGCTGCATTGAGGCTGGCACCTGGACCAAGCATTTGGCCAACCAGCATCGAAATTTGTTCTTCGCGGCTTGGCCATTTGCTGATCGCCTTGACGCCAGCATCGTCGAGTGCCTCGCCGTCCATGACGCCGCCGACAGCAACGAACTTATCGTACTTTTCGGAATCCTTATCGAGACGCACCACTTCTTTGACAAGCGAGACAAAGTCTTCAGCTCCCCAAATCACAGCCACTTGGCCGTTAGTGCCTTCGAAAGCGGGTGCCAACGAAGAACCTTCGGTGGCACGACGAGCGAGGGAATTCTTGACAACCAACATTTGGATGTTCTTGGAATTCAACTCACCGCGAAGTTCATTGGTCGTGTTAGCGTCCATTCCGGTGCAGGTGACAGTCACCGCATCAGAGACACCATCGAGACGACGCTGTAGGTCACGAGTGACCAATTCTTTAACGTATTTACTCATGATTCTTAGGTGGCAACTCGGACGCTAGGGGTCATCGTTGCACAGATGGCAACGCCTTTGATGTAAGTGCCCTTAATCGACTGGGGCTTCATGCCGGCGACGAAATCGACGAACGCCTTGATGTTGTCTTCCAGCTTTTGTGGCTCGAAGCTCATCTTGCCGACCATGGCGTGCACGTTGCCGCCTTTATCGTTACGGAACTCGACCTTACCGGCCTTGTACTCACCAACGACTTTGCCGACATCCGCGGTCACAGTTCCAGCACGTGGGCTAGGCATCAGACCACGTGGACCGAGAACTCGGCCAAGAGGACCAACAAGTCCCATCATGTCGGGAGCGGCGATACAGACATCGAAGTCAGTGAAACCGTCTTTGATTTTCTTGGCCAGATCTTCTTGACCAACTTCGTCTGCACCGGCTTCTTCGGCTGCCTTGGCTTGATCGCCCTTGGCGAAGACAACAACGCGTTGTGTCTTACCGATACCGTGTGGCAGAACCAACGAACCACGGATGATCTGATCCGCTTGGTTCGGGTCAACGCCCAAACGCATGTGAACTTCGACGGTTTGGTCGAACTTGGTTGCGTCGTAGGTCTTCAGGGTTTCAACCGCTTGATTGAGCGGCTGAAGTTCCTGTGGTTGCTTAGCGAGAGCGGAGCGATACCGCTTTGATTTCTTTCCCATATTGGTCACGACTCGTGTTGTCGGGTGGTTTGGCGACCCACACTCGGTCCCGAAGCAAACGCCTCGGCGGCATGGTCTCCCACTGTGTTTGCGTCCAGCGGCACCTTGTGGGGCGAGGCCGTGGACAATTCAAGCGGGGGAGTTTGGCGAAGTGTCCTGACGGCGTCAACCGCAAGTCACGTCGTTTCCAGCGTTTTCTAAAAGATTTGAGTGTTTCTTGGTTCGGTATTTAATAAGAGCGATTCGCCTGATCGGCTTAGAGCCGGAACTGCATGAGGAACGAACAGTCTGCACTGTCAGCTTCCGACAGATTATGGCCAGCAGGTTCCGAGTAATTTCGCCAGCCATTGGAAAACCACGCGAGTTCCGGTATCCGCAACGATGACCGGCGAAGGACGACGATTCCCGGAACCAGATGCGGGCTCGGACAGAGGACCGACATTCCCATACAGTTCGCAGCTTGAGGTTATCGGCTCGTTTTGTGGAATGATCGCTACGGTTTGGAGGAAAACTCTCGTTTTTTTGGTATTGCTAAGCTGAGATGGAGGCGCGACGCCCAAACGAGGCGAGGCGACGCTGAACTTTAACCGACAGCCGCCAAGGGAAGGCCTCCGCGTCGAGAAGGACCTTTGGCGGAACGGCACGAACCTTGCATTGCTTCTAACATTCCAATAGCCGATATCGCTGGCCTGCCTGACTGGCAGTTTTGTAGTTCACAATTGTTTGTGGTTTTTGATGACTGACGACTTTAAATCCGAAGAATGCTCCAAGTCACTTCCGCCGGAAGGGCAATCGCCGCAGAACGAGGAACAGTGTTCTGAAGTAACGTGCTGCTCTCTCGAAGGCGCTGCCCGCGATCACGCATCACAATGGCTCGTTGCACTGCCGGTCTACAACGAGGTTGCGTACGTTGACGAGGTTTTGGATCAGGTACTGATTCACGCGAACCGCATCCTGGTAATCGATGACGGTAGCAGCGATGGGACGACTGAAAAGCTTCGCTCACGACAGGCCGCCGACCCAAATCGGATCGCGGTGATCCACCATGGCAAGAACCGTGGCTATGGAGCGGCTCTTCAGTCCGCGTTTGCCTACACCCTTGAGCACAACTTCGCAGGTGTGGTGACGCTGGATTGCGATGGTCAGCATCAGCCGCACCGAATCCCGCGTTTCATTGAGGCGGCAAAGTCGGCGGATATCATCTCAGGCAGCCGCTATTTGAAGAAGTACGACGGCGACAGTGAGCCTCCTCAAGAAAGGATGTTCATCAATCGACGGATCACCGCTGACATTAATGAGCGACTTGGCTTTTCCTTGACGGACGCTTTTTGTGGATTCAAAGCGTATCGAGCCAGTGCACTTTCGGCGATGCAAATCACCGACGATGGCTATGCGATGCCATTGGAATTGTGGGTGCAGGCTGCCGCTGCAGGCTTGTCCGTGATGGAGGTGCCTGTGCCGCTGATTTACTTGGATCTAGATCGATCCTTTGGCGGGTCACTCGACCACGCCGAGACTCGGTTGAAGTATTACAACCAAGTCTTGGACGACGCACTCGAAACGGTTCGCCAACAAGGCCGACTTCCCGAGAAACTAGCCAAGAAGATCACTCCGGCGTAGGCACTCGGTCGAAGCTATTCCAGCCAGTCGCCGCGAGGGCGACTCATCTAGTTGGTAGCCAGACGTTTCAGCGACGGATCGAGTACCGACTTACCGGAAACGAGTCGATCGGCCATCGCGTCGTTGCTGTCGCAGGTATCCAACGCGTCCGTTGTGCGGTAGATGCCGACTATACAGGCAGCCGAAACAAACAGGGCACAACCGGTCCAGATCCAGTGGTATTGAGGGCCGCCGCTTGCCGGGTCGATCGACAGCAGATTCTTCAACAACGGTAGATCCAGTTCGGCGATTCGATTGAGCGATACCGACAAGGCGTTGTTACCAAAGTGAATCAGAATCCCGGGTAGGACGCTTCCGGTTCGCAACGCGATCCAGCCTAACAGCACGCCCATGAACGAAGCTGAGATTGATTGCTGAAGCACGCCGTGCGACAGACCGAACATGATCGCTGTCACCAAAACCGCTCGAACCGGACTGTTATTGCGTACCAAACCGCCGAAGATAAAACCTCGGAAGGCAAGTTCTTCGCAAATTGCAGGCAAGGCTGCCATCAACAACAACACGGATACCCATGGTGCCGCACCGACTTGTTCGCCGAAGGGCCGCATAGCCTCGAGTGCTTGTGGGCTAAGAGGATACATGTGGCTAACCAGCGACGCGAGTTGCAGGTAAAGCGGATGTAGCATCACCGCCAACACGGCAACAAGCGACCAAGTTCGCCAAGGACAATTAGTGAGCCGGAGACTGGTTTTTAGCGATGTCGTCATCATCGTCGCCATCAACAATGTCGGAGCCAGAATCAGCCCGATTTGCGGGACGAAAATCAGCATCGCAATACCGGAAAAGGTATCCGGCATCTCGGTAACAGCCAATTTCCCAAAGAACAATGCGACCAGGATGATGGCACCGCAACCGTAAGCAATCGAAGGCGTGGCAGCACGCTGTCGGTCACGCCAAAGGTGACGCATCCATGCACCAAGTTCCCACTGATCACCATCGCCGAACAGCACCGCTTCGGATTCGAATTGCCGTCGAGCCCAACGTGTCGCAAGGAACAGACAGCCAAAAGTCACCAACAGGACGGACGGCAGGTAGGTCAACGCTTCGAAGTGGTGACCCTCCACCAAACTACGAACTAACAGGAACATCCCCGTAACCGGAATCAAGCTGGTCCCCAGGTTCAAAGTCGTCCCAGGCAACATTGGTAGCAACACGAGCGGTAGCGTGACCATCATCAACGGCATCAGGTAGTACTGACCTTCTTTGCTACTGCGAGCCATCGCAGCAACGGCTAATGCGAGTGCACTGAACAATGCGGACAGCGGCACAAGTGCGACAAGCAGCCATAACATGGGCACGATCGGTGGTGATCCCATCGACGCACCACCGGGACCGATGCCAATTTGATTGAAGACGAAGGTGCTGGTCACCAACATCGAACTGGCATTCAGGATCGCGGTCATCATACTGAACGTCATGACGGCACCAAGCTTCCCCCAGACAATTTCACCGCGCAACGCGGGACTGCACAGAAGCGTTTCCAAGGTCCCACGTTCTTTCTCACCAGCGACCAAGTCGATCGCGGGATAAAACGCACCGGTCATCGCCCAAACCAACATGATAAAGGGCAACAACTTGCTCCAGAACGCTGCCTCTCGCGTGCGTTCGGGGGCGATATCGACATCGTTGATTTTGAATGGATCAAGTAGCGATAGATTCACACCAGCATCTGACAACCGGCTTCGCACCCAAGTTCCACGCCAACGATTCAAGATTGAAGTCACGCGGTCCTTGGCGACCATCGATTGGTCGGATGCCACGTTGTAATACAGACCGACGGCGGCAGCGTCGCTGTCCGCATCGCCAGCGCTTTGCGTGTTTGTAACAGAGTCATAGCCCAGCGGCTTGGTCACGCAGACCACGCAATCAAAAACCTGATCCCGGACCCAGCGTTGCGACTGCTCGCTAAGGCTTTCGGGACTGCCAAGATCGTCGGCTCGATAGGCGAACACGTCGATATTGGATTCGGTTTCCCAAAGGCTGCTTGAAAATTGATAGTCGTTCGCCGAGCCATCATGAATCTTGCCCAACACACGGCGTTTCTTGGCGTCGGCACGTTTGTCGCCGGCGGACATATCGCTGGCCTTGCCCATCTCAGCTTCCGCGCCATCAACGGTGGCGGGCACAAGCAAAGGTTCGACACCGATTTGCCTTGCCACATCAGTCGACTCGCCCGAGACGTGTTCAAGCCCGACAACGCAAACCGAGATCGTGTGCTGACGCGTGAATTGTGCGATTTGCAGCAACAGCATCCCGACCAGCGGGTAGAGCAACATCGGCAGGACGGCGATAGTGAACAGCGTCCGCCGGTCTCGTAACTGATCTCGCATTTCCCGCGCATAGATCAACCCGATCGCGGCCAAACGCGGTCGCCCGGCACGTTGAGCGGCACGACGTTTCTGCTTAGATGATTCGCTCACTGTGTCACCTCCATGCGACCGTCTTCAAGCGTGTGATGCTCGTTCTCGTGATCGCTTAAAAGACTGAAAAAGAGTTCTTCAAAATTGTCTTCGCAGTGCCGCGATGTCAGCTCCTGCAATGTTCCAGAATCCAGAATCCGCCCCTGGTGCATGATTGCGATCCGGTCACAAAGCCGTTCGACTTCGCTCATGATGTGGGTCGAAAAGATCAGGCACTTGCCGGCGGCGCGCAATTCGCGAATAACTTCCAACAAGTTCCGCGCAACCAAGACGTCAAGTCCTAGCGTTGCTTCGTCGAACACCAAAACGGGCGGGTCGTGAACCAGAGCACGTGCGATGGAGACTTTCTGACGCATCCCCGTCGACATTTTGCCGCCGGGAACGTCGCGAAACTCGTTCATGCGAAGCTGCTCGAAGAGTTTTTCGAGCCGCGTCTTCAAGCAATCGCTTTGCATACCGTGCAGCTTGCCGAAGTACTCGACCATTTCCCACGCCGTCATCCGGTCGTAGATCGCGGTGTTGTTACTGACAAATCCGATGCGGCGACGAACCTCAGCGGGCTCGTGGGTGACATCGTAACCGTCGATGGTGGCGATGCCGGATGTCGGACGCAGCACCGTCGACAAAATCCGCAGGACCGTCGTCTTGCCGGCACCGTTGGGTCCAAGCAACCCAAAGATTTCGCCAGGCTGGACTGTGAAAGAGACCTGATCGACGGCGCGGAACCGCCCACGACGCAGGTCTTCGTACGTTTTAGTCAGATGTTGAACATGGATCATAATGAGAACGGTAAGCCGCGAATGGCGCTGGCGGAAGATTTCCCTTGCCGGTATTTAGACCGCCTCGCCGAACCGTCCCATACCGGATTCGGTTGTGACGATTTTAGGAAATGCATCGCCGCGAATCTGCTGTCGAGCGAATTGCCGGCCAATTGAACAAAAGTTCCAGCGGCCCCAAACGCGGCGGCAAACCCACCGCCGTGCCGCTGGTCGGGGTTGGACGCAACGTTATGATGAGCGTATGAATCCTGCCCAATCTGCTCCGCTGCCCCGACTAAACTTTCCGTCCGCGATTGACCGCTGGCTCGCATTCCTGCTGGGGTTCCCCATCGTCGCCGCAATTGCATTGGGCGTTGGTCTGGTCGCAATGGGCCGTCCAGGCGATGCGTGGACGCTGTTCGGGGTCGCCGCGTTAACAGGGTTCGCGACTGCGATCTTCACGCTGCCGTGCCGCTACACACTGCTCGAAGACGCCGTGTCGGTTCGATGTGGTGTGATCTGTTACCAGATCCCGTACGAATCAATTTCCGCAGTTGAAAAGTCGCGAACCTGGCTGAGCGGCCCCGCTCTTTCGCTACGACGGATCGTCATCCAAACGTCAACGAAAAAACACATCCTGTCGCCAGCCGACCGAGATGGCTTTATCAAGCAACTCCATCAAAGATGCCCCGCAATCAAGTCGTAACGCAGTCAGGCCTTAGCCCGATCACTCGACGCCGCGACTGAATCAATCGGCGTTTCCACCGACGCACTTTTCCATTGAAACCGTTTTGTCTCAAAAACCCATTAGCCCCGCACTGACCTCGGCCCCCAAACCATTGCCGGCCAAAGCGGTAGCGAACCCAAAGATCGAGTTCCCAGCCGAACTGCCGATCAGCGATCACCGCGATGAGATCGTGGCGTTGCTTCAGGAACACCAAGCGATCATCGTTTGCGGCGAAACAGGCAGCGGCAAAAGCACGCAGCTACCCAAAATGTGCATCGAGGCTGGACTCGGGCGAGAAGGCATGATCGGCCACACCCAGCCGCGGCGATTGGCGGCACGATCGATCGCAACACGTTTGGCGGAAGAAACGGAAACCGTGCTGGGCCAGGAAATTGGCTACAAGGTTCGCTTCGGTGATCAAACCAGCGACGGTACTCTGATCAAGCTGATGACCGATGGGATCCTGCTGGCCGAAACGGGCTCCGATCCGGACTTGAAGGCTTACGACGCGATCATCATCGACGAGGCTCACGAGCGATCGCTGAACATCGATTTCCTACTGGGGTTGCTACGTCGGATCATGGACCGGCGGCCGGAACTGAGGGTCATCATCACGTCGGCGACGATTGATGCGGATCGCTTCGCCGAGCATTTCGGCAAGCCGGTAAGCGGTTCAGACGAAGTGATTCCCGCACCGATTTTGAAGGTCGAAGGCCGCGGTTATCCAGTCGAACTGCGTTACTTGCCGTGGGACGATGTCGATTCCGCGGGCACGCGAGGTTACGACCTGTCCATGCATGTGATCGCCGCCATCGAGCGATTGCGACGCGACGGCACCGGTGACACGCTGGTGTTCCTACCGACGGAACGAGACATTCGCGAAGTTTCGCACCAGGTCGCGGGCCACTTCAAGCGATCCGGGCTTAGCAACCGAGTCGAATTGCTGCCGCTTTATGCGAGATTGCCTCAATCGCAACAAACTGCGATCTTCCACCCCACCGGTGGCAAGCAACGCATTATCTTTGCGACCAATGTCGCCGAATCGTCGCTGACCGTCCCGGGCATTCGCTACGTAATTGATTCAGGCACCGCCCGGATCAGTCGCTACAACGTACGCAGCAAGCTACAGCGTCTGCCGATCGAATCGGTTAGCCAAGCGAGTGCGAACCAACGCAGCGGTCGATGCGGCCGGGTCGGTCCCGGCATCGCTGTTCGCCTTTATGACCTGGAAGATTTCGAAAGCCGTGATGCGTTCACGACACCGGAAATCCGACGTACGAACCTGGCCAGCGTAGTGCTGCAAAGCAAGACCTTGCAGCTTGGCAAAATTGAAGACTTCCCGCTAATCGACCCGCCTCGACCGGAAGCCATTCGCGAAGGCATGCGCACGCTGGCGGAACTGGGCGCAATCGACGACGACGGCGAGCTGACCGATATCGGTTGGCAACTGGGAAGAATGCCTGTCGACCCGCGAGTGGGCCGTATCCTGATTGCAGGAATGGAACTAGGTGTCTTGCCGGAAGTGCTGCCCATCGCAGCGGCAATGGAAATTCCCGACCCTCGCGATCGGCCACCGGAAAAACGACAAGCGGCCGACGAGGCGCACTCTGCCTTTGCCGATCCGCAAAGCGACTTCCTATCGCAATTGCGATTGTGGAAGTTCTATGAGGAGATGAGTACCAAGTACGGCCGCGGCAAGCTGACCCGAGTGATGCGCCAAAACTTCTTGTCGCCCACGCGAATGCGTGAATGGTCGGACGTGTATCGACAACTTCGCGACATGGTTTCGGCACCCAAGGGTGGCAAGCGTGGCCGCGGTGAAGGTCCACGGAAAAACCGCATCGGCCCCATTCGATACGCCGAGCCCACACCGGCAAAGAAGAACGAGGTCCCCAACATTGTCGATGACGACAAGTACGCACTGATTCACCAAGCGTTGCTCACCGGCTTGCTATCGGGCGTGGCCATGGCTGGCGATAAAAACGAATACACCGGTGCCGGTGGACTGAAACTGTTTCTATGGCCGGGCAGCGGAATTTTTGAAGCGAAACCGAAATGGATCGTTGCCGCCGAACTGGTTGAAACAGCCAAACAATACGCTCGAACGGTTGCCAGAATCCAACCTGGCTGGATCGAAGCGGTCGGCGAGCACATGTTGAAATCTTCGTTCAGTGACGCACACTGGAGCCGGAAGTCAGGTGGCGCGTTTTGCTACCAACGTCGCTCGCTTTCCGGGTTGCCGGTTGTGGTTCGCCGCCGGGTACCGTTGCCACCGATCGATCCCGGCGAGGCTCGCAGCTTGCTGATTCAACACGGTCTGGTCGACGGCGAACTTCCGACGACGGCTAAGTTTGTCCGTCACAACCGGGAGTTGTTGCAAGCGATCGAAAAACTGGCCGCAAAAACACGCCGCCGCGACCTCGTTGTGGACGACTACACCCTGCTAGGGTTCTACCAATCACGATTGCCCGAATCGGCTTGCGATCGAGCGAGACTGGAAAAGTTCGACCGACGATGCGAGTTGCCTGACTGGACCAAACTGCTTCGCGACGATGTGGGGCTAGCCGCTTGGTTGGCCGATCCGCCAACGGACATTTTACTGGATGAAACCACACCGTACCTGCGCCCAGAGGATTTACTCGAAACAACCGCTGCGGCGATCGAACAAGACGCTTTCCCCGATGAACTGGCGGCCGGTGCCACGCGTCTGCCGCTCGAGTATCACTTTCGTCCAGGAACCGAAGACGATGGCATTCACCTAACCATCCACCCAGCGGCGTTGCCCCAGGTTAGTGACGATGCGTTGGAATGGTTGGTGCCGGGACAACTTCAACCCAAGGTCGTGGCGATGATCAAATCACTGCCCAAACGTCTGCGGCGATTGTTGGTCCCGGCCGTGGATGTCGCCAACCGCGTCACCGAAGAAATCGTCGCTCAACGCGGACAAGCCCCTTTCTTATCCACGCTTTGCCAATCACTGACCCGGCACGCTGAAACTCGCATCGGCCCCGATGACTTCCAAGTCGACAAGCTGGAATCGCACTGGAAATTTCTGGTCCGCGTGGTCGACGATTCTGGCAAAGTGCTGGCGACCGATCGCAGTGTGGATGCTATCAAACAGTCACTCGGTTCGATCGATTCGCAACCCGAACAAGCCGAGTCATCCAACGAATCCTCCGACGACTGGCATCGCACCGGGATGACGGAGTGGGATATTGAACAACTACCCCGCGAAGTCGTGCGTCGTCGCGGCGGGGTACAGGTTGCTCAGTACCCGGCGTTGGTGGACCAAGGCGAATCCGTTTCAACGCGTCTGTTCGCCGATGAAAAACTTGCCGACGCCAGTAGCCGGATGGGGCTGACAAGATTGTTTGCGATCGCTTGCCGGCGAGACCTGCGTACGCAGGTGCGTCACCTGCCATCTCTCGCCGAAGCCAAGCTGAAGTTATCGCCGCTGATTTCGTCGGCATCGATGGAAAACTCACTCGCGGATCTACTGGCTCGTTTAGCCGTCGTGGAAAAGCAGCCGATCGTGCGAACTAACGAAGAGTTCGCCGAGCGAATCAAGGCCGCGCCCGGACGAATCGGCGAAGCGACTCAGGAGGTAGCAGTGTGGTTAACCAAACTGACCGAGTCGTATCACACCATGCGAGTTGTGTGGGAAGACACCGCCAAGGGAAGTGCCGATGCGGCCCGGCGAGACATCATGGGACAACTGGAATGGATGTTCGCCGACAGCTTCATTTCATGGACACCGTGGGAATCGCTTAAGCATTTCCCTCGCTACATCGAAGCGATCGGTTACCGACTCGATAAGGTTCGATCGGGCGCCGCCCAGCGGGACGAAGAATCGCGTTTGCTGATGGAATCGCTTTGGCATCGTTGGCTGGCTGGCCTTCCCGCCGAACAGCAAGACGCCAAGAGCAACGCCGACGACGAATTCCGCTGGATGATCGAAGAACTTCGCGTCAGCCAATTCGCTCAACCATTGGGCACGGCGATCAAGGTGTCACCTCAACGATGCGAAAAACTGCTGCTGAAACGCTAACGAGCCAGGATAACTACTAGGTTTTTCACACGTCTTCGAGACGTCTCATTCATGAAGTCGCTGTAGCCTTTCCACGATCGTCTTCCAAACTGCGGTCGTTGCGGTTTCTTGTCCGGCAGGTGCTTCGCTTAGTGCTCGCACCATTTCCAAGTGCGACACCGGCAACATCACGGTGTCTTCACAATCGGGAATCATCGCACAAGTGCAAGCGACCATACCGTCGCCCTTGCCCGGGGTGAGCTCGTCAAAACTTTCCAATAACGGTTGAATTCGAGGACGAATCAATCGCACCACCGTGCCCTGTTGATCCAACGCTTGCAGCGAACTTCGGATCGCCGCCACGTTATCTTCGTCAAAAGGACAAGCCGTACCAACGATCGCGGTGTAGGCGACATCCGAACGTCGATCACGTGCGGCGAGCTGAGTCAAGAAATCCGAACCGGGAACCAGGTCCAACAAACCCGCCGAGGTGGGCTGGTGCAATAGCAGTGCCGTCAAATCTTGAGCGTCAAAATCATTGCCCGTGAACAACTCAGCCATCGGCGGCATCGTTGCCCAATTCGAACCGCCATGTGGCGAGCCCAAAGTAATCAACGCCGCAATTGACTTATTAGGCAGTTGTGGATTTTCGGTCCACTCACGAGCCACCAAGCCACCCATCGAATGTCCGACCAAAACAAGTCGGTAATCGCCACTAACTTGGTTCGCCAACGCGGCTTTGACACACTGGGCGACCTGCTTGGCCGATTGAGCAATAGGCAGGTCGTAGTCGTAGCAAACCGTCGCGGTCGGGTAGCCGAGCCCCCTAATGTGATGCCGGAAACCATCCCACGTGCCCGTTTTACCTTGATAGCCATGCAGCCCAATGACAATCGGATGCGTTACCGCTCGTTGAGCTAAGTCCGCATCACCATCGAAGGCACATTGCCGTGCATTCTTCGGCGCAGCAAGTTGTTGTAATTGATCCCGACGAATACGAAGGCGCAATGCTTGGCTTCCGTCCGGATTCCGAATCCGCTCGAAGGTGATTTTGTCTTGCGATGCCGCGTTGATTCCCACCAACAACAGGCCAACCAACGGGCTGTTCAGATTCAGTTCCCCGGCAGGCAACAAACTGGCGACCGAATCACGATCAAGGGTTAGTTGTGTTGAAATCGAATCGGCGACTTCCGCCCACTGAACCCGGCCTTCGTTGGCGGGCACCGTGATTTCGATCAACGGCGAAGATTCGACTAAAAGATCGGTGTTGCCCGGCGCGACAGGCAAGGGGCTCGCTTCGGTAGCCTGCGGAACCTGTTCAGCCGGCAAATCGACCGCCGGCGGTTGGGCTCGCAAGAATGAAGGGATTGCCTGGGTCGCCCCCATGCAAAACACGAGAACCATAAAGAAGCTGCGGCGTCGCCGAATGGGGGGATTGTTCATCTCCGCATCTTCGGCGACGACGCGACAAAAAGCAACCAAGCGATTTTCGCCACTAGCCGCCGTGCCGGATTCTCGCCGACTGAGCCCGGTATCGAATCAGCCCGACCAGAAACAACACGGCCCCACAGGCGATCAAGACAAACCCCAGCACCAGCAAATCCTTCGAATCACCGAAGAACTTAACCAGCGTGCCACCCGTGCCCGCCATCATCAAACTTGTCCGAACGTACGCTAACAACGTTCGTTCATTGGCGAGATCCGTACGGATCAGTGCCAATTCGTTTCGACGATCGGGCACCTCTGCACTGGCCGCATCGCTGCTAGCCATGCCGGCAACGTCGCTGGAGTCGGGCGATTCCGGCTTTCCTATCTCATCCGCGTTCATGACAGGATCGCTCAAAACAGACGGTTGATCCCATTGAGCGCCGCGACCCGGTAGGCTTCCGCCATGGTCGGGTAATTGAACGTGGTCTCAATGAAATACTCGATCGTATTTTGCTCACCGGGCTGGTTCATGATCGCCTGACCAATGTGAACGATTTCCGAAGCGTTCGCACCGAAACAATGCACGCCCAAGATCTCTTTCGTTTCGCGGTGAAAAAGCAGCTTCAGCATACCGGTCGTTTCGCCGGTAATTTGAGCACGGGCGAGCGAGCGGAATTGTGCCTGGCCAACTTCATAAGGCACGCATTGATCCGTCAATTCGCGTTCTGTCTTCCCAACGCTGCTAATTTCCGGACTCGTGTAGATCCCCGTCGGGATGTCATGGAGCCGTAAATTGCCATCGGCCTGGCCCAGCAAGTGCATGCCGGCCGAGCGACCTTGCGTGTACGCGGCACTGGCAAGTGATGGGATTCCGATCACATCGCCAACAGCATAAATGTTGGGCACACATGTTTGAAAATGCTCGTCGACGACGACTTGCCCACGCCGATTCGCTTCCACGGGAATGTTATCAAGTCCCAAATCGTCGGTGTTTCCTTGGCGACCGTTAGCCCACAAGAAAACATCGGTCTTGAGCATCTTGCCACTCTTCAAGTGCAAGATCACGCCATCGTCAGTGCCCTCAATCTTGGCCATCGTTTCGTTGTGACGAATGATGACGCCCTGATCACGCAAATGATACGACAACGCGTCAATGATCTCGTCATCCAAGAACTCGAGCAACTTGCTGCGAGTGTTGATCAGATTGACCTTGATGCCCAGGTTCCGGAACATCGATGCGTATTCAGTTCCGATCACGCCGGCGCCGTATACGGTGATCGAGGTTGGCTTTTCCGGCATCGACAAAATCGTGTCGCTATCGAAAATTCGCGGGTGACTGAAGTCGACGCCTTCGGGACGGTAGGGGCGTGATCCGGTCGAAATGACAAAATGAGCCGCCGTGATTGGCTCGCCATGGTCAATGCTGACGGAATGTTCGTCGATGAAACGGCATTGACCGCGATGGATTGGGACGCCGTTGCGGTCGTAAAACGATTGCCGCATCGAAACTTGGCGACCGATAATCGTTTGCGTGCCGCGATTGAGTTGTTCCATGGTCGGAGCGATGGAAAACCCGAGTTCCCGCATGACGGGATTCTTCAGCGATTTCATTGTGCTGGTCACCGCGTATCGCAATGCCTTGCTGGGGATGGTGCCCCAGTGCGTGCAGCCGCCACCAATTTGACGATAGCGTTCGGCAACGCCGACCTTCATTCCGCCCTTGGCCGCCTGCATGGCCGCACCTTCGCCCCCTGGGCCGGTTCCGATCACAAACAGATCGTAGTCGTACTTGGGTTGACGTGGCCGCGGTTGAGCCGCCGTTGAGATCGATGACGCCGCTGGCGAGCTTGAAGCAACCCCCGTGCTCGCGGAGCCGGATTCAGTGGCCTCGGTGCCGGATTCACCGGCGGATTCGTTGTGGGTTGAACTCAATTTCAAGCTTCCTTGGGACGAAGGGTTGTATTCCGATGGCGTCGAATCTGTTTGAATGAGTCAGATAACTTCCTGTTTCGATCCAACTCACACAGCTTGTTTTACGATGTTGATCGCCAGCGTCCAGACCGACATTCAAATCGCCAACACGGCGGCGAACGTCAACACCGTCATTCAAACCTTGGCAACCCTTGGTGAACAGGGTGTTGATTTAGCCGTCTTTCCCGAGTGCATGTTGTCAGGATACGCATTCGAGAGCCGAGACGAAGCCCGACAGGTTGCTTTGACGGAAGATTCACCCGAGATTCAACAAATCGCCGAAGCGTCTCGAGCATCCGGCGTGGCGTTGTCAGTCGGCCTGCTGATGAAAGAACGTTCAAGCGAAGCAGGCGACTCGCTGTTCAATACCGCACTACTAATCGACGGCAAACAACTCGACGCAGGATACTCGACCGACCAAACCAACCAAGCAATCGTCGGTCGATACCAGAAAGTCCACCTGCCGCATCTCGGTGTGGACCAATTCGTCGATCGCGGCACGATTCCCTATCAGTCTTGGCCGTTGAGTTTGAAAAATGGCGAAACCGCTCGAGTCGGTATGGCGATCTGCTACGACATTTCGTTCCCCGAACCGATGCGTGCCCTGGGTCTTGCCAGAGCCGATATCATTGCACTAGGCACGAACTGGCCGGTCGCTGCGTTCCGCACGGCGGAAATTGTGCCACCGGCTCGTAGCATGGAAAATCACCTGTTCTTCGTGGCTGCCAACCGGATCGGACACGAACGCGGCTTCGATTTTTGTGGCCTGAGTTCCATTTGCGGCCCCGATGGCGTCGAACTGGCTAGGGCTGCTGGCCAGGAAGCGACGGTCTTGCTTGCCGAAGTGAACTTGGCGGATGCCCGCAACAAACGCATTGAACGAACCACCGGCAAACACGTGATTGACCGCTTTGCCGATCGCCAACCCGATTTCTACCAGACGATTATCCTGCCCGTTGAAGGCAACGATCCCCCACAATCGTAGGACCATCCGAAGCATGACCACTCCTGAATCACCCCCGATCGAAATTTCCGTCGCCGCAGTCCATCAATTGCAACAATCCGGCGATCCGTTCGTATTGTTGGACGTTCGTGAACAAGACGAATACGACGCGACGCGAATCGCTGGATCCAAGTTGATCCCCATGAGTGTTCTAGGTGAACGCATTGGCGAGCTGGAATCGCAGAAAGACGACCATATCGTGGTCCATTGCCACCACGGCGGGCGTAGCTTGCAAGTCACTCACGCAATGCGAAATGCCGGATTCACGAACGTCCAAAACATGGCTGGCGGCATCGACGCCTGGTCTCTCGAAATCGATTCGAGCGTTCCCAGGTACTAATCCGACGACGGCATCAATTTCATTGGGGGATCGGCATGCCCCGCCATCTTCCCGATTGAACTTCGATCCAACTGGATTTGACTCTGGCCGGGTCGAAGCCAACTGGTCGTCGATTAGATTTCCCAGAGTCTGCCCTGTTATCCCAGTTTGATGCTGGATTGTTCAACAAGAGCGACGTTCCGTCGTCCGACGGGATTTGCTATCTTCCCCCACTTGTGGTTCTCGCCTCTTTCGCCGCGTCGTGATTCATGCCCGCCTCTCAATCCGAAAATCCATCCACCGCCCCCCAGTCGGGAACCGTTTCGTCGTTGCGACCGAACGCGAGTGGCGTCGTTATCACTGGTTTAGGAGTGGTCAGCCCACTTGGCAATTCACCTAGCGAGCTCATCAGCGGGCTGCGTGCGGGCGAATCCGGTATTCGTGAACTGACCCAGGTACCGACCAACGCTTTTTCGGTCAGTCACGGAGCCGAAGCGGTCTCGTTCACCGGACACATCAACGACTACGGCCCGTTGGAAAAGTCGCTACAGCGAACGATCCGCAAGGGCAGCAAAGTGATGTGCCGCGAAATCGAAATGGGTGTCGCTGCCGCTCAATTGGCACTGCATCATTGCGGCTTCAGCCCAGAAGCGTTTGATCGCGACCGGACCGGTGTCGTTTATGGATGTGACTACATCATGTCTTGCCCGGATGAATATTCCGAAGGCATCGCCGCCTGCACGACCGACGGTGAATTCGATTTTAGTAAATGGGGCGAACAGGGACTCCCCAAAGTCAACCCGCTGTGGTTGTTGAAGTACCTGCCCAACATGCCCGCTTCGCATATTGCGATCTTCAACGATTTACGTGGGCCCAACAATTCAATCACGCTTCGCGAAGCATCCAGTGGTGCTGCGATCGCCGAAGCCGTCTCGACCATCATGCGTGGCCACGCGGATGCGTTGGTGGTCGGCGCCACCGGTTCAAGAATCCACACGCTGCGAACGCTGCATGCTTCGATGCAAGAGAAATTGGCCGCCGATTGTGCCGACCCCAGCAAGATGTCGCGTCCCTTCAATGCGGATCGCGACGGCAGTGTCTTGGGCGAAGGTGCCGGGGCATTGGTTTGTGAATCTCGCGAACACGCCGAAGCCCGTGGTGCAACGATTTTCGGCGAAGTGATTGGCTACGGCACCAGCGCTACGGGCCCCGCCGCCGGCGAGCGTCCACTGAAGGTTGCGATCGCAAACGCGATCCGTGCGGCAATGCGTTCAGCCAAAGCCGCCGGTTATGGAGAAACACCAATCGGCCACATCCACGCACACGGCCTTAGCGACGTGGGCATGGACCAAGACGAAGCCGAAGCAATCAACGAGATCTTTGGCGATGTGACTTCCCAACCACCGATCACGACCGCCAAGGGACACATCGGCAACCTAGGTGCCGGCAGCGGCATGGTTGAAATCATCAGCAGCATTGAAAGTCTTGGTGCAGACCTGTTCCCGATTCGCAACCTAGACCAATTGGCCAGCGAGTGTTCAATCAACGCGGTTCAAGGAAACTCGGTTCCCGCTGGCGATAGCTTCATCAGCGTGAACGTCACCCCTCAAGGTCAATCCTCGGCCGTGTGGATTCGCAAGTCGTAGAGTAATCAGACGAAGGGTTTGCAGCCAGGATTCGCAGACTTCACTAGAACGTGCCGATTACCAACGACTGCCCGGTATCAACGACTGTCTGGTATCAAAGACTGTCTGGTATCAAAGACTGCCCGGTACTAACCACTACCCAGAAGCCTGAATCGCTACACTCTATCTGGTTCATTTTCTATCATCGAGAGAACAATGCGTCATCGAATAGACGATGCGTTAACGCTCAGCGGTGAGTCACTTTGAGCCGAAACTCGGCGTAAGCGGGTCCAGCACGAACGAGGCCCTTCACCAAACCGATTGAAAGGCAGCCATGTTTGACAAGCACGATGGACGTGGGATTCGGCGGTTTGCCATTGGGTTGGCGTTACTAAGCCTGATGGCGGTTTCGGCCACCGCGTGGGTTTTGTCGAACGTTCGTCGAGAACAGCAAATTGTTGATCGCCTGATCCAGCATTTGCCTGAGAGTGATCTGCAGGTCGCCAATGAATTGTCCGGCGATCTCAGTTTACAGGGCAGCTTGTCGGTCCTATTGGTGCTTAACATCATCGCCGCGGCGATTGCATTCGCGATGGTGATTCGCGGCTACATGAGCAGTGAACGAACTCTCGAAGACATGCGAGTTCTATCGACCGATATCCTGGCCAGCATGGATGCGGGAGTGATCACGACGGATCGCAACGCAGTCGTGACCAGCACGAACCCGAGTGCCCGAGAGCTGCTTGAATTAAGCGGCGACGGAACCGGGATGAAGTTGTCCGAACTTTCCGAAGAACATTCCCTGCTCGATTCCATCTGTGCGGAAATCAGCACGTTCCATCAACCAATTCGCGATCGCGACTACTGCATCGAACGCAAAGGCCACACACGCACGCTGCGGGCGGGTTGCACGATGCTGCACAGTCGCAACAACGAGCAATTAGGGATGGTCTTCCATGTTCGCGACGTGACCCAAAAAGCCTTGATCGAAGCACGCTTGCGACGGATGGAACGCTACATGGGTCTGGGTTCCCTTGCCGCCGGTTTGCAGCATGAAATCAAAAACCCTTTAAGCGCACTTTCACTGCACATTCAACTCTTGTGCGAACGAATCGGGCAAGAAAACGACGACGCCGAGGTCGACGAACTGCTCGACATCTTAAATACCGAAGTGTCCCGCATTAACAACGTCCTGGACGGTTTCCGCAACTATGCATCGGTTACGGCGTTGGGGAAATTGCCTGTCGATGTGCCCCTGCTGATCGAGAAACTGGTCCGATTGCTCCGTCCCCAAGCCGAACAACAGGGCATTTCGATCGAGGTCAAAATGCCCAAGGAGATGTTGGGGACCATTCCGGCGGACGCCAGTCGGCTGGAACAGGTTTTCTTAAATTTGGCTCTCAACGCAATCGCAGCAATGCCAGACGGCGGAACCCTGCGTTTCGACATTTACCCCCAGGCCAAGCGACTCCGCGTCGACGTGATCGACACCGGCAACGGGATCCCGGACGAAGTTCGCTCAGAGATCTTCGACCCCTATTTCACCACCCGGCAAGAAGGCACCGGAATGGGGCTCGCGATTTGCGACAAGTTCATCCGGCAACACGACGGCAGTATCGACTTTCAAAGCGATAACAACGGCACGACGTTCACCGTCTTACTTCCAATGGACTGACACGCCGTAGATCGGGCGACGACAAAAGCCCTGTATGGCAGATAGTTGATCTCTGCCAGCGCAAGCAAAACCAGCAAGATCAAAGACAACGAGCGTGCGAAAACACTCCTGTTAGCACACGCATCAGTATTCAACGCATTCGGCGAAATTCGCGGAAGCGGCTAGTTCACCGTATCAGCGATATTCGGCATCCCGGCCGGGCCGATTGCCGCGGTTGGTGCTGGTTTGGGCGAGCGAGATTCCGGTGGCGACACAAAACGCTGCTGCGGTGGGACGACCACACCACAACTGACGACAAACTGGATCGCTTCATCGATGGTCAAGTCCAAGTCGATCGCTTCACTACGCCGAATCGTGACCGTGAAGCCTGTCATCGGCATCGGGCTGGTCGGCATCAACACACTCAACATGGGCTCACCCGCCGCTTCGGAAATTTCCTTCATGGAATTGCCGGTTACGAAACCAAGCGACCAAATGCCTTCGCGTGGGTACTGGATTGCGACGACCCGGTTGAACTCGATTTGACGGTCATCGAAAGCAAAATCGGTAATCTGCTTAACGCTTCCATAGACCTTGTTGACGATTGGAATTCGCAAGATGGTCGCATCAAACGTGCTGAGCACCCATCGACCGATCCCGCCGGTAAAGAGTCGCCCCAGGAAATACAGCAGCGACAAAAACAGGATCAAAAAGACGGGAACGACGACCGATCGCGGCATGTACCGCAATTGCACGTAACGATCCCAGTATGCCGCTGCGGTGCTGGGAGGCACTGCGGTGGGGCCAAAACCATCGATTTGATCGTCAACTTCCTTGACCACGTAACCAGGCAGGAATCGCCGCCCGGTCGGATCAGGAACGTAGGACAATCCGTTGTAAGTGAAACCTCGCGGGGATCGAGTCCCACGGCCGTTATCTTCGTGTGCGGGTATTTCTGTCCGAATCGCATTGGGCGGCAGGCTGTCTTGAATGTCAGCCAAACTCCACACCAACGTGCTGCGAATCCCGCTTTCGACCGGACGCAGGACATAGTTTTCGATGGCATTCCATGCCCAAATCAAGACCACGATGGTCAACAATGGCGGCAAAACAACGCCCAGCCCACGCAATAATGCGTGTCGAACGCCACCACTCCCGTGACGCTTCGACGCGTCGGTCGCGTCCGACGCCGTGTCGTCAGCGGAGGGACTGTGTGGTGCGGATGAGTCGGTCATGAGCCAAGCTAGCGGTTGGAACGACGGGCGTTTGAAACAGATCGGCGAATGAAGTGCAATTTTGCCGCCAATGACGGCATCAAGTGGCCAAAGACCTCAACCGCCTTGAAACTTTAGCACGTGATATCGAACGCAAAAACGTCATTGCCCTCAATTCTTGCGATGACGCTCCACTTTACCAATCTCTCCCGTAATAACAGCCCCGTTTAGAGAAGTTATTACTCAACCATTCGGCCCATCCGTCACAAGAGTTCATTCAGATGAGGTGAAAATCCAGGACTTCCGCAGTCTTCCCGGCCACGATACAGCCACGATATATCCGTGGCCACAAAACATCCCTTCTCACGATCCCTGCTCACGCGGCAGTGCTTTCCCCTGATGCTCGGGAGATTGCCGGCAACATGGCTCGCAATTCAACAGGTTTAGCTGACAGATTCGACCTGGTGAGACCAATTCGGCCGAGTCAGTGTTCCCGCATCGCCAACGCGATGACCGCCAGCGAAACACGCTTCGCCCCGGCCTGCATCAGCACCCGCGAAATCTCGTTGGCGGTTGCTCCGGTGGTCATGACATCGTCCACCAAAATGACCTCCCGATCCCGCAGCAGTGACTCGGCAGTCAGCCGCGCCCGCCCAAACGCTCGCCAACGCCAGGCCAGAGGAATCTGGATCGCGAAAGCGTCACGCACGTTTTCGCGGCGTTCTTCGTCCCCGAGCCAGGCTTGCTTCACCATGGGACGAGTCGTTCGCAGCAGATCCACATGCAGCAAACCAAGCTCCTTTGCGACGAAACGAGCCAAAAGCCGTGTGCCGCTTCCGCCCCGGTGGGCCTGGCGTCCACGAGGGCTGGGGACATGGGTCACAAACGGGATCTCGGGATTCGTGACCGGCTCGAGTTTGTTTTCGGCCGGCTTGAGGTCCCCAGCTTCTTGCTTCAGATCCATCCAGCGAGAGTGGACAGCAACCGCCAGACGCCTTGCCAGTTCACGGGTAGCGGTCGCATTGGACGGATACTTTGCCATGACAACAGCATCGGAGACCGCACCGCGATAGCGATACAGCGGCGTGATGCGTTGAAATCCGAACGGTTGCTCCAACCTGGCGCACCTAGGACAAGGAAGAGTTGTCGCTAGATCCTCCGTTTCATCAGGTTCAACGTGCGTGGATCCCATACGAGGAATTTGCTGGACAATCGGCCAACCACACGCATAGCAGGCGTTTTTCATCATCCTGCGAGACTCGGATATCGCCGTATCGCACCCTCGGCAGAATACCCGCACTTGTCGCGAGCCTATTCTCTTGATGTCTTCACCAGTATTTGCTTGATCCGCAATTCCATTTCCTAAATCCGGTTTCGTACTGGGATCCAGCTCAGCACCGGATTCCTCATCGATACAGGGTGACTGGAACAGTTCCCCGACCGGTTCGCCACAAAGGGCACAACAAGGCGGGAAAAGCACTGCGGAGAACGATTCCCAGTGTTGCTTCCAAGATTCCGCAAAAGCAGACGTTTTTGCCGGGTGCTTAGAAGTGTTCCGAACCAACGACGATTCCGGCCCGATCGGCTGGGACGTGGGCCCGTTCGGTTCAGAGGCGGACGTTTCGGATGCGGGTGAAGAAGACATTTCCGAAATTTTACAGATTTACTTTGTGCTGACGCGAACCTTCTGCTGAAATAAGGTTCTAAGTCATCAGCTTCGCGAGCCTTTTCAGGTTCGTGTCGCAGTCTTTTTAACATGTGCTTCCAAATCCGCGCCGGATATACGGTGCCGGGAGGATCCAATGCAAATTTTGATTTCCAAATTGAACGACATTCGCAACACCCGCATCAGCGGCCTTCTGCGCAATCGCTTCGAGTGGAT
The DNA here is from genome assembly GCF_057365095.1 of Rhodopirellula sp. J20-39. Taxonomy (NCBI): domain Bacteria; kingdom Pseudomonadati; phylum Planctomycetota; class Planctomycetia; order Pirellulales; family Pirellulaceae; genus Rhodopirellula; species Rhodopirellula sp. J20-39. The sequence goes on along the minus strand of NZ_CP195123.1, from coordinate 1,730,682 downwards.
CTCAACAGAGATTGCATGCCTCACCGGTGAGTATCTCCGTCGTGCCCACGTCGCGTTCATGCCGGCGACCGTCAAGGTCGTCCCGGTACATGCAATATCGGGGTCCGCTATGTCGGCCCCCGCCATTGCCGCAGCGATGAAAGAGTTTGGAAAGCCTCTCCATACCAGTGATGGTGCGAATGCCAGAGATGCCGCGGACCAAACGTGTCCGTGGCGTCCGCGATCATTTAAACGAGCGGTAGGTGCTCGATTCGCAAAATTCGGCGTCAACTGAAAAGCCTTGTTGGTTTTTCACACGACTGCCTCAAGACGGTAACGACGACACATTCGTCAACGCCGTCCAACCGTAGCAAGTTCCTCGCGCCCTGAAGTGAGAACTTTTTAGCCCAGCACATAGGTCTTGGATCGGCGTTCAGTCGTTCCGATGGATCCATGGCGATCGGCGGAAGTTTTCCAGAATCCTTAGGCACATTCCTTCGCACGTTTTGACGTCCGACGGCATGACCGAAAGGAAGCGAGTGGCTGGCAATCACACCCACTGGAATACAACCGATGCCCGGTTGTCAGCCTGAGATTGCAGGCTGGCTTCGGCCATCCGACTCCCGAACGATTTTGGGGAGAAATATATCATGACGATCAACAACACCAACACGCTCGCTCGCCACATCACAAGTGCGACCAAGGCTCACGCCAGCTTGGATCATTTGACGGTGGCTCAATTGGTCATGCTCGCTCAAAAAGGCGACCGTGATGCTATGGGCGAACTATTTGAACGATACCAGCCCGCCATCGTGGCGCTCGCGATGCGTCGTGTCCGAAACGCTCACGAAGCTGAAGAACTTGCTCAAGACGTTTTCATCCAAGCGATGCAAAAGGTGGATCAATTGCGAGTCCCGGAAGCGTTCGGAGGTTGGTTGCGTCAAATCGTCCACCGCATGGCAATTAACCGTGTCACGCGAGGACGATTGTCGGTCGCTTGCGATCCAGAAACTCTGGAAGCAACCTGTGCCGATGACGCGTCACCGGACGACGTTGCGCAAGATCGCGAACAAGCCGATGCCGTTCGCATGGGTTTGACGCGACTTGGAAAAATGGATCAGCAAACCTTGCGAGCGTTTTACTTGCAAGGACAAACGTTGATCGAAATGAGTGATCGTTTCGAAGCACCCGTGGGAACGATCAAGCGTCGTTTGCACACCGCTCGAAAGCGATTGGCTGAAACGATGAAGAACGACTTTCCGGCCACCGTCCCCATGCCCACTCGCAACGTGGACATTCCGGTATGCCAAGCCGTTTAGATAGTCCGTTGGCAGAGTTCATTCCGTCGGGTTCACGCTCGACGGAATGATCGCCGACGTGATTTCATCAACCAACTCGTCGATGTCGCGAGCTTGGCCTTCGACATGGGTTTCGATTGGCCGAATCTCGCCGAACGAGCGGAACCAAGTTTCTTGGCGACGAGCCAACCGCCGGGTGTGAAAGAGAACTTGTTCAGCGGCGGCTTGTCGATCGAAATCGTCGCCTTCGTTTTCAATCGCATCGAGTATCTCGCGATAGCCGACTCCGATTCGTGCAGTTTTCGAAAGCGTCCCGTATCGCTGACAAAGCTGCTGCACCTCTTCGACCAACCCGTTGGCGAACATGTTTTGCACGCGAAGTTCGATACGCTGATGCAGAACCTCTCGAGGCGTTTTTAAAACGAAGACAAAACCGTCGTTCGCATCATTTTCGATATCGAACTGAGTTTGCCGGTGACTCATCGGAATCCCCGTTTGACGCTTTACTTCCAAGGCTCGGATCATTCGCCGCACATCGGATGGATCGATCCGCAATGCCGATAGCGGGTCAACTTGTTGCAACCGATGACGCAGCGCCTCAACGCCATACTTTTCGACATCCTGCAGCACGGCGGCCCGAAAGTCCTCATCCGCTGCGGGCCCCGGATCAAACCCTCGCAGAATGGCTTTTAAATACATCGGTGTGCCCCCCACGAAAAACGCTCGATTTCCGCGGGCTTCGATCTCGGCGACGCATTGATGCACCGCGGTCAAATATGCAGCAACGCTGAATTCTTCACTAGGCTCCACAACATCGATCATGTGATGCGGGACTCGTTGGCGTTCGCTTCGCGATGGCTTGGCCGAGCCGATGTCCATGTCTTGATAGATCGCGATTGAATCGAGCGAGATAATTTCGAGTGCCCCCGACGAGCCGTTTTCAGCAATCCGCTCGGCGACGCGTAGGCTGAGCTCCGTTTTTCCCGATGCGGTTGGCCCGGTTAGCGCGAGTACGCGGTTGAACAGCGGCGGAAAACTCGTCATCACGTTAAAAACAGACTCACTTGAGGGTGGCAACCTCGTCGGAAGAGGTAAAACTGGGGGCGGTCCACGCTGCAAAGGCAGCCAGTGTGGGCATCTAAGCGTCCCGCCAAAGGAGCGATTAGGTGTTAGAATAGTATGTTGCCGGTCATTGTGGGAACCTGTAAAGGGTGTCCCCCAATCCAATCATCGTTCGGATCAGCTCTTCGTGAACTTGCCGGCGGCCGTTTCGACCACCAACAGCATCGCCACGGCAAGTTAGCTAAACTGAACTTCCGCTTCACCAATCATCATCACAGCTTGGCTTTCGGTTTTCGTCCCGTTCCCTCTACCCGTTTAAAGAGTTTCGCCGATGGGCATGACCTACTTTCGACGCTACCGGATGGAACTGAAGCTCGATTCGTTTGACGCTTCGTGGGACCTGGACGCACTTCAAGAATCGGGCTATTCGTTAGTCGGATTCGACGACGGGCTTATCCGTGAACACGCCCAAGCCAAGTTCCAGAGTTTTCGTCGCGAGATGGACGCTGACGTTTTCCCTTGTCTGGGACGTCGCGATGGGTGCCTGATGCTGATGCGAGAGATTTCGGCACGAGCGACATTCGTACCTGGTGCGACTTGGTTGGTTCGATACCAAGAACGCCCCGGTGGACGGACGATGCCGGTCGCAACCGTGCAAGGCATTGAACAGGACGGTTGGGGAGCGATCCAGAACTTAGGCGTCATTCCCGAACATCGTGGTCGCGGTCTGGGCCGATTGCTGATGCAGCGGGCGGCGACCGGATTTCAAGCCGCTGGGTTGTCTCGAATGAACTTAGAAGTGACGACCGCCAATACTTCCGCGGTTCGCCTGTATGAACAACTTGGCTTCCGCCGTGCTCAAGTGGTTTACAAGGCGTGCGAAGTCGCGGGAGCTTGATAGCACCGCAACCGCAGGACACAGCTCGCCGGCAGCCGATCGAACTAGCGAACTAGCGATCCATTTCCGCTAGTTCAATACCCGCCGTTAGGTGAAGATGCACTGGCGTGCTTCGAAGATCAAACCGCGTTGTCCGCCGCGAAGTCGCTTGGCTTGGCCTGCCTTCGAGACAGCCTGATCGAATAGTTTCGGCGACAAGAACAAGTCAGCGGTATGCTCCAGATCCGCCAGTTTGGCAACCTGTTCCAACGCGGATCGGTGTTGAATACCGATTCCATGCGCACGACACATTTCCAAGGTGAGTTCGTCGGCGTTGGAAAGCGTTGGCACCCGCATGCGTGTCATCGTGACGTAGCCAGCTACCAATGCGGCAACGACACAAGCCGCAACGAGATAAACCCATATGGGGATTCCCGACGACTCGATTGGGGCGCGAAATTCGGGAGCGAGATCACTGGTGTGAGTGACCGCGAGGATGGCGAACGAATTGCCAATCATGACGACCGCCTTCGAGGCAAATTTGTTTTCGAAACTCGTGTTGTGTTCGTTGGCAAGTCAGGCGTGCCTAGCGTGCAATCGATTTTCATACCGACATGCCTCGCTCTTTCATTGCCACCATCGCCGCATCGCGAAGGGATCCCTGTTGGGAACCAGCAAGCTCTTTAAGCAATTCGCCTGACACTTCACCTTGAGAAGCACCGAGGGCTCGAACGGCTACGATTCGGGCGGTTTGGTGATCGGTCCGAGCGATCGCGGCCAGAGGTTCAATCATCAAATCCACCAAACCCAATGTTTGTGTGAACTCGATCGCCTCGAGCCGTCGCTGCATAACGGCATGTCGCAGCCCATCTTTGACTACCTCCAAAGTGCTGGAGTCGACTTGCATCAAGGCACGACCTAGCCGTAGTTTTTTCGGTTGGGAAAGTTTGGGGAATGCACCAATCGTTTTCTGGATCGTCAACTCGCTCAATAAGCGAACTGCGGCTTTGGAAAATGCCGGTAGATCACTTTGCGATAGTTCGACCAAACGTAAACAAATTTTGGCCGCCCGATCGCTATGCGAATCCTCGTGAGCAAGCTCGCTGTAGATGTTCCCGTCCATGATAGGGCTTTCAAAAGCATCCAGCCAAAAACTCATGCTCGGACATTCGCAACGTGACAATGCGATCGCCACGCTATCGACCACGTCATCGGAAGATTGACGGGCCCGCCCGCCGGACGGAGTGGTAGCCATGAGAGCCGCAATCCGATCTCGATGTCGGTCAACAATTTCCAATAACACTGCGATGGTTTCGGGATCTTGTTGCATCGCCGTCGAATACGCGTGCGCCACCGCGGCATCTCGATCGATCCCGAGTTCACGCAGCATCGCGACTCCACCACGCAAACAATCCGGCAGACCATATTCCTTCAGGTTCGCTAAGGTTGCAGCGGCGGGTGATGCCGAAATCATCTGCAGCAGCGATTCGCGGTACGTCGCATCTTTGCGTTGCAGCAATAGGCTAAGCACACAATCCGGAATAGCACGACGCCGGAAGAATCCGGCCAGTAGTTCCATCACGTTCTGACGGCGACTGTTTCGTAAACGTCGCAGGATCAAAGTGCGACAAGGAGTATCTTGATTGAGCGTCGATTGCAAACAGGGATCATTCCAGGTGACCAGCACCAAGAATGCATCGAGCAATCCTTCTTGACGGTGCGATTGGAACTGGACGAGCGTTTTCAAAAGCATCGTAGTAACAGCGATGCGTTTGCGTTCCACGTCCGGGCCAACCCGTTGGTCGGCGTAGTTCCGTCGCGCCTCGCGGCCCCAAATTTGGGCCATCGACAAAACGACCTCAACGCTCGCTTCGCGGACTAAGTGTGACGAATGCGAAGTCGACAACGCGATCAAGCGTGGCAGGGCGTCGCGCAATTCGAACGCCGACACGATTTCAATAGCGGTCTGAACCGTTTTCTCGTTAGCTTCCGTTCCATCCAACCGCTGCATCACCGTTTGAAAAAGCGGGCAATCCACATCGCGGGTCAAACTCGTCTTGCTTGTGGCTGGATTCGAACTTGGTTGCGATTGCAACTTGTTGGACTTGGGCGGGGCGGCTGGAAACCCACCATCGTACTGGTTGACCGCTTCGATGATCAATTTGCGATCAGTCGACCAGCGATCCAGCACGACATCGTGCGAGGCACTGTCGTTGCGATAGGCGAGTGTCCGGTAACAGCGGCTCTGGACTTCAGGAAATTCTGATGCTGCGCCACGGGATAGCACTCCCACCGACTCGGGGTGAGTCGTAGCGGCAAGAATTTGGTAGCTCGTTTCAAGCGACATAGGAAGCTGACAGCGATAAGTTTTAGGCGTGACAACTTAAACCTAGTGTACGACTGGCGCCATATTCGATGCCGTACTCCAAAAGAGGTAGTGAACGGCCTCGATGGCGAGGTCGTGTTTGGTAGAATCCCTACAATGCTCACCACACGCAATGTTCGCCACACAATCACTCGCGTGAACGGCTGAGAGATCGATCGTCGCGATCGTGGTTGTTCGTCGACGAGCCCCTTCATTCAAAGAGATACAGTGCGTTACGCGATCATTGGTTCCGGTGCGGTTGGTGGTTTGTACGGCAGCATGCTGGCTCACCACGGCCACGATGTTCATTTCCTGCTGCATTCGGATTACGACCATGTCCGCGAGCATGGGATTCGCATCGACAGCGTGCGTGGCGACTTCATTTTAAAATCCCCCCAGGTCTATCAAAACGTCACCGAGATGCCACGGTGCGATGTTGTGATCGTGGCGATGAAGTCAACCAATAACGGTCTGCTGGCGGATCTTCTGCCGCAGGTGGTCGCTGACGATGGAGTGGTCCTGACCCTGCAAAACGGTCTCGATGTGGAAGCGGATTGCGTTTCCGTTCTACAGCAATCCGGGGAAGAGCATCGTCACGAAATACTTGGCGGATGCTGTTTCTTATGCAGCAACAAAGTCGGGCCAGGACACATTCACCACTTGGATTATGGAAGAATCGTCTTCGGGCGTTATGAATTCGTGGGGGCTCTCCCGCCCCAAAATGTCGGGCAAAAGATCCTGAGCGACATGACGGCATCGGGCATCGACGCCCGCTGGACTGATAATCTGGCCGCCGCCCGATGGCGCAAGCTGATGTGGAACATTCCCTTCAACGGACTATCGGTGGTGCTGGATGCGGCGACCGATGCATTGATCCAGACGCCGGCCGCACGATCTCTGGTCGAGACCATTATTCGGGAAGTTCACCGTGGTGCGGCGCAGTGCGGGGTGACAATCGATCCCAACGCGATTGCCCAAACTATCGAGCACACCGAAACGATGGTTCCCTACGACAGCAGCATGCGGCTAGATTATTTGGCCGGTCGAGCGATGGAAATTAAGGCGATTTTCGGCAATCCGCTCCGGTCGGTCGCCCAATCCGTGCGAGCCGAGGCAGCGGAATCGGGAGCCTCCATACCGGATTCCCCGGCCAGCGAGAATTCCATCGATCCAGCAGTCGCAGGAGTCATGCCCAGCGTGGCCATGTTGTGCCAACAGTTGCAATTTTTGGATTCACGCCGAGGTACGGCGTCGAAAAGAGACCGCTGAGCGATTATCTTGTGGGCTGCCGGTCTGGGCTGCCCCCCCTAGATGCCTGGCAGATAGACCAATTCCCCATGCGTGATTGACTTAGATATGACGGACCATTTTCAGCAGCCCGGCAACAGTCGCACTGAAATTTACCAAGAACTCGCTCAATTGCGATTGATCGATCCGCATACCCACATCAATCCCCACGCTCCCGCCTCGACCACCTTGGCGGATCTGCTCGGATACCACTACTACACCGAACTTGCCCACTCAGCGGGCATGCCTAAGTCGCGAATCGAAGACAAGTCGATCGGCCCGAAAGAGCTGGTCGAGCGTCTCGTCGGCGGGCTAGCACCGCTCGAAAACACGGTCCAATACAGTTGGCTGATCGCGATCTGCAAGATGTTCTTCGGATTCGACGAAGACAAACTGCACCTGAATAACTGGGAAGCACTCTACGATCGCAGCGAAGCGGTGATGTCGTCGGCTCAGTGGCCGGACATGGTATTGGACCAAAGCAATGTGGAAGCCGTTTTCCTGACCAACGACTTCGACGACGATTTAGCGGGCTTCGACACCGATCGTTACATCCCCTGTTTGCGAACCGACGACCTGGTCTTTCATCTGGCCGATCCCGATGTTCGCGGACGGTTGGCTGCGTGCACAGGAATCGAACTGGACGGTTCGCTATCGACTCTACGTGCAAGTCTTCGTCAACGATTCGAACACTTCGTCAGTCGCGGTGCACGAGCGTGCGCGATCTCGCTGCCGCCGCACTTCACTCCCACCCCGGTCGCCGATGGGCGAGCATCAACAGCACTCGACGCGGTCCTTCGCAATGGTTTGACCAGCCAAGCGAATGACAAAGATGCGTTAGGACGTCGCGTGTTCTGGACACTGGCGGAACTATGCGATGAGTTTGGTTTGCCGTTTGACCTGATGATCGGAGTCAATCGCAAGGTCTACCCCGAAGGCGTTTTCCAAGGCCAAGACCTCTACGATTCACGCGTGTCGCTGATCCAGTACCGCGAATTGTTTAACGCCTTTCCCGATGTGAAGTTCCCCGTTTCGGTTCTGGCCAGCGTGACCAACCAAGAACTGGTTAGCTACGCGTGGATTTTCCCAAACGTCTATCCCAACGGACATTGGTGGTACAGCAACACGCCATCGACCATCACGCACGACCTATCCGCTCGCCTTGAAGCGGTGCCACGAACCAAGATGATCGGCTACTACAGCGATGCCTACAAATTGGAATTCGTGTGGCCGAAGTTCGACATGTATCGCAAGATGCTAGCCGGCGTTCTGGCGGATCGGTTCGTCGCCGACCAAGGCTGGAGCATTGAACGGGCGGTTGAACTGGGTCGCCAAGTCCTCAAGGACAACACCGAAGAGATCTTCCCACGTCCGGGGAAGCCTTCCTCGGAAACACCTCAAGACGGATCTGATAAAGAGATCGGTGATGGGGGATTGGGTATCGCAGGAGCGATTTCGGATGCTGGCTCGGTAGCCGCCGCTGGCTCCGCAGCAACCCTTGGCGCGATCGCGACAGGATTAGGTCTCGGTACTGACGACGACGAAATCGAAGAAATTGAACCGCCCGCCATCCTCGAAGAGACAGACGACAACGAACCTGATTTGACCGCCGGCGATGAAAGCCCAGTCGATCAGCAGGACTCGTTTGACGACTTAGAGTCGCAAGAGAATTCAGGATCGGATGCCGACCTTCTCGATTCGTCAGACTCATTCGACACCGTCGTGATTGAGCCAGGTGGATCTTCGCAACGGGACGAGGACACACTCGGTGAGGACGAAGTCAATGAATTAGGCGAAAGCGTCGACGTCACCGATGACTTGGACGAGGAAGCCGATGACATGAGCGACCTGACCAATAACGCGGCATCCAGCATCACCACGTTCGACTTGCCAACCGAAGCCGCGGCCACCGTGATTGACGAACATCACTCGCCGAAAACGGAAGCCAGCGAAGAACTCAGCGACACCGTGGACGAACCTGATGCATCCGACGCGACCGACGAAGTCGAAGTGATCGACGAACAAGCATCGGCCGAAGAGAGCGTTCTGGATTCACTCGACGCACTTCCCGACGACGACGAGATCGCTGAATTGGATCTCGATGATGTCGAGCTGATTGATCCAGCGGGCGCCGCCGTACTGGACGGTAGCGCACTGGAAGCCGAACTGGACGATGAACCACTCAACGTTGGCGACTTGTCTGGCGACGATGCCGATTCGAGCGACGATGCGGCCCAATCACCTCAAATCAAACAACTCAGTGGCGACACTTCGTTCTCGCCCGACGAAGAGTCGTTTCAGTTGAAAGCGGATCCGCAAACCGGTGAGTTCACCTTCGACATCGATTCATCAGATGATGGAGACGACGAGATGAGCTTGGTGGAAGAAGCGGTTGTTGTCGAATCAGACAAAGGCGACTCCAGCAAAGAATTGTCTGCGGACGACATTGCTGAACTTCCCGCCGAAGATGTCGACATATCCGACGTTAGCGAGGAATCGGGTGACGCGTCCTTGGATGTCATGGACTTGGATGTCACGGACACGAGCGATGATGACTTGGTGATCGAAGCCGATCCCATCGATGAAGCGACCGCAAGCATGCGATTAAGTGGCGATGACCTGGGAGTTGAGGTTCCGAAGGATCCTTCACCCAGCAGCACTGCGTTACCCAAGTCCGCGGACTCGTCCGACGCCCCGTCTTCCAACGTGTTGGACACCGATGAGTTCAATCTTGATTGGCTGGAAGACGACGACGAAACGGAAGAAGAGAAGAGCTAACGCCTGCACTGGAGAATCTCCAGTGCCAGCAATCAGCTCACTATCCGTGATTGTTTTCGTGTCTTAGCGGAAGACGAAGAACGAGCCATTGTCAGCCACGTCGAACATTGGACGACGGTAGCGGCTGGCGGGATGGTTTGCTCCCGGGCGATACACAACGCTGATTCCTAAGTTCCAGCCTTCGGAAACATGGTCAGCCAAGGCTCCTTCATCGCCGGGCGAGAAGTAGGTGGAACTGACCTGCATCGAGAAGCATGACTTCAGCGGCACATCGATATCGCTTCCCAAGATGAAATGATCATCGTCGGTCCCACCGATGTACGACGTCCACTCGCCGGTGTTGCCGAACAAGCGACGATAGAACGCTCGGTATTGATTGGACGCTTCGATCGTTTCGGAGCCCACGAATGCCGCACCCGCATCATCGGTCACATTGGTATCGACGGTTTCATTGCTCACCCCGGCCATCCAGTGGAAGCCAAAGTTGTGGCATGCCGACATCTTCCAACTCACTTCCCCACGCAATTGCAACAGGTCAGCTTGGTAGTACCAGTCTTCGTTGAGGTAATCAAGCACCACGCCGTACTGCAAGCCGTAGTCGACTCGGCGGAACAAGCCACCAGTTAAGAAGATTTGATTTCGAGTTTCGCCGGTGAAGTCTTCACCGTGAAGGTTGCTTTGGGTTGCCCGCAAACCGAACTGGGCCGACAAGTCTGCACCCAACCAAGGACGCAGGTTCCGTCCTTCGTTGAAGCCCTGATGGAAACCAAAGCTGCCGCTGTCCGTTTGGCTCGCCGCACCTGTGGTGGGGTCGTTCATCGGGTTGTGGTATGCCTGGCTGCCGAAGAAAAATTCAAAGCGGTTCCAATCGATTCGTAAGATTGGCAGAAACAGCGGAAAGCAATCAATCTCGCAAGCTGAATCGTATCCATCACAACCGCCCATCCCAACGCCCGAACAAGCGTCACAGCCGCAAGGTCCGCCAAACGTTTCGGCACCGCATACAGGCTCCATCCCGCAACTGACTTCGTATTCCATCCCGCACGCAGGTTCCGCGATGTAGCCGCCATCGCAATGGCCGCAATCACAAACCGGACCGCATGTGCCGTAGTCTTCCAGGAATCCAACTTGTTGGATCAGGGAACCCGAGTTGCTCGCAACCGACTTCCGGCGTGAACTGGGTTGAGTCTGTCGTGACTGCGTAGGTGCCGCCTCTTCAAAATCGGCAACCGCACTGGCGTCCGCATCGACTCGTGAAGGTGACCAAACCATTCGCTGAACAGGTTGGCTTCGCTTCAAACGAATTGGCGTGTCAGCGGAAGAACTTCGATCGTCCGCTGCGATGATCGCTGCAACAACAACCGCGATCACTACGAATCGGCTGCGAATGCTTGACCGGTTTTCTGAATGGTTTCGCAGCGAAGGGATAATCGTCATGACTTCGTCCAATGGAGATGGAATTGATTCCCAGGCACGAGTAACGCATCAATCGCATCAACAGGTACCGGGACCAGAATCAGTTATCGGACCGACAAACCCTCTCTCATCAGCAAATCCTCTGCAATCGTCACAGTTTATCTCGCCGTCCTAATCGGGGGACCTGAACAATCCGAACCGGGGTGGTTTGTTTGACCGCATGAATCACTTGTTCCGATGAAAGAGGAACCGCGTACTAGAACGGTCAAGTGCGTGATGCCGAATGGATTCGGCAGTGTTTGAATTTGACGAGCCATACCGGTTTGGCAGCCCACCGGCGGAGTTTCACTCTGTCAACGACGGCTTCCAGCCTTCAAAAAACGCCATCCAGGCGGGGCAAAATTCAAGCTGCGACAGCTCGTTAGTCATCGGAGGTCAATCAGTCGCATGAATCGTCATTTGCGAATTGCATTGATTGGGCTGTTGGTCATCGCCATGCCGGGCGCCGGAATTTGGCTGGCCGCGCCCCGCACCGCTGCGGCACTGGGCCGAACGCTAAAGCTAAACCAGGCGTTGACTTGGGTCGGAGCCACTTCCGCTACCGAAATCCAAACCGGCGAAACGTACGACGATAGCTGGACACCAGTTCCCGATTCGTTCCCTCCGTTCGCCCAACCGGGTTCGAGCGTCGTGGAACAATCGGTCAGTGAAACTGCCTACCCCGTGGCGGTCACGTATACAGCGTCACAGGTCATGCACTGGGCGTACGAGCGATCCCCCGAAGGACGGTTGATCGAATCGGAAATCCAGGCGGTGATGCGAAGCGTCGATCCGAAAGACAAAGACGCGTGCTGTTCCGCTCACTTGATTCGCAACGTCCTTACCGAAGTCGCTTTGGCACGCCGAGCGGACGATGCCGCTCACGCCATCGTGGCCTATCACAAGCTGATTGCGGCAACCCAAGCCGCAGCCAAGATTGACGAAGCGATCGCCATGCAGGATCGACTGGTCGCGATGTCCGTGGAAGCCGAGCGGTTGGAGTTGCCCGACGGCGACCCGCTCAAACTACGCGAAGCTCGGCTGGAACTGCTGGATCTGAAGTCCCAACAGCGTTTCAACGCCTTGAAACTTCGCCAGGAATTGTCGCGTTTAACGGGCCGAGACGAAGCCGAAGTCGCTATGGCAATCATGGTTGCTCCGCTTCCTGACCGAGCTCCCAGCGTTGTGGCGGGCGAAATGGTGGCGACCGCACTCGCTCAACGTCACGACCTGCAAGCCGTCGCGATCTTGTGCCGCGATCTAAACGCCTGCAACATTGATGCAGGCCGTCTGCTGATGGGAATCGTCAGCCCTGGTGCGGGTCTATCGCTCGCCACCGCTGCGAAGGGCCTCTTCTCATGCATGAAAGATGATCCATCGGACAATGACCTGAACGAGCGGCGGCGACAGTGCAAACAGCTTTACCAGTCACTTCAAATCATCATCCGCAACGAGACATTGCAAACGGTTTTAGATGTTCGTGCGGCCAACAAAAGGCTTGAGCTGATCGATCAGCGAATCGCTTTGATGACCGAGCGATTGGACCAAACCCGCGGTGCTATCCGGCTCGACGAGTCTCCCGCCGGCAGCGATCTACTCGTTGAGCTCGAACTGTTGGAACTGCACGGCAAGCGAATCGGGATGCAGAAGGACTTGGCACTTGCCATGGACGACCTTGATCACGCCCGCAGCATGCCGCTGCCCTAACGCAATGGGTCGCAATTCAGCACGAACTGCCACCCGATTGCGATCCACGCCGTGAAACTACACGGCGTCCTGGATGTAAGTCTTTTCGCGATAGAAGTAGCCAACCGGCACGAACAGAATCGCCGTGATCAGAATGCACTTCGTCCAGAACCAGAAGTAGCTGGCTCCTTCTAGTAGCAAACGCCCGCCGATCGCGTAGTCGCGAGAAAACGTGGTCGTCACGCCACCGTCACGAGTTTCCAACAACTCTTGGCGAACTTCGTCGGCTTTGGCCGGATCACCAGCCGAACTCAACAGAATCTTCTGGCGTTCGAGCCAATTGAAGTAGGGCTCGCCCGAAGCTTCAGCGGCGTCTTCCGTGGACTGAGCCCGGGCCAGTGAGCCGGTCAGCGTTTCATCCCAACGTGTTCCGTCAACCTTGTCAGCACCAGCGGAATACAACTGGTAACTATCACGAGAAACCAATTTGTAAATGATCGGGTTACCGTGGGCGTCCGTCGCGTCTTTCACGATATCGCTAATCGCGTCCACGCTTGGCAACGAAGCTTCATCGCTATCTGCTTGAGCAAAGAACGCGGCTTCGATCTGGTCGGCGAGTTCACCAAACGCTTCTTGTGATGCGTTATCAACGGACTGCAATTGGCCGTCCTTATCCAGCGAAAGCACCACATCATCGGTGGTGTCCGCCTTGCCATCGGGGCCTAGCACGATCAATTGATTGCCCTCTTGCCCTTCGGCTGCTTCCCGAACTTCGGCTGGAAATAGCTTGTCTTCAATCTTACCCTTCGCCAGCACATCGCTATCCACGCCTTCGCCAACCAATGCAGTGACGGTAGGCGTTTGAATGAAGCGGTTCACGATCGCGGTGAAGAAGTTGCCTACAAAGACGGACAACAAGAACACCGCCATCACCATCGATTTCATGCTTTTGGGCGATTGCGTGTAAGCGAATTCGAGGCAGGTGATCGAGACCATGACCTCCGCGGCGGTGAGCACGCCATAAGCTAGAAACTGCCATGAAATCGAGGGTTCTTGCCCGGCGTCGATCAATTCTTGCAAGCCAGCGACAATGGCAAAGCCGCCCGTCATCACGAACAAACCAATGCTGATTTTTCGAATCGGCGTTAACGTGAAAACGCGGTCCACCAGCGGATAAATTCCGAACTGGAAGACCGGGATCAGGGTCAGGATCAAAATTGGATTGATCGCTTGGATTTGAGATTCCAACCAATCGATACCCATCCAGTTTCGGTCGAGGTTCTTCGCTTGCAAAACCCATGAAGAACCGGTCTGGTCAAACAGAGCCCAGAAAACAGCGACGAACGAAAAGATAATGCTCAGCTTCAAAATCGCCGAGATTCCAGTCCAACTGAACGTCTCGCGAATGAACTGGATTCCACCAGCGGGAATGTGAACAAAGCGGTTACGCCCCAACCAAAACAGGAACGTCGCCAGTGCCATCAAAACACCTGGAATACCAAACGCCCAGTGCGGTCCGTAGTGTTCGAGCAACCACGGTGTTAACAACGTTGATAGAAACGCACCGAAGTTGATACTGAAATAGAACCACTGATACACCTTCGTTAGCAGGTGCTGGTTTCCTTTACCAAACTGATCGCCCACGTGAGCGGACACACAAGGTTTGATCCCACCGCTTCCGATCGCGATTAATAGCAATCCGGCGAACAACCACATCCCCGCGCTCGTTCCCGGCGATCCCATGAACGCCAACGCCGCGTGTCCGATGCAGTAGACAATCGACAGGAACAGAATTGTCCGGTACTTCCCCAAGAAGATGTCGGCGACCAACGCGCCGAGCACTGGGAAGAAGTACGCCGACGCGGTGAACGTGTGATAGTGTTCGATCGCTTCGGCTTTGTTCATTCCGCCGCCTGCCGGTGCGGTCGTCATCCAGTGCAGGTAATCCGTCATGAAGATCGTCAAGATTGACTTCATGCCGTAAAAGCTAAACCGCTCGGCTGCTTCATTCCCGATGATGAAGGGAATCCCACCGGGCAAACTAGAAGATGTCGACGGTGCGGTGGCGTAGGTCCCGTGACCCTCGGCCGCGCCAGATACAGACGAACTGGATTCAGGCGAATTGGATTCGGTTGCAGGCGTCTCTGCGTTGGACGATGACATCAATTGCGGCTTTCAATACATGTGAGGCGATCGCGGCAGACAAACAGCAGCCCAGCAGCACTAGCAACCTGCCAGTTCCAGGGCTCCAACGAATTGACTGCGTCCATATTGCGACCAAAGCGAATCAATCCGGGTGATCCGTAACCACCCGAAAAAAGCCTTGGGGGAAGCTCAATGAGAGCGTAAACCATAACCCCGCTCGGCCAGGGCAACCACTATGGGCCGCCTTAACGGCGTGCATCCCGCACCTCAGACAGGCCTAGCGTGCGGCCACCGGATGCTCACCGGAAGATCGTCGATCTTGCCCAGTCAGCAACGATCTTTTCAGCCAGACGAACTTGCCGCAGTGCGAACTTGACGCAGTGTATGGGTGAGCAGGCAACAGGCCCGGCACAGGCGTCTGGATCACAACCATCCGTCTGAATCGATGTCCGTCGCCCGTATACCGAGGCGGAATCTGGTACCAAGGCAGAGTTTTTCCCCAGCCCACGTTATCGATCCGGTCATTCGGCTCGACCAGCCATTCTCTCACACAAACGATTCCCGACGACTCGACTTACGACTCGATATCGTCGCTCGTTTGTTATCGCTGGTTCGACAAAGGCTGAGCGGTGGGGCGCTCGGCCATTTGAGGCGGTCCAGGCGGATGATACGGGTTACGAAACACCTTCCAGTCGGTAGGTGGCTTTTCGTCGATGAATGTCTTCATGAATCGATTCAACAAGCCTTGCGAGATCGAGTTGCGTTTGATGTCCACAAACTCGTAGTGATCCCACTTCGGTGCTGTCTTGATGTTGAAGTTAGGTGCGTACATCAACAACGCTTCGGGCAAGAAAGTGTCTTGGCTTAGCGCGATTTGAACCAGCTTGTATTGAGCACGATCTTCTTGACGCTTTGGGTACGCTTCAATCAACATCATGCCTGGCTTAGGAGCCTGGACTTGGCGAACCCAATAGCGTTCTTTGATTTGTTTGGCGTCGAGGTTGAAGACGAACGGAAGCGGACTTTCGAAGATCTTTTGTCCACGCATTTCAGGTGGCAACTGTTGCACCTTGCATTCCTTCTTGCTGTGATCGAACTCCAGCAACTCTTCTCCGTTACACACCCAGTGCTCGCCGAACTGGCCTGGTTTTTCGCTGTACTGCGGCTTGCCCTCTTTCATGCCATCAAAGGTCAATTTTTGATCGACTTTGAATAGACCTCGGTCAGGCGACGCGTACTTAATGACACCGCGTGCTTTTTCGGAATGCACACCCGCGGGTGCAGCGAATAGATCGTAGTGCCAACGTTGGAATTGACATTCCAGCGTCTTGGTGCCGTTGCTTTGAGTTTCCCAGGCCGTCAACATCGCATCGAGGCGTTGTTGTTCTGCCGCACTGAGTGGTGGGAACGGGGCCGCGTTGGGATTCTGTATCGCAGCGTTCGACGGCGTGCCGGGTGCTTGAGCAACAACAGGGCTCGCGGTTAGCAACGCAATTCCGACGGCAAAAACCGACAAGGTGGCGGCAATCAAGCTCTTTTGGCTGGACAACCATAAAGTTGACTGACTGAACTGACTCAAACGCATCATCCTTGACGCTCACTGAATTTGGGGGGAATTGGAAGCTCCGCGATATCCGTTGAGTCGCACGATACAAAATGAGGGCCTTCGATCGAAAGTCCGAATCTGTATTTGGCCAAAATCGGTAAAAACACTGGATTTAGACTGCGGTTGCCACCGAGGGCGGATTTTTTGTAAGCATCATCCGGTATTAGCTGTCGAGATCGCCTTCCGTAGGGATTTTTCGTTCCAAGACGACCCCCGACCTATTTCGCAAGGATGCGTTATGCCCCTCACCATTTCACTTCAGTGCTTGTTGCCCGCCACTTTTCGCCGCGGGTCAGCGACTGCCGCGACGATCATTTTGGCGCTGCTAAGTACGAACGTGGGCTGCCAGCGGAATCGGTTCTTTTCGCCCATGGCATCCCGCTCGCAAATGGACGGCTCGCCGCCATCGATGCACGGTCCAGCCATCGGCGGGATGGAAGGTCAAGTGAGAGTCACCAGCCAAGAGGCCACGCCGGAAACCGCGATCGCACCAGTTCAACAACGACTCGCGACTGCTAAACGAGCGGTCGACCCCAACGACCCAACTTCACAGGAAACGAAGGCGCGGCCTGCGTCGCACATCCGACCAACCGAATCCAATCCAACCCCCGAAATTCAGCAGACCACCGCGACCGAACCGATCGCAACCACACCGTCGGCTGAAAAGGTCATCAGCCAGCTCAACCTTCCCGAGCAATACAACGGCGTCGACGTGACTGAACTGATCAGCGCGTTGGGTGACGCACCGCCTGAAGTTCAAAAGGCTGCGATAGGGCGACTGATTGCAATGTCCCGAAAGCAAGCCAAACCAACCGAACACCCCGAGGGCATCGAGGCCGTATTGGCCGCATCGATGGACTCCCTTCCCGAGCTACCGGATGAGGTAATCGACCGTGGCGTAAGCCCCACACGAATCGGTGCGTCCTCACCCGCCGCACAGGATCCGACTGGCACATCCGATCCAACTAACGCCGCGGCCACAACGACCAAGCTAGTGCAGTCCACCACACCGAATACCACCACTCCAGAGCCTTCAACGGCAAGTGCGACTGCCGCCGCCGACAATCCCCCCGTCAGCAATGACGCTGTCGCCAAGAACGCGAACGAAACCATCGCTCGAGCTCTTTCAGAATTGTCCAAATCGGTTCAGTCCCAAGATTCCACGTCGGCATCTTCGATGATCGAACAATCAATCGCGAAGAGTGCCCCCACTCACGTCCAGTTCAACGACCAATCCGACAACATCCAAACTGTGTCGGCGGAATCCACTGCCGCGGCGAACACACAAGTTTCGCAAGCCGGTATGCAATTACCACCCGCAGCGAATGACTCCGGATCCGAAACCGTCGCGATCAGCGATAACGTCGCCAACGACATCGCGGCTGATTCAATTGTTCCCGCCAGCGATGTCGCACCGGTTGGCAATCCGGCCAGTGAACTCACCGATGCCCAGTTGTTCGATGCCCTGGTCGCTCGTTTGCAAACAGCAACCGAGGGTGAGAGCGAAGCGAACCGCCATCGCCGGTTGGTGATGGCTCGGCACCTGATGGTTCTATCTGGGGATCCCGAACGGGCCGTCGAAAAGCTAGAAGGTTTGTCACGTGAAGAAGAAGAGTTCCTGCGTCATCAATTGCGTGGTCTGTGGACGATCATCGACCCCAACGGCCATCCGGTCGCCAGCCGCCGTCTGAGTTCAGCACTTCCCGAAATGCGAAAGGCGACTGGCTACTTGGCCGCTGCCAGTGACTCGCTCGAAGTTCGCGGCCTTGAGTTCTGCACCGAGATCGAAGCCTACGGTGAAGTCAAACCATTCCCTAACCGTCGCTTCGTCGCCGGCCAGGAAGTCATCTTGTACTGCGAAGTCGAAAATTTTGTTTCCGCAAAAGCTGATGGCGGTTTCGAAACCCGATTGCAGGGCAGTTATGACCTGCTCGACAACAACGGCAGACGCGTGTCCAGCCAATCGCTTCCCGAAGATCGCCAGGTCTCTAATAACCAGCTACGCGATTACTTTGTCGCCTACCAAATGTACCTGCCCGACGGGATTGAACCGGGCCGATACCAACTGCGTTTGACCATGGAAGACCTGCACGGCAAGAAGTACGGGCAGTCCACGATCAAGTTCGAAATCAAACGTTAGATCGCCGGCTCAATAATCAGCCAGCCGAAATCGGCCTAGCCGTATACCCAAAGTTTGGCTTCGCTTCTCCGCCGGTTACGCCGTGCGCGAGCCGGTCATCGACGAAACGTCGTCAGCGCAGTGGTGACAATGCGCACCGCAATCGCACCGAACGGAAGACCGATCGCAGCTAACGCACAACTCGGTTAAAACGCTTAACCGTTTAAGCCACAAAACACCGTTCCCCGGCTTATCCTGCTGGGTTAGCTAGATTGTCGCACTGGGGCACCTGGACCGTGCCAGGGGGTACGAGGCTTGGTGCCAGTGAGTATCATTGCGTCAGCTTACGCTTTGTTGCTGGTCTTTGACCGCTTTCAGAACCCTGCTTGGTCCGAACGCCGATGTCTCCTGATTTCGATCACATGCCTGAAATTCCAAACGCGTCCACGGACACCGTTGAAAGTGAAGCATCCCGCCTGGTCACCGACCAAGCCGTTCATGCCGCGGGCAGTCCTGGGGTCGAGGACCTTGAGGTCAAAGACGCCCATGTGATTTTCAATACGGTGTGGAACGACCTGGAAGAAGAAATTGGCCACGAAAACCTGCGGTTCACCAAAGAACTGATTCTTTTGGGCGGTGCTCCCGGCAGCGGTAAGGGAACCAACAGTAACTTCATCTCGAAGGTCCGCGGATTGACCTGTCCGCCAATCATCGTCAGTGACCTACTGAACACACCTGAAGCGGAACGCATCAAAGAAGCCGGCGGAATGGTGGGCGACACCGAAGTCGTCGGCATCCTGTTTCGCAAACTGCTAGAAGAAGAATATCGCGACGGTTGCATTCTGGACGGGTTCCCTCGAACACGCGTCCAGGTCGAATGCCTCCACCTGCTGGTTCAGAAGATGAACCAATTGTACCGCGAATACCACACGACTCCGCTGGCGATCAACTTCCGCAAACCGACCGTGCACGCGGTCGTGCTGTTCATCGATGAAAAGACCAGCATCGAGCGACAATTGTTGCGTGGGCGAATGATCGCCGAACACAACGAACGCGTCCAACGCGAAGGCGACGGAAAAATCATCGAGCTGCGGGCAACCGACCTCGATCCGATCGCCGCTAAAAGTCGTTATCGCGTCTTCAAAGAAAAAACCTGGGATGCACTTCAATCGCTGAAGCAGATCTACCACTACCACTTCATTGATGCCGACGGATCAATCGACGAAGTCGAACGCAAGATCCGGATGGAACTGGATTACCAGTCCTCTTTGGAACTCGATCCAGAAACCTATGATGCCGTTCGGGGGCTTCCACTGGCAACCGAACTCGGCGTTCACGCTCGGCAAGAACTGGTCCGTCGACTCGACAGCTACCAACTCGAACACACTGAGTTGTTTCATAAGGTCATTCATGAGATCGAAAACAAATTCGTTCCCATCGTCCAGCGACATGCCATCGCCGGACTATCGATCATCAATAGCGAAGACCCGCTTTTCGATAACCCGCTCGTGCTAGCCATGGTGATTGACATCTTCGCCGAGCGTGGTTTCCGCGCGGTCGCCAACATCAATCTCGCCCAGACACCCGACCACTTCGACTTGCAAACCGGCAAGATCACCTGCAAGACGAAGAAAATCTTCCGCTTCCAAGTTCGCTTCGAAGGCAGCGAGATTCGGCGAGGCGGTCGTTAGCGGTGTCCAAACGCTTGCTGCTGATTCCGACGTCTCTTGAACGGGAGCGGTTGCTCAAGCGAGTTGACGCCCACACGCTAGCCGAGTGGGAAGTACGGTTGTGCGGTTTTGGTGTCATCGCTGCCGCGGCCCAATCAAGTTACTGGCTTCAACAACTGCGACCCGACGAGGTCGTGCTGGCGGGGATAGCTGGCTCGCTGCACTCCAGCGCAACGGTGGGTTCGGCGATCTGGATCAGCGAAGCGATTTGCGAAGGCATCGGTGTCTCGTCTACCGAGGCCACGTGCCGTTCGGCTGGGGAGCTTGGTTGGAACCAAATTGAACCCAGCCTAGATTCGCCGCCACGCCCCGCAATCGGTGACCGAATCGAAATCTCGTCACCCACCGGCAAGGATCAAAAGCTGCTCACCGTCTGCGCTGCATCGGCCAGCCAAACGGTTGCGGACTCCCGACGTCAAACGCATGGGCCGGGCGTCATCGCCGAGGACATGGAAGGCTTCGCCGTCGCAATGGCGTGCCAGATCGCAGACATCCCGCTGCAAATCGTCCGTGGAATCAGCAACGTTGCCGGCGATCGGGATCCCAGCGGTTGGCAGATTGACGCCGCACTCGACGCCGTCGCCCAATCGCTCGCCTCGCTTTGACGCCAAATCGGCTGTCATGACGGTGGTTTTGCGACACCTGGGCCAAGTCTGGGCCGATCGGTTATTTTATCGGCTGCTGTCACCTTCGACTCCTCTGCCTCGCCACGAACTCGCCGATAACCTATGGCATCTTCGCAATTGCTCGCATCCGGCCAACACCCCGTCACGACCGTCATTGGGTTGGAAGTCCATGTGCAACTGAAAACGCAAACCAAGCTCTTTTGCGGATGCACGACTCAGTTCGGGATGCCCGCCAATTCCCAAGTTTGCCCGGTATGTCTCGGGATGCCCGGCTCGCTTCCGGTCATGAATCGGGAGGCGATCAAGTTGTCGGTACGTACCGGTCTGGCGATCAATTGCTCGATCCCGCCGATGACGAAATGGGACCGCAAGCAATATTTCTACCCTGACTTGCCCAAGGGATATCAGATCAGCCAGTTCGATTTGCCGATCTGCGCCGATGGCTATCTGGAGATCCAAGATCCGGCCGACGAGGACAAAACCCGCCGCATCGGTATCGTCCGCGCTCACCTGGAAGAGGACGCGGGCAAGAGCATGCACGATGAAGCCGCTGGCGTGTCGGACACCAAGATTGACCTCAACCGATGCGGAACGCCACTGCTGGAAATCGTCAGCCAACCAGAGATGCGATCGTCCGACGAGGCAAAAGCGTATCTGAGTGAACTCAAACTCTTGCTTACCCACCTGGAAGTTTCCGATTGCGAGATGGCTCAAGGCAGCCTGCGGGTCGACGCCAACGTGAACTTGCACATTGATGTCGATGGCAAGAAAGTAGCCACACCGATTGTCGAAATTAAAAACCTGAACAGTTTCCGTAACGTTCAGCGGGCGATCGATTACGAAGTCAACCGGCAAGTCGTTGCGTGGGAAGACACCGGCGGCACCATCGATGACGCCCCCAAAACCACTCGGGGCTGGGACGATCAAGCCGAGAAGACTTTCGAGCAACGTGAAAAGGAACTGTCGGCCGATTACCGCTACTTCCCCGATCCCGACTTGCTACCGGTACGCTTGCCCGTCGAATTCATTGACTCCATTCGCGAAACCTTGGGCGAACTGCCCGCCGTCACACGCCGGCGGCTGCAAGATCAACACGGCATCAAAATGTATGACGCCGATGTGATCGTTAACCAAGGCAAGGCGATGATCGATTACTTCGAAACCGCTGCCAACGCCAGCGGCGACGCCAAAAAGACCTCGTCGTGGGTGATGCAGGACGTGATGCGAACGATGAAAGATCGTGATCTTTCAATCGAATCGTTTCCGGTATCGGCTTCCACACTCGGCGAACTGGTCAAAGAGATCACCGATGGCAAACTGGATACATCCCGTGGTCGGGACATCTTCGAACACCTCACCAATCACCCACAAACGCTTGCCGAAGCGAAGACCGCGTTGGGAATCGAATCCGTTGACGATGACGCCTTAACAACTCTGTGCGAACAACTTCTCGCCGACAATCCTCAAGTGGTTGCCGATGTGAAGGACGGTAAGCAACAAGCTGTGGGCGCGTTGATCGGTCAAGCTCGCAAAAAGAATCCCAACGCCAACCCTCAAGCGGTTCGTCAAACGCTACTCGACTTGATTGCCAAGATGTAGGAAGCTGCGATCAAGTAAGATGTGCTCGGCTCCAAGGCGCGACCTTGAAATCGCCGCCACCATCGGTCCCCCACTTGTTTCGCTAGCAGGCCCTACTTTGCATCGTTTGTTGTATTCGAAGCTGATCCTCACAACTGTCTATTTCTTAACGTTCGTTGTCGTCAGCGTCGGCGGGCCCGCGTCACGGCTGATGGGCCAAGATACCCCGCTAGGTAAGTTTCAAATTCCAAAAGCGGAATTGCCTGCGCGAGGGATGTGGAGCGAACGCCCCGCCGAACGCTGGGAAGATGCTTTGATCACCGGCAACGGCACGCTAGGCGCGATGGTGTTCGGCACACCGGCACTCGAACGCGTGGTTCTGAACCATGAACGACTCTACGAACCCCTTCTGGACCAGCCTTGCCCGGTTCCGGATATTTCCAAGTCGTTACCTGAAGTGCGGCGTTTGTTGGCAGACGGCAAATACAAAGACGCCTACGCGCACGCTTATCAAGCCGCAATCGATGCCGGATTCCCCGGTATTCAGTGGACCGATCCTTACCATCCCGCGTGTTCGTTGGTACTGGAACAAGACGGTGTCGACGCATCATCGGTAACCCAATATCGACGGTCAACGAACTTCCAGACCGGCGAAATTATCGTCCGCTTTCAGTCCAGCGGACGCGAATTCATTCGAAAAACATTTGCCTCACGAGCTGACAACATCATCGTTGTGCAGTTGCGAGCCCTGGACGGAGAGCCCATCTCTGGACGCGTCAAACTCGTTAACCAGGACTCACGACCGGCCAACAAACGAGTCGACCGAAAAGGCGGCGGTTATCACGATCCTACCATTTCGGTCACGCCCGATTCGATCGCCTATCGCTGCAAGTACAACCGCTCGCCGCGAGGCTACCAAACGTTGCTGCAACTTCATGGCTCCACAAATTCCGAGCCCAAACTCGCGGATGATAAAGCATCCGAATCGCGTGCTTCGGAAGCGGTCTCGTTTGATGCACCGGAAATCAGCCTTCTGATTGCAATCGATTCGCTTGAGCAATTCGATGCCGACGGCGAATCACTCACGGCACTAAAACGTCGTCTAGACAATATCAGGGGCAGCTACGACCAATTGCTGTCAAGACACGTCGCGATTCATCAACCGATGTTTGATCGCGTTCAGTTTCAACTCAACAGTGACGACGGAGCAAACGATCCCGCTGATTCGCTCAGCAGTGAAAGGTTGATCGCACTTCAAAAGTTGCTTCCTAACGAACAAGTGCTGCCCACTTTGCTGCAAAAAATGTTCGACATGGGGCGGTACACCCTGATCAGTTCGTCTGGCGAATGGCCATCGAACTTGATGGGAATCTGGAACGGTGCCTGGCGACCGGAATGGTCAGGCGACTTCACGCTCGATGCAAACGTGAACCTACAAATCGCGTCCGCCAACTTAGGTCAACTCCCCGAAGCAATCGCAAGCTACGATCGTCTCGTCTTGGGCTTGATCGATGACTGGAAAATCAACGCAACGAATCTATACGGTTGCCGCGGAGTACTATCGGGCTGCCGCACCGATGGACGCCACAATTTGCACACCCACTTTTCCGACGGGTTCCCCGGACATGCGTGGACCGCCGGTGCTGAGTGGATGGTGCTCCCCATGTGGGAACACTACCAAACGACCGGCGACGAAGAGTATTTGCAAGAACACTTGTTGCCCGTGATGCAGCAAATTGCGTTGTTCTATGACGATTTCCTGAACGGCCAATATGTCGATGGCAAACGAGTTTTCTGGCCTTCGTATTCACCCGAAAACCAACCTGGAAACACGAAGTGCCCCGTGGCGATTAACGCCACCATGGACATTGCTTGTGCGAAAGAAGCGTTGCAAAACTTGATTGGGCTTGGCGAACGTTCGGGACTGACCCAGTCACAACTTGCCGCCTATCAACAACTGCTCGACGAGCTTCCTGCGTATCTGATCAACGAAGACGGGGCTCTGAAAGAGTGGGCATCACCATTGCTGGACGACCGCTACGACCACCGCCATGTGTCGCATCTCTATCCAGTTTGGCCCGGTCATGAGATTAACCCCGAAGACACGCCGGACCTTTTCCAGGCTGCGGTTATTGCCTCGAAGAAACGAGGGCGCGGCAATGGGTCCGCACACGGGCTGACTCACATGGCACTGATCGCAGCGAGATTGAAGGATGCCGATTTGGTGAAGGGGAATTTGCGTTTCATGCTAAGCAACAACTACCTATTGCCTAGCTTGTTCACGTTCCACAACCCCGGCCGGATCTACAACTCTGACATGCTCAATGCGTTGCCCGCCGTGGTGATGGAAATGCTGGTTTACTCCAAACCGGGCGAGATCGAATTGCTTCCGGCATTGTCCGGCGAATTTCCCAGCGGCCAAATCTCCGGCGTGAGCTGCCGCAACCAAACGATCGTCGAATCGTTGAGCTGGAACCTAGACAAAGGCGATGTCGATTTACGTTTACGGTCGTTGATCGACCAGCCCCTGACCTTTCGGTTGCGACGTGGCATTGAATCCATCGTTAACTCCGCTGGTGAACAAGCGAAGCTGTCCCACGACGGAACCGCGAAGGTCTCGCTAAAAGCCGGCCAGACCGAAACGTGGACGTTCCGGCTATCCGAATAGCCACTTAGTAAACCGTTCCAACGATGATCGCCGGCATGTCGAGGTCCTAAAACCGGGTCCATTCGCGATGAACATGGGGTCCGGTCTGGTTCTTAGATTTCGGTCGCGCCTTTGCTGGCAAGTGCAATACACTCTCTGCCATGTCGTTCCACATCGCGACCATCGTTGCTAGACGCTCCGGTTCCCGATCGGCCAAGTTGTTAAGTTCGCAGCGATCATTCGCAACGTTGTAAAGCTCCCACCGCTCGTTTTGGAAACTGACCAGCTTCCAGTCACCATCTCGCAGCCCACGATCCGAACCGAACAGCAAGTGAATCGGGGGACGATTATCGAGTTGATTCCCGTCAAAGATTGGTTTTAGCGAAACACCGGACACCGACCGCAAATCGCGATCGTTCCATGATGTCGGTATTTCGCTATCGGAAATATCCGCAAGGGTAGGCAGCACGTCGATCAAGTGAGCAGGTTGATCAACGATGGAACCAGCGGGCTGTTTCAAACCGGCAGGCCAATGCACAATCGCAGGAGTCGAAATGCCGCCTTCAAATTGGTTCTGTTTGTAATATCGGAAAGGACTGTTTCTAGCCCACGCCCACCCGGTTGAATCGCCTAAAAGAGTTTCCGCGTTGGTGGGCTCGACATCCAACAAGGGAGCCCGACGGTCGTATGGGCAAGCGCCGTTGTCAGAAACGAAAAGTATTAGCGTGTTGTCCAGTTCGTTGTTCTCGATCAAGTCTGCGACAAGACGTCCAACTTCCTGATCCACTCGATCAATCATCGCCGCTAACGTTGTCATTTTGTTGGCCTCGTAGGCACGCCGCCAAGGTTCCAAGTCTTCCCATGCCGGCACATGTTCAGGACGCGGGCTTGGCTTCAGCGAATTTGGCAGAACACCCAATTGCTTTTGTTTTGCGATCCGCCGCTGGCGCGTAACATCCCAGCCTTCATCATATTTACCTTTGTACTTCACGTAGTCCTCCGGCAAAGCATGCAGCGGCGCGTGTGGAGCATTAAAGGCAACATACATGTACCAAGGCTGATCAGCTTGACGTGCCTCATCTAAAAATTTCAGCCCGTAATCCACGTTGGCCACGGTCGTGTAGAAATCCTTCTCCGGTACTTCCCATGGTTCACCGTTCAACCGAAACGAATCATCACCGGCAAAGTAGTTGCACGCCCCGCTGAGATGACCGAAGTACTTTTGAAACCCGAAATCGGTTGGTTGCTGTTTCAGGTGCCACTTGCCCGTCATCATGGTTGTGTACCCGCCACCGGTAAGCACTTCAGCCGATGTCACCGCGTGGTTGAGTGCCGTGTCGCCCGCCGCAATGCAGTACTGACCGGTCAACAAACACACCCGCGAAGAATGGCATTTCGCGGTGTTATAGAACTGTGAGAACCGCATTCCCCCGCTGGCCAGTGCATCCAAATTTGGTGTTTCGATCTCACTGCCATAACATCCGATATCCGAGTACCCCAGATCATCGACCATGATCACAAGAAAATTTGGTCGCTCGGCGTAGCAGGATGCCGCGCAGAGAAAGATGCAACCCAACATCACCGCACTGGCTGCGGCTAATACTTTCTTCATCTCTAGTCTCATCGTTATTTAGGATTTGGCTCGATTGGATTGCCACCGGGTTCGACAGAGGAAACTGTCATCACCCACGTTGTCGAATGCAATGGAAAGGTATTTGCGGCAACAAGATGTCGATTCGAAGTGGTGAACAAGGCGGCGAGTCCGGTTGACGAGCGGGCGGAAGGACTCGTTACCTCGGCCACTACGATCCGACCGATCGTTGAGAAAGCTGAGCCGCTCGAAGCGAAGTCCAACCAGGTCAAGCCTCCCACGAGTCAGCCAGGAAGAAACATTACCGCAGCTACTTTCATAACTCTCAATACTTTGCGATTGCCGTCTCACCTAGCACACCGCCGTTATCGATCGGTGAAGCACTTGAAGCAGTACGACAATCGCATGCGGCTAACTTGCTTAAAAAGGCTTCTCCCGATTACAGACGCTGCCCAGCAAGCAAAGGCAGCATCTGGTTCGGAAAGCCTTTCAACTCCATGACATCAGTTGTCGTCATGAGGCTGACTGTTGGCGATAGTTTGATCATCTCTCGTTTGGATTTCTACATCGCTCATTCCATCAGTCACCAACTTCGGATCATCACTCCCGCATCCAGTTAAAGTGAGCGACATCCCTAAGAGGAAGCAAGCAAAAACGAACGGTAACGTTTGACGTGGTTTCATGTTCTATAGCCGAATAAAAAGGGAAGAGATTTTTTGATCTAAGTTGTGAAAGCGAAGCTTCGTTCGAGGTGCCGCAGCCGTGGTGAAACCGAGTCTCACCTACAGCGCGGCCGCGAACCCAACGAAAAAAGTCATCAAAGAAAGGTGCCATCTCAACTGCAATGCTGTTCTGGCACCTATTCCCTGCAATATTTGAAAGGACTGACGGAGAATATCCGTCGGGTTACATACCCCAAGATTCAAGCACGACGAAGTTTGCTAGGGATCCTCACGTCCGAAAAAATCGGACAGACAAGTACATAGCTGCTTTAAAAGTCGCTACCGATTACTTCACGTGCAGCACCGGTACCAAGTGCTCCCCATAAACCGTACGGACTCTCAGCCCCAGGAGTGTTGCTTAAATAAACATTCCCGGCTGTCGTGGTGCCGGCTTCGATGGAGTCCGTTATGAAACGAACAGCGCCATCGCCCATCAGGACATGACATCCACCTGGGTGCTGACTCGACATGGAGGCTTGCACACTGAATTCCTTGAACAGTGCGTGGCCACAAAGCTCAGAGTTGGGAGGTAAAATGGTGAAACAACCCGATTGCATCGCGTGACAGTCCGCCCACTGGAACCCTCGCGAAGCACTGGAGTATTTCCCCGTCGCAGAGTAATCGTAAATCGTAGCGGTAGGACTCCAGAAGCCAGGCCGCTCTGTATCCAACAACCCTTGCGACTGGCAGTATTTAGGATCGTCTCGCATCGACTTCATCCATTTCTCGCCTCCGCTTGTCGTGGTGTTCGCAATACTTGTTCGGCTGTCGGCGTCACCCAGATAAGTTGCGAACTCGCCCATCGCGATCGTGTTGGATAACCCATCAAGGCAGTCTCGAAACTTTGCCTTTCGATCGCCGAACTTGAAGAAGCCACGTTGGGAAGCACGATTCTGTTCGGACGCCTTTTCAGGTGTATTGAACTCGGCAGTACGCCGAAGCATCGTTGCCCAAATCGAATCCCCCAGGCACGATCCGTAATTGGTTCGTCCAAGTGAGGGCAAGCCTTCACCGGGATCGCTGGGGCAACGCAGGGTTGGGAACTCAGTCGCCCAAGGATCGTAAGCCGCTAAATCGGGAGTCGGCCCCATTGGCGGGTAATCAATCGTACCGTCACCATTGTCGTCGCGAGGATTGCTGATTTGCTCCCATGACGCTTGTTGTTCCACGAAGGGCAACAGCGGTACCAAGACGCTCAGTCGCGTGTTATTGTGCTTAGTCGTTGCACTGTTTTTCCAGTGAATAGCCGTGATTGGGTAAGTTGATTCACCGGCCGTGCCTCCCGCGTGAGTTGGAAGTTTCCCGTACGCCGAATGGTAGTTATGGATTGCTAAACCAAGTTGCTTAAAATTATTGCTGCAGCTCATTCGGCGAGCAGCTTCCCGTGCTGATTGCACGGCTGGTAATAGGAGGCCTACGAGCACTCCAATAATCGCGATTACCACGAGCAGTTCCACTAAGGTGAAACCACGAGTCTTTTCGTTCCCGAACATAAGTCACCACTCTTTCTTAGAAAAGAAATCGATTTGAAATGAGCGTAAACGCGGTGCCTGATGCGAACATCCGGCCTACCCCAAACGTCTTAAAAGCGATGGCTCTATGAACAAATTTTGGGAAACGCACCGGGCATCGATTTACGCACTAATTTCACCTTAGGAACTTCCCACACAATTCGATTGTATTTTTTCGCCCCACAAACAACCAAATGCGCACACCCGGTTAGATAGCGACATAAACGCCGTCAGTTTGCAGCGTGGAGAGTTACGTTTCCCTAGCAGCGATCGAAACTTCAAAAAAACAATCACAGTTAAAAATTCGCCACCTTGAGCCGTAGGTGAAGCTGGGTGTCTCCAGCAAACAACACTTAGTTTGCCCGTCGCAATTGCAGGCAGCCAGCTACACCACGACTCGCCTTAGGTCCGATTATTCATCACCCGCCCGGCTTCGGGCTGCCGGCTAAGACGCGTGAATTGGGTGCCGGATTGCACACGTCAGGGATCCCAGTGTGCCAGCGAAACCAGTGTGATAGCGATACCAGTGATAGGTACGCAACGGTGCAAACAGGCTCGAACCCGCGAGCGTCCAAGGTAGTCTCGAATGCGATAACGCCGGGGCGATGCAAGCACACCCGCGATCGGACGCTCGATTGTCAAAGGGGTCGCTATTCCGTTGCTGCAGAAACCGGGTTGCGGCGGTACTCCGCTTGGTCTGGCAGACACACCTGGTAGTCCGTCAACTTTGCATCGGGCACCGAGTAGTCCGTGCTGATGTACTGTGCACCGCTTTCGAATGCTTTGTCACGCCGAGTCGTATCGCCGCGACGGGCTTCCCGCGTTTCGGCGTCGGCTCGCGTGCGAACGATCAATCCCTGTTGCACGGCACGCTGAATTTCAGCGAAGCGGCTGACCGGGTCATTGATCTTTCGAAACGCGGCAGCCCGATGTTCTGCATCAACCGAAACAAACATCACCCGGTCTCGCAGCGACGGATGCCCGGCGAGGTACAGCTTGGGTAACGTGCCCTCGTTGTCCATCGCAAACCAAACTCGACCTCGTGCCGATTCAAGCGTCGGCCAACCGCAGTTCTGGATTGCGTCTCGCAAGCATTCTTCGGTTCCGCGAACGTCATCCGGCAAGATCATCTGATTGGACTGGAACACCGATCGAATCTCGGCATCGACCGCGTCGAGCAGCTTTGCATCAAACGGAATAGGCTGAACCATCGCAGGCCCCACAACGGAATCCTTCAGTTCCAATAAGATCAAGATTGGCACATGGGCCGGATTGCTTTGGGACCACTGGCGCACCTGTGTCAGAGCCGCCTTCAGTGTCGGCACGGTGCTGCGATAATCGAACCCAGGCGAATGAAGAATCTTCATGCCGGGAACGTCCATCGCCCCGTTGGCGTTTGGATGCGATTTCACGTTGGCGGCATTCTTCTTCAGCGACGCATGCCCAATCGGATTGGCGTACAAGCCTCCCTCCGGATCAGCATACAAATCCAACTCAAGCTGCCGTACCGAAAGTGCAGCTAACTGTTCCGGGATCGGCCGGTGTGAATAGTCCAACGCCTCGGCCGATGAAGACGAAACCAACCGAATCAAATTCAAGATTTCCGGCGGCGGCCCAATGCGATAAGAGTTGTGCGTTCCCACCGTTTGAATCTGGTTCATTCGCAGATCTTCGGCGACAACCCAAGATGGGAACGCCACGGCAATCACCCCGACCAGTACCCTCATCAAGAGACAACCGAACCGCCAACCTGCTACACCACACACCATTTTGACACTTCCTTTAGCTACGCCACGCTCCCGAGCGCAACGCCCGCTGCCCAGGATTGTAAGGCAATTGCCAAGACGTTACAGCGAGAAAGACGTTTGGATTAAAGAGGACGTGTCAGGGTCGAAGACGCGTCAAGGTTCTTGAATCACTTCTTTTCCATGACGGGTCCCCAACGCGTGCCAAGTTTTCAGGTCAATCGAATCCGTGATCGATCCAACCGATCCATCGACCCGTGCGGTCAAGACCAACCCTTGATGATGGCTACGTGAATTGATGGTGGCGTAGGTAGGATTGCCGGCGATACCATCTTTTCCTTCTTGCCAGGAACTGTAGTCCATCTCCTCATGCAACTGGCCGCCATCGGTGTAATGCACCTTCGAGTTCGGTGGCAACGTCACGGTAAAGCCGGTGTGATGAACACGCCCGTCGGGCCATTCCGTGTGACCAGTATTTTTGAACTGTGCCCCCGATGCGACAACGACTTCCGCCTCCGCTTGGTTGGCTGGCATATCAGTCGATGCCGGACCACCATTGCGGGTGTAGGGCGTCCACGCTTTGACCTCACCGATCAAAAGCGTGTTGCTAGTCCCATCCAAGCAATCCCGAAAGCTGAGCAGTCGATTGGGAAAGAACATGCCATCGCCGCCGGTGTTGTCGGCTGGATCGTAAACAAACCAACGCCCAAAATTGAAACCATAATTGGTTGCATACAAGGTCGGACGCCCGTCATCGAAGACACGTTCCAGATCGCTACCGGGATCGCTTGGGCAGGCGTAGGTAGGAATCTTTACGCCATCAATGGCACTTTGATTGTCCCAAGCAATCGACAAGTCCACGTTCTCGTAAATGCTGCCTTGTTCAAGGAACGGCAAAATGCGCCCGTGAACTCCCCAAGAACCATTGTTACCGGTCGATGTCACCTTACGGTCAATCAACGCCGAAGGCGGGAATTTCTTGAACGCACTTTGATAGTTGTGAACTGACAGAGCGATTTGCTTGAGATGATTACTGCACTGCATTCGCCTTGCTGCTTCGCGAGCAGCCTGAACCGCCGGCAGCAACAAGCCGACCATCACGCCGATGATGGCGATCACGACAAGCAGTTCCACAAGCGTGAAGCCAGCCCGCGGGCGTTCCGACACGCAGAAACGTTCCGGCAAACGGGGATTCGGCTTGTCATGAACGTGCATTTTGGCTCTCTCCGAGACTGAAAAGGATGACCTTTCAGTCTTCTTTCAGACCGTAAATCGGTCAAGGCGAACGGGCGATCGTTCTTCCGCCAATCTCGGTGCATTTTCCGCCACCGATGAGCAGCTCGACGGCGAATCCTTCACCAAGTTGATCCGGATCGCCAAGGTCGTGGAGGTCACAGATACGGGCCAAACCCCGCCGAATTGCTCATAATTGCCACCTGTGACTCATTTCACTATCTCCACACGGCGGATTTAACTAGCATGCTCCCAGACTAAGACTCAGCCCACCCAGAGCATCTTTGGATAGGTCGCTGGGACGCTTCCCACCCGCCAGCTTTCAGTTGGCTGATGGGAACCAGCCCAATGTCCCACCTTGATTTGCAAAATCCTCTAGCCCTAACTCCGCATACCGGGAGCGCAAGCTGTTGCAATCGTTCGTCAATCTGCACTTCGATGATCCGCTGCTGAACATGGCGACGGTTCTAGTGGCAGGAATCGTGGGGGGTGAAATCTTTGCTCGCTTTCGGCTCCCCAAGGTTACCGGCTGGATCGCCACTGGCATCTTGCTCCGCTGGATCGCACTGCCGGGCATGAATACCGATGCCGATCCGCTTTGCCTGGATCGCTTCCTGCCTTACATGCACTTCGTGCTTGGATTCATTGCCTTCACGGTAGGGGCCACGCTGTATTTCGCCAGTCTACGGAACACCGGAAAGCGAATCGGCTTGTTGCTGCTGGGTGAAATTCTGATCACGCCCGCGATTGTCGCGGCGATGCTCTATTACCTGGGCCCAGTTGTACCCGGCGGCGAGGTGATGACCTCCCATCCCGCATTCTTGCTGGCTGCAATCGCGATCGCCGGAGCACCTGGCACCACCGTATTGGTGATCCAAGAAGCCCGGGGGCGAGGAATTTTGACCCGGACCCTACTGGCCGCGATCGGTTTGATTGACATGATTGCCGTGGCGGCATTCGTTTTCATCACCACGATCCTCGGCGACAAAGTGGGATGGCCTCATGCTTTGCAAAGTGTGGTCGTCCAGTTTGCGGTCACCTTCATGATCGGTGGCGGTTGCGCCGTAGCAGCGATCGCGCTAACACGAACCATGGTTAGCCCGGCCTTTCTAGGCCCAACCATTGTCGCCGCCATTCTAGGAGCCTGGGGCCTGGCGGCTGGCTTTGGAACATCCGGCGGCATCCTGGCGTGCACCTTCGCCGGAATCGTGGTAACCAACTTGCGTCACGATCTGGTGCGTTCCGGTGAAGCCTATTTGCAAACGATCAGTGGTGCATTGTTTGCACTGTTCTACACGTTCGCTGGTATGCGATTGGATTTTGGCTTGGTCCCACAGGCGGCCGGTTTGGTCGCGTTGTATTTCTTTGCTCGGCTGGTCGGGAAATGCATCAGTGCCTTCACCGCGATGTCGATCGCCGGAGTCACCGACAATGTCCGCGGATACCTGGGCATCTCGCTATTACCCCACGGCGGCGTTGCGGTTGGTTTGATTCTATTGGTCACCGCCGACACGGCTGGCTTCAGCGAAGAGGTCCGCACGCTCGTCAACACGGTCGGTTTGTCAGCACTCGCCATCAATCAACTCTTAGGCCCCAGTGCCACGCGGTTCGCATTGGAAAAATCCGGCGAGGCACGCAAGGACCGCGCCCGACTATTGGACTTCCTGCAAGAACATCGCATCACGGTGGGACTGACCGGGAACGATCGCGAAAAAACAATTCGCGAATTGACCGCTCAGCTCTACGCGACGTCCAAGATGAAACTGCCGCAAGAAGAGTTCATCAAACGAGTGATGGCCCGAGACGCCGAACAATCGACCTGCCTGGGCCAAGGTCTCATGATCCCGCACGCGATTTTGGACGAAGACGAGGGCAAAGGAATTCGAGGAGTCTTAGGAATCAGCGCCGAAGGACTGCCTTTTGAAACGCCTGATGGCCGCGTCGTCCACGCCGTTTTGCTGCTGGCGACTCCGGAAGTGGAGCGGAATCGACACCTTCAAGTGCTCTCCGCCTTTGCCACCGCGATCACCCGCGATGCGAACCTGGTCGAACAACTCTACCACGCTCGCAGTGCGGCTCACGCGTACGAAGTACTACACGCCGATAAACACACCGACATCAACTACTTCCTCGAAGACGCGGCCGACCAAGCTGGCTTGCGTCCAACCTGATCCGGCTTGCTGTTAACGATTTCAAAACGCCGATCGAGTGATGCTCACTCGTCGGTAACGCAACCTTCGCTGGCGCTCTTAACGCACTTGATGTACTTGTACAGCGTGCCTCGAGTCGCTTTCAACGGTGGAGCGGTCCAAGCTTCTAAACGCTTTGCCATTTCCGCTTCGTCCACATCGACGTCGAGCGAATTGGTTTCCGCATCGATCGTGATCGTGTCGCCATCTTGGACCAACGCCAATGGGCCACCTTCTTGAGCTTCCGGCGTGATGTGCCCGACGATAAACCCGTGGCTACCACCACTGAAACGGCCATCGGTTAGCAAGGCCACGTCCGAACCCAAACCCGCACCCATAATGGCGCTTGTCGGAGTCAACATTTCAGGCATGCCAGGACCGCCCTTCGGACCTTCGTAACGAATCACGACCACATCGCCCTTCTGGATTTCGCTTCGCTCCAACGCCGCCAGCATGTCTTCTTCGCTGTCGTAAACACGTGCTGGGCCACTGAATTGCAAACCTTCCTTGCCTGTGATCTTGGCGACCGCACCGGTTGGCGAAAGCGAACCCTTCAGAATACGAATGTGGCCTGATTTCTTCAGCGGTGACTCGACCATCGAGACGATCGTCTGACCTTCCTTCAAACCGGGCAAATCAGACAGGTTCTCGGCCAGTGTTTTGCCGGTCACGGTCATGTGCTCGCCCTTGATGTAGCCCTTTTCCAGAAGGTATTTCATCACCGCTGGGGTACCACCGATGCTGTGCAGATCTTCCTGCACGAACTTGCCGCTTGGTTTCAGGTCGGCCAGGTACGGTGTGCGGTCACTGACGGACTGGAAGTCATCAATGGTCAACGGCACATCCACGGCACGTGCCATCGCGATCAAGTGCAAGACCGCGTTGGTACTTCCGCCCAACGCCATCAACGTCACCATCGCGTCTTCGAAGGCACCGCGAGTCATGATGTCGCGAGGCTTGATGTCCTTTTCAAGCAGGTTCAGGATGGCGGCACCGGCGCGATGGCATTCGTCCTTTTTCTCGTCATCAACCGCAGGGATACTGGCCGAGTATGGCAATGACATGCCGAGTGCTTCAATCGCGGTCGCCATCGTGTTGGCGGTGTACATCCCGCCACAGGCACCAGCCCCAGGGCAACTTCGTTTGACGATTTCCGCTCGCTCGTCTTCTTCGATCTGGCCGCTAATGAATTGGCCGTAGCACTGGAACGCGCTGACGATGTCCAGCTTTTCGCCCTTAAATTTGCCGGGCTTGATCGTGCCACCGTAAACCATCAACGAAGGACGGTTCAGTCGTCCCATCGCGATCAAACAACCGGGCATGTTCTTGTCACAACCCGGCAGCGTCACCAGGGCGTCGTACCACTGGGCTCCCATGATCGTCTCGATGCTGTCAGCGATCAAATCGCGACTTTGCAACGAAAAGCTCATCCCGTCGGTCCCCATCGAAATCCCGTCCGAGACACCGATGGTGTTGAAACGCATGCCGACCATGCCTGCGTCGACGACGCCCTTGCGTACGTCCGCTGCCAAGTCGAGCAAGTGCATGTTGCAGCTATTGCCCTCGTACCACATGCTGCCGATGCCGACTTGGGGCTTGTTCATGTCGTCGCTGGTCAACCCGGTCGCGTACAACATCGCCTGGGAAGCACCTTGGCTTTTCGGCTGAGTGATGTGACGGCTGTATTTGTTCAGAACATTTTGGTCGGAAGCGGGGGAAGTCATGGCGGCGAGGGCTAAATTGGGGGGAGGGGAAACTTCGTTGTTTTGGACAGAGTATGATCTGTCAAACTCGATCAACAAAGCCGAGGGGGTAAAATGACGCACCTGTTTCACCAAAATTATGCCGCGATCGCCTGCCTAACCCTTATCTGCAGCATCTCCGCCGCGTGGGCTGACGCTCCAGTCGCCCCTCAAACACAGGCCCCTGCGACCGACTCGGTACCCAAGGCGTCGGACACATCGGAACTCTCCACGGTGTCCGACCACGACTTCGAACGGCGATCCCGCTCGCTATTCGACGGCACCATTCTGACACGCTGGGAAGGCGGCATGTACTGGTTCCACACCCAGGGCGACGCCATCATCGCCGGTCGCTTGGAACAGCCGATCCCCAAAAATCAGTTCCTGTGCACGATGGAGCAGTTCGACAACTTCGACTTGCGAATGGACGTGCGGTTAAGAGGAACCGGTCGAAACGCTGGTGTGCAATTTCGATCCAGGCGTGCCCGATCCTCTGACGAAGGTATCCCGCCAAACGAGGTTATCGGCTACCAGGCCGATATGGGCCAAGCCGGAAACCAATCGATCTGGGGCGCGTTGTACGATGAGTCTCGCCGGCGAACGATGCTGGCCGTTCCCGAACCTCGCCTCGAAGTCAAATGGTCCACGCCAGCGAAACAGGAATCGGTCCACGCAACAGATGCCGCATCAACGGGACCCGAGCCAGGGAAAACAACCGCAGGCAACCTGAAAGCAGATGCCCAGGCCATCCCCGAGTCGGAATGGGTATCGCTGCGAATTGTCTGCGTCGATGACCGGACCGAGATTTTCATGAATGGACGCCGCACGGTCTCCTATCAGGAAACGGATCCTGAAATCCCACGCGCTGGCATCATCGGTCTGCAAATCCACAGCGGCCCACCGTCCGAAGCCTGGTACCGCAAGATCCGCATCCTCAGCCTGTAAGCTGATCACGCCCAACCGCAATACACCTAGATCAAAGCGAAAGCCGGCAGTTGCTCTGCCCACAGGTGCAGCGATTTGCTCACCATTTTAAGTAGTCGACGCAATCTGCTCGGCGTCTTGCTTCTTGGCTAACTTGTGTTCGTCATCGGTTTGCCCCACCTTCCAATAGCTCGACAAGTAGAGGTGCGTTTGGGAGATCTCATGGCTTTGGTAAAAACGCCTTAGGTTCCGCATGCTATTGAACTCGCACGCAGACCACACCGCTGGCTGGCCATCCAGCCACGGCAGTGTCTCCACTTTCGAAACAAGAAATGCACCGTTGGGGTCAGGCGTCGGGTTGATCTCCCAACGCAGTTCGAACTTTGGCGGATGATCCAACGTTTGGATCTCCGCTTCGCTAGTCACCTCGATCACTGCATACCCGATCGCATCCGCAGGCAGGTTGCGAAGATTGACACTGATCGCAGGAAGTGCGGACATGTCGCCGACCAGCAAAAACCAGTCGGCATCTTGGTTGATCATTTTTTTGGGCCCCGGGCCACCGACGAGGATCCGGTCTCCTGGTTCAGCGTTGACCGCCCACATCGAAGCGGGCCCCATCGGTTCATGCAACGCAAAATCGAGATCAATCTCCATCTCCCGTTGATGCCGGATCGTGTATGACCGCATCAGTGGCCGTGGGTTGTCTGGCTGGGGAAAGATCAACTTGACGTACGCACCCTCCTGGTCTTCGGGGAATGACGCAAGCGCGTCGCCACCCAAAGTGACACGCCGCATATGATCGGTAATTTGCGTGGAGCGGATCACCTCCAGCTCCCGTTGCGGGCGTTTAGCCATCTCGATTGTTTCCTTTGTCGAGGGATTGGTCGTCACGTGAGTTCTGTGTCATTGTTCCGGCGATGCGAATGAACGATTGGATTTGCTTGGGACTGAGGTCGCGTGTCATGTGAGCGGCGGCCTGTTCTTCGAGCACGTCAATTTTCGATAGGATTCGCCTGCCTGATTTCGTTGCCGCTAAAAACTGACTGCGGCGATCACCCGGGTTCTCAGTCGCTTCGATGAACTTCGACTCTTTCAATTCATTCAGGACGCGTGTGATCTGCGCCTTGTCTTGGTTCATTCGCTGGGCGATCGAACGTGCCGTGCTGTCCGGAAACCGGCCGATGCACTTGAGAACCCGAATGTGGGTGATCGGAAGCGGGATCTGATGCTCCTGAACACCGGCGCGGAGCTGCCTCTTGTAAGCATGCATCAGCCGGTGCAACACATCGCTGAGCGAGGACTCGGACTTTTTGAGGACGGGAACTTCACGGGCCGGCCTTTCAGGATCAGGCCTCTTCGAAACAGGCATCTCGCCCTCCACAGTTAGTTGACAGTATCAACATTACTACAGACTAGTTGATCATGTCAACCAAAAACAAGAGTGTTTCCTTAAAGCCCAACGGACCGCCTCGCAGCCTACGGTTGCACCAGATCCGGGGTAGCTTCCCACGAACTGATTCGTTGCTGATGGATTCCGCTCGTCTCATTGTGTCTGAGACTGAAATACACATCCGCCAAACAGGCAGGGGCAGACTTGGAGCCACTGAGTTCTTCAGTAGCGGGTTCTAAAAACCCGAGCCCAGGGTCAGTAAGACGGTAACGCTTGCTCGCGTTCCAGACTGCCCATCAAAGAATTTCAAAAGGGTGGAAGACGGGGCTCGAACCCGCGACCTTCGGTACCACAAACCGACGCTCTAACCAACTGAGCTACATCCACCGTCTTAACGAAAATCACACTTGCGAACCCGGCGTATTCTTCTCGCCCGATCGCTCAATTGTCTTCGTCAAAGCAAACAATATCGTCCCGTCGTTTTTCGGTCAATGGCTTGGATTTCACAACTTTTCGCCGAAAATAGAAGGCGTCCCAGCGAGATCCTCGGGAAATCTGTAGAAAAAACGAATCCGATACTATTTTTTCGCTAGGCGTGGAATCTGTTAGACGACACCATGGGGGCTACCTCCAAGGCCCCCATTCATTTCATGGGGGAAACGAAGGTTCACAGGGGCGACGAAGTGGGCGGGCAACCCGACGCGGATCCAACGATCGACTGCGTTCGTGGCATCAATTTGTCTCTTTAGACGAGGCTGCGTCTGAGAATTAATTGCCCATCGTCACATCGAGAGGTGTACAGTGTTGTCACCGCTTCTTTCAAGCAATGGGGAATGTGTAGAGAATGGCTCAATGGGAAGACTACAGTGGCGACGAGTGGCTGCGTCCCAGTAGTGCCCGCGAAACTCGGTTAAAAGTCGACGACGGGCAAGGCACGCGCGGAGTCGTCAAACGTCCCCGGCTGGAGAAGCCTCGCTGGGATAGCGGCGATACCGTCGCCGGCTTTGAATTGATCGAGCCCATTGGATGCGGGTCGCACGGTTGGGTGTACAGCGCCCGAGAGATCGCGACGGGCCGACAAATGGCGATCAAGATCTTTCCCACCGTCGACCAAAAGGAAGCCGTTCGCGCCAAAACGGGATTCCGCCGGATGAGCAAACTGCGGCACCGCGGATTGGTTCGGCTGCACCGGATTCATCACGAGGAAAACTGGCTCGCCTTTTCGATGGAAGAAATCGTCGGCAGCAACCTTGTGATGGTGCTGCGAAAATGGCGAGCACTTCCACTGGAAGAAGCCTGCAATCGGCTGCTGGACATGATCCGCCAGGTCGGAGCCGCGCTGGCGTGGATGCACGCGCACCAGCTAGTTCACCGTGATATCAAGCCGACGAACTTGATGATGACGCACGACGGTAAGCGTTTTGTCATTGTCGACTGCGACCTAACCGGCAAATTCGAAGACGAGAGTAATCCGGAAAACATTCGCACCTACCTTATTTGGACCCCGATGTATGTGGCTCCGGAGGTCTTGTTTCGCCAATCGTATTGTCCCGCTAGCGATATCTTCAGCCTGGGCATGGTGGCGTTAGAAGCCTTGCGGCTGTTCACGGCCAACGCGGAACCTTCCCAAAGTGAAGCCGCGGCGACCAAAGAAGTGGTGGGTGAAGTCAACAGTGAAGTCACTGGCGAAGAAATCCAGCGAGATGAACAAAGCTCGGTAACCGACCGCGAGCACATCGTTGACGCCATGACGGGGCTAAACGAGGCGATCCCGGACGTGCTACTCGATGCAGTGAACGAGATGTTGTCGCCGGACGTTTCCGATCGTCCGACCGCGATGTCACTATCCCGTCTCGGCCAATCTTTTGTTTCCCGACGGCCATTGGTGGGCGTTTCCAACGACACTTCCGCCCGCGCCATTCGAATCACGAAGGCATCCCGCAAAGACAACCTTTGCGAGATTCAGCGATGGTGCCATTTGGTGTTGGGTGGCCAGGTACAACGCTTGCACATCGAAGGTGCTTCCGGAATTGGCAAGTCGACATTGCTGGAACTGGCGATTACGGAACTTCGCAAACAGTCCTGGGCGAATGTCTACACGGCCCGCTGCCAGCGTTTTGAGCAAAGCCCTTTGCAAGCGTTTGGTCAGCTTGCCGACGAAATCATTATGGATTTCCGTCGCGGCAAAATGGGCCGCCTGCGAGTGGACTCGGTAAGCGAATCTATTTTGCAGCGGAGCCTTCCTGGCTTCAATGAGGTATTGGAAGTGGACTGGGCCGAACCGCCGGTGGTGACAGCACCTACCCGCCCCGGTGGACTGGATGCAGCGATGAAGGTTTGCAACCAACTGCGCCGTTTGGGGCCGTTATTTTTTATCATTGACGACGTCCAGTGGGCCGACCGTGACACCGTCCATGTGCTCGACCACCTGCAATCAACGGTCGATCATCGGATTGGTCCGCCCCAGTTCCAAGGGCTCGGTTTAATTACGGTATCGCGAAGCGATGGCGATCAGCAACAACATGCTCCGCACACGCGAATCACGTTGGGCCCGCTCTCGCCCGCCGTCACAACGGAAGCCATCCGCAGCGAAGCGAAATTCCAGCACGTTGATTTATCTGATAGCCAAGTCGCTGCCTTAAGCGAACAAATTGAGGGTTTGCCCTACCGGCTGGATGTCTATCTTAGCGAACTGGCGCCGACGGGGATGCTGCGAGACCAACCTGAAACGTTGTCACCGAAAACCCCTACGATCGAAGAGGTCTGGCAATATCGCAACGACTTATTGAGCGATGACGTACGGCGGTTACTGGAATATCTAGTCATTGCGGGGCGTCAACTCACGTTCGAAGAGTTGCAACTGATTGATCGACAAAACAACCCCGCGTTGCTGGAAGCTCAACTCGACGAACTAAGCGAAAAACGCTTGATCGTGCGTGATGGGCCTGATGGTCAGTACTTGAGAATTTGGCACGACCAACTGGGCCGGCAATTATTGCATCAAATCCCCGAAGCCGAACGCGTGGCGATGCACCGGCATTGGGCTGAGAGTTTGTCCAACGAGGCATCTGGGCAAGCCTCACCAACGCTATCCGCCGACCAGGACTCGACATCAAACCAGCCCGCAACACCAATGATGCCAGGCCGCGCGGCGGGTCGTATCGCAGAACACTTTCAGAAAGCAGGTCAGAAAGAAGCGTTCGTGCATTGGGCCAAGCTTGCCGCAGTCGAAGCTCAAAACCTGTACGCACTGATCGAAACGGCACGCTGGTTCCGCTTAGTTGCTGACAACACGACCGGCGAAGAAAAAAGCGAAGCGTTGCGTTTGACCGCCGAAGTCCTCGAGCGGGGTGGTCGACTGTCCGATGCCGCTGAGGTCTATCAGGAATTGGTCGGTCGGTTGTCAGGACAAGCCAAGCTGGAAACCGAACTTGCTCAGGTTCACTGCTTCATTCGATCGGGCCGGTTTGGTGAGGTGACTGAAAAACTACGACCACTGCTCGATCGACTGAAACTACCCTCTAAGAAACCTGTCTGGCTGACCCATCTATCAATCGTCCGGCGATTACTGATGCACCAGGTGATGCAGCAGGTCCGACGGTTCAAGCTCGCCAAACCGATGCAGCGCACGTCGCTGGAATCGAATCAGATATCCGCCTGTTTGCGGCTGATTCGTCCGCTGAGCTACATCGACAATTTCCTATCCGCTGAGCTTTGCGTGTTCAGTGGTGACTTGGTGCAACACATCGGAACCGAGAGCGAGCAAATCGAAATCGCGGTCGGCAAATGCGTTTTCAATGCCTATGAAGCCGGACGTTCTCAGCAGCGATCCTTCGCAACGCTGAAGAAGATGCGAGCCGAACTGAACGAAGATATTGAGCCAGCCCGACACGGTGACGTGTACACGGGGTCTGCGTGGGTCCACGGAATGGGTGGTCTGATTCAAGAGGTACCGGAATTCATCCGCAAGGCTCGCGAGTCTTACGCGGCCAGCGAAATCTATCACGGATTCGAAGTAGCTCACGCTAGTTTCATCGAAGCGACCGCCTACTTCCAACTTGGTGATTTCCCATCACTCGCGACGATGGTCGACGACATGCAAGCGGAGTCAGCGACGACCAACGACCGCTTTACTTTGGCAATGGGCAGCCTTGGATATTCATCGACAGTGTTCCTGGGACGAGACGACATATCGGGATTGCAGAACCTTCACAGCATCCTTAGCGAACACCTCGGCGTGCTTGGTATCGACGGGTTCGCAATGATCGTCCAGACAAAGAACTTGTTGCAAGCGATCTACCAAAACCGACCAAACGAGCTTGCCACCATTGTTCCTCAAACCGCGGTGGAATGCACTCAATCGGTTTGGTACCGGCGAGTTCAGATCATGCGTGTGCTGATTGATGAACTGCTGGCGATGTCCACGCTGCTACTTCTTTCCAACTCGCAACGTCAGTGGACACAGAAGTTCCAAAGGCGAGTTAAGAAGTTGCGAGGCAACAAACTCGATTACGCAGTCGCCAAAGCTGACCTGATCGAAGGTCTGGCATGGGCTCGCCATCCCGATGCCTTCGGATCGACACCGTCGACGGCTCGTCAACGAGCAACTCAGTTGCTAAATCGCGCCACCGAATCCGCGAAGGCCCAGGGGCTGATCCCCACGAGCATGGTTGCGGAAGATGAATTGGATCGGCTGAACGGAATCAAAGATCCATCCCGTCTAATTACCTTGTTAACGAAACAAGGTATTCATGATCCGGCCGCGTTCGCAAGGCTTTACGGCGGCTAAGAAATGCAAATGCCGCGAGCGTTGAACTCGCGGCATCGAGTTGGCAAACGTGCAAACGTTCTTAAGCAGCGCGGCGAAGTGGCTGCTGGTCCGAAGCGGGAATGCGATAGGTTTCCGCTTGTTGATCCACCCGCAACACTCCGGTTGAATCAATCAATTTCTCGACGGCCGCTGCGGCCAGGGGAGCGGTAGCTCGTGCGATCGCGGAACTCAAGCCAGTTTGAAAGACGGTGGTCGTCAATCGGCCGAACGCTTTGCCCCAACCGCCGTTGCCAGAAAATTGATCTGAGATTGCTTGCAAGCGACGGTGATTTTCCACAATTTGCAGATCGTAATCGGCATCACCCGATGCCGGTGCGTTGATCGTGCAATCGCGGCTGACAACCGTTCGCCAGCCGGCTTGTGCGGTTAACAGACCGGTCACTAGCGACGCTTCGATGATGTCGTTCCCGCGGTACGCGTTGGTCACGCTACGCAACAGATCGCGGCGCCAAAAACTGGCCGATAGGAAACCACCTTCCACGTTGCGACATTGGCGAGCGGTGACATCGTCTTTGCCAGCGGCGACTAAATCGCAAGCCGATGCCAATGAACGCCGCCAACCGGCGTAAGCGATCTCGGTTTCGCCAGCGTAGCGGACAATCGGGACCACACATCCACATTGGTTCGCTTCAAACTCGGCGGTCGCCGCTTCGGTCCAGTTCGGAGTCACCACGTGGCCAGCACCGACCACATGCACAAACCGACCATGAGCCTGTTGGGCGGCTGCGCCGATCAGGTTCATCCAACGCGGGCTGTCGGCGTTGATAAACTGAACCTCGTCGCCCAGGTCGAACGGGTCGTCATAGTCGCCTGCATGTGGGACAAAAACTTCGCAATCATCCGGGCGATGCTGCAAGACGCTGACTAGCGAATTTTCAAACGCGTCAGATTTACCGACATGGGGAACAACGATCGTCAACCGTGGAATGTTTGGGAACTTGGGCACTGGTGCACCTTCCTGGATCACGCCATAAATCGCTGGGCTTACGATACGCTTTTTGCATTGCCCGGCGGGGATATATCGCGGCCTGAACCGACCACGACGCTGATGTATGGTTTCGGTATCGCGGCTTGAGTCAGTTGAGGCGATTGATAATGGGAGCCGCAAAATCCGCTAAGTCACCCAACACGACTTCGCGCGGCTTCGCTAACCCGTAAAGTTTGCCAACCGGACCGACGCTGACGGAGGAACAGAAAATTCCAGCCGGTTGATTCTGTGACCGATTCCGCACCTAAACGTCTAGGTCGGTGGTTTGTAGGCTGCAATTTTCAGCGACTGTCGTTTGCGGGTTACCTTCGCGACATCGATGCCAAGAGAATTCGCGATGTCCCGGTCATCCTCTTGCCCAAGTCGCACGATTTGCTCGGGAGCCCAACGAAAAGGTGGCTTTCGCGAAACGATCCCGTGCCGTGAGCGATACCCCCGTATCGAACCGACCGGGATGCCGGTCCGCTTGC
Organism: Rhodopirellula sp. J20-39; assembly: GCF_057365095.1. Lineage (NCBI taxonomy): Bacteria > Pseudomonadati > Planctomycetota > Planctomycetia > Pirellulales > Pirellulaceae > Rhodopirellula > Rhodopirellula sp. J20-39. Next base: position 1,686,105 of record NZ_CP195123.1, on the reverse strand, counting down.
TGACCTGGGCGTCGGTCATTTTTCCCAGCATGGCAATCACCTCGGGCGTCCACCGCTGCTGATTCGCTTGGGTGACCGGTGATTCAATGCCACGGGATTGCCGCATGGCCACGACTTTGCGTCGAGGAATGCCGCACTTTTGGGCGATTTGTGTGTCAGGGATCCGGCCCAACAACGAGAGTTCTTTCTTGGTCCATTGACGACTTCGCCGGCCTTTGCGTTTTGCGGCAATCCCCATCGAATTGCGTTTTGCGGCGACCGTCGATGTATCCAGCCCCAATCGGCGAGCGATTTCCACGTCGGAAATCTGGCCCAACCAAGCGATTTGTTGTTCCGACCAAGGGTGACGAAGTTCGCGGGTGGGTTTCGCGAACGGTGGGATGCCAAGTCGACGCCGCCGCCGATTCACCGCATTGGCAGTGACCCCAAGACGTCGCCCTAATTCGGCATCCGACACGGTGCCCAGCATCGCATCGGCTTCCGCGGTCCAGTGTTGAGACAAACTCGGCTTGATGCCCCGCCGCTGACGCTCGGCGCGAATGACATCCACCGATAGATTAAACCGGGTGGCAACTTGCTCGTCCGGTTCCTTGCCTAACAAAGAGTAAACGTGTTGAGGCAATGACGGATCGCCACCGGTGATTTGCTGAAGGTCGGCTTGGTTTCCGGCGGACGCTGACTCGGCAACGTCAGCCGACTTCGAAAGGTCTTGCCGCTGCGGCGTCGGGCGGGATGACGATTCATCACCAGACGTGTGGTTGGACTGGGACGCGTAATTGGACTGGGATGCGTGGTTGGAGGAGGACGCGTGAATGGACCGAGACGAGTGTTTGAGCGGGGAATGATCCGACGCGGAATGATCAGGTGGTGGGCACTGGCCGGCCGGATGGACTGCACCGGTACCGCGAATCGCTTCGTTTAGACCGGCATCTGGTGGTCTGCCAGAACCTGAATCCTGCTTTCTTAACTTGTTTTTTCTCTTGGACACGAAACCATCCTTCGCATAGGTTGCCTCTATCCTAACGGGTTTGTTCGGCGACCTCCAATTTTTGCTGTCTCGATCGCCAACCTCGTTTTTTCAATGCACGGCTTGCTCCGACGAGACTGACAGACCTTCCCAACCGACGATATCAACCTTCGTTTTCCGAACGACTCAACTCTTCAAATTTCTAAACGCCTCCAGGATACTGCCGTGACTGTTTCTCAAACCGATTCACAGACCGCCTATGAGGTTCTGCGTCGGGTTTGGGGATACGATGAATTCCGTCCTTTGCAAGAAGAAGCGGTCAACGACGTCATCGGTGCTCGAGATAGTTTGGTCGTTCTACCGACCGGCGGCGGGAAGTCGCTCTGCTATCAGGTTCCTGCGCTAGTGCGTGAGGGGATGGCGGTCGTGGTGTCGCCGTTGATTTCCTTGATGAAAGACCAAGTCGATGCGTTAACCGCCAACGGTGTTGCAGCGGCACTGGTCAACAGCACCCAATCGGACGAGCAAAAGCGAACGACGGCAGACCGGATTCGCAGCGGTGAAATTCGTTTGCTGTACCTTGCCCCCGAAAGATTGGTGACCGAGCGTACGCTGAATTTTTTAGCTTCGGTGCCGATCAGTTTTTTCGCTATCGACGAAGCTCACTGCGTTAGCAATTGGGGGCACGATTTCCGTCCGGAATATCGAGGCTTGCGAATCCTGAAACAACGTTTCCCGAATGCGTCCGTGCATGCCTTCACGGCAACGGCGTCGGAGCGGGTGCGTGACGACATCACCGATCAATTGCAACTTCAATCGCCCAACGTGTTGGTCGGTAGCTTTGATCGTCCCAACCTGACCTACCGCATGATTCCCAGCGATGGCAAGTTGCGACAAATCCGCAACGTGGTCGATCAACATCGGGGCGAGTCCGGCGTTGTTTACTGCATCACCCGTAAAGAAGTGGAACAGACCGCCGCCGCGTTGGAGCTTGCGGGAGTCTCGGCCCTTCCCTATCACGCCGGCTTGGACGATGTGACTCGCCAGAGTAACCAGGAAGCGTTTATCCAAGAAAAGGTGGACGTCATCGTCGCAACGGTCGCCTTCGGAATGGGCATCGACAAGTCCAACGTCCGGTTCGTGATCCACGCGGGCATGCCAAAATCAATCGAACACTACCAACAAGAAAGCGGCCGTGCCGGACGAGATGGGTTGGCAGCCGAGTGCGTGTTGATCTACAGCGGTGGTGACACCATGACGTGGAAGCGGATCTTGGAAAACGGGGACCGCTCCAACTTCGAAGACTCGATGAAGAGCGTGTACGCGATGGCGGATCTTTGCGCAGGAGTGCGATGTCGGCACGCCGCCATCGTGTCCTATTTCGGCCAGGAGTTCGATGTCGATAACTGCAACGCATGTGATGTATGTCTAGGTGAACTCGACACCGTTGACGATCCGGTAACCCTATCCCAGAAAATCTTATCCGGCGTGGTTCGCTTGAAAGAACGCTTTGGCGTTGCCTACACGGTCAAGATGCTAACCGGATCTCGTGATCAAAAACTGATCGATGCTGGACACGACCAACTCAGCACGTACGGTTTGTTGAGCAGCGAGTCGGCGTCAACAGTCAAGATGTGGGTCGAACAATTGATCTCGCAAGACTATCTCCAGCGAGTGGGGGAATACGGAACACTCGCGTTGACTCCAACAGGGCAACAACTGCTCAAGCGAATCGGCTCAGTCACGCTCACTCGTCCCAACATCAAGAGTTCGTCTCGGTCATCACGCGGAGCCAAACCGGAAGAATCTTGGGAAGGAGTTGATCGCGGCTTGTTCGAACATCTACGAAACCTTCGCAGCGAACTGGCTACCCAGCGGAAGGTGCCCGCCTACGTCATTTTCGGTGATGCGGTGCTTCGTCAACTCGCTCGCCAACGTCCCAGTGCGTTAACCAAGATGGCCGGCATTCGCGGAATCGGCGAACGGAAACTGGAAGAGTTTGGCACGTTGTTCTTGGAAGCCATGGACGCTTATTGCCAAGGCAGCGACCTGAACCGGGACGTATCGACTTCCGACACCAGCGTGGTGAGCCCACCGCGTCCCAAGCGGCCAATGTCAGCAAAGGGAACGCTTGTTCAAAACGAAGCGAGTGAGTTATTTCGTCAGGGCAAGTCGGTCGTCGAGGTTGCCGAAGCGATGGGGCGTGCGGAATCGACCATCAACGGTTACCTGAGCACTTACATTGCCGACGAAGGGATCAGCGACGCTTCCTCTTGGGTCGATTCCCAGAAAATCCCCTACATCGAAGAGGCCATGGCGGCGAGCACCGACGGTCGATTCAAACCGATTTTTGATGCGTTGGAAGCCAACGATGCAGTCCAAGAGCCGGTTTCGTACGAAGAAATCCGGATCGTCGCGAGCTGCTTCCGGAACCAGACTGCCACCAAGTAAGCCGTAGCGTCATGTGCGGAGCGAACGGAAGGGGGCGGCAACTCAACCGAATGTGCGGTAGCCAGAGGTGCCAATTTATCAGATCTCGTACTGAGTGAGCTCTGACTTCGTTGCACCTTGCCCCACGATTAGGTGTCCCAAAAGGCTTCCTTGGGGGTCGGTAAACGTTGCAGGATGAGCAATCTTGCGGGCTGAAATGCGTCATCAAACGGGTTACAATGTTCGCGTGCCGACGTTGGTTCGGTCGAACCCCAGATCCTTTTGCTCTCTCGGTTGATTCATGTTGATAACGCAGTGCCCTCGGTGCCAAGAATCCGTCAGTGTGCCGGATTCTCTGTGTAGCGGTCACGCTTCGTCCGCTTCCGTGCAGGCTCAATGCCCGTGGTGCTTGGCCACTCTTGATGCAAAAGAGATTCGTGCTGCCCTTCCTCCGGCTCTGGTCTTATTGGGAGACGAAGGACATTTATCCAACGCCGACGACGCTCCAGCTTGGTCAGGCGATTCGTCCGCCGAGACGGAATCCGCCGGCCTCGCAGCGGCTGGCTTGGGTGCGGCAGGCCTTGGCGTTGCTGGACTTGGGGCAGCCGCGGGGGGAACTGCCGTCGCCGATCAAGTTCGCGATGCATCCGATTTCAGTGATTCCGATTCACAAGGATTGGGTGCCTTCGAATCTCAAACACATGAGCCTCAATCGCTCGGCTCGGTGGCTGAATTGCCCGGGCAAGTTGATCAGTTGCAGGACATGGAAACCACGCTGGATGAAGACGTCCCAAGCGACCAGCAAGAAACGGTGGAAGAAATCGAGCCAGTCGACTTCGGCGGATCGATCGAAGAAATGGTCGATGATGGTTCCGAACTAGATGAAATGGATCTGGTTGCCGGTCTGTCCGACGACATGTCCGATGATGACGACCTGAGTGCAACTCTGGAAAACGAAGAATCATCAGGAAGCCTCGACCTTGGCCCGATGATGGATGTCGAGAACACTCGACGCCGACGAAAGAAGAGCGGTCCGGGAATCGGCTCGATCATCGGTGTCGCGGCCGGTGGTTTGCTTTCGCTGCCGATTGTTGCTGGAATTCTGCACGTGATGGGCAAACCCGTTCCAGTCGTGGGCGACATGCTGGAAGAGTACTTGCCGATGGGCAACAAGACGACCGTCAGTCGTGCATCGGCACCGATGCAGCCACTCGATCCACCAGCCTTGATCGATGACGATCCGGTTCAAGGACGTTCACTTGCCGATGACATGAGCGACGAAGAAATGATGAGCGAAGCGGCCGCGCCTGCAATGGACGCTCTCGCTGAAATTTCCGGCTCCGATCCAGACACTCCAGATCCCGGGAACTCGTTTGAGATGCCCACCCAACCGGAGCCCACGGCTTCAGAGCCGGGTTCGAGCCCAGACGCAGAACCAGGCTTTGCACCCGAGTCGATTGATGCCGGACCATCGGAAAGTGATCCTGCACCCGCGGACAACGACCTGTTCAATATGCCGGAGCTTCCAACCTCAGACGATGCGGTCATGGCGGCGAAAGAATCGGTCCCTGACGATTCGTTTGGATCAGCCGACAGCACACCAAGCTTCTCGTTGCCAGGCGAAACTGCAGAACCTAGCACTGCCACTGAGCCCGCTGATTCCGATCAATCCAGTGAATCCGCGGATCCTTTCGGATCTCTCGATTCGGTAACGCAGCCCGAGATGACCGATCAAACGGATCTATTTCAGCCGGATATGCCGGCGTCCGAGAACACGGAACCCAATGCCCCCTCGCTTGATAGTGCCCCTTCCTTTGATATCGATGCCGAAGTCGCTCAATTGGCTCAAAAGCTCGATTCAGTCAACGCTCTATCCGCTGAGAATCCCAATCGTGATCAAGCGGTTCAGGACCTCTATGAAGACATCTCCGCAGTCGCCGGTAGTGCGTCACCGGATTCAATGGGTCCGGCACAAACGATCCTGAAGAACATTGCTTCAGACATGAGCCTTGTAAAAGCGTTCGCCCTGGCATCCCCTGCTTGGATTGCGCAATCAGCCGACGAGCGACAAACCGATGGCGTTTTAGTGGTCGGCAAATTATCCGGCGAGCCCGGCAGTGCATCGATCATGCTTAGCAACAAACAAGACGTGAAAGTGGAATTGCCCGCGAGTGCGGACTCGGTTCCCGGCGGCATTCAAATCGGGCTGGGCAAAGTCCAAGGCAATGGAGACTCAACAACCCTCTCGCTGGAATTGCTACAAGGTCTACAACCTTAGTTGTAACTGCAATCGCTTTATCGCTTGATGGAAGGGTATAGTTGGCCATAGTTGCGTAGTCGATGAATTGACTTCAGCATAATCTCCAACGTTCAACCACCACGAGCATGCGATGTCTCTTTTCCGTGATTCCGACGCTGACGATGCGTTGGCACTCGCTGCCGAGTTAATTCGAGAAGCCCAGCGTTTACAGACGCCTCAAGAACGGAGGCAACAATACGAACTCGATCGCATGATCGAGCACGAGGCCGACAAGGCCACGCTGGTTGAGATGACGGATCAGGCGTTTCGAACGCACACGCCGGCCCGGGTGGCTGACCAGCTCACACACCTATTGGACGTGCAGGGCATTCCAAGATTCTTCAGCCCAATCGAACAAACGATGCTGAAGGGGTTTCAGTCCTTCGGTGAATATTTGCCCGGGGTCGCCGTCCCCTTGGTGAAAGAAAAGATGCGTCAGGAGACAGCAAACGTCATCCTGCCTGCGGAACCTGAACTGTTGGCCACGCACCTTCGCAAGCGTCAAAGCAACGGTGTTGCCATGAACGTGAACTTGCTGGGTGAAGCGCTCTTGGGCGAGGACGAAACACGCGTCCGCCTGCAAATGTTCTTCGATCTGTTGCGCATGCCCGATGTCACTTGCCTTTCCGTCAAACTGACCACGCTTTACAGCCAGGTATCGCCGCTAGCCCGCCAACGTACCATCCGGATTGTTTCGGATCGCCTGGAAACGCTCTACCGGAACGCGAATCATGACGACGATGCCGCGACAGGCGAACGAAACGAAACTCAACTTGCAGTAGCGAGAAAAGGCAAGTTCATCTATCTCGACATGGAAGAGTATCGAGACCTGTACCTAACCGCCGATGTGCTGAAAGAAACACTGGTAAGAGACGGCCTGGAAAACATCTCCGCCGGAATCGCGTTGCAAGCGTATGTGCCCGATTCTTACCTGGTCATGCGTGACCTGATCGAATGGTCAGCTGCCCGAGTTGCCGCGGGCGGACACCCGCTGACGATTCGGTTGGTCAAAGGTGCCAACCTAGAAATGGAAAAGGTCGACGCATCGGTAGGCGGGTTTGAGCTTGCACCGTACGGTACCAAACACGAAACCGACGCGAACTACAAACGCATGCTCGACGAGCTTTTGCAGGCCGCCGCCGCGGGTTCGGTACGTGTGGGTGTTGCGTCGCACAACTTGTTTGATGTCGCGCTCGCGATGATCTGGACCGAACGAGCGTTTCGCGATCGACCGGGCCGAGCCGATGCCGTGCAGTTCGAAATGCTCGAAGGCATGGCGAACCATCAACGACGGGCGATCACCGAACGAGGCGAGGCGATGTTGTTGTACGCCCCGGCATGTCGCAAGACGGATTTCCTACATGCGATCGGCTACTTGATCCGCCGACTCGACGAAAACACGGGAGCCGAAAACTTCCTTCGCCACTCGTTCCGGTTACAACCTGATACACCCGATTTCGATCAATTGGGCGAAGGCTTCAAGACAGCGTTACACGACATCGACCAAGTGTCCGTGCAACCTCGCCGAAGCCAAGACCGCCGCAAAGATCCTGCCCAACCCGCCGTGGCCGATCACTGGACGAAGTTTGTCAACGAGCCAGACACCGATTGGTTGTTACCACATCACTCCGAGTGGGCAAACGGGATCATTGATCGCTGGCGGGATGATGCTGGCGTGGGTGATTCGCTCCGCGACGAGCTTCCGGATCCCGAATCGGTTACGCTCGGCGATGTGCAAACAGCGGTTCAAACCGCTGCCTCAAATACGTGGGCCAAAGATCTCAGCATTACTGAGCGACACGAGGTGCTTCGCAAAGTGGCACAACTCGCTCGCCAACGACGGGGCGATTGGATCGGAAGTATGGTGGCCGACGCCAATAAGTCAGTTGCTGAGGCGGATCCGGAGGTCAGCGAAGCGATCGACTTCCTCGAATTCTATCCGTTGACGATGAAAGACTGGGACGCGTTGCCCACAATCCAGTGCGAACCTCGTGGCGTTATCGCTGTGATCACGCCCTGGAATTTCCCACTGGCAATTGCATGTGGTGGCATTGCAGCGGCGATCGCGGCGGGAAACCCGGTGATCTTGAAGCCGTCCCTACAAACTCAGCTACCGGCGAGGATCATGTGCCAAGCGTTCTGGGACGCTGGGGTTCCTCGTGATGCACTGCAGTGGGTGACCTGTTCAGACTCCGTTGCCGAACAAGGTCTTGTCACCAATCCTTTAGTCGACACAGTGATCTTGACCGGCGGCACAGCAACGGCGAAACGGATGCTGGATGTTCGCCCCGATCTGCACCTGCTTGCCGAAACCGGTGGTAAGAACGCCACCATTGTCACTGCATTGGCGGACCGCGATTTGGCGATCAAGCACGTCCTGCATTCTGCGTTTGGACATAGCGGCCAAAAATGCAGCGCCACGTCGCTGCTATTGCTCGAAGGCGAAGTATTCGACGATCCGACCTTCCGTGCCACGCTGGCCGATGCGGTAAAGAGCTTGCCCGTGGGTCCGTCGTGGGACCTGCATTCCCGCATCACACCGCTGGTTGATCCGCCCGGTGCTAAGCTGCGACGTGGATTGCTGGAACTGGAAAAAGGTGAATCATGGCTGGTCATGCCGGAACACATCGAAGGCACGCTGTACCGCCCGGGCGTGAAGTGGAATGTTCAACCGGGTAGCTTCACTCACCTAAATGAATTGTTCGGCCCGGTGCTGGGCGTCATGCGGTTTGGGCGTTTGGAAGAAGCGATCCAAATCGTTCGGTCAACCGGTTACGGTCTGACTAGTGGATTGGAAAGCTTGGACGATCGCGAAATCGAATTGTGGCGAGAATCGATCCCCGCGGGGAACCTCTACATCAACCGCCCCACCACCGGCGCGATCGTGCTCCGACAACCGTTCGGTGGCGTGGGCTTGTCCGCTTATGGGCCGGGCGTCAAAGCGGGCGGTCCGCATTACGTGCTCGCTTTGTCGCAAGTTACCAACGCCACGCACCCCGCTTCGGTGGACGATTCCGACGAGAGTTTTGCCGACTCGACCGAACACGCGCCGCTGGAACGCATTGCCGATTGGATTGCCCGAAACCGTTATGCAGATCAAATCGACCTTTCCACCCGGCAGCGGCTCGACGCCGCGATGACAAGCCAAGAAGTTGCCAACGCGGAAGAGTTTGCTCGCGAGCACGATACATTCGGGCTTGTCGGCCAAGACAACATTCGGCGTTACCGAGTCGTTGACGACATGACCATTCGCGTCGAAACAAGCGACGACCTGGGTGACGCCGTGATTGCGATCGCGGCGGCTGTTTGCGTGGGCACGCGTTTCACTCTTTCGATCGCACCGGAGATGAAACGTGAGCGAATCCAGTTATTGGAATCGACCGCCGATTGGTTGCCCGGGATGATCTACCCGTTGGAAGAGACACAGGCCCAACTTGCTGAACGCATTGCCGCATCCGTCAACAATAGAGGCGTGACACGGCTGCGTACGCTGTCGGGACCGGCAACCGAAGTTCGCCGTGCTTGCGGAGCCGCGTTCGTCACGATTGTCGAATCGCCTGTCGTCGACGAGGGCCGGATCGAATGCTTGCGGTATCTCAATGAGCAATCGATCTCACACGATTACCATCGCTACGGCAACCTAGGTCGCCGTGGGCACAATCCAACGATCGATGGCGACGCAGCCAAAAAAGCTCAGCTCGATGGCCGATCGCGATTGCCAATCGGCTGATCGGCTGATCGGCTGATCGGCTGATCCAATCGAGAGCTTATGAGGTTGTCTGAACCGACTGGCTAATGGAACGATTTGGACGAGGAACCGCCACAGCGGCTTCTGTTAGATCAATCGCAATGTGTTGGCCGTCGGCGCGGTAAATTCGCTGCCTTTGTTCGCTAGAGGCAACGGACATGGCGATTCGATGAACGTGCAGTTCACTGAACCCCACCGTCATTGGCTTGGCATCGAAACGCACTCGAGCGAAGTACCCAAACTGGACCGTTTGCTCACCTGCGATACGGCTGAAGTGCAGATTGATCGTGCGCGACAGACAACCATGGGTGGGAGCCGCTCGTTGCCCGTCGATTAGAACGTCGTCGATACGTTCGAAGATCAGCTCCGACGGCAACTGCTGATAGAGTCGAACTTCAAATGCTTCTTCACGACTAATCGCCGGCAGGGTTTCAAGGCACACATCGAACCGCAATACATCGCGTGGCATCGCCAAGGTTTGGTTGCACGTTTGTTGCCAACGGAACACTTCATCTTGGCCCTGGCTCGTGTTTTCTCCCATGATCGTGGCGGCAAGCTCACGGATTTGGTTACACGAGTCAACCGCTTGCTGGAGGGCAGTGTCGACGGGTTGAATTGCAAAGCTGTTCGCCTTGCGACGCAAGATATCCTTCTTCATCCGAATCTATCCTGAAGAGCAAATCCGATCATGGGAAATGCGGTTCGATCAGCCACGTAGAATTTGCCTTTCTACGCTGAAACCAAAACGCACAACGAAGCATGCAAGAAGTTTCGAACGAGGCGACGCAATCAGGCTGATTGGTGAAAGAACGAGCTTACTTGTTAGGTTCGGTTTACCGATTGGGCAGATAGAACGGCTTAAGGTGGCTTTTCTATTTTTGATTCAAGCTTCCGCGATTACGTCGAAGCTGGCCACACGCGGCGTCAATCTCGTCACCTTTGCGCTGCCGGAACATCACATTGACACCGGACGCTTCCAGGATTTGCTTGAATCGCGAAATCGCCTCGTTGCTGGGCGTAACGTACGGCAAGCCCTCAACTGGGTTATACGGAATCACGTTCATCATCACCGTACGCCCACGCAAGACCTGAGTTAGCTCGCGGGCACAATCCTCGGAATCATTCACTCCACCCAGCAATACGTATTCGAACGTCAGCCGTCGACCGGAGCTAACGAAGTATCGATCGGCGGCATCGAGCACGGGTCCGATGCCGATCTTCTTGTTAACGGGCACAAGTTGGCTACGCAATTCGTCGTTGGGAGCGTGCAGGCTGACGGCGAGGTTGTAGGGCACGCCTTGTTCAGCAAGACGATCAATCGCCGGAGGCAATCCCACCGTGCTAATCGTGATCCGGCGAGGGCTGATCCCCAAACCGTTGGCATCACGAGCAGCATCGAGTGCGCCTAGCACGCCTGGCAAATTGGCGAGTGGTTCTCCCATGCCCATCATCACGATGTGGCTAAGTCGTTCTTCGTCGGGAAGCCGATGTTGAAGACGCAACATTTGTTCGATGATTTCGCCCTTGGTCAGGTTGCGATCGACGCCGTCGAGTCCACTGGCACAGAACACGCATCCCATCGCACACCCAACTTGGCTGCTGACGCAGATACTGCGCCGGATGCCATCTCGCAACAAGACGCATTCCACCTCACCTCCGTCGGCCAGTCGGACCAGAATTTTTTCGGTCCCATCCCGTGATTTTGAAAGGTGGGCTTCCGACGCAACAAAGATGTCAAAAGCCGCCGCCAGATCCGCCCGCAGTTTCGCGGGTAGGTCAGTCATTTGATCAAACGTGCTGGCGCGACCGGCAAACAACCATCGCCACACCTGCTTGGCCCGAAAGGTGGGGTGCCCGCGTTCGGTCAGCCACTCACGCAACTCCGGCTCGGTTTGATTGAGCAGATGCGTTTTCTGCGATCCGGCGGGTTGGCTGCCGGAGGCGGATGCCTGTGGTGAGGCTGAATTGATGACGGGAAGCGAAGACATGGCAAATTGGGGCTAGGAATCATGACGACAAGCGGCCTGTACGATACGCTAATCGCCGACGAATGTCATTGCTCTGTTTTGCCCCGTTATTGCTGAACGATTCTCGATGAACCCGATTTCTCTTTCCAGCCGTTTCCATGCCGCCTGGATGCTAGCTCGGCGGGAATGGACCCGATTCTTTCGTCAGCGGAACCGAGTGACGGCCGCAGTGCTGCAACCGCTGCTGTTTTGGTTGCTGTTTGGCACCGGTTTGAACGGGTCGTTTGAGTCGGCGGGCGGTGAAAATTTCTCGCAGTTTTTCCTGCCCGGCACGATCGCCCTGATTGTCCTGTTCACCGCCATTTTCGCAACGATTTCCGTGATCGAGGATCGCCGAGAAGGTTTCATGCAATCCGTTCTGGTGTCTCCGGTGGGACGTTTCCCGGTGCTTTTGGGCAAGGTTCTCGGCGGTGCGGCGATCGCCTGGGTCCAGGCTCTGTTTTTCTTGCTGTTGGTCTATTTAGTGGGGGCCGCGTCGATTTCGTCCTCGCTGCCGATGTTGCTTGTAATGCTGGCATTGATTGCGATTGCGATGTGCGGATTGGGCATGATTGTCGCCTGGCCGATGGAAAGCACGCAAGGTTTTCACGCGATTATGATGCTGGGTTTGATGCCGATGTGGCTATTAGCGGGAACGTTTTTCCCGATTCCCGCATGGGATATCAGCGGCCCAGTTGGCGACGTGGGTTGGGGCGGATGGCTGCTTGCGGGCGTGATGCGCGCGAACCCTTTGAGCTATTCGATGGTAGAAATGCGCCGACTGATGAATCCATCGTTGGACTTGTCGACCGCTGGATTCGCCCCTGCACCGGCAACGTGTTGGACGGTAACGGTCGTCGCCACCCTGGTCACACTGGGCATCGCCTGGATGCTGATGCGAGGAAGTCGCCGGGTCGATACGATTGTCTAAAACCGATAGCTACTAAGATTCACTAATAGGTTCCTGATGAAAACGGCTGTAAATATTGTCTTGATTTTGTTGGTCGGCGTCGGGGCTGGGTTGGCGATCCGGTCACTTCGTGATTCTGGCCGCCGCGTTGCCGATGGCTCCATGCCCGGGCCAAACGATGTGATTTTCACCAACGACAATGCTCGCGAAGACAACGACCACCTGCGTCCCGAGGATATCGAAAACTCCACCCCAACCAAGCCGCCCGAAGATGAAGCTTGGTTGAGCCGGTTCGAACTAACCGAACGTAGCGGCAAAGAGTTATCGAGCGAGGACTTAAAAGGCGAACCCTATGTGGTGAGTTTTTTCTTCAGCACGTGTCCTAGTATTTGCGTCCAACAAAATCAAAAACTGAAAGAACTGCAGGATGCATTCGAAGGCCAAGGCGTTCGCTTCGTCGCCATCAGCGTTGATCCGGAGACCGACACACCCGAAGTGCTGCGGGAATACGCCGCGCGTTTCGGAGCTGACGAAGACCAGTGGCTGTTCTTAACCGGCGAACTGGGTTACATCCGCCGCGTTGGTGCCGAAATTTTCCGCCAACCGGTGGATCAAAAGTTCCATACCGAGCGATTTGCGTTAGTCGACGGACAGGGTGAAATCGAGGGTTTCTACAACTGGCCCGACGCCAAACAGTTTGAAAAACTGAAAGAACGCATTAGCGATCTAATCGAAAACCCAACGACATAGCTGCGTGACTTTGCGTAACGCTTAAGCATGCCGCATTGATTTTTAACGCGACGGACTAAAACGCGGCGAACTACAACGCAACAAAAACGAACCCAGCAACGGTAGCTGCCTGCACGGCCATCCCTCGTACCGTTGTTCCATCGTGACAGCCGCACTTTAGCGGTTCAATCGACTGGTCGTAGCGATGGCAGGTCGGGCAATCACCGTAGGCTCGCACGCACTGACATGATGGTTGGGTCGCAATTCGATATGGCAGCAATGTCGAATTGGTTAGGAACCAAAAGCTGGAATAGGCGTTTTGGAGGCATCCCCATTTTTCGCAATCCAACTGCCCACATCGCTCCAGATTCAGTTCCTGAAAATAGGTAGGTCGGTGGCAAAAAGGAATGTGGACTCGATCCGCTTGCGGGATGGGATAAAAGTCCGCCGACAGATATTGAGTCGGCGACTCATTCAACAAATCGGCTGCGATGTTGTTCGGTTCGTATACTGACTCAGGTTCGTCGTTTTTGAGTCCCAGAGTGAGCTGCGAAGACGGCTTGTGCAGAACGGCAAGACGCTGACTCAATCGAGTCTCAGCGGCCGAACTTAAATGGTCGGCTTGCGAATCCGGTGCAAACCTCGGTTGCGCATCAGTGTTGGGGCTGGCCTGTGCCGCGTTCGATCCGCCGGCTGATGAACTGCTGCTATCGTCGGCGGCGGGTGCTGAATTGGTCGGGGCGGGCTTTGCATCTTCATCATCGACTGGATCGTTGTCGAGCAACATCAGTCGTAGATCATCTTGCGGTGTGGGCGAATTGAATTCAGCCGCATTCGCCCTCGGCTTCAAACCTGAAGCTCCCACTTGCACGAACACCGCCAGGCAAGCGATTGCCAGACGCACGACTGTCATTCCGGGCATACACATTGTTTCGTTCCTGGATTCCGCCCGTACCACTGGTGTCCGTATCGTCTGCAAAAGCGAGACTGCCCGTCGTAACGTTGTCCAACCGGGAGATTGAACCAATTCGATCGAGCGATCGCCAAAATCAACACTTCCACCGGTTTCATCGGTCGTATCGGTTGATCGGATACACGTCTGGGCCTCGCGGCGACACGACACCGACAACAGGTGTTATCGCCACAACCCGTACTTCTTAGCTGACCGGAACCTGGACTCCCCAATCTGGGGCTTTCGTTCGAAGTAAATGGACTGATCGAGTAAACTGAGCATCCTCGTCCATCCGGTCTGAAGCTATCTGTTGCTATGAATTCTCGGGCAAACCATCGTCACACTCCGAAATCCCCCAGCGATAATCTCGCTGGTTGGGGGATTTATCGGGTCGTGAAGAGCTTGCTGGCAAGATTGCCCCACACTTGGGTCCCCATTGGGGACCATCGCCATCGCGGCGATTTTGGCCCGAGCAAGCCTGCCATCACCCCAATGGCAGGGCCCATGGGAACACGACATCACTTGTCCGCGACCGCTACGCCCCGTTCCGCTAAACGAACCTACGGTCGACGTTTAGAACCTCGCATTGTGCTCAACGCGACTGCTGAATTGCTGGCATTCGGTGATTTAGTTCTCAGCGGTGATGGTGCTGATGACGTCGTTAGCGCTAATACACTGCCCGGCGGCGACATCCAATTCTTGGATTCCAACAATGCCATCATTCCTATTCGTCTCGATAATGGCACCTTTGTAGATTCACTTGATCCGAACTTGGTCGCGACAGGTCGGTTGCGGGTGGACCTGGGTGCGGGCGACGACGACTTTGACGTTGACCTGCCGGCTGAATTGGACCTGACTGTGATTGATGGCGACGGTACGGACTCCGTCGATGTGACCGTCGGTGACCATGTTGGCAACCTTGCCACCCTCGACTTGCAAATTGAGTCCGAAACCATTGCTTTGGATGCGTCCGGCCAATCTCTCGATCTCGAAGCAAGCACGCTGACGGCCGATACGACGATCACAATTGAAAACGCGGTGAACGTGAATCTGGGCAGCATTGATGTGGGAAGCGGAACACTCACCATCGGCAGCAACGGGCAACCTATTGGTGGCGAACTGACCCAGGCCGCTGGCACGAACGTGACCACCTCGCAACTCAATGCTTGGACCTTCGGCGATGTGGAACTGGAACAAACCAACAACGCTATCGCACGAATCAACAACCTTCAAAGTGATGGCAACGTTTCCATCGTTTCTTCGCAAAGCCTGACCGTCGACAACCTCGTCGGAAGTAATGTCGATCTAGAAGTCATCGGGAACGATAGTGATTTGTTGATTGGCACTATTGAGGTTAAAGATCCCAATGTAGGTGATGTTCGGTTAACCGCTGGTGACGACATCTTGGGCGGCAATGACAACCTACTCGCCGACGATTTGATCCTTCGTGCCTCTAACGCCACCGACGATGGTACTGATGCGATTCGACTATCAACCAACGTGAACGACCTCGACGCAATCGTGTCAGGGAACAACGCGGGTGACTTGATCATCACCGAAGTCGACTCCATCCGTTTGGCGTCCGGCGATGCCAACAGTGATTCGGTGGTGCTACAAACGGGTAACGGTGCCATCCGCATTGAAGCGGGCGGTTCGATCTATATCGACGATCCGAATCCCAACAACGATGGTGCGGATCTAGTCGACGATCAAGAAATCATTGCTGGCGGCGATCGAGGCCGAATCGATTTCCAAGCGGGTGACGACTTCATCGTCGGCAACTCAGTTCAACTTGCGGCCGCCGACATCGCTGCCGGAGCGGTGACCGTTGACGCAACAAGAGTCGTGCTGGGCGATAATTTTGAAATCAATACTGGCGACGGTGTCGGCGTGGCTCGACGCTTCGGACCTCGCCCGGATCCAGATGGACTGCAGCCAACCACGCCAGTCTTGGATCCAGAACTAGGCGTCGAAACCGCTTTCTATGACATCGATTCAGTACAGACCAGCATTCTGGAACAAGCCAACTCGAACGATGCCGAGGGCGTGCTTTCGATGGACATTGGCGTCGAGGGAGAAAACGGACTGACACTTTCGATCGACTGGGGAGCGAACACGAATCGTTTCCAGGAACTGACTGACCTTCCCGGCGATCGCACTCGTGTCGATGTTTCCCACATCTACACCGAAAACGATATCCTCAACTC
The DNA here is from genome assembly GCF_057365095.1 of Rhodopirellula sp. J20-39. Lineage (NCBI taxonomy): Bacteria > Pseudomonadati > Planctomycetota > Planctomycetia > Pirellulales > Pirellulaceae > Rhodopirellula > Rhodopirellula sp. J20-39. Next base: position 1,669,857 of record NZ_CP195123.1, on the reverse strand, counting down.
GACACTGAATGGACGCGCCGAAGCAACTGAGCCACTCGCTGTTCGGTTTGCCGTTTCGCATCACGCCTCGATTGTCATCACCGGCGATTCAATCGAACAAACGACTCCGGAACCCACCATTCCAACAATTAGCGAACCCGTTCCAGGCGGATTGGTCACATCGACAGACAATCCCAACACGGGTTCCCCTTTGACGCCAATTTACGAAAACGGACGCGCGTTCTTCATCATCCCTCGTATCGATGTACCCGTCGCGTTCTTCCCTGTCCGTGATGTGATTCCTGAACCGATCACGCCACCACCGCCGGTGCAATTGACATCCGTTGTGCTGTTGTCGGACGTGGACTTTGAAACCGCTGAAGCGTCCGCGTCCGCGGTCACGATTCGCGAAGAGTACTTCCAGCTTCGGATGTTGTCGCCGGATCCAAACGGTGATGACCTGATCGAGCCCGTGCGATTACCTGAAAACGTGTTGCAAGGCGACCGTTTAACAGATTTGTTTGCAGGTCTTCCGGATGGTGCGTACGAAATTGAATACGTGATCGGCGACGGTGATCAACGCACGATCCTGCGGGTCGACCTGCGTGGGGGGCAGCCGAAAATCTTAAGCGATGACCTGGATGCAGGGTTGCTCAAACTGGATTGGCTTGACGGTGAACCGGCTGAAATGAACCTAGATGACGCGATTTCCGGCGAAGGGGTAACGTCTGAAGAATCGTTGACGGAAGAACCAGCGGACAGCGAAGCAAAGACGGACACCGGCGAGCCCAACGATGCCCCAAACGAAAAGTTGCCGGCCGAAAAAGACTTGCCACCTACGGCTGCGCATCGCACTAATACGCCTATCGTAGCTGCCGCGATGCCACTTAGCTTGGTGCCATTTTCAAGAGCGAGTCGATTTTGGAGACGAGTCTGCGACGAAGGTTCAACCGCTGTCCCGACTTCGCTTGGCGAATGCGTAACCGCCGATCACTACACCGGTGAAGATCCGCTAGACGATTCGACCCCCGGTGAGTCCCAGCCATGAGCGATAAGAACTCATCGAACGCGCAGCCGGAGTTTGACCCGGATGCGACTGTTGAAGAAGTGCGTGATTCGCATCAAAACCAACCGGAAACCCGCGACGACATTACGATCAGGAAAAAGGAATCGCCTGCGGACCCTGACGCCACGATCGTTGACACGCATGGTGTGGATCCTGATGCAACGATCGCCGACGCGGACGACTTCGATCCAGACGCAACCGTGGCCGATCCCAATGCGACGGTGATCGAAACGGACGTCGTCGATCTAGATGCAACCGTTGAGGAAACAACCGCATTTGATCCCGACGCGACCGTCGTCGAAGATTCTGAATTCGATCCAGATGCAACGATCGCTGAAGACGATACCGACCGCACCGTGGTTGAAGTGGATTTGGACGCGACCGTTCGCGAAGACGACTCAAACGCTGGCGGCCCGAACGCTGGCGGGCCGAACACTGGCGGACCTACGGAGGGCGGCCAAACCTCGGATGGTCTAGACGAGACGACCGCGTTTGATACATCCGATCTGCAAAACGAGTCCCGGCTAGACGAGACCGCTGAATCAATTGCTGGAATCTCAGCCCATTTGCCGTCGTCATCCAAGGCCAAGTCTTCCAAGCAAACTTCTTACGACGACACTATCGAAATCGGGGCTACGGGCGACATTGGGGCCACGGGCGAAATCGGGGCAACTGGTGACACGGGGGCAGCCGGCGAAGCTGCAACCGTTCAGTGGGATGCGGATGACGCGACCGTCGAAATTCAAGACGACAATTCTACCGCCATTCTGGACGGCAATAATCTAGGACAAACGATCAACCCACGGGAATTGTCACCGGCTGAAGAGGATTACTGGCAAGGCATCTGTGCTGAGTTTGCTCAACAACGTACGGGAGCCCAAGCGGATCCGACATCGCTACCGCCTGCGATCGACCGCACGATCGTCGAGACGCGATTGCAAATTCGAAATCAAAGCGTCGCCACTCAGCTGCAAGGCGAAGCCGAAGCGGCGGACTATCGATTGGTACGACTCCTCGGTCGCGGCGGGATGGGCAACGTCTTCGTTGCCCGCCAAGGGTCGCTAGACCGACTGATCGCCGTCAAGGTGATCCGTCCACTGGATAAAGAGAAACGCGAGAAGCTTTCTGCCGAAGGCAAACTTGAAAAGGTCGAACAAAATCGTCGTCAACAATTCCTGACTGAAGCAGTCGTAACCGGCGATTTAGATCACCCCAATATCGTGCCCATTCACGACGTTGCGGTCAGCGGTGATTCAACGCTTTTCTACTCGATGAAACGTGTCGTTGGCACGCCGTGGTCCGAGGTGATCGACGAAAAGTCTCGTGAAGAGAACATCGAAATCCTCATCAAGGTCGCTGACGCGATTGGGTTTGCCCACACCCGGGGTGTGGTTCATCGCGATATCAAACCTGAAAACGTAATGCTGGGCGACTTCGGTGTCGTCATGGTGATGGACTGGGGCATCGCGTTAGCCAAGCCAGAATTCGAAAAACTGGACTCCATCACACCGGCTACCGGACTGGGTGGAACCCCGTCGATGATGTCGCCTGAAATGGCGATTGGCCCCATCGAGAACATCGGCCCGCCAGCGGATATTTATCTGCTCGGTGCGACGCTGTTCATGATCATCACGGGCAAGGCTCCCCACCACGCCGCCAATGTAAGCATGTGTCTTCGCGCTGTCGCGTGTAATGAAATCCGCGACTTTGAAAGCGAGTATCGCGGCGAGTTGATGAACATTGCCTTGAAGGCGATGGCGACGGATCCGAAAGATCGATATCCCGATACCAAGTCTTTTCAAGACGCACTGCGAGAATACCGGTCGCACGCTGAGTCGATCTCACTCGCCAGCCGCGCCGAAGAAGACCGCAAAGATGCGATTGCAGACGCCTCCTACTCGAACTTCTCGCGGGCTCAGTTTGGATACGAAGAAGCGATTGCTCTTTGGCCAGGCAACCAAGCCGCTATCGATGGGCTGCATCAAAATCGCATCAATCATGCCGAAGCCGCTTACGCCAACACCGATTACGATCTCGGCTTAACACTCCTCGATGAAAGTGAGCCCGATCACGCGGAACTGCTGGCCCGTTTGAAAGAAGCGTTGCGACTTCGGCGGCAACGCGAATCGCGATTCGTTCTTCTCAAACGAACCGCTGCTGCCTTGCTCGCTTTCATCCTGATTGGTGGCAGTGCCGCGATCTACAAAATCGATCTCGAACGGGGTCGTGCGGCGAGCAACGCATTGGAAGCCAAACGCGAAGCTGAAAACGCGATCGAACAGCGAGCCCGCGCTGACGAGAACGCCGAAAAGGCAATCGCTAGTCGCAAACTCGCGGAACTGAAAGCGGAAGAAGCCCGTCTGAGTGAAATCGAAGCGCAATTGAGCCAAGAAAAAGCTGAGAAAAATGAAAAACTAGCCAAAGAAAACGCAGAAGAAGCAAAACGCCAATCCAAGGCAGCACAAGCAAGCGAACTAGAAGCCTTGCTGGCTCAATCCCGAGCTGAATATGAGTCGTATGTTTCCAAGATCGGACTCACCAAAGCAAGAATTGATCGCAATGAATTCAGCGAGGCTCGTCGGCTGATCCAGGAAATGTCACTGGACAAGCCAGCAAGCGAAATGCCTTGGGAACTCCGCTATCTTTCTTCCCTTGCCAACCAGGCATCTGCAACCGCTTCAGCATCCGCGTCCCTGGTCCAGGTCGCTTTACCAAGTCCCCGCACAGGTAATCAACCAACCGGACTGGTCCGCATGGCCGATGGAACGATCGCAGCACTACAGGTCGATGCCGATACCGACTCACTTCAAATCGGTCCAACGGACAAACGATTCTCTGACACGAACGCGACCGCAATCGCGATCGGCAACAACAACTCCGGCGCATTGATTGGCGACGTACAGGGGAACATTCATCTGCTCCCTGAGATTGATAAACTCGCAAGCCTAGAGTTCGGGGCGTCCAATACCGTCCTGCGTGGCCACAGTGATGAAATCACCGCATTGCAAGCGGTTGGCGATCGGTTCGTGGTGTCATCATCGAAAGACCGCACCGTTCGCATTTGGAACCTGGATTCAATTGACGGTCGCGGCAGCAAGCCGTCGTCGGCTAATCCACAATCTGCCAATTCGGAAGTTGCCGAGAAGCTTTGGCATATCGCTCCGGTGGTAGATGTTTGTGCCATTCAGACCAAGGACTCCACCCTGATCGCCGCCGCGGTTAGCGAACGCGGAGTCGGGCATGTCGTTTTATGGAAATCAAAACAATCGATTCCCACACAGTTTGAACGCGTTGGCGTCTTGGACGGTTTCGACTCGGCTTTGACCAGTGTTCAGCTTTCCCCTAACGGTGCATTGGTGGCCACCGGGGAAGCGAGTGGCGAGGTAAAGATATGGACGGTAGCCGAATTAGAACCACGGGAAACCGAGAGTACGGTCCGCCGCGCGGTGCAGGCGATCGCATCGGGCGAACGTCCCACCAGCAATGCATCCACCACCCGATCCAAAGCGGCCAAGTCACTCGGTTCGATCAGCCGTGACGATCCTTCTCAAACCAATCCTGCACATGCTTCCTCGGTACGCAACCTACGATTCTCGCCCGACGGTCAATCACTACTGACCTGCGCCGACGACTATCTGGTGAACATTTGGAGGAACACTACCACCGGCAACAATGATTGGGTTCGCACCAAACAACTCCGAGGCCACGGCGGACCGGTTTGGGACGCAGTTTGGCTGCCAAGCAAAACCCAATTGGATTCACCGAAAGTCCTTTCCGTTAGTGCTGACCAATCCGCTCGGTTGTGGTCCACCGCCAATTCATCACAAAACAACTCTGCGAAACCGACTCCTCCCAATCCCGTTTCGAACATTAACTTGCCAGGAACCGCCAAAAGCACTGCTGATGTCGGCACGCCGATTCATGACGACGAAATTTGGTCTGCTGCTCTGTCGACCGATGGTCAAAATCTGGTCACGGCCAGTCGTGACCGGACCGCCAAGGTACTTGCACTAAATCCCCTGGAGTCGAGCTACAAGGTAACCGCCAAGCTGATTCCGGATGTAGGTGATAGCCAGTGGACAGCTCCACAGCCTCAAAACCAACTTCAAGAGGGCAGTCCGTTCCGAGCGATGTCGATGAAGGCGGATGCGAATCGGAAGTATCTGTTTGTGGGTGGTGCGGATTCCATCATCCGCATTTGGGACATCGCGCAGGGCACAGAAGTCGGTACCGTCGCAGGCACCGGACTGAATAACATTCTGGCAATCGCACCTGACACTCGAGGGCAAGTGAGCCCTCGTGGAAAACCGGACTCTCGTGGAACGGCAGGTGACGGAGATTCCAGCGGCCCCATGTGGATGTTGACCGGATCCAGCACGGTCGGAACCAGTGCGATGATCTGGTCCTGGGATCCTAAAACTCGTCGCTCGCGATTGATACATCGCTTGAAAGGACACGAAGAAACCGTGGCCTCGGTTGCGTTGTCTGGCGATGGACAACTCGCCGTCACGGGAGACCGAGCTGGACGGGTCATCTTGTGGGACGTTGCCACCGGTCAACCGATCGGAGCTCCCATTGATCTTTTGCGAGGCACAAGAATCAATGATGCAGCTTTCGCTCCGGATCAAAAGTCGATTTGGTTGGCTGCGGACGACGAACGCTTGAGCCAAGTGGACTTAGACAAACGAGAGATTGTTCGGCAACTGGATCACCAAGGGTTCGTGACCCAGGTTCAGATATCGGATGATGGATCGCAAGCCTTGACGCTATCGGAACTGCAAAAGGTCGGCAGCACCGTTCACAGTGCAACGCTTTGGAACCTCACCGATACTCGACCTGGACCGCGTTCCCAAACATCATCCCCCGAATCACCCAACGCTCTCAATTCACGAACCCTGACAACACTGACCGTAAAGTCGGGTGATCGCACACTTGGTGGCGGTCGTCCAGGCATCAGTGCAGTGCAATTCTCGCCGTCGTCGCGTGAAGCGGTGCTCTCGATGACACCATCGGGTGAGGCTGGTAGCCGGGCGGAAGTCTGGAAGCTTGGCGAGGACCTTGCCTCAGCCCAACGAACGCTTGCGTTTGGCTTGCCCCATCGAATCGGCGATGTTTCCAGCGTCGTGCTCACCCAGCGCGACGAACTGATCACCTTGCATGGCAGCTCAGCATTTTGCTGGAATACACGAACCGGTTCGTTAGCGAAGAGCTATCGATCTCACGGGGCTCTCACCGTCGCCGCGTTTTCACCAGACGGCAAGCTGATTGCAACCGGTAGCCGCAGCATCAAGATCTGGGACGCACAAACGGGCAAGGCAATCACCAAACTGGAGACGCCCCACGAAGGCATCGTTCGCTCGCTGGCGTTCTTGCCAACATCCGTTGTTGATGATCCAAACTTGAGCACGTTCGTTTCCGGTGGCGACGACGGCAAGATCCGAACGTGGCAACTGGATCACTCAACGTGGAAGTTCACCGAATTACCATTGCTGAAAAACCTACCGACGACCGGTCGACCTCTGTCCCTATCGGTCTCACATGACGGACGCCTGCTGCTTGCCACTACGAATTTGGGCGAAGTGGTCATCGGCGACTTGCAGTCCGGCAATTCTCGCATGCTACTGAACGATCCGGCTGTTGGCTCGGTACGAGCAGGATGTTTTTCCGCCGACGGCAAATACGTTGCTGTCGCGGGCGCCGATCGCTTGGCCCGACTTTGGTCCGTCGGCGAGGATGCTCCTCCTGTTGTGTGCCAGGGTCACGCCGAGACGATTCAAAGCGTTGCATTGTTTGGCAGCATGGAAAACAAGAACCTGCGTTTGTTCACGGGCAGCCAAGATCGAAGTGTGCGGGTTTGGGATCCGCTCGACCCAACCGATCCCACCCGTGGTCGCGAGTTGCTGGAATTGGTCGGGCATCAGGATGGGGTCACCTCGGTGAACATCAACCCCAGTGGTGATGTGATGGTCACCGCAGGGCGGGATGGCCGGGTGCTACTTTGGCCAGCCAGCACACTGACTATGAATTTGACCGGGCAATAAACACGTTTCTTAACCGCTAAATAGGGCGTAAGCGTGAGCCCGGCACTGGTGTGGCTTCGTGAAACGGAGTGCGGGAAACTGCCCAACGAGTGGTTTTCGCGAAATTTTGGTGGATACCTTTGTACCGGTGCGACGAAACAAAGCGAGATTGCGGATTGTCACGTCCGCAGAATCCATACCGATTCTAAAGCTCGTGTTGCCACCACTTCCATCCACCACCGACCGAGACGGCGTTCCCTGCGTTTCACTTGAAGCGTCCGAAGAGTGTCGTGTTTCGCTGTCCCGACGCCGTCGCTCGACGGGGTTGCTGGGATCGGCGTGGATGTTCATTGCGACATGGTCGCTGGTAACCGGCATGGTTTTGATCGCCATTTCAAGCATGATCGGATGCGGAGCGGCAAGGTCTCCCTTTTGGTCGAGCGTGCCTGAAACCGTGGGCAATCGAACCGCCGCGGTGGATGCGATCATGTCTCGCGTTGACGCTGGTGCGCCGCCGACCGAACTGCCCGTCGTGCCGGTTCCTCCGATCACAATTCGCGACGCCGAGTCACTTCAAAACGCGACCTATCGCGACCTGACGCTCGCCGAAACGATTCGCATCGCGATGACGAACTCGCGGGTGCTGCGCGACCTCAACGCGACGGTTCTGCGTGCGCCGGATCAACTGGCGACCGACGAGGCGTTATCGCTGGTTCAAACCGATCCGCAAGCCGGTATCGAAGCGGCGTTGTCCGCTTTCGACGCGCAGATCTATGCTCTTGGAAAATGGCAAAACAACGACCGGCAATTCAATAACCGCTTCTTCGGCGGTGGTGCCAATGCGTTTCAACAGGACACGCATGACTACGTGATGCAGGTCAGTAAGCGGACCGCCACCGGTGCACAAATTGCCGTGCGCAGCATCACCGATTACGACGCGAACAACGCGACCGGAAACCTGACCCCCAGTGCTTGGCAGTCCCAGTGGCATGCCGAACTCCGTCAACCTCTCTTGCGTGGGGGCGGGCTGACATTCAATCGTATTGCCGGACCGGCAGCACTTCCCGGCGTCTATAGCGGCGTCTTGATTGCCAAAGCCAACAACGATATCTCGGTCGCCGAGTTTCGCGAGGACGCCCGCAATTATGTCAGCAATGTGATCAACGCCTATTGGGATTTGGCATACGCGTATCGAGACGCAGACGCACGTAGCGAAGCACTGGAACGAGCCCGCAAAACGTGGCAGAGCTACGACGCCCAAAAAACAGCCAACCGACGGGGCGGATCGGCCGAAGCATTGGCCCGGGAACAGTACTATCGGTTCAAGTCCGAATATCAGGATGCCGTAGCGGGCAAGCTGGTCGGGCGAACCCAGACCAACAACTCATCTTCAGGAGGCACGTTCTCGGGAATTGGCGGCGTCCTGGCAACCGAGCGACGGTTGCGACTGTTGATTGGATTGCCAGTCACCGAAGCCGATCTTTTGCGTCCCAGCGACGAACCGATGACCGCACCGGTTGTCTTTGATACCGACTCATTGAGTGTCGAAGCGGTACGGATGCGAGCGGAACTACAACAGCAGCGATTGTTGATCCAGCGGCGAAAGATGGAGCTGCTTGCCGCTAAGAACTTCCTGTTGCCGACACTCGATTTGATCTCGATCTATCGGGTTCGCGGCTTGGGGAAAGATCTGGCTGGGTCGGACAGTGCATTGCAGGAACTGGGCTCGTTCAACTACCAAGAATACGAAGCGGCGCTGGAATTCAAGATGCCCGTCGGCTACCGACAAGCACACGCCGCCGTCCAGCATGCAAAGCTACAAATCGCTCGCGACGAAGCCGTCCTTCACGAACAACAGCGTCAGATTCTGCATGACTTGCTGAGTACGGTCGCGGAGACGGATCGAGCGTTCGCATTGGCCGAAACCAGCATGAACCGATACCTCGCCGCTCGCGATGCATTGGACGCACTGGACGCAAACCGCGAAGCCGGGCTGCCGATCAGTCTGGAACAACTTCTCGATTCACAGCGACGACTTAGCGAATCGCAAACCAAGTATTACCTGGCCGTGACGGAGTACATGATTGCAATCAAGAACGTGCAATTCGAAACCGGCACATTGCTCGAGAACACTCAAATCACCATCGCGGAAAGCTTCGACTCGGCGCTATAATAACTTCGCTGACACCGGGTCAGAACTTAGCATCGATGCCAGTTACCTAGCCGCGCCAACGACGCGTCCAGGCTATCACACATGCGGATGCCTATTCAGATCGACCTAATTGAATTGAATCAATATTGGTGAACTTGCCGATCTGCATGTTGGCACCGCCGACCATCAACAACTCGTTCTCATTTCGAGGCAGCATGCGGTGGAAGAATCGTGACGGGTCGCTTTGCGCGATCGTTTTCCACTGCGATCCATCATCACTCAGTTGATGCACAAAGCCGTCCATCGCGGTGACGTAAAGCTTGCCTCCGGTGGCAAAGGAAGCGGTCCCGAATCCAGACATCGGTTTGCCAGGCAACGCAGGTCCCATACTCCACGAGTCTGTCTTCGGATCGTAGATATCGACTCGAGTGGTCGGCCCATCTTCAGGCCCCATTCCGCCGACGACGAACAGCTTGTCGTGATGAGCCGCAACGCTGATCGCTCGACGTTGAAACGGTGGCTCAGCGAGCGGTTGCCAAGCGGCGTCTGCATCATTCAAATCCAACAACCAAGCCGTCTGATGCCATTGGCTATCGTCACTTTCACCCTGCAAACTCCAACCGCCGAAAACATACGCGGTATTGCCCAACACAGCCGCATCTAACGACGATCGAGGCTCGGGCAGATCGGCTAGCTTCGTCCATTGGTTGGTTTCAGGGCTAAAGCGAGCAACCGAAGTTTGCGATTGCAGATCTTGCTCCTCACCCTCTTCGTTCATTGCCGTGAACCCGCCAATACGGATGACGTCATCACCATGAGCGACGAGTGCCAGACCTTGTAGCGACGGACCGGAGGGAAGCTGTTTCCACTCGCCGTTACTTCCTGCGGTCAGCTCCAACATCCAGAAACGGTTGGATTGTTCAGCCTTCGAATACAAGTGTGCGCCGCCGGTATGGCCGCCATAAACGAACAACCCGTTGCCCGCGATGGCTGCGCCGAAGCTAGTCAATTCCTCGGGAAGATCCGGCAAATCCGAAGGCACGATCGATGCCGAACTGTTGGGAATGATTTGTGGCTCGGCTGGCTTGGTTTCGGTCGGTTCAGTTTCCGCCGACGTCGTCTTGTCCGACGCAGAGATACGGAACGTAGCCGTTAGGTAATCCGTGGTGCTGCCGTAGGCTTCCCCTCGGTGAGTTCCGGAAGCATCCTTGTTGGTCATGCCTACGACAACCGCGTTCAACCCTTTTTCTAACTCATCCGCTTTGAACCGAACGATGCCGTTATCGTCGGTTTCGCGAGCAGCCTCCTCGTGTCCCTCTTCGCAATACAGCGAAACCTTCGTAGCGGCCAAAGGTTTATCTTCGTGCAACACCGTGACTTCCACGCCACCTTGCTCGTCGGCGCGAATGATGGTTTGCAACGCAGCATTCTCACGCGGCTTCGTCGGCCAATCGTCTGGGTTGGATTGTGGAAGGTGTTCGACGTGGTAGGACAATTTTGTTCCGTGATAGAGGCCGTAAGTTACCGATCCAGAGATCTCCGACTTCGGATCGATAGGCGTCTTGCATTGTAGACCAACCAGGGCGTCGTTGTTCACTGGAGTCGTCGCGATGGCTTCGCTTGAACCCTCGGTCATCAACTGAATCGTTTGGATCGACTCGGGCATCGGATAGGTGCGGTCGTCCGGCGTCTCACCGAACCACATGATGACGCCACCATCGTCATCGGTCGCAAGCCAGGGGAAATGAGCGGTTGCCACATTCGCCCAAAGCAGCACGAAAGTCGCCGCGGTCGTTGTTTTGAAATGGCGTTTACTGATATTCATGATCGATTTTGCTAATAGGTGTTTAAAGATGAACAGACCGACGCAGTCGCGGTCTGAATACTCGCAAGATACGAGGTAAGTTGTTTCGTTGATCAGCGAGTCGTTAGCTCAAAGAGAAATTGGTTATCCGTTTCGGGATCGACTGTCGCTTGCAGTACTCCCGCACGCTGGTAGCGAGCGGGCACAGTGCGACTTTTCAGTGGGTCGCGTTCACCAGACTGGATCGCCTTAATCGCTTGCGGCAATTCAGGAACGTCTGGCATCACAACCACGTCATAATGCCCCGGTTTCACTCCCTGTTCTGGAGCCATTTGGAACTTTCCATCCACGACAACACCCGTGGCATCGCCGCTGCGTTCTTCGCCAATGAATCGGATCATCGCCGAAGAAATGGGTTTCCCATCCAATGTAACTTCACCCGCGACTGGAATACGCTCCAACGTTGTTTTTTGGTCACATCCACCAGACATCGATGATGCCATCATAAAAGCAACGATGCAACAAGTTGTTCGAAGTCCAATCCTCACGGCGCGTTCTCCACCACTTCATGACCGTTGCGGGTCGCCAAAGAATTCAGCAACTCACGATCAACAAATTCAGAAGCAAAACGGACGCTGCCGTCACCAAAGAGCATGTGAACACCACCGGGGTGCATGCTTTGAAAGCCACCGTTATTGGCCGCCGTGTGAACATTCAATTCTTTTTGTGTTGTCCCAAGTGAAACAACAGGATATCCCACGACCCAACGTGCCGTTCCCCATTTCACACTGCCCGCCGAGGCGGCCGGTGGAGTCCACAAATAGTCAACCATGTCGTAGGTTGTTTCGCTGAACGCCAACGTCATGCTGGTTCCGTCGGTCAGATCGCGGAAGCCCGTGGCGGGGTTGTTGTATCCGTAAGCGGTCCAGTTCAAACCAAACATGCCATCATTCTTTGGCATGTAAGAACCTGTGCCTTCACAGGCTAAATAGCTTGACGGGCCACCGGTTTCGCCGTTGCTAGTATCGGGCACCAAACGGGGCAACGGCATGGATGGGCACAGATAAGTCTGGATCTGTTGAGCGGCAACTTCTTGGTTGTACGGGTCCGAGTAAGACTTACTGAAGTCAAACTGCGAATACGTGTTGTCTTGTTCCAGATACGGCAACACAGCGGCTAGTGGACCGATGAAGTTGCTCAGTCGTGAGCCCTCGGGGAACTTGTTGAAGCTGCCGTGATAGTTGTGCAGTGCGAGCCCAACTTGCTTGAGGTTGTTACTGCACGACATCCGACGTGCCGCTTCACGAGCGGATTGGACGGCGGGCAGAAGCAGCCCAACCAGAACGCCGATGATCGCGATCACCACCAACAATTCAACAAGCGTGAACGCGGACCGGTTAGTTGGACGAGCCCCGGATGCTCGCCGCGATGAACGTTTTTGATTTGAGAAGCAAACCGCGGACGGACTGACAACAGCCAGACCCAAACGAGTTAGGGCGATAGGGGAATTGAACGCGGACATGCATACATACAAGCACTTCATGGAAGGCTCCAGCGAAAGGGCACACGGAAGATAGATCAATCTCGAAAAAACAATTTTCGAGACGGGATCGAGCGTGGCTGGCTGGAGGGCACAAGATGGCCCGTTGCTTGCTGCGTCGTCGACAGACTGACCCTATTGCGAATCAGTCTCAAAGAGTGTGGCCAGTGGACCGGTTCGACGCAAGTGTGAGAATGAAATTTATTACTAAGTCGTCGAGCTGCTCGTTTCATCCGTTTCTGGATTCACCAGTGAGATGCCTCCAAAAACTAGGGTCAGAGTTGTGACGAATTCGCGCTATCGGTTCGGAGAACCAACGTGTAACAGGTTCACGCTGTCGGTTCGGAGAACCGAGCGACAATACGCCCAGCTTTCCAAGCTCGTTGTTTCGAGCGACAATAATGTGACTCAGCTTTAATGTCGCTCTGTTTTAGTGTCGCTCAGCTTTCCAAGCTGATAGCGTCCGCTTACACAACGCGACCTTCGACCCGCTCGACTTCGTTTGCCTAGGATCCACCATGGATTCATCTTGTGAACTATTCGATCCGAACGCCGACTTCGACCAATGGGATCGCACACGCCCGCATCGACACCAACCGGCTGCGATTTGTTTCCTCACTATGCGGCTGAACGATTCAATCCCCGCATCGGTTATTCAGACTTGGCATCGAGAACGAATCGACTTTCTGCAGCGTCACGGAGTTCACGTCGATCGGGACTGGAAAGCTGGCTCCCAAGAACTCTCTCTCGACGAACAACGGAAGTTTGACAAACATTTCTCGCAACAACGGGAAACCATGTTGGACACATGTCTTGGTGCATGCGAACTTGCCAATCCGATCGCTTCGCTGGAAGTTGCGAAATCACTGGCCAAATTTCATGGTGATCGCTATTGGCTCGGTGATTTTGTGATCATGCCAAACCACGTTCATTGCTTGGTCGCGTTCAAGACATCCGAAATCGCCAAATCGCAACCCGGTGGATGGATGAGATACTCGGCGAGACAGATCAACAAGTTGATAGGGAGGAGCGGCTTGTTGTGGTTTCCCGAACCGTTTGATCATCTTGTGCGGAGTGCGGAGCAATTGCAGTATCTGCGAAACTACATTCGCGAAAATCCGGAGAAGGGGGGGATCGCGGAGGGGCGTTACCACTACCGATTTTCTGATGGGCGTTTCTAGGGCAAGAGTGTTCGCGGGTGCTAATTGTCCGATTGGGTTCGCGTTTGTCTTTGAGAACCGACGGGTAACAGCTTCGCGCTATCGGTTCGGAGAACCGAGCGACAGTGTCGCTCAACTTTTTAAGCTCGGAAATTCGGGCGGCAATAATGTCACTCAGCTTTAATGTCGCTCAGCTTTCCAAGCTGATAGCGAAAGCCTGGAATACGCTAACCAACTGCTTACGACCGGCAAAACTCGTCGTGACTCACCCTATCGATCCCGAAGCCCAACGGATAAACAGGTTCACGCGTTCGGTTCGGAGAACCGAGCGACACTTTTCTTCGATTCGAATTTGATAACTCAAATACAAGACCATCGCCAAATCGAGAAACGACATCATCCGGCAGAATCACAACCGGGAATGGTTGGCTGCATTCCGAACATCTTTCTGCTGGACCAAAAGAATCTGACGCGGAGTCACCTGGTGACCAAGACAACGATCCTAGCGTCGCTAGCTACAAAGCCACTTCCGGCCAACCTTGGTAACACACCGGTCGGATGAAACGCTCCAGACTGGCGTAGCCGACCGAGGTGCTGCGGCCATCCAGGCTCGCCGGGTACGGACCGCCGTGGTGGGTTGCTGCACCGATTTCCATGCCAGTCGGCCAGCCGTTGTAAATGATTCGCCCGGCAAATCGTTCGGCGATCGCAAGCCACTTGGCTTGGAAGTCCGTGTCCTGCGGATCAGCGTGTAGTGTTGTCGTCAAGGAACCTTGGAACTGCCGGGCGACATACAGCATTTGTTCTTCGTCAGCACATCGAATCAACAGCGAGGTAGGGCCGAACGTTTCGCAGTGCAGCAAATCCTGTTCAACTGCGGTAACCGCATCGGTTGCGTACCAATGAGCGTCACGATGCCACGGCCCGATTGATTTTGGATTTGAATCAGGTACTGCAACTTCCATCCCGAGTGAACCATAAAGTTGCTCCACGTTGGGTGTCTGATCCAACTTCGCCACGCCTTGGTCGAATGCGGCCGCGATGCTCGCACTCAACATGGGCATCGGTCCGGTCTCGCTAATGACGCCCATTACTGCTTCGATGAATATATCCGCTTGACGATCGAGCATAACCACGACGCCGGGCTTGGTGCACATGTGCCCATTGCCGAACCGCAAAGACGATGTGAATCCGCTAGCGATGCTTTCACATCGGCGATTAACCGCGACGGGTGCCAGGAAGACCGGATTGGTGCTGCCCAGTTCGGCAAACAGCGGAATCGGACGTTCTCGCTTCAAACAGGCTTCCGCCAGTGCTCGCCCGCCGACGGGGCTGCCTGTGAATCCGACCGCTGCGATGCTGGGATGCTGCACAAGGGCAACCGAGGTTTCTGGACGGCGCCCGTGCAACAGCGTGAACACGCCTTCGGGGAACTCCATATCTGCGATGACTTCACGAACGACTGCTCCCAACAATTCACACGTGCCTGGATGCGAGGGGTGCGACTTGACGATGACCGGACATCCAACGGCGATCGCGGCGACGAAATCGTTCCCGACAACACTGATCGCCAGCGGGAAATTGCAGGCACCGAATACCGCGACGGGGCCAACCGGGATCATCCGCCGCCGCATCTCCGGCTTGGGGATCGGTTCTCGACCGGGGTTGCCTGAGTCGAATTGACGCACGTCCCAGACTGATTCCTCGGCGAGCCCCGCAAATAAATTCAGTTGACCGGTCGCGCGGACGAACTCGCCTCGCACCCGCTCGGGCAGGTAGCCAGTCTCCAGCTCACACCGGTCAAGGATCTCCGTCTCACGCTGCCGCATCTTCGCCGCCACCGCTCGCAGGAAGTCGCCACGTCGTTGCGGTGGGCAATTCCGCAGCCATTCGCACGCCACTTCGGCGGAACGGGCCGCGTTGTCGATGTCCGCGTCAGTCGCCTCGCAAAAAATATCGGGCAATGGAAGCCCTGTTGCGGCGTTATAGGCGGTGAAAGTGTCTCGCTCGGTCATGACACGCTGGAGAACGAAGGAGTGAATGGTCGACAAGTATTGGATTCAACAGTACTGGCGGCCTGAAAAGTGGCAGCGCGGCCCAAAGACAATGATACCGATCGTTGTTAAACTACCGCGACCCATCAGAGTCGTTCATTGTCATTCAACTTAGGGAAACTAGCCATGGCTGCGGATCTATTTGGCGCACGCGATCAATTCGAAACCGGTTCGGGGAAAGCCGCCCTCTACCGCCTGGAAGCGTTGCAAAAGCAAGGGTTTGGTCAGATCGATCGTCTGCCGTTCTCGATCCGTGTTTTGCTTGAAGCTGTCCTGCGAAATTGTGATGACTTCCAAATTTCGCAAGATGACGTCAAGAACCTGGCGGGCTGGCAAGCCACCGACGTGAAACCGCACGAGGTGCCCTTCAAACCTTACCGAGTCGTTCTGCAAGACTTCACCGGTGTCCCTGCCGTCGTCGACTTGGCCGCAATGCGTTCGGCGATGGAACGAATCGGCGGCGATGTCACCAAGATCAACCCGCTGATCCCGGTGGATCTGGTGATCGATCACTCGGTTCAAGTCGATTTCTTCGGCAGCGAAGGAGCTTTGATCCAGAACGTCGATATCGAATTCAAACGCAATAAAGAACGTTATGAGTTCCTGCGTTGGGGTCAACAAGCGTTCGACAACTTCACCGTTGTGCCGCCGAACGTCGGGATCGTTCACCAAGTCAACTTGGAATACTTGGCCCGCGTCGTTGCACTGACTCAAGACGAAAAGGGTCCTGTGGCCTGTCCCGATACGCTCGTCGGCACCGACTCGCACACCACCATGATCAATGGTTTAGGCGTATTGGGCTGGGGCGTCGGCGGGATCGAAGCCGAAGCGAACATGCTCGGCCAACCCCTGTACATGCTGATGCCGGAAGTCATCGGCTTTGAATTGACAGGTGAAATCCCAGCCGGGGCGACCGCCACCGACATGGTGTTGCGTGTTGTTGAGATCCTTCGCGAAGAAGGCGTGGTGGGCAAATTTGTCGAATTCTTCGGCAAGGGCATGAACGCGATGAGCGTCGCCGACCGAGCCACGATCGCCAACATGGCTCCAGAATACGGTGCCACCATGGGCTTCTTCCCTGTCGATGATGTGACGCTGCAATACATGCGTCAAACCGGACGTACCAAAGAAAACGTCGAACTGGTTGAGCGTTACTGCAAAGAACAAGGCCTGTTCCGTCTCGATGACGGCCCGACGCTGAACTACACCAAGACCTTGTCGCTGGACCTATCGACGGTCGAGCCTAGCTTGGCGGGACCGAAGCGGCCACAAGATCGTATCGCCTTGAAAAACATGAAGGCGTCGTTCAACGAATCGCTGACCGCTCCGGTAGGAAAAACCGGCTTCGGTCTGCCAACGACCGATTTGAGCAAGACCGCCAAGGTCGTCAACAAAGACAACACGACGGAAATCACGCACGGAGCCGTCGTAATTGCCGCGATCACGTCCTGCACCAACACATCGAACCCATCAGTGATGATCGGTGCCGGCCTGGTCGCCAAGCGTGCTGCTGAACGAGGCCTGAAGGTTCCTGTTCACGTGAAAACGTCGTTGGCTCCGGGTTCACGCGTCGT
Source organism: Rhodopirellula sp. J20-39 (assembly GCF_057365095.1). Lineage (NCBI taxonomy): Bacteria > Pseudomonadati > Planctomycetota > Planctomycetia > Pirellulales > Pirellulaceae > Rhodopirellula > Rhodopirellula sp. J20-39. Next base: position 1,652,508 of record NZ_CP195123.1, on the reverse strand, counting down.
GACCGATTACCTGAACCGGGCTGGCTTGACCGAGTCGCTAGACAAATTAGGTTTCAACACCGTTGGATATGGGTGCACGACCTGTATCGGCAACTCCGGACCGTTGCCCGAACCGGTTGCCAACGCCATCAAGGAAGGCGACCTGATCGCATCGGCGGTCTTGTCAGGCAACCGAAACTTCGAAGGCCGAGTCAATCCGCTGACCAAGGCAAACTACCTGGCCAGCCCACCGCTTGTGGTGGCCTACGCCTTGGCAGGCACGACCGACATCGACTTAGTCACCGAGCCACTAGGCCAAGACCAAAACGGGAAAGATGTGTTCCTGAAAGAAATTTGGCCAACCGCCGAAGAGATCCGCGAGACCATCGCGACTTGCATCAAGCCGGAAATGTTCACCAACGAATACGAAGCGGCCGTGAAGGGCAACGAGCTTTGGAACGCGATTGAAATTTCCGGTGGCGGTCTGTTCCCTTGGGACGACAACAGCACCTACATCCATCACCCACCGTTCCTGGATCATGTGACCGGCGAAGCAGTTCCCGACATCGCTCCGATCCGCGGTGCTCGCGTGCTCGCTTTGCTTGGCGACAGCGTCACGACGGACCACATTTCGCCAGCCGGTGCGATCGCAACGGACGGGCCTGCTGGAAAATATCTGCAAGCCAATGGCGTCGACGTGCGTGACTTCAACTCGTTTGGTTCACGCCGCGGGAACGACCGAATCATGGTCCGCGGAACGTTCGCCAACATTCGCATCCGCAACCAATTGGCCCCCGGCACCGAAGGCGGCGTGACCCGCCACCTGCCCGGCGGCGAAGCGATGAGCATCTACGATGCATCGATGAAGTACCAAGAAGAAGGCGTGCCATTGGTCGTCCTGGCCGGAACCGAATACGGTACCGGATCAAGCCGTGACTGGGCCGCCAAGGGCACCATGATGCTGGGCGTTAAAGCGGTGATCACAGCCAGCTTTGAACGGATCCATCGCAGCAACTTGGTCGGCATGGGCGTGCTTCCGCTGGAATTCACCGATGGTGCCACGTGGGAATCACTGGGCTTGGACGGAGAAGAAACCTTCGACATCGAAGGCCTTTCCAACGACCTGGAACCACGATCGTTAACCAAGGTGGTTGCCACCAAGGCGAGCGGCGAGAAGGTCGAATTCCAGTGCCGAGTCCGGATCGACACCCCGGTCGAACTTCAGTACTACAAGAACGGCGGGATCCTTCCAACCGTGCTGCGAAACCTTCGCGGCTAGTCGAGATCGCCGATTGCTTTGGGCTGACCAAAATTGCGAATCCATGCCAGACTTTCACCCGCGAAAGTCTGGCATCGTCGACAATGGCCTACCGAAGCTTACGAATGCAACACATCCTCACCCCGAGCCGAACCGTCACCTAAGTGGCTTGGTTCGGCTCATTCGTTGATTGGCAAAGAATAGCTCCCATGGACTGGATCACGATCGACACCGCTCGACAAACGGATTCCTCCTCGCTTCCACAATCCATCGAGGTCCGCGGTTGGGTTCGCACTCGGCGGGACTCCAAAGGCGGCTTCAGCTTCATCGAAATTAACGATGGGACATGCTTAGGCAACCTGCAGGTCGTCGCCCCCGCGGAACTTGCCAACTACGCCGACGAAATCCAAAAGCTGACCGCGGGCTGCTCCGTCGTCGTCTCCGGTGAACTGAAAGAGTCACCAGCGAAAGGCCAAGCGACGGAACTTCACGCCGATGCCGTTCGCGTAATCGGTTGGTGCGATGGCGAAACGTACCCGTTGCAAAAGAAACGGCACTCATTCGAAAAGCTACGGGAATGGGCACACCTGCGTCCTCGGACCAACACGCTTGGTGCCGTCATGCGAGTTCGAAACCGGATCAGCCAATCGATCCACCGGTTTTACGACGAAGAGGGTTTCTACTACCTGCACACGCCCATCATCACGGCCAGTGATTGCGAGGGTGCCGGTGAAATGTTCCGCGTCACAACCGTGGACCTCGAAAAACTCGCTACTGGCGATAAACCGCTCGATCCGTCACGCGACTTTTTCGGCAAGCCAACCCAGCTCACCGTCAGCGGCCAACTCGAAGGCGAAACCTACGCATCGGCCCTGTCACGGGTGTACACCTTTGGCCCTACCTTCCGCGCCGAAAACAGCAACACATCCCGCCACTTGGCTGAGTTCTGGATGGTCGAACCGGAGGCTGCGTTCTTCGACCTGCAAGACAACATGGCGCTTGCCGAACGGTTCCTCAAACGGATCTTCACCGATTGCTTGAACCAGTGCAGCGAAGACATGGCGTTCTTTGACTCCATGATCGAAAAGGGCAAGATCGCCCAAATCCAAGCGGTCATCGACAAGTCGTTCGAACACATGACGTACACCGATGCGGTTGAAAAGCTGACCACATGCGGCGAGAAGTTCGAGTATCCGGTGCAGTGGGGCACCGATTTACAAGCTGAACACGAAAAGTACCTGACCGGACTTGTCGGCGGCCCCTTGATCCTGACGGACTACCCATCGTCGATCAAACCGTTCTACATGCGAGTCAGCGACGATGGCAAAACCGTTGCCGCGATGGATGTCCTCGTTCCGGGCGTAGGCGAGATCATCGGCGGCAGCCAGCGTGAAGAACGCCTCGACGTGCTGTCATCTCGGATGCAAGAAGCCGGATTGGATGAAAGCGAATACTGGTGGTACGTCGACCTACGTCGCTACGGCACCGTGCCGCACGCCGGCTTTGGCTTAGGCCTTGAGCGGGCAGTCCAGTACGTCACTGGAATGACGAATATACGCGACGTTATCCCGTTCCCAAGAACCCCCGGCAGCGCCGAGTTCTAGAACCATGCCGCCACGATCACCACTCGCTAGAGTGGCTTTGCGTTCAGCCGCTCGGTGGTGGTGAGCGGCTGAGTCCTGACTACCGTCGGCTAAATCCATCTGGCAGAAACCGCAGGGCGGCGTCCAAAACCAGCCCCGAGTGGAACGCGATTCGCGTCTTGTGCGTACCGAAGGGAAACCTTGCGTGATTCCGTGCCAAGGTGGCAGCCGCCTGAACGAATACTCCAATGCCCCCTATTTGCCATTAAATGAGGCAGCGGGCGCCAGGGCGGCCTCGACGCGATTGCTCCACATTTAGCGAGAGCTCATTAGATGTTTGCCAGACTGTTGATCCTTTTTATCGTCGTTCCATTCGTGGAACTAATCCTGCTGCTGCGTCTCGCCGACGCGACCAGCTGGCTGACGACGCTTAGCATCGTGATCGTGACTGGGTTAATCGGATCCTTTTTGGCCCGCCGCGAAGGCATTGCTGCATTCCAGCGTTTTCGCCAGGCGATCGCGGACGGCCGAATGCCGGGCCGGGAAATCCAGGATGGGCTGATGATCGCGTTTGCGGCGGCATTGTTGCTAACCCCGGGCATTCTGACCGATGCGACGGGCTTTTTGCTGCTGACACCGTTTGGCAGGCGGTGGATCGGCGGAGCGTTACGCCAGCGATTCACGGGGCAATTCCAGGTTCGAACGAGCGGTTTCGGGCAATCCGACAGTGGACCGGGCCAGGCGAATTCGCCGCACATGCACGGCTCGTCTCAACCGGGCCCAACTCGCCACTCAGGCAGCCAATCCGGAGCCGGCGACGGCTACACGATCGACTCGCCAAGCTTCCGCCCAAAAGCGCCTCGCTAGGCGTCTCAGCGAAGGCATCTCGCTCAATCTTCGGCGATCCAGCTTTCTGATCGCTTCCAGCGGTGGGGCAATCACGCTCGAGAAAGATTTTTGAGTGAATTGTGGCTGATTTTCTTCTCGCACCAAATTTTTTTCGTGCGCAAATCGTCACAACCTGAAGGGCGGGCAAATCACCCCAGAAAAAATTGAGTCGTGTTACCAATAGGTGCACGCCGATGCCCGGGGCCATATCAATGGGGCCGCTGAAACACGGCAATTAGCGGGGCGATCGCTCGAGAGACGGTTAATAACCGAGAAAGGGCCAGAACTGCGTACTTAGCGTTCCAATGGCCAACAGTGGTTAGGGGCGGGCTCGAACCGCCGACACCGGCCTTTTCAGGGCCGTGCTCTACCAACTGAGCTACCTAACCTGAACAAAGTGAAGCATTTCCTCGAAAGGTTAGCGATCGAAGTCGCCTGCAAATGCTTTTCTGCTCAACAGAGGAGAAAACTACGCTATCATGTGGGTTCGCGTCAATCGGCCCCGGCAACAATCTTTTCCCGATTCTGCTCAAAACTTTTCAAAACGCATTTTTACTATGGGCACGGCTGCTCCTCCAGAACACGATTCCTCGCTAAATTCCGGCGTAGCATTGGCTGAATCCGGCGTTCATGACAGCGCGGACCCACACAGCGATCTCACCCCGATCCAAAGAAAACGGCTCGAAGAACGCGAAAAATTGCGGACGAGCCCGTTCGATGCTGTGACTTCCTTCTTTATGGCGGTCATTTTGTTCTTGGGTGTTTTCGTTTTCATGCTGTTTGTCATCTGGTTGACCATGCGAATGCCCGAACGCGTCAAACCGATCGAACCGATTATCGAAAATGCAGCCGGACGAGCGGACAACGCCGAAGGTTTCGAACGAGATTTCGAGCCACCAGGTGCTGAAGAAGTCGAAGAACTGATGGAACCCACCCTTCAAGACACGATTGAAGCGGTCACCGAAGCAGTTTCCAGCGTCGCTGCTTCCCTGGACACGATGAACACGAACGCGACGGCCAGCACGTCTGGCACCGGCAAGGGCGATTCACGCCCACCAGGCCCCGAAGGCGAAGGGGAAGACATCGTGCCTCGGTTCGAACGCTGGCAACTGAACTTCACGTCCAAGGGCCTGAAGCCTTACGCCCAGCAATTGGATTTCTATGAAATCGAATTGGGTTCGATCGGCGGCGTGCAGGGGGTCGACTATGCGACTAATTTGTCGACCAGTCCAAAATCACGCCACAACAACGACAGCAAAAGCGAAAAGCGGCTCTACTTCATGTGGGCGACCGCCAGCCCGCTGAAGCAATTCGACATTCAGCTTTTGACCCAGGCTGGTATCAACACCAGTGGTCGCCAAATTTTGAAGTTCATTCCACCGGACTTAGAAAACCGCCTAGCTCGTACAGAATTGGATTACGCGATCTCCAAAGGTCACAAAAGCGTGACCGAGATTGCGAAAACGGTTTTCTTGAGCAAGCCTTCTGGAAGCGGTTACGCATTCGAAGTGACTGAGCAACGCTACCGCAAGGGAAAGTAGTCCTTCAGTGACGACCTTCCATCTCCTAAACTCGCCCAACCTTAAACAACCACTGAAGCAGGAATCGACCTTTGTTTTTCTTTGCCGCCGCTGACCTTTACACCCTGATTTCCAACTCGACGTACGGTGCCCTGGCGATTGTCGCTCTGTGGGGGCTCTACCAAATCGTGATCGTGTGGACCCGCGTCGCTCAAAAGCGTTTCAAAACGGAAGAGCAACAAGATGAATTCATGGACGATTGCGAGCAAATGCTGAAGGTCGCCGACTTCGAAGGTGTTGAGCAGTACTGCGAAGGCGACACGCGGGCCATCCCGCAAATGATGCACATGGCAATCGATAATCGCCGCGAAGGTTTTCGCCGTGCTCGACAAATCATGATGGACCGTTTCCAACGTGACGTCATGAGCGATCTGGAATACCGCTTGAGCTGGGTCAGCACGGTGATCAAGAGTGCCCCCATGATCGGGCTATTCGGAACGGTTTTCGGGATGATGGGGGCGTTTAAGACGCTTGCGACCGCGGAATCGGTCGAACCGTCGCTGTTGGCCGGTGACATTCAAGTCGCACTGGTCACGACCGCTAGTGGTTTGGCGATTGCGATTCCGTTGATGATTTTGATCGCGACCGTCAACATCCGGATTGCAAAGATGGAAGACTTGGTCGGTTCGGGATTGGTACGGTTCTTTGAAGCTTTCAAGGTTGGTCTTGGCTTGGAAGAGTCGGGCCAGGTTCCTGCACCTGCCGCACAGGCCGTTGCGGTTGAGGAAGAGGAGATTCAAGAGGCAACCATGGCTGAGTAGTTCGCGTAGTAAATGCGTTTACTGCCAAAGCGTACTCTCCAGCGTTATCCGGTCGACCGACCTTCCCGCAAGCACACCATCACGACAAACGTTCCCACATGAGCACCCATCTCGACGACGACAACGACGAAGAAGACTTGGCGCCGCCACGCGCGAAGCGTGAAGAAGAAGAGATGGACATCACGCCGATGATCGACATCACTTTCCTGCTGCTGATCTTCTTTGTGGTGGCCTCGAAGATGGACCCGACTCAAACCGGAAACATCCCCGACGCAGAAAACGGGCTGGCGATTTCCGCAAAAGACTCAGCGGTTATTTTCATTGAACCGGTCGGCAAAGACAAAGTCGTGCTGAAGCGACGCGACCAAAGCGAATTCAGTAGCGACGAAGAAGCCCAATCCAGCGAGATCGTCGAGTACATCACCAACGAGCTGGAAAAATCGATCAGCAAGAACAAAGACCAAGTCATGCTGTTGGGCGACGGCGCGGTCAAGGTTTCGCAGGTAACCCGCATCCAAAAGATCATCGGCGATGAATTCCAGGACATGGAATTCACGTACATCGCGGTCAAAGAAAAATAACCCAGCAAACGAAATAGCCGATGTCTATCAAAATCGAATGCGAGCACTGCGGAGCGAAGCGGAAGGTCAACGAACGGTTGGCCGGTCGCGTTATTCGCTGCCCAAAGTGCGAACAACCGCTGACCATCCCCCAGGTCGAAACAGTCGCCGAAGTGGTCACTGCTGATGTGGTGGCAGCCGAACCAGTGGAAGCCCAGCCCGTTGTTGCCCAAGCGACTGAGCCAGCCGAGGCTCCAGCGGCGGTAGCGGTTGCCGCTATGGCTGCACCCGCGCGAACGGCTTCTCCCACGGCGACGCAACCTTCTCCCTCACCGCGTCCACGTGACGACGAAGAAGAGGACGATGGCGTCCCCCCGCGAAAGAAGCGAGAAGACGGCGAACTCGACATGACACCGATGGTGGACGTGACGTTCCTGTTGCTGATCTTCTTCATGGTCACGGCCAGCTTCAGTCTGCAGAAATCGATCCAGATGCCGCGGCAGAACTCGGACCTGCCGAGTATGTCCAACCAGGAAGAAGAGACCGAAGAGCTTGATCCAATCGAATTGGAAATCGACGAGTCCGGTGCCTTCCTCGTTTTAGCAGCCGAATGGGAACGCGAAACGCCTGGCAAACAAAACTTGATCACGGCGTTGAAGCAAGCCATCGGCGACAACCGCGACGGAATGAAACTCGACATCAAAGTCCACGAGAACGCTGAACTGCAAATGCTCGTTGACGGCATGGACGCAGGAACCATCGCCGGCTTCGCCCAAATCCAAGTCACCGAAGTCGACGGCTTTGATTGAACACGGCTTTCATGATTAGTCCGTTTGCATAGCCAACTCACTAATCCTGCCCACTTGTTATCCAGATCACCCGTGTTGGCGATCGACTCTCGTTTCCATCCGTTTAGCGATTTTCACAATGCACTACGATGACTTTGATCATTCGCTCGTTGCCGAAAGCGTCGCAACGGTGGCTCCCGCATCCAATTCCGATACGGTTAACAATTCAGGACGCGGTACGGACGAACAAACCCCGACTTTCCCACCTCATGTGGCTCGCGATGGCGGCGATTTGGACATGACGCCAATGGTCGACGTGACGTTTTTACTGCTCATCTTTTTTATGGTCACGGCCAGTTTCTCGCTGCAGAAATCGATCCAAATACCTCGTCACACTTCGGACCAAGCGTCGACGTCCCCGACCGACATAGATCTTCCTGAGCTAACGCCGGTTGGCCTGGAAGTAGATGAAACCGGCGCTTTTTTGGTTCTTTGCCCCGACTGGGAACGCGAACCGATTGGCAAACAGAACCTAGTAACCACACTTAAAGAAGCCCTCGGCAATGACGCTGACACGATGAAACTAGAAGTTCGCGTTCACGAGAACGCTAAGCTTCAAAAGCTCGTAGATGCAATGGACGCAGGAACCATTGCCGGCTTCGCCCAAATCCAAGTCACCGAAGTTGACGGCTTTGATTGAGTTTCCAGCAAGGTGAACTTGCCTGCGGCTTTTTTGTTTCACGCGTTCACTCCCGCTTTCTGCTTTTCGAGTCTCATCTCAACGCCCCCTATTCCACGCTCCTTGCTTCTCATCTCTGCCCCATATGCTTGCTAACGAACTGATCGACCGCTTGGAACGCCGCGGTCTACTCGACCAAGAAATCATCGAAGCGCTTCGGCAACAATTGTCTGAAGGTGGTGCCCGCGTGACGCCCGAAGCGGTTGCTAAACTTCTGGTCGACAACGGACAACTGACCAAGTTTCAAGCGTCCAAGCTGATTGGCGAACTTCGCAGCGATGACTACGGGGATGCAGGCGAAGTCGTTGAAATTGTCGACGACATGGATGAGATGGAGTTAATCGACGACGACATGGCCGAAGAAGTCGTTGAGGTCTTTGACGATGAAGCTGACATCGTTGAGGCGGAAGAGGAAATTATGGAAGCGGAACCGGTGATGGCCGAAGCTGAGCCCGTTGAGGCGGAAGCGGTTCAAGCCACTCCGGAACGCCCCGTCCGAAAACGCCCTGATTCCCGAGTCAAGCCACCGGAGCAGAAATCGACTTGGGACTCGTTCAAAGTCTATGGCTACGTAGGCATCATTTTGTTCTTGGTGCTTGCCGCGGTGTTCTTCACCTTCGTCTTAGGCAAGCAGAGCGCCGAAGACGTGATCGCGATCGCGAACAAACAATACGATTCCCAGAGCTACCAACCGGCCCAAGATTCGTACATCTCGTTCCTCGCATCATTCGGACAAGAGAACCAATATTCGTCATTGGCGCGAGTGCGAATCACGATGTGCGAGTTGTATCGTGGTGCTCAAATGACTGACCCGACCAAAGCGTTGGATCTGGCGAAAGAGAAACTGCCTGGCATTGTCGATGAAGAGGCAATGAACGAGGAACGCGGTAACCTAGCGGGGCTGCTTGTCGATATCGCTGAAAACATAGCGGAAGAAGCAAGTAAGGCGACGGTGACTTCCGAAAAGCAAGCGTTGTTGGACAAACTGGACGAACAGTGGACGCTGATCGACGATCCTAACTACATGCTTGCGTCGATGAAGACGACATTAGAAGGACGCTTGCTACAAATCACCGAAGCCCGCAACCGGGTCAAGCGTGACATCGACCGGAACATCCGCTTAGACGAAACCGAAGCGGCGATGCATGCGGCACTGAAGGACAAAAACACCAAGGAAGCCTACGACGAGCGTAAGTCGCTGCTGCGTGACTTTCCGGAACTGGCGGTCGATGAACGCCTAACCGTCCTGATCCAAGAAGCCAGTGACATCCAAGAAACGCTGGTCAAGCTGTCCAACAACAAGCCGGAACCAACCACCGAAATCGAACAAGACGTTTCACTGAAATCGATCGTCTTAACCACCCGGCAAGGCGATTCGATCGCCGGATTGGAACGAGACATCTTTTACCTGCGTGCCGGCGGTAGCGTGTTTGCGTTCTCGGCGTTCGACGGTCGCTTGTTATGGCGACAATTCACCGGCTACGGTGAAGATCACACGCCCATTCGACTGGAAGACGGTGACGCGGTTCTGCTCAGTGACATCAAAACCAACGAAGTTCGAAATTGCCGCGGTGAAGACGGCCAACTTCAATGGCGGACTTCGATTGACGAACCTTTCGTCGAACCGGTCGCCGGCAAGGATTCAATTTTGATATCCGGCAAATCCGGCCGGCTGATTTCGCTGGATTCGGAAACCGGCGATTCCAACTGGGTAGCCGAACTGCCGCAACCACTGACCACACCGGCCGGCTTGGACGACAAGCTTCGCCGGGTCTATATCCCTGGCAATCATAGCAACCTTTATGCACTGGATTCGCGTACCGGCAAGTGCTTGGAGAGCTTTTACATCGGTCACGAAGAAGGCACGGTCGCGGTAGCCCCGATTTCGCTGTTAGGTCACTTGTTTGTAATTGAAAACGCCGGTGCGGACTACGCTCAAGTGCATGTTCTGCGGATGGACGAACAGGGCGGCAACCTCACCGTTGCTCAGCCGCCGTTTCGCTTAACCGGAAACGTCCTGGTTCCACCAGTACTGCAGCAACGACGCATGATTGTGCTCACCGATCGAGGCCAAGTTGCGGTCTACGACATCGAACCCACCGCTGAACGGCAACAAGTTTCTCGCATCGCCGAACAGGTCGCCTCTTACGACACGCCGACCCTGACTCGGATGGCGGTTGGACGCAGCCAGATGTGGATCACCGGTACGCGGGTGGGACGTTATGAATTGCAAATCAACACCGGTCGTGTCGTCTACGACTGGGGTAAAGCCGAAGGCGACATGTTTGTCGGCCAACCGCTGGCGTTCGAAGATGCACTGATCCACGCTCGCATCCTGCGAGGAACCTCAGCGATTCGAGTCACCGGTGCGGAACCCAAAACCGGCCGCGAACTTTGGCGTACCGACGTGGGAACTCCCATTTCCATGCTGACCCAGACCGACAACGGTTTCCATGCGGTCACTAGCCAAGGCGCTTTGTTCCAACTTGACCGCGAGTCACTGTCGAGCGGTTCGACTCAAGGTCCGATCGAAAACCCGGGTGCGAATTCAATCAAAATGAATTTCAACAACCCAATCGACTTGGGCGAAAACCGTCGCTTGTTGTTGAATCAATCGCAGCGGGGTGAGGCGATGGTTTACGATCCGTCACGCCGATCCGAGAAACTTCGCAAGATCACGTTCAATCTGACGGGTCCAAAACCGACTGGCGTTGGCATCTTCAGCGGCGAAGGAATCTTCTTGCCACTTGATTCGGGACGTGCAGTTGTGATGGACTGGCAAACCGGTACCGAAGAAGGCCAATCACAAAGCAAGAGCTCACCCTTCCAGCCGCTAAGCGATCCGACAGCCACGGTTAGTTGGACGAATCCTGTTTTGGTTGGTGATGACCGCAGCCAGGTTGTGATCGCCGACAGTCGCAAGAAGATTTACCGACTTCGCGTAGATGAACAAATCAAGCAAGTCGAAATCCAGGATCTGGAAGTTTCGTTCTTGGGACGTGCCGTTGGGATCGACAAGGTCTTCATTGGCGGAGCCAACGGCCCGGCAGCTGACTTCTTGATCGGCTACGAAATGAATGGGCTAAACCAGAAGTTCAAGAAGCTTCTCGACGGGCGAATCGCCTGGGGTCCTTCCCTAGCCGCATCGGATAACGGCGACTCACTCGCTTTAGTGATCACCAACGATTCAGTCCTTCGCGGATTCGCCAGCGACGGCAGCCAAACTTTTGAAACCCCTATGCCTGTCGAAGGCCTTCCGATCGATGACGTGGTCTCTATCGAAGGCAACTGGGTGTTAACCGGTCGCGATGGTTGGTTGGTTGCAATCGATCCTAGTAATGGATCGGTACGAGGCACGACTGAGCTGGGTCAACCGTTATCGGCCAGCCCATTGCCAGTTGGCAATCGCCTACTGGTTCCCGGACGGGAAGGCGTCGTCTACATCACCAACATTCCTGGCCAATAACCTGATACTGAAACTGTGATCGAAGACTGAAACAGTGACCCGAGACTGAAACACAAAGGCAACTTATCCGAAAGCTTGTCGGCGAATTGGCCGACGAGTACCCCCTCTTGGTTGGCCGATTCCATTGATCGAACCGGTTAACGTTGATCGCCAGCATTCCCGACCCTCGCTTTTTAAGCGAATAGGTTTGGACTCATCCTGAATACCAACTTCATGTTTTCACTCAGCAAAAATCTTATTCGCTTTTCGAGTTGCTTTGCCGGCCTCTTGTGCATTGCTTGGATGACGGTCCAGACCTGTTCTGGCGAGATCATCAATTATGCCGAAAAGGGCCGACCAGAGGCTCCCGGCCTCGAACTGCTTCAAGAAGAACCGCACGATATCATCCAGTTCAACGAAGAAGCGGGTGGCGGCTGGGTGAAGGCACGCCTGCTGGAACTGGAAGGGGGTCGCACGATGCCTCAAGATCCCAAGGGCGTGATTAAGTTCAAGATCATCGGTATCGAAACGAAGGAGTTCGTAGCAGATTGGAAGAACATTGAGTCGATTGATTTTTGGGAAAAACGACTAGAACGCGAGACCGCTGAACGCATCAAGGCGGGCGATTTTCCTGGCGCGTATCCGTTCCTATCAATTTTGATTCGGGATTACCCCAATCGTCGCAATCTTCGCACACTGCGAGGCGAGTTTCTTTTTCGAGACGCGGGACGTCGTGCTCGCAACGGCGAAATCGGTCCCGCCTTGGCCATGCTTGAAGAACTCCAGCGATACGCCCCGGAATACAAGGGCGGCGTCGTCATGCGTGCTCTGTCCGAAATGACCGATCGGTTGATGTTGGACTTAATGAAGAAGAAGCAATTGGAACTCGCCCAAAAGCTGCTCGCCCGTCTGGAAAAGGACTACGCCGGTAAGCCGCTGACCTCGATCAAAAAGTGGAACGATACGTTTTACAAGATGGCCGAGGAACGGCGAGACAAAGCCAAAGTTGCTCTGGCCAAAGGGATCGAAACAAACGTCTTCCAAGAGTTCCGCGACGCTCGTCGTCTAGCACGCGAATGCCTTTATTTGAAGCCGACCATCGAAGGCGGTAAGGAACTGGCACGAAAGATCGAAGAGATTTACCCGCTCGTTAAAGTGGGTGTCTTGCAGACCGCCAAAGATCCCGATCCCACGCGACTGGACAATTGGGCGGCGAGACGTGCAGGTCGCTTGCTGTACCGCGTGTTGTTTGAAATGCAGGGCGCTGGACCTGAGGGCGGTGAGTACGAGTTCCTGTTTGGCGAAACCGAACAAAGTGCCGACCGTATGAAGTTCTCGATGATTTTGGTTCCAGAAAAGCTGCAAGCACCACTTAACCGCGTCAACGGTTTCTTCGTCGCCGATCGTTTGGCTGAACGTGTCATGCCATCCAGCGACCTGTACTTTTCACCCTGGGCTGCCTCGGTCGAACAAATCGGTCTGGATGGTCCCAAGCAAATCGATTGCGTACTGCGTCGCCCCAACGTGCTTCCTGCCGCCCTGGTGCAAATGAATGTCGACGGCAGTTGGTTTGGCGGTGAACCGGGTTCGCCCACCGGTGATTACCGACGCGATAAGGTTGAAGGCGACACGGTTCGGTACACACTGGTCGGCGAGCAACGCACCGCATCCCAGCCTCGCGAAATTGTCGAGATCCGCACCGAGTCCGCACGCGAAGGCGTCGCGATGCTGCTTCAAGGCGAAGTCGATGTGCTGGACCAACTCTTCCCCGCCGACGCGGTGCGATTGGAAAAGAACCGCAGTGTACGAGTCGCACGCTATCCGCTACCCAGCATCCACATGCTGGTACCGTGCAGCGACCATCCCTATCTTGCCGAACGTACGTTCCGACGTGCACTGGTCTATGGGACCAACCGCGAAGACATCCTGACCGGCGAATTGCTAGAGAGCATGGAAGTACCGGGCTGCCGAGTCCTATCAGGCCCGTTCCCCGCTGGCTTGGAAGACAATGATCCGCTTGGTTATGCCTACGACCAAAACATCAAACCGCGACGCTACGAACCCCGTCTGGCCAAGCTGTTGATGACCATGAATGCGAATCAAATGGAAGCTCTTGCGGACCGTCGAAAAGAAGAGACCCCCGAACTGACACCGATTCGACTGGCGTACCCGCCCGAGAACCTGTCGCGCACCGCGTGTGAAGCGATCAAGAGCCAGTGGGAACTACTCGACCTGGAAGTTGAACTGGTCGAACTCCCCGTCGGGGAAGCGTTCCCGAAAGAAGGACAGGCTGATCTGGCATACGTCGCCGCGGCAGTCTGGGAACCCATCATTGATGCTCGCCGCGTCCTCGGCCCCAGCGGCATGGCCGGCAGTACCGATCAACTGGTGGGACTGGGGCTACGACGTTTGGAAGAATCAAAGAACTGGAAAGATGCTCGCGACCGCTTGTTGGATCTGCACTTCATTTCCAATAACGAACTCCCAGTGCTCCCGCTTTGGCAACTCGTGGACTCTTACGCTTACAACCGAAATCTACTCGGCGTGGGCTCTGACATCGTGTCGCTCTACCAAAATGCTGAAAAGTGGAGGTTGTCCCTATGAATCAATCTAACAAGATGAGTCATCGTATCCTCCATCACTCGGCGCGAACCGTGGCGTTACTTGCCGCTGTCGCTTGGATCAGTGTTGCTACGATCTCGAACGTTGTTGCCGTTGAATCTGCAACCGACCCGAATGCTAGTAATCCAGTTGCCAATCAGGCGACCGCAAACCCAGACGTCGGCCCCAACTCGATCGACGTCACCGCGCCGGGTGGAACTGATTCCCCGACGACTCCCGACGGATCATCTTCGAATGCCTCACCTTCGGATGCGTCAGCCAGCGAAAACTCTTCGGAGGGTCTGGAACCAGGACAACTGGAAGCTCGTCCTGAGGAACCACCACCGTTCGACTACGCACCCTATCGCGTGCTGATCTGGATCGCCTCGGACAATCCTCGCATCAACGCCGATTCCCTTCGCCAACAAGTCCACGACTTTGTCGATCGCGACTTCTTTTCAGTCTGGCGGACCGCAATCGCTGACGCTCCTCCCGCCGTATCAACAATGGCCCAGCGGGATTTGGGATCACTCGACTTTGACGTGATCGCGGGATCCGATCCGGTGATTGCGATCAAACGCACCCACAAAGATTCTCTTCGCATCCACTTCGCTGGCGATGCGGGACGATTCCTCAATGGCATCCAAGGCACCAAGGCTCGCGTCCAGGACATCATCGACCGAATCGAAGCCGATCCCGAATTTGAAACCACACCGGCCAAGTTTGCCTGGAAGGATAAACTCGTCCCAATCCAAGGTGATGCAGTTGCCGTGCAAGAGCTTTGGAAAGAGGAGTCGACCGAAGCCATTCTCGTTTCTCGAGGTATGGGCGATACGCTGACCGATCCGAATGCCAAGCTGATCGTGCCTCCGATCAAAGGCCAGGTTGTGCAGGCGATTGAGCAGTTCGACAAAATTTACATTGCTCGGCTGCAAACCCAGCAGGCACCGATGAGCGTTCAGGTAATCGAACTGGACACACTCATGCGTCACTTCGGCAGCGTCACGACGATGCCATTGGCCACCGAAGGACAACTCGCCGAAGTCGTCGGGGCATCCGTCCGCAACGCTTTTTCTCCGGTCGTTCGTATTGATAACGCCGGGCAAAAATCAGCCACCGGCCTAGTCCGTGCCGCAGGACTGGCATTGGACAAAGACTCCCCCGCACACATTCGGGTCGGCGACGTCTTGCAGCCGATGGTGCGAAAAGACGACCGCAACGGAAAGCCCATGACCATCGGACCACTTGACTGGGCATACTTAATCACCACCGAAGCGGACGGCGAAAAAGTCAAAATGGACTTCCATGCGGGACGTATGGGTGGGCTCCAGGGACGCAGTAATAACCGCACCCATCGCATGGGAATTCTGGTGCGACCGCGTCTGGAAGAGACAACTCTGCGATTGCACGCCAAGGGAGATCCCAACCAGCCGCTAATCGGCTACGAGATCTACGACAAAGAACTCGAAGGCAAGTCCATGACATTCGTTGGCCGCACTAACTGGAATGGTGTCATGACGGTAGGAAAGATCGAAAGCCCGTTGCGTTTGCTGTATGTCAAAAACGGTGGTGCTGTGCTCGCACGTTTGCCGATCGTCCCCGGCCACTATCCCATCACGGTTGCTGACCTAGCCGGCGACGACATGCGACTGCAAGCGGAAGCCTACATCCGTGGCGTCCAAAACGTGATCATTGACCTAATTGCGGTTCGTGAACTCTTCAAAGCTCGAATCATGATGCGACTGAAGAAGGGCGAACTTAAAGAGGCCGAAGAGTTGCTGGAAGGCTTGCGTAACGAACCGTCCAATGAACGGATTGCCAATGACATGGGCAAGAAACAAACCGAGTTTCTAAAGGCAATCGGTCGCAACGCTAACCAGCAAGCCAAGGTCGACCAAATGTTTAGCACGACCCGAGGCTTGCTATCCAAGCACATCAACCCCAAGATCATTAATGAACTTGAAGACGCTTTGATCTTGGCCAAGCAAAACGGCAAATTGCCATCCGAAGACGACGAAGACGACGAAGAAGGCGAAGAAGGCGAAGAAGGCGAAGAAGGCGAAACATCGTCGGAAACAGAAACCGCTGAATAGGGCAACTTTAACCTGGCCTAATCTGCTTTAATAACCGCTTTATTCACCGCGGAACGCTACACCAAACTGGTAACCACCGATCAACGCTAGAAGCGAGCCTGACGCTGCTGCAGGTACTCGGTGAGCGCCTTGTCGAACGGCATTCCAGTGTCCAGCGGGACGTAGTCGATCCGCATCGCGCTGCACCCTTTTTGGTACGCAGCCCTAAAAGCTTCGACGCCCTGCAAATACTCCGATCGAAACCCGGTCGCGTCCACCGTGACCTTCTCGCCGGATTCCGGATCTTCAAATTCGATCGGCCCTTCGTAGGGGAATGTCACCTCGGCTTCGTCCATGACATGGAACACAATCACATCGTGACCGCCATGTCGCAAACGTCCCAACGCGGATAGCACTTCACTGGGATCCCCTAACAGATCCGAAAACAACATGATCAAACTGTGGTGCCGCAGCATCGCGGCGACCTGGATTAAGCTATCGGGCAACTCAGTCGTGCCATCCGGCGTCATCGCCGAAAGCGCCGCCATGACGTCGCCCATTTGCCCACGACGACTTCGCGCCGGCAAGACCGCCCGCAACTTATCCCGAAACGTTAGCAATCCCACAGGATCCTTTTGCATCGTCATCAAATACGTCAACGAGGCAGCCAAGCATGTTGCGTATTCGAACTTGGTCATCGAATGCAGATCACCAAATCCCATCGATTTTGAAAGGTCCATGACCAAGTAGCCGGTCAGGTTGGTTTCCGCTTCGAACCGCTTGATGTAGTGCTTGTCCGTCTTGGCGTACACCAACCAATCGATCAGCTTCGGATCATCGCCGCGGTTGTAACGTCGGTGCTCGCTAAACTGAACCGAAAAGCCTTGAAGCGGGCTGGTATGAAGCCCCTGCAAAAACCCTCGCACTACCATCCGAGCCCGCAAGTCGAGCCGCTTGATCTTCTGGAGCGATTCAGGTGAAAGCGAGGCGGTCATGATCGCGACTCAAGTTGGCCATCAACCAATTCCCAGCGTTGATCAAGCGACTCGGCCAAAGCCGTCGAGTGGGTCACGGCTACCAAGACGGCATTCTCGTCCGCCTGCAAACGCAACAACAACTCGGTGATCTCGCCAGCCGTTCGGGCATCCAAATTACCGGTGGGTTCATCCGCTAAAATCAGAGTGGGACGCATCAACAACAACCTCGCAATCGCGACTCGCTCCCGTTCACCACCAGACAACTGACCTGGCAAGTGGGTCGTCCGTTCACCCAAACCGACCGATTCGATTAACGACAATGCTCGGTCACGGTGTTCCGAAGTCGGTCGCCCGATCGCCAGCGACGGAATCAGCACGTTTTCCAACACCGATAGTTGTGGCAACAGATGGTGATCTTGAAACACGAAACCGATCGATTGGTTTCGGAACAAAGCCCGCTGCTTCTCAGTCATCGAAAACGGATTGTCGCCATTGATCGACACGGTTCCGCCATCGGGTGAATCAAGTGTCCCCAAAATCTGCAACAACGTTGTCTTACCGCTCCCGCTGGGACCGACAATCGCCGCGGACTGTCCCGGCGACAAATCCAACGACACATCTTTCAGAACGCAAAGGGGCTCTCCGGGGGTCGGGTACGCTTTACGAACGTGCTGAACTGTTAACACGGATGGCTTTCAAACTACGGGACAACGGGTGCACAACCAGTGTAACAAACCACCAAGCGTACCGAACCGCCAGATCCCCCCGCGTCAGACTTCGTTGCATAACAGTGGCTCTATCTCAGGCCGTCTACCGCAATAGGCCTGTCCTGCACCACTCGCCCAAAGCAATCGGTTTTTCAAACGCTGATCGTGCCCATGCTATCTACGCGGGACCGTAGCCGAACACAAGTCCGCTACAGCTAAACCATCCACTGTGGCTGCGACTTTGCATCGTCGCCGAACCAACCGCGTTTCTTAGCCGCATCGACCAATCGTTGTGGTGGTCGCACGACAAGCAATGTCATCAATGTAATGAACACGATCCCGATCACGGCGAAAATCCGTCGCATATCAGCAACCGCATACACACCGCCTTCTCCCGCTGGGGTAATTTCGGTTGGTGTGACCGGCAAGCCATACTGCTTTGCCAACTTCACAGCGTTGATCATGTTGATGACCGGAATGCCTGACGCTAAGAACCTCGCTGCGACACAATCATTGGGCGAAGGTTTCCCGTCTGGGGTTTTCGACATTCCGACCTGGGTCGCGCCCAGAAGGCGACTTGGCGAATAGGCTGATACCGGACGAATCACACCTTCACCAAGCGTATCATTGCCAACAGTACCGCCAACGGAGGCATCACCACCACCGACGTTGATATAAACCGCGTAGGTCTCGTCCTCAACGGCTTCGGAGTAAACGAGCATCCGGCGTTCAATCGCATCCTGATCATCCGAACTGTCCATCAACGGCAGCCCACTGCGTTCAATGGATGCTTCCAGAATTTTACGCGTTTCGTCACTCATGCCAGCGGCCCGATCCTCGAACCCGCCGCGCGAAACCATTTCGCTGCGAAAAGGCATAATCCCTTCGTCAAATAGCATCTTCTCCATGTCCGGCCACATCAGGTCGGGCGAATTCGCACCGAACTGGCTAGAAGCCGCACTACTGACGATCACAGGCCGACAATCAAGCGACTTCGCCGCGCTGTACACCGCAATGTTCAACGCTGGAAAAGATCCGGTGCAGCCAATCGCAATCCGGTCGCCGGGGCGAACCCCCGCATCAACCAACAATCGCATGGCTACGGCAGCGAAATTCGGATTCACACTGGTTTGTTTTGCATCGAGGTGACCAGGAAGACTGGTCACCAAGGACATCGACGGGCCCAACATGCCCGTGTCCGCTGGATCATGGATATCAAGCATTGTGTGGTTGAGAACGACGCGACGACAATGAATCGCGTCGAACGCTTCTTCAGCTCGCTCGGAAGCGTCTAACATCCGATCCTGCAGATCGGGAACGCTCATCGCGAAGACAGCCCATCTGTCAATCACTGGCCAGCGAGCAGGCATGCTGCGGACCGCCACAACAACTGCGATCGACACGACCGCCAAGATCACCAGCGACCACGACGAAATCTTTTGTGGTCGATAGTACAGTTTCTTCATCTTCAGGATTCTTTCATCATCAATTCAAAACGTGACACGCCGCGTAGCTCCAACAATCCGCTCAAGCCAAATTCGTAACGCCAATCGCAACCAACACCAAATGCACCAACGCGGAAGCAATGACCAGCGGCGATAACGTTTGCACCACACCGCTACGTGAAATCCACAATGCGACCAAGCCTGGGATCACGAACCCAATCACGGTCATGTTTTGCAGCCAACCAAGCGACACCTCGCCACTGGGAACCGTCCCGGTGGAACCTGTCGCCATCGCCATCGAGACGCTCGGCCAGATCAATTCCAACATCGCTCGCAGTGTGGCCGCAACCGCGAAACCAAACACCATCGTCAACACGACCCGGCGACGTCCGAACAAGATCGCAAAACGATCCACCTCGTGCACCAACCACGCGGTCAGTAATGCAGCCGCGATAGTCGCGACCACCGTCAACGGTTGATCAAAAGACAGAGCCAAGTATCCAGGAACAATCATTCCTCCGACACTCAACCCGAAGGCTTCCGTGAACAGCAGACTGACGACCAACCCAATTCCGATCGACAACGCTAACCATTCCATCTCAGACCATCTCCAGCACACGTTTGTCTTCAGACGCGGTTGCTTGCGAATCGCCAGCCGTGGCTGGTTGATTGACAACCTTCTTGGCAGCGAAGTCGGTGCAGCTATTTGCGTCCGCGAAGAAATCGGCCAATGCCATCCCGGGTCCGGCAATGTTGCCAACGCCCATTAGCATCATATCAGTTGATGCTAGGCCGGTCGAACTTTCCGAATTTGCATCCGTTGCTGATGATTCCGAGCTGAACGAACTGCCCGCCCCAGCGGCGACAAGTTGCGTCTTGGCTTCTTCAGCGGCAAACGACTCCGTTAGCATCGAAACCACTTCGCGGCCGTTGGCGTTCCCCAAGCACAAGATGTGATCTGGGTTCATTTTGCCCTTCAGCAAGCGACGAAGGAACACGTCTGTTCCCGAACCGATGATGACGACTCGATCCACGCTACGCCAATCGACGCAGGCATTCGCCATTGTCACGCTGCGGTCGATTCGGTCGACGCGGCAATTCATGATTAGCACTCGACGAGTCACGCCGGGGAAATAATCGTGAGCGGCTTCCCAGATTCGGGTTGTCGATTCAGGGTCGTTAGCAGCAAACGCGTTGACGAAGTGCCAGTTGTCGCCAGCCACCGTTTGTTGGTGAACACGCATCGCACCCGGATCCGGTTCCGCAGCCCACATGCCTTGCAAAGCCACTTCCCGGTCTACACCCATCTCGGCACAAACGGCCAACGACAGCGCGACGTTTTCAGCGTGTTCCAGGTAAGAGAACTGCGAAAGCTCTTCGGCGGTCACGCTCGCGGAGTCTTCCGATGTAATGTTACGCATTTCCGAGCCGCGGTCACGACAAGCTTCGTTCATCACGTTTAGCGAGTCGTTGCGATCTTCGGCGGTCAAGAACTTTCCACCCACAGGAACGGTCGCCGAAAGAGCGCGAGCCACGTCCAAGCGTGTAGGTCCCATCACGTCCAAATGGTCGGCACGGGCGTTGGTGATCACACCATGGGTGGAGCGGACCAACTTGAGTTCACAAACCGATTGCAACAGCGGTTGCAAAGCCATGCACTCAATAACCAATGCTTCGGCTTTTTCGGCAACTGCAGTTTTGACAATCCGTTTTTGCTCGATGACGTTTGCACGATCCGGGCGGAAGATCGGCATCTCGCGACCGTCAGCGAAGATCATTCGTGCCAACGTACCCGTGGTCTTGGCACATGTTTTGATTCCACCGGCCCGCAAACCAGCGGCGATCAGACGGGTCACCGAAGACTTACCGCGAGTCCCGTTGACGTGAATTCGATAAGGGATCTTCTCGAGTTGACGGCGATACCACCAGGCCTCAACAAGAGCGGCCAAACCAACTGTAGCGGCAACCGCTACCAATGCATGCAATCCGTTCACAGACGGTTCTCTTTCATACCAGAGGAGACGCGAGCCAACGGTTCAACGCCAACATTGGCGAAAGGGGGAAACCGATTGACCGATACGACAAAACCGACAACTAACGGCAATCCAGCCGCTAGTTCAAAAGGGGGTTTGGTGACCGCGACTTCGCTGGAGGTGCGGAATCATCGTTGCTGAAGGTCCGCAAAGTAAGCCGCGCAGATCTCCCGCGCTGGATGCATTACGAATTCTCTCGATGACTCGGCCCGACAGTGTGGGGGCGGTCGATTGGCTTAGAAAAGGCCCGCGAACGAGTCAGCCAAACTCATGTCGTTCTTGGGAAGTTCGAGAATTATTCTCTAGCATCGGTCTGAGTAAAGAGCAGTCCGCAATAATTCCCGTTCGAACTACGAAAGTCGCCTAAAACACCTAGAAAGGCACCTTATGGCTGAGACGACGCCACAGAATCCACCAGCCGACCTTGACGGACAGGTCAAGTTTGACGGTTAGGAAAACATCCCCGGATTTTCCTAACAGTCCGGACCATCCGCAGAGTCTTTAAGACTCGATCGGGCGACCCTTTCGGTCTCCAGTCGCTTCCCGCCAACATCGTTAACCATACCGATGAAGACACTAAGCCCCCCACATTCTTAGCGGAATATTGGCGGCTAAGCGATCAAATGGCGTCTCTGCGCTAGGTGGCAACTTGCCCCTGGTCGTGGTGACCACCATCGGCTGGATAGGCCTTGGCTAAGAACCAAACTCCAGCGTTGTTAACCAACCGTTACAGCTACTGAACCGGAATGACGTCGACTGATTCGGCTTGTACTAGTCCTGATTCAGCCAGTCGGATCGCTTGCTCTCGCTCGTATTGGCTCGCGAAACCCAGGCTGGCTGGCCGGACTCGCCAAACGGGATCTGCTTGCAGATGCTCCATCCCATGCTGCCGCGCATCCACGCCGGCCAAATCCCAAGCAGCCCACACGGCGGCGTCCTGCACCCGAGACCGAATGGGCCAGGACGACGGCCACGGGTTTACGCCATTAGCCTTCAACGCTTTTCTCGCTCGACCAATCGCACCCACCAACACTTCGGGATGGGTCGCGACAATCCGTTGGTCTTTCATTGCATCACACAGCCATGACTGACGCATTGATTCGGTGGCTAATTCACTGCGGAAGCGTCCATCCATTTCGAGCTGATGGATCGCGAGCAGCGCCGCAACCCGATCCTGAGGCAAGCATTCCGACGCAAGCGTTCTTGTACTAATCGCTTCCACCACTGCATCACGCCGATACATCAGGGCTAAATACAAACGCTGTTCGATCGACCATCCATATGGGTTGCTTAGCAAAGTGGCGTCGACTAGACGGCCCAGCACTCGGGTTGTCGCATCGGGATTCTCAAGGCCGTGATCAACGCCTTGGAAATGATCCAGGTGCGAATAAATGATCTTTGACTCGACACGGTACAAGTGCGGGCTTCGCGAAGCAACACAACCGAGATGGGCGATCAATGTTTGCGACGATTCGTGGCGGCCCCATCGCCCCCAGCTATTGGCACAGCTAGCCGTGATGGGCGACCAATCCAAATCGGGCCCCGCCTGCTCAGCAAGTCGGGTGAAAACGTCGAAGGTTTCGGATCCCTTGCCAGCCCGCTGTGAAAACGTACGCCACGCATCCAACACGGCAGTTCCTACACTTTGTTCCGCGTCGTCGTACATGTTCGCCGGATCCAGTCGATCGAGTTCTTGATGATGGACCTCGTTTGCGATTTCATCGACAATCCGTTCAATCTGTAATTGTGTTTCCAGGTCGGCTAACAGACTTGATCGCCACAACGCTTGTACGATCTCCCCACGTTCAAACGAGTCCGACTCAGTCGCTAGCCGCACCAGATTCTCGATCGCGAGTTGGCGAGCATGATAGTGCGAATTGTTGATACGCCCGATCCAGTGCTCGTACCCGCGACCGTTCAACTTGTCGAAACGGGGTCGTTCCACGTCATCGGGACCTGCCTTCAAAAGAGGTGAGTTCAGCGGTTCTTTCGATTCCCGTTGATGTCCGCTCGAACCAGAATTCATCGCACGAGGATCGGTGCCGTCCGCGATCGCGATCATTCCAAAAGGCAAACCTGACGCCAGCACCACACCGATAATGAACGCAGTCATGCAAGCACAGTTTGCTACACAGGTAGCTACACAAGGCTCACATGCCACGCCCTGAACAGACCGCTGCGAACAGCGTGGTTGTGTCATCGAAAAGACTCGGCGAGGACGCGCCAAACGAGTGGCCGGTTCGCTTTGTGTTGAATGTCGTTTCAATCCTGGCCCTCATATGTCGATGTGCACTCAACCTTAGTTCGCTTCTAGTGCCAAGGCCAACGATTCCAACCGGTTCTGGTCATCCATCGATGGCAACTACCAACCCAAACGTCGCGATCAGCTGCCGCACGAATCCACCTCGGAAAGCCTATTTCGGCCACGACAGTTTCAGTTGGAGACCTCCATCGACACACTGATGTGGCTAATAACGTTGACCATGCATCAAACGCACAATCCGGTTAAACTTCCTAACCCATTCATTCAATGCTTTACGAAAACTTACATTTCGGCCGCATTTCCCTCGACTTAACCTGACGACCAGTTTGATGCTGATTTATTGCTTCGAAGATGATCGTGTCGCAAAACTAGCTCCGATCACCCACGCTCGGCCCGCTTATGCAATCACGTGCGCGGGTTACCGGCTGATCGACTGGCTGCAAGAACTGCAAAGCCAAAACTCCGGGTCGAAGCTGGTTGGCGAAGTTCGGCCTCACCTGCGGTCGATCCAAGACACGGACTTTGCAATCGAAGAGGTTCCCACGCTGCTTGGTCGACCTGACGCCTCAGCATCCACCGAGAAAATCGGCGACGTTTTGCTAGTCAACGCGCGGCTGGCCCCCACGCTGGCCAACTTCAAGCGACTTCAAGAACTCACCAAGTCAAAACGCTTTGCCGTGGCCACCGAAGTCGGTGACGACCAAGACACTGAACCTGACGACGAAGCAAGCGGTTCAGATCGACCTAGCGTTTTGGCGGCCTGGCTACCTGCGGCCGAAGTGAACACAGCCATCGAAAAAGAACGCCGTAAGTCGGCTGAAGCCCCAACCCCGAAATCTTCAAAATCCACTTCCAAGTCGTCTGCTTCGACATCGGCTTACACGCAACACGCTTGCGATTTCTTGTGTCGACACGCCATGACAGCCGAGCGAATGCCTTCCACCAGCAAATGGCAAGTCTTCGGATGGCCTCACGATGTGGTTGCGACGCATATGGTTAGCATGAGCGACTCGATGGAACACCGCATCGCGAAGGGAAACTACGAACAACTTCAGGACGGCGTCTTTGTCGGAAAGAATGTCTCGCTGGGCCAATATGCATCGATCCATACCTCCGGCGGTGCCATCGTTCTAGAAGACGACGTGAAGGTAGGTCCCTTCTGCTTTTTGGAAGGGCCATTTCACGCCGGGCACAAAACTCGCGTGATTGAGCACTCATCCATCAAAGATGGTGTCTCCGTCGGGCACACCACCAAAATCGGCGGCGAAGTCGAAGCGTCGATCATTGAGCCCTACACCAACAAACAACACCACGGGTTTTTGGGCCACAGCTATCTGGGAAGCTGGATCAACCTGGGTGCTGGTACGTGCAACAGTGACCTGAAAAACACCTACGGCAAAATCAACATCGAATACGGCGACCAAAAAATCGCCACAGGCATGCAGTTCCTTGGTTGTGTGATGGGCGACTACACCAAGTCAGCGATCAACACTGGCATCTTCACCGGCAAGGTCATCGGCGTCTGCAGCATGATGTACGGCTTCGTGACCGGGAATGTCCCCAGCTATGTCAACTACGCGAGATTGTTTGGTCAAACATCGTTACTGCCACCTGAAGTGATGGTCAACACGCAAGCCCGAATGTTCGCTCGCCGTAACGTCGAACAACGCCAAGCCGACATCGATCTCATTCACGCGATGTATCACTTGACCGAGAACGAGCGAGAGCAATCCGATCAACTCGGTCTTTAAGAAACAGCCAACCGATAGCGTCGGCCGGTTCGCAACGGTTAAAGAACACCGAAAGATTACAGGCTACCGGTCTTTGGAATACCAACCGGATTCTTGACTTTGTTGTCGCACTTGATCCTTCCAAGCATTCGCTCGGGTCGGTTCGGGTTGCTTATCAACTGACGAACCACGGTAGCTCGTTTCCTGCATCGATGCTTCCCGAACCGGAACGCTCAAGCGCTGCCCCGTCGATGGCGACCAACGCGTTGGCTGGTCATAACCTTGACGCTGTATCATCGATTCCGGCGACGGTAACGCTGGTAACAAATCGGGAGCGTGCAATTGACCATTACCGGACGCACGACTGGTTTCATTCTGATAGCTCGGTGGCGTGACCACATTTGTGTTGCCACGCAACGCAGTTTGCGTCGTTGAGTCAAATGGATTGCGATAGTTGTCCGGCGCGGGGATCGGGCGTACTCGATGCCACTGTTCGCCTTGTTGCCCCTGCCCATTTAGGTTTGCAGGTTCGCGACTGGGCTGCATCCCCGTCGTCAACTCACGCAGGTCGCGTTGATCCCGCTCAATCTCATAACGACTTCGCTGCAGCGAATCCTCAGCGGGTTGCCGATCTTCGGTGGAGGGTCGATAGGGCGTGGACGATCGACCGTTGGACGGTGGATCAAGCTGATAGTGGGATCGCACAGGCGGACGTTCGTCTTGATACGAGTCCTGATTATCGCGAGCGGATCCCGACGAATCGGTACGACTGAGGTCATTATCGCTGGACCGAGTGTCATAGCGATCGTCGCTGTCACGACCCGAGTCATATCGGTAGTCGGTCTCAGGGTAGCGAGAGCTTTCACGTTGCTGCTGTTCCATCGCCGCACGCCCGGCTTCGTAACCCTTTCGGTAAACCTCGTTGGGATCTACGTTTGGCGACGCCGAACGAGCGTTCCCCAATTCTGGTGCTTCCACTGGAGCACGGTCCGAAGGCGAAGTCACCCGGTCTGAACTGCCCGTCAATGGACTCAGATTCGAACCCGGCCCGGAAAATGTCGAATCGGAATAGGTTGACCCCGAATAGGCCGAACCGTAGTCACTGGATAACGGCAAATCCATTTGCGGATAGGGCACGGTCAGGTCAGGCCGTCCCGATAACGCGGGTGCCGAACCGGAATAGGATTCCGAGGGCAAGGTAGGAGGCGAGAGCGGCTGGTAATCGCCACCGCTTACACCGCCACCGAAGGCACCGCTCGTGTTTCCATAAGAATCGATCGTTGACGGCATCGTTGTGCTGGGATAGCTAGTGCTTGGAATCGGCGACGCACCATACAGATCATTCCCACATCCCGTCGCTCCGCAGGGCGCCACTGGCGAAGTGGGAACCCCACCCGTCATCGGGTCGAAGGTTGCAAAGGGAGTGCGTTGGAGTTGCTGAACGCTTGAAGCACAAGGCTGCTGGACTGTCACCGTGGTGCCAGTGATCGGATCCACGGAAGTGGTTGGGCGATAGTAGGTAATCGGAGCGTTGTAATATGATGTTCGATAGCCGGTGCCCAACAAGGAATCGAAAAACCGAGCCAATCCCGAACGAACTGGCGTGCGATAGCCCGAAACCACTGGCGCCGTCGCCGGACGCAACGCTGTCACCGACGGTGCGGTTGCAGAATAGCTATTAGGATAGACGTTGCCCGTTCCATAGAACGAATTGCTGGTCGTCGCCGTTCCACGATAACCGCTTACCACGGGCATCCCCGTGTAAACCGAAGGGTTGTCTAAGGGTACTGCTCCATAAGCTGGACGCTGCACGGAATAAGCAGGCGGCGTGGAATAGACGCTAGTACCAGCCAATGGCAACACTGGGCTAGTCGTAGCTCCGGTCAGCAAAGGCGTGTAGCCAGCAGTGTAAGGTGCGTAGCCTGCGGAGTAGCCGCCATAGCCGGCGGCGTACGGCGTCCCGTTCGTGATCGGCACCGGCGGAGCAGCGGCGTAAGCTGGCTGCCGACCGTACATCCAGTCCGTCAGACAACACGCCGAAGCGGAGGATGCAGCGACCGAGGAACTCACCACGGCAGCAGCAAGCACGGCTAACAGATTTCGTCGTCTCGAGTGGGCAGGCATCAACCATTCCAAATCAGTGGGCGTCACTAAGCATAAACGGCAAGCCAAACGCCCTCGGTGGGATTCCCCACGTCAGCGCAAGATGGCTTCCGGTGCAAGTGAACGTCTCGACCGACGAATGGTCAATGTTTCTTGAGGCGAATTTTTTTTCTTGTGAACCTTTGCGGTCAACGTCGTGCCGGTTGAAACGATTAGGGTAGCTACAGCGACACTTGGCTTAGACACTTCGGTTTGCCCATTTTGGAAGCCCCAAATTAAGTCACTCGAATTGGCCCAGCGCCGCAAAACGCAACTTAGGTTTACATACCGAGGTCATGTACTGAATTGATGCACCACTTTGTATCTCGCTCTTCGCCAAACGATTCGAATATCTGTATGAACCAAGCTAATTCAACCAAAATTCGAGTCTTGCTGATTGAAGATACCGATACCGATGCGCTTTTAATCGAGCGACTCATCCGAAAGCCTGACTGCAGCATTTTCACCGTCGATCGAGTGGATAGCCTATCGGCCGCTACCGAACGAATGCTGTCGGAGTCCTTTGACGTTGCATTACTCGATTTAAACTTGCCCGACGGTGAAGGCATCGATTCACTGCATTCGTTGCGTGCGGTCGACGCTCGGTTGCCGATCGTCATTCTTACCGGACACCAAGACGAAGAGCTTGGCCTATTAGCTGTCGAAACGGGTGCCCAAGATTTCATCTGCAAAAATTCCGTCAGCGGCACGATTCTTTATCGAGTCCTACGATACGCCGTCGCCCGCCATCGAAAAATGCTGGGCTTCGCGGCCGAAGCCCAAACCGACTTCTTAACCGGCCTACCTAATCGCCGTCAATTCGACGAGTGCTTTCGTGACATGGCGGCATCGAACGACTTGATGTATTTCGGCATGATCGATGTCGATAACTTCAAACAACTCAACGACAATTACGGCCACGCTTACGGCGACCATGTATTGCGTCAATTGGCCAAAATCATGCAAAGCCAACTGAAATCGTTCGCCCACGTTGCACGACTTGGTGGTGAAGAATTTGCAGTGCTGATGCCTGGCCTGAACCGCACGACTGCTTTCCAAGCAATGGAACAACTGCGGCAGCGAGTCGAAACCCACACGTGGCAATTCGAAGATCAAGACGTGACCGTGACCATCAGCATTGGTCTCGCCCTGGTGGACATTACTCGTCCCTGGACCACTGCCGCGTCTTTAGCGGATGACGCCTTATATAACGCGAAGCACAATGGTCGAAACCAGGTTTATCATTCGACCTCGCCTACACCACCCTCTTCACATTTAAGAGGCGTTGCACGGGACGATGCGGCACCAGCAGCACTCGGTGTCACGAACTGCCAAACCAACACGAATACACCCGTGATCCCATAGCCAGCGACGTACTCCATCACTTCGGGTATCGATGCGGCAGGTAACCAGAGCGAACTACCTTCGCTAGCCAAGAAGGGAACGAAAATACGGTTCCCAGCAATGGGCGAGTGCATGATGCCGAAAAACGTGAGCCCTGCGGCCAGGAATAAAACTCCAGCGGCAACGTTAAGCTTCTTGTCAATCATGGATGCTAGCATCCATGCCCACAGCAATCCGGTAACGATGAAGCCGTTGCTGAGCATCCGCAGTGTCTGCAAATCATCTCGCAGGGCACCGCCTTCTAGATCCACTGCCGTCACACCCTGACCTAACATCAAGCCATCGCCAAAAATTCGGTTGGGTAAGCTCATTGCCAAATAGGCTAACGCAGGCAGACAAGCAATAGCCACCGCGGCGTAGTGACGTTTGGGCGTTGCCAAGAAAGTTTGTGAAGTAATCTCAAGCCCCACAAATACCAAAATGGGGTACACCACCGGTGCGGGAATCCAAGCGTTGAGCCAGGCAAAATAGCCTACCACCCCCGCGGTCCCAATCAAGATCGCCGTTGCCAACGTATATGCAGCACGCCCACCCATCGCTTTATACGCGGGGTGACCAATGTATGGTGTCGTTTGAATGACCCCGCCTGACAACCCAGCGATCAATGTCGCGATCGCTTCGATACCAATGATCGCTCGGGTGTCGTATTCGTCACCCGCCGATGCGGCGCTCTCGGTGCAATCAATCCCGCCCACCACCGTGGTCAACGCGAACGGTAAAACAAAAGGTAGGTAAGGCAACGCGTAAGGGAACGCATCCATCCACCCAAACGAATAACTGCCAAGCCACTCCGTCGGAAACCAGCGCACCGATTCGGCCGCAGGGAACTCATACCCGACGATCCCTAGACCGCACATGATGTAATAGGCGACGCCAGCAACGATCAACGCTCCCAATGTGCCTGGTGTGCGACCGGGTAATTCGACATGTCCAATTAACGTTCCTAATACGATCACCATCGCCAACATGCCGGGCAGTGGCGAACCAAGGATGTGAGTCAGCGGAAAGAAGCTGATCAGCACCAACGCCACCGCTGCGAGCGATCCGAGCAACCCGGCTCGAGGCACAACCCGGCGCACTAACTGCCCGAACGGTGCCAGCGTCAACTTCACCGCTCCGCTGAAGATGGAACACCAGATGCCAATGTGCCAGGTGTGCATGCAAGCCGCTTCAACGTCCATGCCGTCCCGGCGTGCAGCCATGAAGGCAGGCCCCAAAACCAATAGAGTCATGCCGAACGTGGAAGGCGTGTCCAGCCCCAGTGGCATGGCAGTCACATCGGTGCGGCCGACTCGCTTGGCAAATCGCAATGCCAAAAAAAAGAATGCCAAGTCACCCAGCATCACGCCCAACGCGGTACCGGGAACCATGTGGGTCACCGAAAAGGAAGCCGGCAATCCAAACCCGGCCAACAAAGCCACCATCAAAAGCAGCCCGGCTAGGTTATCTAGCATCAAGCCGAAAAAGGCGTTGATGTCGCCCTTGGTCGCCCACCACAGGCCCGATGGCGAACGATCACCGTTGTGGATGCCGCCGCTGAACATTGTGCTTCCGCCCGAATCCGACCTATCTAAGTTGCTGGGGGGAGTCATTTCGGACACGGGCAAACCTCGTATGATATCGTTCCAGGCAATCCAGGGCTCGAACAGCCTAACCCACATTCCCCCTGCACGAAAGCAAGCCCGATGAAGACCATGATCGTGATTCCCGCTCGACTCGCATCAAGTCGACTGAGCGAAAAACTGCTCCTCCGCGCAGCCGGGAAATCGATCTTGCAGCATACCTACGAAGCTGCTCAAGGTTCCGCACTCACGGATTCCATTTTGGTAGCCACCGACGATCCCCGGATCGTCGCCGAGGTCGATTCCTTTGGCGGCGAAGCACGACTGACCAGTGTGGATTGCCAAAGCGGAACCGATCGGCTGGCGGAAATCGCTCTCATGCACAGTGACGTTGATCTATTTGTCAACGTGCAAGGTGATGAACCGGAGATTTCACCAGCAACCATTGACGCCGTCGCCGGTCTGTTGGCGGCACGCCCCGACGCGGATATCGCCACTGCGGCATGCCCAATTACTCACGAACCCAAACTAAACGATCCGGCTTGTGTGAAAGTGGTCATGGGTACGAACGACCGAGCGATTCTATTCAGTCGGGCCGCAGTGCCGCATGTCCGCGATGGAGTTACCCCAGCGGACCTGAATGCGAATCCACCCATCTTTTGGCAACACATCGGCTTGTATGCTTACCGCAGGGACTTCTTGCTCTGGTTTGCCACCCAGCCGCCTGGACGCTTAGAGCAACTGGAAAAACTCGAACAACTGCGTGCCATCGAAGCCGGTAAAACCATCGTCGTTACCGCCATCGAAGCTTCCCCGCCCGGTATCGACACTCTGGAAGACTTCCGCGAATTCGTAGCTCGTGTTGAAAACGAATAGAGCATCGTGCTTCCGGCTACCGACCGATTGACCTCCACCTCCTCTCCTATTTGCCGCCTTCGTTTTGTCCACTGAACGGCGACCGGATTCGCGACCAGCGATCCTTGCAACTAAGATTCAATCGGCAAATTGCGTCGCAACTACCCGGGGCACACATTTGCCTTCCGACTGACTACAATCTTCGCTTCTGCAAGATTCCCACCTTCTGATCCTTCACTGATAGGATCCCTACCCTTGATTGGAACCCCACCTATGAATTTAACGATTCGACAACTACTCAAAGCCGCTAGCGTCTGCTCGTTAACCGTCGCAGCGATAGCGAACTCGGCCACCGTCTCAGCCGAGCAGGCTACGGCTCAGGCTGGCGAATGGAAAACTCTTTTCGATGGCGAATCGACCGACGCTTGGCGTGAATACGGCCACGATTCCATCACGACTGGCTGGAAAGTGGAAGACGGCGCACTGACCTGTATTTCCAAAGCGGATCAAGGCGATCAAGCACGTGGCGAAAACCTGATCACCAAAGACAAGTTCGCCGCCTTCGAACTGGAACTTGAGTTCAAGGTGACTCCAGCGGCCAACAGTGGAATCATGTTCCATGTCGTCGAAACCGATAAACAGCCCTATTTCACGGGTCCAGAAATCCAAATCCAAGACCACAAGGGCGGACACGATCCACAAAAGTGCGGCTGGCTTTACCAGTTGTACCCAGCCGAAATCGATGCGACCAAGCCAGTGGGTCAGTGGAATAAACTCCGCGTTTTGATCACTCCCGAGAAATGCCAAATCACGATGAACGGAGTCCTTTACAGCGAGTTCGTTAAGGGAAGTGAAGACTGGAACAATCGAGTGGCTAAGTCAAAATTCGGTAAGTGGGAAGGCTTCGGAGAAGCAACCTCGGGCCACATCTGCCTGCAAGACCACAACGACGAAGTTTCCTATCGCAACATTCGCATTCGCGAACTGTAGGCGACCATGTCAATCGCGATACAATGACGATCGCGGTACGAGTCACCGTCTGACATTCCCGTGAAAATCCGCAGGAAACGCAGACAAACAGGAAGACCGAAATGAATCAGGCATCTGGAATCGAGGCGGCACCAGCCCAACCGAACCAGATGCCTTTTTTATTTTCACCACGGGTGGACCTGCTTACCTTTGGCGGCAGCGCCTTGGTCGCGTTGGCGATGCTGCCGCTTGGTGCCGCACTGGGTGTGTTGCATGACGACACGCCGGGTTGGACTTGGATCGGTGCGATCCTGTTGATCGATGTAGCTCACGTCTATGCGACCGGCTTCCGCACCTATTTCAATCTTGCGGAACTACGCCGCCGCCCGTGGCTCTACGGACTGACGCCCATCTTAGCGTTCGCAATCGGGATCGCCGTTTACAGCGAAGGGCAACTGCTATTTTGGAGTGTACTGGCGTACCTCGCGGTCTTCCACTTTGTCCGTCAACAATACGGATGGGTGTCGCTGTACCGATCCAAAGAAAATCAACTCGTATCATCGAGCCTTTCGTCCGGTGAAACCGACCCAACCGGTTGGTGGGTGGACACAACGGCAATCTATTTGGCAACGCTGTACCCGCTGGTTTACTGGCATGCGTCGCCGCCACGGCACTTTCACTGGTTTACCGAAGGTGATTTCTTTCATCTACCTCCGCTCGTTGCCACAGTGCTAGAACCGATCTACTGGATTGCGTTGGCGACCTATGCAATTCGCGCACTGTGGCGGGGAATTCGCCAGAATCGATGGAACCCTGGCAAAGATTTGGTCGTGCTAACGACGGCAATTTGTTGGTACGTCGGAATCATCTCACTTAATTCCGATTACGCGTTCACCGTAACCAATGTGATCATTCACGGCGTGCCTTACATGGTGCTCATCTACTGGTATCGCTGGCATCGCTCAACACCGACATCCAGCAAGCTCGACAACGTCACGCACGAACTACAACCACCGCCACTGGCAACCACTTCCCGGTGGCGAACCACCGCCGGTCGAGTGTCGCTATTCCTCGGCGCCATCTGGGTACTCGCTTATGCCGAAGAATTGCTTTGGGATCGCGGCAGTGGGCAACGCCACGAGTGGCTGTTTGCCTGGCTGGGCACTCAATCGACTTCTTGGGACGTCGACGCATGGTTAGCGCCGCTGCTCGCCGTACCGCAGATAACCCACTACGTTCTGGATGGATTCATCTGGCGACGATCCGCAAGATGATCTCCGAAGACACCACCAAAACCTGGCTCAAAACCGCTCTAACTTAATCAGTTGAGAGCGTATCAGTGGGTTGCCCGATGCCGATATGGGTTGAACAACAAGTAATTTAGGTGGCGATACAAATCGCTTGAGTTCAACAACTCGGCATGCTTCCCCTCGCCAACCAAATTAGGGCCATTGAGCAAGACAACGCGGTCGCATTGCCGCATCGTTTGTAAACGGTTGGGCAGCACAACAACCAACGATCCCAGATCAGCCAATCGGCGCATTGCCTTCAAACATGGGTCGTCATTGAGATGTTCAGTCGGTGCTGGTGGCTCTTTGACCAGCACGATCGCCGGACGATGCAACAGCGCCCGAGCGAGGCCCAGCGTGTAACGAGCACTGATCGACAAACCATCCGGCGTTCCGAGACTTCCACCTGCAGTTTGCCCCGTCTGCCCCACACGAGACTCTGCAATTGGCCCGACAATTGTATCTAAACCATCACTCAGCCGCGTAATCCGCTCGTACAAACCAAGTGCTTCCAGCACGTTGACCATGTCCCGCTTGTCAACACTTTGATCCAACCCGGACATCAAGTTGTCCGTGATCGTCCCTTCCCACAACGGACCGTCTGGCGCAATCCACATCACTTGCTTGGCCAACGCCTTGGGATGGACGTCGCGGATGTTGATGCCATCGATCTGTAACATACCATTGCTAGGCCGACCGAAGCCCATCAACAACTCCACCAAAGATCGCGTCGACAACTCGTCGGATCCCAAGAATGCGACCAACGACTTCGGTCGCAACGACAGACTCAGGTTGTTCAAAATTGCCTTGCCGGACGAATCCTTTAAGGAGATGTTTTGCATATCGACCGACTCTCGCAAGCCAGCCAAACCGACTCGCTGTTCGCTAGGCGCACCATCGTCATTGTGTTGCAGGTAGAGATAAATCTCTTCGCAAGCACGGCTACTGCGTCGAAGTTGCCTCGCCAATTCATTCAAACGGCTCGCCGAAAACGCGGCTCCGGCCAAAGCCAGCCCCAACACCAACGATGCCGGCAGACTCAAACCATAGTGATCCACGCCGCCGTCAGCGACCTCTTCCGACAAGATGTTCGCACCCAGTCCCATTACGAGTACTGCGATGGCCACACTTCCAGCGAACATCAAAATAGGCCACAACCGGCCTCGTCGAGCATCGTCACCCGCCAACCGTCGATCCAGTGACTCCAATTCGGCATCGTACGCTTGATCAGCTTGTCGTCCTGCTTGCAGCCGTGCCATCATCGGCGCGTCACCGATTAAGTTGATCAGCCGTTCGCGGATTTCCGGAATTTCAAATCGCGAGAGTTCCAACCAAGTTGGATTTCGCAGCCGACCATAAAGCTTCCAAATCGCGGCGCCACTAATGACCGCCAACAAGGCAAGCCAAACGTTAACCATCAGCGCCAACACGACGCAGCCAACCAACATAAAGATGCTGCGAGGAACCACGCGGTACCAAAGCGACAAACCGATCCCAAGCTCAGGCAGTTCTTTACCGATCAACTGGGCCGCCCGAATTCGCTGGGCAGCAGCGCCTTCGATCTCCGCCCGTCGCAAACTCTGCTGGAACATCCGTTGGTGCAGCGACCGAACAACACCTCGAGTGAGTCGGTCCGACGATCGCCGATTCAACCAAATCGCTAAGCAGAAACATGCCGTAATTGCTAACGCAACCAGCACCAATTCAGTGAGCTGGGTGAAACTGTCTTGACTGACGAAACTAACCGGCAACGGCACGCCCAGATAGGTTCCCAGTCGCACGGTGCTGACTCGGATTCCACCAACATCAATCAGTTCCGCCACGACGCCAAAGAGGACGAACATGACCGGAACGAACAAACCCGCAACTGTTGCCCAAAACCAATGGAAACCGGCCCTGCTTTTGGTGGCCTCGCTACGGGGTTGGCTCAGGGTAGCAAAACGATTCACCAGCGAACGCCTCTAAGGTGGAAGTGAGCGACGCGGACAAGTACGTCATTTTGATGCCCTTGATTCAATGTCCACGAGTAGCGGGAATGAAAATTACATCCCAACCCTAAGCGTTCAGGAAGATTGAACGCCTTGAGATCTCCTCGCGAACAGATCGCTATCAGGTTGCTAGTTTAATTCAATCCAACCAGCCCATTCTAAGCTAAATCGCGATCCTCGAACAACAACATCGCTAGCATCCACACCGCAATCACGAAAACAACCAAGTAGTTGAACGCACCAGCGAGGTAAATAAGCGGCACCGCGTTACCGGCATCGACAGCGGATTGGACGTTGAACGAGTTGAGGTTGGGGACCACCACCGCAATCAGTTTCCCCACAAAGCCGACAAGCTCCGGATTCTGCTTCGCCGACACCACCAGCGGACTGGTTAGGTTTCCGATCACATAGATTGCAAAACAGGTGATGAAGTTAGCCAACAACGGCAGCCGCGTCGCCAATGCCACCGCGATTCCACCGATCGCCATTGTCTCCATGAAGTACAGGCCCAATACCGGAAGCGTTGTCATGATCTCTTCATGCCCAACTTCCCACGCCGGGGTCTGCTTACTCGTTTCGCGAGCATCGTAAATCGGCTTGTATGAAAGCACGACCAACAACACTGCCGACAAAATCACGAACAATACCAGCACACTCAACATGATCCCGGTGTACTTGCCCAAAATGAACGACCGACGGCTCACTGGTTTGGAAAGCACGGTCAGTGCAGTTCGTCCCTCGATTTCATCGCTAACCGAAGTCCCTGCGCTCCAAACCGCCAGCAACATCCCGAGCACCATGATCAACGTCACGCCACTGTCTTTGAGCAGCCGGATGTCGTCACCGAGCGTGTTAAAGGGAAAGATCCCAAACAGCAAAATGCCAAAGATCCCGATCGCCAACAACAGCAGATACAGCGGCTGTGCCATTTCGTTTTTAGCCGTCGACAACGCCAACGCCCAAACGCGTGGTGCCGCTTGGCGTACTGCCATGATCGCGGTCATGGTCAGGAAGAAAATGATGGCGGTAAAGACGATCGACGACGCCTGAGGTACTTGCGGCGAGTTCTTGAACGTGAAGACCACGTTCGCTTCGTCAATTTCTTGGTTGTAGATATGCAGCTTGCCTGGATCACCTGGGATCGGTGGTTTCTCGCGATCTTGATAGCGATAGGTCACTGCCTCGCTGCTACCGGGGTTGACCGTTACAGGTGCTCGGCTGAATGCCGCTGGGTTGTCCGAATCAGAAAGGAAGACCTTCTTGTCACTTTCAATTCGAAGCTCGGCCACATTGCGGAAGTTGTACTGAATGTTGGCTGGCAAGAATTCAGGCTCATCCGACGACGCAGGTGCAATCTTCGCAACTTCAACACGGGTCCCGTCACCCACCACATTCACCGAAGGCACACTTGCCAGGATCTCCTCTGCCTCGTCGACAAACGGTGTCAGCGCCAACCCTAGTGCAGCGAACACGCCAAACGTGCAAAGCAGGTAAGGCACAACGCCTTCACCTAAGATCGAGAACCATTCGCTGCGGGTTCGGTGCCACAATCCGTAGATCAAGCCAAAGCCCAACCCAACGCCGATGGTGATCAACGGCAACAGCAACAGCTCTCGGTCATCACCGCCCTGAGGCAGATAGAACATGCACAACAGTGCCGAGAAAATCGCTCCCGCGATCAACGAAAAGGTGATACCGCGTTTAGGCGAATCAGCCAAATTGCCCAACCCAGGCACGAACGACAGCAACGACAAAACGCCGTAGATGATCGCCACAGCGACGACCCCCAAGACCAAGCCCATCGACAGCACCCAAAGCGGGGTCGAAAAGACCGGCAACCACTTCCCCATCTGCCCGACAATCCCGAATTGGTCTACCAAGCTCAAATGGCCAGCAAATCCCAGCGGGTCAATCGCCCCCAACGGATTCGAAAGTTGAGCGGGCGAAATCACGGAGGACAGACCCTCTAGCGGGGAAAGGCCGATTTCAGGCAGTGGACCAGCGGTCATGCTCGGTGACTCAGGAAAAGGGAACGGGACAAGCGATAAAAAGACGGATATTGCACCAGAAATTGGGTGCGAGTCCCAAGCTACGCAGCGTGACCCCGTTTGGTTTGCCGAAAAACTTGTCTTTTGACAGGACACTTCCCGCCAGCCGCCCTCGCGACGACGCCTTCGCAGCGATCGATATTCCCGGATCGCCACATTGTTCCCCAAGCCAGCACATTTCCAGAGCCGAGACTAGCTGAACGGAGGATTAAACCAGCAGATAAATCACTGTCTGGGCGGCGACAATTCGCATCACCATGGTCAGCGGATAAACCGCGGCATATCCCGTCGCGGTGGCAGACGATTCGCGAAGTGAACTGGCGAACGCCAGAGCGGGGGGGTCCGTCATGCTGCCCGCCATCACCCCACACAGCGTCAAAAAGTTCACTTTGAACAACCAACGCCCTATGACGCCAACGACCAATAGCGGCACCATCGTGACAAACAACCCCGCCGCCATCCACAACACGCCTTGGCTGGTCAGCGCGACCGCGAAGAACGTTTTCCCGGCGGTTAGACCTGCACTGGCCAAAAACAAAATGATGCCCAACTCACGCAACGCCAAGTTTGCCGAGTACGGAATATGCCAGACAAACTTGCCAAGTTTCCCTAGTAAGCTGAACACAATCGCCGCGATCAAAGGACCACCGGCCAAACCCAACTTGACCGGGAACGGTACCCCGGGAATCTGCAACGGGATCATCCCCAACAACACGCCGATCGCGATGCCCAAAAATACAGGGGCGAACTGGGTCTCGTTTAGCATCTTGACCGAATTGCCAAACAAAGCGGTGACTTGCTCCAACGCAGACTCATCGCCCACGACGTGCACGATATCCCCATAATGCAAGCGGGTGGATCCGCGAGCGGGCATTTCGATTCCCGATCGAATGATCCGCGTGATCGTGGCGTTATAAAGATGATCGATCGAGAAGTCCCGAAGCGGCCGATTGATCGCAGCCGCTTCGGTCACGACGATACGACGAAAACTGGCATTGCCGGTCATCTTCATCAGGTCCAAGTTCGAAGGCCGACCGATCAACGGCTCAAAACGGTTCAACCC
Source organism: Rhodopirellula sp. J20-39 (assembly GCF_057365095.1). Classification (NCBI taxonomy): domain Bacteria; kingdom Pseudomonadati; phylum Planctomycetota; class Planctomycetia; order Pirellulales; family Pirellulaceae; genus Rhodopirellula; species Rhodopirellula sp. J20-39. The sequence continues at coordinate 1,613,779 of NZ_CP195123.1, read as the reverse complement.
CGCCTCCGTACCAACCACCTGAATCACATCGCCTGGGTGCAAGACGGTCTCATCCGTCGCCACTGCCACGGACTCGCCACCCACCGGCTTCACTCGGGAAATACGCACCCCGGTTTCTTCGAGACCTGGAATTTTGCCAAACGCGTGATCCGCCAAATGTTCGTTATCGACTTCGATCGCTCTTCGAATGATCGGTTCGCTGGCTTGGTCCGATTGACTCTTGGCATTTTCAACTTCCTCATCCAAGTTGATTTTGAAGACCGATTTTAAGATCAGCATGCTGGCGATGATCCCCAAGATGCCACCGGGATACGCCACCGCGTACGCCGATGCCAACATCCCCAAATCTGGCGAACCCGGTGCTACCGTCGCCGCCGCTTGTTGTGCGGCACCTAGCGACGGCGTGTTCGTGGTCGCTCCGGTCATCAAACCGCCGGCGGCGAAAGCGGGCAAATCCAAAACGGACTGAAAAAACAGAACCAACATCACGCCCAGAAACACGACCGCGAACGCCATCCCGTTTAACAGCAAGCCTTGTTCTCGCCAAAGCTGAACAATCCCCGGTCCAAGCTGCAAACCGATCGTGAAGACGAACAGCACCAAGCCGAACTCTTTCGCAAAGTGCGCAACCTCCGGCTCGATCATCACCCGATCGCTGGCCGATATGAAGTGACCCGCCACAATGCCAACGAACAAAACCCCCGCTGATCCCAAGCCAATCTTGCGAATGCGAACACCGCCGATCAACAGCCCGCCGACGGCAACACTGACCAACACCAAAATCGTAAATGTGACTGGGTCCACGATCCATCAACCAAAAAAAGGGGCTAGGTCAACGAAGCTGACCACGCGTTTATATATGCCAAGATTGATTGTCCAAACTCCACGCCTTGAGCGGAACCCGAGCTGATCGAAACGCGCAACCATCATCCCCAAGACACAGATGCCGGAACATTCACAACCCAAGAATTTCTGAAGAACATCAATCGTTGCGTGCCCTCCATCACTACCGCGGAATCATTCAGATTCCGACAAAAAAAGCCGTCGCTCTACCACGGAGGCGATCATCCACATTTGCATCAACTGCCCCAGTACAAAAGTGTCAATTCGGGGCATCGTGATATCAAATGTCGGATGCCCAGCAGCATGCAAAGCATCCTTGCTTTCCTGAATCGCCCGGGTCATTAACTCCGGAATGGTGCTGCCAGCGAATTCTGCTAAACCATCGTGGTTTTCAATCGATTCACCAACGGTCAACGTGTCGGTCCGCCATGAATCAACTATCAAATTAGTATGCAAGCAAGGTTGATGAATCGACGATTCGCCATCGGTTGACGAGGTAAAAATCGCTAGAGGATCCGTCGCTGCCGCGATATTAATCCGGTCGCAATCTGACTGACGAACGACACCGTGATAACGTGGGCAAGCCTGCACCTTGATCGCAGGCGAACACGCTATTTCACTAACATCGCGTCGCGAAGCCGAATCGCCTTGCAAACATGCCGAATGCATTCCCGCATACCAGTCTCCGATCACCCGCAAAGCTTGGCTCCATACGTTCAAAACTCGCATTGGCGTACAACGACGCTGCGACGAAAGCCCACACCTCTTTGCTAAAAGATGATTCACTGCAACGTACTGCATCACCATATTGGATTCATAAGACGTTGATTGAAAATGTGCGTTCATCGCCGCTGCTCCTTCCAGCAACTTCATACAATCCAATCCCAAGAACGCGGCGGGCAACAAACCGACGTGCGATAACGCACTGAATCGACTCTCGATTGTTTCCGGAATCGCAAATGCCTGCCGACAACCCAGCGTCGCCGCCAGACCACCTAGCTTCCCGCCAGGCCCCGTAACCGGGATCACCAATCTCGGCGACCAGACACCAGACTGCTCACCCAAGTGAACCGGCAAATTTGCCAAGAAATGTCTAGACGCGACCGCCAATTCTGATGGATCGCCACTCTGGCTAATCAAAACAATCGCGTAGCGTCCCTCCGCTTCTGTAACGCTATCAGTGTTCGCATGCAAACGCTTAGTTAGCGAGTCGGCAGCGTCGTTATCAAAATCGTTGCCCGCGAAATACATCCGAGGTTTACTGCCTCGCGATGCGCGAGAAAGCTCGTTGTGATACGGATCGCAACACGCTTGGATAATCGCTTGATTGCAAAGGGTTGCTTCGCTCGAACCTAATACCACCACGGCATCCAGGTGCTCGTGAAGTCCATTGGCAACCTGAAAAATACGCCCCAATTCCGAACGTTCTCTTTCTCTGGCATAAGCTTCCAACAATTGCTCAGGCAACCGGTAAAAGCCTTCATCAAAGCCAGCACCGATTTCGCCAAGACGCCCCGCTAGCGAATCGAGCTGATCCTGGGTGACGCCGTATTCAGGATGCATCGAACCGGATGCGTCGAATCGCAGCATCGACATAAGAAGGTCTCGTGGACAGCAGTAGCAAGAATCAGGATAAAAAGCCAAACCAGATCGTTTGACGGGGTCGTTTCCGTTCGAATAGGCCGCCAAACAATTCGCCAAAAAACTCGGCGTCCCAGCGGCCAGACCCAGCGGCCAGCCCCAGCGGCCAGACAACGGAAAGACATCGGTCAGATAGGACCGCAAAGCATAACCAGCCAACGCCACATCGCACGCCCCCAGTCTCAACCTCGATTGCGATTCCAGCACCTTCCCTTGCGATTCAGTCGGGCTTCACCCAGAATCAAGTGACTCGCTGCCACAAACCAAACCGGATTGTCATGTTGGAATGGATCTCATCGTATTCGACGCTCGCGATTGTCATTGCGGCAGTCGTTCACGTGGTCGCTTTTGTCGTTCTCGCTGGCTGGGCAAAGGCCGATCGACGGCGAATTGCTCAATCACTGGAACGGTTCACTGATGGACTGCCCCACCGCAGCCGAATGGATTTCAACACCCACCTTTCGGATCAAATTGAGGCCTTCCTAGCGGATATCAGCGACGTGATGTCCCAGCCCCCTGAATCCGCTGACCGTGTCACGCTTGCACAACGCGTCAAGATCCTAGATGAGCGACGCGACTACCTTCAATCGTTGCGATTCGAGACCGCGTGGAATGTCGCCCGCACCATGATCGAAGCCTATCCACTCGCGGGCGTGCTCGGGACGATTCTTGCCATCGGTGCGGCGCTCGCGGCTGACGACCAAGCGTCTGTCAGTGTGATCGTCACCCGATTCGGCGACGCGATCTGGAGTACGTTTGCAGGACTGGTTGCCGCAATCCTTTTGATGTTCATTGGAAGTCTGGTCGAACCCGCTTTCGCGAGGCTATCCGAAAACCGCATGGATGTTCGCGAGATGGCCGCCAAGGTGAAACGAGAATTGACAACAACCGATTCCGCCAGCCCTCAATCGTGAGCAACCAAACATGAACATGTTGTGGGCAATCCGACGTGTGCGATTTCCGCTGACTCCGCTGATGGATCTGTTGCTGATTATCGTCTTTGCACAGTTCTTGGATGTTCGCGAAACATCCCAGCGGCAATACGCTTCACTGGAGACGGAACGTCGCAAATTGGTCGAACAAGTCGCGATGGAACGTTCCGAACTGGCGGGGATCCGGCAAGCGATGCAAGCCGAACAAAAACAGCTGAACATCCAGCGGGATCAAGCTCGCGCGGATCGTGACGAAGCGATCGACCAGTCAGAAACAAAGCTAGCCGACGTGCAATTGGCGATGGACTTGATCGCAAAGTACTTTCAAGTCGACGAGTCCGCGATCACACAAATGCCGCTTTCTGGCGAAACGAAATCAGACAACCCCGTCGAAGATGCATTGGCCCGAGCATCCAAGTTAGCTCAAGGCGAACCCGATGCCGTCATTCGCTTTCTAATTGGCCATGCCGAATTGCTCAAACGAGCGGAAATATGGACCGTTCACGCCGACGATGCGAAAGCCATTCACATTCACGCGGGCGATAGCAACGAAAGCTTTCGCTTAGAAGCAGGTTCACAAGCGGAGCGGACCGCCGAAGTCGCCGAGCGATTGTTTGCCGCTTACAAACAATTCCCGCAGCCCAAAGGTTTGGTCATTCTGTTGGTCTCTTTCGATCCGCAAAGCGTTGCCGGCGTTTACCAACCATTGATCGACGCGATGCCCCAAACGCTCGAACGCTTACGTAGCGATACACCGGAATCACGGTTCGAATACACCGTACTAGGCGCAACACCGGATCCGATTTCAAACGACTGATCTATCACTGAATGTCGTTGCCAAACGACCGCGTACGCAATCACTCGAAGCCTGACTTACAACACGCCTGTGTCTTGCAAGATCTCGGTGATGGCGGTTTTTGTTTCTTGATCCAGGTGGGGATAACGATCGGAATCCAAACCGTCGCTCAGCACCCGTTGCAAACGCGAAATCACAACCGGTCGCAACCGCGGATGCAAATTCGCAAACGCCTCGCCGTGAATCAGATAGCTACAAGGATATCTGAATATCCGTGATTGCAGATCAAATTCTCTCAACGACCGACCTTTTGTGTCTTGCGGACCGCGTTGTGTGAACTCATGCGTGAAAAGAAAAGAGCCTTTGATAGGCTCATGCAGTTTTGTTTCATTGCGAAACAGCAAACCATCGATCAAATCGCGAGCGTGCAACTGCAATTCGGCCTCAAACTCTTTGCTCGCTTCCGCCGTCGGTTCGAAGTTGGCAAATTCAGCAACTCGACGACGAACCAAGAAGTTCGCTCGGGTCATCAAATTATGCATCTGCGTTTGGTGTTCCAAAACCATCAATGCCACAATGTCGCTGTACGGCGACAAGTAATCGAATGTAGCAAACTCGTCGCGAAGACTTAACCTGTTGCCGCTGGTGGATGTATCCAGTCGTCCACCCTTCAAAAACGCGTTACCCATGTGAGTCATTGAGCCGTGTTTGCCGGTCACGTACCAACCGCCCCAACGCTCCGAAAAAGGGCTGGTATGATCGGTCACATACGATTCACGCTGTGCAGCAATGCTACCGTCAAAATCAGGTACCACACTGCGGACGACATGCCCCGGAACGCCTTGAGTCATGCTGGTCGCATGACACGAAAGGCATTCATACTTCGCTTGCCGAATCACCGCCGATCCGGCAGCCACACCATCCGAATTAACACCACCTTGCAAAGATGATCCAGGCCGAGCATCTAGGGTATAAAACGCAGCTCCCAGTTTTGGATCAAAGGTTGAAAACTCAATCACCGGTGCACCACGAACCCAGCCCACATAGGTGTCATCGTTGAAGTAGATCGCACGCGGATTACGGCGAGAGATGTAGCGGACCTGCATGCTCGTTTTGGAAAACACCAGCGTCTGGCTACTCGACGGCACATTTAATTCGTTGAGCAACGATTCCAGGTAACCGGTGACACCGTCCGCCTTCAGTATTGTATCGCCCGCCTGAATTCTCTCGATCAATTCGGTGACACGATTCCTTGGCTCCGTATCGCTGTAACGAATTGGATCCGCTTCGATGTCCACCGGCACCTGTGCTGCGGCCACACCGGGAGTCAGCAACGTCGTAAGCGTCCCGACTAAAAACGCGATAAGTACACATCTAGGTTGAGACAACAGGTGTTGACGGCTCGTCATCGGACGGCCTGAATGCCCAACAACTTCCCGGCTGTATCGCCCGCCTCAAACAAGTTCGTTGGCATTGATGCGGTGCGATCTTCGGCCTGGAACAGCGGATGTGTTTGCCGCAGGATTTCCAGAATCTCCGTGCGTGTTTCGGGAACCAAGTGAGCGTATTCAGGCGACTCGTCTTGCTCTTCCAGAATGGATGTCAATTTCGCCACAATCCGCGATCGCACTTCGTCAGGCAGGGCGAGAAAGGAATCGTTGTAGATCAGATAGCTACATGGATAGCGAAACATCCTTGTTTGCAAGTCGAAGTCCCGGAGAGATCTGCCTTGAGAGTCCTGACGACCTCTAGCCTGAAACTCCTTTTCGAAATCACTCGACCCGCTGACCGGACTGGTCAACGGAAACTCATCGCAAAACAGTAGATACTTCAACACCTTATCTACCGATGAATCGATTCGACGTTGAGCACTGTCACTGATGTGTCCCGCCGGACGTTCAAGTAGCTCATTCATTTGATAGGACTGATGCAATGCTTGGCGAGTTTCATAATTGGCGGCCGTGATCGCGTTATGCATCTGAGTCTGATGTTCCAGCACCATTAACGCCACGATATCGCTATGTGGCGTCAGAAAGCTATCAATCCGAAGCGAATTGCTCAGGTCCATTCGGTTGGCTCCGCTTTCACGGTCCAACTCTTGGTCATCCCCTTTGCTGATCACATTTCCCATGTGTCGCATCTCACCGTGTTTTCCAGTGACATACCAACCGCCCCAACGTTCTTTGAAATCACTGGTATGATCCGTCGTATAGGTACCGCTGCCGAACTTGGGTCGTCCCGCTGCATCGGCAAAGACGCTTCGCACCAAATACCCAGGTACGTTTTGGGTGCGACTGGAAGCGTGACAGGAAAGACACCCGCCACGGTCCCGAACAAACTTGAGATCCGCTTGCGGTTCAGAATTAGCCAGCGTGTAGAAGGTGGCTCCCTGATTGGGATCATTCGCCGCAAACTCCAACACGTCGCCTTGCTGGCAATACCCGATGTAAACGTCATCGTTGAAAAAGAGCGATCGAGGGCGTCGTGGAGATATTCGGTTTAATTGCAAACTGGTTTTCGAGAACACCAACATTTGCGAACTGGTCGGCACGTCGAGTGCTTCCAGGACCGCGGGTAGATAGCCGTGCTGGTCATCAAAAGCGAGCTCCACTTTCCCGGCTGCCAACTTTTCGGCAAGTTTTGCGACGGGGTCGTGCACGACGGTGTTGAGGTAATCGATTGGCGGTTTCTCAAACCCGTTGGCTAGCGCCGATGTAGGGCCTTCCACGACCAGCAAGATCAAGCAAAGCCAACTACCGAGTAAACACGCGATTTTCTTCGCCAAAAAGGCCTTCGAAGGGCAGGAGGATTCGCACATATGAAAATCCGGGGGGAAGGTGAGACCGAGTCGAAACCCGGCATTTGGGGAGTTCTCTATACTACCCAGGTGATACCTGCACGTCAACGTGCATGTTTCCCCAGTGCGAGAAAAGATCGACCGGCGCCCCATGCCTGAAGATCGACTTTTTTCGTCGCCTACGCCGTGCCGAATGCCTGTGTTAGGATCCCCGAACTTCCACTGCCCCATCTCCTTTCGCCCCATAATATTGCAACATGTCTCACGATGTTTACGCCGTCGGCAACGCCCTCGTTGATATTCAAGCTCAGGTCGACGACGCCTTGTTGGCCAAACTCGCGTTTGACAAAGGCATCATGACCCTGGTCGACGATGATCGCCAAGCAGCCGTGCTAAGCAACTTCGATCTTCCCTCACTGAATCGTTGCGCCGGCGGATCCGCCGCCAACACGGTTGCTGCGGTAGCGGATTTTGGTGGCAAAGCAGCATTCGTTGGCAAGATCGGCGATGACGACACCGGCAAATTCTTCTTGGAAGACCTTCGCAATCTAGGCGTGACGATTGATGTCGACCCGCTGCCTGATGCTCCCACAGGAACCTGCGCCGTCTTGATTACCGAAGATGCGCAGCGAACCATGCTCACCAACCTGGGTGCGTCAGCCAAGCTTTCCGAAGTCGACATTGACGAAGCCGCCATCCAAAACGCCAAATACATCTACATCGAAGGCTACCTATTCACCGGCGAAGACACCAAGGCTGCCGCCTATCGGGCGATGGACTTGGCCGTCAAGAATAACATCAAGATCGCATTCACTGCATCAGACCCGTTCTTGGTCAACATGATGCGTGAGGAAATCTGGGACATGATTCGTGGCCCAGTTGATTTGTTCTTCTGCAACGAAGAAGAGGCTCGCAGCTTAACCGGTCTGGAAGATCCGATCGCGTGTGCGAACAAGATTCATGAGTCAGCCGAAAACGTGGCCATGACTCTAGGCGAAAAAGGATCCATCTTGATGCACGGCGGCGAAGCCATTCCGATCGAAGGCGTCAGCGTGAAGGCGATCGACACCACAGGTGCAGGTGACATGTATGCCGGAGGGATTCTCTATGGAATCACCAATGGCTTATCATGGCACCAAGCAGGTCACCTCGCGTCGCATGCGGCCGCTCGCGTTGTCGGGCAATTGGGTGCTCGATTGGCGACCTCGTTTTCCGCCGAAGAAATGAAACAGTTCACGACCGTCTGAGCAAATTTGCTAGACGTTGCCATGTAGCGAAGTGCTACCCACATCACGATCACCCGCTCTGGCCTCGAACGAACGTTCGGGGCCAGTTGCATTTGGTGCCAGTTGCCCCCCAGCAGTGGCTTCTCAGGCTAGCTGCGTTGGCAGCAAGTTATGCTGGAGGCAAGTTGCACTGGAGGCAATTGGGACAGGCCGCCGATTGTGTTGGGGGTTAGCCAGCCGCCCCTTTTTGCCGCGTTCATCTATTGAGACGCAGTTAACTCGATTCTTGGTTTCTGCAGTCCCGGAAGTAAGAAATTCAGCCTACCGATTTTTTGGTTGCCGGAATGAATGCCCCAAACATGCTTACACGGGGGCAACCAGTCGGTACGCAGGTTGAAGAACACCTCAGTCAAAGGATTTAGTTACAATCGGAGGCCTCACCTCAACTCCCTCCCATGACAAAGGCAATCGCAGCAATGCCGAATCCCTCCACTCCGATCTCCTCCCCAAACACATCTTCGACTGAAGATTCGGCACCTTCGGCCAAGCCAGTTTTGGCAACAGCGGGGCAGCGTTCCAGTCGTCGCGCCGCACTAAAGAGCTCTGCCGGCCTCGCTCTTTCGGTCGGTTTCTGGAGCAGTGCTTCAGCCGCGCCCAGCTCTTCAGCCAACGACAAGCTTAAAATTCTTTGCGTAGGCACCGCGAACCGTGCAAGCGCCAACATCGAAGGAATCCAGTCACAAGACATCGTTGGACTTTGCGATGTCGACGCAAACTATCTAGGCCGGGCATCGAACCAGTTCCCAGACGCGAAGACCTATTCGGACTATCGCGAAATGATCAGCCAAGAAGCGGACAATGCCGATGCGATTGTGATTGCCACTGCGGATCATCATCATGCCCCGGCGGCGATCCGTGCCATCAACGCTGGTCTGCATTGCTATTGTGAAAAGCCACTAACCCACACAATTGAAGAAGCGCGTATCATCGCGACCGCCGCTAAGAAGATGGGCGTGGCAACCCAAATGGGAACTCAGATTCACGCTGGCGACAACTACCGTCGCGTTGTCGAGATCGTCCAAGCAGGCATAATCGGCGATATCAAAGAAGTGCACGTTTGGGTCGGCAAAGGTTGGGGTGGAGGCGAATTGCCCACCAAGCCAGATCCTGTACCGGAATTCTTAGACTGGGACCTTTGGCTCGGTCCTGCTCCCAAGCGTCCCTACGCTGCCGGTCGTTACCACCCCGCGCAGTGGCGACGTTGGTGGGACTTCGGGCAAGGAACGCTCGGTGACATGGGTTGCCACTACATGGACTTGCCATTTTGGGCACTGGATTTACACCACCCGATTTCATGCGAAGCGGAAGGCCCAGAGTTGCATCCCGAAACCTGCCCTTTGGGTTTGATCGTACGCTACAAGTTCCCAGCTCGAGGCGAGATGCCACCGGTCGACCTTACTTGGTACGACGGACAACACACTCCTAAAACCGTCGCCGGACAACGCGTCCCCGGCAGCGGCGTGATGTTCGTCGGCAGCGAAGGCAGCATGTTTGCTGACTACAACAAGTACAAGCTATTCCCCAAAGAGAAGTTTGCGGACTTCCAGCCACCGCCCCAAACAATCGAAAACTCAATTGGCCATCACGCCGAGTGGATTAAGGCTTGCAAAGAAGGCACGCCCACCACATGTAATTTCGACTATTCCGGCACCCTAACCGAATCTGTCTTGCTTGGAAACGTTGCGTTCCGCACTGGCAAGAAACTGGATTGGAACGGCGAGAAGATCCAAGCGACCAATTGCCCCGAAGCGGATCAATATCTGCGCAAGGAGTATCGCGAAGGTTGGGAAGTGATCGCTTAATACGGTCCGCTCCCAACGATTCCCAACATGACGGCGATCTTCGGGTCGCCTATAAATCGACACTGTATTGCCCAATGTTTGCACGACGCTCGTTTGTCCGTGCAAACCGGCTGGGCTATTCTTGACGCCACCTTTGGCCACCCACCTACACACGAGTTTTTCGTTGCGACATTCATTTTTGGTTTTCGCTGGTATCAGCGTCTGTTGTCTGACACTCTCACTGGGTTGCAATTCACGGGTTGCCGAACCGGACGGCGCACAATCCGATACTAAGGTGACCGCCCCGGCGGATACCAAGTCTTCGGTGACACCTACAGATCCTGCCGATACCGTCGAAGCACTCCAGTCGCTGTCGGCGAAAACGCGTCAAGACGGTAACGGATCGATCATCGAAGTCGATCTGCGGGGCACAGAGGTTCAAGACAACGATTTGAACTCGCTCTATACGTTGCCACGACTTCGCTCACTACTGCTAAGCGGAACGCCCGTGACGGACGCCGCCATGACGGCGGTCGGCAAAATCTCTACCCTCGAAAACCTCGACCTTCGTGACTGCGCGATCACCGACGACGGACTTGCTCCACTGGAGGGATTGGCGAAGCTAAAAGCCCTACGACTTTCGGGAAAAAGCGGTGCCTGCGATGTTGGCGATGACGGCATGGAACACGTCGCGAAACTATCCAACCTGAAAGTCCTGGCCGTTGATTTCCTATGGGTCAGTGAGGATGGCCTAGCCGAAATCACCGGACTGAAGAACCTACAAGAACTCTACATGGCGGGCACGACGATCGGCGACGACGCAATCGGGTTGCTGGCCGAATTCCCGAACCTCAAGAAGTTACGAATTTCCGGTACAGGCATCGGCACCGAGGGAATGAAATCCCTTCCCAAGCTGACCCAGCTCGAAGAGTTGGACCTAAGCGAATGCTCGCAAATCTTGGACGAAGCGATGCCACCCTTGGCTGAGGTAACCACCCTTCGCAAGCTAAATGTGTGGCGATTGAATATCTCCGACGAAGGAATCAAGCCGGTTCGCAAACTGACCAACCTGCAGTGGCTAAACCTGGATAACACAAGGCTCTCCGATGCTGGCATGCCCTATCTAACCGATCTGAACAAGCTGACGTTTTTGCATCTCGGCTCGACCTTGATCACGGATTCCGGACTAGAACACTTACAGGGTCTTACCACACTTAAGGACCTTAAGGTCACGCGTACCGCAGTCACGGCCGAGGGCGTCGAGTCACTTCAAAAATCACTTCCCGAAACCAACATCCAGCTTAAGTACATCGCCGGACAGTAGTGGCTGACTAAGCGTCAGACAGGGAATGAAAGCGACGATGCAATCTCGGCGATCGCGTTAACGACTCGGTCGATATCGGCGTCCGTTGTGGTATGCCCGCAACTGATCCGCAGCGTGCCGCCGGACTGGGTTCCCAAACAATCGTGAATCCTTGCGGCGCAGTGGAACCCCGCTCGCACATCGATACTGAAATCGTGATCGAGGATCGCGGCGGCGTCCGACGGTGGCAGCATCGGTCCGAAATCGATGCTAGCGATGGGCAGGTCATTGGATTGACCACTCTCACGACCACACAGGACGCGCACGCCAGCGATAGAGGCTAAACCGTCGAGCAACCGGGCTGCTTGTTCGTCGAGCCTCGCCGAAACTGATGGCCAACTGGCGGTAGCATCAACATCGACAAGGGCCGCGTTCCAACCGGCGATTGCGGGAATGTTCATTGTGCCCGGCTCCAATCGGGATGGCATCTCTGTGGGCATCGTTTCCAATAGCCCATCGTGGCCGCTGCCACCTTGAATTAGCGGACGGATTGAAGCATGCAGCGACGGATGAACATACAACGCCGCAATCCCAGACGGGCCACCACATCCCTTGTGGGCTGGCACGGCCAATAGCTGGACTCCCAACTCACTCACATCAACTGGCAGATAGCCGAAGGTCTGGGCCGCATCACACAACACCACAATTTGACGATCGGCCGGCCGGTCCAGGTTTAGCTTGGTAACCTCAGCCGCTAGCTTGCTCACGGGCTGCACAATCCCGGTGACGTTGGACGCGTGTGACAATGCAATCAGGCGAGTTGAATCACGAACCGAGCTAACAATGCGGTCCACCTGCATAAGTCCATTGGAATCGCCGGGGACGATATCGTGATGCCTTGTGGCAGCAAACATCGGTCGCAAGACAGAGTTGTGTTCCACCGCTGATGCGATCACGTGATCGTCGGGACGAACGATTCCATGAATCGCAACATTCAACGCCACCGTGCAACCGGGCTGGAACGATATGCATGTCGCATCTTCGGCATTCATAGCCTTGGCCAACCGATTGCGAGTTTGCTGAACGAGCGAACTCGCTTGCCGGGCCATCGCATATTGACCTCGCGACGCGCTGGCACCGCACTCCGTCATGAAGGTGGCCATCGCCTCGATCACCCCCTCACGCTTAGGCCAACTGGTGGATGCGTGATCGAGATACAGCCGCTGCGATGAACGGTCGTTAGAAGCGGGCATCGAGGTCATGATTTTTGAAAGGGACGCCAATCACGCCACAAACCGGTCCCGAGCTGAAAACCTCCCAACACGATTCCTGCAAGCATCAACCCTAATGCCATCGGTATCGGCATCGACACCAAACCGACCGCCCCCAGGACGAACAGCCACGACGCAGGGTGCTGCAACGAAGCGAGCAACGTTTGTCGCCGTCCTGTTCGGACTTTCTTAACCGATGAGTCTGTTTCGCTTCGCAAGTCATCATCGCGATCATTATCGAGAGTAGACACTCGTCGAGACACTGGGCTCGGAAACAATGCTGACACAAGCACGAATCCGGCAATGGCAACAAACAAGAAAGCTCGCAAGATTTGCTGTCGGGTTGATTCAGGAAGCGGCAGATGATTTTCAGCCAGCCGGGTGACTGGCACAAACGGTTGGTCCCATTGAAACGTCCAACGCGGGGAATAACCAGGTGGCGGCATAACTGATAAGAAATCAGCCCACGTTGCATCGGCCTCGGGATCCATCGCCATGACTTCGACTCCCGCTTTTTCGGCATCCGCAAACGCTTCTCGCTCAGCAGAAAAATAACGCGTCTCTTCGTTTAAAATATAGCCATCCATGTCATCCCAGTTCAGCACGGAATCATCGTCTTCGTTGATAATGGCGGCAAATGCGATCGCCCCCGCATCGGAAGGCGATGCTTGGTCACCGGGCAACCTGCCGACCGAGCGAGCAAGCATTCGGTAGCGAGCGATCCAGGTTCGCATCCAGGCGGCGACTTCCTCGTCTCGCCGTTCAGCCAATGCATCCGACGAAGCTGCAATCGCTCGAACGACGCTCGACGCGAGTATTTGGCAACGTTGCTCAGTCGAAATCGGCGAGTGTATCCATGATGACGTTTCAAGACGATTATGCGTATGACCTCGCGTCGGAATTTCGCACCAGTTCACCGTTACGTTGGATTGGGAGGATTGCGAAACAGGCGAAGTCATCCCAAGCAATTCCGGCAATTGATACTGCGAAAACTGGCCTGCAAAAGCTTTGCTGGCCAGATCAATCTCCGTCAAAACCTCGACGCTTTGGCTAAGTCGACTGTAGGGAAGTGAAACCTCCCATTGCGATGGCTCCATGTCTTCTACTTCTCGAGGTCGCAGACTTGCTGGTCGCCCCGCCGCCCACACGCCTTGCAGCTTAGCGGAATCCGAAACCAGCAAACGCAATTGTGTTTGATCACCCGGCAATACATCGAACCGACTAACAATCACTGCGGTTGCATCTTGGGGACGTACTAGAAATCGGTGATCGGTGTGCAACAGTTCGGCACGTCGATCGGTGCGTGGCAACGTCTCTAGATCAATCGACCAACCAGGACCGGTGATGGCGTACACCGACAATTCCACATCATCGGCGGCCTGTTTCGTGGCATCGCCAGACCAGACAAAGTCCGCTATCCGCCAACGCGGCTGCTCAATTGGCCCAGCAAAGTTGCTACGCCAGCGAACTTGTTCATTCGTCAGCCGGGTGGGAACCACAACATCAATTCGGTGTCGTCGAGCATCGAGCACTCGAATGCCCGGCACGCTCACCCGAGAAATTTCGCTGACGGCCAATCGTCCAATCAGCCGGAACTTTCGCACCGGATCCCCGCCCGGTGTGCTGGGCTGCAAATCGATTCGCATGACCTGCAAAGCAGGATCCAATGTCGGCTGGCGTGACGAGACACACTGCGGTTCGATCTGAAGCGAATCACACCATCGTGTTGGAATAGCGATATCAATAAAGTCAGGACAGTGCGGGCTGGTGATCAGACAATCCGTTTGTGCCGTCCAACGTCCCTCGTCCCAGCGAAGTGAAATTCGCGAATCGAGATCCAAGGGCTTGGTGATTGTCTTCACACGACAAGTCGGCTTGCCCAGTGCTGTTTCAATCGCACCGGTCCCAGTGACTCGCTGCACGAGGACTTTACCAGCGGTTAACAACGATGCATCGTCTTTGCCGCTGTCTTCGACCAATTCACCTGAAAGTGCCTGATCCCAATCCAGCGTAACGTTCACCGCACGTGTTACCTGGACATCATGGATATCCAAGTCTTGTGAGTCCTTCGACTCGGCGACACGCCGCAACCTTAACCATCCTAACGAAACGGGCTTCCCGCCCGTTAGCTGACGCTTGCCAGCCTCTTGACTCGAAGCCGAATCTAGCTGCCCCGATCCATCGGTCAGGTTCAATGCCTTAGGGTTTCGATTGGCAACCGGATGCGGCATCGACGCGTCTACTTCGACAACAAATCCACCCGCCGGTCCGACTAAGTAAAGTATCGTTTGATCGTCTTCACGTACAACACTCCAAGGATTAACACCTCCACTGGTCGACGTAGGAGTCGATGCGTTAGGCGTGTCAACATCCGTCGGATCTACCGATGGCGATACCGTACCGGTTCCCTGCGCCGCGTAACGCCAATCCAGTAAACGAGCCCCTTTCGGTAATCGCAACTCGTAACGGGTCGCCGATAAATCATCATCATTGGCAACCGCCGGTGGCTTTACCTCGGCCAGGTATTCGATGTGCTGTTCAGTGGGCGTGATGTGAATGTCATGGCGTGTCAAACACTGCGGGCTGGAAACACTCACCGATTGCAGCACCAACTCTTCAACCCGCCCCACGGTGGCCCGGTCAATCGAGCGCAGATAGCCAGTCCATTGAGCATAAAACTGGTCGACCGATAGCGGTTCAAGGCTCACCATCTTTGCCCAATCGGGACGGACGTCATTCGCGAACGACCAAGCAATCCAAGGCGGCTCATTGGAAGGCGTTCGAGCTACGCCAGCGTCTGCAGCCCCAAGAGTACTTTTACTGGAACTGCTAGCGGAAACCGCGGATCGCTTCGCAGCGGAACCCGCACCTGATTCGACTCCCGAACCTGGGACGGCCGCGTTCCGATCTCGGCCGTCATCACCGATGAATGTTTGCGGTAAACGAACAACCCAAGATCTCGACTTCGCCGCATTGGCTGCGTTGGAGTCGGATTCAGTGGTTTGATTTGCCGGGCTTGGATCAACCTGCGTCCGAAGATCGTCGGCTAAAACGACCTTTCCAGCAGTCGAATCAGAGCCGCGTCCACCTGCTGATTGCTGCTTGCTCGAAATAGTCCAACCCAAACGAATGGGGCGAATCGGCCATGACAACGCGGTCAAACGAAGCACCTGATCACCTTGACTCTTTTCCTCCATGGTCCCATTCACATTCTTAGAATCGGACTGCGGAACGATTTCGTTTTCCTTCCCGATTGCATCGCCATCGATGGGTGAGATTCGCCAATGTTCCGACAATAGCCTTGCATCGCCACCACGCGATCGGATCGTGACCATCGCCCCCGGGGGCAATGAAACCGTCGGCTGCATTTCACATTCGACGACTGACATATCCTTTTGCACATAGACCCAGTACCGAGTCTTCCAAGCGGAAGAACGATCCCAGGGCAATGTCACTTTCTCGTCGTTGGTAAATTGAAAACGCAGGTCAAGACGCTTCATCGTTCCCAACGGGATCAGCTCACTGTCTTGAGCAAACGGGTCTACTGTTGAAGGACGATCCGTCGCCACCGACCAACTCGAAAAGCCATCCTGCATCAAAATGCCACCGATCCCACGCTGTCGCTGGACAACAAGATTCGAAACGGCCAACGAAGGAAGATCGACTTCCACAGATGCCCAGGGATCTTGCCAGTCAACTCGACAACGCAATGCAATTTCGACGTTCAACGAATCGGCACCACGGGTTTCAATCCATTGCCATCCATTTTCGTCAGGGCCTGAACGCAGCCTCGTTTCGGTCCCTTCATGCTGAAACGCGCGGATCAACAAGACATCATCCGCTTGATAGGGCAAACGTACCCGGCGTGCGTTCTTCGGAATTCGAACACGCAGTTGCACCGTCAAACGGACGCTCTGATTCCGCTGCATGGATTCCAACACTGACTCGGGCGGCCCAGTCGCCTGCACCAAAATCGGACTGAGTTGCAAACGGTAGTTTGCTCGCTCAATCATCGCTGATTCTATCGGTGGCCCCGGTTGCTGAAAGAACAACTCGTTGAAAAACGCTTCAGGAATATAGACCTTGTCCCCTAAGACCTGACCATCCGGTTGCAACGGCACCAGTACATCGACCGCTCCACCGGACAGGTTCTCAGGCGAAGTCGACGACGGCGTTCGAGACGCATCGGATGTCGTCCCGTTCGCAACTCCACCGCTCTCATCTCTACCGGAACTATCCGACGACGTGTTGTCTCGTGAGGTTGTCTGCGCAATCGCGGTTGGCCCCCCCAGAGTCAAAATAAGTAACAAGAGGGTTCGCATTACGGCCGACGTTGAAAAGTCACTGTCGGTATTGTCGCGTCCCAGTTCTACGTTTCGGCTACTCTTGACCGGAGCCTTTTCAGCTACTCCAGGATCCGTGGGGCCGGAATCCACTGGCTTGGACTGCCTCAACCAGGTTGACGTGGTCATCTGCATTGCCGCGATCGTTAGCGGTAAAGCGATAAAAGTAGCCATGGCGACCAAAGTCTTTGGCCAAAGCAATCCGGCAATAAACGCCAACACGATCCCAAGGGCGATGATACGCATTCCATCGATGCCAACCATCCGCGCCATGCCCAACAACACCAATGCCGCGATCCACCCCACGCCGCCCAGAAACCCGGTTGGAACTAGCAGCACGATGGGACTGCCCGGTTGTCGCCAGCTTATCGCGGTGTCCGTCAACAAGGAATCGGAATTCGACTCCTGGGATGCGGTGAAGTATCGCGACCATTCCAACAAACGACCCAACAATTGCAGGTCGGGAGTAAACAACTGGGTTCCCGCGGCAGCGACAATTTCGTCGCTCGCATCGATCACCAACTCATTGATTTGAATTCGTGGTACTGAGTAGTACCGAAACCAACCATTGTGCCTGGAAGACGCTACCCACTCCATGCTGAGCAGTTGCCAACGGTTCAACTGATCCGAATCGAAAGGAATCAAGACTTCACTTTCGCCACCTAAGTTCGTCCGTTCAACCCGCTGCAAATCTATACGCTTACCATCGACTTGGACTTGCATCAGATGCAAATGGTTAGGAAAGGTGACACTCACTTGAGAATCCGCTTGCACCAAACAAGTCATCTTCAGACTGTCCGTGCCACTGACCGAAGCTAAACTTCGCAATCGCTGTCCAAGCACCAAACCCTGGGGTGGGTTGTGCAAACGTTTCGTCACCACAATGGAGGGCTGGTCGTCTGCTTCGTAACGATATCGTGAATACTGGTTATCTGAAGTCTCCAATGTGGGCACGCCGACCAATGCGTTGAGGTGGTGATCCAATTGCAAATCGGAATCAATCCAAACCTCTGCCGCTTGCGAGACAGCCTCGGGAATGTTCGGCAAACCAATGACAGCAGACCTTTGGTCCAGTTGGTTATCAGCATCGCCCCATCGAATCGCGCGTCGCCCTACCAACCACGATTGATGCGAATGCGATGTAGGCAGCGAGATCCGCATTTCCCAGACGCCTAATGACTTGATCCATCTCTGTCGAACTTGGTTCGCCGCAATTGGCAACTCCGGATTCCCCGGAAGCACGCGAATCGACCAATCGAATTGGGGCGGACTCTGTTCGCCCTGACTGTCACCAGCAACCCGCAACCGCATCACGGAAATCGTTCCAGAGGTACCTTCTGTCTTGACCTCTACGGTTTGTCGCACGCCAGGCGATTTCGTTTGCTGAGCCTTACGCAATGAACCCTTCGTGGCTCGCGAAACCGGCTTCGCGGTGGGCAATAATTCTAGCGTAGTTCGAATCGATACCGACAAATCGACATCCGGTCGTTCTAACTCGATTTGCGGCGTTTCCTCGATCGTGTTCCCCAGTACGATTGCATCGCCAGGAAGTGGAGCAAAGAATCGTCGCTGCCCCGCTGTTAATTCCGAAAACTCCATCCGCGCCGGGTGAATCGCCGCCCTCGCTGTCCAACTTAGATCCGCAGGCGGAATGATCGTAGCCAAAAGTTGCCCCGGGCAGTTCGCGACCCGCATCATCCACAACGGACGTACGGTCTGGCGCACGTCATTGGACGCCGTAGGACTCTCACCCGATCGTGGCCTTTTGGCATCCTGACCGCTCACTGAATTGGCTTGTGGTTTGGACCGCAAAGCCGACACGCTTTCGGTAACGGAAGTCGAAACGAGGGTGCTCGCATCCGATTGGCCTGAGCTTAAAAAGCCGTTTATCTCGGCCAGCGGTGGGCTTACCGAGGGTTGCGAAACACTTTCCGGTTTATCCAACTGACGGCGGCCAATTTTCTGCACCCGTTCCGGCGAATCTGCTTTCCTACTGGAGCCCAACACCGCCCGTCTTGCTTTCGCGGTTGCATAGATCGTCACACGCCCATCGACAATCTCACTTGCATCGGGCCAAATGATAAGCCGTCCTCGCTCATCCGCGTTGAGCTGAGTCGTTGCGTTGCGACGGCTTTCTCCCACGCCCACAAACTGAAACTGAAATCCAGGTTGCGTTTCCAATTCAATCGGTTGGATGGAATTCGGAGGCAGTTCGACGATCAACTTTCCGCGTCCCTGAATGAACGTTTCATCCATTTCAAAACGAATTTGATGACGCGCAAAAACCAAGTCCGACTGCCGGCGGATCGCAATCGACCAAGGATCCGATGGCGTGAGAGCAGGACCAACGCCCACCCAGCGATTCATCACCGTCTGCTCCTCAGCGGACCGGGAATCGGAAACCCGCGCATCTTGCAAACGCTGATCCGTCGCATCGACCACCGCCGCTGCAGATTCCAGTCCAAGTTGATCTTTCGCTGCTGCCCGTACAGCCCAATCCTCTGGCGTCTTCCAATCGGTGACGTCGAAAGCGGCTGGCATGTCCAGTTGCAATTGCCAAACCTGTGGCGGTACCAGCCACTTGTCGCTCGGAAAGAGCGGCGTCGGTAGCGAGACGCGAGACTCATTCGGGTTCGGAATTGTAACACCTTGGTAGGTCAAAATCGTTGAAGTGGAACGGGGCTGGGAAGCACGACGGTCCGCCGCCAACAACGCACCTGTAGACTCCGACGCGTTCGCGAAATCTCTTCGTGGCGCCCCCGGCACCATTGCTTGGCCGTCCTGGGTAACGCTCGTGACCTCACCGTGATTCCAACGCACATCAGGCAGACGATCTTGGCGATCAATCGTCAACCTTGCCGTCCATTGCAAACGATCGCCTGCCCACCGGGCCGAGATACGGCAACCTCGAACAACCGCCAATGCCGTCGATTCCGCCGTCTCGGGTCGCACCGTCAATGTCCACAGCCCAGCCGGCTTTGGCTCCACGCGGTACCACCGACCTTCCATCGCCCGCTTACCGAAATCCAAATCGACCTCGTGCATTCGAGCCTGTTTTTGGATGAACGACGAAGTTACCTCGACGGCAAGTTGACCGTCGACTTCTACAATCTCTTGGTCACCAACCTGCAGATAGAACTCCGTCACACTTGATTCAGGTAGTCGGACATTCCACTCATGTCCGCCATCAACCAATCGAGACCGCAACGTCCAGTCCAAGTCGACGATCGCCCCCGGCTTCGCCGACAAAAACAATTCACCAGTTTGGCTAGAGATCGCAGCCTGTTGACCTTCTGCAATAGCGGTCGACGCACCTTGCCGAGGAACGTAAGTTTCATAAACAGGCTCAACAGCCAAGTTGACCGGCCCAAGCCGATAGCGTTCCAAACCTGAACGCGGATCCACAGCCACCGATGACACCGCCACCCCGGAACTGCTCATTGAGCCTGTTTGCTCAGGACAAATCAACTGGGTCGATAGACTTCGAAGCGTCGCGTTGACCTGGGCTCCTCTCGAACGACCGGCGACGGATTCTAGGGATAGGTCGCGTTCAGAATCCGGCGATTTCTCAATTGATTGAGCGAGAGCACGAGGATGCTCCACAGTGGCAAACACACGACAGACTGCAACCGGCAAAAACGTTTCACGTTGCCCTGTTGTGCTGCTCTGTTCGATCGCCGCACCGAGTTCTTTGATCGAGATTGGCCGAAAATCAAACGGCACCAAATCCGCAATCTGCGAACCATACATCCCGATCCATCGCGGTGTACGGCCTCTCCATTTGGGAGCCGCCAAGCGGTTTGGTGGAAGTTCCACCGTCGCCGGAACCGGGGCGATGGTTGATCGCGACTCGCTTTCAGAATCTTCTACGTTCGCCTCGTCCCGAATTTCCTTACCATTGTCGGACGTTTCATTTGCCATGTCGGTATCGTCACCAGCGACAACTTCACCATCGCTTGAATCATCACCCTGCTCGCCAGCGGTTGCACCCGCGGGTTCATCAAGTGGTACCTCGCCTGACTTCTCTCTCGATCGTTCGGCTGAACCATTATCTTTTGAGCCATCATCATTGGAACCGCTAACCGGTGACGAGTCCGGCACGGATGCTTCCGCGCTGCTTGAAGTGACTGGATCTTTCCCGTCAACCTCTTGAGCCCCCACCGACATTCCCCACCCGGGAATCAGTATCCATAACAAGCATATCGCTACGCGCACCCTTAGCAGGCACCCTCCGGCATTTCGCTGCGATTGTTGAAAAAAACGCAGCGACAGAACATTCCGCTGTGTTTCAGCTTGAAACATCGTCGCCGGTTACCTCAGTCTGCGTGGGCGATCCCAGTTTCGACTTCAAATCGACATCGTGCAGTGAAGCGGAATCAGGCTCGACCGATGGGGCCGCTGGCTTTGACATCGGCGTGCTATCCGTCCCAATGTATTCCCGCGTCGTGCCGACCGTCGGGCTCCCCTCGTAGCCAACACTACGCGTGGGTGAGTCATTTCCTCTTCCCGCGTTTTGGTCATGGATACCGTTTCCATCACCGCTTGCCCTAGATGGTTTGTCGATCGGGGATGCGCTGCGGCGTTCATCATCACTGCGTCGCCGTTGGCTAGCTGAGTCCGACCGACGTTCGTCTCGTTCCATTTGTGACCCGCGAACTCGCTGGCTACTGCCGTTGGCACCCGACGCCAAAACACGCTGACCATTCCGTGGGACCACAATGGCCGATATGGCGTAGAACACCGCGACCAAACTAAGCGAAATCATGACGAGTTGGGCTGTCAGAACGACACCGTCCGGTGCCAGCACTAAGATACCAGCCAAAAAGATAGCTAACACGAAAGCGGTAAGCGGATGATGCAGTGAAGGAAACCATTCGAACGCAACCGCCAAAATCAGCACTAGCGAACCGACGCCGAGCCACAACAACGTCCGTGAAACGGTGATCGCATGGAATGAGTGTGAGCTTCCCGCGAAGAACAAATATCGATTCCCCGGAACCGTGAAAGAGGAATCCGACAACGATTCACGTACCATTTCAGCCGTCAGGGAATCGGCCATCGAAGCGGAACCGTCGACCGGCACCCTCGCGTCCTCACCGAATTGCCAATTCAAATCGCTGGTCCAGCGGATCAATTCTCGATCGGTCATGGATGGCAAACGCGCCATCCGCAATTGATCACGCTGCCAATGCATCGCGCGTCCCGATTGCGACGAGGCCCAAAACAAATGTGAGTCTGTCGGCACAACCAATTGCCAGTACTGCAATCCCGACCCCACGGGTAACCGAAGCATTGGTCGAATCTGAGACCACCAGGGGCTGCTAGCCGTCTCGGTCCAAATCCGAACGTCCAACAAGTGCGCCGCTTGTGTCGAGCGAGGTGAAAGCTGCCCCTCTTCCATTGGTTCACCGTCGGCTGGTTTCGTTTTTAAATCGACTGCCGATCCACTGGCTTGGCTACTTCGATTCGCAGCGTTCCTCGCATCCAAACTTGCCGAATCAAGCTTCGGCAGATCAATCCTCAAGCCTGACGCATCTCGCGTACTGGCGATCGGCTGTCCATCCAATCGCACTTCCACACGGATGGTCTTCAGCGTCGGCGGCAATCCCAATCGAACCCGTTGCCCTCGCTGCACCAACGCCAATAGGTGTTCATGCCGAAAGTCTTCACCAATCAAGCTTCGCAAGAACGAACGAGGAACCTCGGTAAGCTGCTCTTCTCCATCACGGTTGCGCAATGTCACCGGGATCGCAAAATCGGGGAGCACTCGAAAAAGCCACTGCTCACTAGTTCGACGAGACGAACCGACATCATTGATCGATGCATCCCCCGTCTCTTCACGCTCGACCGAGCGTTGTTTGAAATCGCCGGCGGTGATTAGATCCGACAAGATTCCGTCAAAGCGTGGCGTCAAACGCCAAACATATCCGCTCGCATCAGCAATCCCGGTAGGAATGCCAACCGCCACAGGCGTAGGAATATCGACTTGATCAGCGACGGGCGTAGGGACCACTAGTTTACTAGCAATCATCCCATTGGAATCGCCTCGTCCGACAAACGCGGAGTCGTCCGACAACAGTGGGATCGGTTGACGGAAGCTAAGTTCGACTTGATGAGTTCCTACGGCAAGCTCGGGTGAAACGATTTCCCATAACTGCCGCTTCGTAAGACCGGCGTTACTGGTCGGCGGCGTTTTAGGCTTGTTCGTACCGAGCTGATCCACGGTTGCACTTGATGACACATCGCTGGCCGAGTTCACCGTTTCCTCTTCGTCGACATCATCCGGGACATCGACTGGAGCCTCGTCGTTCAATGATTCCCCACTGTCCACCAACCGCACGATAGCCGGCGTGCCATTGACCGCGACCGACCATTGCGGGTCGACGCCGGGCATTGAAAACCGTAACCGTCCCTCTAAATTCGTATCGCTTTGTACCGACCAAATCGCACGTGTTGCCCACTCGTTGCCCGACTGCAATAGCGTGACGTTCGCTGTCCAGCTCAATTTTAATGGCTTCGTTGCAAACTCGCCTTTCAAGGTCCACGGTGAATCGGGACTGATCACTCGAAACTGGATTCGGCGTCCCGTCTCCAATCGTTGAAGCGTGGGGCTTTGGGCAAGATCAACCGTCCACGATTCGCGTCGCCGATCGACCAAGTTCATACGCACATCGGAAACGACTACCGACGGAGTCGTCGAGATCAACCGAGGCAAATCGAGCGTGCCAAACAAGCTTTTTGTGCTTTCAACAGCAACCGGATCCGCATCGTCCTCTTCACTTAAAGGAAGCTGAAGCGGAGCGGGCAATTCAGCGAGTATCCGATAAGTGTCCGGCCACTTACCATCGGATGTATCCACCTGCCATTCAACGATTGAATCCGATGCGCTGATATCTAGCTTAGGGTCGGACGACTTGATGGAGGTCGAAACGGCGGTTTCTGACGTACGTATATCCAGCAAACGCCAATCCCCCATCTCCATCCGCAAGCCCTTCGGATCGATGCCACTTCCGTCGGCTTGCACCACCAATTCCACGCGGGCCGCTTGCCGAGTGACCTCGAGTTCAACGTTCACGTTCAACCGTTGTTGCTGCTGTTTGGCGGATAACCAAACCGGCAACTCAAAGCGATTCTGACTGAATCGGAATGGATAACTTAGATCACCGTTTTGGTCGTCCGCCTGCAACGAAACGATCGCATCAATCCCGAGCCGAGGCCGCCATCGCAAACGATGGTCTTCCGAAGTGCGGACCGTCACACTGCCGCGGTGCCCGATTGAGCGATCGACTTCCGGGATGGTTAAAACCCAAGGCTGCCCCGCGGACGCTTCTACCGCCGACTGCCTAAGTTGCAACCGAAGCTGGGCCGCCGACGGCGCCGCTGCGACGGAATCATGGCCTGCCCAACGAGCGACCACCTTTCGCGAGCCCGGTTGTTCTCCTGGAACGACATGCACTTCCCACAGCAAATTGCTTTCGCTGCCGATCTTCGCACTGGAACTACTGATAGTGGCCCCCGGCGTGGCGTCACTTCCGCTGCGTCCATTGGAGTTCACCTTGACCAACTCCGGTGGTGACAACAACACCATCCCAGCGGGTATCTGGGTTTCAAACGACCGCAAGGGTCCACGTAGGTTGCGAGTTAACAGCCGGATGTTCATTGCCACCGGATCACTGGGCGAATCCCACTGAACTTCGGCCTCCGATTCAACCTCGATCAAGTCACCGGTCTCGTTGAGCGACTCCGGCAAGGTTAACCAATTCAACGAAACATCGCCGCCGGCGCACTCGATCACAAAACGATCGTCCAAGTCCACTCGCCGCACCACTTCGCGTCCCGTGCCAACCATATTCAGCGATACCACTGGCCGTTTCTCGCCAGCGTTGGCATCAGGTTGTTGTGAATCCGAACGGTCGGGCGACGTGAAGTCCAAGTTCATCACGGTCGAGACGTTAGGCAAATTCAATTGCATCACCGACTGCCGCAGTGAAACGCCATCGACTCGGTTGGAAAACTTCATCGTCAGCGTAACCAAGGTGGTCGATTCATAAGCGTCGACGTCCTTCGTTGGGTCTTCGCTATCCAAACCAGGGTCCGTTTCTTGCGATGCCAGCGAATCTTCGTCGGGGGAATCTGCATCGTTCGCGGCATCGGCCGGTCCCATCAAAGCTTCAACCGGGATCACCAATTGGTAACCGCCACCGGGCTGATCCGAATCCTCATCAACCGGCTGCAGGCAAACGTAGGCATCATTGATTGAAGCTTGACGTTCCAAAATCTTTACGTCCGCCGCCTCAAGCAGATTCGAACCTTCGAACCCGAGATCAACGACTGCGGTCGGTTGTCCGGTATGTCGCAGCACCGATGGATCAAACCGGATGACCAACGTGGCTTCCAGTTCGGCACGCTCCGGGCTGATATGTCCATTGAGGTCCAACCGTTCCAAAGTCGCGATCTGCTCGCTCGCCCGAAGACCACGATCTCGTTTAAGCAACCGATCGATCTCTTCAAACGACATCCGTGGGATCACGACCGGCGTATTTGATTCGTCCTGGAACAAGAACGCATTCGGGCGAATCCCCTGCAACGGGCCGGTCCAAGGTGCCTCCGAGCGCAGCAATCCTGATGGTGGCATCGTCCCGGGTGGTTGAGCCGCAACCCGTGGATGATCGACTGAGCTGAACACCAAGAATGCCATCAATACACCGGCAAATCGCAGCATTCGATCTACGCCGGTGGTGGTCCGAGTGCGGCTATGCTCCGGCTCACGCCGCGACTTTGCAACAGACGACGGAGGTCGTATCGGCAATCGACAAGCGGAATACAAAGCAGATGAAACCACGAGGGCAGGTGGCCGCTTCTTAACGAGGCGACGAAAACAGAAGGAAAAGTGCAGTTTGAGCCCCTTCAGTCTACGTAAATTGCCCCACCCGCAAAGGCAAAAGTGGAGCAATGGCGGGCTTCCCCGCCCAGACAACAGCCCGTAATCCTCCCAACCGGCAAAACAGGAGACGGAGTGCCCCCGTTATTTTGTCCGCACTGGCCAATCCGCCCCGATATCATCCGTTTCTTAGCCCGTAGGTTCGTCCCACCAAAAGCTGATCAAGCCAGATAACGTTCACGCAGGCTGCCCATCAACGGTTCGGCCGACAGCGGACGCCCAGTCGCGTTTTCGACCAATTCATCAGGGGTGTAATTACGTCCATGGCAGTGAATGTTCTTACGCAGC
Source organism: Rhodopirellula sp. J20-39 (assembly GCF_057365095.1). NCBI lineage: Bacteria > Pseudomonadati > Planctomycetota > Planctomycetia > Pirellulales > Pirellulaceae > Rhodopirellula > Rhodopirellula sp. J20-39. Next base: position 1,587,557 of record NZ_CP195123.1, on the reverse strand, counting down.
CAGTCCAACAGTGGTGCGAAATCCCCCTTGGAAATGCAACCTTCCAGATCACTGATCGCGTCTTTCGCGGAATCAAAAAGCTGAGCCGAGACCAAGTTTCCAAGCGTGTAGGTGGGGAAGTACCCAAACAACCCGGCACTCCAGTGGACATCCTGCAACACCCCATCGGCAGCCGATGGCGGACGAATGCCAATCATGGATTCGTAAAGATCCGCCCAAGCGACCGGTAGATCGTCGGTAGACAGATCGCCCGACACCAACGCTTGTTCCAACTCGAATCGAACCAAAATGTGCAGGTTGTAGGTTACCTCATCCGCTTCCACCCGAATCAGCGACGGTTGGACTTGGTGAAACATGGTGTGGAGCTGATCCGTGGTCACATCGCCCAGCAGATCCGGAAACGTCGATCGCATCAAGGGAGTGAAGTGCTGCCAAAACGCGTGCGACCGACCGACCAAGTTTTCCCACAAACGCGATTGGGATTCGTGGATTCCCAGTGACGCATATTGTCCTGGCGGCAACCCATACCAATCTTGTGGCAAGCCCTGTTCGTACAAACCGTGCCCCGCTTCGTGAAGCGTTCCGAAAATCGAGGTAGGCAGAAACCCTTCTTCGTACCGAGTTAGGATTCGGCAATCCGACGGCCCTAGAGTCGTGCAAAACGGATGCGAGGTTTCATCCAATCGGCCGCGTTCGAAATCGAAACCGATCGCTTCGGCGAGTGTTCGGCTGAGGGCTTTCTGAGCCGCGACAGGGAACTTCTGATCCAACAGAGGTGCCGCTTGCCTTGGTCGACCTTGAATTTCGTCAACCAAAGCCACCAAGTCTTTTCGCAAATCGGCAAACACCTGCGTCAGGTGAGCGACCTTGGCCCCCGGTTCGTACTCATTCAGCAAAGCCTCATAAGCGGTCTGGCCCGATTCCGCGATTGCCTGTCCCGCCTGACGCTGCAGCGAAATCATTTCGTCCAAGGCAGGCTGAAACTGTGCATAGTCATCCGCGCGTCGGGCTCGTTCCCAACTTCCTTGACCGCGAACGGTCGCCGACGCAATCGCTTCGACCAAATCTTGGGGCAGCTTACGATGCTTGTCAAAATCCTTCCTCAACAATCGAAGTGTGGCCCCGATAGGCTGGTTCGTATCCGCGGCTTCATCCCAACCGTCCAGTTCCGCTAGCCAGCCTTCGATCTTCGGCGAAGTTCTTTTCTCATGAACCAAACCTCGCAGGTGCGATACCTGGCGAGCTCGGAAGTCACCGCCGCCGCGTGGCATCCCCGTCCGTTCATCCCACTCAAGCAATTCCGCCGCGGATTCAATAAGCGATGCGTCGCGAAAGTGCTGGCACAGGACTTCGAACGTCTTGGAAGAATTCGTCATGATCGATTTCGGTGATAGGGCAACAACGGGGAACCGCTCCGGAAGGTTCACCGGGATATCATCCACCCGCCGCTGCATCAACCCGGCATGGATTCTTGCCCTTCGGCTTCACCTCGGTACCGGTTGAATCGATTGGCGAAACCTTCGGTTCTCGGTTGACCTGAACGAAGACCAGTGACCTTGTCGGTTCGACCGACTATTCAACGCATTCGGGGGCCAGGTTTTCAAATCCACGAACGATCACTGGATTCCGACCGCATCGCCCATCATTCTCGCTGGCGCTGGTCGGGAAAACTTTGCGGGCGTCATAACCGGCCTGGCGGCCTATCGGCGCCCGCCACCCGAAGTGTCGCAACGATTGTAGTGATCGCGCAAACCTAGCCGTTTCCTTTTGCATCCGTTCTGGGCAAATCCGTGATGGTGTGCACGCCTGTTTCGTTGTTGCGTCCCATGGTTGACATGGACGCTGAGCTTCCTAGCGGAGTGTTCCAGACCGCCAAACTTGACTCGTCTTTTTGAGTCGGAATAAGCGGCCTGTTCCAACTAAACATCAACCCACTTTTGGGATTTAAAACATGACTCGAATTAACACTAACGTTTCGTCTTTGGTCGCTCAGAACCGTCTACAAAGCAGCAACGCTGACCTGCAAAAGTCGTTGACTCGTCTTTCCACCGGCCTTCGCATTAACAGCGGCAGCGACGATCCGGCCGGATTGCTAGCCAGTGAAGCTCTACGTAGCGAAATCACCGGTTTGACTAAGTCGATCAGCAACACACAACGTGCCAGCCAAATCATCAGCACCGCTGACAGCGCCCTGGGCCAAGTCAGCAACTTGTTGAACGATGTTCGTGGTCTTATTGTCGAAGCCGGTAACTCGGGTGCATTGTCCAGCGACGAAATTGCTGCGAACCAACTGCAAATCGACTCATCACTTGAAGCCATTAACCGAATCGCACAAACAACGACTTTCCAAGGTCGTAAGCTGCTCGACGGATCCCAAGACTACGTCAGCACCATCGGTAGCGTTTCAAGCATCAAAGACTCGTCGATCGACCAAGCCAAGCTAGGATCGACCGGCAAGATCGACGTCAGCGTCGACATCACCAAAGCCGCTGAAAAGGCTTCCGTCGACATCTCTTCAGATGCATTTAATGCTGCTGACATCGATCCAACTTCCAACAGTGAAGTTGCTGTCAACGAGCTGACCATCACGGTAGGCGGCGAAGACATCACTGTCCGCGGTAACGCTGACTTGCTTGCTAGTATTGAACTGGAAGTAAACGACACCCTTGACGATGTTGCAACCGTGAAAACGGGTGCGGAATCCGGTGACATTGTAATCGAAGTCGATAGTAATTCGAACGCATCGGACGTTGATGACGTCTTGGCAGCTCTGAACGGTATCGACGGCCTTGTGGCCACCAGTTCCGGTGATGGATCAGGTGCCGCTACCGCGGCCGTCGCGAAAGTCGACGCGGCCGCCGGCGAAGCTGCCAATATTGCAGTAACCGGCGATGGCCTGGATGCCGTCACTGTCAATTACGTTGCCGGTGCCGACGCTGCTGCCTCGGCAAGCTTTGATGCCGACACCAATACGGTAACCGTTTCCCTGGGTACCGATGCTGACGCCAACACGCTTTCAAACATCAAGGATGCGATCACGGCATCGGATGCTTCCATCACAGCGGATATCGTTGACGCTGCTGGCGATGCCACATCCGACAACGACGACATCACGATCTCCGCTACCGACCTTCCTGCTGAAGCAACCGCGACGAAGGTAACTGCGGGTTTGAAAGACGATCTTGTCTTCCAACTAAGCGGAACCGACGGTGCAGAAACATTCAACTTCGGTGCTGGCACGACCTTGGATCAAATCAAATCCGCCGTCAACTTGGTCAGCGATGCAACCGGGGTCGAAGCTTCCGGAACAAGCGACTTGACATTCACCAGCACCGCGTACGGCACAGACGCTCTCGTTAGCGTTGATGTGATCAGCGAAGGTGATGACGGAGCTTTCGTCACCAGCCTTTCCGCAACCCGTTCGTCCGGTAAAGACATCGAAGCAAGTGTCAATGGCGTGCAAGCCAGCGGCAATGGCAACAAGTTGTCGATCAACACATCGACTCTTGATCTAAGCCTGACCGTCGACGAAGGCAGCAGTACTGACTTCTCGTTCAGCATCACCGGTGGTGGAGCGACTTTCCAGCTCGGCCCAGCAGTGAATAGCACACAACAAGCTTCACTCGGTATCGGCAGTGTTTCGACTGGTAAGCTCGGTGGTGCATCCGGTCGTCTTTACGAACTGGGCAGCGGACAAGCCAAGAGCTTGACCAACGACGTTAACGGTGCCGCCAAGATCATCGATGAAGTCATCAAGAAGGTTGTCGGCACACGAGGCCGCTTGGGATCATTCCAAAGCACGACTCTGGAAAGCAACCTGGTTTCGCTCAACGATACCAAGGCCAACCTTCAGGAAGCTGAAAGCTCGATCCGCGACGCTGACTTCGCACAAGAATCAGCTAACCTGACCCGTGCTCAAATCCTGGTTCAGTCCGGTACCAATGTGTTGTCACTGGCTAACCAGAACCCACAAAACGTCTTGTCGCTGTTGCGTTAAGACTAATTGGGAAATTGGTCCGGGGGGACTCATTTCAAAGCTCGAAACCCGGCAGAGGCCTTTGCTTCTGTCGGGTTTTTTCGAACCCATCGGGTAGCGTGCAGTTCCCATCAAATGTGGTGTCTGTGTTGCCCCAGTATTTGTCGCAGTGTTCGACCGAGGTGTTTGCCGCACACACCTTGATCAAAGCCAGCAAATCCCAACACGACGAAGATGCCGATTACGCAGGTTCCGATTGTAACGACCAGCTAAACGACAACAAAGACTTCAGTTGCACATGCCGATACAACCATTGGGTGTGTCAGACTCCAAAACAATTCCGATCCTTTGAATTGACTCAAGCTCATGAATTATTCGGCCGACATGATCACGCATTCGCCTTCGGATTCAACCGTCAACGGTCCCGCCGTGTCTCACTACGCCGCACCTGCGTTTGACGGCAACGAACGACGCCTCGGTGTTGACTCCAATCCACCCGGTAACGACGGTTCGATCAATTTCGGTCGACGCAGCGGTGACACCTACCTCGAATCCGCGATCGCCTCGGCATCCCCCGCCAAGTTGCGAATGATGCTGATTGAGCGTGGCGTGGAAGTCGCACGACACCTCGCTCAAGTTTGGCGAGAAAATCCTGGCAAACGGGGTACCAACGAACACTCTCTGAAGCTTTTCGAACTGCTGACCGAACTGCTCAGTGGCGTAACGGATGATTCCGTCGAAGTGTGCCGTACCGTCGCCGATCTTTACGTCTTCCTTTGCCAGCACCTGATTGGTGCCGAAGCGAACGGCGACGCCACCATGATCGACGAAATTCGTCTGGTACTGGAAACCGAAGCCGAAACCTGGCGAATGGTCTGCATGCAGGAATCAGGCCATTCACCGGCCAAGAACCGAGCGACAGAATTGCTTTCTGGCGGTTTGAACCTGCAAGGCTAGGCAGCACCTACAAGACTGCAACACCCCGACAAGCTGCCAGCACCACGACAGACTGCAGCACCACGACAGACCGCAGCACACGGGGGGGACCAAGCACGACCTGCGGTGCGTCCGCAACCAGCAGTCGAAAACGAATCCCGTTTGAGCGACTAACGCTTAGCCAAGGCTAGGACGTCAACCGAGCACTCAAGCGTACTACGCTTTTCTGAAATGCTCGGCGATTGCCTGGAATGCTCAGCCATTCTGCAACGCTCCGTTTTGCCGGAACGCACGCGAACCACGTCTTCGCGTTCCCTCTTTCAACTGAGTGCCAGACCTGGCGAAACGATCCCCGTGATTCCTTAGGATGACTTCGTCACGTTGGAAAAGCGTAGGTGCCGCTGCATCGCTGTCCCATCGAATCACACGCTATGGGCTTCTGCCTGAGCTTGCGTTTGTTCCGCAAACATCAACAGCCCAAGAGCTCAGCAGAACCAAAACTCTGCAGCCTGGTCATGCCGTGATACGGTCCCTGATGTTGATGTATTCACACGGGGCTACTCCACAACTGAAGCGTCCTCGTTGGGACGTCTACAGCTCGCGTGACAGCCCGAATCCGGTAAACGGTACAATGCCGTAAATTCCCTCGGTGAAGACCTGGTTGACGAACTGATTGAACAGTTGAATCGGGCGTTCCGGCACGATCACGACGTCGCCGTCACGCAACCAAATCTCATCGGCAGGCGTCGGTCGTTTGCCACGAATCGCTCCCTGCAAGTCGAGCATTGTCGAAACCAACCGCCAATCCTCGGCGCGACGAAAAATCACGACCTGACGGAGGTTTCCGCCCTGCAGATGACCACCCGCTGTCGCGATAGATCCTAAGACAGTGGTGGGTGCGGTGAGTTCTTGCCGTCCAGGAGTCCCCACTTGGCCGAGCACGTAAACAAAGTGCGGAGCTTGTTGCGTTAGAATGGGCTCGACTTCCAGCCCAACAACAACCTCGGCATAACGCAAATTGATTTCACGTTTGAGCTGTTCTAGCGTGAATCCTTGCACGTTCACGCCGCCGATTCCTGGCAAGCGAATATGGCCATCAGGCATCACCGTCACGGTAATCGCCTGGGCCGTGAATCCACCCAGTCCGCCCACCGCCGCGCGAATGTCTTCGGCTAGAGTATTGGTGCGAACCGGCGTCACGTCGATCGATGGGTCGTCGTAGAATGCCTTGTACTCGCGTTCCAGCAACTCACGTAATCCCTGGACGGTCAGTCCGGCCGCTTGTATCTGGCCAAGCAACCGCACCGTGATCGTTCCGTCAGGCTGAATCAGCAACCCGTTTTCCAGCGTACCACGATTCAAATCAACGTCTGCGATGGATTCAATTGAAACCTCATCGCCCGGCATCAACCGGTACTGGCCATTGTCCTGACGACGTGTAACCAGATAGACGATCTGCACTTCATCACCAGGACGAAGATGATAGCGGGCCAAATGCTGCAAACGCGAAGGTCCTGCGTACCCTCCGGGACCGTACGCATCAAACTTCATCGGACGCATGTCTTGCCATCGGGCTTCGCTGCCGCAAGCTGTCGCACAATCGACACCCATCATGCACTTCGGGCAACCGTATCCACCCGACGTTGCCGTCATCGCCGTTCCACACTGCTGACAACCAACCGGTGCCATTTGCGGCGCTACGATCGTGGTCGCTGAATGCCGATGGGCAAGCAGTTGTGGTTGGGCGACGACCATGTTGCCGTGGCAAATGATGGATCCCAGAACGACGACCCATGCGATGATTCGCATAAGCCCATTCGACTGGGCTTGGCCAACGGATAGTGAGTGGTGCAAGAACATAATCAAACGATTCGAAAAGAAAGGAAATCTTGCGGTGCGAAATAATTCAAAATGGCTGCATCCCTAAGCCGTCTTGGAGGGCTTAGAGACAAGCGATGTCGGGTCGTGAACCTCCAACCATTTCCTACCACCATCTTTTGAGCGATGGTAAAAAGCGTGAGCTGACCTTTTGAGTTGCGACAGGTGACGCGGGAGGCACGTTCCCCGGATAGGCATTCGGCATCATCGTATTCGGCGGCTGCCTATTGGGTGACATCGCTTGAGACGTTCGCGTGTTCGGATCAACAATATTGTTGGCATTCGGTTGTTGCGTCATTGCGTTGGGCAATAAAACCGGTGCGTGGCTGCGATCAAACGAGGCGGTTCGTGCGGGAACGGTGGCGGTGGATTTCGGTTTGGAATGAAAGTTCGCTGCCAGCGATTTGATAAACGAGGGACTGGCCGGTTCGGACACAACTTCAGTTGGCTGGTTAGCGTTAGCCACAAGCACTTCGTTGTCCGTCATTGGCGTCGACGGGTAGTGATCCCCGGTGTTCGACGGATAATTTTCGCCCGAATGAATCTCCGTGGAATCCGCAGGACGTCCAGGCATCACTTGCGTGCTGATCGATGCGAATTGTTCTGGTGACATCGTGACGACATCGGGTTGGCGTCGGACACGAGAACGTGTCGCGGCCAAAATCGATTGCCCATAATTCGCGGGTGCTGGCCGGGTCGCGACCTGATTCAAACTCGCCAAACGTGCTGCATTGGCTGCGTTAGGTTGGATCGCCAGCGAATGCTGGAGCGCCCAACGTGCTTCATCCACCAGCCCGACATCTGCAAGGTGATGGCCCAACTTGGCGACCAAGTCAGCATTCCCACTTTGTCCCTGCACCGCCGCTCTTCGCAAACAGATGGCGGTAGGACCGGGCAAACGAGCTGAATCCTTGCGTCCTAATCGAATAGCAGCTAACAAATCCATTGCCTGGGCCGCCAACAAGCTTTCTGACGCGACACCGCTCATTTGCATCCGGGCATAATCGAGGTACCGATCAACCGCTTCACTAGCGGTCGGCAACGCAGCAGAATCTTCGGCGATCAACGAATAGCTCATTCGCATCGGCGGTAACGATTCACGAACCACGGGTGTCTCGTGCGCCCGAGCCAAGCGTGCGATTGCCTGACGGTTGTCTTGGGCATAAGGCCCCACAAAATCGCAAGCTTCGATGATCGCCCGATGTCCTCGGTGCAACTTCGCGATCGCAGTTTCCGCTGGCACGTGACCAGAACTCGACATCGAGTGCGACAGGTCGATTGCCTGGGCCAGTTTTTCCAGTGCCTGCCACGCCGATGTCTCCGCCGAAGCGTAAGCGGCGCAGTCGTACTCAAGACGAGCTTGCTCGAGCAACTTAGCGGCAATCGCTGATTGAGACTTCGCGGTTTGCGTCGCTAAGTAGACCGGTGCTCCCGCCATAGGCTGTGGAGGCTGTTGTTGTAGATAAGCGGAACGTTTTCGGGCGGCACTGGCTAGCTTCGCGGTAGGGCTGGCGAACTGCATGTTCGGATCAGGCATCGTATCGCCATAGATCACGACCGACTCTTGTTCACTGTGGACCACACCGGCATCGTAACTCGGCGGCATTCCGTAAGCTTGCGCATCCACACTTTCGGAATACCCGTGCTCGGAATACTCGGCTTCCGAGAGCACGGAATCGGCATGTTGGGTCGCACCGAATTCATTTGCCGCGAACTCTTCCGCTGAATACTCTTCGGCCGAAAACTCATTCGACGAGAACTCAGTCGAAGAGAACGCTGCGGCCGGGAATGCTGAGTCTGGGAAATTTTCAGCGGGGAACCCAGGATTCGGAAATTCGGAAACCACTAATCCATCAGCAGAAGCATTAGAATGCGGAACCATCTGGCCTGGCAAATCTGGCACGCCGTCGTGCAGTTCGGCGTATCCATCGAACGTTGCAAACGCTTCGTTTTCCCCGTCGATCTGAACTGGTACAGCACCGTCAAACTCACCATCCACAAAACGATTTTGTTGGGGCAGTCCGTTCACTGCATTCGATTCCATCCCCTGCCCATAAAACTCACCTGCCACCGGCAGGCGTTCGGGCTGGTGCGAGCTCGCTGTACGATTGGGTTGGACGTGATGGTCTTGAAATGAGTCCGGCTCAAACGCATCGAATGCCGGCCCCAAAAATACGGTGTCGGACTTCGATGATGCGGCTTGAACTCGTGGAAGCTGCAACGTTGCTTGCGCAGTTGGCTTCAATTGAGCCGCTAGCTTCGCTTGGTTCGTTGGCGACATCAGCGCGTGAAACTGCTTAACATCGTGGCGCTGAAACGATGTGTTGGGGGCCGCTGCCGAGGACGGGTCGGGCGATGATGCGACGAACGGATTGTATTGGTGTCCGCGCGGCGCCGTTGCCTGCGGTTCCGCTGCTAAGGCGACGTTTTGGAATGCGATTAGGCCGAGCCCACCAACACTTTGCAGCACCATCAAACCGCTAGCCAAAACCCGACGGGCTCGACGGGTCCGACGTTGCCGTGCACCCAATGGTAGGCGAGATTGAACGGTTGCGAGTGTCGCCGATGATAGGTTCGTCGATGGCATTGAAAATCGCTTGAAAATGGGTGGTTTCCTACAGAATCGAATGTGAAGTTGAGCTTCGCAAAACTGAGGGCGAACCGAATCGACATGCAGGAATCGTGCTACCGGCACGACGATGCCTAACGTTTCCATCGGTTGGCGTCCCGGTCCCGTTGTGATGATTCTTCCGGTCATGCCACTTGAATGTCCAATGCCGTCCAAACAAGCGATACAACCGTTACAAGTTGACATTCGGTGGCCTGGCTTTTCACTCAAATCACGCGTCTTCAACGCATTTTGGGCAAAATCAGGCGACTTTCGTGGCCTAAACTTCTACTAAACACTTGTTATCGTCCGCCCACCGACATCGCTCACCATGCCCGCTTCATCAACGACAATCAGTTCGAGTCAAAATCGAATTTGCGATCGATTCGTTGCCAAGAATTCTGCTGCATTGACCGCAGAACTGCTGGTGCTGCGCGATGACGAGGTCGTGACCTACCCGTGCCAATTGGCCGACATCAGCTCCGGCGGTTGCGCCGTCCGAGCAACATTGATCCGGCCCGATGAAGTTTCCGTTGCCGTCCTGCGCGTTAAAGACACTTCCGGAAGCGTCGACCTCGAAATGGCTGGGCGATTGTGCTGGAACCAACAAACTTCGGTGGGCAGCAACACGTTTGGATTTCGCTTCCGCCGTGAAATGGCTTCCGAGACAATCGACTTTTTAGTTTCACACGGATTCGTGACTCGGCGACAAGAACAGCGTATTTCTGCGGGTACCGCTGTGCAAATCCGTCGAGCATACGGCCTACCCAATATTGAATCAGCCACCCTAGAAGATTTCTCGACCACAGGCGTGCGTCTGCATCTCGACTGTCCAGTCGAAGCTGGCGAGCGATTGCTGGTCAGCACAACAGCACCCGCCCCAGCATCCGGAGACGACGCCAACAAAAAATCCAGCGGCAGCGTTACCGTTAAATGGGTTCGTCCGCTTGCTGGACGATTTGAATGTGGCTGTGTATTTCAAAACCTGGCCTCTTCGCGAGCCATCAACGACATATTCGGCGCACTCGCATAGAGCCAACATCGCGACTTCTCTACGCCACTTCTTGCCGCCGCTTCTATTACGCGACCCATGCTTGCCAAATCGTGCGGCCTGTCACGATGCTTCACATTGCGGTAAACCTAGTGCATTGCCAAGATTCATTTCCTGGTTGGTGGACGCGGCAACAAGTCCGTTTGACTTGAACTAAGCGGCGGGACTCGTTACTTCAGTCCACTACGGTCGAACCTGAAATTCCAGACTGAACGAAGCCCCGATACGCGACCGGTCAACTGAACGCGAATCGGCGTAATCGGACGCTGTGTTCGGACTGGTCCTATGCAAGTCCTCTCTAGAACCCGCGAAGGTTGAAACACGATGCGGATATTACTAACAAACGATGACGGTGTTTACGCTCCAGGTTTAGCCGCACTTGGGCAACAACTTCGCCATCTCGGGGAAGTCATCACGGTTGCCCCGGCTACGGAACAAAGCGGGGTCGGCCATTCGATCACCTACCTGACTCCCTTGGTCCCCAAATCCATCCATCGCGACGGTCGGCACTGGGCCTGGGCAGTGGAAGGATCCCCGGCGGACTGCGTGAAACTATCGCTGGCCGAATTATTCGTTGACGAGCCCATCGACCTAGTTGTCAGTGGCATCAACAGCGGCCTGAATGCTGGCATCAACGTGCTCTATTCCGGCACCGTCGCGGCGGCCATCGAGGGTGCATTTTTTGGCGTTACCAGCGTGGCGGTATCGCTGGAACATGACGATGACGCCGACTTCGATGCTGCGGCGGTGATCGCCAAGAACGTCATCAGCCAACTTATCCAACATCAAGAGACCCAAGGCGGGCTCTTCAATCTCAACATTCCAACCGCAGCGACACAAACCACGCGCGACGTGAAGGTCGTCCCCATGGGGTTGGCTCAATACGGCCGACGCTATGAGAAACGCCAAGATCCCGGGGGACGTGACTATTACTGGGCGTTGTGGTCCGAACCCAATCAGCCACCACCGAACCTGACCGACGTGGCTCAGCTTCGCGAAGGCAACGTCACATTGACGCCGCTGCATTTCAACCTAACGCGTCAAGAATTACTCGAGCCGATGCAGGACTGGGGACTTCGCGGTTAGCACGCATGATTGCCCCCAACACATGATTGCCTCCAACATGCGGTCTGCCATTCGCCCATGGGCACTGCAAGGCCGCCCGCAGGCATTGCATCACGCACAGCATCCCGTCACCCTCAGGGATGCCAATCGGAAACGCCACCACCCCGTTGAAGACTCATGGCCGAAACCCCAGCGTTCACAAGACGCAGCGACGTCTCGTCGACAACTTAGTCGAACCTGTCTTCAGAGGACCACGCTGCAACGCGGTAGGCAATTTCCCTAGCACGGACGTGCATCTATCACTTGATAGCGCCTTCATGCGTACAAGCGGATTCCCTAAAGCCGATATCCGCATGAAGTTACGCATTTTGTGCAGCCGGCTTCAGGCACGATTAGCTCAATAATCGCGACCAATCTTGGTGAAAAACCTCCGGAATCCCCAGAAATAGATCGCTAAATTGCGGCATTCAACGGGGAAGGCAAATAGCCACTTCTTCCGCTCTCGATCTGTAGCGACGTACTCCGCATACAACGTGAAATCGAGATATTCGCGATACGGTCCAAATCGATTTGAGGGACGATTCAGTGTCCATTCGGCACCGGATACATTCCTGCATTGATTTAGGGCCAACGCCAATCCTTAAAGCAAACTGACGTTATAATAACCGCCTGCAATTTGCGTTATCTCGCTCTGGCAAAACGTCACGACTGCGATAACAACAATCTGAATTGCCCCCACCGAAAATCCCCACCTCCCCACACAATTGCAAATAGGAAGCCCCGTGCAGCGCATGACACTTCCACTTGAAAACGTGCAAAGTTCGGCAGCCCGCTCGTGCCTTTTCGTTTGGCGTGATCCACTTAAAACGACGCTTAGCATAACCCTGGTTCTAACGTTTTTAGCGTCTAAAGGTTTCGCGACCGATCTCCCAAAAGACAAAACCCTGTCGGGAACAACGAGCGAAGTTACAGAAGTATCGTTCAACCGTGACATCCGATCACTTTTGTCGTCGCGATGTTTTTCATGTCATGGTCCCGACGAAGAATCACGCGAAGCAGGACTGCGATTAGATCAAGCCGATGGGGACGAAGGTGCAATCGGCCTAGCAATTGAGCCCGGTTCGGTCGAAGACAGTGAGCTATGGAATCGGATCACATCCGATGATGAATCCATGCTGATGCCGCCACCTGAATCGCACCTGAAACCGTTTTCCAAATCAGAACAACAATTGATCCGGCGCTGGATTGAATCGGGAGCGGACTACGAGGATTACTGGGCGTTCTCGCCGCCGACCAAACCAGAGACACCGGAACTCCCTAATGCGGATCCGCCCTGGAGCGATCAAAGCATTGATCGCTTTGTTCTGCGCAAACTGCGAGCCGAAGGAAAATCGCCTGCCGACGAAGCGGCCCCCAGAACTCTTATTCGCCGGGTGTCATTCGACCTAATCGGGCTTCCACCGACACGTGAAGAAATTCGCAAGTTCAGCGACGCTTACGCGAAGGCCCCCGAAATTGCTTGGGAAAAACTGGTCGACGAGCTAATTGCACGACCGCAATTCGGCGAACACTGGGCACGCCATTGGTTGGACCTGGTTCGATTCGCAGACACCAATGGCATGCACAAGGACTTTTATCGCAATCACGTGGCATATCGTGACTGGGTCATCCGAGCATTCAATAACAACCTGCACTATGACGACTTTGTCCGTTACCAAATCGCGGGCGACTTGTTCGATGAGCCGACCAAGGATCAACTCGTCGCCTCGGGTTTCCACCGATTGCACCTGATTATTGACCGAGGTACCGCGTTACCCGAAGAAAGCCACGTGAAAAACGTACTCGATCGCGTGACTGCCGTCGGAACTGCATTTATGGGACTAACCGTACAGTGTGCTCAGTGCCACGACCACAAGTTTGACCCGATAACTCAAAAGGACTTCTTTTCTCTTTACGCGTTCTTTAACAACATCGACGCTGATCCAGAAACCAACCCGAGGGCAATCACGCAAGGATTACAAGAACCAATCGCCCGTTGGCCGACGGAAACGCAAGCGGCGAGCTTAAAGCAGCTCGAAGAACAACTCGGCGAAGCCGCCGAAGAACTTCGTAGCGTCGAAAAGTCGATCAAGGACTTGGCTAAACAAGTATCGAGAAACGCCAAACTTGACGCCGATGTCGCCGATGACGCGGATGAAGAAACCGTCGGGCTGGAACAAAAGCAAGCCGCTCTAAAAGAGCAGATCGCCAAATTGAAACGCCAGCAAGACGACATTGAACGGGATGTCGACAAGGCGATGGTGATGAAAGAACGCAAGGATGCACGCGAGACGTTCGTCTTGATCCGTGGGCAATACGATGCCCCAGGTGAAATCGTCCCAAGAGATGTTCCTGGATTCCTGCCGCCGCTGAAAAAGTCTGGTGAGATCGCATCGCGAATGGACTTGGCCGAATGGCTCGTCGCACCCGAAAACCCATTGACCGCTCGCGTTGCAATCAACCGTTTTTGGCAATCGTTTTTCGGTGTTGGGCTGATTAAAACGGCCGAGGATTTTGGCAATCAAGGCGAGGTCCCAAGCCATTCCGAATTGCTGGACGAACTTGCCGTCACGTTCATCGAATCGGACTGGGATATGAAGTCGTTGGTGAAACGGATTGCAATGACCAAGACCTATCGCCAAGCGTCACACGCGACGCCGAAAGAATTCAAGGCAGACCCCGAGAATCGTCTGCTCGCTCGGGGTCCGCGGTACCGGTTAGATGCGGAGATCATTCGTGACCAAATCTTGGCCACCAGCGGTTTGCTTTCCACCAAGATGTTGGGCCCGAGTGTAAAACCGCCGCAGCCGGACGGATTATGGAAAGCCGTCTCCATGATCGGCGAACGATTCAAGCCAGACACGGGTGATTCAATTTATCGGCGCAGCGTTTACACGTTTTGGAAACGTGCCATGCCACCGCCACAAATGACAATTTTGAACGCACCGATTCGCGATGCGTGCATTGCCCGGCGTGAGCGAACCAACACACCTTCGCAAGCACTGTTGCTGCTAAACGAAAGTGAATATTTAAAGGCAGCTCGCCACTTGGCGCAACTCACACTAGAGCGTCCCGCCGACGAACGTTTGCCATTCGCATGGGAAACCGTCACCGCAAAAGTACCTGATGCTCAAGAGCAAAGAATCATGACGTCACTACTCGATGACTTGCAGCGTGAATACCAAGCTGCCCCGGAATTGACGAACGAACTGTGCCGCGACACAGCGTTGTCATCTCAAGAAGCGAAGGCCGAACTGGCTGCGTGGACGGTTGTCTGCAATACGCTCTACAACCTCGATATCACCAAGACAAAGGACTAAACCATGAATCCTTTTCACTTGAACGAAACACTTAGCAATCGTCGCCGCTTCCTAACCAACTCGGGAATGGGACTTGGTACCGCAGCGATGGCCTCTTTGCTATCGAACACACAACCAGCGTCTGCCTCCACCGCCGTCGCGACCGCCGGTGTGCCTGCGGGCTGCCATTTCGCCCCCAAAGCCAAGCGAGTCATATTCTTGTTCATGGCCGGTGCGCCAAGTCAAATCGACTTATTCGACCCCAAGCCCGAACTTGAAAAGCAGTTCAATCAACCCTTGCCTCCTTCGGTTAGCATGGGTCAACGCGTGACCGCCATGACCAAAGGAAAAGCCCAACTGGTGATGCCGAGCCCCTTCAAGTTCAAGCAACAGGGCGAAAATGGCATCTGGATGAGTGAACTGCTGCCGCAGTTATCGACGCAAGTCGACAAGCTCTGTTTCATCGATTCGATGCACACCGATTCGATTAACCATGATCCGGGCAAAACAGCTTTCTGTACCGGATCTGAAATTCCTGGCAAACCCAGCATGGGAGCTTGGTTGAGCTACGGCCTGGGATCGCTAAACAAAGACTTGCCTGACTATGTGGTGATGCCGTCGGCATACTGGGCTGGCAAGGTGAACGTCCAGGCTCTGTACTCGCGTCTTTGGGGCAGCGGCTTCCTGCCATCCAAGCATCAAGGAACTAGCTTTCAGACATCCGGCGACCCCGTTTTGTTCTTGTCCAACCCTAAAGGTGTGGACGCCCAAGTGCGGCGACGCATGCTGGACTCGCTCGGACAACTGAACCGAAAGCACTTCGGAGAAATCGGCGACCCCGAAATCGAGACTACGATCGCTCAGCAAGAGATGGCTTTCCGGATGCAAACTTCGGTACCGGAACTAACGGACATCTCCGACGAATCGCAAGAGACGCTGGAAATGTACGGCCCTGAGGTAAACAACCCAGGATCGTATGCACGCAACTGTCTATTAGCACGACGAATGGCTGAACGCGATGTGCGGTTCATTCAGTTGTTTCACCGCGGTTGGGATCATCACACTAAGCTGCCGATCAATTTGCGTGGCCAGTGCCAGGACGTCGACCAGCCAACGACCGCGCTGCTGCGTGACTTGGAACAACATGGACTACTAGAGGACACGCTTGTCGTGTTCGCCGGCGAGTTCGGCCGGACGGTTTATTGCCAAGGCAAACTCGATGCGGAAACTTATGGACGCGACCACCATCCCCGATGCTTTACCGCGTTACTCGCCGGTGGTGGCGTGAAAGGTGGCATCCGATACGGCAAGACTGACGAGTTCAGCTACAACGTCGTTTCCGATGGCGTGCACGTCCGCGACCTACATGCCACGATGCTGCATCTGCTAGGTGTTGATCACCGTCAACTCACTTTCCCGTTCCAAGGGTTGGACCAAAAGTTAACGGGCGTCGAACCTAGCCGGGTCGTCAAAGAAATCATGGCGTAACCCAACGGCATCGAAGCAATCGCAGCGGTTCCTATTTCAGGTTCCGCGTGATCAACCGTTTCCAAGTGGTGCGTGCCGAAGTGCTGGCGAGCTGATCTCATTTCGCCCCTTCGCGGTCTACTTGGCCGCCGCTTTCAGTTCCGCAAAACGAGCTCTCATTTCCTTCAATTGAGCCGCATACTCTGGATTGGAAGCAAGGTCCTGTTCCTCGATCGGGTCCTTCTTCAGATCGAAAAGCTGTTCACGGTCAAATTCCGGCCAATAAAAATACTTCCAATCCTTGCGAACCAACGCCTCCGATGCAGGAATGAAGTCAGCGTTTTGGAGAGTTGGGTGCTCATAGAAGAACTCGCTACGCCACTCCGGTGAATTTTCGTCAAGATACAGCGGACTGATGTCTTTACCCTGCATCGTCTTCGGCGCATCAATATTGGCAGCGGCGAGAATCGTGGGTGCCAGGTCCACATTCAAGGTGAACTCTTCTTTGACCAGACCGTTTTGCTCCGCCGCCAGTCGCGGATCGTCTACGATCAACGGAACGCGAATGCTTTCCTGATGGGGATACCACTTGTCAGCCAGACCGTGTTCGGCGTGGTAATACCCGTTGTCGGTTGTAAAGATGACCAACGTATTGTCGTCCAACCCCTGGGCTTTCAACTCTTCCAAGATTCGACCACACGTCGAATCAACCTCCGTAGCCAAACGATAGTAGTTCTTCATCATCGTTTGGTATTTTTCGGGTGTGTCGAAACGCCAGTGCCAGCGATTGCGTCCTTCGTTCTTTTCATTACCGACGAACTTCGGCAAGCGTTCAAACGAGGCCTGTGTGGCGTTTTCCGGGACGGGAATCGTCACGTCTTCGTACAACTTCATGCTTTCCGACTGCGGCAGGAATTGAAGCGGACTGGAGTCTTCCGCGTGGGTAGCGAAAAAGGCTACGGTCAGGCAAAAAGGTTTGTCGGCTGGACGACTCTTCAAAAACTCCAACGCGTCTTTTTCGTTCTTTTGAGTGACATGGATCTTTGTTCCATCGGGTTGTTTGATCCAGTGCTTCCCGTAATAAGAACGACTGAAGTCAAAACGTTCCGCCGGAAGCCGGCCATTGTGCCACTTACCAACATGTCCAACGTAATAGCCATGATCACGCAGTAACCCTGGATACGTTTCCGACCAATCCGTCTTCCAAGGCTTAAACGACCTGTTGCCATGCCGCGACATCCATTGCCCGGTGTACAACGACGCTCGGCTAATCCCGCAAATCGAGGTGGTCACGCAGTTTCGTGTGAACCGAATGCCTCGACTTGCCAATCCATCTAGATTCGGCGTTTTCACCACTGGGTTGCCGGCCACACCCAATGTGTCGTGCCGCCAATCATCGGCGTACAACACCAGAATATTCATCGGACCAGTCTGCGTTTGCGTCTCGCTCGCACCGACAGGTTCGCTCGTGTTTACGGACAAACTTGTGATCACGCATAGGTACGCAAAAAGCACTAGAATCGGTTTAGTCATCAATTTTCCTCAAAGGTGAAGGCACTCGTATGTCACGATCGAAAAAGTCGCTTGCGACTGAACGAGAACGCTAGGTTCAGCACAACGCCGACTTCGAAAGCGGCGACAATTCGGCACCCTGGTCAGCCAGCGTCAGTTCTCTATGAGTCATCGCGGCATCCGAGTAAACGAATTAGCCGGGCTGGAATATTACAACACCGCTGTACTCAACATACTCGGGACGATTCTCAATCCATTTGATTATTGCGCAGGGATGTATCTTGGCCCGTTCTCATTTGATGATGGTGGTTTGCTTGCCAACACCACGATGCTCGAAACAGCCTTCCAACGCTGCAGAACCCCAAACGATGCATTAGCAGAAACCTGGAGGTTGCCGCCGTTTACAGGGTGGTGGCACACCCCATGCCAGAAAACCTGACCACGCGACCGCGGGCGAAGACCGCTGCGTCGGTCGCGTGTCATGATTGGGTGACCAACCTACTTGCCATATACCTTCGCTTTCGCATCACCGCCCGACAACAAGTATGCGACGAGGTCACGAACTTCTTCGCCATTGAGCGAATCGAGCATGGATTGAGGCATTTGTGAAACAGGGGAGTCCTTGATCATTTCGATTTCTTCCGCGTCAACAACGACCGCCTTCATCTCTTCACCGGCCTTCATTGGCGGATAGATTTCGACCTGATCGTCATTCTGAATCACCAGTCCAGTCAACAGAGTACCGTCGGCTAGCAACACCATCTTCGAGCCATACTGATCACTGATGACTTTGCTGGGTTCGATGATTGATTCAAGCAAGTAGCTTGCATCAAACTTGTTCTTTACTGTCGTTAAGTCAGGGCCAATGTCACCACCGAGACCATCAAACCGGTGACAACTGGCACACTGGATTGAGTGGAACAAATTGCGCCCACTTTCGAAATTGGCGTTACGAAGATTTGCGGATTCGGTGTGTTGACCAGCTTCCGCTTGCGTCCATTTTTTGCCTGGACCCTTCGGTGCGGTAATCGGAAATTCGGGAACGGGGTTGAAGTCTTCGCCGCTAATATCAGCCAACTCAGCACGTTGGTCGTTGCTCAAGTGCCCCAGCACCTCATCACGCAAGTTCGCCAGGAACTTACCGTAACTGTTGCCGCCACTGAACTTGGCCGCTTTGTTGATGAACTCGATGTAATGACGAAGCTGATCCATCGTCCAACCCTCACGTAAGTTACGAAGCATGAACGCATAGTTCACTTCATGCGACGGCGGCTGATTCGCCAACATCTTTTTGATGCGAGATCCGTAACGTGGGTTACTGTCAAAATCAATATCAGCAGCCCATGCCGGAGACGTCGACTCGGCTTTGGCCATCAGGTCGATAGTTCGCTCAATCACGTTCGGCGCATTGAGGTACACCAGCACACGCACCAATTCGGTGTTCACATCCTTATTGGCATGGGGAAACAAAGGATCGATTTCAGTAATCACTTGCTCACGCTGATCAGCGGTCGGTTCCCCCAACCGAATGAACGTCAATGCATAAGCACGCAGCAACCCGAGCAACTTCGAGTCGGATAGTTCATCTGGACTCAGCTTTACCAACGCAGCCAACAAGTCACCACGATGCGATTCATCACCACGACGAGCCAAAGCTACCGCACCAGAAATACAAGCTTGCGGATTGGATTCCGCTATCGCTTTAGCTGCCCACTGCTCAACGGGTTGAGATTCAATCGCGATACGAGCGGCGTGTCGAAGCCAACGATCGTTGCTGGAAAGGTAAGGCCAAGCGATATCGACCGCACTGACATCTTCACGGCCATGGAAAGCTTCCAGATGGCGACGCAAACTTCTCGCCTCCGCGCCGGCCAACTCATCGGTTACCGGCTGGGTCGATTCATCACCGATATACGTGATGCGATAGACGGCTGAATCGGTACCGCGACCTCCCGTCGTGAAGTAGAGGGCTCCATCATGCCCAACAATGGCATCGGTCACCGGCAAGGGCGAACCCTGACAGATTGGCTCTTGAGTCCCACGCCATCCGGCACCATCGGGCGTCAGGTGGATGGCATAGATCGTGCCAAAGGTCCAATCCAACGCGAAGATCGCGTCCTGGTATTTAGCCGGAAACTTGGCTCCCTGACCACTGACAACTCCAGTCGGACTGCCTGGGCCAATATTTAAAACGGCCGGTAAACTATCTTCGTAATACTCAGGCCATTTGCCTGAACCGCTACGCCATCCGTAATCTGAACCGCTAGCCGCGAATGTGATCCGGGTCGGACGATACCAAGGCGAACCAAGATCCCATTCCATATCAGCGTCATACGTGAACAAGTCGCCGGCCCGGTTCAGCGTAATGTCGTACTGGTTTCGATATCCGATCGAAAAGACTTCATGCTGTTTCGTTTCAGGATTGAACTTGGTAATCCAACCGCCTGGGGCGAGTCGTCCTCGAGCATGACCATTGGCATCCCATTCCCGTGGCAAAAGCAAGTCTTCATCCCACGTGGGAACCCTCGAACCGGAAATTTCGGATTGCTCGGGAAGATTGGTGTGATTGCCAGCATCGACGTACAAATGCTTCCCATCCGGCGCCATGATCACAGCGTGATTACCATGCTCACCTCCGCCACGACTTTGGGAAAGTTTTTCTGCATGATCGAGTAAGCCGTCTCCGGTAGAATCCGTCAACTTATACAGCGGCGTGCTAGCACGATTGAAATACAAAGCATCGTCATGCCAGACCATCCCGTGAGCTCCGGAAACGGAGGCCGGCATTTTTTCAACCTTCACCTTCGGTTTGTTTGATTTCGCCGAACCAACGGATTCGGTTACCGTCAATCGGTAAAGCCCAGCCTCGCCTTGGTCGCTCGCATAAAGTCGGCCTTGGTCATCGGCGGTTAACGAAACCCAGCTTCCTTGTTCGCTCTTGGGTACTTCGTAGATAAGCTCGACCTTGAACCCGTTCGCAACCGTGATCTCGTCCGCGGCGACGGCGCGAGTTTTTCCTTTTCCACGTCCTGGATCGGCCGAGGTGACACCGGGCTTGTTCCAGGGCCCGACACCGAAGTCCCCTAATTTTTTTGTTGCCAATGTCCAAGCCGAATCGTTGAAGTCTGCGGATTGCCACCCATCCGATTCGTGATCACTTAATTTCCAATTAGGATCGGTAGCAATACGACGTTCTTTGCCGTCAACGGTCTCAATCGCCAACTTCAATACAAAACCAGCACTGCCACCTCGGTTAGCCGCCTCGACGGCAATTTGGTTTACACCCGCATGCAATAGACTTCCGACATCGGCCTTAATGACCGGATACATCCAGTCGCTACAAACTCCAGCAGCCTTTCCGTTAATCCAAACCGAAGCTCCGTTGTCACAGGTGAAATACAGACGAGCCGATTTGACTTCACTATCAAGCTGGAACTGCCTCCGAAGGTAAAGCGGATCATTCGAGGTTGGACGATCCTTGCGCCAAATCCAACTCGGCAAAGGGGCTTCGGAAACCCAGTCGAGTGACATTCGCTTTTGACTGACCTGATTGGTTTCATTCTTCGCCGCGACAGCAGCGGTTGCTTTCCTTTTGTTATCGACAGCTGCATTTATCGCCTTCGTTGCATCCCGACCCGCAAGGTGCTGCAACTGAACCTCCTTAAATTCAACCTTCATCGCTGGCCCCGCATGCAGTTGCAGTGCAAGAATGCCTTGCCGCTTGGCGTCGGGATGGTTGTCTGTCAAATCCATCGTTGTGACGCCATTGACTTGATGAATTTGGCGATTCCCAACAGCGATGATCGTCAACTCGTTCCACTCGGAATCCACCAGTTTTTGGTCTCTGTCGCCCACTTCGCCAACAACCTTAGGTTTGCCATCGGCATCCACTTCGACACGTTGAAAACGCTGAGCCACAATGCCTCGCCATTTTTCGGCGTAGAGCATTCCGAAGTACTTGGGCGATTTGTGCAAATCGGCTTGATACCCTTTGACAACGAAGTTGGCTGGATCAATGAGCTCGCTGCGATACTGGACGCCGGTATTGTTTCCTTGGAAACGGACCTTCGTCTTGAAAACAAAGTCGGCGACGTCACCGCCTTGCCAAACTAAAAAAGTGTTTCCTTTGGTTGGATTTTCTTTCGTCGTTTGCCCCACGATGACTCCGTCTTCCACTGACCAGAATCCTTCCTTGCCGGCCCAGCCACTGAGATCATGTCCGTTGAAGAGTTCCAAATAAGAATCATTCGCTAAAGCCGTTGCTGAGACCGTCAACAAAAAGACAAATAGAAATCTCTGGATCACGTGGGTGTATTGCATCGAAAGAACGATAGGTGGGAAGGGCGTGGGGAAGGAAAGCAGGTGGGGGAGGAAAGTTGAAAGGGCCGCGTGCACACGATAGGTTTGCCGGAAGGTTGATTCAGGTCGGCAGCATTAACATGCTCAAGTCGCGATGCATCCAAATCAAAAATCAGTTGGACACATCGTATCACTGTCCCGAGTGGATTGTCGTGCGCAGGTAGCCGGCCATTCCCTCTTTTCGCAAAAGATTGACATTTGCAGCATCAATAGTGGTTTTGCCCTTGGTCGATTTTGTCTCGTGACGAGGCCATGCGTTTCGTCAATAGGCGGTGGCGTTTAGAACGTTTGATGTTTCGCTACTTCGGCCTATTTGTCCACAGCCTCGACTTCTGCGAAGTCATCAGCAGTTACCGGCTCTACTGGATTCTCTTGGACGTACTTATCGAGAGCACTTTTTTCGATTGGCAGCGACGTCGAATTCGAATCCTCGCAACCCACAATCGCTAACAGCACAACAAACGAAGCGACAACAAACGCAGGTAATTTCATCTTCTTGATTCCGACTCTTAATGCAGACAGAGAGTTTAAAAACGAGGACACTCACAAGTTGAGTGTCCTGGACCTAGCCAATCAGGCCAAACATGTGCGGCCAAGCCAGCGGGCCAATACCAGCCCGCTGGCGATCGTCGCGATCGATGCGACTAGAACTCTTCTTCGATCGTTTCTTTGTAAGCCCGTGAGCCCAGACTTCCCCAAAGCCCGAAGGGACTTTCGGAGCCTGCAGGTAGAGCAGGACCACGCCAGCCCACATGAACGCTGCCTTGGTCGCCAGCTTCGATCGAGTCGGTCACGAACTTGACTGCACCATCACCCATCAGGATGTGAACGCCGCCTTGGTGTCGGCTACTTGCCGATGCCGTTGCATCGCTTAGCCCAAGGCTGCCACCACAGTAAGCACCGTTAGGTGGAACGGTCGTGTTCATCCCAGAAAACAGGATCCGACCGAACGCCCACTTGAAGCCTCGCTTCACTTCACCTAGCGGGCCGATGCTGTTGTTGAAGTCGGTCTCCACCAACCCCGAACCCCAGAACTGGGGACGAGCGGAATCTACATACGAGTCACAAGCTCGGTTCGTGCCAACCTCACCCACGAAGGACGTGAAGGCTCCATAGGCTGGATGCGTTCTTTTATCGCGGTCACCCAAGTCGGTAACAATCTCGCCAGCCATGATCGTGTTAGACAGGCCATCGAGGATGTCGCGGAACCGAGCCTCTTGGCGGTAAACGAAGACACCACGGCATGATTCACGTTGCCGCTCGGGTCCGTTGTTGTTCCAGTCGCCGTTGTCCTTCCTTCCACCGTGAACATAGATCGAGGAATCCCCCATGCAGGCGGCGTAGTTCGTGCGAGCGAAGGCGGGCAGTCCGATTCCGGGGTCACTTGGGCAACGGAAGCCAGGCACTTCGGTCACCCAAGGATCGTAAGCACGACCAGCGTGATCGTTCAGTCGGCGCCGAGGCGTTGGGCCCATCGATTGGAAGCTGGCCTTACCGGGAACCAAACGTGGGTTGGAGATTTGTTCCCACAAAGCTTGCTGTTCGATGAACGGAGTTAACCCTACCAGCCAGCTCAGTTCCAAAGCGTTGGTAGCCGTGGGGATATCGGCATCGGTTTGAGCAAGGCCACCGGCCGATGCACTACCGACAAGCGTCGTTGTACCGCCACCCTGGGTGGGCAACTTCTTGTAAGCGGAATGGTAGTTGTGAACAGCCAAACCAAGCTGCTTGAAGTTGTTGCTGCAGCTCATCCGGCGAGCCGCCTCACGTGCCGCTTGAACGGCCGGAAGCAACAAACCGACCAGCACACCAATGATCGCGATGACCACCAGTAATTCAACCAAGGTAAATGCAAACCGATTACGTCTCATGAGAAACACCTAACACTCAAAAATAGAACAGCGTAAAAAAAACATCTGAACTCCCAACGACTACGGTCATTGGGCGTCACCAATAATCCCGCCTTAGAGGGAAACTTTTGCGCAAAAACCCAGATTCCCATCAAATCTCTGGCTGTTGTTCACGCTACCAGAGCTTCATTCTGAAACTTTCTTCGAAACCGCATTAGAAAACGCGCGAAAGTTTGCTCGTTTCGCGGGTAGATGCGTGCGTGAGCATTCAAGTTTTGCTTGCTGAACTCCAGGTCTTGCTTGATCCGGATCTCGCTCCAATCACGCCGTCCGTTTTCAACCGCCGCTGCTGCCTTGGTTTGCACTCCGACTTCGGCTCGGCCTTTGGCTTTGCTTGCACCGACACGAGTCCGGCGACCTATTTCTCCAACGCACAAATCAAACCCATCAACGAAGAACCTTCACAAGACGAATTTGTGCGGTTGTTGGCAACTCACTCGAGTCGGCTGATGTCGTTTATTCGCATCATCACCGTGAATCGCCATGATGACGCAGAGGAAGTGTTTCAACGAACATGCATGGTCCTATGGCAGAAATACTCGCAATTTGATGGCGATAATTTTCTTGCATGGGGATGCCAAGTGGCTCGGTTTGAAATGCTAAAACACCGCGACACCCTGAAACGCGTCAAGATCTTCTCCGACGAAACCATCGAGCATCTTGCATCCGCTGCTCTTCCATTTGTCAGCGAATGCGGGGATCGGCATTCCGCATTAGGTGGCTGCCTGAAAAAGCTACCTGATGCCGACAACGCCCTGATACGCCGCCGGTATTACGACGGATTAAGTGTGAAAGAGATCGCCGATCGACTAGGCCGATCATCGCACGCTGTTTATCGAGAACTGAGCCGCGTCCACGGTGTTCTCTCCCGATGCGTCGAACGCTCCTTAGCTGAGGAAGTCTAGTGGTACCCGACAATCGCGACCTCGCCGCATTACGCAAGTTGATCCTGAAATCACATCGTGAGCCCTTGAGTGATTCCGAAATCACCGAGATTAATCTGCTGGCACAAACCGTCGCCGGATCAGAAGAGGCAGTCGCCTTGATTGATCAGCTCTGTCTACTCGATGACCAGCGATCGCTGGACTCGCCATCGGTTGCCAGGGAATTGTTCGCCGCGCTGAATGATAAGACGGAAATCAGCACCCCCTCCGAGCCTTCGCAATCTGTGATCCAGCCCCAATCAATTGGCGCGAATGCGATCAGCCATACCGCATCGCAGAAGAACAACAACCTGGGCTGGCTGCTAGCTCTAGTGGCAAGCAACATTCTAATCGCCTCACTGGCTTGGTCATTTGCCAAGCGTTTGTCAGTTGAACAAACCACGGCGAGCATCACCTTGCCCGTTGCTTCGCCGCAGATGGTTTCCATGACTGCATGCGTGTGGCGTCCTTCCAGCGATTCGATCCCAATGCCAGGAAGCCAAATTCAATTAGGCAAAACGCTCAATCTTGTCGAAGGGATTGCAGAGATTCGAATTGGCGAAGGTACACCCGGTGAAGCGTTGGTGCGGCTCGAAGGCCCCGCGGGAGTGTTTGTTCGCGGCGACGGTCAGCTTGGTTTGCGATACGGAAGCCTTACCGTCCGGTCGCTCGGTACAGGCAGTGGCAACGTCATCATCAACGTCCCCATCGGTGACGTATCCATCGATGGGCAAAGCTCAATTGGCTTAATTTCTAACGACAAGCTCAATGAAGTCCATGTGTTCTCGGGTCGGGCCGATGTGCAACCTTATCTAGCGACATCCATCTCCAGCTCGATTCGATTGGCAGAAGGCGAAGCGGTTCGATTCTCATCCGAGTCGGAAGGCGATTTTGGTGTCATCATGCTCGAAGCATCGATGTCCAAATTCGTATCAACTCGCTCGCCCGGGTTTGACCCACTTAATTTGGGTGACCGTTACGAGGACGCGGTACACGCATCCAAACCGAACATCTATTGGCGGTTCGAAGAACAAAGTGTCCAGTCCCCTCATCACATCGCCAACCAAGGCAGCACACCCAATATGGATGCGGCCATCATCGGCGAGCCCGGATGGCGTCAGTACGGTGAAAATCGAGTTACCGAACTAGGCAAACTGGGAGCCTCCTCTGGCTTTCACGCCACCGGACTGTGGCCGCCAAAACCACTTGCCGAATACACGTTTGAATTGTGGATCAAACCGGAACTGTATCATCACGGCGAAGTGCTCTGCATGCACCGAAAAGACAGCGAGAAAGATGGCCGCTATTCCCATGGGTTGATGATCGAAACCTTGGCGACAATGCCGCTACTTTTTCAGAACCACCTGAAGATTCACCGACCAAACACTTTTCGCTTTGTGCATCGCGCGCCGGCATCCGGGATCGCCACCGATGGCAGTAACGTGGCAGCGCAAGCACCCTACCAAGGTCGAATCTGGCAACACTTAGCGGCAACTAAAAACAACGACACGGTTTCGCTCTGGATTGATGGAAGCCTTGCTGCAAAGCGACCCGACCCAACGTTGTTGGAAAATGACCTGCAAATCGTGGTTGGCCAACTTTACCGATCAAGGGCGGAACGCCGATTCGTTGGGCAGATCGATGAGGTCGCTATCTACGATCGTTGCCTTTCACCAGAAGAGCTTCAGACCCATATCCAAGCTGCCGGGCGCAAAAACGCTCCTAAGATCTCGCAGTAGTTTCGAGGACGATTCTGCTTGGTCGACTCTGAATTTGCTTCCGCCTCACGGGGGCATGAAAAACAACTGCGTGCACCGAAAACGCGTCCCTAATCAATCATTCGCGGACGATCCAGACCAGCGAATACATGCCTACCCCAATCCAGTCAGCACTCCATCGCCACAGAAGTCTGGGTTACCGAAGGTATTCTGAGGATGTCCCATTCGCTCCGCCACCGTTAGCAAGAAGCGGTTGTGCGAAACTCGTCCGAAGTCGAGTGCTTGATCACCAGGAATCCCGAGTCCGCCGCCCACTAAAACAAACGGGATATTGTCGCGAGTGTGCGAATTACCTTTTCCTAGTTCATTAGTCCAGATGATCGTCGTATTGTCGAGCATCGAGCCTTCGCCGCCTGGTTCAGGTGTTTCTTTCAAACGTTTGGCCAAATGCGCCACCTGCTCGCAATACCAAGTATTGATCCGAATTAGTTTCTCGTACGATTCGGCATTGCTGTCGGGTTCGTGCGATAACCCGTGATGGCCCTCGGGAATGTCCAACCACCGCATCTTGGGTTGGCCGACACTGTTGGTGATTTGGAAAGTTGCAACGCGAGCAAAGTCAGCCGCCATCGCGTTG
Organism: Rhodopirellula sp. J20-39; assembly: GCF_057365095.1. NCBI lineage: Bacteria > Pseudomonadati > Planctomycetota > Planctomycetia > Pirellulales > Pirellulaceae > Rhodopirellula > Rhodopirellula sp. J20-39. Next base: position 1,560,179 of record NZ_CP195123.1, on the reverse strand, counting down.
ACTAACAATTCGGTTTGCATCCGAGTGATCTCGGGCATGTTGTCGTTCTGGTCTTCGACGTTGGGCGGCAACTCGGGAACGGCATGACCGATTCGATCCGTTTGCGTTTCCAGTTCGACCTTCAATTCCTTTTCAACCTTGCGGACCAAATCCACATGCTGCCGCAGTAGATGCCTATCCTCGGAACTAATCATCGATTCCAACTTTTGGAAGTCGCCAGATAAGTCGTCCAAAACGCTCGCCAACAGTTCACGGTTTTTCGCTTGCCCGTAGAGCTTGTCAAACATTTTGTAAGGATCGTCGATCGGCGCGACCGGTTGATTGGGTCCGGAGTAGCACATCCGGGTCCAAGTATCGGCTCGCTCAGGAACCAGCACGCCGAATTCGAGGGAACCAAACCGAGTACGAGTCGCGGCATCAGCCTGCAAACGATTCTTCAGAAACTGATCAATACTGATTCCCTGTGACCATCCCGCTGGAGTGTCACTACCGCCTTGCACATCCCCTGGGAACAACTCCACACCGGTCAGCAAGCAACCAATGCCTCGCATGTGTCCATCGCCGTCACCTCGAATTTGGTTGCACAAACCGTGCATGGTGACTGTCTGGTCACGAAACGGTTCCAGCGGTTTCAAGATTCGTTTGAAATCCAACTTACCCGGTTTCCCGGGTTCCGGCCGATCCGGCCAAAAGTGTTCGGGGATTACACCGTTGGGGCTGAACACAATGATCAAACGTTGGCGTCGACTTGCCTGGCCAGCAAAGGCGAGGCTCGGAAGATTCCAAGCGAAGTTCGCTGCCGCGGCACTAATACCCGCGTTGCGTAGGAAACGACGTCGTGAACTGCGATTTGACATTTTGAATTCCACCTAGATTTGATCGCCTGGGACCGACGAGTCCTGGGCTGCGATGACGGCAACTTCGACAATCAGTTCGCGGATGTTGTATCCCGAGTCCTGAAACTTCTTGGAAAGCTCAGCCAACCGGTTCACGCCATAGGCGGCGATCGGTTGCTTCGTGAAATATTGAAACACTCTCGAGACAAACGCGTTTCTCGCGTCGTCACTGTGGGCGACGTAATCGCCCAGTTCCCGAGCATTCTGAAAACGCACTTGTTCGTCGTTTCGAGTTAAATATGAGCCGGAAGCGTCAATAGGACGATCGCCTTCAAGCTCTCGGTAATGCCCAACCGCGTCGAACTGCTCCATTGCGAAACCCAACGGATTGATCTTCACGTGGCATATCTGGCAACTGTCCGCACTCGTTTGCAAAGCAACTCGCTCACGGGTCGTTAGATCAGGATGCAGGTCAGGACTGAGTGGAGCAAAAGCGGCATTCGGGGGCCGCAACGTGCGTCCGAAGACATGACGAATCAAGAACACGCCTCGATGAATTGGCGACGTATCTTTGTGATGGGCTAACTTGGCCATCACCAGTGGGTGAGTCAGCACACCAACGTGGGTTCGCGGATCACGCACCGTTTGCGAAAAGTGATGATGAACTCGTGGGATATCGGGATTGCTAAGCGTGTCGCCGCTAGGTTGCCATGCATCGCCATAGAACTCGGCAATCCGCGGGGTCGTCAAAGACCAATCCGCATTCAACAACAACCGAAAGTCGCTCGCTTCACTCCAAACCACTTCATCCAAAAACGCGTTCAAGGACTGGCGTAGGTCACTGACCAACTTATCGTCGAAGCCAGCGAACAAAGCGTCGTCTTTACGGAGATCGTCCTCCATCGACAATTCCAACCAATGATGGAACATCCCCCTGACTTTCGCTCGAACGCGGCGATCGGTCACCAACTCACGGGTTACCTGTCGAACTTGATTCGCGTCCTTCAAGTGATCCTTTTTGATGACATCGGTCAGCCATGGATCGGACGGGACCGAGTCAAATAATGTCAACGCCAGCCGAGCACCGTTCTGCCATGATTGGGTTCGATCGGAATTCACGGTCGGATACAGAAACCAAGGTGACTTGACCGTCAACAGAACCGCATACTTGATAATTTCTAGTTCGTCTTCCGTCTTGGAGAAAACTCGGTCAAGAGTCGGCTTCGTTCCCACCTGTGCCTCATCGCCTCGGTGAGCAACGCACATCAATTCAGTCAAGAATTGACGTAACAACTCCGGTCGTGGTTTCTTTTCCTTCTTATGCCGGTCGATATAGTCTGGCCAAAGCTCATCCGCTGCGAGTTGAGCAAATTCGATCGCGGCGGAAGTGACCGCATCGTCCCACGCTGCGTCAACGCTGATGCCTCGTTCAAACCCATAACTGCGATCGTCCGGCGGCATCTTGGTTTCGATCCGACCAGTTGGCGGCATCCAGCCCGGAATCATTTGCGATGCTGGAATGATCTCTTCCACACCACCAGGCGGCACCCAAGCCAATGAGATGTTCGAGGGTGGCGTTTCACCTTTGCGTTTGCGTTGGGTCAGTGAAATCTTGAATGGATAGACATAGCCAGCGGCCAACCACACCGTGCGCCGAAACTCGTTACGACCGGCGGACTGGACATGATTGTCGATCAAAACATTTCGCCAGTGCCCAAAAGACATTTCAAATGAGCTATCGCTGCGCACCACAATTTCATGGCGGCCCGAATTGTCGACTCGAAGCCCACCTTCGAAACGGGCCAGAAATTCACTGCCATCAATTCCGAGGTCTGTGCCATCGGGATGACGTGGTCCGTCGAGTTTAAAGTCGAAATCGATAACATCGACGTTCCCGTCAAACTTCCGCTGCTCCTGCTTGGCGTGCTTCCCGTTGTAGTAACTGGCTTTCACACCATTTTGCGTCACGCGTTTTTTCCAGCGATCATCAACGCGACCACCGAAATGGGAATACAGGTCCATCAAGCTGTTGCGAAGTTGATTGCCCGTCATTCGTTGCAAAACCCGACGCGGCGGTCGGTTACGCAACTGGGCAGCTTCGCTGTAAAACGCGTGATGGATATACGTCGCAACAGCCCGTGCATCCTCACCCTCACACAGTTCAGGATCTTCCTCCGGCATTGTGTCACCAATCAACTGTGACAACTCGCCTATCGATGAATCACCGACCAGCGGATCCGGGTAAAAATCTTCGTTGCCTTGTCCGACCGTTCCATGACACGTTGCACACTGCGTCTGAAAGATCTTCTCGCCAATCTTGCGACGAGCTTCATCGGTCGGCTCGTTGGAATCTTCAACGGCAGTGTCCTGTTCATCCTCTTGAGCAGCAACAGTCACGGCGAAAACCGAATCTGGGGCCGCAAACATCGACCAAAGGCCTGCGGCAGCAGCGATCGATAAGATCAAAGATCTCAGCTTCATAGCGAAATGCTTGTCGATCATGGGAAGGATGGGGCAGCTAAATCAGCGGTGGGACTTGCCAGGGCGGCAACGCGAATTAGCTGGGGAGGGACTGACATTATAGGTTTCGGCTACCTAATTGCTAGTCTTTGTTGTTTCAAACCACGGTGGATTGATGGTTTTCGCGTCAGGAATCGTCGCACGCCAAGAACAGCGAAACCGGTCCTGAACCCAGGGATTTGGGCTGCCGCGTCTCCCGTTGGATGCCCACGCTTTACCGCGACGACGTACCGCCAGTTCGGCTACCAAGAACCCACCCAATGCGTTCATCCAGAGCCCCCCTAGATCAATCTTGACCCAGATTGCCAAAACGCTATCATTCCTCACGTCTGGCAAAACAGGCAAACAAGGGCGACTGCAGCATTCGCGGATGTCACGAACCTTGCGTGCAAGGCGAGCCTTGCGAACATCACGAGGCCTGCGGGCATCGCGTTGTTTGCAACCAGCCGCGGGATATGCGAAGCTTTAGAGGTCTAGGGCTGCCAGCTCGACTAGATGAGCTAAGTGCTAGTGCATCGTGGCCGAGGTTTTGCTAAACGAAGTGACCGAGTGAAGGTAGGTCGACCCGATCTTCTCTCTTTTAGGTAATGGTACTACCCCACAGGGAGGATGGTTCCGGCCATGACCACTAAGACAGTATTTACGACAGGCGAAGCCGCAAAAATTTGCAAGGTTAGCCAACAAACAATTATCCGTTGCTTTGATAACGGTTCGCTGAAGGGATTTCGTGTCCCTGGAAGCAAGTTCCGTCGCATCCCGCGTGAACACCTATTTCTGTTCATGAAGGACAATGGCATCCCCACCGATGCTCTTGAAAGCGGCAAGAAAAAGCTCTTAATTGTCGATGACGATCAAGACTTAGTTGACCTGATGCAAGATGGTTTCCAACGCGATGGTCGGTTCGAAATCCGCACCGCCAACAATGGCTTTGATGCCGGCATGGGCGTGAAGGAATTCCGACCTGACCTGGTCGTCTTGGACGTGATGCTACCGGACATTAACGGTAAAGAAGTTTGCCAGCGAGTGCGGAGCGATCCTTCCATGGACTCGGTCAAAATTTTATGCATCTCCGGTATGGTAGAGCATTCCAAAGTCGACGGTTTGAAAGCCGCCGGTGCGAACGATTTCATGCAAAAACCATTTTCGATCGACGATCTCGTCGGACGAGCTTGTGACTTGCTTGAAATGGAACGCGGCGTGATCGGCTGATCAACTTCAGCAACTCGCATTGTGATCGCAAGGTTCGAAATTTTCGTTTCGAGCCGCTCGCGTATCGGTGATACTCGTATCAGCAATAACGCACGACCAGCAGTGTCAAACAGTCAATAGGATTGCTTGACAGTGCGGAGTGCTGCTGTCAGCGACACCGTTGAGCGGCAGTTCTTCAAACTAGCGGCTCTGCCGTACGAAATGTGCGCAAGCCGAACGAAAGGAAGGCCTCGTGTTGCAACGCCCACAAACGCATCTCCGGTCTCGGGCTGTCGCGTCGAATAATCGTCCTACCACCACTGCATTCAGTGGCTGGTTGCCCGCGATTCGCTGCAGTTCGTCAACGTTTTGGTTGCCACTCGCGGCGACATCCGTCGCGGCGATTACCGAATCCGTCGATCGACGATCCGCTGCTGCGGACTTGGTCGCCGATGCCATGTCGACCGATCCATCGTTTGCGATCGCGGCTACCTTCCACTGGATCAACGCATCAACTGATCTAGCCGATGACCAGCCGGACACTCCACATCTTGATGAGTTTCGGCTCTCGCGATTGGCTGACCACTGGTGTCGTCATGTTCGTGCCATTTGGCGGTCAACGGACTGGTTGGAATGTCCCTCTGGGTCGGATGCTGATACACGGTGGGAGCGTTTCGCCGAATTGGATCAGTATTTCCGAACATTGCCGATTGGGCGATGGATCGAACAATCAGGAGTATGGATTGAAGCCGGCGGCGGTCACGCAGCGACCTCTCGACTGGCATCACATGGACGGCTCGTTGACGATCGCAATTCAACAGCGGAATCACCCAATCGAGCATCCGCGCACCAGATGATCAATCGACTGGTTGAACAAGTGGATGCGGACGCCTTGACCTCCGATTCATTGGCCACGGCGATTGACGTGGCGAAACGAGATTTGGCGCACACGCTGGCCTACGGGCTTAGCCATGAAATTAACAATCCATTAGCAAACATCGCGACCCGCGCCGAATCTTTGATGCGTCGCACGAAAAACGCCGACCAGCTTGAATCACTCCAGCGGATCATTGATCAAACATATCGTGCTCATGCGATGATCGCGGACCTGATGTTCTACGCTAATCCTCCAAAGCCCCACCGACAGGCATTTGATTTGCGGTCTCGAATCGACGTCGCAATCGAATCGGTTGCCGCGGTCGCGAATCGGCGTTCGATTCAAGTCCGCTGCTTGGTCGATCAAAACATTGATTCTGTAGTGGCCAACGGCGACCCGGAAATGATTGGCGACGTTATCGTGTCATTGATTCAAAACTCAATCGACGCGATTGGCATGGACGGGACGGTGGAGATTCATCTGAATTCGATTGCCCATACAGCGGAATCCGGTACAGCGGAGTCCCAAACTTGGCAAATCCGGGTTTGCGATAGTGGTCCGGGAATCACGGCCGAACAAGCCAGCAAGGCATTCGATCCGTACTTCAGCGGCCGAGAAGCGGGGCGGGGACTCGGACTTGGACTTTGTCGTGTCCAGCGGATCATGGAACTTCATAACGGTACGATTGAGCTGCAATCAGCTCTGGCCGGTTGCGTAGCGACGCTTGCTTGGTGACACGCGAAAGCAACGTGTAGGCTCGGTGACAAGAACGAGCAGGGAAGGCTGCGACCGATTCTGGCTGTAAAGGTCGCCCCGGGCCTCTGACTTCGGTAAACTTATCGCATGAGCACCGCCGCGATCTCCAACGAAACAATGTCGCCGGACGCCCCCTCGGGCTCGGTCACCCCAGCCCCTTGGTTAGAAAAACTCGATGATTGGGCGGAGTATCTTGGCGACAAGATGAACCCGATTCTGATCAAAGAAACTCGCCAAGCCCTAAAAAGTCGACAATTCGTCATCACATTCTCGGTGCTGTTGATCGCTTCGTTTGGTTGGACGGTCGCCGGTAGCTTGTCGCTGATGCCGCTGATCTATACGACCCCGTCCGCTCCGCGAATGTTGATCGGGTACTACGTCGTACTGGCACTGCCCATGCTGATTGTCGTACCGCTGGCGGCGTATCGATCTCTTGAATCGGAAATCGACGATGGCACACTCGAACTGCTTTCCATCACCGCGTTAAGTGCGTGGCAGATTGTGTTGGGTAAGTTGGCCAGTGCATCACTGCAAATGATGCTGTATCTAGTCGCCTTATTTCCTTGCGTCGCCTACGCATACACGTTGCGAGGCGTTGATTTGCCAACGCTGGCATTCATGATGTCGACACTGATCGTGACGGCATTGACGTTAACCGTTGTTGCACTTGCATTCGCCCCGTTGGCTCGCGGTCGCACTGGACGGATCAGCACGCTGTTGGTCGTGCTGGGCGTGCTGCTGTTGGTGGCTTACCTCATAAGTTTTGCCATCATTGGCATGATCACTTATGGCAATCCGATGTCGACGCAGTGGACTGTGCTTTTGTTGGTTTCGGCGTCGATCTTGGCCGTGTCGGTGAGTCATTTGCTGCTAACGACGACTGCGTCCATGCTGACGCCCGAAAGCGAAAACCGCAGTAGTGGAATTCGGTGGGCGTTGTTGATGTTGACGGCATTGGTGATGGCCATCAACGCGTTTGCCATTGAGTGGATGGCGGGCGACGATGAAGTGCTAGCCGTGTTCTTCCCGTCGTTGATGATCATGGGGCTGTTGTGGACGTTCGCCGGTTCGATGATGGCAGCGGAATCCGATGTGGTGACGCCACGAATTCAGCGTGAATTGCCTGGCAATTTTGCCAGTCGATTGCTGTTGGTCTTTTTCACCCCGGGGCCTGCCACGGGTTTGGTGTTCGCTTGTTTGGGCGTCATCACGCTTTTAATTGCGACGTTTGTTGCGATCGAGCGAATGCAAGACATCGGTAGCGTGATGCGGGCTCGCGACTTCGACATCCTGCGACACGCCGTTTTGGCGTACAGCAGCTACTTGGTTGTCTTCCTAGTCTTAGTACGCTGGATCGTGGCGATATTAAGAATCAATAACCATCCACGAGTCGAAGTGGGTCTGGCCGCGCTGATCGCCGTGGGCGTGTTGTCGTCGTTGGTGCCCTATTCGATTGGACTGCATTACAACGACTATCGCCCGTATTCCTACTCCGCTTGGCAGATCACGAATTGGGTTTGGACCCTCGGTACGATCTTCGACAACAGCAAACTGTACTGGGTCAACGAGGTTGCCGTGGGCGGATTGATCATCGGCTTTTTGATCGCGATAGCGGGTGTGGGACGGCGGGCACTTGCCATGCGTACCGCAACACCCCAAGCCGTCCTAGCGGAACAAGCCAAGTCGGCGTGAAGGTTCGTTAAGTTCATCGCTCGCCCGATCGTCCGAGGCGGCTCGTGCTTGCTCGATGAATTCGAAGCGACTACGCGTGCCAGACGCGAATTCCTGCCTGGACTCCAATCCTCTTAGGATTCCAAGTCAGCTAACTTGGCTTCGAGAGCTTCCAATCGGGCGGTGACTTCATCAAGTCGGCTCTGAATTTTGTCGATGCGACTCTCATTGGCCATTGAACCTGGCGAAGCCGGACTGGCCGGAGTCGGTGATTCGGTTGCAGCTCGTTTTTCGACTTTGGCGGCCAAATGCTGTCGCTCGGTCGGTGTATACAGACAATGCGCAAACGTCTGGCCCCGTCCCGCTGGCGTGATTGCTTCGACAAGCCCTTTGGAAATCAGCGTATCGATCTCTGCCTGAGTCGCCGTGAGATCCACGAACGGGTGCATCCGGTTGGCTCGCGTGCGGATCTCTCCGAGCGTTTGAGGACCACGCAGCAGCAACTCCGTCATGATGGCGGATCCAGGGCTATCGACATCAAACCACTCGTAGGCCGCATGTCGATACTTCGTAACCCGGCCGCTTCCCTGGATTTCGCGAACAGCACCGGCCTCGCGAAGTTCATCCAAAGCCCGCAACGCGTCCCCTTCGTCGACGTCCATCTTGGGGTCACGATTGGATTTCTGATTGCATCCGGTGATGATTCCAGCCAACGACAGCGGATAATTGTCAGGTGTGGTCTTAGCCTTTTCGACAAGAACGCCTAAGCAGCGGCGGGCGATCGCAGTGATCGGACGGGCGGGCGGTTTGGAGGCCGATTCGGCATCCGGGGTTGGGGAATCGTCACTCATGGATGAAGACTGCCTGTTTGCAATACGGAATGAAAGCTCGTCAACCGATGTTAGCATCCCAAGACGGGGACCGGGTAGCGGTGCTGCTTAGCCGTTTGGTGCGGGTTCACCATACAATTATCGCTGCTGGAAGCTGTTTTCGGGCGCTTCGCCCTCTGCGCGAGGGGCACTTCAGGGGTATCATCCCGCTTTGGGTGGTTCGCCCGGTTTGCAATTGATTGTTGTTTGGGAGCATTTTCGTTGAATACGCTGACCGCTGTATTGTGTCTGATCGCGTTGGTTCTAGCCGTTGCTGTCTTCATGGCAGTAAAAATGCCTAGGTTATTCGTCCGCTGCCTCTTCCGACCATTTCTGGAAGTGTTCTATCGCGGCCGCACCGTCGGACTGGAAAACTTGCCAGCCGAAGGTGGCTGCTTGCTGGTCAGCAACCACATTTCTTGGATCGATGGAATTCTGATTTTGTGGCTCCTGCCGCGGAACGTGCGGTTTGTCGTCGACGGAGGCAATTTTAAATCCAAACTTGCGGATTACCTTGCCGGCGCTTTTGGGACCATCTTGATGATGGGCGGCCCCAAATCGATTGGTCGAGCCATTCGGTCCGCACGCGAGGGCCTTAATAACGGCGACATCGTCGGCATTTTCGCCGAAGGAACCATCACACGAACGGGGCAGCTTCAGGCATTCAAGCCCGGGATGACCAAGATCTTACAAAAGACCGATGCCCAAATTCTTCCAGTCCATATCGAAGGAATGTGGGGCAGCATCTTCAGTTTTTCAGGCGGCCGATTTTTCAAAAAATGGCCGACCAAGTTTCGACGTACGATCACACTTTACGTCGGCAAGCCCATGCCCGTCGACACACCGATCAGTCTAGTCCGCACCCGAGTTCAATCACTGGGATCGCAAGCTCAAGTCGACAACCGAAAAGAACTTCCCGTTCTAGCCACACGTGCATTGCGAGCCTGGCGACACCGCGGCAAACGAATGCAAGCGGCCGACACAACCGGTGTGGAAGCGGGCGGCCGAACCTTGCTGATCCGAACACTCGCACTGCGTCGATGTCTGCGTCGTGAAGTGTTCACCAACGACGAAAAGTATGTCGGTGTTCTTTTACCGCCCAGTGTCGGTGCCGTTGCGGTCAACGTAGCGTTGGCGGCAGACCGTCGTATCAGCGCTAATCTGAACTACACCGTCACCAGCGAGGTCATGAATCACTGCATCGCCGACATCGGGATCAAACATGTCCTGACCAGCGATCGCTTTTTAGAAAAGATCGATGTCAAACTGGATGCGGAAATCGTTTCGCTGGACCAGCTCAAAACCAAAGTCTCCACCGCCGATAAGGTCATCGCGTTCCTGCAGGCAACCGTTGTCCCAGCATGGTTGCTCGAACGTATTTTGGGTCTGAATCAGGTTCAAGCGGATGACTTGTTAACAGTGATCTTCACCAGCGGTTCGACCGGCATGCCCAAAGGCGTCATGCTTTCCAACGCCAACGTCAGCCATAACGTGGATGCGATCGACCGAGCAATCCGCTTAAACAGCGAAGATATTGTGGTGGGCGTGCTGCCATTCTTCCACTCCTTTGGATATGCGGTCACCTTATGGGCGGCCCAAACATTGGGTTGTGCCGGGGTCTACCATTTCAATCCGTTGGACTCAAAGCAAATCGGCAAGCTGACCGAGAAATACAAGGCGACCGTCTTTCTGGGCACGCCCACGTTCCTACGCGGTTACATTCGCCGGGTTCCAAAAGAACAATTTGAAACGTTGGACGTGGTCGTGGTCGGCGCCGAAAAGATGCCGCCGGACTTGTTTGATGCATTCGAAAAGAAGTTTGGCGTTCGCCCCGTCGAAGGTTACGGGACTACTGAAATGAGCCCGTTGGTTAGCGTGAATATCCCGCCTTCGCGATCGCAAGCGAAGTATCAGCCCGACCGCGTCGAAGGCAGCGTCGGACGTCCGATGCCAGGTATATCCGCACGCATTCTTTCACCGGACGATGGCACTGAAATGGGAACCGGAGAAGATGGGTTGCTGATGGTCACCGGACCGAACGTCATGCGTGGTTATGCGGGCAAAGATGAACTGACTGCGAAGGCCGTCGTCGACGGTTGGTACAGCACCGGAGACATCGCCCACCTCGATGCAGACGGTTTTCTTCACATCACCGGTCGCCTAAGCCGATTCTCAAAGATCGCCGGCGAAATGGTTCCGCATGGTCGAGTGGAAGAGGAACTCGCCAAGTTACTTGTCGAAGGCGACGAAGACGATCAATTACGAGTTTGTGTGACTGCAATTCCAGACGAAAAGAAAGGCGAAAAGTTGATCGTCTTGCACACCGACACGTCACGCTCAATCGACGAACTGCGTGAAGGCTTACGCGCCGCCGGCCTACCCAACTTGTTCATCCCGGGTGCGGATGGTTTCCATCGGGTGGACGCCATTCCAATGCTGGGCACTGGTAAACTCGACCTTAAGGGCGTTAAAGACTTGGCCGTCCAGCAAACATCCTCGACTGCGTCCTAAAGCAAGATCGTCCCAAAAATCCGATATCGTCCCTTCGTTTCAAGAAGTTCGTTTGATCGAACTTACCGCTGAATCGATTAGGTGCATCTTGAGGTAAATCAGACGCGTCGAAATTGACCGGTCTCTTGTAAATGCTTGCGAAGTCGTTGCCGACACTGCATCGCAAATTCGGCCACCTCCTCGGTCCGGTAATCGGGATACGTCCAACGGTGATGAATCCATTTGCCGCCCATGTAGTTCAGCGTGACTTCCGCAAAGATTCCTTCACGCAGATACAAACGGTGGTCCCGATCCTTAATCGTAGCTAGAACTAACTTCGCTTGCGTGATGTAACCGGGATCCAGGTTCAGCGGACGCTCTTCCGCGTGATCCGACAGATCGGCATATTCCGCTTCCCATTGATTAGTCAACGTCTTCCAATCAGCTAAGCCGGCAGGATCCGTCATGGGATCCATGGCCACCAGGACTTTCGTCAAATCGTTCCCCATCGACTCGCGATAGAATCCGCCTTGATCGAACGTTGTCGCAACGCTGGTTTCGGCCGAACTTCCCCACCGACTCGTTAGTCGCTCCATCGCCCACTGATGAGCTTCTTCGTGCCGCGAGATCACCGCACAAAACCGAATGACCGGTTCAATCAACCTGAGTTCTGACATAGTGCTTGTGCTAGGGAGAAAGACGCTTGGTCGACCAGGAATCGCCGCTACGGGAGTAGACCAGCCGATCATGCAAGCGACTCGTTCGGCCCTGCCAGAACTCAATCTGGACCGGCGTCACCGCGTAGCCGCCCCATTGTTCAGGCAGCGGCACTTCGCCGGATTCGGGATACTGCATTTCCAATTCAGCAATGCGACTTTCCAGCACCCCCCGAGACTCAACCACGGATGATTGGACGCTTGCATGCGCTCCCAACTGGCTTGCATACGGGCGAGAATGAAAGTATTCCCGTGATCGTTCGCGACTGATTTTCGCAGCGTGACCGTCAACCAAAACTTGTCGTTGAAGATGCGGCCAAAATAAACATAACGAGACCCTCGGGTTGGCCGCGATTTGCTTTCCCTTGGTCGATTCGTAGTTGGTGAAAAAAAGGAACTGGGCATCTTCAATTCCCTTTAACAGGACCGTCCGACTGGTCACTTCTCCATTGGGTGATGCGGTCGAAATCGTCATCGCATTCGGTTCGAACCATGCCGGAATTTCGCCCGCGAGTGCTTCTTCAAACCACTTTTGAAACTGAACCATCGGGTCCGCATGGGCGTCTTGTTCTAAGAGACCGCCGAGCGTGTAATTTTTTCGCATTTGATCGATGCGTGTTTCGGACATGGTGCGTTTGCGTGGGTTTGAATATGAATCGAGATGCGATTAACGCCCAATTCTAACGAAAAGTAACCAAAAACGGCATCGGGCCCAATCCGAACGGCGACTTTGGCGCGCCGGTTGCCTTGTCTATGTACAAAGATTGGTTGCTGCCAACGTGGCATCAACTCGGTTCTCTCTTCTACTTAGGTTTGAAATGCGAAATTCGCGAGTGGGTGACCTGCTGGTCGCTTCTACGATCGTTGACGGCACGGTGCTGAACCAAAGTGTGTGCCTATTGGTTCATGAGGATGCCGAGAATGCGATTGCGCTAATGCTGAACCGCCCGTTGCAGCTTGCGCAGGTTTTGGTGGACGACGGTCAGCAGAAAACCAGCCCCAATTTGCCGGCCGATTCCTCTTTGGCCGATCCTACATTAAGGGAAAAAGCCGACGAACAGACCCAATCCGGCATTTCCCATCCAACACAGCCTACAGCGACCAATCAGCCTCAAAATGGACGATTGCCCAAGTCAAACCGGCTTCGTGATTTGGTCTCGCCCAGCACCACAACGTCGGGCGTTAAGACACCGGGCACCAAAACACCAGCGACTTCACCTGGTGGTGGGCACCCTGCGTTCGTCAAAGTAGTAGGACCTGCGGGTGATCTCGACGCGGGAAAGATCCTGGCTGGCAAGTCGCTCCATTTCGGGGGCCCCCTATCAGGACCAATCGTGGCAATCCATGGTTCCCCTGAATTGGGTGAAGCGGAAGCGGGCGAGGGCGTTTTCATGGCAGCTCAACGCGATCATCTTGAAGCCTTGATGCAAAACGACCAATCGCATCCCTACCGGTTGATTATCGGCCACCTCGGTTGGACCCAGGATCAATTGAATCAAGAGATTGCTGAAGGTATTTGGCATCGGGTCCCCGCAACGAGCGACATTTTGTGGACCGATGATGGACTTTTATGGCCTGCACTGATCCGCCGGGCGACATCCAGCAGTCTATCGCGCTGGTTAGGCACTTCACACGTTGCCGATGCACACATGTTGAATTAAGCTCGCGTGCAGATTCCCTTCCTGTCCTCATTGTGAAATCAAAGTGTCACACCGACCGCTCTCTGGATTTTCGTCGAACAACCGTGGCGATCGGAAACCGAACGACGATCGCCGCAAACGCGGAGACGAAGAGAAAGAGAAGCCTTTTCGAATTCAAAAGAAACGGCTAGGCGAAATCAAGTTCATGAAGGAAGACGGCGAATTCGGCTTCATTCAAGCTGAGGATTTCCGCGAAGACGTCTTCTTTCATAAAATGGCGTGGGATTCCGAACAGAATCTACGTCCGCAGGTCGAGATGTACGTCGAGTTTGAACTGGATGACGACCACTACGAAGAAAATCAAAAGCTGCGAGCCAAAGTCGTCCGTCCTACGGATCGGCCAGCCGGACGCAAGCTGAAGGCCAGCGATGCTCCCTTTGAGTTCACTTTCCATCATCCGAAAGCGCGTCGGAAACGTCCGACCTGGCGGGACAACCAGTAGACGCCCTCGAAAAGGGCAAACAACGACCACAGATTCGAGCAACGCGAAGCACACAGCTTCGCGTTTTTTTGTGCCTAGTCTGAGTTCGCCAGAGGTTGGCTCGACCGTTTTGACGGCTAGATCTGAGCAAGTCATCCCGCTGGACTGAAGATTCCTGCAAAAGACGTAAGCCGCAACGCGACGTTGTCCCGACGCTATTTGACCATCGTTTTAATGAGGTCGGCTGAGCTTTTACAGTCGGATTCTAGGTTACCAACAGTTGCCTCGACCGAGACGCCACCGGAATAGCCGATTTCCACTAGGTGCTGAAAAAAGATATCGAGGCCTGGAATCTCATCGCCTAATCGCGGAAAACATCGGCCTTCTGGATTAGCCAATTGCACTGCGCAAATCAGGTCACCTGCATCCAACATGATTTCGGTAGCCTCGTCCTCCATCGCAAAATGATAGAAGTCTGCCGCCAGTCCAATTTCCGGCCGATCCACCTCTCGCACCACTGACAACGCTTGGCGAAAGGTATTGATGAAGTTGGTCTCAGTATGATTAACGTGTTCAACAGCGATCTTTAGATCCCAGCCATGATCACGAATCACATCTGAACATAAGTGACAAAACTCAACCATTTGTCGCCGGCCCTCTTCCTCACTAAACCCTTCGGGCAATGACCGGGATCCAGGGCTTCCAAACACCACCGCTCGAGCCCCTAGTCGAACCGCTCGTGAAAGAGCGTGCTCCAAAAACTGTTTCGACTTGGCGTGATCGACGTTGGGTCCGGTGACTTTCAAATCAGGTGGAAGAAACCAGTTCGCCGACAAAACGCTTATTCCGGCCGCCTGAATCCGATCCGCGGCCGCATTGAAATCAGCTTCCGACATGGCTGCGATTTTCGCTAGCCCCGGTTCGATGAACTCCATCCCACTGGCAATGATCCGCTCTGCATTCTGCAGCGGTTCACTGGTCGAAAAATCCGAAACACCGATCTTGAATTGCCGTGTTGCGGAGTGCTCTGCATTGCTCGTTTTATTCATCTGCACTTCCTTCCTTTGCGTACGATTGCCAAGCCTGTTCAATCCCGCCTTGAGTAGCATCGCCTTCGTGAAATACGAAACGGTGTTTCAACGTGATCTGCTCGCCATCTTGAAGTGTTGTGGTTCCGTCCGGAAGGCTACCGCTGAAGGCCCGCTGAGCGAATGGGTTCGCAGCAAACAAACCATATTCTCGAACGTGCCAGCGGGTTGGGAAACGATAGCTTGTAGGGTGATTCAAGATCGCGATCCCAAGATGTTCACCATCAACAGGACCGTGGTAGTCACACCATTTTGCCGGTTGGCTCCACGCCTCACCGTCAGCAAGCCCATCACTATTAATCACATGCCCGCCCTTATCACTTTGGACCGCCATTGTCACGGGAACTCGAATGCTCAGACCTGCGTCCTTCCGATCATCAAGCACCACTTCACCATCACTTGCAGTGAACACTTGGTGAAAGTCGATCAGGTGAGCATCACTTGTGACAAAGAACACCATACGACGATGTTCGGTAAGAAAACGTTTTCCGTCTGAGTCGATGTAATCGCAGTTCTCTGCAACGACCGCCTGATCTTCGGATGCTTTGATTTCAGTGAACTCGCGATGCACGATACTGGCAAGGTTGGCCAACTGACGCATTCCTTCGTTAGCCGTCTTAGGATTCTGTGCACGTCCTTCGAATGTGGCTCGTTCGTGCCACGTGTCACCACCGGTAAACTCCGATCCCGATTTCTTCCCGATGTTTTCATGACCGAAAAGTAGCCCGCGATGGTGCGGGTGATCACGTTGCTGGCGACCTTCGCTTTCGAGCGTTTGCATTGGATAGGCTCGAGTCATCGCCTTACCTGTCGGACCATGAATCGGCCATAGGTAAGGCTTATTGGCTTGGTCAATAACATATTTCGCAAATAGCTTTCCATCCACCGTGATCGTCAAACCGTCGCTACTTTCAGACACGGCGAATCCGACCGACATGTCGCTTCGAACAACCGAAGAAAGCAATTCCTGCTCGGCTCCAACATTTGCCGCAGCAATGCAAAAACAAATGGCGTGGACAACGGCAAAATAGATTTTCATGAGGTGTCTCAAGTTCAAAAGGTGGGAATAGCGTTCAGAGAATATTGGCATGTCTTCGTCAGCACAAAGCAACGGCAACCACTGCAACGATGTGAACCAACCGATTAAGCCAATTACTCTAAGCAACTACTTTTCATACGAATTTCAAGTTGACATACGAACCGTCAACAAAGGTGGGACTGGCAGAAGCCTTGAACAAAAAGCAACGGCCAGGGTAGTTAGTCGGGATCCATAGACTACCAACAATCCGATGCATCGTCACCGGTTTTCCAGAGTGATCCAAACGATGAACTTGGTGGGTAATCACACTTCGCACACGGCGATGGAATAAGTCGTTGCATCAGATCTCAAAAGCGTCTTTTTCACTCGTTTCGCCGTGCGTCAACCGCATACTGATAAGGGACTAGTTTCACTGGCCCAAGTAACCCCGAAGGCTCCCAATCCCAATCGGCAGCGTCAAATGCCTTGTATCGATGATCAACAAAATTGATGTCATAGAACTTTTTCCATCTTACGTTTCGAATATCGAGGTCACGAACTCGATTCGCCGAAAGATTCGTGACCTCAATGGTGAGTTTGTGCGTTCCTGGTTTCAAGTTTTTCCCTAGATCCACTCGAAATGGATGAGCGACGACGGCACCAACCGGTTGATCATCAAGCCAAACGCGTGCACTCTCTCGAACATCGCCAAGATCCAGCAACCAGCCTTCAGCATCGCTCACCGGCACATTGATATCGATCGAGTACCGACCGGCGCCAGCGAAACACTTAGCATCTTTGTCATCCAAGTCCGCCCAAGATTCAAGCTTGGTGATCATCGTTGGCTTTGGCAGATTGGGGCCACCTTCGACGAACCGCAAATTCCATTCGCCTTGAACCACAAATCCTTCACCGACCGGCGACATCGCTTTCCAGGCGTCACCTTGGAAATACCCCGTATCGCGTGTGCGCAACACACGTGTCTCTCCTGGTTCCACTTGTAGGTGAACGCGGTTCCCGCTTTCCTCGATACGCACCGAAGCGATGCCAGTCCGACCGGTCATTGGGTCCATCATCAAGGCCGATTGAAACGGCTTTCCTAACGAGAGCCACTCGTCGATCTTTTGTGCGGTGTGATTGACAATAAAGTATCTAACTTCGTCCGACGCTTCACGACGAATGAACTGTAATCCTGAATCCACCAACGGCTCGCGTGGCACCTGAGCCACTCTAAGTAATTCATCGAGATGCTGGCCAATTAAGATTTGCCCGTTACCCACGGTTGCTTTCCCGGCGTCATTAATGCCAATCCTCTTCACTAGGTCATCAAATTCCTGTCGACGTTCTTGGTAACTCGCCCACCCCGGAACATCGCTCGGCATCTGATTCCAAAACAATATCGTTGCGCCCTGACTAGCGAGTTGCAGTAACTGCTGGAGTGTCTCGATGGGTAAATACTTGGCGTCCGGGATTAGAATCGTTTCGTAAGAAACGCCGCCCAAAGTGCGAAGTCGATTGTTTTCGACTGTCGTACCAAGCAACTGCTTGTCGGATATGAAATCGAAGGCGTAACCACGCCCAATCATATGCCGTCCCGCTTCGCCACAAGCGGTCTGTTCGATCCAATCGGGATGATGCACGGTATACCTTTGAGACCCCGTTCCACCGTTCATCCACAAGTCATGAATTGGCCAATACAACAACACATCCCCGGAAGGCTTCCCTTCCTGAAGGACACTTTGGCAACGCGTGATGTACGCATTTAGAACCGGTACATCGCGGAAGATCGAATTGCGAGGATTCACCTGTGTCGATGCGTAGAAGAGCCACCCCGGCCAAGCCGTTTTCGCCGGCGAAAAGCATGCACCATGATAGTAGATACCGTTGATTCCATTGATCAGCAGTTTGTCGGTTTCCGCTTTTATCTGTGACAACGATGTGTGGAAGTGATTTCGCAACCAGGTAAAACTTTCTGACGTTACCAACGGGTGCCCAGCCACATGGGCTGCCGAAGAGGCGAAGCGATTGACAAGATCGCTTTGCTGATCGTTTCGGATCCACTTAGGATCACGGCGAAAGTTCGGGATATCGAACTTCGACGCACCGAAAACCTCGGTCTCGGGAATGCCGCCAGCAGCATACATATCCAACAAATTTGCTGGCGATCCATGGGCCTGCATTCGCAAACGGCTACCTTGTTTGACACCCCAATCTCGGATTTGATCGACGCGATCAATCAGCAAGCTCGACAAAGTCGAACGGTAATCAGCGACGACCCGCCGCGACTGTTCGGTATCAGCCCGACCCGCCAAGGCCTCAGCATGCTTTTCCAAGGAATATCCGTGCTGCTCCTCGAAAGCGTCCAATAACTCGGGACACCAATCGCCCGTGTTTTCGAACGAGTCGTAATAGAACGCTCGGGGAGCATGATGCCCTTGGGTTGACGACAGCCCTTTTGCCGACAATAGCTCCTCAAACCAATTGAGATGGAACGCCACGGCGGCTTTCGAAAAAGGATTGACCGTCAGACCTGCGCTGCCGGGCCCAGCCCGCTTCACTTTGTCCCGTTTGGTTTGAACAACAATCCCTGCATCGGTTACGGCATAAGATTGTTCGGCGTATTGCTCGATCACATGCGGTCCACCCCAACGCCAGCCGCCACCAGGCGTGAGGTCGATGTTCATCCCCAGCCGTTTCGCTTCATCGATCGTGTGGTCGTACATTTCAAACCATCGCGGCGTGAACAGCTCGATCGTACGATCTTCTTCCCCACGCACGCCATAGATTCCAACAATCCCAAGACTGCCCCAACCCGCATCATGGTAGGTTTGCAAGTTCCAAGTTAAATCGTCCTTGGTTACCGCGCTGCCAGGCCACCACCAAATCGCTCCCGGTCGTGACGTTGACGTCGTTGCTGGCCACGGACTTTCTTCGACACCACCCGGTACAGCTTCACCGTTCGAAGAAATGAATTCATTGGGCAGTGTCCAAGACGCTGTCGTTGTCCAAGACGTTGTCGTTTCAGGCTGAACCGACTGTCCCCACAGCGGTTCCGCCATCGGAAAATGACTTACCACTAAGATAAGAAAGAGTGAGTGCAGTCGTATCACGCGGTTAGTCCAAGTTACTTAAAATACTTCAATTTCTCACAAGCGACTCACGCTCATCCGAGGAAGCGTCGGCCTACTACTTTGTATTGACAGGAGCGAACGCAACGTCGTTCCCGCTTGGCTTGACTGCAAGACCAGCCTCTGACAAATAGCGATCAAGCGGATGAGACGGTAAAGACCGGATCGCCGAAATGACACATTCCGCGTTCACGATCGCACCGTCCGAGTTTGTATGTGTTCGGGCATCCGCGAAAAGTGTGTCGACTTTTGCCTCACCGAGTTGCTGATAACGGTCTCCGACGATGGTAGTTAAATCAACGAAGCAAGCTCCGGTAGCCTCCGCAACCAACCGACACCAAACTCGATGGTGTGGAAAGTCTGGTGCAAAACGACCTTGTCGCCAATTGTCTTTATGCGGGACCGGCGAGCAAACGATCGGCACCGCACCTTTACGAATCGTATCGTCGCAAAACTTCTTGAGATACCATCCATAAGAGTGAACAATTTCTTCCGATCCGTCATCAAACACCACATCTCGCACGTCTTCATCAACACCGGGCAAAGACGATCGGCGTTTAAAACGGGGATCGCCGATGACTCCACCATCATTGTGACCAAACTGCATAATAACGATGTCGCCTTGGCGTAGTTGGTTGCTCAAGTCTTGCCAACGTTTCTCACGCATGAAGGATCTTGTGCTTCTTCCGCCCATGGCTCGGTTGCAGACCCTCACTTTGTCTTCATCTAAGTACGCTCCGATCCGCTCACCCCAACCAACTCCATTCTGATGACCGTTGCGTACCGTCGAATCGCCAATGAGGAACAAAGCAGGAAGGTCTGCTTTGTCGCTCGCAGATGATTGTTCCAGACCACCCGACAGGTCGGGACAAAAATCAGGCACGAAGACTTGGCTACTTTTCGCGTCTGGTATTTCCTTGCCTGCAGGGGAAAGAAATTCAGTCAACGAGACTAGCGAGAGTGCGTGAAGTCCTGAAACCACCGCCACCGCATTGAGTTGGGCACCTTGACGCGTTGTATGAGTATGTTTGTCGGCAAACAATCCATCCACTTTGGCTGGACCGAGTTCTTCGTAGCGGCCCGCAACAATATCGTTGAGATCAACGAATGGAACCTGTTCCGCCTCGGCGGCCTCTCGTGCCCACCGACCATAACTTTCGGTAGCACGATTCACTCTACCGTCGGTCCAAGATTTACGAGGGACCGGAGAACACACGATTGGATAGACACCCAATTCTCGGGCTTCGCGAATGTAGTGTCGAAGATACCAACCATAGGTGTGTACCGTTTCGGCCTCACCAGTCAACAGGTTTATGATGTCTTCGGACTCATCACCACCACCGCGAATGGTTCCACGTGCTCGCTGATCATCGTTTAACGCAGCGGCATCGTTGTGTCCAAACTGCATGATCATGAAGTCGCCAGGTTTCAGATGCGCCTTCGTGCTTTCCCAGTAACCGGCGGTCAAATAGGTTCGGCTACTCAACCCTCCGACGGCTCGGTTTACGACATTGATCCTGGATAAGTCAAACAGCGTTTGCGCTGGATCTCCCCAACCCCATTGACCGTTCCCGCCAGTCCCATCGCCATTGCGAACGGTCGAATCCCCGATCAGAACCAAACTAGGTAATTCAGCGTTTACAGGCTCAGGCAACGAACGCAATTCAGCTCTTATAAGCCCCTCATTCGCAAACCCAATAAGCAAAAACACCAATGCGACTAAACGAAAACCGTTTGAGCGCATTCTCGGTTTAGCTAGCGAACGACGACTGACCTGACCCATGATGAACCACATTAATAACACCAAACAGAATTACCCTAGCACCGGAGCATTCCGGTAAGCCAACGTGCTTGAATGTTCCCGCACGACGAATGCAGTGAATGGCTCACCGGGAACCGCCCGCTGCAGTACGTGATGCACATCATCAACTCAACCACCCCAAGGCAATCACCGGACAAACAACCACGAACACATGCTAGTGCTCGTCACGGCGCAAACTCTCTTTGGCCTCCTGGATTACCAACTCTTCTTCTGGGGTCACGGCGGGGTACGTTTTCAATTCAGCCGGACCAGATGAATTGCCACACCCGATCGTTAGAAAAGTCGGCGTAACGAGGATGAATAACAAGAGAGCATTCAAAAGATTGGTTTGTTTAGTCATCATTTTCAAAAAGTTTTCGAGTGAACAAAAAAGAAGCATCTAGCCACAAAACCCGTGACTAGATGCAACAAGTCATCAAACCATCAAGTCTTACTCGAGACCTTGAATGGTTTCCTTAGTGTTCTTTGTCCCCAAAGAACCCCACAATCCAAACGGACTGATGTGCCCCGGCTTGTAGTTTGCCGAGCTGTAAGCAATCGTCCCAATTTGGTCGCCCGCCTCGATTGAGTCAGTGATGAACTTGATCGCACCATCACCCATCAACACATGGCAACCGCCTTGGTGGCGACTTGCTGCGGAGTAATAGCCACGGCTATCGGGGTACTTCCCGACGCAAGCCCCGTTCGGCGAAACGGTCGTGGTGAACCCAGTTTCGAATGGTCGCCCGAGGGCCCAGTTGGTCCCGCGTTTACCACGGATCGTGGCACCGGCTCCCCAAAAGGTGGGTCGATCACTATCGCGTTTATCGTCCCAATTCTTAGGTGGGAATCGGTGCACGTTTCCTTCGATATGCATATGGCTGTGAACTTCGCCCTGACCGTTACCGACGACAATTTCACCGGCGGCAATCGTGTTGGAAAGTCCATCCAACACATCGCGGAATTTGGTCGTATGACGGGGAAAGAAGAATCCGCGATCCAAAGGCTTCAAGTAAGCTTCGCTCCAAGTGGAACCACCCGTTGATGTATCCGGCACCCCGTTCGCCCCGACACCGCCGTAGGAGTGCTCGTGAATCGTGTCACCTTGGCATGCAGCGTAGTTGGTATAGGCGGTCTCAGTGTCAATCTTGACTGTCGGATCACTTGGACAACGCAGCCCAGGAACCTGAGTCAGCCACGGAACATAGTTCGTCTGCACCGGAGTTGGCCCCATCGCTGGGTAGGGTGGAGTCCGCGGCGTGCCATCTCGATTTTCGCCGTAAGGATTCGCGATCGCTTCCCACAATGCCTGCTGCTCCATGAACGGAAGCAAACCAGGAATCCAGCTTAAGTCGTTGCCATTACTGTCGTCCGCGTCCGAAGTCAACGCATACGAACCGCCCATCTGTTTCGGAAGGCGATTGTATGCACTGTGGTAATTGTGCATCGCAAGACCGATTTGCTTGAAGTTGTTGCTACAACTCATTCGGCGAGCCGCTTCGCGGGCAGCTTGCACAGCGGGCAACAATAAACCAACAAGCACGCCAATGATGGCGATAACGACGAGCAGCTCAACCAGCGTAAACGCTCGCCGAGTCAAATTTGCTTCTCTCATCACATAAGCTCCAGTATCGAGATTTGAGGGGATAGAATTCCTTGTATGTAAGGCTTCCCCACTCGATCCCCGAATCTATCGAATCAATTTCGATTTATTCGTAGTTTCTTCCTGAAGCGGCTCCGCGTTCTGTATCGCGTTCTCGCAACCAAGCGAAAGCCTAAAACATCTCTAGTTACCAACTGCTTCACCCGATCACAAGAAGGCAAACCGAAAAGCACATAGCAAGAGACTTACAAGAGCAACCCGAGGCAGCACATAGCACCTCAAACCCCTAGAGGGACTAAATCGCAGGCGGCAAAACGGGCGTTGGGATTGCCAAAATGCCGTACATCGACAGATAGAGATGCTCATTGCTCAAGCCACCCAACGTCACCTCGCCTACAGCAGGCAGTTTCCGCTTCCAAACCGAAAACGAATAGTCGATCGAATTACCAGCACCTTCACCAAGGGTTCGCAAATCTTCCGGTCTTCCGGGACGCTCACCTTCATCCATCCCCACAAGCATTTCGGTTTGGACGTAATCTTCGGAAAGCCAATCCGGAACAGACACCCGTTCATCTAGCAACACATATATATCAGCCTGCCGAGCCAGTGTTACCGTGACTTCAATCTGCTGAACGTACTTGTCTTCATTAAATGGCATGATGTAGTCAGCACCAATCAACTCCTTGGGAAGCCCCTCGCCACCAATACCGTTCCATTGATGCACCCGGTCGACATACGCAGGCTGATCTTCACCAAATCCTTGATTGACGATTCGGTAGTACCCAAACTCATTGCACGATCGAATATTGTCTTTCACCGAAGTCACCAGGGGGCCCGATGGACCGAGCGATACCAACGATGTTTCGAACGAGTCGGGTTTAACAACCGACATCCGCGACATCAATCCTCGGCGACTCACCGAAACCGCCTTCCCGACGGACAGTTGACGCTGCTGCGCTACCGAAACCACATCGACTTCACCTTCAAACACCGCCACATCGGTGCTGCCTTCGGACGTCACCGAAATTCCGAAACGCGTCCCGTGATCGATGACTTCCGAGTGCCGCGTCGACACGCTAAAGCCTTTCGCTTCCTCAGGCACTTCCGCGGTCATTCGCCCCCAGCGAAGATGAAAACGCATCGCATCGACGACGTCAAAACTCGCCGGCCCTGCCAGCGAAAGCTTGACTCCATTTTTGAGAGCGACCACACACTCTCCTTCACGAAACTCCACTCGCTGCCGTTGTGTGACTGGCGTCATGGAAGCGTCCCCTACCGATGCAGCGTCGTTGTTCACCAACCGCATTTCACCTATGACAACTGGCCGATCGGCTGACCGCATCTCGTAATAAGTACTCCCACCAACAATCACCAAAGCGATTGAAGCTGCGATTGCCCACAGTTTCGCATGCGGAAAACCTCCTGATGTCGATACGGGGCTCGAAACTGCAACACGTCTGACACCCTCATCCGAACCGGACTGTCCGACCGAGGCGGTATCCTTTTGCATTGATTCTTCCGGCAACTCGACCGGAATGTCCGCATACGTCAACAGCTGGCTATTTAGCGTCGAATGAGCGATGTAGTAGTCACGCACCTCCAGCGAGCTTTGAATAAGCCGCCCCAATTCCGACCTCTGCTCGACCGTGGCGAGCCCATCACAACAAGCATCGACAAGCTTGCGAACGGAAGGATCTTGGCACATGCCACCGAATGCTTGGAAAGGCTCATGTTTCATTGGTCGGTTCCGTCTTCTGCGATGGTTTTGTCAACACACTCATGGAGTATCTTGCGGGTTCGCTGCAGTCTTAAATACAAGTTGTGAGCCTTTGTTCCGGTCGCCGCGGCGATGTCCTTAATTTTCTGTGTTCCCGAGTAACATCGCCGGACAATTGCCCGCTGTTCCTCAGGAAGCTTTTCCATACACCCCTCCAACGCCAACATCCTCTGATCCAATTCCCCCGACACCTCCAATGTCCTGGCCTGAAGCGTGTTCATGACTTCGTCGTCAAACACCTCCTTCCGCCGACTTCGCTCGGTGATGAACTTCAACACTTCAAGACGAGCGATGCCGAAAGCCCAAGTCGCAAAATCGCGATCTCGATCGTAGTCCGACCACTTTTGCCACAACACAACACTTACCCGTTGAAAAATTTCATCCACCTCACCCCAATTAGGTGAAATCGAAACGACAAACCCAAGAATCCTTCTTTGGTTCGCCGTAAACTGTTCCACAAATTCTTGTTGCGGGTCTTTCAAGGGAGGTGAGTTCATTCTTCGTTCGGGTACGCGAATCGACGATTTGCATGGCAACAACGGGCGAATTAGTCACTCTCTATGAAGGAGCGCAACCAGGACCATCAACCTGAATTGTACCGTTCTTGATCACTGCAAAGGCTTAACGCCTAGAACTCGGCCTTCCAATGAGTCGCTTTGACAGACCTAGATTCCGTTCATTGGCTATCCCCGCAAAACGCAAAAATCTATCGCGGATTCTGGCAATTAGTTGAGAATTTTGATTTCGCTTCAAAAACCAAGAATCCGAATTCAATTCCCGTTTTCGCTTAGCGTTGTCGTGGCTACGGTAGAGCTGCCAACCGTTCGATCCGGTCGGGGCAGAAAACGCGGTGAAAAGACCTTCCTACTTCCACGACGATCCCGGCGTTTTTCTCGCTTCAAACTGCGTCGACCATTTTGGTGCTCACGTCATTCAAAAGCGGCAAACCATGACATTTCCGAACTGCTACACCATCTTATTTCTGGCCATTTGCCAGTATCTCTCGTTGGCCACTCTAAACACTGAACCTTTGAATTCGGTTTCTGCCGCAACCTGGCATGTCTCCCCGATGGGCGATGACGAATCAGCGGGATCAATCAACGCACCGTTTGCGTCAATCAAGCGAGCCCAAGAAGTGGTGTCACCTGGCGACACGGTTTTGATTCGCGGCGGTATCTATCACATGGATACTGGCGTCCGCATGCGAAGAGTACGCCACATCGCTGCAATCACACGGTTAGATCGCAGCGGAGAACCCGGCCAGCCGATTACTTACCGGAACTACCCTAACGAACAACCAGTCTTCGACTGCTCAGCTTTTCAACCGGTGGGAAAACGTGTCGACGCGTTTTATGTCACCGGTTCTTGGATCCAACTTGTTGGTCTCGAAGTAACCGGAGTCCAGGTCACGATGAAAGGGCACACCCAATCAATCTGCTTCCACAACGAAGGTAGCCACAACGTTTATGAGCGACTGTCCATGCATGATGGTCAAGCCATTGGAATCTACACCGTTGGCGGTTCTGACAATCTGTTCCTGAACTGCGACGCATGGAACAATTGGGACTTCACGTCTGAGAATGGAAAGGGCGGCAACGTGGATGGATTCGGGGGTCACCCCACGCCGGGTAGTACCGGAAACGTGTTTCGCGGGTGCCGAGCATGGCTCAATAGCGACGACGGTTTCGACTGCATCAATGCGAGCGAGTCGATCACATTTGAAAATTGCTGGGCGTTTCAAAATGGTTACTCGGCCGACGGCGAACGTCTCGCCGACGGCAACGGCTTTAAGATCGGTGGCTTCGCAAGCACACCGGCCCATCGTTTACCAAGTCCGATTCCACGACACACGATTCGAAACTGCATCGCTTACAGAAACAAGAACTCGGGCTTCTATGCCAACCACCATCCCGGCGGCAACGACTGGTTTTCCAACACAGCTTACAAGAATGGCATCAACTTCAATATGCTCGGCCGACTCGCGGACAACCGCACCGATGTTGATGGCTACGGGCATCGCCTAGAAAAGAACTTGAGCTATCAATCCAAACGACTGATTTCGAATCTGAACTTCGACCTAAGCCAGCTTTCAAACAACTCGTTCGAAAACCAAGTATCGCTCCAGGACTCTGACTTCGTCAGCTTGAACACGGACGAACTGAAAGCTGCTCGGGATTCCGACGGCAACTTACCAGCCATTCGTTTCTTGCGTCCTGTCGAAGGCAGCCCACTAACCGGGATGGGCGCTGACACTGAGCCAAGCGTCCTTCGGCAATAGCCCAAAATCGGCTAGCCACACTTCTCAAACTTTCTCGCTGATCACCTACCCAATGCAATACTGCGTTACCGGTACGGCGAAAACAATCTGACTGGTCCAGTCACCACACGATGAGAAGGTGAATCGGCCACCGGAGTGTTCTTCCCGCTTCTGTCTATCGAGCGTTCTGGTTCATATTACGTGATCTCGCCCCTGCAACTTCCATTGCCGCAGCCACTCAATTACCCGTCGATCCGCTATTTGAAATCATCGCTTCGTCTTATTGAACAGGAAGGATCACCGCCGCACCGAACATAGCGTTCGCCCCTATAAAGACGGCTTGGACAACCGCATGTCCATGGCAATCCGTATAACCGTGCGAATCGAAACGGAGGCGTCTGGAGAAGGGTCTGCCTTATCTGCATGAAGCGTTTTCTTAGCGTTAGCCACGCAGACAAACCTAATTTTTGGTTGATCACTACCAAGAAGGGGCCCCTTAATGACAAGATGCAACACCGAAGCGTTTGTGGCGAACGAGCCGTTTGCAAGATTTCCCGAGCAAACCGAAACATACTCGCTTTCCTACGATTCATTGCGAGGTTGGTCGACGCCGTTCCCGCAGGTCGATTCCGCAAGCACTTTGGTGCTAGTCTTTGCAGCTTGTGAATTTTGCACCCATCAAGGCCCCCTTCTAGAAATTCAGAACGCCTTTCCCAACTCGGCAGTTGTAGGTTGCGGCACGCGTGGACAGGTCTTCGAAGGCGATCTGCAAACCGAATCGATATCTGTTGGAATCATTCGTTTCCGCAACACGACCATCAAAACGGCATTCGCTTCGGTCGAACACTTCGACCAATCTCGGCAAGCCGGAATCAGCTTGGCCGAAGGAATTGCGGACGAACATCTCAGTGGCGTCCTCTTGTTCGCAGACGGCTTGCTAACCGAAGCAACCGATTTAGTACGTGGAATTCAGGACGTTTTGGCCCCGAACATTCCCATCGCCGGAGGCATGGCGAGCGACCAACGCATGGAACACACGTGGATCTACCGAGATGGGCAATCAGTTCACGGGATGGCCTGCGCGATCGGCTTGATTGGCGAGAAAGTCGAGCTTGCCTGCGCGACTGGCGGTGGCTGGAAAATGATCGGCGAAGAACGCACAGCGACTCGCACCAGCCACAAAACGATTTTCGAGATCGGTGGCCGCCCCGCTTTAGATGTCTACAAAGAACACATCGGTCCGGACGCCATCGCCGGCCTTCCACAATCCGTAATCCGATTCCCCATCGCACTGAAGATGGACCTGCATGAAGTCGTCCGAGACGTAATGGGTTTCGACGAGTCTACCGGCGCCATTCATTTGGCCGGTGACGCACCCCAAGGAATCGGGATCCAGTTCATGACCACGACTCGCGAAGACATTCTTGACGGCGTCGATGAGGCGGTCGACCGGATCCGGATGCAGACACTCGGTGTCAACGAAGGCTCCCTTTGCATCAGCATTAGCTGCTCAGGTCGTGGCGAGATCTTGGCTGATCAAACCAACGAAGAACCTCGGCTACTACGCGAATTGCTCGGCAAGGATATCAAACAGGTCGGCATGTACGCCTATGGTGAAATATCGACCACGACCTCAGGCTATCCACAAATCCACAACCAAACCATGACCATCGCGATCATTCGTGAACGTTAGAAATCATCGACGAGATGGGCGTCGCCTGGGCCATCGGGGAGACCAATAGGGCAGTGGAAAACGACACCACCGGTCAGGCTGCATCCCTTGATGCGATCCTGCATCGCAAACTCAATCGAATCATTCGACGTTCCGGTGTACAAACCGACGAACCGCCGACACTTGCGCGTTGGCAGGACTTCTTGAAACGAGTCAATCTGGCTTTCGTGGAACACCAAGACAACCGGCTAATTCTCGAAGATTCCGTCGCGCGGTCTTCGCAAGAGATGCGCGCGTTGTACGAAGAACTGCGAGCAGAATCCAACCTGCGGCTTTCACAAAGCAAAGCTCATCAAGAAGAACTCGAAGGGTTGGTCAAGGAACGAACAACAGACCTTGAATCTGCTCATTTCGAACTGGAACAAATCAACAAACGTCTGGAATACGATGCGACGCACGACGGGCTGACCGGGATTCACAATCGGACCCATTTTCTACGAGTCGTCAACACAAGACTCTCTTCCAAACCGAAGCCGGCACTGCGAAAGAGCCTCGCACTCTATTTTATCGACTTCGACCGATTTAAGCAGATCAACGATACCCACGGGCATGCCGTCGGAGACGAGGTGTTGATACAGGTATCCAATCGCCTGTCGCGGCTAATCGGCAAGAACGACTGCTTAGCAAGATTGGGTGGTGACGAGTTTTCGTTGCTAACGACCGTCAAAAATACAGACGATAGTATTGCCATCGCGAAACGCATTGGCGACGCCTTCCAAGCGCCGTTCCACGTCCGCGACTTGAAAATCTCCCTATCCGCTAGCGTGGGATTTGTCGTCGACCATGCAGCGTACGAGGCCGCCGAGGTCATGTTGGGCGATGCGGACTTAGCAATGTACCGCGCTAAGGAATCCAATCTGCCGTTCTATTTGTTCGACGACGCCATGCGTCAGGACTACCTCGATCTGCTGGAACTGGAACGAGAACTAGAAACGGCAATCAATGAGGAACAGTTCGTCGTCAACTTTGAACCTATCGTTGATCTCCAACAACAGAACCTCTTTTCAACGGAATCGCTTGTCCGCTGGATCCATCCGACCAAGGGTGTTATTTCCCCAGCTAAGTTCATTCCGCTGGCCGAAGAACGCGGTCTCGTTACCGCGATCGATCGAATTGTTTTCAAGAAGACTTGCTGCGTTTTCGCCACTTGGATCGAAGACCAGGTCGCACGCGATGGACAAAAGATCAACGTTAATTTGGCCAGCGGACAATTGGTTCGCTCCGACCTGATTCCATTCTTGTTGACGACGCTCGACAAAACTGGTTTGACCCCACGTCATGTAGTCTTGGAAGTGACCGAATCTCATTTGTTAGAAGATTCCGAAATTGTCAGTCGTCAAATCAACGAACTCAGCGAGTTAGGATTCGAAATATTCATTGATGACTTTGGAACCGGCTACTCGTCTCTGAGCTACCTAGCCAAGTACCCAATCGATGGCATTAAGATCGACCGGGCGTTCATTCGCGATGTCCGTTCTAATCCCGAACACATCGAACTCATTCGGTCGATCATCGCGATGGCCGAAGCACTCAACGTGAAGGTGGTTACCGAAGGCGTCGAAACGCTGGAACAACTCGAGCTCGTTAACCGTCTCGGTTGTCACCTGATTCAAGGCTTTTTGTTCACTCACCCCATGAACGAACACGAGGCAGCGGCACTGCAGGTGTCGCATTCCTACGTCGATGTCATCGCGCAGCTACCTCAGAAAAATTCACCTGCGTTGCTGGATTTCCCCTCCTATGTTCGGTAGTTAGCACTCCTAGCGTGGCACCCATTTTTTCGGCTTGCGTTGGAGCTCAGCAATTTCGTAGTCCCCATACCGTAGCGTTGTCGCCATTGTGCGTCGGCGTGTACCTCGACAGGAGTCGAGTTTGACGTCTTTGCGATCCATTTCAGGAGGAAACGGATTGTCGAACTTCGCCTTTTCATCGTGACGCGATGGATGGGTGACTGAATCGTCCTAGTCAACGAATCCACCACGGCAGGGAAGCCAACGTGATCAAGTGGTTGTGGTCCATCATTTGGGGAAAGAAGCGTAGCACGCGGCGACGGAGCAGCGGTTTGAAATCGTTGCTGCGCTGGTTCACGCCAGGTCTAACAGTCACCGGCGTCTTTGGTGCGGTCATTGCGATCCTGACTGGCCAAGTTGACTTGCCCACTCTCGATTCTCTGCGTGGCACCGAGCCTCCCGTTTACGAAGATCCGATTGCAGAATCCGTTGGAAATGCAGGCTCTCCCTTGCGTCCAACTGGGTACACATCCGCCCGCGCCCCCGCCAACACACCAAACGGAACCCCAATTTCGCCAGTCAGTCTGACGACCACTGCGCCGGGTTCACTTGCCGCCGGTTCGTCAAATAAGTCGCCCACCACGATTCGCATTGCCACGTTCAACATTCAAATGTTTGGTGATAAGAAATCCAGCAACGCTGAAGTGATGGACAAACTGGCGCAGATTTTCTTGCAATTCGATGTGGTTGCGGTTCAAGAAATTCGCGGTAATCCCGACCTGCCAATCGAACGCCTCACCCAAGCGATCGAACGTCGGGGTGGTCGTTACCAAGGCATCCACGGACCACCACTGGGTCGCTCATCACAAACCGAATGTTATGGATATTTCTGGGACCGAACACGAATCGCTCTGATCCCTGAATCCAATTACGTCATCGATGACAGTGCTGATCGCATGCATCGTCAGCCGATGGTCGCTAGCTTCCAAACCATCTTCGCGCCTGCTGAATCGCGAGTTCCATTCCGATTCACGATGATCAACGTCCACACCGATCCGGATGAAGTTCGCGGCGACACGCCTGAGAATGAACTGAATGTCTTGGACGATGTGTTTCAAAGCGTTCGCAACTTCGAGTACGAAGTCGCCGGTGAAGACGACTACATTCTTTTGGGTGACCTCAACGTTGATGTCGGCGGCTTGAAGGAACTCGGCGCGATTCCTGGTATCGTTTCCCTTGTCGGCGACGTTCCCACCAATACTCGCAAAACCAAGACCTACGATCACATCATGATCGATAGTCGAGTCACCACGGAATACGTTCGACGTAGTGGTGTGATGGACCTGGAATCCTTCTTCCAAATCGATACCGCTTCGGCGGTCGAAATCAGTGACCATCTTCCCGTGTGGGCTGAGTTCAGCGTCCATGAAGCTCCGCGAGCGTTCTAAAACAAGAATCGCCTTAGTTCGGCCTCGCCTGATCGCTGCGATGCATTGCTTTCCGGGAAGAACAAACGGGGCACGAAGTCAACTCGTTGCCAACCGCTTGCGCACTGCATGCCAAACGCTGCACGCAACCTACTTCGTTTTCGACCATTGCTAGGATTGCGTGATCACAGTTCTCCATCCCGCTCGTTCGGCAAGCGGGGCCACCCTATTTGCCGCCGAACTGTCAGGCACAAAGACCAACACCTGTCTGCTCTCATAGACAGCCAGATCCACGTCACCAAGCCCTCGGTACTCTCGCTCCGCCGTCCAATCTTCCGTTTTCCCAACGGCTTGATATCGATACCGTTGTTGGTCTGGCATCGCCGCAGCGGTCTTCTTATCTCCATAGACAACGGGCGAAATCCCCTGTCCTTCTGCAGCCTCGCGATTAACCGCGATGCCAAACGGTTCGTAGTCCCACCGGTGAAGATGACTTCGATAGGCACGCCGAGCCAACAGTTCGGGCAAAGGCACCGCTGAAAAACAAACAACGGGACTGTCCTGTTTCGATGTTCGCGCACCCGCGATCAGTCGTCGTTGCCGCAAGATATGAAGTAGTGTTGCCAGCGTATCTCGTGAAGCAGCGTCTCGGTCGCCCAACAACATGTCGGCGCGGTACTGCGAAGCCGACTGTCCCGGCCAAGGGCCATTGACCGCCCGCGTGCAGTGAACGAGATACTCTGACCAATCTACCTCGCCGAGCCCCAAACAAACCGTCTCTTGCTGCTCATCCGATTCAAGGTCTTCCTTGGGTAGGTAGCGCCCGACCGCGCCGCAGCTCAACAAACTGCGAGTAACCGAATCGATTGCGACGTGGACCCAACCGTCATTCAGTTCCATCCGCTGACGCAGCAACCGCATGACCTTCCCGTTGGATCGAACATGGACCGCATCCACACGATCGGCAATCGCGATCAGCCTCGCATCGCGATCCGGCGAGTCCGATAACACGATGATTGGAACTCCAAACACACTCGCAGCTTGTTTCGCCCAATCGCAAATTGCGGTACCGTCGGCGACCAGCAACGTGGCCCCCTCTTCCCGACACGCTTGCAAGGAAGCGGTCAGATAACGAGCCATTTGGCGATGCCGATTGGCATCATGCCCTAAACGACTCGACACAACACTGACTAGCTTTCCAGCGTGATTAATTGCGGCGTGAAGACTCGCGGCCTCATTCGATAACGTTGCAGTGGAAGCTAAAGCCCCGGAAGCGAGTGAATCCGCGACGTTCAATCCCATCGCCTTACAGCGATGCAGCCGTCTGACCGACTCGGGATTTTGACCTGCGGACACGCAACGATCGCCTCATCAATCGAGAAACCAACTTCGATCAAGCAACTTATTTTCCTGGCAACGACCGCAAGCAAGACGATCGCGTATGAATTACCCCTGCACGACCTCAGCGACACTGGCATCACTTGGTGACGGGATTACTCCGCGTTCAGTAATGATCGCTGTAATCAACTCCGCCGGAGTCACATCAAACGCAGGATTGGTCACCGACGCGGAAGCTGGCACGGTCGTGCGACCTGACGGACCACCGGGCTGGGTCACTTCCGCCGGATCTCGCTGTTCGATCGGAATCAAATCACCCGAAGCCAAAGCCATGTCAAAAGTGTTTGTCGGCGCGGCCACATAAAACGGAATGTTGTGATAGCGAGCCAACACGGCTAAGGGGTAAGTCCCAATTTTGTTGGCAGCATCTCCATTGGCTGCGATGCGGTCCGCCCCCACGATCACCGCATCGACCTTACCCGCTTTCATCAGTCCGCCGGCCATCGAATCGGTGCAAACCGTGACAGGGATTCCGGCCTGCGACAATTCCCAGGCCGTCAATCTCGCTCCCTGCAATAACGGCCGAGTTTCATCGGCAAAGACATGTAACGTCGTGCCATTTTCGTGCAAATGATAAATCGGCGCTAAAGCAGTCCCGAAAGTCGATGTTGCCAGTCCGCCAGCATTGCAGTGCGTTAACACGTTCTGGCAATCTTGCAGGTAAGCAGCACCGTTACGGCCGATCGATCGGCACATCTCGCGATCGTCTTGATGAATTCGAATCGCTTCGTCAGCCAACCGATCCGGCAGCGACGCGATGTCCGCATCCTGGACCGATTGCACGATCGCCTTCATTCGATCGAGCGCCCAAAACAAGTTTACCGCCGTGGGACGACTGGTCGCCAAGTATTCGATCGTCTTGATAAAGCGGCTACGCACTGCGGTCGCATCAGCGCGAGGGTCGATCTTGGTCAACGTAACCCCGTAGGCAGCGGCGATCCCGATCGCCGGCGCGCCACGCACCACCAACCGCCGAATCGCATCGTGCAATTGCTCAGGCGTTTCACAAACTAACCGGCTTAACGTTTCAGGAAGCAGCGTTTGATCCAGCAAATCGACCGCGACTGAATGAATTCCATCACTTCGTCGATACCGAATCGTTTCCGCTGCTTCGGCGACCTGAAAAGTTGAAGCTGACATTAAACTTCTTCCGCTGATGGGACTTCAAAACCCTTGCGATATTCTCGGCCCAGCCATGCGTTTGCATCAACGTTGTCGACATAGACCTCGGCGTCCGGATCAAATCGCAACGCGGGTCCAAGGGACAGCTGCTCAGTTGCCGGATCCACACCGTTATCACGTAAGTGCTGCAGCGTGCGACGCAGCGTTTCGGAATCGTCGTCCTGAGATGCAAACGAGCCAACGGCCGCTTCAATCGCGGATGGCTCGACTCGGTTCTGTTCACCCATGTAATAGGACGTATTGCCCAGGTGAGCGATCGCAGCGGAGAGATGCCCGCAACGAGCATCCGCGTTGAGCATCGATGCATCCCGAGAGACAACCGCGTCGATGAAGTTGCTCATATGAACGTTGTTCAGTTCGCCACTTTCTTTCGAATTGTGCTGGAACGTTTTGACCAACTCCATGTTGCGATCGAAGATTCGTCCGGTCGCGTAATTTGGTCCTTGAACGGCGTACCCTTCTGTCCCGTAGAATACGACACCGATCTTGTTGCCCTTCTTGGATCCGAACAACGCATTGATTTCATCGTCGCCAGAGTTGTCAACGCTTAAGCCTCGCGTTTCAAACACGATGGTCTTGTCGCCATAGTCATAAATTGAAACTTGAGTGTTGGCGGTGTCACCAGCATCAACGTAGTTCGGATCTTTGCGTTCGGCTTGATATCCCAATCGTCCGGCATAGGTCAGGATCGCGTTAGGATGACGATCCAATTGCAGGCCCCAACGAGCAACGTCGGTTTGGTGCGGCCCTTGGTTTCCCGAATCACCGTTGCCGTAATGACGTTGCCAGTGCCAATCGTAGTGGAATCGTTGACGGGTCAACTTGGGATCGGTCAGCGTTGCTGGACCACTCCATAGATCAAAATCAACCGAATCCGGAATCGCATAGTCGCCCAGCGGCCCAATCGACTTACGCCGCTTGTAACACAGACCGCGTGCAAGCTTCACTTCGCCGATGCCGCCCGAGGCGATGTAGTCCATCGTCTCGCGAATCCCGACGCTGCTGCGGCACTGGGTTCCGGTTTGCAGCATACGGCCATACTTTTTTGCCGCCGCCACCAAGGCACGGCCTTCGTGAATGTTGTGGCTAATCGGCTTTTCAAGATAAATATCTTTCCCCGCCTGCATGGCCCACACGCCTATCAGAGCGTGCCAGTGATTGGGTGTCGCACAAGTCAGAATCTGAACATCATCGGAATCAAGCACATCGCGAACATCACGCACCACTCGTGGCCGCGAACCTTGGACTTTGGCGACCTGTTCGGCCTTCTTTTCACCAACTGCTTCATCGATATCCACCAACACGTTGATCTTGGTGCGAGGATCATGATTGAAACCGCCCACGTGCGCCATTCCACGTCCATTGACGCCACAGATGGCGACGCCCAATGATTCGCTCGGGGCATCCGTTTGAGCCGAAGCGGAACTGGTGTGAACTCCAACGGAAACCGCCAACGCGGAAGCTGACAAACCAAACTGACGACGATTAATTGATTTCATGGAGAGATAACCAGGTGTAGGAGTACAAAAAGCCGTGGGGGACACGGGGCTGGCATTCTATGCCAACAATGACGGGATTCCAACCAAACAGGACATTGCGCGACCACAAAAAGGCGCACCCCCGCCACCGGGTGAACAGGCCAGTTCTCATGCCCTATTGCATGACTAGATGACAAAACGGGGCTGCTCGACCGAAAGATCAGTGAATGAACCGCACTACGCACCCGATCGAACGGGCGGTTCGCGAAAATGAAATGAAGATCTCACCAGGCTGAATTCACCAGGCAACGCGAAACGAGGGATCGGGGCTTCCAATCCAATCCCATTGCCTTTGGACCGGGACGGCCACGATTCGCACCCGCAACCAGCGAGACGGTCACCGTTGGCCATTGAGTTCTCTTTTGCGACAGATTGCTGCCGAGCACCGATTTCAACAAGGTGAAAAAGAGAATGCATAGTGATCAAGGAAATGAACTGGAACCAAACCGCCCACCGCCTGCCCAAGTGCTGATATCTTGAGCGTGTGCAACTTCGCAACCCAATGGCGTTTACCAGTTGGTGTACGTTATGGAATAGCCTGCCACACCACTTTCTTCGATGTTGTCATGCACCAAACGAACCAACATTTCTACGATCGAATTTCAACAGCGTACGATGCGATTGCAGATTCCAATGAACACGCGGCGAGAGAAACAGGGCTAGCCCTGCTGAACGCACGTCCCAGTTGGCGAGTACTGGAGATCGGATTTGGTACCGGCAATAGCCTTGTCACGCTTGCTCATGCGGTCGGCGACAGCGGTCATGTATGCGGCGTGGACGTTTCACCGGGAATGCAAAACGTCGCACACCAAAAGCTGGCCAACCTGAATTTGTCGTCACGTGTCACGTTAAGCGTTGGTGATGCGGTGGAACTCGACTACGAAGACGATTCCTTTGACGCGGTCTTCATGAGCTTCACGTTGGAATTGTTCGAGCCCAGTGACGCGGACAATGTCCTTATTGAAACGCTGCGAGTCTTAAAACCGGGTGGCTACATTGCCAACGTTTCCATGTCGACAGTCGTTGACGATCAAAAGGAAAGCGTGCTGGAAAAGACCTACCAGTGGATGCATCGACACTTCCCGCACATTGTGGATTGCCGACCGATTGACGCTGCCGCCTTATTGAACGACGCCGGTTTCGCTGTCCAGCAAGAAACCCGCATGGAAATCTGGACGATGCCCGTGTCGGCCGTGCTCGCGCAAAAGCCTGCTTGATTCAACCCATAAGCGATCGTCTACCGAATTCTCAATTCTCGAGATATGCTGGATGTTTGCGGGCGGCAGCAGGTGTGGTTACAACAATGTGACGCCGGCCGGTTGGTCTTGATTAAGCGCGAGTCCCCTTTGTCATCTTCATTAACCAACCTTCGCGTACCAGTCGTCCGCCGATTGGATGTATCGACGGACCTGACCGAGTGTTTCGATAAACTGTCGGCACTGCCGCACTGTGCCTGGCTCGACGCAGCTTCGGATCACGAATGCGATCGCGGTCGGTATTCTTTTTTAACCGCCGATCCAGTGGCGTGGTGCGAAGCCAGCATGGACGCCCCCGACCCGTGGCCTGTGTTCACGCAGTGGTGTCATCAACTGCAACGATGCGCGACTGATTTTTCAGCCCACAGTGCTTCCGAATCTTCGGTCGTCGATGATACTCAGGATCCACTTCCGCCCTTTTGCGGGGGAATCGTCGGAGTCCTGGCTTACGAATCGTCGTGGTGGCTGGAGCCCACACTTCGCCCGACGCCAACAACGCCAGGGTGGCAAACGACAGATCACATGGCCGGTATGGCGATTGGCTTGTACGACTGGACGATTGCGGTCGATCATCAACGCAAAGGTGCCTGGCTTCTCAGCACAGGCCTGAATGAACTCTTCGAAATCGACGTTGAGCGAGCCAATCGCCGTGCTGACGAAGTGCAGCGACTACTCAAAAGGACTCAAACGAAAAATCCCCAAGCCAATACCGCCGAACACACGGAAACATCAGCAACCAACGACTTCGCTGTCACAAGCAATTTCACTGACGAATCCTACCAAGCCGCCGTCGCGGAAGTTGTTCGCCGCATCCGAGCGGGGGATTCATTTCAGGTCAACTTGGCCCAGACCCTAAGCCACCCGAGCACCTGCTCGGCCACGCAACTCTACCGGCGTTTACGGGCAAGCAACCCAGCACCGTACGCGGGCTACTTCGACGCCGGCCGTTATCAGGTACTGAGTTCGTCACCCGAAGGCTTCTTGCAGGTGCGTGACAATCAAGTCGTCACACGCCCGATCAAGGGAACCGTTCCACGAACTGGCGATGAGACCGAAGACAAGCGACTTGGCGAAACGCTTTTGCGCAGCGAAAAGGACCGTGCCGAGAACACGATGATCGTGGACTTGATGAGGAACGACCTTTCGCGAGTTTGCCAAGACGCAAGCGTGGAGGTAACGGGGCTGTGCGAATTGGAAAAATACCAACGGGTTCAACACCTTGTTTCCACTGTACGTGGCACGCTTCGCGACGATGTCGGCATCGCTGACCTTCTGGCAGCCTGCTTTCCTGGAGGAAGCATTACGGGGGCACCCAAGATCGAAGCGATGAAGACAATCGCCG
Source organism: Rhodopirellula sp. J20-39 (assembly GCF_057365095.1). Lineage (NCBI taxonomy): Bacteria > Pseudomonadati > Planctomycetota > Planctomycetia > Pirellulales > Pirellulaceae > Rhodopirellula > Rhodopirellula sp. J20-39. The sequence continues at coordinate 1,521,858 of NZ_CP195123.1, read as the reverse complement.
AACTCGAAGGCTCACCGCGCGGTCCTTACTGCGGATCGATGGGATATGTCAGCCTGAGCGGTTCGGCAGATTTCAATATTCTGATTCGCACTGTGACCCAACGCCCCAAACCTTCGCCAGCCGAAGCTCAACCCATTCAATCGGCGAACGCACTACCGTCCACGAATGCTACTAATCCAGGATCGGTGTGGGAGTTCCCGGTAGGCGGTGGGATCACCGCTCGCAGTGACCCGCATCGGGAAACGGAAGAGACCTGGACGAAAGCAGCCAGCATGATCGAAGCGATCACGCAAACCAGCGGCGATGATCATCGCAAGGCCGGGGCCGACGTCTGAAATCTATTGGGCCAATAAGACGCTCGTCTAATCCATTCATTCGGTTTGGGTCACGGTTCCACTGGCAACATCGGATCCTTGCAGCCTGCTACTTTTCAAGCCTATTCTCAGGTAGCGTAGGAGCCTGCATCCTCGTGCAACGTTTACTCGAAGAATCATAGAGACTGCCATGACGTCAGAACCACCGTTTCCTGAACAACCAGATCCAGGGCAACCTGATTCAGGGCAGCCGGATCCTTCTGGCGAAACACCTCAGCAGGAAAATCCTGCGTTGCGAGCTCGGGTGCCCGATAAGGTGGCCGATGGTTGCTTCAGCACAGGTGCGATTGTGATGACGGGCCCCAGTGAGTTCATTATCGACTTCCTGCAAACGATCGGTCGGCCGCATCGCGTTGCCACACGAGTGGTCATCCCACATCCGGTGATGCCGCAGTTCGTCGATGCACTACAAAAGAACCTGGATATCTATCGCGGACGATTTGGCGATCCCCAAGCTCCGCCAACAAATCCCAACCCGGACGCTCGCCGCCCCAGTCCGCAAGAGATTTACGACGACTTGAAGCTGCCCGATGAAGTTCTTAGCGGGGTTTACGCTAACGGAGTTATGATCGGCCACGGTGCAACCGAGTTTGGCCTGGACTTCCTGACCAGTTTTTTCCCCCAGTCCGCGGTCAGTGCCCGCGTATTCCTGGCGTCGGGACAAGTACCTCGCCTTCTCGAGTCGCTCAAAGGAGCCGTCAAGCAACTCCAGGATCGCAAACAAGGGCCGCCAACGAACGGTCCGCCACAACCGCCGACGGACCCCGCTTAAGACCACTGGTTCGTCAGGCTAAAAGCCTAGAGTAACGAACGAAGCAACGCCGGATTACTGAACCATCGTTTGCCACAAAGCAGCCGACGCGTGGACACCGCGGTGAAAGTCCTTCAGCGAGAACTTTTCGTCGGGGCTGTGAGCTCCGTCATCGTTCTGCCCCCATCCCAACAACAAGACGTCGCATTTCAACGACTCTTGGAACGTAGCCAAAATGGGGATCGAGCCACCCTCGCGGATCATCACGGGAGCAACTCCAAAGGCTTCTTCGATCGCCAGCGACGCGGCTTGAGTAAACGGGCTATTCGCGTCCGCGAGCATCGCAGCGGCACCGTGGTCAGGCTTGAGCATCAGCTTAACACCGTCAGGACAATGCTCCTGCAAATGTTCTTGCAGCATTCGCGTCACCTTCTTGGGATCCTGGCCGGGGACCAGTCGAAAACTGAACTTCGCTGACGCCTTCGCAGGCAACACCGTTTTGACACCTTCGCCTTGATGCCCGGATGTCAAACCATTGATATCCAATGACGGTCGAGCCCAACGGCGTTCATCGGTCGTGAACCCTGGCTCGCCGCCCACATCGACCGCACCCACGCTCTCAGCAAAATCGTCATCGTTGCTGCCCAGTGACTTCCACGATTCACGCTCGATCGCGGGAATCGGTTGCACATCATCGTAAAATCCCTCGATTGCGATAGCGCCTTCCTCATCCTTCATGCTCGCCATCAACCGGCACAAAGCCATCGCTGGATTGACCACCGCACCACCAAACGAACCGCTATGCAAATCATGGCTCGGTCCCTGGACGTTCAGTTCATAGGTCGCGATTCCTCGTAGCCCGCAGGTGATCGCCGGCCTTCCCACCGCGTATTGACTCGAATCGCTGACAACGACCACATCGCACGCAAGCTTTTCAGCCAACTTCGGAAGGTGAGCTTCCAGATTCAGACTGCCCACCTCTTCTTCCCCCTCGATCAAAAACTTGACCTGCATCGGAAGCGGCTTGTCGCATTGCAGCCATTCACAAACCGCCAATACGTGTGTCAACACTTGCCCTTTGTCGTCCGTCGCCCCACGAGCGTAGACTTTTCCGTCGCGAACCGTAGGCTCAAACGGCGGTGTAGTCCACAAATCCAGCGGCTCGGGGGGCTGCACATCGTAGTGCCCGTAAACCAGCGCGACGGGTGTCGGCGAGCCCTCATTTTGCTCCGGAGCCGGCGTTTCCGCATAGATCAGTGGGAAACCATCGGTGGGGATCAATTCAGTTTTCAAACCCGCCGCTTGCATCTTCTTCAGCAACCAATCCGCCGCTTGGTGCGTCTCTTCTCGGCGGCGTGAATCGCTACTGATACTGGGGATTTTCAGCCATTCAAACAAATCCTCTTCGTATCGCGCGGCATTGGCATTCAGGGTGCTTGTAAGGTCCTGAGGAAGCACTGAGGGGCGCACAGACATAGCTATTGAATTTGGATGGAATGAAATTGAACTGGACTACGATAACGCTGGCAATTTGAGCGGATTGCCGAGTGCTTTACCGAATCGGGAATGCCTATCGGCTGGGGAATTCGTGCTAGCACGAACTAGCAACCTTCGGAAAAAACCTCATTTCGGGTCTAACAGGTGCAATCCGACCGCGCTACAATAACGGGCTGATCGAGGATCGAGCAAGGAGTTTATGAATGTCCGACGAACAAAGCATTTTTGACGAAGTCGTTACGGTAGCGGTGGCGGAACCGGAAACCGAACGACAACAACGAACCGACAACAAGCCTAAAAAGCAGCCTCCCTACCATGTGATTTTGTGGGATGACGCCGATCACAGCTACGAGTACGTCGTGCTGATGATGAAGCGGTTGTTTCGCATGCCCATCGAAAAGGGATTCCAGGTAGCCAAGGAAGTCGACCGCAGTGGTCGTGCGATTTGCATGACAACGACGATGGAATTGGCTGAGCTGAAACGCGATCAAATCCACGCATTTGGCAAGGACGAATTACTGTCGCGATGCAAAGGAAGCATGTCTGCAACGATCGAACCGGCCGAAGGTTAATCAGTATCGATGACGGCGAAGCTGCGCGTTCACACGCTTGGATGTAAAGTCAATCAATACGAGACTGAACTGGTTCGCCAGGGGCTGTCAACGATTGGCTACGAAGACGCCAGCGGCCAAGACAAGGCTGATCTGTGCGTCGTAAATACGTGCACGGTGACGGATACCGGCGACGCTAAAAGTCGCCAGGTGATCCGCCGCATGGCGCGGGACAATCCTGACGCCCGGATCGTCGTGATGGGTTGCTACGCGACCCGAGCGCCCGACGAAGTTGCCAAGCTACCTGGCGTCGTCGAGGTCCTTGAAGACAAACGCGAACTGGGCGACCTGATGGGCCGCTTTGGCGTGATCGACATTCCAACGGGCTTGCGCGGATTCGCCGGTCGTAAGCGAGCCTACGTGAAGGTCCAAGACGGTTGCCTGTTGCGATGCAGCTACTGCATCATCCCAATGGTGCGGCCGAAACTGGCCAGTCGCCCGATGGACCACATCGTTGCTGAAGTCACCGATCTGGTCGACGCTGGGCACCGCGAAGTCATCTTGACCGGAATTCATCTAGGCCATTTCGGCGTGGATTGGAATCGTAACCAGCCTCGTGAAAACTGGATCCGGCTGTCACACCTGCTGGTCCGACTGGCAAACATCCCAGGCGAGTTCCGAATTCGCTTAAGCAGTATCGAGGCCACTGAGGTAACTCGAGAGTTAATCGGTGTGATGGCCGAACACGCTGACAAAATCGTTCCGCACATGCATTTATGTTTACAAAGTGGTAGCGACAGTGTGCTTCGCCGCATGCGACGCCGCTGGAGTTCCCGGATGTTCCTGGATCGATGCAACCTACTGCGTCAATCGCTGGACAACCCAGCGATCACGACCGATGTCATTGTTGGCTTCCCCGGCGAAACCGACGACGAATTTGAACAGACGTTGCAGACTTGCCGACAGGCCAGGTTTTCCAAAATTCACGTGTTCCCGTTTTCGAAACGACGCGGAACCCCCGCAGCCGACATGCCCAACCAAGTCGATAAACAACTCAAGGCGGAACGGGTTGATCGCTTGCAGGAACTTGAAGCCGAACTACGAGGCGACTACTACCAAACCCTCCTAGGCTCAAACGCCGAACTGCTGGTTGAAAGCGTCGATAAAGAGAACGGCTTCCTGGTTGGCACCACCGACCGATACGCGACGGCCACGCTACCACTGGCTCAAGCTATCCAGCTGGAACCTGACACCGACGTGAATCAGTTCGAAAACCGACTACTGCAAACCAAGGTCGTATCGGCGGACCAGGACACGCTTGGCCTGTCAATCGAATCCTAGCAGCCTCAAGCAAGAGCCTTCTTAGATAGCGTCGGCCGCTCTTGAGTCGTGAATCCGCCGCCCCAGTAAATGAGGCAAAGTGTGGTGAATGAGGCGAAGTGAATTGCGGCAGGAAGACGTGCGATCGAATAGATGGATCTCATCCCACACTCGAAGAGCTAACTTCGATCAAAGCGATAACTCGGCTAAAAGGTAGAATCGAATTTTGATTCCCTTCAAAACGAGAGATCGAACTACCTGCCCGTTGGTATTCGCCACTTTCCCGAAACGATTTCTTCATCGGGTTGGCCAACAAGTGAACCGGTCAGTTGCCAAGCTGGCTTGGTCTCATCACCCAAGATCGTTATTTCAATGGGATGGCTCCCCTGTTCAAGCGATAGCCGAGTGGAACGCTTTCGATCAGCGCGGTGTTGAAAGTCGTTATCGATCAAAACGGTTTTGTGGATACGGACAAAGGCGGGTGTGTCCGAGCGGAATTCGAAAGCAACTTCGCCCGTTTCCGGCACCGTGATGTAGCCCTCAAAGTGATAGACATCTGCCAATTGCTTCGTGTCGAGCGACGCAACGTATTGATGTGGATCTTGGACAATTTGCAGATTGCTGGCTCGATCCGATAGCGAATCAAAGGCGGGCACGTATTGAAACGCACCGGTTCGCGAATCGACCAAAATACCCGGTCGAGTTGGCTGCGACGGTAACGCAGCGATTGGTTCACCATCGTAAGGTCGCGGTGCGGTCGGATTGGTTCGACGCAATCGCAAAACCTCCGCTCGCATTTGTTTCTGCAACTCCCTCATCGCACTGGAAGTGTTCGCCAAATTGTTCTTTTCACTCGGATCCTTATGCAGGTCGTAGATTTCAAATGCGGAATCGTGACTTTCGATGTCGGTCCGGATGCCTTTAAATCCACCCAGCATCAAGACCTGCATCTGCTTTCGACGCCGACCTTGCTTGCGAGCTTCAAAGTCTTCAAACGCTGGTGTCTTGCCGCTTTGCGAGTACTCAACGTAAACGGTGCTTGCATCCCGATCGCCAGAGTTCGTCAGCGTAGGCAGCAATGTCACACCGTCACAAATCGCGGGCGGTGATGTGCCGGCAACATCAGCGAAAGTCGCCATCCAATCATGAAACTGGCTGGGACTGGTATCGATCGTCTTCGCGGGAATTCTGCTAGGCCACCACGCCAACGTTGGCACTCGAATGCCGCCCTCCCAAGTATCACGTTTGATTCCGTCAAAAGGACCGTAGGATTGGAACGAGGTTGGGTTGTAGTTGGCACCTTTGATATAGGATTCTTTGTGAGGGCCATTGTCACTGCTAAAGACGACCAGCGTATTTTCCGCGATGTCAAGTTCCTTCAACGTTTGCAATAGATCGCCTACCGAATCATCGATCCGGCGAACCATCGTTGCGAAGCGTTCTTCCACGTCGGACCAGCCCTTCCCGGTGTACTCTTCATGGCGATACGAGTCGATCGTTCCCTTGGCGGTGTTGATCATCTGACCTTCCTGACCGATCCACTGCACCCCACCGTGAACACCCTGTCCTTCGGGGTAAGCCATCGTGGGAACCTGCAACGCGGCGTGCGGCGTGTCATAGGCGAGGTACAGAAAGAACGGCTTGTCACCTTCATCAATTTGCTTACCAATCCAATGTTTTGCATAGGCAGTAAACAGGTCGGTCGAATAGCACTTATCGAGTTTGGCCGAGATTTCCTCGTCGTTATGCCAAACCTCCTTGGTACCTTGATGCGGCTTGGAATTACCCAACGGCCAATTGTTGGCCGCGTAGTGCACGTGCCCGTCGGCATGCCGAACCGAACCGAGAAACTCATCAAATCCTCGCTTGGTTGGATAACTAGCCCACCTTTGCACGCTTCCCTGAAGGTCTTTCTTCGTCCCCTTCTTCTCTCCTTGCTGTCCGTACTTTCCGATGATTGCGGTCGCGTAACCAGCCGATTTCATCACCGTACCTAACGTGTGATTGTCCGGCAGCTTTTTGTCGAATTGGTTGTCGCGAATTTCGCAGTTACCTTGATGCACACCCAACAACAGCGATGCCCGACTGGGGGCACAAACCGGTGCAGGACAGTAATGGTTGCGAAGCTGTGCACCGTCACTGGCCATCTGGTCGAGATACGGAGTCGAGAACTTTTTGTCGTGTTTGGATCCGTTCTGGTGAAAGACGCCCAGGTCTCCCCATCCCAGATCGTCACAAAGAATGAAGATCACGTTGGGCTGTTCTTTGGCCTCCGCTTTCAGCGCCGTCGTCGAGAACAACTGCGCTAGGATGACAGCGACTGTGATGGTCATGGGTTGAAAGTGAAACATCAAACTTTTCGTTTTCGGTTAGCGGATGCCGTTCAAATAGCTCATCTGGCAACATTTCATTCAATGACGCCGACCACTCATATAGAGTCCGTGAAACAACGACTGATACAAAGAGACAGGTCAGTCGAAAGCAAATCAAGAAGTAAGCGGAGATGACGAACCAGATCGGCTTCCCAGAATAACACGAACACGGTTGAGTCGCACTGGATGTTCGAGGCCCGAATCAAATCCGTGGGCGATTCAAACTCATCGAAACGCGGTCCCGATTTGCCGGCGCAAATCGGCGAGAGTTCGTTCGATCTCTCTTAACTCATCCTGACTAAGCTCATAAAGATTTAGCATGAGGCGGAGTGTTTTCAAGCCATTTGTCCATCCTGTCTGACAAACGAGCAACATTCGCTTGATCCTCCGCTGACAGGTCTTTGCGGTCGTCGAGATCACTCTTCAGATCAAACAACGCGACCTTGCTTGGATAACGAATCAGCTTATCCCAGCCATCGATGACCACCCTCGCATGCAATCCGCTATCGAGATCATCGAGTTGATCCAGATCGCTATCATGATCATAGACATCCACAAAAACTCGATCGCGAGCTTGCAATTGCTCAGGAGATCGCAAATCCAAACCTGACATTTCAGCAGGCGGCTGAATGCCACACGCTTGCAGGATGGTGGTCGCAATATCGATGTTGCTCGCCAAGGTATCGGTGTCACGCTGCGGCTGAATACTTTGGCTGTGCGTGACAAAAATTGGCGTGCGAATTCCTGCTTCAACAGGCTCACGTTTCGACCGAATGAACCTGCCGACTCTCGTTGGATCGGGCAGCCATCCGTTATCGCACGTGTATACGAAAAGGGTGTCCTCGTAGAGACCTTTCTGCTTCAGATGATTGACGATTTGACCACAACCTTCGTCCAGCCACTCGATATTTGCCCAGTACTTCGCCGTCGACTCATTGGGTGCGATATCTTTGTACTTGTTAAACAATCGATCCGGTGCATTGTGTGGCGTGTGCGGTAAGAACACTCCATACCAGATAAAGAACGGCTGGTTGCTTGCGTCTGCTTTGTCAACAAAATCATAAATGGGCTTCATCGTTTCGCGACCAATTTTCAAACCGACATCGCCATGTCGACCACCACGTGTCGGGTCGCCATGCGTCATTGCGTCGGTGAAACCATGATCTAGGGGATTGCCCTCCCACCACTTGCCGGTTTGCAATGTGGCGTAGCCGTTTGCTTTCAACAACTGAATGAACGATGGCAACTCAGCCACCGGAGCCGTCATTCGATTTCGATATTCCGTTGCAATCGCTCTGCCACTGGCATCACGACGACTTGCTCCTTTGGGCAGGACAGGATCATTGCCACGTATTCGGGTTTGATGCGGGTAAAGCCCGGATGCCAAACTCGCCAACGAAGGACGGCATAAAGGCGCCGTCACATAACCGCGTTCGTATAACAATCCTGAACTTGCCAACGCATCAAGATTCGGCGTCTGAACGTGGGGGTGTCCCATGAACCCATAGTCGTTCCATGCTTGGTCGTCGCTCAGTAAGAAAACAATATTCGGCTGACCGGCATCGACCCACTGACACGAGAAGACAAACAACAAAGCGACTAGCGAACAGAATCTTCTCATTTGAATCTCATTGATGTTTTGGATGCGTTCTACGTCGGGACTCACGTTTCGACGCTGTCTATCCTCGCCAGCTTAGCCCGATCTTAAAAGACGTCTCCACATTTTTCTCACGATGACAAATCGACACAGAACGCGCACCTCGAACCAGAATGCGGGTGCTAAACCCACTGAATCGTGCGTGAAGCCTCATCCAAACCAATTGGTCGCTGGACTGGTGGTTAGCAAACAACTCTATTGCGTTTGCTGAACCTAGCCGTTCGATCGCCGGGATTTTGCAAACTACGGTAAGAGCGGAACAATCGCAAATGCGAGATGGTGCGGTTGGTCACCGGGCAACGTGTACTGCGGATGCGTTTTGGCCCCCCAACTGTTGTCGCCACCGACACCGTGAAGTTTGGAATCGATATTGAAGACATTGAAGTCTTGCCGCCGCAAGTTATACGGGTGCGTCGACGTTTCTAAGTCCTGCACATTGCAAGGCAAAACGCTCGCACTAAAGGGCGTGTCACTCATCACCTTGATTCCTTGCCCGCTCGCCTCCGTCAGCGTGATCCAGCGCACGTCGGTCCGGTTCCCCGTGTCTTGCGTCCGGCAATACGGAAAGATCATTTGGTCAGCCGAAAATTGGTACTTGGCTATCTCTCCGCTAGTCTTGCGATCGCTGTAAGTTTCATGAGGTCCGCGTCCGTACCAAGACACTTGGTCCATCTGGCGTGGAACACTCCACTGCATCCCAAACCGAGGTAACGATGGCAGCTTACCTTCGCCAGGTTCGTAGCTCATCTCAACCTGAATCTTTCCGTCGCCGGTAAGGACATACTTCAATTGATGCTTGGACGAACCGATTGGCAGGGTGGAATCCACTAGCACCACCACGCGACCGACTTCCTTTTCAACAATAACTTCAATCGCCTGACGCCGAGATGATTCTTCCCGCCAAACACCAAGTCGCTGAACATATTGGTTGCCGTATTGATTGTCGTTGGGCGCCTTCCAAAAGTTGGGACGCACCGGTTCAATCAAACACTCTCGGCCAGCGATTTCGATGGATGTTAGTAGCCCCGAGCGTTTATCCACGACGGCTCGTGTTTGATTGGCGGCAATTCGGATGCGGTCGTCATTGTCTTCGATCACTTTCACGTTACCGGTCTCGATACTTTGTTTTTCGACCGCTTCACTAGGCGTCGATTCTTTACCTGAACGAATTTGAAACTGATCCCAAGCAAGTCGATGTCCGGTAGGAGCCCAAGCGGTATCGTCGCCAAGGGAAAATGAGAGCGTTAGCAGACACTCACCTTCTGGCATATCCAGATCCGCGATCGGCAAAACAATTTCCTCGCTCGTCATTGGCGGAACGCTCAGCGGTTCCAGTTCCCCCGCTTGAAAGACGGCTCCGTCACAGCGGATTTCCCACGTCGCCTTGAACTCGTTCAGGTTGGTGAAGACATACTTGTTTTGGACTCGGAACTTTCCTGCCTGCACGTTCACCGCATCAGTCTTGATGTTCTGATGCACCTTTTTGACTTCCCAAATATGGGGATTGAGCTGGCGATCGGGCTGCACCAATCCGTTCATACAGAAATTAGCGTCATTGGGCTGATCACCAAAATCACCACCGTAGGCAAAGTAGGTTTCGTCGTCCGACGAGGCTTCCGACACCTCCGTCTGGCGAAGGTCTAAGTCCAAAACCAATCCGGTATCGGATCGCGACTCGACAACCGCGACCTCCTTCGCCGTTAACGATCGGTTGTAGATTTTCGCCTCACGAATAGGCGTGATGGCAACTCGTTCGGTCACCTCCGAATTGCGGCCAATATTGACGGGGTAACGACTGGTCGCGATCTTCGTCTCCAATTCGACTTCGCTCTTCAGCTTGCCATTGACATACAACCGCATGGAGTGACCATCGTAGGTAGCGGTGATTCGACTAAATCCATCACTTAGATCCACGTCGGCTGACAAGACTCGCACAACGTACCAGCCGTCGGAGTACAGCGAGAAGCAGATACCGCTGCTATCCAGACGCAACAGATACTGGTGATCTCCTTTGGAGATCAGTGGGCAATACGTCTCGACATGCTGACCTTTGACGACCACTTCCAGCGTGAGTTCATCCACGATTTGCAACGCCTCGTCCGATTCGACAACCACCGGCCCAGTGACGCCCTGGTTTTCGTCCAATTTCCCAATCACCGTTGCATACTTGGCCGCATCATTTTGGTGTCGAACTCGAATCACCGGTGGTACCGGCTTACGGATTCCCTGGTCCACCCAATCCCAAATGAATCCACCTTGAAGGTGCGGGTGCGATTCGATGGCGTCCCAGTAATCTTGAAAATCACCAACGCTATTGCCCATTGCATGAGCGTACTCGCACTGAATCAACGGTCGATCGGGTTTGCCAGTTGCGTACTGCACCATCCGCTTGATTGTCGCATACATGGGACAGCGAATATCCGTGTTGCGACCATTGAATCCGGCTTGTTCATACTGAACCGGGCGTGAAGGATCGCGGGCTTTAATCCAGTCGTAGTCCGCTAAGAAGTTTACCCCGTTACCAGCTTCGTTCCCAAGCGACCAGATAATGATCGAAGGGTGATTCTTGTCACGCTCGACCATACGCTGCGTTCTTTCCATATGAGCCAATCCCCATTTAGGATCTTTCGCTAGCGACTTCTCACCATAGCCCATTCCATGCGATTCGATGTTGGCTTCGTCGACGACGTACAAACCATACTGGTCACAAAGCTCGTACCACTTCGGCGTATTGGGATAGTGGCTGGTCCGTACCGCATTGATATTGAATTGTTTCATCAACTTGATGTCCGCGATCATCGAGGCAATTGAAACAGTGTGCCCGGTGTCTGGATCGTGCTCGTGTCGATTGACGCCTTTGATGACAATTGGCTGGCCGTTGACATGCAGTCGCTGGTCCTTGATTTCCACCTCGCGAAAACCGACTTGGCAAGTTGCGACTTCGATCACGTTGCCCGCTTCATCTTTGATTGTCAGCAACAACCGATACAGATCAGGTTTTTCAGCGGACCAAGGTCGGGGCGACTGGACAAGTTGGGTCAAACTTAATTCGAGCTTGCCGTCGGGTTGGACGGTCCCGCTTTGCACCAGTTCGTCGAAGACGACTCGTTGATCGGCATCGAGTAGTTCAGCCGTTACAGAAATGTTTTTCGGTTGAGTCGAAGTGCTGGCGATCTCGACATCAATGTTCAGTGTTGCGTCACGGTAGTTGTCGTCGAAGTCCGTCGTGACAAAAAAATCACGCATCCGCACCGAGTCCGCCGACCACAAATACACATCGCGAAAAATGCCACTAAGTCGCCAGAAATCTTGGTCTTCCAAGTAGCTACCATCGCAATAGCGATAAACTTCTGCGGCGACGATGTTCTTTCCTGGCTGTAGATAGGTGGTAATATCGAACGTCGCTGGCGTGCGACTGTCTTGGCTGTATCCAACCCGGTTGCCATTGATCCACAAATAGAAAGCCGAGTCCACACCGTCAAATTGAATGAACGTTTGCCGTCCATCCCAGGATGCCGGCACCGTGAACTCACGCCGATAGGATCCAACCGGGTTGCGATCGGTAAAACTGGTGAAGTGATCAAGCGGTTCCCCCATAACGTTGGGCGGATCCACATGAAAGGGATAGCGAATGTTGGTGTAAACCGGCACGCCGTACCCATGCATTTGCCAATTGCTAGGAACCGGCAAGCTGTCCCATGCACTCGCATCAAAGTTCGATTCAAAGAAGTTTACCGGTCGCTCGCTGGGCTGGCTTGACCACTTAAACTTCCAGTCGCCATTAAGGGTTTGGAAATATGGCGTCGCATGTGGCGTCCCTAGAATGGCGGATTCACGATCCGGATAGGGCAACGATGTGGCACGAGGCGGCTCTTTATTGATACCGACGACTTGCTCATTTTCCCAGTCGTGGGGCTGCGTGGGCTGGTCGGACACTTCACTCACCCCCAAACGCAAGGTGGGCGGTGTCAATTCCGAATGCCGCTTGCTGGCGAAGCCATGCACATAGCAACCGTCCACGCCGCTGGTTTCGGACACCAAGATCAAGGTCGCACCGCCGTTAGTATCGTTACGCAAAAAATTGAGCAACGCTTGAGTGTCCATTCGGAAGGTCCGTTCCGTTTCAGAAACCGGCACCTCGAAAGTCCCCAGCCTTTTGGTCGCAACAGGATCCAAGGTCACACGATCGTTCATCATCCCCGGACAAGTTTGCCAACTCAGTGACTCTTCGGTCCAATTTTCTTGCGACTCATCAATGAGTCCATAGACGGCAAACGTCGTATCTGGGGTCAGCGACAAAAATCCGATCCCCGTGGAAACACCTTGAAGTTGAAGGCTAGCCTCGCAAATATCTTCGCCTGCTACAAACGACAGATCAAAGTGCATGTAAGCTCGGCGACGCCATGGCCTTCCCCACCACTCATCAGGCGGCTCCTTGACCAACAACGTATCGGGAAGTCGCTTACTCGCCGGTTCGTTCTTAGCGGCTAAGACATAGCCGTCTCGCCCGTCGCCAATCGCGGTCGAGATTTGAACGATCTCGCGATTTGCAGAACGCGATACCGTACTAGCGATCGAGTCGCGAATCTCGGGTTCACCGACAGGACCACTCGGTGACTCGATGCTGGTTTCGGTAAAGCGGACGGTTCCTTGGGAGGTCACCGAGATGCTCTTGCCCGTTCGGTGATGTGTCGCATCCACTTGCCCTTTAATTAGCGTTAGATCGGACGTTCCCCAAGGCGTAACGTTGACACCGAACTTCGTCCCTCGATCAATGAACGTGGAATTGGGCGTCTTGACTTCGAACCCTTCGCCGCCAGGAAGCACGTCAGCGTAGATGCGACCGGAGTGAACAACGCAACGAGTCTCGCTGATCAGTTCCAAATCAGCGGGGCCTTCCATCGTCAAATCGACCAATCCCACTCGGATGTCCGCGATGCCTGACGCTAAGACAAGACGCCCCGGTGTGAGCGGCGAGCGAGCGACAATGGGAACCGTGGAAAAGCTCCATCGGCAGCTTTGCAAACGTGTGATTTCGCCAATGTTCGGCACCGTCATTGCTTGCTGATACCCCCAAAATCCAACGATTGCAAAGACAATCCCCGCGGCGATCCCGGTCGACGAACTGACTAGCGAACGCATCCATGATTTCGACGAGGATTTAGCGTGAACCACGGGGACGCGGCTTCGTTCCGATGCCAATGGCGGCTCGCCTTGCGGATATGCAAGCACCGCTTGCATGCGGCACGATTCTGCGAAATCCCGACGGATTGAATCGTCGCCAGCAACCAATTGTTCCAATTCCGCCATCACCTCTTCATTGGGATGATCTTCGAATGCGCGATCACGCAGTTCGATATAACGATCCCATGTGATTGACGTTTCATCTGTTTTGTCATTCATATTTTTCACTCGAAGTGTTGGCTTCGGTTTTGAATTTCGCTTCATGAGTCTACTCGTCTGCTCACACATTCACGCAAAGACTTGCGAATGCGGCTAACGATCACACGGACCGATGCTTCAGGTCGATTGACTTCAACGGCAATCGCTTCAAATGGCATCTCTTGCCGACACCGCTTATCAATCAGGAGTCGTTGATGAGGTGGCAACTTCTCAACGCATTGGTCGAGAGCCTGGACATAGTCGTCGTAGTAGTCAGAATTCTGGAGATATTCGGCGGATAACAACTGAGTCATGTTGTCACTGAATTGCAGTCGCTCGCGGCTTTGCTTCGTACGCCAAGCCCGCACTTGATTGAATGCGATCGAGCACGCCCAAGCACCAAAGTTGGTCCCCAACTGGAACTGCTCGAACTCTCGCCAGGTCACCAAGCTGGTTTCTTGGAACACCTCGTCGACATCGTTAAGCGTTGGCAACAGACTGCGCAGGTACAACTGAATCACTCGACGACTTCCGTCAAAGAGAGACAAATATTGTTGTTCGCGGTCTTCCTCCGTTCGCGAGGAGTGGCTTCCGTTTCTGTCGATCGCCGCCTCCTTGTGATAGGGCCGAATAAACTTGAATGCTCAGGCGATTGTTGATTTCCACAGACTCGATCATTAGAAAAGAGCCGAACTCGCCATTATGCAACAAACTTTTCTGGAAAACATTGGACTCGCAAGTTTTGTTTATTCAGAACTTTTTTGTTGCGTTCTTCTTCTAGCTGTTCTTTCCATGTGTTGGGGGAACACATCTCCTCTCATTTCCGAGTGGGTCGTCATGATCCCGTCCAAAATTTGGAGCTAGACATTTGAACAATGCATCTTTCCGAACGCGAAGAGCGTTCACTCTCGTCGAGCTATTGGTGGTGATCGCGATCATCGGCGTGCTAGTCGGTTTACTATTGCCGGCCGTCCAAGCGGCTCGCGAAGCGGCCCGCCGCATGTCCTGCAGCAATAATTTCAAGCAAATCGGACTGGGAATCCACAACTATCACGCCGCCTTTAAGCAGATCCCGATCCATGGTGGCGGAACGGATTCTGGAACCGGTAGCGATGGCGGGCACAAGACAACCGGACGCGGCAACAACGCCCGTCGGCTGAGTTTCTTGGTCGGGCTTACCCCCTATGTCGAAGGACAAGCCCTATGGGAGCAAATTGCGAATCCAAGTCGTTTGAACGTCGAAGGCTCGACGATGTCGGGATCTTGGAGTGCGATGGGCCCCATCCCATGGCAAACGGAATACGTGCCTTGGATGACCAACATCCCCACATTCCGTTGCCCAAGCGATCCCGGCGTGGGGCTGCCTTCGATGGGGCGAACTAACTACGCCGCTTGCTTAGGCGATTCGGGGTACGTGTTGCACGAAGCGGCCTTGGATGCATTTGGTAATTCCAACACCGGCTTTGTCGAAATGTCACGTGCATCTCACCGTGGCGTATTTGTTGCTCGTCGGACCACCCGCTTTCGCGACATTCTCGATGGTTTGGCCAATACGATTGCGGCTGGCGAGATCGTGACCGATCTGGGGGACAACGACACTCGGACCGATCCCATCAAACGTCAACCACCAAGCAGCAGCACTACCGATCCATCGGGCGAAGGCAACGTCTACAACAATCCATCGGCTTGCGATGTGAACATCGATGCAAAACGTCCACAATTTTGGGATCCATCAACTCCGTCGAGTCGATACCTCACTGTTTCCGAAAAGCGAGGTTATCGTTGGGCGAACTACGCGCCAGTCTTCACCGGCTTCACCACCATTCGACCACCGAACAGCCCGGTTTGTCTCGCCCAGAACAACAACTTGTACGGCGGTTCCTTGTCGGCAAGCAGTCGCCACCAGGGAGGAGCCCACGTTCTTATGAGCGACGGTGCCGTCAAGTTTATCACTGATTCCATCGAAGCTGGGAACCAGACCGCTGCCATGACTTGGAAGAGCGAGTCGACCGGCAATAGCAACAACGTTGGCGGCCGAAGCCCATACGGACTTTGGGGTGCCTTAGGAAGTCGTGCGTACAAAGAAGTTATCGACGAAGAACTCTAGTCCAACACGTGGTATGTCACCCGCGTTGATCACCCACCATTTCGTGAAAGTATCTCTATGAAATTCCATCAAGTTGCGTGCCTTTGCTTTGTCCTATTTCCGCTCGCCATGACTGGCTGCGGAAACGGCGGAGAGAACACTGTCGTTGAATCAGCACCTGCTGACCTGCAGGCTGAAATTGAAGCGACCGAACAAAAAATGCTGTCCGAAAAAGGCCCTTGATACCGGCTACGAGAGGCTAAGTCTCTCCTGTCTTGATCTGTAAAAGCCGATGCCGCGGCGGCACACTGAACCGTCGCGGCATATGATTTCATTAACGGGGCGTCTCCCAACGCCACGTCGCCCGCCTGATTCCAGCCCCAATCCCGCCTTGGAACTCTCATGAATTGCCAAAAACAAACACCCGTTTTACTGACGTTGTTGTTTTTCGCTACAAGCGTTTTCTCGACCGCCATGGCGGAGCCGACGAAACCTAATATCGTTTTCATCTTGACCGATGATCACCGATCCGACAGCTATGGAGCGTCGAGCGATCAACGCATCCAAACGCCAAACCTGGACCGGATCGCAGAACAGGGAACCCGATTCACCGATGCATTCGTCACTCTGGCGATTTGCTCACCCAGCCGAGCCGCTTGCCTGACCGGGCGATACGGCAGCTCCAATGGTGTGACCGCGATCGGAAAAACCAAGCTTCATGCTGGTGAGATCACATTCGCCCATGCACTTGGTGATGTCGGCTATGCGACTGGGGTGACCGGCAAATGGCACCTTGGCACCAAGCCACACGAATGTGGCTTCGAATTCGCTTCGACCTGTTGGTCCAATGGTACCTGGTACGACCGCGTGTTCAACATTGATGGCAAGTCAATAAAGATACCTGGCTTCGTGGATGACGTTACCGCAAGCGAATCGATTCGGTTCATGCGTCAAGCCAAAACAAAATCGCAACCGTTTGCACTATGGATGTGCACCCAGGTGCCGCACATGGACGGCAAACACACCTGGCCCGCGAAACAACGTTACCTGGACCAGTACGATGTAGACAAAGTAACGCTACCGGAATCATGGAACGACAATCTTGCCGGTAAGCCGCAGTACCTGAAGTCGTCCCGTAATCGAACTCAAGCACTCAAATACGGGTACCAAGACCCCGACAACATTCGCCGACATACACGTGACTACTACGCCAGCGTTCAACAGATGGATGCGGCAGTCGGACGTGTGATCGACGAATTGGATGCATTGGGAGTTCGTGAGAACACGTGGATTATCTTCATGGGCGACAATGGCTGGATGCTCGGCGAGCACGGTATGACCAGCAAGGTGCTGCCTTACGAAGAATCCATGCGAGTGCCAATGGCGATCGCCGGTCCGGGCACACAGTCTCAGGTTCTCGATCAACTGGTTTTGAACATCGATCTGACCGCAACGATCTACGAACTGGCTGGCATCGAAATTCCAAAACAATTGCATGGTCGTAGTCTATTGTCGTTGGTTCAAGGAAAGCCGACTGACGATTGGCGAAAGAACTTCCTCTATGAGGCCCCCACACCGCAATTAGGAAGCCAACCGTTGTGGGCGATCCGCAACCATCGCTGGAAATACATCGAAACCCAAACCGACCAATCTTCGACCAGTCGCTTCGCCGAACTCTACGACCTGCAGTCCGACGCGGTGGAATTGAAGAATCTGGCGAACAGCTCCGAGCACCAATCCGTCGTCGCACAATTGTCGAACGAACTGCGGACGCAGCGGAAACGACTCGAGCCTTCGCATCGCGTTGCCAAGCAACCCGTTTCCGCGACAACGAAGAGTACGAACCGTTCGACCAACGAGAATGATGCTCCGGCACCAACGATCTCCGCCACGCCACCTGCGAAACCTCGGAACGACATTCACATCAGCGGCATCTATCCGCACCTGACCGCGTACGGCATCTACAGCCAAAACGGTGGTCACTACAAAGCTGGACATAACGAATGCGGCATCGGAGCGGTTGTGCCCTGGGCCGATCAACTCTGGATGGTCAACTACGCTCCTCATCAACATAGCAGCGAGCATAAGCTGTATTCGATCAGTGCAGACTACAAAGATTTGACGATTCATCCCGAGAGCGTTGGCGGTACACCAGCGGGCCGAATGATTCACGAAGAGTCCAAGCAATTGCTGATCGCTCACTACTTGATCGACGAGAGCGGCAACATTCGCGTGATCTCGCCCAAAGACATGCCAATGCGTGTGACTGCGATCGCTCGGCACCTGACCGATCCCGCCAACATGGTCTATTACATCGACATGGAAGGCAGCATTTGGGAAGCCAACGTGCATACCCTTGCGGTCAAGCGTCTATTTAAGAAACCGGTTCCCGGTTGGCACGGTAAGGGCGGCTATACCTCGCAAGGTCGGTTGGTCATATCTAACAACGGCGAATTACACGCGGGCAACTACAACGACTTACTTGTCGGTGGAAAAGCCAAACACAAGGAAGAACGGGGCGTCTTGGCGGAATACAACGGCAAAGATTGGAAGATCATCGAACGCCGTCAGTTCACTGAGGTCACCGGTCCCAAGGGAATCACCGGAGGCAGCGATGGCGATGATCCTATTTGGACAATGGGTTGGGATCGACGTAGCGTGCGTTTAAAGGTGCTTGACGAAGGGAAGTGGTCGACCTACTTGTTGCCTAAGGCAGCGTTGTGCAACGACGCATTTCATGGATGGTATACCGAGTGGCCTCGCATCCGCGAGATCACTGACGGTCGTTGGATGATGGACATGCACGGCATGTTCTATGATTTCCCCCAATCGTTTTCCGCCGACAATACCGCAGGTTTGAAACCGATCGGCAGCCACCTGCGATACATCCCAGACTTCTGTGCTTGGAATAACAAGCTGATTTTGGCAACGGATGAAACGAGCATCCAGGGCAACCCGCTAGCCGGACAACCACAAACAAATCTGTGGATTGGCGATGCTGAAGAACTTGAAAATTGGGGGCCAGCGAGCGGTTATGGTGGTCCATGGATCGGCGACAACGTGACCGCCAACACTCCTTCAGATCCATACTTAGTTGCTGGTTTCGACCGACGAGTGATCCACCTTTCGGTAGGACGACCAGTCGAAAAAGCGTCACGTTTGATGCGAGTCGCTGGTGAAATGCCAATGGAACCGTTGCCCGCGAAACTCGCCGCGTTGCCACTGGTGACGACGGAGCGAGGCAATTGGAGAAAACCGGCGACGGGATTCTCGTTCCACACCAACCTTCCCGTCACCGTCTACCTCGCTGTCGACGGTCGCGGCAACCAGAACCCGGGTCGTCTATGGCAAACGACTGACCTGTCCATCACGTGGCAGCACGGGGATGTGTCCGACATGGTTTACACACGCGACTTCCCAGCCGGAACGGTGACGATTCCTGCCAACGATAACCAACACCGACCCGGCTCCTACGGTCTACCGCACGCCGCTTTTGTTGACAGTGGTGGGAAGGCTTTGCGAATCGAAGCTTTGGAGTCAGCGACTCTTAAACGACCTAATTCGGAGGCTGATAGTACTTCAAGCTCAGACGCACCGGTGACCTTCAATCTGCAAGTCGATACCGAGGGAACCGGCCAGTGGCGAAACTATCGCAACATCGAAGTGCCAGCGGACGGATACATCTCCTATTCATTCCCGAACGACTTCGATGCCACATGGCTGCGACTGACAACCAATCGTGACTGTGTCGCGACCGCTGTGATGCATCAAACCACATCCAAGTTCGCTGATCCCCAGAAGGGTGAAACTCTGTTCGCTGGATTGGCCGATGTGGATGCCGACAACGCATTAGCTTCGCGCACCTATCCGGCCAAACGAAACCGCAACCTGCGTGTGATCGCCGACAATGATCGCTTCTATGAATTCGGAAAAGCCACGTTCGAGTTCCAAGCCGATCCCATCGATGAAGAACTTCGCAATCGACTCGCGGTCGAGCCAGAGTTCACCGTCGACGCGGCGTCGGTGGTCCTAACGTACAACGGACACAAGCTTCGCTTGCCCAAGGGCCACGCCGCTTTTGACAAACCGTTCGCCATGGGTTGGCCACGCGACTCGCGGGAGGTCGAATCGGAACGTCATCTCGCCAACATTCATGGCACGTTCTATGAAGTTCCTTTGTTGCTTAACGGCAAACCGCCTGCGTTCGAACTGATGCGTCCGGTCGCCAGCCACAACAAACAGATCAGCGACTATTGCACATGGAATGGCTTGCTGGTTCTTTCCGGTGTTCGCCAAGACGCCAAAGCGGACGGTCACGTCTTCATCGACGATGCGAAAGACGTTGGGTTGTGGTTTGGCGGGATCGACGACCTTTGGAAATTCGGAAAGCCCGTCGGCGTTGGTGGCCCATGGAAGAACACTCAGGTTGCCGCTGGCGAGCCATCGGATCCGTATTTAATGACGGGCTACGATTCGAAAACCCTGACAGTGTCATCGGACACCGATACGGTGATCACGATCGAAGTCGATTTTGATCACCAAACGGGCTTCCATGCCTACAAGAAAATCGAGGTCGAGGCGGGCAAAGCGGTCACCTTCCCGTTCCCGACATCGTTCAGTGCCCACTGGGTTCGGCTTCGAAGCAGCGAGGCGGCCACAGTAACGGCACAGTTTGTCTACCGGTAGCGAGCACGTAAATCACGTTGTTTTTCGTAATATAGGTGGCTCAGGGCTCCGGCTCTGAACGCCTATTTGCGTCGATACTCGGGGAACTCGCGAGAGGCTACTTGGGGGGCGAAGTCCCATGGTGGGCAAGGTAAACGCTCTTGCGATCGACCTGCACTTCTGGATAGGCTCGCAACTATCAAGTCAGTCAATCTCATTGCCCAGGACGGGCGAGCACTCTCATGGCCCAGGATGGGCAAGCAATAGGATTGCCGTGCCGATAGCATTTCCGTCACGAAAGATACTTCGCCAAAACGCTTTCTCGCGTCTCTGCTCGATAATTGTCATCGCCTTTCTCGCGATGCAATTTCCTGCCACCAACAATTTTTCTTCGCTATCATCGCCCCTAGTTTGGGCGGATTCGCCGGAAACGGACGAAGCAGGTCGCGGGCCTGCTGAAACCAAGCAAGTCCAACGCAACCTGACGTCCAGCGACACGCTTCCAAGCGTCGTTCAAACGGATCTGCAACCCATCAAATGGACGCTGCAATCCGGCGAGTCCACCAACACAGATGCCGCCAGCACAAACGCTCCTTTCCCGTCCCTGCAAAACTGGGAACTATCGGTAACCTCGGCATCAGGCAATCGGCTCATTGAACGGGTCGCGGTTGAATGCGAGACACCAGTCGGTGTTACAGACTCACTGCCAACCCAATCGGGCAATCAACAAACAAGCTCGGATTCCAAATCGACTACGCTCGAATTTCTCGGAGAATGCGAACTGAGCCAAGTTTTGGCACCTGGCGTCTATGAGATTCGTGTCGAACCGTCCAAAGAAGACAAGCGATGGACTCAATTGCTGTCTTGGGATCGCGAAGCAGGCGAATCCGACACGTCGTATTCGTGGCCATTGATCGTTTTGCCCAGCGAAACAAGCAGCGACGGTCTGACGACTCCACCGAGTACGGCCAGCCAACTGTTACCCATCACGGAACGAACGAGTCAGCGTCCACTTTTTGTGCACTGGAATACGGAAGGTCGAAGCACATCGAATTTCATTCGTGATGGGAAAAATGACCACGAAAACCGAGACGTTCTACGAAACTCGCTGGCTTGGATTGTTCCAGGAGACAGCAATAATCCTTCCACGCCAGCCCAACAATGGGCGTCGCGTTTAAGCAACGTTGACACACGGTTGCAAGCGATTCAGTCCATTCAGGCGACCGGGATCTTGGTCGAAAAATCCAAACCAGCTACCAATCAGACGAGCAAAACGACGCCATCGGAAATCGAGGCAATCGCAGCTCAACAGATCGAAAACCAATACGTCGTCGCCAAAGCCCAACAAATGGGTTTCGTGGTGGGCCATGTTCAGGACGTCGAAGCCGCCCCCAGCATTCTGGGACAGCCACCTCAATCGATTGAGATTCAAGCCCGCGATGGGAAGACCTATTCCGTCGCCGATTTCCGCCGAGACTCACCAAGTTCTTTGCGCGGACAATTTGCACCCTCAATGCACGCTGCAACCGATACCGACGTGATTTGGTTCGGGTCCAAACCGAGACGATGGAAGCCGCAAACAGTCGATTCCAATAACGAGACGGTTTCGGTTCCCGCTTCCCCGCTAATTCAAAAAGACAATCAATTTCAATCACAAACCTGGTTAACCGACTGGTGCTCCTGGGTAGTACAGTTTCAAGCCTCCGAATCAATCGACCGCCATGGTTTGATCGTGGACGAGTCGCTGTTGGTGCAAGACACGTTGCCTGAATCGATCTCAATCAAGCATGCCACGCAACTTTGGCGTACTTGTTGGCAATCAGATTCTTATTGGCTAAGTGCTACGTCACGTACGAACGCTACAGCTGGTTCCTCCGCACCGGACTCATCCTCGTCCAGTCGCCCAGGTGCTGGGTTAGTCCAAATCCGTCGCAGTAAGATCAAAAACAAAACGGTTCTTGTGTGCATCAGCCGAGCCCCGTGGGCGACGCGTGTAACACTTCCGCTAGGTGAGACGGTTACTTGGGAACCGTCGGGCAATTCGGTTGTGGCGGACCTGCCACTTACCCGTCCAACTGCTTCTAGCATGGGTTCGACCATCGTACTGGCCCCGATGGCCGTTACGATTTGCCAAACCAACCATCCTATTACTCAGGATTTTGCTTACCTGGCTCAAATAGACGGTGGCTCGCAAGCGGTCGCAAAGCTTACCAGCGAGGTCACTCAAATCGTGTCGCACCTTGGTTTGCTAGGTGAACTGGCCAGCATGACCAAGCGTCCGACATCTCAAACTAGTGAATCGCAATCTTGGGCCAAACAAAGTCGCCAACCACGCCAATGGGTTCACCAAGCATCTGACCGCGGTTCATCAGGAACGCAACGCACGCAGTCTTGGGGTGCCTCGTTTTGGTCTTCCGATCGATGGAGCATCGGGCATTCCGTAGCGTCCAGTTCCAGCGAATCTTCGGCGTCAGCTAACGCACCGTCCACTACCGCTTTAGAGCAACTCGGCCATTCCCGACCCGACACAACCTCTGAAACACAATCGCTGGACCGAACATCAAGCGAACAAACATGTCGCAATCTGTTAACCAATGGCGGATTTGAAACTCCCTATGATGTCGGCGTTCCAGGTTGGATGCATTCCCAGCACCCGGCCGGTGCGGTCGAGATCGATCACATGGTCCGTCATGCGGGAAATCAGTCCATGCGACTCAGCGGCAAAGATGCTCGCGGGGCAACCGCGTGGTTAATCAGTCGCGACATCACACCACCGGAAACCGGCCGATTGGGCGTTGCCCTAACCGTCCGTGGCCAAGCACCGCTTCAAAGTAGCACTGCGATTGGCGAGGCAAGTTCCTCTTCCAATTCAGCCGCTTCGAAGAACAAAGCGAATACATCTTCGCCCGCGGTTTTACCACTGCGTGTCGCATTAGAAGGGCAATGCAACGGTAAGCCTGTCCGGCATTCGGAAACCATCAATGTGCCCGCCAATGGTCAGTGGCAATCCGAACGGATTGTGCTGCAGTGGTTGGACATGGACCTAAATTGCGATAGCGAATTGCATTTGGCAATCGACAACTTGTCGGATTCATCGGTTTGGATTGACGACATTGTCGTGACCGACTATTTCGCTAGCCAAGCGGAACGATCCGAACTGCAAAGCCTCGCCTACTTAGCCGTCCAAGGTTTGCAACACGCTGAACTCAGATCGACAGCCCGCTTGCTAAAAAACTTCTGGGCCAAAGAACTATTGAGAGTCGCGAAGGACACTCCTCTTTCTTCATTGACGCATCAATCGTCGTTGGCGGCCGAAAGCAATTCAACGACACGTCCAGGTGACTGGGGACCGCAATCGAGCCCGTCACGAATTGCTGAAAATCAATCGAACCAATCTGACCAAAGTTCTCGCTTCCCTAGCTCCGCTGTCCCGACCTTTCCCAAGGCGATGTGGAACGCAGCATCTGATGAAGCCAAACCGGCGACTCCGCCGAAACAGGAAGCTCAACCCAAGAAGCAAGAGAACGTTCCGGACGACAAACCGACATCGATTTCCCGACGGATTCGCCGCTGGGTTCCCTCTGCACTACGCTTTTGAAGACACCCGAGTTTTAAACACACAGAACTTTTAGAGACACGAGGATTAGGCAGCCCAAAAGTAGCTCAAGAAGTTTTCAGTCGGTGCATCACACCGTCCGGCACTTTTGAACATTCGATGCTTTTGAACTTATTCCGGTTTCGTGTCGTTTAGAAGTTGAGCCTAGCGGGAATTCTGAACTAGCAAATTCGGTCAACATCTGTATTTTCAATACGACCGTTTGATGACGGCACGCTGAAAAGCCAGACGGTTGTGTGGGTAATTAATTGGTTACAAGGCGGTGGATTGAAGACGTGAAGCGATCAAAGTGCGCCGATGCAACGGCTTACTTTTGAGCGTTTTGCGAAAGGTTATTTGTCGAGGGCTGTTCACAGCAGGCTGGTCCGATACCCGCTCTGTGGATAACGCTTGTCAGAACCGAACCGCATGAAACATTGTGTTACATTGCGACCCGAGATTTTTGTTTTTCTGCCTTGGTTGAGTTCAAATCATGAAGCACTGCAAAAAGAAACGCGTTCTCAAATGGTCGCTCGGATTGTTGAGTGCGGTGGTGTTTTTGGGCGGCGCAGTCGGTGCCTCGACATGGTGGGCATGGTCGCAATCTCGGCGGATCCCGGAGTTCTATACGCGGGCCAGGAACCAGTCCGGCCCCGTTGGTGAGATCGCTCGCACGACTCTGCAACATGATGTTGATCGAGCACGCGATGAAGCAGCACGACACACTTTTTGGAATGCTTCTTTTTCTGAAGAAGAGATCAACGCTTGGATGCAGGCGGAGTTGCCAGAACGCTTCAAGCGTTTGAGCACGCGTGGTGTGAGTGCGCCTGCGATCGCGATTGAAAACGGACAACTGTTCGCGGCCGCTCGTTATCAGTCCAAACGCTGGGACACCGTCGTGTCATGCAAGTTAAGCGTTGAGATGACTGAAGAGCCTAACATGCTGGCGATCGCATTATCGGATTTAAAAGCCGGAGCGTTGCCTTTGCCACTCGAACCGTTCGTTCGCCGGATCAGCAAAGAAGCGGCGATGGGTGACCTCGACATTCGTTGGGACTTCACCGATCGCGGACCAATCGCTTTGGTCACGGTCCCAAAAGACGATCCACACTTTGCCTTTCAGCCACTTGTGATTGAATCGGTTTGTCTGGTCGCTGGGCAGTTGCAACTTGGCGGCCGAGCAGGCACCGAAGCGCCTGTCGAATACTCGCCGAGAGGAAGCATTCACCAGTTCGTTTCCTACCGCAGACCTTCACAGAGCGACGAAACGATAACCCGCTAGCATTTGCAATCTCGCGGCTGACGAATGGCATTTGCCGAGCCGACCGCTACTTTTGTAGAGTCCCGACTGCTTCGGCAACGGAACTCGCGCCGATCTCTCGAAGAGCGCCTGGCAACTCGTCGATCAAACGCATCGACAATTTTGGATCGTAGTAGTTCGCGGTACCGATTTGTATCGCCGAAGCCCCCGTGACGATGAACTGCATCACATCGTCCAACGAGGCAACGCCGCCGATACCGATGATCGGAATCTCAACCGCCTGACGAACTTGATGAACGCATCGCAGTGCGATTGGTTTGATCGCTGGCCCACTTAATCCGCCCATGCCGTTACCGAGGATCGGTCGTTGCTTTCGCCAATCGACTGCGATACCTAAGACGGTATTGATCAAACATACCGCATCCGCTCCGCCCTTCGCCGCACCGGCAGCGATTGCTGCGATGCTGGTCACGTTGGGTGTCAGCTTGGCAAGGATCGGTGTTTCAGTCGCTTCACGAACCGATGCCACCACTCGCTCGCACGATTCCGCATTGGTTCCAAAGTCGATCCCACCGCTAACATTGGGACATGACAGGTTCAGCTCGATTGCGGCTACACCTTCACATTGACCGACGCGGCGTGCCAGCTCCGTAAAGTCCTCCACCGTTCGCCCGGCGACGCTGACCACGATCGGGGCGGCAAGCGTACTTAGATAGGGAAGGTGATGTTCGATAAAAGCATCGACACCGTCGTTATCCAGTCCGATGGCGTTGAGCAGGCCCGCGGACGTTTCAACTGTTCGCCACGGTGCGTTACCAATTCGAGGCTCCGCCGTGATCGTCTTAGGCAAGATTCCGCCCAGGCGATGCAAGTCAACAATGTGCTCCATCTCGCGGGCGTAACCGAAAGTGCCCGAAGCCACCATGATTGGATTGGGTAGCGTTAAACGACCGAGCGTCGTTTCCAGTGAAATGGATATTTCAGTTGACATAAGGATCTAGAAATGAAGTGGCTTAACGCTGGATCAAGCGGTCATGAATGTGATGAATTAGGCGAGTCGCGACATGCGGCTTGTCGCCTTCAATGGTCTCGATAATCTTGCCTTGAATGTCGAGCAGTTCGACATGATTGTCCATGGCATCAATCGCCTCGGGACCGTTGCTGACCATCAGGTCACAGTGTTTCTTTTGAAGCTTGACAGTTGCTCGAAAGTGCCGGTCATCGGTTTCCAAAGCGAATCCAACAACCCACTGGTCGGCCCGCTTGGATTGTCCCAACTGGGCGATCACATCCGGTGTCTCGATTAGTTCCAACTGAATCGGGCGTCCGGTTTTAGACAGTTTTTCGTTAGAGACTTGGTGGGGCATGTAGTCACACGGTGCCGCCGCACCGATCGCCCCGTCACACTTGGGGAACAACTCACCTGCGACCCGCAGCATGTCGTCAGTGGTGACAACGTCAATCACTTCAGCACCATCGGGATAACGAACCGCGACCGGTCCGGAAACCACGACCACATCATGTCCCTTGGCTAATGCTGCTTCGGCCAAAGACGCCCCCATTCGTCCGCTGGACGCATTAGTCAGATACCGAACCGGATCGAGATATTGTCGTGTAGGGCCTGACGTTATCAGAATACGAGCCTTCGTCACGCCAATTCGCCTTCGTCACTGGATGGCTGACGAGTATTCGCAGGGTCGCGAATGACGACTGAGATCAATTGGTTCAACCGATCCAAGGGGATGTTCATTCGCGCCGCGGCGAGCGCAAAGAGTCGTTTTTCCGACTCATCGAGATGCCCGTCGGCTGCCATCATGCGAATCAAATCGGCAAGCAGTTCTTCTCGCTGCTCCGGATCTGCGGGCAATTCCAACGCGGCATCGTCGCCTAGACCGAACGACAACGCGGATTCCAGTTCGGCTTGGCCAAAGCCTAATTCCACACATCGTTCGCCGACCAGATCGACCTCACGTTGGCCAATCGAGCCATCCGCGAGCGCCATGACAACGAGATTGCGAAGTTGACGCTGTCGCTGGGTATAAGATTGCTCGCTCATCGATTCCGGCTATCAAGGGGGACGAAATCAATCGTCGAGAAGAAAGTCGCTATCTTAACAAAAGAGAACTTCCCGAGTACCACACTCCCCGATTCGTCCAGCGGTTTCTCGCCAGACTTTCAGTGACGGCTACCGAGTTCGCCGTTTGGCTATTCCGCAGGTGTGTCCGCAGCCGGATCGAACCGTTTCCAGGCCCAAACGCAAACGGCGATCGAAATCCCCGCCAGCGTCCAAAACCCGAGAATACTTCCCGCGTACGCGACCGCGGGACACCATTCCGCCGGGATCAGCGCGACGCAAAGCAGCGTCCAGGCATACAGAAGTGCAGGAAAGAGCAGTAGCAAGACGCCCTTCCACAGAAATGTCACCTTCGCCCGAATCACCATCGCGATGCCTTGATCGTGCACGTGGTGTGGAAACATCAAAAACAACGCGTTCTCAATCGCAAAGGTCATCGTGGCTAGTGCCGGCAACGTGATCGCCAACCAAGCCACTTGATAGACGGACGTCGCGGCAATCGCGTACGCCGAAGCCAACGTCGCCCATTGGAATAGACTTGTGATCAGCACCGGCATCGAGATCATCGCAACACACATCGCCAGCGGCTTGACCGGGAAGGATCGCAAAAGCCACATCCGTTTTAAGTCACGCCGGAAATCGATTTGCAACGCGGGCGGAGCGAGCAGCAATGTGCTTAAAGCAATGCCGCCGATGACGAACATCCACTGTCGATTCGCCATGCCCGCTAACGCACTGTCGTTGGTGAGCAGCGGGGACAACGAAACCAGCAATGGAATCGCGAAACTAACAAGCACGTTGGTGCGGTAGCGAACCACACAGTGCCATTGACGCACGAAAATCGCTGCGATGCCAGAATTGATTGATGAACCCGCACGGCGACCGGCCGTTGTATTGGTAAACACGCCCACAATTCGAGCGACGGTATGATTTGAGCGACCGACTGCATTTTGACCGCGGGATCGCCCATCCAAACCGACCGGCGATTGTGTTTCCGACACCAGTCGCTGAAGTTGCAATTGTTCGTTGGCGTGCCGCTGGCTTAACGACCATTGGTCCAAACGCACATAGGCAAATAGCACTGCCGCGATCCACGCGAACGTCCCCGCTAAGGAAAGAGCACAGTGCAGCACCAGCCAATCAGCAGGAAAGATCAATGTTGCCCACTGCATGGGTTGGCACACCGCCAAATGGGACGCCGGCATCAAAGGGGTTGCCATCCACTGCACGGGTGTGCTCATGGCAAACTCCGCGGCTTCGCCAATCAGCGAAACCATGTATTGGGCAGGATCGCTTCCGGCGGGAGTCCGATTCCAGGTTTGCAGCCCGACCTGGGCTACCAGTGCGATCGCAATCAAAGCGGCAGCACCCTGGATCACCTTGCGTTCGCGAGGATTCAGTGCGTCCACGAATTGACTGATCAGCCGCCGAATCCATTCCAAGGTGAACAATGCCGCGAAGACACCAATCCACAAGCAAATGAGGCTAGGAACGTCGCGGTACAAAACTACACATAACAACGAGGTCTTGGCGGCCGTTGACGGCACAAGTCGCACGACTTCATGCAACGAAACAATGTTCCGTGGAAGTGGACCACCGTGAATCCACAATCCCATCGCCGGTGTCAGTGGACTGCCGGTTAAGGGAACCGACGAGATGCCGCCTGGCTTGGACCAGGCGTACTTGACTGCATGATAGATGGCATAGCAAACCATGCCGCCGGAAAGCCACAATTGCAACCGACTGGGGTCAACCACATCTCGCCGCGCCAGCACAGTCAAGCCCGCCAGTAGATACAGTCCGACAAAGGCGATTGCCAACATTGATGCAAACGCTTGGCGAGGCGATCCCAAACGCGCCAAAAATCGTTTGACGCGATAGCTCGTACGGATCGTTTCCAGATGCCATAAGGTGGTCACGGCATGCCAAACCGACTGGCTTGTGTCAGGATGCGTTGTCCGCGATTGTGGCAGTGGAATGCTCATTAAAAGACCGTCAATGAGTCTGCTGTACCGACGGCACTGCAAACCCCCGCTAGGTTGGGCGAGATCGGCGTGGATGAAACGTCTTTATCGCTCGAGTCCGCCTCCTTGGCGATCGCGGCAAAAAAGGCTTCCTCCAACGAATCCGCCTCCGGGAAGGATCGTCGAAGTTCCGACGTGCTGCCGTGATACTTCACTTCGCCGTGATGCATCATCCAAACTTGGTCGCACACGTCGGCAATCATGGCCAACAAGTGGCTACTGATAATCACCGTCCGGCCACCTTGAACGTAATCGCGAACGGATTGAAGCAGCATGCGAATGCCCGGCGGATCCAGCCCCGTCAACGGTTCGTCGAGCAACAAGACTGGTGGTGCAATTAGATAGGCACACGCGATAGCAAGCTTCTGGCGCATCCCACGCGATAGCGAGGTCACCGAGGCGTCATATTTCGGCATCAGCTCGAACCGCCGCAAAAGATCGAACGCCGTTGGACGGTGATCGCGAATTTGGTACAGACGAGCGACGAAATCCAAATGCTGGCCCACGGTCAGGTCATCAAAGAGTGGCGGATCGTCCGGCACGTAGGCGACGCTTCGCTTCAGCTCGATCTCGTCGGTGATGGGATCAAAACCGTTAACACAGATGTTTCCTGAAGTGGGTCGTAGCAAACCGGCCAGACATCGCAAAGTGGTTGTTTTTCCGGCACCATTGGGGCCCACCAGCCCACAAACCACCCCTGCGGGAATCGACACGCTGATATTCTTGACGGCGAGGGTGTCGTCGTAGAGTTTTTGAAGATCTCGAATCTGGATCATAGCCGAACCACAGCGGGTGGAATGTCTCGATAGACATTGAGATTGAAAGGCAGTATTGCTGTTCGCAACGCTACCCCACCTAGAACGTTTCACCAAAAACATCGATCCTGAACGACCGGCACGACCCCATTTTCTTCGCAAGTCGGTCGATTGTGCGGGCTGAAAGGCTCGCATCGGTTGCCGCTATCCAATAGTTCTTAATGAACAAGACGATTCACCCGCCACGAAAACCCCACGCTGAGTCGCCTGATTCCCGGCCTGGCTTCACATCCGAGCGCCCATCATCGGGGCCAGGGTCTTCTACGGACCCAGCTTCGAAGATTTCCGGTGCTTCGGTGGTACCTGGGGCTTCCGTGGTATCCGGGTCTCCAGCGGAAACCACACCGACTAAAACCAAAGGTTCGACGCGTGCGTCAGCATGGGAACCGCTGCGTTTACCGCTTTTCCGAATGTTTTGGCTCGCGTCGTTGGCGTCCAACCTAGGTACCTGGATTCACGAAGTGGGCGCGGGGTGGTTGATGACAACCCTGGACGCCAGCCCTGAAATGGTGGCCTCGGTTCGCACCGCGATGACCTTGCCCATCGTTTTTTTGGCGATTCCCGCCGGCGTTTTAGCTGACCGAGTTGATAAACGACGGTTGCTCATGATGACCCAAGGGCTGCTGTTCGCGGTCACGGCCGCACTGGCGGTCTTAACATTCACCGGTCACATCACCGCTTGGGGACTCTTAGGCCTAACGTTTGTGCTAGGGCTGGGGATGGTCGTCCATGTCCCGACGTGGCAGGCAGCGATTCCCGAGCTGGTGCCACGATCTCAAATTCCCCAAGCCGTCGGTTTGGGAAGCATCAGTTTCAATCTCGCCCGCACCCTAGGGCCCGCCTTAGGTGGCGTGTTGATCGCAGTTCTGGGTTTATGGAGCACGTTCGCCTTCAACGCGTTCACGTTCGCATGTGTTGTCGGTGTACTGGCTTCTTGGAAGCGAACCACCATCGAAGACAGTCGTGGTCGCTCGTTCTGGGCATCGACCCGCCAGGGCGTTCGTTTCGTCGCTCGGCATTCGGTGATGCGAAACGTGATGCTCGGCGTTGCTCTTTTCGTGATCCCCGGCAGTGTGCTGTGGTCATTGCTGCCGCTGTATGCCAAGACTCAACTGGGCTGGGGTGCACAAGGTTTCGGCGTCATGGTCGCGTGTGTCGGAGCCGGAGCCGTCGTCGGGGCATCGATGCTGCCTCGTTTGCGACACCGGTTTGGCTCGGATCGCTTGGTCGCCGCTTCAATGAGCCTATATGCATGCGGTTTAATCGTGATGAGCTACTCACCATCGTGGCAGTACTTGTTGCCGTCCATTGTGCTAATGGGTGCGGGCTGGATGGCCACCCTCACCACGCTCAACGCAACCGCCCAAATCACATTGCCACCTCGACTGCGGGCCCGTGGGATGGGTTGCTACCTGACCATGATGGCTGGATCGATGGCGATTGGCTCATTGACCTGGGGACAGATCGCCGGCGCCATCGGCATCAATGGTGCTTTCCTCGCCAGCGGGGTGGTGATGCTCTTTACCGCAGCGGCTGGTTTGTTGCTCCCGCTCTCAACGCGTCTAGACGACTAGCGGATTGCCAGCGTTGAATTCGCGGGTCGCCGCAGTGAACGAGATGCGAAGATTCTTTCTTGCCTTTGCGTAAAGGGACGGGAGCGTCGCTTCGCCCACCGGCAAGATGCAAACGAAGATCACCACCGTGCTGAAAACCGGTGCAGACCGATTGCGTTACTCGTCACAAACCATGTGAAACTCGAACGCAACGTGAACACCAAGTGTTTCACGATCAATCCACGGCGCCCCGAGTGACGCAAATGTTCACTTTGCTCTGGCGGTGACGAATTTGCCGATTGTATTCAATGTTTGGTTTGTCGATGCCGATCAAACCGAAAGTGCTATCACACAATCGTTCATTCGTTTTGATCCACCGCATGGACTTCGCTGTCTTTGGGGCTAGCCAGTCCAGCAAATACAGCCCGTCCACAACGGAGCGGCCACATGATCTTGTTCATCGTCAAACTCATCAGCAGCATTCGCAAGGCGATTGCGGGACGGAAACATCCGTCTCAACTCGCCTGGGGAGTTGCCTTAGGCGTGCTGTTGGGGCTCATTCCTCACGGCAACTTGCTAGCCGTGGCCATGGTGTTGGTCGTACTGATGCTGCAAGTGAACCACGCGATGGTTGCCCTGGTGGGCGTGGGACTGACGTTCTTTGCCGCCAAGCTTGACCCGCAGTTCGACGCACTGGGCCGCTGGATTTTTGAACAACCCGATGTCGCACGAGCCCTTGCATCCGCTTGGCAATTGCCGCTGGTGCCTTGGACGGACCTGAACAACACCGTCGTGATGGGCAGTTTCGTTATCGGCCTTGCTTCGGTGTTGCCGTGTTTCATGCTGACCTATCCGGTTTTCAAACGCTGGGCCTTGGCACTCGACGAAGCCAACGAAGACGAAGTCATTCGAGCAGACGAAAAAGTCAGTCGCTTCAAAAGCGAGCTACACAAAGACTCAACGCCAGAACCTTTCGCAGATCAACGCACCCACGAAGCGCATCGCCAAGCCGGCCCGCATATTCGGCCAGCGACTCCGGCACATACGAACTCGAACACTTCAGGCCAGCCCACCGACACCGCGCAACGCTCGCCGATGATCGCCAGCTCAGGCCGCGTGTACGACGTCCGCCGGATCGACGACGCACAAACCGTCGCGATGCCTGCGGCTCACTCCACCGAGTCACCCAAGCAACAGCCGACCAAGGTGGCGATCGCCGCGGCCGGCTCTAGCAAATCACACATTGATGTCCAAGCTGACAATGCGTCGGCTGACGACCAGCAGAAAATTGACGAAGCACTGAATTACTTGCTTCGCCAGTTGCGAGATTCCAAAGATAAGGATGCGGCATGATTCGTTGGCGATTTATTTTGACGCGGCTCATTATCATGGTCGCCATTCTGATGATCTTGCGATGGGGCCTCGGCCCGATGGCAGGCTTCATCACCGTCACGGGACTGGAAGCCTCAACGGGCGCGAAAGCAGAGATCGGCAAGACCCGAGTGGACTTGTTTCCACCGCGGATCCGTTACACCAATCTGCACATCGCCGATCCTCGTGATGGCAAGGAACTCCGCGACGCCTTCGCCGCCGATTCGGTGGACTTGGTCATCGATGGTGACGCCTTGTTGCGTCGACGTTGGGTGATCAGCCAGGGCAAAATCTCGGGCCTCGAAATCGGATCCCAACGTGAGTTGTCTGGCCACTATGAAGAGGAAGCTCCGGCTACCGATTCGGACGGCGCTGGATCGATGATCGAAAAGCTATTAGCCAACGCCACCGAAGGTCTTGGCGACCAAGTCGAATCGATGGGCGAGAACCTGCAAACGGTTCGCACGGGTGACGAGATTCGTCGCAAGTGGAAATCGGAATACGAAACGCTCGTTACTCGAGCTCGCAACCTAGAAGAGCGCGTTCGCACCATCCGTGATGCCGCGAAGGGAATCGATAACCCTCTGCGTGATTGGCCTGAACTGGAACGCACGCTTAATGAAGCTCGCCAAGCTCGTGAAGACCTGCTTGTCGTTCGTCAAGCAATGGATCAACTTCCCGATCAAATGCGAGCTGACCTGCAACGTTTGGAACAAGCTCGCCAAGCTGACCTCGCGATGGTCGACCAATACGTCCCTGGCAACTTAGCCGACTCCAAGAACTTCGGTGTCGACCTGATCACTGCGGAGATCCGCAAATCACTAGCACAATTACGCGGCTATCTGGATGGTGGACGCACGCTGGCGAACTACACCGTGGTGGCTCCTGACGCGGAGCGAATTCGCGGTGAAGACTTCGACTTCCTAGGACGCTCGCGACGGCCCGAAATGCTGATCCGCGAATGCGAAGTCTCGGGTCTGATGCGAGCCGACGGGAAAGCCTACACCCTGACTGGTGTGGTCGAAAACATGACCCCACAACCACAACTACTCGAAACTCCAACCCGCGCACGTTTGTTGTTGGAAGGTCCTGAAACGGTCCAAGTCGATTACACCCGTGATCGTCGCGAAGGCGAGCAACTGGATCGACTGACACTCCACTGGCCGCAGATGAAAGCGGACACGATGCGTCTGGGCGATCGCAAGAAAGCTGGGTTGGCAATTTCCGGCGGTCAACGCGAAGTGTGGGTTCAACTGGACAGTCGCGGCGAAACGGTTCAAGGTCGCCTAGTCAGCAAACAAGTTGGCGTGAACTTGCACCTCGACGTCGCTGGCAAAGCCGCCACCTCGTCCGCCGTGATGAGCATGAATCAGTCTTTGGCCAACGTCGACACGATCGAAGTCGACGCCCAATTCAGAGGCGATTGGCGTGATATGGACTTGGATCTCAACACCAATTTGGGCCGTGTCTTCAACGATGCTGCCCGCGGAGTGATCGCTCAGCAAGTAGCGTCCAACAAAGCCAAGCTGACGGCCAAGGTCGAAGATGTTCACCGCGAACAAATGCTCGAACTTCGCGAATGGATGTCCAACCAACAAAACGAAGCTCAAAGCTTGCTAGCGAAGGCGGATCAATCCATCGAGGAAATGAGCCAAAAGGTCTTATCCGAAGTGGGCGACGCCGACAGCTACTTGGGCAAATTGCGAACCGCGTTTGGCAAAAGCCTACGCTAGATCCGCTACCGGTCGACATCGGGGTGGTTGAAATTCCTCGGTTTCGGCACCGGTATTTGATTTTCAATACTGGCATTCCGATCGATCGGCTGTCATCCTAAGCAGGGTTCAAGACCCTGCTTTTTTTATGCATGTGGGGTTCCTGTCTACACCGTTTCCCATCCGCCTGAACCATGCCTGTTACTGAAATTGCCCCGCTCCGAATTGGTGACCTCGTCATCGATCCGCCGATCCTGCAAGCTCCCATGGCGGGCTTTACCAACGCGGCTTTCCGCCAAATCGTGCGAGACTTTGGCGGCGCGGGATTGTTGGCGACCGAGATGGTGAACGCCCGAGGTTTTGTCTGGATGGACGAAAACGAAGCCGAACATCCCGATCGGCTTTGGGGCGTCGCTGATGAACCCCGGCCGCTAGCGGTTCAGATTTGGGACAACGATCCCGAGACCATGGCCAAGGTGGGCCGCCGACTGGTCGAGGAGTACCAGGTCAGCATCGTCGACATCAACTTTGGATGCCCCGTACGCCAGGTCACTCAAAAGGCTCACAGCGGAAGCTATCTGTTGCGTGAACCGCAGCGGATGCACGCCATCATCAGCCAGCTCGTCGAGGCGTGCTCGCCAACACCCGTGACGGCCAAGATCCGCCTGGGGTGCCATCCCGACAACATCAACTGCAACGAGATCGCCAAGGTCGTCGAAGAGGCCGGTGCGGCCGCGTTGACCGTTCACGGGCGTACGGCGGCTGACATGTTCCGAGGTAACGCCGATTGGGACCGAATCGGCGAAATCAAATCGCATCTTAGAAACATCCCGCTGATCGGCAACGGAGATCTCGACAGTGCGGAGAAGGTACTCGCCGCGTTTGAGAACTACGACGTCGACGCCGTCATGATCGCCCGTGCCTGCCTCGGTCGCCCTTGGCTGTTCGCTCAAGCAGCCGCAGCCCTACGCGGTGAGCCGGTTCCGCCAGAGCCAACCTTGGTGGAACAACGCGACGTGATGCTGCGACATTACCAATTGGTTGTTGATCGCTTTGGTGAAGAAAAAGCAACCATCCTGATGCGGAAGTACGCTTGCTGTTATGCACAAGGCAAACATGGTGCTCGCTTCTTTCGAACACACGTCGCCAAGGTATCGACCGCCGAAGAATTTCATCAGGTCGTCGACGAGTACTTTCCTGTAGCGGTCCCAGAGCCGACTGACACGCGGGCAGCGGATAAAGAGGCTCAATCGAGCTAGAGGGTGAACCGAGCCGGATCCGTTGACTGGCGAGTGGGCACGACATCGAAAACATCGATGCTCCCGCAATCAACCAGATCGTTCTGGTAGCCAGCGGCGATGAGGTTCTTCCCGCCCTGGGTCAGCGACAATCGGGTCGCAAGCGTTTCAGCGTCGGTCACCTTGTCGTGGCTAATACAGTGCTGCCAAGCGGCTAACGCGATCGCTCCGGAATCGTTGATCAAATCCAGCGGTCCGTCAAAGAAGCGTGCCGTGTCGCTAAGTTTCTTATGACAAACAGCCAGCAGGGCACCAGCCAACAAAACATCTTCGCCCGTCACGGCACCGTTGGTTCCCGCACAAACGATCCGCAGCAAACCGTCGCTGCTCATCGTGTCGGTGATCCGCTGCGCAACGGCGCTTAGATTCGCGAAGCACGCTAGCAACATTCCGTCGCAATTGGCGGCGGCCTCGATCGCACGCGTGCCATTCGTGGTCGTCATGATCAGATCACGCTCACCCACACCCGCGGGCGAATACTCGCTGGGTGAATTACCGAAATCGAATCCTTCGATTGGCTTGCACTCACGCTCACCGCACAACAACGGAACCATGTCGCCGGACGCCTCCGCCTTGATTGCGAAAGCTTCCTCGACGGACGAGCACGCCGTTATCGAGCGTGCTCCCGCGGCCATGGCCGTTGCCGCAACCGTCGTCGCTCGCAACACATCGATCACAACCGCCAGTTCCGCATGACTGCGTTCCGATGGCGCGACCGCGGACGGCGACAACCAAACTTCAACATTCACAGATCGTTGGCCTATTCGTAATCACGAACTTGTCGAGCGATCGCCAACGCCAATGCATCGCGAACACTTTCGATCGTGATCCGGTCGAAGATCTGCTGGAAGAACCCGCTAACGATCATTCGCACAGCTTCTTCCCGCGTGAAACCACGGCAAGTCGCGTAGAAGATTTGCTCTTCATCAACCTTGGCGGTCGTGCTGCCGTGAGTGCAACGCACGTCGTCAGCTTCGATCTCCAGTCCTGGAATCGAATCGGCACGTGAATGATTCGACAACACAAGGTTGTCATTACGCTGATAACCGTCGGTCTTTTGGGCTTTCTTATCGACCTTGATCATCCCACGCCAAACCGTCCGGCTCTTGTCCTGTTGAGCGGATTTATACAAGAAGTCGCTGTGACAGCTTGGTGCACGGTGATGTTGTTGCGTGTGATAAGCAATGTGCTGGCGTCCTTCGGTGAACAACACGCCATTGACTTGCGAATCCGCACCGGGACCGACCAAGTCGACGGTCTGGTTCACCTTTGCCAGGCCCGAGCCCATCGCGGCAACGGTCCACTGCAAAGTGGAATCACGATCAACGGTCGCTTTCTGGTGCGCGAAGTGATAGGTCTTGTGACCCCACTCTTGCATGTTGACGTAACGAAGGTGCGAGTTGCCTTTTTGAATAATCTCGACCGCACCCATGTGCAGTCCGCCGGCTTCGGTGTTCACGCTGTTGCACTCGTGAATCACAGTCGCTTCCGCACCTTCGTCCAAGACGATCAAGGTGTGGGACGTTTCGCTTCCGCCGTCGGTCATGACCGAACCGATGTAAAGCGGCTTCTCCAGTACGACCCCCTTGGGAACGTACAAGAATTGGCCACCGGACCAAAACGCGGCATGCAGCGCGGCGAACTTGTCGTAATCCGGATCAACAACCGTGTACAAGTACGGACGGACTTGGTCAGGCGTTTCCGAACAGTAACGTTCCAGGCTTCCGAACAGAACTCCCTTAGCAGCCAGTTCGTCGTCCAAGTGCTCGGACGTGATGCGGCTATCGACGGTCGTCATCACTCCACCGGGATCGATTCCCTCGCGAAGTTGAGCCACGTCAGGGATGTCGGCTAGGTCGGAGCCCACGCCAGGTGGCGAGTACTTCTTAAGCTGGAAGATGCGGTTGTCGGTACGAATCCATTCCTCGCTACGTCGCTCGGGCCAATCCATCGCATCAGCGTGGGAGAACGAATCACGGCGAAGGGTGGTTAACCACTCCGGCTCGCCGGCGCGAGTTTCGAGAAATGCTTCGAAGCCAACAGCGTCGAAGGTTTGGGTAGTAGTAGCAGTCATGAAAAAGATGTCAGTATTCAGATGTCAGTTAGCGGTAATAGCATGGCAGCGCCAGAAATCAGTTCCCTTGAAAGCCCGTGTGACGGGGTTTGCGATCAGCCTTTACGACGAGGCCCGGCGGCGGGCTCTTACAATCGGTCCAGGCTATGGTCAGGGATTCAGGATCAGGCATTTGTCGTGGGTTGGCATCGGCCAAGCGACCACTAGCCAACACTGCCTTCCATTTGCAATTGGATCAGGCGATTCATTTCGACGGCGTATTCCATCGGCAACTCTTTGACGAGCGGCTCGATAAAGCCGTTGACGATCATCGTGCTCGCTTCGGCCTCAGTCAGTCCACGTGAAAGCAGATAGAACATTTGCTCTTCGCCGATACGTGACACGCTCGCCTCGTGACCGATCTGCACATCTTGCTCAAGCACTTCGATGTACGGGTAGGTATCGCTGCGGCTTTGGTCATCCAGAATCAATGCGTCACAAACCACGCTGTTCTTACTGTTGTGAGCACCTGGTTCGACTCGCACTAAACCGCGATAGCTACCGCGGCCGCCATTCTTACTGATCGACTTGGAAACAATTTGGCCAGTCGTGTTCGGAGCCGCATGTACCAACTTGGCACCTGCGTCCTGGTGTTGTCCAGCACTACTGAAAGCGATCGACAGAATCTCGCCGCGAGCACCGGGTTCCATCATGTGAACCGCGGGGTACTTCATCGTCAGCTTGCTGCCCAGGTTGCCGTCGACCCATTCCATCGTCGCATCTTGGTAAGCGTATGCTCGCTTGGTCACCAAGTTGTAGATGTTATTGGCCCAGTTTTGGATCGTCGTGTAGCGGCATCGAGCGTCCTTCTTGACGACAACTTCCACCACGGCGCTGTGCAGGCTTTCCGTTGTGTACATCGGCGCGGTGCAGCCCTCGACGTAGTGAATGCTGGCACCTTCGTCGACGATGATCAACGTACGTTCGAACTGCCCCATGCTTTCCGCGTTAATGCGGAAATACGCTTGCAGTGGGAATTCGATATGAACTCCCTTAGGCACGTAGATGAACGAACCACCCGACCATACCGCACTGTTCAGGGCAGCGAACTTATTGTCCGTCGGTGGAATGATCGTACCGAAGTACTCACGCAGCAATTCGGGATGCTCGCGAACGGCGGTGTCCGTATCGGTGAAGATCACGCCTTGGTTGTGCAAGTCTTCCTGAAGCGAACCATAAACGACTTCGCTTTCAAACTGAGCCTTCACACCGGCGAGGAACTTCTTCTCCGCTTCCGGAATTCCGAGCTTATCGAAGGTGTCCTTAATCTCTTGCGGAACATCGTCCCAAGACTTCTCTTGGTTTTGAGTCGGCTTGAGATAGTAATAGATGTCTTGAAAATCAAGATCCAACGCACCGCCCCACTTGGGCATCGGGCGTGATTCGAATTCAGCCAACGACTTCAAGCGGAACTCCCGCATCCAATCGGGCTCGTTCTTGATGTCAGAGATTTGGTGAACGACTTTTTCGCTAATACCCTTTTCCGCTTTGAAAACACCCGTGGTCTCGGTGCGGAAGTTGTACTTATTGATTTCGTCGAATTCTGGCTTTTCGGTAACGTCAGTTGCCATGGGATTGCCTAGAGATTGGAGTGATGAGCGGAGGTAGAAAAGCGATTTGCTCGCGGTGAATCAACGGAGGCCAGAACCGGGAAGATTCATTCCCGGTCATGGCAACTTGCCGTTGGCCCCTACGAGACAGCTTCTTCAGCAAGCATTTCTTGGTTGGCAGCTTCGGCATCCGGATAGGATTTGCGAATGCGATCGTAGCCTTCTTCGTGCAATTCTTCGGCAAGTTCCTTGCCACCGGTTTCAACCAGCTTTCCACCCAACATCACGTGAGTGAATTCCGGTGGGTTGTGAACGAGCAGCTTGTCGTGGTGAGTGATGATCAACAATCCCATCTTTTCGCGACCGATTTCAGCGATCGACTCACTGGCCAAACGCACGGCGTCGGCGTCGAGACCCGAGTCGGTTTCGTCCAGGATCGCGAACTTAGGCTGCAACATGGCCAGTTGTAGGATTTCGGCTCGCTTCATTTCGCCGCCGGAAAATCCATCGTTGACGTAACGACGAGCGAACTCGACGTCCATGCGAAGGTGAGCCATCTTTTCCTTCAGCTCCTTACGGAACTCACGCATCGGAATCAGCTCTTCGCCTTCCTTACGGTCTGGGTTGCGAACATTGGTGGTCGCGTGACGCAAGAAGTCAGCCATCTTCACACCGGGGATCGCCATCGGGCGTTGGAACGCCATGAACAAGCCGGCACGAGCACGTTCGTCAGGAGCCATTTCGAGGACGTCGACGCCGTCCAAGGTGATCGAACCGTCGGTCACTTCGTATCCTGGGTGCCCCATGATGGCCAACCCAAGCGTGCTTTTGCCGCTACCGTTGGGACCCATCAAAGCGTGAGTTTCACCATGATTGATGGTCAGGTTGACGCCACGCAGAATCGGCTTGTCACCAACAGAAACGTGTAGATTTTCGATTTTCAAAACGTGGGACATAGCAGATTTAGCTGGGTTCTTAAAAATGGAAAGTGAGAGGGAGAATGATTCCACCAGCTCGGTTCAGGACGGCTGGCGAATCGATTAAGTCGGCTTGGGAAAGGCGACTAGGTTTCAGTAGTAAGAGACGAATCCGTCGGACGGACAGGCTGCGACTGCAGGACAGGCTTGGTTTTCGAAGCCGCCCCGGTGTCCAAAGCCGGTCTAGTTTCCGAAGCCGGTCTAGTTTCCGAAGCCGACGAAAATTGGCAACAGGAGTCGCCATCGAGCCGACATTGGCTCAGATGAACATCCTTGCCAAGGGCTTCTGAAAGCATCTTCTCTTCCAGGCGACACATCGTCCGATCGTCCGATGCGTCCGTTAGATTGGGATAAGGACATGCCTCAATATCGAGTACCGGCAAGTCCGACTCATCGCCAGGCGAAAGAATCGCGGCGATGTCGCGCACTTGCAACATCGCTGAAAGCTGCTTCATTCGCTGGGCAAACGGCCCCGGCGAGGAGGCCAGTTGTTCTTCATCGACGGTCGACGACTCTTCGTCCATTGCCGTCGCGTATTGTTGGCCCATGCGTTTCGCGATCGCGGTTACCAATCGTTCGCGAACTTCGCCTTCGGGCAATTCTAAAATTTCACGCCACATCGCTTCCGCAAGATCCGACGCGTCGGCGCCCGACTTGCGATAACCGGCAACGGTTAACAAATAACGAAACGTCGGCCGACCTCGGCCTGCGACGACCTTTTCGCGATCAATTAGCCCGGTTTCGAGCAAACGTTCGATTCGTTGCCGAATGGCAGTTGCGGTGACGCCCAGTATCTCGGTTAAATCCCCGATCGTTTTGGGTTCGCCACTTCGCAAACAGAGCAGCAATTGTCGATCCACGCTACGCACATTCACGCCATGAAGATCCACGCCAGCAAAAGCGGTGGAAGCGT
Organism: Rhodopirellula sp. J20-39; assembly: GCF_057365095.1. Classification (NCBI taxonomy): domain Bacteria; kingdom Pseudomonadati; phylum Planctomycetota; class Planctomycetia; order Pirellulales; family Pirellulaceae; genus Rhodopirellula; species Rhodopirellula sp. J20-39. The sequence continues at coordinate 1,479,947 of NZ_CP195123.1, read as the reverse complement.
GCTCGGTCGTGGGTGGCAAGGTGCTCATACAAGGTTAGTATTCACATCTCGCGATTTTTGACAAGCTTCGCTGCGAAAATTAGCGAACTGCCCCTCTCACTGGAAATGGGCGTTCTCGCTACGATACCCCCACAAGCCCCATTTATCCTCCCTTAGCCAGAGTTTAGTAGATGAAAGCCGTCGCCATTCGCCCCGGTACCCCCAACAGTGTTCACCTCCAAGATATCCCTCGTCCGTCCGTCAGCGACGTTGATGGCGGTGTCGGAGTGCTGGTGAAGGTTCTGAAGGTGGGCGTCGATGCAACCGACCGCGAGATCGCCGACGCTCTCTATGGGAACGCTCCCGAAGGCGACGACTTTTTGATCATCGGCCACGAATGCTTCGGGATTGTCGAAGAAGTAGGCCCCAACGTGAGGGGGCTCAAGCCAGGCGACTACGTTACGGCCACCGTGCGGCGTCCCGGCGGTTCGATCTATGACTTGATCGGCACCAACGACATGACCAGTGAGGAGACCTATTACGAGCGCGGCATCAACCTGCGTCACGGCTTCATGACGGAATACTTCGTCGACGACCAGGAATACATCGTTCGTGTGCCCGCCGGACTGAAACACCTTCACGTGCTTCAGGAACCAATGAGCTGCGCCGCCAAGGCCATCCATCAAGCTTACGAAGCTCAACGGCGAATGAAGGTCTGGTCACCCAAGGTTGCCTACGTTATTGGGTCGGGCCAAATTGGATTGTTGGCGACACTTAGCCTGAAGCTACGCGGATTGGAAGTTTATACGCTGTCTCGCAGCGAAGCCCCTAACCTGAAGGCGAGCATCGTCGAAGGCTTGGAAGCGACTTACGTTAGCACGAAAAAGACCCCGATGAAGGAACTGGTCGAAAAAACCGGCAAGCCAGATTTGATCATCGACGCGACCGGCTACAGCCCCATTGCGTTTGAAGCGATGGAATGCATCGGCCACAACGGCGTCGTTGTCTGGACCAGCATTACCGGTGGCGATCGCACCACCGAAGTCCCAGCGGACAAAATCAATATCGAATGGGTACTGGGCAACAAACTGCTACTTGGTAGCGTGAACGCCAACCGCACGCACTTCGAAATGGGCATCCGCGATCTGGCACTCGGCGACGTTATGTATCCCGCCGTCCTCGAAAAGATCCTGACCAATCCCGTCGACGGCATGGACAACCACGCCGAGATGATGCGATTGCTTGTTGAAGATGACGACGCTCTGAAAGTCTACGTAAACGTCGCCGACGAATAGGCCTCCCATGACCGCTACGAATCCAGCAACTGACACGAACCCAGCTCGCGACTTCAACGCCGTCAAACGCATTGTTCTGTGCTTTCCAGTCGAACAACATCACGTCGACCAGATGGCCCGAACGCTTGCGGAATTGAAGGCGGATCCCAACGTCCCGCTTCATCACGACATTGAAATCGTGGACGCGGGACAAGAGCGTGTCGACGAGTTGCTGCCATCGGCGGATATTTTCATCGGGCACGCGAAAGTCCCTGTGGATTGGGATCGCGTGCTCGCGGCTGGACGATTGCAGTGGATTCAATCGTCCGCAGCGGGACTGGATCATTGCTTGGTGCCCGGCGTGATTGCGGAACCACGAATCTTGGTCAGCAGTGCGTCAGGATTGTTTGCTCCGCAGGTTGCCGAACAAACGTTTGCATTGATGATGGGCGTTTTGCGCCGCATCGGGCTGTTTGAACGGGCTCGCCAAATCCCGGAATTCATTCGTCGTCCCACCGATGACCTTCGCGGCAAAACGGTGGGCATCGTGGGCATGGGTGGCAACGGTCGTCAAATCGCCAAGATGCTCGCACCTTGGGAAGTGAAGATCATCGCCACGGACTTCTATCCCGAACAAAAGCCCGCCGAAGTGGATTCGCTGTGGCCCGCCGATCGTGCTGACGACCTGTTCGCTCAATCGGACATTGTCATCCTGACCATGCCGCTGAACGAGTCAACGTATCGGTGCATTGATGAAAAACTGATCGCCCAAATGAAACCTGGCGGCTACCTAATCAACGTCGCTCGCGGGCAAGTCCTGAAGGAACAAGCACTTGTTGACGCCCTTAAATCCGGACACCTGGCCGGTGCTGGCGTCGACGTCACCGAAATCGAGCCACTGCCACCGGAAAGCCCACTCTGGAACGATCCCAACGTCCTGATCACACCCCACGTCGGTGCTCAATCTTCACGGCGAGTCGACGACACCGTGGACTTGGCATGCATCAATTTGCGCAGGTTCTTCACCAGCCGATCCATTTACAATCGCGTCGACAAACGCCTCGGCTTCCCGCACCCCAACGACTCTTACCGAGTCGCCGCACAAGCGGAAACGAGTCCTGAGTCCTGAGCAGCCAAAGAATCTTCCACATGTTCAGCACCTCGCCACGCCTCGATTCAAAGCCTTCATCAATTTTCCGCGAAAACCGTTTCCAATGAGTAGCAACCGTTTCTCCGTGCCGTCCGACGCCGTAGTTAGGCGAGACGAACAGCCTGTCGGAGCGATGCTGTTGCCGGAGGAAAACGGCCAATCGTTCGTCGAAGAGTTCAATCGGACCTATCGGTCGATCGGGCTGAGCTTAGAAATTTTCGAACCGGCACAGTCTGACTCGACAAGCATCTTGCGATCGCTTTCGGATGCCTCAGCCCTTCATTCCAACGCCGCGACTCCCTACACTGATTCGCTCGACAGTTGATCAGCGAGCAGCCTGTCCGATCGACTTCAGTACCTATCAACGCAACAGGCAAACCGGAACGAGTTAGTCATGAGTGAAGCAAAAGTACGAGGCGTGGTCCATTTGGTCGAGGAAACCAAGACCTACGGCCAAAAAGGGTTCCAGAAACGCATGGTGGTGCTTGAGCAAGACAAAGGCAGCTTCACCAACTACGTTCCCGTTGAGTTCACCCGCGATGGCTGCCAACTGGCTGACGGCCTGAACAAAGGCGACGAAATCGAAATCACTTATCGCTTGAACGGTCGTCGTTGGCAAAAAGACGCCAACAGCGAAGTGAAATTCTTCGTCAACCTGGAAGCCATGTCCTTCCAAACGATCACGGGTGGTTCAGCCGGTGCCAGCGGTTCGCCTAACGATGCCTTCGCCGAAGCAGTTGAAGAAGACGACGCACCATTCTAGTTCGAACTTGAGTTCGCTAGCTCCGACTTGGGCTCACTAGTCCAGGCTCGGGCTCGTCAGCTAGAACTTGGGCTCATGCTACGAAGCCCAGCTTCTGACTTGACTCGGACTGCCACCCCCATGCACTTCAACAACGGCGTCCACGTTCACGAAGCCTAAGGCGTCAACAACAACGCCGCCAAGTCATCGGGTTTACCGGGCACACCCGGTTCATCACAACGCATGCGTTGGTTGGCTAGATTGACCAACGCGTTCATCCGAGCGAGCGGTTTTCCGGATCCGGCCAAAACCGCCACTTCGGCAAGTTGCAAATTGTCGAACAAACCGTCACTGGCAATCACGACGGTGTCCCGAGCGGCCAGCGAAATCGCAGGCCCGATCTCGATGTGCATTTCTCGAGTGCCCACCAAATTCGACACAAAGTGTCGTTCGTCGTGTGTCATCGCTTCCGCTTCATCGATAGCTCCCGATTCGATCAGATAACCCACCGGTGAGTGCGACGTCGATTTCCACTTGATGCAGCCTCGTTGTCCCACCACCATCGCCATCGAGTCACCGACTTGATAGCCACGGGCAATCCCGTTTTGGACCTCGACAACGGATATCGTTGTTGCGGCCCCAGTGCCCATGTCCAAAATTTCAGCGTTGGCTCGCTCGATCCCATCCAGGATCGCTGGCCGCAAATCAGCGCCGTCGGCTCGGCCTTCCAGACTCTCTTGCAAACACTCGATCGCGATCGCCGAGGCTTTGTATCCCAACGGTGCACCGCCGACGCCATCGGCAACGGCCAAGACAATTGCACCATCAACAAGCGTGATCACCGCGGCACTGTCGTCGTTGGGCTCTTCTTTGCCCGGGCATGTTCGCGAATAGGCCACGATGTTCCCGGCTCGCCGTGACGCATCGTTGGTCAGTGCATCGGCGACCGGCCACGATAGCGGAGAATCCATCTCGCTTTCCAGGAATAGCTTCGCGGTCGTTTCAAAAGTGGTAGCCATGCCCTAATTCTACGACCCTTTCCGCTGCCGATTGGCAAATCGTGTGGCCTTCAGACGACATTTTTCCCAAGCTTCCGCTAACCGCGTCGCATCGGTGTATCGATCACGAGGTTTAATCGCAACGGATTTGCGGATCACACCAATCAAATCAGGGTGCACCCGCCGGCGTAGGTTCGCCGCCCCCGGAAGAGGCCATTCGTAGGGATATTCCGGCCACTTGCTGGAAAACATGCGATAAGCGATCAAACCGATCGAAAACACGTCCGCACGAGCCGACGGCTTGCCCATGGCCTGTTCGGGGGCCATGTAACCCAGCGTGCCGGTTCCCGCACTGGCAATCGTCTTGTGAGCGACCTTCGCGATCCCGAAGTCGCCCAGCCGCAGCCGCCCGTCATCAAACATCAAGACGTTTTCCGGCTTGATGTCACAATGAATGATTCCGCGTCCGTGAGCGTAAGAAACCGCTTCAATTAACTGCGAAGCGAAATCAAACGCGGTCTCGAACTTCATCCGCTTGCCCAGCCGATCATCGAGCGTTCGCGATGCCAACGGCGATACGATAACGAAATAATCGCCAATGAACCCTGCATCCCGAATCGGCAGGATATTGGGATGCTCCAATTCCATCGTAAGCTTAGATTCGCGGCGGAATTCGTTCAGCAATTCCTGAGAAACCCATTTCGAACTGGGGATCTTCAACGCCACCTTAATGTTCAGCAGCGTATCGCTGGCCGCATAAACATCCGCAAAGCCACCCGAACCAATTCGCTTGTCCAATCGATACTTTCCGATGCGACTGCCCACGCGTAGCTTCGGCGGCGAGTGAGTCGGTATCGGAGTGGTTCGAGCCATGTAAAAAATCCTGAGCGATTCTTCGCTTTGCTGTCGCCTACACTGTAAGGCCGATCAACCGCGAAGCCGGCAACAGCCCAATGTTCGGTCCCTTCAATCCACTTGTCCAGTGGCTCGCTGAGTTCGGCCCACTCTTTTTCAACTTCGTTTCGATTCCTTATCCCACCCGAGTCGGCCATGCCCCCTTCCAAACCGTCACCGCGACCACTGGGCGGAATCATTCACGCGTACCAAAAGTACGACCCCACTGCGTTCCCCCCGCCGACCCAAGCCCCCCCGGACCTAGTCACGCCAGCGTTCGAACAGGCGATGATGTACGGTAACTTTCAAGAGCTCACTGACGAACAACTCGCCAACGCAGTTCGCCTGGACCCGTCGCAAATTGCTGGGCTGGGTCCGAGCATCGATTTCCTTCGTGCGTTATTGGAAGAACGCAAGCGAAAGATCCTGGAAACCTACGAGTCGCAATCGGTTCAAAAGAAAGCTCGCAAGGCGTTTCACCAAGCCGCCAAACGCGTCAAGCCAACCGCCAAAATGGAAAAGCTTTTTCGCACTGCGATTAGCCAAGAGCAACCGTTCATGATCGAACGGCTTTGGTACGTCGCCGACGACGACAACGATAGTGATCTGGCTTCCAAATTGCTTTCAACCGGTGCAGCGATGCAAGATAAACACACCATCGAAGAATTAGCCACGAAGTACGACTTCACCGGCAACGAATCGATGACCGTCCCAAAAGCACTGGAGATCAAGGACGAATTGGAGAAGATCGATGAGCTGCTAAAGCAACTCGAGGAGGCCGAGAAGACGGCGCAGATCGGCATCATCGATATGGAAATGCTCAGCGAGTTCGCGCAGCCCGGCGATATGGAACAACTCGAGGAGATGCGCAACCAAATCGAAAACATGATGCGGGAACAGGCCGAACGCCAAGGCCTCGAACGCAACCCCGATGGCAAAGGCTATCGCTTAACACCGCAAGCCTACAAGATTTTCCAAGGCCGATTGCTGCAGCGAATCTTCAGCGAACTTGCCCCCTCTCGATCAGGTCGCCACGAAGGCGACGTCGTCGGTGAAGGAGCTGTCGAACTGCAACAAACCAAGGCTTATGAATTTGGCGATAGTGTTGCGAATTTGGATCTTCCGCAAACGATCATCAATTCGCTGATCCGGCAAAAAGACGAGCGTCCGCTGCGTCTGCACAGCGACGATATCGTCGTCCACAAGACTCGTAACCATCCCCGGTGCGCGACCGCAGTGGTCATGGACATGAGCGGATCGATGCGCTACGACGGCCAGTACATCAACGTCAAACGGATGGCTCTGGGACTACAGGGATTGATCAACAGCGAGTATCCCGGCGACTTCCTGAAGTTCATCGAAATGTACACGTTCGCGAAATTGCGATCGCCCGGCGAGATCGTCGAGATGATGCCCAAGATGGTCACGATCCACGACCCATGGGTGAGGCTAAAGTGCGACATGAGCAACCCGGACATTACCGAGCAACAGGTTCATCCGCACTTCACCAATATCCAGCACGCGCTTAAGCTGGCCAGACAAAACCTGGTTAACTGCGACACGCCCAACCGTCAAATTTGCCTAATCACCGACGGACTCCCAACGGCTCATTTCGAAGATGAGACGCTGTACATGCTCTACCCGCCGGACCCGCAAACGGAAATGGCGACCATGCGGGAAGCCCAGCTTTGTCACAAGGAAGGGATCACGATCAATATTTTCTTGATTCCAAGCTGGTCGCAAAGCCAGGAAGACATTCGGTTCGCTTACCGAATGGCCCAATCGACGAAAGGCCGCGTATTCTTTACCAGCGGCAAAGACCTCGACCGTTTCGTGTTATGGGACTACGTCAACAATCGCCGTGACATCATCGCCTAGCGAGTCTGCGTTTGACGTTCCGCGGCTGCCGTCGTTTGACCTCGATTCTCACGCTGCTGTTGAGCAATCGCGGCACTGCGGCGAGCGACCGTCACAATCGTATCGGAGAATGACTCACGGACCGGCGGGTCAACCTGTGGTAACCGCGACGCAATGTCGAGCATCGCCGAAGGATTGTGCGCACTGGACTGGCTCACCTGAGAAATGAACTGGGCCGTTTGCATGAAATTGCTGTCCGCTGACCGACCAATGATCGGACTGAGCGTGCGGGCGATTAAGTCCAACCCCAAACTCTCCAATTGCACGAAACAATCCAGCGTTCCTGAGATCGTGGTTTGTCCGTCCGTGCCCGCTGCATAAGTCGACCGCAACACGAACACTCCCTTGCCGCGGATCGGCGTCGGGACCATCCGCCCATCATAAGATCCGTCGACGACAAAGATATGTTGCTCGTCATCACCGTAAACCAAATCCACCCGGCAAATCGTGCCAACACCATCGCTGGCCTCTAACTGGAACGGAGCGATTCGCTTGGATTGCACTTTCGTGATCCCCATCAAATCCCACAAGCCGACCAGCACATCGGGATTGCGAGTCAGGAACAAAAACATATCCTGATCGCACGAAATGACCTGACTTGGCAATTGGCGAAACAGCGTCGGCTTTTCTGCAATGTCCAAAATTCGCTTGCGAGCATCGACGGTAAGCCGCTCCAGAGGCAGCGAGTTCAGAATCCCTTGTCGATGCGCCGCGGAACCGACACGGTGATCGTTCGCGTCTCGATTGCCCCAAGGATTCAGCAGCGAGGCACCGCCACCGGATCGCTGACCGGAATTCGCCTGCTGGGCGTAACCCACCGCCGGCGACGCGGCGATGCAAAGTGCCAACAGCGCAAGCCAGATAATCGCCGCCGATCGCCCGGCTGCCGTTGAAGCTGCCTCGCGGACGTGCTCAAGACCATATCGGCCCCCTGAGTCACTGCGGATTTCATCCATCAAGGTTCTGGATATCACCAGCACCGCCCCCGTAGGTTCGCAATCCGCCGTATTTGGCGGTGAAGATTAACAGACGCTTCGATCGCAAATCGTTCCACCAAACTTTGCGACGAATCGACACCCTCATCGCTGTTGGACACAACGAAGGACGGTATCCATCCATTTCGGTTGTGACGGTGGTAGGACGTGAGAAAAAGAATCGGCCCCTTCGCGATTGTTGCGATCTGGCCGATACTGTGGGCCGGTTCGCGGAACCTCACCAACAATCAACGAGCGTTGACGCTTTTCCGTTTCCAATCTTTAGCTTTTTCCGACAACCGGAGCAGATTCCCGATGGCCAAAAAATCAATCGACCAAACCGAAGTGCAGGGCAAAACCGTCTTGATGCGTGTGGACTTCAACGTCCCGCTCGACGATAGCTGCCAAATCACCGACGATCGCCGTATCCGAATGGCGTTGCCCAGTATCGAAAGCGTGATCAAACGCGGCGGCAAGGTCATCCTGATGAGCCACCTGGGCCGCCCCAGCGGTGGCGAGGGCGACGAAAAATACTCGCTCAAGCCCGCCGCCACCCGCCTGGGTGAAATGCTCGGCAGCCCTGTCCACTTCGCGGCCGACACCGTGGGCGACGACGCCACCGCCAAAGCTGGCGAACTGAACGACGGTGAAGTTCTCGTTCTTGAAAACCTGCGATTCAACGCCGGCGAAAAGAAGGGCGATGCCGAATTCGCTGGCAAGCTCGCCGCCATGGCCGACATTTACTGCAACGACGCCTTCGGCACCTGCCACCGCAAAGACGCTTCGATGGTCGCCGTTCCTGAAGCGATGGCGGGCAAGCCACGCGTCGTTGGCCACCTCGTCGCCAAAGAAATCCAGTACCTCAGCGATGCGATCGGAAACCCCGGACGCCCCTTCGTTGCGATCCTGGGCGGTGCCAAAGTCAGCGACAAAATTAACGTCATCAACAACCTGCTCGGGATCTGCGATTCCATCTTGATCGGTGGAGCTATGGCCTACACCTTCTCGCTCGCCCAAGGCGGCAAAGTCGGTAACAGCCTTGTCGAAAAAGATAAAGTCGATCTCGCCAAAGAATTGCTCGCCAAAGCCGACGGCAAGCTGCACCTGCCCGTCGACACCCATTGTGGCGACGACTTCGGAAACATTGCGGGCTGCAACAAGAAGGTTGTTGCCGCCGGCGAAATTCCTGACGGCATGGAAGGACTCGACATCGGCCCCGAAACCGCCAAGCAATACGCCGCCATCATCAAAGATTCCAAGACAGTTGTCTGGAACGGTCCGATGGGCGTTTTCGAAAAACCACCCATGGACGCAGGCACCAAAGCAGTCGCTCAAGCCGTTGCCGACGCCGATGCGGTCAGCATCATCGGCGGTGGCGACAGTGCCGCAGCGGTGGACCAACTCGGTTTCGCCGACCAAGTTAGCCATGTCAGCACCGGTGGCGGCGCTTCGCTAGCAATGCTGGAAGGCCAATCGTTCGCGGCAGTCGATTTGTTGGACGAAGCGTAACTCTCTTAAACGACAATTCACATCATCGAAAAGGCCAGCTCTCTCCAGAGCTGGCCTTTTTTCATAAAACGATGGCCTAGGCTTCCAGCCTGGGGTCCATTAACAACCATCTTGAAGACATGGAACACCTCCACAGGCTGGAAGCCTATGCCACTTTTCGTGATCGGTTGAGATTCGGATTGTGCTATAACGACCGCAGAAGCATCCTGCATTTTGGCTAGGCAAACAATATTTCGGCCAAACGATTCGACACTCGCCCGCCACGAAGCCACCATGGCCGCTGATCCAAAACCGCCTCCATCCGACGAACGCTCCAACGTAGTCAAAAGCGGTGAAAGCAAGCCTGGCACATCCATGCGTGCAACCTGGGCGGACTCTTTCCACTCGTTTCTGCTGGCCAGCATCCTGTTGCTGTCAGCGATCGTAGGCCTCTTGTATGTCATCTGGTCCTATAGCGGCCGAGACCCACTTGATGGAATCGAAGTGCCACCGGTGCGATTCGTCACGTCCGATCCCAGCGGAGGAGATGGGGATTCATTTGACACCCCCTCTCGGTTCGAAACCTCGCTTTTGGAACCACTCACCTTGGAACAGCGACTTGATTCGCTAGCAGCCGTTCCTGTCGATTCTGACGCACCGCTCGAATCCGACGATCCATCCGCAGTCCCCGCTCTGCCCGCAGCCATCGGGGAAATCGAAGACGAAGCTTCAATAGAAGAAGCGGCCCTACCCGATCCAACAACAGAATCAGCAGCTGATCCCAAATAGAGGTCTGCAATAAAACCGGCCAAGAGGTCAAAAGCCCCACAAACGAGGTCGATTCAGGCTAATCAGCAATAGACGCGGGCCACGTCAGCGACTGGCGAACGTGCCACCCCACCGTCACCAGTGGACTACTTGCGATTTTAGGCCGTGGCGATGACGATAGGGGCATGCTGGGCAGTGTTGACGCTGTTCGGTTCTCGTCATTCCGCCAGTCGCCGATCACTTTCGCAGGCCCCCAACGCATGAGTGTTGCTCCTTCGCCCCAATCGTCTTCCGACAACCAGCCAGCCGGAAAAACGCCAACCGGGAATCCACCTGTTTTCTCGCCTCCTGGCTACTTTGACGCGTTGGCGACCCGTGTCCTGGAGGGCTCACCGATCACGCGGCAAGAAGCGTTGTCGATTCTGAACGCGTCCGACCTAGACGTGCCCGCGATCCTGGCCGCTGGCTACCGAATCCGGCACCACTATTTCGCCAACTCGGTCCAGCTCTATTTCTTAATGAGTGCCAAGAGCGGTCTGTGCCCTGAAGATTGCCACTACTGCAGCCAATCCAAGATCTCCGAAGCACCGGTGCCGAAATACAACATTCTCAAGCGAGATGACCTGATGGAAGCGGCACGGGTGGCCGCCGAACGCGGTGCCAAGACGTACTGCCTAGTCATCAGTGCACGTGGCCCCAACGAGCGTGAAATGAAAGCGGTCGAAACCATCGTTCCCGAGATCAAGCAAAAATACAATCTCGACATCTGTGCCTGCCTGGGCCTGCTCGACGACGACCAAGCCAAACGACTAAAAGCCTGTGGTGTCGACCGAGTCAACCACAACTTGAACTCCAGCGAATCCCACTACGCCAAAATCTGCACCACCCACACTTACGAAGACCGAGTGCAGACCCTTCGCAATGTTCGCGACGCTGGCATGGAAATGTGCAGCGGTGGCATTATCGGCATGGGCGAAACCAAGGAAGACATCGTCTCGATGGCGTTCGATCTGGCCGATCTGGGTGTGCAGTCGATCCCGGTCAACATCCTCAACGCCATCGACGGCACGCCGCTCGAAGGCACCGATGCGATGTCCGCCCAGGACGCACTGAAGTCCCTGGCCATGTTCCGTTTTGTGAACCCCGATCGCGAACTGCGTATCGCCGGAGGACGAGAACTCCACCTGCGAATGCTGCAGCCAATGGGACTCTACGTGGCCAACAGTCTCTTCGTTGGCGACTACCTGACGACCAAAGGACAAGCCCCGCAAGCCGATTACGACATGATCAAGGATCTAGGCTTTGACATCACCGGATCTTGCGAAGAAGTGAGCATCGACGGTTGAGCCTTCGCGAAACGTTCGATACCGATGCCCCGGTCGCAATCGTGACCGGTTCCGGCGCACCCCGAGTTGGTCGCGTGATTGCCGAAGAACTCTCGCGACGTGGATGCCATGTCGCGTTGCATGCCAATTCCAGCGTCGACGAAGCGGAAGCCGCCGCTTCAACATGGCAATCCAAGTTTGACCGCGACGCCATTGTCGTTACCGGATCACTGGACGACGATGACGTGTGCGACGGAATCATTGATCAAGCCCACTCCCACTACGGCCGCCTGGACATCCTCGTCAACAGTGCGGCGATCTGGTCCCCCACCTCGCTGGAAGAAATCACCGGCGATGAAATCCGGCGTTACTTCCAAATCAACTCCGTCGCATCGCTCCTCTGTTCTCGCGCCGCCGGCCGACACATGGTCCAACAACCACACGGCGGTGCGATCATCCAAATCGGTGATTGGGCGACAGTGCGTCCCTACGCCGATCACGCGGCTTACTTCCCCAGCAAGGGAGCCGTTGAGGCGATGACCCGGTCGCTAGCCGTTGAACTCGGCAGCCGCAACTCGCGTGTTCGTGTGAACTGCGTGCAGCCCGGTCCGGTGCTGCTAGGCGATGACGTTCCCGCCGAAACCACTCAACAACTCATCGACAGCACACTCGCTCGCCGAATCGGCACCCCCGAAGACGTCGCCTCCGCTGTCGCCTTCTTATGCGAAAACACGTTCGTGACCGGCGTTTGCCTGCCGGTCGATGGAGGCCGAGGGATCTTCGCGCCCGACGGACTGCAAATCGGCCGCAACACCGGCTAAAGCATCTTCCCTGTAGCCACCGTCGCCAGACGGTAGACCACGTTCTGGCGAACATAGCGACATACGTTTTGAAGTTGCCATTCGCAATTGCGGACAAGCTGTAGGCCGGACCAAACGCAGCGACGTTACGGCATTCACGCGATTGCCGGATAGGCGTCGCAAAGCCTCCTTCATCCGGTCTACTTTGGGTGGTTACGTGATTGGTTTTTGTAGCTGGATTCGACCGAATTCAGAGCACCGGAGTCTGGTGACACCGCCTACATCCTTTTCTAAAACGCTCTAAACGCCCAGCTACAAAACTACTTGCAAAGCTTCGCATACAGCTCGTGATACTTGTTCACCATACACTGCACCGAAAACTCTTCACGCATGCGAAGTTGATTCGAACGTCCTATTCGGTCCGTGAGCGTTCGGTCATCCAGGAAACGGTTAAGACAACCGGCCATTGCCTCCTGATCGCCAGCCGCAAAACCCTGGTTCGGATCATCGCCAATCAATTCTTCGCTACCTTCGACCAAGCTACAGACAACCGGCTTACCCGCTGCCATCGCCTCTAATACCACGTTAGGCATCCCTTCATAGTGGCTTGGCAGCACTAGAACGCGGCACCCCGCCAAAAGTGATGCCACATCGGCTCGCCATGGCAATACGCGAACCCGGTCACCACTGACCGATTCGGACCAGTTAGTCAGCTCGGCACGTAGCGGTCCCTTTCCAATCAACACCAGTTTGCGGTTGCTGCCCGGCGGAGCAAACTGATCAATTCCCGACTGAAGCAAGCCAAGGTTTTTCTGCGGGTGCAATCTCCCAACGAACAACACGACCTCCGCATCGGAATCCCAACCGAAGGTCCGCCAATCCATCGGCGGCGCGGTCGCAAAATGATCCACATCAACGGAGTTCCCAATCACGCTGGTACGGTCCGGCGAAAGCCCCAAGTGCTGATGCGTGAACCGCTCCACGGCGCTGCTAACACAGATCGCATGATCGACTTGCCGAAGTGCACGACGCTCAATCGCACATCGCCAGCGATCAGGTTCGGCGACGCGTATCCCGGCCACCCGAGGCCCCGACGCCTTGCCTGGCTTTGCAAAGATATTAGTCAGCGTATTGGCATGAAAGAGAAACGTTTGGCAAACCGCATCGGGTCGCTGGCCAATCCACTGACGCAGCCTCCAAGCCGCTCGCGGGAACTCATGCACGCTCCTGGCATCGGCCGATTCCAGCACTACATGCTTCTCGCGAAGGGCACGCACGAGTTGATCTCGACCGTCACCGTCTTCATCGGTGGGCAGCCGACCTAGCGAATAAACGCGAACCGAATCGCCCTGTTCCTGCATACCGATGGCAAGCCGTGCAAGTGTTCGCTCAGCCCCGCCTACCTCAAACTCGGTGATGACAAAGTCGACATCCACTCGCTACACCGTCGCCGAATCACGCAGCGCGTCGGATAGACGCAGTGACTCCGACACCAACTGGTCCACCCGGCCAGCAATGTCGTCGTCAGCCAACGATTCACCTTCAAAGCTTTCTCCGGTCGCATAAACAAACCGAGGAACGATCACACACCGAAAATCCAGCATCAGGCTATTCGCCAGCCCCATCGCCGACATGTAGCTTCCCTGGCCACCAGCAGCCAACATCAGCGAAACGACTTTTCCCGTCCACGCTTTACCGGTTAACTCGACCGCATTCTTGATCGCCGCGTTAACGTCATAGTTGTAAACCGGCGACGCCACAAAAATAGATTCGGCCGAGCGAATCAACTCTGCCAATGCGATCACTTCCGGGTCGCCGTAGGCTTTCGCACCGTCACACGGCGGCAGCGTCCGCGACGAAAGATCAAAGACCTCAACTTCACGGTTCATCGCCCGCAATCGCGTCTCAACCTCACGAGCGAGAATTCGGCTGCGGCTGGTCGGGTGCAAGCTGGAACTAAGAATCAAATGCATAACGATTTAAATTAAATGTCAAACGAACGAGTAATTGAACCGGGTCGAATTTCAAGATGAGCCGCCTAGAAGCGATACCGAAATTTCAATCGCGACAAACCGCTCAGGAATCACCTCAACAAGTTTCCCCTTCTAGCGGAACGGCGAAAGCCGCCTGGTTTCGTATCGGTCCACCAACAATAAATTCGGAAACTTGTTCGTGGACGAACCTTAGGTAAAGAAGAAACGAGTGACGTGATAGAAGATCGGAGCCGCAAAACAAATGTTGTCGATCTGGTCCAAAACACCGGCGTGCCCTTGAACCAAAGTGCCTGTATCGGTGACGCCGCGGTCGCGTTTGATCGCGCTCATTGTCAGCGTTCCCACACTGGCCATGATCGTCACCACAACGCCCATCAACAACGCCTCCCACCAGAAAAACGGTGTGGCCCAGCGAAGCAGTGCGGCGATGATTCCGGTTGTCATTGCCGATCCCATCACGCCCTCCCAAGTCCGCGAGGCATTAATGCGAGGTGCGATGACGTGCCGCCCAATCCAGCTACTCCAGGCCCGTTCTAAGGTCAGCGAAAGCTGCGCGATCAACACGAAGAACATCAACAAGTTGATGTTGCTTCCATCCCAAGGAACATCGCCAGTACGAACCACATCCAAATACAACAACGCAGGGGCATGCGACAGGCAATACACACACACCAACAAACCAAACTGAATCTTCGCGCATCGCTCCAAGAACCGCTTCGCATCGCCCGCGATCGCAGCCCGCGCCGGAATGAACAAGCTCGCATAAACCGGGATCACGATGCTGTAAAACTCGTAGTACTTGCTGCCTGCGCCGATCAGGATGTATTGCAGCGGTGTGAAGATGAAGAAAATCCAGAACAGCGTCCGGTGGTCACCACGTCGCGTTGGCGTCATCGAAATAAATTCACGTAGCGCCCAAAACGATACCGCACCAAATAGCAGCACCAATCCAGTCCGCCCGGTCAATGAACCGATCACGAAAATCGCGACCATGGTCCACCACACCCGCAACTTCGCCCGAAAACGCTTCACCAACGCCGAATCGGTTTCCTCCGAACCGATACGTCCCATCACCACGCCTACGATCGTGGCGATGGACAGTGCCGCCAAGATGACGGCAATCAGCAGATAAGTCGTAAAGTCGGGCAACGATCACCTCTTCGCAGGAAATTTTTCAATACAACAACACCGACCGAAGCCGCTGTTAAGTCAGCTCGGCGGAGTGGAACTCACGCCGAACCAACAAGATTTGCAACAGCGAATTACGACGCCGCATTCACCTTGGCAACCACCGCGGCGCCCATCGCCTCGGTGCCGATCGATTCGCCACCTCGCGCCAAGTCAGCCGTTCGCAGTCCGTCGGTCAACACGCCCGCTACAGCGGCTTCGATCGCATCGGCTTCTTCATTAAGCGACAACGAGTGACGCAGCATCATCGCCGCAGCCAAGATGGTTGCCAGCGGGTTAGCAATACCCTTGCCCGCGATATCCGGTGCACTGCCGTGAATTGGTTCGTACAAACCAGGACCGTCGCTTCCCACCGAAGCACTTGGCAACATTCCCAGCGATCCAGGAAGCATCGAAGCTTCGTCAGTCAGAATGTCGCCAAACATGTTTCCGGTCACGACCACATCGAAATCGGCCGGACGGTTAATCAAGTGCATCGCCATCGAGTCCACCAACACGACGTCGTATTGCACGTCGGGGAATTCGCTGCTCATCACTTCCGCAGCCGTTCGTCGCCACAATCGACTTGGCTCCAAGACGTTTGCCTTATCAACACTGGTCAAACGATTCGAGCGTCCCTGCGCGGCCTTGGCTGCCATTCGCACAATCCGCTTCACTTCACCGACGCTGTACGTCATCGACTGATAAGCGGTCTCGTCGTCACCGCTACCGGACGATCCCGACTCGCCAAAATAAATCCCGCCGGTCAATTCACGGAAGAACAGAATATCGGTTCCGCGAACGATGTCCGCTCGCAAAGGCGACGCATCGGCAAGCTCATCAAACAACTTGATTGGACGCAAGTTGGCAAACAAACCCAACTCTTTACGAATCCGCAACAGCCCGGCTTCGGGACGAGTCTTCGCCGATGGATCATCCCACTTCGGACCACCTACAGCACCCAACAAAATCGCCGAGGCGGCCTTGCAGGCATCCACGGTCGCTTGCGGCAACGGATCACCGGTTTCATCAATCGCAATGCCGCCCAGCAAATGCGAACTGAAATTGAATTCATGACCAAAACGCTTGCCAATCGCCAAAAGGACGAGACGTGCCTGTTCGACGATTTCAGGACCAATCCCGTCACCGGGAAGAAGGACGATGTTGTGGTTCATATTCAGCGTGTGGGGGGAATGCGAGTCTGGGCGGATGAACAATCGGTCGTGTCACTCTTCGCAAAAACGGGTCGGAAGAATCGACTCCGATAGCTTAACCAACGCTTCGACGACGAACAGAAGGCACGGTTGCGGTGACACGTGAAAACACGATAGTTTGCGTCCGTGAAAAGCTGGAAAAACCTCAAACGCCACCTCGCACAACGATTTCTGGATCGCTGCGTACTTCGCCCCACCCGGAATCCCATTCCCAATGAAGACCTGATCCGCTGCCCAATCAGCCACCCTGGCATCCACATCGGGCAGAACGCCTCTCACGATGGCCCGTCCCAAAATCAGCATGGCGAAGTGCAAACCGAAGCGTATGTCTTCACGACACGCCAAGATCGCAAAACCCCACCGCTGGTTACATCCAAATCGCCGCTCGCTCCTTTGCCCCAGCCAAGGCAAGAACTTGAATCCGCCCCCAAGCATCTCGTGATCAAGTTCCCGGGCACCGGCGGCCGCGCCGAACGCAGCTCCGAAGCACCGCTGAATCTGCTGTATCCCAACCTTGCCAACACCACTCACCCAGCCGGACAACACGTCGAAGTCTGGACATGGAACCCGCCCGGCTACGGAAAATCCACGCCGCCAGCACGACTCGCCTATCAGGCTGACTTTGCCAGCGAGTTCGCTCGCCAGGTCGCAACCACATCCGGTGGCCCGCACACCAGACTTTGGCTCGCCGGCAATAGCCTCGGCTGCCTCTCGGTCCTACACCTTGCGGCCCATTTAGAAGACTGGCTGCCGGGCGATTTCCCTCGCCACCAAGTCGGTTGCTGGCTCCGTAACCCGCCGGACTTAGGCGAAGTCATCGTGCGAATATCCCAGCGTTATCACGCGGAAGGATTCATGCGCCGGGTCGTGCAGTGCCTACCGCCAACGCTCGACGCGCTGGCGAACGCGTCAGGCAGTTCGATCCCCGCTGTATTTCTGGCATCGCAAAACGACAAACTCGTGTTGCCTGAACTGCAAGACCGCATCCATCGAGCCTACTCAGGCGATAAGCAAATAATTGCTCTAGAAGGTCTCGATCACGACGGTCTTCTAGAAGAACAACACGTCCCCCCAGTACGCTCCGCAGCCCACTGGCTAGCCGACCAAACAAACCCCAAGTAACCACCAACGCCACGCCACCCAGCGTCCCTGCGTCCCTGCGTCCCTGCGGTCCTGCGGTCCTGTGGCCCTGTGGCCCTGTGGCCCTGTGGCCCTAAAATCACCATGCCCCAAAAATCACTGCAGCCCCTTTCCTCTCCCAATCGCCAAAAAACCGCAAACCAACACCCCACCATAAACCCAGTGCGATCCCAGCACTGCCAGCGTCAACGCCCAAGCCATCAACAGCCCAACGCCCATGCGGCGAGTTCGACAAACATGGCCTCGTCCCCATGCCAGCCAGACACCCAGTGGAACAGCTAAGAAAAGCCACACCGTGATCGTTTCGTACACAAGTGGATTCTGTAGAAGATCGACCATTGCGAACGTGCGAACACTTTCCGGTGCCGCCAATGCGATCGATCCCGTTCCGTTCCACCACACCGTTCCCGCCAACATCGACAACCAAGTTGCCACGGCGATCAAACTGGTTTGGACCGCCGTCAATCGGATCGCTAACCCCGTCGCAACACTCATCGGTGCCTTCGTCTCGTCGGGCATTGCTTCGTCTTTGGATACATTCGCTCTTTTAAGCGACAGCTTCCACGCCGGAGCAAAACAAGTCGAAAACAGCGTCAAGCTAAGCAGTGTCTCAGTCAGCCCGGCAAGCCACATCAAACGGTTGGCCCAAAACACCACACCCAGCCAAACAGCCACGCAAACACTCCGCCCGCCAAGCCCGAGCGTCATCAACAAGGCCAGCAAAATGGCAACCAAGCAATACGCCTGGTAAACCCAAATCGCATCCGTCCAAAACAACGGAGAGATCGAAACGGAAGCCGCATCGCCCAGCCCCGAAATCTGCAAGAATTCCGCAACGTTGCGCGAAGAGTGAACGCCATCGACTCCAAACCAGAACGCGACGTCCGTCAACGCGTCAACGAAGTACAGCATCACGGTCAGCCCCAGCCCAATCCGGATTGGCGCTATCGCTGATTGCTGCAGTGGACTCAACCACCACGCAACGCCGGCATCGAACCAACCCAAATGCTCCGACTCGACCACGTCGCTAGACCGGTCAACCATATTCGATTTCGATTTTGATTTTCTGCTCATCGTTTTGCATCCTGCTTCGAAACAGGCGGCACGAGTTGCTCGTAACTGGTGGATTTATTTGAGTCCGATCCAGATTTCCCAACTCGTGAGATTGCTGTCAATCTCTCGGGCAACAACCTCACCACTGCGATGCGATTCCCGTCCACCACCACGCGAGCCCGATAGGCGGGCGGCTCCTGATCGTCCAACACGCTGCTAAAAATCGTCGGCTCACGCAACAAACTGACGATCCCCGACTGCTCCTCCGATTCACCGGCCGGAGCAATCGCTGCAGACTCTTCAGGCAACTCAGCCAAATCGTTCTTCTGATGACGCATCAGTCCCAACATCAACTCAGCGACCAAGCTCGGCTGCTCCTCCGTCGCCAACATTCGTGCTGTCGCTAACCATCGCTGCTGACGGTCATCGGCGCCCGCACCAGGAATCGTTTCCGGCATCAGCTCGACGCCATCTAGTTCCAGCTTCAGCGGTTGTTCTTCGGGCTTACCATGGGCCAAATACACCGGGCGTCCATCAACACCGAAGTGCGTCGATTGAAGATAAACATGCCCGGCTTGCAACACACTCGACGTCCACTGTGATGGACGAACGCTCGAGCCTAGCGAGACCCAAACGAGGAACAGGTGCAACATCACCAGCAACACCAGGCATCTCGATCGCCAACCGATCGAAGGTATCGCGTTCGCGGGAGCTGAGGAACTTGCGTCACCGCTGGGACCGGACGACTGATTATTGTCTTCCGCCAAATTACCGTCTGTCATGATTCACGAAAAGTTGTTGGCTACTTGGACTCCGCTGCCTTGTACAACGGCAGGTGGCGATAGTAGACCTCCAAACAATAGATCGACAAACAGGTCGTGAACAAGCGTCCCGAATTTTTGCCCCATTCGTCCGGCTGAGGTGACCAGCTTCCCGATTCTCTCCCCTTCGTGACCTGCATCGCGGGAAGCTCCACTTTCATATTCGCATTCCAACGATCCCACAACGAACCACCGTAGTGATGCAAGGCTTGTGTCGCGTAATACCAATAGTAAACGTTCATGTCCGAGCGACTTAGCGGCCAATCAACCACAAGCGTTTCCAAACCAACTCCCATAGCCTCTTCTTCGCGTCCCCAGCCCAAATACTGGCGGCACAAAATTCCCTCGGCCGTCATTGCCGGAGTCGCCGGTCGCCCACGTTGATAGCTGTAGCCCGCTCCATCGTAGACGCCGACACTCTCAACATATCCATGAATGATCGACATCGTCGAATGAGGCACCGCTAGCCCGGCTGACTGTGCACTGGACAACGCCATCACGTACCAACCGGTTACCGACAAGTCAGAATCCTGACGAGGCTCGTATCGCCATCCGCCCTCACGCGACTGAGCTTCCAACGCGTAATCGACCGCCGCCTGAGCCGGAGCCCGCAAGGTAGAGTCGTTGGTCATCGCGTACAGTTCGCAAATTGCAATGGTCGCCTGAGCTTGCGCGTAAGACTTTTCATGGCTCGGCGCCGGAGCAACAAACACACCGTTACGTCGCGACTGAATCCGCAACAAATACTTCAGCCCGCGTTCGACCACGGTCTTGTACGGCCCGTCCAAGTGCGTGTTGCCATCACCTTGAAAAGCCAACAACGCCATCGCCGTCGCCGCCACGCGATTTTCACCATAAGAACCATCGCTGTACGGACCACGCATGCTCCAAGAACCCGCGTCGGATCCCTTCGTATCTTGTTGACGAGCCAGCCAACGCAAACCTCGCTCAACTGCGTCGATAGTTTCTTGGTTGCCGCCGTACATCGCTAACAACGCCGACTTCATCGCGCCGCTACGCCCACTGAACATTGGCTGAACCAATTCTTCAGACGCAATCCCGCCCATATCCACGGTCACCATGTCGACCGGTTCCGCAAACTCAACGGCGTCGACCAATGACTCGATATTGATCTCCGTCGGCACACTTTCTTCTGACTCATTTTCATTGAACTGCGAGTCTTCTGTTTCCAGCGAAAACTCTTCCAGCTCCAACGAATCCTGTTCCGTCGCCTCGCCAAACTCCAACACAATGCGGCTGATACCTTCGCCGATCGGCATTGTCCATAACGCCAAACCTAATAAGGCAGCGATGTGCACGATCATGCTTACCAACCAAGCCGGCATCGACTTACGAACTGGCAACAGCTTCCCGCCTTCATCATCCTGCTTTGCAGCATCCGAATCGCTGCCTGCCGAACCTTCTTCGCCTTCGGCAACCCGCCATCGCGAACGAGGTTTCGGTTGCGGCGTAACCGATGCGGGAATCGCTGCTGATGTCGCCGCCGCTTCAGCAGCAGGTGTAACCGCATTCGATACAGCGGCCTGCTGGCGTGCTGGTGCCGCTGACTTCGTTCCCGCTTGCTGATTCTTATTGTTGACCACCCGATTTGTCGGCACCGCGTTGTGAGTCGATGGTGCGGGTTGCCGTGCTCGAGGCGTTTGTACCGGCGGTAAAGTTGCTCGCGGATTCGGTGCTGGAGGGTTCGAAGCCGGTGGTTGAGGGGCTGGCGGATCCGGTGCTGGCTGCTGCACAGGCTGTGAGGACTGGACCGGAACCGGCGGCACAGGAGGCGTTGGCGGTGGCGGTGCTGGCTGTGAAGACCGAGGAGGCAACGGCGGCGGCACTGCGTCAGGACGCGCGTGCGACATTCCCGACGAAAAATCGTCCGACGAATCTGCGGTAGGCGGGTCGGAGTGCGTCATTAATGCGAAAAGCCGAGCGTTTCGAAGCCCCCTGATGAGTCAAATTAAAAGGATTATCCGTATCGACGATTGACCTCGGCGCCCATCACTTCGGCTTCCCGGAGCGAAATCTCTTCCCCGAGCAAGATCATCGAACAATACCAACACAGCCACCAGCAAAACTCGGCCGTGGTTATCAATTAGTCAACCGCCGCAATCCGAAACCAGTCGCTTCCTGCTTAAAAACAATTCACAATCCCCTCCCTGGCGCCCCTCTAGGTGGATTCCCGTCTTCCGGAACTCCACTAAAGAAGCACAAATCCGCAAACGAACCGCCAAAAAGTAGACCAGTGAACAGCGATCGAGCAACGAATAAACGTATGACTGTGCAATCCATGCTCCGAAACTCTAGGTCAGCATAGCGGATTGGCGAGACTTCACCAAAATTCTTTTGCCATGACAGCCAGTATCGGTTGACAGAACCAGCTCGATCGAGCATTCTCTGCCCCTCGACGAGGTCGCGAGGTTTTCACGAAAAATTGACAAAACGTCAAAGCAAACGTGAACCCAAAGCCAAGCAACAGCGTCGTAACTTTAATACCGCGGGATGGAGCAGCCCGGTAGCTCGCGAGGCTCATAACCTCGAGGTCGTCGGTTCGAATCCGGCTCCCGCAACTTGAGAAACCCCAGTCAAACTTCCGTGACTGCGGAGTAAACAAATTGGCCGACGATTGTTTTTTTAACGATCGTCGGCTTTTTTCGTTTATTGCAGCCTCTTTTGTGGGGTCAAACGTGGCTTGGCCGTCTCTCGTGGGTCTCTGATCGGCCGGCAGTGGAGAGTCTCAGCGGGGTTGGTCTGCTCGCATTTGGCTGCCAAATGGGCCAAGACTCTCCGCGCTCTCTGGCTCTGTGACCTCCGGCTAAGGTGAATTCCAGAGTTTTAGAGAGTCTCCACTTTTCGTCTTTCCCTGGCTGCTATTTGGGGCTTGGTTGGCGGATCCCGTTTCCGCCCAGATGAATTTGTTGAACGTACTGAGCGGGGCGTTCAGGAATCGAATCTAGGCAATTGTCCGAACACGCAAAGACTAACAGCGGAGCAACGTCAGTGCCCACCCTCAAGCTGACCCATCGCGGCTTGGCCGCTTTGAACTCCAATTCTTGCCTGCAAACATTGCAACGGTTACTCGGCTCCAGACAACTTGCCACCCGGTCACCCCGGCGAAGCCTATCCTGGAATGCCCGATTATCCCGTCGTGCATCCTGGTGATTGGGGCGACGATTGGCCGAGCTATCCCGGCATCCTCGACGACTGGCCACCGAGTTACGAAGGCGAAGGCTGAGTGAACCTCGTCGAGACCATGGTGTCTCTGTTCGCGTCCGTCATCTCTGGGAATTTGAAATGAACACTTTCACGACATTCACATCATCAACGACCGACTCGTCCTTTGAGGGCGAGGCGGGGATGGTGCGTCGTGAATAAGTTTGTTTTTTCAAAATTCTCCGCGATCCACAAAGCCCGCCTGGTGATTCACTTGGCGGGCTTTTTTTGTGTCGCAGCGACTTCTGTTTGACGGATCTCTCTGTTTCTTCGTTACCGGTCCTCTGGCGCTCATGCGAGCGAAAAGGCGACCGAGGCTGCTCACCTCGGTCGCTGGCGATCGGTGCGAAACGTTTCCTCTGAAAATGGAGTTTGCGAGCTATGGTTCAAAACGAAATGCCCCAAAAGGTCTCGGTCAACGTCGGCACCATCGGTCACATTGACCACGGGAAAACGACGCTGACGTCCGCGATTTTGCGTGTCCAAGCTGAAAAGGGTTTGGCTAAGTACAAATCGTACGAGTCGATTGCCAAGGGCGGCATTGTTCGTGACAAGAACAAGACCGTCACGGTGATCGCTTCGCACGTGAAGTACGAGACTGCCGGCAGGCGTTACGCCCACATCGACTGTCCCGGTCACGCCGACTACATCAAGAACATGATCACCGGGGCTGCCCAAATGCACGGCGCGGTGTTGTTGGTGTCGGCTGCCGACGGGCCGATGCCTCAGACACGCGAACACTTGCTGTTGGCTCGTCAGGTCGGCGTGCCTCACCTGGTTGTGTTCATGAACAAGTGTGATCTCGTCGAGGACACTGAACTGTTGGACCTAGTCGAAATGGACCTGCGTGAAATGCTCAGCGAGTACGGTTACTCGGGTGACGAAATTCCCGTGATCCGCGGCTCGGCCAAGCAGGGTCATGACGATCCCACCAACCCTGATTCGATCGCGTGCATTGAGCAATTGCTCGGCGCACTCGATGGTTCGATTCCCGATCCGCTACGACTGATCGACAAGCCGTTTTTGATGCCCATCGAAAACGTTTATTCGATCGCCGGACGCGGAACCGTGGTGACGGGTAAGATCGAGCAAGGCGTTGTGCGGGCTGGTGACAGTGTCGAAATTGTTGGCTTGGCCAGCGAGACCGGCAGCGACGTGATCACGCAAGTCGAATCGTTCGGCGAAGTGTTGGAAAGCGGCAATGCCGGTGATAACGTCGGTGTGTTGCTTCGCAAGACAGCTCACACGGCGATCACGAAGGGGCAAGTATTGGCGAAGGCTGGGAGCGTGACTCCACATCAGCAGTTTGAGGCGGAAGGCTACGTGTTGAAGAAGGAGGAAGGAGGTCGCCATACGCCGTTCTTCGACGGATACGCACCTCAGTTCTTCTTCCGAACGACGAACGTGACCGGCAGTGCATCGGTGATGGACGAAGTGCAGATGGCGATGCCCGGTGACGGCGTTCGCCTGAGCATCGCTCTGAAACAACCGATCGCCATTAGCGACGGCGACCACTTCGCCATCCGAGAAGGCGGCAAGACGGTCGGCTCGGGTGTCGTCACACGAGTCGTCGCCTAAAGAAGGACAGGCAATCGCTGAACGCCCGTGACAGAGCAATCTGTCGCGGGCGTTTCTCATTTTTCGCTACAATTCATCTCATGACAACAGACAAGAAACTGGTTTCAACCAGCAAGTTCCTCAGCCTCGTTCTTCGTCACCAACCCGAAGTCGTCGGTATGAATTTAGACGAAGAGGGCTGGCTCGAAATCAATGAACTGATCGCCAACGCAAATGCACGCGGAAAGCCTTTGTCTTTGGAGATACTTCATGATGTGGTCGCAACCAATGATTAAGAAGCGTTTCGCGTTGAGTGAGAATGGCCTGCGGATCCGAGCCAGCCAAGGCCATTCTGTGACCGGCGTGGATTTGAAATTAGACGCACAGACGCCACCCAACATGCTTTACCACGGGACGGTTGCCGCATTCATCGACAGCATTCAAGAACACGGCCTTCAAAAACGCTCACGCAACCACGTCCACCTTTCAGCCGATGAGGCGACGGCAACCAAAGTCGGTTCGCGACGCGGTAAGCCGATCATCCTTCGCGTCGATGCCAAAACGATGCACCAGGACGGACATCGCTTTTTCTTTTCGGCCAATGAAGTCTGGCTGGTCGATGCGGTGCCGCCAAGTTACTTGACCCTCCCGGAGTAGCTCATGCAGATTCAAATCCAAGTCGGCGATGTGCTCGAGACATCTGCTGATGTTTTGATTTCGACCGCGAACCCGTGGTTAAATTTATCGGGCGGCGTCAACGGAGCGATTCTTTCGGCGGTCGGGCCGACCGTTCAAGATGAACTTCATGCGTTTCTCAAACAGCAAGGCGTCTCTGCGGTGCCGGCAGCAACGGTCGTTCAAAGCCAGGCGGGAAGTCTGCCGTTTCGATTCATTCTTCATGCCGTTGCCATTGATCCGTTCTACGATTCGTCGATTGAGTTGGTGCGAAAGACCGTGGTTGCCGCTCTGCACATGGCGATTGACCAGCAAGCCAAGACGATCGCGATGCCAACCTTAGCCACCGGATACGGTCCGATGTCCATCACCGATTTCGGCAAGGCGGTCGCTCCGCTGGCCCAAGACACTCGTTTTGCTGGTCTCTCATTGACGATCGTTGTACGCAGCGAAGATCACCGAATCGAACTATCCAATGCCATTCCTGGAACCGATGTCGATCGGACGGGAGCCGAATGAAGTACGGTTTTCTTTTCTTGTTGCTGGCAATCGCCATCGGAGTCGCGGCCATTCGCGGCGGACCATGGGAGTGGCTGCTCTTTTACCCGGCGTTATCGTTTGGCGTGGTGGCTGCTGCGTATTCGTTCTCTGCACTCGGCGTCTTCGGCAAGCGTTTTGACGGGCGTCGTTCGCGGCTTGGGACGCTGTTGGTGCTGCCCTACGTTCTGTACGTGTCGGCAGTGTGGCATGTGGTTCGGTTGCTGTCGCGAGAACCCAAGATCAGCGTCCTAAATGACGACATCGTCTTGTCGCGTCGGTTGCTGGGGCATGAGATGCCGAAGAACATTGCCTCGGTCGTTGATCTGACTTGCGAGTTCACAGAACCGAAGGATGGTTGGGATCTTCAGTCCTACACGTGCTACCCGATGCTCGATGGAACCGCGTCGACATCCGCAAAGATACGTGAACTGGCGGACGAAATCATCAAAATGCCAAAGCCGGTGCTGATTCATTGCGCCCAAGGTCACGGTAGAACGGGCCTGGTCACCGCGGCCGTGTTGATTGCGTCCGGTGAGGCACAAACGGTTGGGGACGCCATCGCGATGATCCAAGCGGTTCGTTCCGGTGTCGAATTGAACAAGGCACAGCGATTGATTCTGGAAAAAAACAGATGAACCAAGACGCGATTATCGGATGCATCCTGGGTACCGCCGTTGGTGATGCTCTCGGGTTGCCGTACGAAGGCGTTTCGTCAATGCGAGCACCACGATTGCTCGGCCCGCCGGATCGCTACCGTTTCTTTTTCCGACGTGGCATGATCTCCGACGATACCGAACACACCTGCATGGTTGCGCAGTCACTGATCGAAGCGAACGGCGATGTGGATCTATTCGCACGACGTTTCGCGAGTCGGCTGCGATGGTGGATCCTGGCCTTGCCGGCCGGCGTCGGTAAAGCGACCGCTCGAGCGGGTATCAAACTCTGGTTGGGAGCCAAGCCCGAGAGCGCCGGCGTCTTCTCTGCAGGCAATGGTCCGGCGATGCGAGCGGCGATCTTCGGCGCGGCGTTCGACGACCTTCCCAAGATGCTGCAGTTCGTGCGATCTTCATCGCGTTTGACGCACACCGATCCCAAAGCGGAATACGGTGCGATCGCAGTGGCACTCGCCGCTCGACATTCTCGTGACCACGATTCGGTGGATGCGAACCTGTGGCTGTCTGATGTTGTCGATACCGTGGGCGATGACGGGTCCGAACTGACCGAGATGCTGCGTCGATCCGTCGACAGCGTGGCGGCCGGAGAATCAACCAAGTCGTTTGCTGATTCGCTGGGGTTATCGCAAGGCGTCAGCGGCTACACCTACCACACGGTCCCCGTCGCCATTCACGCATGGCTGTCGCACCCAAGAGATTATCGGCAGGCGGTCACGGCGATCATCCAGTGCGGAGGCGACGCCGACACGACCGCTGCAATTGTGGGCGGGATCGTCGGCGCCGGCGTTGGCGAGAGTGGCATTCCCCCGGAATGGCTCGCGGGCATTTGCGAATGGCCACGAAGTGTTCCTTGGATGCGGTATCTGGGTAAATCACTGGCCGACTCAACAGAAAAATCAACACAGTGCAAACCGCTCACCGTAAATCCCGTGGCCATCCTATTTCGCAACGTCCTCTTCCTGTTCATCGTCCTCTTCCACGGCTTCCGCCGACTTGCTCCGCCATACTCATGAGCTGATTCACAGATGACTGGGGACCGCAATCAAATCGAAGCCAACCTTCGTCTGCATGTCGATCGACTTGCGGGGCTGATAGGTCCGCGCACGTTGCAAAAGCCGAAAACGATTCAAGCGACCATCGGTTACATCGAAGGCCAATGGGCCGAGATGGAGTACACGAACGATCGCGAGTGCTACGACGCGATCGGCGATGAAGCCACGAACTTGATCGTCGAGCAACCCGGATCAAAACGTGCGAGTGAGATTGTTGTGCTGGGTGCTCACTACGACACCGTTTTCTCCACTCCCGGTGCCGACGACAACGCCTCCGCCGTGGCGGTGATGTTGGAAGTCAGTCGACTGCTGCGCGAGCACACCGGCAAGCGGACCGCACGTTATGTCGCGTTCGCCTGCGAAGAGCCGCCGTACTTCAACGTCGATGCGATGGGCAGCCAACACTACGCCCGCGAGTCACGCAAACGCGGCGACGACATTATCGGCATGCTGTGCTTGGAAATGGTCGGCTATTACAGCTTGCACAAAGGCTCCCAAGAAATCCCGCCAGCGATCCCAAAATTCCTCCACCGATTCTTTCCCAAACGCGGCAACTTCCTAGCCGCCGTTGGCAACATGCCGTCATGGAAACTGAACTGGCAATTCCGCCGTGGATTCAAACGAGGCACACGGCGAATGCCGCTGTTTTCAATCTGCCTACCCGAAAAGATCAACGAGATTCGGCTGAGCGACAACAGCTCGTTTTGGGACCAAGGCTATCCCGCACTGATGCTTACCGACACCAGCTACCTGCGCAATCCCAACTACCATCAAGCCACCGACACACCCGAAACACTCGACTACCCCCGCATGACCGAGGTCACGCTGGGGGTGGCGTCGGCCATGCTGCGATTGCTTGGCTAGCAGGAATCACTCGTGCGCGGACGGAAATTCCGCCGACTTGGTCGCATTGAGTGCGATGAAGCCTTTCCATTGGTCCGGCACGTCGTCTTCGTAGAAGATTGCTTCGGTCGGGCATTCAGGCACGCAGGCTCCGCAGTCGATGCATTCATCGGGGTCGATGTAGACCATGGGTTCGTCTTCGCTCGTGTGAAAACACTCGACGGGGCAAACCGGTAAGCAGGCTTTGTCTTTGCAACCGATGCAGGGCTGAGTAACCACCATTGTCATGATTTTCTCTCCATTGTCGTAGTGGATCTTGTTAAAGATCCCGAGCTGTTAGGATCTTTAACAAGATCCACTACCCAGGAAGTGAGAAAGCGAATTTGAAACCGGATACCAGTCGCGAAATAAATTCAAAATTCCCGAGTCGATCACGGATCGGCCCGATGGCTGGTTGCTGCGTGAGTGGAAATCAGGCGATGAGCGAGCCGCCGAAGTTCTGTTTGACCGCTACGCCATTCGCTTGGTGGCCTTGGTCGCCAGTCGCCTGAACCGTCGCTACCAGGCCTCGATCGATCCGAGTGACGTCGTTCAATCGGCGATGGGCAGCTTCTTCGACGCCGCCAGACATAGTCGAATCGAAGTCAGTCGAAGTGTTTCGCTGTGGCGTCTCCTCGCGACATTTGCTCGCCGAAAGATGGCTCGTTCGATTGAGCGTCAATCTGCGATCAAACGTGGCGGCGACCAGGTCCAACTTTCGCTTTCAGTAGTGGACGAGGCAACGAGTCCATTCAGTCTCGGTGCAAAAGGACTCGCTGACTCGTCCACTACAAACCATGATGAAGCAGACGTG
Organism: Rhodopirellula sp. J20-39; assembly: GCF_057365095.1. NCBI lineage: Bacteria > Pseudomonadati > Planctomycetota > Planctomycetia > Pirellulales > Pirellulaceae > Rhodopirellula > Rhodopirellula sp. J20-39. Next base: position 1,450,833 of record NZ_CP195123.1, on the reverse strand, counting down.
TTTCTGACGACGTTGAAGGCAGAGCTACCGGACCATCTGTTCGTGATCATCGAGGGTGTACTGGCCGGACAGACGCAGCGGGAACTAGCCGAGTCGCTGGGGATTGACGAACGCACCGTTCGTCGCCGGCTGTCTCGTGTTCGCGAACATCTTTCCGTAGTGGATCTTGTTAAAGATCCCGCAACACTTGAAGGATCTTTAACAAGATCCACTACGGTTGTGCCAACGTTGCCGCGAGTGAATTACAACGAGTTCGTGCTCGGCAAACTGATCAGCAGCGGTGGTTTCGGAAAGGTCTACCGCGCGAGCACGCAGTCCGACGGCCGCACTGTCGTTGCAGTCAAATTCCTCCGCAAAGCGTTCTGGAAAAACGAGGGTGCTCGCGAGTCGTTCCTACGAGAGATCAACATCGCTTCACAAATCAATCATCCCGGTGTGATTCGTTACCTCGGTTACGGTGAATCGCCCCACGGCGGCCCGTACGTCATCAGCGAATGGATTGACGGACGCTCATTGCAAGACGTCACCAACGTCGCGCCGAAGCAGATCATCGACTGGCTCCGGCAGACCTGCGAAGCCATCGGAGCAGTGCATCAAGCCGGCCTGGTCCACAGCGATCTCACACCAAGCAACGTTCTCGTCGATTCAAACGACCGAATCACAATCACCGACTTTGGTTTCGCACAGGCAACAACGGATTTATCGTCACAAATGTTGGGCGGAACTCTGGGCTTTGCCGCCCCGGAGCAGATTGCTCCAGCTTTCGGCTCAATCAGCGTGAAAACAGACATCTATGCAATCGGCGGTTTGATCCACTGGCTGCTGTTCCGCACACCACCGAACCCAGGTGTCCGTTTTGAAGAAGCGTTGACGGAGACGCTTTCGGGCCTCGATTCAATAGTTCCGAAAAACGAAGCAGTCCCCGCCCCACTTCTCAGCATTCTGGCGGACACACTCCTTAAATCTCCCGCGGACCGAACGATCACGATCGCAGACATCGTGACGAAGCTCGATTCAGTTCCCCGATCAAGATGAACTCGGGACAAGAATCCTTCCTTGGTAGTGGATCGAAAAGCCTGAAGCGAACTCGCCAACCGGATCAGCGACGATGCGGACGGCGATCTCTCGCACACGCTGGTCCGAAAAAGCTCGGTGATGCCGGAACTCAATGACGCCAGGTTTGACCATCGCCGCCAACGCGTTCCGCGCCGAATCGTCTTCGTATTTCAGTCCCGCAATTTGGATATCTCGATGTTCGGTCGAGTGAGTCTGCGGATGACAACCGACGTGCACTGAATTTGAACTGGCAAGACGACTCATCTGGAATATGGCGGCGGTGACGGTGAATTCATCCTAGAGCAAACGGCAGAGGAATTCATGTTGGCTTTCGTAGTAGACGGGGCGTAAGAGACGGGGCAACAAAACCCGAGGGCTCTCGGGTCGCCGCCTCGTTCACTACCGTCGTTCACTACCGTCGTTCACTACTCATGCCAAATCATCGCGACGCGAGTCGAAGACGGACGATCAAGTCATTCAGAGCCGGCCTTGCCGATGGCAAGTCAGGAAGCGTGCAGCTGGCGTGCGAATCCTCCAGCTCGGCAGTCAGCCTTTCGTACTCACGCTCATAGAACACGAGATCCGCTGCATCGAGCGTTCCCTTCTCCGGGCCATTTGACTTTCGGTCGACCAGTTCGTCGATGTAGCTCAGTCCCGCAGTCTCGTTGAGCCGCAGGATATTGGCCTCGACTTCACCGGTACGCATCAGATGGATGCCGGTTAGCAGGACGCGGAAGACGTACAGCAGCGGTTTCACTCGCGGCGGAGACTCCTTGCCAAACAGCTTCCACTGTGTCGCTGCGAAGCCGAGGTAGTGATGGGCATGATGCTTGGTGATGCAGTCTGCAGCGATCGACTTGAGCTCCTCGTGCTCTGGAGTCGCGAAGACGACCAGCGGCGAGAATATCTGTTCGAGAACGTAGCCGTTCCGCTTCAGCATCAACGTGAAGAATTTTTCAGCGTCGTGCGTGACCAGGTCGATTTCGAGCCCGTCGTAGAAGCCCTCCTTTTCGACCGTTTGATCGCCTTCATCCAAGCCAACGACGGTTTCGAGTGGCAGCAGGTGAACGCCACGCAGATCGAAGTCCGAATCGGCCGACGGGAATCCGTACAGGTGCGCACCGCTGATCGTCACAAACAGCAGTGGATACGGATGCGATCGAACTTGGGCGATCAGCTTGTCGTTGTCGATGATTTTGGCGTCGTTCATGGTGGTAGTGGATCTTGTTAAAGATCCGTTGTGCTTGGGATCTTTAACAAGATCCACTACGGAAGTTCGGTTTCCATCGCTCGGCGTCGAGCATCGATCAGGAATGCGTTGGCTCGGTCGTAGTCGGGTCTATCGGGGAGTCCGGTTTGTTTGAAGGCGGATTCAAATTCGATTTGCAGATCTTTCCGCCAGCGATCGGCTTCGTCGAACGGCATCTCGCCGCGTTTGATCGTCAGCAGCCGATCGCGATGATCGCCAACGTCAACCGACATGCAACCATGCTGCAACACGTGCGTCCCGGATAGCAATAATCGAATCAGGTGCATGACGTGCTTCCACTTCACGCGACCTTGGTTGCGAATGTCGGTTTGCATCTTCTTGAACTGCGATGCGACGTATCCCGAGTAGGTTTGAAAGACGAGCTTGGACAAGAACGCTTCGCGGATCGTAAGCAATTCGTCACCGAGCGGCGTTGCCGCTTCAATGATGGGCGAATAGAGGCATTCGAGCACGTTCGGGTTCGCCTTGAGCGCGAGCACGATGAACTTCTGCAGCTCCCAGTACACCTCCTGCGTTTCATCGTTCTCCAGTTGCTCGGGCACTCCGTAGAGCGACCACTGCAACTCCGCCGGTGGCAGATAGATGCCGCGGCGATCCGTGTCGGATGCTTCGTCTTCAAGTCCATACGCTCGCGAACCGATCACACAACGAAAGATCACCCGTTCGTACAAATCGGAACTGGCCAGTGATGCATCGGCGTCGCGGATCGTCTCACTCTTGAACTCTGAAAGCCGAACGAGTTGATCGTGATGAATCGGAGCTTCCAAGCCGTCGCTAAACTTGACGCGATACGCATGAGTCCGATCCACAGGCGAACGAACAATGACGCCAACCGCCCCGGCCGGATGAGCAATCCGGTCATTCGCGGCCATAACATCCTTCTGAGCGACGACTTGTGTGCCTACGGAATAGATCAGAGGTGTATGCGTCATTTTGCATTCGGAAAGCTGTACGAGTCGTTGGGATACAGCATGACACGCGTCTCGCGATCAGTGTTCGCAGGTTGACGCGCATGGTCTTGTATTCACAAATTTGATACCACTACGATGATGGTTTCCCGATCGCACTGCGGACCGAGGTTTTTATGCAATCTACAACTAAAACATGGTCGCCTGATTCAATTTGCTTGAATTCAGACACTCCCGACTCGCGATCGCTCGCAGCATTGATCTATGAACGGACATGCCGCACTGATTTTACGCAACCTGGATTCAGTGTCGTCGACGTCGGCTCTGCCATCGACTCGAAAACGTTTCGACGGCTGATGTTGGAAATAAAGCACGACATGGCGGCGATTCATGAGGCACAATCCGGGAACACACTTATTTATCTATCCACCGCACGTTTCGATCAACAAGAGTCAACTCGCCCGCACTTGGATGGTGGGCCAGACGAGTGCTTCTTGATGCTTGGCTACGAGCCATCCAGCGTGGATTCTGAACTTAAAATCACCGACTACGCCAAATGTGCGTTCGATCTTGAACTCACACCCAAGGATTTGTTGGTCAAGCACAATCCGATGTTTGCGACCGGCTTCGACATCCTGCGACCGTACACCACTCGTGTACCATGCTTTTCAAAGACCAACTTCCAGATTGTTTGCATCAACAATTCGTCCGCCGCTTTTTCATTGTCGAAGCCAACTTGGCAGGGAACGCTCCACACCGCAACTATTTTGACGCCCAATGAGAATGAGCGACGAGTGATCAATTCGACGATGATCGCATCGGCACCTGCCGGCACGCCGGATTCCGTCGACGCGAGTACTCTCAGAGAGTTTGCATCCACAACAGCGGTCCGTCGCCGTGGATACGACAAACAGCACCTTGCGGATGACTCATGATCCGACCTATCACGGTATAGGATCGAAGAAGCAAATTGAAGACGAAGCGAACCTTTCGGACTGATTTCTTCTCTTGTCTCAGATTAGAGAATTGCTGTGAGGAGAACATGCAATGACGTTGAAGCAAATCGCAAAAGATACGCTTGACCTGATCGAGGCTGGCTCGTACGAAATCGGTGAGCAGACGGTTTCGTTCGCTGATGCGCAATCGTGTGCCGTGAACCAGACTCGTGTCTATTGCCCCGATGAGTTTGATTCGATCGGATCGCCCACGGGCGTTGGAACGCCAGCGATTCGCGTCGTTGATGGCACGACGCAGGTGGTGGCTCAGTCAATGGCGGGAGAGATGGCTGGCGATGGTCATGTCGCTCTGCTGAACTTCGCTTCTGCTCGCAACCCCGGCGGTGGTTTCCTAAACGGTGCCAAGGCTCAGGAGGAAGACTTGTGTCGATGCAGCGGTTTGTATCCTTGCTTGGCTGCGTGCGGGCAATACTACGACGCCAATCGTAACCAGTCCTCATTACTGTACACGGACCACGCGATCTTTAGCCCGATGGTTCCGTTTTTCAAGACTCACGGCACTGGTGATCTGCTTGCCGAACCGTTTCTTGTTTCCATCATTACCGCACCGGCACCCAACAGTGGCCCATTCCTGCGATCCAACCCGAACGCGACCGCGGAATTAGAGAGGGTGTTTGCTCGACGTTGGCGAAACGTGCTCCACATCGCAAAGGATCAGAACGTGACACGTCTTCTGTTGGGAGCGTGGGGCTGTGGCGCGTTCGGTGGTGATCCGGCCATGGCTGCACGAACCGCCCAAGCCGCCATTGGGACCAACGGTGCTGGTATCGACGAGATCGTGTTCGCGATCCCCGGCAAGGGACGGCAGAGTAAAGCAAATTTGGATGCGTTTCGCGAAGTGTTCGCTTGACGCGTTGCCGGTAGTGGACGAGGCGACGAGTCCCCTGCACATTGGACTCGTCGCCTCGTCCACTACGAAAGGAAAGTCATGGCACGCAAGCTTGATGAGATCTTGGTCGTCGACGTCGAGTCGACGTGTTGGGATGGAACGCCACCCGATGGCGAAGAGAGCGAGATCATCGAAATTGGCCTATGCGTTGTCGCCGCGGAAACACTCAGGCGATCCAGCAAGCACAGCATCCTGGTTAAGCCGGATCGCTCGTCGATCAGCGAGTTCTGTAGCGACCTCACGACGCTGCGCACGGAAATGTTCGTCGATGCAGGATCCTTCGCTGACGCGTGTCGCCGACTGAGAAAGGAGTTTGCAGCCAAGGATCGTTTGTGGGCCAGTTGGGGCGATTACGATCGACGTCAATTCGAGCGGTGTTGCCAAATATCCAATATCAGCTATCCGTTCGGGATCTCGCACCTGAACGTGAAAACGCTCTTCGCTGTTTCGCTAGGGCTTTCACACGAAGTCGGCTTGGACGCCGCGTGTCAAAAGCTCGGCATCGAGATGGAAGGCACACATCACCGAGGCGACGACGATGCATGGAACATCGCCTGTGTGCTTTGTCGTCTTCTTGCGGCGAACCGGAATAGGGGTGCATGATCCGGCTCAACGTCTTATTTGTTTCCAACAAGAACCAATGGCGGAGTCCAACTTCCGAGGGCATCTCAAATGTCTAATCAGCCTGAATTGCGTTCGCGAGGCTTTCGCCAAATCGCTTAATCTCTGGGGGAGAGTTCGTCGAGCCAACCAGAACGTCGTGGATCAGCTTTTTCCATGCCTTCGATTTTCGGCAATCGTTGAATATCTCCGCCTGGGACGAATGCTCGTATTCAGACGCGGCGATCAACTGAGTTGCTGTGGCGGAATCGCACTTGCCGAGCCAAACGAGCAAGATCTGGATGGCAACCGCGAAGTAGGGGCGGTCCCAGTCGCCAAATCCGGAAGACTGCATGCACCAACAAAGAAACTGCAGCGCGGCGGTCGTAGCCTCATTGCCAAGTTTGATTGCGCTATCAACAAGCTGAACTATCGTTGAGTCTTCACCCGTGAAGTAGCCCTCGTTAGCGGGATCGGCCGCGCCACGCAGTAGAACCGTGCACGAAAACAGTCGCATCCAATGCCCGCGGTTGCCCGTCGTTCCGGGGGACCAGGTTGGATCCTCAGGCTCGGACCAGCGAATCAATTCAAGAACTTCTTTCGGCTCCCAACGCATCGGTGCCAGAACCTTGCCACTCTTTATCGCATGAAGTTGCTCAAGATGCTCGTCAACGTCTTGCCCGTAATCCGCCGCCGCGATTTCACGCAGCATTGAGTCATCAACGCGCCCGAACACAAGACGCTGCAGTTCGTCAGGTGTAGGTTTAAATCGACTCAGGAAATCGTAGGACATTTAGAAAGACACGGATTTTGGGTCGACTAACCAGACATCAGACAATGCTGGGAATGGACAGCTGGAACGATCGAAGATTCGCTGCCGAAACTCAAGTGGTCGAAGATGCGTTGGGTTCCGAGAACGACGCCTCGCTGAAAACGTGCCGGATGTAGGAATTCACTTCGCCAGGGTGAGTAAGTGAAAGAACATGGCCGCCGCCTTCAATGATCGTATCAGGATCAGTAAATCGCAGCGGCAGGGTCCAGTCGCGATCGCCATGTAGATGATAGATGGGGCAGCGGACGGTCGGCGTCGACTTCCAATCCAGTATGCGTGACAGAGACCATTTGAAGATTGTCGGGTCCGAGTCGCGAAATTGACAGACAAGTCCGTATGCGAACGGAGCGTATCGTCGCACGACTCGAAACGTGAGTAGTCGGGTGAGAAACTGGATAAACCGAATTGGGATGAAGGGAATCAAGAACCGAAACGTCCGAGCAAAGCGGGCATAAAGTGGTAGTTGAGATGGCGACTTGATGCTGCCGATCAGAATCACGGCTTTGGCGTCGACGTATTCTGCCAAATGTAAAGCGATGATTCCGCCGAACGATGCGCCGCCAATGATGCACGGCCCGCCATCAAGTGTTGCAGCCAACCGCTTCGCGTATTCATCCATCGACTCGGAACGGTTTGGGACCAACCAACGAGGACAATTTAGCTGTGGAAATGAAATCTTCTGCGGCGCGAAAATTCGAACGTCAGCTGCAAGTCCAGAAAGCAGAACCAGCGGAGCATTCGGTTCGCCTTCGACGGTTTTCATTGGTGGTGTACCTTGATCGCGTAATCTGAGACAGCCTCAACAATCGCGACCGTATCGCAATCGTACAAGTCGGCTCCGCCGAACGGATTAAGTTCCATCAGACGATACTCGTCACCGACTTTGCAGATGTCCAGGACGTAAACTGGCGTAGGCGCTTCGAGCGAAGTAGCAATCTCATTTGCGAGAGCACTCGGGACGACGTCTCCGCCACTGTCGGCCGCACTTCGCGTGTCCGCGTTGTAGCTGCTACCGGCAACGACGCGGCCCTCGACTACAACAAACCGCCACTCGCGGCCCACGTTGACGATCGGTGCGACAATCACCGGGAGAGTCTCGTCTTCGTAGTAGAAACCGTGATCGAGAGTTTTGAGAGAGATCGAATCCACATCCAATACTCGACCGCTGAAAGGTTTCAACGGTGAGTCGGGACGAACAAATATCCGATCCGTGCTTCCCATCTCAGCGTCGACTTCCGCCGCGTTGGCGACGAGTTCGTTGGCCGGCAAACATCGCCACTGCTTGTGGAGCAACCACCGACTCGCTCGTGCGTACCAAGCTGTGCAGCAAAATGCATCTACCGGGCAGAATGAGCCAGGAACCCAGATCGCTTTCATCTCGATCACCGCCGCATTGCCAAGCGAACCATGAAAGACAATCGGAGTTCCCGGCTCAAATTCCGGCGGTTCATGCAGCCACCATTCGTCCTGAGAGTCGACGATACGGTGTCCAGCATCGGCAATCGCGCACCGTAATTCTTCGTGAGAATTCGGGAAGACATCAGATTCAAGGATCCAGGTAACCGACGTCATGATTTCGTTTGCATCCAAAAGGCAGATTCAATGTCAGTTGTTTGACCGACCACAATCGAAGTAGGTTCGCAGAATCTAAATCGCCGCTGCGAAAATCCCTCCAGTCAAATAAACCTACGTCGAGGGGTCGCTTTGGGTTTCGGCCCGGAGATCGAAGCTAGCCTATTTGATTTGCACTTTCGGTAAATCGCTCGCCATCATTGCAACATGTTTCATGCCACACACTTACGAGAGCAGGGCGGAATCGGCCGAGCTCTCACGAGCGGTTTGAGCGAGGTTCGGTTTGCTCAACTTCAGTGGGATAGGCATCTTGCCTGTCATCCACCACCAAATCAAAAAGCCAGCGTTAGTCACTGACCAACGCCGGCTTTTTCTTTGGTCTCTACGGACTTGTCTGCCACGTCGAACGCTGTTCGGCAGTGTCTTACTGGAGCTCTGGATTAAGAGAGTCTCCGTCTTAGAGGGTCTCAGTCAAGCGTGGTGGGAGAACCTGGGAAGCCCTCACGCCCGGAACTCTCGGCAAGCTCTAGTCTCTCCGACCCTCCCCTTATTTGAATCCCACCGCCCGAGCGACTTTTTGAGATCGGGCTTTAGACCCCATTTTCCGGAAAATCCACTCGCGCCGTTTTCATCAGTAACCCTGAGAGCAGTCGTTTAGTTCGGCTCGGTGTGTTTGGTTTCTTTTAGCATTCGCTGGAATGTGTCATTTTTTGAAAATTTGGATGTACAGACTCCACACTCTTCCGGCACCTCTAAATTGTCAGGACGATCGTTCCCGATGTCGCACCATTTCCCTCAGCCGATTCGATAATTTCATGTCGCTTAGCGAACCACAGCTTGTTCAACAGTTGCTGGCCCAGCGATCCAGTTTGCTGGCGTATATCTGGTCGATCGTTCGCGATGGGCAATTGGCTGAGGATGTTTACCAGGAAGTCGCGATCGCGGCGGTCTCCCGTCGCGAGACGCTTCGAGACGACAAGGCACTGCCTGCATGGCTGCGGGAAACGGCGCGTCGGCAATCGCTCGCGATGCTACGCAAATCGTCAAGGCAACCGATCTTCAATGACTCGCTGCTTGATCTGCTGGACAAGGATTGGAAGCAAGCTGAGGATCAATTGCCTGGAGAATTACTCTGCGCATTGCAGACCTGTCTTCCCAAGCTGACTCTTCAGGCTCGGCGGGTGCTCACATTGCGCTACATGGAAGGTTTGTCGGGAATAGAGGTGGCGCAAACAGTGGGGCGTGAAGTGAATACGGTTTACATGATGATAAGCCGCTCGCACAAATCGCTGCGGGAGTGCATTCAGAATTTCCTGGCTCAGGAGGAGATGGTGGTATGAGTGAACCAAGCAACCTTCCCAACGATGAATTTTTTCTTCGCGTCGTTCGTTACCTGGACGACCAGCTCACCGACGAAGAGTTTCGGGATCTTGAAATTGAGTTAAGCGAGGACGCTGCGAAGCGATCCGCGTTTGTCGAGCTGGCCCGGCACGCCGGTGCCATCGCTGAATCGAGCGAAAGTAGCTTAATGCAGACCCGAAACGTTCCGGTATCGCAAGATGAATCAAATCGTCCGGGAAAGAAAGCATTGCTTGGATCACTAGCGGTCGCTGCAACGATGCTCGTGGCGGTGGGATCTTGGTTTGTATGGAAATCAATTGAACGAGGTAATCCCGAGGTCGCGAAAAATTTCGCTTCGGAAGAAAAGGAATCGCTTGCATACATCGCAACGCTCAAGCGTGCCGTCGATTGTCAGTGGCAGTCAGACGAGTCCATGATCGAGAGCATGCGTTTGGCCACGGGGCGGATCCAACTGATTTCGGGCGGTGCGGAAATCGTGTTTGACAGCGGATCGAAACTCATTTTGAAGGGACCTGCGACTGCCCATCTGGATGGCCCCTCGGAGGCCACAATTCTATCGGGTGACGTCGTCTTTCGAGGCGACGAGACCACCACCACCTTTAAACTGCGGACACCTCGTTCCACGATTTTGGACCTTGGTACTGAATACGCGCTGTCGGTGGGTGACGAAAGTGATGAAGTCCATGTCTTCGGGGGCAAGGTCCAGCGTTTTAAGGCGGATGAGAATGCGGTCGATGAGTCACTCTCGTCAAGTCAACCGGACTATATCAATAAGGGGCAAGCGAAGTCCTATCGCGCCGATGGAAATCTAATCGGTCACGTCGTCAAGTTGCGGCCGGAAGGCTTCCTCCGCAAGTTGCCAAACCCCGAAGTGAGTGCTCAGGAGGTATTGTCGCAGCGCACTGCGTACGAATCGTTTTCTTATCCGAATCCGCTTGCCTTTGCTCGAAAAGAAGCAGACGGCGGCGAAGGTTGGAACCGGGGCTGGTTGGCTTTGAGTCGCGATGAAAGCAACGGCATTCAACCGTTGCCAGACGATGTTGCGATCGTCGACGCGACAGCCGGCCTTTCGAACGGTCAGGAGAAAGCGTTGCCGGGGATGCTGAAACACACCGGCTATGTCTGGGCCGTGCGAGAACTCGCGACTCCGATCGATTTGAGCCAAGATGGATTGTGCTACTTCAGTTTTCTGTTTCAGTTCGACGAACTTCCGAATCCACATGCGGAGGCTACGGATATCTTGCAGTTGGTCTTGCGTCCGAAGCGGATGGACATCATCGATCCGAATAACGCGGGGCAATTGCGAGTCGGAGTCGCTGCCCGTGCTGGACTTGTCTTCACGAAATACGCGGACCAGTCCTCTCGCTCACGCCTGCCTTTGGTCACCGGAGTGCCTTACCGTCTGGTCGGAAAACTGGTGACCCGTGCCAACCAAAACGACCAGTTATTGGTCACATTGTCGCCCGCATCACAGCGTGCCAGCGATGTCGAACCCGAGCAATGGATGTGCGTGAGTCCCGGTTTTTTAAGCGACCAATCGTTTGAGAGGATTCGGATCTCGATCAACACAAAGAGCCAAATCTATCGGGTCGATGAACTGTGCTTTGGAACTTCCTGGCAATCCGTCACGACACCATTACCTAAAGATGCGTTCGGACATTCGTTACCCAAATGAAGTGTAGCGGCAGGGCGCCAACCCTCTGGGTTCACCGATGCCCTCGGAACAACGACACGACCCTCGGCTAGCGCCTTTAAGCTCACAAACCCTACTCTTGAATTCAATGACACGCCCAATGACAACTCACCTCTGTAACGTTTCCGCCTTTCGTTTCGTCCTGACGACCTGTTGCATGGTCTTATCGCTTGCAGGCACTAGCCTTGCGGGTGACGGACTTGCCGAAAAACCGAATGAACCATGGGCCAAACCCGATCCCGCTTCGCTGAAGGCATGGCAGGAAGACCGCTTCGGCATGTTCATCCACTGGGGGCCCTGCGTCGTGGGCAAGGTGCGAATTAGTTGGTCGCGAGGGAGTGAAGAAATATCGACGGAGGACTACGACAATCTCTACAAAAATTTCAAGGCTGAGAAATTCGATGCAAGCGCATGGGTCGCTGTCGCCAAAGCCGCCGGGATGAAGTACATCGTATTGACCGCCAAGCACCACGATGGTTTCTCGATGTGGGATACCCAACAGAGCGACTACAACGTCATGCACTCACCGCTGGGCCGTGATGTTGTGAAGGAACTCTCGGAAGCCTGTCGAAAAGAAGGCATGCCTTTTGGTCTCTATTATTCGGTCGCCGATTGGCACCAACCCGATTTTCCGCGCACGAGCCCCGCTGGATTGGTACGACGCGAAAACTCTGACATGGATGCTTATCGCCGCTACTTGGAAGCACAAGTGGCTGAGCTGATCCACAATTACGGCCCACTTCAATCCGTTTGGTTCGATGCGCCCCAAGACTTCAACACGAAGATGGGTTGGGAGAATGTAAAGTACGTTCGCGGCCTTCAACCGAGTGTCCTCATCAACAATCGGGCGGGCGGCAAAGCCGGTGACTATGCCACCCCGGAGCATAAGGTTGGTGGATTCAACATGGAAGTTCCTTGGGAGACTTGCATGACGATGGCCACCCGAGGATGGTCGTGGCGTGATACGGTTGAGCCGATTTCCCTGCAAAAGTGCGTTCAGCCCCTTGTTCAAGCTGCCGGTGGTGACGGCAATCTGCTGCTCAATGTTGGCCCGCGTCCCGACGGTACCATCGAACCGGGTGATGCGGCGCGCCTGAAAGAAGTCGGCCAGTGGCTCGGCAAATATGGCGAGAGCATTTACGGAACTCGCGGTGGCCCCTACATGCCGGCCAAGCATCTCGTTTCGACTCGCAAAGGGAATACGATTTATGTTCACGTGATGGATTGGCCTTTGGATACATTGAGTCTTCCACCACTACCCGCCAACGTGTTGTCATGCAAATTGCTGACCGGCGGAGAGGTCCACTTAAAGAAGAGGGAGGAAGGATTTCAAATCGAGATTCCAGAACGTGACCGCAGCGATATCGACACGATCGTCGTACTGGAAATCGACAAGCCTGCCATGAAGATCGCACCGATTCCGGTCAAGAGTCTGAACGTGCCCGTCACCGAAGGCAAAAAGGGGACCGCATCGAGTGTTCGCAACATCGCGGGGAATGTTAAACGCTACGGAGCGAACAGCGCAATCGACGGGCGAGAGAACACGCGTTGGACAACGGAACTCGGCGACACGACAGGTTGGCTTGAAGTCGATTTGGGTAAACAAGAGACCATTGATCGGGCGGCAATAACGGTGACGCGATCCACCGCTGACCGGTTTGCCCTCCAGTACAAAATCGACGACGAGTGGCGAGCCTTCCATGAAGGAACCACCATCGAGCCAGGCTTCGATGTTAAGTTCGAACCCATTACCGCCCGCTACGTTCGTCTCAACATCCTTGAATCAAAAGACGAACCATCGATCTACGAGTTTCAAGTCTTCGCTCCGTTTCCTCCCAAGGATGGCAAGTAATCGACGCGGCACCTTAGACGCATCTATCGTACTTTTTCGTCGTTCCAGAACTTACAGTCGCGAAAGCGACGACAGGGTCGCTATCCCGACTACCCCCCTAACTAAAAACCAGTACCATGAAATCACTTTTGTTTGGCGGGGTCATACTGTTGGCAATCGCAACTACCAACCCGGTAGTTGCTGACGAAACACGTCCGAACGTCATCTTGCTTGTCATCGATAATGTCGATTTCAGTTACATGGGTGAATGTTACGGCGGAGATTCACTCACCCCTAACCTCGACCGCATGGCCAAGAACGGAGTGACATTCACGCGGGCGTACGCGACCACTCCGCTGTGCATCCCCAGTCGTTACACATGTCTCAGCGGACGCTATGCGACGCGTGGCGCGGAATATCAAGGGGTCGTTGATGGTCATATCGACTTGGAAACCGATTTGCCAAATATGCCCAACGTGATGCGCGATGCCGGTTACCGAACCGGTTACGTCGGCAAGTATCATCTTGAGCCGGACAATTACCCACGCTTCCCCGGCAAAGACAGCAATCTCTTCGAGCCCGAAACGGATCAGTGGCTGAAGAAACGCGGTGAGTGGCTGGCCGGTCGCATTAAGAAACGTGGGTTCGATTTCGTTGGTTCGCCGGAAGATACTCGCAGTTCGCAATTTAAGGGCATCGACCCTGCGTTCCAAAGATATAACCACAACCTCGAAGCCGAAGTGGAAGCGAGCCTTGATTTTATAGAACAGAGTAAAGACGAACCGTTCTTCTTGTATCTCTCGACGCACCTGTTGCACCTGCCAGTCAAACAGGACGCGCTCCTGGACGACTACTCAAAGTACGGCCGCATTACCGAGGCGGGACTGTTGGACGAAGCCCCCAAAGTTCCGATGCCGTCACGCAAAGAAATTCACGCGGCGGCAAAGGCCGCTGGTGCGGAGACGTCGCAGCAATTCGGCATGCACTGGCTCGACGCTGGCATTGGCGCTGTGGTAGGACGCCTGGAAGAACTCAGCTTGCTGGACAACACCTTGATCATCGTGTTTTCCGATAACAATCAACGCGGCAAGGAAACTCTCTATGAAGGCGGTGCTCGCGTGCCCATGCTGATGATGTGGCCGAACCGTTACAAGGGTGGCGAAGTTTGTGACCGCATCGTCGCCAACATCGACTTTGCACCGACGATCTTCGACGCTTGTGGCGTCACGCCGCCTGCCGACATGACGCTTGATGGACGCAGCATGCTGCCCGTGTTGGACAACAAAGACGCTCCGTGGCGCGACGCACTGATGCTTGAAAATGGTCACACGCGTGCGATTGTGACGGACCAGTGGAAGTATCTCGCACTACGCTATCCACCCAATGTCCAGGCCAAAATCGAGGAAACCGATCGCACGGGGGAGTTGACGTACATCACGGAAAAAGAAGAACGCTTTTTTGAAACCTTCAAACAGACGCTCAATCCCGAAGACTGGAAGCGTGCACGCAACTCGTGGCGTTGGCATACGCAGGGCACCAATTACATGAAGAACATTGACGATTTTCCGTTCATGTTTGATGCGGATCAGTTGTTCATGATCAATGGTGGCATCGCCCCGCAGGACGAAGAGAATGTCGCATCCAATCCGGAGTATGCCGCTGTGCTTGCGGATATGAAAGCGAAGCTCAAGGAAAAGATGGCAAAACTCGATCAGCCATTTGGCGAATTCGGGCTGCCCTATCCGGAGTCGGCGCATTCTAAGTTAAGAGACAACCCCAAGCCCAAGAATTTGGACGCGGAGGCGATGATGAAGTTGAAGATCCAAGAGAAGCTAAAGATGAGGGAAGAGAACAGGAAATTGAAAGTCCAGCAGAGAGAGAAGACGAGGGCTGAGAAGGCGGCGTCTTCATAGCGTTTCCCCACGAACGCAAGCGGCAAGACTTGAACGGCAAGGCGCTAGCCGCCGGCTGCCTTTGGGCTGCCGTTTTGCCGAACAAACCCGCGGCTAGCGTCTTGCGGCTCACTCATTTTTCTTGGCTATCGATGTAAGGCAAGCGCCTTTAGGCAATAACCACTGGCATCGCGGACGCCGTGACATTTTCACTATCTGCTTGCGTTTGACGGCTCACAAATTTTCAGACTTGCTATACCCCGACCTACCAATCAAACAAGTCAGCTACCGATGATGAATACTCAGGAAGGGAGGGCAATTGAATCAGATCTCACACAATTACAAAACGTCGTAAGCGGTTACGAAAATTGTCCCTCACGTATAATTTCAACATCTGGATCCAACAATGAAACTCATGTCCCGATTGCTCTATGCCTTGCTACTTACCGTTGCATTGCCGCATGCCGTACAGGCAGCCGACAACGACAAGCCGAACATTGTGTATATCCTTGCCGACGACCTTGGCTACGGGGATATCCAATCGCTCAATCCGGAACGTGGCAAAATCCCCACGCCCCATGTAGACCATCTGGCGGCGCGGGGAATGACTTTTACCGATGCGCATTCGAGTTCATCCGTCTGCACACCGACTCGGTACGGCATTCTGACGGGCCGATACAACTGGCGCACGCATCTGCAGTCGGGAGTGCTCAATGGCTATAGCGAACCGTTGATCGCCAGCGATCGGATGACCGTTGCCACGCTGTTGAAGCAACATGGCTACTACACTGGTATGATCGGCAAGTGGCATCTGGGAATGGGAATCGACAATGACGCCCCGTCCCCCGTCATTGAGGATGGACCGACGACGCGAGGTTTCGATCATTACTTTGGTATCAGCGCGTCGCTTGACATGCCTCCGTTTGCTTACATCGAAAACGATCATTTCACCAAACCACTCACAACGACCAAAAAGTTCAAACGCTCGGGGCCTGCCGCAGAGGGCTTTGAGGCCGAAGATGTGTTGCCGACATTTGCCAAAAAGTCAGTCGAATTTATCGCGGACCGAGCGGCAACCGCAAAACCATTCTTTCTGTACATGCCGCTGAATTCGCCTCACGGCCCGATTGCTCCAAGCAAGAACTGGAAAGGCAAAAGTGGTTTGAGCACGTACGCCGATTTTGTCATGGAGACGGATTGGGCAGTGGGCGAAGTGCTCAAGGCGCTTGAGGAGGCTGGCGTCGCCGACAACACTCTGGTGATCTTCACCAGCGACAACGGCCCCGCCCAGTTCAAACGCCTCAACAAAAGGGGGCACTTCGGCGCTGCCAATTTGCGAGGAGGCAAGGCCGACATTTTCGACGGCGGCCACCGAATTCCGTTCATCGCAAGCTGGCCGGATCGTGTCAAAGCTGGTACCCGCTGCGACCAAACGATTTGCTTAACGGACTTGATGGCAACCTGCGCTGAAATTCTGGGCACCACGCTTCCCGACAACGCAGGTGAAGACAGTGTCAGCATGCTTCCTATCTTACTCGGCACGGATCAAATTCCAATCCGCGAGTCGGTGGTGCATCATTCCGCCAACGGCAGCTTCGCCATCCGGCAAGGTAAGTGGAAGCTTGAACTCTGCGCGGACTCCGGCGGTCGAAGCGATCCGAAACCGGGAAGTAAGGCAGCCAAGGGATTGCCTAACACTCAACTTTACGACATGACAGTCGACATCGGTGAAACCAACAACGTCCAAGCCGAGCATCCTGAATTAGTCGCGCAGATGACGAAGAACTTGGAGCAAATCATCGCGAACGGTCGCAGCACACCGGGACAGGCACAGTCCAATGACGCGCCGATTCAGCTCCGGAAACAAGGTGCCGTAACCGACGATGAGTAGCCAAGCTTAGCCTGTAAACCTTCAAGCCTTTCTCTTCGCTCCCTTGTAACGATCGGCTTGCCATCACATCTCGTGCAGCCTCCCGCGGCCCTGCCTAGGAACCTCCGGGGCTCTGCCAAAAAGCATCTGGCAAAAAAGTTCGTCCGCTATCTTCCACACCAACCGCTTTGGATCCTGAGTCGGATTTCCCGAAACTCGTTGAAGTGAAGTCCTTTTTAGTTTGGGGCATTTGACCTTCCAGGGTGATGGTAGGTCTTGGTTGAACTATATTCGTCCCCGGCGTTGTCACGCCGCCTCTCAAAACACACTTACCTGTTCGCTGGAACGTTTTGAGAAACCACAATCTTCCGAGAAATACAGGACTACAACCGGCATGCTTCGAAGACTCCTCGCTTTGTCACTGACGATTTGTTCGATGAGTTCACTGCTTGCCGATGAGAGCGAGACCCGTTCGGCTAGCAAACGCCCCAATATCATTTGGCTATCCTGCGAAGACATCAGTCCTCATATCGGATGCTACGGTGATGAGCATGCGATCACACCGAACATCGACGAACTGGCTAAGCAAGGCGTCCGGTACTCCAACGTTTTCACAACCGCCGGTGTCTGTGCACCATGTCGATCCGCGATCATCACAGGGGTTTACCAATCGACGCTCGGAACGCATCACATGCGATGCCAGGCCGAGCTTCCTGATTTTGTAACGCCGTTTTCAACCTACATGCGGCAGGCCGGGTACTACTGCACGAACAGCAGCAAAGAAGACTACCAGTTCAAAACATCGAAGGGGTCTTGGGATAAGTCCAACCGCAAAGCACATTGGAAAAACCGCCAAGACGATTCGCAACCATTTTTCGCTGTCTTCAATTTCACGGGCTGTCACGAAAGCGGGATTGAGAACGAGGTAAAGTACAACGAAGTCACGAAGGTCCTAACCAGCGATCAACGACAGGATCCCACTAAACTCACGTTGCCGCCGTACTATCCCGACACGCCGATCGTGCGTGAAGACTGGAAGCGAAACTACGAACTGATCACTGCCATGGATCACTGGGTAGCGGAAAGGATCCAGGAACTCAAAGACCATGGTGTCTACGACAACACGATCATCATGTTTTGGTCCGACCACGGCGTCGGCCTGCCCCGTGCAAAACGCTGGCTTTACGAGTCGGGGACAAAAATCCCGCTTGTGATCCGAACCCCTGAATCGTTTCGGACCGCCGGCCAAGGCATGCCCGCAACGGTCGACGACCAACTGATCAGCAGTCTCGATTTTGCTCCAACGGTCATGAACTTGGCCAGCATCAAGCTGCCGGAATATTTTCAGGGTCGCGCTTTCCTGGGTCAAAACCTGACCCAACCGCGAGACTACGTGTTCGGCGCACGAGATCGAATGGACGAGCGTTATGACATCATTCGTGCCGTTCGCGACAAACAATTTCGATACATCCGCAACTACGAACCCTTCAAGCCGTACTACCAATACATGAACACGCCCGAAAAAGGCGAGACGATGAAAGAGCTACGTCGTGTTTATGCGGAAGGGAACCTATCCGACACGGCCGCATTGTTCATGGCGGACCATAAGCCAGCGGAGGAACTGTACGATCTCCACGCGGATCCCTACGAAGTCAACAATCTCGCAGCCGACGAAACCTACAAGGAAGTTCTCGACCGCATGCGTGACGTGCATCTGGACTGGGTGGTTCAGACCCGCGATATCGGCTTGATCCCCGAATCCGAAATCCAACGTCGCGAGAAAACGGCGGGCGCTCGATACAACATTCTGCTCAACGCCGATCCTAATCTGATCGAGCGAATCCGTAACGTTTCCAACCTAGCGATCGGTGGCCCAGAAAACTTCCCCCAGCTTGTTGAAGCTCTCGATGATGAGGATTCCGTGGTCCGTTACTGGGCAGCTATCGGAATCGGAAATCTCTCCACCATCGCCTCGTCAGCAAAACCAAAACTCATCTTAGCCTTACAGGACGAAGCCCCCTGCGTTCGAATCGCATCCGCCCGCGCGTTGTTGAAGTTGAACTCGCCGGAGCTAGCCTTGCCTGTTTTAAAACAAGAACTAGCCAGCGAGCATGAATGGGGACGCCTGCGAGCGGCGATCGTGCTGGGCGAAGCAGGAGAGATGGCCCGGCCATTGATCCCCGAAATGCAAGCCTGCCTGACAGACCAACCCAACAAATACATCACCCGTGTCGCAAACCGAACGCTAAATGTGCTGTTGGGCACCAACAAGGCAGTCAAGTAAACGCTAGGAGTTCGACCTTTCGCCTCTCTCACGAGAGCGAAATCAATTCCCAAGCATTCCAGAAACTCTGGAACGCAATCGAAAGCCCCCAAAGTGGGATAGGCTTCCAGCCTGTCATTACAAAACCAACAGCCTGAAAACCAATTCCCGCAAGTAGACGCCACGGCGAGTGCAGCACAAACCGTTTTCGGTCTACGTCCCAAAGGGTACCGCATAGTCGATACCCGAGTGTTCAGCCGTCGCATTCACTCGAGCGACCGCCGATCGTCACACGAAAGATGTCTAGTCGTTCGGCGGAAAGGGAAGTTGAAGCGAGCAAGTCATCAAGATCTCCGAAGCTCGGTTCCCGCAACTCATTGTGGCCGAACACTCCGTGGTCGGTTCAGACAAAACGAACAAGCCTACGCTGGCCCTCGTGACTGACGCCGGTCTTTCTTGTGGTTTATCAAAGACGGAGAAAGACTAACGTCGTTGCTCCTTTCGCAGGCCTTTTTTAGAAAGCTCTCTGGAAAAGTACTTTCAGACCGCTAGTAAATCGGGCCCTGAGGCGATCCCGGCCAAAGATCACTGTACGATTCAGCCCGAAAGCGATGGAGTCTCGGAGCGTTCTCCGATAAAAAAGGCGAGCGTTCCTCTTATCGCTCTAGCCAGAGACATCCCGTACAAATCAGTTCCATCGATTCCAAAAACTCAAACCACCTTCGAGACATCCGATATGCAAGTCAAAAACTTGCTATCTTCAACCGCCGAGCCATCAAGCACTTTGACGTCGACTACAAAATGACGGCTGCGGAGGAAAAGGAGCTGCTCGAAACCACCATCCAGGCTCCGACCAGCTTCAACATCCAGCACTGGCGTTTCGTCATCCTGCGTGATCCCGAGCTGCGAGCGAAAATCCGCAAAGACTTCGGTAACAACCAAGCTCAGATGACGGACGCATCGCTGCTGGTCCTGTTCACCGCCGACATGAAGGCATGGCAGAAAGAGCCTTCGCGATATTTTGCGAACGCGCCGAAGGAAGTGGCCGAAATGTTGGTGGGCTGGATGGGCCCATTCCCCAGTGTCAATTGACACTTGGGGCCGCGAGTGGCTGCAACGCGACGAAGCCCAACGCTCGATTGGCTTGGCAATGCAAACCATGATGTTGGCCGCCCAAGGCATGGGCTACCAGTCCTGCCCCATGATCGGCTTCAACATCGAAGAAGTCGCCAAGCTGATCAACCTCCCGGACGACCACGTCATGGGACCGATGGTCGCGATCGGCAAAGGCACCAAAGAAGCATGGCCAAAGCATGGCCAACTCCCGCTTGACGAAGTCGTCGTCGAAAACGGCTTTTAGTCGACAAGCATTTGCTCAACGTGTTGAAGGACGCGGACGCCAGTAGCAGAACAACCTGCACCCGTTTTTTACTAAGACTGAAACGATGTACATTTTTCTCGTGTGTTTTCGTAGTGGATCTTGTTAAAGATCCTTTGCTGATGGACTGGTCTCGGCATGGCAGGCGGGAGGTTTAACAACCTCCACTACGATTGCGTTTGGGTTTTTGGAAAAGGCCTTCGCGACGTAGGAACGCCACGGTTCGATCGAACTCGTCCCAGTACGTCGCCGCGAACGGACGAAGCGACGGGTAGCCTGGAATTAGGCAACCCGTGTACGGATAGGTTGCGTACTTGTCATCGGCAACCAAACCGGAACGTTCGGGATTGCGGGCGATGTAGTTACACAGCGTGTGCAGCTCCTCACTCAGTCGCTCTTCTTCACGAACAACATGCTCGAACGCTTGATCCTGCAATTCGTAGTCGATTCGACGAAGCGATTCGTTCACTGACTTACGAAAGTGCCTCATCGCAAGGAGTTGATCTGACTGCTCAAACAAGCCCATCCAAACCATGTGCATATGATCTGGCATCAGACAAAAGATCGGACAAGCAAAGCCGTAACGAAACGCGGCGTGTGTCAGAAGTTCGCGAAACCGGTAGTAGAACCGCACGTCTAACCAGCCGGTCTCCCGATCTCGCGTTGTCAGTATCCAGTGTACGACTGCGGTGCCCCGGTAGCTCTCCGGTTCAAGCCGCCGCAGATGATCGCGTTTGTTCATGAACCAATTGTAGTGGATTTTGGTAAAGATCTCATGCGGGAGGGATCTTTAACAAGATCCACTACGTCGCTTCACCCTTCTATCAGTCCCGGAAGCAAAGCCACCAACGCGGCGAGATCAAAGTGGACGGTGGCAAAATGCATGCGCCAACATTGCCTTCTACCCCCTTAGATTTGGCTGAGGAATTTTCTAGGTCGGATCTGCTGGCGGGTGATACGGGTTGTCAGGGACGGGAGAATTCTTTGCCGCCCTGGCTTCGTCTTCCGGTGGGGCTTCGACCGGAGGGCTGGTCGGTTGCTTGCGAGTCACCGTACGGATCACGAACAGGACCGCGGCGACCGCGATGAAAATCAAGAAGGCCTGAAAGCCGTAGATGAGAGGACCGAGTGCTCGATTGGCACCGTCAACAGTCAAGCCTTCGTATCCTTGCTGGGTCATCTCGGCCGGATGCGTGTCGGCCCACTCACGTCGGATCCGCCACTTTTCTTCAATGCCGGACGAAGACCACTGCGCTGCGATCATCGCTAAGCCAAAGATCGAAACCACTTTTAACATCCGGCGAAGGATGTTTTTCCGAATCAGTGACAATGCAACGAGCACACCAACGCCCGCCCACACCACTGCCGGGTAGCCCCACGAAAATGAATTCGTCCGCGACGATTCCCAAATCTGCTCAAACGCGTCCATCAGTCTTAACTTTCTCAACAACGGATGCCGGAATCAAATCACACAGAGTCCACACACTGGCCAGGTCCACATACCAGCCAGCCGATGAGTTGACCTGGAAAGCAACTTTTGTCGCATTCCATTCGACGTTCAGTAAAGCGAACAGCAGACTTCACGATAACCCGCATCCACCTATCCGATGAAAGCCTTGCTTGGCCGTCAGTAAATCTAGATCATGCAGCCCTCGGATCTACATTCCCGCGCAGGGGAGCCAGAACGATAAGCAGGGATATTGCTGATGAACATTTCGGACTGGTTTGTCCTGCGACGACAGGTCATCTCAATACATCCTTCCTCTCGGGAAAGAACTACGAAACCGCGGTCATCAGGTCACGCTGTTTGGAAAGCTGGATGCGGAATAGGCAGTCGCGAACGCGGACCTGGGTTACTTGCCCATCGGGGAAACCGAGTTTCCGATTGGAAGCATGACGAATGCGTCGAAGAAACTGGGACAGCTACGAGGACGTGCAGCGTTGGCCTACACGGTCCGTCTGTTTAACGAAAACTATTGGGAAAATCGAGAAGCGGAAAACTCAGCCATTTCGGCTTCGGGCAAGCTAGATTTCGGAGTGGTCTCTGCTCGTGATGGTTTCAAGCGATGGACGATCGGGATTTGAACGGTTAATTGAGCCGAACCTACTCGTTGTAACGAATTTGCGGATGAAATATGCTCTTGTCATCACCGGCATTCTGGCTGGGCTAGCGATCGTCGCTCCCGATCTGGTGGTGCTTGGGTATTTTCTACTAATCGTGCCGGGCCTAATTCTAACGCTCGCTCCCACGTTGTTTGTCTACTTGGCCGTGACGGCCATTGTCCGGCGCCTGTTGCCCATCTCCTCGCCCATGACGGCTACTGCGGTGGCATTGGGTATCGCGTTGTTGCTGGGCTGGGCTGTCATGCAGCCATTTCGTTTGAAGGCGATCGCTGCGTACCAGACGGAAGAGTTGCCCGACGTACTACTCGAACAAACTATCGAGCTTGACGGGCATGTACGCCTTGAAAGTCCCGATCAACGCCACGAACCCGAATGCGACTACTTGAGTCTCGCGCTGCTCGATTCGTCATCGGTGCAAAGCCTAACCACGCTAACCGCCGGGCGTGGTAAATCAACGCAACGCGAACACTCAGCCGGCTTCGCTTTGGTGTCAGCGAAAACAGATCCATCGGTGGGCATCTTCCCGACAAAGCCAGGTCAAATTGTTCGCGAGTATCCACCGTTGGTTCAAGCCAACCGTGGGATAAAGCTGATCGCGGCATCCAAAGCGGTGGAGGCGGATTGGGCGGTGCGGCTGGCTGGACTTGAGCGACTGCGAAAAGTCACTCCCGTCGACGCGAAGGCTGCCGATTGGGTGATCCGCATTCAAAACGAGAGGCGTCCACCGATTTCCACGCTTCGGCGAGTCACGATTCGCGACGCACAAGGCACGGTTCGCTATCGCGCAAGTTACCGTAAACAGGCTATTCCGGCTCGCATGTTTTACTTCGGCTTTCGCGCAAAGATGACGGGCAATAGTTCCTTCCACATTGGGCGACAGGTGTTGGAGTCTGGCCAACGGTCGCTTGAACCGGAAGCCGCTTTGCTGCAAGCGATCAAGTTCCGTGTGCCGCCCTGTGACGCGAAGTCACTGGAATTGCTGCGGGATCAAGCCACACAGGCACTCAATAATCCTACGGCAAATACCGCCCAGCTCGATCTGGCACGTCGCCACCTCGGCTTGTTCTTCTTCGACGCAAAAGATAGCGACCGCATTCTGGTCGCAAGGATTGTCGCCGATGATCGCATTACCGACATCGACAAGCAGATCAAAAACGTCTTCTCAAAGGACAAGACGCCCGTTGTAATGCGTGATGCATACGTGAAGCGAATTGGTATGGGGCATACTTCGGCAAGCCTGCGTCATTGGTTGGCTGAGCGACTGGCGAGTTATCCACCAGGAACGTTTGCCGAACCTGATCCAACGTATCTCGCGATTTGGAACTCGCCTGAGATTTATCAAGAAGCGGCACCGCTGATCGCGACCCTGGCCGACTGGGGCCCCGATCGTGCGCTGCCCAAGCTCGATGAAATTCTCGACGCCGCGATTGATTTACCGCACTGGCGTGATCGACGCTCGTTGGTCGCCGGCATCCGCGCGGCACTCATTCGTTTGGGGCCACAAGCATCGGCCATGTCGCCACGGATCGCAAAATTGTTTCTACGTCGTCCGTCACCGATCATGAACAACGCCGGCGAAGCCGATCAATGGCGATTCGCCTTGGCCAGAATGGGTGTGGCGATCGAGGACCTACCGGTCTTCCCCAATCAATCACCTCAATCCGTCGAGCGGAACTTGCGTCAAGTCGCCCATGAGCTCGAGCGGTACGAACAAGCCAACGCACCGGAGGAAAGGATATGATCGGCCAAACAATCTTTCATCTAGTCAGCTTCAGTCTGCCAATCGGATTGGTATGCTTGATGTGGAAACTGAACGCCCGGCGGTGGTCTCGCCTTTCCCGAGTCTATGGCGTTGTCGACCAAACGAACTGCATTGCATCACGAAACATGCAGACAGTGATTCTGGTTGCCGGTCACATCGGATGGAACTCATATAAAGGGATCGCTACCGTCGGTGTAACACGTAAAGGGATCGCTCTAAAGCTAATGGCTCCATTCTGTCTTTTCCATCCGCGGCTACTGATCCCCTACAACGACGTCCACATCGAGTCGAGACGATGGTACTTGGTCGGAAAGTCGTTCCAGTACACGATGCGAGGCGTGAGTAACGTGAAGTTGATCATCCACGATGACCTACAACATTGGCTTGAAGCACAAACCGCCGTGCTGGCGAGTACTCAGTCAGAAGCCCCAATCGACAAAGATGTATTCGGGCGCATGCCGACGACGATCTGATTTACGATCGCTGCGGCAGCGTCGTGAATCACGTTTCGACTCCGAAATATTATGGTTCCCGTCAAGGCGATATGCACAGCGACAAGCACGCGGTGGCTGAGCCTGCTCGGCCTGCAAACGCCGATATCATCATCGAAAACGATTTCAATACGCCGTGGTATTTCCTAGAGTTGTGGTATTTTCTAGCGTTATTGTGCGGCGATCGATTGCGGCATCTCGGGCAATGGAAAGACCGGACGAATTTCGACCGTGCCCTTTTTTGCTGGCGGAATCCGGGCAGCGATCGCAATGGCTTCATCGAGATCCTCCACATCAATGATGTAGTAGCCACCAAGTTGTTCGGTCGTTTCGGCGAAGGGACCGTCAGTGATCTGCCTTCGACCGTCACGTACCCGGACGCTGGTCGCCGTTTCGATCGAGTGCAGTGGCGACGAAGCGATCCACTTGCCTTCCGCTTCCAATTCCTTACAGATAGCCATCGACTCGATCATGCACTTTTCGCGTTCGACTTCCGTCCAGTTGTCTTCCGCAGAATAGATCAACAACATGTATTTCATGTCATGCCTCGGTGTTTGTCGGTTGGTGTGGTTTGCCGATTGCAAGACGGAATATCTCAGGTTGCCGGAGACCGAGAGCAATCCAAACTAGAACCCCCAATAGGATGGGGAAGTAGAATGGGTCTCCCACCCGGACATGCGTCGCCGTCGCCCCGCCTAGGTAAGCCGCCAATAAAACCGAAGCGACGAAGGCAGTACGTGGAACCAAGAACAGGACCGCGATGACTACCTCGACGATACCGATCTTGTAAATGAGAGTTTCATCCCATCCCAACTCGGCAAACATTTCGGTCTTACCTTCCCACGAAATAAATTTCCCGCTCGCGCTCGCGCCGATCAAAAACAGTGAGATAAGAACACTTAAAACCCATCCCGTTGTACGCAGTTTTCTTGAACCGTTCATCATTGACCTTGATGGGCTTGTTTGAGTTTTGCGATATCCAGCTTCACCATTTGCGTCATCGCTTGCATCGCGCGACGAGACTTTTCAAGGTCTTTGTCGTTGACCAATTGATAGAACTCTTCTGGCACGATCTGCCATCGCATTCCGTACTTATCCTTCAGCCAGCCACACATGATCGGCTCACCACCGTCAGCGGTGAGCGCATCCCAATAGCGGTCGACCTCCGCTTGATTTTTACAACTAACCGATAGCGATACCCGATCATTGAATGGCTCGCTAGGTCCCCCATTGAGTGCCTGACAGGACTGACCTTTCAGTTCGAACTCGACAAGGATGATGTCTCCAGCCTTGCCGCCCGGCCAGTCATCGCGAGCGATCATCTTGTGCAGGATTCTCGAATCCTCGAACACAGACGTATAGAACTCCGCCGCTTGCTCGACGTTATTGTCGAACCATAGGCAAGGCGTGATTGTTTGTCGCATTCGATCCATTTCCTTTTCGTTCTCGTTCATTGCTTGATGTTCTGCAACTTAGCTGCAAGATTGTTCGCCGGACACCATCACCATCCAGCCCAGGCCAAACTTGTCTGTGACCATTCCGTAAAGCGGTGACCAGAACGTCTTGGTGAGCGGCATGTCGACTTTACCGTCCTCTGCAAGCGAATCGAACACGCGAGTGCAGACATCTGCCGAAGGAAGCGAAAGTGCCAGGCGAAATCCGTCAAACGTTGATTTATCATCGCACCCGTCGGAACACATGACAATCAACTTGCCGATGTGGACGGTAGCGTGCATCACTTTGTTTTCGAATCCGTTTTGGAGCATCCCCTCGGGAATGGCGTCAGGACTTTCGTTGTAACGCATCAGCATCGCAACGGTTGCTCCGAGAGCATGCTTATAAAACTCAAGTGCTTCTTCACAGCGGCCTGCGAAAAACAAATATGGAGCGAGCGTGCTGTCCTGCATCACGACAGATGTGCGCAGTTCCTCTTCGTGCACGGCCACCTTACCATCGGGATCGCTGGCTGCGAAATCTTCCATTTCATAGAACTGGCGAATTTCGATGTCCGACTCTTCTTTCATCGGATTGGGACATCGCTTCACCCACTCGACGGCTTCGTCCATCGAAGCGACCTCCCACAACCAGTAGCCCGCAATCAATTCAGATGTTTCCGCAAACGGTCCATCTGACACGATTCGCTCGTCGCCACGGAAGCGAACTCGCAAGCCCGTGGAACTCGGCTTCAAGCCGTCACCCGATTTCATGATGCCAGCTTTGACAAGTTCCTCGTTGTACTTGCCCATTGCTTCAAGCAACTCCGTGCTAGGCAACTCGCCTGCTTCAGAACTGGGGGAAGCTTTCACGATGACCATGACTCTCATTGTTTCTTTCTTTGCTTCTGAAGGTTATCGAGCGGCTTGATTTCGTTGTTCGATCATCGCGTTGATAGTCTCGTCGGCAGGGCGTATCTCAAAGGGTCCGGCCTTGACTCCTGGATGCTTCGACATCAATTCCACAGCGTGCGACATGTCGTCGGCTTCGAGAATCAGAATGCCACCGAGCTGCTCTTTCGTTTCCGCATACGGCCCGTCCGTCGCTTCGGTTTTTCCGTCTCGATACCGCAACGTGACCGCTTGGTCAGCGGCTTGCAAAGCTTCGCCACCTGCGAAGTGACCACCCTGTCGCAGGACATCGTCGTAGGCAAAGCATTCTTCCATCAACTCACCCATTTCTGCCTCCGTCATCGCTTCGAACTTAGAATGATCCGAATAGCCAAGACAAATGAACTTCATGTCGTTCTCCCAAATCGCGTTGTTTTTCGAGTTTGTGCCATCTAGTCGAATGGCGACACGACGAATCGACAGCCGTTTGGACATTTTCCAAAAAAGTCGTACGGGACAACGAGCCTGAATTCATGCCTCCCGCAATCCTTGCAATTTCGCCGATAGAAAACGCTTCTCGGATGCCTGTTTAGTAAGCGACAACGCCTTTTCAATGGCTTCAATCGCTTCCGGCTTGCGTCCGACCCGCCGCAGCAGTTCACCTCGGGCGGAATGAGCCAGTGAATAGCCTTCGAGGTCACCGCGATCCAGAATCGCTTGGATGATTTTTAGCCCGAATTCGGGTCCGTCTCGCATAGCCACAGCAACGGCTCGATTGAGCTCGATGACCGGCGTGGGTTCAATCCGAAACAGCACGTCGTAGAGCGAGACGATCTGATTCCAATCAGTGCTGTCTGCATTTACTGCGTCAGCATGCACAGCCGAAATTGCGGCTTGGATTGTGTAAAAGCCAAACCGACGTGTTGCGAGTGAACGCTCGATCAGTCGCTGTCCCTCGGCGATCAAGCCTCGATCCCATCGGCCACGATCTTGATCCTCAAGCAGGACAATGTCGCCAGCAGGAGTCTGACGTGTTTCGCGACGGGATTCATGAATTAGCATCATCGCCAGCAATCCCATCACTTCGGGGTCCTCCATCAACTGAAGCACCAATCGGCACAGCCGAATGGCTTCACTCGACAGGTCGGCTCGCGTGATCGAATCCCCGCTCGATGCGGAGTAGCCTTCGTTGAAGATCAGATAGATTACCGAAAGCACCGAATCAAGACGCTCAGGCAATTCAGCGATGTCAGGGATGACAAATGGAATCGCCGCATCACGGATCTTCGCCTTACCACGAACAATTCGCTGCGCCATTGTTGCTGGCGTTGTCAGGAACGCCCGAGCAATCTCGTCAGTTGTGAGGCCACAAACCTCGCGAAGTGTAAGTGGAACTTGAACCTTCAAATCGATCGCGGGGTGACAGCAGGTGAAGATCAATCGCAACCGGTCATCTTCGATCTCGGTTACGGCACGCGAAGCGTTCGCGCCGGCGACTTGTTGCATCCGCAGGGCAACATCGGGACTGATCTCCTTTAACTTTTCGCGGCGGCGAATCGTATCAACTGCTTTGAATCGCCCAGTTGTGATCAGCCAAGCGACCGGATTCTCGGGTATGCCTTCACGAGGCCACTGTGCCGCCGCGGTTGCAAAAGCCTCCTGCATCGCATCTTCCGCCAAATCAAGATCACGTAGTGCACGAGCGAGCGACGCGAATACCTGTCGGGATGCTTCGTTAAAAATCTGGTCGATCTGCTGGAATACCGGCTCAGTCATCTAGACGATTTTCGCAGCAGCACGTTCGATTTGGAAGCAGGGACGCGGCTCCGTTGAAATCGCCGCCAGTGACCGATCATTTGACTGCGAACAGATAGCTCCTGCAGATTTCCTGTCATAGATGACACCAATCTCAATTCGCCAGCCATATGATCCTTAGTTGCAATCATGGGAAAACAATCCGAAGGAACGAAACGAAAGCAAAGACACCCCGCGAATCGCCGTAATGCGTTCACCTTGTTCACAAGGTGGGAAAGCGACAAAAGGCAGGCTCTGCTGGCCAAATCTGAAAGCAATTTCAGCACTGCACACTTGAAATTTCCCGCTCCTGGAGACTCCCGCTGCCGCATTGCAAAAGCTGCGTCTCGAAATCAGATACACATCCATTCATGCGATGCACATCATGTAAAACCCCAAAGAACCGACGGCGGACAAGTGCATCACCAAAATCAGGTACGCGATTGATCGTTTCGGGCCCAGGCCAATCACCCAGATGCCGACCACCAGCTCAAGTGCAGTCAACAGATACATCAGCCATTGTGATTCTAAAAAATGCTGCCCAAACAACTGGCTGATCAATGCCGCTGGAAAAATGGCTGGCATGCCTGCAAAAAACACCACCAATTCGGGCAAGAGCCGGTCGAGTTCGTCGTACCCGACCACCCAGGCATACGGCAACACTTGGCACGCTACCAAAGCGGCACCAGCCATGCGATGCGGAGGATTTCTTACGCAGAACGCGATGAGGTATATAAACGCGGCGGCGCAAATGATCCCACTGAACACAAGCGGGAACTTGGTAAACAAAGGAATCGTCATTGCCACACCGGCGGTCACCAGCAGCATGGTGCGAACCGAGAATCGCATCGGCGTCCGTGGGGTGTCGCTCGACGGCTTCTTCGTGATCAGTAACCACGGCAGAGCTATGCAAAATACCGACGAAGCAATCGCCGAGCCAAGCGGTACCTTCCACAATAGCGGCGATGGCCGACTCTGGTCGGAGTCGGTCCACGCATAAAATTCAGGGATGAACCAGCCCACGAGCAAACTCGCGGCAATGAACAGCGGGAAGATCCGTATTCGTGAGGTCTGCCTAAATACCGTCATGCTTCTTCGAGTGCCTGTTCGGATGCTTTCCCGCTCGTACCCAAGCTGGGCCTGAGTACAAGGCAAACCTACCGATCGCGACGAAACGAGCGAACCCAGCGGGAATTGGTACCCAGAATATCCGATACAACCCGCTTGGTCTCATCGGGTTCGAACGGGTCGTGCTCGAGTTCGTGTTCGAGCAATTCCAGCTTTTTGCGGATCAGATAACCCTGCATCCGTTGATAGGGCCGAACCTCGCCGGCCCGGATGAAGGTGCCGACTTCCAATCGGCGACTCCAATCTTCCCATACCGGCAACCAAAACAATGCGTGATCGACCTGGCCACTGTTGGCGGCTGACAAACACTCGGCGCGAGCCATTCCGATTTCGTCGAGGCATTCGTCGGGCGAGGGGTAATACGCGTAGCATGCGACGACGCTCAAGGCGACCAAGCCGGTCAACATGGTCGCTCCGATCACGCCCGGCGGCACGATAATGTCAAGACCTTGTCGCGGAGCGGCGTCTTCGGTTTGCATCGACGAAGCAAACGAACCCGCCTTCGCACTGGCGATCAAGGACGCTTCGTCGATCTTCAGTATTCGAAACAGCAGCCCGAACATGGCGACAATTCCGAGAGCGATCAACGAAGCGACAATGCTGACGTCCAATTCCTTCGTCACCATCTCGCTGATCGTTGTCAGATTGATGGTGTGATAGGCAGACAACGGGTTGGCGTAGATGTCGAAAGCGTGCGTGTGACCGGCCGGTTCGACGCCGGGTGGAACGAGTGGTTTGTTGATCGCGTAAGACAGACCCAACACAATCAACAACAAAGACGCCAACCACATCGACGCGGCCTTCCAACCGTAATGACGGCCGAACCACAGCGGCGTTGCGAAGTTCATGCCCGCGCCTAAGATCAACAACGTGAACGACGCACCCGGTGAATTAGCATGTTGGAACATCATCCCCATTTGACTCATCGCCAACATCGGCGTCGCGTATACCGGAACGGCAACAAACAACATTTTGAGAGGCGCCCACCAATCATCTCGCTCAACCGAGTGTTGCATTGCACCGTATGGCAGCACGGCGGCTAGAAGGGCAAGTCCCGACAAGGCGACCAAAGCGACCAGCATCGTGACGCCGGTGGCCTCGCGTGCGAAATGAACCATCGTTGCGAAAACACGTCGAAGTCCAATCAGGTGGTCGGCGGTGATTGGCTCGGCGGGAGCCTTGCCCTCCCTGGATGCCTTGTGTTTTGCGAACATGTCCCAGAACAAACCCAAGGCCGTGACGACGACCAGTGAACCGAGTGCAAATAAGATGATTACCAACGGACGGCTGAGCGTCAGGCCATAAAGCAGTGAGAGTGGATTGAACAAAGGAGCCGACAGTGCGAACGCTGACATCGCGCCGGGTTTCACTTTTGCTCGCCGCATTTCGAACAGAATCGGCAGCACGCCAATGGAACAAACTGGCAACAGCATCCCGACCAACCAGGACTGCGGAAGCGATCGCCATTGGTCGCCGCCGAACAGACGTCGTGTGCCGGTGGCACCGAGGTAATATCGCAAGATCGACGCAATCAGCAGTCCAACCAACAGCGTCGGCGCGGCTTGCGCAAAACCTTGCAGGACGCGAATAAGTCCGCCGGCCAGCATCATCGAAACGGATTGACTCATGAGTTTCCCTTTGCCAAGTGGGGCAGTTGTTCGGGGATCTTGTTCACTGCGTCGTCAACCAATTTGCAAAGTGATTCCAGTTGCTGGCGGTTTTGATCGGTCAGGCTTCCACCGGCTGATTGCAAGTTAGCCGTAAGAGATTCGGTGGCGTTGTAAATCGGCACCCAATCGGCTTCGGCCAGGTTCGTGTCGGCGGCGATTTCGGGAATCCAAGAAACGATTTCAGTGATTTCGGCCCAAGGATCGCTTTCGTGGTCGTGAGAGTGATCATGACCATCAGGTTCAGGCAATTGGCAATCTTCTAAACACGCGAGCCGATCGCGGATTTTTGTCGCCGCGTCGGACAGATCACTTGGCCAGTGCGGTGCAATCACATGATCGTGTTCAAAATGCGACGTCTTGGGTTCCGTGGACGGCGTGCAGCCGAGAAGGAAGAGCAATGCGAAACTCGCCAAAAGTTTCGATAGCGTTCCAATGTTGCCCTTCACCCTCCCGACGGGAGGGTGAAGATGAAGCTTGTTACCCAAGAAAATCATCATCGGTACTCCGGTGCGGGAACGGTGTCGAGCAAACGGTTGATCACTGCGTCGACATCATCGTTTGTCGTTAACAGACGCACTGACAACACCGGACGTGCCACATGCAGCACATCGCTGGGCGTCACAAAGTTACGGCCTTGTAACATTGCCCACGCTTGTGCAATTCGTTGCCACAACAACATGCCTCGCGGGCTAACACCCAATTGAATCGCCGAGTCCTCGCGAGTCGCTTCGACCAAATCGACTAAGTACTCTCGCACACGTGGATGCACCGTAATCGTTCGCACCTCTTCTTGGATTCGCGCAAGTTCAGTCAACGACAAAACCGATGGCGAACTTTCGGAGGACGACGCCGCACGCGACGCCGCTTCCAAAATGTCGATTTGCGATGCTCGATCGGGGTATCCGATTTTTAGCTTGATCGTAAATCGATCCAACTGTGCTTCGGGAAGTGGATACGCCCCGTGCGAGTCGATTGGGTTCTGTGTAGCGATCACAAAGAACGTCTTCGAAAGCGTATACGGCACCGCATCGATCGTGACCTGCCGTTCGGCCATCGCTTCGAGCAATGCGCTCTGTGTCCGCGGCGTTGTGCGGTTGAGTTCATCGGCTAACAAGACATCCGAGAACACCGGACCCGCGTGAAATTCAAACTCGCGCGTCTTCTGGTTAAACATGTTGAACCCGGTCACGTCCGATGGCAACAAATCGGGAGTGCATTGGACTCGCGCGAGTTTGCCACCAAGACAACCCGCGATCGCTTTGGCGAGTGTCGTTTTGCCTGTTCCCGGAAGATCATCCAGTAGCAGGTGACCTTGGGCTAGCAAGCACGCAATGACCAATTCAACGGCATCCGTCTTGCCCAACAGGACGCCATTGAGTCGGCGTCGCAGGTCATCGAGCGTTTCGCGGACGCTTTCGACCTGAGGAGGATGTTCGAGCGTGTTCATGCGTTGGCCTCAATCGTCAATTGCCGAAGGACGTGGATTTTCAGATTCATCATCAGCTCTTTGGAAACAGTGTGTTCGTGGAATCGGTTGTCGTCGCCGGCGAACGCGGCGTGATCGGCGGCGTCGCAAAAACGGCGAGCGGACTCGCGTAATTGATCGTGGGTGGATGTGATCGCCAGTAACCAATCGCGTTGCGGTCGTCCCGCCACACGAGGGCATCCGGCGTATTTGGCTCGCGTTTGCAAAACCCGCATCGCCAACGACATGCGGCCGCGTGGCCACACGATCGCGCCGATCGGATACAACACGCTGAGTCCGAGTTCGATCCAGAACAATCGCGTCGCAAAAAGGAAGCAGGCTACGGCCAAAAGTCCCAACGCATGGGGCCATTTTGCCGCCGCAAATTGGGAGGCAACCAGCCAAACCGATGGCGTGTAGATCGGCTCTCGGTATCCCGGCGTCGGTTCGATCTCGAACCAGCGACCGTCGTCCAATCGGATTTCTGCCCAAACGTGAACGTCTTCGGGCAACACGTTGGCATGTCGCGCCGCGATGTCGATGGCTGACGGTCGAACGTAGAATCCGGTCACCAATCGTGACTGCAACCCGATCTCGCGTGCCATCAACGCCGCGGTGGTCGCGAATAGGTGGTCGCCACCGTGACGAGTCTGCAGGAAGGTTTCGATCGGGGCTGATGAAGAGTTCTCGGCCGAACGATCGAAGGTGAATTCGGTTCGTAGATATTCGACGATCGATCGAAGCTGTTGGTATGTATGATCCCCGGGAGGATGAGGCTCCCGCCGAATCAGTTCTATCTCTTTCTGAATCAATTCCATCATGGAAGGCATCGAAGGCTTGGCGGGAGCCGCGCCCTCCCGCTCGACGGTTGGAGTTGTTTCTGGAAGCCTGTCCCACAATTCATCTTCCATCACCGTCGTTGCTGCGATATTGACGACCGTCAATTGCGGCACCTTCTCGCGGCCCGGCATGAAAAACGAACCGTCGTCATCGATCGCAAAAAAGTCCTGGCGATCGACGTCTTTGATATGCAAAGCCGACGCCAACATTGGCGTGGGCAACCGCGTGGAATCCAGTCGCAGCACTTTCAATAAGTTCACTTCGGTTGTCGATCCTGACAAAGGTCCCGCCGCCGGATCGCAAAACCAAACGGCTTCCGCAATCTCACGCCGTGTCAACTTTTCATTGCGATGCATTGCCTCATTCGTCCAATCCACGCCGTCGAAAGTGTCGTAGCGATTCATAGCCAACCGGATTCCCGTCGGGCCCGCCCACTGGATTACCGCACGCTCCGCCGCGTCATTCAGATCCAGGTGTTTCTTTGCCGGCATCCGGTCGGTTGAAAACGAGTTGCCGCCCTTCTCACTTTTGGATGTCTTCGCGTGAGCCTCCAGGACTTGGTCGGCCGTCATTCCTTGGCGTCGTTCCCACTTGTTTTTCTTCTTGGGTTCGCCAATCGAATCGCTGAACATGTCGAACAAGGTCGATTCGGTCGATTCCAAAAACAGATCGGACTCCACCGCACCAAACGACTCCGCATGGTCCTTGGCCGCGATCGCGGCATCGCCGGTGCCAACGCCGCTACGGGCGGCCGGATCGGACCACTGCGTCCCGCCGCTGGTGGGCATGATTCCGAATTCAAAACGCTGCGAGTCACCGAATCGATCTTTCACGACCAATCCACTGACGATGCAGATCGCGATCGCAGCGAGCACCGACACCGGCCGAACGCCGGATCCGCGGCGCACGTGGTGGGCAGCACACAGTTCGAGTCGTTCCCAGTGATTGGCAACCAAGTGCCAGACGCACACGGCCATCCAAGTAATCGCCAACAGCACGGCATATTTGCTGTCGGATATCGCGACGGCGAACAGCGTTAAGAATCCCGACGCGATCAACGACATCGCTCGCGTGCGATCGTTTCCCAGTGTCATTGCCAATGACGCCGAGCCCAATGTCGTGAGTGCTGTCATCTCGAAGGCAATCGGAGACCCGGTGGCTCGCGCGATGATTGCGAAAAGGATGGGCGAGATCGGTATCGCGATGGCGACCGTAGTCTGTGCGACCGTCTTGTTGCTCTTCGCGACAAACATGGCCGCGATAAAGAGGACCGCGATCGTTGACATCTCAGCAATGAACAACGTCCGCGGTTCGACGCCGATTCGCAGCGCCGCCACTGCCGTGATCGACAGCACCGATAACACGATCGTTTCGGTTGTCTTGCGTTCAAGCGGCAACGTCGGCATCACGCACCTCCTTCCACAACGTGGACATCGCGGCGGCCAAATCGTCACGCGGGCCAATCATGATCTCGCGAACCACTCCACCGGCGCGGCGGCCTCCCATCGGATTGGCAATGCGAATAAAAACGCAACCGGACGATTTGCCTGAGATCGTTACACTCGCGTGAGAACTGATTCGTTGATCGAGCTCACACGACTCGCCCTCAACGGGGACGCTGGCCAAAGCATCGAGCATTTGACGCCGAGCGTGGGCATCGTGTTTGCACGTCAATCGCCTGTTTCCGACGCAAGCCCGGGTTGTGATCCGGGATTGATGCAGCGACGACAAAACGCTGGCTGCGACCCGGATGCGGCGGGCCAACGATTCGCGATTGCCATGACTGTTGGTGTCGATCGAAACGTCTAGCGTGACCGATTGCGGCCCACCTCGCTCGGTCACGATCAAAGAGTCTGATCGTGCCGATGCGATCCAATTGACATGTTTGGCTGAATCACCACGGCGGAATTCACGCACGCCCACAAAGTCTCCGCTGCGACCACCACGACTTCCCTCGCCTTGGTCCGAATTCGTTTGCCCGATAATCGGCAATACTCCGCGAATCGCAAAGAGTTTGGGCCAAACCGTCAACGGTTGAATCTCTTTCATCGGACGCCGCGCGGTCCAAATTCCGAACGGGAACGAGCAGGTGACCTGTGGTTTGCTGGTCGGATAATGCCCACGCAGCGACGGTGTCACGTCGACTCGGTAGTCGGCCGTGCAAAGCGGCGGAACGCAGGCCAGAGCAACGGTTGGTTTCGCATTGCCGTCCGCGTCGCAATCGAGATAACCTTCGATCGCAAGTCCCCAAACGGGAATCGGAATGCGATTGCGAACGCTCATTACCATCTTGCACGGTGTGTCTTCATGGACCGCGTCGGTCTCCGGTTTCAGCGTGCACTGCGTCACACGAACAGCGACCCAAGGCCATGCCATGCCGGTGACCATGATCGCGGTGAGCGACGCGGCCAACGTCCAGCCGATGGGGCTGAAGTAAAGCCCGATCATGACACTGACGGCGGTCGCCAACGCGAACCAGCCAACGGGTTCTTTCAGCCAATAAACGAAACGATTCGCCCACGGGCAAAAATCAGTCGTCATCAAACGCGACAACCAACCTTGCTCGTCGGGCGCAGCATGGACAATTGCCATGGGAGCGCACCTTCGGTACGAGGAATCCAAGAGGTTGTGGCATAGGCTTCTAGCCCGTGCATCGCGCAACCACAGGCGAGAAGCCTATGCCACAGAAAAACAACGAACGTCTTTAAACGTTCGGTGGTCCTCGGACAGAAAGTCCGCTCAGAAAGACTGGTTCAATCGAGACTTCACAAAGCTCGGGGCGCAACCAATCGATAGCCAACGGTTCCCAAACTACCGTCGGGCTGGATGTCAGAACCGCATGCCGGGATGCGAACAAATTTTGGCACACATGGCACGATTCGGAATCGTGAGGAGTCGATTCTTGATCTGGATTCGACGAATCGTCAGCTGCGGATCCGCTGGATTGGTGTCCCGCATGACAATGGCAGTGGCTGCAGCAAGAAGCCTGGGCCGTGACGCTCGCGTGATTCGCACCCGAATTACCGGACTCTGCGTCGCAGCAACCGACATGCATCCACCCAGCGACGTTGCTGAGCAACATGGTCGCCAGCAGAAGGCAAGTCGTTAATGGCCGGTAAGAGGACAAGATCAGTAGACACGCAGGGTAAAAGAGATTTCGTGACGTTATGTAAAACGTCTCAATTCAACTAATCGGTCCGACCAAAGACTGTACGAATTGTTATTGCCTGGCTACGCACCGTCAAGCGATTGCGTTCGCGCCACCGGGAAATTCCGAGTCGTTTCACCAAAACCACACGGTTTTCGCATAAGAGCTTCGTATCGAAAGCGAAACGAGAGAATTGATTATGGATTCTTTGGGTCCCCATTTTGGTGGACCGACTCGATTCCATTGTTTACCTAATGTGTCGACTGTGTGCCTAACTCGATAGCACTGGTGCACGTGTAATGGCCTGACGTGAGTACCGGTCTCGATCTACTCAGGCCGACCGTTTTCCGCTGGTTCTTCCCCCTTGATGAGACGGACCGCTTGGCGGGCAAGCCGGCGGCCGAACAAGTCGTAGCCTTCGGCGGTGTAGTGCAGGTCGTTGTTCGGCTTGCCGCTCTTGGTCTTGTTGTTGCAGTCGTCAGTATCCACCCACGCACCATGCCGATCGGACTGGGCGACATCCACATGTATTTGCCGCACATGATCCCACCCTGATTGCATCGACTCACCGGGAGAATGGTCACTGATGCGACCGATGACGACGTTCATGTTGGGCGCGTCAAGGTCGCGGCGAAGATTGCCGATTAGTTGCTTTAAACTCTCCTCATAGGCTGCGTCGAGATTCGTCTTCGCATCTTTCTCACCCTGCATCCAGAGGAATGTGACCGTGTCGGGCTTCTCGTCACCCGGGAATTTCTCTTGATAGGCGTCAATGATTTGGGAATAGAACGTCGGCTTTTGGTTCAGTGCCTTAAGCCCGCGTTGTTCCGCGATTGAATCCCATTCGGCCACCCACAACCGAATTGGCCTTCCACCTATCGCGACCTTGATGTGCTGGATATCCGCATTAGGTAATAGCTTGTTGAGTTCCGGCAAAAAAGAATTCTCTCGAGCTTCTTTTAAACCTGCCATATTCGATTGGCCGGACAAGATGAACAGATGCGTTTCAGCAAACGCATGAGTAGTCACAGCGAACAGGAACGCAAATATCCACAAGGAATTTTTCAAGCAACAACGCATGACTCAAGCACATCAGTAAGAAAAATAGAAAACAGACCAACAAAGTATCAGTTTACCGAATCACCACTCCGGTCGTTGGCGGTCCATCTCCTTTGTTCATTCTTTGCAAATACGATTCGAAATCGTAGCTACCACTGATTCAGCCCGGTGAAATAAGTAAAGAAGATCTTCGTCAGCGGTAAAGCAGCACGAATAAGCGAAACGGGCTGCTCATGAAGCAAACAGTTTGGCTTTCAGGCTTAGACATTTTTCTGTAACCGCCGCCATCTTGATCGCGCAGATTGCTCCCAGACGCCGGCACACCAATCTTCTACCCAACGTAACCGACTGAGGCCTCTTAGTCGGAGACACATCCTCAGCTTCACTGCAAGTTTTCAGTGCTCGGCCGACTGAGAGGCCTCAGTCGGCTACGTGGTGGGTGGCTGGAGGCTACATTGAATGCATGTCGAACGTTCGCCTTCAGTTTGGGTTCTTTGATCCGAAGCAGGAGTATTCGGTCACGCACGGTGTTCTTCCTCATTGGGAACAACCCGGTGCGACTTACTTCATCACGTATCGAACTCACGATTCGATCCCGCAAGCCGCATTCGAATTGTGGCAGCGACAACGAGCCGATGCACTGCGGCGGTTGGAAATTGATCCAGACGATCCCAACTGGACGTCGGCATTCGGTCGTTTGGACTGGGGAGTTCGACGCCAGTTCGCTCGCCAATTCGCAACGATCCTGGAAGCCAGTCTGGATGAATTGCACGGCGCGTGTGCGCTGCGATACCCGAATGTTTCCAACGTGGTCGCTGAGAACCTCCTGCATTTTGACGGCATGCGATACAGCCTGGGTGGATTCGTTGTGATGCCCAATCATGTGCACGTTTTGGTGTGCCTGGATCGCAACGTGACGTTGAAGGAGCAGTGTCGAAATTGGAAGCACTACCAGTCGCTACGGATCAACGAGTTGCTCGGGCACAAAGGCCGGCTGTGGCAACCCGAGAGTTTCGATCACCTCGTGCGTGATGGAGACCACTTTCAAAGGTTCCGGAAGTACATCCAGAACAACCCTGTCAAATCAAGGCTGAAAGAAAGCGAGTTCAGATTGTATCTTCCAAACCTCCAAAACGCCCACTTCGTAACCGACTGAGGCCTCTCAGTCGGTTGAGGATGGATGCTGACCGAGGGCCTCGGTCAGCTACGGTCAGCTACGGTCGCTGCGATCGCTCCGAGCACGGCACCCGACAGGTGCGATTCGACCAGCGGTTGGAATCCTTCGGCGTTGACGAAGAGGATTTCTCCGGTGGTGGATTCGTAGGCGAGTTTTGCGAGGAGCAAGATTCCGGCGGCGGTCCAGAAGCACGTGAACGTGCGGTCTCGGTCGGCGTGAGATTGGCGGATTTGGATGGCGAGGAACCAAACAAACAATCCCGTGTCGATGCCGCTCAGGCCTCGATAGGTCGTGACGTCTTGGCACGTGAGCAAGATGGCCGCAGAGATACCAACTGACATTGCGATGAGTGCGACGGGAAAGAGCCGAGGTTTTTTTCGTTCGCAGGCGGCACCCAAGACCGCGAACATCAGCACGTCCCAAAACAAATGGCCGCCGCCAAAGTGGGTGAGGTGACCGGAGAGAAGCCGCCACCACTGCCCGGAGGAAACGGCGGCGAAGTCGAGTTGCAACCCAGCGGTTAGGCTGGGGGAGGCGTACGCTGCGATGGCGATGACTGACATCAGTAGCGTCACTGGAATCTGTCGGAGCCAGACGCTTCCCTGACGGCACAACGATTGGATCGATGTGCCGTTGGTCTTGGGAAGCGTTGGGAGCAGTGATTCACCAGCACTCATCGGACCACATCCTGATGGTTGCTTCGAGACTTGCGTCGACGCATCATCGCGGCAGCCGCACCGCCGAGGGAAACAATCCCAGTGATCGGGCCGATCGGTCCGCCGCCTCCTCCACCGCCGCCCCCGTAGTTGCCACCGCTCGATCTTGGAGCCGGTGAGGGTGCTGAGGCCGGTGTTGGTGTTGAGACGGTTGCCGGTGCAGAGGCGGCTGGCACAGCGGGTGTTGAGTTCGCGGATACCTGATGTCGAGGTGCTGGCTTCGCAGCGGCGACCGATCGACCGGCTGATTTTTGGGTCATGCCTTCAGGTGTCATGACTGGGACGGCTTCGGTGACCAATCGTCCTTGCGGTGGTTCGGAAAGTTCTTTTTCGACGGCGATGAACGAGGTGTACTGAGTCATCAGTTGGTGCTTCAGTCCCAACTCGGTGATCTCGGCGCGGCCCGCGGGGGTTTCAGCTCCCACGTCACGGTTCCAAATTTGCCGTATTCGTTGGCGAGCCCAGACCGGACCGATCGAGTCATGCTCGGCTTCTTGTTCGGGAAGTTCGAGCTCCATTCCCATCTGAACAGGTTGTCCTGAGACGTTGCCCTTCAGCGTGATCGTACCGGTTGCTGGTCTGTCGTAGCGGCCCAGGACGATCAGAGGTTTCCCCGCGTACAGATCGGGAAGCCGCGAGGGCACTTGGTCTTTCACTACCAGTCCTCCCCAATCGATTTGCAAATCGGTCATGTAAGGTTGGCTGGTCAGTTCATGGAACCGGCGAGCGATCTCCGGCGTGTTGTCTTGATTGGTGACTTGCATCGAAAACCCGCGTCCCATCTCGGCCGCGCGGCTGATCAAGTAATCATTGGGTGCGGCTCCGAATGCAATGGGGAACACGCGAGCGTCTTGGAACTCAGGCTGTCGCAAGTAGCGAAGGATCGAGTGGTCGTTGCCGACAAGTGCATCGGTCATCAGGACCATGTAGCGAGGACGCGCGGATTCGTCTGCCTCGCCGCCGAGTGCCAACTTGAGTGCGGGCAACAGGTTGGTTCCACCACTTGCACGCAGGACGCGAACAAATTGTTTGGCGGATTGGATGTTCGCGTCGGTTGCCGAGACGGCATTGGGTTGGAACGCGGTCGTACGGTTGCTGAAGGCGATGACTCGGAATTCGTCATTGGGGTTCAAGTGATCCAGCACATGATCCGCGAACAAACGCAGTTGGCTGATCGCGGGCCCGTTCATCGATCCGCTGGTGTCCAACACCAAGATCACTTCGCGAGGTGTGATTTCGGTGGGCTCGATCGACCACTTGGGTTGCAACGCCAACATCACGTAACCATCTTCTGCGTCGGATTCGCGATGGGTTAGTGAAGCCAGGGTGCTGTCATCACCAGCCAAGCGATATTCAATGATGAAGTCCTTGTCTGCGATGGTGGATTGGTTCTTCAGCGTGATCGCGGCATGGGTATCGGAGGTTTGTTGAATGTCCAGCTCATGAGTGACTGGCACGATTTGCTGAATCGGCATCGCGGCGTCAATCTTCACTGACACGAACACGTCGTTGCCGTTTCGCATGCCTTCGGGAAGAGAGTCGGGCGTGATCCGTGAGGCGTCGGGGACTTGGTCGGTGTCGGCCGCCCAACCGCGTCCCACGTTGGGACGAGTGACCGGGGTTCCTGGGACGTATCGCGGGCCAACGACCATGGGGAAACGGAAGACGTAGCGATCTTCGTCGATCTCCAGCGGGTGCACGTACTCAATGTGGACGGTCACTTCGCTGTTCGCTGGGATGTTGGCGACGGCTTGAGAGAACACGTTGGCTCGCTCTTGTTCCAACAGTGCCGCTTTGCGACCCTCGTCGCGAGCTTGTTCGTATTCTTGGCGGGCTTCCTCTTTGCGTTTCACTTCGCCGACGATCACTCGTTCGCCGATTTGAAACGAGTAAGCGTCGACGGCGCAGTTCTCAGGCAGCGGGAACACGTACAACGCTTCCAACCGTTCAGGATGCGGATTCTGGAACACTTGCGAGACACGGACACGAGCCAGCACCCCTGAGATCTCAGTTTCCACCCGAGTCTCTTTGAGCGTGAAGCTTGGGTTGGGCGCCGGCAGTTTGGCTTTGAGTTGTTCGAAATCGTCTTCGCCGACACGCATCTGCCCCTGCGTGACGGGCACCCCGCCGAGCACGGTGTAGCCGGCCTGTGCGATGGCGGAGAAAAGGAAGGCGGAGGCCAGAACGACGACGGGCGCGATCAAAGGCAATCGTGTCGATTGCATCCGATGGCCGGGGGATTGAGCGTTCACGAGACGAGGTGCTCCAGGATCGAGAATCGAAGTGACTCCCTAGAAAGATCCCGTCGTTGCGGCGGTGGAGCGCGGAATCGTGAGACTTATGCTGAAAACCTCTCTGAGCTTGTAGCAGACTATCAATCGCGAAGCCTCATCAAGGCCGTGGCCAGGTCGCCGTTTTTCGGCTGCTTAGCCGGCGGGATTGCGGGCTTTGACAAGCAGGCGGTTGAACTCAGCAAGTTCGCCTTCGGAAAAGTGAGAGAGTTGTCGACGATGCAGGGCCAGGATGGGGCTGTCGAGTTTGGAGAGGAGTTGTAAGCCGGCTTCCGTGATCGACAGCATGCGGTTCGGGTGGGAGACAGAAACCAGTTGTGCTGAAACCAATTGGTCGACAAGCGATTGAATATCATCTTCCGGAAGAAGCAATTGGTTCAAGAGTTCGTCCTGTGCCTGAGGAATGCCTTTCCCGCGCAGGATTCGCAGGATGTTGTAGAGCGAACCGAATAGTCCGTGTTGATTCAGCAACGAGATGAATGGTTCCTGCATCCATTCCGCGGTTTTGATCAGATTGAGTCCAGCCTCTTGTTCAGGAACGGTGAAGGGATCGCG
The DNA here is from genome assembly GCF_057365095.1 of Rhodopirellula sp. J20-39. Classification (NCBI taxonomy): domain Bacteria; kingdom Pseudomonadati; phylum Planctomycetota; class Planctomycetia; order Pirellulales; family Pirellulaceae; genus Rhodopirellula; species Rhodopirellula sp. J20-39. The sequence continues at coordinate 1,407,857 of NZ_CP195123.1, read as the reverse complement.
TTTCTTGAGTTCCAACTGCAGTTGGGAAGACGTGTGCGATTTCGCTTTTGCTTGTCGACGAAGTTGCCCGGGCGAAATTCCGAACTCGCGTCGAAACGCTTTTCCGAATGCGGCTTCGGATTGGTAGCCAGAATTTCGAGTGACTTCGGTCAAGGTTACATCACCGGTGCGAAGTCTCGCGGCGGCTCGCTGCAAACGCCACCAAGTCAGATACTCGAGGGGCGGTCGTCCCGTGATCGTTTTGAATCGTGCAGCAAACGCTGATCGAGAGACGGACAACTCATTTGCCAATTCGGCGACTGTCCAGCGATGCTCGGGACGCTCGTGCATCAATTTCAACGCCGCCCCAATTTCGTCGTCTGCCATGGCGCGAAGCCAACCATTGCTTTCGCTGTTTGACTTGGAACAGGTTCCTCCCGATCTGAGAGCGGCAATGAACAATGCATTGACTATGCCCAAGCTCACCGACTTCCAGCCACCTCGCTGTTCCTCGAATTCTGTTCCTAAGCGACGAACCAGTTCGCTTGAAAGTGATTCATCATTCGACCGAACGATGATCGTCGAAGCCAAGTTAAGTACTGAGAGGCCGATGGAACCCGATGTGAACTCAATTTGGCCAGTCGTGACTCGCGTGTCTTCTGAACGCGATTCGAGTCGGTGCTCCTGACCTTCGATGGCGAAGATCGTATCGCCGCTGTTCAGCGAATGGTCAGCGGCGGCGGACGTGAAACGGATTTGTCCGCTGACAACCGCGTAGAAGGACAGCCGCTGTGCTGCTACTGCCATTGTGGGGGAGGATCGGGGGATGGATGCAACCTGATGGACCCACGTCTTTCCTCCGCTCAGTGATTCGTCGAGGTGGGCAACCATCCCAGCAACACTCAAGAAATCAGCAAGAACGTCCATTGGCTTCGCCCCTCGCTTGGGAATGGCTGAGTTGCTCACATCGCCTAACTTTGGACGATCGGACTAGAAGTATGGCGATTTGGATATTTAAAGTCCAGCTGACCGGTCGTAATATGGGCACATGTTTTGGATCAAGAACGATTGCACCATGAAGGCGAGCGAGTGATGAAAGCGAAACGAATTGGTTACTGGGTCACGTTGGCGTTGTTCTGTCTTGCGATGGCAGGCGGCGGATTTGCGGATTTGACACAGAACGCAGCCATCATGGAGTCGATGACGAGACTGGGATTTCCAAGCTATGTGGCGACCATCTTGGGCTTTTGGAAAATTGCTGGAGTGGTCGCTCTTTTGCTGCCAGGGTTTGGGCGGTTGAAGGAGTGGGCTTACGCAGGCTTCTTCTTCGATCTGACGGGAGCCACTGCGGCTCACTTGTTTGTCAAAGATGCGATGCCCGAGCCGATCGTGCCGTTGATCATCCTGGCAATCGGAATGGCGTCTTGGTATCTCCGCCCCGCGTCACGCTGCATTGGGCAGATGTCGATCGCAGCGGCCGCCGACATGACGACGCATTCTGTCAGCGATTCATGAAGGCCTGATCAGGATCCGTCGAAGTGTGTTGTTCCCAAGGAGGGTTGAAATGTTACGCCAAAATTTCTTGAAGACGATCGCAATGGCAAGTGGAGCTGTGACGATAGGAGCCTCGCTGCAAGCGATGGCAGAGACATTGCCCGAAGATGGCAACGTGATGCCCGCGTTCTTCATCGGCCACGGTAGCCCTATGAACGCGCTGGGAGACAACGAGTTCACTCGCGGTTGGAAAGCGGCGATGGAGGACGTGCCCAAGCCTAAAGCGATCCTTTGTGTTTCTGCTCACTGGCTAACGCGTGGAACGTGGGTCACTGCAATGGACCGACCGAAAACGATTCATGATTTTGGTGGATTCCCTCGCGAACTTTCGGAAGCTCAGTACGCGGCACCGGGTGATCCTAAATTGGCCGGGCTGGTCAGCGACACGGTGAAAGGCACGCCCGTTGGTTTGGATCAAGGTTGGGGACTGGATCACGGTACTTGGTCGGTGCTCAAGCCTGTTTTCCCGATGGCAGACATCCCTGTGGTGCAAGTCAGCATCGACATTGCGAAACCGGGAGCGTGGCACTATGGATTGGCGAAGGAGCTGATGAGTCTTCGCCGTCGAGGTGTGTTGATCATCGGCAGCGGCAACATTGTTCACAATTTGGGATTGATGAACTTTCAAAACTTCGAACGAGGATTTGATTGGGCAATTGAAATCGATGAGACGATCAAGCAACTGATTTTGAATCGTGATCATGGCAAGCTTTGCGACTATCGATCGCTCGGCAAGTCAGCAAGACTCGCGATTCCGACACCTGATCATTACTATCCGTTGCTCTACGCATTGGCTTTGCAGGATGCAAACGAGGAAGCCACGATTTTCAACGACAAAGCAGTTGCGGGAGCCATCACGATGACCTCTGTGCGGATCGGCTGACGGATGCGAACCGATTGAATCAACGCTGGAAATGGCAGCGTTTCGAAGCCATTCCATCTGTACGCTTCGCCGCAGCCGAGAGGGGACACGGAGGATCGACCGAGCCGACAAAAGGACCGGCGGTCATTGCGGGCAGCGGTTTCTCCGATATCTTTTGGGGACCATGAGCGATCCTCCTAATCCTGGTTCGAACAACCATCGAGACCGAATTTGATGGTCTCGTTCACGGATTTGCGGGACGTTTCAATGCCACCGCTGCACCGCCAACGCTACTGGTATGCGGCGAGCCAGAAAAAGAATAGGCGGTAATTGATGACCAATTCGCACTTTTGAATGAGAGACACCACCTGGTCAATTGGTTGACCCTAAATCCGAGCAACCGTTCCAGTAAAACCAACTCCGGGACAATCACTCTTTCTGTTTGTTCTGTTCGATGAACAGTCGTTCTTCAGCTTCACTTTTCAAAACAGCAGGCTTCGTCAAGAAATCAGCAGGGCAATCAAGGAAAGCGGCTGGCCGAACTGTTGTTTAAGGATCTTGCGGGCCAAGTCGGCACTAAAAGGATGCGTTGTCAGACACACCGCAATGTTGGACGTGGTCGCCGCGAATCAACGGTTCATGATTAGTCTCGCGATCCGCAACAACCTCAGCTCAGTCGACGGGATACCAATTCGTTGCAAAAACCGATTGTTTGCGTTGCCGCCGAATCGGGCGACCGATGCACCGGCAACCACAACTTCTACCGTTTGGTCGACCTGGCTCAACCAACGACCGACATGACTAAGTGACTTTGCTTTTCCCAATAGCCTGCGCAAGCTGAACAACGCCTTCGCATTAGGCAACTCACAAACGATCTTGCGTTCATCAACACTGCGAATGCGAATCAAATCTCCGTTCCATTCGCATTCTAAGTCAGCATCGATCCGAAGACCGCGAAAATCACGCATTAGGTTCTTGGCTGCGTGTTGAGATTCGAACAGTACCGTTCATCTTCCAAGATGCATGTTTCGCGTCCGCGGACGTGGAACTCGGGATCGCCAGCTCGAAATCATCGAACGAGTAACTGATCTCCGCATTACGCCCGGTCAGCTTGTCATACAGACCAATCGCGAGATCAGGCCAAGTCTGGGTGTCAGTTTCGGTAGTCATTTCAACGTCCTTCTTAAAGCGTTGTGAGTTAGGAGACAACCCGAATGGAAAGTCCGAGTGAACCATACACAACCGGCAAGTCAGTCATTCCCAAGACGACTGGGTCACCACACTAACACGGAATAAAGGCTCTTGAAGAACGCCCGCAACTCAGCCGAACAGGGTCCCAAATCCGCTGATTTTGGGTGACGTCGCTGTGCCCGCCTGCGAACCGCAAGTGGCACAAGACCTAGCTTGCCTGAGCACAAACTGTGGCGATTAATCCAGCTAGTGAATCTCTTCAGGACGAGCAGGTCAAACGATCTATTGAAAACTGCTTCAATCTTGGTACTTGTCGAAAACTTCTTGGTAGGTCTCCGTTAGATCAACTAGTGGCCCGTGCACCCAGACACCGAACCGCAGCCGTAGCGATTGCCCTGGCTCCACTTTTACTTCACTTTCTGCACCCTGCTTCATCGCTTTGCGACCAAACGAATTCGCAACGATCAAACCGTAGTCACGGGCATGCATCCAACTCTCTCGAAAGTTGTCCTGGTTCACCAACACTGCGAGGCCGACCTGGTGGCCTTGCACCTTGCCGTCGTAAGCACACCATCGGGCTGGTTGCCCCCAAATCGTTTTGGCCGTCCTCATTCGCCCGGAACTCAACAACCCGCCGCCATTCTTTTCGCTTATGGACGTAGCGACACGAACCCCTAACCCCATCTCCTCCTGGTCACCGAACCGGAAAGTTTCGTCTGACCGAAAGACGCTGTCAAAAGACAACAACCATCCATCGCTTTGAGCGTCGACTGTACACTGAAACTCTTCGGTGCATACAGTCTTGCCGTGCGGGTCTACATATCGCTTCAGCTCCTGAAAGCCGCCACGTTGCCCTTCAGCAAACGGCTCCCCTATCCATCGTTCATGCTGAACCGTTCCTCGGTTGCGCCAAAAATCGACTCCATTAATGTCACCAAAGGCCAACCAAATCCCCGGATGCATGGTGGGGTGATCACCAGGATCGATGCCCTCAATCGGTGGATGGTTGCGAGTGACTTGTATCCCCGCGGTAGTCTTCACATCGCAAAAATACGGCCGTTGGATTTCATTCTCTTTCCACACATATCTTGCTACCGCTTGGTCACCTACCTTGATCACCACACTATCGTCACGCTGTTCCAAGCGGACGGCTGTGCCTTCTTTTAAAGGTACGCCTTCCGCGGTTCCAACCAAAGGCATGCCCAACCACACCGCGACGAACACAAGCAATGTGCAGGGCCAAGCACGAGACAGCAAACCAGCAAGCGGACTTGTCCGTGCGTCGGTCCGCCGACATAAGCTGAATTCACTCATCACACGACTCCTCTGGGAATGGACCAGTGGCCTGACTCTCGATACTGGCGGCGAAGCAACGCCTGAGCGGTTGGGTCGTTGGGAATCTGCTCTGCAACCGGATCGACCACCAATCCGGGCGAAGAACGCAGAGCGGCATTGGCAAGATGAACAAGTGCCGTCGAATCGTGCCCGATCGCAATCTCAGCCGCCGGTGGACGGCCATCACGGATCGCTTCCAGGAAATCGACCTGATGATTTGGGGGCAACCTTTGCTGCAGTTCCGGTAGTGTGTCCGTGATCACCCGGTTGCGGTCGTCACGCACTTCCAGCTTTCCACGCTTACTGACAAACAACATGCCCTGCGTCCCGTAAAACTCGACACCGGTGTCGCAATTATGCGGGTAGTTGCGCGACCACAATTGCAATTGAAAGGTCAATTGTCGAGGCGGCATTTTACCTTTGGTTGACGGCCACTCAAATGCGCACGATGCCGTATCGGGAAACTGTTGGTCGTCGTCAAAGGAGTACTTACCACCAACCGCCGTCACCTTCGACGGCAGGCCTGTCACGCCTAAACCCCATCGAGCGATGTCCAGCTCGTGCGTGCCATCATTGCCGATATCACCGGTGCCAAAGTTGTGCCACCAATGCCAATCGTAATGCAAACGATTCTGTTGATACGGTACCCATTCTGCGGGTCCAACCCACGCATCGTAATCGAGATGAGCTGGCGGCTTGGTCGGTGTGTGATGGCCAATATTTTTACGTCGCTGAATGTTCCAGGCACGCGCGGTCAAGACTTCACCGATCGCACCGCCGCCCAGCAACTCGATCGCTCGCACGATAAGCGGATTGGTACGACTCTGCGTTCCATGTTGGACCACAACTTGGTTGCGTCGAGCCGCATCGACCAACAATCGCCCTTCCAACAGGTTATGGCTGCAAGGTTTTTCTACATACACATGTTTGCCCGCCTCGCACGCCATGATCGCGGCCGGAGCGTGCCAGTGGTCTGGCGTGGCTATCACAACCGCGTCCACGGACACATCGTCAAGCACATGCCGCAGGTCGTTGGTGGACCGCTTTGCACCAGTAGCTTGCACTAATTCTTCGGCACGCTGTTGATCTGGATCACAGGTCCAAGCGAAACGTACTGAGCCTTGAAACCCTTTCAACAATTGTTTGGACCGGCCACCGCAACCGATCAACCCAATCGTAGGAGAGTCCGACCCTGCAGTCGCCCAAGCCCGAGTCATGGGTAGTGACGCAAGTGTTCCGGCCGCTAATGCACCAGTCGACAATCCGCGACCAAGAAACCCACGTCGCGAGACCGAATCGGTTGTGGAAGTGGTAAGCAAGATCAAACCTTTCCAAAGTGGATTGATAGAGACGAATAGCGACCAGCAATTTCACAGAATCTAATCGCTAACGAGGTCGCCAGTGCCTTCGAATGGACTCACTGTCGCCGAAACGCAGACATATCGCTACGTAACGCCGCGATCTTAATCTATAGATTTCCTCGCCGCAAATACGGCGACGTTCCTTCGGCGAACCAACCTTTACCCGATTCGATAGGCCGACTACGTCTTCCCAACCGAAATCACTGCTGCGAAGGTCAACCAACCGATGAACAACGTCACTAACCATTCTTGACAGTTAGGTCGTACCGTAGGTCCAGCAACTCCTTTGAGTCAGCGTTAACACTTTCAACCTAATCATGTGCTGTTTCCAAAAGAAAACGATAAGCCAGCAACGGTTTACCGACCGGTATCGGGCAGTCCACTCTTAGCTAAAACGCTAGCGGATGCGATACAATGATCGCGATTCCGCCCAATCCCAGTGAAGCGAATCGATAAATCGCCTCCACCCCGTGAGTCTTCGAAAATGACGGCAGAGCGAGTCCTATTTGCGTTGCGTGCCGTGTCGTGCGTTGAAAAAGCAAAGTCGCTCCCTATCTTTGTCCAGGCGGTGCCAGGCGGCTATGGCGAAGGCGATCGGTTCCTGGGCTGCATGGTGCCTGACCAACGCGCGGTCGCTCGTCAATTTCGAAACCTAACGCTTGACGAATTGCAAAAGCTACTTGCTTCCCCCTGGCATGAGTGCCGCATGACGGGACTGTTCATTTTAGTCGATCTTTACGAACGAGCGGCCAAGACAAAGAACCCCAACCGCGAAGCAGATTGTCGCCGCTTGGTTGAGTTCTATCTGGCGAACCTGGCGGCCGTGAACAACTGGGACCTCGTCGACTCTACCGCACCTAAAATCCTTGGTGCGTGGTTGGTGGATCATCCTGGCGAACGGGACATCCTCGACCAACTTGCTGCCAGCGAAGTGCTATGGGAGCGACGTGTCGCTGTACTGTCAACGTTTGCCCTGATTCGCAATCACGAGTTCTCCGAGATCATCAATCTCGCCGAAACGCTACTTCATGACGAACATGACCTGATGCACAAAGCGATCGGCTGGATGCTCCGTGAAACCGGCAAACGCGATCAGCCCCGACTGGAGAGTTTTCTGAGAAAACACGCCAAGACCATGCCCCGCACAATGCTGCGTTACTCCATTGAAAAGCTGTCTAAAGAAGACCGCCAAAAGTGGATGAGCCGATGAGAAGTCAACTGGTCTAGCAACCGAGGGTCCGGCATTCGCAACAGCAGTTCCATCGTGAGAACGACGAACTCCCCGACCGGAACATTACAAGGAAAGAGTCGACGGTACACGTGAACAATCGTGAAACGCTAATTCATCGTTTACAAGTAGATACACCGCGTCTAGCGTTCAAGAATTCACAGCCACATCGGCTACCCATGCCATTCGGACATGGCGAAGTGGCCGAAGCAAGCTTACAACGCATCCGCGACTTTTTCTTATACAAATCGCTCGGCCGCTACGGCTACTATCACCACTGCCTGAGATTTGAAGCCATCACTAAGCTTTTGTAAAAAGGTGAAGCCTGCAGCATCAAGGCGAAACTTCGCAAGAAAGCCAATTGTTTCTATCGCGACTGCGAAAATTGAGACACTCAAAACCTGCTACACACGAATCCAGCACCGAAACAAGTTGCAATCCATAGCCGCCGCATTTAGCGAACAACGTAGCCGGTCCCAGAGACCAGACGGTTTCGATGAGACAAACATAGAGCGCAGGGAGCGTCGAGACGCACCCTACAGAAGAAGATGAATAAGTGCGGCTGAAATGCCGACTTGACCGCCGTCGTCACGGATCGATCACTGGTTGCTGAGTATTCGTTGATAGAGGTCTAGGTAGGTGTCGGCCATTCGATCGACGGTGAACCTTTCTGCAACAGCGTGGCGGACCTTGTTGCGATCAATTTCGTCGATTCGTTCGACTGCCTGACTTGCTTCTTCGAGACTGTCGACCAGAAAACCGGTGACACCGTGCTCGATCAGCTCAGGCATCGAACCGCGTCGCGAGGCGATGACGGGCGTCCCACAGGCCATGGCTTCGATGACCGATAATCCGAAAGGCTCATCGAAGTTGATCAGGTGCAACAGCGCGCGTGCGTTGCCCAACGCATCGAGTCGCTGCTTCCCGCCGACGGCGCCATGATAAGTCAATTGAACGGAATCGTTGGCCGGGACGACTTCAGCTTGATAGTAGTCGTCATCCTGCACGATGCCGTACATGTTCAGATGACGTCCACTGCCACGAGCGACTGTGATAGCTTCGGCGGCGCCCTTGTCAGGATGAATTCGGCCGAAGAACAATAAGTCATCACCAATATTCGGATTGAACGGGAAATCATTGATCGGAATGCCATGATGGATGGTCGCTGCGTACGGCAAACCGGGGTGTCGATCGGCATCGCTGATAGCAACAAAGTGGACAACGTCCTGAAACTCCTGATACATCGGCAAAATGCGGTCGGATGAGAACCCGTGAATCGTTGTGACAATGGGCGTGTCAATCAATCTGGCAAACGCGTGAGCGGGAAAGTCGGCCTGGTTATGAATCAAATCGAACTGACTGGCTTGCTCAAACAGATGAGCCAGATGCCGGAATTCCCAGACCTTTGCGTCTACGGATTGATCTTCGCCATAAGGTGTAGGAACCACACCGTCGAGAGTACCGGATGTCAGGCTATCGAGAGTCGCGAAAAGCGTCACGTCCACGCCGCGTTGGACGAGTGCTTCGGTCAACATGCTGGTGACCAGTTCCCAAGGACCATAGGTTCGAGGAGGCGTGCGCCAGGCGATCGGGGCCAGCATTGCAATTCGCATCTCAGTGTTGCCTTCTTAGTTGCAGGATGAGGCCTTCGTTTGGCATGAGCGTGCCACTGAAAGGACTCGCTACTCCGGACAAACGAAGCGTTTCCGTCGAACAAAGTGTTTCAGTGATGACTAAGTCGTCAGACAGAACCAGCGCTCGTGTTTGGTCGCCAAGATTCAGTGCGATCAGCAAACGTTCATCGTCATGATGTCGCACAAAGGCGAGCACGTCGTCGTCTGAATCAAGCAGCTCAGAATCTCCGATAGCCAAAGCGGCATGACGTCGTCGCAACGCGAGCAGTTTCCGATAGAGCGACAGCATGGAACTGGGATCCTTATCCTGCGCCACCACGTTGCGTTCCGGCCAATCTTCATTCAACGGTAACCACGGTTCGCCGGTAGTGAACCCAGCACTGGCTGAGTCGTTCCACGGGAACGGTGTTCGGGAGCGATCACGTCCGATCCCCAAATCCGGTTGGCGAAGGTCCTGTGGGTCTCGAACTTGATCCGCGGAAATGGCTACCTCACCGATACCGATCTCGTCACCTTGGTAAATCGTTGGCGTGCCACGAAGGGTCAACAGAAGCATAGCGGCGACTCGGGCTTGCGCATCGCCAATCCTTGCGGCGATGCGTGGCGCGTCATGACTACCGATCACCCAATTGGGCCAACCAAATTCAGGCAATGACGCTTCGTAATCGGCAATGATCCGCCGGAGCGAGCGAGCCTTCCAGTCACTTCCGATGAGATGAAAGTTAACAGGCAGATGCACTTGAGGACTTTCCAAAGTGCCGAACCAACGAGCGAGGCGATCGTCGGGCAAACTGATCTCACCGATTAAAATTCGGTCACCGTAATCGTCGGCTAGCTTGCGGAACTCGGCTGCTATTTCGTGAGCTTCGGCTTGATCGGTGGAATGAACCTGAACCAGTCGATCTCGTTGAGTTTTGTCCGGCGTCCAGTCCGGATTAACCGGATTGTCGCGAAAAGTGGCATCTTTGATGATGTGCCAAAGCACGTCGATCCGAAAACCGTCGACGCCGCGGTCGAGCCAGAACCGAAGCACATCCATCATTGCCCCACGCAATTCCGGGTGTCGCCAATTAAGGTCGGGCTGTTCCGCGAGGAATGCATGAAGGTAGTACTGTTCCGTGGCTGCATCCCATTGCCAGGACGAACCACCGAAGTCGCTGATCCAGTTGTTCGGTGGGCCTCCGCCAGGCGAAGAATCTCGCCAAATGTACCAATCGCGTTTCGGATTATCCCGCGATGCACGGCTTTCGACGAACCATGGGTGTTGGTCCGATGAATGGTTGGGAACGAAATCGAGCAGTAGCTTCATTCCTTTCGTGTGAACCGATTCCAAAAGTCGATCGAAGGCGTCGAGATCACCGAACAGCGGAGCGATGCCGCAGTAGTCGGCGACGTCATAACCAAAGTCGGCCATGGGGGACGGGTAGATCGGCGAAAGCCAAATTACATCGATCCCAAGGCCGACGAGATAGTCCAACCGAGACTCAATTCCCGCAAGATCGCCGACGCCGTCTCCATCACTATCTTGAAATGACCGTGGATAGATTTGGTAGATCACACCCGATTCCCACCAAGGATGATCGCCCCTAGTTTGCGACGGTGTCTTCATCGAGGTTCGTTTGGTAAACGGGATGGTATTGGGGATCGGTGCGGGTCCTTCAGCGACGCAGAACCGCACGGTTCGCGCGGTTCCTCTGAAAAAGTGGTTTCCCTATGACATGGCGGAGAGTAGCTCGTGAACCTTGATGGTGGCGAACGTGGTGGCGTAGTCAGACATGGCGTAAGGAATGATGAGGTGCTTTTGATGCACGATCGCACCGCAGGTATAGACGACGTTAGGCACATAACCTTCCCGTTCAACTTCGTTGGGCGTGATCAGAGGCTCATCCAGTCGTGCGAGAATCTTTGAGGGGTCTTTCAAGTCCAAGAGCATGGCACCGATACAGTATTTTCGCATCGGACCCACACCGTGGGTGAGCACCAGCCAACCGGCATCGGTTTCGATCGGTGAACCGCAATTACCCATTTGCACATATTCCCATGGCTTGGTGGGTTTGATGATCAGTTCACTGGTATGCCAAAAGTACAGCATGTCGGAATACATCAAGAACAAATGCTCGCCGTCTTGCCGCCCGAGCATCGCATAATGGCCGTTGATCTTACGGGGGAACAACGCCATTCCTTTGTTGGAAACGGCCGGACCATTCAAGGTGTGCATCTTGAACCGCAAGAAGTCTTCGGTTTCCAATAGCTGTGGCAACACCATTCGACCGTCATAGGCACTGTACGTTGCGTAATAACGACTGCTGCCATCATCGTCTTTGAAATGAACGAAGCGAGCGTCTTCAATCCCGTTAGTTTCCGTGGGACTGAACGGAAAGATCAGACGCTCGGAAAGGTCATGATCGGACGTGTACTGAATCTCATAGTTGGATTTCGCCAACATCACCACTTGCTCGAACATAGGTGCGAGTTCGTCATGATGGGAACGGTGCTCTCGAAGTGAAGCATTGAGTTGGGTCTCGAGTTGTTCGAGAGTGAACTCATCGGGTAACTCGCCTAAGGCTGAATAGGTGAAAGCGTTGCCAAGCCCCAGTTCGATCAGTTTGCGCCGGAACAACCCATTGTCGTAAGACGAATCGGGTACATACCGTGGCGTTGTGACAAAACGCACGGGTTCATCGATCGCAATCTTCAAGTCGCTGTTGATCGTGCCGCTGCGAAATACGATGGAAGAAACGTGACCTTCGCCAACGGCCCGCAGGCTCATCGCGAATCGCCGCGATCTTGACGGCAAACCCGATTGGTCCGGGTGCCAAACCATCGAGGGATTGAACAGTGCGGCCGATTCCAAAGCGTATTCTTGTGTGAAGTACGCCCCTAACAGTAACCGACGATTTTCGCTGAGAGGATCATCGGTAAGCAAGTGATGTCGGAGTTCGCGAAATCGACGCTCAAAGAATTCTTTCGGCTTCTGGTGACGACCATGGAATTCCTCGAACACGTTGGCAAGCAAGTGGTTGATTTCGTCTTCCGACAGCGTGCATACACGTGCGATCACGCGAAGCACACGATCGTCACCAGGCGGCTGAAACGGCCGCAAGACCACACGTTGCTTGTTCGGAGAAAGAACGATACCGGTTCGTTTGATGTGCATAGATTTTTGGTTTTGGTAGTGGAGACGACGACGAGTCCGTTAACTAGGTGCACGCAAAGAACTCGTTGCCTCATCCATGACGGTGCCTTCTAAAAAGAGAACTGACCGAGCCTTACGATGCTGACGCGACCCGCATCGTGGCACTGAGTCCACGCATCTCGACAAGAGAAAGTAAGAAAGCGAGCGTCGATTCAGCGCCCTGATTCTCGTTGACTCGGTTTTCCATCAAGCCGTCGTAGCAGCCGCCTGTGGACGCGTCATAGATTGGTTGACCGAGATCGTTGCGACCTAGGAACCAATCGAACGCGAGGTGGGCTTGTTCATTCCAAAACGGATCTTTGGTAGCTGCATAGGCCTCGATCGAAGACGAGACCATCGCGTGGGTTTCGATCGCCTGTTGATCATAGACGGCCGATACACTCCCCTCGCGACTGAACCCGTTCGAACCAATCGGACGGAAACGACCTTCGGGCGAAAGCTGCTTTTCACATAGCCATCGCAAGGATTTCAAACCGATTTCCTTCGCTCGTTGATCGTCGGACCAACGACCATGGGCGATCAGCGATTGGGACAGTTTCGCATTGTTGTAGGTTGCAATGTTTTCAAACCACGGCCAGTCATTGGTAGCGATCTCGTCGTACATGTCCATCAGCCGATCAGCGAGTCGCTGGCTCATCGTCGTGGCAGCACGATCACCGCTATACCGCCGCAGATATTCTTGAATCCCCATGATTCCCAGTGCCCAAGTTCGGGGCGATGTGGTTTGATCACACGCTGGCATTGCCATCAGGAACAATTCACGAGCCCAAGCAGCCATCCCTCCGCGACGAGACCGGCCAATGCATGTTCCCAAAGCCCATAACGCGCGGCCTTGCGAATCGTCCGAACCGTTGTCTTCAAGCCATCGACGATCAAAACTCATGAAGTTACGGAACCGACCTGTTTCCCGGTCGAACGCATGGTTCAGGAAGGCGGCATAACGCGAGGCAAGTGAATGCACGAGCGGCGAATCCTTCCCCAACTCCTCAAGCAATACGGTCAGGATCAATGCTCTCGCGTTGTCGTCGGTGCAATATCCATGGGCGTGCTCAGGGATCGTATAAATCGCGTGCTGGATGATGCCTGTCGAGTCGCTGAGATGCTCGAGATGATCGAGCTGCATCTGGGGTAAAGCGAGCGGTTGCTCATCGAGCGTGCGAACGGCCAAAGGCTTCCGCTGACTACTACGCTCTTCCAAGGCCTGCCGAAAAGACTCTAAATACGACTGCGAAACATGGTCCCAGGTCATGCTGCGACCGAGCCGATGAGCCTGTTCCCGCATTGCCAACCGACGGTCATCATCGCCAAGCAACCCGATCACCTCGCGAGCGATCGCCGACGGATCAGCGAACGGAACTAGCACGCCGCGACCATCGGCTAGCAATTCTTCGGCGTGCCAATAGGGAGTCGAGATCACCGCCTGGCCGCACCCGAACGCGTACGCCAGCGTGCCAGACACGGCTTGTTGCACGTTCAAGTAGGGCGTGATGTACAGATCCGCCGCACCAATGAATTCGGTCAGCTCATCCAACTCGACAAACCGGTTGTAAAAACTGACATGCTTGGTGATGCCCAGTTCTTTGGCCATGCGTTCCAAACTGATCCGGTACCGTTCCCCCTGTTCACGAATCAGACTGGGGTGGGTTGCACCGAGGACGAGGTAGATGAAATCGGGAAACTGAGCGACGATTTCCGGAATCGCTTGAAGGACATGCTCGACTCCCTTTCCAGGCGAGAGCAAACCAAAGGTGAGCGCCACCGCCTTGTCCTCTACATTGAATTGCTCTTTCAATATTCTTTGGTCAGTATCGGGCACGGTAGGAATGCCGTGGGCGATCAAGTCGACTTGGTCGCTATCGACTGAATACGTATGGATAAGCGTTTGCCGACAACGTTCGGTCATGACAACCAAACGTGTTGAAAGCCGAATCAGTTGCGTCATGACGGCACGCTGCGTTTGATTTGGTTCTGACAAAACCGTGTGCAGCGTGGTCACCACGGGCATCCGCAAGTCATGCAACAGAGCCAGAACGTGGCTTCCGCACGGACCGCCGTAGATTCCAAACTCGTGCTGCAAACAGACGATGTCAACGTTGCTAAAATTCAGGAAGTCAGCCGCGGCTCGGTAGTCTTCGAGCTCCTGCTCAACGACTTGAAACTCGACCTCGCTATCATAATCGTAGCCACCGGCAATGTCGTCCATCGGGACTACGATACACTTCGCACCAGAAGCTTTGGCAATCGCCGTTCGCAGATCGTGGGTGAAGGTGGCAATTCCGCACTTGCGAGGTAGATAGTCACCAACGAATGCGATATTTAGTAGTTCGGGCTTGGTCATGATGGTGTTACCTTGTTGACGGAACGGCGCAAGCGGTCCGGAGTCATGAAACCAGAGGGCTCGCTTCCTTCCGCTACAGTGGATTGGGTTGGGACGAGCGAATCGAAGACCGCCTGCTTTGAAAATCGAGCCATGGCGACATTGGTATCGGCAGCTCCATAGAAAACGTGCCATTGGTCCGCGACGTCCAACATGGCGGTCGGAAAAACGACGTTGGGTACGAAACCAAGGGTTTCATAGTCGGTGGTGGGCACCATAATCGGCTTGCCTGACCGAGCGATCACACGACTAGGGTCCTCGCGATCGAGCAATAGTGCACCGGCGGCATAACACCCCACTGTGCCAATGACGTTGGATGATGCACTGCCGTGGTAGAGCGTCAGCCAACCTTCGTCGGTCAAGATTGGCGGCGTTCCGCTGCCCACACGATCACTTTCCCAGGACTCTTGACCACTGAGAATCGGTTCATGGCGGCCCCAATGAGTCAAATCGGGCGAACGGGCCAGCCATATTTGTGGCCGGCTGAAGTGGGAACTGGGATTGGGTCGGTGCAGAGCCAGGAAGTCGCCAGCGATGCGATCGGGAAACAACACAACGTCTTTGTTCTCGCAAGCAAAGATGATCCCATGGCGATGAAACTTGACCATATCAGTCGAGGATAGGAGTGCGGTCGCAGCACCCGATCGAGAGACCGCAACATACGTGATCCAGTAGGTGTCATCAATCTTGGTAATCCGAGGATCTTCAATGCCGTACTCTTCCCAATCACCGCTGGGTAATAGCGTGTCAACGAATTCCCAATCTGCGTCACCCGATGCAGATTGACGAAAAACTTGAAAGTGGGACACCGAGGTCAATCGGAGATCGCCACTTGCTTTCAACGCAACAACGCGAGCATCAGACTTTCGTAGGTCTTCGTCTCGCACCCAATCAACCGACAAGTTTCGCTGATCAGTCCACCGTGGAAGTGCCGTCCATCCTGGACGCTTCTCACTAGGGCGTTCGGCAACTCTCGCGAGCATGATCAAACCTCCATTGACTTCAGCTACCGCTGGATTGAAAACACCAACGACTTCCCATCCGCTTTGCGAAGGTTGGATATCGCAAGGTTGCAACAAGAGCGAGTCAGAGAGACGGGGGATCATGGGATACGACGTACTTAGAATGTAATGTCTCCAACCAATCATGTTTGTTGGCGGCTTCAGTGACGTTCGCCACCGGCAATTCATGTTCAGAATCAAGATCGTTTCCGCACCGCTACGCGAGTGCACTACCGTACGACTGCATGTCGGTTCAAGAAACTAAGCTCAAACTAAGAGACCGAGTTCTCAGGAATTGCACCGGAGACCACTTCAACGCGGTACTCCCCAGACAACTCATCGAAGAGCAATTGATGCGAGATCGCGACGTTGTCTGCCCCTGACTGAAACGCGTCCAGCACCGACGTGAACGTCGCCGCATGAACGACAGGCTGTTGAGGACCGGCCGCATCCAGTGCAATCAATTTCAATGGCCCAGATCGCAAAGCGATCTGATTTTGCAGATACCCCTTCACCATTGGGTAGGGCATCAATGCGACAGAGCTGGCCTTTAAGAAAAGGTCGTACTCAGGCTTATCAGAGAAGCCGAAGATGACCGTGGCCGGAACGTCGGACTTTGTTACCGACACCATCGGACTAGTTGGAAGAGAACCATCCTTCAGGACGTAACGCGGTGTCTTAGCAAAACAATCCGCCATGCTCGCCTCCTTGGGCAAGAGCAAGACCTGCTGCCGATTGTCTGCCAAGGAGAATCCTTAACGAGAACAAAAGGCGGATTGCGAATAGCGAGCTTTCAACCGCAACAACGGTCAAAACTGGCAACGGCAAGTGAGTGCTCGTTTCGCGCAGGCCAACATCTCAAGCTACCACGATTCAAACTCAACGCAATCGCAAAGTGATCGTCCGGCAGCGAATACCCGCTCGTGGTGACAGATTCTAACACTCTTGGCGTATCGCAACCGAAAAACAATTCGCGGTAGCAGTCTGTCGCCACTGTACCGCGTACTTTGCTTTCGAGGGCGATGACGAAATCAAGTCTGGTCAGCCAGCTTGCCTAGATGACTCCCAACGGTCAAACGGTGTTTGAAATGCTAGCAAGGGAATCTATTGCAATTCCTACCACTACAGGCATGCCCGGCACGCGAAATGCACCTACTTCATGACTGTAAACACGCAATCACTTCCAATTCAGGTTCAATCATGACTCACGATCAAATTCAAACCGTTCATGGCGTTTCGTCCCCCGTTGTTCGCGGCTTCACCCTGAAAGCCTCCAGCCCCAATGACGAACCTCCAAAATCATCGCATAAAATCAGCACGCAACTGTATCGTGATGAAACCGCTCGACGCCTCGAAGAGAACAACGAGAAGGCCGAGGTACAGCGCGTCGCTAGCTAACGGTCGCGGACTGGACTAAGCCCGGTTCTGTATGCACTCAAACGAGAGGTAGAGCGTGAGCCCTACCGTGCCGCGTGAGTTGCAGAACTCTCAGCACTACAAATGGTCCATTAAACCGTGCGGAACCGAACGGCTCATGCGTTCCGCGTACAAGACTCGCACCGCACGACGTAGTAATGATTGACTCGCGGTGTGGCAGCGTGGCAGCTAATCGAGCTTACGCCGAACTACTTGTTCGGTAGTCTCGCTCCTGCAGGCATCGAAGGCACGGTGATCGGTTGATTCGAATCAGACTTAGCGTCTGAGTTGGATCGCATCGCCACATTGACGCCGCTCGTGGTGGACGATTGGTTCACCAAGTTCCAAGTGGACGAACTAAGGATGTGGCCAGGTTCCGTCGGCATCGAACGAGCCGGAATGGCCGAACGCTGAATGGTAGTTGTGGTCAGACCACTCGCGGGCGAGGCACTTCCCGAGGCGGCAGCTTGCCACTGTCGGTATTGAGGCGAGAATCGCTGGGCCAACGCGGAATCGCGATCAGTTTTTGCGCCAGGCAATAGCGTGGTTGTCGATGATCCCTGCAAGGTCTTTCCGGATGCGGCTTTGAATGAAGCAACTAATGCAACCCGTTGTTGACGACCACCGACAGCATCCCAAGGAATCCAAACGCTATACGAAGCACCGAGGTCGGTGCTGCTGAAGTGAGTCGTGAATTGTTCCGGAGTGAATTCATACCGTTTCACTTCCGGCTTTTCTGACTTGGAATCTTCGTCGAAAGCGTGCACAACCAGCGTCCCTTCGACTGGGACGGGACGCGATTTTTCGTCATAGAAAAACACTCGACCACCAAAACCCCGAGTGGGAACTCGTCCCGCTTGAGTGAGTGTTTCCGGCGACCACACAGCGACCAACTTGACCGGATTAGGATAAGGCTCAGGTTGCTCATCTTTGTCGGTCTTGGACCATGGCATATGGTCACGTAATCGTTTCGACATGCTGGACGAATCGCTGTCCTTCTGGAAAGTCGTGCATCCAACCAGCGTGACGGTGGTCGCTATCATGGCGACGATGGCAGAGTATTTCATAATGCTTACTGGAGTGAAGGTAGAACCTACTTCTTGAACGAGCTCAGACGAGCATTGAACTTCGACCAACGAGTCGTCGACGCCTGTGATGAAGCAGGTGTTTCAGACGAGACCTTTGGCACAACAGAAGCTTGCGGCATCGGTAGTTCTTCGGTCTGACGTGCCGGAACCGACTCCGGTGGAGTCGCTTGCCGTACTGGCTCAGGAATCACAGCGGGTTCGGCTGGAACAACAACTCCGGATCCATAGGATTGTGGAGCGTAGGATTCCGAACCGATCATGTCCGCATGCTCGACGATCGACTCGCCGGGCCCCAACTGAATGCCAGCCGGAAGAGCTCCGTTGACGGACACGCCCGAGTCCACAGGGACGTAACGCTCCGCAGCACTGCGTGGCATGTCGGCGGCTGGGAAAACGTCCACGGTTGGATGCACGTCGGGATAAATCGTTGGTCCAATTGCAGGTCCCCACAATCCATAACCGCCCGACAATCCGACATCACCGTGAGCCTCAACGACGTCGGCCAAGCACCAGCTCATGCGGCTAGATTCAACTTGCTTGACGTACTCGAGATCTTCATGGCCCGTCACCAATGTCGGTGTCATGACAATCAACAGTTCGGTGCGTCTCTCTTCTTCGCCTTCGTACTTGAAGAAAGTGCCCAGCACAGGAATATCACCGAGGTAGGGCACCTTTCGCGAGAAGTTGCTACGTCGCTTGGTGATCAATCCACCGAAGACTACCGTCTGTCCGTCGAACGCGGTTACCGTTGCCTGGGCGTTGGTGGTGTCGATGGCCGGCACGAAAATCGGGTTATTGTTGTTGTCAAATCCGATGTTTTGGCCGGTACTGAAGTTCACGTCGCTACGGCTCGCATCGATATCCATCAAGATCAGTCCATCCGCACCCACACGAGGTGTGACACGCAGGATGATCCCGATATCGACATCTTCAATTCCGATCAGGGTTTGCCCTAACTGAGTGACCTGAAGGTCGGTTGGTCGCGGGAAGTTCTGACCCACTTGAACGAAGCCTTCGGTATTGTCAGCCGTCATGATCTCAGGACGACTCAGAATCTGCAGCCGGTTGGCAATCTGCAACGTTCGCATAAAGACGTTGATCGATTCACTAGCAGCCGAGAACACAAACCCGCCCGAACCGAGATCGCTGATCTGGCTCGCCGCCGCGTTGAAGTTAGTCAAACCTTGGGCAGCGAGGTGTTCTTGGTTATAGGAGTTTGCGTTTGGTAGATTCGTTCCACCAAAGTTGAATCCTGGATCTGAAGCCGGGTTTGCGGCTGCAATGGTTCCAGTCGCCTTCCCACGATCAAACAGAATCGAATCTTGTAACCCAACTTCGCCACCGATTTCAAAGCCGTCTTCTAGAATGACTTCCGCGATCAAGGTCTTGATCAAGATCATCGGTGGACGACGATCCAGGCGGTCGATCAAACGTCGCACCTCTTCATACAAGCGAGGCGAAACACTGATCAATAGGCTATTCGTTTGAGCCTCAGGAACGACGATCACATCACGATCGGGAAGATCGAATGGGCCGAGTCCTTGTTGGAATTGAGGAATAATGTTTTGGAACTGCTGCCGCTGGGTGACATAGTCCTGAATCGCCGTGGCAATGTTGACGGCAATTTGATTCTTCAACCAGATCACTTCAGTGATTCGCTCGGCAAAGCCCGTGCTATCAAGCCGTAGCAAAATGCTCTCGACAACTTCGAGGTCCTCGGCCGCTCCGCTCACAATGATGCTATTGGTGCGAATGTCCGTTGAGAATCGCAATGGGACCAAGGCACTCGGGGATGCCGACAATGCGGGCAAACCAGCTTGGTTTCCGGCCCCGATGCTGGTTCCGGATGTAGCGGCTTCGTCACCGAACAAACTCTGCAGTGCAGTGGTGAGCTGGGCAGCGTCACCGTTTTCAATGGTGAATACCTTAACCAAGGAATCGATCCCTGGGGCTTGGTCAAGCTGGCGGATCAGTTCAGCGATCAATGGCAATCCCGCAGCGGGTGCACGCACGATGATCGCATTGGCATTGTTGTCGGCGGTTACCAGAGCCCCGGTCAACACACCGCTATCCAACACCGAGTTCGCGGATCCGTCTTCGCCACCTAACGCAACGATCGATAACGTCGTCGCCGGTGCGGTCGTGTCACCAGGTACGTCTTCGGCTTCACCTGAAATGGCATCTTGTAATACCGGTGCCAAGTCTTCGGCGCGTGCGTTACGCAGCGGGAAAACCTTAATCTGACTGGATGACGGGATGTCTTGAACGTCCAAGTCCGTGATCAAGCGGGTGACCTCGGCCATGTCGCGTGGCGAGGCACCGATCACCAGCGAATTGGTGCGGTAATCCGCCGAAATTCGTACGCGATTACCAAGTCCAGGACGGTTGTCCGAATCGCCACCGGGTTGGTTACTAAAGAATTCACGAATCGTCGTTTCCGCGTCTGTCGCCGAAGCATGCTTCAAGCGGAACACTCGCAAGCGATCAGTCTCAGGAATCGGCTGGTCGATCTTTGAAATCAGATCAACAACGGCCTTAATAGCTTCGGCGCGACCAATTAACAATAGTGCGTTGGGCGCGTCCAATGACGTGATGCTGACTTCGCCTTGGCGAGCAGACAAGACGTCTTCGTATAGTTGTGAAAGCAGTGTCGCGACAGCGTTGGCGTCGGCGTGTTCAAGTTGCCGCACTTCGACTTCGGGCTGGGTGAGTTTGGCTTGTGCTTCAATTTCAGCGATCACTTTCTTGATACGCTGCACATCCTTTTCGGCACCCTTGACAATGATCAGCCCCGAATCGGGAATGATTTGAATATCGGTGTCACCAATCACGCCGCCTTCTGTGATCATACCGCTTTCGGCAGTAGCGACTTCCGCGGATTGGGTTTCGGAGTCTTCTTCCTCCGTAGTGGTGCTTTGAAAAGCAGCCGTGCGGAATTGGTTTGTATTATTCCGATTCGAAACAGGTCGGTCCTTGCGGACCGGGCGTCGCTGTGTCGCGTCCAATTCCCGCATCAGTCGAATCGCACGCTGCACAGGCGCGACATCGGCGTTGACCAATCGGTGGACATGAGTTTGTTCACCGCGGAAGCGTGACGGGCGGTCCAACGCACTGATGAAGGCCTTCCACGAATCCAAAGAAGACTCGTCCGCGGTCATCGTTAGCTGGTTCGTGCGGCGGTCGACCTCGAATTGAGTCGAACTGCCTGCCGCGCCATTTAGCTTGATTTGAAAGGACGACTTTTCACCATTGCGACTGGTGGTGAATGGAGTATTCCCACCGGCAATCAGTTTTAAAGCGTCTTCAGTTTCACGCCAGGTAACATGAATCAAATGGACCGTCGCGGAACTGCTAGAGGCCGAGTTCAGCTGAGGCTCAAGTCGCTGGATCAGCTTCAGCGTGTCTTCAGCGATCTGCTGATGCAGATCAGGAGACGCCATCACCAAGATGCTGCCATTTTTCCCGTCGGCAGCGACGCGGTCATCGGCCGTGATGCTCACACCGACTTCGCTGTGATAGTGCAGGTTCAAGCGCGTGGAAATCGCCTCAACCAATGGCATCGGAACGGTAAGTTGCCTTAACTCCGGTGCATTGGGTCGATCGGCTTGCACCGTTGTGGGGACAGCGAAGATTCCACAAAACGCAAAAGCGGATAGCAGAACAAAACTGCGCACCAACGGCGCAAAAATACAACTGTGAGCAATCCGGCGTACAAACACGGCGACTTCCTTGTCCCAACACACGATCTCGGGGGAGGAGAAAGCCTCCCGCTACTGCAGCGAATTACGAACCCGCCGCACGATGTGTATCTTCGTCACAATAGGAACCGCTTCTTGAGCCCTTTAGTCGTCTTGGTCCGGCGGAATGGTGAACGTTTTGTATAGACAAAACGTCAAAAGCGTCAGCACCGAGCCGATTGAAAGCGACATTACAATCCATCCACCCAAAGTCATTAGTGTGCTCCTGGAAGGTCTGCGGTATCTGAATTTTCATCTGTTTGAGACTGCATGTATTCAAACCGGCCGTCTCGGATCCAGTTTTTTCCAGCAAGATGAATCATCAGCAAGAGGAAGAGGGTCACACAGAAAATGAAGATAACCGACATCGAAGCAACCGAATCGCTAAGCAGCGTATCGAAGTAGCCCGGTACGTATTCTCCGGTTTCCGGATTAGTGGTGCCAAAAACGTTCAAGTAGCAAAACGCAATGAAGATCCCGCCCAGGTAAACCGGCACGACATACTTCAGCATGTACTGCACAAACCGTGGGATCCGAATGTGAGCGCCGATGTGGGCTTGCCGTTCCCCTTCGTCGATTCCGAAGACCCATCCGTAAACGACCGACTGGATCAGCGCGAGTACAAAGATCAACAGCGTTCCAACCCAGAAGTCGAGCGTGTCGAGAGCCTTGAGGCCAGCGGAGAAGTAGATGACAAAAAACGCACCGCCCAGTGCAATGATCCCCAAGAATGGCGTCGAGACATGGCGTTCCATGTTGAAGCCTTCTTCGAAGAATGCGATGACGGGCTGCAACATCGACAAACTGCTAGTGATCGCCGCCAAGAACAGCATGAAGAACCACAGAAAGCCAAACAACTGTCCGGCGGGCATTTGAGCGAAGACGTTCGGCAATGCGTTAAATCCCAAGGCAAACGTCCCAAACGAGGCCACGCCGGCACCAAGAAACATGAACGCTGCGGGCAAGGTGATCAGTCCACCCAAACACACCTCGAAGAACTCGTTCATGCTCGAAGCGGTCAACCCGCTGAGCACGACATCATCTTTCTTGGTCAAATAGCTCGAATAGTTAATGATCACACCGAAACCGACCGACAGGCTGAAGAAAATTTGCCCGGAAGCGGCCAACCAAGTTTTTGGATTCAAAAGGGCTTCAGGCTGCGGATTCCACATGAACCCCAATCCGCCTTCGACGTCCGATTCGGGCAAGGTCAAAACTCGAACCAACACGCACAACGCACAAACCACCATCGCTGGAATGGCAACCTTGCAAAATGTCTCGATGCCCTTAGCGACACCGCGGTAGATCAGGACGAAGTTGGCAACGAACGTGATCCCAATGAACACGAGCAAACCGGCACCATCGCCGAACACATGCCCGTCTTGGTTCACACCGACGACCGAATCGAAAAACGATTCATAGGCTTCCGCGTCGCTTCCCATCATCAAAGAGCCGGTCGCGTAATTCCACGCGTAACACAGACACCATGCTTCGATCACGATGTAGTACATGTAGATCACCAGCGGGATCAGCAACGCGAACACGCTTAGATAGCGAGCCTTGGGCGTTCGGCAGATCACGCTAAAGATGCCCGGAGCGGAGTGAAAACCACGCATCCCCCCGTAGCGTCCCATCGTCCATTCCGCCCAACAGAGCGGAATTCCTAGGATCAAAAGCGAGATGAAGTAGGGCAACAAGAACGCCCCGCCACCGTTTTGGGCCGCTTGGCCAGGGAAACGCAGGAAGTTGCCGAGCCCCACTGCCGATCCGGCGACCGCCAGGACCACCCCAATACGACTACCCCATTCTTCTTTGGGGCGTCCCGATGGCTGGGTGAGTTCGCTTGGTTCGGTAGGAGCAGCCGGCTCAGGAGTCTTGTCCGGTTGGTGAGCTGGTGAATCATTCATCGACGCGACCTTTCTTTTGACGAAGAGAGACCCCTGTTGTAGAGAACATGCCTGGTGGCATCGACCGGTGGGTTGGCTTGTGTGATCAAGAAAGCCGTATTTAGTTCCTGGGGTTCAGTACAAAGACACAAGATACAATTATGGTGAGAATGGATTGCCCGAAGCAACTCGCCAACTCCCGGCCCGGTGGTTCACCCCCGATCGACGGAAACACCGCGAAGCACAACTCAGGCTAATCGGCGCGTGTAAACCCACCATTCGATCGCCAGAATCGCTAACACCACCATCAGCAAAAGACGCCAATACTCGCGGCGTGTTTCAATACCCTCTTGGGTCGCGGCGACCGTTTCGTACCCTAGCTCAATATCCGGCTTGGTCGCCAAACCACTCTCACGGGTATCGAACAGATTGATCGCAAAACGATCGACCACCTGGGACTCACCGCCGTTGATTTTGCTGACCAACTGAAAATTACCAGTATCGTGAGTCTGTGAGATTTCCACCGCACCACCCTCTGCGACGGCAAGTTCGCCAAGCGTTTTTTCTTGATCGTCGTCACCAATACGAACCAACGTCACCTCACGCAGCGCGCTTTCCAACCGGGTCAACACCATCTCACCCGGACGATACGACGGAGCGGCGGTCGACGCCGAGGCCCCAGCCATTTGCCGCAGCACGTTGAATAAAAACACAGGCCAGGATCTTTCCGCGTACCAGTTGGTATTCGCCTGAACGCCACCGTCATCGGTTTGACTGACCAGATCGAAACCCAGCACCAAATCTCGATAACTGCCCCGAGGCGAGATCGCCATCACCGTTCCTCGATCCGACTCAATCAAATCGAGAGTTCCGTCGGGTCCGTCGATGGCTTGTCCTGAAAAAACGAGCAGGGAATAGAGTTCAAGATAACGCAGCACGGGATGCGTGCGATCCACATCGATTAGCGTCAAGCTGCTCGGGTCACTGGTGTACGACCACTCGTCGCTGGGCAGGGCACCGATAGAAAACGTGCTAGTTGCTGGCAGGCTTTTGGGCCGACAACGATCATAGATGATCAAATCATCCACTCCGGCAACCGACCGTTTCAAGTAAGCCTCCGTTTCTAAGAAATCCGGCGAAACAAACTCACACTCGGCGATACGTTTGATCTTGTCGGTCGTTAACCCCAGCTCGAGCGGACGATTGCCTTCAGTCACAATCAACACGGACACGAGGCCCGAAGGTGTTAGTGCCGCATAGGCCAAGTTGTCCAGTGGAAGATCGTCCTCGACATCCAATTCCAATCGCAAGCGGACCGAATCCTGGGACTCGATCCCGAATGACAAACCCGTTTGATCGCCGGGCTCTAAACTGACCGACGCAGCATCGATCAACTGCCCATCTAGAAACAACGATGCCTCGCCACTAGCCGATTGTTGTCCGGTGTTGACGATAGTGGCGAACGCTTCGACTTGAGTCGAATCATTCAGGTCGCGATTGGCCGAAAAAGAAACGATTGCAAGGTTCGTAGTTTGCGATGAGCCGATTGCATGATAGGTCGGCTGCAAATTGCCGAGGCTGAATTCGGTGACTTCTTCGAAACCCCCGTCGCTGTACAGCAACAACTCCGCGGGCAACGCATCGGCGACCTGCACATCGCCGATGTCATCGATCTGGCTGGTTCGCCGCGGATTGGCAAGCCCATCGGCCGCCTTCAATGCCCCCAAGATATCGGTGGGTCGGTTGGTGACCTCGCATCGATTTAGCGCGTCTCGCAATCGGTTGCGGTCCGACGTGAACGCCTGCATCACCTCGGCCCGGTCACTGAAAACGATCAACATGGCGGTTTCCGTATCGGTCATCGAATCGATGCGACCACCGATCTGCTCAACCGCTTGCTCAAAACGGGTTTGCCCCGACCGATTGACGTTCGCGTCACCGGAAGTTGCACCGTTTGCTTGGGACGAATTGGGTTGAGCACCTCCGCTAGAACCCTGGGCGTTGCCAGACGAAGCTGGCTCGACGGGTGAAGCTGTTCCAACCGGCGCCTGCATGCTGGCCGATGCGTCAAGCAGGAAAACCAAACGGCCTAGCGAGGCGGACTCATCACGCACCCCGGGCCGAAACAACGCGAGCCCGGCTAACAACACGGCGGCAAGCTGCAAGAACAATAACACGCTGTTACGAAGCCGCTGCAATAAACTGTTGACGTGCAAGTCTTCAATCGTCCGCGACCACAAGTAGGTGCTGGGGACCTCCACCGGTTCGCGACGCAGTTTCAAAAAATACAACAACACGATGCCCAGCGGCACAGCCCCGAGCACCAACCAAGGCCACATTCCGGTTAAGGCAGGCGTGAAGTTCATTTGACTGAAATACAAAACGAGATCGCTCATCGCACAATCCCTCGCGACCGCAAATACTTCGTCATGACGGTTTCAATAGGCGTGTCCGTTGGCACCAGCACATGCACGATCGATCGCTTGGCACAGTAGTGGCGTGCCTCTTGCAAGAATGCTTTCAAGTTTTCTTGATATCGATCCAAGACATATTGGTTAACGGTGATTTCGGCTGCGTCACCGTCTTCGACATCGATCAACCGCCGGTCCCCTCGTAGTGGCGGTTCGAGTTCCTCTTGTGACAGGACCTGCAATACGAACACATCCATTTGGCGACCGATCAACATCCGTAGTGCCGATTCATAGCCCGCCTTATCCATCAGATCCGTGATCAGGACAACCACGCCGGTGGACATACCACGCGTCACAAAGTCCTTGACTCCATCGTGCAAGGAAACGTTATTCGAGTTCGCATTGTCGACATCGGAAGCGATCGCTCCATCCCGTCCGACCGACTTGCCCGGTTGAATGCCGTCGAGATACTTCAACATCTTCCAAAGTGCCCCACGCGAGCGAACGACGGGTGCGTTGCGGCCTGACGGGCCTAACGCCTGGACTGACACACGATCACCACGGCACAATCCGATATAGCCCAACGCCGCCGCCAACTGCTTCGCCACACGAAGTTTATTAGGCGTCCCAAAGTTCATCGACGCGCTGGCATCGATCAGCCCATAAAAGTGCAGATCCTCTTCCTCTTGAAAAAGCTTCAAGAACAATTGATCTAATCTCGCGTACAAATTCCAATCGATCAGCCGTAGGTCATCGCCAGGAACGTAGTTGCGGAAGTCAGCAAACTCGACGCTCTGGCCTTTCCGGCGACTGATTCGCTCGCCCTTCATACGGCCGCGGAATATCTTGCGAGAGACCAATTCGAGCCGTTCCAAACGCTGCAGCATCGCGGGCGAAAGCAACGGACCGTTTTCGCCGTCGCGGCTACCATCGGCTTGATCGGAACGGCCTTCGCTGTCCGGCGAAATTTCGGCTTGAGTGGTTGGAATTGCCATGCGAATAGCTTAGCTGATTTCACCGCTACCTGAGACGTCGGGTTCATTCTAAGCTGATGGTTTCCCGAGCCATTTTTGACCAAAGCTCCCCCATGCCTAAAGAACCCCAGCAAGCCTCTGTCCCCGATGACGAAACACCCGGCGATGCGAACTCAACGGATAACAAGCAGAACGACGAAGACGTCTCCGTGAGCAAAGCGGAGGACGAATCCCCCGGTTGCATGCCGGCGGTAGTCGCAGGCACCTTACTGATGCTAATGGTGGGTTTCATCCTTTGCGGGGTGACCACTTGGATCTTGTTCCAAAAACGCACCGAGATTGCTGCCCGCTCGCTACAGGGATTCATCCCCAACATCGAACAAAGCTTACTCGAGCCAGACGACAAAGCACGCGTAATCCAGCAACTCGAAGAACTCGTTAAAGAGATGCAAAACCCGAACTACGAGCCCTCTCTCGCGTCGGCGGTCATGCAGCGAATCGTTCGGTTGCCCATACCCCACTGGGGCGAACTCGATGCGGTGGACACCTTCGTCGAAACCAATTTTGCGGACGAAGACAAAGCGGAGGCACTAAAGCAACTGTCCCGTGCCCGCCGTGCCATCGAGACCAACCAAGCCACCGTTTTTGATATCGTCGATGTGCTCGATCCCGTTGCCGTAGTCGACGACACGCCAATCGGTCGAGCACTGAAACAACCGTTACAGCAAGACGATGTTGCCGAGGTGGTTAAGCGAGCCAAGCTACTCGGCGATCGCGCCGAAATCCCCGACCAAGCGTTCGCCCGAACCGACATGGCCACCATCCTTGAAAAGGAAATCCACACGGCCAAGACGGAAGGCGGCTTCTAGGCGATCGGTCCAACCGCTTGCCAACGTCATGCTTGACAAAGCGGCGTCGTTCCGAAGTTATGCTTCGTAAACGTTAATCGGCTCAGCAACCATCGGGCTTCTGCCGCCGCCGTTCCCGCCAACCTGGTAAAGCATGTTGCCATTCTCAGGCAGGATATCGATCGCGGCTCCAGATTCGATCAATCCATTGACCTCCATGATTTCTAGCACGGTGCTAAGAACCTCGGCGTCATCTTTACCAATCTCGTTGAGCTTCTTACCCACGATTTCTGGTCGAGCGGCAGCCGCATCCGCCATCTTTTGCGAAACCTTGAACGCGGTTTCACTCTTGATCAGACCAACGCGGTTCTCACCGTCCTGCTTCATCGCACTGGTGACCTGCACAAGTCGTTTGACCACCTTTTCGGTAATGTTGTCGACCATTTGTCGGTCGGTGAACTCCACCTTACGGATGTAGACCGAACCGAGCCGGTAGCCCCACTTTTCCGACAATGGCGAGACAGCCTGCCGTACCGTCCGGCTCAAACTGTGGCGATCCTCGAGCATGGTTTCCATCTCGAGGTTGCTCAAGGTTGAAATGGTCGAGCTCGTCACGTTGGCCTGCAACGAGCCGTCTGGATTGGCGTTGATGAAAAGATACGAGACGGGCTCCTCAACTTGCATTTCGTACCAGATCCCAACACCCATCGGCGTGCCTTCTTCCGAGTTCACCATTTGGCCTCGCAAGTAGTGCTGACGCAAGGCAGTGTTGACGACGTACCGTTTTCCAAAAAACGGAATTAGCATCGCGTGCGGGCCGAAGTGAGTGACCGGGAAATGCAGTCCGGCTTTATCGAGCGTGCCGATCACTTTTCCAAACAACGTAAAAACTTGGGCCTCGCATTCTTGCACGCACGTGTAAATGCCAAACGCGCGAGCGATCCACAACACAATGGGCAGGAAGAGTAGACCAGCGACGAAGAGGAACATGGACATGGTATTCGTTCCGAATAATAAGGGTGACGAAGCAAAATCGCTTCAGATGAATGAGCGGTGACTGCGGACAGGCAAAGCCTGCCCGGCGGAACTAGCGGGACTTCTTGCTATCGGTCATCACAACGCGACCAGCACGACTGAACAACGGAACGCGAGCGTTACGAAGGTAGGCACGCAAACATTCCGAACCGCCTTCCTTTTTGATCGAAGACAACGTCCCGGCTAACTCCTGCAGTGGAGCCACTTCGGCTTGTGCGTTATTGGTCGCGATCTCAACCGCTCGAGCGCTCATCGTGATCTGCTGCTCAGCATCCGCCCGCGCGGTACTGATGTCGGCCGCCACTTGGTTACGCGTGCTATTGATAGCTGACAACGCACGGTCGACTTCCGGGGGCGGGTCGATTTCAGTGATCAAAGCTGCATCCAATTCGATCCCGTAACGCCCCGTCGTGCTGCGACACTGCTCTTCCATGTACTGATTCAACAACGGCAAGTTCTTACGCAAATCGTTGATCGAAACCCCCTCGGAAAGCTCAACCGCACTTCCGCTCGAACTCGCTGTGCCGTCGGCGGTTGTCGCTTGCTCGGAATCACCCCCTTCGAGTTCCGCTTGATCGACCAAGCTTTGACCTCGCGGGTCGACGAAATTGGCAATGCGTTCACGGAGTACTGAAACGAAGTAACCCATCACGTGCTCAAGCGGGCGACTGACACCGAAAAGATAAGGATACAGATTGTTTTCACTGACGCGATAACGGATCTGTCCGTTGACCCCGGTGGTCAGGTTGTCTTTAGTGACCGCCTCGATTGTGCTTTGCGCCTTGGAAGGGTCCCAAGAAATATCGATGGCCTGGGTCGCAACGCTGACCTTGTAGACGTTCTCCCAAGGCAACTTGAAGTACGGCCCGCCGGGCCCGATCACTCGCACTTGAGGGTACTCGTATCGCTTGCGTTCATCTTCGCTGAGCGACGGATCGATCGGCGGCTGAATGTCGGGGGACTCTGCGACCATCGGCAAGATCTGGGCCGCGCCAAAACTGGTTTTCACCGCCCGCTGATCGGGCGAGACCGTATAGAGACAGCCAGGCAAAATTTTAATTGCGGCGTAGACTGCAATCCCGATAAAAAACCACGACAAGCTGAACATCTAAGACCTCTCCGAGTGACATCGAAATTACGGCACCCGGTTGGCGGGTGTGAGTCCAGTCTTTATAGCGACAGCAACTGGGCCCTAGTAGGTAGGGCTCATGTCCTAGCGGGAGAGGGCGCTGAAAACTCGTAATGGCATAAAAAAAGGACCCGAAGCCAAAAGCTCCGGATCCTTTCATCAATAGGGCCGACAGGAATCGAACCTGCACTCCAGTAAAGGAACTGGATCCTAAATCCAGCGCGTCTGCCAGTTCCGCCACGGCCCCTTCGAAACGCGTCAGTTATCGGGCGACAGTGCTCAACAGGCCATTAGCCCGATAACAACCATCGCCGAAAACCGACACTTCCATTATGCGCCCAGTTCGCCACCTTCAGCGGCGACGGTTGGGACAACCCAAACCTTCAGGCTTGCATCTACTTCACTATGCAAATGAACCTTGACTGTGTAAAGCCCAAGTTCCTTCAAAGGACCATCCAAACGGATTTGGTCTTGAGCCAAATGAATGCCAGCGGCCTTGAGCGAGTCGACGATCTCGTGAGGACCGACGCTGCCGTAGAGGTGGCCTTCGTCGTTGGCATTGGCTTCGATGGTGATCGACTGCTTGCCCAACTCGTCGGCTTGCTCTTGGTAGCTGCGAAGCTTTTCCAATTCGAGAGCACGCAGTTTTTCGCGGTGTTTGTCGACCATACGCGTATGGTGGTCCGTCGCGATGGTGGCAAGACCTTGTGGCAACAAGTAGTTCAACGCGAAGCCGTTCTTGACTTCGACGATATCACCTTGCTTGCCGAGATGCTCGACATTATGGATCAGCAGTAGTTGAACACCACCGTTTTGGCCCTTAGGCAATCGTTTGAAGTGGCTGTTGGCACGCCGGGTAGCAGCTTTGGTCATGGCTAAAAGTTCTGGAACTGGAAAGGGTATGTTTTTAAATCAATATTGTCGGTGTTAAAACGGAATGTCGGGTTCATCGTACCCGGGGCCGTCACCAGTCGGTTGGGCATCACGAGCAGGCTGCGAGGCGGGTGGTCGCGATTGCTGGCTATAGTCTGAACCAGACTGGCGAGCAGGGGCACCGCCTCCTCCTCCACCACCGTTGCCGCCGCCTTTGGCGCCGACCATCTGCATTCGCTCGCCAATGACTTTGACCTTAGAACGCTTTTGACCGTCTTTTTCCCAGGTGTCTTGTTTGAGACGCCCTTCGATTAATACCGGCGAGCCTTTGGAGAGGTACTCGCTGGCAACTTCTGCTGTTCTTCCAAACAGCGTGATATCAAAGAACGAAGGATCATCGACCCACTGTCCATCTGATGTTTTACGTCGATCGTTCACCGCCAACCCGAACTCCGCAACCGCCATTCCACTAGGTAGATAGCGAAGCTCGATGTCCCGAGTCAGATTCCCCATCAAGACAACGCGATTGAAACTAGCCATGGGGGACGTTTCCTTTGCGGATCAAGTGGTGAAGGGGAGAGAATGAAACAGGAAGGAGGACGATGTAACTTAAGCTTCGGCGACAGCTTCGGTCGCATCCGCGTCAGCGGCGCCTTCCTCTGCAGCACCTTCACCGGCAGGGCCAGCAAAGTTTTCGCCACGAGCGTTGGCCAGAATCGGCTCAACCAAACGTGGGTCCAAGCGGATTGTGAGCTCACGCACGACAGGCTCACAAAGCTTGAAAGCACGATCGATCTTCGGCAGGCTTGGTCCGTCCATGCTGAAGTAGATTAGGTAGTAAGTACCTTTTTGGTGCTTGTCGATTGGATAGGCAAGCTTCTGTTCCATCCACATTCGGCTGACGTGAATTTCACCACCAGCTTCGGTAATGATTTCCTCGATTTGCTTGCTAACGCCGCCTGGATCGCGGGCGTAGTGATTGCTGTCGAGGATGAACAGAGTTTCGTAAGTGTTGACTTTGGCCACGGCTAAGGATCGCGGGGGAATCGGAGTTGAGGATATGGAACGACGATAAAAGGATCGGAAGCGACGAACGATAGATGATAGGTGGAAAAATTACTAGGTTTGCGGTGGAGCGTTATACGCCGTCATCGCCTCAGTAATCCCTTCCTTGACCCAACATTCTATCGCATCACATGAGCGTGAGATCGCGGGGTCGATGTTCGTTCGTTCCTCTTCGGTAAAGTTACCAAGTACAAAATCGGTCACCTGCCACTTCGCCGGCGGGCGGTCGATGCCAATTCGAAGTCGTGGGTACTGGTCAGTACCCAGATGTCGAATCGTGTCGGCGAGCCCTTTTTGGCCACCGGCAGAACCGCCACGACGGAGTCGAATCCGGCCGCAGGCCAAATTCAAATCATCGCAGATGAGGATCAAGTCCTCAGTTTCTAGTTTGTAAAAATCAATTGCCTTGCGAACACTTTGCCCGCTGGCGTTCATGTATGTGTGAGGGCAAAGTATCAGCACCTTTTCGGAGCCAATGCGAGCTTCGCTCACTTCGCCTTTGAACTTGGGTGTCGGCGGCGAACCCATGAACCGCCGAACGAGTTCGGCGGCAACCATAAAACCGACATTATGACGGGTCTGTTCGTACTCTCGGCCAGGATTCCCCAGCCCCACGATCAGTTTCACGCGTCTTCTTCTGAGTCACCACCACCCTTGCTGATCACTTCAGGCTCGGCACCGACTTGAGCTTCCGCACTGTCTTCTTCTTGTTGAGCACGTGGGGCTTCAACGTGAGCCAAAACAGCGTCGCCGTCGGTCAGCAATTCAACGCCTTCAGGCAACTGAAGCTGGCTGGCGGTTGCATTTTCGCCCAGGTGCAATTCGTTAACGTCGAGGATCAGGCTTTCTGGGATCGCACCAGCGGAGCAGCGAACTTCGACTTCGCGTAGGTTTTCCAACAGGATACCGCCTTCGCGAGTACCAGCGGCTTCGCCATGCAACTCAACCGAAACGGTCAATTCGACCTTTTCTTTCAAGTTCACACGAATCAGGTCCATGTGGATCACTTCGATCCCCAATGGATCCCACTGCATTTCACTAACGAGTGCGGTTTCTTCCACATCGCCGGTCAATTTGATCATCTTGCTGTGGTGTCGCAGCAAGCCTTTGACTTGGGCTTGAGGCACGGCGAGGTGTTCGTTGGCTTCGCCGTGTCCGTAAAGAACAGCAGGAACGTTACCGGCTCGACGCAAGCGACGGGTGGCAGCCGTTCCAGTGGAATCGCGTTTGGTGGCTTGAATAACGTCCGTCATGGCTTGACCGGTTGATCGAAAGTAGGGGCGAGGAAGCGGGAGTGAATTTTTTTGAAGCACGGCAGTATGGCGATTTTAGTCTTGGACGCAAGCCCAAACGACGCGGATGCCGCGGCATTGACAGATGACCGGGCAATCCACAGGATTTTAGACTTCAAGCGTCGTCTTTCCGACACGCTGGGAATTCCCTTTTTCGGGATTCCGCCGTCACCTGCCTGATATGAAGTCGCCGCCATGCCAGCCAACGCCTCCGCTTCCAAGACCATCGTTTACACCCACACGGACGAAGCCCCGGCGTTGGCGACTCGGTCACTTTTACCGATCCTCAATGCCTTTACGGCATCGTCCAAGCTTTCATTTGAGCTAAAGGATATTTCGCTAGCTGGTCGTATTTTGTCGAGCTTTCCAGATCGGCTGACCGAAGCACAGCGAACCCCCGATGCGTTGGCCGAACTGGGCGAATTGGTCAAACAGCCCGAAGCGAACGTGATCAAGCTTCCTAACATCAGCGCTTCGATCCCGCAGCTCACCGGGGCAATCAAGGAATTGCAAGCAAAAGGATATGACGTTCCCGACTTCCCCGCTAACCCGCAAACGGACGAAGAAAAAGACATCCGGGCCAAATACGCCAGAGTGCTCGGCAGCGCCGTGAACCCCGTTTTGCGAGAAGGCAACTCGGATCGACGGGTAGCTGGGCCCGTGAAGAAGTACGCTCAAAAGAACCCGCACTCGATGGGTGACTGGTCGGCCGACTCCAAAACACAAGTCGCCCATATGCAAAAGGACGACTTCTACGGTAGTGAACAATCGGTCGTGCTCGATGCCGCCGACACGCTCAAGGTCGAATTGGTCGACGAAGCCGGTGCCGTAACCGTCCTGAAAGATGCCATTCCGGTCGAAAAAGGCGAGATTTTTGACTCGGCTGTGATGAGCTGCTCGGCTCTGCGCCAATTCATCGCCGAATCCGCTGCGAAAGCGAAAGCGGACGGCGTTCTTTTGTCGCTGCACCTGAAGGCGACGATGATGAAGGTTTCCGACCCGATCTTGTTCGGTCACGCAGTCAGCGTTCTGTACGCCGAAGCGTTCGAAGAACACGCCGATGCCTTCGCCGAAGCAGGCGTCGCCCCCAACCAAGGCCTTGGCCAAGTGTTCCAAAAGATCGAGCACATGCCGGCTGACACGCGTGCGATCGTCGAGGCCACCATGGCCAAGATCACATCGGAACTTCCTGAAATCGCGATGGTGGATTCGGATCGCGGCATCACCAATTTGCACGTTCCTAGCGACGTGATCATCGATGCATCGATGCCCGCAGCGATCCGACTGGGCGGCAAGATGTGGAACCGTGAAGGCAAACCGCAAGACACGCTGGCGATGATCCCAGACCGCTGCTACGCGGGCGTTTACCAGGCGGTCATCGACGATTGCAAAGCAAACGGCAAGTACGACGTGACCCAAATGGGCAGCGTCGCCAACGTTGGCTTGATGGCAAAGAAAGCCGAAGAGTACGGATCCCACGACAAGACTTTCGAAATCGCCGCGACAGGCAAAGTCCGCGTCGTTAACCAAGCCGGCGAAACCTTGCTGGAAACGCCCGTTCAAACAGGTGATATCTGGCGTGCCTGCCAAACCAAGGATGTCGCCGTAGTCGACTGGGTCAAGCTGGCGGTGACGCGTTGTCGCGCAACCGGAGCGGCGACCGTGTTTTGGCTGGATTCCAACCGAGCCCACGACCGCAACCTGATCGCGAAGGTCGAAACCGAACTGAAGAAGCACGACACGGAAGGCCTGGACATCCAGATCCTCGCTCCGGTGGCTGCGACTCTTCATGCTTGCCAGCGTGCTCGCCAGGGCCTCGATTCGATCTCCGTCACCGGTAACGTCTTGCGTGACTACCTAACCGATTTGTTCCCAATCCTTGAATTGGGAACCAGTGCAAAGATGCTCTCGATCGTTCCGCTGCTAGCCGGCGGCGGCATGTTCGAAACGGGTGCGGGCGGTTCGGCTCCAAAGCACGTTCAGCAATTTGAATCCGAAAACCACCTCCGTTGGGATTCTCTCGGCGAGTTTCTTGCGATC
The DNA here is from genome assembly GCF_057365095.1 of Rhodopirellula sp. J20-39. NCBI lineage: Bacteria > Pseudomonadati > Planctomycetota > Planctomycetia > Pirellulales > Pirellulaceae > Rhodopirellula > Rhodopirellula sp. J20-39. The sequence goes on along the minus strand of NZ_CP195123.1, from coordinate 1,372,345 downwards.
GCGGTTTCACTCGAAGACCTGGCCGTCAAAAGCGGCAGCGGTTCGCTCGCCGTCCTCGCGGCAACCTTGAATGACGCCACCGACCGGTTCCTCGAAGAAGACAAATCTCCATCTCGCAAGGCTGGCGAACTTGACAACCGGGGCAGCCACTTTTACCTGGCTTTGTACTGGGCCGAAGCTCTGGCTTCGCAATCGGACGACCCTGAGTTGCAAAAACAATTTCAGCCCATCGCCGCTGAAATGGCCAAGAATGAAGAAACAATCGCTAATGAATTGAACGAGGTCCAAGGCTCAGCAATGGATATCGGCGGATACTATTTCCCTGACGAAGACGCGGCCAACGCGGCCATGCGACCGAGCTCGACATTCAATGCGATCATCAACGGCATGAACTCGTAGTCAATCGTGGACAAGCCTGCCCGTCGAGCAACCCTGCTCGATAGGGTTGGGCGGCTCGTTTCATTGGGCGGCTAGGTGATTCTTCCGGCCATGCCCCGCCTCCGCCCCAACTCGACAATCCTGCTACCGAGCCAACCGGAGGCAATCAGCCTCCACTAAACGACTCTAAAGACGCCTCCTCCGCCATTAACCTAAATGGGGGGCAAGCTAGTTTTACTTCCGCTATCCCTCTGGCATACTAGACGGCTGTCTATCACTACATTAGCCGGATCATTCCCCATCCAGGGAAGACGCCGGTCATTGGCTAGCCTTTGCCGGAGCGACGGGTGGAACAAAGCGAAGAATTGCGATGGGTCCGTGGTCGAGTCCCCCATGGTTATTGGGACGAGAAAGAACATCGGCTCGCCTATCTTCAGTGGCTCGGCCAAAAGCTAGGCATGAAACGGCCCGAAGACTGGTACGCCATCCAGCGGCAGCACTTCATCCGAAACTTCGGCGGTGGACTGCTGGCGGTGTGGTATCGAGATTCTCCACAGGCCGCCGTTCGCGAATTGCTGCCGAATTACCCATGGCATCCTTGGCTGTTCAGCCGAACTCCCCAAGGCTATTGGATGCTGGCCGAGAATCGTCGGGCCTACATGAAGTGGCTCACCCGCAAACTGAAATATCGGCAGCGAGACGACATCTACCAGCTTTCCAAAAAGGACTTCACCGAAAACGGCGGTGCCGGGTTACTGGGCAATCACTACGACTGGTCCGTGATCGCAGCGGCGAAGGAATTCCGTCCTTCGATGCATCTACAGGAATGGAAATTCAACTCCGTCCCACAAGGGTTTTGGAACGCTCCCGAAAACCGAGAACGTTACATGAATTGGCTTAGCGTGCGACTTCGGATCCGCACGCCGGAATTGTGGTACCGGGTCACTGGGAAGGACATCGAACAGAATTACGGAACCACTCTGCTAACGCGTTTCGGCGGTTCGGTGCACCGCATGGTTCAGGATCACTTACCACACTTCGACTGGAAGCCCTGGTTGTTTGAATCGACGCCATCTGGATTCTGGGGCGTGCTTGAAAACCGACAACAGTACCTGCACTGGCTTGGTAGTAACTCGAACTTCAAGCGTCCACATGACTGGTACAACTTGCACGGTTCCCACTTTTACCGAACCGGGGCCGGGCAACTCTACACGAACGTGTATCGCTATTCGCTGCTAAACGCAGTCCAGGAACGCTACCCCAATTTCAGGTGGAAAGCGGAACGATTCGGGCAATCGCTGGCTTCCAGCGGGGTGTAACTGATTTCGATTATGATGACTGGGTTGGGCCCTCCCATTATTGCCTTTCCCCACTTGGTCACTTCGATGAATCTTAATTCTCTCTCTAGGATCAGCCTTGTCGCGAGTCTTTCTTGGCTCGCCACAATCACCACCGGTTTCGGTCTTCCCGCAAACCCCTGCAATGCCGACGAAGTGTTGCTGCACGACACCTTTGACCGCGATGAACCGATGGCCGGCAAAGAGGCAATCGGCAATGGCTGGGCAACCAACAGCAAGTCTCGGGCTCAAGGCAACCAACAGGTCGACCTTATTGACGGTGCAATGCACATCACACGGCATCCCGTTGCCGATCACGGCGTGTCGGTGACCCACGAGGTAAGCTTCCGCGACGCCACGATCGAACTGCGTTTTCAGCTTGGCGCTCAAGATGATTTGGGAATCAACATCGCTGATATGAAAGAAAAGTCCGTTCACGCTGGGCACATTTGCATGGCGAGGATCACGACCAAATCCGTCGAAATCCACGACCTCAAAACCGGCCGCATGAATCAGGAGATACGGACGGCAGCTAAGGCGAAAACCTTGACCCCCGATCAGGAAAAGTTCCTAGCGACCAAAAAGAAACGATTCCCCAATCCATTAACCGCCAATCAGTGGCACTCGCTGAAGGTGCAGATTCAATCGGAAACGATGACGGTTTCAATCGACGGAAAGGAAGTCGGCAGCTTTCAATCTGCTGGCATCGGCCACGCCACCAAAAGCCGTCTACGTTTGGCGGTCAATCATTCCGCCACGGTCGACGATGTGCGGGTAACAGCTCACGATCCCTCCTAAGGCAACTGCCGCTAGAGCGTTTTAGAAAAGGATGTAGGCGGTGTCACCAAACTCTGGTGCTCTGAATTCTGTCGAATCCAGCTACAAAAACCAATCACGTTACGACCCAAAGTAGGCCGGATGAAGGAGGCTTTGCGACGCCCATCCGGCAGGCGCGTGAATGCCGGAACGTCGCTGCGCTTGGTCCGGCCTACGAACCACAAACTGAATTCTGGCGAATCCAACTACCGGGATCGGGCACGTCAAATCTCAAAATGCTCTAGCCTTCTTTTTGCTAAAGCCAGAACGATCAATACCAACGTTTTTCAATAACCTGGCTGTTATCGCTTGGGAGACGCAGCGACAGACAACCGCTTTCGCCGCGGATTGCTTGCCACTGACTAATTATTTCCGGGCCAATCCACCGCGGACATCTCCGCGAGTGCCTTCATCAGAGCCTGCGTTCCGTCGCGGCCGCCGCCGTTGGCAATCACGCTTTGATAAAGTTGTTCGGCGAGAGCCAACCCAGGTAAGCAAAGATTCATTTTACGACTCTCCGCCAACGCGATCCCCATGTCTTTGACAAAGTGCTCCACGTAAAACCCCGGGGCAAAATCGCCATCGATTATTCGCGGAGCAAGGTTGCTAAGCGACCAACTTCCAGCCGCTCCACTACTGACGCTCTTCAAAACGGTTCCTAAATCGAGACCTGCCCGATGGGCGTATAGCAAGGCTTCGCACACACCGATCATGCCGGTCGCGATCAAAGTTTGGTTGACCATCTTGGTATGTTGCCCCGCACCCGCTGGTCCTTGGTGCACGATCGTTTTACCGAGAACTTCCAAACATGGTAGAACGCGACGCACGGTTTCGACGTCGCCACCAACCATGATGGACAGTGTTCCGTTCTTGGCTCCCGTGTCACCGCCCGAAACCGGTGCATCGATCGCGGCGGCACCCTTGGCCAGCGCTGCCTGTGCAATTTCAATCGCCAACGATGGTTCACTGGTCGTCATGTCGACCAAGATGCCCTCCTGGCGAATTCCAGCGACTGCGCCGGTGTCCGGATCCAAAAACACCTCCCGAACATCCGCGGGATACCCCACGATGGCAAACACCACATCGGACCTCTCCGCGACTTCGCGTGGCGAGACGGCCCAGTCGGCACCGCGGGCGATCAAGCCTTCTGCCCTGGAACGACTTCGTGTAGTGAGCGTGACGGAGTATCCGGCACCAAGCAAATGCCCACACATGCTGTTCCCCATCACCCCGGTACCGATCCATCCAATCTTCGGCAAAGTGGTCTGTGCTTGACTCATAATTCAACTTTTCAAAATGGCAAAGAGACGGAGTTCTAACAACAAACACCGCGGCACCGAAATCGTGCCAGCCTACCGCGATCAAGACACTCAATAAAGACGCCACGTCCGAAGCCTCGCCCCGTTCGCTGATCACCCTTTGGGCAAAGCCTTCGTCGCCAGCCAACGATGACCGCTGGACCGCATCAACATTAGAAACAGCATCGAAAAGAAGAGAAAACCTAACATCACTCCGCTATCTTGCGATATTTGCATTTCCACTTTCCGACCACGCAAGTCGATTAACGACGTCACCAAAATCCACTGGCCAATCGCCAGCGGGAAGACGGCGAATATTCCCCACCACCATCGCCCCAGCATGGTCGACAACGCCCACAACCAAAGCAAGCCATTCAAAGAAACCAACGCAATGGATGAACCAGTCAAATCACACCAGCGAGAACACAACTTCACAACTGCAAACGCGATTGCCACCGTGAAGGCAATGCCAAGAATTTCTCGGATACTGCGGCGGGGCATCTCCGGCATGTCGCCGCGATAGATTCGGCGCTGCGTCCACTGCCGCATGACCACCGTCCCGGAAACGCCAACCAAAGCGACAAGCAATATCTCCGCGGTGATTGCGGGATCAGCCCAACCGACCAACGCGAGCGCTAGCACGTTACACAGCAACGAGATCTGCACGACTGTGCGAGAACGATCTTTCACAATACCGGTGTTCTCCCGTGCAGGAGAATGCAGACGGCTCGGCGGACAAACCAACGCCAGCCAGCTACCAGCCGTTGCCCATGTTGCCATTAAGACACCCATCGCCAGCCCGAAGCTGAATTGTGCTTCCTCCGGAATCCGCCTGCTAGGCTCGCCGTTCAACATCACACCAATCACAAGTGTTGAAACGGATCCCCAAACGAACAACCAGCTCAGCAAGAGCCGATCGGGTTGGTTACTTGTATAACTTGCTGCATTCATCGGTTGATGTGAGATCACTGAACATTTCGGCGACGTTGCGCCTCAAGCGATTGAAACTGGACTGGCAACTGACCGTCTTGCCGATCGACCATTTGTTCCAAAGTCCGTTGATCAACATGAATAGTCAAAAAACGAATCTCGCCCGATCCATACAATACATGCACGCCAGCTCCATGACGACTGCCGATGGATCCCACCGCTAAAGGTAGACTCTTATCGGACCCTTCCTCCAATATCGCGACACCGCCGCCCACGTTGCGAAGTGTTGCTCGGGTCCCGCTGAGCCACCCCAGATCCTTCGCTTCGGGCAACTTTTCCGACACGAACGCCGTATTGGCTAAGCCGTCCGAAATATCATCTCGGCTAATTGTCGTGTTCAGCACAAACACTCCGTTATTGGACTCATCAATCGGCGTCTCTGCGGAATGATGTAATCCGACATAGCTGCTGGTTCCGATCAAACCGGTGGATTGATTCCCGGACGAAGGACACTGCACACCCGGGTAACTCAACTCTAAAACCGCGGCATTGGCTTCGTCATAGATGCTAACGCTTCGATCGATTTTGTCCGCGATCACAGGCTGATCCAAAAGGTCAAGAATCCGCCCCAACCAATTGTGATGGGTCCCTGACGCGACGTTTTCCACAGGACCAGAATCCGCAAGCGTGCCTACAGGAAATCGCAGCCAACGATCGTGATAACTTTGCATCGCCATCCCAATCGGGACCAAACGCGACTGACAAGCCGCCCGACGAGACGACTCTCGCATCGTTTGCACTGCCGGAGATGCGAGACCGATCAATACCCCAATGATGGCGATGACAACCAGCAATTCAACAAGCGTAAAGGCATGACGATTCGAATACATGGAACGTTCTAGGGCAGGTGGGAAACAGAAACTAATTCTGACGTTCAGCGGGGCGACGGATGGAAAGACCGGGCTGATCGTTCTGATAAAGGGTTGCTTGAAGAGCCAAAGACTCGTCCGACTCGGCAACCTGTTCGACAATGATCCAGCGTGAGCCAGTCGATTTGCCACCAGGTCCATTCGCTCCGTCGTTCAAGCTTATTTTCTGGGTAGTTTCATCCAAGGGAAGCCGAACTGGAGACTCCAACTCCGACGTAGATTCAGCGACGGCCTCAATGGCGGCCTCCAAAGTTGCAACGGATTGATGCTGAATTTCACTACGTCGTTCGTGAGCAGCACGACTGCTGATCGAAATCGCAAATGTGCCGACCAGCAATGCCAAGATCAACACCATCATCAATGCCACCGCCCCCGAGCGGTCGACGCCAGTGTCTTTCTGACTGAAACGAGAATGCAGCAAATTCATTCCTGCTCCCTCCGTACCGCAAGGATTGCAATAGGTTGAACTGGACGATCTGGGTTAGCGATAGTCCAGCGAACCGCATTGATCTCGTCTAGCCGATCCACGCTGATTTCAGCATCGACTCCGACCGCATAACTGTCCTGGGCCATGGTCGTTTGGTCCTCGCTTACCACCATGCGACGAAGCGGTGATCCCGACACAACCTGATACTCAATCCGCACAGAGTCTTTTCCGTTTGAAAGAACTAACTTGGATTGCTCGTCATTAATCTCGACTTCGATACTGCGAGCCGCCGCGACGTCTCGGCGGACATCATCAGCAAAACGCCGGATCCCTTGCCGATTTTGCAGGTTCAGTTTCGCTTGATGCTCGCTCTGACGAACGATTGCGATCAACGCAATCGTCCCGCCTAACAGAGACCCGAGCAACGAGACAACCAGCAACAATTCGATCAGCGTGAATCCGCTGGGTCTGGGCCTGCGAATGCGGGCGTGGACGGGCAAACAAAGACATTTGCATTGGCGGCTTGGAGCAATACGCATCATGACGCGGGCTCCAGTCGCCAAGTATGATGACTTAATGGCCCACTCTCGGACTCGATCGTGATAGTAATGTGCAAACCCGAGGCCGATTCCGATTCGAATGGAAGGACAAGAAGCTCGGTTTCCGTGTCTTCGCCTAGACGAACTGCGGTCTCTTGAATTTCGGCGTAGGGAACCGTAGCGAGCTCTTCAGCAATATTTTCAATCGTCAGTTGATCCGACAGTCGGCTCATCGACACGCGATCAAAATCGAGCCGTCGCTGGTGCATCTGCAGGGCCAAGCCGGTGGCAATCGCCAGAAAGCTTAGTGCAATAAGCACCTCCACCAACATAAACCCATTCGAGTGTGAAAATGTCTTTGAACGCTTTTTCGATCCTATCATGACAACCCCACGATCAGAGCAAACAGAAAGCGGAACACATGGATCGTGTGCACAAGCACGAAGACACCTACAAGGATAGTCACCACCGGCACCAGCCAAGAAATACGAATTCTCCATAGCAGAGTTTGGCGACGTTCAATGCGGCCCACCAGATGCTCGATCGCATCGGCTAAGTTGCCATTGGCTTCTGCAAGCGACAACCATGTTTGCTCCTTCGCCGAAATCAACTTGGACTTTTGCATCGCCGCGGGAAGCGTAGCACCACCGTCAACCGACGTACTTGCCATCCGGCATCGCTTACGAATCCAGTCGTTTCGAGTCGCTGAAGCGGCAAACTGAAAAACTTCACTAGCCGGTTGCTGGTTTCGAATGCCGCGTGCCAGCGTACCGAGCACATCGCGTCGCCAACGATTAATTGAATGCCTGCCAAACCAGGGCACCCACGATACCATCCAAGGCGGCAACTGGCCGATGACCGCGGCAGAAAATAGCCAAACCGCTAAGACAAACAAAAGGCAATTGGCACTCAATGCCGCAGCGTTCAACGCCGTCTTATCAAGAACCGCCAAAGGCAAGAAATAATCCGTCATCTTATCGATCGTATTCATGATGAGCGATCGAATCAGCATGCCAAAAAACCATGCTAAGATCAGTGTCACCACCAAGTAAGCGGCTTGCTGCTGCAACTGTGAATGCAGCCGAGTCGCATCATAGTCTTGGTACCATTGCTCTCGAGAATGGCTCAATCGATCCAATCGCACTTGTTTACCCGCAAGCGATCCAGAATCGGAAAGCGAAACTTCATTCGGGTTCAGCAATACCGCTAATGTGTCCGCGTCCAACGGCAACCGCGAACGCCGGGTTGCGTCCACGATCGACTCACCTCGACTCAATCGAATCACAAACGTCTTTGCTTGCCGAGCGAGTCGACTGTGAAACCCCTGGGCAAGGCTTTCGACTAAGACAGGAATTGACACTCGCGAATTCACCACACGCATGCCAGAGGTTCCCGCATTGAGAGCTCCCGCATTCAAAGAACCTGCATTTAGCGGGCTAGTTCCTAACGCATCTGGGTCAAACGGCGACGCATTTTCCACCCTCGCATCGGATTTCACACCGTCAGCCGCCATTCGCAACCAGCGGTTCAGTGACTGACTCTCTTCGCGATATCGCAATCGCCCTGCTGTCACAACCGATACGGCAAACAAGCCGACCAATAGAATCGTGATCGGATGGGGAGCCGCGATCACGAAGGCAATCGGACACAACACCCACAAGCACCATTCACACAATTCCAATAGTTCGATCACGCCACGACGCATCCGAGCGGCTGGCTGCCGGATCAAGTTCAACTTAATCGACCGGAAGGTACCCGCCAGCAGTGCCAGCCCAATCGCTCCGGCTAAAAACAGAATCGGTGTAGCCATGGTTAAGTCAAGCCTTTCAGCATCGTCAACATGAACATTGTTCCGACCAACATTGCCAAAGCTGCCAACGCGACTGATACCAACAAACACGACACCGAAACAATTTGCGTTGCTCGGGCAAGCCTGGATTGCGACTGCAGGTGACATTCCGCTGCCGCGCGATGCCACAATCCAATCGTTTCCTCCTTAGTGAGGTCGCTTTGTGAAAATGCAGCCATTGCGGCTAGCGGAGCTGCATGCACCGGAGACGACAACAGCACGCTTGCGAGCGACTGTCCACCTGCGACTCGCAAGGCCGAATCCGCCGACCAAGATCGCAAGCTGGTATCCCCCGTTTCGCGAGACGCCACCGAAAATGCGTCTGCATACGTTCGCGAATGAGCGACCGACTGGTACATCGACTGGCAAAAATCACCGACAGATACCATCTGCGCTGTCGCACCGATCGCGGGGACCAGCCCCATAATTCGGCTTAAAAACGGCGGTAGTTTCCCCTGAATCAATAACACCAACAATCCGTAAAAAATCACCGCAACGATTGCCAGAATGACGTACCCCCAGGCGATCTGAGACATCCAGTCCACATGCAGTTCACTCGCTTCCCAGGAATCCAAGACAACGGAATCCCGCCCCACCTCGGTTACCTTTCGAATCAAAAAAACACCGACGGCAAGCGACGCCATCAGATACAAAAAACCGATCGTAATTGTTCCGGTAAGCCGTCGGCGAATTTCGCTGCGGACCCCTTGCCAAGTTTCGATTTCCGCCACTTCCGCGATACTTTGGTAACCGGATCGAATCGACGGCGAATCCAAAACGGGATCTTCATAATTCATCGCGCCACCTCGCCGACAACTTCTAGAAGTGGTGCGATGATCGTTTGCAACAATAAAAAGATGATGCTCACGACAACAACTCCACCGATCCATCTCGGCAATCCGTCCACCCACCACGCCCGGCGAAACTGTGACCTTTGCACATACAGATCCCCAAGCCGATTGAGGTCCGACGAAATGGACTGGCGATCACGACTGCCCGTTACTAGGTCCACCACGCACTGTTGCAGTGGTGGTGGAGTCGATGCTGGCATCGCCAACGCGGCCGGAGTTTGTGAACCACTGCGGATACTTTGCACCACCGGCTCCCAAGATTGTGCAAACGCTTCACCCGTGACTTCAGCCGCGGTCTGGATCGCGAGGCCGGCATCAGCGTTCAACTCAGAACGAATTTGCAACGCCAACCAGCGGCAAAAGACTGCGTTCGCTCGCGGCACATCGTTCACACCGGTCACTCGGCTAAGTCCCCAATACAAAGCCGCTGCGAACAATCCAGCCACCAACACAACGGCAATTGCGGCACCGGTGAAGTTCAATGCAAAGGTTTGAAAAAACTCCGTCGTCGTCGGCGCAAACGCGGACTTGATTGGTGCAGCCTCGGACGCCGACACCATCACCCAAGGCATAACGAAAAATAAAACGATTGCCCCCACCAGCACATTCAAAATGGGGTTGATGGACGCGAATCGCAATTGACGCTGGTCTTCGCTGCCTTGCCGAATCAAACGAATGGTCTCATAGATCGGGACTGTCGAACCGGTCCTCGACATCACTTCCATCGCGATGCGAATGGGAGCCTGGTATTGACTGGACAAGCTCGCGATCGCCGCCGAAGTCGACTGCCCCTGCGCGATACGCGATCGCACCACAGCGGTGGCTCGCCCCAGTCTTCCCATGGCTGGATCGTCGAGTCCAGCCAAACCCATTACCAATGAACGGCCTGACGATGCCATCGCCGCGACCTCTTGAAGTAACAGGATTAGCGACTCATCATCGATCGCAATCGGACGTTCATCCGGATTTCCGTGCAGAGGATTAGGAGGCGGCAAACTCACAAAGATTGCCCCAACGTCGCAAGTTCGTCTTTCGCACTGCCCGGCTTACCGTTCCCCCGATCCGTACTTCCCAGTACACGGAACACTTCAGCCACATCCGTCTTGCCTTCGTCGACCAATCGCGACGCCTGATCGCTTAACGACTCTATCCCGGAATCGGTCAAGATCGTATCCAGATCACTGGCTGGCCGCCCCGCAACCAGGCCTGCAAAAACCGCTTGTCCCGCTGGCGATCCATCAAAGGTGACCAATTGCGAAATCGGCACCCGACCTCGGTACCCCGTTCCATGGCAACTTTCACAGGACGCGGAATCCAGTTGCTTCGCGCGACCGCCGCATTTCAAACAACTTAGCCGTAGCAAACGTTGACAAAGGATTCCACGCAGACCGCTTTGGATGGCGAACGTCGGCAAATTCATCTGCACCAAACGCCGCAAGGTTGCTCCGATTGTTCCAGCATGGATAGATGAAAAACAGAGGTGCCCGGTCAGCGAAGCCGCCAGCACCGCTTCGGCCGTTTCCACATCACGGATCTCGCTAACCAATAACACTTCGGCGTCCTGACGAACCGCCGCTCGCATCGCAGCCGCCAGGGTCAGCCCGCCGCCGGAATTCAATTGACTTTGGCTGATCGAATCGATGACGGACTCGATAGGATCTTCGATGGTCAAAACGCTGCGGCGAAACGCACCAGCCGCAATGTGTGAAAGACATGCGTACAAGGTCGTCGTCTTGCCACTTCCGGCCGGCCCGGCAACCAACAACCAGCCATCTCGCGAGTCGCATACGGTCTGCAATTGAGCTTGTGTGGTTGGGTCGAATCCGAGTTGATCGACGAGACGAACCGAATCGCGGTTATCCATAATCCGAATCGCGGCCCGGTTACCATGAACCGTAGGAAAAATTCCTAAACGCATTTCGCGTTCGACGTGGTCATCACTTTGCCATCGCAACGCACCTTCTTGCGGAACACCTCCGCGATAGGACGGAAGCCCGGCCAATGCCATCAACCGAGACACCGGATCGCTCGCTTCGCTTCGTTCAAACGAGTCCACTTGTTGCAAAACACCATCAATGCGAAACGCGATCTCCCACGTCGTGCGTCTCGGTTGAAAGTGCACATCACTGGCCCCGCATTTCAGAGCCGCCGTTAAACACTCCTTCACCACCTCAATAGCGAAGTTCGGATCCGAAGGGGACCTGCGAGACGATGGTGGGACGGAGACTGTCATGACTCTTTCTGAAAAGTTCGCTTCACGACCCCCGCGACACAAACGGGACCGTTAAACTGATGTCTTTCCAATCGACAAGCGGGGACACCATGAACCGACATCGCAATTGTACCGGATTCACGCTGTTGGAGTTGTTGGTAGTCGTCGGCATCATCGGAATCTTGGTTGGCCTCTTGTTGCCGGCCGTCCAAGCGGCCCGCGAGGCAGCACGTCGGATGAGTTGCAGCAACAACTTCATGCAGATCGCTTTGGGCGTCGCTCAGTACCACGATGCTTTCGAACATCTACCGCCTCACGGGACGGGCACTTTCAGCAATGCGAATGATCCCAACACCACCAACCAGTTCCGTTTGAGCTACTTGGTTCCAATCACTCCTTTCATGGGTGCCACTCCACTCTGGAAAAAAATCAGTCAAGCTCATCTCGGTGCATCGCCGGTCAACAGTTTAGATGGAGAGTTTGCTTACGAGATGATGGGAATGCTTGAAGGCCCCGAACCCGATTTTCTCTACCCCAGCATGGGTCCGGCCCCCACAATATCGTCGTACGAACCGTGGATCACGGAAATCCCGACCTATCGATGCCCGTCCGATCCAGGCGTCGGCTTGCCTGCTTTGGGCCGGACGAATTACACCGCATGCCTGGGTGATGCGATCGAAGGATTGGATGAAGGGTTGTGGCAGTATCAAGCTTCCAAATGGTCTCCTAGTGGTGCCGCACAGATGGAAGCGACCGGGCGAGGAATGTTTGTTCCCAGAATGGTGACATCGTTCGCGGATGTGACTGACGGGCTTTCCAACACAATCATGCTCGGCGAAGTCGCGACCGACCTCGGTGATAGGGACACTCGAACCCAACCTTCGATTGGCAACGGATGGGAAGACGGTGTGCTCAGCGACGTGCATATCTGCCAAAACCTGATCGACATTACTCGCCCCCAATTCTGGGATCTACAATCCGCTCAACCCGCAGCCAGCAACATGCAGGGGCGCGGCTATCGCTGGGCCGATTCAATCCCATTGATGACGGGCTTCAACACGATTCTTCCATCCAATACACAACTGTGTTTCGGCGGTGACGAAAACACGATCGGCACCCTTCCGCCCAGCAGTCGACATCAAGGCGGCGCCCATTTCGCGATGGGCGACGGTTCGATCAAGTTCATAACCGATTCGATCGAATGCGGTGGAGGCCAAAAGGCCACCGTCACGCTCAACGGGCAAGGCGACTTGGCTCCAGGAAGTCCAAGCGTGTTTGGCCTTTGGGGAGCTTTGGGAACTCGCAATCAAAGCGAACTGTTCGGCGAAGACATTTAGGACGCCAAAGGAACACCACTCTCGCATGCTGATCAATTAACTCTGATCGCATTGGACCGGTTATATCGATTGGGCCCCCTCACGTTGTTATCGCGCCTCAGACGATTTAATGAACCGAGAGTTGGCGACAGCGAATCCTGCCCGGTGACCTAGCGTTGAGCATTCGAGATGTCGCGATGGACGCGGCACTCGTTCGCTTCAACCTTGGAGATTCCTATGGCACGCCGTCTGTCGCTGGTAACCGCATTCCTATTCGCTGCTGCCTTGCTGATTACTGCGGATGCATCGAACGCATCAGCGCAAGGTTTCATCTCGTCCGGTTACGGCTATGGCCTTCCGCTCTACGGATCTCGATATGGAGCCGGCTACGGTTCAGGCTACGTGTACGATCCCTATGCCAGTGGCAGCTTCAAGGCTCCCGATATGCACGACGATCCCCTGTTCCAAGCTCAACATAAGTTCGACAGCCACTTCCCAGGTCGCTACACCCAACAGCAAAAACTGGAATTCAAGTCAAACGTTCCCCAGTATTCAAGACCGACACACGGTCACTACCAAATCTCACCCAGCCATCGCCATTCGACACCCAGTCACCGTCGCTCGGCGCCACGCTTTTTCCGTAACTGGTGAACGCCTCCCCGATTAGAAAGCGTTCGCTGGCGGGGGTAGCCCGACGATCAAGCCGCGGCGCCGGATAACTTCAAACGTTTGGTCGGCCGATAGGTCGCTGTGACGAAAACGATCAGGGCGACCCACACGAATGCAAAGCCGGCTAAGCGACTGGTTGCCAATGGCTCGCTATACAAAACCGCTCCCACCAAGAACTGTAGCGTGGGACCGATGTACTGCAGAATCCCGATCAGCGACAGATCCACGCGTTTCACAGCGACAGCGAATAACGCAAGCGGCGAGATCGTGATCAATCCAGCCATCAACAACATCGTCGTCACCATCGGTGATCCAAACTGCAGAGCGCTGACGCCGTCGTTAACTCGTACCCCAAGATAGATCGCGGCGGGTACAAACAGGATGGACACCTCGAGCATCAAGCCAACCAGGACCGGCAGGTGGACCTTCTTCTTGACCAAACCATAGGTGGCAAATGATGCCGCCATCGCAAGGGAAACCCAGGGCAGTCCGCCACTGCCAACGGCCATGATGCCGACACCGATCGTCGCGATCCCAACGGCCCACCACTGCAAGGGTCGCAACCGTTCACCAAGCACCAATACGCCCAATAGGACATTAAAAAGCGGGTTGATGTAATAACCCAGTGAAGCCTCCAGCACACGGCCATGGTTAACCGCCCAAAGAAACGCGAGCCAGTTAATCCCGATCATGACCGCGGCAACGGCATATAACATCCATACGCGTCGATCTCGCAAACTTTGCAATACGATTCGCCATCCGCCCCACCATCCCAAACGCAGCAAGATGGGCAACAGAATCCCGAGTGACACGAAGGACCAAACGATTCGGTGGCACGCCAATTCAAGCGAGTCCGCCCCTTCAATCTGCCGCCAGTAGATAGGAAACAATCCCCACATTGTGTGGGCCGCGACCGCGCAAAATAGACCAACCCGACTGATCGTCTCCCCTTCATTGGATGCGGCTGCGTTAGCAAGGGAAGCGTTTGTGCGGGACAAGGTGAAGGCTTACGAATAGCGGGTGACAGGCAGGATTAATCGGAAGGTTTGGCCGCTCAGGACGCGCCAAACTCTAACTATCAATCAAGAGCGCAACCACCACCAACATGTTCACCAATCTCGAACTCCCGCCAACTACCAGCTTCTGGCCTTAGCCGGGCCCGCTCATATCATCGCCGGCAAAACGACTGGGCATATCAAAGTGCCGAGCAACCTCTAAGAAATCAGCCACCTGCTGCTCTTGCCATTCGGGACTACGGTTCAGTTCGTTGGCCATCAAACGAGCCACCTCGGGTGCCATCTCTTCCGCTGCACTCCGATTAAGGAAAACCGCTCGCGTGCGACGCGCCAGCACATCGTCCACCGTCCGAGCCATTTCCTGCCGGACGGCCCAAACAACTTCCGCCGCGCGGATCGGCAAGTCGGGATGCAGAAACCTGTCGAGTTCGGGTGTCTCGGCAACCATCCGATCAATCAATTTCTGATCCGTGCCGTAAACCGTGGCATCGGGAGCGTCCGTCGCACCGTGAATTTTACGGTTCACCGTTGATCGACCATCGGACTGCCAACTCGCCAGTTCGATAGCTTGATCGACGCAATCTTCGGCCATCTTGCGAACCGTCGTCCACTTCCCACCGGTAATGGTGATCAATCCTTGTTTGGAAACCAAAATCGTATGATCGCGTGACAGAGACTTCGTATCCCCACCGTCGTCTCCAGACGCAGGTCGAACCAATGGACGGATTCCAATGAACACGCTCAGACAATCCGAACGCGTAGGGGCCTTCGTCAAATAGTCCGTCGCGGTCGCCAGCAGAAACTCAATCTCCTCGTTTTGAGCCAACGGTTCTAAAGTCGCCGATTCGATTGGCGTATCCGTCGTTCCGACCAAGACATGCCCATGCCAGGGGATCAAAAACAGGACTCGCCCATCAGACGTCTTGGGCACAATCACCGCCGTGTCGCCCGGCAAGAACTCACGCGGCAACACCACATGCACACCTTGGCTGGGTGCGATGATCGGTGCGGCAGACGCCTCGTCCATTTGCCGAATTGCATCGCAAAACGGACCCGTCGCATTGATCACGCATTTTGCCGAAACGGAATGTCGTTGCCCGGTTTCCAAATCAGTGAAATCGACTCCGTCGACAACCTGGGACGAACCATCCGTTCGCAGCCCAGTCACACGGCAATAGTTCAACAAACAAGCTCGTTGTTCGGCTGCCGTCATCACCATGTGAATCAACAACCGACTATCGTCAAATTGGCCGTCTTGATAGACCACGCCACCCCAGCGAAGTCGATCCGGCTGTAGCGTTGGAACGATCTGCTGTGCCGCTGCCGCGGTTGCACCAAAAGCTTTTGCAAATTGACTGCGGCCCGCCAATCGGTCGTACAACCAGAAACCAACCCGCGTCAAACAACGCTGACATAACGTTTGACAGGGCACGATGAAGGACAAAGGATGAACCAAGTGCGGTGCATTGGCTTGCAATCTGGACCGTTCCCGAAGTGAGTCGCGGACCATCGCCACGTCACCTTGCTGAAGATAGCGGACACCGCCGTGAATCAACTTGGTGCTACGACTGGAGGTGCCCTTCCCGAAATCACTTTGTTCAAGCAGAAGGGTCTTCAAGCCACGAAGCGATGCGTCCATGGCGACACCAACACCCGTTGCCCCACCGCCGATGACAATTAAGTCAAAGGGCTTCGATTTGTCGGTCGCCCGCCGCAAGGCATCGTCTCGGTTCATAAGTCGTTCGAGCCCCGACGCTGCAAGTAAGAGACGACCTTATCGGGATGATCCGCGAACAATCCATCAATGTTTGCGGTTTGGAAACAGGCGTGAAAAAACATGTCATCCGACGTCACGCCCGGTGGCAATGCGTCAGCTCGAAACGTCCATGGGTGCACCTGTAATCCGAACGCGTGCGCGGTTTCGGTCAATTCACTGGCGGTCAGGTCACCACTGGGCGATACCCCTAAAACATCCCCCAACGACGGCCCAATTCCATCAACGATCTCAGCTAGTTCAGCCAACCCCTCGCGTGTCTTTAAATACTCGTAATTGGTTCCCGATGCCGAGTCGTATCCACCACCGATTAACTGGACCAAGCGTCCCTGGTACTGATAGTCTTTTCGGATCCGCAACACCTCACCAGCATCAAAGCACTGCACAAAGCAAAGATCTTGTTTGTCCGTGTAGCCATTGTGAGCCAGCATGTCGATTACCAAACGTGACAGATCAATGCCTTGTTTGCGGTGCCAAGCCGGACTTTTGATTTCGGGATACAAGCCAGCCTCGCGTCCCATTGATCGGTTCAAATTCTGAATGAACTGAATTTCTTCATCTAAGGTCGAGATCTGAAAGTTACCTTTCCCGGTCGGATATCGGCTCGGGAAAACGGCTTGCCCCGTTAAGCGATCGAATCGCTCAAAAACGTTCAGCGTTTTCAATTCAGCTAGCGTGAAATCGATTGCGTAGTAACGTCCATCATCTCGCTTGCGGCTTGAAAACTTCTTAGCCACATCGGTCACCGTGTCCAAGTGCACATCATGCAAGACCACTGGAACCCCGTCCTTACTGGACACCACATCTTGTTCAATGAAGTCCACCCCCATCGCGTGAGCCATCCCTTTCGCCATCAAGGTATGCTCAGGCACATAACCACTGGCTCCTCGGTGAGCGATCACGATCGGTTGCTTTGACATCTCAGTTTCCAACGAGTTCACCTACATGCCAGTTCAACTTCCATGCCACATCAACTTCATGCTTTAACATCGCTACACTTTCGCTGATCAAAACTAACTCCAACTGGCACATCGCTAATGCGAGTCGTGTTATTTGGCACTTTTAACATTCGAACAACTTGCGACAAAACACTTTGTCCAATCCATCAGACCGTCAATCTCGACGTGCCCGGCCCCAGACAGTGCTTGCTAAATATCGGTTAACGATGTCAGTGCGGCGACCCCCGTCATCAATGTCGCAACGAAGAAAACCAGCAAGCCAGCACACCCCGATTTAGCCTGCAATTCAAAACGTGCCGGCGAGGATGACTTCAGCTCTTCGGTAAGCTTCTCCACCGCTGCCTTCGCTTCGGCCAACGAACCACCACAGCATTCCCGATAACGCTTGACGGCAGCGAGCTTCTTTTCTTGAAAGATCAGCTCGTTGATCTCGTCGGCTTGTTCTGGTGTTAGCTCATTCATCTACGGATTGTCCGACTAGCGAAACACTGGTGGAGAGAATCTCCATCCTAACACATTCCCGCTAGACGAATTGAGCCTGCATCGCGTCCATAAACGCTTGCAACTGGTCACCCGGCAATTGGTTGATCCCAGCCGCCGCCTGTCGACCACCACCGGTTGGGAATTGACGACACAACTCGTCGGCACCGCTCTTGGTTGCCAACGGTGCTCGCACGCTTACAAGATAGTCACCCGATGGCAACAAACTGGCCAAAGCATGGGCGCGTTGGGGATTATCTCGGGCAAGTTGATTGCTATAGACGCCGCTCACCCGGCGGGAAAACGATTCATTGGGAAACACAAACGCCGCACACTGCTCGGTTTCTAAAACCGGCTTGATCGATTGAGCGCGTTTCATATCGCTCTCGAAACCATCCCGCAATGTTTGGAAAGTCGTATCCGTTGCGATGAATTCAAACGGATCCGCATAAGGCTGGATGCTACGATAAAGTTGATCAGGGGCAAAATACAGGTCTTCTAACGTGCTTCCATATCCGTTGTAGTTCAGCAATGTGCCCAGCGTTTCAAGCTGGCCAAGCTGAGCCTCGTCCAATCCTAGCGGTTCAGCAGCTTCACGGGCCGCGTCATGCAAATTGTCACCGAACAAAGCGGTGACCGCCCAAGGCAAGAACTGCCCTTCCAGGAAACGGTTAACCAACAAACCGGTACATACGTCTCCCGCAGTATCGATTTGGGCCTCGAGCAAATCCGTTTCGGGGATCTCGCCCGCGTAGTGATGATCGAAATACACGACCGGAATCCCGTCTCCCAAGAGACGCTGCAAATCATCCCGATTTTTGTCCAAAGAAACGTCCAGCACCGTAACGGAATCACCCGAACTGGCGGACACTCGCTTCAATAGGTTGATATCCCGTTTGACTCCCGTGACCAATGTGCTCTCTCGAGGCTCCGCGAGACGAAGTTGATGAAGAGCACAAATGCCATCGGCATCGCCATTAAACACGTCGAAATGAACCACGGTTGAAACCAGCCAGTAAGAGAAAACAGGACAGGGAAAAGAGTCCGGAAATCAAAATTAATAGCTGGAGCACAGGCTCTGGTCAATGATCCTTCGGCAGCAGCCAAAGACGCACGATAACCGATCTTTCGCTCCCAAAGCCTTGCAAAACACGGATTCCCGAAGCCTCCACTCGCCGTGATTCGGCCACGGAATGGGCGGACAACCATGCATGCACCCGATGCAGTCCCTTGAAAGATCAACCGATACACGCATTATGCGTGCGCCGGCCAAGTGAATCCTTCGCTACGGGATGCGTTGTTCAATGAGACAAATTGATAGTGGCGGAAGCACAACGACTTGAATTTGCATAGCGACCTCGGGGAAGCCACTTTGATCCATCGGAAAGATCGGCCAGTCATCCAGATTCGATAACGTAAATGCGTGAACATCCCACAACGCTGAGTTCGTGATTCCATCTAGAGAAACGTTCATAGGAATCGGACGAGGCGTCTTATTGATCGCCAAGATGGTGACCTTGCCGTCGCGGATTACGGCTTGTGCACAGACAGCGCGGATGTGCTCGGCAACGTCCGGCGATCATGATCGCGTGATCCGATTCCAACAAACTTAAATACGTATCCGCCATCGCTAAGACACTAATCGCGTTGTCACCGCAACTAACCGACCACTCGGTGACCCATTGTGGCTTGTCCGGAAAAACGCGGCTGAGCAATTGCGACACTTCACGCATAGTATCACGGATGTTGCTTGCCTCATCACGAACCGCATCGCTACGTTGCTTTTTCCAAAAGATCTCATCTCCCAGCTCAATCCATTTCAGCGGAAACCCTTTACTCTTTCGATCGGCTATCCGGAGTTCACGTTTTCGGCACTGTCGTAGTTCACGTTCCAGGTGTGTATCACATCGAACCCAAGGTCATGGTGCAATTGGATTTTGCATCCGGAGCCCGACTGGTGTGTCAGGGGCCAGCGGACCTTGAACTCGTCTCAGCAAAATGCGTGCGAATTCGATCCGGCGAAGCAACTGGTTACGTCGGTGAACGAGGCAAGGGATTCCAGGTCCTGACCGGCGATAGGCCACGCCTTCCCAAATCGCTCAGGGCGAGGACTATCGTTTCTTTGGTGTGATTGACGAGATCATTGTCTCCAAGCGTGCTTTCACTCCTGAAGACATGCAAAAGATCTTTAACATCGGTCGCCGTTCATCGGCTGATTGAACGGCGTGACAAATCAATGCGTCGGCGGTGACTAGCTAGCGTTCTTTCGAGGCTGCAAATGCAGGACTTCGGTTGAGTCCAATTCTTTGGAACCACCTCGACTGCCAGCACCACCAGCGGTGAACAACGAGTTCTCGAAACGACCGATCCCCGTTCCATGACGACCTTGGGCGAACACGGACATTTCTCGCCACTGGTTGTCTTTGGTGTTCAACGCATGAATCTTTTCATGAGCAGTCTTCGCTGTGCTTTCGCCACCAGCGATTAGCAGCTCATCGCCAAGTTCGAATGCAAAGCAACCCGCTCTCGGTTCGGGCAGGTTGCTTGATTCGGCAAGCGTTGTCCACGATTGATCCTGCATGTCAAAAACATCGACCTGCGGGATGGTCAGGTTAAAAACCTCCTTGGTCGCTCCTGATGTTTTACGTCCGCCAGCGGCGTAAAGTTTTTCGTTGATGATAGCGGCTTGAAAGTGATCTCGCTCGCGAGGTGCATCGGGTAAGGAATGCCACTGCCCCGTCGCCAAGTCCAATCGATCCAGCCACGCGACACAGCCGTCCCAATGGCCGTTCTGAATTCCGCAAACCAAGTACAGGGATCCGTCGGAAATGACCGCCCCCGCTCCGCCACGACGACGGCCTTCAGGAATCTCCGGCCCCCATGTCCACTTGTCCTCACGAGGATCATAGATCAACACTCGGTCCAACGCGGTCTCGTGAGGATAACGCCCGGTCATCGCACCGGCCAACCAAATGCGATCTTCCCAAACCACCGGCTGCACATGGTGAACTTCGACCGGTGGTGCTGCCGCATGGGTCCACGTCAAGGTTTGTGGATCGAAAACATCCACGGGTTGAATACGGCGGCCGCCCAACAAATACATCTTGCCGTCGTACTCGATCATGCCCGCTTCGTGGCGTGCGTGAGGCTTTCCGGAGGTCGCAACCGGTTGCCATCGCAACCACTCCTGTGCCACGTCAGCCTTCGCAACGCGGACCACTGCCAACCAATCTTCACTGGCGTCTGCAGGTGGCAAACCAAGTGAAATCGATCCGCCACCTGTCACGCGAGCGACCGATCCGGTTACCAAGTCACCGCCGACCCGTGGGTTGAACCACTGCACAGTGTAGTCGCCCTTGGTGCCACTTAAGTCGAGTTGCGATTGGCCGCCTTCGGGAAGGTAAACCAGATACACTTCATCTTGCTTGGCAAAACAGAACTTACCGGGGTCATGTTTTGGGTTGCCCACTAATTCGTCAGCGTTTTTCATTTCCCAAAATGGGATTTGGTTGTCGTGAAAGAACCCGATCGCGATGCGACAGTAGTCCCAACTCTGGTCACGACTTCGCCAATCTTCGCAAACGATATCGTTTTGATCGAATTGGTAACCAAAGTAGTATTCACAACCGGCACCACCTGCCATCAAGGTTCCCCACAAGGTTTGCTTGCGAACCTTGTGCTGGGTGTAGGCCATCTTTCCGCTGCGATCGTGACCGTCGAAACCGTTGTACCCTAGGTCAGGACACTGGGCGTGCCCGGCGGAACCGGATTCATCGAAAGCCACGATCCAAGGTTTTCCTGCTTCGTTCGAAGCTTCCACCCATTTCAATGTTTGGGCATGTGTGGTTTCGAGGCTGCTGTTTTGCAGCGACGCACCGGTCAGCTTGGATTGATCACCCAGCAAAGGTCGATACACATCATCCTGTTGACCAGGGAAGGTGTGAATCACAATGTTGTGATTGTAAGGATCCAGCTCGGCAATGTAATCAATCATCGCTTTGACTTGGGCAGTCGACTGAGTGTTCTCTTCGCCGATGTTCCAGTTGAGTGCCAAGTTATGACCGAATCGAGCTACCAGCTCGCGACAATAGAGCTTTCGCTGGACGCCAAGATTGCCTCCATCCAAACTCTCGTTAACGCGACCGCCGTTCTTACCGTTGCCTCGCTTGTGGTCATCGTTTTCGGTTTCTTGCATTTTAAAGTGCAAGTACATGCCTCTCGCGGTGCCGTGATCAAAGACGGTCCCCCACTGATCAAGCTTACTACAGTCGTAATGCAGCTTGTCATCGCGGTGAATGAACGGCCACACATTGTCACCGTCGCCACCGGCGTTGTATGTCAAAAACGAAAAGGCGTTGCAGCCTTTACCTGACAGGTAATTCACGGCGCCAATCAGCCCCTTACCCTTACCATTCTTCCAAGTTGGGTCGCCATCGTTCCAGTCTTGTTCGTGAGCCGACCAAGTCTTGATAGGTGCCTTCTTGAGGTTGCCGCCAATCGTGTTATCAAAGTCAGCGTAAGCGAGCAGCGTCTCGGGCGCATCAGCGCCTACCTTCAAGAAATACTCTTTGGACCCGGCAAACTGAAGATAATTTTTGCCGACATATTCAAGGCGTCCATGAGCCCGCAAATCTCGGCCAGACTTATCGGTTGCGGCAATTTCAAACGAGCCAGTTTTCGCATCGAATCCAGCCACCGGTTCTGACGCAGCATCCGCATCCAAAGCGGCCAGCTTTCCATTACGAAAAGAAATGTCATAGGTCCACTTGCCCGGTTGATCCGGGGCAAAGTGGGCACGCCACACGGTTCCCTCTTGAGCGGACGAATTGGCCGCATCGCCATCAGCGGCAAAGTAGCCTGGGACTACATATTGCTTGCCACTGGAATGCCGGAACGTCACCGTCATGCGGCAATCCGTGAATGGGTTGGGTGCATTGTCTTGCTCGTGAGCATATGGACCATTCAAGTCCAACGTGACCTTGTGCCATGCCTTCAGTTCGCCGTTGACTGTGACCGATCCGTCACCATCGCTCTGACGAGGCTGATACAGCGGTTCGCTGCTGACGGGCTTCGTCGGACTGGACTGCGGTGATGCATCGGGGGCCTTGGCGACAGCCTTCGCTTCCTCTTTCAAGTGAGGCAATGCGGCCTTTTGAGTCGCTTCATCGGCCGGCTTAAACGCGACCCCGCCCCAGCGTGCACGGCTGAACTCTTTCCCGTCTTCACTACCGACATTCGCGGTCACTCGGACGATCGCTCCTTCCGTAATCTCAATCTTGTCCCAAGTCTTATGGAACTTAGATGCATCGTCCATGCTCGCGGTTGCCAGAGGACTCTCGTGGGAGCCAACAGCCTCTTCGTCAATGCTAACCGTATAGGTCGACTTCCCGTCGTTCTCACCAACGGCGATCAGAGTCACGTCGTAGACACCCGACGGATACGGGAAAGTGCGTTCGGCAGCACCGCTGCGAGCTTGATCGGGATTGACTGCAAGCCATTTCCCCTTGTCTAGATAGCAATTTTCAACCTTCCCATCGGCGAACATGGATGCGGGCATCGTTAGCCTGCGGTTGTCCCACTTGGAAGCGGTCGCACTCGCCTTGGGTGTAGATCCCTTTGCAAAAGCGGCTGGCATCTTTCCAGAGTGAACTCGCGATGCAGGCCCAGCATCTTCGGGACGAGCGAATTCACGGTTGGTCGTCATGATCCACTTGTCGAACTCGAAGCCATCTTCACGCATCGAAAAATGAATCGTGTGCAGGCCCGGTTCGTTAATGTCCAAGAAAATCTTGTAGGGTTCGCCGCAATGTTGCTTTTCAGTTCGCTGCCTGCTTTCCCATCGCCAAGTTTTCTTACCCTGGCACCATTGCATCCGTTGCCCACTTTCAGGCCATTCGCCATCCAGCCCGACGTGCAATCCGTTGTCCTCTGGACCGGTTGAATGAGCTCGTACCCATACATAATAGCGACCGGTGTTTTCGAAGTTGACCTTGTAGGTCAGGACCGCCAGCTTGCCCGGCACGTTCGAAAAATTCGTTCCGCCAATTAACTTGTCAGCATGCGTTTGGCGTGTATCTGGCAGGATTTCGAGATAGGCACCACCACTGGCTCCGTCAACATGAGGTGGATCGGCATCGGGCTTCAGAGCGGGGATTTCTCCAGCATGAGTTAGATAGAATGCACGGACATCCGTTTGGGTTTGCTCGGCGAAATGCTCAGCTTCAACGGCAACAAGGCCATCTCGCTCGGCAAAGACCACCGATGATGGATCGGATGCACCAGCGTTCTGATTGGCTTGGGCCTGCACCGCTGGCGTGCCCAAAATCAGGCCGCTGGCCGTCAGACAAAACGCTAACAAGAAATGTGGTTTCGACATGGCTACTGTGGGGTGAAGTGTGTCAGGGAGAGAAAGGGGAGGGAAGAAATACGACCCCGACGACGCGTCGTGGATCGTGGTGGGAAACGAACAGGATTGAAACTTTGGGAAGGCAAGCGAACTGCCGGTCCCGCTTTGGCTCGGTACGGTTACGCAGTACCTTTACACAGTGACGATGGCGTCAACGAGGGCGTCGGCGATTGCCTCAGCCACTTCGGTTGTCGATGCGGAACCGCCAATATCAGGCGTCCGGATCTGACCATCCTTCAATACCGCAGCAACTGCGTTTTCGAGTCGTGCACCGGCATCGATACAAACCGCATCGTTGTGTTGGTCACCGAGCCAATCCAACATCATCGCGGCCGATAGGATCGTTGCCATCGGATTGGCAACATTCTTACCGGCGATTTGCGGAGCCGTGCCATGGGAAGGCTGGAACAGTCCGTGCTTCTCGCCGATTTCAGCGGACGGGCCCAGCCCGAGTCCGCCTACCAAGCCCGCACCAAGATCCGACAAGATGTCGCCAAACTGATTTTCCATGACCAGGACATCGAAGTCCCAAGGGTTTTGGACCATGTACAAACTCATCGCGTCGACATACACAGCGTCTCGATCAATGTCCGGATACGTCTTCGCCACGTCCATGAACACTTCTCGAAAGAACGCCATGCTGCGAAACACATTCGCTTTATCAACACAGGTCACCATTTTCTTGCCATCGCGGGGACGTCCGTTGCGACGCTGAGCCAATCGAAACGCGAAGTCGGTCACTCGCGATGTTCCCTTGCGAGTAACGACCAGTGTGTCCGTCGCCACTTCGTCGCCCACCTTGGCGCCACCACCGAACGAGGCAAACAAGCCTTCCAGGTTTTCACGGATCACGATGAAATCGATCCCTGGTCCCGTGTCCTTCAACGCACAAGGAGCCCCCGGATACAACTTGACTGGACGAATGGCCGAGTGAACGTCCAACGCGCGACGGAGCCCCACCATCATCGTTGGCTGCACCTCAGTTCCATCGGGGTACCGCACGTCCGGCAAACCAATCGCCGACAGCAATACGGCGTCCGCTTGCAAGCACTTTTCAAGCACACTCGCCGGCAGTGTCTCGCCGCTTTCGCGGTACAACTCCGCGCCCGCCCGATGTGGCGTGATCGTTAACTCAAGTCCATCGGTTTGGGACACCAAACGATCCAGCACAATGCAGGTCGCGTCCATACACTCCGGGCCGATCCCATCGCCGGGCAACGCGGCAATTTCATAATTCTTCACTAGTTAGTTCTCCAACAGATTCAATCGACGCACCTCTTTGGCTTCAATCCAATCAGCGACTTGCTGATCAAAGTCCAAGAAGTGGGAGGTCGTTTTGTGGGCAATGAAAGCGTCCGCGTTCGCATAGGTCTCATACAAGAAGAAGACCGACGAATCGGCTTCTTCGGTCATCACATCAAACTGAAAGCATTCCGGTTCAAGCTGCACGGAGTCACGTGCTTGCTGTAACACCCGAGCTCGAAAAGCGTCCACGAATTCCGGTTTGATGCGGAATGTGACCGCGATCGCAAAGGTAGGTTTTGTCATTTCAAAAGTGGCTTTTGTTGTTCTTCAGTAAGGAAACGAGTGGGCATGCCGCGAAGCATTAGGAACAACTTCGCGGTCTCTTCAAGTTCTTCAATCGCGTACACGGCTTGATCCAAATCGGCCGCACCGATCACGGGTCCATGGTTGGCTAGCAAAGCCCCGCGTGATGACTTGGCAGCATCCGCAACCGCATCAGCTAATTGTTCGTCACCCGGCGGAAAATAGGGCACCAGCGGCAACCTGCCGACACGCATCACAAAGTAAGCAGTAACCGGCGGGATCGCGTTTTCAGGGTCCAAATCGGCCAGGCAACTGACCGCCACCGACCAAGTCGAATGCAGGTGCACGACAGCCGTTTCTTTGGCCCGCGCGTTGTAGTAAGCCAGGTGCAAGAATGCTTCCTTGGATGGCGGCTTCCCCGAGATCAAATTCCCGACCGAATCGAGCCGCGAAATTTCATCAGGATCCAATCGCCCCAGGCACGAATTGGTCGGCGTCACCAACAATCCGTCAGGCAACCGAACACTGATATTCCCAGAGCTACCAGCTGTTAAGCCGCGGTCGTAAATCGACCGACCATGTTCGGCCATCCGTTCGCGCAGTTCACGTTCGCTCATCACTGTGCCTCCAAAGCATCAAAGAAAAATCGCGGTCCACCGAAGTTGCCCGACTTCAGTGCCAACGATAAGGACGGCCCCGAAACGGAAGTTACCCACGGAACACCGGGCGCAATTTCGCGACCAATTCGCACCGCCGTAATATTCAATGCATTGATCACCGCACCGGAAGTTTCGCCGCCGGCTACCACAATTCGGTCCACTCCCTGGCGTGCTAATTCCGTTGCTATCGCGGCGAAGACAGCTTCAGTGAAATCCGCCGATTCACGTTCGCCAAGATGCAAACGCGCCGCTGCGACGGACTCTACGTCCGCACTGGAACAAATCAGCACGGGCTGACTTCCATCAACGTCGGGACTTTCTTCCCAACGATCGCGGCACCACTGGACAGCTTCGGCGGCCATTTCGTCGGTGGTTTGCGAGCCGTCGATGTCCAAGTGCAATACCGGATGTGATCGCGAAAATTCCGCCACCTGAGCTCGAGTTGCGTCCGAGCAACTCCCCGCCAAGATCACACTGGGACTATTACTGGGACTATCGCTGATAACAACTTGACAACCATTTGGTTTGATGCCGTTAACGGACTGCTCACGCGCTGGTTGTGGCTCAGTTTGCTGCTGGCGGTGCGTTCCTATTCCCATTGCTTCCGCCCAGTACTGCGCAACGGCTGATCCGCCCGTCAACAGCACATGCGACTTGGCGATCCAGGCTGCTGACCGTAGGTCATTGTCGTTTATCGCATCAACGATGAAGTGGGTAGGAACATCCAAATGTGGTAGTTGCCCCGACGCCAACCAAGCCACATTTCGTTTTGACTGCATCTTCAGAACTCGCACCAAGTTGCTGTCCAACATTGGATTGAGCGGATGATTCCGCATTCCTGATTCGTGCAGCGGTAAACCGTTTACGAAAAGATGACCACAATAAACCGTTCGTCCGTTTTCCGGAAAAGACGGGCAAAAGAATAGCGTTTCAACATGCAATGCGTCGGCCAAAGCATCAGCGACCGGACCAATGTTTCCTGCCGAGGTCGAATCGAACGTCGAGCAATATTTGAAGAAGAATCGGCCTACCCCCATCGATTGCAGAAACCGCAAAGCGTCCAGCGATTGCTCGACAGCTTCCGACGCCGGAATTGATCGGGATTTTAAAGACACCACAATCGCATCCGCCGCATCGAATTCCGTTGAATCGAAACTTTTCGAATGAAAGTCATTGGGAATGCCAAAGCACTGCACCACACGCAAACCGGCACGCACCAACATCGACGACAAATCCGTCGCGCCTGTGTAATCATCGGCAATGCAACCCATTCGCTCAGCAATCATGTCCGACTCCCTCACTTACAATCGCGATCGCACGCACCGGACATCCATCGCCACCGACAATCCGCAATGGTAGGGCAACGAACTCGACTTCTTCACATGGGATCTGATCCAAGTTGGCCAGACCTTCCACAATCACCACGCCGCCTCGAAACAAGGTTTGATGAACGTTCGTCAGCTCTTCGATGTGATTGACGTCAGCAACGGAGGGCGGCTCGACACCAATCATCGCAACCTGACGCTGCACCAACCACTCGGCAAGTTCTATCGAAATCCGAGGCAACTCATTTCGATAAGCGGGAGTCCCGAAACGTTGATGCCAATCCGTTCGAAACAGCAACCGATCGCCAGGATAAACCTCGCCAATTGCCGACATCACATCGTCAACGGTGATCAGGTATCGTGGCAATGTATTGGGTAGCGACACCACTCGGGCAGGACCACAACAAGCGGATAAATCTTGTTCGTCCAACGAAGCACCACCTGGCACGAAATGCTTGGGGGCATCCATGTGAGTTCCAGCATGCGAGTACAGGTGCAAGTTCGTCGCGTTCCAGCCTTCCTTTTCGATCGTCTTGGCAGTTGAGATCTCGACGCCCGGCATTTCCGGTGTAACGGGCAAACTCAGGTCGATCACCCGTCGATGATTACCAGGCTTCGCGATAGTCGATGCTTGCAACCGAACAGACTGCCCCCGGCGATTTGATTCGTAAGCCGCTTCAACTACTTGCAGCGTCTTGCGGTACTCTGCTGGCGAAGTTTCGCACTCTGCTTTGCCATCCAAGACTTCTTGAAAATGCAACTGGCAAGCGTGAACGCAATCACCCGCAAACCCCAATTTCGAAGGGGTGTAGTCGTGCGTGTACTCGGCCTGCCCCAGCGGGTGCACCTTGATCGTTCCATCATTGGCCAATGTCAAACTGCCGCCGTCACCTTCGATCCACATCTCACCGAATGTGTAGCGTGGGTTGTCGCAAGATGATTCGTTGTATCGGTTCGCGTCCCAGGTTGCGACAATGCCGTTTTGCAAGCGAAGCGTCATCACTCCGGCGTCTTCACCGGCGATCACACTGTTCAGTTTCTGCAAGCGTGCTGAACACTCCGCGACCTCGCCACCGAGGTACCGGAAAATATCAACGAAGTGCACGCCCGTTTCTTGAATCAGTAGACGCGGCATCGTACGGAAATAGGGTTGACGATCTAAATAGGCATCGTCTCCCCAACCATCGCCCATGCGAGTTCGGATCGTCATCGTATGCAAGTGCTGGCCGATCACACCTTCGTCGATCAATTGCTTGATCTCGCGATGCCAAGGCTGAAAGCGAAAATTGTCGTGGACCATGAACGGCTGCCCACTCGCTTCCGCTAACTCCAATATCCGTCCTGCTGAACGCTTGTCACTTGCTAGTGGCTTTTGACAAATCACGGGCAAGCCTCGGCCAATGACCTGTTCAATCAACTCCAATCGTCCTGTCGGACCAGTCGCCACGTCAATGAAGTCCAGGTCCTCTCGCGACAAAGCTTCCGACACACTGGTATAGACATGATCGATGCCGTACTTCGCTGCCGCATGCTCGGCTTTCGACCGATCCAGATCACAGATCACGACAATTTCCATTCCCGTGATTCGCACCCACGCACTCAAGTGGAAGTCACTGAAATAGCCTGCGCCAATCAACAGACCGCGTCGCTGAGTCGCTCCGCTCATGATTGCTCCTCTAGCAATGGAGTGGCCGGATCAATACGAAACCACAACACGATCGCTGCAACGTTGAGTATTGCCGCAACATAGAAGAATGGGATCGGAGACCCCGTCCAACTCAGCAGATACGGGAAAGCCAGCGATGTGACAAACGCGCCGATGTTCCCGGCCATGTTCATCGTCCCCGACACGACGCCTGCATTGGATTTGCCAATATCCACACACGTGCTCCAAGAAGGCGACAAAGTCATGTCGGCTCCGAAGATGCAAAGACTGAACCACATCGACGACGACAGCGGTGTCACCGCATAAGCGCTTCCAACGATCCCAATCGCGGCCAAGGTAAAACCGACCGCCGCAGGCAATCGCCTCGACAAACGCCACTTTCCGCGTGAATACAAACGATCCACCCACCAGCCGGCGGTCCAGTTTCCAATCGCACCACAAATCATGGGCAAGGCGGTGAACAAACTCGCCTGCATGCCAGTCAAACCGTAACGCGACATCAATTGTGGAAAGAACCAAGTCAAACCAAAGAAGAAAATGAAATTCGACGCGAAGTACTGAATACATAGAGCCCACACACTTCCCGATCGCCACATCGTCGATGTCAACGAAGCTTTTGTCGCAACGTCCACTGGACGATCGATCGTTACATCCGATTTCGAACTGCTCTGTCGGTTCGCCAAGATGTAATCGCGTTCGGATTCGCCGAGCCAGCTCGCATCTTCAGGATCATCACGAAAGAAAATCAACCACAACACCGACCAGACGCAGCCGACCAGCATCAAAATCACAAAAGTGGGTCGCCATCCAATCTGGGCAATTAACCCCGCAACCAATGGCAGTGTTACCGCGGCACCAATTCGTGAACCGGAAAAATTAATCCCTTGAACTAACCCCCGTTCCTGCATCGGAATCCACGAATACATCGCACGTGCCATACCAGGGAATGCACCGGCTTCTCCTGCACCGAACAAGAACCGCACCACGAGCATGCTCGCGAATGACCCCACCGCCGCCGTCAATCCAGTGAACAGCGACCACACAGCCACAATCGAAGCCAATACTCGCCGCGGCCCTAACCGGTCCGCTAACAAACCGCTTGGTGTTTGAAACAATGCGTAACCCAACGAAAAAGCAGCAAATACCCATCCCATTTGCTGGTCGCTGAGGGACAGTTCCGTGGCCACATCGGTTTTGGCGGCCGAGATGCAAACACGGTCCACGTACAGGAGCACCGAGAGCAAAAACGTGCCGGCGACCAAGAATGATCGCATGGGGATTCGCATTGGCTGGGTCTCGGAGAAGAAGAAAATCGGAAAGAACGAACTCGAAGTATTAACTCTCGATCAACAGCGGGACTGCCCCGCTCCAGCCATTAATCGACTTTTATGGTTGGGATTGTACCAGCAAGAAACTGCGGTTCTATTGTATAATTTCGACCATTCATTCAGCGTGCCCTAATGATCAGCAGATACAGCCAATGACATTAGTCAACCTTGCGCAAGCCGATTCCCTGACCATGCAGCAGGTCAATACGTTTTGCCACGTGTATGAACGAGGCGGTTACGCTGGCGCCTCTGAGGTTCTCGGGTTGGCCGGGCCGACCATTTGGGAGCAGGTCAAAGCACTCGAGAAAATCTACAAAACCAAATTATTCGTGCGTTCCGGGCGCAACATCGTCCCTACCAATAGCGGTCAAGCGTTGTACGAAATGTTCCGTCCGTTGCTGGCGAACGTGGAATCAACCTTCGAACGACTGGCCGAACATCAAGACCAATCCATCACGCAGTTCACGCTGGTGACCGGCATGCGGATGATGATGGAAGAGCTCGGCCAGCCCCTGCGTCATTTCCAGAAAGCATTCCCAGGCACACGAATGCAATTGATGACCGCCGATAACGTATCGGCGCAACAATTGGTACTCGAAGGCCGAGCGGATCTCGCCTTCTTGATCGAGCCGCCTGAAGAAATGGTCGCCGACGGCATCGACTACGAAATGCTGTATCCGCTGGAATACCTTGCCGCACTACCACCGCGTCACCGCCTGATACGCCGATCCAAAGTCACGCTCGCCGATTTGATCAACGAGCCCTTGGTGGTCGGCAGTGCCCATACGATTGGCCGCAAACAATTGGAACAAGCCCGCTTTCGACTAGGGATGAAATCCCCGCTCAATATCGTCGCCGAAACCGACAACAGCGCCGTCACGCTTGCCTGCGTCCGGGCTGGCTTAGGCGTTGGGATCATCGCCAGCCAACCCGATGGGTTCCTAACCGGTCACGTCAAAACACGATCGATCGCAAGTGAAATTGGCAATGTCAACGTCGTAGCCGCGTATCGCAAAGGCCGAACGCTAACCAACGCCCTGCGCACCCTGGTGGAAATGATCCAAGCGACATAACCCTCCGCACCCCGGGAGTGCGAGGCTCCCGCCGAGCCACCACCTGCCCAAACAACGCACAAACATCAGCAGGAGCTTCGCACTCCCAAATCCCTGCTGCTCCAGTCCTTGCCCAACACCCGCACCTCGGGAGGGCAAGGCTCCCGCCGAGCTACCAACAACCCAAACAACACACAAACATCAGCAGGAGCTTCGCACTCCCAAATTCCTGCTGCTCCAGTCCTCGCCCAACGCCCGCATCTCGGGAGGGCGAGGCTCCCGCCGAGCCACCACCTGCCCAAACAACGCACAAACATCAGCAGGAGCTTCGCACTCCCAAATTCCTGCTGCTCCAGTCCTCGCCCAACAACCGCACCTCGGGAGGGCGAGGCTCCCGCCGAGCCATCACCTGCCCAAACAACGCACAAGCTCAGCAGGAGCTTCGCACTCCCAAATCCCTGCTGCTCCAGTCCTCGCCCAACACCCGCACCTCGGGAGGGCAAGGCTCCCGCCGAGCTACCACCAGCCCAAACAACGCGCAAGCTCAGCAGGAGCTTCGCACTCCCAAAACGACCAGTGCGTCGGGCTGGCACACGGGCGAGTTTGGATTTCCGTGGGCGCATAAAAAAAGCTTGGTTCATAAACCAAGCTTTTAGAAGCGACGCGGACGGGACTCGAACCCGCAACCTCCGGATCGACAGTCCGGGGCTCTAACCAATTGAGCTACCGCGCCTCAAAGAGGCGTCTTGTGTGGTTGCTTTCGCATAACACACAACGAAGTCGATCAACAAACGAATCGTTGGGTCGGCTTCGATGGCTGGAAGTATATCTATGCTGCCGGCTCGTGCAATAGGTGTCTGCCGTCAGATCGGAAATTCTGAAAATCAGTGCTCCGGAGAAGCAACGGATATGTCGAATGTGCCGGTTTTCCCTAGTAATCTCGGCATATTCAACCGCTTTCTTTAGCCGTTCTGGCTTCCCGATCAGCTTGTCGATCGACTCGACCTAGCTTTCATCTGAGGCTTTTTCAGGCTTCGACCGAGTTGTTTGCGCCGACAAACGGCCTTGATCGTGTACTTGCTCCCCAAGGGCGAACCGCACGAGTGTTTCGCGCACCTGGAATTTTTTCAGGGGAGCACGAAACCAGCCGCACGTTGGTCGGTTGCATTGACACGCTGCCCCACCTCCGCTTTTGACAGCAATATCATGGACTACCTCTTTTTCGCCTTCTCGCTGACCGACTGGTTGTGGGATTCGTGGTACGAGCTCCGGCACTACACCACGAATTTGAACAAAACCCAGTGGGGAATCATGGCCGCCAGCTCTGTGCTGTTCGGCTTCGTTTGCCTGAAGGGCAACCCGATCAAACACTAATCCGGAGCTGGCGGAGCCCTTGAGGCCTCGACATCCAGCAACGGCAAACCATCGGGCTGCGGCCTAGCGAACGCACCCGAACAAATCGGCCCTAGTGAATCCGTTCCAACAAGGTGGCTGCTTACTTAAGCAGGGCCGAGTCCCTGCATCCGTCGCCATGCACTGAATTGGCCCACATGCAACATGGTGTGGCCACCCAAATAGAATGCGTGGATCCCGCCCTTGGTGGCAAACTTGGCTCGCATCCTTTCGTTCGGATTCTCAGCGGCGAGGGTTGCGTCATCCGCTTGAAGCACGGCATCAATCGCCGCTTGATGAGCAGTGAAGAACTTACCGACGACCTCATCCATCGGCGGATATAGCGTGTTGTCAGGATCGTCCAAGCAAGTCGCGTCTTTAGAGAACAACGCGATGTATTTTTCCGAGGGCAGAATCGAGCTCGCATCGCCCCCCAATTCCTCAACGATCCGGCTCGGGTAAATGCTCAGGTGCCCCAAAATGAAAGCCGGGTGATTGGACTCCACTAACTTGCCGCCAACTTCGGCAAACCGAGCGAACTGATTGGGCTGAACGTCTTTGAGAAGTCGCTCAATATAACCAATGCTCATTTTGGCGGATTCAGCAATCATCGGACCGATCATGGGATTTCCTATCAATGGTGGGGAGTTTTCAAGAGTTTGCTAAATTGATTTTCGTTCGTCGATCCAGCGTTTAGATTTCGCTTCGGATCGAGGCAGGGTGCCGTCGGGAACGCAGGCAACTGGAACCCGCAGGGCCAGTCGTTGTCGCAAAACTTGTTCGAGTTTTGTCACGCTATCGGAGTCGGGATGAACCTCCAGTTCGATTCGCAATTGATCCATCGAATCGATCTGACTAGCGATCATCCGAAACTCCGCCGTGGGTTCAGTCTCACGAACAATCGCCTCGACGCTACTTGGAAAAACATTGACCCCACGGATCACCAACATGTCATCGGCTCGCCCTAAAACCCCGCCGGGCAAATGCACAAAGCGACACGGCAGCGAATGGTTCCAAACGGGAGTCACAATGTCGCCGGTACGATACCGAACCACCGGACCGCCGTCACGTCCCAGACTGGTGATCACCAATTCGCTGCGTTCACCCACCGAGCGATTTCCATCGTCTGAGCTTGTTCTAGTTTTGTCGTCATGGGCGTCACACTGCTCGAGAGGCCGTGGATTGCCTTGCGAATCGAAAACCAGAAACTCCGCGATGAATTCCGATTCGATGATGTGCAACCCCGTGTTGTCTTCGCTGGCGAATCCCCACGCTCCGATCTCGCTAGCACCGGCATGATCGATCACGCGGGCACCCCACTGAGACTGTATGGCATCTCGTACGCTGGGAACGCTACCGCCAGGCTCTCCGGCGACGATGATTCTGGAAATATTGTTTTGCGATAAATCGATGGCGTGTTGTTTGGCCACGCTGGCCATGTGCAGGGCGTAAGTAGGCGTGCAACACAAGACCGTGCACCGCCGCTGTTGGATCAACTGCAAACGAGCGAGCGTGGTTAATCCACCACCGGGAACGACGAGTGCACCACGCTGCACGAGAGCATCGTTCGCCGACCAAAAGCCGATGAACGGTCCAAACGAAAACGCCATCATGGCAATGTCGCTGGCACTTACTTCAGCGGCATCCAATACATATTGCCAACAGTGAATCCACCAATCCCAATCGGATTGAGTGTCCAAAATCGGCATCGGCCAGCCTCGTGATCCGCTGGTTTGGTGATAGCGGACATAAGACTCCTTGGGGCCAGCAAACAAAGGTGGCAAGGCTCCGAAATTCCGCGAGGCTCCGGCCGGGGAAGCAACTTCAAGCGGCGACGAATCTTGCGATGCAGGGCCAGCGAGATCGCTTTTGGTCAGCAAGGGAAATTGGCTCAATTCATCGAGCGATTGCAGCGGCAAACGGATTTCCGACAACGCCTGGCGATAAAGCGGGTGATCCGTCAACGTTCCCAGCAACCGGTTTAACTTACCCAGTTGCAATGAGCAAAGTTGACGCCGATCGAGGGTCCGGCATTCCTGGCGGTTCAGTGAGTCGGCGGATTGATCCGTGGCGGTCATCGTGGGCTGCGATCCGGGCGAGCGTCATAAGGGCGAAGGAAATAGCATACTCGGCAACGCCCTTGGATAACGAGTCGGCTGACTCAATCAACGCGCTGAACCAAATTAAGGCGGAAAGCAAATCAACGATACAAGTTGTCAATCCATCGTGTCCCACCACCAAGCCTAAAACACTGGCAGTGGCTCGGCGCAAATGCAAAATGACTTTTGGGCGTTCTGGCCCGCTAACTTGGTTCTGGCCCGCTAACTTGATTAAGGAATCGATCCAACGGTGTGATTCGGAACGGCATTTCGGAAAGCCCCGTTTCGGCACCCAAGTTAGCTAACCTAGCCATCCACCTGTTGAGCTGACACGGATATTCGCCAGCGTGCTACCGTAACCCGTTGTTGGCAGCATTTTGCAATCCAGCGGGTGGTCCAATACCGCTGGCAAGTCTAGCATCAACGTCATTCAAGAAACGCGGGAAGACGGACATTTCAACGTTGTCGCGAAGCGGTTTCGGCCAATCGCGGTAGGCAGTTTATTGATTCGCAAAGGCGAAATGCAGGATGGATGCAACGACCGAACCCATTATCGCCGTTGTGGGGTACCCGATCGCCGGAAACCCCACGCAATTTGCGTTGGAAACCGGCCTAGAAGCAGCGGGAATTGATTGCCGCATTTTCTCGATCAATCTTTCACCTGACTCAACGGCGGACGCCCTGAACGGAATGGCGGCGATGAAATTCGCAGGCGTTTGGGTGGCACGGTCGTCGATGGCTCCGGTTCAACGGTGGCTTGTAGGTAACCATGACCAGGACCCGAGTGTTGATTTTCTGATCCCCCCGACCCAAAAGTCCGCAAAGCAGCCCGCCGACTGGGGAAGATTCAAACTGCGAGCCGAAACATGGCCCAAATTGGTCGCCTCGCATTTAGCGACGTCGGGCTATTCCATCAAGAAAATCATCTTCGCTGGCGAAGCGAGTTTGCGAACCGACACCCCGACACCGGCCGAAAAAAAAACCAATCCTGACGCGGGTTCTGAAAAAACAACAAACGAGAACTCGCCAGCGGATCAACCGGCGCCCCCAGCGGTGACCGGAATCCGAGACCAGCTTTTGAGCGAATGCCGAGCCCATGAGGGGAAAGCGTTTGACGAGGTTACGGAGGACGATGTGGAATTATTCCGTCGGCCGCCCACAAATACCGAAATCACCAGCCGACTTCACGGGCTTGCTGAAGACGAGGGGGTTCTGGTGATCCTCGATCCTAATACCGATCGAACGACTTGGAACGCATCGATGAACTCGATCCCCAAGCGAACCGTGGTGGTCGACCTAAATGGCGCGTGGGAACCGACCGATGTCGCGCACGCAGAGCATTTGAAAGCATCATCGGAGGGCTATCTGATCCGCAGCCTGGACATTCATGCCCAATGCTTATCGACCTTGGTCCAACGATTGTTTGACACTACCGTGGCGGCGGAAGTTTTTCAGGAAGCGATCGACGAATATTTGGCGGTCTAGAGATGCAAACGTCCGAAGCCTTTCCCGTACCCGACAACGTTAACAACGCCCTGCAATTGCGTGACGACTTTATTGTCGAAACGATCGGAAAACTGCAGCAACGGATCAGCGAACGTTTTCCCGACAGCGGGCTGTGCTGCCTTTGCGGAGAACTGTTGCAGGTCGCGCGTCAAGCCTCGGAGCGTTCCCGGATCATTGACCGTCCGATTTTGTGGATCCGCGCGGCGGGTTACACGATGGCGGCATCGGTGGTCATTTTGCTGTTTTGGGTATTAGCAACCTGGGTTAGGCCGCCGACCGAGGACATGACGGAACAACGCATCTCGCTATCGTTGTTTCTTGCCACAATCGAAACGGTGTCCAACGAAGTCATTCTATTGGGGGCAAGCATTTATTTCTTGATCTCGCTTGAAACACGCATCAAGCGGAAACGAGCGTTGTCGGCCGTCCATGAATTGCGATCGATGTGCCACATCATTGACATGCACCAATTGACGAAAGATCCCGAGCGGATTTTGGCCGGCTGGAAAGGCACTACCAATTCGCCGCGTCAGCACATGACACCGCTGGAATTGAATCGGTACCTCGACTATTGCAGCGAGATGCTCTCTTTAACCGGAAAGATTGCGGCCCTGTACGTTCGGCGTTTTGACGACTCGGCATCCGTCGCCGCGGTTAGCGAAGTGGAACAACTCAGCACCGGATTGTCTCGCAAGATATGGCAGAAGATTATGATTCTGAATCAGTCCGTCCCAGCGACGAAGACGAACGAACCACCGCCAGCGACGACCACAATCAAAACGGAACCTGTTGTTAGCGACGAATCAACCTCATAAACACCGCCCAACGATTTGCCTGGAATCAGGATGCCTTCCACACCGACCGACGACTTGGTCCGCAAGCAGCTAACAGCGTCTGCGGATCGGCTACGACAATCGATGAATCAACTCGAGTTTGATGAGCCGGTTAGCTACATTTACAATCCGCTGGACTATGCCTGGGATTTGCACCGGCAATACATTGAATTAGCTAGCAGCGAGGCTGAGGTGTTGTTCCTGGGCATGAACCCCGGCCCTTGGGGAATGGCACAATCGGGAGTTCCGTTCGGAGAAATCGCTACCGTTCGAGAATGGCTGCAAATTTCCGGTGATGTTTGCCAAGTTGATCCAGAGCATCCTAAACGCCCGATTGAGGGCTTGGATTGTGAACGAAGTGAGGTAAGTGGGCGGCGATTGTGGGGGCTGATGCGAGAGCGGTACGAAACGCCAAAAGCGTTTTTTCAAAAGCATTTCGTCGTCAATTATTGCCCGTTGGTATTCATGGAAGAATCGGGCCGTAACCGAACACCTGACAAGTTACCTGCCGACGAACGGCTAGCGTTGCAAACACATTGTGATCGACACCTTTTGGAGATAATCCAAACATTGCCCTGGAAGCATTTAGTGGGCGTGGGTGCATTCGCCGAGACGTGCCTGAAAAGGGTCGTCAGCCAACTGGGTACCGAATCTGAAGCAAGTTCAAAGCTACAGGTGGGTCGGATCCTGCATCCGAGCCCTGCCTCGCCAGCGGCCAACCGCGATTGGGCTGGCACGGTGACCTCCCAGCTAATCAAAATGGAAATATGGCAGTAACGGGAAAAGGCAGTATCTCGTGCCCCATCTTCGTCAGCGCTCAACCTTCTCCAAACACCGGTCTTCCCCTAAGCCAGGCCGCTTCCCCAATAGCAACGCACAAGGCTCAACCCTGCTCAACCCAATTGCTAGCGACAAGACAGGCATGAAGTTCACCGGTGCTGAAAGCAAGAACAGACGCCCCAATTCGCCACACTTTGCGGCCGGAAGCTCTTCGTCCGCCACGCCGGGGCCGCCGGCTTGACCATGTAAATGGTCTAACAAAACGGCGGGAGTCATTGGGGACAGACTGCGTGTTTGCACGGCCGGGCACGCGTCCCAGAAAAACTTCTCGCCTTCGCCTTGGAAGGAAGAAAATACGGAGACCTTTTGCCTGTAACTATGTATAGAATGCTACGTTTCGCATTGATCTCGTCCACTTGGAAATGATGCCTGGGAATGTACAACGCAGTTGAAAACCGCCGTGCGATAATATGCAGTCTCATGTTCGCTTCAGTAGCCGCTTTGATCGTGCTACTGGTGAATCTTCCCGCTAACCGGGTGCAGGTCGCCGAGCGTATTTATGGCAACGTTGAATACTGGCGAACCAGCCATTTTTCAGTCACCGAAAGCAGCCTTGAAAAAGCCGGCTGGCCGCTGACGTATCAAGTCCGGCTGCGGCCAAAAGGCGATCCCGAAAACATGCTAACACTTGCGTTTTCGGCTTGGAAACTGCTACTGAATCTATTGATCGGGGTGGCGATCGTGGCCGGGGTTGGGGGCTACACATACTATCGCCAACAACACATCAACCGGTCGGTCAACGCGATGCGAGCTCGCCGGCGTTTCGACGTTGCAACTGCGTTGGTTTGCTTCCTGTTGCCGTTTGTGTATTACGCCGGTGCAAGCTGGACGGCCAGCCGCCACCAGAACCTTGCTGACCAGATCAGCAAAGAGGGAACCTGCAACCTGGTCGCGGAACTGCCGCAGTGGTTTGCGAAACGATGTCCCAAAGCATTCCATTCTGCGTTCATGCGAATGACGCAGGTACAAATCAGCGAACCATCGCCAACCCTTTTTGATCAGCTCGCCCAGATCGATACCCTCCGAGACCTGCAGATTGTCCGAAATGAAATCGGCGAGAAACAACTCCGACTTTTGAAGAACTCACCAGTTCTGACAACGCTTCGAATCGAAGATTGCCGTCTCGGGCCTAATGCCATCGAGGCGATTGCGGACCACTCGGTACTGCTCAATCTCTCCTTACGTGGCTGTACAATGTCCGACGCTGACCTCGTTCAGCTTGACCGGCTTCCGCACTTGGTCAACGTCGACCTAACGGAAACCGGCATCCGGCTTGCTAGCCTAAACATGCCCAATTGGGAAAAAACGGTTCAGGCATTGGATCTGTCGCGGCCTGCTCACGGACAAACGGACCGTCTGTCGCTGAGTCAATGGACTGAACTGGAAAAGCTGTTAGTCGCGAGTGAGGGATACGCCCCTAACGATGAAGT
Organism: Rhodopirellula sp. J20-39; assembly: GCF_057365095.1. Classification (NCBI taxonomy): domain Bacteria; kingdom Pseudomonadati; phylum Planctomycetota; class Planctomycetia; order Pirellulales; family Pirellulaceae; genus Rhodopirellula; species Rhodopirellula sp. J20-39. The sequence goes on along the minus strand of NZ_CP195123.1, from coordinate 1,332,481 downwards.
GCTCACAGTCGAACTGGCCGATTGCCCTAAGCTAAAAGAGATATTGCTGGACCGTCAACAAAAGCACACTCTGATCGCAAACAACCTTCCGGTTCTAGAACGGATCAACGATCCTCATGAATCCTATCTATTCGACGAAGGTTCTGCCCACTACCCATCACTGGCCCGCTGGCAACGGTTAGATCTGAAGGACGTCCCCAGCTTACAAGTGCTTGAATTCCAAGCGTCTGATATCGAGTCCGTTGCGATTACCAATGCGCCCCGTCTTCATACCGCTTGTCTGGTATTTGATGAGTTTGTTGGACTGACACCCAGGACCGGCACCTATCCATCGAAGGAACACATCGGATCCTGGGTCGATGCGTTCAGTCAACTCAATTCGCTTCAACAGTTGACCATCGAAGGCGTTGAATTGTCCGCGTCGCAATTCCAAAGACTTTGTCATCTGCCTTTTTTAAATACGATCCACTACGACAATGTGAATCTGGACAACGAAGCGATCCAGGCAACCAACTTTTCCGATTCCATGCAGCACCTGGATTTCGGTCGCGCGAGCCTTTCCCAAAAAACGCTCGACAAACTTTTGACGTTGCCCAATCTGAAAACAATCCGTGCAGACTTTTCTAGCATCAGGCAGTTTCAGGCCAGCGACTGCAACAAGCTGGTCATGATCGATTCGCCTCCCTTCGATACTTTAGAAACCGTCAAACTAGAAAACCTTCCGCGGATGACTAGCGGTGTTGTCGCCAAAAACGGATTGCAACAAATTCAGATCGTTGGAGTGCCGCGTCTGCAAGAGATCATCGTTTGCTCGGCATGGCCTAAAAAGTACAAACTCGGGCAACTAACCGGCGTCACTCGATTTGCTGTAGGTGGGCCAGAAGTAACCGACGACCTATTCGATTCGCTGCTCACATGCCGAAAACTGGATGAACTGACGTTCGCCTATCCATCGTTGTCGCCACCCATCTTGGAACGAATCTCCGAGCTTCCGCATCTGACCAAGCTGGAATTGCCTGGCTGCCCGCTCAACGATGCGATGATCGCCAAATGGTCGGGGCTCAGTCGACTTCGTCGGATTTGTTTAGACGACACACAAATCGGCGCCGTCACAATCGGTTGGCTAGCTACCTTAGAAAGCTTGAGATCACTTAGCCTGAACTATCTTGATCTGGACGCCGAGGCTCAACAGGCGATCTCGCTGCTTCGGCAAGTCCCAAGCTTAACGCTGGTGGAAACGCAAGTCGATTCGGAGCCACTGGTCGAATTGTTGTCGGGACCATCGGTCGAGCACCTCGATATTTCGGGAACCACGGTATCTAACGATCTACTCGAAGCAATTGCCAATAACAGTTCGCTGAAACGCTGCGTGCTGAACGACTGCAAGCTGGACCGAGAACTTCTTACCCAGTTGCTGGAAGACGAATCTTACCTAAGAGCTGAATCGACCGAATCCGAACTGGAATTGACTCTCTCGATACCGGCTGGCACCTCATTCGAGGCTGACTATCGCTCGCACTCGCATTCTTCAATGGGCAGGCGGCGGCGAAGTGGTATCGGCCGACCACGACGCCCTCATTACCCAACTCCTCAATCACCATCGACCATCGATGAAGCCATTTCCGAAACGTTTTCGATTGAACGCTTTCGCGAAGCGGCGATTAACCGTGATTCAGAACTGAATCGCAAAGCTTCACTGAACAAGCCTAACTCCGATAGCTGATTAACTAATCTTCAGCACCGGGAAGGTCTCGACCGCTTGCTCTAAGAGTGTCATCGAAGCGAGTGCGGGGTGTTTGCATAAAACGAGCGGAAGCATCGGAAGTTGCGAAGAAATCAAGCGAGCCAACATCTGATCAGCCGGTTCGCGATTCGCAGTGTCCTTGCGACGAATCTGCAAGATTGCCTCGTTCAGCATGTCACCAAAAGGTCCATACGGCAACGCTTTCAATCGGCGTTCGCGGGCCTGGAAATACTTCGAATCTCCATCACCCGCTGACCATTCTAAACCGGGATCGATTTGGGCTGCTGCGGTATAGTTTTCGGCCTGTTCGTAAAGATCAATCAAGAGCCCTCTAACAAACGATAGCGCAACCTCGTCCTGCCCTTCCTTCAACAAGGCGAGGTTAGCGTTAATCGCGCGGTTGGGATAACCACGAAACCAATCCGCTCGAGCCAAATCGGTCTTTAGAAAATAGGATGCCGGATGCAGCCCCGTCGCCCGACGCAGCAACTGCAAACCGTTCGCTTCTTCAAACCGAATCAATTCAAGCCATCCCGCTTGATGCTGAATCTGCCAGCGGTTGGGATACTGTTGAGCCAAGCGATTCAGCTTCATGCTCGCTGAATCAAAATCGTTTAGGACTTGGTATTCAAGCATTGCATTGGCAAGCAACGCGTCTGGACTCTCGGGATCGAGTGCCAATGCTCGGCTAGTCGATTCTTGCGACAAGACGATTAACTCACCAACACGGGGAACTGATTCCCGTCCTGCCAGAGTGATCGCGGTCAATCCCAAGCCTGCGTGTGCTTGGGCATAATTAAAGTCCAACGAAAGCGCATGCTCAAAGCAGCGAAGCGCCATCTCCAGTCCTGCCGTCGAGTCTGGATCGGAGCGTACGCGGCCTTTAATCAAACAGGTGAACGCCTCGGGGTGCTCGACATCCACGTCGCTACCCACTGTCAGTTCGCGACCAATCCGTTCAGCGAGACGGTGAGCGAGAGCCGATTGCTCAATCAAGTTTCCACCTGCCGACGTCGGAACATTCATCGCCTCGATCAATTTTCCGGTCCGTCCAGAAATGATCTCCAAGTTCACCGTCTTGATTTGCTGACTGGTTTCCTCTTCGGTGTAAGTGCCCGTTACGATTGCGTCGACTTCCAGCAACCTAGCTGCCTCGCGAAAGTCGGCAGGCTGCGAAGCGGTCATCGGAACAAATTTTGGCACCGTGAAATCGCTGATTCGAGAAAGCTCGTTCACCAACAACCCAGACAAAAGTTCGCCGGGATCGAAGGTCTTTTGACCGGCCGGTCGAGGCGTCACGCCGTTGGTTGATTGGCCATTGGCGACCATCCCCGTCCCAGCTTTTTGGAAGCTGAGTACGCCGATCGACTTGATGTCGCTCAGTCGGCCTGCCGAAGCTCCTTGCAAAAATGCTGCCCCAAGAACGCCACCTACTGTCGCACCAATCCCCAGTTCGACCAACCGCCGCCGGCTGATGACCACTTCATCAGGGACCGTCGTGGGAACAATTGAACGAGTGACGTTAGGCGGTTGAGACTTAGTACCGGAGTGCTGGCTATTGGGCCGTAGAGACTCGACAATTTGCGTCGCAGTCGGCCGCTTCGCAGGCTCTTTGGCAAGCATCGCCAAGATCAGGTCCGTCAATTCAACATCGTCACGCCGGCGCATGGGGTCCGGCAACGCCTGCCTTTCAAGTACCGCCGCGAACCGCTTCGTCGCGGTGTCGCCCTCAAACGCAGGCCGCCCAAACATCGCTTCAAATAACACACATCCCAGAGCGAATACGTCCGTCGCCGTTGTGATAACGTCTCCCCGAGCCTGCTCGGGTGCCATGTAACCAGGCGTCCCTAAGATCATTCCAGCACGCGTTGCCGAATCATATTCAGACTGATCGGATTCCGAGCTCGATTCCGCCTTGATCATCTCACTCATCGAAGTGAACGATGTCTCAGGCGCAGGAGTGTGCACCATCGACTCATGATCGGTTAACAGGGAGACGCTGATGCGCGACAAACCGAAATCAAACAGCTTCAAACTGGCATGTTCTTTCGAAGCCCCTTGTGCAGCCGACGAGTGACTGACCACCATCACGTTTTCAGGCTTTAGGTCACGGTGAATGACACCATTTTGGTGAGCGACTGAAAGCGCTTCGGCCAACTGCAGCCCCCAACGCCGGATTTGGTGAACGGGGATCTGTTTGCTACGCGATGCACGCAAAACCTGCATCAAAGTTTGACCGCGAAGGTGCTCCATGACTGCATAAGGCAATCCTTCAAACACACCGACATCGAAGAGTTCAACAATGTGTGGGTTGGTTAATCCGGCAACCGCCTTGGCTTCACGCTGAAACCGCTCAATCAATGAAGCCGATTGCTTTCCTCGGACCGACAACATCTTGATCGCAACGGAACGATCCAGGCGCGAGTCGGTCGCCCGGTAAACGATTCCCATTCCGCCGCGTCCAAGCACGCCCGTCAATAGATAGGGACCAATTTCGGTTCCCAACGGTGGCAACCCGTCGACGGCAAGTTTCGCATCATTGGATCCCGCACCTTGATCGCTAGGCTTGTCTAGCGGGAACGGTGGAGTCAACGCTTGAGTAGGGAAGTCATGTTGATCCGTTCCCGCGGCCGTGCTCGAGGCGGAACCGGAACCAGTTTGGGATGCGTCTGACGCGGTGGAGGATGGCGATTTGCTTTCAGACTCTACCTCCAGACGTATCGCCTCCAACTCGTCTCGCAATAGTTCGGAATACTCTCCGCCGAATCGCTGGATCAGCGGCTCGATATCAATATCGGAATCCGCCGCCGAGGATACCAATTGCCCGGAACCACCTCGTCGAGATTCTCGCAAACGAGTTTCGTATTCCAAGCAAACCGCATCTAGCCGAGCTAACTCGCGTGCTGGCAAATCACTAAGATTCATCTTCGCCTTCCTCTGACGTACGTCGTTCGGACCAAGTCTTACGAATCAATTGCAGTCGCCGTTCGACAGCTCGCTTGCTTAATTCCAATTTGGTTGCAATTTCATCAACTAGGTAACCGTCCATCCGCAAGACTGCAATTTCACGCAGTTGTTCATCCGGTAGATCGTCTAACAACTCTTCACAAGCCTCTGCCAATTCAACACGAAGGTCCGGTGGCATCGCATCGTCGCCACCGTGTCCGCCGAGCTGTTCCAGCCCTCCCTGGTTCGCTTCGCCAGCGGAGTCCAGGAACACCGATTCACCTCGCACGTTCCCGCCACCTCGTTTTTGCCGCGTTTGGCGACGCAAATGGGCGTTCACTTTTCGACTGGTCAAGGTGATCAGCAAACCCCACAAATTGTCAGGGCCTGCCAAGTCCGGGAACTGGTCGCGTCGCACACCCGCGATGAAACTATGAAACGCCGACAAAGCAATGTCTTCCTCGTCGCCGGTCCGCCGTAAGTTCTTCGGCAACCGAGTACCGGCTAAACGCACCAACGGCTGGAAGTATCGTTCCCATAGAATGGTCGTTGACTCTTCATCCCCGTCACGGACCTTTTCGAGTAAATCCGCAAAGTGCTCAAGCGATAGATCATTCACTGTGGTTTCTCTTACTAAGGTCGGATGCGACGACGACAGCCGTGAATGCATGATCACCGACATGTCCAAAAGCGGTGGCGCCCGGCTCGAAATGGCTGCGACGGGCAAACCCCAACGCCAAGCAAGCATGCGATTGGCGATCAGAATTCGCAGCCACGCTGGTCAATCGCCCCACCGGTTTCGACTTGGTCGCCGGGTTGGGGTCCGCCATAGCGAGAGCTGCTTCAGGCGATTCAAACAACTTTAAATTGGCTTCGGGAACGGCATCACCGGCCCCACATTGGATTTCCCAAGCAACCAGTTTCTTTTGAACTTGACCCAACGCGTCTAACCGAGCCACGGTCTCTTGGCCCAAATAACACCCCTTCGTAAAGGAGATCGTTTGAGGCTCGCGGTTGATTTCTTGGGGCAAGTGAGAATCGTCAATATCGATTCCATACCAAGGAAACCCCGCAGCTACCCGCAAGCGGTGAAATGTATCGTTGGTATCGGCGTCGGCAACCACTCGCACGTCGCACGTCTCGTCAACCATACCCGCTCGCCTTGCCGCCTTAATCACCTGAGCAGCTGTAACATTCGCCTCGGACGGCGTTAGCATGAGCCAACCTTGATCATCTTTACCGGCTAGACACCAGGGCACCAAATAGGAATCCACCGCGATGGAATCCGTGTCGGTCAATTCGACATCCAAGCGGCGATACGTCCAGTTTGATAAAGAGGCTTCACTATCATCCTTGGCCTTACCGGCGGAAACGATCAGCCAAGCGGTGTACTGCGAATCCAAGATAACCGGTAAAGCGTCTTCCCGAATGGTGTAACGATCCGCATGTGCGGCGATCACCTCGGATTGCCCGGCGGCGCCCAAGAACCGAAATCCATCCGGCGTCCGATGAACGAACCCGTGTCCCAAGCATTTGCCTTTGACATTGGTAATGAACGTCTCGGTGCCCGCCTGACCGACTTGCAGCGATTTAATTTCGTTGGTGGTCAAGTTGTGCATGATCGCTTCGGCATCTTTGCCGTTTAGATCCATCACACTCAACGATGGCAATTTGATTAGTTGTCCGTGCGACATCATGCGGGCAGATTCGATTCAGAGCTGGTAACAGGGTGACCGTTGATTTGGTTGATCAACATTCGCAAGCGACCGAGTGCGCGTCGATTGAAACGGAAAACCAATCGCGGCAAGTGAGCGAGATCAACCTCGCTGGATTCTTCGGGTAGAGCCCCCGTCAATTCAAACTTGCCTTTAACAACAATGTCAGCAAACTTGTCTTGAATGATCTCAAGCTGCTCATCGGACAAAGGCGATCGCAAACGCAGAACCAGTCGATCTCGCACGTATCGCATGGAGTGATAGACCTGATAGAAGGTCAACATTTCATCGACGGCTTCGTCGACCGAGTTAGTGATTTTGAACAACGCTCCGTCTTCGGGGCTGATCATTCCATTTTTCAAAAGCTGGTTCTGGAAGAACTTGCCTAAGTCTTTCCAGTAGCTGCCTTCGGGATGATCCAACAGCACCAATGGAATCATCGTCTGCTTGCCCGTTTGTAGCAGCGTCAATGTCTCGAGCGCTTCGTCGAGTGTGCCAAATCCGCCCGGCAAACAGACCACGCCGCTGCACTCTTTAACAAACATCAATTTGCGGGTGAAGAAGTATTTCAGCGTCACCAGCTTAGGATCATTGTCGATGTACTCGTTTGCACCTTGTTCGAAGGGCAACATGATGTTCAGCCCCATCGATGCGTCCCGGCCAGCACCTTTGTGGCCCGCTTCCATGATCCCGCCGCCAGCGCCGGTGATCACCATCCAACCATGTGCCGCCATCCGGCGTCCCAAGTCGACGGCACTTTGATAGTCGGGCTGATCAGGTTGGGTCCGCGCCGATCCGAAAATCGTGACCTTGCGGCGTTTGCGATAAGGACGAAATACCTGAAACGCGTAACGCAACTCTCGGAGAGTCCGCGAAAGGATCTTTAGATCGCCGCGAGCGGTTTCGTTTTTCTCAAGTCGATCGATGGTGTGACGCATGACTTGATACAAGTCCTGCGAATCAATCTTCGAGATTGGATCGTCGGCAGGTTGAGGTCGGTGCAGTTCATCTTCACCGATCGCTTCGGTTGGCAGTTGTCCGGTCGGTTGCTTCGGATCGGGCAGGTGACGATTCATTCAATATTCCCAGGATCGAAGGTGGGGGTACGAAAGGGCAAGATGTGGATAAAAGTGACGCCGCACATACATTCCATCGGCGGCTCAAGCTTGCGCGAACGGCTTAATTCTACAGGGCTGCCTGATCCAACCCCAGATGCTTAGGCGTGGCAGACTTTAAGGGTTAGGGAAACGTCCCCGAATACTCCGGCGAGACCGTCCTAAAACGGTAAATATCGTTGAAATTTCACTTCAAAATCACGTCGCAAATTCGTTGCAACTGGCTCAAGTCGAACCGAAATTCAAGCCGAAATGGGTTGGGTGCCACTCAAAATGGACCGCATCTGCGGCCACATTTGGCGGATGCAATGGCCTGACTGGAGAAATCAGCGAAGTATGGGATCTTGTAAGGACGTAACGATTGGATACTTCAGTACGGTGAACACCGAGGCAGCCGGATGGACGGGGGGGTTGCTTGTCCTCAACGCCGCTGGACGCCCACTGGAATTCCAGTGCACGCTCCCCATCCGCCCGTCGAAAGCTCACCAAATTCTATTTGGCAACACGCTTCGTGAGCATCTGATCAGCGAAGTGATCGGCCCCACGCTACTGCAGAAGTGCCGCACACCGATTTCATTGTTGTGTTGCCAACAAGTCGAGGCACTCGCCTTGCAAGAAAACCTGCCAAGGGTCGCCAGTTCGCCTACCGTTACCAGCGGCACATCCGCTACCAATCGCCAAGCTACCCTGGTCGGCTACATGCATGGCGCCAACGAGTCGGGCAAATCAAAAATTGCACATTCTTTGGCGGGACACTGCGAGCTCGAAATCGGATCAGCAACTCTCTTCGTTGCCATGGAACACCTCGAGGCGACTCAAGCCGCTATCGACAGCCTTAACGAAGTCATCGATGCCACAGAGCCATTCGAACGGATCACCGAAGCGATCCGTGAAGCCCAAAGCCAAATGGCAAAGGCCGCCTAAATGTGGTTCCGATCCAAATCGAACGAGTCCGTCAGTGACGACGTGGCATCAACAGGTTCTCAACGCCCATCGCTGTCATGTGAAATTGATGACACGTTGAGTTGGTCGCTTCAAAGCGATACCAACGTGCCTACGCAGACACTGCAGTTGGCACCTTTGCAAACAACGCGGGTGCCGATCAAGCTGCCGCCACTGCGTGTTCAGACCAACGGGTTCCTGTTCCCCGAAGCGGCTTCCTGGATTCCCAAGGTCGATCCGAATCCCAAGCCAGCCATCGCGGGACGAATTGGTGAAGAAGACTCACCTTCGGCTCCGAAAAAGCCGCGACGTCGACTCGGTAAGCACGCCCGAATCAAACCGCCCAACGACATCGTCAAGCTGCAAGATCGACTGTACTACTTGTTGCAGCCACCGCTGGACCTGTTGGTCGGAAGCGGGCAATTGAATTTCCCCTTCGAACCGTTTCCTTACCAACTGGACGGCATCGCTTTTCTCTTTCCTCGCTACGCATGCGTGCTTGCCGACGAAATGGGATTGGGAAAAACGATGCAAGCGATCAGCACGATGCGGATGCTGCTATGCAGTGGCGAGCTTCGCAGCATCTTGCTGGTATGCCCCAAACCGTTGGTCAGTAACTGGATCAGGGAATTCAGTGTTTGGGCGCCTGAGATTCCAGTTTCGGCAATTGAAGGCAACGCCGCCAAACGTGAATTCCAGTGGCGTGCGCCGGAATTCCCCGTCAAGATTGCCAACTATGAACTGTTGATGCGAGACAAAGAAATTGTCTTGGACAGCGGATTGCATTTCGACTTAGTCGCCCTCGACGAAGCGCAGCGAATTAAGAACAGTAACAACTCAACCAGCGAAATCGTCCGAGCAATTCCCCGCACCCGATCGTGGGCGTTAACCGGCACGCCGGTTGAAAATTCGCCAGACGACCTAGTTGGGATCTTTGACTTCTTGTCGCCTGGATATTTGACGACCGGCATGCCGATGCCGCAGATGGCCAAGGCTGCTGGCGACTACATCCTGCGTCGCACCAAAGACATGGTGCTCGACGACATGCCGCCAAAATTGTTCCGGGACGCGGACATCGATCTGACTCCCGAACAATGGCAGCGGTACGAAGCCGCCGAAACCGAAGGCGTCGTTCATTTGGAAGAACTGGAAGAAGCCCTAACCATTCAGCACGTTTTCGAACTAGTTTTGCGGCTGAAACAGATCTGCAATTTTGACCCAGTGACCGGGGCGAGTGCGAAGCTACAACGACTTGAAGCTGACATGGAAGAAGTCGCGGCCAGTGGGCACAAAGCGATTCTGTTTAGTCAGTGGACCAAAACGATTGAGAAAATGAAGCCAGCGTTGGCTCGGTTCAACCCACTTGAATATCACGGCAAAATTCCGCATAAGCAACGCGAACAGGTGATCGATCGCTTCAAGAACGATCCTGAAGCAAACATCATCCTGATGAGCTACGGTGCCGGCAGTGTGGGATTGAACCTGCAATTTTGCCGATACGTGTTCCTGTTCGATCGTTGGTGGAATCCCGCTATTGAAGATCAAGCGATCAACCGAGCCCACCGGATTGGTGCCGCCGGCAGTGTGACTGTCACACGGATGATGGCTGCAAATACGATCGAACAACGTATCGCTTCGGTCCTGGACCAAAAGCGAGAGATGTTCGACGCATTGTTCTCGACGCAAAACAGTAACGAAGTTGCCGCCAAACCTCACAAGAACAGCCCGCTATCACGAACCGGCGGCCTAAGCCGAGACGAGATCTTTGGACTGTTTGACCTGCGTGCACCCGGCGGAAAGAAGGTCGCTTAACCGGGTCGCTACGGTTTTAAGATCGGTTTCGTAAAACTCTGACTACGCAAACGAGCGAGATCAATCGGTCAGCCAGGCCTGCATGGTATCGACCGTGTCAGGACGCAACCTTGCGACGTCATTCACGTCGCACGCGTCATCCGGTTTCAAGTACAGACTGCCATCGGTTGCTGATTCACCACTGGGTTCGGTAACGTAAAACCAGCGATCGGTTGTCGCAGCGATCCGGTCGCCCGCATGTTCGGTAATCACGGATTGATCGGCAGGGGTCGCGGCCCAAGACTCGGGACCGATCAGGTTCTGATCCGATTGCGTAAGGATGGTTCCAACCTGATCCGCATTGATCACATTGCAATTGCGAACGCCCATCGCCCATCCAGGCGGTTTCGCATCAGGATCATCTTGTTGGCGATGCCCGACGATGAATGGGACGTGCAAGTGACACGAACGTACCGGGCCGCTGCGATGGCCGATCGCATTGTTCTGTCCCAGAGCGAAACCACTGGTTCCCGCAATCACAACGGGGTCACTGACGCGGTCGGCACTGATGTCACAAAGCAATTGCACGACGGCATCGATCAATCGAATCTGGCATCCGTAGGTCCGCATCCACGCCATGATCCAATCGGGATCGTCGCCACTTGCGATCGTGCAATCGGGAGGCTGCCAGTCATCCAAAATAGCCGCCACGCTCTCGCGGACAACTGCCACCGGTTGATCCTGCGCTCGCATCTCTTCTTCGATCGTTTCCGAAGGATCCAGTGGACCGTCATCGAGGTCATCAAAGTAATCGATTGGAAACAGGTCGCGAGGCGCGTCCCAACACCGCGTCAGAAACCGACTGTGCAGCCAGACGTCACGACCGGTCACTAATTGCTCGGCGGCAACGGCGGCCAACGCGGCTAGCGTGGTCTCTTCAATCGAATCGGCCACCAACTCGTCTCGACTCGGGACGTGGGTCAATTCGGCGACACTTTCGACGGAGGATCGCTGCACCAGTCGTTCGTCGTCGGTTACCAGCGTCATGCCCCGCAGTGCCGACTCTGGACTCCCCAGCCATCGGTCAATCTGCACGAGCGGATCGGTCGTGCTGGTAATGACTCGATCCCACGTTGTCCCGCTGGCAGCAAGCGCATCCATCGTTTCCGTTCGATTCCAGGACGAACCGTAGCAGGACAATGCGGCGGGTGAAAAACCCTCGAAAGTAAGCAGCAGCATCAAAAATGATCGTAGGAAGGCAATTTCGTACAGTTTCCAGGCAATCTAAGCATAGGAACTCGCGCATGCACCCTTTTCGCGGCCTAGATTTCCAGCAGACAGTCTGTTCGCCAGACCAGGCAACCGTAACCCGTCATGGTCTGCGTTTCGACCAGATTCTTCGCGAACCACCTCATTCTGTACCACATTCCGATCGTACCCTGTTCTACCCACACTTGTTATGACGAACTCGACATTCTCTTCGGCATCAACTCCGGCGTCCGCCTTTGTGGTAGCCCCCAGTCGCCCCACCGCACCGCCAGTATCCGACACGCCAGTCGCGTATCCCGGTTCGCCGGCGAAACCCGCCGTAACCGTCCCGCGTGAACGGGACACTACCGAAGTATGGAACATTCCGTTCGATCGGCTCGACATGGCGCAAAGCATCGATGCGATCGGAGATCTAATTGCCCAAGATCGGCCCAGTTACGTCGTCACCGCCAATCTGAACTACTGCATGCTGCACGAGCAGGACGCATCGGTGCGTGACATCACGCGAGATGCGGACCTAATTCTTGCCGATGGCCAACCGATCGTGTGGCGCAGTCAGCTCGACGGAAACCCACTTCCTGAACGAGTCGCTGGCAGCGAAATGATCATCCACTTGTGTGAACGAGCGGCCAAAGAAGGATGGCGAGTGTTCTTCTTAGGCGGCGTTGAAGGCGTTGCGGAAAAATGTGCTGCCCGTTTACAAACCGATTTCCCCGGATTGCAAATCGCCGGCACAGAATGTCCACCGTTTCGTCAGCTATCGGACCAAGAGCACGCCGAGCAACTCGCTCGCATCCGTTACGCGGAGACCGATCTACTGTTCGTTGCCTTCGGACAACCCAAGGGCGAAAAGTGGATTCATGAAAATCTGAGTTCTCTGGGCAACGCTTGCTGCATCCAACTCGGCGCGTCCTTTGACTTTATCGCTGGAACCGCCGTCCGTGCTCCCGAAGCGTATCAAAAGTTCGGCATGGAATGGGCGTACAGGATGGTCAGTGACCCCAAACGTTTGGTTCCACGTTACGCGGGGAACGCTTGGTACCTGGCCAAGGCATTGCTTCGTGACTGGCAGCGCCAAGTCAAACGCTGGGGCATGTGGGACTGAATCCATCGAGGATTCAGTTTGCCACAAATCCCGCCAAGCAGGGCCGATCAAGACAGCCCCACTTTGTACTTGGTAAACCATGCTCGCTTTAAGCGAACTGATAACCTTCTTCACCGTGATCGACGATATCCAAACCGCGTTGCTCGCTTTCAGCAGGAACACGGATGCCGATGATTGCATCGATCAGCTTCAGCAAGATCAAGCTGCCGATACCAGCGAACAGGAACGTGATCACCACGGCAACGATTTGCCCGATCACCAACGCTGGATCGCCACCGGATTCGATCAACCCAATCTTTCCGCCCGATTCGGTAACGTCCCAAACCGCACGTGATGCGAAGACGCCGGTCAGGACGGCGCCCAAGATGCCACCGATACCGTGGATCCCAAACGCATCGAGTGCATCGTCGTAACCAAGTTGATGCTTTAGCTTTGAACATGCCCAATAGCAAGTAGCGCCCGCTGTGGCACCCATCAAGAGTGCTGGCATCGGTTGCACGAAACCGGCTGCGGGTGTGATGCAAACGAGGCCGGCAACGGCACCACTGCTAGCGCCCAGTACGGTAGGTTTGCCCAGTACCATCCACTCGATCATCACCCAAGCAACGGCCCCGGCGGCAGCCGAAAAGTGCGTCACGGCGAATGCGCTGCTGGTGATTTCGTCGGACAGCAATTCGCTACCCGCGTTGAATCCGAACCAGCCCACCCACAACATCGAAGCGCCAATGGCGGTGTAGGTCAAGTTGTGAGGTTGAAGCGGCTCTTTGGGATAACCCATTCGCGGCCCGATCAAGATCGCAGCCACCAACGCCGACACACCGCTACTGATGTGAACGACCGTTCCGCCAGCGAAGTCCAACGCACCGCCCATGATTCCGTCATCGCCAAAGGCCAGTGGACCACCGTCCCAAACCCAGTGGGTCAATGGACAGTAAATGAACGTGCCCCACAAAATTGAGTAAACCACCATGGCACTGAACTTCATACGTTCGGCGAACGCACCACAAATCAGTGCCGGCGTGATGATGAAGAACATGCCTTGGAACAACATGTGTGTTAGTAATGGGATCTCGGGTGTGTACATCGGCGTGATCACACCACTGGCGCCTTCGGGCCAACTTCGCTGCACACCGTTCATCAACAGGTGATCAAAGTTTCCGAACCAGCGTCCGTCACCGCCGAACGCGAACGAGTAGCCGTACAACGCCCACAGCACCGTCATCATTCCCATCAGGAAGATGCACTGCATCATCACGCTCAAGACGTTTTTACGCCGTACCAATCCGCCGTAGAACAACGCCAGTCCCGGCGCGGTCATGAACAGAACCAGTGCACAACTGACAAGCATCCAGCCGTTGTGGCCGGCCAACGCCGCCGAATCCACTTGAGCCTTGAGACTTTCCAGTGTGAGTTCTTCTGCGGCGACTTCCGCCGTTTCGCTCGCTTGGACAGACTCGGCGACTTCGGCAGCCGACTCGCTTGCGGAATCTTGTGCGAAGCTTGGAACGGCGATCACGGTCAACGCCGCAGCCAACAAACCAACCAGCATTTTGCTGGCAAATCTACCCGAACGGCCGCCCAAAGTGCGGTTGCAAGAATCATCGAAAACGCCCGATGTCACTCTTGTCGCCACACGAGGCGCCATCACAACAGGCACCATCGTTGTATGACGGGAACCCCAAAGCGGCTCTCCGGATTGCCTACGAGGCTTCAAACGTGAAAACATGAGATCTGGGGGCTCCATGACGGTAAGGATCTGATGACGCAACCCGCCTACCTTTCCGAAAAGGTTGTTGGTCATCGTCGGCAATTCGCTAGAATAATACGGCTACTCGAGATGGTTCGATACCCGAGGATTCATGTCGCTACCATCGTTTCACCCACAAGGGGCTCCATTGCGTTTCTCATTCATTCGTCCCGCTGTGCTCGTGATTGCATTGTTTTGCGTTGGCGGGCTTCCATTGGCCGCCCAGACCGCGGTTGGACCGGCCGAGAGCTCCCAGGACACTCCGTCTGAAACCGCTCAAATTGAGTCCGCAATTTCGGACCTGGCCAGCGATTCTTACCTGCGTCGCAAGCGAGCCACCACCCAACTAATGCAAATCGGTGCCGCCGCAGTCGCCGCGCTAGTTGATCAACTCGAATCCGGCGATCTGGAAACGACCGAACGCGTTTTGAGCGTCCTTCAAGAGGTTGCGATCCGGTCGCCCATCGGCCCGAGCAGTGAAGCGGATTCGGCGGCGCCAGGGTCTAATTCTCAAGACCTAGCCTGGGAGCAACTCGAACGGATTTCGACCCTCGGTGGCAGTCGCGGCACCCGAGCCAAGCTGGCCGTCAAAGAAGTCCGAGATGTCCGGCGGACTCGGGCGGTCCAAATTCTGGGCGACAACGGCGTCTTCATCGGGATGACCGACTTCATCATCGGGGCTCGCGAGCAAATCAAAGAGATCGTTGAAATCGATGACACCTTCACCGGCGACATGCGATTGATGGATCTGTTGCGATGGGTCGACGGAATTGAATTCGCTCGCATCAAAGGCTCGGCGATTCGCAACGAAGTCCTGGCCGGGATCATCCAAATGCCTGACCTGCAAACCCTTTCGATCATGCAAGGGGATTTGTCCCTGGACGAATTGAAGACGCTCGGTGGAATCGACGAGCTTCGCAATCTTGAACTGCGTTACGTGCCGATGAACGGCGAACGGGTTGATCAACTGGCAAAACTTCCAATTCGAGTGTCACTGACACTGAACGGAACCGCTGCTCCTATTGATCGAGTTGAAGCGTTACGCCGCACGGTTCCCGGTTTGACCATCGATTTGAAACAAGGCGGATTTTTGGGCGTTCGTTGTTTTGACAATTTCAACGAGTGTCTAATCAACGAAGTAATCATCGGGAAGGCTGCCGAGAAAGCGGGACTGTTGCCTGGCGACGTAATCGTGAAAGCCGATGGCAAGCCGATCAAGCAATTCAAAGATCTACAGGAAGCGATCAACGCCCACGTTCCTGGCGATACGATTGAGATCAATTACCGACGCGGCATGACTGACTTTCAAACGAAGGCCAAACTGGGCAAGTTGGAAGACCACTGATGGAATCGCCCAAGGTCCCACGCGGCAAGGATACCCGCACCAACGTCCAAAGCCCTCAGTCTGCAACACCCGATTTCCAACGACTCGCCGACACTCGTGTACGCAGTCGCTTGCGGAAAAACCTGCTTGGTTGGTTTGCGGATACGGCTCGTGATTTACCCTGGCGACGCGACCCGACGCCCTACAAGGTGTGGGTCAGCGAGATCATGTGCCAGCAAACGCAAATCGCGACCGTGATCCCGTACTTCGAACGTTTCATCGAAAAATATCCCGATGAATCGGCGTTAGCACAAAGTGATGAAGCCGAGCTGATGCGGTTATGGGAGGGCCTTGGCTATTATCGTCGTGCCCGCAGCCTACGTGCCGCGGCACAGGTCATTGTAGAACAACACCATGGCAAGTTCCCGCTTACCTTTGATGAGGTGCTCGCGTTACCTGGGATTGGACGGTACACCGCCGGAGCGATCCTTTCGATCTCGCAAAACCAACGGCTACCGATTTTAGAAGGCAATACGATCCGGGTTTTCAGCCGGTGGATTGGGATGCGAGATCCCGTAGACGAAAAGGCGACTCAAGACGTCCTTTGGCAACTATCCGAAACCATGTTGCCAGCGATCAAGTCTCGGCAGGCGAACCAATCACAAAGTCGCGACCTGGGGCCGGCCGCTTTCAATCAAGCCGCCATGGAACTGGGTGCATTGATTTGCACGCCACGCCAACCAAAATGCCTGTTATGTCCCGTCGCCTCGCAATGCGAAGCCTATCGGATGGGTTGGCAAGAAGAGATCCCTCGCAAGCTGGGCAAAACCAAATACGAATCACGCACCGAATACGCCGCGTTGCTTCAAGACACTTCCAAGCGTTGGCTTGTCCGGCAATTGCCCAAAGGCGTTCGCTTCGCCGGCATGTGGGACTTCCCCAAGGCGGGACCGCCTCAAGCAAACTCGGCCCAGAACTTCGAACGCTGGCTATCGAGTGAACTGGGTGGCGAAGTTTGTCTGGGTGAAGTGAATCACACCATGAAGCATGCCGTTACGAAATACCGCATTACGTTGCAGGTTCACCGTGCAGACTGGAAACCCGATCGAGATACCGCGTCCAAAACAAAAACCAATCCACTACCGGCAGGATGGAAATACTGCACGGCGGCGCAACTGTCCAAGCTTCCGATGAGCGCGACTGGACGAAGGCTGCTTGAGCGGGTCACATCGCAAGCCGGTTGACGCATTACCGCGTCCATCGAGCGGAAAACGTTTACTGTCACTTCCACTCGCGATTACGATCTCCTGCAAAAAGTCATGACACGTGTGGTGAACGACGTGAGTTGCTCGAAGTTCGGTTACGCTCTCAGATCGACACCCGATTGTGGCTGACTGGCCCAACGGGAGCTCGACGTGGTGACCGCGGGCGTCTCCTTCGGCGCAGCCCTTACACCGGACCATCCCGCACGTTGACGCGATTCGGCACGCTCTTGCTGTTGCATAAACGCGTTGCCTCCGGATTGTCCCGAGGCATCCCCAAAACGCTGTCCAGACAGATCAGCATCCATGGAATCTGCTGCCGACTCCGTATGGATGTCGAGCCGCTCTAAGCGAATGCCTTGACTTTCCAGCGAGCTGCGCAGTTGCGGCAATTGCTCACGAAGTGCCTGGCTGGCGGCTTCCGTTTCGGTGATCATCTGACCGCTGAGCTGGCCGTTTTGAATATTCAATTGCAACTGCACCGCGCCCAGTTCGTGGGGCGACAATCGCATCCGAATTTGCCCGCCACCGGCCCCCAAGTGCTGGAACCCGCGGCTAACCCGTTGGACCAGCTTGGCTCGTTGCACGGCCGAGAGCGTGTCTGTCCCGGCGGCGGATTTCGTTTCGGTTCCTTTAGTCGCAGCGTTAGATGTACCAGTCTTCATGCTGGTATCAATCTCAGGCGTTGAGGCGGTATCCGTTGGGCTTGAGGTGCTCGTTGAAGCTGCCCCCGCGGAGGCGATTCCCGTCACGGACTTGGCCAATCCTGCGCCACCACTGGCCATTTTCGTTGCCGCTGACGACACCGCGGCCGGTGTGATTCCCGCTGCTGCAGCCGATGCCGGGCTGGGGGCTACCGGCGTCAAGCTGGAAATGTCGATTCCCGCTCTGCCGCCAGCCGACGAACCCGATTTCGGCGACGCGTCCGAAACTTTCCGCTCCGCTGCAACCGCTTCGTTGCCGCGTTGGCTTTCGCCGACGGGTTGTTCAGCCTCTCCGTTACCAGAGTTGCCCCGCGCATCTCGGTCGGAATAGCGTCGGCGTTCCACGCGATCGGGGTTCTTCACGCCATGTTCAGAACCGGAATTCAGTTCGCCGCCTGATTCAGAATCGGCTTCGACTTCGTTGGCTGCTGACTCTTTGGTCGTTTTGATCTCGGGCATGCCATCGCCGGAATCAGCGGATTCAATTTTGGCGTCCGCCTCAACAACCACTTCGGCGTCACGGTCATCCTGTTTCTGTTCCCCGGACTGCGACGCAACAACCGCGATCTCAGCATCGACGACGGCCTCGGGATCTTCCGAGTCAGCATCAGCTTGCGACAGCGCCACCTCGGCTTCAGTCAGTGCGATTTCATCTTCACTGGCATCGGTATCCACCACCTCGGCACTACTGCCGGATTGCTGATCCGTCTCTTGTTCTGTCTTCAGTGATTCAGCCACTTCCTGCTGTTCGACGGACTCGTCGTCTTTAGCGAGCGTTAACTCCGCTTTGGCATCACTGACAGCGGGGGCAGTGTCATCATCCTCATCATCGAGGGCTTCCAAATCGGCAACAGCGTTCCCGTCGGACGATGGTTGCTCGCTCGTGGCGTCGGACACCGGGGCGGCAGGCGGAACGGGTGAATCCGCGATCGCAATCGCTGCAAAGATCTCGGCAAATGGATCGCCCATCCCCGACATGCTGAGCGACTCGGCAGTGCCGCCAATGCGCTGCCGTAATTTAGCGGTGCTACTGTCTAATCGAGCCGATTGGCTAGACGAGGTCAGTAGACTCGCATCTTGCGTAGTTCGTAATTCCGTTGTGCTCATCGCCGGCCCCCCAGCCGTGATCGAACTACATCGAATCAACCAGCGTGATGGATACCGCCGGTGCTATTCGCCACGAAAACGATCGCTGCAAACCAACCCGACAACCCCGTCCATATCGGTGACAGGTGCGGGAAACTAGTTCCCCTGTGCCTCATCAATGAGCGTGGTCGTTGGCATCCCTTCGCCGATTCGACGTAGGATTTCGTGAAGCTTGTCCGTTTCGTCCGGTGTATCAAACTCCGCTAATATATCTTTTCGTTTATCGATGGGCATGTCTTGAATGATATTCACGACATCATCAATTCTTTTATCGTCATACATTCTCATCAGCAGCTCTTTGGACTGTTCCGCTTCGAGGGCTTGTAACGTCCGCTGAACCTCTTTAATGCCTTCTTCTTGGGCTCCCTTGCGAATATCCTCAAGTCGTTGGTCGAACGATTTCCGCCGCTCGTCGAACCGATCACGTTGTTGTTTTAGCTGTGACAACATGGTCGCCAACTCGTCTTTGAACTCCCGCTGACTACGCAAACGCATGTCGATATCGAGACTTTCGCGTTGCCGAGCTTCCAGGATTTCATCGAAGTCAGGTTGCTCGCGGTCTTCATCTTCCTGCAAAATCTGACGCAATTGGTTGCCGGTGATATCGATTCCGTTGACCAACGCGAGCATCTTGGTGACCGATTCACCGCTTAGATTGCCCTTCAAAAAGAAGTATCCAAACAAAATCACTTGGGTCAGGCAGGTCGCAACGCAGACGATACCGATCATTCGCATTAAAAACTTCATCGGTAGAGGTCTCCTTTAAGTTTTCGGGCTGCATTGCGTTTGGCAATGACCATGCGAGCGGTAGTCAAATCATCGGCCTCAGCCTGTTCCCGCTGCAATTGCAAATGGTTGTGTTCGGTTTGACGAGTTTCACGAAGTCGTTCCAAACGTTTCACTTCGGCTTCCGCTTCAACCAGTAACACCCGCCGACGATCCAGTTCTTGCATCAGCGTGCCGCGGGTTTGCCGCAACGACATCTGTTCGGCTTGTAGCTGCAAATCATACCGTCCTTGTTGCAACATACGGTCGACCGACAAATCGGCCGGACGTGACATTGTCCCGCTCTTAGCATCCCCGCCGGTCTGGCCAGCGATCACGCCGGCCGCCTGAGCTCGTAATTGATCGCGTTCTGATTGTAGTTGCTCGATCTGCTCTTCAACGCGGCGAATCGCCTCGTTGGCCTTGCCGACTTCGTTACCCACGTCGTCACGCTGACGCTCGCGAAGTTGCAAAAGAGAATCGAAACGGAACTGAAACGCCATTAAGGCCACGCAATGTGGTGAGGATAACGTGGTAGTGAAATAAACGGAGTGTGCAGTTCAGCTCGGCAAGATGAACGAACGAGACGGCAATCGCTTGATTGCGTCTAAGTTTTCGCGACGGTCGGCGGTGGCGAATTGGCGAGTGCGACGATGACTTGTTGAGCTTGTTCCAAAGGCGTGCGTTCCTCGCTGGATTGCCGCAGCAACAAGTTGATGGGGTCTCGCATGGCGATTGCTGAATCGATGCGTGGATCAGTGCCGCTTCGGTAGGCACCAATCGAGATCAAGTCCTCGCTGTTTTCGTACTGCACCATGTGCTCACGAATCTGCTGCACCGCTTGTCCGACTTCGGGCGTAACCAAATGGTTTTGCAATCGGCTGACGCTTTGCGGAATATCGATCGGCGGAAAGTGACCTCGGTGAGCCAACCGACGGTTCAACACGATGTGTCCGTCCAACAAACCTCGAACGGCATCGGCAATCGGTTCGTTGTGATCGTCACCTTCAACCAAGACGGTATAAAACGCCGTGATCGAACCCTTTTGAGTCCGTCCCGCCCGTTCAACCAACTGAGGCAACATATTAAAGACACTAGGCGGATAACCGCGGGTCGTCGGCGGTTCACCAGCGGCCAAGCCTAGTTCCCGTTGGGCCATCGCAAAACGCGTCACGCTGTCAACTAACAGCAATACGTTGTGCCCTTCATCGCGAAACTGTTCGGCAATACTGGTCGCCGTCATCGCCGCTGACAATCGCTGGGCAGCAGGTCGATCGCTGGTTGCAACAACAACGACGCTCTTCTTTAGCCCGTCAGGGCCGAGTGACTTTTGGATAAATTCGTTGACTTCCCGCCCCCGCTCACCCACCATCGCGATCACCACACGATCGGCATTGGTGCCACGCGTGATCATGCCGAGCAACGTACTCTTCCCCACACCGGAACCCGCAAAGATCCCCAGTCGTTGTCCGATACCGCAGGTCAGCATCGCGTCAATCGCGCGAACCCCGGTTTGCAAAGGCTGATCAATCGGTGGTCGTGAAAGTGAATCGGGCGAGTGGTGCGAAACATCGACGCGGGTCAGATCTTCGCTTAAAGGTTGACCATCGATCGGGCGTCCAAACGCGTCGATGACTCGCCCGCAAAGCGATGCTCCCACACGAAGGCTGAGTGAATTGGAAACCAAACGCACGCGATCGCCTGCGGCCAATCTTGTGATCGATTCCATGGGTGCCAGAATAGGACGCGTGCCATCGAAACCAATCACTCGGGCGAGCGTAGGCTTGGCGTTCGGCGGCATCAATTCGCACAACGCCCCCAACGGTGCAGTCATCCCTTGAACTGTCACAGCATCTCCTGTCACCGATGCCACGCGCCCACGAATTTGGAACATAACCAACGGTTCCAGCGATTCGACAATCGTTTTCGGATCCGGCAATTTAGGAAACGTTAGGGCAGGAACGTCGCTCACAAGTTGTCTCCTAAGGAGCGAACTTCGTCACCCAGCAATTCCTGACGCAAGCGTTCCAATTGGGCGTTCATCCCCGCTCGAATTTCGCCGCCATCTTGCCGCACGACGATGTCGCCGACCGATAGCGATTCGTCCGGAATAACCATAGATTGTTCTGGCAAGTCTGGATTGCTAAGTAAATCGTCGAACGCGCGTCCCAACTCGGCCAACGTGTCGGGATGAACCGCCAACGTCAGCTTGCCTGCCGAACGGGTACTGTGCAGTGCTTCTCTCGCCCATCGCACCAGCAGGTGATCTTCGCCTGTTTCGACGGGACTAACTGTGTCCTCACCGGGTTCCGCAGGCACGCTCAACAGCGAGTCGTTGGGCAATCTAATTTCCCGACGGGTTAACTTTTCTGCTGCCGCGATCGCCGTGACGGTAAGCACCTCCGCGTATTGCTGCATCCAAGCGTCGTACTGGGTCCGCATGAGCATCACGGCTTTGCGTAGTGACTCGACTTGAGCTTGTGCTTTAACTTCCGCTTCGGTTGCGATTCGTTTTTCGATCTCCGCAGCGGCAACCTTTTTGCCTTCGGCGTGTCCGGCTGACTTGGCAGTTTGCTTAATCGTCTCGCCTTGAACGCGAGCCTCTTCCAACATCGCCTCGACCTGTTGCCGACAACTGTTGATTTGTTCGCGGCCCTGCTCAACCAAGTCCGCCAGATTGAAATCCACCAATCCGTTGCTGCCGCTGCGTTCTTTACCGATCACACTGCTCGGCAACCTCGCCGCGACGCCGCCTTTGGCGATCGGCGTCGGATTCGCTGGATCGACATCGTCTTCGCCTGCCTCTAATGCAGTCGCTTCGGTATCCGGTCCGCTGGCTTTCAAAATACGCGCCGAGCCCATCTTGGGACGCAGCCGAATTGCTTCGCCCGCCTTGGTTTCCGCCAGGGTGGGGCGGTCATCTTCAGCACTCGGATCACGATCACCGCCACCGACGGCTTGCTGGAATCGCTTCAGTATCGTTGCCATATTGATTCCGTAGGATCAGCAGTCCGCTTGAATTAAGCGACCGCCATTGCTTGCTGGTTTGCCAATGCGGCGGACGAGCCAGCCTGTGTTGCCGACTTCGTGTTCGGCGCGTCCTCAACCCGACCACGAACCCGTGCGGCTTGTGCCACAATTTCTTTCGCCTGGTCAATCTCGCGAATTTCCATCGAACCAACGGACATCAAATGCTGACGAACTTGGTTGGCTTGGGTGCGAGGCAGGCATCCGATGGCGGCGTCTGCAGTTTGGTTAGGCAGCCCGCAAAGCGTCAAAATGGCGACCCGCGTGTCGACTCGGCCTAACGCTTCGCACAACTGACGAGCAGGCAACTGCACCAATTCACGATGCACATCATCGGTCGATATTCCTGACTTAGATTCGGTTTGGGTTCCCACCGCTGGAGCGTCTTCTCGCGTGATCCGTCGCAAACGATCGGCTGCCAAATCAGCATGTTCAGTACCCCGATCAGTTGTTTGTGGCGAACCAGCATGCCGCGAGACAGGATCGATGTTACCCGACGCAACATGTGTATCTCGTGAACTGGCCCCTGGCTTCGAAGCGGTGGGCATCTCCGCCAAGATCGCTTGCAATCGTGGCGAGACCGCAGCCGCATTGGCCGGAACATGCTGAGCCGCTGACGATGCGTCCCAACTCGACGAACCGAGCTGATGTTCGTTGAGCAGTTGCTGCAGCGGGTTCACGTTGCGGGCCGATTGCATTTGTTCGACGCGACTTTGGAAGCTGCTGGCTAGGTCCGCCAACATTTCTTCAGGCAACGTCTGCAGTCGTCCAATCCGGCTGAGCATGTCTTGTCGCTCGGAATGGTTCAGCCGCGGCAAGAACTGCGCGGCACGCGATGGATCAATCGACGCCAGTACGACCGCTTTGGTTTGCGGATGCTCGTTCTGCAACAGACTCATTAGATCGTCGTCATTCACACGATCCAGGAATCCAAGCGAGCTCGTGGGCTGCGGTTCGGATTCATGTGCGGCGGAATGCGATGAGGAGAATTCCGAGGGATCCTGATTTCCTAGATTTTCCCGGTGGCTCGACGCCATGCGACCGGCGGCACTGAAGCTGACTTCGTCTTCCGCTTCGGTTCGGTAGGATGCGGTCGTTCGTTGACCGGCGTCTCCGTGAGCAGCCTGGCGTTTGATGGTACCTGTGAACGACTCAAGTGCTCGCTTTCGTTCCAACGGATCAACATCGACCAAGGACGCCAACTCTCGACGCACGCGCCGACGGGCTTCGGGACCTAAATCAGCCATCAATTGAGCGGCAACCGACTCAGGCAGATCGCTTAATACGATCGCGATCCGGCGCAGCGAAGCCATGCGGCGAGCTTCGTGTTCAGCTTGGGATGCGGTCGCGTTCAAAATCAATCAGCTCACAGATGGGACGCGGCGAGGAAAACGCAGCGATGTAGCAAAGCGAAAAGGACTTTTTCCGATTCTTTCTCACTTCTACTAAAGTTCCGCTACTCCCGTGAAGGCGAGTTTTTTCACGTGCAATCCACTACGCCTCAACTCCGCCGCCATCCGCTCACCATTCGTCCCCGATTGCCAGCTAATCCCAGGTTGCCAGTCGGTCGGACCAACGTTGTAGCTGGTCGCGATGCTTTTCGATCCCCGCCAAAACGCTCAACAGCACCAATCCCGTGGTGATCCCAAACACCCACCAAGGCCAAACCGCGTCAATTGCCTGCCCAGCGTGCCAAACC
Source organism: Rhodopirellula sp. J20-39 (assembly GCF_057365095.1). Classification (NCBI taxonomy): domain Bacteria; kingdom Pseudomonadati; phylum Planctomycetota; class Planctomycetia; order Pirellulales; family Pirellulaceae; genus Rhodopirellula; species Rhodopirellula sp. J20-39. The sequence goes on along the minus strand of NZ_CP195123.1, from coordinate 1,308,180 downwards.
ATGCTCATCACACCTAAGAACGTGAAGATCGTGCCCAGGTACAAGAACGGTTTCACTCGCAATGCCACTCCCGCCAACATCCCGATCAACGACAAAACCACCAACACAATCGGCCCCCAAAGCGAGGAGCCAACCTCACCGATCAACATGTCCGCCGTACTCGCCAGATAGATGGTCAGCGTGGCAGCGTATCGAATCGCAGACCCGATTTTGGGGTCCAGCGTCTGACGTTGCCAATGTGCAATTGCTAGCACGCACGCAGCGGGCGGAATCAACCAAGCCTGCGGATGCGTCAGGAATCCCCAGCCGGGCGATTGGGTTAGCATCACCCATAACCCCGCATTGGCGAGGACCACGGTTGCCACGCGTGGAAAGCCGTTTTTCCACATCGTTGACATGATCCCGTAGTAGATCGCCCCGACAATTAACAAACCTTGATAGGACGTCGTCCCTCGGTAAAACGTCCAGGACCAATCCTGGTTATGCAAAAAAGTGGCGTACGAACCGCTCAGCCAGAATCCCACAACCGGGATCATTGGCAAGAACATCGCCGTCCGCCGCATAATTTCAGACAACACCTCGTCACGACGATGAATCGCCCACTGAGTCAAACCCACGCTGGTGAACGCGATCACCATGACGACGTACGGCCAAAACTGCCGCAGCCCCAAGTAAGCGATCCCGCTGCGACACAGGAACAAGTGCAGCCACGTTACCGCCGCCACCGCTTGAGCACCGTACAACAGCCACGCTCGGTGACGGTCCGATAGTCGCAACAAGTTGCCCCGCGCCGACAATTCGAACCCTGGACCACTCAGGATTGCAATCAGCCCTGCGATCAAGGCAAGCCCACCCAGCACGAGTCCGACCACCACAATCAGCGGCATTGGCAACCCCACCACGCCGAAGTCAGGGTCACGTAACACCGCTTCCAACCCCAGCATCACGACGAGCGAAACCGACGCCAAGATCGCGCCGATCAAGCCACCTCGTCTCAACGCAGACTGCCATCGATCAACGAACGATGCACTCAATAATTTGGGGATCACCAACATCAACACCGCGATCGCAAGCGTCGAAACGATCAATAACCGCATGGCGGCAACCAGGCTAAACAGTCCAATCTGACTGCCGCTAGCGCCTACAACGGCCAGCAACGAGATTGCAGCCAGCCCAATTCCGACGCATCGATTTCGGCGTCGCCCCGCGACAGCAACGTCACTGAGGTGGGACTGTTCAGCGAGTGCAAACATGCCCCACGCCAACATGCCCAAACTCAAAACGCTCAATCGCGTCCAAGTCGCTGACAGGGTTCCATCTACACCGGCCAAATCGAAACCATGCACCGCGAAACCGACTAACACCAATGTGCACATCGCAGCCAAGCCCATCATCACCCGCTCACTGGCGACACCCAAGGCGGAGTTTGCCAGCCGAGGAATAAGCCATGCCGAAGCGGCACCCGCGAACGAAGCCGCCAAACTCACCACGAGCCAACGCACTTGCTGATCCGCACCAACCACCGTCGCTATCGCCACGGACGCTAACGCGATTCCACCCACGATCAACCATAGCGAACCGCCCCATAACGCTCGAGATTGCCGCCGAGTCGGGTCCAAGTCGACAGCCGAACGTCGCAGCCACGCTGAAGCTCCTACGACCAAGGCAATTCCGCATTGCAAAACGCTTTGCGAGATCGTCGTCTTCAACCGAACAGCGGATGGCCAGTCCTGAGCACCGACTAGGAACAGAATCGCAACGCCCAACATCGGTAACATCAGTGCCGATGCTTCCACATCCGCTCGGTGAGCGGCGTTGGCCTCGTTCGCGAACACTCGATCGCTACGCCACAAAATCACACATGCCCCCGTCCACGCCATCACCCCGGTCAACATCGCATAATCCAAGTCATTGTCGTGGCAAAATAGCATCACCAAGAAACAACCACCGACCACTATTAGCCAACCGAAGATTCGCAAGACAGGCTCAGGCACCGCAGGCACCATTCCGGCTCGCGTCACACGAGCGTTCATCCGCAACAGGCAAATCGCACCGATCACCAATCCCAACATGGCAACGATGCCGAAGAAATCGGTACTCGAAACACTCCAAGACAGCAATGAAAGCTGCCCCTCACTGGAGCGACCGACGTAAACCAGCGAGGTCACAAATAACACCACTGCTTGAACAATCACATGCCAGCTATGAACCGATACGACGCTTCCGGACACGACGCTTTTGGACACAAGGGCACCGGACTCAGCGACATCGCTCCCATCCACTGAAGGATTCCATTTTCTTGCGGCCAACCAGACCAGGGTCGCAGACCCCAAACTGCCAATCAATCCGCACACGATCACGATCGCCCACATCTCGTTCGCATCGAACCATCGCAACGCCAAACCACCGCAAGCCAAATGCCCACTCATCAGCGGGATCGCCAAGGGTATTTGCGAAACCCACGTCCAACGACGCAGCGACAAACTTGCCAGTGCGAACAACGTCATCGCCCAACCCAGCGGCAGGCTCAACTCAACGATTCGTTCAACACCAAAAGTCCAATTGGAACCGAATGCAATTCCCAGCATCACGCAAGCCGCGCTGCCAAATCCAATCAACCGAACCCAACCTGAAGACAACACCGTAGCCGTATCGTCACGCCAGCCACCTGGTTCCACCACCCTCATGTACCGGAACCACTGAATCCCAATCATTGATAACGCACCCAACGCCGTGGCTTGGAACCACACGACGGGCGAGTCGAGTCCAGAGATCGATGCCAACAACCCCGCCGCGAGCGGTAACAACCCCGCCGAAGCAATTCGTTTCGAAACCGATCCTGACCACGCCAGTACAACCGATGCCAAAATCCACCACGCAGCAACGGCCAAGCAGATAAGCCGATCGGGCCCGATCCCAGCGTCTATCGGTTCCCACCATGACGACTGCAACAGAACCGCTGAACCAGCTCCAATCAGCACGGTTGCTGCGACCACAGATACGGCAGACAGAATCGTGTCGGACACCGATCGCCAGCGTGTGATCCCGATCAAACCAACACTTGAGAAGGTGGTCGCCAGCACCGTTTGCCAAGTCGCCACCTCGGTGATCCATTCAGCGCCGATCGCTGCTATGAACAGACATCCGATCCAACCTGTAATTACCACCAGTCGGAAACGATTCTCGGTTGTGGAACCTCGCATACCAAAGAAACACGCCGCTGCGAGTGCAACCAAACCGATACACCGACCGCCAAGATGCCATAGCGACGATGACGGCAACGCCAAAGCCGTCAACGGATTCACTGCAGAATTCTCGAGTGGACCGAAGATAACCGACGCATACTGCCAAAGCGTTGCCACACCAAAAAACGTTGCCGCAGCGGTTAGCACGTTCGCGATTATCGACTCTGCCGTATTCGAATCACGGATCAGCCTTCGCATCGTCAGAACTTCGCGGAGCAGGATCCATGTCACTCCCACACCCAAGATCACACCGCCTAAGCTCCACAGTGCTTGGCTATTCCGCAGGGTCTCCCATCCCCAAAGATCACGCCCCCCCACCAAAGTTGCCATCGAAAATGCGGCGATTAGCGATGCCCCCAGTCCAATCCGCACGCGTTGTAAAATCGGTCGCAACAAGCTAGCGATTCCGCTGGCGACCACGATCGCTGCCAAACAAGCCGCGATCACGATCATCGGCATTCGGCCCCACCACTCGACTGGCGTGTACGACAACACGATGGCCTGGACAGTGACCAACGTCCCCCAAATCCCGGCCCAGCGAAACAGCGACGCTGGTGGCTGGAATTGCCCTGCCTCGTCTCGCCAGCGGCCGAACGAATGCATCACCGATACCAACAAGAGACCAATTAGCAGACAACTCAATGAAACAGCCATCGGTTCACCGCCGATCATCATGCGGTGCAGATCAACCTGATCCCATGCTTGCCCCGCCAGCCACGATGGTGAAGTCATCATTGCTGCCAAACCCATCGGGATCAGCCCATCGACGGTCGGCAACCCGCGTCGCAACAAGCCCGACAAAGCCAATAGTGAAAGGCTGGTCACAATCGCGTGAGCCCACAGCCAAGATGTTTGCTGGATCGCGGCCGGCAAAATGGCTACGACAAGCCCGATGGCAACCACCGTCAAAACGCTGCAAATGAAACGTCGCGTCGCCAAATGTTGCGTCGATTGATCGATCACCGCTCCCAACCGATAGGCTCGATCACCGAATACCAAGGCAATCGAAACCCATGTCGGAATGGTCGAGAGTGCAATCTGAATCCAGGTCGTCCGGCCCCCGTCGCGAAACAGGAACGCCGCATAGGCAATCACACTGACGAAGGAGGCAATCGCGATTCCCAGGTGCAGACATTGGTTCTTCCAAACCCGCCGACCGGTCACTGATGATCGTTGACGGATTCGCTGCGTGGGCTGTGAACGTTTGGACCGATCCAGCCAGAGCATTGAGATCGCGACCGCAATCGATGGCACAATCACGACCCAGCCCGCGGTCGAACCGAGCCAGCGAGCGGCAGAGGGCAACAAGGGTAGTGTGAGCGACGAGGCCACAACACTGGATGTCAGTGCCGCAGCGCCGCCACGTCCAACCAACGCCAACGACGACTGCCAAAGCAACCATCCACAACCGCCGGTCGCCAACAGAATAACCGCAAGCGTTACAGGATCAGCAAGCGACACCGAGTTGGCACTCGCCCCAGCGGCGGCCAGTCCAGCCAGCACACACAACGGAACCAACAACGTCGCGACGATCAAGACAGCACGACTGGTATGCCGTAGTTTCCATCGCCGCATGGTGTAAAGCCCAGCGGCAAAGATGGCCGCGTCGGCTGACATAAACACGACCGCAGGAACCACACGGTGCGCCGCGGTCAATGTGCTCCACAAACTCAGTACAAGCCCGATCGAGCAAACGACAATCAACATGCCCGCGATCAACTCGCCCCAACGAATGTTGTGCTGGGCGAGGAACGATGCAACAACCTCGGCAAAAGCACGGCGAGGATGCGAGGCCGGCTGAACTTTGCCATCCGATGCAATGGCACTCGATTCGAGGACGCTCGATCCAACAACACCGGCTGGCGAAACCGTTTTGGCTGTCACCGCAAGCGGAACGCTCTGAACGCTTGCCGTCTGATCCGGCACCACCGATTGCTCTGGCAAGCTAGCAACCTGACGCGAAGGATCGTCCAACGAATCGACGAACAACTGGGCGGTTCGCTTCATCGCCCTCGCTTCGTCTTCAGGCACACGCCCGGTCGCGATCATTCCATCGATCATTCGCTCAAAGGCGATTAAATCCCGACGCGGGTCCGGCGTTGCGACCGAATCCGACGGTTCGGCTGCACCAGCGGGTTCACTGCCAGTTGATCTACCGCCAGGCGATTGTTTCGTAGAGGCCGACTGACTTGATGAATCAGACGTCAAGCTCGAGAAGATGAGCCGCAGCAGCACCCAAGTTGCGTGTCCCAGAAGGGTAATGATTCCCCATCCGACCACGCAAAAAAATATAATTTCCATCACTGCCGCTCTCGTGAAATCAACGCAAACCTATCAGGAAGCCTAGCTTCCAAGAGGCCACCAACGTTGGACCGGAGCGCGAAAAACAGTGATTTGCCTGGCGATCATCTTGTCGCCGGCCGGAATCCGCCTGAAAAATCGTCCATCGGCCGCCAATCGGCCGATGGGAATCAATAGACGATTCACAAAGATAGGTTACGAGTACGCAATGGCCTGCGAAATGACCTGGCCAACTCAGTAACTCGGATGCCCCAGCTAAATAGCTGGAGGCCGGGATCGGGCTAGCCCAATCCCAAAGCAGCAGCTTCTTCGGTGAAGATCGTTTGAGCTCGATCGGGACCGACCGAAAGCACGCCGACAGGCACACCTACCAGCTCTTCGATGCGTTTCACATAAGCCAACGCTGCTGGCGGGAAGTCGGCCATGGTTCGAGCATCGTCGACCGGTGTATTCCAACCCGGGATCGTTTCTAAGATTGGCTTACAGCGACGCAGTTGATCCGGGTGCGACGGCACGCGATGGATTTCTTTGCCGTCCAGCTCGTAGGCGACGCAGACCTTGAGCTCTTCAAAGTGAGCCAAAACGTCCATCATCATCAACGCTAATCGAGTCACCCCCGAAAGACGAGCGGTGTAGCGAACTGCAACGGCATCAAACCAACCGCAACGACGTGGGCGACCGGTCGTGGTGCCGAATTCATTGCCAAGAGTTCGAATTTTTTCGCCGGTCGCGTCATCCAGTTCCGTCGGGAAAGGACCGCCACCCACACGTGTGCTGTAAGCCTTGCAAACACCCAAGACATGATCGATCCACTTCGGTGGCACGCCGGCACCGGCACAAACGCCGACTCCGCTGCTGTTGCTGCTGGTCACGAACGGGTAGGTCCCGTGGTCGATATCCAAGAGTGCACCCTGGGCACCTTCGAACAGCATTTTCTGGTTTGCTTCGGCGGCATCCAGAATCATGTCCGTCGTGTCAGCAACCATCGGCGCGAGTCGTTCGGCCCAACCGGCTGCCAACGTAACCATCTTGTCCGGTGCGATTGTCTGCAGGTCTTCTTCGGACGCACCAAGCTGTCGCAGTGTGGTGGTTTTCTGTTCGGCAACCTGTGCGATTCGTTCGTCGCGGGAAGGTTCCAACAAGTCGATCATGCGAATCGCGTGAGTCCGGCCGACCTTGTCACGATAGCAAGGACCAATTCCGCGATTGGTCGTGCCAATCGATTCGCCACGAACGGCGGTCGCGTTGATCGTGGCATCTTCGATCATGTGCCAAGGCATAACCAAGTGAGCCCGTTCACTGATCTTCAAATTGTCTTGAACGTTGACGCCGCGAGGCAGCAAGCCATCAATTTCTTGAAGCATCGTGGTCGGGTTGATCACCACACCCGGCGTGATGAAGTTCTGCACATCTTCGTGCAAGATCCCCGAAGGAATATGGTGCAGTTTGTAGACTTCGTCCCCCGCAACGACCGTGTGACCGGCGTTCGCACCACCTTGGTAGCGGATCACACAATCAAAACGTGGGGCAAGCAGATCGACGAGTTTGCCTTTGGCCTCATCGCCCCACTGAAGACCAATCACACAAGTACCAGACAATGGAATATTCCTTAGGAACAAAGATGACAGATATCAAAGATTAGATGTCAGACGGACCGATTCAAAATGCAATCTGAAATCGGTCAACTGTCACCTGAACGGTGCCCACGACTCAAGAACGGCCCGGTTGAAATCACCGGACATAGAGAACGAATCGCGAACGCTGAACTCAGACGAGTTCAGTGATGAAATACAACGCACATACCCAACGGCAACTGCAGACTAGCAGCTAGCCGCTTTTTCAACGGAATCCGCATTGATATTGAAGTGCTCGTAAACTTGATCGAACGGGCCACTGGCTCCGAAGCTATGCATGCCGATGAACTTGCCTTGTGAACCAATCCAACGATCCCAGCTCATTTGAATTCCAGCTTCGATCGCAACTCGGTTGGTAACCGCCGGTGGCAAGACTTCGTCGATGTAGGACTGGTCTTGTTGGGCGAAAATGTCCATGCAAGGCATGCTGACCACGCGAACCTTCTTACCCGCTGCGGTCAACTTCTCACCCGCTTCGACAGCCATGTAAAGCTCACTGCCGCTGCCCATCAAGATCACGTCCGGAGTCCCGTCGCAATCCGACAAGATGTAACCACCCTTCAAGCAACCCGATGCCGGTGCAAACTTGCTGCGGTCCATTGTGGGCATGTTTTGGCGAGATAGAACCATCGCGGCAGGGTGATCGCTGATCATCATCGCACTGCGATAACATTCGGCAACTTCGTTCGCATCGCCAGGGCGATACACGTTCAAGCCAGGAATCGCTCGGCAAGCGGTCAGGTGTTCGATCGGCTGGTGAGTCGGGCCGTCTTCGCCTACGCCGATCGAATCGTGCGTCAGGATATAAAGAGTCGGCTGGTGCATGATGCTGGAAAGTCGCATCCCGCCACGCATGTAGTCGGTGAAGACAAAGAATGTCGCACAGTACCCACGCAATCCCGACAGGCACAAACCGTTGGTGATACCGGCCATCGCGTGTTCGCGGATACCGAAGTGCAAGTTGCGTCCGCCGTAGGAAGTTGGCAGGAACTCGCCCGCACCTTCGAACTTCAAGTCCGACTTGTTACTTGGTGCCAAGTCAGCACTGCCGCCGATCATGAACGGGATGTTCTTGGCGATTGCGTTAAGAACCTTGCCGCTGCTGTTTCGAGTTGCATCGCCCTTTGCGTCGGCTTCAAAGACAGGAATGTCCTTGTCCCAACCTTCAGGCAACTTGCCGTCGAACATCGCTTGCAACTCAGCAGCCTTGGCTGGTTCAGCAGCTTGGTACTTGGTCCAAACGTCTTCCCAGGCAGCGGAAGCTTCCGCACCCCGTTTGCCAACGCCTTCGGCGAAGTGTTCTTTGACGCCTTCGGGGACATAGAATTTTTCGTCTTCAGGCAAGCCGTATGACTTCTTCGCCAATGCGACTTCGTCCCAACCCAGTGGAGCCCCGTGGGCACCGTGAGTGTTTTGCTTGTTAGGTGCACCGTAGCCGATGATGCTCTTAACGATCACCAAGGTTGGCTTGTCGCTGCAGGCCTTGAAAGCTTCGACCGACTTGTTCAGTGCGTCGACGTCGTTGGCGTTATCCACCTTCAAGACGTTCCAGCCCATGCCTTCGAACTTCTTGCCGATGTCTTCGCTGAAGGCCAGATCGGTGTCGCCTTCGATCGTGATGTTGTTGTCATCGTAGAACCAGCACAGGTTGTCCAGCTTCAGGTGACCGGCGACCGACGCGGCTTCCGTCGCAATGCCTTCCATCAAGTCACCATCGCTGCAGATCGCGTAGGTGTTGTAATTGAAAAGCGTCAGGTCGTCGGTGTTGTAGTTCGCGGCCAACCACTTTTCCGCCATCGCCATGCCGACGCTGTTACTGACGCCCGCACCGAGTGGTCCAGTGGTGGTTTCGATACCAGCGGCTTCAGCGTATTCGGGGTGACCGGCACACACGCTGCCGATTTGGCGGAACTTTTTGATGCTATCCAGCGTGATCGATTCACCGCCGGTGGGGTTGCCGTGGATGTCGGTTGCCTTGGTGCCGATCAAGTGCAAAGTGCTGTACAGCAACATCGATGCGTGACCGCAGGACAACACGAATCGGTCGCGTCCTGGCCAGTGCGGCTTGGCGGGATCGTAATCCATCGCATTTTGGAACAACTGGTAGGCGATTGGAGCCAATGCCATGGGGGTTCCGGGGTGACCACTGTTGGCCGTTTGCACTGCGTCCATGCTGAGTGCGCGAATGGTATCGATCGCCAAAGTTTGAATGTCGGTGGAGGTCGCTGTCATCTGCCGCGCCGCTGGGTGTCAGGGGAAAGAAATTTCTAAAAACAGTGGTTTTGCCCGCAATTCAGGCAGCCAAAGAGTACCGACGAAGAATGCCCAAGGGAAGGGCTGACGCGGAAGGATTCGAGGGAAGACACCCTCCATAAAAGGGGGATCCGGATCAGAATCCCCGCTGCAATCCTGGAGTGATATCCAGATCGAGCGTCGCGAATTGCCCCCGCTCCATTTGTTTCCAAGCGATCGCGCCCATCACGGCGTTGTCGGTGCAAAGTTCCGGAGGGGCGATCACTAATTCGAAACCATCCTGTTCCGCCGCTGCGGCAAAGTCCCGTCGTAACCGCCCGTTCGCCGCCACGCCGCCGCCAACCAACAACCGTTTGACGCCATGCTTTCGAATCGCACGGCGGCTCTTGCCCACCAGTGTGTCGACGACAGCGGCTTCGAACGAAGCACAAACGTTCGCTTTGGTGGAATCATCCAACTCTAGCGACGAAAAATCCTGACGGCCTGGCCCCACAATCGCATACCGAACCGCGGTCTTCAGACCACTGAAACTGAAGTCGAACGAGCCGTCATGCATCTTCGATCGAGGGAAGTCGTACGCTTTGGAGTCCCCGCGGGCTGCCCACCGCGAAACCTCGACACCGCCGGGGAACCCCAACGACAACATCGCAGCCACCTTGTCGAACGCCTCCCCTGCGGCATCATCGATCGTGCCGCCGAGGTACTTCAGGTCAATCGGATCTTCACAAAGATACAGCGTCGTGTGCCCACCACTGACGATAAGCCCAATCGCCGGATACACACTGTCGCCAGCCGCTTGACTCAATTGACAAGCATACAGATGGGCGTGCAAATGATTAATCGCGACCAGGGGCTTTCGCCAAGCCAAAGCCAGTGACTTCGCCGCCACGACACCCACCAGCAACGAACCAGCCAGCCCAGGACGGTCCGCCACCGCAATCGCCTGCAAATCCTCGCCTCGCACGCCCGCTTGGGTCATCGCCGTATCGACAACCGGCAAAATCCGCTCCAAATGTGCTCGGGCCGCAATCTCGGGAACGACCCCGCCAAACCGCTCATGCAGCTTTTCTTGGGTCGCGATGCATTCACCCAAAACGCGTCCGTCGCGGGTCACCACCGCTGCCGCGGTTTCGTCGCACGTCGACTCGATCGCTAGCAAGAAATCGGATCCCGCCCAGGATTGGGACTGGGATGAAGCAGTGGACACGGGCAACTTACAATTCCACCGTGTTCATCACGTTGTAGGTCGGTCCCTGTTTTTCTAAGAAACTTCCGATGACCTGAACCTTCGAAACTGTCATCGCACCTAACTGATCATCTTGATGACGCTGCCACTTTTCGATGACCGTGCTGGACGCCCGTCGCGAACCGCTGCGAACGCGTCCCAGGGTCAAATTGGGAACGTAGTCTCGGGGCTCTCGCTTGAATCCCATATCGGCGTAACGGTCCTCCATCAGGCTGACGATCCGGGTTAACGAGTTGGTCGGATCCTCAATCGATATTGTCAACGCTCGGGCCCGCTCCACGTCGGGCAGGAAACTCGTCCCACCGAAAAGCAACTCAAATGGATCAAAATCGCTACAGATATCCGCCAGTACCTTGCAGATCTCCGGAGTCTCAACGTTCTCGACTTCGCCCAAGAATTTCAGCGTCAGATGCAAATTGTCTTCGGGAACCCACTTAATCCCCATCGACGAGCTGCCGTCAGATCGCGATGCTGAAGGGGACGGAGCCTGCTTTTTCTTGGCGGGCGGTTTCCAAATCGATAATGGCTTGGCTTGGCCGTCCTCTTCCCGCATTTCATACACCCATTCCAACGCATCGCCGGCGAGTGATGATGGAAGCGGGATCGCCAAAAAGGTTCGGATCGTTCTCATGACGGATAGTTGTACGTTAAAGCCAAGCGGTGTTGAAGGATCGGCAATCTTGAACGCACACGGTGCAGCTAGCAACCAGCATTCTGGGGACAATTTGCCAAAGACGAACACTCTCGCAAGCGAAGCGGACCGGGCTCGCTGGCTGGCTTCGTTCACCCCGCCCCCGTTTCAATCCCATCGCCTTCTTCGCGGCGGGCACCTACACACGTTGATCGGTGCGAAAAAAGCCAGCACCGTCCAGGCGATTGCCACGACCCACCAGCGGCACCAGATCGACCTGCCCGATGGCGACGCACTGGTGGTGCACGACAACCAGCCTGAAAACTGGCGGCCGGAAAATGGCAGCGTCCTGATGATTCACGGCATTTGTGGCTGCCACACGGCGGACTACATGATCCGGTTCAAACGGCGTTTAGCCTCATCCGGCATCCGCACATTTCGGCTCGACATGCGTGGCTGTGGCGATGCGGGGGCCTTGTGTCAAACCATCACGCACGCCGGGCGCAGCGAAGATGTGTTGGCGGCGATTGAGTTCATTGGTGGCCTAGTCGATGACGCATCCAGCCCGATCGGCGCCGTTGGCGTTTCGCTGGGTGGCAACCAATTGCTGTTAGCCGCCGGTCGCGTCGGCAACGGATTTCATCCAGTTCCCCGTGCTTGGTCGCGAGTCGGGCCGATCTTGGCCATCGCCCCACCGCTAGACCTGCAAGCTTGCAGCGACGCGATGCAGTCGCCGAAGTTGCGGTTCTATAACTGGTACTTCATTCATCATTTATTACGCCGAGCTTCACCCGCCCTGCGACGCAACCCCCAATACCAAGCCGCACTGCAACAAGCTCGTCCCAAGAAGCTGCGCCAGTTCGATCGCATCTTCACGGCCCCGCTGGGAGGCTTCGCATCGGAAGCCGATTACTATCGCAAGTCATCAGCCGTCAACGTGATCCAGCACATCAAGAAGCCAACGCTGATCGTGACCGCGGCCAACGATCCGCTCGTCCCAATCAGCTCATTCGAACCTGTACGCCAAGTGATTCAAGATCGCACCGGAACTTCACCTGTGCGTTTGCATGTCACGCCTCAAGGCGGCCACCACGGTTTTCTGAAACCCGATCGCACTTCATGGGCAGACGATTTAGTTGCCAGCTATTTTGGCACGGGCCTTTCCAGCAGCTCGCTCACATAACAACGAGTGCATCGATCGTCTCTGTTCATCTAAAGGAACACGCACTTCGCCGCTTGCACGAACTGCTGCGATGATTCAGTAGAATCAGTTGCCTTCCGGCTTTTCAATTTCCGCTGAGAGACTGGCGGGAATCCCAAGACGATCCGGGTCATCAGGTCGGGAAGGATCGAACGAGCCCACGTCGGACCGCAGAAACTGGGCAAGTTCCGGAAGCTCGGTCTTGATTCCCTCGACGACACACCTAGCTAATTCGTAGCCACCGTAGGTGTTGTGGTGCGTATCGTCTTTCAGTGCTTTGTCCTGCCCAGGAAATGCATTGGCGGGGTAGTGGACAAAGGCCCGTTTGGATCCCTGTTCGCCTAACGCGGAATACAGCTCCAAACTCATCGCATGCAGATCGATCACCGGGACGTTTTTTTCCTTACCGACCTGCCGCACTGCATCCGCAAAATCAGTCAACGTTTGGCCAGGCTTGCCGCCGCTCCAACGCCGGCGCTCCATTGGCGTCACCAATACCGGGCGAGCATTCCGATCACGAACCGCGGCGACGTAGTCTTCGAGATCGTTCTTGTAAGTGGTGAACGGCCCGGCTCCCTCGCTCTTGTTCTTTTGGTCGTTGTGTCCGAACTGAATGAACAGATAGTCGTTCGGTTGGATCGTGCTGAGGATTTTCTCAAGACGTTTCTCCCAACGAAAGCTGTACAAGGCGCGACCTGATTCCGCGTGGTTGGCCACGGCGACGCCCGGCTGAAAGAATCGCGGCAAAGCCTGCCCCCAACCGGCCCACGGTTCGCGTCGCTGATCGGCCACCGTTGAGTCGCCCGCGATGTAGACCGTGATGGCCTTCGGCGACGGAGTGATCTTGACCGACTCCACACCTTTTCGATCCGGCAAGAATTCCAGTGTCAATTTGTCGTCCCACTGAACGGACATGGGCTGGGTCTCGCGGCTGTTCAACCGAACCTTGCCTCGGCCTTCTTCGCCAGCGAATTCTGCGTCACCGCTTTCGATGTCAGGACGCCGCACGTTAACCGTGAACCGACGATGCGACGCTTCGCTGCGATCTTGGTTTCGTAACATCAAGCGTCGCGATTCAGCCTTAACAGTGCTGGACGCGGCTGCTTCCAAGCTCGCGTAGGAAACGGTGACGTCGTAGTTCCCTTCAGGGATCTGGACCGCGAAAACATTCGTTCGTCCAGCGATCCATCCGTAGCCAACTTCTTCCGAATACTTGTCTTTCGCCTGAACCTGTACGGCACCTGCCGACGCATTACCACTTCCGAAATAATAGGTATTCGGGACAGCAGTTTCGGCGTGTACCACCGAGGCTGCGACCGCACAGAAAAGCAGGATAGATGTCAGCATCAATTTCATGGATGTCGTTTCTAACGAAGTGAACAAATCAGCGGGAGCGGAGGTCTTTCCACGCTACCGTGCTGTGAATCTCTCCAAGAATCTCTGCCCAAAGTCGCTGCCCAACGAAGACACAGATCAATTCGATTGGCTACCCCGATTGTGGGCTTCGATGATAGGGCCATCGATACTCGCAAGATCGATCCGGTTTTTACCATTAAAAAAGATATTTGCGGTCATTTCGCTTCGGCCCAATCAAAATTCCTGCCACAGCGACTTCTCGTCAGTCTAAATTTTGGCCCCGAAACAAGATGATTTTCGCATTACCAAATAACTTCATCTTCCTCCGGCTTCGCGGCTCAACGGCTGGCAAAGCCCGGAGGGCTAACTTTGGATAAACCCCTCCAGACGATTGCGTCAGGTCTGGCTTATCGATGAATGTCACCAGCTCACAAAAGCTTCACTTCTTCCATGGATGATAAGATGGAATAACGCTTTACCGCATCCTTCGCCGCCGCAGCATCGGGAATAGTTCCTTGACCGAAGTCACCCAAATCCTCAACCAGATTGAACAGGGCGACGCATCCGCTGCCAGCGAACTCTTGCCGCTCGTTTACGCGGAGTTGCACAAACTCGCAACGCATCGCATGAAACGGGAATCAGCCGACCAAACCCTTCAGCCCACCGCGTTGGTACACGAAGCCTACATGCGGTTGGTCGGCAACGATAATAGCGAAGCGATTCAGTGGGATAGCCGAGGCCACTTTTTCGGGGCGGCTGCAGAGGCGATGCGGCGCATCTTGGTCGAGAACGCTCGTCGGCGGCAAAGCCTAAAGCGCGGCGGACAATTCGCGAAATACGAGATCACCGAAGACGACGCCATCATCAACTCCGGTGACGCAGAGGAATTGCTCGACTTGGATGCCGCCTTAACCCGATTAGCCGACGAAGAACCGGAACTGGCCCGATTGGTCGAACTGCGGTACTTCGCCGGGTTAAGCGTTGGCGAAACAGCTGAAGCCCTCGACGTTTCGCCGCGAACGGTAAAACGCAACTGGGCGTTCGCCCGAGCCTGGCTGGGGCGACAAATGCACAAGGACGAGGAAGCCGAATAGCAATGGCCATTGGACAAGAACGAGACATCTTCGCCGACGCGATCGAAATCGATTCCCTGAAGCAACGCGCACGATTCGTCAGTGAAGCTTGTGGTAACGATGAACAGTTGCATGCCGTTGTAACCGACTTGCTGCGTGAACATGATCGCGTCGATAGTCCAGTCGATCGTCCTATCTTAAAAGGCTTGATGCCAACGATCGTAAGCAACGAACCCGACGATCCTCATTGCCAACATAAGATTGGCGCGATGGTCGGCCCTTACAAGCTGATGGAAAAAGTGGGTGAGGGTGGCTTTGGTTTAGTATTTGTTGCCGACCAACAGGCACCGGTTCGTCGACGGGTCGCACTGAAGATTATTAAACCGGGCATGGAAACCCGAGAGGTGATCGCTCGCTTTGAAGCGGAACGTCAAGCGATCGCGATGATGGATCACGAGAACATCGCTCGTGTTTTCGATGCCGGTGTCACTGAAACCGGCCAGCCCTACTTTGTCATGGAACTGGTCCGCGGTGTCCCGCTGAACGAGTTCTGTGATAACCACCGCCTCGATACCCAAAGCAGACTTAGTCTGTTCATCTCGATCTGCAACGCCGTCCAGCATGCACATCAAAAAGGCATTATCCACCGTGACCTAAAACCGTCCAACGTGCTGGTCACGCTGCAAGACGGTCGACCGATCGCCAAGGTGATCGACTTTGGGATCGTCAAGGCAATCGGCGGCCAAAGCTTAACCGACAAAACGATCTACACGCGTTTGGCTTCCATGATCGGCACGCCAGCCTACATGAGTCCCGAACAGGCCGAGATGAGCAATGTCGACGTGGATACCCGCAGTGACATCTATTCACTTGGTGTGATGCTGTATGAATTGCTAGCCGGTTCGACACCTTTCACTCGCGAACGACTAAACAGCGTTGGCTTCGATGAACTTCGTCAAATCATTCGCGAAGAAGAACCACCTCGGCCAAGCACCCGCTTCAGCACTCTGGGAAGTCATTTGGCGTCGACGGTATCCGCCAAGCGTCGATTGGAACCTACGAAACTAGCCTCTCTGATGAAAGGCGACCTGGACTGGATCGTCATGAAGGCGCTCGATAAGGATCGCGCCCGGCGTTACCCCAGTGCAGTGGCGATGGCGGAAGATGTGCAGCGTTTTTTATTGCGCGAGCCTGTGGAAGCTCGCCCACCTTCGGCCGCATACCGGTTCTCGAAGTTTGCGCGGCGAAACAAGGTGGCTCTATTCACTTTCGGATCCGTTGCCGCAGCGTTGTTAATCGGCAGCGCAGTCAGCCTTTGGCAAGCGAAGGTGGCACTGGATGCACTGCGAAAGGCTCGCGTTGCTGAAACCGAGGCGACTCAATCTCGAGATGAATTGGAAGGCTTCACCGATCGACTCAAACAAGCCAACCAACTTTTAACCTCTGGTCGCGCCTATGCGGAAAGCGGTGATTGGGCGAATGCCCATGATGCTTACCTGACGGCGACCCAAACACAGCCGCGATATTTTCATGTGTGGATGGAACGTGGCTCTTTGTATGGCAAGTTAGGATTGTGGCAAAACGCGGCGGCTGACTTCGCCAAAGCACTCGACTTGGGTGCCCCGGTCAACGGCGCCGAATTCATTGGCGTACCGCAATTGTTCCTATTCACCGGCGACGAAGCCGCACAACAACAACTCAGTGCAGAGATGAGCAAGTCCGGCGACAGCGGTTCTTGGGGAACCACATTACGTGGACGCCTGATTGGCAAGCCTTCTCTTGCAGAAGCTGCTGTGATGGCAAAGCAAGGCGAACAGTTGGTTGGCGGCGATCAAGTTAACGCCTTCGGCCGGACACCCTTCCGATCTCGGATGCCCTTCGGTGCGAAGCTGTATATCGCGGGCTGGGCTCATTTGCAGGCCGGTAATTTGGACGAAGCGATCCAGCGACTCGAACAAGCTTACGAGCAGGACCAAAACTGGGGCGGGCACGGAATTGAATTCCCGCTACTGGCAATCGCCTATCACCAATTGGGCGACCACGCCAAAGCACGCGACCTGTTGGAACAATCAAACAAACAACTCGACCACTGGCTAACAGAATCGTTGTCCAAACACCGTGGCACGCCTCCGATTCCATGGTTCGATTGGGTGGAATTCTTGTTAATCCACCAAGAAGCGACCGAGTTGATCACCGGCCAACAGCCACCAGCTGATCCGCGATTTGCTCGACAAAAAGAGATGGCCAGAGCGGCTATCCAATAACACCACCGCGTTCGGCTCGGTCACACGACGCTTTCGCACCAGATTCCCATTAAACCGTGCTGGACGAGTCCAAAAATCGAACCGGAACTTACGTCGCCTGTGGGGGTTTCATGACGAATTGTGCCCATTTTCTAGCTCGTCGGCGAGATCCTTCAGGTGAACCGAAATCGGTCCACTGACGGTGAAAGGCGTCCGAAGAGCATTCGCCAGATGCGAGTTGGCCACAATTCTAACGATGTCATCGTAGTGACACCCCGTCACCGCTTCGCGATTTGATTCGGAAAACACTTAGGAAACTCATGAAGATTCGTCCGCAATTCTTTGCCGCAGCACTGGTCGCTGGTCTGTTCGGTGCTTCCATATCTAACGCCGATGATTGGCTGCGGTTTCGCGGCCCGAATGGTTCGGGAGTGGTCACTGATTCAAAAGAGGTTCCGGTTCGCTGGAGTCCCACGCAAAACGTAGCGTGGAAAGCCAAACTACCTGGTGCTGGCGTTTCCAGCCCGATCATCGTGGGCGACCGAGTCTTCGTCACCTGTTATTCCGGCTACGGCCTGGACCGCGGCAATCCCGGCGACATCAATAACCTGAAACGACACCTGGTTTGCCTCAATGCCGAAACGGGTGATGCGATTTGGGACAAAACCATCGACGCGGTTCAGCCCGAGGATCCTTACACCGGTGCTGGCGTTCCCTCACACGGTTACGCTTCGCACTCACCCGTTTCCGACGGCAAGCATTTGTTCGTGTTCTTTGGCAAGACGGGTGCTCTGGCCTTCGATTTCGATGGCAACCAATTGTGGAACACGCCCTTGGGCACGGAATCGGACTCACACCGCTGGGGTTCAGCCGCCAGCCCGATCTTGTTTGAAGACAAAGTCATCGTGACCGCTTCAGCGGAAAGCCAAGCATTGGTGGCTCTGGACAAAGCCACCGGCAAAGTGGTTTGGCGACAAGAGGCGAAAGGTCTTGACAACCTTTGGGGCACACCTGCATTGGCGGAAACTCCAAATGGTGATACGGAATTGGTCGTAGGTGTCGCAGGCGAAGTTTGGGGACTGAACCCCGACAATGGAAAACTACGCTGGTATTGCCAAGCGGGACAAGCTGACCAAGCGAGCACCAGCGCCATTGTCGACGATGGCGTGGTTGTCGTCGTCGGCGGCCGTGGTAGTGGTTCGATCGCAGTCCGCTCCGGCGGCAAGGGTGATGTTTCGGATTCACACGTTGCTTGGGCTGGCCGCGACGCAGGACGTTTTGCGTCACCCGTCGCTTACAAGGGTCACGTGTATTCGGTTACCAGTGATGTGCTGTCACGGATGGAGATGGAATCGGGCGAACAAGTTGACCGAATTCGTCTATCCGGCGGCAGCCGCAGCACCGGTGGTGGACGCGGTGGTGCCGACTACGCCTCACCAATCATCGCCGACGGCAAGTTCTATTACCTCAAAGGCAATGGCGACATGTTCGTCGTCAACGTCCAGGATGAACTAGAACAAGTCGGCGTCAATCGAACCACAACGGACTCAGAAACTTTCAGTGGCAGCCCTGCATTCAGCAACGGCAAGTTGTATCTGCGATCCGACAAGCATCTGTATTGTGTAGTCAACGGCTCCTTCGACGAATCGGCTGATCCGAAAGCGGAAGCTGCGGATACAGACACCGACGATTCTGGCGAAGCAGACGATCGCCGTGGCGGCCCAGGCGGCTTTGGTCGCGAAGGCCAAGCAGGCCGTGGACGGGGTGGGGATGATCGCGGCGGAGATGGAAGAGGTAACGCTGGGCGTGGAGGCCCAGGAGGAAACGGGCCTGGTGGTTTCGGCGGCCGTGGTGGTCGAGGCGATCGAGCCGGTGGCCGTGGCGGACGGGGTGGTCCAGGCCGAGGCGGCCAAGGCGAAGACAACCGCCCTGACCGACCTCAACGTCCCGAACTCGACGACGGGATCGTCGCCAAGAACTAACAATCGATTTCGTTGCACGAAACTCTTCAGTACTCCCGCATTCATTGCGGGAGTACATTGCGTTTGTTCGCTTAGTAAATAACCTTCACTTCCCCCAAGGTCTTTCCCGATGAATCGCAAATCCGCTAACCAGTTCGACCAACGAGTTCTTGATCTCTACGATGATTTTGCACACGGTCGTCTTTCACGCCGGGATTATGTCAAAGGCTTAGCCGCCTTCGCTGTCGGCGGGTTAACCGTTGAAGCTCTCGAGGAAAGTCTCGCTCCCAACTACGCTTGGGCTGAACAAGTGAAGGCGGACGATCCGCGAATCGTGACCGAAACAATCACGTACAACTCGCCCAATGGTGGCGGCAAGATCAGCGGTCTGCTCGCCCGTCCGGCTGGTGATGAGGGCAAGAAGTTCCCCGCCGTCTTAGTCATTCACGAAAACCGCGGTCTGAATCCTTATATCGCTGACGTCACTCGTCGGTTGGCCACCGAAGGATTCTTGGCATTTGCGCCCGATGCATTGTCACCCCTGGGTGGTTACCCCGGCAACGACGACGACGGTCGGGCGATGCAAGCCAAACGAGATCGCGCCGAGATGACTCAAGACTTCATCGCCGCCACGAAGTTCCTCGACACCCATGAACTATCGACCGGTAAAGTGGGTGCAGTTGGATTCTGCTTTGGTGGCGGAGTCGTTAATCAACTTGCCGTGCAATTGCCTGAGGTTCTTGATGCGGGTGTCCCGTTCTACGGTAGCCAGCCTGACGCGTCCGACGCGGCTAAAATCAAAACGCCATTGTCGATTCAAAACGCGGAACTTGATCGCCGGATTATGGCCGGTGCGAAAGCCTTCGACGAAGCACTCGCCGCTAACAACGTACCCTACGAATCGCACGTCTATCCCGGCGTCAATCACGGCTTCCACAACGACACCACGCCTCGCTACGACGAAGCCGCCGCCGAACTTGCTTGGCAGCGAACCCTCGCTTGGTTCAACAAATATTTGCGTTCATAGACCGCTGCTGACCAAGAACATTCCTACAGCGATACTGCTCGCTGTAAATAGCCATGCTGAAAATCGACTCGCCGAGGTACCACTCGGCTTTCAGCGTTAATTGATTAGCTCGCCTGTCCAACCGCGATCAGTATCGCGGCAAAGGACGCTTGACGGCCCAAACAAGCGGCCTCAAATTCGCGATCGAACAGTCTGCTCTGACTCGGAAAACCTGTCATTTCCGCGGTATTCTGAGCCAATCCAAATAAACAGAATTTCTAAACGGATTTATCGGTAAAAAACGGCTGCTGGCATCGATATCAGATGACGATAGGTCCCCGGCGTGAGCGATTGGCGTTCGCACCGTAGCGTGACGACGAACATCCGGCAGCATCTAATCATGGTTCAACCCGAACGACAATCGCATCCAGACGATGAAGATTTCGTTCGCCAGATGACAGCCAGTCAGCGTGATTTGCGTGCATTCATCGTCGGCCTGGTTCCTCATCAAGTGGACGCTGACGATGTGTTGCAAGAGGTCAATATCGCGTTGTGGAAGAAACGCCATTTGTACGATCCAGAGCAGATCTTCCTGCGATGGGCGTTTGGTTTCGCCGCGATGGAAGTTCGTAGCTTTCGCAGTCGATCGGCCAAAAGCCAGCTTTGGTTCAGCGAATCGGCAGTGGAATCTTTGGCTAGCGACTGGCCCGAGGCAAAAACATTCATCGACGATTGCCGACAAACCCTCGCTAAGTGCATCCAAAAACTGGGCGGCCCCGAAACGCTCATCATCGAGGGACGGTACAAGAACCGGTTGTCAGTTAAACAAATCGCTGCGGACACCGGAAAACCGGCAAGCACGATTTACAAGATCTTACACCGATCCATCGAGTCGTTGCGTGAATGCGTGAAACGAACTCAGTTGCAATCACATCATTGAGCGGAGTCATTCAGCGATGAGCGAATCACCCAACGCTTCCAAAATGAAACGTGTGCAGCAATTGACGCTAGATAAGTGCAGCGGAATCCTCACCGACGAAGGGGTCAGCGAATTATCGGACGCGTTGGCGACTTCGGAAGAAGCCCGAACGGTTTACTGGGAAATGATCGCTGTCCATTCACAACTGGAGTGGGAACTAGGTTCATCCGTTTCCCCCGTCGTCCCGACAACCGACAAGGTCGATGCGCCGAAAAACGTTTCCGATCGTTCGTCCACTCTCCGCATCGCCGCGTGGACACTCGCAGCGTCAGCATGTCTGGTGATCGCCTTTCTTAGCACTCGATGGGAACGCGGACAAAAAGATCAAACGCAGACCAAGGTCACTCAACCAACGGATACCTCGTCCACGCTCGCGCCCATATTAGGAACACTGACCTCACTTGTTCCCCAATGTCGTTGGACGTTCGGCCAGCTGGGCGACCAGAACTCCAACTCGTTTCGCCAAGGCGACACACTTTGGCTGGAAGAGGGAGCATTGGAACTGCGGCTAACCAGCGGGGCGGTTGCGTTACTCGAGTCGCCGTTGGTCATGCAGGCTTCCGCACTGGATCGCGTGCGTCTGATTCGCGGTGCGGTCAAAGTAGGTACCGGAAACCAGACTTCGGGATTGTCCGTCGAAACCTCAATGGCGGAGGTCACTGACTTGGGAACCACGTATTCGGTAAGCGTGGAAGATGGCAACACCGACGTCGTCGTCTTTGATGGTGAAGTCGATCTGAAATTGGCAACTCAAGCAAAAGCCCAATCGATATCTTCCCCGACTGCTAGAAAGCGAATCCAAACGGGCCAAGCCGTGCACGTCTCAGTCGACGGCACGCTTTCACGGATCATCAGTGTCCAGCAATCGTCTCTCGCGACGAAATCGTCCCCCGCACAACGTTCCCGTCGTTCATTGATTAGTTCCGTTCGCGACAACAACGCTCGCGATGACTTTTTCAGTTTCTATGAGATCATTCCTGGTGGAATGCAAGAAGACGCACCGGCCTTTGTCGATCGCCCACATCAATGGAACGGAATCAGTCGAGAGGGCATGCCCCCGTATTTGCTTGGCGGTGATTACGTCAAAACATTCAACGACGACAAAATTACCAATGACCTGCAGATCGAAGTTGCGGTTAACCAACCGGTGACAATCTACGTGCTATTGGATGACCGAGTTCTCGTGCCCGATTGGATATCAGAATCGTTCGAAGACACCGGTGACGATATCGGTGTCGATGAAGTCGATGTGCGTGCCGGTAAAACCTGGCAAATCACGACCGAGAATCTTCCTTTCGGTGCGGGTCGCAGTATCAACCGTCAGCACTCGATCTGGAAACGAGTTATCCGACAGCCCGGTTCAATTGAACTGGGCTGCAACGGATGGCTACCAGATGACAAGACTCGTCGCCGCAGCGCAGCGAACATGTACGGCATCGTTGCGGTTCCGTTGGCGCCCGAAATCTAGTTTCGCAGTTGGTCAATGCACTGATCCCCCCACTCCCCGCTTCCCACCCCTTTCCAACCTCTCCAAACGAAAGTGATTGTTATGTTAAGACGTTCCCCCAACCGTCGCGAATTCCTACAGGTCTCAGCCGCCACTACCGGCTCACTGATGATTACTGGAACGAAGTCATCCTACGCCGCCGCCAGTGCCAATGACCGCGTTCGAATCGCAGTGATAGGATTGAATGGGCGGGGACAATCCCACATCGCCGGGTTCGGCGGCGCTGGCAACGTCGAACTTGCCTACGTGGTTGACCCAGATGCGGGCGTGTTATCTAAAACGATGAACGGGCTCGAAAAACGCAGCAAAGGCGAGTTCAAAACCAAAGGCGTCGCTGATCTTCGCACTGTCCTGGATGACCCGACGGTGGATGCCATTACGATCGCGGCCCCCAATCACTGGCACTCGCTAATGACGATTTGGGGTGCACAAGCGGGTAAACACGTTTACGTCGAAAAACCGATGAGCCACGACATCTCCGAAGGACGCGTCGTCGTGGAAGCTCAAAAGAAATACGGCGTCGTGATCCAGCACGGAACCCAACGCCGTAGCGATGCGGGGATCGCAGGCCTGCACGAAGCGCTGAAAACAGGAAAGCTTCCGAGGCTTAAAATTGCCTATGGATATTGTTGCAAACCCCGAAACGGCATCGGCAGCAAGTCGCCCGGTACACCACCGAGCCAATTGGACTGGAGTCTTTGGAAGGGGCCCGCTGTGATTGACGACTATCACGCCAACTATGTGCCCTACAACTGGCATTGGTTCTGGAACACCGGCAATGGCGATATGAACAACCAGGGAACTCACCAACTCGATGTGGCGCGTTGGGCCATCGACGATGATCAAACGCACCCCGTTCGCGCGATGGGAATGGGTGGCCGATTCAAATGGGACGACCAAGGGGAAACGCCCAACACGATGTTCGCGATGGCAGAATACCCCAACGGTCAAATGGTGTTCTTCAACGTCCGCAACGTGAACTACAAGGGTTACCAACGGCAAGTCTACAACGAGTACTACCTAGAAGACGGCAGTGTGATCACCGGTGAAGGTAAGTATCAAATCCGTCGCCCCGGCAGCAACAAAGCTGAACCGTTGGTTCTGGAACCTGGCAAAGTCACCCCCGGTGGCAATTGGCGTAGCTTTACCACTGCGGTGCGAGCCAACAATCCGGACATGGTGAACGGGAACGTCCGCGAGGCCCATGACGGATGCGTTTTGGGTCACTTGATGAACAACTCCTATCGCCTTGGCGAAAAAGTTCCCTTCAACAAGCAAGCCGGACGTTTTGGTGACAATGCCGATGCAGCAGAGCATTTCGGCAAGCTGCATGACGTCATGCACAAAGGTGTTGGTATCCCTGAAGACGGCGAGCACTACGTCGTCGGACCAACTCTAGAATTCGATCCCGCTACCGAGCGACACATCGGGGCACATGCTGATCGAGCGAACCAGCTATTGAAGGATCCAAACAACGCCGGCTTCCAAGTGCCCAGCGTGGACGCGGTTTAAGCCGCCAGTCAAATGCGGCTTCGGAGTTTGCCGAACCGTCGATAACCAGAACGGCATATCAGCCGTAGTTGCCAACCGGGCAACTACGGCAGGTCATGTCTTGCCGCCAAGCTCTACTCGTTTAGCTTGGCTGCTTCGCTTGGAAGTTCTTTGTCAACCAAGCCGTAACCGCCACGGCCTTCTGCGACCCGGCTTTCGACATCCATCTTAGTTTCTTCCGGCTTTGGTTCCCAAAACTTGACGATTCTATCACTCGGAAGATTTTCCGCTGATCGGAACAAGCGAAAACCAACACCGCGAGCAGGGTCGCTGGTGAACCACCATGGACTTCGTGGGTAGTTCGGGTCTTCCTCTTTCCAAGTTTCGTCATCCGACGCCAAGCGAGCGGCACTACGAAGTTCGGCTGGATCCATTTCCCAGCTACCGCCACGTGCAACACAGGGCGATGGGTTCTCTGGAAAACGCGAAGCAGCGTTTGCGTCGCTGATCTTTTCATCGACGATCCATTGGTAACCATTCTCGGTGTACTCGTTGACCGTCCATTCCGCTGCATTGCCATGCATGTCGTACAAGCCGAACGGATTGGGCTTCTTGGTGCCCACTTCGCCGGGACCATCTAAGCTATTGTCAAAGTACCAAGCGTAGTCTTCGATATCGTCGGCACTGTCACCCCAACTGAACGCGGTTTCGGTCCCAGCCCGAGCGGCGTATTCCCATTCCGCTTCTGTAGGCAGGCGGTACTGGGTGCCAGTGATTCCTGACAACCACTTCGTGAACTGTTGAGCGGCGTACTGGGTCATCGTGACGGCCGGCTGCAGAGGCTTGTCGCCGTATTCGAACGTGAACGAAGGATCGTAAAGCTCGGTCGGTGCAGTAACCGCATCAGCTCGGTTTTCGTCATTCACCTCACGTACACCATTGGCTTCAAACTCTTTGAAGACGGCGTACATTCGCATGTACTCTTTGTACATATCCCAACGAGTTTCTGTGCGAGCGACCCACATCGGTGCCACATTCATCTTGACCGTAGGCCCCTCGTCGGCAACGAAATCTTCAGCATCTTCAGGCGTTCCCATTTCAAACTCACCACCCGGAACCGGGATCATCTCGAACGAGAGATCAGTACCAGGAATCCGCTGGGTGTACGGGACCATGAACTGCCCGTTTGCCAGCTCGACGCTAGGACCTTCGGCAGGTTTTTCGGTAGCGATCCCAACCGGAAGCGAAGCGACTGATTCGGCTGTAACCGACGATCCGGCGAAGACGACAAGCGAGGCGATTGCACAAACGGACAATGCGAAACGACAAACGTTGGACCGCTGGGAAATTGACTCCCGGGGAAATGGGACTACCGAGCTCGGCATGGGGTGCGACGAATATTGGATTGACATGGAGCGGAAACTGGGCGAGAGGCAGGTAGGAAGGGTGAAGTGATTTTCGCCCATTCTAAACCTATTATTCGCGGTTACCACCCAAACCGTTCTCTCCACCCCCGATCTTGCGGTCAGATTTTTTGCAAAATCGGGGGGGAAACACAACTTTCTCTACCAAATCACTCGATCATGCCGCTTCCTGAAGAAAGGGGCGAAGTCGCAACCTTAGGCACTCGAACCCATCCGTCCGCTTCGGGGCTAGCCGATTCAAGGGCTTGTACCAGGGCGACCGAGACCTTCTTGGTTGGAAGGTTGGTAGCGACAACCACTTCCGGAATCTCAACGTCGAGACCTGCGTCACGAGCGGGTTGTGCAACTTGCGACTGAGCCAGCAAAGCAGAACTCGCGTCTTCAGTAGCACAACAGGGAACGTCGCCGCATGGCATTTCGATGTAGGCGTCGCAGCAACCAGTCGAATCGCAACATCCCGAATCGCCACAACCTGACGATCCACAGCAGTTACGAAGCTTGCTGCGGCAATCGGGGCAACACACGATGGCGGACCATTCGTAAGTGCACTCTTTACACTTAATCGGCTTGCCCGACGTCAGTTTCTTAACAACGCGGACCTTGCCGCATTTTTTTAGCGGTCCGCATTCCCATGGGAAACGCAGTGGTGGGATGCAAATAGCTTCACACTCACAATCCAATGTTTTGATTTCGACATCTTCCACGTCGACTTCAACTTGGCAACGGCCTTTTTGACAAAAGCAGCAACATGGGCCGAAAGCGAATGCAGATTGGGTGGCGACCAGCATCGTCGCTGTCGCGGCAAGTGCCGCAAATAGGTAACGGTTCATCCGAGATCCTTCTTATGAATGAGTTGGTGGTTTGGCGGTTTCCGGAACGGTTGACCTAGAAGTCGACCATGAAACGAGCACCGTAAACGTCATAGTCACCTGTCCCAACCAAGTCCGTACGGTTCTTGATCTCGCCGGTGATGTAGTTGAACTGCATGCGAGCATTGGTGTTCCAGTGCCAGTTCAGTCCAAGAGTCAGTGATTCAGCCTCGCCGCCTTGCACGTCCTCGTCACTAAAGTCGGCGTACGACAATCGAGCAGCAACTTGCCATGCACCCCAACCGGCCGCACGTCCACCACAAGCACGATCGATTAGCCAGAAGTTCTCGAACGGTGTCACGCGTCCAAGAGTTCCGCTCTCGCGATCCCAAGGCATGTGCTCACCCGTCAGGAAGTAGCTGACGTAAGCGTATGCACCATGCAGATGAATATCTTCGGCGCCATCACGTTCGCCCCAGTTGCTTTGGTATTCACCAACAAACTGCAACGCACCCAGGTTCACCACGGATTCCAAACCAATCAGGTTGTAGTAATCCAACCCTGCAATCCGTCCAGTGTCCAACCAACGTGTACCGGCGGTACGAGCTTCAGGACGAGTTCGGAATCGGCTTTCAGCAACCGCACCTTCGTCTTCATCTTGGTTCGAGCTCACATCAGAGTGTGAACCTGAAATCGCCCAGTGGGCGTATCCACGACCACCGCTGGTCTGGTCATACCAAATTGTGTTTGCCATTCGGCCGGCGACTTCCAATTGCAAATGGTCGCCAACGTAATTGCCTTCGTCCTGGACATTGCGCCCGTTGAAGACACCGTAACGCCAATTCCACGCCAGGTCATTCGAGTTCCCATAAGCTTGCAGACCGAGACGACGGGCGTCTTCGTTGAAAGCTTCAATTACAAAAGGACGCTCGATGAAAACGTTGTAGCGTGAACTGTTCAGGTGATCGAGACCGTAAGGGCGTTTCTGGTTACCCAGCAACACTTCCCCTAAGAATGGCAAGTCAGTCCAGCCGATAAATGCATCACGAAATTCAGATGCATTCCCGCCAGCCAATTCCATCTCGATCTTGTAGATCATGTTGTCTTTGATCTTGCCCTTGACGCCGAAACGCAGGCGGCGGAACCCAAGCCTATTGTTCTCGTCGGTATCGTTGGCAGCGATCTCATTGATGTTCTCGTCATGATCGAAGCCCCACGCATCAATGTGCACACGCCCACTGACTTTCATCGTGGACTTGCTGGTTCCGCTGACAACGATGCTCTTGTTACCGGCCAACTCCTCGACCTTCTCAAGAGACTCCTCGTAGTCCGATAGCTTCTCGTCGAACTCGTCGAGCTGCTTTGAAAGTTCTTCCAACGAGGGTTCGTTCGCTTCTTCCTCATCGGCCTTGGTCTCGGCCTCAGCTTCTTCGGCAACGTCGTCGGAAATGACTGAAACCGAACCCTCAACAATCTGTTCCGCTTGGAACGCGTTGGAGGAGTTTAGAAAGCTATTGAAGCCTTCCGCTTGGGCAGGTGCTAAGAATGCGAGCGATGCTGCGCCGAAGGCAGCCGTACAAATCCATTTCTGGAGAGCCCACCTACGGGCTAAACTTGAATGCAAAATCATGGGTCCATCCCGAAGATTCAATAACTGGTTGGCAACTTGCCCGGGCGCTGACCAGCGACCCCCAGCTCAGCGGTGCAGGGGATGCGATCGAATGGGAGCTCTTGCGAACTCAGAAGAATCCATTTCTTCTCCTCATAAGGATGATCGGCGGCGGAACCTCTCTATCCACTTATCCTCCCAGGGAGAATCTGGACAATCGTTTCAACGCCTCTTGAAAGCCGTTACAACCCGCAGTTCCACGCTAGAAACCTTCGGCTTTTTGTTAAGATTTGGAAACCTTCCAATTCTTAATCGAGTGCCAAGGAAGCTGTTGGAAGGCCGCGCTAGCCCTGCTTCAATTTGAGCGTTCGCAAGAGCGTTTGTCGTAAGACCTTGCCGTTCAATAGGTTATCGCTCCTAGGACTTGAGAACGAATTCAAACAACGTTGACTAAAACTCACTGTCTGTATCGATACGGCGATTGACCTCATCAGCGGCATCTCCAGCCTTTTCGACTAAATTCGCTGTGTCTTCCCTCACCTTATCGGTATTAACCCGCACAGCCGGATCACCTTCGGCAGTACCGAATTGCAACCAACCGACGAATACGAGGGCAAGCAATACGAGGGCTGCAAAAATGAGAACACGCATGAGATTTCTTTGTAGCTAAGGTGCGAAACAACTCGAAGGACATAAGCGACCAAACCGCTCACGTTGACGTTACTCTGGCAACGATTCGACTAATCCTTGTCGCTGATATTGACGTCAACTTCGCCAGTATCGATCGATCGTTCGACTTCGATGCTCGTACCCGGAGTGTCGACGTCAAGCACCGTCTCCTTCCTTTCACACCCTAGAATCAGAAAACCGGCTGCGACAACCAGCAATAACAAGTAGGCTCGGATACTCTCGTGGAAACGGTTCATGGTTCAATCCAATCTAGTAGGGAAGGCTCTTCGTCAGCCTTTCAGCATCCGCTACCCAAACGGGTAACGTAGGCGAAGTTGCGGAGACAACGGTATCCGCAAGAGATGTGCCAACAGACGCCCTTAGCCGCTATTTGCGTTGGGAAGGTATAAAACGACATCGGACTGAACCGCGTTCAATCAGCGTGGTTTCAAATCGAACAGCACAGGCGTCTGTGTAGCTTCATCTCAACCAAAAGAAGCCGATAAAGCAGGCCATCTGAATTGCATCGCTATGCCGCTTCTAAGCAGTCCTCAACGTACAATCGCCGTATCCACAGCATTGCTAGTGCGACCAATGGCGTCGCGAACATGATGCCCCAAACGCCAAACAGTAACCCAGCTACCACCTGGGCCAGAATCACCATCGCGGGTGGCAAGTCCACCTGCCGCTCCTGCACCAAAGGTGTGATCAAATAGCTTTCAGCGAACTGAATGACGAGATACAAAAGCAACACTCCAAGGACTGCAGAGGAGCCTTCGTTTGAAGCCAGTAGCAGTGCTGGAACCACGGCGGCGATCCCTCCTAAATTGGGGACGAACGTCACCAATCCAGCGAAGATCCCAAGTTCTAACGGCATTGGCACACCTAATACCGCCAAGCCGATTCCGAACGATATCCCCACGATCGCCATCGCAAGCAGTCGGCCGAGCATCCAATGCCACAACGTGGATGCAGACTCACTTAGCAAATCGGACGCCTTGTCTCGCCAAGCAACCGGCAGCACTCGCAAAACGCCCGATTGATAAGTTCCTGGCGAGGTGGAAAAGTAGGCACCAAGAATGATCAGGATAAGAATGTCCGTTAACGCACCAAACGTGGTCGCAAATAACGTTTGCGCTAACCCAAGCGATTTCCCGGACGACGGCATCATCGATCCGATGCTGACCTCTTCACGCAAGCGTTCGATAATAGGTTGCTTTTTAGCAGCCTCCAGTACTTTGGTCGCCGACGCGTCGATTCGGTCAGAGAATTGAATAATCTGGTCGTCTATCGAGCTAGCAAAGCCAAAACCGCCAAGTATGAACAATGCAACGGCTAAGAAGAGCACCAACCCAACTCGCACGCCCCGGCTCCACTTCCAAGGTAAAACCTTTGCGACAAGACCAGCAAGGCGGTTGACCACGACACCGATCAGGACAGCGCCGAACACCAGCATCAAAAAGTGCCGTGCTACGAATAGAATGCCTACCACGGCCAGCGTCGCCAAGACCAATCCGATGATGGTCATCGTATTGGCAACAAGCTGCTGGCGACGATCGGGAAAGTCAGACATGGCGTTTACAAAACAGATGAGAGAAACGCCCCGTAGCGGGCCGCAGACCTGAGACAAATACCCGGGCCTGCGATTAGTAAATCGTGGCACGGCCGAGCAGAGGCGTGAACAAGGGCGTGGAATAGAAAACTGCTGTACGAACAGATCTTGCTGGAATCCACACATTTCATGCCACACCAACGGGCCGCGAGAGGCTCAGCCCAGATACGTAGCCAGGACCAAGCCTGAGCTACGCACGATGCCAACAACGGCCGTCGATGCTGACTACGGCTTGAGCTTCCAACCGACGATGACACCCAGGCCAAATGCCCACATCGCGGCGACGTCGGGCTTGTCCTTGGCATAATCTTTGGCCAGGGCAAATAAATCCTTGGCTGGCGCTGAAACGTAATACTCAGCACAGTCCTGAGTTGCTTCTGCGGCCGAATGGGCAACGCGATTGGCTGTTTGACGAGCCTGATCGCTCACGTTGCTAGTACCGCGGTTCAAGTTTGTAGTTGATGGTTGTGACATCGTATTTACCTTTGGTGTAAAGAGGTTTCATGGAAAACGGAATTGCTTGATCTCATGCGATCATCGAGCCCTTGCTTGAATGAGTCGGCCCTTAATTGATTCCGAGCCGACTCCTTCGGTGTGATCAAGACTGCCTTGATCCACTTCAGGTTTTCGACAAACTCAGACTTGGTCTCTTGGAGCGAAGCGGCTGCGTGCTTCAGGGACCTGACTGCGATAAGCAGCAAAATAGCCGCCACGGCAAACACACCCAACGAAACAGTCAGCAACGAAACCCCAGTAGACCAACCCGCTAACTCATGAAGCAGGAAACCGGCTCCCACCATTAGCGTTGTCAATGCAGAGCCCGCGATGGCGACAGCGATTGCCGTCACTATTCCTGCGGTAGTTGCTCGGCGTCTTGCCTCCTGACTATCAACCGAAATTAACTGCAACTGCAGTTCGCAAAGATCGGCGATGTCGCTGAGGACGCGCTGAAAGCTCGAGTTTTTGTTCATCTGGAATTCCGTTACGGTTATTAGCTTCGCTTGACCCACCAGCCAGCGGCAATACCGATGGCTGCTGCGGTTGCGATCGCAGCGATTGGATAACGACCCACGGCGGCCGAAAGTCGATCGGACAACCCGGTTTGGGCATCTTCGAAATGGTGTGTGTGCATCGACGTGCGGCCGACGCCCCAAACCTGTTGATCCACAAGCGGGTCACGACCATTGGTTTCTCTAATTCGTTTTGCTTCCGCGATCATGAGTGGTGTACCTCGGTTGTTTCTTGGCTAGGGCGAATAGATTGTCTGGAGGTCGACCCAGACAGAAAAGCATCGGACAACTTCCGCGTCGCGATCGTCGTTCCTTGCCTGACCGCAAGTGTGACCAAAGCGCCAACGACGCCACCAACCATGCTCTTCTTGGGGGCGGGTGGAACTGAGCTACCAGAGCCGTTCCCACTGCTTTGGGATAGTCGTTCCGCACGCTTGGCTGGAACAAGCAGGTACCCAACAGTAGCCGCCGCTACCAAGATCGGCAGCGGATGCTTTCGCATATGGTATTTCCAGTCGGTCAACTCTTGCACACGTGCCCGAGCGGCATCGGCGTCGTATGGCAGTTCATTGCGAATGGCCTGCATCCGATTTCGAATCGCCTCAGACTGTTTACGTGTTGCAAGTGTCGTTGTCATAGCTGTCCTCTGTTGGAAATACCCTTCTTTGCGGTTAGGTGCGGGGACTAAACAGCGATCGCAAGTCGCTATCCCATGTTTTCGCAGTGTCGCAAACGTGGTTTAGCGACGACCTTTGAAGAACAGAAACGCTCCTGCTGCGATGCCCAACCCAAAGGCGATTGCCATCGATTCGGCAGGCCGCGTTCGCACGGTGTGTGCGATCTTGTCGCTATATTCACCGCTTACCTGTGATGCACGCCGGTAGTTTTCTTTCAAGTACTCACCAGCCTCGTTGGCGTATTCGCTTGCAACGTCGGCATATTGCTGGGCCGCCTCAGTGACCTTTTCCTTGATACGGTCCGAGTCACTAAACATGCTCGATAGGAACTCTTCTACCTCGCGGCGAGTTGCACCAGTCTTTTGCTGAACGACGCCGACCAGTTGATCAGCCGAACCGCTCACTCGATTGAGATCGTCGTCTGTCAACTGCCCCCAATGCTCTTGCAGGCGGCCCTTTACGACGTTCCATTGTCCCGTTAGTTCTTGCTTAGTAATCATCACGAGTCATCCATTTGAGTTGTATTGTTATCCGAGAGCCGGACACCGTCCCTCGTGAAGGAACTACATCCCTCGTGTTGGAGTTAACTCGCAAAGGCTGTGCCGAAGCATCAAACCAGCAAACTTTGCGGGAAACGCGGAACTCGCCGCGCGTTTATCGACCAGGCTGGTCAATGCGCCGCTAGATCGGTCTTAGCAACCGGTGAATACGATGCCCCCAGCGAAAACGCCCGCTATGCGGTCGCGATACCGATCCACTGGCCGGTTTCACTTGACCGTTGTCTCGCTTGCACACTGCTCATTAGCATCAACACATCTCGGTAGCGCCTGCCGATCGCGTTCAGGGTTCGCACGTCAGTCATCGTTCGTCTACATTCGCGGCGAAGCGCACAAGCATGGCGAACCAATAAACGGCGGTCATCTTCAGACGAAACACTAAGCGACAATGAACCGAGCATTTCCATCATTTTCAAAGACGCGTTTCGGTCGGCCGCGACGTAAGGCCTAAGTTGGTCAAACACAAGCGATGCGAATGATTCGAAGGTGACCGGCTCGGCTACCAATCGCAGCTTCTGGTTATCGTCGTACCGGTGTGCGTCCGGCATCACCCGCTGGGCCAAATTTTCGAGGGAAGACTGCAACCAGTCCATGCAACTGATTGCAGTGAACGGGTCGTTCACACCTGGCGATAAAGCTCGCATTGCCACTTCAACGAGTTGATTCACCTGGAATCGAAGGTCTTGGGTCGTCGTCCGCTGAGCCCCACAAATGAGCATCGCCGCGAGTTCCTTCTCCACCGCCTGATCGACGCGATCGCTGGGTGACACCAGCAGCAACAGGGTTTGTTCGGTGACAAAGTCGCCCGGCTGTGGCAAGACCTGCACCACGAGGTCGTGCTCGGTCGCAACTTCCAGCAGTGCATCGCCATCAATGTATTCCAGGTATCCGACTTTTTTAGAACCAATCCGAACCGCCGTTTCATAAAACGAGTCGGGCAAGTCCGCTTTTGCTACGCGATCCGTTTCGCTTTCGCTGGGTACCCCAACCCTAGCGGGGAATTGGGACTCGATCTGACGGTTCAGCCCTCTCCCTACGCCAGCAATGATGTTCGACACGTGAATGGTTTCTGGGATGTGGTGCACGAAGAAGATCAACACCCCAACACTCGCGATCGCCATTAACACGCCAACGATGACGGCGATGTGGGGCACAAACGCTGCGATGGCTTCCGTTGCGTTGCCACCGTCCGCCGATCCAGACTCCGCATTGCGAACCGCTTGCAAAACCATCAGGCAATAAATGAACGTTGAGATGAACACGCCGAGGGTGAACTGGTTCGCCTTGTCCCCCATAAAGTTCTTCAGCAGTCGCGGACCGATTTGAGAAGTCGTGTGAGAGATCGAGAGGATCGTCATTGAAAACGTGACGCCAGCGACCGTGATCATCGAACCTGCAACTGTCGACAAAACCGCTCTCGCGCCATCTGGCTTATTGGCGTACAGCCATCCACTGTCGTCGATCCAGTCCGAGCCGATTCGGCTATCGATTGTGGTCGTTAAAAACGACAAACCGATCGCACCCAACACCATCAGCGTCGGCACAAACCAATAACTGTTTCGAATCTTTTCCCAAAGCGTGACAAGCAGTGCATTCATGAGGTGTTTAACGTTTTGGACTACAGGGTGTTACGACAACGATGCATTGACTTGATCCACAATCGGATCGGCGCGAACTTCCTCAGCCTTCTCCGCTCGATCCAGCCGCAGTTCGATTTCGTCTTCATCTCCTGGCTTTTGCTCAAGCGTCTCATGCTCTTCGACCTCTTCAGGCTCAAGTTGCAAATCGATCAGGATCGGGAAGTGATCTGAACCGACGTAGGGCAACCGCTCGATCCCAGCCACCGTGAAGTGTGGCGAATGAAAAATGTGATCCAGTGGGAAACGCATCCACCAATGATCCGCATGAAAAGTATTAAACAGACCTCTTCCACGTCGCGGATCCAGCAACCCGCTGGTGCGAAGAAACAGACGCGTCGTTTGCGACCACGCCACATCGTTCAGGTCACCTCCAATTACGACGGGTACAGTCTCGTGTTCCAGTTCTTTGCCCCACAAAACCAACTCAGCATCCCGGGCTGTCGCATCGTTATCTCGAATCGGTTCAGGAGGCCGGGGGTGAACACCAATCAGCCTTACCTTTCGGCCATCATCCATTCGCAAAATGGCATCCATGGAAGGAATATCATCCTGAACCAGAAACCGAATCTGATGCTTCTCGATCGGTAACCTCGACAAGATCATCATCCCATACCAATTCTCTTGAGGATGAACGATTCGATGCGGGTACTTTTTGTGCAGCGACTTCGTTTCCGCGACCCACTGCTCACCCGGCTCCAACGCGATAACGACATCGGGGTTCGCAGCTAGAACAAGCTCACACCATGGTTGGTACCAATCATTTTCGAGCTCTAGGTTGGAAACCATGATTCGCAGATGAGAGTCACTCTTGACCGCTGTTCCAGCAACACTCTCCGTCGATACCGCTTGTGGTGCCATCAGGTTGGTAAAAGGCAGCACCCGACATGTATGCCAGACCAATATGACCACCGTAACGACTCCGATCGTCCACGATGTCCTTGATGATGCAGGAACCCAAATTGCGGTCACAAAATGAGCCACGCAAACAACTGCCATCACAACCATGATCTGGATGCGAGGAAAATCCCAAGCACGAATGAACCAATGCGGGTGGGAACTAAGGCTTAGCAGCGACCCTCCCAAGAGAACCGCAGCTAACAACAGATAGATGCTATGAATCATGCGTCACTCCTAATGAAGATAAACACCGTCGGATCACGTAGCACCCGACGTAAAAGCAAGAAACAGACGACGAGCGGTCGCTCACGAGTTACCGCCTGATATCTTCGCCGCATCATCGGACGACTTAAACGTCAGCGTTCGGTATGGGAATGGGATTTCGATGGCCGCATCATCCAAACGACGCTTCACCGCAGCAATGACTTGATCGCGGCTACGGCGGATATCCGTGGGCTTGGAGCCTGTCCACCAAGAAACCTCAAAGTTCACGCTGGAATCGGCAAATTCCTTCGCAAAGACCTCGACCGTCCGAATCCCCTCAACAGAGTCACATGATTGGACAGCATCCGTAATCACATCTCGAGCCGCATCGATATCTTCTCCGTAAGCGACACCACATATGATTCGCACACGGCGGTACGGTTGGTCGGTTAGCACATCAACATTGTTTTTGAACAACGTGGCGTTCGGCACGACAGCCAACTCTCCGTCGAGCTGCCGGATCATCGTGTTACGGATTGTGATCTGCTCGACTTTCCCCGTCACGTCTTCGCACGAAATAAAGTCACCCCGATCAAACGGATAACGCCACAATATCAATACACCGGCAAAGAAGTTCTCAAAGATGTCCTTAAAGGCGAAACCGATTGCGACGGAACCAAGCCCAAGCACCGTCAGCGCTTTCGCTGGGGTCATGCCAGGAAAAGCAACCACCGCCGCAGCAAGCAATCCAACGACCCACACACCAATCGACGTAAGTTGAAGGATCAAGTCTTTCAAACTGGTTCGAATCTTGCGATTCGCAAAGACCGTCGAAACGACCCAGGCGACGAACTTCGCGAACAATCCGGTCAAAAAAAGCAGCAAAACCGCGGCGGCAAGCAGTGGCGAACGGACCAGAAAGTCCTGCCACAAAGTATCGAGACTCTTTTGTACCGTGTCTTTGCTCGTAGACAGATCGACAACCGACTCTACTTCCAGCTTATTGATCACCGCGATCACATCTTCGGTCTTCCGAGCGACATTCGTTGCCCATTGGCTGTGCTCTTCACTGTCACTGGTCCCTTCAATCGTCACGATTCCATTGTCCGCGACTACTGAAATGTCGGTAAACCAGCCCGACGCAGTAAACACCTCCGACAACCGCTCTTCGATAGACGAGTCCTCCACGACATCGTCAACAGAAACTGTCGCTGAAGGGGAATTGTCGTCGGATTCCTCCGCATCGGACTGCTCCTGCTGGGCAGCGAGCGGCGCGATCATCAAAAGAAGGAAAAGCAGTGATAAGTAACGGGTCATGGATTGCTCGCAAGAAAGTCTAACTGTTCGATTGCCAGACAAGGCAAACGGCGTGCCACCACTCTCGCCGATGCTAAGACTTCAATTACTGGAAGGTAAACGACCCATGCGAACGCCAATCTTCCAACCAAGCAGCGAATATTGACGTCTTGCGATTCGTCTCTTTGATGCCGGCGGTGTGGCACCAGCGGAACCGATTGCTCACCTGCACGAATTAGCGTCATCACCAAGCATCTGTCGGTTTGTGCAAAGTTGGACCGTTTTCGTGTCCTGATGCGGCACATCGCTTGCGGCACTTCATCCCATCCGACATTCAAGCAAACAACACACACTCAAAGGAATTGAAAATGGATATCCCTCAAGTTATTTCCAACCATGCTGCCGAAACGGGCGACATGGGCCAGGACTACCTGGCAACTGGCAAGCAAGTTTCGATGCGTCGTTGGAAACACGATGTCTGCGAATACTGCGAAACACGCTCCCGAGAATACGAGACCGTGGGGATTCTTATTAGCGGCGTCCTAGAACTCGATCTCGACGGACAGACCGCTACGCTCACCGCTGGCGACTCATGGCTGGTTCCCGAAGGTGCCCCGCACCGCTATCGGATCCTGGAACCCATTGTTGCAATCGAGGCGACCAGTCCGCCGGCACGGTTCAACAACCGCGATGAACCGGCTGCAGAGTAGGCAGAAAGCCTCTTCGTCACGCGCTAGCCCTAAACGCGACGGTGGCATTGGGTTGCCAGCCAAACCACCACGCTGAACGCGTACCCGCCACAGCAATCAAATCCTTGCCACAACGATTCAGTTAAACGTCGTCAAAACGAGAATGATTGTCGATTGCCCGTCGTTGGTACGCGACATGCTTCGCTTAAGTGGTATCAGCTTAGCATCAGTTGCTAAACGACGCGGCGATCAATGTCGCTCGCGAATCAATACTCACACACGGGAGAGACAGAATGAATTGGGATCAAATCAAAGGTCAATGGAAACAAGTCAAGGGCCAAGCTCAACAAAAGTGGGGCGACCTGACCGACGACGACTTGGATGTCATTGATGGCAAACGAGAAGAACTGGTTGGCAAGGTGCAAGAAAAGTACGGATGTGCCAAAGAAGACGCTGAAAAACAGGTGCAAGAATTCGAATCAAGTTGCAACTGCTAAACAAAGCCTGCGGCCGTCGGTCGCTCGCATCACACTACAAGACACTGAATCCAAAACTCCTCCCCCAAGGATCAAAGACATGTACAGCCAAATGAAATACGCTTCAGCAATTCTTGCAATCGCTTGCTTGGCGATGACGTCCGTGACCGCCCAAGCGGATACCACGGCAAACGACAAGGCAAATCGACCGCAAGCTGCTGCTAACTCCAATGGTCTGAGCGCAGGAAAGCTTGATACCAAAACAAGCGGCCACAGTATTCGTGCTAGCCAGCTTATCGGGATGAACATTCAGAACTCCCAAGGCGAAAGCGTTGGCGAGATCAACGATATCGCTCTGGACAGCCAAAGCGGGAAAGTTCGCTACGCTGCGGTCACCTACGGAGGCCTGTTGGGGGTCGGCGACAAACTGTTCGCAGTCCCTTTCGATGCTTTCAAGGTTCAGCCTGATCCAGACGACAACGATGATTACGTGATGGTTTTAAACGTCACCCAGCAGCAGCTTGAAGGAGCTCAAGGCTTTGACCAGGAACACTGGCCAAACCTTGCTGATCGCAAGTTCACGAACGAACTCGACCGTCGTTACGGCATCGAGCGACGCAGCAATCGCGAACGTCTTCGAAACGGTCGCGTTGATATTGATGTGAATCGTGACGGAGTCGATGTCGATGTCGACAGCGAGTAATCACTGATTCGAGAAAGCAGTCTCACACGGCCGCTCGGTACCTACCGGGCGGTCGTTTTTTATTGAATTGCCTAACTCTCCAAAATCGACGCATAGTCTGGAAACCGTTGATCAACGGCACACTAATTGCGACCTCCGTCTTTTTCCAAAAAGACTCTTTCGTGTTCGGTAACCCCGTTTTCACACGGGCCCGTTTTCGCACGGGTCAGGGTTTCACCTGGTACCGACACCAATTTCCCAACCGCCTACTTCAAGGCCAATTAATGAATCAACTCAATCCCCAAATCGAGAACCAGCTCGATCGGCTCGCTGAAATTTGCGTTCAATCTGTCAAGGGTGAACAACCTATTGCATCCGAAGAGTGTGACGCGGTTCTAAAATCGCTTGTCACCAATGGGTACGCCCGAGTTGAAGATCATTCACTTCAGGTAGATCTTGAAAATCGCGTCAAAGACAAATGGCCCGAACCTTCCATGCACCGCGGAGGCGAATTGTCAGCAATCACGGGTGAGCTGAAGAAAAAGTTCGACAAGATCGTGAAGTGGGAATCCCGTCAACCGGACGACGAACTCGAATCGAAACCAGCGAACATTAGCTCGGCAACCGACGCATGAACGCAATCGCATCCCCATCGACTGATCAGACGACTGAAACTGATCCCGCCACGGTAGCGGTCGTTTTGCCAATCGAAAAAGATGCTGACACCGATATAGCGTCAATTGAGGTCTACTCAACTGCGACCCGGATCTGTGCGATCTTATTGGTTCTGTACGCGATGTACTTTGCCCGTTCGCTGTTCGTTCCAATCGTAACAGCAATGTTCGCGTATTTGACCCTTCGTCCCATCGTCCGACAGACGAGGAAATTTGGGGTCCCACCCAGCGTTAGTGCTGCCGCGGTTATGGCGTTGCTATGTGGACTGCTGGCACTCGGCACTTACTTAGTGATTGATCCTGCGAGAGAAATCATCAGCGAAGCTCCGGCCAACATTGCGATTGCAAAAGAAAGACTCTCGTTCGTGATCGAAAAGGTTGAATACTTCAACCGAGCGACGGACGATATGACCACAGCCGATACTGATGCAACGCAAGACGAAAACGAGCCGGTTCCGGTCGAAGTCAAACCCGCAGCATGGAGCACGAACCTTCACATCCTTAACGGCACCGGAAACTTAGTCTCCTTCTTTGTCGTTGCTGGCGTACTTCTTTATTTTCTACTGGCAACCGGTGATGATCTCCTTCGCAACATCATGCGAGCGTTGCCAACTCTGACCGCGCGGAAGCAACTCATCGGGGTCGTCGAGAACGTTCAAGAAGGCCTCGGAAGTTACCTGGCACAAGTAACCGCGATTAACATTGGCTTGGGGATTGCCGTAGGACTCTCGATGTGGGGCTTGGAAATGCCGACTCCCGTGCTGTGGGGTGTCATGGCAACCATGTTCAACTTCATCCCAATTGTGGGTGCACTATTTGGTGCGTTGATTATTTTCCTAGTAACACTGGTTAATTTCGAGGCGGCGTATTACGCCTTCGTGGTCGCGGGCATCTACGTCACGCTAACCACCATCGAAGGCCAGATAATCACACCTGCTATTCTGGGACGGTCTTTAGAGATGAGTCCCGTGTTGGTGTTTTTGTCCGTAGTTGTTTGGGGATGGATGTGGGGAATGATGGGAGTCTTTCTTTCAGTGCCTATCTTGATCGCAGCTCGAATGGTGTGCGAACAATACTCAAACATGAGACCCCTCGCCGCCGTTTTAGGCAGTCGTATTGAAGAGGCAGAATAAAGCGAATCGAAGTTCTTTGCAGGACTTCTCGTCAGCCTACGTGCGGTCAGCGAGCCGGGTGCAACGCAATTAACTAGTGCCGAATAGGAACGACCGAACTCCAAGTTTTCCCTATTCGAATCTCATCGAACGCAACGATCGCTGTGGCACCCGACCATAATCGCATCTGGTCCACGATTCCGTCTTGATGAGACGGCATGCTGGCGACATCCCAAAGGATTGGCTCCCTTGCGGCGGGAGGATCGTCCACTGCATACGCTCTCGCAAAAAGTTGGTCCGGCAAGTCTCGGCGTAAGGCGAGTTTTAAGACCAGCAAGTAAGTGGTATCCGGCTCCAGATTGGTACCGCCAAAGTACCGTTCGCCATTGAAGAGCGTCAAACGCTCACGCATATCGATATTCAATTCGAATCGCTTGATGTCGAACCCAGTTCGAAGCGTAATTCCACCTCCACAACGCTCATCACGCGGGGTTTCGATGACACGCTTCCGAATGATTAAGCTCAGGAAAAGATCTTGATCAGCGGATAGATCAATCGGTTCGACAAGTTCTCTCGATGAGACTGACGCGAGAGAAACAACCGTGTAACGCGGCGAACTTGGCTCGAGCCAAGCCGGTTCAACCAAATAGCCGCCCCGACGGATGACCCCACTGGGTGCCATAACTGAATTGTTGTGCTTGAACCACGGTTCCTTCCACCCCTTACCTCCCTCGTCTTTACGCATAATGCCTAAAGGATAGTCGAACGATTCACGAACCAAGGGTTGGTCATCATTCTCTCGGCTGTTGACCCGAGACGTAAACGCTCGTAGTTCTTGTAGTCGTTCATCTGCATCAACCAACTGCAAACCATGGGGATCCGAAGGGGAACGAAACCGCAATGACCCACCCGCCGTTAGCATCGAGCGACCGAGAATTACT
The DNA here is from genome assembly GCF_057365095.1 of Rhodopirellula sp. J20-39. NCBI lineage: Bacteria > Pseudomonadati > Planctomycetota > Planctomycetia > Pirellulales > Pirellulaceae > Rhodopirellula > Rhodopirellula sp. J20-39. Next base: position 1,267,075 of record NZ_CP195123.1, on the reverse strand, counting down.
GACCGATCAACCGGCAACCAAGTAATCGCACCATCCAGAACCGTCACGTCACTTCGGCCATCCGGCTCGACCTTGACGGCGAACTCGGTGCCAATATCGACAACACTCGTGGTGGGTGTACGCAGAGCAAAACCAATCGCTTGGTCGTACGCTTTTGCAAAGACCGTTCCCTGATGAACCGTCAATGAGCGGTCCGGTTCGATCTCCACATCAACGATACTTTCTCTCGCATCGAGAATGACGACCGCGCCGTATGCTGTGTTAAGCCGGGCGACCCCCGCGTTTAAACGCAAGTGCCCCACATCGATCTGGTCCCCAATCGCAACTTGGCTGTCCCAGCGTGCATTCTCTTGGTAAGTGACCGTCATGATGTTCGCGAACGCAAGCTCGGACGATTCCAGTGGCTTGGTCAGAATCGGACGCGAATTTTTGCTAGCGAATTGCACCGACGCTTGATTGTTGTTGTAGAGCAGCGTTGAATAAATCACCGCAAAGCCGATAACGCTCGCGGCCAAAACGAGCTTCCAAGCGCCGTACCAGGTCACTCGCTCTCGGTCGGAACGAGCTGTCACAGGTGCAGTGTCGATAACGTTTCCGTCCGCGCCCGACGGCACACTGCAGCGGGTTGCTGTATTTCGAACCTGAAACTCGTCCTGCAACATGGAATCGAGTTGCAGAAAACGTGTGGCCACCAATCGCAACTCAATATCATTTCGCAACAAGTCGTTTAACTCGTTGACGTGATCCGATGTAGCTTCACCTTCTTGGCAAACCTGAAGCAGCTCCTCGACTCGGCGGCTTTGTTTCATTGAGTTCATGTTTTACGGCAATGGAACAACTAAGTTGCAATTGTTGCTGGATGTGTGAGGTCAAACCGCCTCGGTGGAAATAAGTCGGTGCTCGATGCATTTCCGAAGTGTCTTACGGCTTCGAAGCATCAGACTTTTGATCGCATCGATTGTCTTGTTCGTCGTTTTAGATATCTGCTGTAGCGATTGATTATCGGCATAACGCAACGCAAAAACTTGTCGCGTATGCTCGTCCAGTTCTTCCAAACATTGATGAAGTGCCAATTGCCGATCTGGCCAAAGTCCCATCTCGGCATCCGCGACATCACACATCAAGTCCACGACGTCCGTGTGAAATACCACTCGCTCCTGCTCTCGATTTCGATCTCGCAAGTATCCAAGCACTTCATATCGAGCGACCCCGAATGCCCATGGAAGAAACGGTTCGCCGGTTCGATACTCAGCCGCCTTCTTCCACAACGTCAAATTTGTCTTCTGCAATACGTCTTGCGCGTCGTCCCGATTCCCAAGAGATGAGTACACGAAGCCCTTCAATTGGCTTTGATGAATGGTCAGAAGGCTCACGAACTGGTCGCTGACTTCGTTGGGATTCGACATTACGCACTCAGCCTTAACTTGTGAGTTATCAACATTGTCCCCACCCCACGGCAGAACGGGTCGAACAACTCCACGAAGGCTGCAGTGGTAATCACCACAAAACAGCCCGAAGTGTCAGAAATTGTGAGGGGATTTAAAAGATCTCCGATCTAAACAAGCAAATCGCAGAATCCATTTCTTTTTCTCGCCACCATCGCGAGATAGCTGGAGAAGACTACTACAAGCCTGCCGCCATTGCATGACGGTTATTAACAATTTAACGCCGGCAACCTCCTTATGCCACCTTCGGTAACAAAAGCACTGAAGTCAAGCAAATTGAGCAGCCAACGCATCCAGGCGGGCAAATCTCCTCTTTTCCCCAGGACATAAATTCATGCGTAAGACTTACTCAACCCGACCGGGGTTTACCTTGGTCGAGCTCCTCGTAGTTATCGCAATCATTGGCGTTCTTGTCGGCTTGCTACTGCCGGCTGTTCAGGCTGCTCGTGAAGCGGCACGTCGGATGAGCTGCAGCAACAACTTCAAGCAGATTGGATTGGGCATCCACAACTACCACAGTGCCTATAAGAACCTGCCCGGCCACGGTATCGGAACAATGGATGCTTCGATCACCAAATGGTGGCATGGCTCGAACAAATCGAATTCGATGCGATTGAGCTTCCTAGTCGGCATCACGCCATTCATCGAACAACAAGCGGTTTGGGAAGTCATTTCCAACCCGAATGACTTCGATTCTGATGGCACGGTGGATTTCCCAGCCATGGGACCAATCCCGTCGAACATCGACTACAAACCTTGGGAAACGAACATTGGCACCTTCCGATGCCCAAGTGATCCTGGATTCGGTTTGCCTTCACTCGGCCGAACCAACTACGCCGCTTGCATGGGTGATGTCGGTCGCTACATCACGGGTGGCCCCTGGGATGACAGCAAACCGCTGCCAAACAATGACAAGGCAGAACAGGTACGAGCATGCCACCGCGGAGTTTTCCGTATCCGAACCGCCCCTGGTAAGTTCCGCGACATTCTCGACGGTCTTGCGAATACGATTATGGCCGGCGAAATCACCACTGACTTGGGCGATCACGACGCCCGTACCGTCGGCGTTGACCGTGACACCTACGTGAATATGCAAAGCCAGCCACCGAACTCGTGCGACGGAATGGTCGATCCGGAACGCCCTCAGTTTTGGGATGGCGACCTAGCCTTCGACGAACCCATCAATGTGCGTGGCTATCGCTGGGCCGACGCGTTGGCGGTGTTCTCTGGCTTCATGACCGCAAGCCCGCCAAACAAACCTCTTTGCACGTCGGATAAGGGCAGCGGCGAAGGTTACTACACCGCTTCCAGTCGTCACCAAGGTGGTTGCCATGTCCTGATGGGCGACGGAGCCGTGAAGTTCATTACCGACTCGATCGAATCCGGCGACCAAAACGGTAAGCCCGTAGTGGAATGGGCTACGAGTGGCAACCGTGTGCCTGGATCTGCAAGTCCCTACGGCTTGTGGGGAGCACTCGGAACCCGCGCGAACAAAGAAGTCATCGACGCCGAGTTCTAGAACCTCGTTTTGATCGTCTGCTCAGCCTACTTTTTGGCGGACAATCTGAAACTTCCAGCGGCCTGCTTCTCGCTCCCGGGAAGCAGGCCTTTTCTTACTGACCGGATTTTGCGGTTCTTTTCTAATCTCTAACTTGTGGATCTCCTGTGACTCTCAGACTTCTATCCCTTTGCACGCTACTGACCCTTAGTTGTTTCTGCATCGGCTGCGACTCCTCAGCTAGCAACAGCAGCGTTTCTGAAGGCGCCGGCGAAGACGCCAAGGAAGAATACCGACGACTGCTGAAGGAATCCGAACAGGGCATGGCGACCCTCGACGATGACGCTAAAGCGGCAGGAAATCGACCTGACTGACGTTCATCGTCCTCGTTAGCAGGCGGAGGCGTTTACGCACGTCTGCGGCAATATCCATGACAAAAAAAGCCCGGTTGTTTCTAAGAACAGCCGGGCTATCGCAGCAGTGACTTAACGGTCATTGCAAATGTGGTTTGGCATGCAGTCGCAATTGCTACTTAAGCATGAGACTTGATTATTCGTCTAGATCTTCAAGAGCGTCTGCCTTGGCTTCGCCACGATCTTCCACGGCATCAGCCTTCTCTTCACCTACCACTTCCTTTCGGTCAGCAGCTTCCTCTCCACGTTCTTCGATAGCGTCAGCCTTGTTTTCGGCTCGGTCCTGGACAGCTTCCGAAGCGTTGTCCGTTCGATCCCGAATTTCTTCGGCAGCATGCTGAGTCGCGTCGCGAGTTGCGTCGGCTGCGGACTGCGAGTAATCGCGGATGACTTCTGCTTGCTCTTGGGTTTGTTCACGAATGGCATCGGCCTCGCGATCAAGCGCCGACTCGTCACAGCCAACGGTAGCGAACATCAAAGCAGCGGCAGCACAGGTTGATAGAATCTTCATTTGGTTTCTCCAGGTTGGTCGTAGTTCGACACTAGGTCAAATTGATACTTCGTTTTGGTCATGTGCGGAATCATCCGCAGTAACGAGAAAACACTTGACGCAAAGTGCATGCCAATCGAGCTAGCCTTCCTTTGAAGAACTCTGATAGCGCAGCACGACTGCCTTCCAACCAGCCATTCGGGAATCGGTTCGGCGGCCTGCTCTAAATCTTGCATCTACATCGGGGGCGCCCGTTCCGGTTTCGGACCACTCTCAAGTTTTCGCACATTCCCCGGCCAGGTCGAGGCTCGTTAGCGGGAGATTGGCTACTGACTCCAATCAAGCTGGCCAATTGCTCAATGAGACACCGATTTCGCCGCGAGACGCAGGCAATCGGCCGCCAATCGTTCACGCTGGCTGCTTACCCAACAACTTTGTGGGCTACCCCGCTGCAATTCGAGATGCACGGAAAGAATACCCGGCTAGCTTCAGGTGCTTCGGTTCCGCCCTAATTAGCGGACAGGGAACGGAGAACTGTCACAGAACGCATATTCAGATAGGGGATTGTCGACTCGGCCCCGATTCGTTACGCGCGAGCCGACATGACGGCACGTCCTTTGCTGCAATATTCCCCACGCAGGTCATAGCCACGTGTTTGCCTTCCATCGCATTGCCAGAACCCGATTTTCAAGCGATGCAACAACTCCTCCATTCGCCGTATTGTTGTCGACTTTTAGCGTCACGATTGCATACCTGAATGGATGATAGTCGGATCAACATCCGCGTGGCGAAGCGATAGCCTTTAAAAGTTTTTATTCATGTCATTTATGGTAATGCAAGCTACTCGAATCTCGTCCTACCCATGATTCATAGGCTCAAACCATCACCCCACCCACGCTTACGCCCTAGGGAGAATTCCATCTCCATCCTAATCGTCGACGATACCGAATCGATCGTTCATTTACTGACACATTTCTTAGCTGGAATCGCAGGCAAAATTCAAATCGCACGAGACGGTGAACAGGCGGTCGAACTTGTTTCCGGTGCATCGGAATCAGACGAACCCTACGACATCGTGTTAATGGATCTACAAATGCCTATCAAATCAGGACTAGAAGCCGCTAAAGAGATTCGAGAACAGGGCATAGACGTTCCCCTCATCGCGATGACTGCGGGGGGTCTACCCGAAGAAGCCTGTGCCAATGCTGGTTTTGATGGTTATGTGACCAAACCATTCGACCGCAAAAAGTTGGTTAAGTTCATCTCGGCATTCATCAAATAGCTAACTTCACCACTCTCTATCGCGTGCACACTACGTCATCGCGTGCACACTACGTCGTTAGCTTGTAAGCAACGCTCAACAACAATCCCGCATCGATCGGCTTGCTAAGGTAGTCATTACATCCACTTTCGATGCATCGGTTCATGTCGCCATGCATCGCATCGGCTGTTAAAGCGATAATCGGACCGGCGAACCCTAGTTGCCGCAATTGCTTGGCCGTTTGATAGCCGTCTAACTTTGGCATCTGCATATCTAACAAGACCATGTCAAAAACATCGGCTGATGTCATCGCTCGCTCAACAATCTCGATCGCTTCTTGACCGTCTTCTGCTTCGGTTACCTCAGCCCCAGCGTTTGTCAAAATTCGCTTACTCAAGAAGCGAATGTCTCGGCTGTCATCAACCACCAAAACGTGGCAGCCCAGTTCGATCGCATTGGAATTGATCGCGACGCTGCCTTCCGCTGGACCGAACGCCCCGTTGCTTGATGCTGACCTTCCCGCTTTGGGAACACTGACGAGCGTGTCGTCTACAACGCCAGCAGCGACGGTAACCGTAAACGTGCTCCCGACGCCCGGTTTACTTTGGATTGAAATGTCGCCTCCCAACATTCTCGCCAAGCGTCGACTGATCGCCAAACCGAGCCCTGTGCCACCGAAGTCTCTCGTGACTGTTCCGTCCGCTTGCGAGAACGGTTGGAACAACTTCTCCTGCTGGTCCTCCGTTATCCCAATGCCAGTGTCGATCACCCGAAGTTCCAATTGGGGTTGAGGCTGAGGCTGATCTGACGAACGATGTCCATGCTGGTCATAGGCAATCGTGATCCGCACACCGCCTTCCTTGGTGAATTTGATCGCATTGCCCACCAAGTTAATCAGGATCTGCTTGAGTCGCTTCGCGTCACTCTCTACCTCTCGAGGCAGATCGGTCTCATATTCTACTTCCAAGCTGAGTCCATTTTCGCTCGCGCGAACTTCCATAATCGAGCGAACATCCTCGATCACACTGTGGGGAGAGAACCGTTCGGGAACGAATTCCAACTTGCCTGCTTCGATCTTGGAAAGATCAAGAATGTCGTTGATGATTTCAAGCAGGAAGTCACCATTGCGACGAATGGTCGCCAAATGCTGTAGCCCTTCATCATCCTGGACGTGCTCAGACAACAATTCCGCGTACCCCAGGATCGCTGTCATCGGTGTGCGAATTTCATGGCTCATGTTTGCTAAGAATTCGCTTTTTGACTCGTTCGCTCGCAACGCACGTTGTTCGCTTTCACGCAGCGCATTGGCTTGCAGATGCTCCTGAGTCGAGTCCCAGTAAAGCCCAGCCATTCGCACAACACTGCCGGCGTCGTCACGAATGACTTCCCCCACACCTACAACCCAACGAATCTCGCCCCGACGAATGATTCGGAACTCGCATTCGTAAGGTTTGGTGCCACTGACCGCTTCCTGCCACCATTCTTGGAAACGTTTCAGATCCTCAGGGTGAATCACTTTCGAAATCAGCTCGGGACCGGCAGTTTGGTCCGATGAAACACCTAGCAGCTCATAAACTTCATTCGTCCAAAAACTTTGCCCCGGCGACCATTGCCAAGCCGCCAAGCCACCTGCCTTCAACGCCATCTTCAGACGGTTAGCATAATCTTCGATTGCCTGTTCGGATTGCTTTCGGGCGGTGATGTCTGCGACGACGCCAAAGAAGTCATCGACCCGGCCATCCGGCGATTGCTCCGTTCGTCCTCGACCTCGCATCCAGCGTGTCACACCCGCCGATTGGTTAACGCGATACTCCTCATCAAACACTTCCGCGTTTTCGATCGCATACTCAATCGCCGACTGGACCCTAGAACGATCCGCTTCATCAATCCGGTTCATGAAGTCGTCAAGATGCACGTTTGCATCTTCTTCGAAACCAAACAGTCGACGCAGGTTGTTGTCCACGACAACGTCGTTGTTGCCCATGTCCCAACTCCACACGGCGATCTCGCCGTATTCCAGAGCCAAATCGAACCGGGCTTTGGATTCAGCAAGCTCTTGCTCGGTGCGTTTTCGGTCATCGATATCCAAACCGGACGGAATCAGATGTGTCACCTCCCCATCGGCACCGAAAATCGGGTTCATCATGAAATCGAGCGGTCGCCGCTGATCACCAACAATTCGATAGGTGAGATCCTTTCGAACAGCTTCCCCGGCAGCGACCCTTGCGACCAATTGCTTTAGCTCGGCAACCACATCGGGGTCAAAATTCCACCAGTACAAATCCCAGAACTTCTGGCCAATCACTTGTTCTCGAGTCAACCCGGCCGCTTGCAGTGCTGGCGAGTTCGCTTCCAACAGGGTTCCATCCGGCTTCAACACACCGATGAACCCGAGTGTGTTGTCGATAACTCGTCGCAGTTGGGCTTCGCGGTCTTGGATACTATCAACAAACTGTTTTTGTGCGGTGATATCACGTAGGTACGCAGTGAAGAACGGTTCGCCGCGTCGCGTCACCGCCGCATTGATCGCGATCTCGATAGGAAATTTACTACCGTCCGCTCGCAATGCGGTCAGCTCGCTTCGTTGGCCGACGACCTTAGATTCGCCAGTCTGCAAATAGCGATGCAAGCCGTCGATATGTACGTCCCGATCCTCGACGGGCACCAAGATTTCAGCCATTAAACGACCAACCACGTCCGCATGCGAATACCCAAACGTACGCTCCGCAGCGGGATTAAAATCGACAATTCGTCCATCGGTATCCATCGTAATGATTGCGTCCAATGACGCTTCCATAATGGCCGACTTTCGCGATTCTTGATCTCGCAATTGCTCATCCAGGCGTCGGCGATTGATGAATTGCCCGATCTGCAGCCCGACGGAACGGAGCATGCCTAAAATCGCTCGATCACGTTCGATTTGGGCATATGTGAACAATTCAATCACACCGTAGCACTTTGTCCCTACGATGATCGGCATCGCCATGCTTGTCCGCAACCCAATCGTAGACGCCTCTACCCGCTTGAACGCTGGATCTTCGGCGATATCAACAATCCACTGCGGCTTCCTCGATGCCAAAACCCGTCCTGGCAAACCCTCGCCGCTTGCAAACTGCACACCACTATTCTTGGCGGCAAACTTCTCGAGGTTCGCATCGCCGGGCTGAATCGAAAAGCTCTCACATTGCAAAGAATGCGACTTCGAATCAACCAACCAAAGTGAACAGAGGTCAGCACCGAGTGACGTTCGGATTGAATCCAAGATGTCTTGGCTGACATCTGAAAACGATTCAGCGGCGGTCAAGATTTCGGCAACACTATGCTCGGTAGCCTGCCTTACCGAAGCCTGTTTCTGGGTCGTGATATCAATGTAGGTCAAGATCACGCCGTCGGGCTTATCACCACGAAGAAACGGTAGCACGCGACGCAGGTACCAGCGTCCGTCATCACGCTGAATTTCTTCTTCCTTGGGTAGCGTTGGCTTTGCAGCGTTCGCATTTGCCGACGACTGTTTAGTCCCAATGTTGATGCCTGTCATCTCAAGCATATTGTGCGTGATATGACGTAGCGGACGTCCGATGTCGGTTGGAATCAGGTTATAGATTTCACTGGCCGAAGGAGAGAACCACTGCACCAGCCCGGCTGCGTCCAGAAACACGGTCGCAATTTGGGTGCTACGAAGCAGGTTTTCCATTGTCGCGTGGGCGCGGGCCACTTCGTCGATACTCGCGCGAGTTTCTTCCTTGGAAGTCGCCAGTTCTTCGTTTGCCGATTGCAACTCTTCGTTCATCGACAAAAGTTCTTCGTTCGACGACTTGAGCTCTTCGTTGGTCGCCTCCATGTCCTGCATGGTTCGCTCGAGATCGTCTCGCGTGGTTTGCAACTCCATTTCCATTTGCGTAATGATCGAGTCGGCATCATCACGATCCGGAACTTCCGCTGCCCCCACTGCTGTTCGGTCAATGGGCAAACCAACATCGTGGAAGACGACCATGAACAACTGCTCGTCTTCGCCTAACATAGGCATCGGCTGAACGGTCACCATGACTTCTTGAGTCTTGTCGCCGTCGCGGATCGACATGTTCTCATGCTGAACCTTACGCAACGTCTTGCTGGCTTCGCTGATTGCCGCGCGCAAGCCGATCCGCAAACCCTTGGCGGCCATTTTGACCACGTTATTATGAAAATCGCCACCACCAACGGACAAGTACTTATTCATGTCGGCATCAGAATTCAGAACCTGTCCGTCTGCGTCGATGACACATGACTTAGGTGCAAATTCGTCCAACAAGATACGTTGACGCATCAACGTCAAATCAGTCTCGCTGTCTGGTTGCGACGAATCCACAGCGGCCGTTGGCAGCAGTGAATTTCGCAATGGCAATCGTGCCGACGAGCCCACCGCGGTGCCCTTACGCTGCGAGATACGGTGCTTCCCGTCATGTGGCCGAAATAGCTCGCCGTGGGTAGTGATCGTTTCACTGGGCCCCAAAAACAAATAGCCTGCTGGTCGCAAGGCATAGTGGAATAGCGGAATCAATTTGTTTTGCAGATGTGATCCGAGATAGATCAGCAAATTGCGACAACAGATCAAGTCCTGGCGAGAAAACGGAGGATCACTAATCAGGTTGTGTGAAGAGAAGAGCACCAATTCGCGAATTTCTTTCGTCACATGGTAGCGCTTCCCTCGTTTGAAAAAGAACCGTTTCAATCGTTCGGGCGAAACATGTTCTTCAATGCCGAGTGGATAGACCCCGGCGCGCCCCACTTCCAAGGCACGCTCATCAATATCGGTTGCAAAGATCTGCACCTCCGGCGAAACATTCAGTCGCTCCATCGTTTCACGACACAAAATCGCCAACGTGTAAGCTTCCGATCCGTTCGCACACCCAGCGACCCAAATCCGGACACTGTCCTCACTGGAACGATTCGCAAAAATCTTAGGAAGTACCGATTCGCTCAGCACTTTGAACGCTTCTGGATCACGAAAGAAGTGGGTCACTCCGATCAACAATTCTCGAAAGAGTGCCTGTGCTTCCTCTTCATGGTTTCCCAGATGCGAGACGTAAACGCTGGCATCGCTGATCTGCAGCACCTGCATGCGTCGCTGGATACGTCGACAGAGCGTCGTGATTTTGTAGTGCTGAAAGTTGTGCTCGGTAACCTTCAATAGCGTTTCGGTAATCGCAGGAATTGCCTCGATTACTTCGTGCCGGGTCCGCTTCAAAGTCTCGTCATCGCCCACCTCAGCTAGGTGTTTGGCGTAACGTAGCAACTCGGTGCCAATTTGTGCGGGAGAGAGCACATGGTCAGCGACCCCGGTCGTCGCCGCACTTCGCGGCATGCTGTCATGCGCTGCGGTGGCTGGATCCTGGGCAAAGGTCAACCCTCCACGATCGCTAATTGCCTTCAATCCCAGCGTGCCGTCACTGCCCCCACCGGACAAGATCACACCGATACCGCGATCCGCTTGGTCTTCAGCAATAGAATGAAAAAGATGATCGATGGCTAACCATTGGCGATTCGCTTCCGCTGCCAAACTTACGCCGGAGTCTTTCGCTGCCGAATCGGTTTTTGCAGTTCGGATGAATCCGTTTTTCAACTCCAACGTCGTCTGGGGTGGACACAGATAAACAACGTTTGGCTTGAGCTTTTTACGTCCGCCAATATCCACCACGTCCATCGACGTTTTGGATTCCAGCAAGCTTCGAAGCAAGGTCCGCGAACCTGGATCCATGTGCTGAACAAAGACGACGGCGAAACCTGGCGAATCCCCTATCGCAGCAAGCAGTTCCTGGAACGCTTCCAGGCCACCAGCCGAAGCTCCTACCCCGACAACCAGGGGGCTAAGAGTCTCTTTCGCTGAGGTTTCCGACACTTTGTTCAAACGACTGGTCTCCAAGTGATACTGCTTTTTGTGTCGCAATTTCTAGCGTGAATTCTAACTCTTGGTCGCACTGACTCGTAGTGGTGCCCATTGAAATCAATTGGATACATCGTGCGACTGTGGACAAAGAAAGTCTCGTCGGGATCAATCAGAACTAGCTCGCCTCCAACGATCGGCCACGCAATAAATGGATATAACCAAGCTTTTTCATCACCGCCGGGGGCAAACGTTCGGGAAGCAATGGCTGCAACCCAAGATCGCTATTGAACTCACTGACCGCCACCACAATTTCTAAAACACTCGCGACGAGTGCATCACAATCTGAACCGGGTGACAGATCGAGCTTGGCCATCGATTGATCGTTGGCAGTCTCGGCGATTGCCATAATGTCCAAATAGGCGTTGCAGGTTTCCGCAAAGTCCTCCCAAGGATGCATCGTCGCATAGCAACTGACGTGTTGATCCGCCCACTTTTGCGGTGCCCCTTGCGCATAGTAGCGTTTCAACGCCTCGTCGTAATTGATCGCATTCGGATCACCAAATAACTGATGATACTCCGGTGCAGCAATTTGGCTAGCCAACGCCCAGTCGATGTAGTGGCCCACTTCATGTCGCATATGCCCAATCAGGGTCCGATGTGGTTCCCCCAGTTGGACCCGCAACTGTTCACGGTGCACACTGTCAGCCTCTTTTGAGTTGATCGTGATTTGCCCGGACTCATGGCCTGTCACCGTCTTTTGAAACTCGCCTTGGTCGTCTGTCGTATCATCGAGGAACCGGAACGTCAGCGGATGCGATTGTTGCAGATTGCCTACAAACGGTGGCAATGCCAAACTTTCCAATTGCAACAACAACCTCCGTTTGGCCGATTCCAATGCAGACCATCTCGCTACGTTGGCTTGCACACTAAGGTCTGGGATCGTGGTGGTGAATCCGCACCAATGACAGAATTTGGCATTTTCGGCGATGTACGAGTTACATCCGAACCTATCGCGATTTCCACACGGTTTGCGTTTCACATTGCACGCATCGCATTGGTAAAGAGAGTCAACCGCAACGAAGCTCGTAAGCGATTTGCACGCATCGCAGCGACCGAGCGCGGCTTGGCAATTCAGACAAACCGAGTTACCAAAAAAAATCCGGTTCCCACATCGACATTTCCCCGTTCTCATCTTGGGCTCTTCTCACGCTTAAGAACCAACTCGCTCGAATACGCCAACACATCAACGGCAATATCAGCGATCACGGTACGGCCCTTTGCCAACCAAGCCGCCGCAAATGACCAGACGGCGATCCATTCCATCCAGAACAAGAAGTTGTAGTCGTTGAAGGTTTGCTTCCAAGCTGGTGTGAGCCAGAAGAGGTAGCCGCCCATCGCTAGCATCGAAGCCAGAATCACTAAACCGCTTGAACGATAGATCAGTGCTCGTTCAAAGAGATGTGGCTCTTGCTCCTTCCGAGAGTCGCGTGGGAAGTGATACAGGGAATAGAACGCAAGCGTGAGAAAGAAGACGCCACCACTGAATGTATGTAAGTAGCCCGTGATCGATTTTTGCAGTAGTGGGTCGCTATTGATATCCAACGGAAACAACGCTATCCCCAACGCGGACGCACAACCTAAGTTGGCCGTCCAATTTTCAACCAAATCATAACCGCGGTAGCAAAACAGAAAAATCCCGATTGCGCACAGAGTGCCGACAAAGATGTCTCGCAGCGGGGTGTGGTAGTAGCTGCTCATGTTGTCCTGAATTTCAATCCCGAAGAGCAAGCCAACAGGACCTAGCACGATAGGCAACAACAGACCACTCACGCCAATCGCACGCCGGATACCGAGATAGGATAGAACCAGCGTGTTGGGACGGTTTAACAATCGCGGATCGGCATCTAACACATCATTCAAGATTGAAGCCCGTTATACGTTTCCTGCACAACCGCTTCACCATGCGTGCGTTCCAGACGCCGAATTGTGAAATGCGCACGAGCTAAGTCTTGGTAGTGATCAATGAAATAGCTATTGATCAAAGCACCTCCAACGGCACCGATTACTGGAATCGCTTGCGCGGCCAATTTTTCACTGACCACCAAACCAAACCGTTCCCCAATCTTGGAAACAAGCTTGACCAGCGGCGGGGCGGCGGTGTTGGACATCCCATTCTTAAGTACATACTGCGAAGCGTCGCGGATCTGCTTTGCCATTGCTGCACGGACAGCGAAATACCCCATTTCGGTGTCATCGTCCAAACTGTTTTTCTTCCCTGGGTCCAATGCGAACACCTCCAGGCAAGCCAATCGCGTATCGACCTCGCTAAGGTCTTCACCTTCACTTCGAGCGATATCGGCAACGCTGCGCAGAATCAATACTGTCGACACAGGAAGCTCTGCAGCGATCGTCGCACCACCCAGGACGCCTCCCGCCGCTCCAGATAAACCCGCTAGCAACTTATGGGTCAACAAACGAGGCTTACCTGACTTTACCGAGTCATCACCAAGAGTCCGCAATGCGACGTCCAACGCGACCGTCAATGACTTGTCGATCGCCGCATACACCGCCTTTTCCGCTACATCAGGAAGCATCCTTAACGATGCGGTCACCGGCGCACCAACCAACTCAGTCAACCGATCGGCGATCCCATGATGCTCAAGAATTCGCTTCGCCTCACGCAGCTCCTCGACCGACTCCGCAGACATACTTTGGTTGGGCAAACTCGCGTCGATCAATTCCGTCATGTCACTTTTCCAACGAACACTGCAGAAACAGCGGGATTAAAGGGTGCAGAGAACAAGCAGAGAAACGCTGCGCTTTACTTACGGCAGAGAGCGACAACAGAAATCGACAACTCAATTTCAGTTCGCAGTTTTCTGCATAGTGAAAGAGCAAGCAAAGTTTCTAACTTGCTTACTCAAAACGAAAAAACCCGGTACCGCTAATTGTGTAATACACGTAACCGGGATGTTCACTCGCTTCTTAATGCCGCGATCTCTCGCAACAGTTCGTCGATTGGCGTGCGACATGCCTGAAACGATTCGTTCGCCTGCCGATCATTCCCGCCACGTGCGGCAAGAACCACTTCTTCCAATTCAGCTACTGGAGAATCCGTCTCGAAAGTGCTTAGCATTCCCTTCAACTTGTGCGCACTCGCTGCGGCCTCTTCCATCTCGGTCTGCTGCAGTTGTTTTTCGAGTCGCTGGATTACTTCAGGAGCATCGTCGGTTACCATCGTCGCCATCGCGATTAACAATTCTTCGTCGCCCGCCAGTCTCGCCAGCGCTACTGAGAATCGCTGGACCATTTCGTCTGTCACAATAATCTCCTGTTGATATGAATTGGCGGTCTAACTGCCATACGAAACAATCAATCTTTGATCGCAACGTCGCTTTCGAGAACAATGTTGTAAGTACTAATTCGGTCTCTCAACTTGCCTCGCGTGATCCCCAGCAGTTCCGCCGCTTGGCTTTGATTGCCACTGGTTTCTTGTAGCACACGCAGCAAGACCAGCCGCTCCATGTACTCGACTGACTCAGCGTAGATGTTCGTTGATCGTTCCTGTAACAATCGTTCAACAAGAATCGCCAGGCCATCGTTGCGTGGGCCCGACGCGTCTCGCGAAACCCCATCATCATGCGCCGACGCCGCAGCTTGGATGTTCCGCGGCAAGATATCGGGACCGACAACGGGAAGCGATGAGTCAAGCACACATCGGCGAATCACAGCCCGTAGCTGACGCACATTCCCCGGCCAATCGTAGGACGTCAACAACGCCACAGTTTGTGGCGCAAGGCCCTCGAGGTTGGGTTTGTTTAGCTCCCGTTTTGCCTGAGTCAAAAAGTGCTGGATCAACAGCTTCACGTCGCCGTCCCGATCACTTAACGGTGGCAACTCAATCGTCACGCCGTTGAGCCGGTACAGCAGGTCTTCGCGGTATTCGCCGTCTTCAACCATTTGCTCCAGCGGCTGGTTGGTCGCCGCTAAGATCCGCACGTCCGTCTTCAGTTCGTTGTTACCGCCGACCCGTTCGAAACGCTGTTCTTGCAAGACACGCAAGACCTTCGCCTGAACCGTGGGTGCCATGTCGCCAATCTCATCGAGAAACAACGTGCCACCGTTACATTGCTCGAACTTACCAATCCGCCTGGATTCAGCTCCGGTAAACGCACCTTTTTCATGCCCAAACAACTCACTTTCAAGCAGGTTATCCGGAAGAGCGGCGCAGTTCACCGCTAAGAACGGGCCATCAGCTCGACGGCTGTATTGGTAAAGAGCGCGGGCGACCAACTCTTTACCTGTGCCGCTCTCGCCGCGAATCAGGACCGGCATATCTTGTTTGCTGACACGTCCGATTGCTTTGAAAACTTCTAGCATCGATTTGCTACGCCCGATGAATAACTCACTGGAGTCATCAGGCGTTTCTTCATCCGCTGAAATTGCAACTGGAACGCTACTTAGCTGACGCTGCTCGATAGCCTTCTCGACAAGGTCTCGCAGCGGATCGACAGACAGTGGCTTCGCTAGATAATCGAAAGCCCCCAACTGCATCGCTTCGATCGCCGTGTGGCTGGCCGCTTCGACGGTCATGAAAATAACCGGCAAGCGATGATCGTACTCGCGTATCTCACAATAAACAGCCAACCCGCTTCGATCAGGTAGCTGGATGTCCAGCAACACGGTATCAAAAGAACCGGATCGAATCAGCTCAAGTCCCGCTTCGGCACTTTCAGCCGTGACCACATCTGCGACGGTTGAGAGAGCTTTCTCGGCAAGTAACAGGATTGTTCGATCGTCGTCTACGACAAGAACTTTCGGCATGAAGGACTTTCGACAGCAGGCTGAGTCCGGGCGGGAGATCGACTCCGGGCCCGCATCAGTTTGGAGGATTGGTTGTGTCACAGATTCACCAGTCTCGCGATTCTTGATTGACCGGTCGTTCGCTGCGTCAGCACGAGTGGGTACAGCGTTCACATTTGCGATAGGCATTGCGTTGGAAAGCAAAACGAACAACGGCGGTATCAATACGGTCGACGAATGGTCGTCGCCCCCAATCCTTGCAGCTTTCGTGCCATTCGGACGAATGCCTAGACGCCACGTCGATTCTGACACGTAGTCCAACCAACCGATCGAGAACAAAAAACCACACGATTCACGGTGATTTCGCCCAAGCGGCAACGACATGTTGGATCATCAATCGTCGATCCCATTCGAACGGCTGCCGATGGTTTGCCCGCGACTTTGTCAGGTATTGAAGGCTCCTAAATGGCGACGCTAGGCATTGAAACTACTCAAAACTGGCCAAATTGCCGCCTCAACGGCCAGACTCAGGCGATCGGTTTTCGCCCATCCTGGCCGATCACCGACCAGCAATTAACCTATGTCGAGTGAGTTGATTTCCAGGGAATTTCCGCTTCGGCTGGTGCTTTGCTGCCCAGTTGGTCTTAATGTCCTAGGTAACGAGCCACATAGTCTCGCCGAAGCGAATTAGCTCGTCACATTACTTTTTGACCATAAATTCAGCCCGGTATAGCACCACCCGTTTCCCGTGGTTGATCTTCAAAGCCCCACCCGCTTCCCTCACCGACACTTTTCAAACCTCGAAAAATACCTTTGCCACTGACTCCTCACTACCGTTCGCTCCGGTACCGCTTACTGGGCCCCATCGTTGCGACAGCATTGTTCGCGGCAGTGATTGTGGCTTTTGCTTCCTACACGTTGGGTGATCGCTGGGCAGCGGAAGAGCGTAACAATCGCGTGGCGGCGATGCAGCGGACACTGACCGAAGCCAACTTCCCGCTCAACGCGATCGTTCTGAAGTCACTCGCCGAGTTAACTCAAACTGACCTTGTCACGCTAAGCCGTGGTGGATCCGTTCTGCATCGCACACTGGCTGTCTCGGCCAACGATCTGCAATCGGACACCGTCACGGTCGATTCGGAACGCTACGACGTCGTGCGATTTCGAGTCGACGGTGGCCCTTTACGATCTGACCGCGTGGACCAAGTTGCCGTCCTGTTCGATCAACGTCAACTTGCCGCTGACCGGCGACGGGCGGCTTGGCTTCCGCTAGTGACTGGCTTCTCAACCATCTTCGCGTTGAGCTCGATGATCTTATGGCTGACATCATGGTTGGTCCGACGCATCAGCCGATTGCAAAAACGCGTCGAGGCCGTAGCGGCGGGCGATTTTCAATCGGGGCGATCGCTGGCCTCCAACTCACTGGTTACCAATTCAACGGGTACCAATTCAACGGGCCCAACCTCACTGGCCACAATTGCTGAAGAACCAGTCGATGAAATTGGTCGGCTTGGTGTTGCCGTGGACGAAATGTCAGGCCAACTCGACCAACTCTGGAAACAGGTGAACCGACAACAGAGCCAAAAACTGCTGCATCAGATCGCTGGCGGCATGGCTCATCAATTGCGAAACAGCTTGACTGGTGCCAGGATGGCCGTCGAACTGCACGCTCAAGTTTGCCCGTCACAGCAAAACGGCACGGCTGAATCACAATCCGCCCAGGCGGATTCCCAAGAAGCCGATTCTGACGATCGGGATGCGAGGCCCAAGGATGACACACTCGACGTCGCGATCAGCCAAATTGAACAGGCGGAAGACTATGTCCATCGTCTGCTGCTGGCCGCGTCCGGTCGGGAGGCCCGCCGACAACCTGCCGAGATCCAAGCTTGCTGGGACGAGGTGCGGACCAGCCTGGCACCGATCACCCAACACTGGAATGTGAAGCTGAATTGGGTTTGGGACGAAAACATCGGTACCCAAACGATTGCTGACGGCCCTACCTGGATCGCTGCGATCACGAATCTGGTGCATAACGCGATGCAGGCGGGGGGCAATGAAGTGCGAGTCAGCGCGAAACAGCACCCCGATGGCTCTATCCGCTTTGAGATTCGTGACAATGGCCCTGGGATGGACGAACAGGTTCAGTCCGACCTCTTCGAGCCTTTCGTGACTTCCAAACCCGAGGGTCTTGGTCTAGGCCTCTCGGTGGTCCAGCGAGCGGCCGAGGCTTTGGGGGGTGAGGTAACCTGGGATCGCTGCGATGGCTGGACAGTGTTCGAGTTTTCGATCCTCAATTGACGCCGATCGGCGAGTTTCACTACCGTCGCTCGCATGTTCTGTTCCTGGATAGCGAAACGAGCGATCTGCCCCCAATCGATCCAAGTGGACCGATGCGCCGATACCGCATTCGCAAGCCAAAACACCGGGGTAGAACGCAAATCTCGCGTCGGACCATGGATACAAAACTGGGCTTGGGCAATCCTGTTGCTGGGAATCCTAAGCACCACCAATGGCTGTGCGACGGCCCGATATCTGCAAAGTCGCCCGATTCGCGACAACGCCCTGGCAAGTTCCTTGCACTTAATGCAGTGGAAAGGCCCCGAAATCAGCGAGCGGACCCAGGGCACGCTCCGCCGGTACGGACTGAGTGAAACGTACGACGCGAACTGTGACGTATGCATCAATCAGTTGCGTTCACTCAATCACCAACACCTGGATTCTGAACTGACCTATGCCGTCAGTGAACTGGCATACGTCGAAGGCAAAAAAGCCGAACGCCACGGGCAAAGCAGCGACGCGATGAACCATTACGGGATCGCGTTAACGACGAGTTACCGATACCTGTTTGGCGATCAACTCGCCGATGTTCGCAACCAATACGACCCCCAATTCCGCGCCGTTTGCGACCTCTATAACGAATCTCTCGAAGACCTTTTGCGGGTCCTCTGCAGCGAAAACCGCTTGCGTCCCGGTCAAACCTATACCATCCAAACGGCCGACCGCAAGTTTGTGATCCGTACCGAAATGCGAGGTGCGTGGAAGCCGGATGAATTTGATCGCTACGAATTCGTCAGCGACTTTGATATCAAAACCCTGCGGAACCGACACACCACATTCGGACTCGGTGTGCCGTTGGTCGCCGTTCGAAAACCACGTGGCAAGGAAGACGGTCGCGAAAAGTACTACCCCGAAGGCCTGTCGTACGCAGTGACCGCACTGCTGCGATGCTCTACCGGGACCGGTCCGGGGAACCAGCAAGTCGCAAACCACGATCTACTATCGCCGCAATCGACCACTAAGCTCGCCGCATACAACGTGCCCGGTTTGCCAGCGGCGGGATCGGGCATGTCCAACGACTCTCCCGAAGAAACGCCCATTTGTGTGCTTGAGTTCTTCGATCCGCTGCGTGCCAACCAAATCAAATTGGCGGACGATTGGGTCCCTTTGGAAACGGACCTGACAACACCACTGGCGTACTTCCTGGATTCCGACGAGTATCGCAAACGCGACCGAGCGACCGAGGGTTTGCTTGATCCGGACGACGCCCAACGAAAGCGTGGCTTGTACATGCTTGAACCTTACGATCCCAACCGAATCCCGGTCTTGATGGTGCACGGGTTGTGGTCATCGCCGTTGACGTGGATGGACATGTTCAATGACCTGCGTAGCTTTCCTGAAATCCGCCAGCGGTATCAATTTTGGTTCTACTTGTATCCATCCGGGCAACCGTTCTGGATTAGCGCAACCCAACTTCGCAGCGACCTTTTTGCGATGCGTCAAACTTTCGACGCGACCGGGCAAGATCGCGCGATCGACAACATGGTTCTGGTCGGCCATAGCATGGGTGGTCTGATCTCGCGCATGCAGACGATCGACAGTGGCGATGACTTTTGGAATCTGATCACCGATCAACCTCGCGAAAAACTGCGTGGCCCACCTCAAGACGTCAACAAGCTTGTCAGCGCGCTCGACTTCCGACCTAACAAGTCGATCAGCCGAGTGATCACGATTGGGACACCCCATCGCGGCAGCAATCTAGCGAACACAACCGTGCGTTGGCTGGCCGGCAAGGTCATTAAGCTTCCTAAGATGGCGGTCTCAACCAGCACTCGGTTGACGCGCGCCAACCCTGGCTTCTTCCGCGACACTCGATTGCTGACGGAAGCCAATGCGGTCGATTCACTGGCCCCCGATTCGCCAATCTTCCCAGTCATGCTACGCGCCAAGAAGGCGTCGCAAGTTCGTTTCCACAATATCGTCGGCGTACTCGACGACCCACCTTTGCTGGCCGGGCGTAAGCATCGCGGTGATGGTGTGGTCGAATACGCTAGCGCCAAGATGGACGACGTACAAAGTGAACTGGTGATCGATGCCAGCCATACGAACATCCACATGACCGGCAAAGCAATCTTCGAGGTCCGGCGAATTCTGCTGGAACACATCGAAGAAGTGGATTCCGAGGACCGCTTGGCCTGGGACGCGCCTACACGAACCCCACTTACCGCCGACGGCGCTGGTGGATTGATCTCGGATCCGCGTTACCGCTACGAAGCCATCAACGCCGCTCAGTCCGTCTACCAGTTGAGTGATAGTCAAGACGGGCGACTGCTGAAGTAGCGACCAGCGAAATCATCGAGGCTAAGAAAAACGCTCCCGTGATCCAGCCCAGCTTCTGAAAACGATATCATTTGAAGTCAGCGAGACTCAGGCTAACTTGAATTTGGCAGGCACGGCCACCTGGTACCAGACACGGCCACCAGTTACCTCGCTTGTTCAATTGAAAATCGGTTCGAGAATGACGCCATGATTGTCCCCAACTACTGGGCCGAAGCGACAGCGAAGTACAAGTCTGAAAAAGGCTATCGAACGCTTCGTCGATTTGGATGGTCTAACGACAGCCAAGCCGATGCCCAAACTGCGGCAGAACAACGGGCTCGTCAAGCTGCGGAGGCTGCCCAAGCGGGTCAATCGGTTCTGCGGCGGGAACCGAAGGTTCCTTACAACGGAGCCGATGGACTGCCTATCCGAGAAGAAGTGATTGATCGACAAGGCGAATCAGTACTGACCCGCAACAGTTACGGTGCCTTGTGCTTGAACACCCCCGATGTCTTGTTTGCTGACATTGATGCCGCCGAAGCTGGCGGGTGCCGGTACTATGTCGCTGTGTTCATCGTATCGTTCGTTGCCTTACTGGCCATCGCATTGCGTGCCGGTGTAGAACATCCGGTGTGGATGGTTGCTGCGGCATCGTTCCTGCTAGCGGTGATCTTGGGCGGTGTGATCCATGCGTTGCTTTTAAAGATTCGCGGTTCGGCGAAAGCACACGCTCGAAAACGCCTGGACCAATTTGTTGCCCGGCATCCAAGTTGGCGGATGCGTCTTTATGAAACGCCCAACGGTTGGCGCATTTTAGTCATGCACCAAACATTCGACCCACGCAGTGATGAGGTGCGAGAGTTCTTCACCGCGATCGGCGCCGATCCGTTGTACGTCCGAATGTGTTTCAACCAAAATTGTTTTCGTGCACGCGTTTCACCCAAGCCTTGGCGGATCGGAATGGCGAAACACATTCGTCCCCGTCCAGGAGTGTGGCCCATCCCGGCTGAGCGAATGCAGCAACGAAGAGAGTGGGTGGCCGATTACGATCAGACGCGGGCAGGGTTCGCCGCGTGTCGGTTCATCGAAGATTTGGGGAACACCCACTTCGCGGGCGGGTGCACCCAAACCGAGCAAGTGCGGCGGTGGCACGATCGCTTGAGCCAGTCCGATCACGACCTAAAAATCGCCTGACTACCCAGACGATCCTTAACCAAACATTTACATCTTCACCTGTGGCCCTGTGGCCCTGTGGCCCTGTGGCCCTGTGGCCCTGTGGCCCTGTGGCCCTGTGGCCCTGTGGCCCTACGACTAGTCGCCAATCGCCAACGTCCAAACAAGCCCCAAACCAGCGGCCCCCCCAAAAAAAAGCCACGAGTCGCATGCTGATTGGATTCAGAAGAACGGCCCGGTGAGACATTTCGCCGCATCGGATACACTGCCCGCTTTTCGCCCCTTTCAAGATTCCAATCAGCCCGCAAAGCCAAGTTCATGACGCGTCCCCGACTCAACGAAGCCCGCACCAAAATCGTCGCAACTGTCGGCCCTGCCTGCGACAGCGTGGAACGTCTGAGTGAGTTGATCGAAGCCGGCGTCGACGTCTTCCGCATCAACAGCGCTCACGGCACCATCGAACAACACGCAAAAAAGCTGGCAAACATCCGAGCCGCATCGAAACAGACCGGCTTCCCGGCAGGCGTCCTGCTCGATTTGGCCGGTCCCAAAATTCGTTTGGGACAATTGGCTGCCGAGCCCATGCAATGTTCACTCGGCCAGAAATTCACCTTCGTCCGAGGCGAGACCTCCGCGGCCGCCGACGAACTGACCAGCTCTTACGCCCGGCTGATTGACGAGTTGGACCAGGGCGACCGAGTGATGCTGGCTGACGGAACGGTGGCGTTGGAAGTGGAAAGCGTGCGTGCCGACAAGGCGGTTTGCCGCGTCGTCGCTCCCGGCGAAATTCGGTCGCGGCAAGGCATCAACCTTCCCGGTGTGAAGTTGTCAGTGTCCGCCATGCTGCCTTCGGACATCGAAAACGCGATCTGGGCCGCACAGAACGAAATCGATTTCATCAGCCTCTCGTTTGTTCGTACCTCCGAAGACGTCCGCAGCCTGAAGGATTTGCTCGGTAGCTACGAATGCCCAGCTTTGGTGATCGCCAAGATCGAAAAGCCTGAAGCACTTGAAAATCTGGAACGCATCGTCGAAGAGGCCGATGGTGTGATGGTCGCTCGCGGCGATTTGGGCGTGGAAATCGATGTCGCCGAAACGCCAGTCGCTCAGAAACGAATCATTGCCACCTGCAAGCGACACATGAAGCCCGTCATCGTGGCGACGCAAATGTTGGAATCGATGCACCATAGCTCGCGTCCGACTCGAGCGGAGGCTTCGGACGTTGCCAATGCCGTCTTAGATGGAGCCGACGCTTGCATGTTGAGTGGCGAAACTGCGATTGGCGAATACCCACGCGAGTCCGTTGCGATCATGAACCGCATCATGCGCAAGACGGAAGAAAGTGCCTTGCCAACGACACCGGCGGCGGATGGAACCATCGATTCGGCCCATCGGATGGCATACGCGGTTGCTCAAGCAGGGATGAATGTTGCCGAGGCAATTGGCAGCAAGCTGATCGCGATCGCTACCCACTCCGGTGGCACCGCTTGGGTGAAAAGCAACACGCGATCGCTAATCCCCACCGTCGCCGTCAGCGATCAAGTCGCTTCGGTTCGACGCATGAACTTGTTCTGGGGAATCGAACCGATGCTATGCGAAAACTTGGAAGACACCCATCATTTAATCGAACACGTGACACGATGGGCCCAGGCCCAAACCGAAAACGGAATCACCCTGGTCAACAGTGGTGACACCATTGTGGTCGTCAGCGGCAGCGACGTGATCGAAAACGCAGACAGCGTCCTGTCGGTCCACTCGATCCCTTAGTCGCGTTACTGATGAGCGTTGTCTCATCAATCCACGAATCGCTGTTCCCATCCGTTGCAAATGACCGAGGCCTGCGTTTGATCCTGCATGTTGATATGGACGCGTTCTACGCCTCGGTTGAACAACGCGATCGCCCCGAGTTGCAAGGTAAAGCGGTCGTTGTCGGCGGCGGGTCCCAACGAGGCGTCGTAACCGCGGCTAGCTACGAAGCGAGAAAGTATGGTGTCCATAGCGCTATGCCAGGACGCAAGGCCGCGGAACTTTGTCCCCATGCGATCTTCGTTAAGTCGCGACACGAACACTACGCCAACGTCGGCCGGCAAGTCCGTGAGATCTTTCATCGGTATACACCGGTCGTCCAACCCTTGTCGCTGGACGAAGCGTTCTTGGACGTTTCGGGCGTCATGCGACTGCACGGCGACGCCGAGACGATCGGGCACGCGATCAAGACGGCGATCCAGGACGAACTGGAATTGACCGCCAGCGTCGGTATCGCACCGCTGAAGTTCCTTGCCAAGATCGCTTCCGACTTCGACAAACCGAATGGATTCGTCGTCATCAGAACCGACGAAGTGCAAGCGTTTCTCGATCCGCTCGAAGTGTCACGTTTGTGGGGCGTTGGCAAGGTCGGCCAAGCGAAGCTGACTCGACTGGGCTACCGCCATGTTCGCGACCTCCGCCGGCAATCATGCGAAAGCATGCGAGCGCAACTGGGAGCTTGGGGTGAACATCTTTGGCGACTTGCCAACGGCATCGATGCACGCGAAGTCGTTGTGGATCATCTGGCCAAAGGCATCGGCCACGAACGAACATTCGAAACCGATCTAACCGATGCCGAATCAATCACATCCGTGATTAGCCATCTGAGCGAACAGGTCGCACGTCGACTGCGCTCGGCCAAACGGACCACGTCTAAAGTCACACTAAAATACCGCCGGGACGATTTCAAAACGTTCACCCGAGCTAGAAAGCTGAGCCAACCCACCGATTCTACCAGCGAGATCTTTCAGGTCGCGGAAATGCTTCTGCTTGAAATGCGAGAGCGACAACCGCGTGGTGTTCGCTTGGTCGGCGTTTCGCTGGGCAGCCTTAGTGAGATTGACGCTCCCCAACAACTCTCGCTTTTCGCTGAAGAAAGTGGCCAAGCTAGCGAGTCCAAACTGGATCGGCTAAGCGACCAAATCAGCGGCATGGTTGGCAAAAAGGGACTCTACCGGGCGTCCAGCCATGGCTTCCTCAACGGCAAGCAAAAGCAAGACGACAAACCCTGAGCTGCTACGCTGGCACCAACAACTTACGGCCGAAACCGCCGGGTTGCTTACTTGCCTCTTCACACAACAAGCGAATCGTTCCGTGCTGAGTCGCGTTCGCCTGTAACGACCAGAGTGCCGCACCCTTGCTAGCCAAATGAAGTTTGACTGGCTCATCCATCGCTTGCAATATTCTTGAACAAGTTGCGTTTTGATCCTTGATCGCGAGCCACAAAAATAAATCCGTATCGCCCGGCGTCATCACCTCCCACCCGGAATCTTCGGGCAGCTTGCCAATTCCGATTCCAAACTGCTGCAACTCGTTGCGTTCGGCTTCCGACAATTCGAAACCGGACGCCGATTCCGACAACTGCTGATTCAAAAAAGTTCGGGTTTGATCATCACGGTCTAGCACCGAGACAATTTTTTCGACGACTTCGGTTTTCCCCGTTACGAGAAACTCCGCCCAACATAAATCCATTTCGCCAGGTGACTGGATCGAATCGGGTAGGTACTTTGCTTCGCTAATTTCTTGCGGCGGATTCAGAATCAAATCGATCGCTTGACGCATAGGTCCAACAGCTTCGTCTTGTTCCATTCGCAGTCGAGCGTGAGCCTCGGGATAGACTTCCGCGATCCGAACAAACATCAGCATAATCGTCGGATTTTTGGTGAACAGTTGCTGACCAACCGCATACCGCAGGGCCATCCAAACCGATTCAGGATCAAAACGGCGATAGATCCCCGATGTCACCTCTGCAAACTTGATCGCATCCGCATCCGCGTCCGGTTCCGTTGCTTCGGATGCGGTTGTTGAATTGTCAGTCATATTCGTTTGGATCAAGAAGTAACATTCGGCATTAAAACCGCCGTGATCGCTATCCTAAGGCGTGACGCGTCAATCTGATATCGTGGTCATCACAGACAGATGCGACAAGACAGAAGCCAGCCGCAAGATCCCAAGCAGTGGCACCAGGATTGCAGATCCTCGCAGACAGTGGAAGAACACGAACCGCGTCCACCAACGTACCGCCAGCACTTGCCTTAAAAACGCGGTTGCGAAAATCTGAAACCCGACCGACTACCAGCCAGCCCCATCTCGACCAAGAGCCCAAACCATGAACGAAATCGAAAGCTTCCTTGCCGCCCGAACCTATGCCGTTGCCGGCGCGTCGGCTCGCACACACAAATATGGCTACAAAGTTTTCAAAGCTCTGCTCGCATCGGGCCGCGAGACCTACCCGCTGAATCCGGTCACTGAAGAGATCGAAGGTCATAAGGCATATCCGAAGATTAGCGATCTTCCCGTCGTTCCCGAATCGCTGTCGATCATCACACCGCCGGAAGTCACACGCCAAGTGGTCGCCGATGCGATTGCCGCAGGCGTGACAAACATTTGGATGCAACCCGGCGCCGAAGACGCTCAAGCAAGTGAATCTGCTCGCCAAGCTGGAATCAACGTTATTGACGACGGAGCCTGTGTCTTAGTGTTGCTAGCTCGCGAGTGAACGTCAGTGTCACCAATCAAGCCAGTTTCGCACCATTAGGGACAGATTGATCAGGCACCGCCAGGATGACGGATCCGTCTTCGCGGTAAAAACCCACGATCAGAAATTCGGACATGAACGGCCCAATTTGTTTGGCAGGAAAGTTGACGACTCCTATGATCTGTCGACCAACAAGCTCGTCTTTAGAGTAGTTCACTGTGATCTGCGCACTGGTGCGTTTGGTTCCCAGCTTAGCCCCAAAGTCGACCGTGACCTGGTAAGCCGGCTTTCTCGCCTTGGGAAAATCTTTGACCAAAGTGATTGTCCCCGCCCGCAAATCAACTTTGTCAAAATCCTGCATCGTGATGATACCGGACTCGCTGGCTCGACTGCCTAAAAGCATGCCGATCACTTCTTCAACTCGCCGCTCCCGCGTCTCCGGTCGCTTTGCCACCGCGATGCCGTGGACCACGCTGCGGCGTTTACCGGGGGTCCATTGCTGCCAAACTTCCATCGCCTCATCGTTCGATTCCAATGCGAACTGCAACTCGGTGGGGACTTCGACAAGGTTCGGGTCGGCGATGTCAAACTCCACATTGACCTGATCACCGGAGGTCACGCCACAAAGCTTTTGCAGTTTTTTTGAAACCATGAAGAACCACTGCCCCTGCATCGGCATCAACGCGCACTCTATTCTGATCCCGTTGACCTCGCCATCGATCCGCAATCGTTTCGATTGACTGAAATCCAGCTTTGCGACAATGTCGTTGGGAAGACACACCAAGTTCCCGTCAATCTTGGCGTGGAATTGGAAGGGATAGTCACTCATGGTGTGATCGTTGGTGAGTTCTTAAAATGAAGACTTGTCGTCAGTGTAGACTCACGGCCCTATTATTTCAGCCCTCTTGCCGGACGCTCTCATGGCCACTGCAAACAAGCGAATGCTTGACTTCCATACCGCCGACCAAGTCATCGCTGAAATCGAGCGGCTACGAACCGGCGGTTATACAAAACTGAAAGAATGGAACCTGACTCAAATTTGCGAACATCTGACTTTAACGACATCCGGAGGCATGGATGGTTTCGGTTTTCGGCTGCCGTGGATTCTAAGAGCAACAATCATTAAATGGATTTTCAATCGGATGCTGCGGACTCGCAAAATGTCCAGCGGCCCCACCCTCGATCGACTCAAGCCGAAAGCAGCAGGGGGCTCTGATGATGACGCAACAATCGACGAATGCATCGCGGTGATCAAGCGAGCCGATTGCTTTACCGGGTCATTGGATGACTACCCGTTTTTGAACAATTTGAAAGTCGAAGATTGGAAACAATTCATGTGGATGCATGCCGGACATCACCTCGGATTTTTGCTGCCCAATGAACCCACGAAAGACACTGGACAATCGACAGTCTGATCCATGAATCCCATGTCCTTTTGCGTTCGCAAATACGCTGCCGCTGACGCCAAAGCATGTCTGCATCTATTTCGTGACACTGTCCACCGTGTCAACATCCGAGACTACACACCGGACCAACTCAACGCGTGGGCACCGCCAAGCCTTTCCCCAACAGCTTGGGCCGAACGGTTCGCCGATCGCATCGCATTTGTTGCGTGCCAGCAAGATCGCGTTGTCGGCTTCACGGACATGACTCGCCAAGGACACCTTGACCGTCTGTTCGTTTGCGCTGATCACCAACGACAAGGAATTGCTCGCCAATTAGCCCAACAGGTACTGCAACAGTCAGCCCTACTGGGGTGCAACTGCGTGACAACCGATGCGAGCATCACGGCGAAGTCATTTTTTGAAGCAATGGGTTTTGTCGTGATCCAGCAACAAGTGGTGCAATGCCGAGGATCACAATTGACCAATTTCAGAATGCAGCGGCAGGCCTTCTAGCACAGCATCGACGGTCGCGGCTGGTTCCGTGCCCCGACTTCGCAAAGCTGCCATTGACTCCCCGGCATGCCTTGCCTATCGTTTATCGCAGAAGGACGATAAAGCCGGTGAATCGGCTTCAGTTCGCACCTTGGATGAACCGAAACTATTTTTGTTGCGGGTGATACCGCCGAACGGATCGCAAGGGCTCGCTGCCACCGAAACATCGTCATTCGCCGATGAACGTTTAACCAAAATTTCATACTGAAGGGTATTTCCAGATGAGCAAGGTAGAAATCTACGACAAAGCCATGTGTTGCTCGACCGGCGTTTGTGGACCTCAGGTCGATCCTGTCCTGCCGAAGTTTTCCGCCGACCTGGATTGGCTGAAGTCGCAAGGTCACTCCGTCGTCCGGTTCAACTTGTCGCAAGATCCCGCGGAATACGCCAAACATGACCTGGTCAAACAAATGCTTGCCAACGAAGGCGTCGATTGCCTGCCGCTCGTCATCGTCGACGATCGCATCGTCAGCCGCAGCGAGTATCCGTCCCGCGAAAACTTGGCGATGTGGACTGGCACGGCAACAAAGCCGCAAGCCGCACTTCCGATGGCCGACGGTGGTGGATGCTGCGGCGGCTCAACTGGTTGCTGCTAACTGAAACCCCTTCCTATATTGAGAGCCTTCCGATGCAATTCCTTCAATCACCTACTCGCAATCTGTTCTTCACTGGCAAAGGAGGCGTTGGTAAGACATCAATGGCATGTGCCACCGCAGTTCAGCTCGCCGATCGAGGCTTGCGGGTGCTGCTGGTTTCGACGGACCCCGCATCGAACCTCGACGAGGTTCTAGGCACTCAACTGGCCAATCAAGCCACGGCTGTCGAGTCGGTCCCAAATTTGTTCGCCATGAACATCGACCCCGAGGAAGCCGCACGCGAGTATCGCGAACGAATGGTAGGCCCTTATCGCGGCGTGTTGCCCGATACGGCTGTCGCCAGTATGGAAGAACAGTTCTCCGGTTCATGCACTTTGGAGATCGCTGCGTTCGATGAATTCGCCAAGTTGTTAGGCGACCCCGATGCGACCAGCAACTACGACCATGTCATCTTCGACACGGCTCCGACCGGCCATACCTTACGGTTGCTAACCTTGCCATCGGCTTGGTCAGGCTTTATGGACGACAGCACATCTGGAACTTCATGCCTTGGCCCACTGGCCGGGCTTCAGGCCCAACAGAAGATCTATCAGCAAACAGTTGTCGCTCTCGGTGACGCTGCAACGACCACTTTGATCCTTGTATCTCGACCTGAACCTTCGGCGTTCCGAGAAGCCCAAAGTGCCAGCGAAGAACTGCAATCACTAGGTGTCTTGAACCAGCATCTGATTGTCAATGGCGTCTTCCAGAGCCGGACGCCGGCTGATCCGATTGCAGTAGCAATGCAGCGCCGTGGTGATGCAGCCTTGAAGGCTATTCCACCAACACTTGGCAAGTTACCGCGCACTACCGTTCCGCTCGCCAACGCGGGACTGATGGGCATCGAATCATTGCGGCACGTTGGTCAAGCAACCCACGACGATCCCCTATCCGATTCCACGATTGATGACCTTCCAACGCGACCGATTGAGACGACCGATGGTCTCGGCCCCTTAATTGACGAGTTGTCCGCCACAGGACACGGCGTGGTACTCGCAATGGGCAAGGGCGGCGTTGGTAAAACCACCGTCGCGGCTGCCGTCGCTGTTGCCCTGGCTGATCGTGGGCACGAAGTCCATTTATCAACGACCGACCCGGCGGCACATGTCGCCGCCACGATCGCTGCCGATGAAATTCCTGGGTTAACTGTCGGTCGCATCGATCCCGCGAAGGAAACCGCTGACTACCGCGATGAAGTGCTGCAAACGGCTGGCAAGGACCTCGACGACGAAGGGCGGGCGTTATTAGAAGAGGACTTGCGTTCACCGTGCACCGAAGAGATCGCAGTCTTTCGAGCCTTCGCCAAAGCCGTCGCCGCCGGCACCGATCGTTTCGTCGTTTTAGACACGGCACCGACCGGCCACACAATTTTGTTGCTCGATTCGGCACTGGCATACCACCGTGAGGTGTCTCGCCAAACCAATCACATTCCAGAGTCGGTTGAGAACTTGTTGCCACGTTTGCGTGATCCCGACTTCACTCGCGTGCTTGTCGTGACGCTTCCGGAAGCCACTCCGGTTCACGAGGCGGCCAAACTACAGCAAGATCTGCGTCGGGCCGAAATTGAACCATTCGCCTGGGTCATTAATCAAAGCTTGAATCCACTCGACGTGACCGATCCAACGCTGCGGCATCGTCAGCAACATGAATTGCCATTCATCGACGAGGTGAAATCGAAGCTGGCCAAACGCGTCGCCTTGATTCCGTGGCAGGTGGCCCCACCGACCGGCGTAGCCGGTTTACGAACGTTGACCGAACGCGAATTGAATGCCAGCTAGACGCTTTCGACAATCACGCGCAACCTCATTTCAAAATCACGATCAACGCCCCGCTAACTTCTTCCAACCACGAAAGCTTGACGCCGATGAGCAAAAAAAACGTTCTCTTTCTCTGCACTGGAAACTCTTGCCGCAGCCAAATGGCTGAAGGCTGGGCACGGCATTTCTTAGGCGACAAGATCGAAGCGCACTCCGCTGGAATCGAAGCCCACGGACTGAACCCAAACGCGTTGTTGGTGATGCAAGAAGCTGGGGTGGATATCTCCGGTCATACCTCCCAACTGGCCAGTACGTTGGCTGATGTTCCTCTGGATTTGGTCGTAACCGTATGCGGACATGCGGACGAAAACTGTCCAGCCTTCTTGACCGAAGCAAAAGTAGTCCATGTCGGCTTCGACGATCCACCTAAGCTCGCCAAAGAAGCCGCTAGCGAAGAAGAAGCATTGGATAGCTATCGCCGAGTCCGTGACGAGATCCGCGATTTCGTCCGCGACCAATTGGAAAGCCACCTATAGCCAATCGGCCACACCTCGCTTGCTCGAGTTGCTACTTGGGCAAGTTTCTATCGTGAGCGGCACTGCTCGACTCTCGCCTACCGCGAGAGTCAAGCAAGCATTCGCAAACCTACTTAATGAACAGCATCTCTTGATAGGTTGGCAGCGGCCACAAATCGTCGGCGACCACGGACTCTAATTGGTCAACGTAGTTTCGGACGGCCAGCATTGATGGCAATACCGCGTCGCATCGATGCCGAGCTTCTTCCAAGGAAGTCCCCGCCGCTTCGTCTGCGATTGCATGCTCCAGCCGAACGATGCTGTCCTGCAGACCCTTTACCAACGCGGTCACACACTCCAAGGTGTCGGTATCAAAATCGACGCCGACAAGGCTAAGATTAGCACACGTTGCCGCCAGCTCGTTTTGGTAGCGAATCGCCGCTGGAAAGATCAGCTTGCGAGCAATACTGACGGCTAGGTTTGCCTCAACGTCCACCGTCAAACAGTATTGTTCAAGATAAGTTTCCAGACGGCTTTCGAGTTCACGTTCCGAGAGCACGCCGTACTTCGTAAACATCGCCTGCACTTCCGGAGTGTGCAGGTAGGGCAGTGCATCAGCGGTCGTCTTCAAATTCAGCAACCCTCGCTCGGCGGCTTCTTCATGCCACTGATCGGAGTACCCGTCACCGTTGAAAATGATCGCGGAATGTTCGTTGACAATCTCGGTTAGCAACGACTGCACGGCACCGTTAAGAAGTTCGGGATCGCCCTTGGTGGCTTCCTCAAGTTTGGTTGCACAGTAATCAATCGATTCGGCGACAATGGTGTTCATTGCAACCAGCGGTCCCGCGATCGATTGGTTTGAACCCACCGCTCGAAATTCGAATCGGTTACCAGTGAAAGCGAACGGACTGGTGCGGTTACGATCGCCTGCGTCCTTGGGGAACAGTGGCAAAACATCCACACCAACGGTCAAAGTTCCTGAGTCAATCGACGAACTCGCGCCGCCGGATTTGATTTGCTCAAAAATGTCAGTTAGCTGATCACCCAAGAAGATCGAGATGATCGCTGGCGGAGCCTCGTTGGCGCCCAACCGGTGATCATTTCCGGCTGTCGCTACAACGGCTCGCATTAAACCTTGATGCAGATGGACCGCGCGAATCACGGCGGCACAGAAGACCAAAAATTGCGCGTTGTCGTGCGGTGTGTCGCCCGGATCGAGCATATTGCCTTGCGAACTACTGCCCATCGACCAGTTCACGTGCTTACCAGACCCATTCACGCCGGCGAACGGTTTTTCATGCATCAAACACGCCATGCCGTATTTCTTTGCGACACGGTTCAGCGTCAGCATCAACAATTGCTGGTGATCGGCGGCAAGGTTCGCTGATTCGAAAACAGGCGCTATTTCAAACTGCCCAGGAGCCACTTCGTTGTGACGAGTTTTGACGGGAATACCGAGCTTAAACAGTTCTCGCTCCGCATCTAACATGAACGCGAGGACGCGTTCGGGTATTGCCCCAAAGTAATGATCGTCGAACTCTTGTCCCTTGGGTGGCTTGCAACCAAACAAGGTCCGTCCGGCGTTCAGCAAGTCCGGACGAGCAAAGTAAAAGTGACGGTCCACCAGGAAGTACTCTTGCTCAGGCCCCGCCGTCGACGCCACAAAGGCACCATCTTGGTGACCGAACAGCTTCAGAACCCTTTGAGCTTGCTTGTTCAAAGCTTGCATCGACCGCAGCACTGGCGTCTTCTTGTCCAGTGCTTCCCCCGTCCAGGAAACAAATGCGGTCGGGATACAAAGCGTTGTACCGTTGGGATTTTCCAGAATATAAGCCGGACTGGTCACGTCCCAGATCGTGTAGCCACGAGCCTGGGACGTGACACGAATACCGCCGGTAGGAAAGCTGGATCCGTCCGGCTCCCCTTGGATCAATTGCTTTCCGCTGAATTCGGAAAGAGTGCTTCCATCCGATGTCGGCGACAAAAAACTATCGTGTTTCTCGGCTGTCGCGCCGGTTAGTGGATAGAAGATGTGCGCGTAGTGCGTCGCACCTTTTTCCATCGCCCAATCCTTCATCGCCGACGCCACAATGTCGGCGACCATGGGATCCAACTTTTCGCCTGACTCAATCGTCATCATCACCGATTTATAGATCGATTTGGGCAGCCGATCTTTCATCACCGCCTTACTGAACACGTTGGTCGAGTAATAGTCTTGTGCGATTGAGTCGGCGAATTCAATCGGTGGCGAATTGACCGCATAGTTGGTTACCGCCGAGATTGCGGCCTGGCGAGCAGATCCCACCGACTTGGAATAGCCGTTGCCCGAAGCAGCGCCGGAAGGTTGGGTAGCGGATTTCGCGGGTGCGAGCGTGGTGCTCATGTGATGTCCTGGTTGGGGAAAATGGTTAACTCAAGCCGCGTTCATATCAACATTGAAATGAACGGCATTCTTAAAGGGACCATCCTTGGTCATCCAACCACACCGATCCTGCAGGAGATGAAAAGCTCATTTCCTGGTGTGCTGCACCTTTGCTTCGACGTGCTCAATCACGCCACGACCGTGATTCATTCAGATCGCATAGTTATTGCGGATCGCAACACTTGTACCGAGCGTGCCAGTGGCGAACTGCGAAACCACGGTGGGGCTGGTAACGCACCGCCGTTGCCCCTGTACAGCGATCGAACGACCATTAACAAGTTGTTTCGCTCACTAAGAAGGCGGACTCAATAAATCAGACTCAATCGCACATCTCGCCTGCTTCGCCCCCTTTGTGCCCCTCGCTTGGGCACTACTGCACGTTCACAGGGCACTTCTTGCGGAACGATCGTGAATCTGCCCGCCAAAGGAGCTGATTTAATGGTGGCACGAATTGTGCTAGTTCACTGACGCCATCACCCCATACGGCGATTCCTTTTTTCGAAACCGCCCATGCCGTTCTCCGGCCTTCCCAAAGCAACGATGCCAATCCGTCCTAATCGCACCAGGCTAACGACGAATCTGCCAGCATCCGCTTGTTCTGAACAAGAGCGTCGCGATTGCAAGTTACAACCCAAGTGAAGTCGGCAACGTGACCCACCGTGGCATCGAACTCAACTACCAACAAAGCGGAGATCGGCGAGAACCTCAAAGTGGTGCCGTTCGATATTTCATCGCCGCTCCGCCGCATCGTTACCGGCGGTGTGCTGTTCCTGCTCATCTGCGTGTTTGCCGTAACGGGCTACATGGCTGCCGGCTGGAGACTCGACGACGCCCTATACATGGTCGTGATCACGATCTTCGGAGTTGGCTACGGCGAGGTGAAGCCGATCGAGTCCGCCGGCCTGCGTGCTTTGACGATCATGGTCATCGTCGCAGGGTACGGTGCGGTGATTTACACCGTTGGCGGCTTCATGCAGATGGTGGTCGATGGCGAACTGAATCGCGCAATGGGAGCCCGACGCATGACTAAAGGCATCGAAAGATTAAGCAAACATACAATCATTTGTGGGCTAGGACGTCTGGGCACGATCCTGGCTCGCGAGCTTCATGCGGCCAACCAACCGTTCGTCGCCATCGACGCCGATCTAGAACGCCTGCAAGATGCCGAAGAACGTGGCTACCTTGTCCTGCACGGCGATGCCACCGAGGAAGAAATCCTTGAGCAAGCCGGCATCCACCGCGCCTCGACCGTCGCTGCGGTCATGTCACTCGACACCACTAATGTGTTCGTCACAATCACCGCTCGGGACATGAACCCAGACATCACTATCATCGCTCGCGGCGAGAATCCACGCACAGAAAAGAAGCTGCTCGGATGCGGGGCTAATAGCGTTGTCCTGCCCACCGCTATCGGAGCCCACAAGATTGCCCAACTGATCACGCGGCCAACCGCTGAGAGCATTCTGCAGCAAATACAAGAACAGAGCACGTTGTTAGACGACCTCGGTCACATTGGCTTACAGTTCAACGAATTTGAAGTTCACGCGGATTCGGACCTTGCAAACCAGGCGATGAGCGAGATTGAGATTCGCGGTAACCATGCATTCCTAGTCGTTGGAATTCGCCACTTTGACGGTTCCATCGAACTGAATCCATCGCCCACCTTGGTCCTAGTCCCTGGCGACGTCGTGATCGTGCTAGGTCAGCAAGATGATCTTCCCGATATTGCGAGACGCTTTTTACGGAAGCAACCCAAAATGACCTATCGCGGTGCTTCCGTCTGATCAGCGGCATGCGTCACGCCAAACGGCCAATAATGGTTTCTATTGACTCAATAGTACTTTGACCTACCTTATTGGGCGATTGGCGCATAATCAGGCCGTGAGCGGACGCGGCCTAGCGTGATGCCAATCGATTTCAATGAAAACGATAGGTCTCCTGTGCAGGCTCTCAAGTGGCTTGGTATTGAACTTGTTGAAGTCAGCTTGACCGAGAAAATAGTCTCGGCGGTTGGATCAGCTTGTGCCATTCTCTGTGTATTTCTTGTTACCCGGCAGTGCTTGCCATCGGTTGCGGCAGCCGGAGTGATCGCGTCCATGGGTGCGACGGCGGTTCTGCTTTATGCGGTCCCCCACGGTCCGCTCTCTCAGCCCTGGCCGGTAATGGCAGGCCATACAGTGTCCGCGTTCATCGGCGTTTGTTGTGCTCAATACATAGCCGATCCAACCATCGCCACTTCACTCGCCGTCGGGCTGGCGATTGGGGCAATGATCCAATTTAAATGCATCCACCCACCGGGCGGTGCGACAGCATTCACTGCCGTGATGGGCGGCCAAGCTGTTCAAGAACTGGGATTCAGTTTTGTGCTATTTCCCGTCCTACTGAACACGTCCGCTATGATCGTGCTTGCCATCGCGATTAATTTCCCGTTTCGCTGGCGCCGCTATCCGGCTACTTTCGCTCGCCGATCTCAACAGCCCGAATCTTGCACAGATGCCGTACCAAAGGAGCTTCACCAAGACGTCCTCACGGCGATCCGCTCACTGGATTCTTTCGTTGATGTTAGCGAGGACGACCTGCTCTATCTCACGCGAACGCTAGCCTCTCGTGTCGGCAATGATTCCTTGATTGATCAGGAACTGCCGGACTACGAAACGGCGATTCGGCCACGCAGTTCCGACGACCGCTGGCTACAACCAGCCGACGACGAAACTTGTCGCAACACGCCAATTGAGTAGTCGCCCGACTGGAAACGAGCTCGATAACGTCGCGGAACGATGAAAAGACCTAGCCGGCGAAGCCCTCTACTTGGAGAACAATTGGCGAGGAACTTGCTTCTTCGGATTGGTGTTCGCTGCTATTCCTCTCTCCGCAACTTCGCGCAGCCATGATGAAATACTGGAATCGCGACAACGTTAAATGCCGTTATTCGCCGAGCCAACTCAACGCCCCCCGAGCAAGACCCGCCTCCATTTTCATCACATCAATTTGGAACAATCCCGGGATAACCGACCCTGCACCGTGACAACGCGCGGTGTTCAAGCGATGTGATTCATCGTGAATCTCTCTGTTGCAGCGTCGTTCCAGACAGCTAGAATGAGATAGACGCTTTCGAAAGCCGTCGAAAACTTCCCGCCTCAACTCCACCTTCCGTCTTTGTTCCAGATCATGCTTACTTGCCAATACAATTGCCACTTGTGGCTCTGCGAACGGCAACCAAAGTAACGTCTGTGGGACCGATTGGTCTTCGCTGACGAACTGAGACAAGACTGCCTACCGTTCGTTGAAAGATCGATCATGCTTAGCCGTCGAAGACTGCTGCAAGGAATCGCAGCCAGCACTGGTGCCGCGTTTGGTGCTCCACTTGTTTCCGAACGCGTACTCGCATCACCTCTCGGAAACACGACGCCCAAGCGGATTGTGTTCTTCATGCAAAACCAGGGGTTCGACCCAAAAACCTGCATCCCCCATGGAATGACTAGCAGCGGGTCACTGGCTAAGAAGAAACTTCCTGAACCCATCAGTGCGCTGGAACCTTACAAGGAACGCCTGCACATCATCAACGGGCTACACGGCACCCACACCAGCCCGTCGCACAGTGCGTTCTTCGGTGCACTGGGTGGCTATCGCGGCAGTGACGGTGTACCGCCTAGCGCGTCCACGATTGACTACGAACTGAGCAAGGCGTTGCCACAAACTTTGCTTCCGCATCTGTGCATCGGAATGGACTCGATCGAGAACATGCGAAGCAAGCCGACCATTGCAACGCTGTCTGCAAGTGGTGCTGGCCAACCGATCTTTATGCATTCCAATCCGAACCATCTCTATCAGATGTTGTTCGGCGGCATCTCTTCCGGCGACATTCGGCTGCAACACGAAGCGCGATCCAGTGTGATGAGCCAGATCGAAATGCTAGCCGCAGCGAAGGGACAATCACTTCCCGCATCGGACGAACAGCGTTATGGCCAATACGTCCAAGGCTTTAAAGATGTCAACGGGTTGCGAACGCGTCTCGATACGGTTGCCGACCACCTTCGTCAATTCGCTCCCGTGGTAGACGAGCGGTACACCACACCGGAATTCGAAACCGACTGGCACGATTGCTTGCTCGACCTGGGCATTGCCTCCCTTACCTCCGGTGTTACCAATACTCTCACCATTGGCTCGGGGCGTGGTGAGATCTTCGGTGCTTGGAAAGGACTCGGCATTGAGCAACAGGGTCATAATCTGGGCCACATGGACCAGCCCGACAATCCGATCTGGATCAAGATTCGCCAGTACAACAGTCGCATGCTAGTGCGGATCATGGAAAAGCTGGAAAGCGTGCCCGAAGGCAGTGGCACCATGATGGACAACACGCTGATCGTTTACACCAGCAATAACGCAGATAAGCAGCACACCAATGGTGCCAACTGGCCCGTCATGCTCCTAGGCAACCTCGACGGCGCGTTCAAGTCGGGTTGCTTCACACAAATCGACGGCAAGCGACCGATCAACGCCCTCTACACATCGCTACTAAGGGCTGCCGGCCAAAACGTCGACCGATTCAACATGGACGACAAGATGGCCAAGAAGTTCGATGACAGCACCGGTCCTCTGAAGGAAGTGTTGGCATGAATTGGGAACTACGTGGTATGAAACTTCCCAATGCACCATTTTCGGCAGAACACAAACCTTCTGATCCTTCGAGCGAAATATCAATGCGCAAGTCGTTCGGGGTTAGGCATGCAGCGGAACGGCGCAAGCCCTCCGGTCTTACCCCACCGACGAACGCTCACCGCTTAGCTTCCTCAGCGACACTTTTGCAAATGGCCGCGCAAACCGGTATCGCAATCGCGATTTCACTTCTATTCCTACTCCCATCGTTGGCAATCGCCGAAACCTACACACCCGGCGAGCCAATCAATCAAGACTATGCGACTTTCGCAGAATCCTTCCTCTCCGATTACTGCATCGACTGCCATGGCCAGACAGACCCCGAAGGTAATCTGACACTCGAAGAATTGGGGCCCGTTGATGCGATTAATGCCAGTGCCTGGACAAGCATTTGGGCACAGGTCGCTCTAAAAGAAATGCCTCCTGAAGATGCGGATCTTCCGGAGGTGATCGACCGGCTGAAGTTTTCGGACTGGGTTGTTGGTGAACTAACTCGTGTCATGAAAGACAAAGGTGGCTTCCACGATCACCTCGACCCCAACAAGGGCAACTTCGTTAACCACGAATTGCTCTTCGGTTCGTTACCCGATGGCATCAAGCTCAAACCGACCTCTTCGCCAGCGCGTTTGTGGCGGGTGAGCCCGCAAGAACACATCACCCGCTTGAATGAACTGATCAACACCGAACCGGATTTTGATCCTGAAAAACCGGGACTGCGTACCCACGGCGATGTCGTCCCGACCAACCATGGCGGGGAACTGAAACTCTACTTTGGCACCGACCGGATCATTAAGTGGCAAGGCGGGACCGTCGCCTATGCGACCTCCGTCAAAAGCATCCCAGCGGTGCTTTCATCAGCCCGAAATCATGGACTCGAAAACTTCCCCGATTTCTACACCGTCAACAGCGCCGAAGCGACACAAATCATGGGCATTGCTAGCGACATCATTCGCTATATGGCCGAAGGACCGCTCAGCATCGCAAACGCCTACCAAATCACGGACGACCCTGCATCGATCGCCGATAAAATGAAGGGCGACCTTCGTGGCTTACCCACCAGCCTAGTCTACAGCACTAAAGTCGTCCGGCCATTAACGCCGGTTTACGACTTGATGCACGAAGACGGCGTCACCGATCAACGTTTGCAGGATGCGGTGGACTACCTCTTTGAAGCATTGACGTTTCGGCCGCCCAACGAGGCTGAATCGAACGCTTACCTAACTATTGTCCAGCAATCGATTGAAAAGCTCGGCAAAAAAGACGGTGCCGTCCTCGGCTTGTCAGCAATCTTTCTTGACCGTGATGCACTCTTTCGACCCGAACTAGTCAAGGAAGGCGCAGCGGACCAACACGGCCGCGTCATGCTCCAGGATTGGGAACTGGGCCTGGCCGTCAACCATGCCCTGCGGTACATCCGACCGGATGAACAACTTCAAGACGCTATTACCGAAGGCCGAATGCGCACCCGCGCTGACGTCAAACGGGAAGTCGAAAGGATGCTAGCTGACGATGCCATCCGGAAACCACGTATCCTGCGGTTTTTCCGAGATTACTTTGACTACGACCTAGGCGGCTACATCTGCAAAGACACCAAGGCGTTGAACGAAACAGGTGTCAACGGAAGGGGACAAGCTCACTACAACATCATGTTCAATGCGACAGCCAGTACCGATCGCTTGATCGAACTGATTTTGCAGAACGACAAAGACGTACTCAAAGAGCTGCTGACCACTGACAAGGTCGTCGCCACCGCAGCAGACAACGTGTACTTCGGCAAGCGACGCTCTCGCGCAGAAACAAACGCTGCGGTTGTCGCTGAGAAAAAGGCAAAGGCAGAAGCGGCCAAGAAAGCGGCTGCAAAGCTCGCCGCCTGGAAGGAAGCCAACCCAGGAAAAGAGCCTCCGGAAACCAAACAGAACAAAAAGCGATCTACTGTCAATCATGCTGTCAGCGAAGCAAACTTATCCGGGCCTGACATCTACGCTCGAGTGAGTCGCCGAAGCTTCGGCCGAGGCTCAATGAAACCCGAACGCATCCTGGCGACTGCCCCGGAAGGTGAACGACTTGGGATATTAACTCATCCCAGTTGGCTCGTTTCCCATTCCGACGCGATGGATAACCACGCGATTCGCCGCGGCCGCTGGATCCAAGAACGCCTGATCGGTGGTGGGATCCCTGACGTGCCGATCACCGTAGACGCCATGCTTCCCGACGAACCTCGCAACACGCTACGTGAACGCATGCGAGTGACCCGAGAAGACTATTGTTGGACTTGTCATCAAAAGATGGACCCGCTGGGCCTTCCGTTCGAAATGTACAACCATGCTGGTCTGTACCGAGAAACCGAACAGGAAAAACCTGTCGACACTTCAGGCGAGATCATTGATTCTGGCGATCCCGCTCTCGACGGGAAGGTTGAAAACGCTATTGAGTTGATTCAACGACTCGCTGAAAGTGAACGGGCCGAACAAGTCTTCGTCCGCCACGCTTTTCGCTTCTGGATGGGCCGCAACGAAACCCTCAACGATGCTCCCGTCTTGCAGGCCGCACACCGGGCGTATCGAGAAAACAACGGCAGCATGAAAGCGTTGCTCGTCTCTTTACTCACCTCAGACGCGTTCCTCTACCGCACCCGAAGCGAAATCTAAATCCGCTCTTCTTGGCTGGGCAAGAGCTGTCCGATTCCAGACCGACAACCAACCGCTAACAACACCACGTGCACAACTAGACCGGGTCCGGCAACACCTTTCCGGTGCGGTCGTCCACTTTGTGCAAGCGTGGTTCTTGCCCAAAAACTCGATCAGCGGGCTTGAACGAGACCAGCCAATAGGGATCGTCTGGCACATTCGCCGACACCATCGCACGCAAGATCACCGGATCATGCACGCCGTTCTCGCTGTACAACTTTTCGTAAAACTCTTTCTCACGCCGGATTCGCGGCGGGTCGAAAAACACGGCCGAACACTTCGTACCCGGTTGAATATCACCGAAGTGCTCGATGGCAATCATGATCACCGCCTTCTCGTCTAGTTCTCGGTTTATCAACTTCCCCTCCTAACGCCTGACTTGCCTGAATCTGCGCCCCCAAAATGCAACCCATGCAGGTTACCAACGAAGCCAGATCGAGCAACACCTTCGAACGTCTAGCTCGCTAGATTCGAATCGTTGCATGGATTGCCCCGAACGTTGCTCGCAAAAGGCATAGCCCACTGATACCTACGCTTGCAACACGTCCTTGATATCCAATAGATAGACTTGGCGGCCGTTATCGTGCGAACTGTCGATAGCGACTTTCGTTCCATCGCTGCTACTTCGCGGGTGAGTATCGCATCGCCATTCACCGCGATAAGCCATCGGTGCGGGAAAATGCCCCAGGTCTACTCTTCGACCGCTCGGCACATGGTACAGATAGACCGTTTGACGCGAAGTCTTTCGATCAGGATAGGTGTCGTTCAAAATCCAATCGTCATACGGTGCCGGTAAATACGTGTTGTGTCCATTTCCTGGCATCTTGTCCGCACCAACGGAAACAACCCGTTCGGATTGGTCCGTAAAGGTATAGAAACCTTTTGGGCGTCCTTCCGGCTGAGTCCACATCGTCACCCGTCGATCATCCTTCCAGATAAAGTGCGATGTGTACCCGCTGGGATCCAACACATACCGATTGCCACCATCAACGTCAGCGGTGAACATTCGCGTGACGAAACCACCTCGGTACTGCAACGTCTTTGGATCAAACTCCGGTCTATAACGGTGCAAGACAGTAAACCGCGTTCCAGACGGATTGATTAGCAAATGATTGAAGTAGTGCCAACTGTCCGCGTGGTGGTCCCCATCGGACCAAGGGATTGCGGCAACGTCGGCCAGCGATAGGATCAGCTTCGATTGGCCAGTCTCCAGATCAACTCGCCACACACCAGAATCCTTTGGCGCTCGCTCTGCCACATACGGATCCGACAATCCATCGTAACCGTACCCAGGACGTAAGTTGTCAATCCTTCGAAAATCAACGGACAGACCGAACTTGCCATCCGCCGATATCGTGTAAATCGGACGCGGCAAAGTGGTCATCACACCAGTGGTTTTGCTGTACAGGCGGCATACGAACCGATCACCCTCTCGATCGTTCCACAAGATGCGGTCGCCACTTTGCCCCACCCACTGCAACATGCATCCCTGTTGCCACCCCCAAGCTTGACTGCGACCGAGTGATGTCCAGATATCATCGTTGTGGGTGTCCACGTACCCGACCCCAATCGAATCATCGCCTGTGGGCGAACGCCCTTCAAAATCAATCTCGTTCGCCAACACGTATCGCCCCGTAAGATCAAACTCCTGTTTGTCGTAATAGCCGAACCAGTGATTCAGTGGACCACGGGTGATCGCACGAGTAGGAACGAAAGTCTCCAGCGGTCCGGCATCAACCTGTTGCGTCTTATCCGCCCACACGTTGCTTTGCCGTAGGCCTTGAACTGCCCCTGAAGACCAAGCACCGCACATCGCACCGGTAGCAATTTGCTGAAACTTTCTACGTGAAATTTGCATCTTCAATCACTTTGCATACAGAAAGGAGGGACTCGATCAAATGCCCAAGGGGCAAAAGCGAGGGTGGGGGAGGGAGGGGCAGCGATCTATGCGGTCGCTGGCGGGAAATCGCAGCGAAAATTTTGTCGGGGATTCATTGTAACCCTTCAAAGATTGATGATGTGGACATCCACCACCCCCGTTGGAACCGACGAATGCTCCCTATCGCAAGCGACTAGCGTTTAAAACAACGGATTGATACGTTTGTGGGTTGCGAGGGAAAGAGTGGTAGATTGATCCTTGGTTCCGCCAACGCACTCTGTTTCCCGTCCCTAAGTGCTCGCACCATCACCGCAACAGACCCTCGAGTCGCAGCAATCCAGGCTATCCAAATCATGAAAAAACACGAATGGCGTGAGAACACAGAAGAAGGCGATACTCGATTGGTGACAGCGACCCGGCATGCGGGCAAGTGGAAACTTCGTTCCCGTCTCAAGCAGGAAACGGAATGGACCTTGCACCCCGTCATCTCCCTAGAGGACCTCGAAACGCTGCACGAACTGATCTCCAACAAGTACCGGCGCCAACGTGCTCCCTACGATCAAGTCCTCGAAATCGAAGCTCTTATCGCGGCGGCCCAACCACCAAGCAAATAGAGTCACTTAGGTGCAAGGCACGCTTGGACCGCGATAGCGAAGCTAAATACCAAACCAGCCGGAAGGCAAGACACGCACTTCCAAATGCGTCGTCCGCCGACGGAACAACGGGCAAGTGAAAAGCGATGTCTCTGATAGGCTTTAAGAACGACTGAATCGCTTGCCCATCTATCCTGGACGATTGGCTCTGGGCGCTGCCGCCAACAAGATGACTGCGAGACTCGCACACAACCACGTCGCA
Source organism: Rhodopirellula sp. J20-39 (assembly GCF_057365095.1). NCBI lineage: Bacteria > Pseudomonadati > Planctomycetota > Planctomycetia > Pirellulales > Pirellulaceae > Rhodopirellula > Rhodopirellula sp. J20-39. The sequence continues at coordinate 1,223,680 of NZ_CP195123.1, read as the reverse complement.
GGCCGATAGGTTCCGAATTGGTCGTGTGCCACACTGAACAGATATGGGCCGATGGCGGTGCCAGCGACCATGATCGATGTCGAGAATCCGGAGATCGCACCAAGATGAGTGCGGCCAAAGAAACGCGGCCAAGTCGCCGCTGAAATGATGCCGTACATTCCCTGCATCAGCCCCATCCCCAGCACCACAAACGGAACCGCTAACTTCGCGTCCAAGAACGATAGGCTCAGCGATAGCATCAAGACACCGGTGACTTGTACCATTGCCAAATACTTCAACTTGACGAAGTCACTGAGCCAACTGCCGATAAACTCGATCACGACACTGACGCATGCCGCTGGCACAAAAACGGCAACGGCTTGACTGCGACTCATTCCGGCATCGGCAAAAAGCGAGACGACGTGGAAAGAGAACGCAGTCAACACGAGACCGGTTAACACGGCACTGAACGTAAAAACCCAGAAGCTGTACGTTCGACGTGCCTCGGAAAGCGTGAACTGTCGGCCGCTAAGCGTTTCAGCGTGCGTCTTCCGATCCGGTTTGGCGAATGGGCCATCGGGTAACAAACCATGGTCTTCTGGCCTTGCTCGCCCAAAACAGATGGCGATTAATGCAAACACCGCGACCATCATCGCGATCGTTCGCCATGCCCATGACCAACCGCCTTTTTGAATCAACCATTCGAAGAAGGGCGGCGTCACTGAAAAACCAAACGCAATGGAGATTCCAATGAATGCCAACGCCATTCCGCGTCGCTGTTCAAACCACTCCAGCACCATGTTGCGCGAAGACAATGTCAACATACCTTGCCCAAAGAATCGCATCGCGAAAAACCCCAGCGACAAGACAATGAACGAGGCATGCATGCGGTAGTGGTTCGGCAACAATGACGCCAAGGCCCCTGCGATCGTGTCTGAATAACTCATACCCGTTAACACGATTGCCAACATGACGGCGGACCCTGCGGACACCCAACGCCCACCAATGCGGTCGTACAAGTAACCCGCCCGGGTGATCAGGAACGCACTGGTGATGGTGCCAGCAAGGTAAGCAAAGCTAATCCAGCTTCGTGACAAATCATGAGCTTCGATCAAGAAGTCGGTAAACACGGACACACCGACCGTTTGCCCTGGCGCACTTGCCAGCACACCCAGCGTGCCACACACCAACACCACGGTTCCGTAAAAAACAGGCAGTCGAGTGGGGTCGAAAGGAAAGTTGGCGAACCGCGGGCGGTGGTGGACCTCTTGAGTCTCGCTGTCAGGTTTCATGCACGATGGGATAGTAGTAGAGGACGAAGTGATCATTGGAGTTCACTTCGTCCGCTAGGTCAGCGGGGATTGACAGCACGTTGCAATCATCCACTATCCCTGAGGGCAACTGACCAGTTCCTCAGACGAGGTTCCGACCTTCAGTACCGATGCGAGCAATACGACAGCGAAAGTGGTAAAGGTCAAACATCCCAAAGCAACACGCAGGCTCAGCCATTCCGCAATAAAACCAATCATCGGCGGACCGAGCAGGAAGCCGAAGTAACCGATCGTGGATACCGATGCCAAGGCAACTCCCGCAGGAATTCCTTCCAATCGACCACATGCACTGAATACAGCGGGCACGATGGTTGCAAACCCGCCCCCGATCAATGCGAAACCGGCCAACGCCGTTCCGACATGGGTGGACGTAACAACCATCACGACGCCGATCGTTGCAATGATTCCACTAAGCCGAACCTGCTTGGTTGGGCCAAGGCGGGACGATAACCCATCGCCAGCAAACCGACCGCCAGCCATCATGATTGCGAACGTGGCATAGCCAAGCGCCGCAACACCTTCGTTAACGCCAAGAACCTTATTCAGTAAGACCGCGCTCCAGTCCGCCATTGCGCCTTCACCTGCCATAATGCAAAACGCAATCACACCCAGTAAGACAACCGACAAACGTTGGTATCGCGATGCCCTCTGAAACGCACTCCGGCTGCCATCATTCACTTCATCTCCAGCAAGTTCAACTGTTCCCGCTGGCGCAGGCTCCGCATCATCCCATCCCTCTTCCGATAACAACCGAGAGATGATGGGAAGTGTCGCCAACGACAAGACCGCCGCCACAAACGTGAAATGCCAATGAACGTCCAACCCGCCGAGACTGATTAAACTGCCAACAACTGCCCCTGCTAAACCACCGACACTCCATAACGCATGGATCGATGAATTCACGGGCTTTCGCCATCGTTTTTCAACCTCAACCGCCTGAACATTCATGGAAACGTCCAACGTTCCATGGCCGGCACCAAAGACGAACAGAGCGACCAGGAGTGACGCCACACTGGGCATCAACGAAATCAGCGGTAGCCCCAACAGGTAGACGAATAAACTGATCGCCGCGACACGGCGACTGCCGTAGCGTGCACAAAGCCAGCCAGCGGTCGGCATCGCGATCAAGGCACCCAACGCCATCAACATTAATGCCGCCCCAAGGGTGGCATGCGACAACTGAAAGTGAGCCTGGATGGCCGGAATTCGAGTTGCCCAAGTTGCATACAGAAATCCGTTCAGACAGAACAAGCCACGAACAGCCCACAAAGCAACCTGCAAGGGCGAGACCGATTCATGCAACAATTTGGATCGAAAGATCAGTGTATTTTCCATAAAATATCTTCATAGCTTAGAACGTCTCTCTTCGCGTCTTGCCTCTCGACTGGAGGACATCCAAATTAGCGAAGCTCAAGAGCGATCAGAGACACAGCCCAGAGTCTGGTATCGGGACTGATTTCAGAAATAATTCCGCAACAAAGGCGTCACGAGCCCAATAGACTCGCAACGCGAAAGAACCTGCATCAGGAAAAAGCCGCCTCATGCAAGCACGGGGCGGTTTACGTCAATGACGCAACTTCCAGCGATAGACCGCTGTTTTCTGGCAAGGAAGGCAAGATCGTTAACCGATCGACCTGAGTCTTGTCCCAGCCACGCACATCCAAGTCGTGCGACTCAAAGAGCTCACGAATTTGGGATCGGTCGGTCCAACCGATTACGTCCTCTAGAATCGGAATCAACACACTGAAGGCATTGTCACTCAACACGGTACGCCGCGCAATCGGTGCGAGATGCTGATTTTCGGACACGGCGATCGTGTAACCATCACAACGATTAACGTGCAGCATTACGTGCACATCCGAACTGCCGTCGCCGACATAGACGATTCGATCCCAACTGACACCAAGCTGTTTGTGCAATTTATCTAGAGCGGTGACCTTTCCATACCCAGCCGTCAACTGACTGACCGAACTGATCTCGCCCGAGTCCGGATCAAAGTTCAAGCGAGTGCCGATGATTCGCTCTGGCGGAACGATACCGTCCAGTGCGGCACGTACGACGTCTTCCGGTGAGGCCGACACGACGTAAAAGGTAAAGCGGTGCCCGTCGATACCGCGTTGCAATAGCCCCATCAGTGGTGCGAGGTTCTTTTTCAGTCGGATACGTCGCCCGGCTTCCACAAGATGCTCTCGGCGTACCTGACGGTAATCGGGATCATGCAACAACAGATACGTCAGCTCGCCGCCTTGCTGAACGAGGTGTGAATTGGCAAGCCCATTCACCTTACGTTCAAAGTCAGGCAACCCAAGCATCTCGCTTAGCACTTCGCCCGAATCATTAAAGCTAAGCGTTTGGTCAAAATCGCTAGCTAGCAAGATATGTTTCACTCGCGTGGGTGCCATGCTCGCCAGTACGTCGTCTTGGTCGTCAAAAAGGATTGGATCTGATTTGGGGAACTTGGTTTTCATGTTCACCTCCGATAGTCGATTGTTTTCGATTTGAAAGGACCGCGACACCTTTCACCGACAAGGTGTTCGGCGCGATCAAATAGGCTTCGTGAATTCGACCACCCTTTCAATCTGCTGCGTCCTTACGTCGTCAATCCTAAGACCGACAATCGATTTGGCTATAGACAGGTTGGTGCAATTCACCACAATAGCTGTAAGCACATGCAAGCAGCCTGTAAGTGACAAGCCGTACGCTGTCTCGAACGTCATCGATGACGCCCATGCGCCAATTGGTGGCATAAGCTGTTAGTCTTTCAGCAGGGCAAACAATCGAGCGCAGTCGATTGTCATGTTCACTGTCGTTTCGATTGCAAACGTAAAAATGGCCGATCCAAGGTACCGTCAGATTGCCAACGAACTCCTCGCGGAGATTACCAGCGGGGTGTATCAGCCGACGGGGAAGTTGCCCAGTGAAACACAACTTGTAAATCGGTTTGATGTATCACGTCCGACCGCGGCACGCGCCCTTCGTGAACTGCAAGATCAAGGCCTGATCGAACGACGAGCAGGATCAGGAACCTTTGTGCGTCACAAACCGGGACGCAGTCACGAAGATCAACAAGTCATTGGAATGTTAGTTCCGGAACTTGGCTCAACGGAAGTTCTAGACGTCATTTGCGGCGATTTAGCGCGTCTTGCCCGCCTTTATGACTATGCAATGCTATGGGGAAACCAGCGGGAACATGCCGGTGATAACCCATCGACACATGAATTCGCGGACCGTGTGACCAACACAGTGGTTGGCAACTCAACTGTGAACACCAAAGACACTATTGAGATTTCGCGACGATTGTGTGAACCCTTTATTAACCGAAACGTGCATGGTGTCTTCTTTGCACCTTTCGAAAATCATATAGATAGCCATCGACTGAACCTTCAAATAACTGATCGATTACGACAGGCGGGCATCGCTGTAATCTTGATCGATCGCGATGTGCATCCTTTCCCGATGCGAAGCGAGTTCGACTTGGTTGGGATCGACAACTATGCCGCCGGATTTATGGCCGCATCACATCTATTAAAGCTTAATGCCACAAGCTTGTTATTTGTCGCTCCACCTCACTCGGCACCCACCGTCTCACAACGAATTGCGGGGGCACGAGAAGCAGTGCTATCTCGTGGTGATTCCAATCGTGCGCTACAGGTCGCTCATATCGCCCCAGATGACATAAACGAAGTCTCCAAATTCATTCGTTGCTTTGCTAGTCAGTCAAAAACCAATAACAGTGCTCGCAAGAAACTGTCCGGTCCGAAAAAGGCAAACGAGAACTCAACGGTTGCCGACAACATCGACGCTATCATTTGCTCAAATGACTTAGTGGCCGCCACGTTGATGCAAACGCTAGCCAAGGCCGGGATTGAAGTGCCAAGGGACGTACGCCTGGTCGGATTCGATGACGTGAAGCACGCACGCCTGCAGACCGTTCCGCTTACGACCATCCGTCAACCATGTCGTGACATTGCGGCCGTCGCATTTCGAGCAATGTTAGACAGCATTGAAAAAATTGCAGTGCCACCGCGTCAGTACTCTCTGCCTGCGCAACTGGTCGTTCGCGAATCATGTGGTGCTTATCTTTAGCAAACGGGTTTGAAGCTTTAGAACGCGACCTAAGTGTCAACCATTCCTCCACTTCGCAAAGCCGCGTCATGTTTCTATGGCTCCTAGTAGCCGCTCAATTCATTCTGGCGGCGACACTTGTCCTATCAACTCGTTGGAACCCAATTCCCTGGACCGCGATAACGATTGCAGTTCCTGGGATCACGCTGGCAATGAGTGCGTGGTTCACGATGGGCCTGCGCCGAGTCCGCATCCACCCCACTGCGACTTCGCGAACCAAGCTGCTAACCGGCGGTCCTTACTCCCTTGTTCGTCATCCTATGTACTCCGGCGTGCTGTGGTTCACCGCGGCATTGCTCTTCAGCGATATGGCGTGGTGGCGGTTGGCTTGCTGGCTGGTCCTGGTGATGGTGCTGCGGCTCAAAGCGAATTACGAAGAGCAGTCGATGATAGAACGCTTTGCCGATTACGCGGCGTATCAATCGCGGGTTGGGCAGCTGCTACCACGCATCAAGTGCATTTGTCGCTGATATTGCTGCATGCATGGGCAGACGCTGCCGCTGCGGCCACCGAGGGCATCGCTATGCTTTCCCAGCACGGGCCCCGCTTCCCTAGCGGCTATGACAGACGGCGAATCTAAGAATCCGTCCAGAACAACTCATTGACACCTCGCGCTATTCCGATATATTAAATAGCGATCCAAAGAGAAGACAGTGATCACAAATTGACAAATTCGAAAGTCCCACAGTCAACCAAATCCTCATTCGAAAGACTGCCCGGAACAGCTGTCATTTTTAGTGATGCAGCAGAACGCGGAAGGATACTTGTTGATCCGACGGGGCTTCCGATTGTGCGGCTCCTATTGAGTTGTCGCTACACCATCAACGAGCCGGTAGGCACCTGTGTCCCCCGGAACAGTGCCGGATCGGCTGGTTTTCGACTTATTAAGACGAAAAGGAAGGGACGACAGGTGCACGACCGCATTGATGAACTGCATTTAAGAGTAAAAGCGACAAGCCTTTTTTTGCCACAATACATCGCCCACTAGCGATATTACGAGTTTTAAGCACTTCTGCTTTCAGCACTAATCAAACTGACGGAGCAATACGATGCGAACAATTACTGTTGATCAACTGGCACACCAACAGGCGACAAGCGAACTGGACCTTATCGACGTTCGGATGCCGACCGAATACCGAGAAGTGCATGCTAATGGGGCACAAAACTTTCCTCTCGACTCATTGGATCCCCATGCGATTGAAGGCACCCGGAATGGACGGGCCGGTCAACCGCTCTACGTGATTTGCAAGAGCGGGAACCGCTCCAGTAAGGCAGTCCAGAAGTTTGTTGACGCGGGTATCGATCATGTTGTGAACGTCGAAGGTGGAACGACCGCATGGGTTCAAGCCGGATTGCCCGTCATTCGCGGCAAGAAGGCGATCTCACTGGAACGGCAAGTCCGAATCGCTGCTGGCTTTTTAACACTACTGGGAGCGATCCTCGGCTACTTCGTACACCCGTATTTCATCGCGTTGTCCGGATTCATCGGTGCGGGATTGATGTTTGCCGGCATTACCGACACCTGTGGGATGGGCATGATGCTGTCCAAGATGCCTTGGAATCAGTGCCAGGACGGAACCTCATGTTCGGTCTAGCGATTCTCTTTGGCAGCGTTGTCGGTTTTGCACTGGGTTTGACCGGTGGCGGTGGCGGAGTCTTCGCTGTGCCGCTGTTGGTTTACGGGATGGCGATTGCTCCCCGTGAAGCTGTCGGAATTTCGTTGGCTGCGGTGGGTGGCACCGCTTTGTTTGGCGTAGTCCCGCGGCTAGCCCGGAAGGAAGTGGAATTGAAGACAGGGCTGTTTTTCGCTATCGCCGGAATGCTCGGTGCTCCGATCGGATCCTATCTGTCCACATTGATTGCGGAACAGTTACTACTCGCATTGTTTGCTTTCTTGATGCTAGTTGTGGCGCAACGAATGTGGGCCAAAACGCAGAACCCCAATCTTCCAAGCGGAGTTTGCAACACCGAATCAAGGCCTGCACTGGACCGCCGAGCTTGCCAACGGGACCAAGATGGACAACTGCGTCTGACGTCCAAGTGCGCTCGCTTACTGATTCTGGTTGGCTTGATGACCGGTGTGCTATCAGGAATGTTTGGTGTGGGCGGTGGCTTTGTTATTGTGCCGGCCTTGGTACTGTTCAGTGGGATGGCGATCCATCAAGCGGTAGCGACTTCCTTGTTTGTGATCGTGCTGGTCAGCATCAGTGGCGTGGCATCACATCTTGCCAACGGAAACGAATTGTCGATCCAAACAACACTGCAATTTCTTGCCGGTGGATTCGCAGGCATGTGGTTCGGTGGCATCGTTGCGAAGCGATTGAACGGTCCCACGCTGCAAAAAACTTTTGCGATCGCCGTCGTCTTGGTTGCAGGATTTGTGATCGTCAGGTCAACGCTTTCATGACGACTAGGGGAAATGCAACAAGTACCCGCTATCCACTACATCAACCGACGTAGAAGGTCGCGACGTCCGGCAGGACCCCCGACCGCATGCCAAGCTCGAGTGTGTCCGTCTTCAACTTGTGTCAATCGCGGATCAACGACATTCAACAACATCCGATCCGTTCACTTTCCAACCCACCAAAACTTCGTTCTTAAAATTAGGGAAGCTCTCATGTTGCTCAAATACTTCTACGACGACAAACTGGCTCACGCGTCCTATATGGTCGGCTGTCAACGAGCCCGCGAGGCGATCATCGTCGATCCAGGACGTGATATTGATCAATACATCGAAATGGCCGAACGTGAAGGGGTGAAGATCACCGCTGTCGCCGAAACCCACATACATGCGGACTACGTTTCCGGCGCTCGAGAACTTGCCGATCGCGTTGGTGCTAAGCTGTTCGTGTCCGACGAGGGCCCCACCGATTGGAAGTATCAATTTCTCGATCCGTACGATCATCAACTCGTCCACGATGGTGATTACTTCATGATCGGCAAAATCAAGTTTGACGTGTTGCATACGCCGGGCCACACTCCCGAGAGCATCTCAATTGTCTTAACCGATCAAGGTGGCGGCGCAGACCAACCAATGGGGATCTTCACCGGTGACTTCATATTCGTCGGTTCAATTGGTCGCCCCGACTTGCTCGAGGAAGCCGCCGGTCTGGCCGACACTGCCGAACCAGGTGCGAGAGACTTATTTCGGTCCGCTGAGCGATTCAAGACGATGCCCGACTATTTGCAAGTCTGGCCTGCCCACGGTGCCGGAAGCGCATGCGGCAAAGGACTCGGAGCGATTCCGTCGTCGACGGTGGGGTACGAAAAACGATTCAATCCGGCACTGCAGTTCAACGACGAAGAACGATTTGTTCAATACATCTTGGCCGATCAGCCGGAAGCACCGAAATACTTCGCGGTAATGAAACGGGTGAATAAGGAAGGACCAAAGGTGTTAGGCGCCGGGCATCATCATTCGTTGCTGGATACTGCTGAGCTGCAGAACGCTTTGCAGTCCGGGACAGTCGTCGACCTGACACCATCGGGCGAGTTCGCAAACGGCCACGTTCCTGGTTCGATCAACATCCCGATTGGGATGCTAGCTACTTGGGCGGGGTGGTTAGTTGACTACGACCGGCCGACCTACATGATCTGCCAACCGAATCAGTTGGAAGAAGCTGCTCGTGTGTTACACAAGATTGGCATCGACCAAATCGCTGGCGGATTTGACTCAAATGAAGTGCACGCCGCAGGCTTGGCAACCGAAACCTACGATGCCAGCACACCGGAAGATTTGGCGACCGCCATCGATGCGGGCGAGTTCCAGCTTCTTGACGTGCGATCTAACGACGAATGGAAAGCGGGCCACATCGAACAGGCTCAGCACTGTTTCCTAGGCCGCTTGCCTTCGAACCTGGATGACCTATCCGGCAATAAGAAGATTGTCGTCCAGTGCCAGGGCGGTGCCCGCTCATCTATCGCCGCAAGCATGCTGCAAGCTGCAGGATTGAAAGACGTGGTCAACATGACTGGCGGCTACGCGGCATGGCAGTCGCAAGGGCTTCCCAATGCCTAACCGCTTCTCGATAAATACGAAATGCAGCTGCGCCGGTAGACGCTTCGTACAAAAGGCGAAGTTGGAAATACCGAGAACCATTTGCTGTCGCAGGCTAATTGGAGCACTATCCTAAGTGCAACGCATCACCGACCTTCGTGTTTTGATATCAGTTTGCTTCGGGGGTAGACCAATGACGTCTCTATTTCACAATCAATTTCTTCCCACCACCCGATCCTTCATTGCCCTCGCAATGGGATCCTCGTTGCTGCTTGCCACCGGATGCAGCCAACCTTCGCAGCTCGACGCGGAAGTCAAAAACTCAAAAGCGACTGACCAAGTGTCCGCATCAATTTTGCCAGACGAGTCGCCTTCCGAAGCTGAAAAACAAACGATGCTGGAGGCCAAGGATGCGCTGTTCCAGCGTTTGTCAGGTCGTTTGATGGAAGTCATGGGCCAGCACGGACCAGCGGCCGCAATTGCAGTGTGCCAGCAGGAAGCAACGCAAATTGCATCCGAAGTAGGGCAAGCAGCCGGGCTGAAAATTGCTCGTACTGGCGTTCGCTTGCGAAACCAGGACAACCAGCCACCTCGATGGGCAAAGCAGCTTGTCGAAGCACGTGTTGCCACCCCCACCTTTGTTAAACTGACCAATGGAAATGCCGCCGCGCTGCTACCGATCAAGCTGCAAAGCCAATGTTTAATGTGCCACGGTCCCCATGATCAAATCGCACCCGCTATCCAAGATCAACTTGCAAAGCTCTATCCAAACGACCAGGCGACTGGATTTACCGAAGGTGAACTGCGAGGATGGTTCTATGTTGAAAAACCTTCCGGTTAACTTCTCCCTATCACCAATCGAACTTTAAGCAACTCCATTGAACATCATTTGGCTGGCCGCTGGCATCTTGCTGTTGGTCGTCGGGGCAGAGTTGCTAGTCCGTGGAGCTTCGCGACTGGCGGTTTCGTTTGGAATTTCACCCTTGGTTGTCGGATTGACGGTCGTCGCCTTTGGCACAAGCGCTCCCGAATTCGCGGTTTCAGTCGCCGCCGCGTTCAATGGCGATCCTTCGATTGCCGTTGGCAATGTCTTGGGCAGCAACATCTTCAACGTGCTTGTCATTCTAGGTGCCTCGTCGCTGATTTGTCCTCTGCGAGTCAGTTCCCAATTGATTCGCTCGGAGATGCCGCTGCTCGTTCTGGCCAGCGTTGCAACTTGGTTCATGGCGTCTAACGGCATAGTGGGTCGTGGCGAAGGAAGCTTGCTCTTTCTAACACTGGTCGGCTACACCGCATGGGTAATCCGGCAAAGCCGACGTCAAACCCTTCACAACTCGGTGCCAAATACAGAGGTATCCTCCTCGTCCGAAGACCACGTAACAACGCATGCGATCTCTACGAATTGGCGAGCGTTGATAGCCCAAGTTCTGATGATCGGCGTTGGACTGTCTCTACTGATTTATGGCTCTCAATTGCTTGTCCAATCGGCGGTCGGGATTGCCACAGGTCTTGGCGTTTCGTCTGCCATGATTGGCTTGACGATTGTCGCCGCGGGCACCTCGCTTCCCGAAGTGGCGACCAGCTTGATGGCAGCCTATCGTGGTGAAAAGGATATTGCCATCGGCAACGTGATTGGTAGCAATTTGTTCAATCTGCTAGGCGTCCTGGGTGCAACGGCCATCGTTTCTCCCGTTGGCGTTCGCGTCGCGTCTGCCTTTTTGCATTTCGATTTTCCTGTGGTGGTGTTGATCGCTGTAGCTGTCCTACCAATCGCTTGGACCGGAAGGCGAGTCAGCCGAATGGAGGGCGCAGGCCTGTTGTCAGCCTATGCGATCTACTTGGGGCTGCTTATCAAGTGGACTGCCCAAGGTTGATGCAGCACGAATTCGCGACGCTTATCGGTCTAGCACGAGATCGTCGTCGCTTAGATGGACGATTGCCCCTACACTATTCGAACGATCCACAGCTGAGCTCAGCCACACTGAGCACAACCGCAACGCTCTTACCTATCCGCCTTCGCTCGAATCTCCCATGCGCAGCTTCCTTCTCACTCTTTGGCAACGAGGTTTTATCGGTACGTTCTTAACTGGGCTGTTCGCATTGCTGCCATTGGTCGTCACCTTATGGATCATGAACTGGGTAGCTGGAACGTTGCGCAGTGTGATCGGTCCGGAAAGTCTGCTAGGTCAAGGGTTACGTTCGATCGGTTTGCAGTTTGCCGCCAACCAATATGTCGCCACTGCAATCGGTTGGGTATTTGTAGCCGCAGCGATTTGGTTGGTTGGGTTACTGGTTTCGGGCACCGCCCGCTACCGATGGCAGGAATGGTTTGATGGGACGTTCCGAAAAATCCCGGTGGTGAAAAGTGTTTATGGACCGGTAAAGCAAGTCGTAGAAATGTTTTCGAAACAAGACGAGACGGCAATGTCAGGCATGAAGGTCGTGCATTGCTATCTAGGCGATAACGAATCCGCCGGTTTCCTAGGGTTGTTACCCAGTAATGACGTGTACCAATTCCAAACCAAAGCTTGCCACGTTGTTTACCTACCTTCGGCACCGATGCCAATGACCGGTTTCAACATGTTCATTCCGGTCGAGCAAGTAAAGATTGTAGAAATGGGAGTGGAAGACTTGATGCAAATCTACTTCTCACTGGGCGTTATGACCTCCACTGCCGTGCCTGCGAATGCCGTTCTCACAAAACCACCACAAGGTCAACCTCAGTAAGAGGCTGCCCTCTGTGCTACGTCGTCGCGATTGACATCTGTCATTGAGCTCACAATCGAAATTGCGTTGAACTAATTCGGGTGAGCATCAAATACCAGGAACGAAATTTGCCTTCGTGGTGCTAGCGGATCGTCCCACTCTATTTTTCATCATTCTGGCAACCTAATTTAGACGAGCTTCAGCATGACCTGGCGTGACTGGTACGACGCACTCGAGAAGCCCACTTGGACACCTGAACCATCAACCATTGGTCTGATCTGGCAACTTCTCTACCCAGTCATCTTTATTACGTTTGGCTACGTCTTCTATCAAGTAGCCCGAAGACGCATCCCATGGTCTGTAGCAATTCCGTTTGCTCTAAATTTAGCTGCCAACCTCGCCTTTACCCCGATTCAATTTGGCCTGCGTAATCTGCCACTGGCGGCATTAGACATAGCCATCGTTTGGCTCACGATCGTGTGGTCGATAAAAGCAATCTGGCCACATTACCGCTGGATTGCACTGGCACAAGTTCCTTATTGGGTGTGGGTGACCATCGCGACCGTGTTGCAATTCTCGATAACTTGGAGCAATTAGCGTCCTATCGGAAAATCTGTAATTTGACGTAGCGGACCCTGCAAGATAACACCGAATAGCATGCTCATGCTTTCAACACGTCGCCGGAAAGCCTGCCTGGCTTTTACGATATCCACTAGCCGAACAGCTACTGTTATCTAATAGATGGTTTTGGTCATTGGAATCATCGCTAACGAACCCCAAAGGTAAATCGGCCATGCGCAAACGAATGGTATTTCTTGCTATTGCGATTCCAGTCGTACTAATCAGCGCGTTTACTTGGAACCTCACCGCTCGCGCCGGATACGAATCGGCTGAGTACAAGGTCATCGAGTCAGATGGCCAATTTGAGGTTCGCGAGTACCCTGACTTGATGCTAGTTGCGACTACAACCCAAATCGAAGCTGAAGGACGCGACGGCAGCTTCATGAAGTTATTCCGCTATATCAGCGGGGCAAATGAGTCGGAACAAAAGATTTCCATGACGACTCCCGTATTTATGGAAAACGACAAGGCCGATACCCAAGTTCAAATGGGCTTTGTAATGCCGAAGGAAGTTGCTGTTGAAGGCGTTCCGCAACCCACCGGACCCGACGTGAACGTGCGTAAACGAGCGGGCGGTCGATTCGCAGTGCTGCGATTCCCTGGCCGCCTGAATGCTAAGCTAGCCAAGGCCTCAGAAACGAAACTTCGAGAATGGATGGATTCGAAGGGGTTAATTGCGGAGGACTCCGCTGGCTCAAGCGGTGTCGAGGCGGCTTCATACGATCCACCGTTCACTCCCGGCCCTCTACGTCGCAACGAAGTGTTGATCCGCTTGAAAATTCAAGAGAACACAATCAGCGAGACTCGTTGAACCGTGCTTGTTTTTAACGCCTAATTCGACACACCAACACAACGGTTAGCTGGAGGGCACGACTGGACGATCGACATCCACAAGGTCAATTTCCGCACGCGTCGGTCGGAGAGAATAACTGGCCGCAATCCTTTCCTCGCTACTTTTGGACCGCACCGATATTAGGTGCGAAAGTTCAACTCTTAAGGAAAGTCAGCAGATCGCCAAGAAGCTGTTCCCGGTGAGTGGCAAACAGCCCGTGCGGTGCTCCTTCGTATTCTTTGAGCGTTGCGTCATTGATCGCTTCCGCAGCAGGCCGACCACTAGCGTCTATCGGAACGGTCTCGTCGTCCGTACCGTGAATGACTAAGGTCGGAACAGTGATCGCTGGTAGATCCGGGCGGAAGTCGGTCGTTGCGAATGCTTTTGCACACTCAAGCGTTGCCTTCAAACTGCCTTGCATTGCGATGCGACTCATCCAACTTAAGTACTCATCACTTACCGGTTGTGAAAGAATGCCGACGCCGAAGAAACTCTGAAAGAAGGCCGCAAAAAACTGAGGACGATCAGCAAGCAAGTCTGCTGTCATTTGATCAAAAACTGACTGCTTAACGCCTTTCGGATTATCGTCTGTTTTGAGCATGTACGGGACAACCGAGGAGATGAGACCGCATTGTTTCACACCGCGGCCCGCGTGGCGTGACATGTACCGCGCTACCTCACCGCCACCCATCGAAAACCCAATAAGCGTAGCATCCTCCATCGCCTCGGTAGCTTTCATCACATCACTTAGGTCATCCGACAACGTATCGTAGTCATAGCCTGCGTAAGGTTGGTCCGACCGACCAAAGCCTCTTCGGTCGTAGGCGACTACCTTATAGCCAGCATCCGCAATCTGCATGGCGTGGTAGTCCCAGCTATCTGCCGACAAAGGCCAACCGTGGATGAGCACCACTGGTCGTCCGCTACCCCATATCTTGACGTACAAACCGTTGCCGTCGCGTGTTGGAACCATCGTCATAATCGAAGCCTAAGAAAGAGAGGGTGAGCAAGTCTCTACGAAATCCGCACGAGCGCCTTGCCGATATTGTCGCCATCAAACAAACCGATGAAGGCCTGTGGAGCATTCTCCAACCCATCCGTTATTGACTCTTCCCATTCGATCTTTCCATCACGGATCAATTGCGACATTTCAGTCACAAAGTCTTGATGGTCGTCGGAATGGTCGCGAACGATAAAGCCTTCCATGCGTAGGCGTTTGGCGATCACTTTAAACAGGTTGCGAGGAGCAGGTGTTGGTTCCGTCGCGTTGTACGTTGAAATCATTCCGCAGCACACAATTCGACCGAACTGATTCATTTGGTCAATCGCCGCCTCGAGGTGTTCGCCGCCGACATTGTCGAAATAAACGTCTATGCCATCCGGAGCTAATTTCCCGAGTTCGTCGACAAGGTTGTCGGTCGTGTGATAGTTGATCACCGCATCCACACCTGCCTTCTTCTTAAGCCATTCGATTTTCTCCGGCTTTCCCGCACTGCCAATCACCAAGCAGTCTTTTGCCTTCGCAATTTGGCATACGATTGAGCCGACGGCACCGGACGCGGCAGATACAAATACAGTGCTTCCAGATTTGAGCTCCGCGATTCGCTTGAGGCCTACCCAAGCCGTCATGCCGGTCATTCCCAACACACTGAGGTAAGATTGCAGCGGTGCCAGTTCCGGATCCAGTTTTTGCACGCCGGCACCATCTGACTTCCAAAACTCCCGCCACCCATTGTTGCCGAGTACCGAGTCACCGACCGAAAAGTCATCGTTGTTACTTTCAACAACCTCTCCAATGCAACCGCCTTCCAATGCCTTACCGATTTCGAAAGGTGGCACGTAGCTATCGCCTTCCTTCATGCGGCCTCGCATGTAAGGGTCGACCGACATCCACTGATTACGAACGAGAAACTCCCCTGTCTTCAGTGGAGCAATCTCGACAGTATTGGACGTAAAATTTTCTTGCGTTGGCTTCCCATCTGGACGTGACGCAAGTTCGATTTGTCGACTTTCGACTGCTTGTGAAGTGTTCGTGCTCATTTGTTTTCCTTTGTTCCGAGGTGAATCAATTTCTTGTTAACAAATTCGAGGATCCCCAAGTGAGAAAGTTCTCGTCCGTATCCCGAATTCTTAATTCCGCCGAAAGGTAGTTCAGCCTGCGAATTGGTGGGCTGGTTCAAAAAGACCATTCCCGTCTCGATGCGTTCAGCGACCCTGCGACCTCGCTCAACATCTTTCGTATAAACACTCCCACCGAGACCATACGACGAGTCATTTGCCAGTTCGATTGCCGCATCTTCGTCTTCGACAACGTAGACCGTCGCAACCGGACCAAAAAGTTCTTGGTCGTAGGTAGGCATATCCGAGGTCACACCGGTCAAGATCGTCGGATTGAAATAGGCACCATCACGGTCAGGCCGATCCCCGCCAAGCAAGACCGTTGCACCGGCATCGATCGATTCCTGCACCTGTTTCTGCAACTTCACCGCGGCATCTTCGGTCGACAACGGCGCCAACGTCGTACTCTCGTCCATTGGGTCGCCTAAAGTCATGCTGCCCATAGCCTCTTTGAACTGCTCTAGGAACTCATCTGCGACCGACTCGACGACGATAAAACGCTTCGAAGCAACGCAGGATTGACCCGCGTTCGCCATCCGGCCCTTCACCGCTAGCTGCACGGTTTCTTCGATATCTGCATCCTCAAGAACAATGAACGGATCGTTGCCGCCAAGTTCCAGCACGGAACGCTTCAGGTTTTTGCCGGCCAAAGCTGCAACTGCAGCCCCCGCCTTCTCGCTTCCAGTTAGCGAAACTCCTTGCACGCGAGAATCGGAAACGATCGCCTCGACGAATTCACTGGGAATGAACAGATTCGTATAAACACCATTCGGTAGACCGCAATCTTCAAAAAGCTCGCCAATTGCTTCGGCGCAACGCGGCACGTTACTGGCGTGTTTCACCATGATCGTATTGCCAGCCATGATGTTCGGTGCGGCGAACCGGGTCACCTGATAAAAGGGAAAGTTCCACGGCATTACACCCATCAACACACCAATTGGTTCGTGGTGAATGTAAGCATTCGCGTCGACCTCCGTCATGGGCTGATCCACCAGAAATTCTTCAGCGCCGTTGGCATAGAACTCGGCTATTTCAGCACAAAATTCAATCTCATCGTGACTTTCTGAAATCCGCTTCCCCATCTCCAGCGTGATCATCTCGGCGAATTCGTCTGCCCGCTCGCGCAACTGAGATGCGAACTTGAGGAGGACCTTTTTCCGATCACTGAAACTTGTCTGACGCCACGACCGGTAAGCCTTGTCCGCATTTGCAAGTCTCTCAAGCGTTTCATCCTTCGTCAGCGGCGTGAAAGTTTCGTTCGTCTGACTGGTAGCTGGATTAATACTCGTAATGGTCATATCTAGTTTCTCCATAAATGAATTTTGCGAAGCCAGCCTGAGATCCCAACGCGACGATCAATAAAACTCGCCATTAGCTCTCCGCTGGTGAAATCAGCGTGCACACTCAAGCGTGCTACGCTCTAATCAGACACCCTGCATCTTTCCGACCATCTTGCGAGTTGCAAACCGTGGCAAGAAGGACGTCCCGGTTACCATTAAGCGGTTCTTCCACCCCGGGATGACAATGTCCTCGTTGTTTCGATAGCCGTCGTAACCCGACTTTGCGACGACCTTAGCCGTCATGGTTTGCGACGAGAACATATCGAGGCTACTCATACCGGAGTCGTCCCCGAATCCGGATTCCGTCGCACCGGGCTCCAAGCATGTGATGTGCAAGCCAGTCCCAGCGACTTCTTCACGCAGTGCCTCGGTAAATGACAATACAAAAGCCTTTGACGCGTAGTACACCGCCATGTTTGGTCCCGCCTGGTAAGCGGCGATCGATCCGACGTTGAGAACTCCGCCAGTTTTCCGCTGCAGCATTCCAGGCAACAATTTGCGAGTTAGTCGAGTAAGCGATACGACGTTCACCATCAACATGCTCGTTTGGCGATCCACCGATAATTCCGCAAACTTGCCCAACATCCCGAATCCCGCATTGTTCACCAACGTGTCGACCTGAACCGATCGCTCGTGAAGGTCGCCACATAATCGGTCAACAGCATCGGGCAACGACAGGTCAGCCGGAATGACTGTGGCAGCAACACCATGCTCGCTTCTCACACTGTTCGCGAGTTCGTTCAGCTTGTCTTCGCTGCGCGCAACCAGGACGACGTCATCGCCCCCTTGGGCGAACTGCTTCGTTAACTCGAGCCCAATGCCAGATGATGCACCGGTGATTAATGTGGTAGGCATAGTATTTTCCAGTAATTCTATCGCCCTGGAAATATAAACTGCAGCAAAACAGCCAGGACAACTGCTCTGCTTCGCCCGCCAAACTTTGTCTTCGAAAACACGGTGTTTACACGAAGCCACAAGCCATATCAGCAACTTTATGTGCAACTCGATGCACCGCACCACGCTCAAACAGTTTTGAAGTCATTAAGCGACAGGCCCGCGGCGTCCCATGATCAGCCCGATCACAAACAGCACCAAAAAAACGACGAAAAGAATCTTGGCGATACTCGCGGCCGTACCCGCCACGACACCGAATCCAAGTACGCCAGCGATTAACGCGATAATCAAAAAAGTGATTGCCCAGCCCAACATAGTGATCTCCTAAGTTTGAAATGTTTATTGCGTGGAAGTGAACGTTCTCTTCAACGCGGTTCGTACAAAGGGCAGAAGCGATTGCTGTGCCAAACACCCGTCATTGATGAAGGATTGAGCCTCTTTAAGGGGACAGATTTCGCGCTGAGTCTTAAGAAGGCTCGTTAAGCACCGAGCGAAACTTAAGTGTCGGACTGAAATGGTGGCATGCGTTGTTAGACCAATTTCTAACGAAGTTCTTAAAGCGAACCGGAGATAGGTTGAGTACTGGAAGCCCACCCTCACCCGCGTGGACTGCCCATCCGGCTACGATTGGTCGATTCGCTGGCATCATGGTGTGAAATGGGCCGCGCCCTTCGGGTCAATTCAATACACCAACCCAATTTGATAGAGAGCACTCACGGATCTTAAACTCAACAACAAACTCGCAGTCATCGCGGGGTCGACATGCGGGATTGGGCGGGCAATTGCCAAAACGCTGCACGCCGAGGGTGTCCGCGTCGTCTATGGACGTAGTCAAAAGCCAGTCGACGACGCGATCGGAGTTATGGGCAACGGCAACCACCGGGGCCGCACTACGCTGTGACGGTGGACTGGTTGATGCGTACGTCTAGGCGAACAATTCTAAGAGCTCGCTGGGACTGGCTCGTGATACGCAGGCCAGTCCGTGTACCCCTCTTCGTCGAAAGAATACCAGACGTCGCGTGATGCCTCTTCCGCCATTGGCCAGTTATTAGCAAAACGCTCGACGAGGTCGGGGTTACTAATATAGGGGCGGCCGTACGAGACTAAATCGGTGCCGCCGTCGGCGATCGCTTTCGAACCAGATTCACGATCAAACCCAGCGTTCGCCATCAGCGTGCCCGAATAAACGCCACGGAAGTCTTGCATCGTCAGCGGTTCACCGAGCTCATGAAAACCAAAAGCGGTTCCGATCAGAATATGTAAGTAGGCCAAATCGAAGGAATCCAATTGCTGGGCAACGTACAAAAACTGCTCACGGAAATCCTCAGAGCCCATGTCATTAAAATCACCGTGGGGCGATATACGAACTCCGACTCGTTCGCTCGCAAACACGCTGGTCACCGCTTCGGTTATCTCACGCAAAAACTGAAATCGTTTCTCTTTGCTTCCGCCGTACCGGTCATCGCGGTGATTAGTCTTAGATTGCAAAAAAGTATCGATCAGATATCCGTTCGCAGCGTGAATCTCCACGCCATCGAATCCCGCCAACTGTGCCCGGCGGGCTGCATCTTTGTATTGGGCAACGACTCCTGGAATCTCATCTGTCTCGAGCGCTCGCGGCGTTTCATGCGGGATCTCTTCGTCGCCCGATTCGGGTGTCCGTAGAGGCCGCCCTTCGTGCTTAATCGCTGAAGGTGCAAGCGGCAGACGCCCGCCGTGGAAATCACTATGGGAAGCGCGACCGGTATGCCATAACTGACAAAACACCCGTCCGCCAGCATCATGAATCGCCTCAACAACCGGCTTCCAAGCCTCTTGCATCTCCTCTGTGTAGATCCCCGGAGCATGCAACCACCCAACTCCCATTTGCGAGGGAAACGTTCCCTCAGTGATGATCAACCCTGCAGATGACCGTTGGCTGTAATACTTCGCCATCAACTCGTTCGCCAACATCTCCTCACCTGCGCGAGCACGTGTCATGGGAGCCATGACGACACGATTAGGTAACTCTAGTTCGCCAAGGGAATACGGTTTCAATAAAGGAGTTGGAGCAGTCATTTAGATTATCATCAAAAAGCGGGCAGACCCGCATCACAATTGCAACGCAAGCCAGCCCTAAAATGAAAGGGAAACGGGTTTAAGTAATCGTCTTTTAGTAAGGCAGCTCAAACGGTTTGTTCGGCATGCTTGCCTTCTGCGATTTCTTCTATGACCTTACTGTTGAATGCGGGCAAGTCATCCGGACAGCGACTGGTGACTAAGCCATTGTCACAAACACACTCTTCATCGACCCAGTTTGCACCCGCGTTGATGAGATCCGTTTTAAGGCTTGGCCATGAAGTCATTCGCCGACCTTCGACGACACCGGCTTCGATCAGAGTCCAAGGCCCGTGACAAATAGCGGCAACCGGCTTGTGTTGCTTGAAGAAGTCACGAACGAAATCAACCGCTTCGTCGTTGACCCGTAGAGCATCCGGATTGAAAACACCACCGGGTAGCACCAATGCGTCGTAGTCAGAAGCACTGACGTCACCAACGACTTGATCGACATCAAACTTATCGCCCTTTTTTTCGTGATGCACACCCTGCACCTGCCCCGATGCAATGGAAACCAAGTGCACATCGGCGCCTGCTTCTTGGATTGCCTCCCACGGTTGAGTGAGCTCAACTTGCTCGAACCCGTCGGTAACTAAAAATGCAACTTTCTTGTTCTTTAAATTGTGTTGACCCATGATGCTTCCTAATTTTATGGAGGGAACTGAACCGACAAGATCCATCGGCATTCAGATGATTGCGATATCCAACATGACATCGCGGAAGTTTGTTTTGTCCAAACGGTACATGCGATTCGCGTGCCACTATTTCCTGGCTAACAAGAATCCCAAGCGAGACAGATACCCTGATCAGTTGGCACGTTCATCTTTTCGATGATTCAGCAGCAACTTGACGCACTCGTTTCCGAGAATCGATCCACGAACGGTCATGTCATACGAGATTTGGTTCGCGAGCTCTGTGCCGGTGACTCCCAATGATCCGTACCCGGCCTCTGCAACAGCGGCCTGCACAGCACCAAAGGCAACGTGCCGAATTCCAGCGGTCGCGATCGCCGACATACACATCAAACAGGGCTCTGCAGTCGACAGGATCCAGAACCCGTCTAGCTTGGTTTTTCCAATATTGCCGCACGCTGCAGCAATCGCATTGATCTCGGCGTGCAAGCACGGATTGCAGGTTGAAACAACTCGGTTATGCGTCAGTGAAATGCAGCCCCCACCAGCATCGAATATCCCGGCCCCAAACGGATACTCTCCATTTCGGACTCCTTGATGTGCCGTATCGAGAACTAGCTTCATCCAACGACATAGCTCACTGTCGCGAACAACCATTTTGTTAGTCATTGTGATGAATCATCCGTGAAGAATTCTGGCAAAATCAATTTTTCATCAGAGTGCTGATCTACGAAATCGTGGATTGAAGCAGCTTGGTCATCGGCCGCGTCACTCGCGGCCTTCTGCACACGACTGTCTGCTTGCCGAGTAAGAAATCGAGGCATACGTACTTGCAAATCTAACTCAACAAAAACGGAAACATCGGTCCCGCTGACACCCGGGTATGCTTCTAGAACCGAAGCATAGTACTGCAACTTACCGGAAGGGTGCTTCGACTCAGTGACAACCTTTATCCGATCATTTGCTACGTCGGCATATTGACTGAGAACTAAATCAGTCGCATCCAGTTCGGATGAATTAATACGAACGGTGATCTGTTTAGTCGCTGCGAGCGTGCTTTGGGACCGGCCAAGAATAGCATTCAATAACGGCCGACGATCTCGACTGGAATCGATATCGATGTTTTCGATACGCTCATCCAAAAGCGTCATGCCTGAACGACCTACGATCGAAGCCGTCGCGTTTTTCCGCACCAAAATTTGTCGAAACTTGACGAATTCACAGTCAATCGTGAAGGTTCGTGACTGCGATGCAGATGCAAGATGCTCAACAGAGAAAACCGACCAAGCGATTGCCCCGACGGTGACGATACAGATAAAGGCACTCGTCGTGGCAAGCAACTTGGTTTTGGTTTTCATCATGATCTTGATCGCCTTTGAGCGAGAGCATCCAATCGGACGCTTGGCCCTGGAAAGTCACTGGCGAAGAAGGTCTTATTCCAATTCGTCCGAACGTTCTTCCAAAGCATCGGCTTTGTTTTCGCCCATCTCTTCCTTGCGATCGGCTTTCGCTTCGCCTTGATCTTCAATTGCATCAGCCTTACGTTCGGCAGCATCCTGGACGTATTCCGAGGCGCCGTCGGTGCGTTCACGCAGATTCTCGGCTGCATTTTGCGAAGAGTCACGGATGCTTTCAGCTTGCTGTTGGGTCGTGTCACGGACCACGTCAGCTTCTTGTTCGAGTGCCGTTTCGTCGCATCCAACGGCTGCGAACGTACAAAGTGCCAGTGCAAGAGCGGCTAGAGTCTTCATCGGATTGTTCCTTAATAGAGTGTAGTGACCAGCGAAAGTTCGCCGGTTCGAACCTGAGGAGAAAGCAATCGCTGTGCCAAGCGTTGCGGGTCACGTATAAGCCATCTATTTCAGATACCTTCGATTGGCTCCAAAGCAGCCTGCAATCAATTCACCCTGATCGATCCGGCCTAGAAAATGACGGCTTTACCGACTCGTGATCAGTGTCTCGCGACTCCAGAGAACAAATCGAAACGTGCGATAGACCGCAAACGCCTGGCCTAACGCCGACCACTGTGGTCGATGTTGGTACCAGCGGTGGACTCTCAAGAGCATGTTGTCACGCGGGATGCGTGGCACCGAACGCGCGTGTCACCGAACGCGGGCCGGCTTTTTCAACATCGATTCTTCCAACCGGCAAGTTTGGCGTGCAACCGTTACTAAGAAACCTATGATTCCCACGTGCCCTGTCCATCACCGTGACTGTTTTGCGAGCACATCCAACTTCCTTGCTGATTAACAAACCCTAATCGCCAAATCGGGGGGATCAGCATTCGCACCTGGAGGTTACATCGGTGTCTGGGGAATATTCGGGTTATGGACTAGAATGCGGATTCTCAATTCCACCTCGAACCAATTAGTAAAATCGCTTGCTTGTTGATCGATTCGGCCGCAAACACACCAGCCTTCGCGTTAGCGTGACGGATCGATGCAATTTGCGGTGCACGTATTGCATGCCGGCGGAGACGCCGGATTATTGCGAGCGGGATTCGATCCTGACTTTTGAAGAGATCACTCGCGTTGTCAGCGTCGCCGCTGGGCTAGGCGTCGATGACGTCCGTCTGACCGGTGGTGAGCCATTGGTGAGATCGCAGCTATACAAACTTGTCGCGACGCTAAACGCAATCGACGGAGTGAACAAGGTCTCGCTGACAACCAATGGAATTCTGCTGGTTGATCAGTTGCCGCAACTTCACGCGGCAGGATTGCGAAGTGTGAACATCAGTTTGGACGCGTTGGACGAACAATCGTTTACGGATGTCACTCGACGTCCAGGACTGCAACGCGTTTTAGACGCAATCGAAGCTTGCCGATCACTCAAGCTAAAGGTGAAGGTCAACGCGATCGCAATGCGGGACTTCACCGAGCATCAAATTGCGGCATTTGGTGAGTTCGCCCGGACGACCGATATCCCTGTCCGCTTTATCGAATTCATGCCGCTGGATGCGGATGGGAACTGGGACACGTCCAGTGCATTGCCTGGGCATCGCATTTTGGAATTGTTTGCTGAACGGGTTCGGCCGCTGGTTTCCTATGGCGGTCCATCGGCTTCGCCAGCCAATGACTACCGGTTTGATGATGGCGTAGGGACGATCGGAATCATCGCGTCGGTCACCCAACCGTTTTGCAACACGTGCAATCGGTTCCGCTTAACGGCCGATGGCCAATTGCGAAGCTGTTTATTTGGTGGCGATTCAGGCGACATGCGGCAATTATTGCGTGATGGTTGCGACGATGACGCGATCGCGGCGCAAATGATCGCGGCGGTGCATGCGAAAAAACGAGGCCATGGTACAGATGACCTATCCTTTGACCGTCCTTCGCGACCGATGTATTCCATTGGTGGCTGAAGGACGCCGGGTTAGAAGCTACGCCCTGCTAATGGCTTCGCTGATACACCGCGGCCCCTGAAATGCAAATTGGACGCGACTTCAAGGCGACTTCGATTGAACCGGCATCGTAATGACCAGAGCGGCAGTTCTTTCATCGTTGCTGGTTCGTCGTTTCACATGGCATTTAAGACACTGCGAACTTAATCGAATTGCCCCCGCAAAATGGTATCGATCGGTAGCAATCTGCTCTGCGAATGGCTTCCCCGCCGCAAGTGATTTCACCGCCGCTTTCTCGAACGAAGTTTCAGCCTCGTGATCAACGTTTAAAACATCGGCATCGACGATCAACCACTTCATCTTGACGCCAAAGCTCGCCTCCATTTCGTGGAACACATCTTCTAAAGATGCGGACGGAATCGTGTGTGCGTTGTCTTCGTCAAAGAAGTCACGATGCATGACCTGAAGCGTGCCGTGTACCAACTCGTGCAACATCTTCGCTCGTAAGTGAGCTTCCGTTGCATTCGGCATGGTTGTGATCGGCACAGCTATAATTGCGGATGGGGGCTGCGAAGGTGGAGCGTTTACAACTTGCTGGTCATGTGCGACCAGCCAAGCGGAAGAAACGATCAGTGCGACGACAATGCAAACAAGTCGCTGGATCATGAACCTGTCTCCGGTCGCTCATCAACAGGTGAGTGCTCGGCACACTTTTGACAACTCAGCTTGAAACCGATCATTGAAGCTCGACCTGGTACGGTTTGCACCCAGTCACGTCTCACCAGTGGCGGATCATGACGGACGTGTTGGTTGTGTCCGCATGCAAGTTGTGCCACCCAGTGCCCGTCACCATCACAGTGATAGCCGACAATCGGCTGTTGCGGGGGATGGTCAGTAGTACTCATCAAGACATAGCCTCGCAAAGTGGAACAATGGGATTGGCCGAATTGACGAGTTCTTCAATGGTGACACCCGCAAATGCCTTCTCGGTCGCGGCATACGCTCGGTCAAGCTCCGCATGCAGAGGGCAAAGAGCGGTGTGACTTTTCAGACCGAGTGGGCACTTTGAAATTCGTTGGATGGGTTCGACGGTATTGATGACATCCAGGATGGTCAGCTTCTTAGTGGAAAGGATCAATTCGTATCCCCCGCCTGGTCCGGGGCGCGATTGCGCTATCCCAGCCGCACATAGTTCCTGCAGGACCCGAGTCAGGTAGCGACGAGGAACCTTGGTTTGCTCTGCCAACATGTCGGCCGAAACCGGATGATCCGATTGGCTCCCCATGCAGGCAACGGCGCGAAGTGCGTATTCAGCGGTCTTAGATATCATCAACGCCAGCAAACAATCGGGAACGTGGCCCTAATCTCACACCATCAACAACAAACTGCACCCGCAGGTACACGAAAACAGTCTAGCTTGAGTCCGGAGGTCAAGCAATTCGAATTCGTCTCCAGAAAGACCGGAGGTCGTGTATCTGGCAGTCCGATTCCGTCGCTCGCTCGGCTACTGGTCATTCAGAACTGGATGACGACACGACCTCTCGACTCGGCTTTCACTGGGACCGTGACTAACCTGCTCTATTAAGTAGCAGTGTGACCAACACCGAAGAGTCTTCGATCGCCTTCAGACCGTGCGGCGCAGCAGCTTCGAGGTACAACATATGACCAGCCGCCAATTCGTGCGTCGCTGCACCGACTGAGAAATGGACGAGCCCCTCGATACATTGGACGGTGATTTCGCCAGGAGCTTTGTGCTCGGCAATCACTTTGCCTGCTGGAAGCACTAATCGGATTACCTCCATGGCGTCCGTCTTCAACAATGAGCGTGTTTTAACATCACCGATCTGCGAACCAAGTGGTAGCAAACTGATGACTTCAGCGGGTTGAGCGTGATCGATGGCCATGGTCTATCTTTCGACTTTCAGTTTATTGGAAATGTGGAAACGTTTTTCGCCGCTTACGGAAACGGACTATCTGAGCTTTCAATAACAACCTAAGGGCAGCGACTTTAGCTCCTACTGTGACGGACCGACACAAAAGAGATTTTGCCCGGTGCGAATGATCAGCCGATTGCTGGCAACCGCAACGCCGTAAACCATCGGATCGCCGTAGGAAAACATTTGATGCAAACGGCTTTCTGGCATGCCAGCAAAGACCTTCTCTGGACCGGTTTTAGGTGCAGCTTGATCCGCCGGCACCGCGTTAGCTCGGCGTTGCTGTTCCGCAGCTTCGCGTGCATCGATCATGGAGTTAGCGTCATAAAGCTGGTTGCGTGCCACCTGATCGTATTCGTCACCCGGCCGGATCACGATCGTGTAACCGTTCTTTAACACGAAGTAGATTAGTCGCTCGCCGTTCGAGCAGTTCACCCCAACGGCAGATGCCCAACAGGGGTTGCCGATGCGTTTAGCAAAAACTTGTTCGCCTGTATCCTGGTTGATGCAGTACAACACGCCGACTTTATTGACGTAATAAACGTAGCCTGCGAATGCAAGCGGTGTTGAGTAATAGGAGTTAGCACGCTCGGCTCCCCAGAGAACTTCGTAGCCCGATTTGCCAGCGTCGTCAGTCAGCTTGATGCAGCAGTTGGAACCCGCTGTGGCGTCTTCATCGGTCGCGCCGCCGTACATTGTCGTAGAACCGACAAAGACTCGATCGCCTAAGATCGAAGCGGATGGAATGTGGTTCCCCTGCAATCCGTTTAGTTGCCATAGTGATCGCCCGGAGGCTGCGTCGTAAGCGTCAACCGTATCGGCTGAACTGGTGATGACTATTTCGCGGTTGTTCTGCTCGGCGATTACTGGCGAGGACCAAGACGGCACTCGATGGCCGCGATCGGTTTTCCAAGCGATTTCGCCGTCGCTTTTGTTGATCGCCACGAGATAAGACGGCCCGTGATGATCAACCAAGACGAACACTCGACTTTCCGTTTGAGCGAGTGAACTGGCGACACCGCGTTCGTTGTCAACTTCGCCATACATCCTGAAGATTGGCGTGGTCCAACGAATTTCGCCCGTATGCGACATCAAGGATACATCGCCACTGGCAAAGAATGAAAACACGCCGGTTTCGTCGACGCAGCAGGTTGGTGCGGCGCGGCTGTTGCGAAAGTAGTTTTCGACTTTGGCGGTAGCGGCCACGTGAGTCGTCCACCGTTTCTCGCCGGTTTGTAGATCGAACGCGTGCACTTGGCAATCCTGTTGAACGGGACCTTCGCTGCTGGTCACGTACACATGATCGTTCCAAACGACAGGCGACGATTGCCCGTAACCGGGAATACTCGATTGCCATGTCACACCCTCCTGAGCAGACCAATGTATTGGCAGATCCGCGGTGACCGTACTGCTGCCTGATCCTCGAAACCCGGTCCAGTTTTCCTGTCCCGCAGCGGAGATGCACGCTGCGATGGCAATCACGAAAACTCTTACAAGGCATCTCATTGGAAGCTCTCGTCCACAAATCGAGGTGAGTTCAGAATCTCCGCATCCCAAGTTCTTCAGCTCGGTGGGAGGCAATATCATTTGGACGCAACAACAGTCCGTCGCAACTATTCAATACGTGCATGAACAGGGCCGCTCACGAACGAACCTGCCCACTACGGCAGTGCAGGGGACCACGAGCATGCAAAAAGCTCGTGCACAAGAGACGATGAAAGGAACAAGGGATTGAACCGTCAAACACTTCCATCACAGTACGCCACACAAACCTACATGTCAAGGTACACTTTCCAGCCGAGGCGGATTAGCCGACACAGTTTTATAGGCTCTCGCCCTTAGGGCAGTGGTTCCGGATCATCCTAGCTTTAGAAAGCTCTCGGATTCTTCGCTGGATTCCTACTGCCCTACGCACGCTTTGCTTCAGTCATGCTGCATTAGCAAGTCGAGCGTGTACACGATCAACGAAAAAGAAGGTCACCGTCGCCCAAGAGATCCTGGGCTAGAAGGTGTTCACCGCTGCACTTACAACGGCGGTTCCAATAACCCAGCGCGGTGAAGAGACGCAGGACCTCTCCACCGCCGCTGGATGATCTAATTGCCGAATCAAAAAACCGGCAAACTTACGAGACGTGCAGACTAACCGCCGATCGCCAGTAATCGCGTGGGCGTTCCGCTGAGCGGCAATTTGGCTTGAACGGAAAAGTCGGTTGCTGACAAAATCCAGATGCTTTGATCACCAGGATTCGTAATCGCAATACGACGACCACCCGACAATAAAACAGCTTCGTGATGACCGGAATGGCCATTGATCTGGTTGCGGCCCACCGACACGGTCGTTTGGACAATCGCGTCGGTCAAATCACCGTCTCGGTTCGGGTCCAGAGCAACAACCACCAGGGTATCGGTTTCCGGTTCTTCTTCCGATTCGACAAACACGCAAGCCAGCGAATCTCCCGTTGCCGTTTTAATAGAAAACGGCGTCATTGCTGAACTACCACTAGCCACATTCAAATCAAGCTCATCAATGGTCGGCATCTTTTGGGACGCGTTGATGATGCAAAGTTTGGACTGTTCGCCTTTCCCTGCAGTGAACAACACATGATTGCCAAGATTCGAAAACGCACCTGTGCGGAGTGGCTTGTCGTCGGCATCCTGTCCCAGTGAAAGATAGTTGACCTGGATCGTTTCAGGATCAGCGATCATTTTCATGTCGGCATCGACCCAACAAACACCGTCCGACGGTGCGAGAAAGACCTTACCGCTATTAACAGTGGCTCCGTGCAACAAGCCAGTCGGGCATTGGATGGAATACTGGCGTCCCACATTGGTCCCCAATCCAACGACATCGACTCGTCCGGCGTCCTCGCCAGCAGGCGTGATCCAAGTCGAGTACGCAACTCGATCTTCTACCAACGCCAGCGTGATATGGCCATTGCCTCCGTCGAAGAATATGGCCGCTTCATCCGGAGACTTTGCTTTGCGAATGGAATTCGCCGACGTGACGGTGAAACCGTTCTTCTTGTCGTTTGCCATAACAAACGACTTACCGTACTGATAAACGTGGGCTGGATTCCCTTCCGTCTGGTCAATTTTGGAAAACGTGACCGAGGGTGGTGACTTGAACTTCCAATGCGAATGATCGCCATGCGGTTCTTCTATGACACCACTTTCGATCGCAACCCAACCGCTGCCGATCGTCCCGTCGGCATGGTCATGCACGCCAACGATGACTAATCCGTCGTCATGTTGCATTTGCACCAGAGATTGCTCGTCGGCGTCCACCTTAGGAAACCCTTCGATGGAATTGGCAACTAAATGATACCCCTCGGAATTTTTCTTCAGGTCGCCCCAATGCATAGTTGCATTGGAGTCATCTTGCCAAAACAGACGGACCAGCGTTCGCCCCTGTGCTTGAGCGGACGTTGCAACCCAAAGGGATGCGATACAGGTTACGAATGTAAATATGCTTTTCATCATGATAGTAAAGTTAGTCTTATAGTAGAAAGTTAAAGTGGTTTCACCGATCGCGGCGGCAACTCGATTTGTTGGTCAGACTGCTGCGAAAATGGCAGTAGCTCGAAGGTTGTTCCGCCACGCTTGAGGATTTGCGAATCGAGTATCCAACCGCCATCGCTAACCGATTCCAGAGAAACGAGATAACGGGACGGTTCGGGCGAAGGAAGGTTGGCCAGACGAGCTCGACCGTCGTCTTGTGTGATTGCTTGCACCAGGGTCTGGCCACCACGCTGATCGAGCAAACGAACGCTCACGTCGGCCAGCGGCTTGCCCTCATACAAGATTGAAACCGTCGCGAGTTCGCTATCGTCAAGGCTCACGTTCGAATCGCAACCTACGAAGGTCGCAATCAGTGAAACGTTCAAGCAAGCACACAGACCTAGCTTTCTTGAGCTCGATAAAATGGATTTCCAAATCATGGCAGCGATACCACCTCACGACCGTCTCTTGAAAACAACGCGTGATACAAATCGCGATCGATGGAATCAGTCAAGAAATGAATACTGCCATCGAGCATCGCATGCTGACTGCCACCGGTATGATACGACCGCGATGAGTAAAATCCGCGACCGTGAATACCGATGTCGGGGATCCTTGAGTTCGGTGTCATGTATCCATTGATGACGGTGGCGTGTGGAACGCCCCGAATCCATGACTCACCGCGGTTACCGGCATACGACGTAATCTTGGCCGGAAAAACGGTATCGAGGTCCGGGTTCTCAATAAGTGTCCCGCCATCCAAAAAACCGGGGTTCGGGGCGACGTTGCCCGATGTACCGCCCCAGTTCGCAACACGGCGATGGGGGCCGGACGGTGTCGGTTCGGTCAAACCACTTGATTGATCCCCCATGACGGTTTCAGCAAGCAAGACCGTGTTGCTCGTTCCATCCAAACAGTCACGGAATCCTGCCCAGGAATCGGTCCATACCATTCCATCGGTACGATAACGATCGTCGTAGTGCGTGTCGGTTCCACTGCCATAACTAAACATGTAGCTAAGACCGCCTGACGTACCGGACAACCCATCATTGTAGGTCGTCGCAAAATTTGGATCACCGACATCGCTGGGGCACAAAAAGGTAGGAACGACCGTTTCAATCGCTTCGCGAAGATCGGGATTGAAACGAGCCATCCAGGCCGGACCGAGCAAAAGCGGTTCGTCAAAGTCAATCAGTTCGCTCAAGCCAGCCTGTTCGATCTGAGGCAAAATTCGAGCTTGCACCGAGTAGCTGCTCGATCCCGTCATAGCAGGAATCTTCTTAAACGTATTTTCGTAGTTGTGAGTTGCCAGCGCTAGCTGTTTTAGATTGTTACTGCACGACATTCGTCGGGCAGCTTCGCGTGCGGACTGGACTGCGGGCAGCAGCAGACCGACGAGGACGCCAATGATGGCGATCACGACAAGCAGTTCGATCAGGGTGAAACCCGATGCTTGTCGTTTCTGATTAGTATTGAAATTCATGGTTCTATATAGATTGGGTAGGGCTTACTCGCAGAGGCAACTGCGTGCGGAGATAGAAGAGCCCCACGCATAACACACAAGTCCACCGACACGGTTTGGTCGGACCGAGTGTGGCTCAGACACGTGCGCATACGTGGGGCAAAATGGCCAGACGCTGATAGTCGTTGCGTAGCGGTTCCGACATGAATGGCAACATCACGCATCCCACTGAAAGTCTGGATGACCTTCTATGCGAGCGCACGACGAGGCAATTCGAACCTACCTACAGAAAACTACAGCGATTCAAGCAACGATCGCAGGAGGACCGCGTGAAGGTGGCAACAAGAGAAGGCCAGGGATTTCCTCGTGCACCGTCGGCACGTCAAGGATCTCGCCAGCGGGCTCCGAGAATGCTAGAGTCGCAAACGAGTCCACGAAGCCACAGGGTGTGGCCAGAGACTGACAAATCGAGCAAGAACCGGAATCATGCGACGTTCTTGCTCGCTGGGTTAAATCGCTTTCTGCGGAAGCTTCATCCGGATGTTCGTGATGATGTGAATGGCAACAACACGTTTGCTCGGTTGCCGAATCAGACAGCAACGATCGATCAACGACTGAAACGGAGCAGGCCGCATCATGGCACGAAGCATCACTGCATGAAGGATCTTCGCAAGTGGCAACATGCAGCCAAGCAGGCGCGTGCCCAAGTGCCAAGATGGCACAAAGCAGCGAAGTCAGTAGATGTCGGAACAATGATTCCACGAATCACCCAAACGGGAGACAGCATTCAGTTAGGAAAACGGGTCCGACCAAAGACTCAACGCCCGATACGATCGCCGTTTTCATTCGGTTCGTCAAGCGTCAAAATCGCCTCAAAAATCGAATGCGTACTCAGCCAAATTACGTCGAGCTAATGGCGTCATCTTCGACCATTCAACTTTTGTTAAGATAACCACTAAACGCACTGAACGATCCCTAATGCAGCACCAAAATCACTAACGCTCTCGACACCCCAATTCGTGGTGATTTACGACAGATGAGTTTTTTATGAAGTCCATTTTATTTGCAATCATTACGCTTATATCAGCGTGCCCGACGATTGCCGACCATATTTCGCCGTCGCACAAGCCTGAAGCCTCTAATCCGAAGAAGGCGTTTC
The DNA here is from genome assembly GCF_057365095.1 of Rhodopirellula sp. J20-39. Taxonomy (NCBI): domain Bacteria; kingdom Pseudomonadati; phylum Planctomycetota; class Planctomycetia; order Pirellulales; family Pirellulaceae; genus Rhodopirellula; species Rhodopirellula sp. J20-39. The sequence continues at coordinate 1,191,615 of NZ_CP195123.1, read as the reverse complement.
AGCACCCAGGACTGCTTCACTCTCGTAGCGAATTGCAATTCATTGGAGAGAAGATCAGCAAAGGGCAACAGCCATGGGCGTCGGCTTGGGAACAATTGCAAACGGCTGAACAAGCTTCACTTCAATACACGCCCGTACCGTTCGCCAATGTTGTCCGTGGCGTTCGGAACAATCCGGACATCGGAAGTTCGGAGATGTCTAGCGATGCAGCGGCAGCTTACGCCCATGCCCTGCAGTGGAGCCTGACCGACAAGAAAGCACACGCGATTAAAGCGATCGAAATCCTCAACGGATGGGCCCGTACACTGCAGTCCGTCTCCGGCCACGATGCAAAACTGTTAATCGGGATGGATGGAGTCGCATTTTGCAATGCGGCTGAGCTCATTCGCCATTCCGACGCTGCATGGCAGATCGATGATCAAAAGCGATTTGAGGAAATGCTTCGTCACGTTTTCTATCCCGTCATCAAAGATTTCAACCCTACCGCGAACGGCAACTGGGATGCCTCGATGATCCAGACCATGATCGCGATGGGCGTGTATCTGGATGACCAAAGAATGTTCGATCGTGCAGTCGATTATTTCCTGCATGGGAATGGAAATGGTGCCATCGCGAACTACATCAATGCGGTGGGTCAGTGCCAGGAAAGCGGTCGAGATCAATCCCATGTACAGATGGGCCTCGGCTTTCTCGGGTGCGCGTGCGAGATGGCGTGGAAACAAGGAGTGGACCTATACAGCGCCGCCGACAATCGGCTTGCAGTTGGATTCGAGTACACAGCCAAATACAACTCGGGTGAACCGGTTCCTTATCAGCGATATCGCAGTGTTGAGGACCGATATGATTACCCCGAGATTTCTTCGAAAGGCCGAGGCCACTTCCGTCCCATCTACGAACGAATCGTCCACCACTACCGTGACCGAGCAAAATTGGAGATGCCGTTTTCGAAAACAGTGGCTGAGCAACTTCGCCCCGAGGGTTCGCATCGCCAACATATGTCGTGGGGGACGCTGACTTCGTACGGATTACCCGTGACCGAAGAATCAAATTCACACAAATCAGCATTCGGCCCACATCCACCCGCTATTCTTGGCCAAGGCGTCGCGAGCTTTACAGTTGGCTCATTACTGACGAAAGATGATTTTGACAGTTTAGAAAACTGGGATGTGCAAATCCAACAGCGATCTGGATTTCCCTCGGCAAAGGTGGTTGCCCTTGACCAATCGCTTGATTGCTTCGTACCGGGACGCGGGTGCACCGTGTGGTTTAAGCAGAAACTACCTACCCGCACAGCGATTACATACGACGTGCTCTGCCCGACGCCCGATTCAGATACCAAAGGACTACAAGCCCGCGATATCAATCAATTTTGGATGGCGACTGATCCACTTGACCGCGACCGGGGTTTATTCGACAAGAATCGATATACCGGCAAATTTTCATCCTACGACAAAATCCGAGGCTATTATGCGAGCACGGGAGGCGGCGGCCCTATAGCGAATTTAACCACTCGAATGCGGCGATACCCACGGGAGATAGCTGGTCAGCCAGCAGACCATCTGGCACTTAACGACAAAGACGGAAAACCAGACTATTTGATCACACCGGACAAAACAATGGCGGTGCAACTCGTCGCATTCGATGATCTCATCCAGTACATCGTCGACGGAAAATTGGTTTACGAAATGAAAGGCGGTGACTCCGTTCGTATCGAAAGCCACGATGCTCAAGGCACTATGACCGAGCAAGAAACAACTTACGATCTCGATCGTTTCCCCGCCTATCAGGAAGGCTATTTCGCATTCCGAATGGTCGGAACCCATCACATCTACAAAAACTTCCGGGTTTTCAACCTGGATCCAATAGACTGAGCAACTTCTATGAAACAGATCAATCACCACAGCCTGAAACATTCAATCCTGTGATGCAAGCTCCGCACACTCCTCAACGACACATTCCACCGACAGCGTCGTCGCGGCGATGGATCGGCCCTTTCTGCATTGCTGTCTTGTCTTGGTCAACAGTTGCGATCTGTCAAACGCTTACCGCACAAACAACGATCGAGGTATCGACGCTAGCGGAATTGCGAGCGGTTGTCCAAGAGAGCGATCAATCGGTCGTAATGAAACCGGGCCACTACAAGGTTACTGATCTAGACGATCGATCCAGAAACCTTCGCTGCTCGGGGTCGAATAACATCATCGACTTGTCAGATGTGCATATCACAATCCCGGTTGGAACAACCTCCCGTAGTCTTGTCACGATTTCGGGGGACAATAACGTTTTCAAAGGTGGCAGCTTCGAAGATGTCTACTCGAACGGCTTGGACGAGGTCATCGACTTCAGTGAGTACAATCGAAACCGGTCAACGTTGGCCAAAGGACTTGAGGGTAACGCTGTCCTCACGGTAACAGGGGACGACAATACGGTTGCTGACGTTGGGATGGTCATCAAAGGATCATTCCCTTATGGCTACGGAAGTCTGTACGGAATTGGTGCCGACAACGCATATGGCCTGGACAAGCGATGCGGAATTTTGTTGAAGGGCAAACGCAACGTTGTTCAAGGCTGCACTCTGCATCAGCGAGCGTTTGGCCATGGGATTTATATTCAGAGTCCAGCCGACAATACCGTCGTCAGGGATTGCTTTGTCGAAGGGGTCATGCGACCAAGCAATGATCTGTACCTAGAAACCCATCCGAAAGATCTTCCTGTTCGATCAAACTACAAAATCCCTAGTTTCCGAGCGAGCAGCGGGCAAGACCGAAGCAGATCGCGAGGTCGGCGAAGAAGTGGATACCGGGGCAACCGTATAAGCGATGGCCCACCGATTCCCAAAGACATCATGATCCCACTGTCAGAGGACGGAATCCGAGTCTATTCCGGCGGCGGAAGTGTCACCGTCGAAAACTGTACTGTCAAAAGGATGCGAGGCGGAATCCGGCTGTATCTCGCCAGCGATGCGATCGTGAAGAACAGCACGGTCATCGATTGCGGACATACTAACTTCAACATGCCGAAAAACGGCAGGGTGATCGGATCCATCGGGAATTTTGCCTACGCTCCACTGAGTGATTTTAGGTTATCCAAAGCAGCTCAAAACATTGAACTGACGATTCTGCCCTCTCCCCATGCCATTGGCACCCACAACGTAGCGGACATCCTGGGCGACGATCACACCATCGTCTTCCACCGCACTGAAGGACCTCTCGCTACTGACCTTCGTCCGATTGTGGTCACAGGTGATCACTCGACGATCCGGAACGAAACCGAATACCCGATCATTCTGCAGTCAACGACGGAAGGAAATACCGTGACGAGCTTGGGTCCTGTCACAGACCACGGCAGTGGCAACCAAGTATCCCGGATAGCGCATCCCGGTATTCAATTGTCTCCACCTGAAACCCCATCCGACTAACGCATGAGAGCTTGAGTCTTCTGCTATCGGCGAAAAAGGGGCTAGCACGCCGGACGGTGCCTTGTGTGATCCAACGCACCAAACTCATGACGATCACCGGAAAGATGACGTATCGTTTTAGCACCTGGGTCGTGAGCAACATATGAACCAGTTAGGCAAAGCCACTGAACGAGCGATGGGGATGAGCGATGCCGTTTGGGAGCGTCACACCAATCCCTGGAGCGGTTGGACTCGTGTTGCGACTTTGCCCATGATTGCCATCGCCATTTGGAGTCGCGTTTGGATCGGTTGGTGGTTGTTGCTCCCGATCGGTTTATCTGCCGCCTGGATCTGGATCAATCCGAGAATTTTCCCGCGTCCCCAGTCCGTTGACAATTGGATGTCCCAGGGCGTGCTTGGCGAACGCATCTGGCTGGCAAACGAACCCGGCATAGTAGACGCACATCACCACCGGGTCATACGAGTCCTTACCACAATTTCGGGGCTGGGAGCACTGCTGCTGATCGGCGGACTGATCTACTTGAACCTCACCGCTACACTGCTCGGGCTATCCACATCGATGCTCGGCAAACTCTGGTTCATCGACCGAATGGTATGGATCTACCGGGAGAATGCCGACGTGGCGTGACCATGGCATCGACACGAATCTATACTAAATCGTACTAAACTTGCCGCCTGCCGATATCTGAGTTGCCGTGACTGAAACAAACGATTTAGACCGAGGTCAAATCGACCGCGTCATTATGATGGCTTGGGAAGACCGCACCAGCTTCGACGCAATTCGTGACCAGTTCGGATTATCGCCTGGAGAGGTCATTAAGTTAATGCGGCGAGAGATGACGGTGAACTCCTTCAAGATGTGGCGAAAGCGAACCGATGGACGCACCACTAAGCATGAAGCCAAATTCGCCGTGACCGATGCCGGAAAACAACCACGACGTTTCCGTGCGAAATCTCAACACGGTTGAAAAAACGCCTGAACTCCTCTTAGGGCGTATTGGGTGAACCGTACTCGCTCCACCATTGTTTCGCTTCGCTACGCGTCCACGGTATCTGTTCAGCAATAACTTGCAGAGAAGCGATCAACTCGCCAATGTCGGACGCTCGTTGATTCTTGTCTTTTGCCATGCATTCGCGTACCCACTGGTCCAAACGTGGATCAATCATCTCGTCGCGGTGGGTCATGATTTCGATAGGTAGCTGAGTCATGATCAACCCGAACATGGATTGTGGGCTGCACTCAACAAACGGTGGATTGCCCGCCAGCAAATAGTAAGCGATGCAACCGATCGAATAGATATCGCTGCGTGGATCCATTAATGACGGTTCACGGAAACGCTCGGGAGCCATGTACATAGGGGTCCCGGCCCAGATCGATTCCGCCGTTTGAAACATCTCTTGATCGGGCTCGATGGGTTTCGCCAAACCGAAATCGAAAACCACGACCCAGTCGCCTACAACGGCATCAAACCGCAGCATCACGTTTTGCGGCTTCAGGTCGCGGTGCATCAACCCTTTCGAATGTGCCTCAAGGATCGACTGGCAAATTTGCTGCAAGATCCAAACCACACGCCCAGCCGGCTGAGGCCCGCTTCGTGCGACCACTTCCGCCAAAGTGATTCCTTCCAACAACTCCATCACACAAAACGCATCACCGTGCTCAGTATGCCCAAAATCATAAACCGACACGCTATGTGGACATGAAAGCGTCGCAGCTAAAAGTGCTTCCCGATCAAAACGCTGACGGTCGTCATCATCTTGGCAATCGCTTCGCAACACCTTCAATGCGATATCACGCCCCAGATCAAGATGCTCAGCCCGATAGACCACCCCCATCCCTCCGGCACCCAATTCGTCTTTGATTCGGTAGCGACCTAAAGGTGTGTTCAATGATTCCAAATGACGCATTCGAACCTGTTGCCACACCGTTATCAACGACGCCATGGCAATCCCCCACAACGACAGTTGGCTTGCCCAGGGCCACGAGTAGGTAAACGGTACCGCCAGGAAAGGCATACTCGACTTGGATGCTGCTTCGACTTTCGGATCCACCATCTGCTCAGCAATCAAGCCAACATCGAACGGGTCCAGCCACTTCCACGCACCTTGTCGGTCGTGACCGGCATACCCGGAGTACGGCTCCATGCGAAGTACGCGTTTTGTGGCGTGTCTTGCGTTTGCCGCAGCAATGGTTAGCGGAAGAACATTGTCGAGCACGCGGGATGAGCCCATGCTTTGCCGAGAAACATTAGTGGCATATTCGGCGACACGAAATTCGCCCGTCACTCTTTCGTCACTCAAGGAGTTCGGCTCCATCGGTAACCCGATGAAACGACGGGCCTCAGGACTTTCCGATTGCATGACTCCGTTACGGTTAACGAGATACAAATCTATCCCGTTTTCGCGTCCTATGCGATTGAGTGTTTTCGATACTCTGCTCCAAGATCCCGCCTTTAGCAGCATGACTGCACCGATTGGCTCGTCTTCGATGCCTTCGGATATTCCGGTCCTCGCGAGCCCGCCATGGTACACCGGCACGAGCCAACCGGTCCGTGCACGTTGGGATGGAGACCGTAAGCCAGATGTCAGCTCACGCGTGATGTAGACCGAATTTCCATCCAGACATGTTCGCAGTCGAGTGACGAAATACTGAGCCCTACTCGCTGAAAGCTGTCCTGCCTCTCGTTGGCCCCGCAATCCTTTGGAAGCAATAATCGAATTTAGTTCGCTATCCCAAATCGCTAGTTCCACCTCATCATCCTGCAACCAGGGCAAGGCAGTGATTCGTGCTGCAGTCGCGGCATCGTAGTCAATTGACTTTGATCCAGATGCCGATCCAGAGTCATCCGTCTGGATACCCTCTAGAATTTCTCGTGCAGCCGGAACGAATGCTTCTTGAATCTCGAGCTTCTCTGAATCGAGTAGCAAACGGATCTGCGACTCAGCGTGCGTGAGAGACGTCGACAAAACATGCTTTGTATAACGCTGCTGGCTTTTGTCAGCCTTTTGTCCGGCCCACCATGCTGCACACCAAATTGGCGCTATCATCGTGGTGGCCAAGGTCAGCCATAACGGCAACCAGTTCCAACGAAATCGACTCGAGCGTCTTGCGGTTATCAGCGATGGGCTGCCGTCAGCATCAACAAAACGCTCCGCAGCTTTTGCTCGCTCGGACTTACGCTTAATGGGAGTAACGTCGCTACGCGGTGCAGCGTACGTCCGTTGGGCGCCGGCAACCGTTGCAGAAGAACCGTGATTGCGACGGGCTATGGGCTTACTGGCATCACGGCTTTCGGATTTCGGATTGGGTCCTTTTGACGTCGACGCTTCTTTCGGCGTTTCCGTGCCGATCACGTCGCCTCGTGTCGTCAGGGTTTCATCGTCTGCGTTTGGGCCGCGTTCTCTTAGATGAGGCGGCAACTCCACCGGAACGGTTTCGTTGCCTTCCCTGGACGCTGCAGCGGAATCATGTTCCCGCAATAGCGAAATCACTTCCTGGACAAGCGAGGCATCTCCATCAGTTTGTTCGCGAAGAAAGGATTCCCATTGCGACGGCTGAAGCTCTTCGGCTTCCCAGAATAAATCTTGGATTCTTTGATAACGCTCGGCGTCCACGCTGACTATGTCTCTTGATTCGAAACGTCGTTTTGACCAGCTACGGGAACATCCTCGCTATCGGATTCTTCGGGATCTCGCAATTCCCGTCGCAGCCAGGCTCGAGCCATCGCCCACTCTTTTTCGACCGTTCGAAGTCCGATGTTCAATTCAGCAGCAATTTCCTTCATTGCCAGACCGCCAAAAAAACGAAGCTCCACGACCTTGGCTTGCCGCGGGCTAAGTTCAGCTAGCGTCAACAAGAGTTCGTCCAAAGCAACCACGTCATCGTCACGATCGAGCACGAAGGTGACTTCATCGTCAAGCTGCCGGCGCAACCAGCTTCCGCCTCGCTTCTGTGCTCGGGTACGGCGGGCATGATCAACCAGAACCCGCCGCATCACCGTCGCACCGATGGCAAAGAAATGCGTCTTACCCTGCCAATTAACCTCATTCTGGTCCACCATCCGCACGTACGCTTGATGGACCAACGACGCACTGCTGAGTTTTTCCTGGGCTGGCTCAGACTGCAAGAATCGGCCGGCCATCCTGCGCAAGTCCTCGTAGAGGACGGTGAAGAGCTGATCGGTCTTCTTTCCGTCGCCCTGATGGCTTGATTGCAGGATTTTGGTGACCGAATTCATTTCAATTGACTTAAACGCGAGGCGGTTTTCAGTGTCGTGGCATGGATTTGCACGATATCACCAATTCTATCAGCGTATCCCCCCGCCATGGAGATCGCCACTGGGATTCCGTGGGTTTGACACCACCGCAAGACGGTCTCGTCGCGTCTTCGCAGCCCCTCGAAGGTCAAGGCGAGCCGGCCCAAGCGGTCATGTTCGAATGGATCCGCCCCAGCCAAATAGATTGCCAAATCGTAGGGACCTCTTTTCAATATCTGGCCCAGAGCATCTTCGAGGGCCGTCAAATAGGTCTGGTCGCCCGTCCCATCGGGTAATGCAATATCAAGATTACTAGCAACTTTTCGCAGCGGAAAGTTCTTGACGCCGTGAATGGATAACGTCATGGCGGAATCATCATCGGCAAGAATCGACGCGGTACCGTTGCCTTGATGAACATCTAAATCAATCACCACCGCTCGATCGATCAGTTTGCGATCTTGCAGTACGCGAATCGCTACGGCCGCATCATTAAAAACACAATACCCTTCGCCCGCGTCGGCAAATGCATGGTGCGTGCCACCGGCCAGATTGGCAGAAACGCCGTCAGCTAAAGCAGCCTGGGATGCAGCGATCGTCGCACCGGTGCTACGTCGTGATCGCTCGACCATTTTAGGTGACCATGGGAAACCGATCCGCCGAATTTCCGCAATCAACAAGGTGCCCTGCGCTACCCGGTCAACGTAGGCCGCATCGTGGCAGAGGAATAATTGTTGGTCAGTTGCAGCGGTGGGAACCAACAATGTATCGTCGCGATGATCTGGCGATGCGACGACATGACGGCGCAGACACCGGTACTTGTCCATCGGAAAACGATGCGTTGCGGGTAAAGGCAACTCGAAATGGTCGGTATAGTAGAGTCGCAACGTCGCTGATCTCCTTAGTCGATCGGTATCCATCCACCTTAACTAGGTAGTCGCAAATGCAGGACCGTCTCAACGGCATGAACCCCTCGAAGATCGCTGAAAGCTCATTTGGCCAGGACTCGCAAGGATCGATGCCAAGCGGGTACGCCCAAAACGATTTATCTCACCTGACTTCGTTTGCGCGACCGGGCCAAGTCATCACGTTCGCGTTGGCTAACGGAATCCTTGTCATGGCTGCCATCTTCGGCTTCATGATGATGAATAACGAGCCGACTGCCAACGCCCTTATTCTACTTTCGATCGGCGGTGGCGTATCCGCGGTATCACTCGTTGTGGCGTTTTTACTGCCGAAGATGATCCGATCGCAGGCGGCTAGCCAACTACAAGCATCACCCGATGGAATCGAGCTGCGAAACGGACTTGGGCTGAACGCGCCCTCCGCTCAACAACTCCAACAATGGTCGCTATGGGAAAAGCAATTGCCCACCCCGACTGCTCTACGCAACTTCTTGAGCCAAGACCAAACCGCTACGCTCATCGGGCAAGCGATCTTAGAAGGATCCGCCGTTTTGAACTTAGTAATGGCGTTTCTGGACGGATCCTGGCTGCATTTTGCCTTTGTGCTGATCGCATTCATCGCCATCATCTCGATGCTGCCGACCGCAGGAAAATTGCATCACCGCATTCAATCCGCACTCGGTGCAGGATAAGGCATACGGCGATGCAATCACCTAAAAAGGCCAATTGGGCTCGCTACTTAACGAAAACGCGAAGCCGCTTACTCGAGTAGCTCGATGCGTTGTGCGTGAACGTCCAGTCAGCCGTTTCACCCTGGGAGTTACCGATTCCGATATCTGCGTTTGCACCGGATTTCCAGCTATTAATCGCAAACAGGGTCTTCTTCCCTTCAGTGTCATGGATCTGCATACTGCCATAGCCGTTCACCGGTGCACTGGGTGAGTCACCAAAGTCGTACTTGTTCGAAGACGCACCTTTCACCTTACCGCTGTTCGCCGGGCCGTAGTTATTTGGCCAAAACTCCAGGTTCGCGGTTTTCAATTCACTGGACACGACCTCGCCATTGGAACTGGCCTGGACGTCCACGGATTGAACATTGGTCTGAAACATGGCTTTGGATGCGAGCGTGGGAACGCCGAGCTTGCTGGCATCGTTAGTGAATGCGTCCATGGAAACGAAAATGCTTTTCGATTCCCCGTTGACAGTAACCAATTCAAGCAAGTAAGCGACGCGATTGAACTGGTCGATGGCGCTACTTTGATCAACCGAATACAAAATATTTGATCCGAGCTTTCCCAAATCCAAATCATAAACGAGCTTGTAGTCGTCCAAAGGCAATCGGTTGGCAAAGCTGGGAACTTCGCCACCGCGTACTGCCCCGACGGGAAGACCGGTGCCGCCAACCAGATTGGGTTCAGCAACTTTGTCCCAAGCGAAACGAAACGCCACCGGCTCAGCCACTTTTTCGCTGGTCAGGATGACGGTGTCGCCCTGGATGCTCGCTTCAGCGACCTGGAAACCGCCACTGGCAGGACCAATAATCTCGAAATGACTCGGTGAGTTGGCGTCTCTCGTTTCCAGACCGCCACCCGTGTTGGAAAACTTGACTACCAATCGCTTACCGTCGGTTTGAAGCGATTCAAATTGTGGACTGACAGCCACGATGTCGTCGAAACCGTAATCGTTCTTGAGTGCCAATTGCGCCAACCGCTGGCCCACGACCTGCTTATTGGTGGGGTGAATGTTTTTTACATTGCCCACATCGTTGATGACCACCATGTCGGCATTGGTGATTTCTTTTGCGGCCGCCGCTTGTGCCTCCCAAAAACGTGCCAAGATCGTGGGGTCTTCGGTGCCGTATTGATACGGAGCGATCTGTACGAAGTAGAACGGAAAATCACCTTGTCCCCACCGTTCACGCCAACCATGAACGAGCGCTCGTTTCTTGTCGCGATACAGCATTCCTTCGCCATGGTTGGATTCTCCTTGGTACCAAATGGCGCCGCGGATCGGGTAACGTTCGATCGGGTGGATCATCGCGTTGTAAAGCACCGATGGATCTTGGTGACTTTTATAGGGTGCCATTTCCGTTGGGAACGCAGGCTGCTTAGGAACGGCGGTCTGATCGGCGAGACTCTGTTTCGCTGCGTCAAGCCAAGCCTGAGTGCCGTCGACGTGCTTGGCAATTCCCGCCCGATGCTCTGGTGTATTTGGCGTTCGCAACAGAGTCGATTCATAAATCGACTTAAGCGATTCTTCTTTGGCTAAGCCTTCCAACGGGGTCCAGGGTTCGATTCGTGTTCCGCCCCAACTAGTGTTCACAAGCCCGATCGGCACATCGAGCTTTTCAAGCAGGGTTCGCCCCATGTAGTATCCGGCGGCGGTGAAACTGCCGACGGTGCTAGGCGAGCAAACCTGCCAAGATCCCTTGAAATCATCTTCAGGCAAAACGGCAAATTTCCGCGGCACAGCGATATGACGGATCAGTGGGTGATCCGCATTGGCAATCTCTTCCGTAGCGTTGTCCGACGACTGAACCGTCCAAGCCATGTTGGATTGGCCCGAACAAACCCACACTTCGCCAATTAAAACGTCTTTCAAGACAATCTGGTTGCTACCGCTGACGGTAATTTGGTGCGGCTGTTTCGAAGCCTCCAATGCGGGTAATTTTGCTTCCCATTGCCCACCTTGATCTGTGGTGGCCGAAGCACTGGATTCACCAAGGGAAACGGTGATCGCTTCCCCTGGCTCCGCCCATCCCCACACGCGGATGGGGCGTTGTTGCTGGACGACCATGTGATCCGAAAACACGCTCGGCAATCGCACTTCCGCGGCAACGTGTTGAGAGGAAAATCCGGTCACATAGAGAAAACACGATATCAACAGGGCACATAGCGTGCGACTTTGAAGCATTCTGGGAATCCTGATCATGGTGGGAACTGAAAGGGGAGGGCCGCCCAATATAACCAAAGACAAAACGCTCTGCGCGGATGCGATTTCCACAAACCTCCGTCGGATCAACGCGACGAACAATCAGGCCAGTTCCCCATCCAATTGCCCGAATACTTCCCGCGAGCACCTCGTTGATAACGAAACTTGGCTAGGGCGTTGCGTTGATTTTGGCACCCGTCAAAGGCTGAGCCTGGGCGGTGTGGATCAGATACCGTGCTTCCACGGCCGTCGCCAGACGAGGCATCCCGTCGCAAACCGCCTCAACCAAATCGGCCAATTGCTCGCGACGACCGGCGTCGGTGCAGTCCGACAGTCGGTACGGATCCGCTTCGGAAAGCCGTTTCAACAAATCGCTGACAATACGCTCGTCGGCACCCAATCCAGACTGGGTTTCAAGCGTCGGCAGGTCCACCAGCAGTTTATCGATATCTTGCAACTGGAATAGCAACGATCGAGGGTTCGATTCATCGGTGACCAGCAAGTCGATCGTCGGTGCGGGCTGCACAATGGCAAGGTACCGTGAACGATACGTCATCAGACTGTCGGTCGCATCCAAGATGGCTTCGCAAAGTTCACTCTCGTTAATGACAGGATCTGAAAGTGTGGCCAACAGCAGTTCCGCCGTTTGATGCGCCCGTTCGATACGCCGCCCCAATAAAACGAAACGCCAACCGTGCGTGCGAGTCAAACTTTCAGCGGCCAATCCGCTGAATCCGAGAAGCAACGTGATGCTTAAGTTCAATCGTTCGATCGCGGCGATCACGTTCGCACCACGCGGTCTTGCGCACAACCACTTCGGTGTGCAAACTTCGGAAAATACGATACGCGTCCAACGAAATCCGGTCACGAACGGCAGTCGCGTTTCGCAAGGCTCCTAAGGCCGCCGATTGCAAGCCACGAGTGGTGGTCGTGTCGAACACACTTGCGGGCAACATTGCGTCGAGATGAGGCAACCCGCCTTCGAGTTCAGCGATTGCGTAATCCGGCTCTAACTGTCCCATTGCGGCAAGCGCTTTGACCAACCTTGGCATCTCGGACATTTCGTCTAACTCCACTTCGCCGGCCAGTCGAGTCAGCGTGGTCCGCAACAAACGTGCGATCGATTCACAACGTTCAACGTAGCGGCCCAACCAAAACAAATGCTCTGCCACTCGACTGGGCAACTCCGCTCCGCTGCGCCGAATCTTGATGGTTTCCGAGTCTAACGAAAGCAGCGTGACCTCATGGTCAACCGGAGCTTCGCTAATCACCCAGCAATCTTGAGTTAGCTGTCCGCTGGTGGGCGACCGGCCGAGCAAATCCGACTTTGGACTGACCCGGGCGAGACCTCCCGGCAGAACCTCCACTCCGCTTGCCGACTGGAGCTGAAAAGAACGGAGCGTCAGATGCCACGGCTTCAATTTGCCATCGACCCAAACCGGCGTTTGGCTATGCGAGAGCTTCTCCTGCGCAACGAATCGATACGGTTGGCTTTTGATTTGCTGAATTAGCTTATCTCGCTGTTCGCGAGTGCGGTTGTCCGGTACCGACGGGTTCGCATCATTGATCGCATAGGCGCTTCGGATAATCAGCCGATCGATGTTGTCGAGCACTTGTTGCCGCGGACCATCGTGACCACACCAGTAAGTCGCCACACTCGGTAAAGCCAATTCTTCGCCTAGAAGTCGCTTCGCGGACGCCTGCAGGAAAGGCAGCAGAGCTGGCATTTCAGCAAGTGCGGCACCCATGGAGTTAACCACGGCAACCTGCCTTTCGCGAATCATCTGCAGCAGCCCCGTGCATCCTTCATGGGACATCGGATCCAGCTCTAGCGGATCACACTTGCGATCCGAGACATGCCGCCAGAGCACCTCGATGGGCAACAGACCGCCCAGGGTTTTCAGGTTCAGCCGCTCACCACGCACCGCCAAGTCACGACCTTGAACCAAGGTGTAGCCAAGGTATCGAGCCAAATAGGCATCTTCGAATTCGCGATAACTTCCCGGCCCTGGAGTCAACAACGCAACGCGTGGGTTGTCTCGGGATCGCGGCGCGAGCGAACGGAAGTGCCAACGCAACGATTCAAAGAAGGGAGCCAAACGCCGAACATTTGCACGGCGATGCAGATGAGGTAAAGCCCGACTTAGGACGATTCGGTTTTCCAGCAAATACCCCAGACCGCTCGGGGCACGCGTCCGATCGCCCGTCACCCACCAACGCCCCGCGTCGCCTCGTACAATGTCAAACGCAGTCACATGCAATCTTGGGTTTGCTTGATCGATAACGGCATCAACATGCATCGGCCCATCTGGCCCCGATCGAGACACGGGAGCGTGTGCACGCGTTGGCTGACCAAGTTGGTGATAGGCACGATAGAACCTTGGATTCCCCCACAACAATTCTGGGGGAATGATCCGTTCATGAACCAGATTTTGCGGCCCCAACAAATCGGCCAAGATCGTCTCGAGGATACGCACACGTTGCGCAAGACCACTGGCCAGAACCTGCCAATCTTTTTCTGAAAAAGCGATCGGTACCGTCGCCAGTTGCCACGGCCGGGACGGCTCGATCTGCAGTTTCCCACCGGTTTGATTGGCAGAAAGCCCACCTGCCGATAGCTGGTCTTCCACACCTTCACGATACGGCTGACGAGCGTCGACTTGGAACGTCAGACCGTTTTCGCGTATCAGTTGCTCGATCTGGGTAGACCGATCATCCAATCCCTGTGGACCGATTTCATTGAAAGTCTTTTCAATCGCGGACCAGTGTGGACGAATACTTCCATCGTCCGCGCGAGCCTCGTCATAGCTGCCGCTCTGCTTCTCATACTGTAGTAGTGATAGTGGCAAGGTCGGATCAGCAGCGGTCGACAAAGTAGATCTGGCTCTATGAATGCGTGGGGACCGTAAACGGCGTTACCCCCTCATCATAGCCGACGCAGGTCCATTGTGATCGGGTAGGGTTCCGATCCGGTTCGTGGAGGCAATTTCGGGACGACAATCTCACCTCCGGTCATCGTGAAGGCGTCAAATCTCGCGGCTCGACGTGACTCCGCCTCTTTGGCGTTAATCGGGAAATTGTCCGAGCAAACGCCACCCGGATGGACCGCGTGATAAGTACAGCCACCGACGCTGCGATTCGCCTTCAAATCAATCAAGTCAAACTGCAGAGGGGTGTGGATGCCGATTGTGGGATGCAAGCAGCGTGGCGGTTGCCATGCCCGGTATCGCAAACCAGCGACCGCTTGCCCCGAAACGCCGGTCTTATGTAGCGGAACACGGGTTCCGAAACAGGTAATCGCGTATCGATCGGGATCCATTCCCTCGACCAAAACTTGCAATCGTTCCAAGGAAGAGTCAACGAAACGCGACGTTCCACTTGCCCCCGGCTCCTCGCCCATCACGTACCAAGGTTCAATCGCACTTCGAATCTCGATACGCACACCGTCGACAACCAATTCGCCCATCATGGGGAAGCGGAACTCGTGGTGCGGGGCAAACCAATCTCCATCGATCTCAACACCCATCCGAGAAAGCTCGGCGGTCAAGTTCTGCATATCCTGCCAAACGAAGTAGGGAAGCAGGTATCGGTCATACAACATCGGCCCCCAATTTTTCAGCGGCTCGGTATAAGGAGTTTTCCAGAACGCAGCCACGCAAGCCCGGATCAAAACCTGTTGTGCCAAGCTCATCTGCCAGTGCGGCGGCATCTCCAACCCACGCAGCTCGACCAATCCCAACCGGCCAGTAGAACTGTCCGGCGAGTACAACTTGTCGACACAAATTTCGGCGCGGTGCGTGTTACCGGTCAAATCGACCAAGAGGTCGCGGAACAATCGGTCCACCAACCATGGCGGCACCTCTGTCCCGACCTCGGGTAATTGGGCCAATGCAATTTCCATCTCATAGACGGAGTCAGGTCGTGCTTCATCCATACGCGGCGCCTGGCTAGTAGGGCCGATGAACTTGCCACTAAAAAGGTAAGCCAAAGACGGATGGTTGTGCCAGAACCGGATCATGCTTCCCAGCACATCTGGCCGACGCAAAAACGGGCTATCGGCAGGCTTCGCACCACCTAAAACGACGTGGTTACCACCACCGGTTCCGGTGTGGTGTCCATCTAGATCAAACTTTTCGGTCCCCAGACGCGCCAATCGGGCTTCTTCATAGAGCGTCTTTGTTAGCTCGACCAATGAGCGCCAATTCGATGATGGTTGTGTGTTAACCTCGATTACACCGGGGTCGGGTGTAACCTTAAAGAACTCAACACGCTCATCAGGCGGCGGCAGATAGCCTTCGACCACGACAGGCAATTGCGTCGCTTGACAGGTCTGCTCAACGGCGGACACCAAGTCAAGGTAATCTTCCAGTCGTTGCGCCGGTGGCATAAAGACATGCAGTCGGCCAAAACGAGCCTCTACGCATAGCGCGGTGTGGACGATGTCCTCGCTGGTTGGCAACTCATCGTCGATTTCATCGTCCAACGTTTGCTGGTTGACCGGAGTGGTTGGGATATCAGTAGGCCGATCGAATCGCCCCGCCGCTCCACCGCTGGTACCACCCTGGCTGGCCGCACTGTATGCCTCATTCCCGCGAGGCATCGCTCCGTGCGAGTTCAGATAGCTGGACTGCAAAGGACCATGCGGCATCGTGGGGTCAGCCGGTGCAGTGTAGAAGGCTGCGGTGCTAAACGAGTCGGCAGGCAACCGATCCAACGGGAGTCGCAAGCCAATGGGCGATTCACCGGGAATCAGGTACAGCTTGCCACCACGGACCGGCCATGTTCCGCCAATCCAGCCCGGTTGTGCTTGCCACCAAGCGCGACGCAGCGGCAACACATATCCAACCGGAGTGCCCAACCCATTGCCAAACGTACGCATCAACATGGCGCGTTCGTTAGGATCCTTCAGCCGTGGGTCGGACGGATCAATATCCACGGGCAATCGATCTTCCTTCCACAAGTAATGGAAGATGTCCTCATGAACAGGGAAGGTCATCTTCGCGCTGATACCCAGCTCGCGCGACAACGAACGAATGAATTTCTGCGCATCCTCGTGCGTGTGACCGTAGTCCTTGCCCTCGTCGGCCAACCACTTGTCATCGTGCCAAATGGGTTCGCCATCACGACGCCATACGCAAGTCAGTGCCCAACGCGGAAGCTGTTCACCGGGGTACCACTTGCCTTGACCGTAGTGCAGCAAACTGCCCTTGGAAATCAAATCTGTCTCGGCGAGTTTTTTGCGAAAACGCTTCAACAAGACATTACTAAGAACTCGCTTTTCTTCGCCGACCGCGTCGGTATTCCATTGGGCATGATCCATGTCGTCGATTGAAACAAACGTGGGCTCGCCGCCCATTGTCAATCGCACGTCGTTTTCTTCCAAAATTTCATCGACGCGGTCCCCCGCCTCCATGATTTTTTCCCAGGTCGAGTCCACGTAAGGCTTCGTGACACGCGGGTCTTCATGAACCCGTGTGACCGTCATCTCGTGATCGAACTCAACCTCGCAAGCTTCGTGACCACCACTGATTGGAGCGGCACCGGAATAGGACGGCGTGCAAGCCAGTGGAATATGCCCTTCACCGGCAAGCAATCCACTGGTTGGGTCCAATCCAACCCAACCGGCACCCGGCAAGAACACTTCCGTCCAAGCATGCAAGTCACAGAAATCTTCCGTCGGGCCGGAAGGTCCATCCAGCGATTCTTGGTCCGCAGCTAGCTGAATCAAATACCCCGAAACGAATCGTGAAGCCAATCCCATGTGCCGAAACGCATCGACCAACATCCATGCCGAATCTCGACACGACCCGCTCGACAGAGTTAGCGTTTCCTCGGGAGTTTGCACGCCGGGCTCGAGACGGATCTTGTAGCCGATACGATTCTGAGCGGCTCGGTTGACGTCGACGCAAAAGTCGATTGTGCGATCACTCTTTTTAGGAAGCGTGCTGATCCACTCTTCCAAAGCAGGCGTCATTTCGCCGGGCTCGAGATAGGCTGCCAATTGTTTCTTGGTGTCTTCGTCATACTCGAACGGCCAGCTCTCGGCTGCTTCGTCGACGAAGAATTCGAACGGGTTGATCACCGTCATATCGGCAACCAAGTCGACCGTGACACACAAATGGTCAACCGGCTTTTCAAAGATCAAGCGAGCGATTGGATTGGCGAACGGATCTTGCTGCCAATTAACGAAGTGATCCTTTGGCGAAACCGTCAACTGGTACGACGGGATAGGCGTCCGACCGTGGTAAGCCGGACGCAGCCGAACCATCTGCGGTCCTACTGTAATGAATCGGTCGTACTTGTAAGAAGTCTTGTGATGCAGAGCAACGCGAATCGTCATGGAGAGTTTCTTTCAGGGATTAGGTTGTTTGCTGGAGGTTTCCAATTTGAGTCCGTAACGAATCACGAACTAAGTGGAGCACAGGTGTTTGGCCTGACGTCGGATCGAGGATGGGACAGTAAGGCTGGCCCAAACAAGGTGTCGTTTTCCAGCTAGGCACCGACGGAGATTTGGAAATAGTCTTCACTCATCGAACTTCCGATCTCGTTTAGTTCTTCTTGCAGTCCGTCAACGAACTCATGCATGCCGATCGCAAGGACTTCCTTGACCTCAGTTTCGGCCAATCGTTTCTGTAGCGATTCCAGCACCTTGCTTGAGTTTCGCTGCGTACCTTGGGGTGACGCCTCGTCAATTTGCTCAAGCGACCAACCGGCTGATGCGACACAGTGATGAACCGACCGAGGAAACGTTTTATTGAACAGGAAGAATCCAACCACGTTGTCCAGATCGATGGTGTGGTAATCACGGCGATAAGCTTCGAAACCGCTAATGGCCAGCAACAGCGACGACCACTGAAGATCGTCAATCGCGGTACCGACATGATCCACGCTGTAGAACAAGTTGAAATACTTCACATCCAAGATGCGAGATGTCTTGTCGGCTCGTTCCAGCATCCGGCCCACGTTAGCGAAGTGCCAAGCCGTGTCCTGCGCCATGGTGCTGGTAAGGATCCCGCTCCACTGGATCGTTTGCTCACGCACTTCATCGAAGAACTGGCTATTGCGGTCAAGCAATTCGTTCTTGGATGCTTCGTTGACAAAGTGATAAAACTCGTTGATTTGCTCGAATGCTTCGGACGATAGTTTTTCACGAACGCCGCGAGCGTTTTCACGTGCCGCTCGCAAACAAGTCAGCATCGAGTGAGGATACTCGTTATCGAAAGCCAAGAAGTTAACGACATTTTCCTGATTAGCGACGCCGTACTTTTTCTTGAACCACTCTTCATCGCCGGTGATGCGAACCAACGGGTCCCAAGGGTCCACAAGGTTTTCAGGTTGATCGAGAATCAAGTGGAGGGTCACCTCGAGAAAGCGAGCATGGTTCTCGGCTCGCTCGATCTGACGACTCATCCAGTAAACGGATTCTGCAACGCGGGAAAGCATGGAAGTTGGTTGGGTTTAAAAGGTGTAGTCTGAAAGGAAACGGACACCACAAAGCCGGGGTGCCCCAAAGACCACGATGGCACGAAACGCCATCGCGTCGCCAACAAAAAGCACTACGGCTTCGCAACGTCCTGGCCGGGACTGGCCACAACCCAGGTATCCTTGCTGCCACCACCTTGCGATGAATTGACGACCAACGACCCTTTCTTAAGAGCCACACGCGTCAATCCGCCGGGCAACACATAGACGTCGTCCATGTTGTCAGCACTGGCACAAAGAATGTACGGACGCAAGTCGACGTGACGCCCCTCGAGGGTCTCGCCAACCATCGTGGGCACGCGAGAAAGCTGCAGCGTTGGCTGGGCGACATAGTTGCGGGGATTTTCGCAGATCTTTTCAGCGAACTCTTTCCGTTCCGCTTCCGATGCATGCGGCCCAATCAAGATCCCGTAGCCGCCCGATTCACCCGCCGCTTTGACCACCAGTTCATCCAGGTGTTCAAGGACGTACTTGCGATCTTCGTCACGTTGACACAGGTAAGTCGGTACATTGTTCAAGATCGGCTCTTCACCCAGATAGAACCGAATCATTTCCGGAACGAAGGCATAGACCACCTTATCATCGGCGACCCCGGTTCCAGGTGCATTGGCCAACGCGACGTTGCCGGCGCGATAAGCACGCATCAATCCTGGGACTCCCAGCACCGAATCTTTACGAAAGACTTCCGGATCTAGGAAGATATCATCCACGCGACGATAGATCACATCAACGGGCTGCAAACCATCGGTTGTTCGCATGTAGACGCGATCGTCTTGAACGATCAGGTCGCGTCCTTCGACTAACTCGACGCCCATTTGGTGGGCGAGGAAAGAATGCTCGTAATAGGCACTGTTGTAGACCCCGGGCGTCAGCACCACGACGGTCGGGTTGGGCATGTCAGCGGGCGCCATTTGGCGAAGCATCTGATACAGACGTGCCGGATAATCACTGACCGGACGTACGCTCGAATCCGAGAACGCCACGGGAAAGTTCTTCTTCATCATCGAGCGATTCTGAAGCACGTACGACACGCCTGACGGGCAACGCAGGTTGTCTTCCAGAACGAAGACATCCCCATTGTTGTCACGCACCAAATCGGTACCGGTGATGTGACACCAGACATCTTGAGGCGGACGCAGCCCCATGCATTGCGGCAAATACTGTGGGCAAGAATCCACCACTTCGGCGGGGATCAGCCCCTCTTTGATGATCTTTCGCTCGTTATAAACGTCCGACAAGAATCGGTTCAACGCCCGGATCCGCTGCTTCAGTCCGAGTTCGACATCGGTCCAGACGGATGCCGAAAGGATTCGCGGGACGATGTCGAAAGGCATGATCTTTTCAGTGCCCTGTTCGTCACTGTAGACCGTGAACGTGATCCCCATTTGATACAGCGAACGTTCGATCGCGTTTTGGCGACGAATCAATTCGCCCACAGGCAAACGATTGATCAGGTCGACCAACGCGATCGCGTCAGGACGAGCGACTCCGTTGGCATCCACGACTTCGTCATAGAAACCTTCGGTCTGATAACCGGGCAATTTGGAAACACATTCGTTCCCAGATGGAGCTCCCGGTTCTGTATGGGCGGATTGCGACTGCGACTGCATGGTGTAGAGCCCTTGCGTATTACCGGTCCGCCTACCGGCAATGAGATAGTTGTATATTCGACGCCAGTGTATATGAATCGAATGTCTCGAACAGCGTTTAATTCATCGCATTGGCTAAGGTTTCAACCGAATCCGCAAAAGAGACCCGGTGAATAAGATATTCACAATGCGAAGCATCCACTGCTTATCAATTCGATGCGCGGAACAGGCTGACTGGTGAGCCGAGGCGGCTTCGTCCCCAAATTGGTCAGCGTTCATTGTCCTCGGTTGAATCAACGGCAAGCGATCCCCCCGCATGATATCAGTCACGCTGCAGCCTTGTGCAGCGTTTTCAGTATTGCGCGGCAATGTGCTGCAGCCCGCCATTGGATTGGCACAATGGCGTCAGACTCGCGGTGAACATAAAATACATAACAAGCCGATTGGATTTGCTGTAATTTACGTGACCAAAGTTATCCCTACGGCAGTCTAAGCCGCCCCCGTTTACGCCCAAACAAGGATCCGGAATCATGTCGATCAAGCGAGTTGGAATTCTCACCGCGGGAGGCCTAGCGCCTTGTCTTTCGTCCGCCATCGGTGCGTTGATTCAGTCCTATTCCGAGAAAGCTCCTGAGGTCGAGATCCTTTGCTACCGCTCGGGATACAAAGGCCTCTTGCTAGGCGATAGCTTCCTGGTCACTCCCGAAATGCGAAAGCAAGCCGGCGTGCTTCACGAACACGGCGGCAGCCCGATCGGCAACAGCCGCGTCAAATTGACGAACGTCGAAGATTGCGTCAAACGTCAACTTGTCCAGCCCGGACAAGATCCTCTGCAAGTGGCTGCGGAACGCCTGCAAGCGGATCAAGTGGATGTACTGCACACAATTGGTGGCGATGACACCAACACGACCGCCGCTGACCTGGCTGCGTTCTTGGCAAAGAACAACTACGAGCTAACCGTTGTCGGGCTGCCTAAGACGATTGATAATGACGTCATTCCGATTCGACAAAGCCTGGGTGCTTGGACCGCCGCGGAAGAAGGCGCGAAATTCTTCGAGAACATTGTCGGCGAGCACAACGCCAACCCTCGCATGTTGATCGTTCATGAAGTCATGGGCCGTAATTGTGGCTGGCTGACCGCCGCGACCGCCAACGCCTACCGCAAGCGACTCGATCGCCTGAACTTCGTTCCTGAAATGGGTCTCAGCCGTGAACGTAAAGAAGTCCATGCCGTCTTCGTTCCGGAAATGCACTTCGACCTGACCGAAGAAGCGGACCGATTGCGTGCGATCATGGACAAGCACGATTGCGTCAATATCTTTATCTCCGAAGGTGCGGGAGTGGACACGATCGTCCAAGAAATGGAAGCCCGCGGCGAAATCGTTCCTCGCGACGCATTCGGACACTACAAGCTCGACGCGGTTAACCCCGGGAAATGGTTCGGCAAGCAATTCGGCGAAATGCTCGGTGCCGAAAAGACGCTGGTTCAAAAGAGCGGCTACTTCAGCCGAGCGGCTCCCGCCAATTCCGACGACGTCAAACTGATTGCGAAATGTGCTGAAAAAGCCGTTGAATGTGCGATCGCTGGCGTGGGCGGAGTCATTGGCGAAGACGAGGATCAAGGTGACGAGCTACGAGCGATTGAATTTGATCGTATTCGCGGCGGGAAACCGTTCGACATCAACCTGACTTGGTTTGAAGAATTGCTTGGCGAAATCAACCAAACCAAGGGGTACGTTGTCGAAACCGAGCATGCGTGAAACTGAATCGGTATGGAACTGAACGAGGGTTTCACGTATTGATGGCGTCACCCTGTCGTCCATTCAGCTCGATTTCGGGTTGGCACGCTGTGGATTTTGCGAAAATCCCACGTGCTAACCGGGCCCACGCAAGACCCGCGATCCGTAATCAAGCTGTGCTGGAGGGCTGGCTTCCCAATTGCTGAAGAACGAGCTTCCGCAATTGCTTTCCGACGTTGCTCAACCCCGTAGTGGTCACGATGACCGATTCGCTCCATCGGCAAGATGCCCACGGTTGCACCCCAATTGAACCATCCCACAAACTGCTCAGTCAGCTTTCGTGGTGCTCGCTTGCCGGTCTGATGACTGCCGCAGCGTGCCTGGTCATTGCTCCGGCCGAGTCCGTGGCACAAAGCACCGCTTCATCCCACGTGATCTACTCGGGAAACTCTTATCCCAGTGTCGGCAGCACGGTCTATCCGAACCAAGGGATCCCACAACCGGTCGCAAGCTATCCCGCAGGCAGTCATGTCATTGGCTCAAACGGGACATTTTCCTCCAGTGGAAACCAAGCCCACAATCAAACCATGGGCTCACGAGTCTCGGGCTCGTCCGTTCACACCATTGGCACGCCCGTCGTGATCAACGGCTCGACGGTCGTCCGCGGCTCGATCGTCAACTCGGCACCGATTTCTTCGGCACCGGTTACCTCAGCATCAGCCAACTCGACATCGACGGGGATCCAAACTTCGACCAGCTTCCCCAACAGAACCTCCCAAAACCAATCGTTGGGCTGGGGATCTCCGAGCAGCCAAAGCACCACTCGCCTGATCGCGCCCCCCAAACTCTCCACCGAACGCTCCAACGCATACAGTTCGCTGTCCGGCGACACCCCGTCCAACCAAAGCTCGACTCCCCGCAACTCGTCCGGCAGCGTACCCGCTCGTTTGGTATCGCAATCATTCAATCGAGGGAACGGCCTCCACCCACAACTGCCCGACGCTCGATGGGATGACACGAGGTCGACTGACTCTAGGTCCGCTGACGGCAGGACGTTCGATTCCAGATCGGCAAATTACTCACGCTATAACGACGACCGATTTGCTGACACACGCTTCGTCGACGCTCGCTCGGACACCAACAACGTCCTCGATACCCGCTACGACAACCGCCGCCTTCGACAAACCCAAGCATACGAGTACCAAGCCATCGAACAGGCCCGCGACACCGCTGAGCGGTTTCGTGCGATTGCCCGCTCGAAAGGTTCTTCGATCCCCGATTCCATTATCTCGGACCTGGCTCTGGAAAACGCTGGCTTCGTCGACCGCTGGGTCAACCTCGCCGAATCGATCGGAACCATTGCTCGCCAAGTCGACGAAGCCAACGACAAACTGGCGTCAACTCGATACGACTACGACGACGTTAACACCAAGCTGAACCATTACGGGCTGACTCCGACGATCGGTCTTCTGTTGCGCAACAAACAAGAGCAACTGGGACGTTGGCAGGCGGAAGACTCCCAGACGCTCTTCGCCGGTCAAGAACTGGGACGCTCGCGACAAGAACAACTTGAACTTGAGATGGTTCAGCACGATGGGTCCCGGCCTCGCGAACAAAGTCAGTCGATCTTAAATGAAGTGAGCATGGACGCCACCAGCTCACAAAACCTGGCGTTCGCATCGCAGGTTCAAGATCTACTGCAACAACGACACCAATGGCTAACGGCACTTCGAGAAGGATACCGGTACTACCAACAAAAGCTGGGCGAATTGGATTCGTCGGTTAATGCACTGTCCTTGCTTAGCAGCGAGTATCACGCGTTGATCGATCGGCACGTGACCTGGATCCGCAGTGGCGATCCAGTCGACACCGATGACGTCCGACAATTGAAAAGCGGTGTGCCAGCTCTATTCAGTTCCCGGCGCAGCGGCGAATTTGGCCAATCGATCGAAGACAAATGGCGAACCAGTCCTGGTGCCGGAATCGGATTCCTGGTCTCGGCTCTCCTGATCATGCTCGCTCGCTGGTATGCAAAATCATGGCTGCTTGGCATTGGCGAAAAGAATCGCATGCGAAACGCAACCGCCGACACGCGAAAGGTGATCGCTGGGGCTCTCACGGTACTGGTCGCTTCGGCGATCCCAGCGGTTCTGTACTTACTCGCCCGTTGGCTTGGCAATGGGCTGGTTACCGAATCGACACTGCATGCTTCGAGTGGTTTCTACGCGGCTAGCTTAGTGGCCTGGATGGTCGAAGTCCCCCGCCAATTGCTTCGCAAATCAGGCTACGTCGACAAGCACGTTGACGTCGATTTACCACGTCGAGATCGAGCAACGACCTACCTAACGCTGATTGGCATGGGACTCGTACTGGCGGCTTACCTAACCACGTTGGCGGGCCTCATCGACGCGGGCATGTGGCGGGATTCAGTTGCCCGGTTTGGCTTCATGACGGCAATGTCATTAGTGGCCTGGACAGCACATCTGTCACTGCGTCCCAACGGCGGATTCTTGGAACCGTTGGTGGCCAAGTTTGGCGGTCGCGTGATCCATCGTATCCGGTTCCTGCTGTATTTTGCTGGCGTCGGGTTCCCGATCGGAATGCTAGGCTTATCCGCCCTCGGCTATGGGCTGACGGCGAACGAATTGATCCAACGGGTCATCTTCACGCTGGTCGGGCTGTGCATCGCCGCGACCTTATGGGGCGGAATCAAGATCCTGTCCGCTCGAGCTTGGTACATGTTGACCGGCTCGGCAGTGGACAACGAGAAATCGCAAACAGAGTCAGGCCGTTACGCGCGTGAATCCAGCTTTGGCTACTCCGACGATGACACAGTGCCCGTCGGACAGGTAACCGGAGTGCTGGGCGAACATTTCCTGGAACTGAAACATCACTTGGCGTTCTTGTGCCAGTGCGGATTAGTTCTCGCTGGCATCGTGGCCATCGGCTGGCTATGGATCGATGTGTTTCCCAATGCAAAGATGGGCAACCCGGTGGTCTGGACCATTCAAGATACCATCACGGAATCGTCTTTTGACACGGCTGGAAACCCCGTCACTCGGTCGGTAGCCGCCGCGACCCCGGTCACGGTGATGCACCTTGTGTTGGCCGCCACGACCTTGTTCGTCGCTTTCCAACTCGCCAAGTTGCTGCCCGCTTTGTTTGACGCTTTAGTTTTGCAGCGTGTTTCGTTCGACGAGGGGATGGAACACTTTTCGCTGGTGCTAGGGCGTTGCCTTTTGTTTGGCGTGGGGTGCTTCATCGCCTGCAAATGGATTGGCATTCGCTGGCAAGCAATCCAGTGGCTCGCAGTGGGCCTGATGATCGGCGTCGGCTTTGGATTGCAGGACATGGTCCGCAACCTGTACGGCGGCATGATTGTGTTGTTTGAAAAGCCAGCTCGCTTGGGCGACTTCATCAGTGTCGGCAAAGTGACCGGCCGAGTCGCCGCACAAAGACTTCGAACCACCGTGCTATCGGATGACGATGGCCGCGAAGTGATAGTACCGAACAAAAACTTCGTCAATGAAGACGTGACGAACTGGATGGGTGCCGGCCGACTGAATGTGATCGCGATCGAAGTCGCGGTGACACGCGACGAACGTCCGGCCGACATTTGCCGCACACTGCAAGAACTGACGATCGAGCAAGATGAGGTGCTACTGACCCCGGCTCCGCAAGCGACACTGGTTTGTGTTGGCAAACGATCGCAGCGAATCGAGCTAAGAGCCTGGATCGAAGACGATCGCGAAGTATCTCGATTCCGAGACTCACTTTTAAAGACGGTTCGTCGCTATCTCGACGACAAACATCTGTTGGCCGCCAACCAACCGACTCAGCCATCGGTGCGAGATATTATGGACGATGAACCGCTACTTTCGCGGTCTCGCCCCCGTCGCAAACGGCCCGCTTAAAATTGCGGGCTCAAGCAGTTCTGGGCCCGAAAGCTTTAAACGCTACGACGTGCAACGACGGCTGCACTTAGGTCGTCTAGCATCTGAACCGTGTCTTCCCAACCGATACAGGCATCCGTAACGCTGACGCCTTTGGTAAGCGGAGTCGCGTTCAGTTTTTGATTGCCTTCGACCAAGTTGCTTTCAATCATCACACCCATGATGCGTCGATCGCCTTCGCTGACCTGACTGCAAACGTCACGACAAACGTATCGCTGACGCTTATGTAGTTTGCGACTGTTTGCGTGCGAGCAATCGATCATCAGGTGAGGTGTGAGCTTGGCCTTTTCAAGCAACTCGGAAGCCATATCGATACTGGCCGCGTCGTAATTGGTGTACTTGCCACCCCGCATGATGACATGGCAATCGGGATTTCCGATCGTCGCAATGATTGCGGAGTTGCCATCCTTGGTCACCGACAAGAAATGGTGAGGACGTCGTGCTGAACAGATCGCATCGACCGCAATCTGGACATTGCCGCTGGTTCCGTTCTTGAAGCCAACGGGGCACGACAGCCCCGATGCCAGTTCACGGTGGGCCTGGCTTTCGGTTGTTCGGGCGCCAATGGCTCCCCAACCGACCAAGTCAGCGACATATTGCGGGCTGATCAGGTCGAGAAATTCGGTGCCGGTGGGAAGTCCCATGGCGTTGATATCACGCAACAAGCCGCGGGCAGTTCGTAAGCCACGGTTGATTTCGAAACTGTCGTCCAGACCGGGATCGTTGATAAGTCCTTTCCAGCCAACGGTGGTGCGTGGCTTCTCGAAATAGACCCGCATCACGATTTGCAGCTCGCCAGCGTGCTTGGCTTGCTCGACGACCAGCTTTTCGGCGTACTCGCGAGCCGCGTCTGGATCGTGAATCGAGCAGGGACCGACGACGACGACGAGGCGGTCATCTTTGCCGCTCAGCACATCTTGGATGCCTTTTCGACCGGCCAATACCGTTTCGGCGACAGCGGGTTCGACTGGGATTTCATCGATCAACTCACGCGGCGGCATCAGGTTTTTGATCGATCCAATCCGTAAATCGTCGGTAGCAGAGGCGTTCGTTGCGTTCGTCATGAAATCAGAAATTCGAGGTTTGGCGAGTAAGTTAGGTGCACATGTTATCCAAGGCGAGCGTTTTCTTCGATCACCAAGTCAGACAAAATTGGCCAGCGGTGGTTCGGCGTTCGCAAAACGGCCCGAATCCAGCAGGCGATTTACTAGCCAATCCGACCCAAAAACCTGGCTAGTCGCCGTCGCGGTTTCGGATTATCCCGGACCAATCTTGCCGTTCGCCGTCGCCATTTGCTACGCCGAGTGATGATGGAGTCCAATCTGCCTTGCTCTGCTTGTCAGCTTTCGCTCCCTCGTGATCCGTCCAGACGAAAGATTGAGGTCAGCGTCCGCCGACTCGGTCGTTAAGCAAGCGTTTTAGCGGCACCACGCAAGCTTTCCGGTTTTGACACATAAGATCAGTTTTTCAGTAGCAGACGAAGCTACGAGTCCGTTTGATTTCAGTGCGGAAAGAATCCTCACTTCGTCCACTACGGCCAAACCTAAAGCGACATCCAACGGCGACATCGCGAAACATTCCCTGGGACACGAAAAGGATTTCGGATGATTCATTTACGCTGGGGCGCGGCTGCGACAGCAGTGATATTCGCATACGGTCCCGTGCAAGCAGAGCAGGACTGGTCGCACCGGATGCCCCCACCCGTCATTGTGGCACCGTTGGACGATGTATCTGGGATTGGAGCATCGGGATTGAACGATGCCAGCGTCGACCAGCACCGAGTGAATCAACAAACTGGCGTGCAGCAAGTTGGCCAGCAAGAATTGGTCCAACAATCAGCTCGTGCGAACTCACCGGTTCAGCCCGCATCCCACTGGCAGCCCGCCGCAGATTGGCATTCCGTGCTGATGAGACCCATCGCGACCTCGAATTCGCGCCTAACCAACCCTCCACAATTATCGGAAGCCCCCGCGACGCCAACGCTACAGCCACTGGATCAAACCGGCCGGCCTTCTAATTCCAGCCGACCAGAACGCTCTAGGCAATCTGCAAGTTCTAGCGAACTCATCCATTCACACACTCCCGTCAATTCCGGCGGGTTGGTATGGGGCGATCCGAGCGAATGGTCGCCTTCCACCTCGGTTTCCCCTTGGGCCTCGCCACCCCATCGAACCATCGAAGCTCCAGCTGCACAGCCAAAACCCAGCTCAAATGGAGCTTCGCTTGGGAGCACTGGCGTACCGATGCACGCTGGAAACCCACACGGCTACATAGCCGACGAAACAGCGCCACCCACCGGCCAACCGACTCATCATTCCCATTTGCATCACGGATCCGTCCTTCCAGAACTGCCTGGCGTCGAAAACGATCCGAGCAGTGCCGGGCCGGGCCGCTTGGGCATGGGCACGCACTGGATCAAGAACCGACCGAAGGTGAACCCGCCCATTCCAGACGCGACCGTCGCCCCACGCTGGAAAGCACCGTATTCGTATGGGTACTTCGGCGCCGAAGGCAAACGACACTGGAATCGCCAGCATGGGTACCGCGACCGCTATTTGCAGTGGACGCTTCGCTAGCGGCTTCGCAATCCATGGCTGAGGCTTTTTGAGTAACGGTCAGCCGTTGCGTCGATTCGCTATCGGGTGGAAACTAGCGGTGCGTTTAGCTTGCGCATCCGTTTTCGCAACTTCTAGCCCCACAGCAATCGAAGCCAATATGGACACCCCCTCCGCTGATTCTCGCCCGCAACGCCCGCAAGCGGGTGGCCCACCACCGGGCGTGCGTCCGCACGCGAAACTCCCCGAACCATCGGCTATTCCTGAATGCGGATGGCATGTCGGGCATTATTTCTATCGCTTCCGTCGTGATCTGATCGAGGGGCCGCTTAGTGCGGACTTGTGTCAGCAATTCTGTGACGCGTTGGCCCCCGGCGACGACGCCATGCCGCGTCGTTTGGCATCGTACTGGATCAGTGGCCACGAAGCCGATTTCGCTGTCATGGTGATGGACCCCGATCCCGCCAAGGTGGAAGGGATCCATCAATCGCTACTAGCACCGGGCATCGGCCGCTACCTCGAAGCGAGCTGGTCGTTCATCTCGATGAGCGAAGTCAGCGAATACGTCCCTTCGGTGGAACAGTATCGCCAGCGTTTGATCAAAGAGGGCAACGAAGCGGATTCGCCGGAATTGGCAGCCAAGGTCAGTGCTTACGAGCGACGGTTACCGATGATGAACCAAAATCGGTTGGAACCGGAGTTCCCCGATTGGCCAACCGCGTGCTTCTATCCCATGAATAAAAGCCGGGTGCCGGGAGCAAACTGGTTCACCGAACCGTTCAGTGACCGCAACCAAATGATGGCAGAGCACGCACAAAGCGGCATGGCGTTCGCCGGGAAGGTCAGCCAACTGATTTCCGTAGGCGTTGGACTCGATGACTGGGAATGGATGGTGACCCTGTGGGGCCGCAATCCGCAATACTTGAAAGAAATCGTCTACAAGATGCGATTTGACGAGGCCAGTGCTAAGTACGGTCAGTTCGGCCCGTTCTATGTCGGCTATCGCTCCAACGGCGAAGAGATCCTGAAGCATTGCCGTCTGTCGGCATAGCGATAGCGTTTATTAAGCGAGAGCGTTTGTCACTCGACCAGAGCGGCCATCGTGCCGCTCCGCCGGCCAGCACGTCTATTTGCCTAGGCCCTTGCTAAGATTAGGCCAGGCCTTCTCTAAGATTCTAACCGGATCGCATCTTCGACGATCAGCGTCGCGATTCCGTTGCGGATCGGGTACAGCCGGTCGCCCTGCCGAGTGACCAAGCCCGCCTCAATAGGCTCATCGACTCGCGCGTCGACTTGATCCCGAGCCAGTCCCTGCTCGATGCTTTGATTGACACGCTGCAAGATTTCGTCGG
The DNA here is from genome assembly GCF_057365095.1 of Rhodopirellula sp. J20-39. NCBI lineage: Bacteria > Pseudomonadati > Planctomycetota > Planctomycetia > Pirellulales > Pirellulaceae > Rhodopirellula > Rhodopirellula sp. J20-39. The sequence continues at coordinate 1,161,438 of NZ_CP195123.1, read as the reverse complement.
TGGCGAGGGTGAGACCCTCACCACCCGAAGGACAGCGCAAGATAGGCAGAATATCCGGGGTGATCGTCACGTGTTTGGTCTCCGAAGGCGGTTTGTTTTCATCGCGACTCGGCTCTGACGCCGAAACCCAAAGCATTGTCTTCATCGCAAGGACTTTCGCCAAGCGGCGGTTTTTCTGCTCCGGCGGATCGTATGCTCTAGCGTTTTGGGCAGCGTCGCGATGGGTCCATTTGGCACGACAAAGGATTGTCATGCGGCATTTGATTGTCAAAGCAGGTTTGCTTTGGATTGGTTCGTTTGCGCTAACCAGTTCATTAGCGGCACAGGATTCTTCCGGATTCTACACCGATCCGGCAACGGGAATCGTCTATCGGAAAGTCACCCGGACGGTGGAACGTCCGGTCGTGGAAACCAAGATGACCCAACGCCAGCAAACGGTTTATAAACCGAAAACCGTCACGGAAACTCGTCCGACTACGCGGCGATCATACACTCCCGTGACCGAGCACCGATGGGTTCCTAAGGTGGAAGGCCGCTGGAATCCGTTTGTCCAGCCTCGCGTTGCCTACCACCACGTTCCCCAAACCTTTTGGCAAGCCCGAGATGAGGTGTTTGCGGAAACGAAAACCGAGGTCAAATGGGAACCTGAAACGCAAACCGTGAGTGTCCCCCAGCAGTCCATGCGAATCGCTCGAGAACAAAAGGTGGACTTCGAACCCGTCGGGCGGGTCGCACCACAAGCGACGCAATTGGCTTCGTCAAACGTGTCGCCTGAAATTGCCTCGCGGCTGCGTCCACTGTCCGACACAACCGCGGTTCAGCCCATGCAAAACGGCAGTTTCGCGGCAAATACCAACGGAATGCTCGCTCGGCAACACAACCGGTCCAGCTTGCAATCCGGACTTCGTGCCACGGAACTGATGCCAAGCTCGGGGACGGCCACCGTGGGGCCGGTCGCAGGTGGAACGTCAAGCGTCGCTGGATTGCCCGCACTTCGAATTTGGCGTTAGCATGCGGGGGTGATTGCCAGGAACGAATCTAGGGCCGCCGGATTAGCAGTATTTGCTTCCACGTCCGCCGGCCTTTCGCCCACACCCTGACGTCATTGACTACTGGGTTTCAACGGGGGATCACTCAACCTACCTTCTCCCGTCGTTACCATCCTGGTGGTTTCCGGTCGGCGGGGATGGGGGGTGAGAGAAGGCGGAATCGCCTTTTCACCCTCTCCTAATGATGAATCCGGTTGGGCAAGATAGACTATGAAGGCGACGTTCATTCCTGTGACAGGCTGATATCTGGTGGATCTGCAAAACTACTTTTCCGGCGACATGCCGCCGCGTGACCATTTCGTGTCGATTCTACGACACTGGGAACAGGCACGCCCGGGCGCAAATGCGTTCTCATTCACGGATGGGGAAGAGGTCGAGAAATCGCTGACCTACGCGGAACTTTGGGAAGAAGTCCGTGGGCTAGCTGGCTACCTGCAAGGTCGATGCGGCATCCGGCCTGGCGACCGCGTGCTTTTGCTCTACCCTCCCGGTCTGGACTTTGTCGTTTCGTTGTTCGCGGTATTTGCCGCGGGTGCAATTGCGGTTCCTGCTTTTCCACCACGACGAAATCGCAAGGCTTCACGGATTCGTTCCATTGTGCTGGACGCCGATGCGCGTTGGGCCCTGTCGACTCAGTCCGTCATCGAACAACTTTCCGGTCCAGAGCTTCACGAAGACTTAGTCGGTGTGCAGCTTTTGGGAACCGATTCGCTTCAACATCGCGATAGCTCTTACTGGCGCTGCCCTCGGTTGCGCAGCGATTCACTGGGCGTGTTGCAATACACTTCTGGTTCCACCGGTTCACCCAAAGGGGTGATGCTGACGCATGAAAACCTGATCGCAAACAGCCAACTGATCCTGCACGCCTTCCAACCCGAAGAAGCGATTGTCGGTGCATCGTGGTTACCGACTTACCACGACATGGGACTGATCGGCGGCGTGGTGATGCCGATGTACATGGGCAGCCCCAATGTGCTGATGAGTCCGATGGCGTTCCTGCAACGACCGGCACGTTGGCTGCAAGTCATTTCTAAACATCGTGTGACGATCAGCGGTGGACCGAATTTCGCCTATCAACTTTGCGTCGACAAGATTTCCGATAGTGAACTGGAAGGCCTGGACCTATCGACGTGGAGCGTAGCCTTCAACGGCGCCGAGCCCATTCGCTCATCAACACTCAAACAATTCACGGAGCGATTTGAGAAGGTGGGTTTTCGGCCGTCGTCGCATTTGCCGTGCTATGGGATGGCTGAAACCACCCTCATTATCACTGGCGGCCCAAAGGAGACTCGCCCCGTTCTGAAACAGTTCGAGGGTTCCGAACTGGACAAGAAGAAAGTCGTGCCGCTGGATGCGGATAGTGACTTAGCGGACGCATCGCCTCGCGAACTGACCGGTTGCGGTCGTGTCTTGCCTGGCGAGCGGATTGAGATCGTTGACCCGGATACACGTCAAATCCTGGCCCCCAATTCGATCGGTGAAATCTGGGTCCAAAGCCCTTCGGTCGGTCGTGGCTATTGGCAGCGACGCGAAGAAACCGCCAAGACGTTTTCGGCGATGACGGACGACGACCAGGGACCTTTCCTGCGCACCGGCGACCTGGGCTTCCTGCACGAAGATCAACTCTACGTGTCCGGCCGGCTGAAAGACATGATCATCGTGCGAGGCGTCAATCGCTATCCGCAAGACATCGAAGAGACCGTTGAAAACGCCAGCGACTTGGTTCAGGCCGGTAGCGTTGCTGCGTTCGCGATGACCGATAGCGATCGCGAACAACTCGTTATTGTGGCGGAAACGATTCGTCGCCGAGACATGGATTGGGACGATCACCTGCAGGCGATTCGCCGAGCCGTAACGGCGGAACATGATCTACCGCCCGATGCAATCTACCTGGTCCGCAATAGCAGCGTCCCCAAAACCAGTAGCGGTAAAATTCAACGTCACGCTTGCTTGCACGCTGTTCGCGACAACGAACTGAAGACCGTTGCCCAGTGGGTCCGTGGCGAAGAATCGTCAATGGCTTTCGGTGCGGGTGGTGGCGAAACGATGATGAAGGCCGCCGCTGGAACGGCGGGGCTAAACGTCGAAGCGGACCCGATCGTCATTGACGCGGTTGAATCCCATGTGCGCCGAATCGCGGGCGAACGGGCTGGCCAGATATCCACCGATACCAACATTGTGTTGGACCTTGGGCTCGACAGCCTCGAACGACTCGAGATCGTGCGCAATCTTGAGCGCACCTTCGGCGGTCGTTTTCCAGAACAAGTACTCGATGAAATCGAGACGATTGGACAAACCGCCGCCGCGGTCGAACGCTATTTGCCAGCCGGTACGCGGAGCCGCGCCGAAGCCTTCTTGCGTGACCCAAGCAGCCAATTGGGTGCGAGCGACGATCAAGTCGATGCCTCTGGTTTGCAAGCGGCTATTTCAGAAAATAACGGAAGCGTGTCGCATCCGATTCGCTCGACCACCGTTGCGCCCGAAGACGACGTAACCCAGTTCACCGAATACCGTCGTTTGAAAACAACGATGCGTCAAATGCAATTGACCGGGTGCCCGAACCCGTTCTTCACAGTGCATGACGGGATCGTGGGTGACACCACCGTGATCGACGGAAAAGAATACATCAGCTTTGCCAGCTACAACTACGTCGGTTTGTCGGGTCATCCGGAAGTGTCCGCTGCGGCATCCGATGCGATCCAAAAGTACGGAACCAGCGTCTCGGCGAGTCGGCTTGTCAGTGGTGAAAAGCCGATCCACGGTGAGCTGGAAAGTAGGATCGCGAACTGGGTTGGGGTGGACGCGTCGATCTTAATGGTGGGTGGGCACGCGACGAACGAAACTACGATCGGTCACTTGGTCGGTCCTGAGGATCTGATCCTGCACGACGCGTTATCGCACAACAGTATCGTCCAAGGGGCGTTGCTATCCGGTGCCAAACGACGCCCGTTCCCGCACAACGATTACGAAGCACTCGACCGCATGCTCACCACGCTTCGGCCTCAATACCGACGCACACTGGTGATCATCGAGGGCGTCTACAGCATGGACGGTGATTACGCCGACGTGCCCAAGTTCATCGAAGTCAAGAAACGTCATCGTTGCTTGCTGATGGTCGACGAGGCTCATTCGTTTGGCACGATGGGCGCGACCGGTCACGGTATGGCCGAGTTCCAAGGATTCAACGCACGTGACGTCGATATCTGGATGGGTACGCTTAGCAAGTCAGCTTCGTCATGCGGTGGCTTCATTGCCGGTAACCAAGCATTGATAGAACTGCTTCGCTACACGGCCCCCGGATTCGTATTCAGTGTTGGTATGCCGCCCGCTCAAGTGGCTGCGGCGATGGCATCACTGAAAGTCCTGGACCGAGAACCTGAACGCGTCACCCGACTGCATCAGAACAGCGAATTGTTCTTAAAACTGTGTCAGGACGCAGGCCTCGACACCGGCGATAGCGGTGGGACTCCTGTCGTTCCGGTGATTACGGGCAACTCGCTTGTAGCGTTAAGGTTAAGCAATCGACTGAAGAAGGACGCCATCAACGTCCAACCGATTTTGTATCCTGCCGTGGATGAATCCGCCGCTCGTTTGCGGTTCTTCATCACTAGCGAACATACCGAAGAACAGATTCAGTTTACGGTTGATCGAACGCGTCATCACTACAGCGAACTCTGCGAAGCGACGGCGGCATCTTTGGCGGAAACCGGCTAACTTAAAATTCAAGTTAGCAATGCATCATCAAGGGGTCAGCATGTCTTGGCTGAGCTCAACAACAAGGGTCCGCTCCGCCACGACGACGCCATCGAGAGAGGTCACTCTTGTTGCAATTTGGTAGGACCCAGGCTGGATTCCTTTAGGAACAAAGAACTGCAGTTCTCGCGAGTTCCCCGGGGCAAGCCATCGGCCATACCCATCGGCAAGTTCGATAGGGTGACCGCTTGTTGCGGCCATTTGCATCTCACCGTAGAGCGGTGCAAAACCATCGCCGCGGTTATCGATGTTCATAACGAATGCGTTGCCTTGGGGAAGATTGGCCCACTGCATTTCTCCGGCGACCAGTTCCAGTTCTGGCCGCATCTTGTGGACCAACGCCATCTCGATCGCCGAATTGGATTGATCACACAGGACATCGATCATCCCCCACTCGTATGAGTCCTCGCTTCTACCTCGAAGCATGGCTCGAATGGTTTGTGTTCGGCCCGGCCGCACCGTGAACTCTTGGCTGGAAAGCATGACTGACTTTGTTGGATTACCAGCAGCATCACGCGGGATCAGCTGCACCTTTTGAGGCTCGTCGCCGGAATTGCTGACCTGCAAAGTGGTGACTCGATGGGTGCCACCGATCCGGCCTAATTCCACTTGAGCAGGATGAATCGTGACTCCACGACCAACCCGCTTTACCCGAGCATGCATCGCTCGAAAATCAGAACTATCAACCTGAACCGGAACGGTCTGATCGACCATCGTCCGGCGACCGTTGCTGAGCTTCAAATTCAGCGCAACTGCGCCAGAATCTAGCAAGTCCTCAATCCTTCCTTCCAACCGCAACCGACTTCGGGGCATGATCCGAACAAGGTACTTGGCGTTTCCTGGTAACTCAGTTCGCGACTGCATTCCCAGCAACAACGGATCTAGCGAATCTCCATCCTCGAATGCAATCGAAGCCCGCACTTGGGACTCGAGTGCATACGCAGTCGGGTTCACCAAATAAGTTCGAACGAACGGCACCCCTTTCTTTTGAATGAGGCCGGTATCTTCGAAATACAGTTCATCCATATCGCCAGCATCTTGAGCGCCGGTCTCGATGTCGACTCGCAAAACGTACTGGGTTACAAAACGAATTGCTGCATGAGTGGAACCGTCATCGGCTTGGTCTTTTGGTGGTGCACTCATCCGGCCACTATCTTTGACCAACAGACCGAAAGAAATATAGTTGGTCTTCGTTAACGGAACGGTGACGTTTCCCTCGATGCGAAACGTTTCCCCCGGTGCCAATTTGAATTGCGTCGGACTGGTGAAGGTAACTCCGTCAATCGCATCGCTCGTTTCATCGTGAAGGATAATGCCAGACTCTTCCTGGCGAAGACTCACCGGCCGAACGTCTAAATCCATTGCCTTTCCCGTCGAAGTAAGTTCGAACGAAAATGGAAGCGTCTCGCCCCTGCGTCCTTTTAGTCGCTCAACAACAGGCTCCACTCGAAACGAAGGTTCGACGCTTCGTGTCAGCGACACACGCTTTTCATCTGAACGAATTTCGGCAGATGGTTCGGCACCTGCGGCTTCACTGCGACTGCAATGAAAGACAAAAGACGAAGTGATCGCAAATAAGAAAAGACAAGAATGGATTGTGATGTTGCGTAACATGGGAAGCAGGTAGCAAGGCGGGAGGAAGGGTAGGAAGGATTCAGCAGCGTTTAGCGAATAAGCTCGCCGTCATAGGTCGCGTGACAAACAGCAGTCTCGTCCGCTCGAACAATACGAGGCGAGATGAAGATCACCACCTCAGCATCACGCGTTTGACGCTGCGTTGTTTGAAAGAGGTAGCCCACCAATGGCAAGCCACTCAGCCCCGGAATTCGATTCACTTGATCGATGGTTTCGCGTTGAACGAGGCCGCCGATCACAATCGTCTTTCTGTCCTTAACGCTGACCGTCGTCGATACGCTGCGGCGATTGATAACCGGAAAAGGATTAACAGACAGCTCGTTGTTCGCTGTCCGAACATCCTCGCTGACTTCCGCTTTCTCGATATCAATAGTGACCACATCGCCGCGAATGTGAGGCGTGATATCCAACGTGATCCCGGCATCAACCTTTTGAATGTCCTGTTGAAAGAAAACCGCACTGGAACTTTGGCTGCCGGTCGGCTGAACGGAAAAAAATGTCTCGCGATTGATAGCGATATTCGCTTGCTCGCCGTCTTTCGCCATCACATGGGGTGACGCACGAATCGTCAAATAGCCGTGTTCGTTGAGCAATTTGATGAAGGTCGAGGTGCTACTGAAGTTTCCAAACACCTCATCCAAACCGGACTTGCTCACTTGGCCGTTCAGCGCGAGTCCCGAAGCTCCCAACGCCAACGCTTTCGCACTATCAAGTTCAACCGCGTGCTGCCAATCCAACCCAAACTGAAATCCTGAGTCAGGCGACACCACGCAGATAATGGCTTCTAAGACGACTTGCGAAACCGGCTGATCGACCGCTTCAAATCGCTCGAAAATTTCGTCGACGATCCGGGACGGTGCTTGAACGAGCAACAACTTGGCGGAATCAATGGGGGTCACATATTGAAGCAAACCTACCGGAACGGAGTCCAGCAAAGATCGGATATCCATATGCAAGGGACGAAAATTTCGTTTCACTGATACTCGCGAAAACAGCGGTGACAACGGGTCTGGCGGCGCCACCACGACTTGGCCGTCTGAAATGGAGTGAGCTAAACCCAACGGCATCAAAACCTTCTCGATTGCTTGTTCGAACGTCAGGTCGTGGCAGCTCGTATTGACGATCCCGCCCACGTTGTCATCCAAGACCAAGTCGAGGTTTGCTTCCGAAGTCAGAACGGTCAACACTTCGCGAACGTCGGTCTCAATGAACTCCTCACTGATCAGTAATCGCTTATCAATCACATCACCGTCGGCCAACGTCGCGTCGATCTTTGCGATGGTGGCCGAATCAAGCGTCAGCGGCACGATTGACTCTGCCTCAGTCGGATAGACCAATCCGTCAACAGAAGTTAGCTCCGCTTCCAAAGAATCAAATGTGACTTCGTCGACGATCGTAGGACTGCCCGAATGGTCGATCGCTTCCTGGACCAATTCATCAATCGACGTTCGGCTGGGAAGCGGACGATAAACGCACGCACTGCACAGCATCGAAGCCAATAGGAGCCAAACGGAAATGACGGGGCGAACAGACAACGGGAAAGACAACCTACGACAAACACAGCGGACATATTTTTGAAGTGAACGCATCCATACTTGGTGGCCCAGAGTATGCCTATGCGGATTAACCTGACACGCATTAATCGCACGAAACACACGTCCACCAACCGTGAACGTGTGAGGACCTACCCGAACGAACCATCAAGGCGATTCACTAAGGGGCATTAGCATTGAATCACCCAGTGACGGCCCGCTCAGATCGATCCGGTTTCGTGCCGTGATACTGCCTGGACGAAGCCACTACGACCTCGTCCAGGCGTCTCACACAGGCTGACGCGACGACACTTTGTATCGGCAATGGGGCACTTGCCGATTCCGTTGTCGCGTCTGCCAAAATTCCTCAATCTGCAATCGCAGACCGACGGACAATTAATTCGCTGTCACGGTGCCGGTTACCGTCGTTTCATAGTTTCCAGATGGAAAACTACCGTAGGTACCGGTGATGAAGTTGACCGCCAAGTTGAATGAGGCACTTGCCGTACCATTACTGGACGCAGTCACTGATGCATCGTTATCACTATTAGCGTGGTCTGTCGTGTCCAAAGCCTGGGTCACCGTCCATGCTCCAGGACCACTGGTTGTCCCGACGGCCAGACCAAGCTTCACGTCGCGTTTATAACTTGGATCATTGGCGTGAACAAAAGGTGTCGATGTCGAAAAGGCGACCGACACACCCGAAATACTGTTACCGACAACGGACCAAGTCTGAACGGGGAACGCTTGATTCGAATTGCTTTCGTCGTGGGTTAACGCTGCGTCCACGGGAGCAACGATGGAAATGTTACCGGGCACTGTAACGGTAAACTTTTGGCTGTCGGTTGTTTGGGCGTGACCTTGGCTGGCGACAAACGCACTGGCAACGAAAGCGAAAGCAAACTTGTAATTGATGAGGCGTTTCATTGGATTGACTCTTTTAGAATATGACGTGATAGCAAGATGTGAACTCAAGGTAGTTAGGCGGCTCGTCGACTAGCCGCGGTCAACCGCTTGGGCTGACACTCAAACTTAAGTTCATTTCTGAACGCGAAAATCATTTCTAAAAGAAGTCAGAGTATTCCTGACACCGATGCTCACATAACGCGTCAGGCCCGTTCCTAAGACTTACACATTGAGCACTATCTCGGTGAATTGTCAGGGCAAGACACCCTAGAAGATCAGAGTGAGCATCACGTCACGAATCTTGACGCACGATTGCAACCATATCCGCTCGATCTTTTAGGTTGAGCTTCTGGCGAAGACGACTTCGATAGGTCTCAACTGTCTTAACACTTAAGAACAAGCTGCTAGCGATCTGTTGATTCGTCATACCCGCGGCAAGACCATCAAGCACCTCGCGTTCTCGCCGTGATAGCGTTTTCAATCGATGCAACGCACTCGGTTTGGTAGAATGCGGATCATGCGCCGCTTCAACACGATGCTGATCTTGCAACTGTTCCGAAGCAACGGATTCCGCCTCAACTGGAACAGAACGCTTCTGTTGAACCAAACGGGATGTAGTTCCCCTAGTTGGATCTCGATCGTCCTCCGAATCGTTTTCCCGATTGGATTGGTCGAACCCCAGTCGACGTCCGGCATGCACCCAAACGACCATTGATTCAAGCCGTTCAGCCGAGTAGTCGCCGTCAACATAACCTTGCACACCCGCCTGCAGAGCCCATGTTTGGCAAGCATTCGAAGGACGATTCGCGAGAACAATCCACTTCAAATGACTGTTTTTTCCAACAAGAGCGTCGATTTCACGTCGATGTTCATCGATTCGAATATCGAACTGAGCCGGTAAGCCCAGGATTCCTACTTCGGCCGTCGTTGCATCCTGGTTCTGGGAGACCTCACTCCAGGATGCCCCGACTGCACACACCCGAACGAACGATGACGTTGACCAAGCGTGCTGCAGACCGACTTGAACGACGCTATTGGGATGAATGACAACAAGCGGAATTTTCGCCGAAGCTTCTGCCTCGGATTGGGTCCCTGAATGCTGTTTGGATTTACGCGGAAGATCGGCACGACTGCGTGCATTCGAGGCGTCATTGTGACCAACCGCACCTCTAAAATCAGAGGAAGGATCGTTTGAAGTAACCATAGGCAAAACAACCGAGTAACACAAAGTTTATATAATTCTGTTTGCCCCAATTCATTGTGCCCGCGTCATTATTCCTCTGCGGCAAGATCAAGTAATCAATGACGGATCACATCAAAACTTTGCTGCTAGGAATGAGCGAGTTGGTACCCGATTTCAAATTAGCTGCCAAGACGAAAGCCAACTCAACCTTGAGAGATAACGTCGCATCGGCCACTTGCGGTAGCTTCAACGCACGATGAAGTCATGAAGTCATATACCCCCAGGCTGACGATGGGTAATAGAGTCGACTACCATACCGGTCGACACGTACGATAATATTGCTTGCTTTTCGAAGTCACCTCATCCGCCAACACTCAATTATCACCCCCTCATTTGTTGCAGACTCGAAGCACTTGCTTGACGCCGAACCGTGTCTCGCCAGTGCCATGTTATTCGACGTTCTTTTTGAGCATGAATGAGATAAACCCCACAGCGAAAAGACAAGACTTGTGAATTCGCCTTCTTACCCGCTACTAGGCGTCGTACTCGCCGGCGGACGCTCATCTAGAATGGGCCGTTGTAAGGCAACGCTTACCCACGCCGATGGCACAACATTCTTGCATCATGCGATTGAACAAGTTCGCCCGCTATGCGACACCGTGGTCTGTTCGATAACCCAAAACCAAAATGACGTTGCGGAAATCGTTCCAGCGAATGTCACAATATTGCGTGACGAACGAACCAATCTTGGACCCGCTGAGGGTCTACGACAAGCATTGGAATTCGCTACCACCCATGACTGTCTCGGCGTCCTTGTCGTCCCGGTCGATGTGCCTTCGTTGAAAACCGAACAACTGCAACGGATTCAAGGATCGTTCGTACGATTCCCGGACGAAGTCTCATGCGCGGTCGCGATCGACACACCGGATAAACTAGAGCCCCTCATCGCGATCTATCCCGTTGGATTGCTAGTATCCATTGCCGCATTGGCGAATTCAAACGATCGCAGCCTGTACCGCTTCATCGAAAAACGCAATCATCACCGAGTACCGATGCCTCGGCGCACGCTCAAGAACGTCAACCACCCCGACGACTGGAACCAATAGAGCCCAATGATTCTCAGCCCTGATAGTGCGATCAAAATGCTTGCGGCGAGATTGGTTCCGCTGGCAAGCCAAACCCTTTCAACGAAATCATCCAGCCGCGACTTAATCGGACGGGTCCTAGCAACCCCCGTTCTGACGGATCGAGACAGCCCAGCGGCGGACGTTTCCGCAATGGATGGCTATGCGGTGTTCCCGGGACAAATCGAGAAACAATCGAAATGGCCAGTGATCGCTGAGTCGTCCGCTGGATCGCCGCCACCGAACCTGGATCCGCAAACGGCATCCCGACAAGGTGTGGTAAGAATCTTTACCGGTGCGATGGTTCCCGAGGGTTGTGACCGAGTTATTCAGCGGGAACACACCATTGAAGAAGTAAACACGGGCTTGGAAGGCAACTCGGGCGAAACAGACACGGTCCAGTGGACCGATGCAGCGAGAAAAATCCCAGCGGGGTCGAACATTCGTTGGCAGGGGGAAAACCAGCGAGCAGGCGGCGTCGCAGTGCCACCCGGTGGAGTCATCCTTGGACCACAATCAGCCGCGATCGCATCGGTGGGCGTCCAGTCTGTTTCGGTGCACGAATTGGTGCGCGTCGCGGTCATCACAACCGGCGACGAATTGGCATTATCTGAAGACACAAAAGAGAAATTGCCGCCTTGGATGATCCGCAACAGCAATGCCGAAGCACTCTCAGCGATTTTGCATCGTTGCCCTTACGTCGACTCCCCCTCGTTGCTGCACGGTCCTGACGATCCACAAAAATTGAAGACGACGATCCAGGACGCACTGTCGACGCATGACGTCGTCCTGCTGACCGGCGGTGTTTCCATGGGAGACCGAGACTATGTGCCGACTGTGCTGGATTCCATTGGCGCTGAAACTCTCTTTCATCGTTTACCGCTGCGGCCTGGCAAGCCCATCTTAGGCGCCATCCTAGAAACATCATCGACGTCACCGGCCAAGCTGATCATCGGCCTTCCCGGAAACCCCGTCAGTGCCACCATGGGGGCGGTCCGCTTCGCGATGCCATTGATCGCGCGACTGGGTGGCGTGACCGCTTGGCAAAAGCCTCAACCCACGGTCACACTCGCTGAACTGGGAAGCAAGACGCTGCCTATGTACTGGTTACGGGCGGTGCGGATGGTGGCCAACACAACGGACACAGCGTCTCACCACGAAGCCCATCCAGGCCTTGCTGAGCTGGTGATAGGCAAGGGCTCAGGCGACCTACTCACGCTCGCCCAAAGCGATGGTTTCATCGAGATGCCACCTCACGCCAACACTCCCGGCCCTTGGCCTTTCTTCGCGTGGCAATAAACCAAGTCAATAAAAAAAGTCACCGCTTCGGAACGCAGAGCATTCCCAAACGGTGACCTTGAACGAATCGAGTTTTCTGAGTCACCCGCAATTGGCAAAGCGAGTGACCGCGGATTCTCGCTTAACCGAACGGGTTGTACTTACCAGGGACGGGGATGGGGTACTTGCCATCTTCGCCACGGACAACAGGTGGCTCCGAATCGTAGGTGAAGTCATCGATGCCTGGTGCCAATTCACGGCCTTTTTCAAGCAAATCGTCCCACTTCACGACCTTGCCTGAATAGCAAGCTTCGCGACCCAAGATGGCACAGAACGTTGACTTCGCACCGTACTCGCCTTCGTTGTAGATCTCGCCTCGCATTAACGCTTCGATTAGGTCGTGCTGTTCTTGTTGGTGTCCGTTGGGACTTTCACCTTCGAACTTCCAGGCGTTTTCACCTGTGATGCTTCCCGACGGGTTTGCTGATCCCTTCGTACCTTGAGCGAACTCGCCCACGTGACTCCAGCCACCCTTGAGGTGTCGACCTTGGCTGAACATCTTCGAACCGTCAGCAAAGGTGTATTCACAGAAAGTGTGGTCAAAGATTTGTGACTTCGATCCGTCACCCGCTTCACGCTGTTGGTGACCACCCATGCCGTTACAGGAAACAGGGTACTCACCCTTCACCCAGCAACCGACGTCCAGGTTGTGGATGTGTTGCTCACAGATTTGGTCGCCTGAAAGCCAGTTGAAGTGGTACCAGTTGTTGACTTGGCCCTGCATCTCGGTGAAGTCAGGAGCTGGGTTGCGATACCAGATTCCGTTGCCGTTCCAGTAAACCTGTTGTGAAATCACATCGCCGATGGCACCATCGTGGATTCGTTTGATGGTTTCCATGTAACGTGGTTCGTGGCGACGTTGTAGACCGATGCCGACCATCAAGTTCTTCTTCTTGGATTCTTCCACTGCCTTCAGAACTCGCTTCACGCCAGTCGCGTCAGAGGCAACCGGTTTTTCCATGAAGATATGGCGTCCCATTTTAACCGCGTGCTCAAACTGTTGCGGCTTGAAGCCGGGCGGTGTGGCGATCACAACCAAATCACAATCGACATCAATGGCGGACTTGTATCCGTCCAAACCGCCGATGATTTCGTCTTCGGTCACACCGACCTTGTCGCCGTGACGACCAGCCAAACGACGCAACTTGCTCTTCGCAACTTCGGGGAACGCGTCAGCAACAGCAACCAACTTCACGTTGCCCTTCGTCTTCATAATGTTGTCTGCAGCACCTGCACCACGACCACCACAGCCGATGAGTGCGAAACGAATCGTGTCGTCGCTAGCGGCGTGTACGTTTGGAATGGCGGTCGCTGAAAGTGCAGTTCCGGCCAAAACGGTCGAGCCTTGCAGGAATGTACGACGGCTCGCTGCCGACTGAGGGTTTGTCGCTGGAACCACAATTTTAGAGGTAGGTTTCTGGGGCATTGAGCTATCCATGTTGCTGAAGGTCTAGGATTCGAAAGGAAGGTAGGAGACCGGCGGGAGCGGCAATCAGTAGATCCCTGCAAGGCACCAAGTGCCACGAAGATCCCCTTACGCCGCTATGGTCAAGAGCGAACAGGGCATGATTATAGCCAAAGAATTCCGTCAACGCATGATGCACGACGGACAAAACCAGGGTATCGGTCTTATCGAATTGCTAGCGAGAGGATTTTCGAGGCGATTTACAGGTCACGCGGTCGTAGAAGACTTCTCGAGCATGCTGAATCCACTCCGGAAACCTGCTCATTCGGATCCGCGAAAGTCGCACTTTAGCCGCGATTTACAGCATTTAGGCTACTAAAACCCGGGCTACGCCAACCTTGCTGCCGTTCGGCGAGCACGTTCGATGACGGCCTGCATCGCAGAATCATCGTCCGGCACGGAGAGTAACGAGATCTGGTCGACGGCTTCCCGAGCGGCTCCACGCGTGTCGGCATCGGCCGAATCCAATCGACCTAGAACCTTCACGCCCCAGTACAGTTGATCGGTTAGCAGGGCGGCGTTACCCGCCTGCGTCGCGGCACCTGTGGCTTGACCGGCCGATTCCGCAGACGAAGAACTTAGCGAGTCGATTCGATCTCGTGTCCATTGGATTAAACCACCGGCCTCGGCGGTTACCGGCTGAACCGACTCAGCAAGTGCTTCAGCGGCCCATTCGCGAATTTCCGCATTGGGATGCTGCAGGCATTTCAGACACCACACCGCGACATCTGGAACACCTTCATTGGAAGCGATCTCTTTGAGCTTTGTCAGTACGGTGGCGGCGTCCCCGTCCAGTGGATTGCTCAGCGATTCAGGTTGGTTGGGCGAGGATGGCGACATAGTGGTCTTCGGACGATGCGTGGTAGCAGGCTAGACTAGTAGATCTCAAAACGTCGATGACGTGTCATAACTGTTTTTGTCGCGACGGGAAACCATCGCTGTTCTATCCGATTCGAAAGCTTCCATGATCCCGCTGCGAGACGACATCCCCAGCCACACGACTCCGCTGGTCAACTATTTGGTGATCGCGTTGTGTTCGCTCGCGTTTCTGGCTCAACAATCGTCCGGCGATCAAAGCGAAGGCATTGTGGCGTCGTACGCCATGGTGCCGCTTCGGGTAAGCGATCCCGAAGCAACCCCAGTGATCGAAACCCAAGCCCAAGTACGGACCCAGCGTGGGATCGAAGTTGTCAACATCCGTAAGGAAATCGGTCCGTCCGCCGTGCCACCTTGGATGACGCTGATCACGTGCATGTTCTTACATGGCGGCTGGATGCACTTTTTGGGCAACATGTGGTTCTTGTACATCTTTGGCGACAACGTGGAAGATCGCTTGGGGCACTTGGGATTCGCCATGCTCTATCTGGGAACCGGAATCGTCGCGGGGCTTGCGCATTATGTAAGCGATCCGAGCAGCCCGATTCCTACCCTGGGTGCCAGTGGCGCGATCGCCGGAGTGATGGGCGCATACGCGTTTCTGTACCCGCATGCTCGTGTCCTAGCGGTTCTGCCATTGTTCGTGTTCTTCACCACGTTCGTGGTGCCCGCCCCCATCTTCTTGGGAATTTGGTTCGCGATCCAAGTCTTCAGCGGAATTGGTTCGGGCGTCGGCGGCGGAGTGGCATGGTGGGCACACGCGGGCGGATTTGCAGCGGGCATAATCGCAGCCGTCATCATTGGCAGGCTACCGGTAGGACACGGACCGGTGGTCGAACGGCGGTTCTAAGAACTCCGGCCGAGCCAAACCTCTTTCGTCCAGCCGCGCTCATTGAAACCCACTGCCCGCCTCGTAAAGCTCCCTCACTTCGTCATCGGAAAAGGCTCGACGAAAGATCGCCAGCTCATCGATCCTGCCACGCAGTTCTCGATCGTAGGTCACAAGGGGCTCGTGCTCTTGGGAACCGGCCTCATCTTTGGCTTCCAATTTAGCTTGTGTCGTTCCGAAAGCTCCAATCGTGCAGGGGCCAAATACAATGGGCGACTCGCTATCCCATGCGATCCGCCCCATGGTCTTTCCGTCAAGATAGTACGTGGCGGTCTGCTTTTTCCGATCCAACGATGCAACAAGATGGGTCCATCGCCCTAACGGAATCGAATGCTGATGCCCCGTGAAGGTATAGGCTCCAGAAATCCCTGTGCGGATGACACCATCCCGTAGAATGTTCCAGTGATGCTCGCCGGACTGCCAGTCACGCGTGTTGAAGAACACCTGCAATGGCGAATCGAAGCGATTAATTTGCAACCAGCCCGAAATCGTCAACGCATCAAACTGGCCTGGAATATCTAACTCTACCCGATCGCCTAAACGCTCCAGTAACAACGCACCCTTGCTGGGCCAACGTCCGGTCGCCCAGATACATCCTTGCACATGACCGTTAACCACGGGTGTCGACTGGCTAACATCACGCAGCATTTCAGATTGACTGGGATCGCGTTCAAAGTCGTAATACAGCAAAACCGAAGGGTCGCTTCGTCGCATTTGACTGTCGGCCAGCCAACGCTGATAACCGATCGTTCCCGCGGTCGTGAACGCCACGTCGTCGGTACGGGCCAACCGTTGAGTGCCGGTACTTGTCAGCCGAACGGCCATGTCCTCATAAAGCCGCTGCGTAGGCTGAGCCAGTGAGTGCAAATTCACTTCGCCTGCGAACACATGCAGCTCGGTCTCTTGCTGGTCATCCACATAGACGCCAAATTCGGTGCCCAAATCCTGAATGTCCGCAGTAGGCGTTTCGATCACGAACCCCAAACCGGCCTGAGGAACGATCGCACGTGCACGACCCGCATCCATCTTGATACGCGTGGCGTTGACGATCCCGAATCGCGCAGGCGACTGGATCGAAACATCCACACCGTTGACAAATTGAAGCGTGATCGCACCGCGGGTGAGTTCGTAGTCGCCTGACTGGAACAAGCTACCCGAGGGCGAATACCCAGCACGAAATTGCTGATCAAATCCGGTCACCATGCGGGCCAGGACGATTGGTTCAGGAATCGTCGACTTCTCGGCCTGGACAAACCACAATCCCGCGATGACCAGGATTGCCGCTGCCACAGCCAGTGATTGCCACGTCTTTTTCCCAATCCAAGCAGCATGCCGCGCGGTTGGACTAGGTCTCGATGTAGATGGTTTTGCTATAAAAAGTACCGATTTAGATTGGTCCGTTTCAGCTTGCGATGAAATTCTGGCCGCCTTTGGTGGTGCGTGGTTCTCTTGTTCTAGTTCAACATCGTCGTCACAACAAAAGTGCCGGAGTTCCGCATCGATGCGGGCTGCGTTACGGAAGCGTTCACGATGATGCTGGTGCTGATCCAACGCGGCGGTTAGTTCTAGCTGCTCCGCTTCGGTTAACACATCAAGAAAATACTTCTCGATCAAGTCGTCAACGTGAGAGCCGGCTGGCTGAGATGAAGTCATAGGAAGAGTTCAAGTTAAGCGTGTGGATCAAGTTCGATAGCCGCCAGTCGCCGCACGACACAGTCATGAAGCTTCACTCGCAGTCGGCCAATTCGTTTGTACAAGCTGTTCGATGAGTTTCCGCTAGCCTCGGCTAAGGCAAGCACTCCGCCTCGGGAAGTATGCGGGGCAAGCAGCAGTTGTTGTTGCTCTTTGGAAAAAGATCGCAAGCATTCCTGAATCGCCGATCGCTTCTCTTGCTGATCCAAGTCATCCGGCTGGCTGGCCTCATCCATGATTTTGGACATCAGCTCATCGTTGAGCACCCAACGTCGGCGAGCATGCCGACGGCGTGCTTTCATGATTTCGAAACGCAGGATGACTTTGGCCCAGGTCAAAAATTCATCATCCGATCGCAACTGATCGATTTTTCGCCACATCACCAAACTGGCATCCTGCAGCACATCGTCCACCAAATCCCAGTCATGCAAGAAAGCCCGAGCGATGCTGGCGAGCTCCCGCTCGTTTTTCAAGAACAACGTTAAAAAGCGACCTTCATCCATATTTCGCCAGGTTAAAATGGGTGGCATCGCACCAGTGGCACCGCGAGTATCCAGCAGAAACCACAAGCGTTTCCAGCAAAAAACTCCCGGTCGCGGACAAATCAGCCTCAAAAAACTTCTCGAATCCAAGTTAATTACAGGCATGTTTTGAAACCACCGGGAGTATGCCATATAACACCAGTCCCCAATCGCATCTCCCGGAAGATCTTTCGGAACAACGCGATTCCCCTCCCGACCGAGTCTGCCCACCAGACTGAGATTCCCCTCCTAGGTCAGCATTGATGCCGAATTTTCGTTCTTGTGATTTCCCAGGACTGAATCTGGGATATCGATTCGTTTTCACTTGTTTGAGCCTGATTTTTTGCTTGGCCGTGTCCGCCGGAACATCTTGGGCCGAAGAAAACGAGACCGTCGACTTCAGTAGTCAAGTTCGTCCCATTCTTTCGGATCGCTGTTTCCATTGCCATGGTCCCGATGCGGAAAACCAAGACTCTGCATTCCGATTGGACAGCCAAGAGCATCTGCTTGAAGACTTGGGCGGCTATGCCGGCGTGGTTCCAGGCGACCTCGATGCGAGTGAACTGATCACGCGAATTCGAAGCACGGACGAGTCCGACATGATGCCGCCACCGGACAGCAACCGATCGCTGACCGACGAAGAAAAGCGAATTCTAGAACGGTGGGTCGCCCAAGGAGCTGCCTATGAAGGACACTGGGCATTCCAACGTCCCAATCCAATCGACGTTCCCTCGGAAGTACTGTCAAATTCGGACTGGTCACCCGAAACGGTCGAACGCTGGACCAAGAATCCAATCGATGCATTCATCGCTAGGAAACTTGTTGATCACCAATTGGCTCCTTCTCCGCCAGCGGAACCAGCGACCCGACTTCGCCGCGTCGCACTGACGCTGACCGGACGACTTCCCAGCGAGGACATCCAACGTCGGTTCTTGGCCAACCCTACCGATATCGCGTTCGCCGAAGCGGTGGACGAATTGATGTCAACGATGCATTACGCCGAACGACAAACGCTGCTTTGGCTGGACGCTGCTCGCTACGCTGACACCGATGGATATCAAAACGATTCCGGACGTACGAACTGGCCTTGGCGGGACTGGGTGATCCAAGCCTTCCACAACAACATGCCGTTCGACCAATTCACGATTCAACAACTTGCCGGTGACATGCTCCCGGACGCCACCGACAGCCAGCGTCTCGCGACCGCATTCAATCGCAATCACCGCCAAAACGCAGAAGGCGGCGCGTTGGCCGACGAGTTTTTTGTCGAGAATGTAATCGATCGCGTTGAAACGACTGGCACCGTTTGGCTAGGGTTAACCTTGGGTTGCACCCGCTGCCACGACCACAAGTATGACCCGATTTCGCAGCGTGAGTTCTATCAGTTCTACGGCTACTTCAACAACATCGGCGAACGCGGCATAGGCAAAGGTGTTGACGCGAAACCAACGCTTCAATCGGTCTCGCCGATGATCGAAATTGAAACCGGCGTCTTAGATAAAATCGCCCAGGTGGAACAGGCCGAACGAGCGTTCAAAGCTGCCGAAAAAGACATCGAACAACGTATGAACCAGTGGGTTGAAACAACCCGACAAGAACTTCAAGCGGCCACCGAACTCCATTGGCAACCAGCAACAATTCGCGATGCCGCATTAAACCGTGACGAACTCAAAGGTGAAGGGCAACTCAATTTGGACGACGACGGAACGGTTGTGTTCAGGGGCAAAAAAGCCACCAACGTCACCTATGTCGTCACGCTCGACGGAAACCTATCTGGCATGTCTGCCATCCGGCTCAACGCAATGCCAGCGGAGCATTTCGGAAAGCCCCAAAAACTCGCCCCCAGCACGAATGGAAACTTCGTACTGACGGATTGCCAAATCCGGGTAGGTGACCTGATCGTGCCGACCGCCGGTATATCCGCCACCTACGAACAGGACGGCTATCCTGCCGCAAATGTCATCGATTCCAATCCAAAATCCGGATGGGCTGTCGCGGGCACCGACGCGAATGAGGGAATCGCTGCCGCCACGCTGAGGTTTGAAAAGCCGATCGAAATGAACGACGATGAGTCGGTCACGGTGACCCTTCAGTTCCGTAGCCCGTTCGCAAATCATGTGATTGGTAAGTTAGGGATCCAGTGGTCCAACACACCAATCCATTTGCAATCGAAGCCTGACTCCTTAAACGATCAAATCGAGGCCTTGGTTAGAAAGCCAACGAAGAAGTGGTCCAACCGCGATCGAAACAAAGTGCGATCGCATTACCGCAAGATTGACGAACCAATTAAGCAAGCTCAACTCGCACTGAATACTGCGAATCGCGAATTGATATCGCTTGCCGGACCACGGGTTTCCGTAATGGTGATGAACGAAAGAGAGGGAACGCCACAACCGGCTTACCTGCTTGATCGTGGACAATACGACCAGCCCGTCAAAGACGATCCATTGCCGCGTGGTGTTCCCGCTGCGTTACTAGCGTCACCCGACGCTCCCCAACCGAGCGACCGCCTGGAACTGGCTCGCTGGATCGCCTCCGCCGACAATCCACTGACTGCCCGTGTGACCGTCAATCGAATTTGGCAGTCGCATTTCGGAGTCGGACTGGTCAAGACATCCGAGGACTTCGGACTGCAAGGCGAAATGCCAAGCCATCCGGAATTGCTGGATTGGCTGGCGGTTCGATTTGTCGATTCCGGATGGGATGTTCAAGCAATGCATCGATTGATCGTAACCAGCGCTGCGTTTGGACAAACCTCCAAACAGAACGATCAACTCCAAGAAGTGGATCCGTCCAATCGATTGGTATGCCGTGGACCACGCTACCGTGCCGACGGTTTTGTGATTCGCGACATTGCGTTACAAGTCGCTGGAATCGCCAATGATAAAGTCGGTGGCCCATCGGTCAAACCTTATCAACCTAGCGGTTTGTGGGAGAGCGTGGCGGCAAATGCTGGCACACGTTACACACCGGACAAAGGCGATAACCTCTATCGCAAAAGTATGTACTCGTACTGGAAACGAGCGGTCAATCCGCCTCGCCAAACGATCTTCGACGCCAGTGGCCGCGAGGTTTGTAACGTGCGTGTCCGTCGCACCAACACACCGCTTCAAGCACTGGTTTTGATGAACGATCCCACATTCATCGAAGCCGCTCGCAATCTAGCCGAGCGGGTGCTGAAGCTAGGTACATCCCAAGACGAGCAACTCGAACAGATGGCCCACCTTGCCATCGCTAAAAAGCCTGTACCTAGCACGCTAAAAATCATGGCAAACAGCTTGGAATACTACCGTCAGTATTACGCCGATGATCCGGATGCGGCGAAAGCTCTCCTCGCGATTGGCGACTCCAAGCCGGCCGCTGATATCGCCCCAGACCATCTCGCCGCGATGACCGCGGTCGCACACTTAATCCTGAACACCGACGAATTTGTAACTGTTGAATAAAGGGACGCTATGAAATCTCTAGACCTTGCCAACGAGCATCGCATGATGCTGACGCGTCGCCACTTTTTCGGTCGGTCCGCTTCAGGAGTCGGCGTTGCGGCACTCGCATCGATGATGGACCAATCCGCGATGGCGGAACCCGCCGCTTCCTCCCTGACGCCCGGAATCGGCGATACTGACTTCCCAGCCCCCAGCGGGGTCATGAAGCAGTATCACAAACCGCCGAAGGCTAAACGGGTCATTTATCTGTTTCAAAGCGGTGCACCGTCGCAACAAGAAATGTTTGACTACAAGCCAGCGCTGCAACAATACGAGGGCAAGGAACTCAGTGACTTCGTTGAGATGAATCAACGCGTCACGGGCATGACCGCCGGCCAAAAGTCGTTCCCTATTGCGGGTTCGCGATACAAATTTGCCAAGCATGGTGAATGCGGGATGGAACTAGGAAGTGACTTGATCCCCAAGATCTCCACACTGGCCGATGACATGTGCTTGATTCGATCGATGCACACCGAGGCAATCAACCACGACCCCGCGATGACATTCTTCCAGAGCGGCCATCAGTTGCCTGGCCGTCCCAGCGTCGGCTCATGGTTGCACTACGGGCTGGGAACGCTCAACGAGAACCTGCCAACCTTCATTTCGATGGTGTCGCGAGGAACCGGGCGTCCGAATTGCCAACCGCTGTACGACCGATTATGGGGCAGCGGATTCCTTCCATCAACCTACGCGGGCGTCAAATTGATGAGCGTGGGCGATCCAGTGCTCTACTTAAGCAACCCCGACGGCTTTGACTCGAAAGCCCGCCGGCGGATGCTCGATGATCTACAACAACTCAACCAAAACAAGCTCGAAGAGTTCGGTGACCCTGAAATTCACTCGCGGATTCAGCAATACGAACTGGCCTATCGAATGCAAACATCGGTGCCAGATCTGATTGACTTTTCCGACGAACCGCAACACGTGCTGGACGCCTACGGACCCGATGTCAAGAAACGCGGGACCTACGCCTACAATTGTTTGCTTGCCCGGCGTTTGGCTGAGCGGGACGTACGATTCATCCAGCTATTCCACATGGGATGGGACCAACACTTCACGCTTCCCAAGCAACTACCCGGCCAGTGTCGCGATGTCGATCAAGCCACTACCGCGTTGGTCAACGATCTGAAGCAACGCGGCCTGATGGACGACACGCTCGTTGTGTGGGGTGGCGAGTTTGGCCGCACGTCCTATTGCCAGGGAACGCTGAATGCTGAAACCTACGGACGCGACCACCACCCACGATGCTTCTCTTTGTGGATGGCCGGTGCTGGCGTCAAACCCGGTATGACTTACGGGGCAACTGATGAGGTTTGTTACAACATCACCGAGAATCCGGTCCACGTTCACGACCTGCATGCAACGATGCTTCACCTATTGGGCATCGATCACGAACGGCTGACGTACCGTTTCCAAGGACGCTATTTCCGACTGACCGATGTGCACGGCCACGTTATCAAAGACATCCTCACTTAAGCGATCCCAACGGGACGGCAGCATTGCCGTTACCTCGAGGCGACGGCTAACTAGGAACCGAAGCTGGATAACCGACTCGCCTAAACGCTCGCGTCGCGTTTAGTACCAACTTCCGATAGCGAATTCAGGCAACCTGATCTAGCGAATCGTGACCGAAGAGCCTTCCGACAGGATGCCGAAGACGTCACGAGAGTAGTTGCCCGCAATGCTAATACAACCTTGATCGGTTGGCTGGTTCGCACTGGGGCTACCATGCAAGCTAAGTCCGCCACCGAGATCGATCCACATTGAACCGTATGGATTCCTCGCGTTGCCCGGCGGGACCGGATTGCCAGACATATCGTAATAGGTCTTTGCGGAATTCTTTTCCTGGATCGTGTAGGCACCTGCTCGCGGAACTGGGTCACTACCCACACCCACGGGGAAACGGCCTGCGTACAGATCACCCAAAAACAACGTTAGCTCTTGGTTGGCCAGATCAACGTCCGCACGAAACGGACCGCGAAGCACCTTCAAATCAGTCCCCGGCAAGACGGTCACGGGATCCGAGACGCCGTTGATGTTAGCAAGCAATTGCCAAGGCACGTCATACTTTTGGGCGATGTCCATTAGCGTTTCGTTCGGGCCGACACGATGAGGCGACTCCAGCAAGTGTTCTGGCGAGTAGATCACTTCTCGGGCCAACGGGTCCAAGCGAATCAAAAGTTGCTCACGCTGCTCGCTGGTCAGGTTCGGAGTTTCGTAAAACAGGCTCAACGTCGCCAGAGCTTCGCGGCGACGGTCCGATTGATACTGACGGTCAGCGGTCGAGATCGCATTCGCCAAACCGGCCGCAGCAACTTCGCTCGAACTGCGGATCGATGCAGACGAATTCGTTTGTTGGCTTGAAAGACCGGCAGTAGCAGGATCGGGGAGTTCGAACTGCGAGCCGGTCGATTGATAGTTTTGATTTGGATCGGGAGTGACCGTTGCTCCGCTGGTCATGCCTACGTCCGGCAAACGAGATGCTTGGCCAGCAAATCGTGCCGAGTCTTGATCGCTCATTTGGAACGTATGAGACGGGTCGTTGGCCATCGCGTTGCCCTCGCTGGACTGCACGTCGGCGAAGGTCTGGTCAACGGCGGCGAAGTTCACATCGCCTGAATTTTCCAGTGCGGCCATGGGATCCACCAGGGCGGTTTCCGCTTCGGAACCCATATCAACCGCGACGCTTTGCAGGCTTTCAGGGACACCGGAATCAATTCCGAAGTCAGCGAAATCGTCTGGGAAATCATCGACACCGGATTCAACCAACATCGACTGCACGCTAGGTGGCAACGGATCCGGTGGTGTCGTCATCGACACATACGCTCCGTAGATCACGGTCATCAGTAGGACAACAATGGCGGCTGTCTTGAGCGTTTGCACAGCGGTCTCTCCCTGCCGGTGGCGATCCGGAACCCTGGCTCTCACGACGGTTGCCGCGAATAGTGTCCCGAATCGTTGTGCTTTTCTTGATAATAAGTAGTGATCCCATCCTGGAACTCACCTTCGAACGTCCTGCATAGCTGATTTTCGCTCCAAAACGCCAGTGCAATTCTGGAATTTACCATCTAAACAGCACATGACAGCATCGTCGCAATTGAGCTCCCCCCACGACCAGCGGATCGCCCCAAGACAGCTCAACGGCAACAATATTGGCCCGCTAATAACGGTAGTCTGCACCATCTCGACTGCGTTGGCAGCTCGCTTCAATCTCCTCCAGTTTCTGACTCAAAACGGCTGCTCGCTCAGGAAATTCCTTGGACAAATCGTTTTCTTCGTAGGGATCCTTGCTGAGATCAAACAGATAACGCTTGGCACTTTTCTTGGCTTCCTGCAACAACTTCCAGTTGCCCGAAATAATCGCCTTCCCATCGGTTCCCTGATAAAGACGGCGGTATCCAAAGAACAACTCGCGATCGAGTTCGTTCGTCTCACCGGTCAAAAGCGGCATCAAATTGACTCCGTCGATAGGAAGCGACTTCTTGATGCCCGATTCAACGGCACAAGCATTCGCGATCGTCGGCAGAAAATCCACCGTCGAGCAGCGTTCACTGCTGGACGTGCCCGCCGGGATCGTCCCAGGCCATTCGACACAAGCGGGAACCAACACGCCGCCTTCGTACATCGTGTGCTTGTGGCCGCGGAAAGGTCCTGGTGAAGCAACTCCCTTTTTCGCCAAACCGTCCGATGGGCCGTTGTCGCTACAAAAGAATACGATCGTGTTCTTTTCCAGTCCCAGCTCACGAAGCTTGGCTCGAAGACGACCAATTTGTTCGTCCATCGCGGTGATGCAGCCGTAGTAGTTTTGGTGTGCTTGTCCAAACTTTGAATAGCGTTTCTTGTATTCCTCACCAGCGACCACCGGTTCATGTGGCGTATGGAACCACACGGTCGCCAAGAATGGTTCGTCCCGGTTCTCTTCGATAAACGGAATCACGCGATCCATGATGACACGGCTATCGTCACCGGCCATGTTCTCAGTCACCTCGACGCCGTTTTCGACATAGGGAGCGCCGCCTTTCCATGGCTCACCGGCTCCGTTCCCCCAACTATCCCAGCTTTCCGGCGTAACGGTGGGATCCCAGGTGGGAACCGCGCTGGTCGTGGCGAAGTGATAGTCATATCCGTGGTGCGAAGGTGGCGAAAAGAAACCGCGAGTCCCCACTTCATCTGGCTTGACCCAGCCCACATGCCATTTGCCAAAGAAGCCGGTTTGGTAATCACGTTTCTTCAGCAGTTCTGGAATCGTCTTTTCGCCAACCCGCATCCCGCCCGTGTGAGCGGCTAGGATTCCGAAACGGAACGGATAACGCCCCGTCAAACAACTGCCTCGAGTCGGCGAGCAAAGCGGCGCAGCGGCATAAAAGCGATCCAGCCGCATTCCACCGGCCGCCATCGCATCCAGGTTCGGCGTATGGATGTCATCGTTCCCGTTGAAGCCGACATCGCCCCAACCTTGATCGTCGCTCATCAACATGATCACGTTGGGACGTGACACTTCTTCAGCCGGCGCGGCGGCACTTGATACCGATGTGCCGGCACCAACCCAAACGGCAGCCCCGATCAGTAGCCCGGCCAGGATGCCAACTCGTATGTTTGTTGTGTGATACTTCATTTAATTACTTCACCTGCGGTCAGGGTGTCGATCCATTTAGCGTGTTGTACTTTGACTTCATGTAACTCAGGATGACCGGCAAGGTTCGTCCATTCGTTTGGATCCTTGGAATGGTCATAGAGTTCTTCGGAACCGTCGCGGTACCGAATGTACCGCCATCGGTCGGAGCGCACGGTGTGGTTACCGGCCTTCGTTGATGTTAGCGCCGGCCGATTCCAATCCCCTTGAGGATCAATCAATAGATGCCGAAAACTTTCACCTTCAAGTTGATCAGGAGCTTCGAGATCACATAATTCGGCGAGGGTTGGAAAGATATCAATCAACCCTACGGTTCGATCACATACTCCGCCATCGGTCGTCAATCCAGGCACTCGCACAGCTAAAAAACTACGCGTGGATTCTTCCCACGGCATCCATTTTCGCCAATGGCCCTTTTCGCCTAAGTGCCATCCGTGATCAGACCACAACACAACAATCGTGTCGTTCTGGTAACGGCTGGTTTTCAAGTGCGAAAGCACCTGGCCGATGCAGTCATCCGTCAAGGCAACACAGGCGTGATAGGCATGCACCAATTCTCGGCGATAGGTGGGACTGTACAAATCGACTGCCTTGTCGGCGATGATCTCGCTGCGATCAAGAACCCAACGACGCCCGATTTCCGGAACATCGTCTAAGTCATTCTCGAGCACCTTGGGCATCGTCAACTTGTCACGATCGAATAAATCGAAGTACCGCTTAGGAGCCGTCATAGGCGTGTGCGGTTTGTAGAACCCCAGGGCCAAGAAAAAGGGCTGATCGTAATCTTGGTCGAGTTGCTGCTTCGCCCAAGTGGCAATTTGTTCGTCGGGCATTTCTCCGCGTTCGATGTCCAGAGCCGCCCAGGCCAATGAGTCCTGGACGCGGTCGCCAAAGCGTTCGGTAAACTGCCGCCCATTGGGAGGCTCCGGCCCCCAGCGAAGTGTCTTCGGCCCCACCTCATCCCAATAAGCCTTCTTACCATGGTCGTTGTGATAGATCTTACCCATGCACATCGTCCGGTATCCGTTTTCACGAAACCAAAGCGGCATCTGCTGGGCCGATCGATAAACCGGCCCGGCATGTTTCAAGCTGTTGGCGTAAATCCCTGTGGTCGAGGCGTACATGCCGGTCATGACCGATACTCGCGAAGCATTGCACAAAGCAACCTGACAGTGTGCATTGCGAAAGAGCACGCTCTGGCTAGCAAACGCGTCCAAGTTGGGAGTCTTCGCATCTGGGTTCCCTCCCAGGCACCCCACCCAATCGTTCAAATCATCGACCGCGATGAACAACACGTTGGGCTGCGTTTTGACGGCCCCGTTGGTTGGCTGGGACTCGACCGCAGACTCATTTGCAACGGCAGGCTCGATCGCACAGGAATGCGAGCCCCACACGCCAAGCCCCAACATTACGAATGCGAAACTGGCGATGCACCGCAATCGACCGCGTACTGAATCAACCGTATAGCGACCATCTGAAACGTGGGAATCGTGGCACATGAATTTCGAAACTCGCTTGAAAAGGACCTAAGGAAAGAAATTTGTGCCGAACTGGGGACACGGTGATCAACCAGAGCACGCGGTTACAGTGATGCACACCGGAACCAGCGGACGCCGTATGCCCGTGCTAAAGAGAAAAGGGCCTCCCTCTGCCAGCTTTGGACAGAAAAAGACTAATGGTTGCGAAAAATGAGCAAAGTAGGCGGATCAATTCAAACCAATATCCAGAATCCTGTCCAATTCGCCGCCGTAGTGCCCTAGTACTGTGCTCGCCGCCCTTCCAACACGGATTACGGCCGAGTGATTGATTCGCCCAGAATGAAAGATGAGGTTGAGTACCGAACGGCTCGTCTCATTTTGCTAGCCTTTTAGCAATAGGACACAAGCAATTCGAGTTTGACCGATCTGGATTTTGGGCTTGGTCGTAGTAGACGAGGTCACAAGTCCCGTGGCTTTCCCAACAGACTCTCAACCTCGTCGGCTGCCCGACAATTTGATTTTATTGGAGCACTAGGCCGGTTTTCGGACCTAGCTGCAACACACCTTTCCCGTTCTTGTCCCCATTGCGAATTTCCGCCGTCGCTGCCTGGCCGCCCCATGTCACTGGATTCCGAACACTCCGAATTTGCCCGCCTGATCGCACAGCACCAACGAGCCGTTCAGGGTTACATCCTTGCCAACGTCCCAAGTTGGTCCGATGCCGATGAAATTTGGCAGGAAGCTAGCGTGAGGCTTTGGCTTGAATTTGACAAATTTGAGCCTGGGTCGAATTTCGCCGCATGGGCGATTCGCGTCGCCCACTTTGAAATTTTGACATGGCGCAAAAAGGTCAGCCGTAGCCGACTGGTCTTTGGCAACGACCTGGTTGAATGTCTAGAAAAAGAGCAAGCTAGTTTCGCGTCCCAGCAATCGCAGGAACATCTCAGTGCGCTCGACCAGTGCCTTGAAAATTGCCCTGAGCGGCAACGCGACTTGCTATCGCGATTCTATGAACCGGGCCGTCAAATCGAACAAGTTGCCGAAGCGATGCACTGCAGTGTCGACGCCGTCTACAAATCAGCGCAGCGTATTCGGAAAGCATTACGCCAATGTATCGAACAACGACTTCAACACGCGGGGGTGATCTCATGATGAACCACTCACAACGATTCGATCTCATTCACACACTGGTCACCAAACAGCTTGAAGGCTCCGCGACCGAAGCCGAACAACGACAGTTGCAAGATGCAATTACCAACGATAGCGAAAGCCGTCGAGAGTACATTCGCTACATGCAAGAAGTCGCACATATCTCTTCGCGATTGGTTCACCACCAAACTTCCGACGTGTTGCCGAAATCTCATATTCTAGAAGTTTGCGATCCGATGGACGCAGCGCCGACCGTGCCGTTCAAACAGCCGTCGCAAGTTCCGGCACATACCTCGCCGGTTTCGCCCCTGCCTGCGATAGGCTCACGTCCCCCACGAACGCTCGGCCGGATGATCGCTGGATCTGCGATCGCCGCTGCGATTCTGTTGACTCTGTCACTTTCAGTGTGGAATGCGATTCGCCAAAACCAAGGCTTACGCAACTCTGCCATCGTTGCAAACCTTACCCCCAACCGCAGCCCCGCTCGAAAGAATTCAAAATACGGCGACAATGTGGCGACGCTGGTCCAAAGCACCAACGTGACCTGGGATAGCCAACATAAAACGGTGAATGAACTCAGTCGCATTGCCATTGGCCAGAAACTTTGCATCCACCAAGGAACATTGAAACTGGTGTTTGACTCGGGTGTCGAAGCACTAGTCTTGGCTCCTTGCTTGATAGAAATTCAAGAGCGGGATCGAGTCTATTGCAGCTATGGGCGTATCACCGCCAAAGCCGCCAACGGCGGAAAAGGATTCGTGATTGACACTCCCGTTGCCCGTGTTACTGATCTTGGCACCGAATTCGGTATCGCGATTAGCGACTCCGGTGAAACGGAAGTAGCCGTATTCGAAGGCGAAGTGGACGTGGAACTAGGATCGGCCAGTCAGCGTGGCAACCAAAGCTCGGACGCAAAACGCGAACACTTGATTCAGGGACAAGCCACACTGGTTGGCAGCGATGGATTGTCTCGCCGCGTCTTTTCGATCGATAACCAACGACTTCCCGGCGTCCGCGATTTGGCACCACTGCATCGCAATAGCCCCGTTATCGCGGCGGTGCGTGACAACCTTAGCGACCAACTTCCTGAGAGTCGCATGTTCTACCGAATTATCCAAGCTGGGCTTCGCGAAGACAGCCAAGCTTTCGTTGACCGCGATCACCAATGGAATGGCTTAACCGAAGCAGGTATGCCAGCGGAACTGATCGGCGCGGACTACGTCATGCCCTTCAACGACGACAAATTCGCCGAAGACCTGCAAGTCCACGTCGAGATCTCACAGCCATCAACGGTCTACGTCTTCTTTAGCGACAATGCGACGGTACCTCCGTGGCTGTCGGAGAGCTTCGAGGACTCCGGATTGGACATTGGCCTTGATGAAGCGGCCAACCGGTATAAGCCCAAAATTAAACTTGCCGTAGGTGCCGCCCGCAGTATCGACAACACGTTTTCAATTTGGAAACGCGATGTTGACGAGCCACAAGAGATCCAACTGGGTTCCTTTGAACGGCCCGTGGACGTGCAACTTGGCTACAACATGTACGGCATTGCAGCAGTCGCAAAACCCAGCCTTGGTAAATCAAAGTAGGCACGAGAAGTTCGTGTCATCATCGCTACACATCGTCGAATATCTCTGTTTGCGTTCTCCGCTCGTCTCGTCGGTATTCCACCCAAAACCCAAACCTAAGTCACGATATAGCCGCCTCGCATATTCGACTTCTTAAATCGATCGACAGTTCAAATGCACTGACGATGGGATGTTGAACCGAGGGTGATTTGAAGTGCGACTAGCTCTCCACTCCGGTCATGACGGCGGCCGACTTCTTGAACCACTCGTCTGAAAAACGATGCGTCACAGCAACAAGACCGCCCTGCGGAAACACGGTACAACCATGAAATATTCCCCGTTGCCTCTATTCGCAATTTGGTTCGCGATCTCCATCCCGGCAATTGCCGGCGATAATCCAATTTCGGTCAAGGCAAAGCCAAAGCCGCACCAACCGTGGCGTGAGCACGCGACCCGCACAGTAGCATCCTTGGACGGCTATCAAACGAACTCGATTCCGCATAACAAGTACGGAAGTCGGCTGGACCATCGCGAAAAACCGACCGGTTTTTTCTACACGACCAAGATCGCCGATCGTTGGTGGCTGATTGATCCGGAAGGCTACCGCCACATCAATCGCGGCGTCGTTTCGGTCGGCATCGGTACTGGGCCCGCCCAGAAAGCTGCGTTCGATCGCGACTTTGGCAGCGAACATCAGTGGGCCGAACAAACCGTCGACCTTTTGCGTTCGCATGGATTCAGCGGAACGGGATCATGGACGCATGATGCTCCCATCCAACGAGCCAGTGATGGCATCAGCTACTGCGTCAACTGGAACTTCATGACGACGTTTAGCAAAGGCCGGACCCGCCGAGGTTCAGGACACGTGGACTATCCGGAAGACTGTATTCTTGTTTTTGAACCCGGATGGCAGAAGTTTTGCGAAACACATGCTCGCCAAAAACTTACCCAATACCGTAACGATCCCAATCTTCTGGGCCACTTTTTTGACAATGAACTGCCCCTGAAGCCGGATATGATTTCGCGTTTCTTAAAACTCAAAAAGAGTAGCCACGGTCACCAAGCGGCAATTTCTTTTTTGCAAAAACGACACGGCGCAAACGCTTCTGAAAAAGACCTTACCCAAACAGACCGAGATGACTTCGACGACCTCGTGATGGAAAAATACGTTGGCACCGTCGCCCGAGCTATCCGGCAGGTGGATCCCAACCACATGTTGCTTGGTCCGCGACTCTATTCACGGAATACTTCGTATCACGTAATTGGTAAACACGTGGATGCGTTTTGCTACAACCTGTACGGCGTATGGTCGCCCGGACAAAAGGCAAGCACATTGGCAAATGCGATCGGTAAACCGTTAATCGTGACGGAATATTACGCCAAAGGAATGGATGCCCCGGGGCTAACGAATCAAAGTGGAGCTGGGTGGTGTGTCCCAACCCAGGCCGATCGGGGATTGTTCTACCAGAACTTCTGTCTCGATTTGATCGAATCCAAAATCTGCGTCGGCTGGCACTGGTTCAAGTATCAAGACAACGACCCTACCGACACCACCAAAGACCCATCGAACCTCAATTCGAATAAGGGGATTCTGAATAACCGATACGAACCGTATTCGCCTTTGCTGGACCGGATGAAGGAACTCAACACGCAAGTGTATTCACTAGCCGACTATTTCGATCATCGATAGCCGAGAGCTCACATCTTCCTTAGGATCGAATCGTCTTGACCCAGTCACGGGCAAGGGTTTGAAGGTCACGCAATTGCTTAACTTCGACCGGCACGGCATCACCTTGGGCCAACCAACCTGTTTTGACCTGCTGGACCCAGTCGGCGTCATCGGTGTTCTTTTCAACTTCACGAGCCAAATTGATTTCGTCCTCCGCAGCCACATATCGCAAGCACGATTTCAATGTATGAGCCGCCGTCTTCAGCGCTTTTTGGTCGCCATTTTTTCCTGCACGTTCTAGACGTCTTACCAAGTCGGGAACCTCGATCACAATCGCTTCGCACACCGACTTCATTGTTGACTCATCGCCGCCACACAACTTGGTCAAACGCGAACGCCAATCGCCGCTATCGACACTTTTTGAATCGGCCTCCGGAGCCGCTTCGGAGACCATATCGGAACGGGACTCGGTTGTTGAAGCTGAACCCGGCTTTGATTCCGTTTGCGGACTCTCGTTGAGCTGAACTTCTGTGGGTGCGTCAGAAACTTGGGCATTGGAATTACCCACATCACCTTGTGCCGAGATCACAATTTCAGAAGACACCGGCTTGCCGCTTCGATCCGCAGCAACAACTCGTTGCATTTCCTGCAACAACAAGTCCAATTCGATAGGTTTGGTAATGTAGCCGACCATCCCCGCATCCCGGCACATCTGGCGATGTTGGTCGGTCACGTGAGCGGTCAAAGCGATCACCGGCGGCATGGACCGTTTGTGTTGCGTTGCCCGTTTTCTGATCTCGGTGGTCACTTCGGTACCGTCCATCGTCGGCATCTGCAAATCCATCAAGATGCAATCGAACGTGGATGCAGGGATCGTTGAGGAATCATCGGGGAAATACGTCAGTGCCGTTTCGCCGCCTTCAGCCACGCTGACCAGATGCCCGGCCGACACTAATTGATCGTGAATGACCAGACGATTCGTGGGGCTGTCATCAACGACCAACACGCGGTATTGCGCACCGCCTTGATCCGTTTGCGATGAAGTTTGCGAACCGTTGCGCCGAGACGCCAAGGTAAAGCTTCGAGGCGGATTGAGTGACGACGGAGAATCATGGCGAAGCGAATGAGCTTTTTCCCCTGCCCGAGTTAGTGCTGCCGAGGAGATTGACTTACTCACGCCGGGGACACCGCGGCTTCCGCGAGCTGAGAAAAGTCCACGACCGGTCTGCTGAACCGCTTCACCAGCGAGCCAACGCCGTAACTCGTCGGGATGGACCGGTTCGATCGTGACCGCGTCTTCTTTCTTGGCTCGCCGAGGTGCCGCTTCACTGGCACGCATTAACCACAACACTCGATCGTCGGACTTGCGAGCCCGGATACGGAAGGCCGCGTCTGCGGTCGCATCGGTCAAAATCCACCACACGGCCGACTTCGGCTGCCCGCCTTCGAGATCCGACGGTTTGTACACTCGACACTTCTGATCGACAATTGTCTCAGCCAAATCAGTTTCGATGGTGGCGTTCCCGACCGACACCACAATGCATTGCGATCGAGCTTCGGCAGACGCCTCAGCAGCGGGCGTTGGATTCCCTGCAACGTCTTTGGCAAGTGGCAATTGGAATTGAACGTGAAAGCGACTGCCCTTGTCTACTTCACTTTCTAAGGTAATGCCGCCACCCATCCGCTGCGCCAACCCTCGAGCGATCGCCAGTCCGAGTCCGGTGCCTCCGAACCGCTTATTAGTGCCCCGATCAGCCTGCTCAAACGCATCAAAAATACGACCTTGATTCTCCGGTGCGATTCCGATTCCGGTGTCTGCGATGGTGAGCTGAAACATTGTTTGCTCGGGACTCATCTTTTTCGGCTGCGGGTCGACCACCGTCATCCTTAGACTGACTTGTCCCGAAGCGGTGAACTTGATCGCATTCCCAGCCAGATTAACGATGATTTGACGAATGCGTTTCGCATCGGCAACCACCCATCGCGGTACACGAGGATCAATCGACAAACTCAACCGGACGGGTTTGTCGGCTGCGCGAATAGCGAGGCACCCGAACGCGTCACCCACGATCGTATGCAGATCGATCGGTACGGGATCGATCGCAACCCGGCCTGCGTCAATGGCCGAAAAGTCAAGAATGTCTTCAATCGCATCATGCAGCAATTCTGAGTTCTGCGAGATCAAGTTGACGTATCGTCGAGCCGGCCCCGGCAAAGTCTGACGCGACAACAATTCCGTCAGGCCACCGATTCCGCCCAACGGCGTTCGTAATTCGTGAGAAATCCCCGCCATGAACTGCGTCTTGGTGCGGTTGGCTTGTTCGGCAGCCGCTTTTGCGTCACGCATCGCTTCAAAGGCTTGCTGCTGTAGCGTCACGTCGCGAATGATAATCGCTCGCCCCTCACGCTCTTCATCTTCCAAACTTGCCGTTGGTGAAGAGTTTCCCAGCGGAATGATGTGAACAGAAACCTCACTATCAAACGTGACGCCATCGCCACGTCGCAATTGCAATTGGTGACGATCTGACAACGGAAGTGTTCCCCAGCTCAAATCTTCTTCCACGTCGTTTGGATCGGTCACATCGTCGCCAGTCCAACTACTCGTTTCCGGGTGCAAGTTACGGTGAACGGGCATCACCAGATTGTCCATCGGCCGGCCTAACAATCGCCCACCACCAGATTGCAGCATCCCCATCGCGGCTGGGTTGGCTTCCATGATGATGCCGTTTTCATCGACCAGCAAAACCGCGTCACCGGCTGCATCGAACAACGCACGCTTACGAGCCTCGCTATGACGCAGCGCCATTTCATTCCGGTGTTTTTCAGTGATATCCCAAAAGATCACCTGCACCCCAATGCAGCGACCATGTTGGTCGTATTCGGGAGCTTTAAACACCTGCACAAAGCCTGGACGACCGTCCGAACCGGGATGTTCTTCTACTTTGTCAACATTACGCCCCGTCGCGATCACACTCAGATCGTCCGCGCGATACCGAGCGGCCATCGCAGGTGCGTACAAATCCGCATCGGTACTACCGATCACATCGATCGGATGCAAACCAAGCTCTTTGCAAAACGGATCGTTCGCATAAGTAAACACCCCCGCTGCATTTTTGCGGGCGACCTGCAGATGCATGCGATCCATAATCGACTGGAACGTCGTTTCGCTCTGATCGAGTCGATGTTGAGTGGCTTGTCGACGAGCCACCTCGTCCCGCAGGGCATGGTTCACTCGCTCAATTTCTCGCGATCGACGACGCACATTCTGTTGAAGAAAATGCTGATGCTCCAATCGCATCCGTAAACGTCGACGCAGGTAAATGTGAAAGTACCCAGCGGCCACCAGTCCCAAAACGGTCCAAACTCGTACCGGATCAAGCGGAGTGACACCGAACGGCTGAGTCACGACGTGCCAGGCCCCGGCGATCGAAACCGCAGCAGCTTGGGCGATCGTAACTTTGGTGATGAACCGGCGGTGCAGCGAACGCCAAGCCAGCGGCAACATCACCAAATGCAGCACACAAAGCCCCCACCATGGAGGCGCCGCCATGTCGGCAACCATCAACGCTGCGAAAGTGGCGATCCACCAATGCCGAGGGCGGATTCCGGCGAGGACATCGTTGCTGGGGTCGACCATAACTAAACTTTTCCGGTGATGGGGCCCATACGGTTGTCGTCATTCTCGTTGACCAAATTCGCGTGCGATCAAACTCACGAATGGTCACTCATACCGAATGATTGTTACGAGGGGGCGAAGCTTACCGTCATTGTCGTACAATCTGGTCTGGCTCGCGACCGGAGGCGTTTATTCCTGTTACTTCGACTTGCCGCGTCAATGATTCCGGCGCGTGTATTTTAGCCACGATCCCAATCCACCATTTTTCCTCCGACCTAAATTTCATGAATAACGCCAGTCTGTTACCTCGCTTTACTGGGTTGATGGCCGCACTTTGGCTGTGCAGTCCATTGCAGGCTCAATCAAATGATTGGCCTCGCTTTCTAAATCACGATTTCAGCGGAAGCGTGGATGTGGAGGCCGGACAACCCAAGCCATCCACGCTTTCGTGGAGCCAACCGCCGGAAGTCGCATGGACGTTGGAACTGGGCGACGGCTATGGGCTCGGCGTGATTCGCGATGACGCCTATTTTCATTTCGATAGTCTCAACGGAAGCGAGCGTCTACGAAAGATCTCGCTAGACGACGGTAAAGTCCTTTGGGCGAAAGACGATGAAGTGAGCTACCGCGATTTGTATGGATACGAACCGGGACCACGTTGCAGCCCGACAAGCGATGGTGACGAGATATTCACATTGGGCGTCGCCGGAACACTGACCGCCCGATCGATTCAGGATGGACGCCAACTTTGGCAGGTGCAAACTAATGACACCTACACCGTGGTACAGAACTTCTTTGGCGTCGGCTCCTCCCCGCTGGTTCTCGATGATCTGGTGCTTGTGATGGTCGGTGGCAGCCCTCCAGCGGACCAAGCCATCGCACCGGGACGACTCGATCGTGTTTCGCCAAACGGATCGTTAATGGTCGCATTTGATCGTCAAACAGGCAAAGAGCGATGGCGATGTGGCGACGACTTGGCCAGCTACAGCAGTCCGCGAACGATCACCCTCAACGACCAGGTCTATGTGCTGCTGCTGGCACGTGACCACTTGCACGTGATTGATCCACGCAAGGGAAAATCGATCGGACAATTACGATATCGCGCCGACATTTTAGAAAGCGTCAACGCGATGACTCCAGTTGTCCACGGCAACCAAGTCTTGATCAGCGACTGCTATGACTCCGGTGCAACTCTATTGGAGATCGAAGTTCATAATGGCGAGGCGAAATTTCGCGATGTGTGGCGTGACCCCGCTGGCAACCGTCGCGCTCAATCGCTGCGTTCACACATGTCGACGCCAATTCTGGACGGCGGCTATCTCTATGGTTGCAGTGGACGCAACGCGCCGGACAGTGATTTTCGCTGTATTGAACTTTCAACTGGCGAAGTCCAGTGGACAGACCTGTCACGACGACGATCGACCGCCACTCGCTTCGGCGACGTGTTGCTTGTCCTGAAAGAAACCGGACCGCTGCACATCGTACGGTGCACGCCCGAAAAATACGACGAACTCGGCGTATGGAAACTTGACGAAGGGACCACCAATCGGGGTGGGCTACAGTATCCCTGCTGGGCGGCACCCATTCTATCGGGCCGCAAAATGATGGTACGGGGCGACAAGTCACTCGTCTGTCTGCTGATCCCCAATCACTAATTGAGAGCCTACATTTCGCCCTGTGTTCCTGGGTGAATTTGCAAGGCGAATTTGCGGGGCGAATTCGTAACCGACCGGCGGAAGTTGTTCAGCCACCGTCACGGGTAAGATTCCTTTAGCTAAACTAGATTTCGCTGAATTGCCAAAACCAATGAACCCTCACGAGCCCAAGATGACCAAGATTGGCACCCCGACCTTTCCGCCCGCTTACATGAAACGATCATCCAGCATTCGCTGGCACGAAGTTTTGCGCGGCGTGATTCTGACTGCTGGTTTGATAAGCATGGCGTTTGCCAACGGAGCGTTAGCCAGTGACGATCCAGGACCGCCCAATGTCATTATTGTCTTGGCTGATGACCTGGGCTTAGGCGATATCTCGCCGACGAATTTGGATTGCAAAATCCAGACCCCCAATCTGCAGCGTCTCGCTGATGAAGGACTGACATTTCTTGATGCCCATACGCCCAGTTCCGTTTGCACACCGACCCGCTACGGACTGCTAACGGGACGATACAACTGGCGATCCCGTTTAGCCCGTGGTGTGCTGAGTGGAACTAGCACGCACTTGATTCCAGCGGACCGACCTACGCTTGGGCATCTGATGCAATCGGCGGGTTACCACACCGCGATGATTGGGAAGTGGCACCTGGGATGGGACTGGCATAAGAACGGAAAGGAGATCGACTTTTCAAAGCCCGTTAAAAACGGCCCCGACATCAATGGCTTCGACCAATACTATGGCCATTGCGGTTCGCTCGACATGCCTCCCTACGTCTGGGTCGACACCGGGATGCCAACATCAGTTCCCGAGCGGAAAGAAGGCGTTACAAAAAAGCAAGATCCTTACGGCTGGTATCGCAACGGACCGATCAGCGATGACTTCGAGATTGACCAAGTCCTGCCACATCTATTCAGCAAATCAATCACGTATGTCAACGAGCGTGCCGAACCATCTAAGAATGGCAAACCGTTCTTCCTTTATCTGCCACTGCCAGCGCCTCACACTCCGATCGTTCCCGTGCCACCGTTCAAGGACGCCAGTGGAATCAATCCCTATGCCGACTTTGTCCAACAAGTGGACCACCATGTCGGCGAGTTAATGGCCGCTATTAAGAATGCCGGCATTGACGACAACACGCTCGTATTCTTCACCAGTGATAACGGTTGTTCACCGGAAGCGAACTTCAGCGTTCTGGCCGAACATGACCACGATCCTAGCGCGGGCTATCGCGGACACAAAGCGGATATTTTCGAAGGTGGGCACCGTGTTCCATTGCTTGCACGCTGGCCACGCAAGATTGCGGCCGGAAATCGAACGAATGCTCTTGCTTGTCTAACGGACATCTACACCACGTTGCAATCCATCGTCGACCAGCCTCGCAAAGCATCCGGTGGCGAAGATGGATTCGACTTGTCGCCCCTGTTTCAGGATCCAGCTGCTGGCCCCCGGGAATCTCTCATTAGCCACAGCATTTCAGGACGATTCGCGATGCGTCGTGGGCCTTGGAAATTGTGTTTGAGCCCAGGCAGCGGAGGCTGGAGTGCTCCCCGAGACGTCGTCGCACAAAAGCAGGGCATGCCATCGATGCAGCTCTTTCATCTTGGTGACGACCCGGCCGAAAAACGCAACCTTGCCGATCAACATCCCGAGCAGGTCGAACTGCTACTGACTCTGCTTGAACAACAAATTGCCGAAGGACGCAGTACGCCAGGCCCTCAATTGAGCAATGATCGCAAGGTCAAGTTTGAGGTCACTGCAAACGCAAAATGATGGACAAATCATCGTCACGGTCAAATTTTGAATACGTGAGATTTGACCGGCTCGCACTTGTTTCCATTTAAAGACGATGAGCCCAGTGTCATACGCAAGACAGCAATGCGGGTGATCTGGGCTCATCCGGGGCACACCGTCTCGACCTGCTTCGCGTCGTCGGCCGCGACGCTTCGAGATGACGCATTTCGATATCTTGGTGACGCACATCCCCATCGGTCTGCCATGCGTTTCACCTACACTATGGCCCCACCTGCACCGCTACGATCCCGCTAAGTGGCAATCCAAATCATCGCCCCGATGATTTCGCTGCTTTCCAGGTTTAGCGTAGACGGCGATCGCTATGCCAACACACGTGTTTGGCTAGACCGCCTTCGGCTTCAACCAATCCTTCTGAATCGGCCGGAAACCCATGGACCTACTTCGACAATCGCGGTCGCTACGACGCTCAATCGCGACGCCCATCTTGGCAATCGTGTTCTGTGCAATCGCTGGCAATCTTGCTATCGCGGCCGATGAAACTAAACCACATGCCGTGATCGTGGTGGGCACTCTGCATTATTCGCCCGAACTGACCATGCCGGTGTTCGCTGAAGAACTGGAGCGATTCGGATTTCGCACTACTATCGTGATTGGTGAAGGGGACCCCGAACGCAAAACCGAAAAGGTGTTGCCCGGGATCGAAGCTCTTGCAGATGCCGACTTGGCGATCTTTTTCATGCGTTTCTTGAAACTGGGCGACAAAGAATGGCAGCCCATTGAAGACTACTTGAAGTCCGGAAAGCCAGTCATCGGCTTGCGAACGGCGAGCCATAGTTTTAAGTATCCCCAAGGGCATCCGCGATTTACATGGAACGACGATTTTGGACGTCGTGCAATGGGCACCCCCTACATCGTGCATCAATCCGGCGAAACTCAAGTGGATGTAATCGAATCGGCACTTTCACATCCGATCATGTCCAACGTCACCAAATCCAATTGGGTATCGCCAGGAACGCTTTACTTGACACGCCTAGAAGACGGTTGTGTTCCTCTGTTAACCGGGTCCGGTCGTGGGCGTGAACGGGTGATCAAGAAATCATTTGGCGTAGTGAACGTCAAGAAACTTGAAAACGACATCGTCTCTTGGGCATGGGAAAACGAATGGGGCGGCAAGGTGTTTGGCACATCGCTGGGGCATCCTGGCGACTTCGGTGAAGAATCTTTTGTACGCATGCTCGTTAACGCATCGCACTGGGTTGTTGACCGACCGGTGCCGGATACCGATGCCAAAATCTCGACTTGGAACATCCAACGGGTTGATAAGAAGCCCAAAAAGTAACATGAAAAACATCTACCAAATTGCGGTTCTTGTCTGCTCACTTTTTGTGTCACTCGACACATTCGCCGAGTCGCCCATCCGTCCCGGCGATCGAATCGCCATCATTGGCAATACCTTTGCCGATCAATTGCGAGTTCACGGATACCTGGAAACGTTGCTTTTGCAACATCCCCAAGATGCTCCTGTTTCGATACGCAATTTGGGCTGGGGCGGCGACATGCTTGCGGCGCGTGATCGGCCAACCAATTTCCCTTCCGAAGAAAGCACGCTCAGCGACCATCAAACGGATGTCATCATCGCGTGCTTCGGCATGGGTGAGTCTTTTGACGGCGAACGAGCGATTGATCGGTTTAAGCAAAACCTGTCGTCATTAATCGCGTCTCATGCCGGCAAGAAGTACAACGGGAAGTCCGACGTCCGAATGATCCTAGTATCCCCAATCGCTTGCGAAGATCTCGGAAACCTGACCCCGCAACAAGAACTTCGCAATCAGGATCTGGCCGCATACACCAAAGCGATGCGTGAAGTCGCCGACAGTGCCGGGATTCCATTTGTTGACCTGTTCGAATCGTCGCTCTATTTAATGAACGAGTCGGCCGGTCCTAACCTGACTCACAACGGAATCCACTTAACCCCGTTTGGCTACTGGGCGATGAGCCACTCATTTGCAAGCCAATTGCTAACGGGAGAAGACCATCAAGCTCACCAGCCTTGGTTGTTGAAAATCGATGCGACAGACACGTCAAGTGAATCCACCGGAGTCAAAATCACGAACTTACAAGTGGAATCCTCACAGTTGATCTTTGATGTCACCGAAACCTCCCCACCGCGTTTGCCGCCACCGACGGACCAAACGCTACCGCCTCAATTGGATTTCCAACGTGACAAATTGATGGTCAAAAACCTCAACCCAGGCACCTTCCAACTAGACGTTGATGGCCAAACGGTTGTAACCGCAAACGCCAGTGCCTGGGCTGAAGGAATCGCGATCGACCACTCACCCGCTCATATTGAACTTGAAGCGTATCGTGCGAAGGTGAACGACAAAAACCTGCAATTCGTCTATAGCTGGAAAGCACTCAACCAAGTCCACATTGTCGGCGAACGCCAACGTTCGCCCAGTGGCAAAGCGTTGCCAGGCGAGGTGATCGCGTTCAATGAATTAGCCAACCAACGCGACGCCGAACTTCGTCGCCCCAGACCGCTGAAAACACGGCGGTGGCGATTAACGCCAATCGACAAGTGACTTCACGCCCTCGCATAAGTGACGCTTTTCACTCTTCGGCATCCGCCGAAAGTAAGCGAGGTGTCCTTTTTCGCCCAAACAGCAATCGCCCCCAAGCGAATTCCAGCCGAATCCTAATTGCCCCGCCTCCAATGCTAGATTCACGCCCCACCCAACGCCCCGTTTTGCATATCGCCTGCATCCTTACTTGCTTGGCACTACTTGCACCGGCATCTCTTTCAATCGGCCAAGACGCTCAAGGCATCAAGACCGTCAACTTGAGAGGCGCGAACTTGGATCTGATGAACAATCACGATCCCAGCTCGGAACTTGAGAACTTCGAATTGTTGCCGGGGTATCAAGTCAATCTGTTCGCATCGGATCCAATGTTGGCCAATCCCGTTCATATGCAATGGGATTCCCGCGGTCGATTATGGGTTGCCTGTTCGTGGGCGTACCCGCAACTAAAGCCGGGCGAAAAAGCCAATGACAAAATCATCATTTTGGAAGATACCGATGACGATGGTGCAGCGGACAAATCGACCGTGTTTGCCGATGGATTGTATCTACCCACCGGTATCGAACTCGCAAACGGCGGTTGCTATGTCGCCCAGTCCCCGGACGTATTTTTTCTAAAAGACACTGATGGCGATGATGTCGCCGACGTCAAAGAACTCGTGCTGACCGGATTCGGAATTGAAGACAGTCACCATTCAATCAGTGCATGGCGACGAGGCCCTGGAGGCTGGATCTATTTCCAAGAAGGCATTTTCTTGCACTCGCAGGTCGAAACCCAGCACGGCGTTATTCGCAACTTCAATGGCGGAGTCTATCAACTCAATCCACGAACCCAAGAACTACGAATGTTCTGTCGCGGAACGGGCGGCAATCCATGGGGACATGTCTTCGATCGTTGGGGACAATCATTCATGGTCAATAACCCCAAGATCATGTACTTGTCACCCGCCTCAGGAAACAGCGATGAAGCGGTACAAATCCGCGAGCTAATCAAAACGGACAAACAATGTGGCGGCGACCTCGCTACAGGAACCCACGTTGCCGAAGACCTTCGAGGACAGTTATTGACCGGTCGTTTCAAGAGCCGCATGGTGGTGCGTTACGAATTCATCGAAAACGGTGCTGGCTTCTCGTGCAACGTGTTACCGCCGCTAATGACTTCGAAGCATCCCAACTTCCGCCCGGTTGATGTGAAGGTCGGGCCTCGTGGTGCGATTTATGTGGCCGATTGGTACAACTCGATCATCAACCACGCCAATCACGATTTCCGCGATCCAAGACGCGATCACGAGCACGGTCGCATTTGGCGCATCACGCACAAGGAACGCCCGCTGACGGACAAACCCGCACTTGTCGGTCGTTCTATCGAAACGCTGGTTGATCAACTGCAAAGCCCCGAAACCTGGATACGACATCAAGCCCGTAAGGAATTGAGCGAGCGAGACGCTGACCAAGTTCTGGCGGCCGCCGAAAAATGGGTCGACGGACTCGACGCAACCGATCCGGACCACGACCACCATCTCGTCGAAGCCATGTGGGCATGCCAAAACGTGGAACGCGTGAGCGAGAAGATTCTTACCCGCGTACTGAACGCCAAGGACGGTCATGCCCGTTCGGCGGGAGCACGTATCATTCGTTATTGGCATGATGAACTATCAAACCCAATTGACATGGTCGCCCAAGTCGCCAATGACCCATTCCCACGCACCAGGATGGAAGCTGTCCTTTCGGCAGGGTTCATTCCCCAAAAAGAAGCGTTGACGGCGGCTCTCATATCGCTCGACCACCCTGGCGATCCGATCTTAGACCAAGCTCTACCGCAAACATTGGCGGCCTTGGAAAGTTACTGGCGTCCGGCACTCGAAGCGGACACGATGTCCTTCGCCGATCCCTCGCATCGCGAATACGTCGAAAGTGGTGCTGGGGTCGGCCTGAACAGGCGAATCGCCAAGCTACTCGCTAAGGATGCGCCAACCAACAAAGAGCTTATTGGAATTCGAACACAGCTAATCCGCGTTGGAACGGACAACGACGTACAAAGCGTATTGAGTGCGATCACCAGGGGAAACAAAAATCTTTCTGAACCAACCACGATCGCGATGCTGGAAACACTCGAACAACTGGCCGGTTCCAAGTGGCCTAAAAGCCTTCAACGCCGGATGCGTGCAATGGTTGGTTTACTGAACCACACGAATCAAAACATCGCTGTCTTGGCAGCTCGTAACCTGGGTGAATGGAAAGTCGCTGGCAAGAACGAACTCGCCATGTTGAACGATCCATCACGCGATCCTGACCTGCGTCAAACCCTTGCTATTTCACTCGCCAAGACCAGCCCAAAGTACGCCGGATCGCTGGAGAAAATTGCAGTCGAAGGAGACGCCAAAGTT
Source organism: Rhodopirellula sp. J20-39 (assembly GCF_057365095.1). Lineage (NCBI taxonomy): Bacteria > Pseudomonadati > Planctomycetota > Planctomycetia > Pirellulales > Pirellulaceae > Rhodopirellula > Rhodopirellula sp. J20-39. The sequence continues at coordinate 1,117,500 of NZ_CP195123.1, read as the reverse complement.
CGTTCCGCCGCGATCATCGGTCTCGCATACACGAAGCTGAATCGCAGCGTCGAAATCGCAAGCGAGTTGTTCTCGCGAGATTCGCAAGACATCGACCCGGTGCCGATTGTCAGAGCGATTTTGAAACAAAAAAACGGTGCGACCTTGCTTACCCAATCGCTGCAAAGAACTGAAATCCATCCGACCGTTTCGGCTAAGGTAGCTACATACCATCGCATGTCCGGGAAGCTTCCCAGCGAGCTTGCGGAACTCTTTCAATCGACAAACACGCAAGCTTCCTTGAGTGCCCAGCTATTAGCCGAAGACCAGAATCAACTCACCGAAGATGTTGTCAACTTAGGCGACGCCGCACGAGGCGAAATGATCTTCCGCCGCAAGTCACTTTCGTGCATCAATTGCCATGCGATAGGACCGGCGGGCCCTGTGATCGGCCCTAATCTGGTAGCCGTAGGCTCGGCATCGAAACCGGGCTACTTGGTCGAATCCATTTTGAAACCCAACGCCGCGATTGCCGAACACTACGAAAACCGAATGTTCCTGCTCGCGGACGGTTCGATTCAAACCGGAATCGTGACTTTCCAGAACGAAGACGAATACGTCGTCCGAGACGCTGCCGACGGCGGCAAAGAAGTCCGCATTGATGTCGAGGAGATCGAATTCGAACGCCCCCAACCGTCAGCAATGCCTGCGGGACTGGCTGACCAACTGAACAACCGGGATGAATTCCTTGACCTCGCCAAGTTCATGACCGTTCTGGGCACACCCGGCGATTTCGCCAACGACGAAAGTCCCGTCATTCGAAAGTGGCGACTTGCAGCGGCGGCGTCTGACGATGAAATCCCTAGCGATGATGTCACCTGGACTCCGCAGTACAGCAAGGTGAATGGTGAACTACCAGCGGTCGACTTGCCAGCCGCGTCGACCGTATTCGCCCGAGGCGACTTCAACGTGCAGGTCGCTGGCCGATTGCGATTGGACATCAACGACACGTCCGGATTGTTGCTTTGGATCGATGGCAATCAAGTTGATGATTTGACCGCACCGGTAACCCTTGCGACTGGAAGCCATTCGTTAGCGTTCGCCATCGACACGAAAACTCGCCAAAGCAGCGGGCTTCGTGTTGAGTTAAAAGCCGCCGACAATCAGGTCAAATTCCAACCTGAAGGCGGCCAGTGATGGATCGCGTGTTAATCGCCTAGCCTGCAATGATCAACATCGTTTCTAAGCAAACCGCTCCTTCAACGGTGATGCCTTCCCCCATCCGGCTAACAATTGATGCGACTTAAATTTGGCCTACTGTCATTGCTTGGCCTGGTTACCGTTTCGGCAGGTTCGATGTTCGTTTGGAAGGCGACAGTTGGACGCGACCCGATTCGCCGAACCAATGTCTACCGATGGCATGATGGCTCAATTGGCATTACTGATCGAACATACAATGGTGCCTTCGAATATCATGATGTCGTCTGGGGACTTGGTTCATGTCTTTACCTAGAGACTGGCGCGTTTGACACGCGTACGTTCGATGGAGCCGGATACTACCGCATCAGCTTTCAGTTTCCCCACAAGGTTCAAGTTGGCCAAACCTATCGTTTTTCTCCTGTTCCAAACGACCGCCCCGCCGTCACTGTTTCCGAGCACCATAACTTCTCCGCGTTGCGTACGGGTGAGTTCACTGCATTCCAATACGGCAACCCGTTGATGGACTGGATGACGGATCAGGACCCTCTATCTACAGCGGAGGTCACGATCGATCGGATGCAAAGCGATCAAGTCGTGGTGACGGTGAAGATGCACGCTGTTTTTTCGGAAATGGTCGATTTGAAGTTGGACCGAACATTCACGGCGATCCGAATCGCTTCTGACGGTGGATAGTGATATCGCTGAATCGGGTGTAGATGGTTTCGGCTTACTTGAAAAGTGAAGTTGCCTGCGGAGACGTCCGAGGAAAGCGAGTTTCGCCTTGGGGGAGGACGTTCTGGGAAGAGCGTCTCATTACAACATCTTGGACGATGCGAAAATCAGGCTAGACGCGGTGGGTTCGTTTGAGCCGTTGATCCGCTATGCTTGCCAACGTTGGTAACGTTAAGCCGTAATCGACGGACCACTCCATCACCTACCTAGCAAGTCCCCCATGAGCGATTCTTCGAAGACAAACGTCAAACGAATCACCATTCGCACTCTCCAGCGGATGCGCAACAACGAAGACGCGATCACCATGTTGACCGCGTACGATTTCCCCACCGCTGAACTGCTTGATCGTGCAGGGATCGACATTCTGTTGGTGGGTGATTCTCTGGGGATGGTGGTGCAAGGTCATGAGACCACACTGTCCGTCACGATGGACCAAATTATCTACCACGCCGAAATGGTCGGTCGTGCCGCCAAGCGTGCCTTGGTGGTTGTGGACTTGCCATTTCCTGAAGGTCAACTGGAGATCAATCGCAGCATCGAAGCCGGAGCCCGCGTCCTGCAAGAAACCCAGTGTTCGGCGGTCAAGCTTGAAGGCGGCGCAGAACAAGCGGGGCGAATCGCGGCCATGGTGACCGCGGGCATTCCCGTGATGGCGCACGTGGGTCTCCGCCCGCAAAACATCCATGTTGAAGGTGGCTACCGAGTCCAGCGTGACATCGAACAATTGGTGACGGATGCCAAGGCAGCCGAAGACGCCGGCGCATTCACTGTCTTGATCGAGTGCGTTTCCACTGAGGCCGCCGAGGCGATCACCGAAGCGGTGAAGGTTCCCACCATCGGGATCGGTGCTGGAGCCAAAGTATCCGGGCAAGTGCTGGTTACCCATGACATTCTGGGGATGACGTCAGGCTACACGCCGAAGTTCACACGCAACTTTGCTGAGGTCGGCAAAGCGATTGAACAAGCCGCATCGGACTACATCACGGAAGTCAAGAAAGGCAGTTTTCCCAGCTCACAAGAGAGCTTTAAGTAGTTCAACTCACGACCCGACATAGCGGTCATACAATGATCGGGCGTGTGGAATATCACGTACGCCGCTGATCACTGCTCGCCCATCGCGGAATAACGTGATCGATTGATCGTCACTTAAAAGCAACCGAACAAAAAAGCGGGTCTGCTGAACTGGCGCGACCTTTTCCCAAGCCGTTGCGATCTTTCCAAAATCAATCGCAAACTCAATATCACCGGCATGAGGAGCGTGAATTTGAACGGCGTCACGGCCACACAGGGATGCTGCATCCTGACCTTGGTCGGTTGCCGGGTGCAGGTAATCGTATTGCTGTTTTTGACAAGCAACACATCCTGATCGGCCCGACTCAGGAATCGTGATCGCATGAGATTGATTTCGCCACAGATCGAATGATTGCACCTGCTGGCAAACCGCATCGCGATTGCCGGACAACCACTTCAACGCTTCGGCCGCTTGTAAGCTTGCGATTAAGTGGGTCGCCGGTCCAATGACCCCAGCCGTGTCGCAGGTTTCCGTTTCGCCGGGCCCCGGAGCATTGGGCAATAAGCACCGAAAGCAAGGAGCAAAACCCGGGAACAACCGCACTTGGCCCGAGGCGCCGACGCATCCGCCGTGCACCCAAGGGACTTGATTTTCGAGCGACCAGTCGTTCAGCAGCAATCGAACCGGGAAGTTGTCCGTGGCGTCGATGACGAGGTCACAACCCTGCAGTTGCTGTGAAATGTTGGCGGGTGTGATATCGACGACGTGTTCACGAATGTTGATCGATGAATTGATTGCTCGTAAATGGATGGCCGCCGCTTCCGCCTTCGCCGACGCTGCGACCGCATCAGCTTCGACGTACAAACTCTGCCGCTGTAGGTTGCTCCACTCAACCAAGTCGCGATCGATCAAAGTGATTTCGCCTACACCAGCGCGGGCCAACAATTCAGCAGCCACCGACCCGAGCGCTCCACATCCCAGCACAGCTACACGGGATCGCTGAATCTGATTCTGGCCATCTTCGCCAATCCGCGCGAACTGGGACTGGCGAAGGTAGCGGTCTTGTTGTGAGGAAATGCTCATGAGCGTTTACCCAGAGGTCTGCACGCGGCCGGAACGAAATTCTGCCAGAACGAAAATCTGCCGGACCAGAATTTCTGCCCGAAGAGTATTTCTGATCGGCGGCCAATAGTTGGGGACTGCAGGGGATGAAAAGGAATGCCGAATGAGTGGGTTTGTAAGCCGGGTTTTGTAACGCCTATCCCGAGCAAGCTCGAAACAAACGCCAGTGACCATTTATCTGTGCACGACGATTGCTCGCCGTCTCAATCGCGACCTACCCGGATGTCATAGCGAAGCGGGCAGCTTCATGCATCCTGTTTGGTCTAGCTCCGGATGGGGTTTACCAAGCCGAACGAGTCACCCCGTTCGCTGGTGCGCTCTTACCGCACCGTTTCACCCTTACCACGCATTGATTCAAGGAATCAACCGTTCGGCGGTCTACTCTCTGCTGCACTTTCCCTAACCTCACGGCCGGTCGACGTTATCGACCATCCCGCCCTGCGGAGCCCGGACTTTCCTCCAGTGATGGACCTCGGACAAGCCGCGGCCACCACCAGCGATCACCCCACCCACTGATTCGGCAACCCACAAGCATCGTCATATCCCGACAATGGGGCAAGCGGTCTAATAGGATCGGCCGACCATCAACCGCACCCCACGCCGATGTTTTCCGACGATCGACGACACCGCCGTCATCTGCTGGGACGTCAGCCCCCTAATCGGCAGCGAATTCTTCATCATCAACCTGAAATCCCTCCAATGGATGCCACTCAGCAGGCAACTATGGAGCGATCACCGGGCTTGCATCGCGTTCATGTTGTTTTATCCAACCTAGGATCGGCGGTGACTTCCTTCCGAGTTAGTCGATGACTAGAACCGGTATAGGGTTAACAATCCAATCCGGCCTGTATCTCTCGCCTGGACTTAATTCACGTCTTTGGGGAAGTCTCTTTTGTCACAAACACCCGCTGCTTCAGTCGCGAGTTCTACGCTCGATCAATCAGTACCGGCCTCACAAGCGATGTCGGCTTATCGACATACAAAAATCATCGCGACCCTGGGCCCAGCCACCGACTCAAAAGAAAAACTGACCGAATTGATTCAGGCGGGCGTGGATGTCGTGCGTTTGAACATGGCCCACGGTACCGGCCAATGGGTGCGTGAAATCGTCGCTCGCGTTCGTGAGGTCTCCAACGAAATTGATCGACACGTCGGCGTGATGATCGACGTCAAAGGGCCCGAAATTCGGACCGGTCCCGTTGATAAACCGTTCGTCCTAGCCGTTGGCGATATCTTGCGTCTGTGTGTGGACGAATCCGAGTTGACCGACGAAGTCGCTTCGGTCACCGTCAACTATCCGGACTTACCACGAGACGTGGAGGTCGGCTCGACGGTGCTAATTGACAGCGGCTTGATGCGTCTGCAGATCCTTAGCAAGACAGAGAGCCGGATCGATTGCAAGGTCATGACACCAGGATCGATTGGATCCCGGCGGCACATCAATCTGCCGGGCGTTGAGATCAGCTTGCCAGCTTTGACAGAGAAAGACAAACTCGATTTGCAAGCCGGCGTCGAAGCAGGTATCGACTTCGTCGCGTTGTCTTTTGTACGCCAGGCCAGCGATGTCGACACACTGCGAGCCTATTTAGATGAACTCGGGTCACCCGCCCGCATCATTGCGAAGATCGAAGAACAAGCGGGTGTTCGCAACATGACGGCCATTGTTCGCGCCGCCGACGCGATCATGGTAGCGCGGGGAGACCTCGGAATTGAAATTGATTTCCACCGCCTACCGCTCGTGCAAACGGAACTGGTGCTTGCTTGCCAAGCGGAAGGCAAACCGGTCATCATCGCAACCCACTTGCTGGAATCGATGATCGACCAGCCCATCCCAACACGGGCTGAAATTTCCGACGTGTGCAACGCGGTACGCGAGCAAGCTGACGCGGTCATGCTTTCGGGTGAAACCACAACCGGTTCCTATCCGATTGAATCCGTCGAAACGCTCAAGAGCATCCTGCTAAGCATCGAGCCTTCGGTGAGCAGCCAGTTGAACCAGAGAATCAAGCTTCATGAACCGAAAGCGAAAATGCTTCGTTCTTCGGCTATCCTAGCTCAGGATCTCGGTCAATCGGGAATCGTTGTCTTCACGCGAAGTGGCTTTCTCGCCTACGTTCTGGGTGCATTACGCCCCCGTGGCGTCCCCATCTTTGCATTCACCGACGTCGAATCCACCTTCCGACAGTTGTTGTTGCCTTGGGGCGTGGAACCGTTCCTGATGGAATTTTCGGATGATCCGGAGGTCACGATCAAGGACGCTTTGGAGCGATTGCGAAACAACAAATGGTGCCCATCGGGCGTTTGGCTGGGAGTGATCACAAACGCTTTGGCTGACGACAAGATCATCGACACCTTGCAACTTCGCCAAGTCCCGTAGGCTTCGTTGCGTTAGCGTCTTGGTTGCAGCAGCCGCTAATCGGTTGCTGTTTTATCGCATCGAGAGCAATCAATTGGAGTTCAGCTACCGGTGTGGCTTCGAACCGCGGTTCGCAACTGTCGATAGCGAGACCGCATCGATAGAGCAGTGATCTTGGTCGCTGCTGCCGTTCCTGCTTGAGCACGCAGCAATAGGGTCGCTATCGGTTCGCCGGCTTGAATCCGCGTTCCGTCACGAGGAACATCTGCCAACTCGATGTGGTCCCAGCGTTCGATTGGCTTGGAAAAATAGCCCGAGTGATCGGCGTACACAATTCGCTTGATCAACGTGTCAGGACTGTTCCGCCAAGGGCCCCGGCGTGGGTTGCCTTCGAGTGCATTGAGATGCATCTGAATCAGCGATTGCCCCGCTGAAAAAACACCGGACTGGATCGCCGCTCGCTCAATCACCTCACATGAACCACTCGGACGTGCATTCACTTCCAGCAGCCACCAGCGACCGCCTGGATCTCGGATAAAATCCAAGTTAAAGAGTCCGCGGATGTTTTCCGACTCAGCGACAAGGCTAGCCAGACGATGCAACCGTTCGAAAGGCAGATCTGTCCTGGACTGACTGGCTGTTTCATCAGTGACGCAAGCAAGTGGTCCAGCAGAACCGGCGTAGACAAAAGGCCGATCGCCGAGACGTTGGTGAAGACTGCGGCAAACGCCCAAGATTTCGATGCCATCGACACCCGCGAGTGCTACGACCCCGAATCGACGCCCGGAGACATATCGCTGGACGATGCAATCCGCAGCGAGCGTTTGCGATTGGGCACCTAGCATTTTCGCATCGAAAAATCGTACTCCCAGCCCGCCTGTCGTTCCAAGCCGTTTGACCAGCCATCGTCCCCCGTTGATCAGCTTCGACAGGAGACTTCCATTGATCTCCCTGCCCGGGAAGGTTTCGGGAAATTCGAAACCGCTTTGCTGACAATACTGCTGCAGGTGACGCCAAGTCGGATCCATTGCCAGTGAATAATCTGCATCCGGTGCGGACTCGGATCCCCCCGATCCCCCGGACAACATACTGAGCCCCCCCACGGGGATGACTCGAGAATTTGTTTGGCGTGCAAACAAGCCGATTTGTTGCGCAATCGTGGTTTCGCCGGAATCCCGTGGCACGTTCAAACGCCGATATTGATCACACGCGGCCTGGGTATCGGTATCACCAAACAGATCGATACCCGACACCACATAGTTCGCGCGTTGCGCTGATTGGGCCGCCCAACGGACCGAGGCGCCCGCCACCAAAACGCGATTGAGCCCGTGAATCGTTTGCTGACAGGCCGGATTTGACAACGAGCCGCTCGACAGGTTGGCGGAATTGTTCGACTTTGTTACTGTTTCGCGTTGCAAGACCCACCCATCACTCTCGGTATCAACCTAGTGTGGGGCAAGGACATCGGGTTCCCCACCGGTCGTTTTCAATTGACCCTATCACTCTTCCCTTGAGGCATCCAGTCATGCATTTTCACGTCGGAGAAGCCCTGGTCGGCGACGGTAACGAAATCGCTCACATCGACCTAATGATCGGCAGCAAAAACGGTCCTGTCGGAACCGCTTTCGCAAACGCATTGGCAAACCAAAGCGAAGGCCACACCAATCTGTTGGCCGTATTGGAACCTAACGTCGCTGTGAAGCCATCGACCGTCATGATCACGAAAGTGACGATCAAAGGCATGAAGCAAGCCGTCCAAATGTTCGGTCCTGCACAAGCCGCCGTCGCACAAGCAGTCGCCGACGCAGTTAGCGAAGGCATCATTCCAAAGGATCTTTGCGAAGACCTCGTTTGCGTTTGTGGCGTGTTCATTCACCCCGCCGCCGAAGACGACGAAAAGATCTACAAGTACAACTACGAAGCGACCAAAGAATCGCTGAAGAGTGCGATGGCTGGTAAGCCAAGCGTTGACGACATGCTTGCCAAGAAGGACTCCGCAGCTCACCCATTCAAGGGCTTCTAATTCGAAGTCTTGAACTTTGAGTTCAGTCGAATGATTTCTTCAGCATATATTCAAGTCGTTTCGAAAACATGCTGAACTGAAAACCAACGAAGCTTCGGAGAACTCTCCGGAGCTTTTTTCGTTTACCACGTGCTTCGGCTACTTCGATCCGAGGGTTCGTCGCAGTGGGCGAGAAAATGAGTCCCACCGAACAGCCTAAGAAGAACGGACTCGTTGCCTCGTCCACTACCTGCAATTGAAACTTGTTGAAGCTTTAATCCGTCTGTCGTTTTTGGGAAACCGATCGCCATGCCCGCCAAAATCCTACTTCAGCTTGATGTCGACACTCACCCCAGCTCATTTGATGGTGTGGTCGCCGTTGATGCTGGGGTCGATCATCTGTTTCAGTATGGAAACGTTGAGCCATCGTATGTGGAAAGTTTGATCCATGGCGCGATCTTCACGCGGGGTGGCGAGGACCTGAAGAGCACCGCCGTGTTCATTGGCGGTAGCGATGTCAATCAAGCCGAACAGTTGTTTGATGCGGTAAAGAAGGCTTTCTTTGGCCCGGTCCGCGTGTCGGTCATGCTGGACGCTTCAGGATGCAACACCACCGCCGCGGCAGCAGTCGCGACAGCATCGAAACATGTTCAGCTCGAAGGAGCCACTGCTGTTGTTCTTGGTGGCACCGGCCCGGTGGGCCGCCGAGTGGGTCAGATGCTCGCACGTCAGGGATCGCAGGTCATCGTCACGAGTCGATCGCTCAAACGAGCCGAATCGGCCTGCAACGATATCACGACAAAGGTTCCTGATGCGAAGCTTGAGGCGGCAGCTCCTGAAGACGACGAGGCTAAGGTTGCGTTGTTGCAACGGGCACAAATCATCATCGCTTGTGGAGCAGCGGGAGTGGAATTGATGTCGGAAGAAGAGCTAGGCAAGCTCGGTCAACTCTCCGTTGCGATTGATCTCAACGCAGTGCCACCAGCGGGAATTGGCGGGATCGAAGCTTTCGATAAAGCCAAGCCACTCCATCCTGATGCGGATACATCGCCAGTCGTCTATGGACCTATCGGCGTCGGCGGCCTGAAGATGCGAACTCATAAAGCCGCTATCACCAAACTCTTTCAGTCCAACACCGAGGTCATCGATGCTAACGAAGTCTACGACTTAACGATTCAACAAATGAAGTAAAGTAGAGCGAAAGCTTCACTCGCTTCGCCAAGCGACCATCGCCTGTTCGCGGACTTCCGACGTGGTGACCTTCGCCGCCGACGCCAATCGTTTGGCCTCATCGTCTTCAATCGTGAATCGTTCGTTGCCATTCGGCAGTGTGACGACCTTACCACGCGCGTTGCCGTATTGAGTCTTTACCGTGACCCCCCGACGGATCAACTTGGTGCGATCGAGCACCTGACGCCGGATGCCAATCGTCGACGTGTTTTCGAACAAGAGATTCTGCATCGCGGTCACCTTCGAGCCGCCACATAGGACCGACAGGACACTCGCCAGCCGCCCTTTTTTCATCACACATGGTGTTTGCCAAACATCCAAGGCACCGGCCGCGAACAACCGTTCGGCCACGTCGGCTAATTCTTCCGCCGTTGCATCATCGATGTTGGTTTCCAAGAGCGTAACGCGGTCAACCTCGAACTGCCCCGGAAGTTCGGTGTCGGCTTGCAGTTCCCCCATCGTGACCCGTAACACGTTCGCTTGCCCTGGCAGATCTCGCGAACCCGCACCGTATCCGACTCGATAGGCGATCATGGCCGGCGCGGGGCCAAACGGTCGAACCGAGGGAAATAGCTGGGTGAGCGTCTTGATGATCGCGGCACCGGTCGGCGTCGTCAGTTCGGATTCGATCGCGCATTCGGCAACCGGAACGCCAATTAGGATTTCGGCAGTGGCAGGGGCCGGGATTCCGACGCGCCCATGATCGATCGTAATCGAGCCTGTACCAGTGGGCACCGGCGTGGACGTTACACTTTGCACACCGAGGGCATCGATTGCGATAGCCACACCGACGATATCCGCGATCGAATCCACCGCACCGACTTCATGGAAGTGCACTTTCTGCAAATCACATCCATGCACACGGGCTTCCGCTTTTCCAACACACAAAAACATCGCTTTGGCGAGTTTTTTTGCAGAATCGGTGATCGCATCGGCCGCATCGATCATGGCATCAATATGATGCAAATGCCGGTGAGCTTTTTGTTCGGGATGTTCAACCAAAATGAACTTCGAGCGGAAGCCACATTTCTTAACATCATCGACGACGAGCTTCAAATCAGCAACATTAAGCGAATCCAAACCCCGCCGAATGAGGTCGACATCCACCCCCAAATCAATAAGAGATGCCAGGGTCATGTCGCCGCTGATGCCGCTGAGGCAATCAAAATGAAGATGTGTTTTCATGGTCAATAGTACAACAGAGGGCATCGCCGATACCAAGGCCCAGCGATCTAAGAAATTCAGAGTACAGCTTCACTCGGACGTTGCTGCGAGCGAAGCCGAGTTAGCTTACTCGGACACCGTCGCTTGCGCGAGCATGACAACATCCTTGTGCATCACATCACGAATTGGCATGCCACAATCCTTTGGTATCGCACGATTTCCTGGCATCGCATTAGCCGGAGTCACTTCAGGCTGGCGAGTCACTAGTGGAGCATCGCTTCATTGAGTTTCCGCCATCTTCATCCAATGCACGCCCGAATCGCGCACGCCACCGCTCCGTTGATGTTCGCCGCTGCGGTCACGTTCCTGGTTTGCCAGGCGATTTTGATCGTGCTGTGGGTAGACGTTCCGTCCCTGCGTGAAAAAGCCCTCGGTACACCTGAAATCGGCGTAGTTCAGACCGATGCTACCGATGCGACTAAGACGGAAACTGGACTAGCGGTGGACCGCGTGATCGGGCCGCTAACGCATTCCCAGTTGATGCTTGAACGGACCGCGGTTGGGCTGATGTACGTGATCTGGCCACTGGTCATTTTGGAATCCATCTATCACTGGATCATCCGGCCGAAGTCTTGGTCCATGCGATGGTTCCACGTCTACGGCGTTTTGTTTTGCGTGTGTCCGTCGCTACGAATGTGCGCTCGCAGTGTGGAAATGAATGGACGTTTATGGCTGCCCGGTCTGAAATGGCAACGCCCCAATCGGCGATTACGGCGACGGTTGGAACAACATTTCAGCATCCCGATGATTGGCATCGCGTTGTTGATTCTGCCAGTGCTTACCGTTGAGTTTTTACTGAAAGAACAGGTCGCTCGATACAGTTGGCTTCGGTTTGCGTTGCACGTAGGAACCGGCGTGATTTGGTTCGCGTTCGCGGGCGAATTCATCTTGATGGTTTCCATCGCGGAAAAGAAGTTCGACTATATCCGCCGCAACTGGGTGGACTTGGCCATCATCATCTTGCCGTTCTTTTCCTTCCTGCGGTCGTTGCAGGCGGTGCGGGGTTCGCGGTTAGCTCGACTGGCAAAAATCCCGCAGCTATCCAAGCTGGTGCGTGCCTACCGGTTACGGGGAACCGTTTTGAAAGCATTTCGAGCTCTCGTCTTGCTGGACGTGTCAGCTCGTCTGTTTCGATCCACTCCTGAAAAACAGATTACTCGATTGCGAACCGAATTAACGACCATTCAGCGAGAAGCGAGGCTGATTCGGCTGATGATTGTCCGTTTAGAACGAGAAATCGAGCAAAACAACGGTGCGGACATGCTCGAAATCGAGCCGGAAGAAGATTCATCGGAATAAGTGATTTTCTTGAAACCAATCTTACCGAGCCGGGGTAAACACGTGTAGATAAGCCTCCCAACGAAGGTGTCCGGCGATAGGTGGCGTTTCGCGATTGGCTAATCGCCAATCGATACGGAAACAGGCGAAATCCTGTACCGAACTGAACTCGCACGTCCCCGTGACACCTCTGATTTGTTCAACCAATAAAGGATGTAACCTGTGAGACGTTTGTTTTCTCGTTCCAAGACTCTTCGTACGGCCACGCTGGCATTTGCTTTTTTAAGCAGTTTTGCGATGACCAACGGGGCCTTGGTCGCCCAAGCTCAAGAACAACTCGCCCCCATCCAACAAGGCAGCCAGACCACTGAACCGGTCGTCGTTGTCACACTTGGCAGCCTGAATCAGTTGGTTCAGGACATCAATTACCTGACCGATGCGATTGGCATGCCCCAATTTGGTGGCACGTTCGAGATCATGTCGGGCATGTTTGCACAGGGCATCGACAAGAACCAACCCGTTGGCGTTTTGGTGCCACTGGTTGACGGGGTGCCTGAACCGATCGCGATGTTGCCGACCGCTAACGTGCGAGCGATCTTAAAGCAACTCGAAGCCCAAACCGGTCCCGTCGATGAACTCGACGACGGCACTTTGGTCATCAACGTTGGTGCTAACGTGGTCTTCATCCGCCAAGTAGGCAACTGGGCCGTCCTGGCTCGTAACCGAAACGTTCTAGATAAAGCACCGGCCGATCCATCGTCGCTGATTTCGGCCATGGGCACGGACTACGATCTGGGCATTCGGTTGGACATGCAACAGGTTCCTGAGTCCGTTCGCAACGCGATGATCACGCAATTGCGTCAAGGTTTCGACCAAGCGATGAGTCGTCAAAACGGCAAAGATGCCGATTCAGCTCGCCAATACGCCGAACAATCCATGGACCAACTCGAACAGGTCATCAGCCAAACCGATGATCTGATGATCGGCCTGGACATTGATTCCGCCAACCGCCAAATCGTGCTGGATGCATCCTTCACGGCCATCCCTGGTACCAAGCTGGCATCGATCTACGAAGGCCAAAAGCCAATCCCATCGGCTTACTCGATGGTCATCCGCGACGACGCCGCAGCATACTTCCATGCTGCTGCATCGGTCGGTCCCGAAACGATCGAACAAGCTCGTGGCAGCATCCAAAACGCAGTCAAGATGGCTGGCAGTGCGTTGGGCCAAGTAGACGAACTTAGCGAAAACGAAGTCGCGGATATCACCGACATGATCCAACGGGTCACCGACTTGACCTTGAAGTCCTACGAAGAAGGCAAATTTGACGCCGGTGCGGTTCTATTGACCGATGCGAATCAATTGCAATTCGCGTTGGGATCCTTCATCGCTGACGGCAACGAAGCCGCTACGATCGTCAAGGACATCGCCCGCAAACTAGAAGGACGCGGCGACGCTCCACGCTTTGAGTTCGACCGGGACACCTACAAGGGCGTCGTTTTGCACTTGGTCGAAAAGGATATCCCAGCCAAGGCTGACGAACTTCGCAAGATCTTTGGCGATACCGTTCGTTTGCACATCGGCACCGGCGAAAAAGCCGTTTACGTCGGACTCGGCGACTCCAGCGTTCCATTGATGATGGAAATGATCGATGGTGCATCCGGACAACCGCAATCCAGCGGCGACCTATTGGGTCAATTCGAAGTCAACATGTTGCCAATCCTTCAGTTCGCTCAATCGATCGAATCGAATGATGCCATCATCTCGATGTTGGATTCGCTATCACGAGCTTCCGATCGCGGAACGCTTCGCATGATTAGCAAAGCGGTCGACAACGGCCAAAGCACTCGCATCGTGATCAGCGACGGCGTGATCCGCTCCATCGGTGCTGCCGTTCGAGAAACGCAACGCAAGAAGGCGATGGAAAACTTCCCTCGCTAAAAGAACGCAATCCTTACGATTGACATTCGCATCAAGCCTTCCGGAGCCAACGCTCGGGAAGGCTTGTTTGCGTTAACGACACAACGATATCGGGACGGATCCACTCGCCGAACATCACCTTAGCAAGTGTTAGCCGACATGCTTTGCAAGCCCTTCGGCTAACTTCTTGAGGGTATCACTGGCATTGTCTTCTTCTAGCTTGGCATGAATCAAATGCAACTTGTCAGGTGAACCCCACGCACTCTTCAGTGCCGCTTTGAACTGTTCGGGAGTTTCCGCCACAACGCCTTGTGGTGCACCGAAGATGGCGGGGAAATCGGCATACGCCCATGGCTGGATCTCGTTGTAGTCCCAGCGGTCGTTTTGAAGATACCGTTCGGTTCCGTAACCATGATTGTCCAATACAATCACGATCGGAGCATGACCGTTACGCACTAAGCTACTCAGTTCTTGGCCGGTCATTTGGAAGGCGCCGTCGCCCACCAGAACAACCACGCGATGATCGGGCATAGCCGTTGCAGCGCCTAATGCCGCCGGCACACTAAACCCCATCGATGTGTAATAAGCCGGCCCCAAGAATTCACCGCGGTCATGAATGGTGAGCTCCGTCGAAGCGAACAACGCGTCGCCGACGTCCGCGATCACGATGGTATCTTCATTGATCCAGCGATTCAGTTCACGCATCATTTCACTGGTTCGCAATCCTTCAACGGGTCCCGATGAAAGTTCGGCCGAGGCATTCGGATCATTGCTAGCTGCGTGTTCTTGTTCGACGGCACACTGCGGCCTTAGTGAATCCGGTATGGGACGGGAGGCCTTGATGTTTAGCTGCCCATCGAGTCGTTCCAGATACTCGCGAAAGTCCACTAGGTGGTAATGATGGTGCGAGATCCGAAAGGTCTCGCTGGTCGCGTGAATGCAAACCCGCGGATCCAACTTCGCGGTGAACGCGCCCAAGTTGACGTCACTCAAGATGGTGCCCAACAGCAAGATGCAGTCGCTGTCCTCTACAAAACGCGTGACCTCCGCGTCCCCCAAGGCTCCCTCGTACAAACCTACAAATAGCGGGTGCCGTTCGCTGATCACGCTTTTGCCCAAGATCGTTGCCGCGATGGGAATTTGACATCGCGAAGCAAGTTCAAGCAGACGGTCTTGCACGCCAAAACGATGCAGTTCGACTCCGGCGACGATGATCGGACGCTCCGCGTTTTCTAAACGGCGAACCGTTTCCTGGACCGCTTCGGCGAGCGCCGCTTCGTCAGGTTCAGGATGCTGAACGCGATAGGCGTGCGCCGACGGTGGAACCACGTGCACCAAGTCGCGGGGCAACTCGATGTATACCGGTCGCTTGAAACGGTCACACGCATCCAAAACACGATCGATTTCAGCGAACGCAATCAGAGGATCAGCTAATTCAGTGGACGCGATCGTGAATTTTTCAAAGACGTCCAACTGGGTACGAAAGTCACGAACCATATGGTGCAGCAACGCCCCGCTCGTTCGTTCATTCAGTCCAGGAGCCCCCGAGATGACCACAACCGGAGACTTTTCGGCATAAGCCCCAGCGACTGAATTGCAGACGCTCAATCCACCGACGCAATAAGTCACACACAATGCGCCCATCCCGCGAAGTCTTGCATAGGCATCCGCGGCAAAACCGGCGTTGTCTTCCCGAGTGCAACCAACGACCTGAATCGGGCTCTTTTCTAGCTCGCTGTAAAATGCCAGCACATAATCGCCCGGGATGCCGAACACGTCTTCAACACCATAGTCCTGCAAGCGTTTGATCAGGTACTGGCCGATCGAAACTCCCTCGCCAGTCAAAACCGGTGGATGGGTCATCGTTGTCTCCTCTGAAAGAAAAGGACAGGTGCTCCCGCGTTGTGATCGCGACACGCTATCCTCTATTGTCTGCTGTCGACATCGGGAAAGCAAATTCAGACGACGGCATCCACCTCGATCGCTGCAACCCCGATCGCATTCACCTCCACAGCGTCCAGCTCCAAGACCACATGCGGCCCTCACTCGTACCCCTCCTGATTTGCTGTTTGCTGGTGTGGACTGGCTTGCTGGTTGTGTGCGGCATCACCGGTCGAATTCAGCCTCATCTGGTATCCGATACTCCCAGCTACCAAAATTATTCCTTCGCGACCGCCGAAGATCTCTGTACTCAAATTCGCACACCCGGATACCCCGCGATCCTGCGTACTGGATCGCTTTTCTTTGGCGACAAGGAACGAACCCTTCAAGCCATTGTGGTTATGCAAATTGGATTGCATGCCATCGCAGTTTGCCTGTGGTATTTCGAACTCATTCAGTGGGGTGTCTCGAAACGTGTCGCTGCGGTTGGATGCGTGGCACTTGCGGTGACCAACACGTTCTGGGATCACGTCAGCACCATCGCGACGGATGCTCCGGCGATGTCGCTAAGTGTGATCATGGTGGCATTGGTCGCAAAGAGCTGGCGACTGGGCAATCGACCCTGGCGTGCATTCGCGATCGGCGTCCTGGCAGCGTTCGTGATCGCTATCCGGCCAGCTTACCTGTTCCTAATCCCATGGCTGTTTTTGGCGATGTTGGTTCGGCCTTCTGAAGCCGCGTTCGTGCGTTTAGGCAAGCGATTCGTCGACGCGATTCTGGTGGTAGTACTGCCTACATGTGTGGTACTCGGCTGGTGTGCTTTTCGAGGTGCCGTTGTCAATGATTTTGGTCCGCTGCCGTTTGGTCATCAAAACATGGCGGCAGTGACAACCCAGTTACTCGATGCGGACGAATTATCGGCGTTACCTGGAACAAGCGGTGAACTGGGTCAGGCGATTGCCAAGGCTCGTCGTGAACTTTACGGAATTGAAGCGCGTGCCGACGCTACAATGACCATCGACAGCCGATGGGATGACATGACTTATCGAGTCGTCATTCCGGCTACTGAAGAGACGATCTCGGGCGACATCGTCGATCAACACCAAGCTCTCACCAAACTGGACCGTGACATCGTCCTTGCGTATCCGTTGCGATATCTGAAGTGGTGCATTTTGGCGTTCCGGCGTGGCGTGTGGGGATCGTTTGCAAACTTCGCCATGCATCCGGTCTATTTCCCGTGCCTGATCGGATTCGCCGGATGGGTAATGTACCGGGCGACTCGTCACAGCGCCCCCCAGGTCGTGAACTGGTCACCGCTGAAGCCACTCTTCCTGATCGCGGTTAGCTACGCCGTCATGAAGATTGGCTTCGTTGCTTTGACGAGTCCACCGGTGGGCCGATTTTCCGATGCGGCGATGGTATTCGTCCCAATGAGCATCACCGCGCTGATCGTGACCCTGGCTAGTTCGCAAGACAATCAAGCGGCCGACGGATCGGACCGGACCTAAGTCACCAGTTCCGGTTCGGAAGTGTCTGTCGATCGGGTTTCCTTCAACCCGGTATCGTCTCGGGTGTAACCCAGCACATCGTGCAACCGCGAAAACTTGTTAACGCCGGTACTGAATTCAATTTCCCGACCAGTGAACTGGCACGGATGCTGATATCCGCACGCATACGAAAGTGCCAACAACTCTTTGCGGAAACTTTGAATAAACCTCGCCATCCGCTTCGATTTGTCTTCGACGTTAAGGCCAGCTTGCAGCCAGCGATTTTGGGTTGCAATGCCAGCGGGACAGTGCCCGGTGTGACACTTCAGGGCCTGGATGCATCCGATCGCCATCATTGATTCGCGAGCGATCTGGATTGCATCACACCCCATCGCAAAGGCGACGACCGCACGATCAGGAAAGCCCAATTTCCCGCTTCCAATCCAGACGATGTCCCGCGAAATGCCTTCGTCTTGGAAGATCTGGTAAACACGGGCGAACCCGATTTTGAATGGCAACGAAACGTGGTCGGCAAACGCAAGCGGTGCCGCACCGGTGCCGCCCTCGCCACCATCGATCGTAATGAAATCGGCACCTTCGCCGCGTTGTCGCATCCGGGTGGCCAGCTTACGCCAAAACCCGGTTGCCCCAACGGCGCTCTTGATTCCCACAGGAAGCCCCGTTCGTTCGGCCAATCGCTCGATCCAATCGATCAACTCATCGACCGTATCAAACTCCGAGTGCGCGTTCGGAGAGATGCAATCAATGCCGAGCGGAATGTCGCGTGTCGCCGCGATCTCGGCGGTCACTTTGACCCCCGGCAAAATCCCGCCCTTGCCTGGCTTGGCTCCTTGGGACAACTTGATTTCGATGCATCGGATGTGGTTATTCTCTTCCACCCGCCGAGCAACCACGTCCATCGAGAATCGACCATCGCCGTTGCGGGCTCCAAAATAGCCGGTACCGATTTGCCACATCAAATCCGCACCTCGACAATGGTATTTGCTGACGCCGCCTTCACCGGTGTTGTGAAAACATCCCGCAGCCATAGCCCCCAAGTTCATCGCCTCGACCGCATTGGCACTAAGCGAACCGAAGGACATCGCTGAGATATTGACGACCGATTGCGGTTGATACGGTCGGCGGCGTTGGCGGACCGTTCCCATCGTTTTCAGACAGGGAATGTAGGTCTTGTCCTTATGGGCGTATTCCGCTTTGTGTTCTGGGAACGGAAACGCGGCATGTTTGATAATCGGATAACCGATGCTGTAGAGTTGTTCGGTGGTGCCGAAGCCGAAGTTGTTGTTCTGCCCTTTCGAAGACGCATAGATCCAACTGCGTTCGTCGCGGTTGAACGGCATTTCCTCCTTGTCGTTGGCAACCCAGTACTGACGCATTTCGGGGCCGATCATTTCCAGCCAATATCGAATGTTGCCGATGATTGGAAAGTTGTGTTTGATCGCATGCTTCTTTTGAATGAACACATCATAGATAAAGACAAGCACACCCAGTGCGGCGATCACACCGAACGCCGCCAAGATCCAGTGGTTCGCGAGCACAGTAAGCATGGAATCAATCTCGAAGCAGGAACGATCGCTGACTTCCGTCTATCTTAGCACTGCGTCGTCAACCGATGGGGCGAACGAGCGTTCGCCAGGTAAAGTCGCACCACCGTCATGAGTCGACGCAAACACCCCCAAAGTGTCCATCACGCGGCTTTCGATTGGGTTCAACTTGTCATCGGTAGGCAATGGGCGAACGGCGGGGAAGTCGGTAAACTCTGGGCATGAATAACCCAATTAAACTTGCCGTTCACGGCGCGGCCGGCCGCATGGGCCAACGCGTTGTCGCTCTCGCCACCGCTCCGGTTGAAATCACCAATCCCAACGAGTCGGGCAACTCGCCACGATTCGATGTTATCGCCGCAATCGATCACCCCGACCATCCTAGGATTGGGCAGGACGCGGGATTGGTCGCTGGGGTCGGCGAACTGAAAACGCCGCTGACCTCGTGCTGGCCGGAAATCGCGGACGTCGTTATCGACTTCTCGCTACCCGAAGCAATCGAAGGCTGTGTGCATGCATGTGTCACCAAAAAGCTTCCGTTGGTTGTTGCGACGACCGGGCTGAGTGAAGCCCAAAAAGATCAATTGAAGGAAGCCGCTAAGACCATCCCGATTGTGTGGGCCCCCAGCATGTCGTTGGCGGTGAACCTTTCGATGCGGGTCGCCGCACAAATTACATCGGCACTGAAAGACGTCGCCGGCGGCGTGGACATCGAGATTCTGGAACGACACCACCGTTTCAAAGCCGATGCCCCCAGTGGAACAGCATTGAAGTTTGGTGAACTGATTGCCGACGCAATGGACGGTGAAGTGAACCACGTCCACGGGCGTGAAGGACATACCGGACAACGCACGCGGAATGAAATCGGTTACCACGCCATTCGCGTCGGTGATAACCCTGGCGAACACACGATTGTTTTCGGGATGCTCGGCGAACGAATCGAACTGAACGTCGCGGCGAGTAATCGTGATTGCTACGCATCGGGCGCGTTGGCCGCTGCACGCTGGTTATGTGGTGCTGACGACGGTCAAACCAAACCGGTTGGCATGTACAACATGTTCGACGTACTCGGCATGAGCGACGAAGCCGAATGAGCGTTGGCCCATCGACTGTAACCGTCGGGGCTGGCAAGCGAATTCACTTGGGCATTTCTACATGTCCCAATGACACGTTCGCCTTCGCCGCACTCTTGGAAGACCGGGTCGATACGCTCGGCTTCGAATTCGTCATCGACTTGTTGGACATTGATGAACTGAACCAAGGTCTTGCCGGTGGGCGATTCGATGTTTTGAAGGCTAGCTTTCATGCGGCCTTATATCACACCACTGAAACCGTTGTCTTGCCGGTCGGTTCAGCGATCGGATTTGGAGTCGGCCCGTTGCTATTGGCATCCAAGCCAAATAGCCGCCCCGAGTCCGCCGATCAACTTGCGTTGTGCCCTGGCGAACACACGACCGCCAAGCTGCTTTGGGATCTCTTTCATGCCGACACCGCCCGCGTCGAGCATGTTGTCTTTTCGCAAATCATGCCGCGTTTGGCCGACGGCACCGCTGATTTCGGCGTTTGCATCCACGAAGGCCGGTTCACGTACGAGCAATCCGGCCTGTACTGCGTCGAAGATCTAGGTGAACGCTGGGAAGCAACGACCCAGTGCCCCTTGCCGCTGGGGGGGCTGCTGATGCGAACCCAGCATTCCAATGCCACGATCAGGCAAGTATCCAATGTGATCACCAAGTCACTTGCCGTAGCCAGACAGACCCCCGAATCGGCTTTGCCAGCGATGCGTCGCTATGCCCAATCAATGGACGATGCCGTGCTGATGAAACACGTTGAACTGTACGTGAACACCTGGACAGAATCCTTAGAGGGCGCCGGAGCCGAATCACTAAAAAAGTTGTCCGAACTGGCGAAAAATGCTGGTAAGGTTGGTGACAATACGCCTGATCTACGCATTTTAGAGATATAGGCAGCGTGCCCGGATCAACGGGCACATTCCAGCAACGGACACTTACCCGTAATTTTGTTGCCAGAATTTCAGGCAAGAACTAGTCTGGAGCCTAAATGGATTGCCTTTTCTTCTCTTTTCTTCCCGATGCACGGCCGCATGGACCCCTCTTCTTCCATCCGACCTGAAGGATCGACGGTGCACCGCGCCGCTTCGACCGGTGGCGGCATGCCTGATGACTCACGGGAAGAGCCGCCGAAAGAGCCCTTAGCTGAGCCATCGTTTTCACAGCCTCAGCACGAGCTTGAAGGTGCTGAAACGGTCATTCGTCAAGGTTTCTTTGATGACATGATGTCCGGTGGTTCATCGCGAAACATCGATGCTCGCGACACCGCCGGTTCAAACAGCGACGGCCGAGGCTCCAGCCGTTCCCACACCGGATCCCGCTCCGGTGCAGCAGGCTCGGGCGATCGGGCAGCCGACCTGGCGATGCACCAAACTCCGGCTTCGCTGACCCGCGACCTCCAGGGCGAACGCCTCAATCATTTCGAGTTGCTCGAACAGATTGGCGGCGGCGGAATGGGCGCGGTCTTCCGAGCTCGCGATGAACGACTTGGCCGTATCGTGGCCGTGAAGGTTGTTCCGTTTGCGGCCGGTGACCCCGACCTACAACGACGCTTTCGAAACGAAGCCCAAAGCGCCGCCAAGCTCGACCATCCGCTGATCGCGCGAGTCTTCGAAGTCGGCAACGATGGTCCCTGGTACTACATTGTCTTCGAATACATCGATGGCAGCAACATTCGCGACATCGTGACCCAAGACGGTCCGCTGTCGCTCGACGACGCCGTTTACTACACGTGCCAAGTTGCCGAAGCGATTGGACACGCTTCGCGCCGAGGCATCGTGCACCGCGACATCAAGCCATCCAATGTCGTTGTGACGGATGACAGTTCGATCAAGTTGGTCGACATGGGTCTCGCAAGATCAGAGAACTTCGACACCAGCGAAGACTTAACCGCCAGCGGCGTGACACTGGGAACGTTCGATTACATTTCACCCGAACAAGCCCACGATCCTCGCCTAGCGGACATCCGCAGCGACCTTTACTCCCTGGGCTGCACGTTCTACTTCATGCTGACGGGGTCACCACCGTTCCCCGGTGGCACGATGCTGCAAAAGCTATTGAACCATGGCAACGCAGCAATCCCAGACATTCGCGATCACCGCGCCGGCACCAGCGAAGATCTCAACGCGATCCTGCAAAAGATGCTGGCCAAGCAGCCCGATCAACGATACCAGGACTCCCACGTCTTGATCGCTGACTTGCGTGAACTGGCACTTCGAGAAGACCTTCCGCGAAGCCGCGGCGTCAACGCGGTCATGATCGAAAACGATCGAGTGCTTTTCCCCTTGGCACGCAAACACCTGCCTTGGATTGTCGCCGCGTCTCTATTGCTTTTCAGCGTCATCGGCTTAGAAATTTTCGCGTGGCCTAAACGCGAAGACTTCCGCTCCAAGCTGACAGCCATTCCTAGCACTGCGATGGAATCGCTGCCTGTGTCGTCGCCAAAGAATCCATCGTTGCCAGGATCCAACCAATCAACTTCGCCGGCGGCCACCAAAGACGGCGCAACACTTCGGTTTCCCCCTCAATCCGACACACCCCAAGACTGGCTTTTCGGCCCCAATTCAGCCAACCCAACGGACGACTTCAGCACCTCGTCCCAAAACCCAGAGCTACTTAACAACATACGAACAGGCAATCGCAATGCGAGCGATTTGCCAACATCCACCGTGCCTTTGGATTCCAACAATCCAAGACTTCCCGGTGGCACATCCACTTCCACGACACCGAATCTGGGCAATCCGAACTTGGGGAACATGGGACTAGGAAACTCTGGCGTCGGTAGCGCTGGCACTGGAGCAGGCGGCCCCGGCGTGGATAGCGCCGGTGTGGGCGGACCGATCTTGTTGCCGGGCGGCCTCACTACTGGCACTGCACCGACGGGTCCCGCTGGTTCTTTACCGTCGGAACCTTCCGCTCGCAGCGGTTCCTCTAGCGGAGCCATTGCTTCTGATCCGCCCGCCTTGATCGCGCTTCCAGAAACACCAAATCTCGGGTCGAATACTGCGTCAAGTTCGCCCTCCGGTGACACAGTAGGTGGTGATCGCCGGCCGGCCAATGCTCCACGGCGACTGCCCAGTGACCCACCGAGCCTAGGCGGATTCCCATTTCCAATCGATTCAACTACCGGCCGAACCGGCACCAGCTCATCACCTGGAATCCTGCCGCCGGCGCCTAGCATACTTCCCGGCAACCGAACTGCTCCGGACGACAACAGCGGCAGCGCAGTTGCAGCAATGCTCCGCGGCGATGCTGATCCTCTGCCATCAACAGACACCCTGTCCCCGCGAAACACCGGGGCAGGATCCTCCGCCTTGCCCACACCGAAACTTAACGAAGCGAACGGGAGCACCGTCTTCTTACCGGCGGGCATCGACCCTCGATTGATCCGCGTCCTGTCAACGGAATCTCTGCGTGATCCCGCGACCCAACGGCAAGCTCAAAGCAACCAGGTCGCGTTGGTGACCACCCTGCAAGATGCAGTTGAACTGGCAAGACGCACCGAACTGGAACGCATCGAGATCGACACTCCCGTTCTCTACAGCTATCCGGTTGTGATCGACCAAGACGACCTGGTCATCACGTCGTCGGTTCCCGGCGGAACAGCAATCATCTTTCGCTCAAGCGAAAAGTCGGACATGCAACGCAGCGATATGCTCAAGATCGGGTCCAACCGAATCGAGTTAGTGGACCTGCACTGTTATTGGTCCGTGCCGGTCACTGAAACCGACGGTGGTTCACTCATTTCACTGGCCGCCAACCGTCAAGTTCTACTGACCGACTGCTCGATTACGATCGACAACCCATCACGCCGCGACGAGATCTTTGCGTTCAATGTCACAACCGAACCCTCGCGAAACGTGCGTGCCATAGGCTCGTTCAACGACACCAGCAGTTTTGGCGAAGCCACGTTGAACGCCGCTAGTTCCGAAAGCGATCCTTTGCCTTTGGTTTCGATTGAGCTCTACAACGTCGTGGTTCGTGGACAGATATCAATGTTACGAATGGACGTGGCCGCGGAGCTGCAACTGCTTTGGGAAAACGGTCTCTTGGCGGTTTCAGGGCGAATGCTGGAAACCGGCGGTTCGATCAAACGCCAACAACCCAAGTCAGGATCGATCCGCCTATCATTACAGCGGCTAACCTCTTACACACCGCAAGGCTTGATACGGATGCGTCTGGGTGGCTCTGCCGCTTACCCAGTGGAAATCGAGCGACGGGCTGAAGAAAGCGTCTTCGTCGTCGATCCAGGAATCCCGCATGTTGAAATCACGGGCACCTTGCCTCAAGAACGGGAAAGCAATTGGCTACGCATCCGAGGCGCCTCCAATGCTTATGAAACGGACACCACGCTGAGCGACCCCCTATTGGTGGTCCGGGATGAATTCGGACAAACCCGAACGGTCACCATGAACGATTTGGTAACAGATGAACCCACCTGGGCCGACGACCGTACGCCCCGCTGGGTGGTCCGTTGGTCCGATCCGTTGCCGGAATCCATTCCAACGAGTCAAATGATTCCGGCTGATTTCCGTCAAGATGGTTCATTGTTTGCTGGATTCCAAGAAAGAAACTTGCCGAAAATGCCCATGCAGCGAATATTTGACATTCCCCCCTCTGAGTGACTTTAATAGGGCACTCGGAAAAATCGTACGAAAACGTTCCGAATCCTCGCCTAGTTACCCACCCCGACCTCCACTTAGGAAAACTCGATGAAACGTATGGCTCTCGTGATGGGCATTCTTGCCTGCATGGCAACTCCTTCGTTCGCAATTAGCGAATTTGGCAAGCAATTCAAAGCTCAGATTTTGGAGTCCGATGCCTCGGAGGACTATAAAAAATCGGTAAAGAAAGCCGGCTGCTACGTTTGCCATGTCAAAGGTAAGAAAAAAGACGAAGCACGGAACGAATACGGCGAAGCCGTAAACAAGTTCCTCAAAGGTGAGGATTTCCCGAAAGACTACATCAAGGCCAGCCCCGAAGAAGCCAAGGCTAAGATCCTTGAAGGATTCAAGAAGGCCAACGAACTGAAGAGCAAAGACGGCCAAACCTTCGGCGACAAGATCAAGAAGGAAGAACTTCCAGCCACCGACGCTGGACTCTAATCGCGAACTTACGTTCGTTTAGATGAATCAACCCGAAGGGCCTCACCGCTCTTCGGGTTTTTTCGTACACCGAGACCATCCAATGCCGAATCCTAACTGCCCCAACCACAGTCACCGGAAAATCTACCGCTTCGATGCAATTCGCACTGCGTTTCGATTGCTGAAGTCGTCATGACCGCCCCCACGTCGAATCGCACCATCCATCTGGCGGAACTACCCGGTTGCCAGCCGTACACCCACCATCGCGTGATGCGAGTTAGGCAGGCGTTCGACCAATTCACTTTGATTGAATTCTTAAGTCACTATCACCCACCGACACAACGAACGGCCTGGGAACGCTGGATCGATAACGCCGAGATCACCTTGGATGGCCAGCGTGTTTCAGCGAATCAAGTTGTCATAGCCGGTCAACGATTCAAACAAACCACCCCTAATGTCGTCGAACCACCAGTGGCCCGTCGCATTAACATCTTGCACGAAGACGAGTGGCTCGTCGTCGTCGACAAACCTGCGCCCATGGCCGTCCATCCAAGCGGTCGCTTCAATCGCAATACATTGACGGAATTGCTGAAGCCGTACTTCCCCGGCGAAACGCTGCGGGTAGCCCACCGGCTCGACGCCAATACCCAAGGCGTGATGGTGCTATGCCGAACTCGCCAGGCGGCGGCGTTGGTTCAGCCGCAATTCGAACAACGATTGGTGACGAAGCATTACATCGCCCAGGTAGCGAGAACTCCAAAGTGGCAACAACACGCATGCCACCTTGCGATCGGTAAAGCCGCCGAAAACGGTGGCGTGTCGGATACCAAAGGTGCTCGAATCAGCGACCCAGCCGGACAACCCGCACACACCGATTTCGAAGTCATTGAACGTCTGGAAAACGGTGAAGCACTGATCCAAGCATCGCCCATTACCGGCCGGACCAATCAAATCCGAGTCCACCTGTGGGCACTCGGCCATCCGATTATCGGCGACCCGCTGTACTTGCCCGACGGCCGATTGGGATCACAACAAACCTTAAGCGTGGATGATCCGTGCATGAGGCTACGTGCTCAACGACTGACGATTCGCCACCCTCGCGATGGCGAACCCGTCACTTACGAAAGCCGTGCGACGTTTTCGTGATGCCTTCGGCGGCGATCGAATCGATCAACGACCGGTCATTGATCTAGGCCGCCTTTTATTCAGGCAGCCCTTCAAACGCGGCCGTGATCAAATCAGCTTGTTCTAACTTGTGTGCGGCCATGCTTCCCGTACTCGGGCTAGCCGACTCAGCACGAGTTGCTTTGCTCAAGCGGAACTGTTCATTCAGCTCATCACCGAACTTCAGCTTCATGTAAGGCCAAGCACCCATGTTGGCTGGCTCGTCTTGCACCCAGCGAATCTCAGTTCCATTGGGCAATCCTTCCAGCGTCGCCATCAGCTCGTCCAAAGCCAGCGGATAGAGCTGCTCAACACGCATGATCGGCACGTTCTCGATCCCGAGATCCTGACGATGCTTCAGCAGGTCGTAATAGATCTTGCCTGTACAGAACAACAAACGCCGCGCATTTTCGAGCGGCACTTTGCGATCCGGCAAGATCTTTTGGAAGCTACCTCCGGCAACAATCTCAAGCGGACTGGTCACTTCGGCGTGTCGCAACAAGCTTTTCGGCGTCAACGCAATCAGCGGCTTACGCCACTTCCGAATCACCTGTCGCCGCAGCATGTGGAACAGCTGAGCCGGCGTCGTTGGTTGGCAGATCTGAATATTGTCTTCGGCAGCCATCGCCAAGAAGCGTTCCACCCGAGCACTGCAGTGCTCCGGCCCCTGACCTTCAAAACCGTGAGGCAACAACATCGTCAAACCAGACAAGCGATCCCACTTGTCTTCCGCACTGGCGATGAATTGATCGACGATCACTTGGGCCACGTTCCAGAAGTCACCGAACTGGGCCTCCCACACGCAAAGCCCATTAGGACAATCCAGGGAATACCCATACTCGAAGCCCAACACACCCGCTTCACTGAGCGGGCTGTTGTAAAGTTCCAAACGAGCTTGGCCTTCACCCAAGTTTTGCAACGGCGTGTAGGTCTCGCCATTCTTAACGTCGTGAAGTACCGCATGCCGGTGACTGAACGTCCCCCGCTGGCAATCTTGCCCGGTCATCCGAATCGGATGTCCTTCGTCCAACAACGATGCAAACGCTGCGGCTTCGGCGGCTGCCCAATCCAGCGGCCGTTTGCCCTCGGCCATTTCACGACGCTGGGCCATCGGTCGCTTCAGCTTCTTGTGTTGCGAGAACCCTTCGGGCAATCGAGTCAGCGAATCGAGCAACTCGCTGAGTTTCTCGACCTCGACGGTCGTGTCGGTGACTTCGGTTGGTTCTTTCCCGCCGAAATACTCCAACCAATTTGCGGCCAGTGTTTGCGTATCCGGAACGAAGGCTTCGTTCTTACTGGCTTCGAACTCCGTCTCCAGCTTCGCGGTCCGCTCTTTACTGATCTGCTCGGCTTCCTCTTCGGTAATCTTGCCCAACTTGAGCAGTCGATTGAGGTATTGTTGGCGAACACCGGGGCGACGATCAATTTCAGCGTACATTTTCGGCTGGGTGAATCGCGGCTCGTCCCCTTCGTTGTGCCCCCATCGGCGATAAGCGTAGAGGTCAATGACCACGTCACGCTGGAATTCCTTACGGAAGTCCATCGCCAAAGAAACAACTTGAGCCACCGCCTCGGGATCTTCCCCGTTGACGTGGAAAATCGGAATCTGCAGCATCTTCGCCACGTCGGTCGCGTAGGTCGTGCTGCGACCTTCTTGTGGTTCCGTGGTGAATCCGACCTGGTTGTTGATCACCACATGCAGCGTGCCGCCGGTTCGATAACCGGGCAATTCGCTTAGGTTCAATGTTTCCTGGACGATCCCTTCACCCGCGAATGCCGCGTCTCCGTGAATCAGGATTGTCATCACTTCTTTCCGAGCGGCGTCTTCTCGGTTGTCCTGCTTGCATCGCGTTCGTCCCTGCGCGACCGTGTTCACAAATTCCAAGTGACTTGGATTAAAACACAACGAGATGTGCAGCGTGTCGCCCGACGCGGTCAACCAATCGCTGCTGTAGCCAAGGTGATAACGCACATCACCGCCGCCACGGCTCAACTCGGGCGTTGGGTCGTCAAACGACCAAAAGATGTTCATCGCCCGCTTTTTCAGAATGTTCGCCATCACATTCAAACGACCGCGGTGAGCCATGCCCATCACGACCTCTTGAACTTTGTGCTGGCCCGCTTTCTCCAACGCCAAATCCAACAGCGGGATCAAACTTTCGGCACCCTCGAGCGAGAACGTCTTGGCACCGACGAATTTGCGCCGCACGAATTCTTCGAAGATACTCGCGTCAGCCAGCCGCGTATAAAGCCGGCGTTGTCGTTCGTGTGACAGATCCAGACGGTTTTCCGTCGTTTCCATCCGTCGCTGTAGCCAATCGCGGATATTGCGATTGTCGATGTGCATGAACTGGGCACCGATCGAGCGACAATAAGTTTGTTGCAGCTTTTTCAGAATTACATCGAGCGTGCTGCCGGATACGTTTTCCAGAATGCTGCTGTCGAACGGGCGAGCCAAATCCTGATCGCTCAGCCCATGACTTTGCGGCGACAGTTCAGGACACGCGTGCTCGAACAGTCCCAACGGGTCCAAATTCGCGATCAGGTGACCACGGACACGGTATTCTCGCACCAGTTGATCGATCCGGTCCTGAATCCGCGCCAACCAAAGAGCTTGGTCAACGTTTTGGTCACCGGTACTGCCCACGGGCAGAGGTCCAGAAGCTGTGCCGTTTCCTTTGGCAGCACCTGCACCGCCACCTACTGGGCCTGAACCGCCCACTGGACCGGACGAGCGGGTACGAGACGACCCTGCGGTCACCCCCGCATTGCCCGCAGCGGTGGTCTGAATTGGCGCGCACAGCCCCCACCAGGAACTGTTCGAAATACTGTCGCCAAGTTTCCGATACGCTCGACGGATCTCGCACATATTGCACATACAGATCGTCGATATAATCCAACGAGTAACTATTCATGAGCGTGGCAGCGGTCCGACCGGCAAATGCCGACAGCTGAAGAGGTCAATGGAGTGCCGCGGGAACGTATGCGAGCATGGAGACGATTACTTTAAGGAACAGGGAGCTAGGTGGGTAGACAAGACTGGGTGAACTTTTTCGGCTTTCTCGTTACCCTCTGTGTTCATCACGTGGCGGCGCGTGTTCACCACCTGAATACGCACTCAGGGACGGCTTTCGTTCCCTCAATTCACCGCTTGCTTTACAAAAAAACTCGTTTCCAGAAATAAAACCGGAATCATGGCCGTATTGATTCAGCTCCGCGATGCTCACAAGAGCTTCGGCGACCAAATCCTCCTCGACGGAGCCGATGTGAGCCTGGTCGATGACGTCAAAGTTGGATTTGTCGGCCGCAACGGTGCCGGCAAGTCGACTCTGCTACGCGTCCTACTCGGCGAAGAAGAAGTCGAAAAAGGCGAAGTGATCCACCACCCGTCACTTCGAATCGGCTATCTGCGGCAACATGATCCATTCCAAGAGGGTGAATCTGCCCTCGATTTCCTGATGCGAGACAGCGGTGCGCCGGATTGGCGATGCGGCCAAGTCGCTGGCCAGTTCGAATTGAAGGGGGAATACCTCGAAGGCCCCGTGAAGGCTCTGTCGGGCGGTTGGCAAACTCGGGTCAAGCTGGCGGCATTGCTGCTGCACGACCCCAATTTGCTGATGCTGGACGAACCGACCAACTTCCTGGATTTGCGGACCCAAATTTTGCTGGAACACTTCCTGCGTGATTTTGGCAAAGCCGCCCTGATCGTCAGTCACGATCGTGCCTTCCTAAAAGCCACCTGCAGCCAAACGCTCGAATTGGCCAAGGGGCAACTGACCATGTTCCCAGGTCGGATCAACGAATTCATTGAGTTTCGCGAAGAACGCCGCGAACACGATCGCCGCGTCAACGCAACCGTCATCGCCAAACAGAAACAGCTCAAACAGTTCATCGACAAGAACCGCGCCAACGCATCCACCGCCAGCCAAGCCCGCAGTAAAGCGAAGCAACTCGAAAAGCTGCAAACTGTTGAACTGGAAACGGACGAACCCACCGTCAACATTCGCGCCCCGCGGGTCAAGCCTCGCCAAGGCACCGCGGTTCGTTGCGAAGGCATGTCGATCGGCTACCCCGCGACCTCCGATGGCAAGCCCGAACACATTGTCGCCACCGATATCTCGCTGGAGATCGAACACGGCCAACGCGCCGCGATCGTCGGTGACAACGGACAAGGTAAGACGACCATGCTGCGAACTTTGGTCCACTCACTCGAGCCCATGGCGGGCAACATGAAGTGGGGCCATGGGATCGAACTAGGCACCTATGCCCAACACGTCTACACCAGCCTCGATGAACGGCAAACGATTCTCGAACACCTCGAGATGGCATCCGACCCGGACACCACTCGGCAAGACGTCTTGGCGATGGCGGGTGCATTGCTGTTCCGCGACGAAGCCATCCAAAAGAAAGTCAAAGTGCTTAGCGGTGGCGAACGAGCACGCGTGTGCATGGCCAGCCTCTTGCTGGGTACCGCCAACGTGTTGGTCTTAGACGAACCGGGTAACCACCTCGACGTTGAAACCGTCGACGCGTTAGCCGAAGCGTTGCGGCTTTACAAAGGCACCGTGATCTTCACCAGCCACGATCGACACTTTATGGCCCGCGTGGCCACCAACGTGATCGAAGTCCGTGACGGACGAGTTCGAAATTACTTCGGTAGCTACGACAGCTATTGCGAAGCGGTTGAAAAAGAAGTCGATGATGGCGAACGCATTCGCAACGCAGCCGCTGGAACGCCCAGCGGAAAAGCACCCGCAAAAGCTTCCGGGGGTGATGGACGCAAACAACATCGCGACCAACGCAAAACCGGCAAAGAACTTCGAACGCTCGAACGCAAGATTGCCAAACTGGACGAAGAAAAGCGTGAAGTGAACGCGAAATTGCTAACCGAAACCAATCCCGACGAAGCGGTTCGATTGCATGACCAAGTCAAAGCGATCGAAGTCGAACTCAGTGAAACGGAAGAACGCTGGCTTGAACTCAGCGATTTCTAGATAGCGGTTTTCAAATAATGATCCCGAAGCGGTGACACCTCTCAAGCCATTCACCGCCACTGATCCCACCTGTCGTGTTTGCATCTCACACTTTCCTTAAAACGCCTCGACCATGAAACCTTCCGACCTGCACACATTCGCTTCCCTAGACGAACTCTCCACCACCGTCGCCGACGCCTTTTGCGACTTGGCTTCCGAAGCGATCTCTGAACGCGGCATCTTCCGCGTCTCGCTTTCCGGAGGATCCACACCAAAGCGACTTTACGAATTGCTGGCCAAACGCGATCTCGACTGGGATCATATCTACTGGTTCTGGGGCGACGAACGTAACGTGCCGCATGACCACGAGGATTCAAATTACCGCATGGTGTGCGAAGCTTTGCTCAACCATTTGCCTGAAAACCACGTCCACGCGCACCCGGTTCCTGTCGATCCAAACGACCCCGCCGAAACCGCACGGCAATACGAAGCCGTTCTTCGCGACGCGTTCGCCGGACAGCCAACGCCGCAATGGGACCTCTCTCTGCTAGGCATGGGCGATGACGCGCATACCGCTTCGCTGTTCCCCCAAACCAAGGCAATTCACGAGCAACAACGATGGTTTGTCGAAAACTTCGTCGACAAATTTGACGCCTATCGGTACACGCTAACCGCACCGGCCATCAATTCGTCCCGCCAGAAATGGTTCTTGATCGGCGGTGCCAATAAGCAAGATGCACTCGACCAAGTTTGGAACCATGACCGACAAGTCGAAACGATCCCGTCCCAACTGATTGAGTCACCAACTTGGTACATCAGTCAAGAAGCGATGCCCGCCTAACCTGGCTATGACTGTTTTGCTGCCTGGCTGATCGCTGGATCCGTCCGTCATCAAAAGATGAGCTGCCAAATTTCACGTAGCAACCAAGCGATCAGCAAAAACAAACCTGCAAACACGGCGATAATGACCGCCAAAATCGCTGCAATCACAGGCCAGGATCGACCGGTGTGTTTGCCTTCTTCGTAATACTCTCGCATCAAAGCGAGATTACGAGTGTTCGCTTTGAAAAACAAATCGAACACATTCCCCGCCACTGGAACTGTGCCGACGATGGCATCAACGATCACGTTGCCCAACATTCGAACTACCAATCGGAAGCTGGCACCATTTTTCGCCATTGTCGCGATCAGCAGACCGGACATCATTAAGCTGATTCCGTCACCCGCACCGGGTAATAAACCCAACAAGAAGTCGCCACCAAAGCGGATCTTCGTTCCTGGAATATGAAACTTGGTGTCCAACAAGTCAGTGAACCGGTCCACCCATCGCATTGGCGGCAACACAACCTTGTTGGCTGGATGCAGCCCGGGTACCGAATGGGATTCGCTAGACTTCAAAGCAAAAGACCTTCAAGAAATTGACAGCGAGACAAGTACTTGGCAGCCCGCCTTTACTTGGCAACCCGCCCTGTCGCTTCGTCGACCACCTGAAGATCAATCTTACCGAAACCACTAGGCAGCCCGTGCCACCGTCTTCGTCGCATGCATCTCGTCAACAACGGCACAAACATGCTCTACGCCAATCGCCCGCATCGCGCGATTGTCTGCGGCCCGTCGATGCCGTCGACTTCCCGATTCGTACTGCAACTGCAGTGCCACTTGCCCATAGGGACCGCTATCACCGGGCTTAGTCGCACCATACAAACCAATCGTCTTGGTCCCAACGGCAACGGACATATGCAGCGGCCCCGTATCACCACTGATAAACAAGTCCGCTGTTTTGATTAGCGCGGCGAGCGTTTTCAGTGACGTATCGGGTGCAAGCGAGACCGTTCCCTCGGAAAGCTCGACAATTTGCTCCGCCATCAACCGCTCTTCGAAGGTGCCCCAAACGACCAAACTGTGATAACCATAGCGATCCGCCAGATAACGTGCTGTGGACGCAAATCGATCAGGCTCCCAAAGCTTTGATGCCCAAGCACCACCCGGATTTAAAATCGCTACCTTCGATGACTTAATTTTGGATCGGAAATCATTCGCCCATTTTAGATCTGACTTTTCAATCGGCAATTCCCACTGAATCTTGGGATGGTGGATTCCCAACGGCGTGAGCAATTCCAACGCTCGATCCGTTTGGTGATGAAAGACCGGCGAGACCTTTTCGTTGTTGAGCATACCGCTCCAATCAAAAAAGTGCTTTCCACTGAATCCAATCCGCCGCGACGCACCACTCAGGTAGCACGCCAACGAAGAGCGAACACTGCCCTGGCAATCGATGGTGAGATCAAACTGCAAGTCTCGCAGGTGCTTTCGCGTTTCGGTCATCGATGACAACGATCGGTACCACCCCGATCGCAATTCAATGACCGTATCGAGAGCACGATGATGCTGAACGACGGGCACCACCTTCGACTCGACCGCCCAGCCGATGAAGGCGTCGGGGAAAGCTTCGCGAATGCAGCACACCACTGGCATGGTCAAAATTGCATCACCGATCGCACTAAGCCGAGAAACCAAAATCCGCGGTGCTTCCATCGGCGGCGCATCGGTGTCCCCTCGAAAGACCGACAAGCTAGGCGAAGATTTATCTTTAATCGACATTCGAGTGAATCTCCCGATACGTTCGTGCCAGCACCAATTGCACTGGCCCCTCATCTGTTGCCCTGGCGACGCGAGCAAAGGCGGCAGCTTTTAAACCGACCGCTCCTACCTACGCGACGTTCCAGGTTTCCCCTCGATAAAGAAAGCGAACCGGCGAGGTCTAGCTCAATCCGGATGCCACCGTCCGTTTGGCCCTGGTTAACTGATTTTCTCCACAATTCGAACGACGCTGAAGACGATAACATCGGATCGATATTGACAGTTTGGCTAACCAATTCGTATCCCCGGATCATCGGCGGATGATGTTGTTCGCTTAGATTCCGTTTCAAACACACCTCAAACTGTCGCGAACCGAACCATGGCGTTTTCCACCCTATTCGTTGAAGCCCAACGCAATCAAATGACCGCTCGCCATCCTCGACTCACCCGCTGCCTTGCCGCCGGTGTGTTGCTGCTAGGTACATCCGTGGGCTGCGGACAAAAAGAAGTCGCTAACAACGCACCGGCAACCGCCACCGCTCAACTCGCTCCCGCTGGCTCAGCCGAAGACGCCGAAGCCGTTGTCAGTCAGTTTCTCGATCGAATCCGTCGTGGGGGCGAAAACCATGACGCGATGTCGCTGCTAACCGACCGAGCACAAGCCGAACTGAAACGAGTTGGCCAAGTCGTCCAACCGATCGGATCGCCAGACGCCCGTTTCACCGTCACACGCAGCACCCCAATGCCCGTAGACCCAGCGGCCGGAACGAACGCCGCCAGCGGTCGCCTGGTTCACTGCATCTGGAGCGAACCTAACACGTCAGGTGACGCATCAGCCGCCGATGCATCCGAAAGCTATCAAGTCGTCTGGT
Source organism: Rhodopirellula sp. J20-39 (assembly GCF_057365095.1). Taxonomy (NCBI): domain Bacteria; kingdom Pseudomonadati; phylum Planctomycetota; class Planctomycetia; order Pirellulales; family Pirellulaceae; genus Rhodopirellula; species Rhodopirellula sp. J20-39. The sequence goes on along the minus strand of NZ_CP195123.1, from coordinate 1,082,769 downwards.
CCGTCGTGATGCAAGGCGGCGAGTACAAAATTTCCGGTCTGATCCTCGAAATGGAACCTAATCAACCACCATTGGTTCTGGATTTCGAGAACGGCGACCTGATGGCTCAAGTGCTCGGAGGCCAACCTGAGGCTCGAACCGCACAAGGCCCGAATTCCACAGGCCCGAACGCGACAACACCAAGCGCCGCACGCTGATCCGGATAATTCCGCGATTTTTGAGCCCGCTGTTTGGACGTCCCAACGCCTTTACAGCGGTTTACCGCGGACGTGAAACAGCCGTGGTGCGACCAGGCCCCGCCAACCCGGGAACCACAGGCGCCCTTAAGTGGACCAAAAGACGCCATTCCTACCCTTAGGCGACTTGCCGGCCCGCTATAGGGACGGGTACACCCGTCCAAGTGCGTCCGGTCAGATCGAGTTCCTCCCCGACATGCCTAGTTGGAAGTTGTAATTTTGGGAACTCTAGGCAATTGACATCGGGTGACCTGGAGTTACTGTAACCCCGAACTCAACTCAGGCGGCAAAATCTCCGCAAATCCCCTTTTCTCACATTCGCATGGAGAGGGAACTGAGAATCGAGTTGGGAGCTGCGACAGCGTGTTGCGACTCCTAGTGAATCGAATCACAGGGGTGGACGGAATACACCTTTTTTAATTAGGTGTGCGAATACGGATCGCACCGAACACTCCGAACCTTTTGGGAGATGTACATGAATCGGAATTTGGTGAAAGGAACGGCCGCCTTCGCATTGGTCTTAGGCGCTTCGTTAATCTTCAGTGGTGCTGCTCAAGCCGGTGGTTGTGGTGGCGGCTTGTTCAGCAAGTTGTTCTCCAAGAACTGTGCTGGCGCTTCGTCGGGCGGCCTCTTCTCAGGTTTGAAGTCCCACGGTTGTGGTGGCGGCTTGCTTGCGAAGTTGAAGGCTAAGAAGGCTAGCTCATGCTGCGAACCAGTTTGCTGCGAACCAGCACCAGCTCCTTGCTGCGAACCAGCTCCAGAACCATGTGGTTGCGAAGCTGCTCCAGCTCCAGCCTGTGGTTGCGAAGCTGCACCAGCACCAGCTTGTGGCTGCGAAGCTGCTCCAGAACCAGCTTGCGGTTGCGAAGCTGCACCAGTTGCAGTCGAAGCAGCTCCTTGCTGCGGTGGCAGCGCTGCTCCAGTAATGGAAGGTTCCGTCATGGAATCGGCTCCAGTTAGCAGCGAAGGCTTCGAACTAGCTCCAGGCGAAACTTTGGTTCCTGGTAGCGTTTCGACCGGTGCTAGCGAAGCTGCTCCAGCAGCCGAAGCTGCCCCATCGGCTGGCGACGCTGTTCCTAGCAGCAGCGACCAAGCTCCTGCCGCTCCAGCTGCAGATCCTGCAGCAGACGCTGCCGCTGAAGAAGATGCTCCACCAGCACCTCCAGCTCCAACGCCAGATGCCAACACCGACATCTAGTCTGTGTTGAGTCTCTAGCGACTTAAATAAGAACCCTGTCTGATTCATCAGGCAGGGTTTTTTCATGCGCGGTTGAAATACCCCGAGCGAAAATGCGCCACTGAACACGCTAACAAACGCCGAAGAGCGAACCGGTCCAGCCCAGCAACGAGGGCCGCAATGAAACAAGCGTTCTGGCTCAAACCAGCCCAAACCGAGACAAAGCAACCATCAAACGCGTGAAGACCGCCGCGTGACCGCTTCCAGCCCGCCTGCTATTTCCACGTCTTCAGATCTGACCTAGAGATCCGATGCCAAACAGTGGCGGTTTGCCATGCTGATGCCACTGACGATGGCCCCGACGATGCCAACAAAGCCTTGATCGGTTCCGCACAGAAAGACGTTCGGCAAGTGCGTTGCGCCATCGAGCTGCTTATCGGGCGCACCATACACAGCACCGTTATCGTGCCAGGTGAAGCGACGAATCGTCTTGGGTGTAAAGACGTCTGTATCGATCACATTGGATCGAAAATCGGGCATGAATCGAACCGCCGATGCAACCGCCGAATCGTACTGCGTGATCTTCTGGGCTTGATATTGAGCCTCGGGAAGCTCACACCAACGATCGTGGTTTGCCAGCGTCGTGATCCGCACAATGCCGTCGGGCAATTGCCCTTCGTCATTGTCGTAGATGTAATTGTTCGGACTGCAAATCACACCGGTCCGTGCGTCACACAACGAGTCATCAGGTCGCTTCCAGTGGAAGTTTTCCGAATCGTTATAGAAGACAATCGTGCGATCGAAACCCAATTCCTTTGGATCCCGATCCAGCACACTAATGGACTCGATAAACGACAGCTTGCCGGCTTTGGCAACCTCGGGTGTCGTGATGTCGTCACACATCCGCATGGTTTCAATGTTGCCCGCGGACGACAGAATACGCTTCCCTTGAATCTCCGTTCCGTCATCAAGAACGACACCAACGGCCCGCCCGTTGTCGACGTGAATGTTTGACACACCGTGACGAAGCTTGAGTTCGCCGCCGAGACCGCGAAACTTCCGCACCAGGTTCTTCAAAATGACGCGGACACCCTTATACGGACGGCCGAAGCCTTCCAAATAACAGGCGCGGAACATGATGCAGAACTGGCCGAAGTCCATGTCGTTTTCACGAGCGTTGCCGTACCACATCAGCGGACAAATCAACATCTCGATCAACAAGGGATCGGTCAGATGCTCCGCCATCACTTCACGGGCACTGCGCATGAAGTCAGGGGCTCCCCCATCCATGTCGGAGTAGTCCAACAACGATGCACACAACGACCGGAAACCGTCGATCTGATCCGGGAACCGCTTCGTGATTTCGCTCTCGAGCATTTCAATATCGTTATTGAAGTCAAGCGAAACGCCGGGAAATCGAATCGACGAGCCGATCTGTTCGGCCAACTTGAAATCTTCCCAACCAAAACGGAGCTGCCGGATTAGCTTGGCCAGCGGGCCCCGCTTGTCGCCCTTGCGAGCAAAGTTGGTCATCGCATGCAGCCCGACGTCGTAATCGCGGCCGCCCATGCGGTAGAACGAATTCAATCCACCAATCGTGTAGTGGCGTTCGAGAATACAGACACGTTGGTCAAAGTGCGCCAGCCGAATTCCGGCCGCCAAACCGCTCATTCCCGCGCCAATGATGATGGTGTCGTACATATAAGCGATCAGCAAAAAGGGCCACAGGACCCCAGTGAACCGTCACTGTGGTCCTGTGGCCCTGATCTACCTTTCACACTCCTAGAGGTCTTTCATCTTGGGTTCAAGATAAGTCACCGTCGAATGCATGCTCGCCAGGTTGCCGTAGTCTTCTTCAGGAATCTGAACACGGTGACGTTTACGCAATTCCATCACGATATCAAGAAAGTCCATCGAATCGAGTTCGAGTTGATCACGGAATGCTTTCTGGTCGTCTAACCCGTCGAGATCCTCATCAGGAGAGATGTCGTCAAGAATGTCGATGATTTCAGCGCGGATTTCAGCGGGGGTCATGGATAGTGCGAGCAGGAGGAATTTTCTAGGAACACAAAAGTATTAACGTGGGGCAATAGTTTCGGCCCCGACGGGCTGTCGCACAAGCCCATCAAAGAAAGTTGCTAAAAGTAGCAGGTGGGAAACGCGGGCCACTCAGCCCGAATCACTAAACCCGGCCGACAATCACGACCGAATTGATGCCCAACATCCCGAACGAATTGTTCAAAACGTAGTCGACCTGAGGCTTGTCTTGAGGCTCGTTGAGCACCAAACCAGGCAGATCACAATTCGGGTCGAGATCATCTACGTTGATCGTCGGATGCACCACGTTGTCATGAAATGCCGCCAAATTACCGGCCAATTCCAACGCACCGGCCGCGCCCATGGCGTGACCGATGTAGCTCTTGGTGTTGTTGATGCGAGTATTCTTGCATTCACCAAAGACCTGACGAAGTGCCAAACACTCTTGCGAATCGCCACTCATCGTGCCCGTCGCGTGGGTGCTGACGATATCGATTTGATCCGCCGCTAAACCCGCTCGCTTCAACGCCATATTGACGCATTGGGTTTGCCGCTCGGGATTGGGCAGCACGAAATCGGTCGCGTCAGTGTTCATCGCGTAGCCGACCAGCTCGCCGTAAATCTCGGCCCCGCGAGCTTTCGCGTCACTGAAGCGTTCCAGCGTGTACAAACAACCTCCTTCGGCAACAACGATCCCGTTACGTTTCTTGTCAAACGGGCGTGACGCCTGTGTTGGATCCTCGTGAGTCGCCAACGCGTTTTGACTATTGAAGCTAGCGAAAATACCAAACGTGTGAATCGACTCGCTCGTCCCACCGGCGATCGCCAGATCACACTCACCAAGACGCAGCATTTGTGCCCCCTGGATGATGCCCGCGTTGCCCGCCGCACAGGCGGCTCCGATCGTGTAGTGAGGCCCGGTGACGCCCAGATTCAGTGCGATCTCGCCCGCTGGATTGTTGGCAACGGTCCGCGGATTGTGGTGGTGCGACCAACAACTGGTGTCGTAATCGAAGCCTTTGATCACAAAGATCTCGTTCTCGGTCTCCACGTTGCCGTGCTCGGTCACACCAACGTAGATCCCCACTCGCGAACGATCGACATTTTCCCAATCCAAGCCGGAATGGGCGATCGCTTCATTCGCGGTGTAGACCCCGACACTACCGGCACGGGTACCACGCCGAACGTCTTTTTTGGACTGATATTTCTTGACGTCGAAGTCGCAAACGCCAGCCAAAGTCTTGCCGAAATAGCGGATTTCATACGGCTGCACCCCACTACGTTTCTCCAGCAATGCTTGGCGAAAAGACTGCCAATCATTGCCGTTAGGGGCTGTCAGACCGATTCCAGTGATGACAATCCGCTGGTCATCGGGAAGCTGCGATGTGAGTGTGGGGGCGATCACGATACTTTGATTCCAAAACCAACGGACACAGGGAGTGTTCGTTCGATGAGTGTGCAATAGGACAGCAAAACGTAGCGTTCCAGCTCGATTTCCTCAACGCCCACGCGGGTTTTTGTGGTTCCCCATCTTCGGTTGCTGCCATCGTACAATCCTGCCATGACAACCTCCGTCCCACCGCCGAGCAGCCCCTCTGGCCCCAGAAAAAGGCTGCGATGGTCACTGCGATCGATGTTGATCAGCGGCACGATTTTGGCCCTGGTGGCGGGTAACGCCCTGTCGATCTGGCGGCTGCAGCGGACGCAAGGGGAACTGCACCGGCTTCGGCGACAAGTCGGCAACCTAGGCGAGGTTCCCGCCGATCAACTGGCCGCCGTGCGCGTCCCGACCGACACGCCACTGACGTACCGCTTCCGGGTTCACACGCCGTCACCCGCCAATCGGTGGAGCCAAAGCGTTCCTTCCGCATCACGCTACCGGATTGCTTACAGCACGCTGCTTCCTCAAGGGAAAACGCAACCCGAATGGTATTCAGCGATTGGCGTGCCCCCCGGGGAATCCATCGTCACGATCCGGATTGCAGAAGATCCCCGCGACGAACGCTGGAAAATCTCTACACTGGTGCGCAGCGACCATTCGAACCAACGAATGGGGACGATTTTGCCGGACGACCACACACTCGTCTTCCGCCAATCCCACGATGTCATTAGTACAGGCATCGCTCGAGATCGTGTCATCGTTGCCGCGGATCAATCCATTCGGCTGCTCGATGAACGTTGGCTCGTTGGCGAACAATCGCTTTTGCTATTCGGCGACAAGGCTCCGTCTGAAAACCAGATCGGTGTCTACGCCGAACTACAACCGGCCGACCAAACACTTCCCTAACACTCTAAGCACTTCATTTCGACCATGGCAAAAGACTTCCTCAAAGACGCCGCTGACGAGTACGACGTAGTGGTCATCGGTAGCGGTCTGGCCGGAATGACGTCGGCAAACATCTTGGGTCGCGCCGGGCACCGAGTGTTGCTACTTGAACAACATTACAAACTAGGCGGACTCGCGACGTGGTTCTTGCGACCCGGTGGTCACACGTTCGACATTTCGCTGCACGGTTTTCCCTATGGCATGGTCAAATCATGTCGTCGGTACTGGAGCCGCGATATCGCTGATCGCATCGTTCAGCTCAAAAACATTCGGTTCGACAACCCACAATTTTCGCTGACAACCACCTTCAACCGCGAAGACTTCACACGTCTGTTGGTTTCAAAGTTTGGCATCGAAGAGCCAACCGTCAACGAGTTCTTCGACACCGCCCGCGGCATGAACTTCTATGACGACCAATCGACCACCACGCGTCAATTGTTCGACCGTTTCTTCCCCGGACGCGACGATGTCGTCCGCTTGTTGATGGAACCGATCACCTACGCCAACGGCTCCACGCTGGAAGATCCGGCAATCACTTATGGGATCGTGTTCAGCAACTTCATGAACAAGGGCGTCTTCATCTATGAAGGCGGAACCGACGATCTGATCGCCCGCATGAAAAAGGAACTGACGGCCAACGGCGTCGACATTCGCATCAATTGCCCAGTGGAAGAAATTGAAGTTTCCAACAGCCCGATCAACGGCACCCGAGTGTCGGGAGTCAAGGTTCACGGACGCTCGATCAAATGCCGCGCCGTGGTAAGCAACGCTAACCTGCGTACCACCATCCTGAAGATGATCGGTACCGAAAAGCTGGACCGCGATTTCGTTGAACAAACCCAAGCTGTTCGACTGAACAACTCCAGCACCCAGGTCTACATGGCGCTCAAGCCAGGCGAGGAGATCGACGAATCCTCCGGCGACCTCTTCTTCACGTCGACGTCCAAAGAGTTCCGCACCGACCTGCTACTAAGCCGAGACATCACCTCACGAACCTTCAGCTTCTACTACCCACGAACGCGCCCAACCAAAAAAGAACGATACGCAATCGTCAGCAGTACCAATGCAAACTGGTCCGACTGGGCGGATCTGAATGAGGAAGACTACGCCGCCAGCAAACAAGACCTAGTCGACACCACGATCGATGCACTGGAGAAGTACATCCCCGGCATCCGCAACAAAATCGACCGCGCCGAGGCGGCTACACCTCGCACGTTCAAGCACTACACGATGCACGAATCCGGTGCAAGCTTTGGTACCAAGTTCGAAGGACTTGCCGTCAGTCGGGCCCTCTCGCAACAAATTACCGGCATGTACCACGCCGGAAGCGTCGGAATCATCATGAGCGGCTGGTTAGGCGCGATCAATTACGGCGTGATCGTCAGCAACGAGGTCGATCAATTACTGGTTAAAGAATCCACGGCGGTCTAGCGACGCAAGGAAGATAATTTTCGTTCACTCGCTCGCAAGACGTTCGGCGCCTCACGTCCGAATTTTTAGGAACGAATCAGAATCTTGCTGGTCTGACTTGCAACAAAGCGGCATCGATTGTGACTATGATGGGCGTCCCTTCCAAACCGGCAATCCCACCCCGTTTTGCAATCCATTGCAGGAGCCACCGTTGCTATCCAACCACTCCATTGACCGTCGTCGCATGTTCCAAGCCGCAGCCGCTTCCGTCGCTGCTGCGAGCGTTTTAAGCCAATCCGAAGCCGCATCGGCATTGGACGCGACAACCGCACAAGCGTCAGCTCAAACTGACAGTCAAACACTCAAGAAGACCGCGGTCATCCTGTTCCAAGGTGACTCGATCACCGATGCTGGACGCGACCGCAAGAATCAATCCGCCAACGCCCCCCGATCTCTGGGACGAGGCTACCCGCTGTTGATCGCTAGCGAACTCTTGCGAGACCAAGCCAGCCAAAACCTACAGATTCACAACCGGGGCATCAGCGGCCACAAAGTCCCTGACTTGGCCAAACGCTGGCAAGCCGATTGCATCGACCTAAAGCCCGATGTCCTTAGCATCTTGATCGGCGTCAACGATATCTGGCACAAGCTAAACGGTCGTTACGACGGCACGGTTGAGGATTACGAAAACGGCTACACGGAACTCATCAAAGAAACCCAATCCAAGCTGCCCGAGACCCGAATCGTGATCTGCGAACCGTTCGTCCTGCGATGCGGCGCGGTCAAAGACAACTGGTTCCCCGAGTTCACTGAGCGGCTTGAAGCAGCCCGACGAGTCGCCTCAAGCTTGTCTCTTGAACGCGTGCCGTTCCAAGAAATGTTTGACGAGGCCGTCAAGGTTGCCAAACCAAGCTATTGGGCAGGTGACGGTGTTCACCCCAGCCTAGCTGGCCACGCGTTGATGGCGAAAACATGGCGTGAAACTCTAAACATCTAGAGCCACCAGTAGCCGACGCCAACCACAAGTCGCAAGCCAGTCGCATAGGCACTGGCTGGAACTATCTTTGGGTGTCTAACAACAACCGGTGCTCCGAGGACAACACATCCTCGATCGGGGTCAGTTGGTCTGCTGACACATCCCGATGCAGGACGTCTGAATAGAAATCGAGCGTGCACTCCTGGCACGTTGCCGCCCAATTTCGGACCAGGTCCGAAGCCGGACGCTTGCAATCGAAGATGCCTGACTGGTTGGCTTGCCTGGCCGCGTTGACCCGGTCGCGAGTCGGCGGGTGCGTGTCGAACCGCTCTTCTCGTTCGTTTTGCTTCTGATCGGCAATCCGACGAATCACATCGATCGGCATGGTTTTGCCGATGTGAAGCATGAGCCGAGGAATGTTGTTCACCAGCACCCCGGTGCCGAGATAAAGCTCTCGCAGATTGTCGATCGTGATCGCATGAGCGACTCCGTACCTCTGCAGCATCGCCGAGGATTCAATAAAGTTCTTGGTGCCCGCCAAATACACCGCATGGCGATCGGCGTCAAACTCCATCTCGCGGGACAGCGACCCAGCCAACGCATGACCGGCCATCCCAAAACCAAGCATGATCTGGCGTCCCAAATATCCAATGAACGAGAAAATCGCGAGGAGTGAACTATTACTGTCCTCTGAATCTTGGCAGTAATTGATTACCTCGGCACGAAAGTGACCCCACTTTGCCCGCTGGATAAACCACCCCGTCATCGATCGAATGACGTAGTTGCTCCGCATAGCGCTGCCTTGCCGAAAGTGACCGAATTCATGCGCCAAAACGGAGGCAAGCTGGCCCACGTTTTGACACGCGATGAGCGGTATCCCTATCGTCAAAACAAGGTCGTCCTTACCGATGCTTGCCCAACCGCGGCGAAACGAGGCCGATGCGTTGAAGTCCGTGTCCAGCTCAATCTTTGTTGGCGCAGGTGCACCGACCTTTTGACAGACCTGGGTTACGAATTCATACATCACCGGCTGATTGTCCGGCGTCAACGTCCGTCGTGATGACGATTCTTCCGCGCCGTGCAATAAGACTGAAAGGGCCGCGTTAACCAGGTTGAATACCGGAATCCAAGCAGCCAACAACAAACACCATGCCAGCGGATACCAGACCAGGCCGCCGTACTTCAAAACAGTACCAAACTCAATCGGCATCCACCCCAAGGGCAGGCCCACCATCACGATCGTGATCAATAACACAGCGACCGAAAACATCATCGGCAAAACCAAAACGGCAAGTGCAACCGATAGCGAACGACCATTGACCGTGGCCGCGTGATCGAAGTCCACCATCTCGCCCCGGAACGCGTTTTGGATCTCGGGCACAGTCATCTTGGCAGCGATCGCGGCGCGGTCACGACGCTGCTGCTTTTGCAACGCGGCCGCAACCATCTCCTCCATCGTCGCATAGTCCGAAACCTCGTCAGACTCGGAAGCGGACGTCGTCGTGACCGCGGGATCGATACCACGACCAGCCGTTACTGCATCAAAAGCAACCGAGCCCACTCCTGCCGAATCGGCTTCCAATTGATCGATGCAATCATGCGATTGAGCCATCGCATCGCGAAAGTCGCTATCGGCCAAGCGTGGTTTCAACACAGCATGCTCCACCTGATGAAACTCCGGAAGACTGCCAAACAGATCATCGTTGTCACACGACGCCGGCGAAGCCACGCGAGGATCGACTGGCGATACATCTCTCTGATCAATTAGATCCTTCGGCGACGGAACCTTTAGCGGTGATGGGGCTGCCGCCAAATCCTCCGCCTTGATTGCCGGCGGGTTTGCCAAAGACTGCCTTGGATGCGGGGAAGGGATACGCATCGAAGTTTGACATTGCTTGCACCGGGCCTTCTTCCCCACATCGGAATCACGGGCACGCAATTCCGTCTGACATTGAGGACATTTAAATCGTACGGGCACCGGGAAACTCCCTTGCAAGCAGACCGAAGTGATTACTCAAGATACCAAATTCAAAACCACCCCACCCGACTGCAAAACGACCCAACATCAACACCAATCTGATCGCAAATACAATCGCTGCGGCCTCCAATCGCAAATCACTAATGCTGTAAGCGATTTCAAAAATCACCGTTGTCTCAGGAAGCAAATCCTTCAGGGCAACCGTTGGCAACAACGCAACGCCATGGCTTTAGGGAGCTATTTGCTTCAAGTGGATGACTCGTTTATCAGCATCCGATGACATGACCTCAGCCACCTGATTTTCTTTGATCCACTGCGTCAAGGCATCCACCGGCTGATCGTAGCGAATCCAAAGACGCAGTCGCCTTATCCCTCTTTGGGCCCGCATCTCGCCTACTGACATACTTTCGACCACGCGTTTCTGAATCGCTTCGGCCGCATCGGCGTCAACAAAATCCAGCCTGATCTCTACGACCGTACTTGGTGGCCCACCCAGCGAAATCGGCCCAGGGGCGAAGGGGGATTGAAACCCTGGCTTTGGCCCACGAGGCGAATGACCGGACAGATTCCCGTGCGGATTACCGTTGCGATAGGTGTCTTTATCACGCTCCATCCTAAGAGACTCCATCTCAGCGTTGTTCGAAAACCCTCTAGGGCCGACAGGTTTTCCGCTTGCGAGTTGAATCGTCAGCATCAAAAGCATGAACGAGCACTGCAACATAAACGCGATCGCGATCGCCCTGGCGATCCCGAGTAGATACCAAATCCCGATAACAATCGCGATGACCAGAGCGAACGCAACCAGCCCGCCAATGGCTGCCCCTACTCCCGACATCGACATGCCGCTGAGGTCAAGGTCTCCGGAACCGCCTTTGCGGCCAAGCCGAAACACCCCTTTGGTAATAGCCAGAATCGCAATCCCGGCAACACCAGCCGTTCCTAGTCCCGCAGCCGCCTGAGCGAACATCTTGCCAGTCTCTGAAACGGCGCCGAAGACGCGTTTCATCAGGTGCAAGCGAGGAATAAACAGCAACCCGATGACGATCGATGCGAGCACGCACTGGAACACTCCAACAATGAACAGAGGGTGCTCGCACAGCAAACTCACCACTAGAGTAACCAGCGTTAAGCCGGCAACGGCAAAGTGAAAACCAAATCGCATGAGGTCAACAGGCTTCGATCCACCGCCCGCACCGCGAACCCCGGCGGGACGTTTTGGCACTGCTCCACCCGCCAAAGGCGCATACCCCGATACTGGTCCTAGAGGCCCGTTTCCTAAGGGCGAGTTCGCTGCGCCGGACACCGCAACCGCGGGCAAATCGCCAAAGTCGAATCCTGTGGCGGCAGGCGTCACAGGCTGGCGTTTAGGTGCCGTGTTTTGAGCAGGTACTTTTTTCGTCGGTACTGTCTTCGCGGACCCTCGCGGACCTGGCTGCTTTTGAGTCGGCGGCGGCTTTGGCGAAACTTGCTTTGGCGACGCAGGCTTCCCCGGCGATTGACTCGAGGGCGTTTGACCTTTGGGCGATTGATTCGCGGCAATCGGCTTTGTTCCCGATGCTGCTTTCGTCGCCATCACCTTTTGGCAACTCGGGCACTTCACCCGCTTACCTAACAGCGTTGCAGAGATCTGCAGTTGCTTCTTACAGCCTGGACAAACAATCTTTACGACACCATCCGCCATCAACGTCGCCCCTATCTTTCAATTCAAACAGCCCCACCGAAACAACGCTCCGGCATCGAACATAAGTCCCGAAGAAAAGCACCCAACAATCCCAGCTTCACCACGCATCCGCGATAGGACGCGCATTTCACACCCCCAAGATTGTAGTGCAAGGCTCATCCCCGTTGGTGCAAGCAAATCAGCTTTCGAGGCCAAAACTGACGCAGTCTGCTTTGACGTACCAGGCAGTCACGAAGGTCCAATAAAAAACCCAGAGACGCGTGTTGCGAACTCTGGGTAAATGATTCGATGTCAGAATCGTTTTCGACTGGAGCGATGCCCGCTAGGCGTTCTTCATCGCCTTCACGACTGCGTCGCCCATCTCGGCTGGACTTGGTGCGACAACGATGCCAGCATCTTCAAGAGCGGCAACCTTTTCTTCCGCCGTTCCCTTGCCACCGCTGATGATCGCACCGGCGTGGCCCATTCGTTTGCCGGGAGGTGCGGTACGTCCAGCGATGAACGCAGCAACTGGTTTGGTGACATGTTCCTTGACGTAAGCAGCGGCTTCCTCTTCGGCACTGCCGCCGATTTCGCCGATCATCAAGATCGCCTCGGTTTGGTCATCTTCTTGGTACAGCTTGAACAAGTCGATGTAGTTCGTACCCACGATCGGGTCACCACCCAAGCCAACACAGGTGCTTTGGCCAAGCTTCAGGTTACTGGTTTGCCAAACCGCTTCGTACGTCAATGTACCGCTGCGGCTCATCACGCCGATTTTCCCAGGTGTGTGAATGTAACCAGGCATGATGCCGATCTTGCATTCGCCGGGTGTGATCAAACCGGGGCAGTTCGGTCCGATCAGGATCGAATTACTTGCTTTGACCTTTTCGTAAACCCGAACCATGTCGATGACGGGCACGCCTTCGGTAATTGCGGCAATGATGCGAATCCCCGCATCGACCGCTTCCAAAATCGCGTCGGCAGTGAACGGTGGCGGCACGAAAATCATCGTGGCATCAGCACCGGTTTGCTGCACGGCTTCTTCGACGGTATCAAAAACTGGCATGCCTTCGACGTCTTGGCCGCCCTTGCCCGGTGTGACACCGCCAACGAGTTGCGTGCCGTAATCTCGGCAACCCATCGCGTGGAACTTGCCCGCATTCCCCGTAATACCTTGGCAGATGACCTTGGTGTTCTTATCGACCAGAATACTCATGTTGGTAGCTTTTTAGCAGTTAGCGATTGGCCATTAGCGTCGAGCTAACAGCCGAGTTGAGAGTTGCATGATTTACAAAGCTAGCTAATAGCTGACTGCTAATAGCTAAATGGCTCCGCCGCTAGGCGGTGGCAGCGACAATCTTCTTCGCTGCGTCGGTAATATCGATCGCGGTGATGATGTCGACATCGCTGTCTTCCAGCATCTTGCGGCCTTCTTCGACCTCGGTGCCTTCCAATCGCACCACCAACGGCACGGTGAAACCGACTTCTTTGCTGGCCGTAATAATTGCGTCGGCGATCGTCGTGCAGCGAGCGATCCCGCCAAAGATGTTAACCAACACGCCCTTGCAGTTCGGGTCGGACAACAAGATGCGGAATGCTTCGGTGACTTGAGCCGCGTTGGCCCCGCCCCCGACGTCCAAGAAGTTGGCTGGCTCGCCGCCGTGGTATTTGATGATGTCCATCGTCGACATCGCGAGTCCCGCTCCGTTGACCAGGCAAGCGATGTTGCCGTCCAACTTGACGTAGCTTAGACCCGCTTTGCCCGCACGAATTTCGCTCTCTTCTTCTTCGCTCAGGTCACGCAGCGGCTCGAGGTCCTTGTGACGGAACATCGCGTTTTCGTCAAACGTGACCTTCGCGTCCAAAGCGACCATTTCGCCGTCACCGGTGATAACCAGCGGGTTCACTTCAGCGATCGCACAGTCGTACTTGACGAAGAACTTCGCCATGGCGGTCAAGAACTTGAACGCACTTTTGACGGCGGGGCCTTCGATTTGGAGCTTTTTGCAAAGCTTGCGAATTTGGAATGCTTCGAGCCCGATTGCGGGGTCAAAAGCTTCCTTGAAAATCAGTTCAGGTGTTTCTTCGGCAACCTTTTCGATCTCGACACCACCTTCGGTGCTGGCCATCAGCACAGGCTTGCATGTCGCCCGGTCGACGACGATCCCGAGGTAAAGCTCTCGAGCGATGTCGCAGCCCGATTCGACGAAAACTTTCGAAACAGTTTGGCCTTCGGGGCCGGTCTGGATCGTGACCAACTTGTTACCCAGCAAGCCAGCAGCAGCGGCTTTCGCCTCGTCAGCCGACTTGCAAAGGACCACGCCTTTTTGGTCCGGGTTGTCGATGATGTTGCCCTTACCGCGACCACCCGCGTGAATTTGAGCTTTCACGACGGCAATTTTGCCACCGAGTTTGTCGTAAGCGGCGGCAGCCTCGTCGGGCGACGTGACCATGATCCCTTCCAAAACGGGAACGCCAGCGGCGCGGAAGAGTTCTTTGCCTTGATACTCGTGAATTTTCATCAGGACGAATCCCGTGGGTCGGTCGATGGAGTGAAATTTGGCAATTCGCGACAGCGTCCTTCGCTGAAGCGGGCCACTGCTCGGGAATATAAACCTTCGGCCAAAAGGTCGCCACTAGGGCCAACCGCGTTTCACTGCGTCACACCAGCGCATCAGTCGATTTCAGCATGCCCCACCTGTGAATCGCAGAGGTGAAATCAGACAATCGCACGATCGAGCAAAGCCGCAGTGGCCCACATCCCAACGCCAACATCACACCACTGCTGACTGTCAACATTATTCATGCACTCGATTCGTAACCGTGAATGTGCATTTGCCCTAAGACAAAAATTCGTCGACCGCTTGCGTGTTGGCCACATCCGCCGCCGTCAGTCCACCACGGCGAGCTTGCTTGATGCCGAACCGCATCACCTCAAGCCCAAAAACACTGTGCGCGTCCGTGTTAATCACGATCGGGATCCCCATTCGTTTCGCCGCCGCCAAATGCACGTCGTTGAGATCTAGCCGGGCCGGGTTGGCGTTCAGTTCCAGGTATTTGCCGTGCTCCTTGGCCGCTTGCATGACCGCGTCCATATCCACATCGTAGGCATCGCGTCGATTCAACAAACGCCCCGTCGGGTGGGCAATGCAGTCGACATGCGGGTTCTCGACCGCCCCGAGAATTCGATCGGTGATCTGGTCTCGCGGTTGTTTTTGGCCGTAGTGAACACTCGCCAAGATCCAATCACCCTGTGACAGCACTTCATCGGGCAAATCCATTCCGCCCGCTTCCAGGATGTCGCATTCGATGCCTTTCAAAATCGTCAGTCGACCTTCGTACTCTTTACGAACTTCGTCAATGATTTCCCACTGAGCCAGCAGTTTTTCGCCGTCCAGTCCGCCTGCCATCGAAACCCGTTTACTGTGATCGGTGATCGCGATGTACTGCAACCCGCGAGCGATCGCGGCGTCGGCCATTTCACGAATCGTGTTTTGGCCATCGGTAGCACTAGTGTGCATGTGCAGGTCACCCAGCACGTCTTCGGTCTGAATCAACTCCGGAAGCTTCCCCTGACGCGCCCACTCGAACTCCTGCCGATCCTCACGCAACTCCGGCGCAATCTCCGGCAAACCAATCGCCGCGTAAACCTCTTCTTCGGTCGCACCGGCCACGCGAGTCTCATCTTCAATACGGAACACTCCGTATTCATTGACCTTCAGCCCGTGTTCCTTGGCAAGCCGACGCACATGAATGTTGTGAGCCTGGCTACCGGTGAAGTACTGCAGCGCCGCACCGAACTGATCCTGTTCGACTAGCCGCATATCGACCTGAAAGGCCTTCGCCACTCGAATCGAAATCTTCGTATCACCACGAACGATCGTGCTCGTTCGCGAGGAAAAAGCTTCAAAGTGGTCCATCGCAGCATCTCGGTCTCCCGCTACCGCCAAAAGGTCAAGATCACCCACCGTGTCTCGGCCGCGACGGTAACTGCCTGCCCACTGCATTTGAGAGACCGTATCACACTGCGACATGTGATCCGTCAAATCCTGCACCAATTCATCTGCTTTGGACCAATACAATCGACTCGCGGCAGCCTGGGCGATCGCCAGCCCATCCAGAATAGACGCTTCGGTTTTCTTTCCGAAACCTTTCAGTGAGGCGATTCGCCCCTCCCGACATGCGGCGGCCAAGTCCTCGAGAGACTCGATTCCCAGTTCCTCATACAGCTTGCTGGCCTTCTTGGCACCCAGTCCTGGGATACGTGACATCGAAATCACGACTTCAGGAACCGCCTGACGCAACTCAATCAACTGCGGCAACGCCCCGGTCTCTAACAACACCCCGATCTTTTCAGCGAGCGTTTTGCCGATTCCCGATAGCGCTGCCAAATTGCGACTCTCATCTTTCGCGATCTGGGCAATCGGCTCGTCCAGATCCCGAATCGCTCGTGCTCCGTTCTGATAGGCGCGAATTCGAAACGGATTCTCGCCACGAAACTCCAACAACTCAGCGAGTTCCTCAAAAACAGCAGCGATGGCGGCGTTGTCTAGCGTGGATGGGTTCATGAGTGTGTGCGTACAAAGACCGAAGCGAAGAAGCCCGAAAAGCGAACACGTAGGTTTAGCACCACGCCCCAGAATATCCAACCGGTATTGGAGGAAGGCCGTCAGTCGACCTCCGATGGCAATCCGCGAAAAGTGCCACGACTTGCTTCCAACTATTGCAGCCCCCAAAAACGTCTATCGATTCGATTCCATTCCACTCCCGACGAGAGGCACCGCATGCGACAGCAGGGAAGCCAGCACCCAGAGAATTAGAACTGAATAGGACCTGACAATGGATGGCTAACCGACGGAAATGCTAGCGTTCAGCTCCAAGGCTTTAGACCTCTCAACCTAAGAATCGCCTAGGAACTTAGCTTCAACCACTAACGTCACCGCCCCTCCTCAACGCCGAGGACGCCGATTCTACGGCTATTTACGAAGCCCATTATTTGCTCTCTTAATAGCCCCCAGTGCCCGTTCATGTTCTTCGCTGTGTTTGGTGACCTCAATGTTGATGATCAAACGACTCCTGTTTTGTCTTTCAGTCGCTGGGTTTCTCGGGGCTGGCATTCAAGCGAATCCGCCGCAGGATCTCGATGCCCGTTTGGTGGTCGCTGGCGAAAACCGAGCCGAGATCGAAAAGGCACTCCAGATGGTGCCGTCCAGTCAGCGAAAGGGCATGGAGTTTCTAATCGAAAACATGCCCGACGATGACTTGCGAACTCTGACAGCGGACTACTTATTGGAAAACACCGATCTGGCTTACCGGTCACGAACATCGGATCGGTGGGCCCAATCGATCCCGCTGGACATTTTCCACAACGACGTTTTGCCCTATGCCAGCATCAACGAGCGACGTGACAACTGGCGAGCCGACTTTCGAAAGCGGTTCCTGCCACTCGTCGCGGACGCCAAAACGACAAGCGAAGTCGCCGCGATCCTAAATCATAACATCTTCTCCATCCTCGGGGTACGGTACTCGACGAAACGAGCCAAGGCCGACCAAAGTCCCTATGAGTCGATCGAAGGAACCACCGCATCGTGCACCGGGCTATCGGTTCTGTTGATTGATGCATGCCGTGCTGTTGGCGTGCCCGCCCGTTTCGTCGGAACACCGCTATGGACGGACGGCAGCGGCAACCATTCTTGGGTTGAAATCTGGGACAACGGATGGCATTTCACCGGCGCGGCCGAACCAACAGGCGATCGTCTCAACGATGGTTGGTTTCTCAAACGAGCCGCATCCGCCACCGACGATCCACAACACGCGATCTATGCAGCCAGCTTCCGCAAGACCGAACTGTCTTTCCCTTGCGTTTGGAATCCAAAGCTGGACTGGATCCCCGCCGTCAATGTAACGCAGCGTTATTCCCAGCTTCGTCGTAGCCAAATCGACGCAAACGCGTCCGCGCATGCGATTTCACAAATGCAGTCGTGGCTGAAGACCAACGACAATTTGAAACCGCTTGCCATACAAGACTTTGCGAAAGTTCCGTTGACGAAAGCGGATTCGGTTACAGCACGAGAACTCCTTGCAGCGAGAAACCTGTCGATGCTTCGCGCCGAACGACAAGCTGAGATCAAAGCTCGCGTGATCCGCCATGGTGAATTGGCGATGCCGTTTTCGTACAAGACCTTTGGGAAAAAGCCGGCCGATGGCTGGAGCCTGTACATTTCTTTGCATGGCGGTGGAGGTGCTCCGGCAGCAGTCAATGATCGACAATGGGAAAACCAAAAGAACCTTTATTCCCTAAACAAAGGAATCTACGTCGCCCCGCGAGCCCCTACCGACACGTGGAACCTGTGGCATCAGGAACACATCGACATCATGCTGAAGCGACTGATCGAGGGCATGGTCGCGGTCGAAGACGTGAACTGGAACCGTGTTTACGTGATGGGCTACTCCGCCGGCGGCGATGGCGTTTATCAGCTCGCACCAAGAATGTCCGACTACTGGGCCGCCGCCGCAATGATGGCGGGACACCCCAACGAAACCATTGCCAAAGGTCTACGCAATGTGCCTTTCGCACTGCAGGTCGGTGGCAAGGACGCTGCATACAAACGCAATCAAATCGCCGTCCAATGGAAAGGCGAATTGGCGGCCTTACAGGCGGCGGACCAAGGCGGCTATCACCACTTCGCCAAAATCTATCCCGGCAAGGGCCACTGGATGGATCGCGAGGATGCAGTCGCGATTGATTGGATGGCCAAACAAGTTCGCAATCCCACCCCGACCCGGATCGTATGGGTACAAGACGACGTCACTCACAATGAATCCTATTGGCTAGCCGTCAACGACGCCAATTGCAGTCCACGCAGCGAGATTGTTGCGGAAGTAAAAGGGCAAACCATCACGCTTAGTGGAAAAGACGTTGAACAAGTTCAAGTGCGTCTCGACGATCGATTCATCGATTTGGACCGACCGGTCAAAATCATGAGTGAAGGAAAAACGCTCTACGAAGGTTTGGCTGAACGAACGATCGGTGAATTAGTACGGACCCTGACCCAACGCGGTGACCCAAACCTGGCCTTCCCGCACTCCGTCTCCGTCGATCTGCCGAAACCGTTCCCCCAAGCACTGATCGGTGACGCCGTCATCCCAAGTTACACGGCCATGAAAACGGCCAATCCCATCGTGGTCGATGGCAAACTCGACGAAGCAGTTTGGAATGCCGCCGCGAAAACAGAATCCTTCGTTGACATCGTTAGCGGGAAACCGACCAAGCACGAAACGCATGCATCGCTGCTATGGGACGATGAAAACTTGTACGTCGGCTTTCGAGTCACCGAACCAAACGTCACGGCCAAGTTCCTCGAGCGAGATGCCCCGATCTATAAGGACAACGACGTCGAGATTTTCATCGCCGGGAAGGACGCGTACTACGAATTTGAAATCAACGCTTACGGTACGGTCTATGAAGCATTCTTCGTTTGGCAAGACGCGTTCACAACCGACACCTACGCCGGCGATCGGCAACTCCAGCGTGGCCACCCAAAATCACAAAAGTTCAACGGCGTTGGCTTCACCAACCACCCCCGCGGCAAACGCGTTGCCTTCCTAGGTTACGACTTCCCCAACTTTCAATCTGCGGTTGAAATCCAGGGCACACTTAATGACAACTCCGACATCGATCGCGGCTGGACCGTCGAACTCGCGTTCCCCTGGAAAGAGATGACCGCGTTGGCTGCGGGTGACCAGCGATCACTTCCTCCCAAGCCAGGGGATCAGTGGAGGATCGAGCTGTTTCGATTCAACTCGTACAAAACCGATCCACCGGAGGCCGATTCGACTGGTTGGTCGGTGGGACGTCACGGCGTTTGGGATTCTCACATCCCTGAAATCTTCCAGGTTGTCACGTTCGCGGACTGATCCCAATTCAAGCGATTCTCTCAATGCAAACGAATCCAGTCACGCGACAAACGGATCCCGCACCGAGATCAAGAACTTGAATCGCTCTTCATAGCGACATGCTTTCACTGTTCTGATAAATCTTCTTCATCGGAAACTTCACCAGCGACCGGGATTTCATTCAGCGTGTAATACGCACTCGAGTGCAACAAACTGTCGCCGGTCGCGGACTTCATCTCTGGCAAATGAAAATCGTGCACGTGTCCCTGCACCAGACCGTCCACTTCAACGAGAACGCTCAACCCGTCGTCAGCCACGATCGCTTTCGTTGCACGCGGTGTGGTCTGATCCACTTCGGGACTACCGTAGCCTTGCCGATAGAGGTGCGTGAACGTTTTAAGTTGGTAGACATCGGGGTCCACTGCAATTTGCCGATCAACAGGCTTAGTGAACGTCAAATGAAACCCTTTGGGCCGCGCCGTGATTTCCTTAATTTCAAAGGGCATTTTCCCAGTCCAATCAAGACGCTGAATCGCGTACGCCTTTGGACCGCGTACCGGCCAACCTCGGTTCGTTCCGCCAGCAATCAAATTGCCATTGGGCGTGAACTGCACCGCCAGCAATCCCGTGGCAAAGCCCTCGCGAAACGGATAGCAAGCACCTTGCCAGACGCCATTGACCTGTTCCGTGGTCGCTCGCATCACAACGCCTAAACTGAAATCACCAATAAAAATCTGGTTCTCAAAAGGACCAAATTTCCCACCTGTGCGATCCACCATGAATCCGGAAATCGATCGGCCCATTCGCTTGTAAGGAAACACAACCGCGTAGGGCACCAATTCCTTCACCCGCTTGCGTTCAATCTCCAGTCGTGACGGCGTGTTGGGAACCACGGGGGCCTTGCCCAATTCCGGAGCCAGGTCATACCAGTTGAAGCTAACCGGATGGCCCATGAAGCCACCGGGCTGAAGCACTTTCAAACTGCACGAACCGTTCCACGGCCCTTGGCTCTCGGCATAAAACATGACGCCGTGCTCGTTGGGGCCAACACCACCGGGGCTACGCAGGCCGCTGCAAATCGGGATCACTTTCCCCTCCGGCGTGATCTTCAAACACCAGCCGCGAAACGGCACCTTGGAGTTATACGATTCCGAAAGACAAAGCGTGACCCAGATATTGCCCTCAGGATCTGGCTTGGACGCAAACGCAAACTCGTGATAGTTCCGAAATCCCCACACGTCACTGATCGTATCGAAGCGATCGGCACGACCGTCTCCGTCGATGTCCGTGATGCGAGTTACTTCGGTTTGCTGATTAACGATGAATGAACCGTTTTGGTACGCCATCCCAAAAACCTCATCCAGCCCCTCCGCAAACTTCTTAAATCGGGGCTGAGGGTGTTTCTGGAATACGCCTTCGGCAATCAAAATATCGCCTCGCCGCGTGGCAATCGCCAACCGGTCTTTGTCGGGCATCACCTCAAAACTACCCGCCTCCACCGCCAGTTCTTTAGGCAATGGAACATCGACCAACTCGTAGTATTCCGATTCCTTTTCACCCGAACCCCAGAACTCACCGAGCGGTTCTTGCTGAGGAGCACAGGCCATCGTGATCACCACAGAGAGTTTCAATAGTGATGTAAACATGCAGGTTGATCGCTAGCGAAGTGGTGTGTGGGGTAAAACAAGATGGTCGATCGAACGACTCAACAAAAAGTTGGCTCGCTTAGAATGTCCTCAGTCATTCCACTGGTATTCCAAAACCAGTTCCTGACTTTCCCTGGCACCCAAAGGCAACGCAACAAATGCCTGCTCCCCAGTGGTACCTTCCGTTATTGTCGCCGAATGATCCGACACGATGCGAATAGTTAGCCGAGCAGCAACAAGCTGTTTTGCGTCAGCCGACATTGCAATTTCGTCACCGGCCATCAAACGAAATCGCAAGGGCGAGGTTGGGTCGGCCACAGCGATGTCGCTGGAGGCCACTTTCAATTGGCGACGCAAAATGACTCGCCCCGTCGCTGGGTCTTTTGACTCAACGAAATAATCCTCAACGCCAACGTTGCCGACGGAGTATCTGAAGATGGGGCGTCTTTGTTCGTCGAGGACATAGCCCTTGAAATGATGGCCGGGCGGGCGCCCGTCATCGACAATCCAAGGCGATGATCCTTGATCTAACTCTGGTCCCGTCGCAAGCGAGATCGTCTTGCCCAATGGCAGAACGTTGCCATGCCCCTGTCCGTACCAAACGCCGCTGGGGTCCACGAACTGGCCCTTCCAAAGCGTAGCCAAACGCATCTGTTCGGCGTCAAAGGCAAGGTTGATTCCGCCTGGATAACCTACACCGATCCCACGCTTCCCGATCCCGGGATAGCTGCGGCGTAGCATCCGAGCCTCTTCGTTGACAACGATTTCAAGCGGTTCACGCATCACGCCACTGGGTGCTCGCGCCTGCCGACCGTCGATCAGATATTGCCACAACGCTTCGACCTGATGCTCCGGCGTGCCGGCAATGTCAGGCCGAATCGCCTCGCCGCTTGGCCAAAACGATGGCATCACGGTGTTGGGGCTGAATGTTTGTGGCGACAACATGTACTGATAGAACCAATCCTTCGTCAATCGCTCCGTCATCTCGGTCAGATCAACCGCCGGCATCGTATCGGAAATCTTGTATTGATAAGTATGGCAAGCGACGCAGTTGAGCCCCTTGTTACCGGCCAGATGCATCCCCAGTTCACGCATCTTCTTCTGGTCCTTGAACTCAGCAAACTCCGTTGCCGGAAGCCGGTCAGTTGACTGAAACAGTTCAACCAAGTGCCCGATATTCTGTTCCCCGTACTGCGGCATGCGTGTCTTCATGTACGGACGAATGGATCGGCCGTTGACCATCACATCTCGCATCCACTTCGGCTTCAACTTGGCACCCACACCGGTCAACGTCGGCGGAATCCGGCCTTGTTCACCGAGATTCTGATTGGTGGTTTTGAAATGAGCCGTACGCGCGTTGGTAACCCCACCAAGATCATCTCGATGGTGGCACGCGATGCAGTTGAAGTTCGCAAGATTAAAATCAATCGTTTTCTCAGGCTTCCACTTCGAAACATCGTCCTTCAAAGCCGCACGAATTTGCGAACATTCTTCATCGCTCAACTCGAAGCGTGGCCGAGATCCACCTGTAGCCGGGTCACTGGCCTCATCCGAAAGGCAACCTTGATCTAGATTCAAATCCGACATTGCCAGCGATGCCAGAGGTTTCGACGGCGAAGGATCAATCCCGGTGTGGCACTGGGCACAGTTCAGCGATTGAAATAACGACTTGCCCTCAGCAATCAACTCAGCGCTCGACATCGAATTGAACTGATCTTGCTTCGTTAGCTCTTGGTTGTCCTGCAACAGGTAGCTCGTTACGTCAACAGCTTCATGATGAGTCAGAAGCATGCTGGGCATCCGTCCCGACGGCCGTACCACATGCGGGTTTTCAAGAAACTGCACCAGGGAGGATGCAGAGTACTTCCCGGCCAACGTTCCCAGCGGAATCGATCCGGTGATTGGCTTTTCAACCGCCTTGTTATCGCGAGGTGCATGACAAGCAACGCAGCCAACCGAATGAAACAGATCGAATCCATTGGTGACCGAGGCGTCGCCGAATGTCTCGTCGGCAGGTTCTTGAAACGTGTTTCCTGTAACGGACACCAGATAGGCGACGATTGCGGAAGCCGCTTCCGATCTCTTCACAACATCCCAATGTGACATCATCTGAGGCATTGCGGTCCCCGGCTTCGACTGATGCGGATCCGCGATGAATTTCGTCAGATAATTTGGGTTCAGATGCTTCGCCGACCACCGTAAGTCCGGAGCCGAAATACCCAACAACTCTCGTTCTGCGTTCTCGCTTTGATGGCAGGCAACACAGTTGAGCTGCCGCATCAAAACGCGACCATGCAATTCCGGCGATAGTTCACGCTGCGTACTGACGGATTTCCCAGTCGCATTTTCGTCTGGACCACGTTGCTTTACATCAAGCACATACCGCAACAAATCCAGAAATTGCTGCGGGCCACTGAGTTGATCAGCAATCCCATCGGGCATCATGGACGTGGACTGCGAGAAAACCTCTTCCACGTCATCTTGCTTGATCGTGATCAACTGACTGACGTCGCTGAGACTGCGTAGCACGATGACATCATCATCTTGCTTGACCACAACTCCGCTAAACAGGTCTCCATCGACGCTCAGCACCCGAGTCGTTTGATATTCCTTTTTGACGACTTTGGAAGGCAGCAAAATCGATTCAACGATCGACTCATCGGTCACTTCGCTGCCCAGCCGACTCAAATCGGGGCCGATTCGATCCTTCTCTTCAAGAGGGCGGTGGCATTTCGCGCAGGCAATATTGCCTTGATGAAACAAAATCGCACCGCGAACGATATCCCCACTCTCGCGAGCCTGCAAAACAAGCTTCGCGGGAGATTCATCCAGTAGCTTCTGCGTCAGCGTTGGTGCTGGCGTCTGACCTGGCAACGAACGATTCGTCAGCAGCACAATCAGCAACGCCACTACGGTGTGGCGCCATCTATTCATCGTCATAAGATTTCCAATTGTACGATTCGCCTACGATTCCAACTCGATCGCAAGTCATCCTTGACGTGAACAATCGGAGTCCAGACGGGAACTACTGTGGGCCAGCAGGCAGATTATCGATCAAATATCGCAGGACCAGCATTCTGACGTGAACTCGTGTCCCTTCACCCTCGCTTAGACCATGATCACGATTCGGATAGACCATGTAATCGAATGGCTTTCCAAGTTTAATCAGTTTATCGACGAGTCCTTCGATGATCTGGATATGAGTATTCGTTTCACCTGATCCCGTGACGATCAACAAATTCCCCTTCAGCCCCTCGGCGAAATGAATGGGCGCCGATCGTTGGTAACCATCCGCGTTCACCTCACGGGTCCGCATGTAGATTTCCTGAAACCATGCATTGTAGAGCCAAGGCTGCGGCTTAGGGACTACTGCGATGCCAACATCATAAAGATCGGATTTTCGGAACATCGCGTTGAGCGTGTTGGAACCACCACCGCTCCATCCCCAAATCCCAACGCGAGACAAGTCGACATAGGATTTCATGTTTGCCAATTCGTGAAGTGCTGCGGCTTGCTCTTCGGTCGAGAGTGGCCCCAGACTTCCGAAGACACTACGTCGCCAAGCGGCACCCTTGGGACAAGGCGTGCCGCGGTTATCGATCGAGACAACCAAATACCCCATGTCAGCAATAACCCGATGGAAATCAATTTGGGCCGCACCCCAGCGATCTAGCACGGTCTGCAAGTAGGGTTCGCCGTACACGTAGACGAACACGGGGTACTTCTTTGTTTCGTCAAAATCGCTTGGCTTGGTGATTGATGCATCCATGACCACGCCATCGCCGATGTCGATCTGCACAAACTCGGTCGGTTGCACGATCCACTTCTCAGCCATCTTTTGCAACACGCTATTGGTTTCCAGAACACGAACCACGCGATGCCCTTCCAGTTCAACTAGATCGACGACTGGCGGACTGTTGAGAGTCGAATAGGTATGGACGGCCCACTTCGCGTCCGGTGAGAAGTCGTAGAGGTGCGTGCCGGGTTGGTCAGCGGGCGAAATTTGCTCGCGTTTTCCCGATCCGTCCAGCGGAACCCGATACAGATACTTCTGTGTTCCGTTTTCAGGCGACGCATAGAAGTAGTACCAACCGCCTTCTTCGTCGACGACCGCACGATCGATCATGTCGTACTCGCCGGTCGTTAACTTGACTTCCTCCCCGCCATCTCGCGAACACAGGTAGGCGTGTCGCCACCCATCTTTTTCGCTAACAACGATAAAAGCTTCCCCGTCGCGAATCCACGTTAACCCAGCATTAATCCCGTGGCTACCAACGGCCCACGCTTCATTTGTTTCGTGGTAGATGCGTTGCACGTCTCCACCGACCGAAGCCATCCAGAACGTGTGCTTGTCTCGGAACCGACTCATCATTTCGACCAGAACTTCCTGATCATTCCCGGCCCACTGAACCTGTCCCAGATAGAATCCTTCTTCGGGTCGTTCGATAGGCAACCACTGGGATTGCTTCCCATCACGACTAACGATTCCCACTCGCATCGCAGGGATCTTTTCACCCACTCTTGCGAATCGGTTCTCTTGAACTTTCGGAAAGGTCGGATCGCCCGGCACAAGAACGGGTCGTAGCTTAACGTCGGTTTGATCAACTTCGACAAACAACACGGACTCACCGTTTGGACTCCAGCTAAAGTCACGATGTGAGATCTCACGTCCTTCGACGTGCTTGGTCAATCGAGTTCGCTTCCCACTCTCGACATCGCGAACGAAAAGATCTCCATTGCGAACTTGCAGCAAACTTTTGCCGTCGGGCGAAAGATGCTTTTCACGACCCGCGGGTGTCACCGCGACCTCAGTCCGCTCTCCGCTTGGCAAACTGTATTGCCAACGAGTCGACTTCTTTGTCTGTTCACTCGTTTCGTGAACCGTAAAACCGGAACTGTCTTCGAGCCAATCTGGTTTCACCTCGATGGGCTTCCACTCCCCGCGTTCAAAGATCGCTTTCATCCTTGGTTCCGCTTGGTCGAACCAGGTTGGCTGATCTTGTGTTTCCGCATGAAGAACGCCGATGGCCCCCATGGAAGTGAGAGCCAGCAATAGGCTGGCGAATACGAGAGTTGATTGTGTTCTCATGTAGCTCATTTAAGTTTCCGGAAATTCTATATAGGTATCGAAACTCGCAAGTTGCTCGGCACCAAGCCGATCTTTCAAGAGCCTCGATAGACTTCCTAACGTCCAAGCGTGCATGCAAAGACGAACATCAAGGGCCCCAGACTCGGCATTGACAATCACCAACGGACATCAATGAACCTTTCGATCCTGTCACTGCCCGTACCGAAATACAATCATCAAAACACCAGTCGGTTGCCCCGTTTCAACGCATCAGCATCGTCCCAATTCTAGATACCCAAGGTGCAGGGTATTGGATGAAACCATCATCAATGGACCAATCAGCGCACAGTACAAAACGTCATAAAATGCGTGATGGAGGGCTTTCAGTAGCCAATCATGAAACGGACGGACGAAGTTCCTTCAGATAGATTGTCTCGAATGCTTCATCTCCACCCCCCCCTTGATTGGTGGCAACGACTAGGGTGATTCATCTTGCCCCTGAATTTTGGCGAGGTTATGGTAACCGCATGATTCCCCGCCTTGTCGCCCTCCTGTTGATCGTCAATTTGTTGGCGTGTCCCGTGCGTTGCCTTTCGTGTGAAACGAATGTGGCGATGGGGCAAGAATGCGTTCCAAACGCCTGCAGTTGCTGCTCGCATGACAACAGCACCCACCAGTCACATTCATCTGAATCACAATCACCCGAACCTTGCGATGGTGATTGCGATTGCCCAAACTGCATCTGCGAAGGTGCTGTGGTGGAGTCCGACGTAGAGTTACCCGACTCTGCCAATCAACGCGTGCAATGGATCCTGTCAGCGGAGCCTGCAAAGCCGACTTCGGCTTTCCTGAGCGAACGTCACCTGCAACGATCGCGTGCCTCATCGGCGCAACATCTTTGCGGTCGCGACGTGCGTATTGCCTACCAATCTTGGTTGATCTAAACCGATTGGATACTTCAGCAAGGCAGTGGCAATCTCTGCGTTTTCGATAGAAGAGCGATCGTTCTGCCGCAAAGTTTCTTAGTTTGTTCCCATTAAGTTCTCTGGCTCAATGCTGCGTGTGATGGTCATGCGTGGCTGAGCGATACTGTTTCGAATTACCTTTCCCACAGGAAGTTTTGATATGTCGAAGTTGTTACGCAGCACTGGTTTTGTAGCTGGTCTAGTATTACTCGCGGCCGCCGTATTCATGAATTCCCCTGCTCAGGCAGCGGACGTGAAAAGCTCTCACATCGTGATGACGGTAGGCGAGATGTGTGGCGGTTGCGCCAAGAAGATCACCAAACGTTTCGATGGCGTCGAGGGCATTGCGAAAGTGCAGTGCAGCATTGAGAAGAAGTCGGTGACCTTAATCCCAAAGCAAAATGTCCGCCTGAGCCCCAAGGGTATTTGGGAGATCATGGAAGGCATCGGCAAGACGCCAACGAAAATGATCACGCCGAGCGGCACATACACTTCCAAGCCGAAAGCTTAGAAGGATCGCCCAATCCAGGGACTAGCGAACAAAAAAATCTCTCGCAATCCCCGGCCCGGTATCAACCAACAAATGGGCTAATCTTGCTGCCTCAATGCCAGTCGGTGGCTACTGAAGCAACGACGCTTGCTCATCCTTTGCACGCCAAGACTCATGTAGAGTCTTGGCGTTTTTCGTTTTTGACATCTCTTGATTTTGATCGGCAACGAAGCGAGATCCGGTAGAATGTTTCAAGCGCCCCATTGGGTCGCATGAAGTAGCGAGTCTTCGAGGGATCACCAGGTCGGCGATGAACAACGATAGTTTTCCAATTCACGCCGAACCGTTGCGTGATCGCCTTTTGCCCATCCAAGACACTCCCTCGGCATGCCCCTACATCGACGGCGTAACAGCGAGGATGCCGCTCCTTTATCCCGTCGACACGCTAACGGGCGAGGACGTGGACCGACTGTTGGCATCCGGATTTCGTCGCAGTGGAAACTTGGTTTACTACACGCAATGCGCTCCCTGCCATGCGTGCGAACCCACTCGGCTCGATGTCGCGAACTTCCAAATGAGTTCCTCGTTCCGCCGGGTCTTGAAACGGGCGGCAAAAGACCTCACGTTGTCTTGGCGAATTCCGACTGTCGATGACGAACGTGTTCGACTCTACAACGCACATCGAGATGGACGTAAGCTCGGTTCGAGCCCGCCGATCGACGCACAAGACTATCAGGCTTTTCTTACCGAGACGTGTTGGCCCACACTTGAACTGGAGATGAAACATGCCGACAAGCTGGTCGGCATCTCCATCATGGATGTTGGACAAGAAAGTATCAGTGCGGTTTACACCCACTTCGATCCCGAAGCGTCACGCTACAGCCTTGGAACCTTAGCCGTGCTACTGCAAATCCAGTGGGCACGCCAGCATGGCCGCCGTTGGGTCTATCTTGGCTTGTATGTCGAATCCAATTCGCACCTGAACTACAAAGCACGCTATCAACCGCAAGAACGGCTGATCAACGGAAAGTGGCAAACCATCCAAGCGTAGCTAGCCGTTCGTTCCGGCCGTCACTAATACGACAGCCAAGGCAACGGTCATTGATCATCGATCGCTTACGGCCACACTCGATTGTGATCGCTCTAGCGTTTCACTCCGGTCATCAAACCCAGCCCCATTCGACTGGCGGCAATGAACGTGAACTGCACATTTTGGAAACCGGCCTTCTCGACACGCGATTGTGCCGTCGCTAGATCCGGCACAGTGCCTTGTTCGGTTTGCACTTGGACCCGCAACGATTCCAGCGACTCGGCCAGCGAAGGCCGATTAGGACCGCGAAACGAATCAATCACCATAAGCGTCCCACCCTCACGCAACGCGGCGTAAGCCCGAGCGAGAACCCGCTCGATTTGCTCCGCCGACAGCGAATGCAATCGCTGCGCTAGCACAACCCAGTCCATTGCGTTTTCGGGAAGCGGGCTGGTGAGCAGATCGCCTTCTTGAGTCGTAAAACGATCGCCCAGACCGATCGACGACGCGGTTGATTCGGCCGCCACGAGGGCAGGTGCAGTATCGATTGCCGTGATCTGCAACGTGGGATCGCGAAAGCCCATCGCACAGCTCCAAACCGCGGAGCCGCATCCAAGATCCAGTAATGTCTGAGGATTCGATTCAGTGGCTTCGTCTGGGTTTTCGCCAGGCCCAAAATCCAATATCTCCGCCGCCTGCATCGCTGCGGGCGTGTGAACCCACTGGGTCGCTGCGATCGAATCGAACCGCTGCTGTGGAACTGCACTTTCACCCGTCGTTGGCCGATCCTGACGAATCGTGTCCGCCAGTTTTTCCCAAGTGGCATCGTCCAGGTCCGCGTCGTACTGACACAACAAACGAGCGGTTGCCGAAAGAGCCAAATCGTCTTGGTATTGTTCGATGATTCCGATCGTGATCATGGTGTCGACCAGCAATGACAATCGCGAACCGGAAACGCCAAGTGCTTCGGTGAGTTGTTCGAGCGTCTTTTGACCTTTTCCCAATTCGTCGAACAATCCGATTTGGCGTCCCGCACGCAATACATGCGAGGTCGCGTTGATTGTCATCAACTCTTGGTAGTGGTCCAGTGTTCGATCTTGATTAGACAAAGAGAGCGTTCCTTTAAAAACTTTCGCCACGTAGACGGGCGATTTCCATTGCGTCCTTGTCTCCACGACCGGACAAGCAAATTACTAAGTGTTCTTTTTCTGACATCGTGGCGGCGACATCCATGGCCTTGGCAACAGCGTGTGCAGTTTCCAGTGCACAGAGAATGCCTTCGGTTTTCGCCAATTGCTCGAAAGCCTTCATCGCTTCGTCATCGCGGCAATCCACGTAGTCGACCCGCTTCGTATCTTTCCAATAACTGTGTTCCGGCCCGACACCTGGGTAGTCGAGTCCGGCACTCATCGAATGAACATCGCAAGTTTGCCCATCCTCGTCCTGCATCACGTAGCTGTACGTACCATGCAAAACGCCGGGGCTGCCGTAGGTCAGTGGCGATGCATGGTCGCCGGCTGAGTTCGAACGCCCGCCCGCTTCGACGCCAACCATCCGAACCCCTTCATCTTCGACGAACGGATAGAACATCCCCGCCGCATTCGAACCGCCACCGACACAAGCCACCACACAATCAGGCAATCGATCAAATGAGTCTCGACATTGCTCGCGAGTTTCGCGGCCGATGATCGCCTGAAAATCACGGACCATCATCGGAAACGGATGCGGACCAATCACACTGCCGATGATGTAGTGCGTGTCTTCGACCGACGACATCCAATCTCGCATCGCTTCGTTGACCGCGTCTCGCAGAGTACGAGAACCACTTTCGACGGGCGAGATCGTCGCACCGAGCAACTTCATGCTGAACACATTGGGCTTTTGGCGACGAATGTCTTCGGCCCCCATGTAAACCGTGCAGGGCAAACCGAAGTGGGCACATGCCGTTGCACTGGCCACACCGTGCTGGCCGGCTCCGGTTTCAGCGATCACGCGGGTCTTGCCCATCCGCAAGGTCAACAATGCCTGGCCGATGGTGTTGTTGATTTTGTGAGCACCGGTGTGATTGAGATCCTCACGCTTGAGCCAGATCTGGGCACCGCCGACACTCTCGCTCAGACGCTTGGCGTGATACAGAGGACTGGGGCGGCCGACGAATGTCTTGAGCAGTCCATCGAGTTCTCGCTGAAACTCAGGATCCTTCTTGGCTTTTTCGTACTCTTCGGACAATTCGTCGAGCGCACGGGTCAGTGTTTCAGGGACAAAACGACCACCGAAGTCGCCAAATCGGCCCTGTGGGTCTGGGACCTGGGCGTTTGCGGCAGCAGTGGGATCAGCGATGTTCATGGAAACTCTTGCGGGAATAGATGGGCTTAGGAGGGGCCAATTGTCACTGGGAAGGAAAACTTGGTCAACGCAAGCAAAGCTCGAAGTCGTATTTTTCGACGCCCTGGTTTTTCGACGCCCTGGCCCTGAATGCTCTGTTTCAACGTGTATTGGCTCGGAATGTCTTGGCCTGGAATGACTCGGTTCTGAATCACTATCGCGGCGAATCAATAGCGGCAGGCGATTGGATCAAGCGATCGGCCCCAGACGATATGCATCGGGCACATATCCGAAGGTTCCCGAGCCGCCGTACAAATTGCCGAATCGACATCCGGCGAAATAGATAAAGTTTGACGATTGAGCGGACGATAACAAGCGTGTGGTCGCTTTCTCAAGTTGGGAGACGACCGTTTATGCCTGCTCGACACGGATGTCCGCGATGCAACTCTTTAACAAATTACTTGTTTTGTCCGCCCTAGCGATGGTGTCGGTGGGATGCTGCGGACCGATGTGGAACCCAGGATGCGGAGCCGGTGGATGTGCAACAGGAAGCTGTGGCACGGGTTCTTGCGGGACAGGCACGTGTGGTGATGGTGGGTGTGGCCAGTGCGGTGGATGTGGAGAACTCTACATCGATCCTTGGATCAACCACCCCGCCGATTGCTGTGACCCTTGTGATTCATGTGGCAACTTCAACGGCCAATCTTGTGGCAAATGTCGAAGTGTGTTCGCGGGAGTCAAAAGTTTGTGGGGTTACCGCTGTGATGATGGATGCGGCTCTGGGAGTGGAGCCTGTGATTGCGGAGCCGGTGGATGTGATGGAGGTAGCTGTGGGGGCAGCGACTGTGGCTGTGGATCAGATCACTACAATGGTGAAGTGTTCCACGACGAATATCACGATGGTGCAATCATAGGCGGTGAAACGATTATCGAGGGACCGATCGGTTCGGGTATGTCATCGAACAGCTCGAATCCTCGGATCATCTCTCAACCCAGAGTCGCTCGGCAACCAACGCCGGCTCGGCAAATCTTCCAGCCACGCCGTGTGGACGAAGATCGCCAGCCGCTCGCTTACTAGCGAGTAGGGACGCCGTATCAGCCAGCCAAAAAACGCCGCGAATTCACTTCGCGGCGTTTTTCGTTGGTATTCCGTGATTACGCCGCAGCAAGGCAAAGATCCAGAGCCAGGAAATCGCAAGCGCAAGGCACGTCGCCCGGTCGACCACGACCTGAAAATGATCTAGTGCTGGGTAGGTGGCGTTCTGTTAAAGTGATGGTTCGTTGATGGATCCACGGTCAATTTGCCAACACCTGTCGCATGTCCGCATTGCCCCGCCGCCTAAAGTCGCTCGCCCGCCGAGCAGGCCTCGCCGCATCGGGGGCTAGCCGATCCAGCCAAGGTGCTGGTTCAGGACCTGTCGCGGCCAAACGTCCCACAACGATCAAGCCTCGGGACCCGGCAAGATTGACGGGACTGGCAGTTTGGATCCGCCAAAACCAGCCCTCCCAAGAGGAGATTCGCCGGACCCAAAAACGCATCCACGAGGAAATGCTGCAGCTAAGCCGGACGATCGATCGTCCGAATTTTCTGCGAGTGGGCCGTGAGGACTTGGTGCGACTGATCCACCTAATGGATGACGCGTTCTTTGGATCGCGAGTCCTGCCGATCGCCAAAGCGGAAGGCATCGACTTCAAATTCTCGTCGCGAATGACCAGCGCCGCTGGCAAACTGGTCACTCACTATCCCAACGGCTCACGAGATAAGCCGCGTAAATTCGACCTCATTCTCTCGTCGACGCTGCTTTTTCAAACATTCGAAGATGTCGACCGTCCCGTCATGGTGACCGGACGCCGATGCGTGGACCGCCTCGAAGCGATGCAGCGTGTCGCCGAACACGAGATGACGCACCTGATCGAGATGATGATCTGGAACGATGGCAATTGTTCTCAGCGACGCTTCCAGTCAATCGCCAAGTCGTTTTTCGGCCACACCGATTACCAGCACGACTTGATCACCCAACGTGAACGCGCCGCAGCGAAATTCAATATCCGCATCGGTGACATGGTCACGTTCCAAGGCCCAAGTGGCCGAGTCGTCGGCAAGGTGAACCGAATCACTCGCCGAGCGACCATCTTGGTCCAAGATCCCAAAGGCCAACTCTTCAACGATGGCCACCGCTATTCGCGGTTTTATGTGCCGCTGGAAAAGCTGCGTTTGGTTTCGTAGCGAACGCCCGAACGCGGTTAGATCGCCATCCGTCTGGCGGCCAATTTAGTGCTTTGAGGCCGTTGGCTTGAGTTTCCCCGCATGGACGAGGCAACGAGTCCTTTCGCCCGACTCATGTCAACGCAGCTCACGCGGACTCATCCAAGTCAACCGAACTTGTTGCGTCGCCCGTTACCCGGCAATTCAAACCGATTGAATCACTAGCGACTGCGACGAACATGTCGACGCTGTGGCTGGCTACTGGCGATGCTTGGTGCCGGGTAATCAGCAGCGATTCCGTACATGCGCCGATAGTACATCGCTAAGGATCGTAAGGCGTGCCCGCGATAACCCACCGCGGAATCGTCCATTCGAATCCGGTTCATCGCGTTGGTCAGAAACGCGATCGCTCGCGTCAGCCGTGGATCGGCTAGGTCGGCATCGGGCAAGTGAGTCAACAAGACCTCGACCATATGCCCCGTCGTTTGCACTTTTCGCTTTAGGTCACCGTTGTCTTCAGGCGACTCGTACCAATTGGTACTCATCGATCCGTCGCGGTTTTGAAGCGAATAGGTGTATTTGACGAAATCGTTCAGGAAGTCTTCCGCTCGCTGCCACTGACCGGTGATCGGCTGTCCTTCCAAACGTCGTTTACGCAAGGCGTGTGCAAATCCCATCAAGCGGTGAGTTCCACCGCAAGCTTCACCGACAATGGGCTTGGCCAATTCCGCAGCGATCAATCGATCGAAGTCCCAAGCTTCTCCGCCCACTCCTGCCCAAGTGGTGTCGGTATCAAGATAATGAGCCAATCCAATCAGCGTGAACGTCAACTCTTTCTCTTCATCGCAAGCTGCAGCTTCGACTTCCACCAAATCTTTGATGCTGAAGCGTTCATTACCGACATACAGCGGGTAGTTTGATGGAACGCCAGCTAAAGACATTACTGCCAAAAACTGGGCTTGGTGCCCCTGCAGTCCCGTGCCCTCGCGAATCTTGACTTTCCCGTTGGCCGAAGTCATCAAACGGCTGCCGCGGCAAATATTGTTTCCCGCGATCCATGCGATGGCGCTGTAATTGCGGCCACGTGCGATGATTCGGGTGTCAGCACCGTACACCATGATTTGATGCATCATGCCCCAATTGCTGCGAGAATCCGCATGCTCGGTTTGGGCGTGAAACTTCTGCAGCGTTCGCAAAATCGGCTGTCGAATTCGCAGGATCGATTGTCCCGGATTCTCAACCGCCTCGTCGCCGGAGTAAGTTTTAATTCGGCCGGTCGCGTCTAGCTGAGAGAGCCTGCCGACGGGTAACGGTTCGATGTCGTCCACGCCGGGTGTTTCACGCGGCGAAACCGACTTCTTGGCAACGCTGGATTCCTTGCGGACATCCTTCAACTCAATCTCAGATTCCGCCGACTTCAGCTCCGTGACTTCGTTGGAATCGGAAATCACCAGTGGCTTGATCTTCATCTTCGACAGACTGGGAAGCTCTTCCAAGTCATCGACGCTCTTGCGTGAAGGCTTGGCTACGAGATCGCCAGCACCCAACTCTTCGACCGAGTCATTCTCTTGATCGACAGCTTTTGAGGTGCTTGGGCGGAGGTCGTTTGGAGCATCGTTTGAATCTCCGAACTCCATGGGATCGGACTCTTCCAAGAGTCGCTCCATGCCCAAGTCCGCTGGAAGTTCCACGTGGGATGTTTCAGGCTCGGGACTCGTGTCCACACCAGTCTGGGAATCACCTTCGTTGTCGCCTTCCGTGTGCGAATAAGTCTCGCCAGACAACTTCGATTCCGGATTCGCTGGAGCCTGAAACTCCAGCTCCATCTCTAAATCGTTCTCTAGATTTTCTTCCAGATCTTCAAGCGAGGGCATCTCATCGATGGGAGCCAAAGTCGTCGTTGGCTTCTTTTGAATTACCGGGCGGCTTTCCTCGGGTTTCACGGGCGTCATTGTCTTCACGCCGCTACCAATCGCGGGCGAGTTCAACACACTTCCCGCAATCGGCGTGCGAATGGGTTCAGGGTCACGCAGTGGTTGCGGTGCGACTTGCGGGCTTTGCTTGGGTGACACAAACGACGGGAAATACTGTCGCTGGCCGACCGAACGGGCTGGTACACCGCTCGAAACGTTGGGCGGGAAAACGCTTGGTGCCCTCCATTGAATATCATTTGAATTCGCACTGGGTTTTGCGCCCGCTAGCTGACCAACAACTTCTCCAGGAATAACAGCAGGATCTCCTGCGGGTGCCGGAGCGTTTGGTGACGCCGCTCGCAACACCATCTCTGGCGCAGACTCGGTGATCACGGGGACGGCGGGCTGCCAGCTTTTTCGGAATCCCGAGATTTGTGCGTTGTCGCGGGTCACCAATCGTGCGGGGGCAGAGGCCTGCGGGACCTTCTTCACAGCCGCATCTTCGAGCGGTGCTGGCGGTGTAGGCTCTGGGGCAACTGCCAATTGTGGAGGCAACAATTCAATCGAAGTGCCCATCGGGCGACTGGCTGCGGTAGGCCCATGACCTTGTCGAATCCCCAGCACCGAATGCACCGTTTGCGTGGGAACACGCGAGGGCACCTTTTGGTTCGCATCTGTGGCTGAATCAACCGAACCGCTTTCGGCCCAACTTAATGGTTCGTTGGCACTTAAAGCGGGAGTGGTCCATTCCAAACCGTCGGCAACCGCAGAGCTGGGTAGTTCGCCAACACCCCCGATCAGGCCACCGGATACGCATCCCAACATCAACCATGCTGCCAGGCGTTCACGGTTGGAGCGAAAGGCATTGGGATTGCGACGATTCAGTACGGACACGACATATTCTCCGGGTGCTACGGGACCTAACGTAGCTATCGGATACCTGAGCCTATAAGTTCAGACAAATGTGTTTTGCGGGGCACTGATCTTTTTAAAGCATGGATTTACAGATTTGGCTCAAGTCGTTTTGGGGCTCCGGCGACTTGCCAGCACCAGCAATCCAACCATCGTTAGCAAGATCCCAGAGACCAAAGACTTCGTCAGAGGTTCAGAAAAAAGAATCACCCCGGCCGTTGCCGCCATCGCGACCTGAGATGCATTGAGCAGGTGCACAGCAACGATCGGCAACACTCGCATCGCAGTCGCGATCGCAATGAAGGCGATGAAGTTAAAGATCCCAGCGAGCGTCATCGAATACCACAAGCTCACCGGCAGGGCGGCTAATACATCCATGTCCGTTCGGTAAAACGTAACCATCAACAAGCAACACACGCCCACCGCACTGTTGATCCACATTGCCGTGGCGCTTTGCAATCCCTGCTGCATACTCAGCCGCATCGTGGAACTGAAAACGGCAAAACACATCCCTGAAAAAGCTGCGTAGGCTGCCCCCAGGAAAGGTCGCCAGATGCCAGCTCCTTTCATCTCAACGGTCTCGCCGGATTGAGACAACAGGACTACGGCACCAATCAAGATTGTGATCGCGACCATGGTCCGTCGCTGTACGGTTTCACCGAGCATCCAACGTCCAACAAACGCACTGGCAATCAGCAACGAACCCAAAGTGATTGGCACCGTCGCCGCCAATCCAATTTCGCCCAACGCCATTTGAAAGACGCCGTTGCCGCCGATCTGCCCCAGGACACTTACGAAGATAAAGCGAGGAACCAGATGTCGACTTACGACGATCGGCCGGCCGCTCATCTTGATGGTCAACAAGTAAGGCGTCAGAAAGAAGATCGCGGGCGCCGACTTAATCGCCGCCACGAAAAACGAATCCACCGCCACGGATTGCCGCAGGGCAATGTTTGCAAGCGTGTAGAACACCGCCGACACCAAGCCGCAAACAACCCCGGTCTTAATCCCCGGGTGTGTCGCACCTTCAACAAACCGCTGTATCCAGGATGGCGAGCGATGCTCCACGCTCGCCATTATACCGACGTAACCTCGGATCGCACTTCACCATCGTCGAGACGGCTAACAATGGTTTGTCCCGGCCGCAATTGTTGTGCGTTGCGAATCACCGTTCCGTCCTCGGCCTGAGTGACACTGTACCCACGAGCCAAAACACTGAGCGGCGATAACGCTGAAATCGCTGCTGCGGATTGTTTCAATTGACTTTCGCGTCGGCGCCATTGCCGCCACATCACTTCCTTGGCTCGCTGGTCAAGTTCATCGATATAGCGGCTTTTGTTTAAGACCAACTCCAACGGATTTTTGAAGATCGGTCGCGACTGAATCCAATTCAATCGTTCGCGTGAACGCTCAACACGCCGGAAGAGCGAACGCTTCATCGTCTCGTGCAACGCATCCAACACATCGACAAGTACTTCCCGATCCGGCAACACGCAACTTGCCGCATCGGTGGGTGTCAACGCGCGAACGTCGGCGACCAAGTCCGATAGCGTTACGTCAATTTCATGTCCCACCGCCGACACGGTTGGGATACGTGAAGCCGCGATGGTGCGCACTAACCGTTCATCATTAAACGACCACAAGTCTTCCAATGATCCACCGCCGCGCGACAAGATCAAAACATCAGGCCTTGGATCTAACTGATGCGCCGCGACCATGCCGGCGACCAACTGCTCAACACTTCCTGGCCCCTGCACGCTTGCAGGAATCACGACGATTTCGACACCCGCATGCCGAGATGCAGTCGCCTGCAGGAAGTCTCGGATAGCGGCTCCGGTCGGGCTGGTCACAATGGCAATACGCCGAGGCAGCCTGGGCAGAGGTCGTTTTCGCTCGACCGCAAACAAACCTTCCGCTTCCAACTTCGCTTGCAATTGAGCGAACGCCAATTGCAGTGATCCCATGCCCTGTGGCTGGCACTTGCGCACCACCAATTGCACCGATCCGCGAGCGGCATAGACCTCGACATCGCCAAAGCACAAAACGCTTTGCCCATCATCCAAGTCAAATGGCAATCGCTCAGCAACACTTCGCCACATCACCCCACGCAGTTGCGATCGTTCGTCCTTCAACGTGAAATAAAGGTGGCCACTGCGAGGTCGAGCGATGTCGGTGATCTCACCCGCCACCCAAACGCTCGACAGCGACGTTTCGACAGCCCGTTTGATCCGAGCGTTGATCTCACTAATGCTGATTGCATCTTCCGCCGTCGCCGCCTTGGGTTTCGGCTTCGGTGCAGCGGCAGCACTCTTCGCGGCGGCGTGTTTCTTCACCACTCGCTTAGCGGTCTTTTTTTTCGCAGTGCTCGCGGTCGGCTTGGCGACTTGCTCGTCGAGATCTTCGCCACCAAAGTCAAACGCAAACTGCTTGTCATCACCACTCATGAAGTCAATTTCGCCGAATCCGCAGACGAATCACTGGAAGTTTCATTTCGTCTGCGTCGGCGGCGACCCGTCGGTGCAAACTTCGCCCGGACATCTCGCACCGCTTGCAGGAAGGCATCCACTTCGTCGTCCGTGTTGTACAGATAACAACTCGCCCGCGCCGTTGCCGTGACACCCAACGCATTGTGAAGCGGCATCGTGCAGTGATGCCCAGCACGAACAGCCACGCCGCGCCCATCCAAGAACTGCGATACATCGTGTGAATGGACTCCCTGGATCACGAAACTATTGATCCCGCCCTTGTGCTCCGGTTGCGGTCCAATCACGCGAACACCCTCAATCTCTCGCAAACCTTGGTCACATCGCGTGCCCAATCGCTGCTCATGTTGATGGATGCGATCCATCCCCAGGTTTTGAAGGTAAGTCAGTGCCGCACCTAAACCGACCGCTTCCACGATCGGCGGCGTGCCGGCTTCAAACTTTTCGGGCAGTTCATGGGCGGTGAACCCATCAACCGTTACTCGTGAGATCATGCCTCCACCACCCAAGAAAGGCGGCGCCGCTTCAAGCAACGCCTCCTTGCCGTAAAGCACACCGATGCCAGTGGGACCACATACCTTGTGACCGCTAA
The DNA here is from genome assembly GCF_057365095.1 of Rhodopirellula sp. J20-39. NCBI lineage: Bacteria > Pseudomonadati > Planctomycetota > Planctomycetia > Pirellulales > Pirellulaceae > Rhodopirellula > Rhodopirellula sp. J20-39. The sequence continues at coordinate 1,043,440 of NZ_CP195123.1, read as the reverse complement.
AGACAACGAAATCTGCATCCCACGCTTGCACGTCGATCGCCCAGTGTGGAGCCGCCTGGGCTGCGTCAACCAAAACGGTGGCACCTGCATCGTGCCCCATCTTCGTCCATCGCTGCACCGGGTATTCCGTCCCCAAGGTGTTGCTAGCGGCACCAAACGCAAACAACTTCGGTTGGTAGTCCTCGAGATACTTCGCAATGACTTCGTCACGAATCAAGAAGTCATCATCGATCGGGACAAACTTGACCTGGCAACCTGTGCGTTCAGCAAGTTGATGCCAAGGAACGATGTTGGCGTGATGCTCGCTGATCAACAGCAAAATCACATCGCCTTTGCCGATGTTAGCATCACCCCAGGAACGCGCTACTGTGTTAATTGCTGCGGTGGTGCCAGCAGCAAAAATGACTTCGCGTGTCGAAGCCGCATTCAGAAAATTAGCAGTGATCTGCCTGGCCGCCTCGTATGCACGCGTCGACTCTTCGCTAAGCGTGTGAATGCCCCGGTGCACATTGCTGTAGTAATGACGATAGCAGTCGTTCATCGCTTCGATCACCGCAACGGGCCGCTGAGTGCTGGCCGCGTTGTCGAGGTAAATCAAGCGTTCACCGCTATCCGTATCTCGCTCTAAGACTGGAAAGTCTGCACGAATTGATTGAACGTCTAGGGGAGCGGTCATTGCTCTTCACCAAGCGACGGTCCGCCAAAGGAAGATGACATGTCTTCCTCTTCATCGCTGCCTTCGCCCACGGGACTGTGCAGTGCCGACTGAACCACCTTCCAAACCAATAAGCAGCATTTCTGGCGATTAGGAGTCAGCTTGGGACCAAACAGGTCCAGCATCTCGTTAGCTGAAAACGCTTTGACCTCTTCGATTGTTTTTCCCTCAATCGCTTCGATCAACATCGAGGCCGACGCTTGACTGATCACACACCCGTCCCCATCGAACCATGCTTCGGCAACCCGCCCGCTGTCGTCGAGTCGCAAATCCACATGGATCTTGTCGCCGCACAACGGATTGTTTCCTGCATGCGCGTGAGTCGCGTCATCGCACAAACCACGATGGTAAGGATCCTCGTAGTGATCCAAAACGTGTTCTTCGTAGATGTCTTGCTCGCTGGCCATGAGCGGTCAAATGTCGGTTGAGAGGTCAATTGCGGATGGATGAAACGACCGCGAAACCGGACTTTCGGTTGCGGGTCGCTATTTAACTCTACGCAAGCTGTCAAAAAAAGGAACGCCCCATTGAAAACAGCCAGCCCGATTCTGGAAAGAATCAGGCTGGCTGCCGGGTTAAAAGATCGTCCGTTGACTTACCCTTCCATCTTTTTGCCCGCCCGGGGATAGCTACAAGCCCAAAAAACCTACGGGCGGGGGGATTCGTCACTGCCTACTGAGCCCATCAACCACACAAGAAATTGGGCCGCAAACTCAATGCGAGCTAGCTGTTGGAAACCGATTCGGTGTCTTCGACCGCTTCCTCGTCATCCAATTCCTCAGCTTCCAGCGGCTCCATGTAACCGCCGGCGGCAAGCACCTTATGCTTGATCTCGTCTCGAATGTCCGGATTTTCGATCAGGAAGTTACGAGCCTTCTCCTTACCTTGTCCCAAATAGGTTTCACCGTATTTGAACCAAGCACCGCTACGATTGACGACCTTGTGTTCCGTCCCCAGATCCAGCAAGTCCCCTTCGAAACTGATGCCACAGGAGTGCATCATGTCGAATTCCGCGATCCGGAACGGAGGAGCCACCTTGTTCTTGACGATCTTGGCTTTGACTCGCTGACCGACCTGTTCTTCACCATCCTTCAAAGCACCAATTCGGCGGACATCGATCCGGCACGAACAATAGAACTTCAACGCACGACCGCCGGGGGTGGTTTCGGGGCTACCGAACATCACACCGACCTTCTCGCGAATTTGGTTGATGAAGACAACCGCAGACTTGCTCTTGGCGATCGCACCCGTCAATTTCCGCATCGATTGGCTCATCAACCGAGCTTGCAGACCAACGTGGCTGTCTCCGATCTCGCCTTCCAATTCGGCCTTTGGCACCAGTGCCGCAACCGAGTCAATGATGATGACATCGACGGCGTTACTCTTGACCAACATCTCGCAAATCTGCATCGCTTCTTCACCGCTGCTGGGCTGGCTGACCAGCAAGCTATCCAGCTCTACACCCAACTTTTTCGCCCAACTGGGGTCAAACGCGTGTTCGGCGTCGATGATCGCTGCAATACCGCCCATTTTCTGGGCTTCGGCACCGATGTGCAGTGCCAGCGTTGTCTTACCACTCGATTCAGGTCCGAAGACTTCAATGATCCGGCCACGAGGAATCCCTTGACCGCCGAGGGCCATGTCAAGCGAAAGCGATCCCGTTGGAATGCCATCGATCGATAGCTTGTGAGACGCCCCCAGAGGCATGATCGCCCCATCGCCAAACGACTTTTCAATCTGCTGTAGTGTCGTCTTCAGACCAGGTTCTTTCTCCAGAATCCGTTTCATGCCCGGATCGAGCTTAACACCTTTGGAAGCCGCTGCAGTTGCCATGCGTGGTTTCTTAGCCATATCCCTAGTTCCTTTTATGCTTTCCCTAGTCCAGTAATATGGGTGGCAATGCAAACCACGCATCCTGAACAAACCCGTAAGATGTCGGCAGTCGATGGTATCGCTATGGAAAGGGTTGGACAATGAAAAACGCTAATAAATCAGCCAATTTCGATTGCAATTCCAGACACTTTCTCAACAGCAGCCCTTTAATGCCGCGTGAGTCACGTTTGGCTCACACAAGTAGTATTCGCCAGACAGTGGACACGTTTGGTCACGGGTGCCAAAAGAAATAGGCCAGCAACAACCAGCGGCCCTCACTCCTTGCTAACGCTGTTTCCGAAAAACCCGGACATAGTCCACCGACGCGCGAGACATTTCCCGCATCTTGTCGGTTTCCTTGACAAATGGACCTTCTGTACGACCGTCGCCTTGGTTGGGATCCCAAGAATCTGGCTTAAATTCCATTGTCAACAACATCATCATGTCGACGGGATCCGAAGGAATGTTCTCGGTGAACGTGTAGTAGAGCTTGCCGTCGACGTAACACTTCATCGAATCTGTCGACCATTCCAATCCGTAAGTGTGGTACTGGTTGTCGTTAACATCGACGTAGCTCTGGGGACGGGGTCGAGAGGCCGCGTTGAACTGCTTGGATTCTGAACTGCCACTCTTGCCCCAATGGTTGGCGACGTTGAAGCAGTACTTCATATAGTCGGGCTCACCCTTGACGATTTCGACAATATCGACTTCTGTCCCGTTGGCGGGCTCGTCGTTGTAGGCACGCGTTTCGGTGAACAACCAAAATGCAAACCAGGTCGAATAACCGAGAACTTGGTCCGTGCGAACACTGGCACTCACATAAAGCGGTCCCTCTTTTGGACTGACGAATTTCCCGGCCCACTTCACGTTGTTCGGTTCGGTGTTGTCCCATTTATCGGGATAGCCTGACAACAAGTAAGCCGCGTTGACCTTGGGACCGTGCTCGTTGGTTTGGGTCTTGTCGGCAGTAATGCGAAGCACAAGTTGCCCGGAACCATTGAGAACATGGTTGCCTGTTTTCGTGCTGTACATCCACGCGGACTCTTCCGTCGCACCGCTCCAACGAAGCCCTTTCGCATCGTTCTTCTTGAACGCCTCGGGGTCATACCCCAACATCGGATACCACTTTTCAGGCATGCCGGTGCCAGAGAACTCGTCCGCCCACGACAATTCCCAGTTCCCCTCTGGAACCCATTGCGATGACGCTTCCGGATTGTCAGCCGACGCAACGACCTTTCCGGCAGGCGCGACTTCGACCGCACCATCCTCACCAGGGCTATCAGCGCCTGCGGCGGTCAACGACAGACAAGCGGGACTGGCAAAGAAACCACCTAACAGGATGGCAGTTGCAAGTCGAAGTTTGACAGACATGTATCAGTCGCTATCTAAAGGGCCGGCGGATTTACGCTTGATCATCGTAATCTCGTTTCCGGCTTCGTTGTGATGAACTTCGTCCATAAAAGCATTAATCAATAGAAGGCCACGCCCCCCAATGCTTTCCAGGTTCGCGGGGTCGTCCGGGTCAGGGATTTGCGACAAATCGAACCCCGGTCCTTCATCACGAATGACAAACACAGCTTGGTTTCGTGTGGCGGTTAACGTGACGAATGTACGACGTTCGGCATAGGGTGAATTTTCACGTCGCTCTGTGATCAGGTCCCAATAGGCTTTGCCATCTTCAACCTCTCGCAGACTGGATTCAACCTCCAGGTTCCCATGAATCATCGCGTTGAGAATCGCTTCATCCAACGCCATCGCAACTTGGGTCCAAACCATCTCATCGAACAAATCAAGCTGCTCGGCGGTCTGTTCCAACTTCGCGATCACCGACGGCACGAGCGATTCCTGGCTAGGCAGAATGAGCTCCAGCTTCGTTCTAGAAACGCATTGTTCCAGATCCGTTGCATTGATCGCGTTGCGTCCCACCGCGATCACCTGACCGACGGTGTCGACAAGCGCCGTCTCCACCAAACTTTCCGGAACATAGGACGCCGCACTTCGCAGCAACGCTTCACAAGCGACGTGCTCGGCGCCGGGCCGGGTAAGCAAGACGATGGGCAGGTGTGGTGTCTTCTTACGAAGTTCTTCCATCCAACGATTCAGCGGTGCCGCGTCTACGGCGGCGGAGTCTGCTCCAGCGTCCGGTGCACCGCTAACTGCGGGAACACTGACGGGTGCACCCGCGTGATCGGTTATTTGCGTGGAACGGCGGCGGCCCGAAGACGCAGGAACTTCCGTCACCATTAAGTCAATTTGCTCGTCATCCAAAAACTGCAATGCCATCGCTTGCGTTGCCGCAGCGAGACACCGGTACCCTCCAGCCGAAAGTGTAGACACTAGCTTGGCGAGGACGACTGGGTCCGATTCGAAGATCAGGACGCAAGCACTCAAAGAAGTCTCCGCGTTAATTGCTTGGGGAAAAATCGAGCGAAGCCGCGAAGGACGTTAATAAGGCGAAGCAATGGGCCCCCAACATTGTAACCACTTTAGGTGTCTTGATGTGCGGCTGAAAGTCCCTGCAACCTTACCGCCATTTAAGCGGGTGGGTTAATTGACACTAAACTTGGGTGGGAACTGGTCATTCGAATCCGAGTTAGCCGCGTCCGGCAGATCGAGTTCTTGCTCAGTCACACTGACCGACTTCAGTTCGATGTCACCACGATTCATCAATGTGATCAAATGCTCGGCGCGGGCATCGACGTCACTCATTTCCAATAAATGCAGCTTATCGGCAGGCTCAAAGGGCAGCGTATACGCGATGATATCCGTAATCGGCCCCACTCCCATTGGCCCAGCCAACAAGTCATGAAGGCTTTTCTGGGATCCGGCCGACGCTGGAATAATTCCACCAAAAGCATTCAACAGCCGACGTTTCAACTCGCCTCGCTTCGCCGTCGCCGCGGGCAAATAGAAGTCATCAATTAGATCCACCTGAGCGATTCGAAATGAACGAGTGGTTTCAAGTTCGTGCCGAATTGTGGCCCGGCGAACACCCACCAGAAGCACATTGTGCCGGTCATCATCCAGCTCCGTGTGCGAGATCACCTTCCCAATACAAACGGTGCGAGCCACCGGCGGACATGCCGCTTGGGATGCCACGTTGGAATCCAGTAATGTCGCCATCGAGATCAGTTGATCCGTCGCCAACGATTCTCGCAGCATCTCAACGTACCGCGGTTCAAATATCTGCAGCGGTTGCATCGCGTGCGGGAACATCACCAATCCCGGCAACGGAAACAAACGCACCTTCCCGTCAAAATCGTCGGGAAGTTGCGTCACAGCAGACAATGGATTCATACCAGATCCCGGGTTGAGCTTCAGTCGTCTGACGAAAACGCCATCAAGATGCGAAGGACATAATAGAACAACAACGCAACCGACGCGAACAACGCCAGCGACGCGGCCACATGTTGGCTGGTGTTGTAATGATGCAGGACATTGGAGGTATCGTACAGAATGTAACCGCAAGCCAGTGCGACCATCGCGGCGCTAAAGAACAGCCCTAACGAGAAGCCAAACAACACGCCTGCGACCACCACTCCCATCGCGACCAACCCACCCATGAACAGGTAAGTTCCCCACGACGCAAGATCGACCCGCGTCATGAACACGAACGCCGTTAACCCCGCGAAACATACGCTAGTGATGATCGCGGCAAGGATCGGAATGTTCGGCTGTTTCATTACGACGATGGCAACATACAGCGCGGGCAGCAAAATCACCGCCTCGGCGATCACATAAAGGCCCAGCCCGGCATACTGCTTACCAATCGAACCACCGCTGGTGGCCCACGACCGTGCGATCCAACTGACACCCATGAAGGCGCCCAGCACGATCAACCATCCGTACCCGCTCAACATCGTTCGCACGAGGCCGGTCATGGTGTCGCGAGGCACGACGGTGAAGAGCACGAACTCAATCGCCATCAATGCAAACACAGCACCGGTTAAGTGGCTGTAAGTACGACGAATGAAGGCCGTCCGCGCGGACTCTTCCGCAAACGCTGCTGGTCCGAACGCGGATCCACCCATGGGGTCGTTTGTCGCGTATGGGTTGACTTGGCTCATCGAAAACAATCCTAGGTGGGAAATTGAGAGGGCTGAAGAACGAAAATATACCGGATTCTGGCACGGGAAGTCCAAACCGAATCACCAAACCCGCTAAATTGACAACGCGCGTCCGGAAGCTTCCTCGGTCTCATGAATTGCCTCGACCATGATATTATCCAGCGAACAGATTTTACAGCGATTAGGCGACGAATTGAGGATCGAGCCCTTCGATCCGAAGCGTCTAAACCCGAACAGCTACAACCTGTCATTGCACGATGAATTGCTGGTTTACGAGGAAGTAGTCCTCGATTCGGCTTCTCCCAACCGCTACCGACGACTGGAAATCCCCGCCGAAGGAATCACATTGCAACCCGGCGTGCTGTATCTCGGGCGCACCGTCGAGCTCACCGAAACACGAGGCTTGGTGCCGATTTTGCACGCTCGGTCGTCACTGGGAAGGCTTGGTTTAGTCCTCAATCCCGGTGGCAGCATCGGCCAGGCTGGCTATTGCGGCACCTGGACACTTGAAATGCATTGCGTCCAACCGGTCAAAATCTATCCCGGACTGCAGGTCTGCCAGATTTCGTATCACGAACTTATCGGTGAGTGCGACGACCATGACAGCAGCAAGTACCACAACAGCACCGACATCCAACCAAGCCTGCTGCATCGCGAACTGGGCTACGACGACCGCGACACGCAACTGGAACTGAGCTTCGAAGAGGCCATCCGCTCGGCTCAGTAACCTCTAGTCAGCCAGCTACCGCAAACGACGAGACACAAAAAAACCCCCGCGATTGCTCGCGAGGGTTCCTATTAAAATCCGATTGAGTCTTATCGACTGATCGGCCTAGTACATGTCGTGGTCGCCACCGTGACCGGCTTTGCCACCTTCTTTTGGCTTTTCAGCGATCAATGCATCGCTAGTTAGCAACAACGTTGCAACCGAAGCGGCGTTACCCAATGCGGTGCGAGTCACCTTGGTTGGGTCGATAACACCAGCCTTGACGAGGTCTTCGTAGACGTCGGTCAACGCGTTGTAACCTTCGTTGCCCTTCATGCCGAGGACCTTCTCGCACACGATGCCACCGTCTTGGCCAGCGTTTTCGCTGATCATGGTCAACGGTGCACGGCACGAGCGAAGAACGATGTTGTAACCGACCTTTTGGTCGTCGGTCAGCGTGTCTGCTGGGGTTACCTTGCCTGAGGCACGCAGCAAAGCCACACCACCACCAGGAAGAATGCCTTCTTCAACCGCAGCGCGAGTCGCGTGCAGAGCGTCTTCGACGCGAGCCTTCTTTTCCTTCATTTCCGATTCGGTTGCCGCACCGACGTTTACCTTGGCAACACCACCGGCCAGCTTAGCCAATCGTTCTTCCAGCTTTTCGCGATCGTAATCGCTGGTGCAAAGTTCGATTTCGCGGCGGATTTGACCGATACGAGCTTGGATGTCAGCGGTCTTGCCGGCACCTTCGATGATTGTGGTGTTGTCCTTGTCGATGATGACCTTCTTGGCACGTCCCAGTTGTGGCAAGTCGACGCTGTCGAGCTTCACACCGAGTGCTTCGAAGATGGCTTGGCCACCGGTCAAGATCGCGATGTCTTCCATCATGGCCTTGCGACGGTCGCCGTAACCAGGAGCCTTCACAGCGGCAACGGTGAACGTGCCACGCAAGCGGTTGATCACCAAAGTTGCAAGTGCTTCGCCATCGACGTCTTCAGCGATGATCAAGAGTGGCTTGCCCTGTTGGACAACCTTCTCAAGCATCGGCACCATGTCTTTAATGTTGCTGATCTTCTTTTCGTAAACCAAGACGTAAGCGTCTTCGAGGACGACTTCCATGCTGGTTGGATCAGTAACGAAGTACGGCGAAAGATAGCCGCGATCGAACTGCATCCCTTCGACCCACTCTTGCTCGGTTTGCAGGCTCTTGCCTTCGTCGACGGTGATCACGCCGTCCTTGCCAACCTTGCTCATCGCGTCAGCCAACAAGTTACCGATTTCGCGGTCGTTGTTACTGGCGATAGTCGCAACGTTTGCCATTGCTTCTTGATCTTTGACCTTCACGGCCATTTTGTGAAGTTGCTCGGTGATGTCGGCAACTGCGGTTTCGATCCCGCTCTTCATTTGGATTGGGTTCACGCCAGCAACAACAGCCTTCAGGCCTTCGTTGAAGATCGCTTCGGCCATCACGGTGGCGGTGGTCGTTCCGTCACCAGCAACATCGCTGGTCTTCGACGCAACTTCGCGGACCATTCGTGCACCCATGTTTTCGTATGGGTCTTCCAGATCGATTTCCTTAGCGACAGTCACGCCGTCCTTGGTCACGGTGGGGCTACCGAAGCTCTTTTGCAAGATAACGTTACGGCCCTTAGGACCGAGAGTGACCTTAACGGTACGAGCTAGCTTGCTGACGCCGCGGCGAATCGCTTCACGGGCTTCTTGGTCGAAAGCAATGATTTTTGGCATGGTTATTTTATTTGAATGTTAGAGGGTGGGCGTTTGACAAAAACCGAAAACGTCTAGCCAATCACGGCCAAAACGTCGTCTTCACGCATTAGAAGGTACTCAGCGTCGTCAATTTCAACGGTTTCGCCGGCGTAGCTGCTGAACAAGACGCGATCGCCAGTTTCAAGCTGACTTGGTGCACGAGTGCCGTCGTCGAGTTGCTTGCCGGTGCCGATTGCGACCACGGTGCCGCGTGCTGGCTTGTCTTTAGCCGAGTCGGGCAGCACGATGCCGCCAGCGGTGGTGCTTTCGCTTTCATCACGCTGAACGACAATTCGCTCACCGAGGGGTTGCAGACGAATCTTGGAAGCCTTTTTCGTGGCAGTTGCCATGTCTGTGACACCTTTCTTTTCGAAACGGTTGATTGAGTGGGTGGATAGATGATCGGGGGCGAAGCTGACGCCAAACGTCAATGTGGCAGCCAGCATCGGTTCTCACCACCCTTTGAGCAATCCGCGTGCCGCAACCCAAAACCAGCACGTAAGTCTTTATTCAACTGACACTTACACCAAACCGAACGATCCCTGGACCAGCCTGCCAAACTGGTCTTGGCAGACGGGATCACAAGCCTCCCAATATCCGCCCAGGCGTGGGTTTCAGGATTCCGCAGATTCGACCGCCAGCATGACCCGGCGAAACCCCACCTGGCGAGCCAAATCGAACACTTCGACCGCATCGGCAACCGAGATCACGCTATCGGGATCTATGATGATCATCGTCTCGATCGGCAAACCAGCGATGACCGCCAACTTTTCTCTCACGGCTGCGAGCGTTGGCAACGAAACCGCGCCGACCTGGTAACTCAGTTGCCCTGCGTTGTCGACAATCCGAACCACAATTTCCGACGAGCGAGTGATTTCGGATTCTGGGGACGTCGTCGTCGACGAAACAGATCGCTCCTGGGGCGAATCAGCCAACGCGATCGCGCCGGGCAATTCGGTCTCCGGCAGATCGAAACTGCTGGTCCAGACGAAAAAGACGAGCAGCAAAAACACCACGTCAATCATGGATGTCATGGCGAGCTCATCGTTGGCGCGACCCCGTACCGATTGTTTTGGCGATTTCATGGGCGACCGCCTGGGGACGCTGAGCCGGCGGGAGCCCGGTTGGTCACGATCGCGACGTCATCGATCCCGGACGCGGTCAGTACACCAAGTAATCGCTCGAGGTGCTCGTACGCAATCTCACGATCCACTCGCAAACGAATCGCCGGTGACTCTTGACTGGGCCCGTCTTGCCTGGGCCGGTTTCGCCTAGGCCCATCTTGATCGGGCTCGCCATCTGACACCGAGATCTGCCTCAAACGCGAACTGAGCGACTCGAGCGAGATCTCTTCACCGGCCAAATACAAACGCAATTGCGCATCGAGGGTCAAGGTCAGCCCCGCATCGGTGATCTCTCCCTGTGCACCCGTTTGAGCATCCGCCAACGAAACCGGCAGCCGGTTTTCCCGTCGCGACAGGTGACTGGAAACCAGGAAAAAAATGATCAGCAAGAAGACCACGTCAATCATCGGCGTCATCGTCACGCGATCAGGCGTGCGTCGATGTCCGGCAAGATGGTTACTGGGTGATCGCATGTTGAGACGAGCTTAGTTACGAAGCCCACACAAGCCAAGACGCTCAACCAAGTCGTCCGCCAACAGCGCGCGATGATCGATCAACAAAACCTGCTGGGCGAGCAGTGCAGAAAACGGAAGCGGTACTGGCTTACGAACACGGCGGGCACTCATTCGATCCGCACTTCGAAAGCCTGTCCCCACTGGCACGCCGATGCTTTCGAGACTTCTTGTAAGCTCACTTCGGCAATCTGCATCCTCGACTCGAACCGCAAACTTGTAGTGACACGATCGGACCGACAAATCCGTTCTTGATAACGGCTCGCCACCAACACGCTTCCAATCCAACCGCTGCAACTGACGAACCGCTTCGGATCGCTGGCGGTTCATCTCATCGAGCGCCGCAAGTTGCGGAAGCAAGACCGCGCACTGCAATGGCGACATCGCCGGGGTATCGCTTGGACGATCAGCGAACGCGCGAATACGAGACGCGATAGCGTCTTGTCTGGTTAACACCGCCCCACCACAACCGGCCGTCAACGGCTTACTGCCGCCAAAACTAAGCGTGGTAGCATCGGCCCATTTGCCCACAGGTTCAAATTGCCCTTTCTCCAGCGTTCCGGCACCGGGAACCTGACAAGCGTCTTCGATCAATGCCCAACCACGTTCGTCGCAGATCTTCCGGATCGCTTTCATATCGGCAAGTTGGCCGTATAAATGCGAAACAACGACAGCCTTAATCGCGTCGCCAGTCACTTTCCGCAACGATTGCGGACACATCGTCATCCCGCCGACCTGCACATCGACCAAAACCGGTTTCGCCGACAACAACTCGACACACCGGAGATTACCTGGGTAGTCATAGGCACAAAGTGCGACTTCATCCCCGGCTTGCACTCCAACGCCTCTGAGTGCCAACTCCACCGCCATCGTGCCACTGCAGCAAAGCCGCACATGAGCCTTCGACGGCGACAAACTACCAACCAAACCACTCTGCCACCAAGCCGAGATTGCCTGACAACATTGATCGGCCAGGTTGCTGTGATAGCGTCCCCAGTCGCCGCTTTCCCAAGCCTGCCGCAATGAATCAAAGATCGCCGGGTCAGCCGGCGGCCATATCGGCCACCCCTGTTCGTCTCGATTCAAATGAGTCATCGGCATCCCGCCTCCTTCAGGGTCGCGATCAGATTAGCGGAATGACAAACACAACAAACGACTACAAGCCTTCCGTGGGAGCCAAACCAAACATGACGTTCATGTTCTGAATCGCGGCGCCACTGGCCCCCTTCGTCAGATTGTCAATTGCACACACGATAACGGCTCGCCCCGGAGCATCTTCAGTCCCCGATACACGAACGGTCATTTGCACGTGGTTCGTCGTCGCAACATGCTTCGTCGACGGCAGGTGATCGACGACATGAATGAACGGTTCACTCGCATAAGTTTCGCGGAGCGTTTCCATCATCTTCGCCTGGATCTCTAATGGATTCCGTCCCGACGTAGCCGCAGGGCGGACATAGATCGTTGATAAAATACCGCGATCCATTGGCGTCAAATGAGGCGTGAATAGCACCTCGACGGTTTGACCACTAATCCGATGAATCAGATCCTGCATCTCCGGTCCATGCCGATGCGATGCGATGGCATAGGCGGCAATCTGTTCGTTCGCTTCGCAGTACAACGTGCCCAGTTTAGGCGATCGGCCGGCGCCACTGACGCCGCTTTTAGAATCGACGATGATGTCGCTGCACTCGATCAAACCGGCCCGAACCAAAGGTGCGAGCGGCATGATTGCCGAGGTCGGGTAACAGCCGGGATTGGCGACGACATCCGCACTTGCGATTTGGTCAGCGAAGAACTCGGGCATTCCGTAAACGACGTTACCAACCCGCTCGGGCCAAGGATGCTTCACGCCGTACCAGTGCTCATACAGCTCGACGCTAGACAAACGAAAATCGGCGCTGAAGTCGACAACCCGCAATCCCGCGTCGACAAGGTCCTTAACGCTTTGCGCGGACGCGCCATGCGGCAAGCAGCACATCGCGATGTCCGCCTGCTTGGCGATTTCCTCGGGTTCAAACTGCGTCAACGAAATGTCACACCGCCCCGCGAGGCTTGGATGAATTTCGGAAAGCGGCTTACCTTCATCCGATCGGCTCGTCGCGACCGTCAGTTCGGCTTCCCGGTGGGCAGCCAACAAACGTGCGACTTCCAGTGCGGTGTATCCGGTCGAACCGATCAGGGCAACGCGTAACATGTTTTAGTCTAGAGCGAGAGAAATAAGAGTAAGCAGCCCACCGGCGGTGTCCGCTAAATGACGATTGAAGCGGGAGATGCCAGTAGGCCTAAAATCAATGAGCCGGCGTGAGCTCAAGTAGACTGCTAATTAGCGGCAGGAGTTGCTTTTTGCGGCTGACCACGTTGTCAAGCTTGTAAAGCATGTCTTCGAGTTGGGGATAGTTGATTTCCTCCCAACCTTCCGGCTCGCTGCTCATCAACAACAGACTTCCATTGCTGGAAATATCGGTGACCAACAAGGCTGAAAACTCGACATTCAGGTCCTTAGACAGACGCTCCAAAGCTTTGGCAAGTTCGTGCTGACGCTGCCAAAACAGGTCGAAACCGATTTCTTCGATTTGGGAGATCGAAAAACGCTTCCCTCCCTCTTCGAACTGCTTGCAGTCTTCTCGAACCACTTTTTCGGGAGTGCACGTGCGGAGCGCCGAGCCAACCTGAAAGAAGTCCGTCGCGAACTGCTCCAAGGAAGGCTTACAGAATGTTTGCAACCAATCCAGGATGTCACGGTCCACGTCGGTTGTCGTCGGCGACCGCAAATACAGCGTGTCGCTGATGATCCCCGACGCCATGCAAAGCGCGATCCCGGGCCCAGGATCAATCTGGCTCTGACGGAACATTCGAGCGACAAGCGTGCAGGTTGAGCCGACCGGATCCATCGTGAACCGCATCGGCCCAGTCGATTTGAGCGAACCGCCCAAGCGATGGTGATCGAGCACTTCGATGATGTCAGCCTCATCCGCGCCTTCCACGGCCTGTCCAAGCTCGTTGTGATCCACCAGAACCAATTGCGGGCGGGGCGGATGGATCAGATCACTTTTGCTGAGCACGCCGATCAGCTTGTTATTGTCGGTGACCGGGAAAACAGCTTGGTTGGATCGCACGACTTGCTGCTTCGCTTCGGTTACCGGCATCTTTGCCGACAACTTCATGAATTCACGATCGATCGCGTTTTCGATGATTTGCGCCGCTTTAATTCGCATGGTCGTAGTGGCGGTATCAAGCGGGCTGGTGATGATCGCCACGCCGCGATTACGAGCCAGTTCGATCAGACCGCTGGAAAGCTCAAATCCACCGGTGACGACCAAGGCTCGAACCCCCATTTCAAGGGCAGGCAACTGAATCGTGGGCCGGTCACCACTGACGACCAGCAATCGTTCGGGTGGATACTTCTTGAGTCGTTCAGTGAACCCACCGGCACTCATAGCACCGACCGTCACGACCAAATCTTCGGCCTCGTGGGAATCCACTTCATGCTGAAAATGGCCACCTAAGACTTTGACGATACTATCGAGCGTCGAACGGACACCCCGTGAACTTTCGGGATCGACACCACCGCGAAACACAAGTTCCAACAGATTCAGTAGAGTCACCAAACCAAGTAGGTGATCGTCATCGTCCAAGACAGGGATCGCACGCAGCCCGTGTTCATTCATCCGTTTGTAGACGTCGTAAAACACGTCTGTGGGACGAGCAAAAATCACCTCGCGTTTACAGATATCCTCCAGCTCCGGACGCACATCCATGATGATGCGAGGCAACGAGATACCAGCTTGTCGCAGTGCGAATTCAGTCCGTTCATTAGGGGCACCGCAACAGGCGGCAATGGCGTCAGGCCGAGTAGTTCGGCGTAGGTAGTCCGCATAAGCGATCGCACTGCAGATAGCGTCAGTGTCTGGGTTGCGGTGACCGAAGACGTGAACCGTCATGGGAAAGAAATCAGGCGATAAGGTTGGACAAGAGGGCAACGCCCACGCTGGGCGATCGCGAACAGCGAGCTACGACTGGCCAAAAATTTCCGTAACTGCCGCCAGGATCTTAGCGGGTTCACTCATCCGACCAATACCCTGAACACGGCAACTGAGCCAACCTTTTTCAGGTCCCACGATCTGGCAACCATCTTCAGCCAAAATTGCGACATTGCGTCGCACGCTAGGCTTATTCCACATCGGGTCGCTCATTGCCGGGGCGAGTAAAACAGGTGCTGTATTTTGAAGATAGAGCGTGCTAAGCAAGTCGTCGGCCGCGCCATGTGCGAACCGTGACAACACCGATGCAGTAGCCGGTGCGACCACCATCGCATCGATGTCCTTCGCCAGTTCGATGTGCGGCCCCAGCGGGAACCGACCATCGAACGATTCGGTCACGACGGGGCGGCCCGACAAAGCCGCCAATGTCGCTTCACCAATAAAATGAGTGGCGCCGGTCGTCATCACAACCTGCACCTGGTGTCCCGCTTGGGCTAGCTTGCTGCACAAGTCCGCAGCTTTGTAAGCCGCAATACCACCAGCAATTCCCAGCAGGATGCGTTTTTGTGTCATCGGTGCGATGTCAGAATCAGGCAAGTTGACGACCAACTCGTTCGAGCAACTTCTTGCTGGCAATGATACCTTCGTCTTCGCTGAGCTCGTGACCTTCGTACTCAATCCCAACGTAGCCGTGGTAACCAGCGGCCAACACGATCTTCATCATCTTGACGTAATCGGTTGAGGTCTCGTTACCGTCCGCATCGAAGGCATGCGTCTTCGCGCTGACCGCTTTGGCGTACGGCATCAAAGCTTGTACGCCATGATAACGATCGAACAGATCCGGGTTCTTGCCTCGGGAAATGTAGAAGTTGCCAAAGTCAGGCAACGTGCCGCAGTTGTCCATCCCGACTCGCTCCATCACAACCGCCAACCAAGCCGCGTTGCTGCTCAAGCCGCCATGGTTTTCGACGATCACACCGATGTCTTGCTTTGCGGCGTATTCGCTAAGTTGACGCAACCCGTCGGCAGCGTAGTCCAACTGCTCGGTATAGGTTCCGCTACTCGCGGCGTTAACACGGATGGAGTGACAACCGAGGAACTTTGCCGCGTCGACCCACTGGTAATGATTCTCGACGGCCTTTTGGCGGCCTTGGGCATCAGCGGCCCCGAGATTCCCTTCGCCATCGACCATGATCAAGACGCTGGTAACGCCGTGGTCGCTGCATCGTTTTTTCAGGTCCGACAAATACTTCTCGTCGCGAGCCTTGTCCTTGAAGAACTGATTGACGTACTCGACCGCTTCGATGCCAAACTTTTCCCGAGTGATTCGTGGGAAGTCCAAGTTGGTAATTTCAGCGTCCTTGGCACGAAGAGCGCGGTGCAACGACCACTCCGCCAACGAAATCTTGAACGGCATGTCCGAGCCAGCTTTCGCCGCATCGGAAGCTTCGGCGGCTTGAGACGAACGACCGCTCACTGCGCTGGCCGATGCAATTGCTCCGGCGGCGGCGACGGTCTGTAGAAAATTTCGGCGGGACGGGGTAGGCATAGGTGGGTTCACTACTAGAAATCAGGTGGGGTAGATTGACTCGACGACCCATTCAGTCGCCCCGATATCTTACTTCGGAGCGGGCCGGTTTGCGACTAGCGAAGGAGGATCGACCCCACATTGTTGCAGTAGAGCATCGCGTCGAGACAGCAATTTTACCTGGGCTTCGGTAAGCGGCTTGCCGGACTTTTGGCTTGGACCGGCAAACTGGACACGCCCTAACGTCTTGATGGCCTCCCCCGGCTGATGAAGCACCTTCAACTGAATTTGAGCAATCCGGATGCGAGCATCCATCGCCATCGGGTCACCATGGGCGACAATCAGTTTCAGTGGGGCGAGGGCAGGAAGCCACTGTTGGTTGCTGGCGAGCAACGACACGTACTCGAAGAGTGTCTTGTCCGATAAGCCGATCGCGATTTCAGATTCCTTTAATCGAGTGAAATGCTGGCCCGCCATGACTAAGCTTTTCTGACCAATTGACTGTCGTAGCAGCATGGCTAAACGATTGAACTCCGGATGTGATTGAGCTGGCCGCTGCGGAGCATCTGCAACAGGCTCACCAGCTGACTTAGCAACCCTTCGCCGAGTCGCCTTCTTGTTCTTTTTCGCCGCGGCCAAGGTACCCGGCCGCGACGCCCCGTACGCTGATCCACTTGATGCCGAACCGCTTGCCTTCCGAGGACTCGAACTGGCCAGCGCCGCAGCGACCGGATCGTGCTTGACGTCTTCCTTCTCGGACAAGTGCGAACGACGTTCACGACTGCATAGCAACGGATAACTCTGCAGCCACGGGTTTCTCGAAACGATGTCCCAGTCCTCACAATCAACCCAGTTCAAGCGAAGCATCACCATCGCCAACGTGGCGCCCATCAACATCGAAAGCAGATGCAGACCAGCCTGCCAAATCACCAATCCAAGCAAGAAAAACATCACCATTTCGATAAACAGAAATCCTGTTGCCAGAGTCGCAATTTTGATTTCCGTGGTGATCATGGCGCCCATCTTGCCTATCCGCGGCACGATCACCAACAACACACAACTCATCTCGTTTTCAGGTGCCCAAATCATCGCCATCGCCAACAGAGCAAAGATCGCGTTGTTTGCACCGACGGCACTGAACTCGCCGTCCGCGATCATTTCGCCCACTGCGGGGATCCAGTGGCCCAGAGACACGAAGATTGTCTGTGCCAATGCAGCACAAATGACATGGGTGCCGAAATAGATGCCGATGAACCACCATGGACCCACCTTGCCTTCAATGACCATCCCAAAGCTCCATAAAAAGAGCATGTTGATGACAAGGTCCAAGGGATTGATATGCAGGAAGCTGTACGTGATCCACTGCAACGGATCGATCGCCTCAAAAGTCAGCGTCAGCCAGGCGAGCTGCTCCGTGTCCAGGTTCCCCATGTAAACCTGAAGAAACGAGCCACAGAACCCAACGATATTCAAGACGATCAGCACCACCGTCGCGAACGGCCAGTGGTAAATCGGAGCATCGGTCGAGTAAGGAAAGAAGAACAACAGCAAGTTCCCGACGAATGGTCAAAGCAAACCAACAAGTCGGCACCGCCACGTTGGTACCACCAGTCTAGCCGGGCAGGCTCAGCAACGGGACGTCATTCAGAAGGCTAAGTGTCGCCGTACTTAAGTGTCGCCATACTGAGGCGAGGTAGATTGGCTGCCAAGATGCGTAGGTGCTGGGATGCTAGGCGGTGGGATGCTAGGCGGTGGGATGCTAGGCGGTGGGATGCTGAGCATTGGGTTGCGAAGTAGCTGCCGAGTCCTCCGACTCGCTAGCGGGGGCAGAACTGGACCGCTGGGACGACAACCTGGCTGACGAAAGGCGGCCCGAATTCATCGAGGGTATCTCGGCAAGATCCAGAAGCTGTCGAAGCGACGTGCAGTGCGCGGTGCAGACCAAACGTCGCCGCAGCGTATTGGAAACTGCCCGCCCCCCGACTAACAGCGTGACATCATCCGAAAGTGATTCCGCCATTTCGTTTTGTGCCGCAATGAACGCGTCTGGATCTGACAACGTAGACACACTCAACCAAACCAACTGAGGAGCGTAGTCGTGAGCGGCGAGCTGAATGCTGTCCATCGGCAAACCGCATCCCAAACTGGTCGCATTCCAGCCCGCTTCGTGCAACACCAGTTCGACCATCGCGGTTGGCAACTGATAGGGATCACCCTCGGGTGCGGCACCGATCGCAATGGGAGCACAAACGTCCGGCTGGGGAAGGGATTGCCGAAGCTCATGGATCAACCCCAACACAATGTCACATCCCCGCCGCTCTTGATAAATGTCGATCTGATTGCACGCCCAAGCCTCGCCAAAGCCGTGCATCGTGCTAGTGATCATCGACTCGGCCACCTCACATCGAGTCTGTCCATTTTCGACCGACTCGAACACCAATTGGCGGCATTTCGACTCATCGCCTCGAACCAGAGCATCACAGAATTCTTGATTCCGGGGATTTTCCGAACTGCAAACACAGTGGGTGCGGGCGGGCGACAAATTTGGCAAACCAAGCAATTCGGGGTGTTCCATGCACTTTCCCGACTCGTGCAAGAACTGTTGAAGAGCCACCAGAGATATTTTTCGATGCCCACCATCAGTTTTGCTCATCACGATGGCACCAGAATCGCACCATCGCTTGACGGTTGACTCACCGACCGCCATGGCGCGGGCAACCTGCTTCGGCGAAAACTGGAGTTGTCGTGCTGCCACAAGTCGGTTCGTTGGGTTGAGAAGCGAAATTAAGTGAAAACGAAGTGGATTTGGAGCCGTCCAAAGGAACTCTACCTAGATGTCGAGCACAGCTCGGATTTTGGCAAATCTTTTGTGTCCAGAGTCTGGGAACTTGTATCGGTCCCAGGTGTTCAATCCAGACCAATCCCTTTGGCCTGAAACGCATGAACGTTTTCACCATTTTAATCAACCACAAAAGCCACCTAATGTGGGCGGACTTGAGAAACAAGAAGTAAATCGCTTGCCTTGTTTGGCTGACACCGATATACCTTGCAGAGCAAGTGGACGTTTTTTAAGAAAAAAACGTCCACGCGGATCAGAGGTAGTTTTGGCCATTCATTCAAGTGATTCCATCGTTTGACTTCAGTGGGCCTGATTTTTTCGGCGTTTCCCGCACTTAGGTATATCCATGAGTTCTTCAATCAAGGCCAAGAATCGCAAAGCGTCCATCGAGCGTGAGCCAGTTCTAGAGGGCGCGACCGCGTCCTCGATCCCACCTCGCCGTCCGGCTTGGCTGAGCTGCTCCGAGCTCGAATTGCCGCTCGCCGAGGTTTCCACTGTGTTATCGGACTGGTCGGCGATTCCCAATGAAGATTTGCGGGCCCTAACCCGTCGACGCTTGCGAGAAGAATTGGACTTCATTGGGAACGAGCTTTTCGTCTCTGCTCGAGAAGGCAAACGGATCTTCTCACAACCATTGGGGCTGGCCGAACGGCAGTCCGCGTTGGGGATCGCAGCGATTCGCCGCAGCGGTGTCGACTTGCCGATTCACCTGGGAAGGCTTTGTGAAGCACCGCTGCTCAAGCCCGAACAAGAAAAGATGCTTTTCGAGCGGATGAACTACCTGCGGCAACAAGCAGCGATCCACCGCAGCGTGCTGAACCCTGAGCGACCTTCACGTCAGCGTCTGGAACTGATCGAGACCTACGTCGCTCTGGCCGATTGGCATCGCGACCGGATTGTCGAAGCCAACCTGCGGCTGGTCTTTTCGATCGTCAAAAAGTTCGTTAACCCCAACAACAACTTCGATGAACTTTTGAGCGACGGAATCGTGGCGTTGATCCGAGGGGTGGAGAAATTCGACTTCGATCGAGGCTTCCGTTTCAGCACCTACGCAACTCAAGTTGTCCGCCGGAACTCCTACCGGACTGTGGTCACGAAGCAACAAGAACGCCAAAAGGTTCTTGGTGGCCTTCAGGACATGGACATCGATTTCAGCGAAGAGGAACGCGGTTCAGCAATCAGCGAAAAACGATGGCACGAGTTGCGAAGTCGCCTTGGCGTTATGATGGGTGACTTGGATCGCCGAGAGAAGTTCATTATCCGTGCTCGGTTTGCATTGGGTTCGCACCGGAAAGTTCACACGTTGCAAGCACTTGCGGATCGACTGGGCGTATCCAAAGAACGAGTTCGTCAACTCGAACGCCGTGCCATGGAAAAACTACGTGCAATGGCGGGCACTAACGAACTGACTGAACTGGAACATTAATGCAACCTGCGGCGACATCGGAAAGCTCTCAACCTATGGACATTCCCAAAACGCCGCAGGGAGCTTCTCGGTTCACCGCTAGCGTGGATCTACCGGTCCCTATCGACCAAGCGTTTGCCTACCACGAGCGACCGGGTTGCTTGAATCGTTTGATCCCTCCTTGGGAATCAGTTCAGATCGAACACAGCGATAATAGTTTGCAACCTGGCAGCAAAGTTATTCTGAAGACCAGCCTCGGCGGCATGCCTTTGCGATGGCATGCAAGACACACACTGTACGAACCGCCGAACCTGTTCGCCGACGTACAGGACTCCGGTCCGTTCGCGTATTGGCATCATCGCCACCGCTTTGAATCGCTAACGAACTCGCCGCAGGAATCTTACGGCGACAATCGACTGCCGGATCTCTCTCGATTAACTGATGATGTCGAGTATCAATCGCCTGGCGGCGTGATCGGCAAGAAGCTTGGCAGCCATTTTGTTGAACAAAATCTGCAAAGCATGTTTGCCTATCGCCACCGAATCACACGTGATGACCTGGACTTAATGGCCAGCTATCCATCGGAGCCTCTGTCCATCGCGGTATCTGGAGCGACCGGGATGGTGGGCTCGTCGTTATGCGACTTGTTGCAATTACTTGGACATCGAGTCATTACGATCACTCGCGGGGCGTCGAACAAAGATTCCGAGAGCAGCGGGGACACCATCGCCGCTTGGAGCGACGACGATACGGAGCTTAAGAAGTTCAACGATGTCGATGTCGTTGTCCACCTAGCCGGTAAACCAATCGCTGCCCAGCGATGGACCGATTCTGTAAAGCAAGAGATGCGAGACAGTCGCGTGATTAAAACGCGAGAACTTTGCCAACGGCTTGCAAAACTGGATAATCCGCCGCACACACTGATATGCGCATCGGCGACAGGAATCTTTGGCGACCGTGGCGAAGAAATCCTAAATGAGAGTTCGGCACACGGCGATGATTTCCTGGCCAGCGTGGCTGAACAATGGGAAGAGGCTTGCTCACCAGCGAAAGAGGCGGGCATTCGAGTGGTCAACACTCGCTTCGGAATTGTTCTCTCACCCAACGGCGGCGCACTGCAACAGATGCTGCTGCCCGCAAAATTGATGGGTGGAAAACTCGGTAGCGGGCGTCAGTACTGGAGCTGGATCGGGCTGGATGATGCACTTGGCAGCCTCGTCCACGCCATCCACACCAAGGAACTTTCTGGGCCGGTGAATGTCGTTTCTCCCACGCCGATCACGAACCGCGACTTTGCCAAAACGCTGGGACGAGTGATCGGCCGTCCCGCTTTGTTTCCCGCCCCCAAACTCGCATTGCGGCTCGCACTGGGCGAGATGGCCGATTCGCTACTATTGGCAAGTACCCGCGTCATTCCTGACCGGCTGTTGTCGACCGGTTATCAATTTCGGTTCACCGCCCTGGATGAACTCCTACGATACTGCCTAGGCAAAACGAAGTTGCCTAGCTGAAACTTGCATCGTATTCACACCAATCACTGCGAATCAGTCCAACGTCGAGTGTCTAGTCCGACGTCGACATGCCAAGCTGACGCATCTTGCGGTATAAGTTCGAACGGTGCAAACCAAGCGTCGCCGCAGCCTCGGTCATGTTGCCATGACAAAGCGAGATTGCTTTCTCGATATGGGCGACCTGAAATAGCCGAGTGGCTTCGTTCAGGTTCACCTCATCGCCGTGTTCTAATTCAGTAGCGGCATGGCTCATGAGAGCATGACCACTTTTGGTCGATGAGGTTTGCAGCATTAGATCATCGGCACTAACCGACGGGCCGCTGGTTAGATAGCAAATGCGTTCGACCGTGTTTCGAAGTTCACGCACATTGCCCGGCCAGGGGTGGCTCATGATCGCCTTGCATGCGGAGCGTTCAAGCTTAGGGACGACGCGGCCAATTTTTTCACAGAAGTGCTTCAGGAAGTGTTCCGCGAGCAAAATGATGTCGTCACCACGATTGGCCAGCGGCGGCAAAGTCAACGAAACAATGTTGAGGCGGAAGAACAAATCTTCGCGGAAACGTTTCTTAGCGATCAATTCTTGCAACGGTTGATTGGTTGCCGCCAACACGCGAACGTCCACAGGAATGGGCTGCGATCCGCCAACTCGCACGACCAAGTGATCTTCCAATACCCGCAAAAGCTTAGCTTGACCGCCTGGGCTCATGTCGCCAACTTCGTCCAGAAACAGCGTCCCGCCGTGAGCCATTTCGAACTTACCCGGTCGTGCACCTGATGCATCGGTAAAAGCACCTTTCTCATGCCCAAACAGTTCGCTCTCAAGCAACGACTCAACCAGAGCCGCACAGTTCACGGCGACGAACGGTCCGTTTCGGCGATCACTTTGATAATGGATGTGTTGCGCAAGCACCTCTTTACCGGTGCCATTTTGCCCGAGAATCAAAACACTTAAATCCGTCGTCGCAACTTTACCCGCGTTCACCCGCAGGTCGCGAATCGTTTCATGCTGGCCGATCAACGGATTGGACTGCTCAGCCTGATTAATCAAGCGGTCGCGCGATCGGGTCAGTTGAATCCGTGTTCGTTGGGAATCGATGGCAGCGGTCGCGTGAACAGCGAGATCCGCCAGCGTCCGAACATCCGACTCATTGAACGCACCATTGCGGTGATCCGATTCATTCGCGTTGATGCCTTCGAAAACACCGATCACTTGCCCGCGAGCATTCCGCATGGGGACAGCGAGCAGCGAGCGTGTTTTGAAGTTTTGTGCTTGGTCGATCCGCCGGTTCACGCGGTTCCCATCGATCCCGCCGGTGGACCACCATCGAGGTTCGCCGCTTTGCAGCACCTCACCGACAATGCCTGCGTCGTCTTCGACTTCTAAGACGCCACCGACGATGCCAATCGCGGGTCGCCCGACTAATCGGCGGCGAGCTTTATCGGCAAGAAAAATCGTTGCTCGTTCGCACTGCAGCACTTCGCAAGCACACTGGGCGATCGATTCGAGCAACGCATCGTCATCGTCGAGTTGTTGCCACATCGCCGCATGCTGCAACATCGTTGTTGCCTGCCAAAGTTGCCGAGCGTTGTCCTGGCGATCCCGATGGAGAGTCAGAAACCGCCCCATGTTGACCGCGAGTGTTCGAATAATGGGCCGCGGGGCAGGCCGGCCACCAAGGGAAAGCACCAAGGCGAAATTGCGGATATCGGGCATGACATCCTGATTAGGCAATTCCGATTCAGATTGATCGGCGGTGTCAAACAAGCTGATTGCGGCGAATTCACCTCGTTCGACGACGTCATCCCGGTCGACCGCTTCACTAGCAAGGCTGTGATTCAGCGCTTCCTCTTCCGGCGTTTTTTCTTCACCCGTCCAGTAAACCGTTTCCCAGCGGCTATCCACCTGACTGATAATGCCGCAGCGGATCGCGGGTTCACCGCAATCGGACGAATCTTCGCGTTCAAGAGACTCGGCCGAAAACCCGCTTAGGAGCCCTAGCAGCAACGGCATTCGCCTTCTTAGCACCTCATGGTCAGACAATTGAGGACCAGGAGAACGCACTGAAAGCATATCGGGCAGTTGCGGAACGGAAGCGGGCAAGTGGTTCACGGATGATTGTATAGAAGTAGGGCCAAACACGGGAAATCCAAACGATCAAACGAGGATGGCTTGTTCGACTGCCGACGTGTGGCGATGATGCACGCCCAAGTCAGACAACCGACACAAGCAATTAGCTCGATTAGAAAAGGTAAAAGATGCAATTTGAAGGTAAAAAAGGGCTTATTATCGGCGTCGCGAACGATCGTTCGATCGCCTGGGCGATCGCTCAACAAATCCTGAATAATGGTGGCAGATGCGGATTCACGCACTTGCCAGACCGAGCTGACGACGAAAAACAGAAAAACCGACGCCGTGTATCAAAATTGACGGATCAATTTGATAACGCCGAGTTCCTGTTACCTATGGACGCGAATAACGACGACGACATCCGCAGCGTTTTTGAACACACCGAAAAAACGTTTGGAAAAATCGATTTCCTGCTGCATTCGATCGCATTCGCCGACCGGGAAGACCTGGGTCGTCAAACCATGCACACCTCGCGAAATGGCTTCAAAATCGCTATGGAAGCCAGCGTTTTCTCGTTGATGGCGGTCACCGCCGCTGCTGAACACGTCATGAACCCAGGCGGCTCGATTTTGACGATGACCTATTACGGCGGCGAAAAATGTGTGCCGGGCTACAACGTCATGGGCGTTTGCAAAGCCGCTTTGGATGCCGCGATGCGATACCTGGCCTTCGACATGGGCGCCCATGGTGTTCGCGTCAACGCCTTGTCAGCTGGCCCGGTCCAAACGCTCGCTGGACGAGCCGCGGGTGTCGAACGCATGCTGAAAATGTACGAGCACATGGCACCACTGGGCCGAAACGTGACTCACGAAGAAGTGGGCAAGACCGGCGCCTTCCTCTTGAGCGATGCTAGCAACGGTGTTTCGGGCGAAATCCTGCACGTTGACGGTGGCTACCACGCGATGGGAAGTCCCGGTCGCTTGCTCGATGAGATCGAAAACGCCCAAAAATCGTAGTGCGCTAGCACAAGTTGACGATGACGTTTGTCGGCTGGTGACCTCGGTATCCATCCGACCTAAGCATCAAAAGATCAGATCGTGAAACCGCACGGTTCCGCGATCTCACTCGCCAACTTGGAACGCCGCTTTCGCCGAAGTTCCGGTGACAAATGCCCTTGGTGAATACCCCACTTCGGGCAGTTGGCTTCGATAGCAAACACGCGTCTGGACTGGACCTGGTTTTTTGGAGCCGGGTTTTTTGGAGCCGGGTTTTTTGGAGCCGGGTTTTTTGGAGCCCGCTTTTTTAGTAGGCCGGGTTTCTCACTGTGAAGCGGCGCATCGCGTTTGCTAAGTACGGCGTTCTTAATACAGCGATCTGAAAAATGGCGGATGCTGGGTACTGCCGACCGGCAGTGGACCTGGCGTTGTTCCCGCTTCGGCGGCCTCAAGTGATCAAATAAGGCTGACTTTGCCCATTGGATCCAAGTGTTCCCTTTCCGGAAATTCTCGCAATGACTTCCCGACCCGCGTCCCCATCATCATCCGTTGCTCCTTATTACTGGGGGATCGATATTGGTGGAACCAGTATCAAGTGCGGTTTGGTCGATCATCACGGTCAGACGATCGAATACCAAACGATCCCCACGCTTGAAAGCGAGGGTCCACAGGCCGCTGCCAACCGGATCGCCCAAGTTATTGCCGAAAGCGAAACGCGGCACGGTGTAGTGGGCCAGGTAAACCGAATTGGATTGGGAGCCCCCGGACCGATGGATCTCCCACGCGGTTATTTTGTCGCTCCGCCACAACTGCCCTCATGGTGGGATTTTCCCATTTGCGATGCCATCAAAGAAAAGACCGGGCGTGAAATCTCGTTTCTCAATGACGCGAATGCTGCGGCCTATGGCGAATTCTGGATTGGCAGCGGAGCCAAGCAAACTTCAATGGTCTTGTTAACGCTAGGGACCGGCGTGGGCGGCGGCGTGATCGTCGAAAGCGAATTGATCAACGGCGTGAACAGTTTCGGCAGCGAGTGTGGGCACATCCTGGTCGATTCGCACCCCGACGCCCAACTTTGTGCATGGGGCGGTGGCCGCGGGCAATTAGAGGCGTATGCCTCCGCGTCGGGCGTCGCGGTTTGTACGCGTAAAAAATTGCATGATCACCCTGACAGCAGCCTATACGGCCTCTTGTCAGAACCGGAAAATCATCTGACCAGCAAACGGGTTTACGATGCGGCCGTCGAGGGCGATGCGTTCGCATTGTCGATGGTCGACGAAACGGCGAGATGGCTCGGGATCGGCGTAGCGACCTTGGTGCACGTAATCGATCCAGGAAGCGTCGTGCTTGGCGGCGCGATGAATTTCGGTGGAGCCGATTGCCCGATCGGACAACGTTTCCTGGCTGGCATTCGTGAAGAATTCCGCACCCGCACATTCCCCAATGTCTTTGAAGGTACCGAGCTGTCGTTTGCCACACTGGGTGGCGACGCCGGATATTTAGGTGCTGCTGGCTACGCCCAAAAACAAGACCAAGATCTCCGCAACCCGGACTCCAATTAACGACTTCGATGGCTAAAACCCCCACCGCCCAGATCCGCAACTTTTGCATCATCGCGCACATCGATCACGGCAAAAGCACGCTGGCGGACCGCTTGCTTGAACAAACCGGGACCGTGACAACCCGTGAGATGAAGTCTCAGTTGCTCGATGACTTAGCACTGGAACGTCAACGCGGGATCACGATCAAGGCTCGTGCAGTGGCCATGCAGTGCGAACGAGACGGCGTTACCTATCAACTGAATTTGATCGACACACCCGGTCACGTTGACTTTCAATACGAAGTCTCCCGTTCACTGGCTTGTTGCGAGGGAGCGTTGTTGCTGGTCGACGCTTTCCAAGGTGTTGAGGCGCAAACCGTCGCCAACGCGTTCGCGGCAATGGAACACGAACTGAAAATCATTCCGGTGATCAACAAGATCGACCTGACCCACGCGCGTCCTGACGAGGTCGCTGAGGAGATGATGAATTCACTGGGAACCGATCCCAATGAATGCATGCGGGTGAGCGCCAAAACCGGATTGGGCGTCGACGAACTGGTGAACGCCATCATCGACCATGTCCCGCCGCCGACCGGCGATCCCGAAGGCACACTGCAAGCGATGGTCTTCGATTCCAATTACGACGACTTCCGCGGCGCGATCACCTACATCCGCGTGATGGAAGGCACCGTGCGAAAGGGCCAAAAGATTCAGTTCCTAAGCACCGGCTCGACCCATGAAGTCGTCGAACTAGGCCAGTTCGCTCCGTCGCGAGTTGCGACCGAAGAATTAGGCGCAGGCCAAGTCGGCTACCTAATTTGCAATATCAAAAGCCTGGGCGACGTTCATATCGGCGATACCGTCAGCATAGCTGGCGATCACGCGGCCGAACCGTTACCAGGCTACGATCGGCCACGCCGTATGGTTTACTGCGGATTGTTCCCCAGCGATGGCCAAGACTTTTCAGAACTGCGAGATGCACTGGAGCGTCTGTCGGTGAACGATCCTAGCTTCGAGTTCGAACCTGAAACCAGCGATGCATTGGGCTTCGGCTTCCGCTGTGGTTTTCTCGGACTTCTGCACATGGAAATCGTGCAGCAGCGGCTCGAACAAGAGTCCGATGTGGACCTCGTCCAAACGGCCCCCAACGTGACTTATGAGATCACCAACAAGCGAGGCGAGACTCGCATGATCCACAAGCCGCAAGACGTTCCGGACCCCGGTGACATCGACGTTTTCAGACAGCCGATCGTGCGGTGCAACATCATCGTGCCGGAAGACTACATCGGTGCCGTGATCAAGCTATGCCAAGAACGCCGCGGAATCCAGAAGAACCAAGAGTACCTCGGCGCCGGCCGTGCCATGATCACTTATGACATCCCTTTGGCTGAGGTGATCTACGACCTGCACGATAAGCTGAAAAGCTGCACGCGAGGCTATGGCACCCTCGACTACGAGATGGTCGGTTTCGAAGAGGCGGATCTATGCCGACTGGATATCTTGGTTAACGGCAGCCGTGTCGATGCGTTAAGCGTGGTTTGCAACAAGGCGGATGCCGACCGCCGAGGCCGCGCGGTTGCCAAAAAGCTGAAACAAGAAATTGAGCGACATATGTTTGAGGTCGCTGTTCAGGCTGCGATCGGCAGTCGCGTGATCGCCCGCGAGACAGTGCCTGCGATGCGAAAGAACGTGACCGCGAAGTGCTACGGCGGCGATATTTCTCGAAAGAAAAAGCTGCTGCAAAAACAGAAAGAAGGCAAGAAGCGAATGAAGGCAATTGGCAGTGTTGAGATCAGCCAGAAAGCCTTCATGGCCGTACTAAGTGGTGGCGACGAGGGCTAGAAATCCCTTCTGCATCACTATCACACAAATCGCTCATCGCGTTAAAAACTGACGCGTTTCGGATGGCCGAGCCAAGGCCCCAGCGTACCGACCATCCGAATCGCAGTCATGGCGACTGCCCCGTCTCGCTAACACTGTTAGCAAGATCTGTCGCCAGAACTATTATTCGGCGCTCAAGGCGTTACACAGGATGTGCATTTTGAGCCTCGGCGGCAAAAACTGGCTAGTCTTCCCCGGTGCCGGTATTTGGTTAACCACTTTCCAGTTGGAAAAACCCCAAAACACTGCAATTTACGCAGTGGATTCAATTTCGCCAAATAGGTGCGAAAGAACCTACTTAGCCGCTTTGTGCAGCCAATTGGTTAACGACCGAACCATGACGCCGGTCGCACCCGCATCCCGATGAGGCTTGGGTGAATCTGCGAATGCCGGACCCGCGATGTCGATGTGGACCCACGGTGTGTCGCCGACAAAGTTTTCCAGGAATTTCGCGGCGGTGATGGCACCGCCCCAGCGGCCTTCCCCCACATTCTTGATGTCAGCGACTTTGCTTTTGACTTTTTCGTCGTACAGCGAAAACATTGGCAGCTTCCAAACGGGCTCATCTTCGGACTGTGCCGCTGCCGTGATGTCATCGCACAATGCGTCATCGTTCGTCATCAATCCGGCTACTTCATTACCCAGAGCGACCATGCATGCACCGGTCAGGGTCGCCAAATCAACAATCGCGGTTGGATTGTGCTGCACTGCTACGTCCAACGTATCGGCTAAGACGACTCGGCCTTCGGCGTCAGTATTCAAAATCTCAATCGTCTTGCCGCTCCGTGTTTCGATCACGTCACCCAGCTTGTAGGCGTCGCCGCTGATCATGTTTTCAGCGAGACCACAAAGACCGATCACATTTCGCTTAAGACCCGATTTTGCGATCGCTCGCATGACACCGACCACTGTCGCTGCACCGGCCATATCACATTTCATGTCGACCATGCCTTCGCTCGGCTTAATCGACAAGCCGCCCGAATCGAACGTCACGCCCTTACCAACCAACGCAATCGGTGGCTCGCTGCCACCGCCATTGTGTTTCAGGATGACCAAACGTGGAGGACTCGTCGACGCTCGCCCGACCGCCAAGATTGCACGACAGCCTTCTTTTTCAAGACGGGTTTCGTCCCAAATTTCGCAGCCTAGGCCTTCTTTCTTTGCCATCGCAGCCGCTTGGTTGGCAAACTCAGACGGGTTCATGATCGTTGGTGGTTCATTGACCAGTCGCCGAGTCAGGTTAACGGAACTGCCCAGTTGTTCGCCCGTCGCAGCAGCTTGTTCCGACACACCGATGAAGACGAACTTAGTTGGAACGTACGTACTTGGCTCACTTTGATAGAGGTGTTGCCCCTCGCAAGCGGTGATGGCGCCGACAACGAGTCCATCGTGGTTTTCCGGTTTGATCGCGGGCCCCACCAAGAACGAAACTTCTTGTCGAGGCTTCTTGCTTAGCACACGCACAACCGAAGCGGCGGCCTCGATGGTACGTCCACGTGTCAATTCCGCTGGATCACCCAGCCCCACCACAACCATCAGCGGAGTGGCCGAGTTCCCCGTCCCGACGGTTACGATCTCGCCCGTCTTGCCTTCAATTTCGGAGGACTCGATGAGCTGCTTCAAAACAGTGCTCAGCGACGAATCCAGGTCCGCCGCACGATCGACCTCGACTGCACCTGACGATGCTTGCGTCGAGAAAGCGACCAGGACACCTGACGTCGATACTTTCTGGCTGGTGGCGACTTCGGGTGCTGGAAACGGAGTGCATTCGATCATGAGTCAATCTGTGTAGAGGGAAGTTTGGGGGCGAAGATTGTATAAAGCAGGTGGCAGGTTGGGCCAAATCACCAGCGATGCTAGGCGTTCTCTTTCGCAAACGCTCGCAGCGACTTGGGCAGCGGGAACTTGACGTCTTCCTTGCGAATCTCGCGAGATTCTAACGTGGCGTCGAAGTTGTCTTGAAGCCACCCGATCGTTTCCTGAACCACCGACTCCGGTGCACTTGCCCCCGCGGTGATCAAGACCGTGTCGTCGGGTTCGAAGAGGTCTTTGCTTAAACCTTCGGAACCATCGACCAGATAAGCACGCTGCCCTTTTTCGGCTGCCAGTTCACGAAGTCGCTGGCTATTGCTACTGTTTTGGCTTCCCAACACGACGACAACATCCGCGACTTCGCCCAGCAACTTGACCGCTTCCTGGCGGTTTTGCGTGGCGTAGCAAATGTCCTCCTTGGGTGGGCTGTCGATTTCGGGGAACCGTTCTCGCAATCGTTTGATAACACGATTGGCGTCGTCCACACTGAGCGTGGTTTGCGTCAGATAGGCGAGCTTAGTTCCGGCGGGGAACTCCAAGCGGTCGACGTCTGCTTCGTCCTCGACCAACACGATTGCCTCGGGGGCTTCCCCCATCGTGCCAAGCACTTCGTCATGCCCTTCGTGGCCAATCAGAATAATCGTATGGCCAGACTTGGCGTACTTGATGGCTTCCAAGTGCACTTTGGTAACCAGCGGACACGTTGCATCGATCGCGTGCAACTTTCGCCCCTGAGCGGCCTGACGGATGGCCGGGGACACACCATGAGCGGAAAACAGCAGCACGCTGCCTTCGGGAACTTCGTCGATTGTGTTGACGAAAACGGCACCTCGCCCTTGGAACTCGTTGACCACAAATTGGTTGTGAACGATTTCATGGTAGACGTACACAGGCGGCCCGAATTTATCGAGCGTGAGACTTAGCGAATCGATCGCCATATGTACGCCAGCACAGAATCCGCGAGGGGCCGCCAGAATGATCTTCATGAAATGGTTCGAATTCGGTCGAGGAGAACAGAAACTTGGCTAATGCGTTAGAATAACCGGAGGCCAAGCAATTCGTCCAACGGCCTATCCAATAGAGCTGTTTACTGGTTCGCATTGCTTTTCTAGTTTTCAGGCTCCACCGTTTCCACTGACACGATTTCCTCGTGAATCCCGCATCCCCCAAAAGCCTCGAAGTCGACATCGCTTCCGATCTTGACTCGCCAGAAGCCGGTAAGCGGGGCGACGGTCTAGGGGCCCCCCGGCCTAATGGCGATGACAAACCGGTATCGCAAAGGCTGCAAGAATCTCGAAATCAGTGCCGAAAAATTGCGACCTCGCACTATGAGAACTTTCTGGTCGCCAGCGTGCTTTTGCCCCAGTTCATGCGTCAACCGTTCTATGACGTGTACGCGTTTTGCCGCACTGCGGACGACCTTGCCGACGAATCGGATTCCAAAGAAGCCGCCACCAAGGGGCTGGATAGCTACCGCCAGCAAATCGCTGAGATTTATTCATCCGAGCCGATTGCCAGCGATCACGACGGACGCTCGGGACTCTTCATAGCGTTGGCTGACACGATCGCCCGGTTGGATTTGCCTCGCGAACCGTTTGATGCGTTACTGGACGCGTTCGAACAAGACCAGGTCACCGACCGTTACGACGACGAACAACAATTACTGAGCTATTGCCAGCGTTCAGCCAACCCGGTCGGCCGATTGGTGTTGGCGATGGCGGGGTGCAGAGATGAACGAAGCGTTGCGTTGAGCGATCAAATTTGCACCGCATTACAACTGACTAATTTCTGGCAAGATGTCGCTCGCGATTTCCAGATGGGACGGATCTATTTGCCCAAGTCAGTCATGAACGAGCATGGATTCGGGGAAGAACTACTGAAACAAACCCTCCGCGATCGGGCCGCAACTCCGGTCGAAGTTCGCCAAGCGATCAGCGAACTGTGCGATCAATCCCGCCAACTGTTTGAACAGGGCCGCGAACTAACACGGAGAGTACCGAAGTGGCTCGCTGCGGATGTCGAATTGTTCGTCCAGGGTGGATTGGCGACACTGGACGCGATCGGACGAGCCAAGTTCGACGTGCTGCGTAGACGTGTGAAGGTCAGTAAAACTCGCCAACTGTGGATGATGACGAAAGTGCTTATGGCTAGCCGGTTTTCAAAATTGCAATTGGGTTCGGGGATCACTCAATGACCGGTTCGATGAGTCAAGAAGTCGCTATGAGCTACGCGGCGGTGCGCCGGATTGCCCGTCGCAGCGGCAGTAGCTTTTACCGTTCGTTTTGGTTGCTACCCAAAAACCAACGTGACGCGATGTCCGCCTTGTATGCGTTCGCCAGAATCACGGACGACCTAGGTGATTGCGACGAGCCGGTCAGCATTCGGCGGCACTGGCTAGGCCTTTGGCGACAGGCTACAGCGATGAGCTTGTTGGGGGATCCCGATCAGCCAATCCGGTTAGCGCAAGCGATTGAAGAACTTTCAGACCCCAATTGCGAGCATCTGATCCGACACGCATCCAACATCATGCCAGCGCTGCGTCATGCTTCGGATCGATATTCAATTCCGTCGCGGTACCTGCTTGAAATCGTTGACGGAGTCCTAGCGGATCAGCAAAAGAATCGGTTCGACACATTCGAACAACTGGAACATTACTGCTATCTGGTTGCGTCCGCGGTCGGGATCGCTTGCTTGCATATATGGGGATTTCGATCACCGTTGCCGATGCAGGCGGCGGTGGACTGCGGTCTCGCGTTTCAATTGACTAACATCCTGCGAGATGTCACCGAAGACGCACAGCGGGGTCGGATCTATTTGCCGCGTCAACACTACGAACAACACGGCCTCGATGAGGACGATTTATTGCATCCTCGCCGTGATGCAAGATTACGGTGTTTGATTATTGATGAAACACGTCGCGCGGCCGAACTGTTTGATTCTGGATGGCAAGTATGGGACTCACTGGAGGCCCCTGGGCGACCGATGTTTAGCATGATTTGGCGTTCGTATCGCACGCTGCTGCGACGCATAGCAGAAGACCCTGACGCGATCGTCAATCGCCGCGTTTCACTGGGAATGCGAGAGCGATTGGGGATTGTTTCAAGTCATTTTGTCAAACCGCTCTATCGCCGCCTGCCCGTGCCTCCACTGGAACTGGGCCAGGGTCAACAACCGATGAGCCATTCGTGAACACGGATGGTAAGACCGCGAACCGAAACCACACGCCCCCGACCGCACGACGAATGCGAGTGGTTATCGTTGGCGGTGGCATCGCCGGCATGTCGGCCGCGTGGTCGCTCGCTTCACACGCTCGAAACCTTGATGTCACGGTTCTTGAATCGCGGCGAAACTATGGTGGCCGTGCGGGCTCGTTTGTCGATCCAGCCACATCCGAAACGGTCGACTATTGCCAACACGTGGCGATGGGATGCTGCACCAACCTGCTGGATTGGCTAAGCCAGACGGGGACCTTGGAACACTTCACGTGCTATCCCGATTTGCAGTTCTACTGCGCCGGCAATGGGCTCTCTACATTTCGGCCCAACTTGCGGTTACCCGCGCCGTTTCATCTCCACCAAGCGTTGTCGGGATTGAAGTACCTAAGCCGGCAAGAGAAGTCGCGAATCCGCATGGGGCTCTTTCGCCTGATGCGAACACCTGAGCAAGCCCTTACCAACACCACGGCAGCAGACTGGCTCGCTGGACAGAACCAAACCCAACCAGTTCGCGAAAAGTTCTGGGACGTGATCCTCGTCAGTGCACTCGGCGATGTGCCCGAAAGGGTCTCCATGGCCGCCGCTCGAAAGGTCCTCATTGATGGTTTTGCTGGTGCTCATCACGCCAGTGACGTTTGGGTGCCCCGTCGACCACTTGCCGAAATCTTTGGAGACAAGATGCCGGAAGTTTTGGCCAGCGTGGGCAAAGAAAACGATGTCCAAGTAACACTAAAAACCGGCGTTACGGTGGAATCGCTGGTCCCCGATAAGGAAAAGAACACCGTCGACGTTCGACTGGGAAAGGGCGATCATTTCCACGCCGACCACGTCATCCTCGCCACGGCATGGCGCCCCGCAAGCCGTTTACTCGAATCAATTGACTCAGCTCCGTGTCCGCTCGCTTCGCGATGGCAAACTAGCACGGCCAAATTTCTTCATTCAGTGCAATCATCACCTATTACGGGCATTCATCTTTGGTTCGATCAACCTTTGACCACTCATGCCCAGGTGGCGATGGTGGGTACAACGGCTCAGTGGTTGTTTCGCCAACCTATCCTGCCGCAGCATGATTCGACAAATGCCGAATCGGGACGAAACGGTGTCTACCATCAAGTTGTCATTAGTGGGCAACATGCCTTGCAAGACGCCCCCAAAGAGAAACTGGTGGATGCCGTCTGCGATGAATTGGGAGTGGCATTTCCCAACACATTCCAGGGGAACCACCCAGCCCAATTATTGCGATACCGTGTTGTGTCGGACCCGAACGCGGTCTACAGCGTAAGCCCCGAGTTCCAAGCATCGCGACCGACGTCGAAAACGCCGCTACCCTGGCTATCGCTGGCTGGTGACTATGTGCAAACCGGATGGCCGGCAACCATGGAAGGTGCCGTGATCAGCGGGCGTCTCGCCGCACAATCTTGCCTTGCAGAAATACAGCCAACCACCAATCAGGTGCAATCGTTGGTTACGCCAGGGTTGCGGCGTGGAAAGATTGCTCAATGGTGCATTGCCAACTAGCTGCTGGAGCGACCCAGGATGCGTCCGCCGATTTAAACACGGCCATCCCAGCAACAAAACGGCACGGCTTGTCAAAACGATTGAAATATTCCAACCTTCGATCCTCTTTCGCACGCGCGTGGTCACCCGCGGGAACGCATGCTGATTAGCCCCATTCACGCTATCGATTTGGATTCATGAGTCAACTTATCATCAGTGTCAGCGGACTCCGCGGGATCGTCGGTCAAACCTTGACACCGGATATCGCCTGTCGCTTCGTGGCCAGCTTTGCGGCTTCCGCTCTTCCGGGGCCGATCGTCATTGGACGCGATGGACGCACCACCGGCCCGATGCTTCGCGATGCGATCGTGGCGGGCTTAGCAGCATGTGGACGCGACTGCATTGACGCCGACGTCGCGGCGACGCCGACGATTGGGGTGCTTGTTCGCGAAAGCGGTGCAGCGGGCGGGGTGCAAATTTCGGCCAGTCACAATCCGCCGCCCTACAACGGAATCAAACTGTTTGGCGCCGATGGGCGAGTGCTGGATGCCGTGTCCGGCGCCAAAATCCGCGATGGATTCCTCAATGGACAAGCCGGATGGTGTGAATTCGATAAGGTCGGAACCGTCCGGCAGGCCGAGGATCCACACACGCCTCACCTCAACAAAGTTCTCGCCACGATCGACGTCGATGCGGTTCGAAAGCTCGGCTTCGACGTCCTTCTGGATAGCAACCACGGGGCCGGCGGGGTGCTAGGCGTGCGACTGTTGGAAGCGTTGGGATGTCACGTTGAGGCCGTTGGAGTGGAACCGACCGGACATTTCGCTCACGTTCCCGAACCCACCGCCGACAATCTGACCGAAATCGCGGCCCGCGTCGCGGAAGGGAACTGCGCGGTCGGATTCTGCCAAGATCCCGACGCCGATCGCCTCGCTTTGATCGATGAAAACGGCCGCTACATCGGCGAAGAAGCCACACTGGCCCTCTGCGTTCGCCGAGCCATGGAAGTAGGCCGCACCGACGGGCCGATTGTGATCAACGGAGCGACCAGTTCGATGAGCACGCTGGTCGCTAAATCGTTTGGCGTCGAGACTTTCCGCAGTTCGGTGGGGGAGGCAAACGTGGCCGACATGATGATCGCCCGCTCAGCCGCCTACGGTGGCGAAGGAAACGGCGGCCCGATTGACCCTAGCGTTGGCTATGTCCGCGACAGCTTTGTCGGAATGGCCCAAGTCCTCGATTTGATGGCACGAACCGGTAAAACCCTTGGCCAATTGGCCGACGAATTGCCTGTCCAGCACATTTACAAAGACAAAGCCACGGTGGCGGCGGACCGATTGCCAGCATTATTTGAAAAATTAACAGCCCACTTTCAGGACGCGGACGCGGATACTGGAGACGGTTTGCGACTTCAGTGGCCGGATGCATGGCTATTGGTGCGAGGAAGCAACACGGAACCGATCATTCGTATGATCGCGGAAGCCGAAACGGTCGAAAAAGCAAAAAAACTTTGCGACCAAGCACGGAATTTGCTGGGGTAGGCGTCAGCTCCTTAGGCGAAGCTACGGTGCCTCGCCGACCGCGTTACCCTGGGGGTACTGCGTTTACGTCATGTCCCTTGAGTTGATTGCTGGCTAAGCTGAATTCCATGACAACGCTGAATCCCACCACTCCCCAGGCCGAATATCGCATCGTCCACCGGACTTCGTATCAGTACAGCGAACCGGTGGCTTTGTGCCAAAATCAGCTACGAATGCGTCCCCGCAACCTTCCGCATCTCACCTGCCACGCATGTGAAGTGGAAATCACCCCGACGCCGACGTCGGCCGACACGCACCCGGATTATTACGGCAATGTGGTCGATTCTTTCTCGATCGAAGCCCTCCATCGCTCCCTCGAAGTGATCGTGCGCAGTCACGTGACCGTTTTCGGAACCGATACAGCGATCTTGGCTGGTGCGGCTGATTGGGGCCGGTTGGCCGAGCAGGTGCGTCGCGGTGATAATCCCGAGGATTGGCGGGCACGCGAATTCACCTTCGATTCCGCCCGAATCCCTCGCAGCGCACAATTCGAACAATACGCTCGCCAGGTCATGCAGCCGGGCATGTCGGTGATCGACGCGGTGAACGCGCTGACCCGTCACATCCATCAAGATTTTCGGTACGACGGCACCGCGACAGACGTCAACACCTCAACGACGTCCGCGTTTGAGATGAAAGCAGGGGTGTGCCAAGATTTTGCCCATGTGCAGATCGCTTGCCTGCGTAGTCTGGGACTACCGGCTCGTTATGTCAGTGGCTATTTGCGAACGTTTCCGCCGCCCGGCAAGCCGCGTTTGGTGGGTTGCGATGAATCTCACGCCTGGATCAGTGTCTACGCGGGAAGTGGTATCGGCTGGGTCGATTTTGACCCCACCAATGCAGTTCGAACAGGAACTGACCATATTCCGATTTGCCATGGACGTGATTATGACGACATTAGTCCCATGCGAGGAATCGTCTTGGGTGGCGGCTCAACGGCATTAAAGGTTAGTGTAGATGTCGCCCCAGTTGAAAAGCTGTCCCAGACCGCAACGCAGTCTCAAGTTCAGGTCTAGGGCGAGACAGGCCCAAGGCTTAACAAGCCAACCCACCTGAGTCGGTTTGGCGCGAGACGCCATGCCTCCTCACCCCCCGAAAACCGCTCCCTTGTCGGGTCCGGTTCATCCGCAGCTCGAAAAAACCTTCCATTCCCTTGCCCAGAAGGCCTTGTCTTCCTAGGGGTGGGTCGAGTACGCTCTGCGATTCAATTTTTTTGATGCCTCCCCGAGAAGAAGTGACCCCCCGTGGCTGTTCAGCGAACCTACATGGCCAAGCCTGGCGAAGTCCAAAAGCAATGGCACGTTGTCGATGCTTCGGACGAAGTACTGGGCCGTTTGGCCGGCGATATTGCCGTAATTCTGATGGGCAAACATCGCCCCGAATACACTCCGCACGTCGATTGCGGTGATTTTGTTGTCGTGACCAACGTCGACAAGATTGCGATGACCGGCAATAAAATGAATGACAGGCACTACACGTGGTACACAGGTCACCCTGGGTTGCGTCTAGAAAGCTACCAAGATCGTCAGGATCGTAAGCCTGAAGACTTGTTGCTTCACGCCGTTCGGCGGATGCTTCCAAAGAACAAACTCGCTCGCCACATGCTGAGCAAACTGAAAATGTACGCCGGCCCGGAACACCCTCACACGGCACAACAGCCGGTTGAGTTGGTCCGCAAGAGCAAGAAAGTTCACGCTTAAGGTATTCGTCCCATGATGGCAGTAAAAAAAGACAAGATTAATGGTGACGCCCTGGGAACAGGTCGTCGTAAGTCCAGTGTTGCTCGCGTCCGCGTCCGTCCCGGCAGTGGCAACATCACCGTCAACGGCAAGCCGTTGAAGGAATACTTCGTTAACGATCAAGACCAGTACTCGATCGTGCAAACATTAGAAGCAGCAGGCCTGGCGGATCAGCTTGATGTTTTGGTCCGAGTCTCCGGTGGCGGAACAACCGGACAAAGTGGTGCCGTTCGCATGGGCTTGGCCCGGGCACTTTGCAGCCACGATGAAGCGCTGCATGATCCTATGCGAGAAGGCAGCTTCCTGACGCGGGATTCCCGCATGAAGGAACGAAAGAAACCTGGTCTGCGCGGTGCTCGCCGTGGCGTCCAGTTCAGCAAACGATAAACAGGTTCAAGTTTTGAGTAAGAAAGAGGAAGCATTCGAAGTCGAAGGCACCGTCACACAGGCGTTGGCTAACACGCGATTTCGCGTCCAACTAGAAACCGGCAACGATGTCTTAGCGCACGTTGCCGGACGAATGCGAAAGCACTTCATCCGTATCGTTCCAGGCGACAAAGTTCGCGTGGAATTGTCTCCTTACGATTTGACCAAAGGTCGCATCGTCTATCGAGAACGTTAGGGCTTCCAATTCGGTGCCGAGCCATTTCGATGAGCTCGGCATCAATTTCTTGCACCTTTTCAACATCAATCATTTACTCCTTTTGGGCAACTAAACGTGGCTAAACCACACCGAAAGCTTAAGAAAGCCAACCACGGGGCTCGCCCCGCCAATGCGAAGGCACGTAAGGCCAAGCGAAAGAAACTTAAGACCTAATCAGTGGTTAAGAGCGACTTCATCATCGACCCCAGCCTGCTGGATTTTGATAACCCGATCGCCGATATTGAAGCGATCCGGAAGTTCAATCCCCAGCGGCATGAGATGGAACAACTGACTGCGATTCTGCATGAGGATCGCGAGATCAATGCCTGCGCGGCATATAAAGAGATCACAGACAAGGAATTTTGGGTTCGCGGCCATATGCCCGGCATGCCCTTAATGCCCGGTGTTGTGATGCTCGAAGCGGTTGCGCAGCTATCGAGTTACTTCACTCAAAAACACGATTTGCTCGGAGCCGCAATGGTTGGCTTCGGCGGAGTCGACGAAGTTCGGTTCCGTGGTGTCGTTGTGCCTGGCGATCGATTGATCGTGATGGTGCGACTGGACAAAGCTCGTCGTGGACGCATGATCGTGGCCAGCTTCCAAGGAGTTGTGAACAACAACATCGTGCTGGAAGGGTGCCTTCGAGGGATTCCGATCCCAATCGAAGCCGTCACCAGCCAACTTGCCGGCTCACCCAAATCCCATGCAGCGAAGTAAGCGTTCTCTTTCGAGGGACCGCACTTCTATCTCAACGGTTAGCCTGGGAATGCATCTGCAATTCCAGCGGCCCACCAGTTTCAGCGGCCAGCCAACGCCATTGGTCCACCAACTCTTTTGAGTTAAGCGACGCCAGTTGGAATGACCATGGGGCGTCCGTTGACGGGATGTGGGACCACAGTGACTTCGATCCCATAGGCCTGCTGAATCAACTCAGCGGTCAACACGGTTTGGCAATCTCCAAAAGCCAGAATGCCGCCGTGGCTGATCAGTGCGACACGATCGGCGAAGGTGGCTGTTTGCTGTAAATCGTGCAGCGACAATACCACGATCAACTCCTGGGACCGAGCCAGTTCGCGTATTGTCCCAAGACACTCGTACTGATGCCGCAGGTCCAGTCCACTGGTGGGTTCGTCCAACAACAAGACAGAGGCGTCCTGCGCCAGCGAGCGTGCAAGAATCGTCCGCTGCCATTGCCCGCCAGACAGAGTCGTGACCGCGCGACTTGCGATCGATTCCAAATCCATCGATGCGATCGCCTGGTCGACACGAATCTCATCGGCATCATCCAGCGGCACCCACCAACCGCGATGGGCCGAACGGCCGAGACGCACCACGTCGCGAACCGACAATGGCGTTTGCCGCAGTTCCGATTGAGGCATCAGTGCTAATTGCCGTGCAATAGCGCACCGCGCCATCGCGTTCATCGGGCGATCATTTAGCAGCACCTCGCCGGCGGTGGGCTGAAGCTGCCCGGCCAACGTCCGCAGCAGCGTTGTCTTGCCCGCACCGTTGGCTCCTAGCAACACGGTCACTTCACCCCGCTGCGGCTCAAAGAAAAGCTCCTTGAAGACCGGCGGATCTTTCGCATAAGCGAACGAGATCGATTTGGCTGACAAACGAGTCATGTGACCACGCCCAACCCGGCGTCACGACGCTGGCTTCGAAACAGCAACCAAAGGAAAAACGGACATCCCAAGATGGCGGTCACGATTCCAACGGGAAGCTCGACCGGTGCGATTACCGTTCGAGCAATCGCATCAGCGATCAGCATCATCGCCGCTCCGATGCACACACTCATGGGGATTAGCACTGCATGCCTCGGCCCGACCAAAGTCCGGGCAAGGTGCGGCGCGATCAGCCCAACGAATCCAATAACCCCCGATGCTGCCACCGCTCCCGCGGTCGCCAAACTGGACGCCACGATAACCGACCAACGGAACCACCTCAGGTCCAAACCTAGCGAAAGCGAGGCGGTATCCCCCAACGAATAGGCGTCTAGCTGGCGGGACATCGCCCCCATCGCCAAGACACCCACTCCGCCCACAACAGCCGCCATCATCGCAGTTCCCCAGTGGCTGCCCGCAAGAGACCCCATCAACCACGACATGATCACGATCGCCTTTTGATCGAACAAAAACATCAGTGCCGACACAATGGCGTTAACCAGGCTACCGATGACCACCCCCGCCAAAAGCAATGAGGTGGTCGAAATGGATTGCGACAACGAGCCGATCGCGAGCACGACCATGACAACGCAAAGCGATCCGATGATCGCTGCTAAAGTCGTCGCCCCCAACGACACAAACGAGAACTGCAGTCCGGCCACGATTGCAATCGCGACTCCCAAAGCGGCACCGCTAGATGCACCGATCACATAAGGCTCGGCAAGCGGATTGCGAAACAGGCTTTGAAACCCGACCCCGGCAGCGGCCAACGCACCACCGACTATCATGCCCGCAAACATTCTGGGCAAACGAAGTTCTACCAAGATCGTTCGCTCAACAGGATCGAGCGGCGTTTGGCCGGTCAAAAAAGACACCACCGTTTGAAACGAAATCGATGTCGCACCGCAAAGACTGCTGCCGATCGCCACCAGCACTAAGCCGCCAAACGCGATTGCGATGCGAGTGGTATTCGAAGTCACCGAGCCACGTCCTGGGGCGAGACTTCGGGATAGGCCGCTAGGATGACTTCCGCTAACGCATCGAGAAGCCGAGGCCCGCATCGCGATACTTCGTCGCCGGACAACAAGTGGACACGCTGGTTGCGCACCGCCGCGACTTGATCCCATCCGGGACGAGCCTCAA
Organism: Rhodopirellula sp. J20-39; assembly: GCF_057365095.1. Classification (NCBI taxonomy): domain Bacteria; kingdom Pseudomonadati; phylum Planctomycetota; class Planctomycetia; order Pirellulales; family Pirellulaceae; genus Rhodopirellula; species Rhodopirellula sp. J20-39. The sequence goes on along the minus strand of NZ_CP195123.1, from coordinate 1,001,634 downwards.
TCGATTCCATGTCTAATTCAGAAAAGTCCGTCGTCGGCGCGAGAATCAAATCAGGATTTCCCCTCAAAACCGTTTCCGCACTGATCCGTGGATAACGAGTCGAGGAGTCCGGCAGGATGTTTTGCAGCCCCGCCAAACGCAGGATTTCGCCGATAAATGAATCCGGACCTGCCGACATCAATGGGTCGCTCCAGACCTCATAAAACACCTTCAGTTTGGGCCGTTTCTGACCATCGTCCGACTCTCGTGCTGAATCGACGACAGCAACCAAGTGATCCCGTCTCGCTTCCATTGATTCAACAAAGCGTTCGGCCTCGGCTTCGCGCCCCGTCATCTTGCCAAGCCAGCGTGCCTCTTCGAAAAGTTCGGAAAGACTCTGGGCACCGACGGCCATCGAACGCACATTCAAACGATCCAGCGAATCCACCAGCGGGGCATGGGCGTCCCACTTGCACAGGACCAGATCCGGCTGGGTGGCGATAATCGCTTCCGTACTAAGGCTTTCCATAATCCCGCCACCGACCCGCGGTATCGCGAGCGCCGCTTCGGGGTAATCACAATACTGGGTTGCACCGACAAGAAGCGGGCCCAGATCTAACGCAAAAAGCAATTCCGTCGTTTCAGGCGACAAACTCACAATCCGGGTCGCCTTCGGTTCCGCATCAACCACCCGGTCGAGCCGGTCCGTGATTGTGGCCGAACCGCTCGGTGTTTGGTGTACTGCCGAAAATGTCGTCGTCTTAGCTGTTGCTGGCTCAGCATCAATTGGCGAGGACCGTTCGCAGCCTCCCCAAAGGCATACCATCGCGATCAGCACACCACACGACCGAAGCCGAAAAGCCAAGCGACCGCGTTGATTGACTGGGCTCGCCGAGAGACCTTCGGGCATCGATTGCTTTCGTAAGTGGGGAATGGGCGGAGTCGAACGTGGGACGCCGGTGTCACAGGCTACCAGCGACTGCTCTTCAGCGAGTCTTTTTGCCAGCTGATCAAAGCATCTATTTTCCGGCGGCGGGCTGGATCGTACCAAACAAGCTTCCGCCTTTTTCATCGTGCTGCCAGGTGCCCGCGTACCGATTCTGATGGATCAGAACCCGCGACGAGAATGTTCCCAAGCCCGGGATCCAAACGGAATCGAGAGTAATCACCGGAGTCGCCCCCGCCCATAGGATTCTGAGATCCATCGGGAATTCGCCGTCCACGTTCCCGTAGCGAATCTTGACTTTCAAACGGTACAAGTCCTTGCCGTCGATCGGCTCGCACGAGCTGATCGTGTAGGACTCCGTCTTCAACTGGGGCTGCTTTGAATCAGTATCCTTCGGCTTGGCACCCTGATCGCTAGCACCTCGATCACTGGAAAATTGCCCCGTAAAAGTCGCTCCCGTCAGGTAGCGAGCGATTCGGGTTTGCCGCGAGGGCTCCTCATCTTCACCAGCGTCGGGTGAACCAGCCTGACCTTCCGCGTCGGTTGCCGGGGCCTCAATGGGGTCGGCAGTCGATCCATCCGCCCCACGCTCGTCTGCCAAAATACGGACCGGAACCCCGAGGGACGAAACGCTTGTCAGGGCGAAGCAGGCGGACAACAAGTAGGCGGGCCAGGCGGATCGAATTGAAATTTGCATCTTTTGTCTACCGGTGGGAAGTAGCGACGGGACGTTGAGGCTGATACAACGCCCGTTATGACAGTCCACGCCAGTTCCGAAAACCGCATTTCCGATTCAAGCGACGATCCCTTGCTGGAAGTTGCCGCAAAACAGTTGCCCTACCAGAGCAAAACGCTGCAGGTGGGGCCTCACCGTTTGCGGTACCTCGACGAGGGTTCGGCCGACGGTGGCCGGCCGACGATCCTGTGCATTCACGGCAACCCGACATGGAGTTTTTATTATCGCAAGGTCGTCGAGCGGTTTTCGCCGCACGCCCGCGTGGTCGCCATCGACCATATCGGTTGCGGGCGCAGCGAGAAACCAAGCAAGGACGATTTCGCGTACACGCTTGCCGCCCATCGTGACAATTTGATCGCCTTAATCGATCATCTCGATTTGAACAACATTGTGTTACTCGCTCACGACTGGGGTGGGGCAATCGGCCTGTCCGCCGCTCACGCCCGGCTGGAAAAACTCGCTGGCGTCGTGCTACTGAACACTGCCGCCTTCCCGCCTCCCTACATGCCACAGCGGATTGCCGCCTGCCGATGGCCAATCGTCGGCACGCCCGCAGTGCGTGGACTGAATCTGTTTGCGAAAGCCGCGATCACTATGGCGATGTCGCGAACGAAGCTATCAAACGATGCCAAGGCGGGACTACTGGCACCGTACGACAGTTGGGAAAACCGTGTTGCGATCGATCGGTTTGTCCGCGACATCCCGCTCCATCCAAGCCACCCGACCCACCAAACGCTCGTCGACTTAGAAGCCGGGCTGAAGGACTTTGCCGACCTGCCGATTCAATTGATCTGGGGCATGAAGGACTGGTGCTTCCGCCCGGAGTGTTTGCGTCGGTTCGAACAAGTTTGGCCCAACGCAAACGTGCTGGAATTGCCAACGACCGGGCACTATGTGCTGGAGGATTCTCCGGAAGAAACATTGGCGGCGATCGAAGCTTTCTTACCAAGCACGTCACGCTAAATCGGATGACGGACGCCTCGACCGACCAAGTCTGGCAGCAGACGATCCGCCCCCTTACAAGCCGCGCCGACTTCATTCGAGCGGCCTGTGTTCTGGAAGCCACCGCACCGAAGGTTGGCAACGTGCATCCCGGTGCCCGCTTTGATGACTTGACGTATGACCATTTTGTACAAGCGGCTGACTGCACGGCCAACGAACTAGCGAACATTCACAACTCGGATCAATTGGGGCCATCGATACTCTCGGCCGTTCGGGCCACTCGAGTCGCCACCCAAACGAATGTGAATCTGGGAATCGTCCTACTGCTCGGTCCACTGATCGCTAGCGAGCCTGTCAGCATCGACCCGAGTCAAACGCCAGTCCTTGATCTCAGTATTTGGCAATCGAAGCTCACACAGGTGCTCAATCGATTGACGCCAGTGCATGGTGGCTGGATCGCCGAAGCGATTGCGTTGGCGGATGCTGGCGGCTTGGATTCACCGGACGTCGCCCAGGAAGATCCGCTAAACCTAAACCAGTTGAACTCACCCCAGTTGGATCCCGAACTCGAAGACTCGGAAACCCCGCCTTCCGTTCCTGACGCCCCCGTTCCTTACGACATCATGACCGCGATGCAGCAAGCATCCGACCGTGATCGCATCGCCAAACAGTACGCGACTAGCTTCTCGGAATTGTTTGAAGTCGTCGTGCCTACGATCCAGACGAGCGTTCGAGATGCCGGCACAATCCTTCCCGGGATCGCCCTCGCTCACGTTCAACTACTTGCCCGATGGGGTGACAGCTTGATCGCTCGCAAGTGCGGCGCGGCCAAGTCGAAAGAGGTTCAAGACCGGGCCGCGGATTGCCTAAGGACTTACTCGCCCGATGCCATCAAGCGTCTCGACGATTTCCTACGCAGTGATGGCAACCGTCTGAACCCCGGCACGACAGCCGATCTGCTTGCCGCAGGGCTGTATGTTTGCTTGCGGTCGCAGCGACGCCAGACCGCTTAACCGCGAAACGTCGACTCAAGTCGCATGCAGCGGCTATTTGACCGACTGCAGGATCTCGATGCTTTTAAAATCGATTTCCATATCTTGGTTGCCATGTAGTTGAAGAGCAATCACGCCAGAATCAGCCAAGTCATCGACAACGCAATCCGCCGCCAAGCAATCGTTCAGGTGAGTGACGATGCGATTGCCTTTGACGTTCACAATCATCGTTTGCCAAGGTGCGTCTTCGATACTCGCTGGTTCTTCAGCGGCGTCCTTATCGGCGGGCTCCAGCTTGCCATTCAAGGAAATTCCTTTGCGGGCCTTTTCCCAACGCTTGCGAACGACATCGCGGCGGTCGGGTGGGAAGTTACTTTCCAGATAGTTCAGCGGCTGCGCAACCCAGCCCTTTCCGCCGGTCTGATACAGGCCACCCACTTGATCCGAGCCATCGATCTCGCACTGCACTCCTCGAATGAATGGATTCGATTTCGTGATGGTACTGCGGACGAACAACCCGCTGTCACCTTTGCGGCATCGGTAGACGACTCGGTAGGTACCGTCCGTGTATCGTTTGTTTGAATACAGCAAGCCGTTAGGCTCATTCGCTTCACTGCTGGCACGACCTTGCAGGATGCCATCCACAACAGCCCATGTACCGCCGCCGACCGATTTGAAACCGGGGATAATTTCGCCGTCCGAAACTTCTTGTTTCGCAATCTCACTATCGAACAAAGGCGTCCATTCATGCCGGCCAAGTTCTTTCACCGTCATGTTACGAAAGCGATACGTCTGGCCTTTTTCACCATGATGCTGGATTCCGATTCGACCTTTCATGTCGACGGGATCAAAGTAGTCGGTTGTTGGCACGTCGTTAACGAAGAACTGCAAGTGATGCCCTACACAACGAATGCGATAGCGGTTCCAGCGGTTGCGGTCAAACGCGTCTTGAGCCTCGGACGCCTTCCAAAGCGGGTTGAGCCATTGACGTCGTCCCTCGTCGTAAAGTCCGCCTGACCAGCGGCGGTCGGTGGGGTCCGCTTCCGCTTGATAACCAAACACTCGGTTTGGCTCGACTTGCCCCCGGGCCATGAAGCCACTGTTGGACATGCCTTCGGGAAGCTTCACTTCGCCTTCAAATTCGTAGTCATGAAATTCCTGCTCGGTCACCAGAAAGAACTTCTTGTCCGCGGTCAGATGAACCTCACCTTCAATAACTTCAACCTTGCCCCATTCATAAGGGTTGGTCCAACCGGCTAGTGACTTGCCGTCAAAAATCAGCCGTGCCTTTTCAGGAGCCTTCGCTTTGCCAGCGTCAGCGGGCGTGCCTGAGGGAGTTTCAACGGCAGCCTTTTCCGCTGCGGTGGTTTCGGCGGCTGGCTTTTCCGAAGCTGGCTTCGCGACGTTTTCCGGTTTGGCATCCGTCGCGGCGGAGCCAGCAGTTTCTGACTGAATCGTGGCGGTCGCCGCATCTGCCGGCGCCGCTGGCTGAGTCGTTGCTGGGGCACCGTCTTCGCCCATTGCGTTGGGAGCAGTCGCTGAAATCGAGCCTCCCAAACAGAGCACAGCCAACACGGTCATCGCCGAAAAACGTCGCCGATCGCGGCAGCGGCTCAGCTCAGATAATGGAACGGCCATAGGCAGCACACGCGGGCAAGCTAAAGCGGTAGGAGCAACACGAGACAACAGTGTATTCATATTTCGCGTAAGGCAGAGAACGGGTCATTCGGTCGGCTATTAGGGTGGCGACGCCGCCGCTTATCACTGAGCACGAAATGGACTGCCGGCGAACCTTTCACCCATCATGTGCACGAGGCTGTAGTATACTCGCAACGGCGATCAATTCCGAACGCCCCTCGCAATCACAGCCGAGATCCAACGCTGATTTGTCATCGTTCATGCCCGCATACTCCCATCTCATTGCCCGCCTAGTCAAAACGGCTGCCATCCATGCGGTTAAAGAACTACAAAAGCCATCCAGTACCAACTCCGAATCGCGGTCTGAACGAACCGACAAAACGTCGAGCCAAGCCTCACACGGATCGCAACCGTCCACCGCGCGTCCACTGCATCACCAGCCTGCCGATCGTCAACCAACAGCAAGAACCGGAGCCACCAGCCGTCACGATCAGCCAAACTACCGCCGCCTAACCGCTGGTGTGCTGGCGGCGTTGCTGTTAACCATCGCGGCGATCGGTGCGATGACGCCCTGGATGGAAAACTGGTTCGGTTCCCAATCGACTCGAGATTTTGCCATCGCCGCCATGACGCGAATCGGCCTGGTCCTTGGCGCGATTTGGTTGGCCTGGGACTCGATGAAGCGTCCCGCAAGATGGTTCCCGCCTGGACTGGCGATGGCCGGTGTCGTCGGCATCATCGTTGTTGCAGCCCAACCCAAATTGATCTTTGCCGTCATTCCTCTGCTCGGTGGATTAGCCGTGCTTAGCTCAGTGCTGAGGGCTTTTCGGGGTCGATAACGTGGGTCTGCATGCACCCCACGCCAAGCTGTATAATCGTCCACTCGATTTTACCTTGGTGCCTCGGGTGGTTCCGTCCTTGGTGCTGTTTTCAAAAACTTGCAAAAGGAAGTTCGATGCCGGATTATCTCGACAACGTTAAGAAGTACGTCGATTCGCCAAACGAAAACGCGATTGAAGCACTCGTCGGTCATCTCGGATTGGCTCTCCAGAGTCGCGACTCAGCAGTCGTCGCAGCAACCGACCCAGAAGAACTAGCAAGTATCAAAAGCGGATATTGTTCCAAGACCCTCGACTTGAATGACGACGAAGCAGACAAGGCACTTGCTTCGGTGTGCGAGATCATGAAGGGCGATCGAGCCAAATGCCGCGTCACTTTCTACTACTTGCTCGCACAAGAAAGCGGGTCTATGGATCGTTTGGCAGCCGAATAGTTTCGGGCCAACATCCCATTGCAACTGTCTTACGCGAGACTGGCTTAATAAGCGGCAGTGCACACGCTTCGCGAGGTCAGCGTTGACTGACCTAAGCGAATTAAATATCGCTGCAATCGATATCAGTTGCCTGATCCGACGCTACCAGCAAGAAAAGGCAACAGATTGTATCGATGGCATCGATTAACAACCACTTGAGTCGTTAAGCGGTCAACGACAACCGATAACAGGGGGGATTGGTCTCTATTGTCGGTTTTCCTCAGGACGCTCATCGATGCAACCCAGGTCCCAAGCTTCGCCGCGTCAGACTGAATTCTCCGGTGCGCGGCCTCACCGCGTTGGTGCAATCACCTCGCCGGGATTCCGTTCCAAAACCTTGGCGACCACCCAAGCCAACAGTGTTGCGCAGCGAGTCGACCAACTTGACGAGCGGGCACAAACGGTATCGCCATCCGCGACCACCCAATCAGCCTCGCCTCCCGCGATCCAGTCCGAAGTCGAAACGGCGGTCCGGCTGATCAGTGAAACCGCTCACGACTTACGTTCACCGTTGGCGAGCGTGGTGGCAACCCTGGAAATTGTCAGCGATGGTGAACTGGGGGTGGTTTCTGACGTTCAGGCCGATTGCCTGAAAGCTGCCCTGCGGCAATGCGAGTACCTCAACACACTCGTGGGCGAAATGCTGCACGCCGATGGCTTACTGCACGGCATGACCCGACTGCGACGCCGCTCGGTCACCTGCGAATCAGTGCAACGAATGGTTATCGACGCGACTTCCGCGGTCCTGGCCAGCAAACGGATCGAATTGCTCTTCGACGAAAGTGGACTGCGCAACCAGATTCTCTATGTCGATCCGGCGCTGCTGTGCAGATTGCTGGTGAATCTAATCGTCAATTCGTATCGAGCCAGTGCTGAAGGCAGTCACATTTTGGTCCGGATTTGGGATGATCCGGATGTCGGAGTTGCCCGCTGGTCGGTTAGCGATTGCGGAGCGGGCATGTCGGCTAGCCAAATCAAGGCACTCAGCAATCTAGGGCAACAACGTGTGTGCGATGGCGCCAACGGCACCGGACTGGGCCTGATGATCTGTCGCCAATTGGCGACGTTACAATTTTCCTGTCTCAATATTCAGTCACGCCAAGGCAGCGGAACCGACATCACTTTCGAAACCCCCTTGGCCCAGCCGACCGCGATCGCGACGGCATACGCTCACTTCCGCAGTCGCATTGCTCATCCGGAGTCCATCACGGATTCGGGTTCCCAAACTGCCCCCATTCGTCGTCCTGAATCCGCAACTTGGAATTCGGCAGCGTTGGGCTACGCGGGCGCAGGTCCAAGCCGACTCACTCAGGTGGCGATTGGCACCCTGCACATTGGCGATGACCTTTCCGCCGAGCAATCCGACGCAATTGACACGCTGATCCAGAGTCGACTGGGACGATTTGAGCTGAGCTACCGTTCCACTCGCAGTGGGTGGATTTGGGTTTTTGATGCCGACCACGACAGTCTCGAAAATCGAATCGCACAACTCGACAACATCATCCGAAACCAGTTCGGTCCGCTGGACGTCCGCTGGGGCGAAACCTCGATCGTGCCCGTCAACAATCGCACTTTGCAACGAACCTTGGTTGATCGCATCACCAAGCAGTCCCTCGCCGCGGCAACCGCGGCGGCGGGTGCGAGTGTGGATCACGATGAAGTTCGCCTTGGAACCCAACCGCTGTCGGATTCTCCGGTGGCGTCGATGCGTCTCGACCAGCAATTGCAAAGTCTCTCGTCACGGCTGAGAAGACAATCCAACCAACTGCAAGGAAACGCCCATTCTCTACGCCCACCGACAAGTATTCCTACGGCTCAATAGGTACAGTGACCTCTTCTCGGGTTGCTGTGGCGGATCTCGCAACCCAAACCAAAATTCTAAATTGGAGAATGGACATGGGTCGGGCATTGTTGGTCATTGATGTGCAACGCGAATATTTCGATGGCGCGTTACCTATTTCCTATCCGGTAGGTCACTTGGAAAAGATCCTTCAGGTAATGGACGAGGCGGCCAAGGCCGACGTGCCTACCGCCGTGGTTCGACATCATCAGGCTGATCCTGAATCACCCATCTTCCGACTGAACTCGGATATGTGGCAACTCCACAAGGAAGTCGAAGACCGCCCGCGAGACCTTTTGATCGACAAGCAACTGCCCGGAACGTTCACCGGCACCGATCTGGACAAGTGGCTCAAATCCATTGAAGCCGATACGGTTTGCGTCGCGGGCTACATGACCCACATGTGCTGTGACACAACGGCACGGCAAGCATTCCATCGGGGCTACAAAGTGGAATTCTTGAATGATGCGACGGGGACACTCGACGTGCAAAACGAGGCTGGATCGGCCAAAGCGGAAGAACTACAGAACTCGATTCTGGTTGCCCAGCAAATGTTCATCAGCGAAGTGATTGGCACCGATGATTGGCTAACGCGGATCAGGTAGCCGGACGAAGGGCTGCAGCACGCGATGCGTAGTGAATTGCGCGGTGAATATTGTTTCACGATTGATATGGATCTATCACCGACTGCGACACTACAAGAACGACTCGGTTGACGCCGACGATCTCGGTCGAGTTTTCGAGTTTCACTTGACCTCGCACGTTGTTGGCCGAGTCCAATCCCAGTTTCACGCTAGCATCGCATTGGTTCATGCAGATCGCACTTGCATTTTCAGGCGGCGGAGTCCGCGCCACGGTGTTTCACCTGGGCGTGCTCGCTCGATTGGCCCGCCAGAACCTGCTGGGTAATGTCAAGATTGTGTCGAGCGTGTCAGGCGGCAGCCTAGCTGCAGGCCTCGTTTTTGCAGCCGGTGGCTATCGATGGCCTGGTAGCGAAGAATACCTCCGTGAAATTGTGCCACGGTGCCAGTCCTTGCTAACCAAGCGGAACGTGCAGTCAACGTACGTCATGAAATCGCTACTACTGCCGTGGCGACTCGCTTCGGGCCGTGCCAGCGTATTGGGTGACGCGATCGAACGTGACTGGGGCATCCAGGGTTCGCTTGCCGATCTTCCCATCTCACCCCGCTGGATCATCAATGCGACCTGCTACCAAACGGGTAAAAACTGGCGATTTCAACGCGACTTGATGGGCGATTATCAAACCAAATACATCACCGATCCCGACTTTCGTTTGTCGCAAGCCTTGGCCGCATCCGCAGCGGTCCCAGGACTGATTGGACCGCTGCTGCTTCGGTCTCGTCACTACCGCTGGAGCGAGCATCACAACGACCAATGGCAATCCATTTCACCCAAGTACAAACGACTGCATTTGTGGGATGGCGGTGTGTACGACAACTTAGGTGTGGAATCCCTGTTCAAACCCGGTGAAGGGTTACGAGACGGAACCGACTTTTTAATCGTGTGTGACGCATCGCGTGCCCTATCAAGCGAAGCAAGACAATCCCGCTGGCGTCCCGGTTACTTGAAAGCGTCGATGCGATTGGTCGATGTCGCCACTGATCAAGTCCGCAGCTTACGAGCCCGGATGCTGATGGAATATTTCAAACAGAATCCCGGTACCGGCGCCTATTTGCGACTAGGACGCTCGACCAAGAAGGCATACTCTCGTCAGCCCAGTCTTGGCAAACCGGAGCTAACTGATCGCGAGGTCAGCTTTGTTTCCCGAATGGAAACCACCTTGCGCCGGCTGTCCCATCACGAGTTCAGCTTGCTATTCCGCCACGGTTACGAAGTTGCCGACGCAACACTGTCCACCTATGCCAAGGACGCCTTAGCCGGCATACCAAAGCCTCGCGTCACTGAGCCTCGCGTCGCAACAGAAACCGTAGCCGAAGCGGCCTAGTTTCAGTGGCAGAATCAGTTGCGACAACGCCCCAACTTTTAGTGCCCCAATTCCGATAGTGTTTCTTGGCGTTGTCGAATTTGCGTATCACAAAATTCGACCATGTGCTGAAGAATGACATAAGAGTGGTCGGCGTCGAGTCGCTCGTCAATCAACTCATCGCAAGCAGCCGCGTCGATGCGTTTTAGTTCTGATTTCATGGCAACAAGCTCTGCCAAATCAGTGACCCCATCAATTCGCTGCACCAGATCTTGAACGCGACGGTAATAGGTGTCGACGTGATTCTTGCGACTTTGTGCGTACCAGCGATGCAGGCTATGCAGTGCACTGGCCACCAGCAACAGCACCGTGATGATCAGCCCGATCGCCTCCGCATTCTCGGCCAGAAAGCCAGGTTCGTTGCGACGAAAATAGGATTCCGCCCCCGGATGCAGTGGATACTGCAGCGACGCCTGAGCGAAGCTTTCATCTAACTGACTTAGCAACGTGAGCTCTCGTCCCAGTACGGCCCGTTGAGCAAAGAGCGTTTCTACAAACCATTTCGCGTCAGCATCGGGCAAATCAGCACGACACACCAAAACCGCCTGCACTCCCACCGATGCAATCGGCTCGCTGGGCAATCCCGAGTACGACATCATCGGGATCTCGACGAATGAAGCGAACGGATAGTGAACCTGAAAGCCGTCGATCAACTTCGCCGGCTGGACGAGTTGCGTGGGATCGCCCACCGCATGAATTTGAATGGAGACCAGCTCGACGTTACCGTTTTGCAACACCTGGTCAATCGCTTCGGCACCGATACCCACCAACAAGAATGCAGCATCGATTTCCTCTCCGCGCAGCCCACGAGCGGACTCTTCAAAAGAGAGATACTGCACGTTGTCTGGATTGATTTGAATCCGTGCGAATTGCAAAAGCTCGTTGGTAAGCTGCGCCGTGCCGCTATCCTTGGCACCCAGGCTCACTCGTTTACCGACAAGATCATTCAAACAGCGAATTTTGCTTTCTTTGCGACATACCAGATGCAGGACTTCGGGATACAAAGCAGCTAGACTCCGCAGACGGCTGCCACCGACGGAGTCGTTTTGAACGATTGCCAGATCCGCGACGCCCGTTTCCAGCCGCGATATGTTTTCCTGACTTCCTGAACTTGTTTGCAGCTCAATCTCGACGCCAGAATTGGACTGCTGCAACGCCTCGCAAACACGTCCGGCAACCCGATGGTAGATCCCGACTTCCGATCCGGTTGCGACAGTGAGCTTTTGTGAACCATCGGACCACAAGAAAATCGACGCAGCACAAGCAGCAAGCCCCGCCAGAAGTATCAACAGAACGCGTGTCCAACGCAGAGACTCCGGCAATTGACGCTCGTTCATGATTGATTCCCAGACTGGATCGGTTGTGCAGCCAGTCTTTTGCATTCAACGATGGACTCAGCGAACGGCATCGCGACTAGGACAGCTAAGTTTGATTAGCAGAATCCGTCGAACGGCGAAATGCGATCGTGAAACAATCCGGATGCGTGCGATCTCATCCGCTACACTCCAACCCACGACGCAATGGGGCGGATGAACCTAGTGCTTCATCCATATTCAACTTTGGGGTGTAGTGGGCGAGGCGACGAGCCCGTCTGGTTGGTGAGTGGATGGGATTCGTCGCCTCATCCACTACGATCAACCCCAAAATGAAATGTAGCCGAAGCACTAGTCTGGCGTTCCCACTGGCGAGCAAATTTCAACCAGATAGCCGTTATTGTCTCGCACGTAACTGACCGTTTGCCCCCATGGTTTTTGGGTAGGCGTGCTAATCGAAACGGCGCCCGCAAGGACCGCTTTATCGAACGCGGTCTCAACATCATCACTGACCAAGGCGATCTCAACACTAGGCGCGTCGCTGGACGGTGTGGTTCGGCGGTAGGCGAAACCATGCGAGTCAGCTAACGTTTCCGATGCGAAGGCAAGCACGGTATCGCCAGTCTCCATCTCGGCATAATCCCCTTCCTCTCCACCATGACGAAACCGGCACGTCATGCCGAATGCGCTCTCGTAAAACGCAACCGCATCCGCGACTTTGGGGACGTACAGAATGATGTAGCCGAGTTTCATAACTTTGATGACGTCAATGGAGCCGGATGACAATGGAGCTAGATGATTTCGATGACTAGCTTTTCTGCTCATCACGAACTGGCAGTACCCAGTGGTGACGAACGTAGTGACAGGTGTAACCATTGGGAACCCGTTCCAAATAGTCCTGGTGTTCTGGTTCGGCTTCCCAAAAGTCGCCAACCGGTTCCACTTCGGTGACCACCTTCCCCGGCCAGATTTCTGCTGCGTTGACGTCTTCAATCGTCTGCATCGCAATCTCTTTCTGGTCTTCGCTCGTGTAATAGATCGCCGAGCGATAAGACGTCCCACGATCGTTGCCCTGTCGGTTGGGCGTGGTGGGGTCGTGAATCTGAAAGAAAAACTCGAGCAAACGCCGATAGCTGGTCACTTCGGGGTCATAGGAAATTTCAATCGCCTCGGCATGGGTACCGTGGTTGCGATAGGTGGCATTGGGCACATCGCCCCCGGTGTAGCCCACACGTGTAGCGATGACGCCGGGCTGCTTTCGTATCAAGTCCTGCATGCCCCAAAAGCAACCGCCAGCAAGTACAGCTCGTTCACTCATTTTACTTTCTCCGTTTTAATTGCCGGTACATCTTTGATTGCCCACGCACCGCTTTATCGCGGAAGTGTTGGCGATCGTGTTTATTGAGATCGTGTATGGCTTCCCACGCAACGAAACTGGTGCCTCAGTAACTCGTGCCTCAGTATAGGGGGGCGGCGAGTAGGGGCGGCGTTCTAAAACGCTGCCAACCGTTGAACGCGGTGGTTATTGCTATCCAACACGTGAACCCGCTGACGTGAATCGATCACCACGCCCCACGGTTGATAAAGTTGACCGGGTGCGTGGCCCGGACTTCCCCACTGCGACAATAACTTCCCCTCAGGGGTGAACCGTTGCAAGCGCTGGTTGCCGTACTCACAAACGATAACGCTGCCGTCCTGATCGATGGCTAAATCGTACGGATAGTGCAACTGACCAGGACCATCTCCCTCGATCCCCCACAAATCGACCAGTTTCGGTGTGGTGTGATTCAGATCATATCGAGCGATACGGTGGTTGCATGCATCAGCGACCCACAACGTTGACTGATCCACAACAAGGCTTTGCGGACGCAAAAATTGGCCAGGCTGCGAACCGGTCCCGCCCCACTGGGCAATGAACTCGCCGCTGCGATCAAATTTCTGAATTCGATCCGATGCACCGTACTCGCCGATGTAGTGGTTACCGTCGGAATCGATCACCGCGTCAGTGACAAAGGCGAATTGTCCGGGTTGGAAACCGCTTTCGCCACCAATTTGCTGCTCGGGCTGAAGTTGCCCGTCAGGACTGTAAACGAGCATGCGGTAATAGTGGGTATCGGCAACCAACAATCGCGACGATTGCGGGTTTGTGTTGTCAAATGCGAGTCCGGTGGGTCGACCGTTAGCGGTATCCAACGTTTTCCAGGTTCGCAAATGATTGCCATCAGCATCAAACACCTGGATCCGACCGGTCGTGTCCACAATGTACAGTTGGTCCAATGGATCGATCGTAATCGCCCGGGGTTTTAAAAACCGACCGTCGGTGAATCCTCGTCGTCCCCAAACCAGGTCCACATCACTCGGTCCTGTCGTGGCAACACACCCTTTTGACACTGACAACGCGAGGCCACCGGACAACGCTTGTAGGGCGGCCCGTCGGCTCAATCGAAGATTGCGTACTGGATCATGGATTCGCATCCCCTTAGGATAGCGATGAATGATCTACGACCTACAGCAAACCGACGACCCGCGAGACATTGTGCATCGCAGCGTGCAAACGCTGGTCGAGGGGGGTGTTATCGGTCTGCCCAGCGAGACGGTTTATGGCGTCGTCGCCAGTGCCTTATGCGTTGACGCGGTAAAACAGCTTGTCGAGATCATTTCGGGTGGCAATTCCCCCGACAATTTGCAGTGGGGCCAGATCGCTTTGTGCGTCCGCAGCAGCGAATCAGCAGGCGATTTCATTCTGCCTCAAACTCTTTTGGCTCGCCGATTAACGGAGAGATGCTTTCCAGGTCCGCTCACCTTGGTCAGCGATTGCTCCGGTGAAGGCTCGGCGATGTCCATGTTGCCGCAAGAAGTGCAACAATTCCTGCGAAAACCGACCGAACAAGCTGGCAGGGTAGGGAAATTAGGAAGCGAGGCAGCCTTCCGAGTTTCCAAGCATCGATTGCTTAGCCACATTCACCGTTATCTCTCGGCACCCTTAATTTGGGGGGAATTCGCTACGGAATCTGGATCGTCCAGCTCCAGCGGGCCAATTGATCGGGGTGCGACTACAATCACTGCCCTAACTGAACAAATCAACAGATCCGCACCGGCAGCTAATTTGCCACTGCTGCTCGACGACGGCGTGAGTCGTTATGGTGGAGTAGGCACGGTTGTTCGAGCGGCGGGCAATACGTGGCAGATTCTGCGAGAAGGTGTGATTCAACGAGCAGCCATGAACCAGTTCGTCAAACCTGTCATTGCGATTGTTTGTACCGGCAACACCTGTCGCAGTCCGATGGCGGAAACTTTGTTGCGTGACTTGTTACACAAGAAATTCGGACGCGAAGACGTAGTTCGCGTGATTTCCGCCGGTGTTGCGGCGGGCCGTGGCAGTGGTGCCGCTCCTCAATCGGTCGAGGTCATGGGACGTTTAGGCTTGGATCTGACGGGACACTGCAGCCAACCGTTGGACGATCCTTTGATGTCGATGTCCGATCTGGTACTGACGATGACCCGTCGACACCGAGACGCCATTTTGGCCGCTTGGCCGGATCGGAAGGATCGCGTTTTCACGCTTCGCCGCGACGGTGGGGACATTAGCGATCCAGTCGGCATGCCCGTGGAAATTTACGAACAATGTGCCCAGCAAATGCGTGGAGAGCTGGAACAGTGGATCGAAGCATTAGATGACGACTTTTTCCCAAACACGTCTGACAATGCGGCATTAGAACGTCATAATGCTGGCGAAGCCCCCAGTCTTGCGGATGATGACTCAACTTCGCAAAACGATCCGGATGGGGACGATACAGATGACCCGCATCATCACGGAGACCTCACTTGAAAGTCGGTATTGCCAGCGATCATCGTGGTATTCATATCAAGGCACGTTTGTGCCAATGTTTGACCCATGAAGGATTTGAAGTCGTCGACGAAGGCACTGATTCGGCCGATGCGGTGGACTACCCCGACTATGCCAAGAAGGTCGCTCGCAAAATCGCTGCTGGCGAACTCGATCGAGGCATCCTGATTTGTGGTACAGGGATTGGTATGTCGATCGTCGCCAACAAATTCCCTGGCGTCCGAGCAGCTCCCTGCTATGACGAAGTGATGGTCGAAATGTCGCGGCGTCATAACGACATTAATGTGCTTTGCTTGCCTGGCGATTTAATCGGCGAACGTTCGATCGACGAGATGGTGTTGATGTGGCTGCGAACGGAATTTGAATCTGGCCGGCATACCACTCGCGTCGACAAAATCACGGCGGTCGAGTTGGAAGTGATGACGTCGAAGCAATCGACCTAGCAAAGCACGAGTCTTTTCGTTGGCAAAATCATCCTCCCCTCCTCCACCTGCGTTCCCGGCAACCTGGGATCAATTGGTCGGTCACGACTGGATCCAAACCGCGCTGAAGATAGCGATCGGGAAAGGCCGATTGGGCGGCAGCTTGTTGTTTGTCGGTTCACCAGGAATCGGCAAAACAGCAACCGCGATGCTGGTGGCGCAAACCGTCTTATGCCCCAAGAACCAATCGTCGGACATGAACCCGTGCGGGACGTGTCACGATTGTGTTCAAGTACGTGCGGGTACCCATCCCGATTTGATTCAGGTCAGCAAGCCGGCCGACCGAACATTGATTCCGCTGGAAGCTCTGATCGGCCCTGTGGACGCCCGACTGCAAGAAGGCTTCTGCCACGATGTTCACCTGCGTCCGATGCAAGGTGCTCGCAAAGTTGCCATTTTGCATGACGCCGACTTTTTAAACGAAGAAGGCGCGAACTGTCTGCTGAAGACACTGGAGGAACCGCCCTCCAACGCTTTGATCATCTTGATCGGCACCAGCGAGCAGAAACAGCTTCCGACGATTCGTTCGCGATGCCAAACGATGCGTTTCGTCAGCCCGACTGGTGAACACGGCCGGACATTGTTACGCCAGCATCTGGCTCGCTTTAACGAAGACGTCGACGATCCGCCAACCTACAGTGATGCAACGCTCGACGACGCTCTAGAACTTTCCGCTGGTGACTTGCATGTCGCAACACGGTTGGCCAGCGGGCAAAGTGGCGAGCTTCGCAAGAAGTTGTTGGCCCAACTCTCCGCCTCCGTACCGGATCCGGTGGTGGTCGCACGCTGCATCAACGAACACCTCGATAGCGTCAGCAAAAAAGAGGCTCCCCTGCGTCGTGCGGCGATGCGTGATTTGTGTGCGATCGCGGTTCAACATTATCGCGGCGTGCTTCGGAGTTCCGCCCAGCAGGGATACTTTGACGAAGCAACGCGAAATCGGCTCGATCGAACCCTGCGTGTTTTTAGAGAAATTGATCGCAGCGCGAACATGAACACACTGGTGGACTGTTACGCGACCGACCTGACGCTTGCCACAACCGGCGATCGTGGCGGGATTGGATAGTCATGTCTGCACTCGCACCCGTTGTCCAAAATCGTCAGCCGCTTGAACCCATCGCGACATCGGTTACACCGCAACTGAAAACACTGCCGGACGTTCAAGCGGTCATTATTGACATCTATGGCACGCTCGTAATCAGCGGCAGTGGCGAGGTTGGCACCGCGGATTGCGCCGACAATGACAATCAAGCTATCCGCCAGCGAATCGAACAGGTCAACTCGGCTCGCTTGAGCGAGTCCAACCCTCGCCCGGAAGTGGAACTGCTGGATATTTGGCAAGATGTGCTGATCCAGTCCGGCCGAACGGAAACGGCCAGCGATCCACATTCGATCGCGAAACTGATGGCGGAGCTTGAAGCGAAGAATAATCCAACCTGGCCGATGCCGGGGGCCAAATCTGCCCTGGATGAAATCTCTCGTTCGGGCCGAAAGCTAGGCATCGTCAGCAACGCTCAGGCCTACACGATCCCGATTGTCGAAGATCTGATCGGTGGCCCGCTGGAAACAAAATTTGAGTTGGACCTTTGCCATTTTTCCAACCGCTACCTGGCGTCCAAGCCGGGAACGCTGATGTTTGACTGCCTCGTCGCCTCGCTCGATCGCATCGGGCTGCGTCCTAATCAGGCGGTTTATGTTGGCAACGACATGCTAAATGATGTTTACGCCGCAAATAATGCAGGCCTACAAACGGCTTTGTTCGCGGCTGACTCCCGTAGTTTGCGTTTACGGGAAGATCACACAGCATGCGAAAACTTATTCCCAGATGTGGTACTCACCGCCTGGGATCAGCTAGTACAGTGTTTTGAGTAGTCAGGAACAAGCAACCAGCATTTCACGCGTTAAGAGCCAGCCAACATTACGGGCCAGCCTGTGACGTCGACTAACAACGCTGGTGGCTTGTGCCACGTCGAACGACGACTTTCACCTTGAGGAATGGCAACCGCGATGGGCGTTCAAATCGGTTTTGTGGGAACGCGATTCGCCGGGACCGATGGTGTCTCGCTCGAGAGTGCCAAATGGGCCAAGGTGCTATGGGACCATCGGCATGTCAGCCACTGGTACAGCGGCAAGAGCGACCGCGATCCATCAGTATCGATGGTTGTGCCACACGCCTTCTTTGACCATCCCGATATCCAGTGGATCAATCGACGTGCCTTCGGTACGCGAACTCGAACGCCTGACGTGACTCAGCGAATCTACACACTGGCTGATTATCTCAAAGGCACCCTTTACGAATTCACACGGCGTTTTGATCTGGACCTGTTGATCGTTCAAAACGCTTTGTGCATTCCGATGAACCTTCCGCTCGGTGTAGCGTTGACCAACTTCATCGCCGAAACGGGGTTCCCCACGATCGCTCACCATCACGATTTCTATTGGGAACGAGATCGATTCAGTGTCAGTGCGGTCACCGACATGTTGTGGATGGCTTTCCCACCGGCACTGCCGCAAATCCAAAACGTGACGATTAATTCGTTCGCCCAAGAAGACCTTTCGCATCGCCGCGGCGTCTCGTCGATGCTGGTGCCCAACGTCCTTGACTTTGAAACCCCGCCACCCGAGGCGGATGAGTATGCAAGGCATTTCCGCAAAGACATTGGTCTAGAAGAAAACGACATCCTGTTCTTGCAACCAACCCGTGTCGTACCACGCAAAGGCATCGAACACGCAATCGCATTGGTCGCGGCACTCAAGGACGATCGCTGCAAATTGGTGATTTCGCACGCCAGTGGTGACGAGGGCGATGAGTACCTACAAGTCCTGAAAGATCTAGCCGAAGCGAGCGGTGTAGACTTGCGTTTAGTCGACGAACAGGTTGGCGACAAACGCGGCAAAGACGCCAAAGGAAATCGCATCTACACATTGGCGGACGCTTACTCACAAGCCGACTTCATTACCTATCCCAGTATCTATGAAGGGTTCGGCAATGCATTGTTGGAAGCGTTCTATTACCGCAAACCGTTATTGGTGAATCGCTATTCGATCTACGTCGCCGACATTGAACCCAAGGGAGCCAGGGTTATTTCAATGGACGGCTATTTGACCAAGGACGTTGTCTCCAAGGTCGAACGAATCATTCACGACAAGGCCTTTCGTGACGAAATGGTTGACTTCAATTATGAAATCGGCCGCGCGTTTTTCTCCTACGGCGTGTTGCGGCGAAAACTGCGATCGCTGGTCACCCACTTCACCGGACAGGATAACTTGTGAGCCAGTACCTCGACGAGAAAGCGGAATTACAACAAACACGTGAGCGAATTGCAGACGTTTACGGAAGCGTTCCCGACCTTCTCGCCGATGGACTAGAGCGACTGATCGAACGTTGTCGCGAAACAACAACCGATAAAGGCCAAGACAACGCCCCCTCCAGTGCTTCGCATGGCAAACCACTCTGGGATCACAACGATGTTGTGTTGATTACCTACGCGGATCAAGTTCGCGACGAAAACACGGCCCCACTGAATGCACAGCATGACTTTCTAGTTCGGCATGAACTCGACAAACGCATTCGCTGCGTCCACCTGCTGCCGTTTTGCCCTTCGACTAGCGACGATGGTTTTTCGGTCGCAGATTATCTAGCCGTCGATCCGGCGTATGGAACCTGGGATGATATCCAAAGCCTAGGTGAAGACTTTGACTTGATGTACGACCTGGTCCTCAACCACTCTTCCCAGAAACACGAGTGGTTTCAAAAGTTCTTGGCCGGCGACGATGAATACGCCGACTTTTACTGCACCGCCGACCCGACCACGGACCTGTCTTCAGTCATCCGGCCACGCAGCCTGCCGCTACTGACACGTTTTGATGGGGAATCAGGCGAGCTAAGTGTTTGGACCACGTTCAGTGCCGATCAAGTGGATCTGAACTACTCCAATCCCGAGGTCATGTTGCGTATGATCGAAACGTTGGTTGAGTATGCACTCCGCGGTGCTCGCATCATTCGGTTGGATGCGATCGCTTTTTTGTGGAAGGAAATTGGCACCACCTGTTTACATCTTCCGCAAACCCATGCCGCCGTCCGGTTGATGCGGCATGTACTGGATCAAGCCGTTCCCGGCACGATCATTCTGACTGAAACCAACGTGCCTCACGCTGAAAACATCAGCTACTTTGGCAACGGTGATGACGAAGCCCAGATGGTCTACCAGTTCAGTCTGCCACCGCTTTTGCTGGATGCGATCCATAGTGGCGACAGCGGCGTCCTGGCGGACTGGATGCGTTCATTGAATCTTCCATCAGACCAAACCACCTATTTCAACTTTACCGCTTCACATGACGGAATCGGCGTTCGACCGGCCGAAGGCCTCGTGCCGCCTGAGCGAATCAATGCACTTGCTGAACTGGTACTCGACCGTGGCGGCAAGGTCGGCATGCGTGCCAACGGCGACGGCACCGAGAGTCCCTACGAACTGAACATCACCTATCTGGATGCGGTCGCGGATCGCCGATCAGTCTCGCCAGCGGAACACTCCCGGCGTTTTCTGGCGACTCAAGCCGTGATGTTGTCGATGCGTGGCATCCCCGCGATCTACTTCCATTCTTTAGTGGGTTCTCCAAGCGATATCGAGGGCATGGAATCGTCTGGCATTCCACGGCGCATTAACCGCCACAAATACACGACCGATGAATTGGAAGCGGCACTTCAACCCGCTGACTCACTGCAACGACGTGTCTTTGAAGGCTACCAACGTTTGCTCGATGTGCGTCGTGAACAGGTGGCGTTTGATCCCATTGCAACCCAAGACGTCTTAGATCTACCTCGTGATGGCTTGGTTGGATTCGTTCGGCGACATCCGGACGGCCCCACCTTGACGATGATCGCCAACCTAAGCGACCAACCTCGTTCCGTAGGCCCGGAACAGGTGGGAATCGCCTACCAGCAAGACGTCCTAGCGGAAGAACAACTCGATCCCACTGAGAACCTGAACCTCCGTCCGTTCCAAGTACGCTGGCTGGTCTAACACACCGCACATCTTGCCCACCGCACATCCCGCTTATCAGCATCGCACATCGGCAAGGCACAGGTTCGCTCGGAAGTGGTACCACGGGCGATTTCTTGGTCACTCCGCTTGTTGCACGGATGAGTCAAAGCACGGCGACGCAAAGATAGAGTGTGGCTCTGATACATCTCCGTTGATCACTTGCGTCGTCTACAACTCCGCACAGCTTCCCCGGGAGTGACCTGGAACGATTGCTTTTGATCGCCGTGAATCTCTGAGCGGTCGCTTTCTTCAGGAATGTTTTGCATTGCAAAGACTGAAGGATGTGTTCAATATGCTAGTCATGCAATTCGCGGTGGGACGAGGTGAAAGAGACGGCGACCACTGGGTAGCGATATTGAGATCCGTCTCGACGAGCGCACCCGGTCAACGGAACCGGCCATTGATAACTATCTTGCTGCCGAAATGATTCAGCAATGATGACTGCGGGAAGGTATTTTGTCGAAGGATAAACAGGAAGCGGATTTAGACGGCGCGACGCAGCGTTCGCTCGACAGTGGCGAGTTGAAAGCGGAAGCTGCGACGACGGAAGCTTCAGTGGGCAACGATCCGCGAAAGCGTTCCTTTCTGGATACGCCTGCACTCACTGGCGGCTTGCTAGGCAACATCGGCCGGTACCAACTCGTGCGAGAAATCGGCCGTGGAGGCTATGGAATCGTCTTCCTCGCAAATGATTCGGGCCTCAACCGCGAGGTGGCGATCAAGGTCGCTCGGCCGGAGATCACTGACAGCCCCGAGGGTGTGGATCGATTTCTTCGAGAGGCTCGGATCGCCGGAACGCTGCAGCACCCCGGAATCGTTCCCGTCTACGACTGCGGTGTTGACGGGCAACTGCACTATTACGTGATGCCCTATATCGATTCACAGCACCTCGGTAAATGGCTCGATCAACGCGAAGAGCCGGTCGACGAAAAAGTTGCCGCTGAGTTGGTGCGTGACATCGCGTTGGCGATTCACTACGGACACGAACAAGGCATCGTCCACCGAGATATCAAACCTCAGAACATTCTTTTAAGTCAATCTTCGAAGACGCTTTCTCGGTTCGATCCCGTGGTATTGGATTTTGGATTGTGTGGCGTCGAGCAGTCGGCTTCCGTGTCGACTAGCGTGCTCGCGGGCACACCGAACTTCATGTCACCCGAGCAAGCCATGTTCGGACGAAAAAAGATCAGCAAACAATCCGACATTTATTCACTCGGTGCAGTTCTGTATCGAATTTTGACCGGCGACACACCACATCCGGCAACGACGCTTCCTGAAGCGATCTTAATGCTGCACAACGCGCCGGTCCGGCCTCCACGTGGACTACGGTCGGATCTTTCCGAGAATCTCGAAACGATCTGCATGAAGTGTTTGCGGAAGGAGCCAGAACGCCGATACGATTCGGCGAAAGAGCTTGCGGACGATCTGGACCGGTTTCTCGAAGGGAAGACATTATCGGCCAAGCCGGAAAGCCACTGGGAACGGATGCAATTCTCGTTGCGGTACCGTGACT
Organism: Rhodopirellula sp. J20-39; assembly: GCF_057365095.1. Lineage (NCBI taxonomy): Bacteria > Pseudomonadati > Planctomycetota > Planctomycetia > Pirellulales > Pirellulaceae > Rhodopirellula > Rhodopirellula sp. J20-39. The sequence goes on along the minus strand of NZ_CP195123.1, from coordinate 979,044 downwards.
GGGAGCCGCGGTTAGGGTGGGCGGCGATCGCGATCAGTGTCGGCAGTTTCGTTTGGGCGTTCGTTGGAGCCTTGTTGATTGTTGTGCGTGACGGCAACAATCCTTTGGTGGTCGAGCACATGCCGGCGCTGCTGATGTTTGAAACGTTGGTCGTTTTACCGGTCCACAGTTACGTGGTGTATCAAGGGTGGCTGATGGTGAGACGTACGAAGAAGTATGTCCAGTTGGCGGCCTCAACGCTTGTCTGCACGGCGTGGGCTTTGTTCCATTGGAACGGTTTGTTTCAAGGAAGCACGAGCCTGAAGATCTACGAGGGGCAGGAGTATGCCCACTTGATGGTGTTCTTGCTGATCTCGGCTGCGTTTACGGTAATCAGCGTGGTTTTCGCCATCGGTTGGTGGCTCGCTCGCAGTCGGTCTCTCGCCGAATGAGAAACGACTTCCACGGCTGCGAAGGAAGGTGGGGCGAACAAAGGTTCCCGGTACCTGTGGGCCAGGTTCGCGCCCCCGAACTGACGAAGGCCCGCAATGTCTCGGCGAACCGCGTTACCGACGTCGAGTAATGCGGCCGGTGCTTCGACCGTTCGAGAACAGTGGGGTCGCTAATTGGTGTACCGGAAGACTGGTCAGTAGATTGCGTAGCGTTCAACGATGTTTAGTGTAGAGCGATTGTCTTAATTGCTTGGGGTTTGCACGCAGCAGTGTGTACCAAACGATCAAGGACAATTGTTTTACTCTGATAGATGGAATGGTTGGCGCATTCATGGGGGTTAGCTTTCACGTCAATAATCTTATAGGTTTGCCAGCCTGTTGAGTGTGGTTCATCGCAGGCTGATATCGCTAGGATGCGGGACCCGCTTTTATATTTAATGCACATCCGTGGCGGTTATAAAATGTTAAGTTTTCTTGTGTCTAAGTTTACTGTTCTCACGTCCGGATTGAGGCGACTTGCTTGCGAAAGGACATGTCTGATTTTCGGTGGTTTGATCACGTCCATCGCTATTGCTGGAATGGCTCCGGCCGGTGATTACGGCGACCTCACGGCCCAGCAACAAGCCGATCTGTCTCGTTTCTTGGGGTGGGTTTGGGCCGACGGCAAACCATTGAATACCGATCAAGTAACCGGAATTCGCTCGGAGGTGCGTCATGCAAAATACAAAGCTGTCGTTGAACGACTATCGGCCATTCCCGATCTTGGCATGCAATTAGGGAACACGGATGGCGAACCCGATAAACAGAAGATCAAAGCTCCTTGGAACTTTTGGAACAATTCGCTGCCAGGGGGAAACCCTGGAGATCCACAGCTCCTGCGAGACGCGATTCGCAATCCTAATTTCTTAGCCGGAGTGATCGAGGGAGAGGGGGGTAGGAGCAAAAAGGGCCAGCTCTACTACATCGACGATCATTTCCATGGACCGGCTCGCCAAGACAAACTTTATGGTCTGGCTCACTTTGGACCCGAAAGAATCCTGCAGCTTTTCGGACTGCTTGGCGAAACCTACGGTTTCACACGCACCAGCCTGCGAATTGGCGGAGAGAACCCATCTTCACCAATCTACACCTACGCCCAAATTGATGAAGCTCGCGCAGATCTGCATCGGCGATTCGTCGCCGCAAAAGCCCATAATGAGGCAGTGAATCAGGAAAGAGGGAGCGACTATCAAAAGTTAATTCCCACCCATCTCTTTGTTCATTCGGACGACTGGGACACGCTGCGAAGCTACGGATTTTTCTTCGCGGGACGGATCCCGAGCTCTCCAACCGGAACGCCGCATCGCAGCGTGGCGGATAACATGTTTCCTGCCAGCGATTTGCCGTTGGCGAAAGGTACCATGAGCTTCTTTGGACGAGCGAAAAATTAGGGCATCCAAAAACGCATTTAGAAAACCGTTTTATGGTTTTGTTAGCGGCACGGAGCTGGCCGCTGGTTGATCTACTAGCCCGCTTTGCTAGAGCGTTTTCGAAAAGTGTGCAGCCGGTGTCTCCACACTCCAGTGCTCTGAATTCTGTCGAATCCAGCTACAAAAACCAATCACGTAACGACCCAAAGTAGGCCGGATGAAGGAGGCTTTGCGACGCCCATCCGGCGGTCGTGTGATTGCCGGAACGTCGCTGCGTTTGGTCCGGCTTACGAACCACAAACTGAATTCTGGCGAACCCAGATACCGGGATTGGGCACGTCAAATTTCAAAATATGCTAGTAGGGGATTGTTTTGGGGCGTTCTCGTTTTCCGGTGGTGCGGTACGTTGCAGCGACCACCGGCTACCCTCTTAAGTCCCTGTCGGGATATAAATTCGAGTGCACGAAACAGAAATGAAAATGAAGGATTACGTGTAAACGCCTAGCATGTAGCATCCCACGACTAGCGCCTTGAGGCTCACGTTTGCTAACACCTTCCAAGCGACGCGATCGTCTAATTGGAGAATTGTCCGCTCTGTGTGGACGCGACATGCGCTAGGTTCATTTCGGCGAGTTGCTCTTCGATATCTTTATAGGAAGGCTTGCCCGAGAGATTGGTTTGCTCGAGCGGATCGGATTGGTAATCGTACAGTTCGGTGAATTGTGGCTTTGGGTTGAGACGCACTCCGCTGCGTTTCTTGTTCATAACGCCTTTGTACCAAGCGATGTATCGATAACGTTCTGTGCGAATCGCGACTCCCCAATGATTGTCATGAGGGAAGATGGTCGCGGCGAATTCGTTTACTGAGTCTCGACGGTTCTGCAAAATCGGAGCGAGACTGTTTCCTTCGATCCCCGGCGGTGATTCCAAGTCGGTCAATTCACACAGCGTCGGAAAGATGTCAATCAGATTGACGGGTGATGGGTTGCTGCCACCACCGGTCAGGTTCGGGCTCACGATGATCAATGGAGTGCGAGTCGATTGCTCGTAATTGGTGTGTTTGCCCCAAAGTTGCTTGTCGCCAAGGTGGAATCCGTGATCACCCCAAAGCACGATGATCGTGTCATCCTGCATCCCCGTCTCTTTCAGCTTCGCGATCAAGCGACCAATCTGAGCGTCGATATAGGACACGCAGGCGAGATAGCCGTGGATGAGTTCTCTTTGGGTGGCCGGTGAGATGGGGCCGGTCGTTGGCACGCCACTGTACGTGCGAGCTTCAACGTATTTGGTTTCGGCGCATTTCGGCGAGTCTTGTGGGTATCGTTGGTAGGCAGCGAGTTCGAGGGTTTCGCGATCGTAGAGGTCCCAGTACTTTTTTGGCGCGACAAACGGAAGGTGCGGTTTGACAAAACCGATCGCCAAAAAGAATGGGTGGTTCGTGTTTTCGAGCGTTTCCAGTTGTTCGATTCCGCGATTGGCGATCGCACCATCTTGGTAGGCGTCGTCGGGAACGTCATAGCATTCCACGGCCGGCCCTCCACCGTGATCGCGTACGTATTGCTGCAGCTTCTTTTCCCTTGCGGCCTAATGCGGAACCTTTCTCTTTCAGCTCTGCAACGAAATCCTTCAAGGCGGGGTTGTGATAGCGACCGCTGACGATTGGTCCACCGACGTTCGCGTTGTAAGGATTGCGTCCGAAGAAATTGGTCCAAGAATCCGCGTCCTGTGGTCCGTTCCAATCGCCTTCCAGGTTGCGTGGGTCGAATACTTTGCCGGTCCCGATGGTCACATAACCATTGTTTTTGAAATGCTGGGGCAGTGTGACCAGGTCAGGAAATCGAGGGCGAAACTTGTATCGTTCCGGGCCCATCCCATAGATGCCGAGCGTGTCGGGATAGTATCCCGTCAGTAGGCTCATCCGAGATGGTCCGCACAGCGCCTGTTGGCAGTGTGCGTTTTGAAAGACCATGCCGGATGAGGCAAGAGCATCGATATTGGGCGAGTGAACGTGTTCATGACCGTAGCAATTCAGCAGCGGTTTCAGGTCGTCCACCGCAATGAACAACACGTTCTTTTGCTTAGCCTGAACTGGATAGCAGGCAAGGACAACAAGCACCATTGGTAGCCATCGTTTCCACGTGGCTGCTTTAAGTGAAGGCATCATGGTCTATCTGTTTATGAGATTTCGATTTGGGGAGTCCGCGTCTGTGACGTTGTCCAGCGCTTTACCGGTAAGCACTTTGGAGGCCTCCGATTTCGGTAGCCACTTTTCGGCAAGGTCACGTTTCATCGGTTCGTATTCCGGATTGCTCGCCAAATTAGTCCATTCATTAGGGTCTCTTGAGTGGTCATAAAGCTCTTCAGAGCCGTCGAAATAGCGGGTGTAACGCCAATTCTTCGTTCGCAATGTGTAGTTGCCGCGTCCCCAAGTGGTCATCGCCGGCCTTTCGATCGGTTTATTGGGATCTTGCAACCACGGCACCAAACTGATGCCGTCGACGTATTCCGGTGGCGCGAGCCCCGCCAAGTCGCACAGTGTTCGATAAACATTGATGAGCCCTACCGGCTCGGAGCATCTTTTCCCGTTACCCTCCTGGCCCCGTGGGTCCCAAATGATAAACGGGACCCTTGTCGATTCTTCCCACAATGAGAATTTGGTGTAGGACCGTTTTTCACCAAGGTGGAATCCATGGTCCGACCAGAGGACCACGATTGTGTTGTCGAGGTACGTGCTTTCTTCGAGCGCGGCCATCACGCGACCGATGTTGTCATCGGTAAAGGAAATGCACGAGAGATAGCCACGCCTGACTTCGTTCCAGCAGTCGTGCTGATCAAAACTGTTGACTACGGATTGAATTGCCATCGACTGACCGACCTTGGGAATGTCTTCCAGATCTGACTGCGCCATCGGCGGTGGTGCGATCTTGTTTGGGAAGCGGTCGTAGTTTTCTTCGGGCGTGATGAATTCGATATGCGGACGAATGAACCCAACGGCCAGGAAGAACGGCTTTTCGTGCTGTTTTTGAAGGAACCCGACCGCATGCGAAGCAGTCCGATAGTCAACAAAATGGTCTAGCGGATTGGTCGCCGGACAAACTCGCAGGTAGCGATTCTTCCTGTTCTTATTGTCAGCCATGAAGCCTTTCCCTTCGGCTCCCTTGATTTTGATGTCACCGAAGGAAGCGTATTCGTCCCACGTTTCCTTCTCTTCGTAGGTGTTATCAGGATTGTGAAACACCTTGGCCACGCCACAGGTGGTGTAGCCGTTCTCTTTGAAGTGACGGGGAAGGTTGGTGTAGCGATCCAGCACTTTGCGATCGACCTTCTTCAGTTTGTAAAACGGATAGAGCCCCGATTTATGAGGCTCAACACCCAGGAGGAGGGCGTTGCGACTGGGAGAGCATCCGGGCGCCGTGCAATGTGCGTTGGTGAACGTCACTCCTTTTGCAGCAAGCCTGTCCATGTGCGGTGTCTGTGCATCGGGGTGACCGCCCAGAAATCCGCACCAGTCGTTCATGTCATCAATGCAGATCATCAAGATGTTGGGGCGTTCTTCTTTGGCGTCTGCGGCGGATGTCGACAATAGGCAGACGGCCAAAGACATGGCGATGGTGTGTTTTGAAATCACTTGGTTTGGTTTCCGAGGATGGTCCGGATAGGTTGGTGGCGTGGACGCTGCGGTTGCGACTGGTGAGTCTTGTGAAGTACGTTTGAACGCTAGTGCTTCATCCAGATTCAAGTTGGGAGTAGTGGGCGAGGCGACGAGCCCGACTGGTCGGTGAGTGGATAGGATTCGTCGCCTCATCCACTACGATCAACCCCAAAATGAAATGTAGATGAAGCACTAGTGCTTCAAAGTGAACTCAAGTTTCGGTTCGCTGGCTTCTGGATGCGGGACGCCCGCAAAGGCGTGGCACGGAACGTCGTTGGTCTTCAGTGGGAGGTTCTGTCGTTCGATGACGAAGGTCACTTCGGTACCTTCGCGTTCCGTCAAGAATTGAAGTAACTTCTCGTTGCTAACTTCAAAACTTCCGTGCTGTTGGCTTCGTGGTACGTCAAAGGTTCCGAGAATCACACCATCGCCGGGCCCCGGAGAATCTTGCCAACGACATTCGACTTCCCAGCCAGCCTTCTCCGGGTTCGTAATTCCGTAGACTGCATATCGATTCAATTCCGGCAGGCTGCTGAATAGGCCGTAGGGAAAGGGGACAAGGTTGAGTCGAAGTAGCACGGAATCGACCTCATCGAAATTGACGTTGGAGAGATCGAAGGCAAAGAACGACCGCCGATCCCATTGCTTCTTCATCAGGCGGTTGACGGTTAGGTATTTGGGCTGGATGAATTCGCGTCTGTCATTGCGGATCGCAGTGCCTTCACGACCGCCCGTGCCGACGATGAGCATTTGGGGGCCGGGGGCAGGGCCGAGTTCCGATTCGGTCAGTCTTCCTTCGACGAGTGCGTTTGACTCAACCGTGATCGCCTTGCCTACCCCGCTCAAACGCGTGTTTTCCCCGGTCGATGCAACGTAGACAGAAATCTCTCCGTCGAGGACTTTGAAACTGGAACTGTTCTTGGATGGGTCAACGCTGACTGAGAATTCAGTGCCGTGGTCAACTGCGTAGCCATTCGGGGTTTCCATGATGAAGCCGATGGCGGACTTTGGGACATCGATTCTCGCCCTGCCGGACAAGATTCTGCCCCGCATTGGCGTAATCAGTTCCAGTCGGGCTGGTCCTTGGAGCGAAACGTCAACACCTGATCGGAATTGGATGGTCGCCATTCCTGTTTTAAGATCCAAAAGACCTGCGGCAAGGTCTGACCCCGTGGTGGTGGGTAGAGCACTTTCCCAGGAAGCGTTCTCTCCCGAAATCAATGTAGCGACCGGGGACGCAGCAAACAAACGAGGCAGAAACAAGATCGCCAGCAGAATGGATGCTGCCAATCCCGATTGTGCGGCAAGGAATATCCACCTCGACTTAAACCACTTGAGTGAAGCGATCGCAGCAGCGGATTTCAATCGAAACTCAGGATTGGGAGCGTTTTGACCGTGTTCATGAATCAAACCTGCCAGCAATCGAATATCATTGAATTGCGTCACTCGCTGCTGACAACCGCTCAGTTCGTAGCCGAGTATTTCGAGTTCACTCTCATCGAGCACACCTTCGAGGTAGCGTGTTGTCAGTTGTTGAAATGCTTCTTCTGTCATAGTGTGATGTCTCCGCGTTCCACGCACCTATACGGTCTTGAACACACTCGCCCAGCGTGCTGTAAATTCGGTGCAACGTTTTATAAACCGTGTTGGGGGTGCGTCCCAATTTTTCCGCTACTTCAACGCCGCTCAATCCTTCCGAAAAGCGAAGCCGAACCACATCCCGGCAATGAACTGTTAGGTTTGCTAGGCATTGGTGAAGTGCGTCGACACGCTGGCTAATTTCGTCGGCGTCGCGGCACTCGAGATCCGCGTCTACCAAATCTAAAATCGATTCATCTAAGAGCGATGGTCGATAATTTTGGCGGCGTATGAACTCATAGCAACGACGACGTAGGACCTTCCATGACCAGTCACGAAGGTGACGCGGGCCTTCGAAAACATTTTCATTCTCAAAGACTTTCACCAGCATGTCCTGGTAGGCATCTTCGGCTAGTTGAGACTGACGCAAGATCGACCAAGCAAGTGCGACCTGCTTGGTTCTTTCTTGCATCAGAATACCGAGGATTTCACTTCGATCCATCATCGTGGCCTAGGTGCTGATTTCGTTTCGTTTGCTGACTGCTCAGCCGATTTTTTGTCGCGAGCATCTCGCTCGGCTTGAATGTTGGCAGCCGTCTGCAGGTCGACGATGACCTTGGGCTCTGAACTACCACTGCAACCGACCGCAGTGATAAAAAGTGTGCAAGCAATAGCGCTGCTGATGGCGAACTTAAACATTAGAGTTCCTAGTGATCGATGCGATGGGCATTTAGCGCAGCGCTGTTGTAAAGTGGTGATGGTTGAGTGAACCTGTGCTGCTCGGTCGCCGTGAATTGCGTCACGGTTTGATACATCATTCAGCAGCATTTGCGAGGACGGTGGCACTGGATCTCCGTGCGGAAATCCAGTGTGAACGGTTGTTTAAAACTAGAGGGACAACCCATATGTAACAAACTTGAAAAACAACTTGGTGAACTAGAATTCGGAGTCGATGACTTCTCTTGACGCGCGAGTTCCGAGTGCTCCCCAAATTCCGAATGGACTCATCGCGCCAGCATTCGATGGCGATGAATTGATGGCGCGAACGGTCTTCGCTGATTGGTTGCCGGCATCGATAGAGTCGGTGATGAACTTCACTGCTCCGTCCCCCATCAATACATGGGCTCCGCCTTGATGGCGACTGCCAACCGAAGCCAGGGCTTCCATTTGCACGGACTTCAACGAGTTGGGTTTCTGGTTATTGTCGACGCAAAATTCGCCATTCGGAGGCAGGATTGCTTGGAAACCAGTGTGGAGCAAGTAACCCGAGGCCCACTGGAATCCACGTGCCCGATCGGGGGCTGACGCGTTTTGTAGATCACTGTTCACGTCGGAATCCCAGAACTGAGGGCGATCTGAATCACGGAACTGGTCACAATAGCTTGGGTTGTTCATGACAGCGGCCCATGCTTTTTTGCCGATATGAGGCTGCGTACGAACATCGTTGTCACCTAGGTCCGTCGGAATTTCACCGCACATGAGCGTGTTGGATAGCCCGTCGAGAACGTCACGGAATTGCGTCTTTTCCATCGGCACAAACATCCCCCGCTGAGACGCTCGCAGTCTTTCCATACGCGAACTGTCGGGCGGTGTTAGATCCCAGTCGTAAGCTCCTGAATTGATTTTCTCAATTGCGTCGCCCATGCACGCGGCATAGTTCGTTCTTCCGTTCGCTGGCAAGCCCGTTCCCGGATCACTGGGGCAGCGGAATGCTGGTATCTCAGTCACCCAAGGAACAAACGTTGCCTGATTCGGAGTTGGCCCCATCGGTGGGTAGAAATTCGGTGCAACCGGAAGTGTTGGATCACCGTTGCTGATGTGTTCCCAAAGCGCTGTTTGCTCGATGAAAGGAGTAAGCCCCACCAAGAAACTCAGTTGAAGCCGATTGTCGACGACGGAACTCGCGTAGTGACCACCCAGGTAACCACCACCATCGGTACCGCCTCGCTGCACGGGCAGCTGGTTGTATGCCGAGTGATAGTTGTGGAGCGCGAGCCCAATTTGTTTGAAATTGTTTGCACAACTCATACGGCGAGCGGCTTCGCGAGCGGCCTGAACAGCGGGAAGCAGCAACCCCACCAAGACTCCGATGATCGCTATCACCACCAGCAGTTCAACGAGAGTGAATCCAAACCTATTTCGAGAAATCTTTAACACGTTCTTCCTCTTTTATTCACTGAAAACTCAAGGTTGTTAGACAAGCATCAACTCGGATGGAAATACCGACATAGGCTTGCCGAACAGTAGGTGCCGTCTCGCATACCAAAGGAGTCGGACCAGAAGACCTACTGCACTCGTCTACATGCGCGACCTGATAGTTCTGGACAACGAAAGCAATCATTTTTTGAAAAAAGTCGGTTCAGTAGTTTTAGATATAAAGAGCAGACTGTGGCAATGTAATGTGAGATGAAATAACTCGTTAGTGGATGCCGCTTAGATTCAGTCATTGTCGCTTACGTGATCTTGCAATTTTGACAACGGAGCAACAAATCACAGGTCTTTGTTAAGCCTGACGGTCATGTCGTGGCATATGAAGTTTTGATGAATCACGTTTGAATAGGTGGAGAATTTCTTCACTGCTATCTGTATTACTGATGGCGGACGCACTTATAAGAAAACAAAGGGCAAGTCAGACAGCATTGTTTGTTTAATGGCAACGGTGTCATTATGCCGGTGGCGGCATCGCTCTCCGGTCAATCACCCACTTGGCACTCAGGTAAAAATGCCCGCAGTTCTTAACTCAAAACAGATCAAGCTTGCCGACTCGATGAAACGAAGTCGGTCGTGAACGGCACTCCGGATTCACGGCAATGACATTGACGTGTGGTGACTTTTCTATTCGTCCACATCATCGGGACATGCGACGTCATCGTTGTGATACAGAGGATCAACGTTGGGACGAGCGGCAGCCTCGAACGCGTCTCGGTCACTTTGATCGTGACGTCTTCTCGATCTAGATTCCATTTGGGATCGTCGTACAGCTCATCCAAACGGGCGACGAATTTGCCGTCAACAACTTAGAGGTGGCCGTCCTTGATCCAGATGCCGCTCTTGTCCTTGCCATCGCCCTCGTGTTCGGGGCCCCAAAGGCCGACCTGATGCTCCGTTGGAACCGTAGCACAGGGAATGACATAGCATTCCACTTCGCCACCGTGACTCAGCGTGCGCATCTTCTTGAGGATAGGCTTAACCAGATTGTCCGCATCCATGAATTCCAGTTAGAGCGACTGATCGACGTCTTGCGCAATCGTCTAGTGGAGGACGGAAAAGTACTGACATGCCCCCAAAACTTGGTGCACGGCTATGAGAGTAGGGATTGGGTAACAGGTTTCGCATTGGGCTGCATCCGCGCAGGGAGCGTAGCGACCGAAGCGGATTCAGCCCAATGCGAGGCAAACTCCGCCGGGGTAAGATCGCTAGCCTCACAGGAGTCTGCTTCGACGCAGCTCCCAATCCCAGGCGGACGGTTGGACGTACACGACGCCGCTAGAAGCGATATCCTCGATTCTGCACCGAGAGCCAATCCTTTTCGGACGAGATGTCCTTACCAGCTACGAGCTGGACCCACGGCCTCGTCCACAAAACGATTAGCAGCGTGACGGCAGCCGAAGTCACGCGACGCCGCAGTCCCGACCGTGCAACGCGGTAAGAAAATCCTTTTCGAGCCGGAATCCGCCGCCGTCACGTTCTCTGCTTCGATGACACTCACACCGCCTCGTAGGACACTCATGTTGGCGGAATGATTTCGAACTTCGCAGCCGGCCATGTGACCGCTCCAAGCTCACTGATTGAACTAACTTATAGGCTGATTCAAACCACTGCTTGGCCTGACCGAGCGGCTAAATTGTTTTCGCCATCTTTTGGTGCTCAAGCTTGATCAACTGGAAAGGTTCACCTTTGGGTTCGTACCCATGGCGTGCGTAGAACGGCACGGCGTCCGCACGGGCATCAAGTTGAAATTCGCGGTAGCCTTCTTTCACCAACTCAGCTTCCGCTTGGGTAAGAAGCTGCGACCCCAGTCCTTTTCGTTGATGGTCAGGATGGACGGCCATCTGTCGGAAATGCACGAGGCTTGAATTTTTGGGACGCGCAACCACGACAGCGATGACCGCTTCGGACCCATCAACGATGGCGTAGTGTCGCTGACTGTGTTCGCCATCTAGTTCTTCGGCCGTCAATTTCAGGCGCAACGGGGCCCGTAGCACGAGGTGCCGCAATTCCAAAGCATTCTGGTACTCTGGCGAGCACCATTCCAGTTCACTGAATTTCAAACCGTCGTCCGCCCTGGATTACAAGGTAGTGATTTTCACCCCCAAGCTAGCGAAAAACGCTCGGTAATTCGACCCGCCCTGAGTAGCGGCAGGTGGTCTTTCCTAGGACCTCAATTATCCTTGGAACCCGTCTGGGGGGACAATTAGCCTCATTTTTCACACGAGACCGGATTCCATGCAAGTCCTTAAGGCGGTCATCACCGCAGCGGCCCCAAATCAGAACACGCTTCCTTTGCAGCGACTTGTCGACCGCCATGGCGAAGAGAAGACGGCTTTGCAACTGATCGTCGAAGAAACGCTTTCCGCTGGTGTTGAAGAAATCGGCGTCGTGATCCAGCCCGGAGACGAAGAAAACTACCGCCGGGCTGCGGGAAATGCGATCGGTTCGCTACGATTTTTGCACCAGGAACGCCCGCTCGGGTACGCCGATGCCTTATTAAAAGCGGAAGAGTTCTGCGGCAATGACGCTTTTTTGCATCTCGTGGGCGATCACTTGTACCTCTCCGCCGCGACGACCAGTTGTGCGTCACAATTGGTTAGCATCGCACGCCAACATGAGTGCCCCGTTTCAGCCGTGCAGGCGACACGCGAGCATCGCTTGCCGTACTTTGGAATCGTCGCGGGTGCCAGCGTGCCCCGTCACGAGGGACTCTACGAAGTCCGCACTGTGGTCGAGAAACCCACACCAACCCTAGCCGAACAGGAACTGATCACACCCGGTCTAAGAAGCGGACATTACCTAGGCTACTTTGGGATGCACGTCCTGACACCTGCAACGTGGGGTTGTCTGCACGACCTGATGCAGGACGAAAGCTTTGAAACCCCAACCCTTTCTGATGCCGCCGCGATGTTGCCCTCCCGCGGCAAGTACCTCGCGTTTCAAGTCAAAGGCAAACGCTTCAATATCGGTGTCCAGTACGGTGTCCTGATCGCTCAACTTGCCATTGGCTTGTCCGGCCGTGACCGTGACCTATTGCTGACCGAAATGGTCGAGCTGCTTGCGACTCGCCCCGACCCAATGGTCGAAAATTGCGAGGACGAGGCAACCGATATGAATGATGCAGGTGACGCTACGACTGAATCTGCTGCCAACGGAGGCGTTCACTAATGCCGGCAACGCTATCTCAGAATCCGTTCATCGAAACCATTCTGTGCGAGGACGGTCCACAACGCGACCGCTCGTTGGAATCGCTTTGCGAAGGTTGCTCGCTTGATGCGTTGATGCAGCATGTTGAGGCCTTGGACACTTTCCGCCGGCAAGAAAGCAACTTGTACCGACGTGTTCGAGCATTGTTCTTTCTGTCGTCGATCTATCGCTATCAACTACCACCTCGTCTCGATCCCAGCTTAGCCGGCAACATTCCGTTTGATGGATACGAGCACCTGCTTGGCCGTCGTTTCCAAGAGGCAATCGATTCCTTCCTGGCGGAACAGTCAAAGTCGGGACCGACCGACTCGCTGGCCAGTGCTCTGGCACAAGCCTATCACCAACTTGGATTCCAAACGCTCGCCGATCAGGTTCGCCACAGCGTCCGGACGGTCCGCGGTAACCAATGGATGTTCCGCCTAGGCCACGTTGCCGAACACCCACTGCGGCTTCGCAAAGAGCTAATCGAGAGTACCGATAGCGAGACGCCCCAGCCGGTGCTGCGTGAGACGACTGCGGTTCGAATGGATGTATCGCATAGCGCCTGGAGCGATATCTTCTTCCTAGGGATGGACTACCCCCAGGGTGCTCGCGTGGTCAACGTATCGGTCGACCTGGGAGTCCGAGGCCGCGACGACGAAATCGTGCCACCCATCGAAACCTATCTACGTGTGATCGATCGTCCAGTGTTCCGCTTGGTTAGTGTCGACCTGGGTGCATCAACGGAAGTCACGACCGTTGCAGAGATGTTTGACTTTGCACGAGACTACCTGGGCTTGTTGAAAGCCGCCGTGATCGCCTCAGGCGTGGTGCCTCCCGGACTGGAGGGCTGCGGTTCGTCGATGGAAGCTTTGCTTGAACAGATTGTAGGACGCGGCAAGGGGCTCGAATTGGTCAGCAAGATCAATGACATCCCCAAGGGCTCCCGACTGGCTGTTTCCACCAATTTGCTCGGTTCGTTGATCAGTAACCTGATGCGAGCGACGAACCAAATTGCGTCACTCGAAGGGCCACTCACCGAACGAGATCGCCGACTGGTAGCCGCTCGCGCCATTTTGGGTGAGTGGATCGGCGGCAGCGGTGGTGGCTGGCAGGACTCAGGCGGTGTTTGGCCAGGAATCAAGCTGATCTGCGGTCAAGAAGCGACCGAGGATGACCCTGAGTTTGGGATCAGCCGTGGTTGCCTGATGCCCAATCACGAAATTCTAGAGCAGGACCAAGTGAGTCTGGAAGCGCGTCAGCGATTGCAAAATTCACTGGTATTGGTGCATGGTGGCATGGCTCAAAATGTGGGGCCCATCCTGGAAATGGTTACCGAGCATTACCTCGTCCGCGGCGACGCCCAGTGGAAGGCTCGCCAAGAAGCGATGTCCATCTATGACGATGTTGTTGACGCACTACGCCAAGGTGATATCCAACAACTGGGGGCCCTAACCACTCGCAACTTCGAAGGACCACTGCAAACGATCATTCCGTGGGCAACCAATCGCTTCACCGATCGCATGATTCAAAGTTGCCGCGACCAGTTCGGAGACCAGTTCTGGGGCTTTTGGATGCTCGGTGGGATGTCCGGCGGTGGCATGGGTTTCATCTTCGATCCTACGATCAAGCAAGTTGCGCAAGATTGGCTCGCGAAAGAGCTCGTTCAAACCAAACGCCAACTCGAAACGGCACTTCCTTTTGCCATGGATCCGGTCGTGTACGACTTCGCGATCAATGACCATGGCACATCGGCACAGCTACAGACAGGCTCCGATGCCCGGTTACCACAAAAGTACTACGCCTTGATGTTGCCACAGTGGCTTCGCACGCCACTGCGTGAATTGTCAAATCAAACTCGTAACGAGCTCGCCCGAATCGGAACATGGTGCAGCAACCCAAATGATTCTAAGGCCGATGCGGCTGTTCTACTGCGAAGCGTCCTGCCAACGGAAAACAGCGTTTCCTCAACCCAGCCGAATTCGGCGGGTGGCGGTAACAGCCTCAAAGAAATCCTGCGAGACAATGGATTCGACCGTAGCCAACACGAACAAATTCGTGACAACACTCGTTCAGGTCGATTCGGTTTGGCTTCCAATCGGTTGGCTGCGGACCTCAAGATCACTGACGTCAGCGAACACCATGTCACCGACACTCGCGGTGGAATCGACGATCGCTACAAAACAATCGGCGAACATGCGATCGCCGACGGACAAGTTGCAGTCGTGTCACTAGCCGCCGGGGTCGGAAGCCGTTGGACACAGGGGGCCGGTGTATGCAAGGCATTGCACCCATTCCACCGTTTCGCAGGCCGACATCGCAGCTTCCTGGAAATTCACCTAGCCAAAAACCGAGCCATCAGTCGGCGATACCAAGCGACGATCCCGCATGTTGTCACCACGAGCTGGATGACGGACAACGCGATTCGAAACGCACTCCAACATAACGACCAATTTGGGCACGACGGACCATTGCACGTTTCCAGTGGTCGCAACATCGGCTTGCGAATGGTCCCCATGGTCCGCGACCTGCAATTCCTGTGGGAAGAAACTTCACAACAGGTTCTCGACCAACAACAGCAAAAGATGCGTGAAAGCGCCCGATCCGCGATCGCGAACTGGGCACGCACCACCGGGGAAGGAAGTGACTATGTCGAAAACACGCCTTCCCAGTGCGTGCATCCAGTGGGTCACTGGTACGAGGTCCCCAATCTGTTTCGCAACGGTGTGCTGCTGAAAATGCTTCAGGACCAACCGTCGCTGAAGTATCTGATGTTGCACAACATTGATACGCTGGGTGCCAACGTTGACCCTGCAATGTTTGGTCTCCATATCGACTCCGGAGCCACCCTCAGCTACGAAGTCATTCCCCGACGATTGGAAGATCGCGGTGGTGGGTTGGCCCTGGTTTCGGGACGTCCACGACTCGTCGAAGGCCTGGCGATGCCAAACGAACGTGCTGAGTTCGGTCTACGGTTCTACAACTCGATGACGACCTGGATCGAGATTGACGGACTGCTGAATTCCTTTGGCTTGAATCGGCAAACACTGGCCGATCCCAATGCAGTCGACATCGCCGTCCGTGAAATGGCGGCCCGCTTACCGACTTACATCACATTGAAAGAGGTGAAAAAACGATGGGGACATGCCCAAGAGGATATCTTCCCAGTCGCGCAGTTTGAAAAATTGTGGGGCGACATGTCGGCACTTCCCGATATCGACAGCCGTTTCATCGTCGCGCCACTGCGTCGGGGTCAACAGCTTAAAGAACCCTCACAACTGGATGGTTGGAACCGCGATGGCGGTTCGGCGTACGTCGACGCGCTGTGCGACTGGAGTTAATAGACTGTGCCATACAGCGAATCGGCAAAATCGATTCGCACAATGCCTTTTTCTGGGCCTTATTCCGGTGGATCCGCAAACATCTGCGAAGCGGCTACCTGAATATCTTCCGATGACATCTCTTGGGTTTGTGTGGCGATCCCCCATTCATGCCCGAATGGATCACGGACTCTACCAAACCGTTCTCCCCAGAACATGTCTTCGGGTTCCATCAGTACAGTGGCACCGTGCTGGACCATCCTCTTGATCATGGCGTCACAATCATCGACGTACAAGTGAATCGCGACGGTCGTGCCCGCCAACCGAACTGGACTGGGCGTTCCACCATGTTCAGGAAGATCTTCACTGACGAAAAACCTCGCACTGCCGATGCGAAACTCGCAGTGCATCACCCGCCCATCTGGCATGTTTAACAACAAGTGCGGTTCGACTTCGAAAACGTCCGAGTAGAACGCAACGGCCTGACTGGCGTCTTGAACGCTTAGGTAAGGCACAAACTCACAAGTTTGCGGTGTGGGCATAGTGGTTGATGACCAGTTCTAGATGAGATAACGGAAACGATTCTTGCGCGAATCAGACTTGATTGGGCACCAGCAAGCCAGCCAACGAAGCAATGGCGAGCAGCATTACCAAAAGTGTTCCGAGTATAAACAGAATCGGTCGCAACCACTTCCCTCGATACCCGAGCCACCTTGCGTAGGACTCGACAACCGGGCCGGCAAAGTAGCAGACGTTCGCCACAATCGCGCCTTCGACAATGGTCACGAGCGTTTTAACCTGGGCCAGGTTCGGTCCACTGATAACGATCACCACGATACCTAGTACCGCGACAAACACGATACGAAGCTTTTCCCAAGCGATAAACGTGCGACGCAAGATTACGGATACCGGATCAATAGCCTCCGTCAAATCTGGCGGAATGATCTGACTGTCTGTTGAAGTGGATGCGGAATAAGGGTTTTGCACACCACGATTGTAAAACATGTTCGCATCGGAAGCACCGCCGAACGCTTCCGCACTGAAACAAACACTCAAGGTCAACGGAGTCGTCAAAAAGTGCAAACCAAAATGTTTGCACTCATTGACTCTTACCGATACCCAAACTGACTGCGATCAAACCCTACTGCGAACTAGGTGATCAACAAGTGATCGCTTGGATCAGACTCTTCCCATTCGCGACGAATTTCTCGTAGGCCGTAGGCACAGAGTTCGAATTGATCACTCAACCGATCGAGCAAATCACAAGGCGGACGATCCGCCTCCGCTTCGATTGTCGAAGCGATCTTGTACGAACGCTTGCCGTGATGGAAGTAATCGAGCAATTGATCGGGTGAGCCAGGCGCATTGCCGCGAACGCTTTCGGGAAACATGCCAGACCAAAACAAGGTCACATCACCGATGTGGCGATGGACTTCACGACGGGCGGTACCGATCCGACGCTCAGCTTCGCAAAGCATCTGGAAAACCTCGGTTGCCGGACGCCCGTCATCACGACGAACTCGCTGGATCGCATCCACGCGAGTAAACCGAATCATCAACCCGCTGACGTATTCAATCAGTTGAACATCAGCGATGCCGAGCTTCGATTGGAAGATGTATTCCGAGAGACCGCTAAGAAAACGATCCAAGGTGGAACGCTTGTTTGGTTCTTGTTCAGGCATGTTAAAAGCTCCTTTAGTCGCTTTGTTTCAAAAAACCTGAAATCCAGAGTTAGTTGCTTTCTAACCACATGTCAAGATAAATACGTGGGGAAACCAAAGTCGGTTCACCCACCCCCCTACGTCTTTTCTTCACCTAAACCAACCATTTCTAATAGTCGTAGTGCGTTCGTCGTCGGCGAGACCCCTGATTGCATTTTATAGTCAAATGTCATCCGTTCGTCCCCGCTGGCGTCCGGCGTGATGGTTTCGCGAAAGTGAACCGTGTTGGCAACTTTTAACAGCTCGGGTTCGTCCGCGAGCTCCAAATCGTGAGTCGTGATTGCTCCGATAGCACCGTTGTTGATCAACATTCCCAACACTCGCGTAACCGCAATTTGCCGCTCCCGACTGTTCGTGCCCTGCAAGATTTCATCCAACAAAAACAGCAACCGCCGGTCCGGTTCAGCCGACAACTCGCGAGCGTGCTGCACAACAGCGGCCAAACGATTCAGCTCAGCCATGTAGAACGAAACCCCTTGGCTCAAGTCGTCACTGACTCGGATGCTGGTTGCCATTTCAACAGGCGGTAGTTTCATCGCCCGGCAACAAACCGGACCGCCAGCCATTGCCAATGAAACATTCAATCCAAGACTACGCAACATCGTACTTTTGCCCGACATGTTGCTTCCGGTGACGAGCAACAACGTGCCTGTTGGACCAATCGAAACATCGTTGCAAACACGAGCGGAATCCGGCAGCAATGGATGCCCTAGACCTTCACATGTCACAATCGAGTCTGCATCGCTGGCACTTAGCCATTGGGGTGATACCCAGTCCGGATACTCATCGCAAACGGCCGCCAAAGACAACAACGCCTCCAGTTCCCCTAAAGCATGAAACCAACGTTGAGCTTGTTCGCCATGGCGTTGCTTCCAACCTTCCAACCGCCGCAAGACTTCCACATCCCAAAGCCCGAACGCTTGGAGTGGAAGATAAATCAAAAACGTAGCGGCCGAATGTTTTAGAGTCGCCGCTTTCGCGATCCCCGCCAATTCACGCATCGCAGTACTGGCCGAACCATCCTCGTTCCTTTCGGATCCCAGCAAACTTGCTCGGAGATCGGAAGCGAGATCATGTTTCGATACGACGCCTACGTTTCGTTCACCAATCTCCGGTGCATTGTTTTGTGATTCGGCATCGGTTTCGGGCAGCAGCTTCGCTGCCTCGAACAACTCCGCATAATCATCCACGCTTCGTCGAGACGTGATCGCAACACTGAAGATCTGAGCAACCGGGCCGAGCATCATTGCGGCGAGCGACAGATTGACCACCGCGATGGCGATCAAGGTAAAAAACGAGATGCGAGTCAGGTCGCGGTTCTGTGTGAGGGTGGCAAACACAAGTGCCACGATTGCAGCGACCGCAACGATTGCAGTCACACGGCCCCAAGCCAGCAACCACCATCGTGCTGGCAACCAAAGCGAGCTTCCGGCCCACTGAACGAAAGAGTCTGGATCGCCGGTTGAGGTGCCGACTTCGCGAGCCAATGTGTAAAAGCGAATCCGTTCGTCCCGGGCTGGCGCCAAAGCGGTAACGGCGGCATGCCGCTGCTGAGCAACATTGGCCAGCACAGGCTGGGTTAGCCAATCCGCAAGTGTTCGTTTTCCCGGCGTGGTCGCAGCCATCGATACGAATTGAAACAGCGACGAATCACCCAACAAATCGAGGTCGCCAGCGAGTGCCTTCTGCCGATCGTCGAGTTGTAGGATCGAGTTTTCGGACTGAGGCGAAGTCGACGCACCAATCGAATCTGACGACAGCGATTTCCAGTCTCGATCCAGGCGACGCGTTAGACGCCGCAACGTTCGCGAACGGTTCTGCAGTACCTCGATCTTTTCACGAACCGTTTCGTTGCGAACGACGACAACCAAAAATGCCAAGAAGCCGCTCGCTGCGATCACCGCCCAAAACGATTGCTGGGTAGTTATCGCGAACCCCAACCCGATCACGAATAGAAAGAACAAGCTGACTCGCAGCGTTCCCATCCGGATATCGGTGGATTGGTGCGTTAGCAGTTCCGCATCGAGACCAGCAAGGTGATCGGTATAGCGGGCACGCGCCGCTTCACAGGACGACGTGCGATCAGAAGAGGTAGGAGACATCCGTGTCAGGCTGTATCAGGTTGAATGATCGGGCGTGCGGTGGCGCTGCTATGCGCGTGTACCACTTTCAACGCAATTCGATCTTGGAGATTGGGGCGGAAGACGGTCAACAACAACAACGGCAAGAACCACCCCATATAAAGGCCGCCGCCGTAGCCGTGCCAGAACTGGGCGGCGATCATCAAGGCCGATGAACAACTAAGCAAAATGCCGAGGTTCTTTTGAGCAGGCCAAATGGCAAGGAAGATGCTCAGGATGACGAAGGCAACAATGACTGGCAGTCGCCAGATCGGATTCCAACCCAGCTCCCAGATCCCACGTGGATCTTGCGTCGGGAAGAACAAACCAAACATCCGCCGCAGGTGTTCCAGGAACGTTTCGTTGCCATCGAACGCCAATAAAACCATCAACAGACAAAGAACCGAAAGCACACCAACGGCGAACCGACGAGCACCACGTTGCCAATAGAAGCTGAACCAAAGTGGCAGCAAAAACAGCGGGTAGTAAACCAATCCAGCCGCGGCACCCACGAACAAACCGGAAAAGAACGGTCGACGATACATCAAGATCGCCCACAAGATCAAAGCCGCGGGCACAACGTGATCCACTCGTCCGGTCATTTGGGCCGTGTAAGGCATCAACAGATACAACGTGGCACATCCCGCTCCTGAGCGGAGGTTGCCGAAATGTCGATTCCCAATTAGCAGGATGCCGATCAAGACAGCCGACTGACCAATGATTGCGATAATCTTGGCAATCGCGGCGCGACGTTGTTCCGCCGGGGCAAGTTCCGCTAGGGTGGGCGGTTCGGCACCAGCGAGCCCATCGCTGACCGGACGCACCGGAATGGTTGGCAACATGTTCATCAACGCGTAGCCAGGCCCCAGTTCAGGGCCTTGTTCACGCTGGATTTCGGGAGTACTTGCGACCACATTGGCCATCATGAAGATGAACAGCGAGATCCCGATGAAGTTCAAACCACCGGTCGTCAGATTGGGGTCCAACAAGGGTCGCCGTACCATCAGCGGGTCCAGCAGCATGCGAACCAACAGCAGGACTTCAATCCCGAACAGCCAAATGAAGCCCGTTCGTCGTAGACCGATTGCCGATTCATAAGCAGCGACTTCGGCGGGTGAACGAAGCTCACCCGCTGTCGGAAAGGCAAGCACCGCAGACGCGTTCGGGGCGGCTTGGCTCGCTGTTGCCTCAACAACAGGCTGGTCATCGGTAGCGGACTCGCCGGCTACCGACTCGTCCGGTGCTTCTTCATTCTCGGCAAGTTCGTCCGACGTGCTTTCGTTGCTGGAAAGGTCATCCGCTTCGTCAGGAGATTCCTCCTCAATATCGGAATCCGATTGTGTCGGGCTGGGATCTGTTTCTTCGGGCGTCAGTTGCGTGATCCAGGTTTGGCGAGAACTGGGCGTGTAACTCGCTTGCGGATCAGCCAAGTTAGCCGCGCGAACAGTGATCGCCTTCGCAAGATCTCGGTCCAAGCGGGTTTGCCGCCGGTACCCCTCATTGACCATCAACAGGCCTGGAGCCAGCAAGATCAACAACACGATATCGAGGTTACGAATACTCCAAAATCGCCGAAAGACGAAGAACAGCCCGATCGTCAAGAACGACGACATGTAAACCCAGGTCGTCGGGTCGGGGCGGCGATAATAGAGAAGGAATTCGCTCATCGTGACAACAATTCGAACGGAATAGCGAACTACCTAGGATAAACGCGCCAAGCCGGCGAAGATATCCCTGGGTTAAATCGTGCTTTTAGAAGCGTAAAGTTCGGCATACTCGATCGCCCAGGTATCAATCAATTGAGTGAATTCGGTCGGATCGACTTCCGCGATCTTGGCGTAGTGAACTCGATTGAAAATTTCCCGGTTCATGACGGTTCCCTTGCCCTTGAGGTCCAAAACCCGCAAGTCGCTGTAAGGGCGAATCACCAATTCCAACCGGCTATAAAGATTGGTCCGACGTCCAGCATCGAGACGCAAGTCGTCTCGGTAACACGCCGTTCCCCAGCCCTCTTCGCCAAACACGGACTCGGTTCGAAAACCAGGGAAGTGGTCCGCAACTCGATGGACCGCCGTTTCGATCTGTTCAGACAACGACAATCGATACGACGTGTGCAGGCGTTTAAGCTCTTCCTCAGAGAGTTCCTTTCGTCGCTCTTCGGACGCTTGATGCTCGGCACGTTGGCGACCGCGTTGGATCGCCGACTCTAAACGTGATGTGAAGTCATCACTCATCAGGTCGCTTCTCCATCAGCTTGACCCGTCGCTTCGGACGGACTGGCTGCTTCCGGCTGACTCGACGATGCGGGTTTTACCTCAGTCGGCTCGGCAGGTGCCGCTTCACTTCCAGCAACAGCCGAAACTTCCACTGCCTCACTGACGGGCGCTGGATCAGCAACCGGCTTTTCCTTTGCAGGCTTGCTTGCCGGCGGCTTACTGGCGGGAGCCTTTTCCTTTGTGAACATCTGCATCAGGTCGCCGAAGGAACGCATTGGCTCTTTGCCTTCCTGCATTGCATCGGTCAGCGTTGGCGAATCGGGTTCCTTACCGACGACTTCGTAGACTTCTGGACGACGTGGTCCACGCGATCCGCCGCGATTGTCACGACGACCGCCGTCACGACCGCCCCGGTTGCCGCCTGTCGGTCGACCACCTCCGCGATTGCCTTGCCCCGATCCACCACGCTGCGCACCACCGCGTTGACCGGAACCCTGTTGTCCCGATCCTTGACCTGGGCCGCGTGATCCGGCACCGGCTTGGCCTGAGCGTGACTGCGGCGCACGTCCGGCATCCTGTTGACCGCGTTGGCCACCACCGCCTGGTCCGCGACCTCGCCCGCCGCCACGTGATTCCTGGCGTTCTCGTGTCAGTTCGGCTTCTCGTTCAGGCGACACGGCACTGAGTCCGACTCGACGTCGCTTGGAATCGATTCCGGTAACCCAAGCGGTGACAACATCGCCGACCTGAACCGCTTCGTGCAAGTCTTCGACATAGCCATCGCTGATCCGGCTAACGTGAATCAAACCGCTGCATTCAGGCGACAGTTCAACAAAGACGCCGAAGGGCATTACGCCAACGACAACACCGATTACGCGATCACCTTGCTTGAGGTCATTGCGACTGGGCATGGAGGTCATCACGGCGGGTGATTCCCCTTCTTGCATGCCTTCACCGAACGGATCACAAAGCCAATTCACGATCTGGTAAGAGCGGCGAACACCGACCTGCCATTCTTTGACGAGCTTATCGACCTTGGCTTTTTCAGGCTTCTCGCGTCGCACCGGTTCAAGAGCTGCCGGCACGGATGCTTCGGCGGCAGGTGCTTGGTCGGCTTCAGCTTCAGCCGCTTCGGGTTTGGTTTCCTCGCCCTCAGCAACCGGCGTTTCTTCACCAGATTCAGCAGCAGGTTGATCCGATGATGCTTCTTCCGTGGCAGCCTCGGCGGCAGGTTGCGACTCAGCCGGAGCCTCTGCACCAGTTTCTTCACTTGATACGGGTTCAGCGTTGGCTTCTGGCTCGCTACTTGCTTCCGCTTCGGGGCTAGCTTCAACCTCTGCACTGGCTTCGGTTTCGGATTCAGCGTCTACAACGTTTCCAGCGAACGCCGATTCCGTTGATTCCACCGCACCGGTAACTTCGGTTACAGCAACTGACTCCGGTGCAGTAACAGGTGCCTCAGCTTTGGCTTGCGGCTGGCTGTAATCTGGGAGCTCGTAACCGGGTGGGCATTCCGGTGGCAGTTCAATTTCCAACGCAGTGGCAAGTCGTTTCGCCAGCGGGTAATCGTCCGGGTGAATAAGTGTTCCGTCGAGTGGCTCTGCGCTAGAAAAGACTCGCAGGAACGGCAACGCTTGGCGGCTATTTACTTCCGATGGCCATGCGACTCGTCCGAGCAACTCATCCCGCGAGCCAACCAGTTTTTCACGACGCGATTGGCTGATCGTTTCAGCAATCTCATGGTTCATGCCGGGCAAACGTTCCAGCCATGACGAGGTCGTCGAGTTCACATCAACGCCACCACGCGACATCCCACTGACCAGGACGTCTTCGAGAGCAGCAAGAACAGCTTGATCCGGCAATTCACGCTGGAACGAACCCAGTCGCAACTTCAGTGGATCGACCTTCACCATCGCTTGCGAAGGCTTCAAGGTCGCGAATGCAATCCAAGCAGCCGATCGAAAACGACGCGGCGTTTGCTTCATTTCTTGGTCGCCGGCGGGACTTCCCGCGTACGCGTCCGCACCACTACGGTCGGCAAGCGTCCAGCGGACCGATTGGTCGTTGGATTGCTTGATCAATTCACCGACCGCGATCATGCAAGCACGGCGAGCCGGCCCGTTACTGATCACGATCAGGTCGACGTGATGCTTGTGAATCAACTCGCCCATCTTGGTAACCGCGAGGGTTCGCATTGCGGCGGATAGCTGGCAAGGAATGTCTTCACTATGCAGCAAACGTCCGTCTGCGGACACAATTGCCGTCGCAGCGGTGCGTGGCCCCACGGCGTCGATCGACATGACGACCTTGGCTTCAATGCCGCCGCGATTGATCTGACGGTTCAAGTGTTCGGCAGCGATCGAGACCAAACGGCCCGAAGCTTGTTCTTGAATTTCGTCCCACCAGGCACCTTCGGCAGCGTCACGAATCGCAGCTTCGTTGGCCAACAGAACGCCAGCGAGTCGCTCGCCAAGATTGCGGTTGAACCCAGAAACCGTCTTTTGCAATTCGGCAACCAACTTGGTCGCGTCGTAGTCAAACGCACATTGAGCGACTTGGCTTCGCAAAGCACGACCCAACATCACGACCTGGAACGCACTGAGTTTGGCGGCAGGCATCTTCTTGCCAGCGAGTGGCTTCAGCGTGCTAACCAACCAACGACGTCGACGTTGTCGTGGCGAGATCTTCTTGGCCTTTTTAGCCTTGGCTGCCTGCTTTTCTTTCTTGGCTGGCTTCTTGGACTTAGTCGCACCATCAGGCTTCGCGCCTTCTTCTGCCTTGGCAGCGTCTGCGGACTCAGCAGCAGGTTGTGTCTCAGCAGTAGGTTGGGCTTCAGCAGCGTCACCTTCAACAGCAGTCACTTCCGCGTCAGCAGCTTCGGTGCTGGCAGCCGGAGTCGCTTCAGCAACCGGCGTTTCACTTGCCGGCGTTTCACTTGCCGGGGCTTCACTTGCCGGCGTTTCACTTGCCGGGGCTTCACTTGCCGGGGCTTCACTTGCCGGGGCTTCACTTGCCTCAGCGGCTTGCTGAACAGGCGTGGTTTCTTCAGCGGCAGCCGTTTCGGCAGTTTCCGGTTCAGCAACAACCGCTTCGGCCGCGGGTGCAGTTTCCGGCGTGGCTTCTTCGGCAACGGCAGCTTCAGCAGATGCCGGGGCACCGTCCGCAGTTGCTGGAGTCTCAGTCGCTTCGGCAGCCGGTGTTTCCGTCGCTACCGCGTCGATTGCTTTATCAGCACCAAAAGCGGGTGCTTCAACAGCCTTCAACGGCTTCGCTTCTTCCGCTTCCGTACTGTCGCTGGCGTTATCATCGTCACCCGAACCATGTGGGTCGGAAACGTCGATGATGTGAATCTTGGCGTTGCGTGACAACCAGCGAACGGCGGCACCGATGACTCGCGGGTCACCTGAAAGCCGTCTCGCGAGAGCTTCGTCAATCTTGGCGACCGCTGCCGAAACGTCACCGGCCGAAGGGGCTGGGGCTGCTTCACTGGTCGCACCTTCTTCGGTCGCTGGTGCTTCATCGGCGGGTGATGCGGCCAGAACTTGCTGGGCCAATGCATCCAAATCGTCGCCGTCACCCTTTTGAGGATTCAGGACACGAACGGCAAGCTGGTTGCTGATGTTGTTCGCTTCACCGGACTCGTTCTTGATGCGACGGGCCAGACGGTCCAACAGACGTCGCGACTTTGCCTGCGAAACGGCTCGGCCGATCGTCGGATCCGTTAACGAGGTCGCCTGCCAGGCCGCGTGCAATTCGTCGCGATATTCTTGCAATCGCCGTTCGGTACGCACCGCGTGGGACAACGCCCACAAGCTGCTTTCGTCCAATCCACCCAGTTCATCACGACGATATCTCGCCAAGAATGGGGGAGTGTAGCCCTGCTCAATCAATGGCAGTGCTAAGCGTAAACTCGAAACCTCGCAACGCCCACGTTGGGCGATTGCGTCCAGATCAACGTTCATCAGATGTCGGTCGCTTTACTAGCTGGGGAGGGCGGCCGGTAGTCATCCGGACGCACGCGAACACGCGATAGTGATATATCCAAACAAGCGGTCGCCGTCGCGAAAAGGTGTCCCATCATCTTTGAACCAAGAGCAACTTCATTCGTTGTTTCGTTCAAAAACCATCGGACGCCGCGAGGACCAGAGGCAAACCGCTCAGCATCGAGCTTCGGAAGAATAGAGGCGACACTGGGAAACTGTCAACCGTTGAGGCACTCTCACCCTTGCAAACGCGGCATTTTTCAGGAATCGATGGGTCGTTTCGGCTCGATGTCACTCGATAGCAGCGAAATGGATGTCCATAACGCTCCAATCCGAATTAATCAGCGGTGATTCAAAGACCGCAAACCAGCGAACTGAAACCTCGTAAAAAGGACAAGGGATTGTGCCTGTGAGTGCCTGTCACCTACGATTATTGCGAGCATCCGTGACCCTCGATGAAGCTGAGTGATCCTTTGAGCGACTCGCCCTTGCCGCCTATTTTGCCCAGCACTCCGTCGCCGGGTGATGACGATCCCCATTCAGGCTCCAGGGCCAGCGGATCGAATCCATCCAACTCCGTATCCGGTCAACCTCAACCGGTGCTCTCTGAATCAGCTAGACCTGCGGCGGCTCAGCGTCCCACCGTGGATCCTGCTTTTGTCTCGATTGGGAACCTGTTCAAGAAAATCCAGGCTGAAGTCAGCAAACTGTATGTCGGCCAAGACGAACTTGTCCTGGGTACACTGACGGCCTTATTCGCCGGCGGCCACGTTTTGATCGAATCGGTCCCCGGACTGGGGAAGACGCTTTTTGTCCGAACACTGGGACGCATCTTGGGATGCGAATTTGGGCGAATCCAGTTCACCGCCGACCTGATGCCGTCGGACATTACCGGTGCACCTGTTTTCGACATGCAAAAAAGCGAATTTCGATTCCGTGCCGGGCCCGTTTTCACCCAATTGCTGCTGGCCGATGAGATCAACCGCTCGCCGGCGAAGACACACGCCGCACTGCTGGAAATCATGCAGGAATACAGTGTCACGATCGACGGAACAACGCACCCGGTACCGCGTCCCTTCCTAGTGCTGGCGACCCAGAACCCACTGGAAAGCGAAGGCACGTACAATTTGCCGGAAGCCCAGCTCGACCGGTTCATGTTCAAACTTCGAGTCGACTACCCATCGGCAATCGAAGAGACCGAGATTCTCAAACTGCATTCTCAGCAGATCGATTTCAACAAGCGACTGGAATCTGAAATCCGACCGATCACCACGCCTGACATGGTGAACAAAGTCATCGCGATGTGCGGCCGAGTGCGGGTGGAAGAAAGTCTTGTGCAGTACATCAGTGCTTTAGTAAGAGCGACCCGGACGTGGCCCGCTTTTCACATTGGTGCCTCACCTCGAGCCGGAATTTCGCTGATGCAGTCAGCCCGTACGCTCGCTGCGTTTTCGGGACGGGACTTCGCGGTCCCTGACGATGTCATCCAGATCGCGCTACCCGTCCTGCGGCACCGAGTGGCGATGACGGCGGAAGCGGAAATCGAAGGCAAGAATATCGACGAAGAACTGCGAGCCATGATGCGAGGCATCGAAGTGCCACGATCTTAGATCTGTGTAAGATAGTGGTATGAATACCGATCTCGCCTCGACCTCGCCCGCAGCATTTGATGCCGCCGTGCACGCCAAAGAACTCCTTCAAAAGCCCCAGCCCACCGGGGGCGATGGATTCTCGATGACGCAGCACCAACCGATCGAGTCCGGCGAAGCGATGACGCCTGACTTGTCGATCGTCGTCCCGGCGATGAACGAAGAAGACTCGCTGAAAACATTGCATCAGCGAGTGGTCGATGTTTGTCAGGCCAACCAAAAGTCCGTCGAGATCATCTTTATCGATGATGGCTCCACTGACTCGACCTGGGCTCAAATGTGTGAACTGGGCAGCCTCGAATCTGATGGAACGCACCTAACGCGAGCGATTCGCTTTCGGCGGAACTTTGGCAAGGCGGCAGCGTTGTCGGCTGGCTTCTCGGTTGCCCGTGGTGAAATTGTCTTGACGATGGATGCGGACCTTCAAGACGACCCCAACGAGATCCCTCGATTCATCGAAGCGATTGAAAAGGGCCCAACCGATGGACAGAACCCTGGCAAACCAGGCGATGCACCTGGGCAAGATGTCGTCAGCGGGTGGAAGCGAGTTCGGCACGACCCTTGGCACAAGGTGCTGCCCAGTCGTGTATTCAATGCAATGGTCAGCAAACTAACCGGCGTTGCCTTGCACGACCACAATTGCGGCTTCAAGGCTTATCGACGTGAGGTCCTACAAGAGGTTGACTTGTACGGAGAACGGCATCGATTCATCCCCGTTCTGGCAGCAGCCCGAGGATGGCGAGTCGGCGAAATTGAGGTACTGCATCACCCGCGAGAACACGGCGTATCAAAGTACGGCTTGTCGCGGATTGGCAAGGGTTTTCTCGATTTACTCAGCATCTACCTGGTCACCGGTTACGGACGGCGACCACTGCACCTGATTGGGTCAGCGGGCTTGGTCTGTTTTGGGCTAGGAACCGCGGGCATGTTTTACTTGAGTGCCAAGTGGGTGATCTCACGCATTGGCGAAGGCGAACCCTTGCACCTGCATGCCACCGCCATCTTTTACTACTGCATCTTAGCCGTGTTACTCGGCGCCCAGTGCGTACTAGCTGGACTTATCGCGGAACTGATCGTGTCGGCTTCAGCGGCCCGCGATCGCTCGCTGCGATGGCTACAGGTTTCCAACCATGGCTCTGACGCTGCCTCGGATCCAGCATTACCACCGGCTTCCTATAGCGTATCGGCGGTGGCAGGGTTTCAACCCAGTTCACGATCCGCAACTAGTCCCGAGCCCGCAGATACAACCAACGTGAATGCGACCTCGGAGTCAGATTCCTGATGGGATCGCAAGACAGTTCACAAACCCGGCGAGTCCAAATGCACGCGATCTTGATCTGCGTGACATTAGCCTTGGTCGCCGGGCGAATCGCGACAGTGATCAACCCGCAAGGTACCGCAGCATTCTTGAGCGCGAACGATCGCAGTCGCTGGGTTAGCGTGGCGGCGTTAGTTGAAAATGGCACCTTCGCGATCGATGATCTAATCACGTTGAAGTCATCAACCGGACACCGCTTATGGGACACGATCGACAAAGTCCGCCATGTCGGCGACGACGGGAGGCTGCACTATTTCAGCAGCAAACCGACGCTGCTAACGACCTTGATCGCGGGTGTGTATGCGTTGTTCTACAGCGTGACCGGACTGGCGATGACCGCCCACCCGATCTACGTGCCTCGAGCATTGTTGATGTTGATCAATGTGCCAACGCTGGCACTGTTTTTGATCACGATGATGCGATCGATCGAACGGCTGGACGTATCTGATTTTGCGAAACGATTTTGCGTGACCGCAGCTTGCTTCGGCACCATGCTGACTTCGTTCGCACTATCGCTGAACAACCATCTATTCGCTGCCGCCGCGACATCACTGACCCTGTATCTGTATCTGAAAGCCAGCGACCGACACGCCGAACACGTCTCGCGGGATCATTCGAATCGCTCGCGCGGTGTACCGTCATCTCATTCAATCCGAAGCGATAGGACTGACCCGAAAAACCGAACTCGAAGCCTCGGCCAACCGGGGTTTGGAACCTGGGCTTTGGCCGGCGTTGCGGCGGCGATGACGGTTGCGTGTGAACTACCTGCCTTGTCGATGTTTTGTTTGTGGGCGGTACTGTTCGCTTGGTTGACGCCGCGATCGATACCTGGGTTCATCTTAGGTGCCACACTGGTCGCAATCGGGATCTTTGGCACCAACTATTGGGCACATCAAAGCTGGAAAACTCCCTACGCGCATCGTGGGTACGGCGACGTGGTTGCTGGCTACGATTGGCACGAGGACCTGACCCAATCGGACTTTGCGAGAGCTGAATCTTTGCGAGAGGAATTGAGGAAATCCCAACCGTTCGCCGATGCCGACAAGATCCTGCTCCGCCCTCTGACGCTGGGTGGTTACGCGGTCATTGCGGAATTCGAATCCAGCAGTGGGTCGGTACGCCAGCAACAGTTCAAGTTTCAACCCAATTCGCTTGGCAAGTCACCCGCCAATTGGCAGCTCGTCGAGTGGGACGATTGGTACGAGTACCCCGGAAGCTACTGGCGAACGAACAAACGTCGGGGCGTCGACCTAGGCGAACCCAACCGTGGAACTTATTTGTTTCACGCCACGCTCGGGCACTACGGCCTGTTTTCACTCACACCAATCTGGCTGCTGATTCCAACCGGGCTCGCGTTCCAATGCGTCCGCGGACGCCACGAACATCGCCGACTGGCGGCAAGCATTTTGCTAGCAACTGTCGTTTGCATGGCGTTTTATGTCGCTCGACCGGAAATTGACCGCAATTACGGCGGCGTGAGCGTTTGCTTCCGCTGGATGTTGTGGTTCACGCCATTGTGGATCTTCGCAATCGTGCCGGAAGTGAACCAGCTAACAAAGCATGCGACGGGCCGATGGTTTGCCATTGCGCTGCTCGCGGGGAGCGTTTTTTCGGTTGCTACGAGCCTCGATTCGCCCTGGCAAAGTCCGTGGCTGTATCGTTTTGCCTCGTTTTTGGGCTGGTTGGGGTAAGAATGTTGCGAGTACCATCGACCGGCGCACACCGTCGCATCGATTGAGCTCTCAAGGACGAGAACTGCCACGTTGCCCCCCAGGGAAACTGTTTCGGATCAGACCACGAAGCCAGGACGTTTTAAATCGTTCGTGGTGCTGGTGGTTGTTTGCCTAGCAATTTTCTTCATCGTCCGAACACTCGCCCCACAAACAATCGGCGAACAAGCCCGCCGAGTTTTCGAAAAACAACTTAGCGATCACTACGCCAATTGGGACGTTTCGATCCGCCGCGGTGTCTACCGCCCCGGCGTGGGTCTGCAGTTTGAAAACATTTCGCTGAGACCCAAGCAAGGCGACTCGGTTGCCACTCGCTTAAAGGCAAAGATTGGCGACTGGGTGAAGCCCGCGCCCGTGACCGTAGATTCGATCACCGTCTTTGCGGATATCCATCCAGAAAAGTTTCTGGGCGAAGGCAGCCCGATGACAACGCGGCGTGTCGTCATCGACGGCGTCCACGCCAAAGCCGACATTCGCAACGACGGGTCTGTGTCGCTGGCTGGCCTTTGGCCTCCGCCGCAACTGGGCCCCATTTGCCCGCTCGTCGAATTGCATTCCGTTGTCGTCGACCTGGGCGTTGAAGGCGACAACCAACATCCCATTCAACTTCGCTGCCAAGACATTGCGGTGTCGTCCACGATGGGCGCCGATCCGATGCACGCGATTAAGAAGCTGATCTCCGTTCAAGGCGACGGAGATCTATGTGGCGACTTTGACCTTCAGATCCACCAGCGGGAACTTTCCACCACTCGCTCAAGTCTCTCGGTCCAGTGCTCGCTTCAGCACTGGAAGATCGACCAGACACTACTCGCACGAATCGGAAGATGGATTCCAGCAAGCGTGCTGAAATCCGGCGTGCTTTCATCCACCACCAAGTTCCAACTTCGGGGCAACAGCCAATTACGTTTCGACCGCGTCGTCGACGCCGGCCAGACCGCCGGGCTGGACTACTCGTTGGATTGTGAAATTCAAGACGGCGACTATTCGGATAACCGACTTGCCGGTGGCGTCAGTGATGTTCGAGGACGCTTCCGAGCAACGCCACAGCGTTTTGAGATCTTGCCGAGCACCGCCATGGTTGGAGACGCCCGAGTTTCCATCGAAGCGGCGACCGACATCCGGCTGAAAGTGTTACCAACGACCGTCCTCGATGTATCGAACATCCCGATTTCCGCCATTGTGGTCCCAATGGGTGAGTCCAGCGTGGTGGCTTCGGTTGAGAACTCGGACATCACCTTGGCAGCTACGGACTTCCTGATCGACGATCGATTCCGGTCGATCCTGCCTAACGCAACCGTGGTCCTGCTCGATCGCTTTCGCCCCCAAGGCCGCATCGATCTTCAATCACGGTTTCGAAACGCGACCCCAGTACGTCCGAGCAATGCAGCCGACCGTGGCTGGAACATCGAAGCCGGCGTCTTATGCAAAGGCGTTGACGTTCAGTTCGACAAGTTTCCCTATCCGGTCAAACAGCTATCTGGACGCATTGACGTTGCAAACGGAATCATTCAGTCCAGCGGGATTGTCGGTGTAGCGGGTGGCCAACGAGTTCATTGTGACTTTCGGTTGCCGCTAAAACTACACCCTGATGCCATCGTGTCGCCCGAGAAGTCGATCTTGGTACGAACCGAAGGCGGCGTCCCAATTGACAACGCCTTGGTAGCGGCACTGACACCCCGCGACATCCCAGACGCCAACTCGCCTCGCCCTCGTCCGCAACGCCTGGGGGTTGGATTCGCACAAGCGAAGCCTAACCCTGTAGTGGATGCACAAGGCCCAAAGTCAGGTCTCGAATCCTTCGTGCGGTCGCTGCAGCCCCGCGGTGCGATCGAACTGGCTTCCGCGTTAATACAAACGGATGCCAATGGCGTTACCAATCGCCAGTTTGACTTGCGGGTTACCGGTGGCACGCTGCGATACGAAAAGTTTGCCTACCCGCTGTACAACGTCGAAGGTCGGATCCAGGTTCGCGACAGGATGGTCCGCATCATTGGGTTCACAGCGAACAATGTGGGTGCCGCTCGGATTGCTTGTGACGGACTCTATGAAATGCCAACGCCTGAATCAGACGGTCAAGATTCAGAACTGAATTTGCGTTTCCGAGTCGCTGACTTGGCGATGGACCATTCGCTGCGGGTATCGCTACCTGAATCGACCCGTGCCATTTGGGACGAGATCAGTCCAGCAGGCACACTCGACCAAGTCGACGTGCAGATCCATCAGCGTGGGCGAAGACCGATTGATCTTGCCATGTCGGCGACTCAACAGGCTACCGAATCCGCCAACCCCAACTCGCTTAGCATTCGGCCGAAAGCTTTGCCGTACCGAATCGATGTCGTAGGCGGTCAGGTCAAGTTCCGTGACAACCTGATCGAAATCAAAGATCTAAAAGGCCGACACGATGCATCCCGTTTGATCGCCGACGGTCGTTGCGAACCGGATGAAAACGGTCGCTGGCAATTGTCTCTGGACCTGCACTCGGGATGCCGACTGATCCCCGATGATGAACTCATCGCAGCATTGCCAGCACAAATGAGCGACGCGATGCGAGGGCTCGATCTACGGGGGCCACTGGGGATTCGAGGACGCACTCAAATCCGTTTACCCGATCAACGTTCGGGCGAACCGGCGATCAATTGGGACGTGATCGTCCAGCTAGAAGGCAATCGAATTGGAGACGTGGGACCAGTGCATTCGTTGCGAGGTCAGGTTGAAGTTCGCGGCCTAAAAGACGGCGTTGTGCTAAAGACGTCTGGTAAGTTGGACATCGATTCGCTGCACGCATTCGGCTTCCAAATCACCGGGATCCGCGGTCCGTTTTCGATCGCTGGCGACCTGCTGCAAATCGGCACTCTTTCCAGTGGTGTTGACCCAATTGAGGGACTTACGGCGTTGCCCAATGGTGAAACAGCATCACCCGATGGTACGAACCAAAATCAAGCAAAAAGCCAACCGCCGCTTGTCGGGAGTTTATTCGGCGGCATCGTCGACGCCAGCGGCACGGTCGCGTTGTCGACCGGTGATTTCGATGTGGGTGCATCTTTAGCAAACGCAAAAATTGCGACCGTCTTAGCGGAACTGGGACAAACAAGAACCGGCATGACCGGGCGATTGGAAATGAACACTCGCCTTGAAGGCCGACTGGGCGATATTGACCTTTTGAAAGGTTCAGGAACCGGGCGGATCAGCGGCGCGAATCTGTACGAACTTCCGCTGATCGTGCAAACCCTGAACCTGCTTCGCATCACACCCACCGAAGACGTCGCCTTCACCGATGGCGAAACCCAATTCTCGCTGTTTGGTGAGGACGTGCACTTCAACCGACTGACGCTTTGGGGCGACTTGGTCGCACTGGATGGCAGCGGCACGTTGTCTCGCCAGGAGTATCTGGACCTTTCTTTCAACACGCGAGTCAGCCCGCAGAACTTGTTCAGCAAAGTGCTGCGACCTTTGCGTGACAACAGCTACACGTTCTGGACAATTGAGGTCGACGGTCCGCTTTCCGCACCGACGATCCAGCGACGGGCACTCTCGGGTGTTAGCCAAACGCTGGAAGGCATCTTCCCTGGGATGGTCCGATCCACGACCGCAGACACGTCCACGATCTCGCGTTAGCGTCGCATGCGATCACTGTCGACATCATCTTTCGGCAGAGGACCAGAAGCGGTCTTAGGTAGACGACTTACCGGATGGATGTTGATACGGCGCACG
This sequence comes from Rhodopirellula sp. J20-39, assembly GCF_057365095.1. Classification (NCBI taxonomy): domain Bacteria; kingdom Pseudomonadati; phylum Planctomycetota; class Planctomycetia; order Pirellulales; family Pirellulaceae; genus Rhodopirellula; species Rhodopirellula sp. J20-39. Next base: position 944,809 of record NZ_CP195123.1, on the reverse strand, counting down.
ATAGGGTCGTCGCAGCTTGGCCGTTGCCTCTTCATCGCCCGGGACGGTGTGCGTTTCGGGATCAAAGGCGAGCGATCGTCCCAGGTCCAACGAGAGGTTTGCCATGAAGCAAGAAGCACTGCTGATATGACCTTGCTCGATATCAGCGACTGGTTTGGACCGTTCATCAACCGCTTTCAGGAAATCACGCATGTGTCCGCGAATGGCCGACGCGACATGCAACTCCATATTCCAATCCTTCTTGTCGTCAACATCCGTGGGATACTTATCGAGTTCTAGCAACGGTTCGCCGCTAAGTTTATTGCCACTGCCGCGTGGTATGAAATCGTATCGATTCACACTTAGCTTCAGCGTGCCTTTATCGCCATACAGGATGGCCGCCCAAGGGTATTGTGGATCAGGTGCATCGCCCCACGTTCGGTGCGTCCACACGACATCGAGTTCATTGAAGTCGAAGGTTGCTGTTTGCGTGTCGGTCGTATTGGCTATCGATTCGGTCTGAACCAAAATGCCACCAGTGCTGTGGATTCGCTGAGGCCAACCCAGCCCAAGTTGCCAGCGAACGAGATCGAGCATGTGAACACACATGTCCCCCATGATCCCGTTGCAGTACTCCATAAAGAGTCGCCACGACCTGGGATGGATAAGCTCGTTATAAGGCCGCAACGGAGCCGGACCGGTCCAGGAATCAAAGTCGAGGTGCTCGGGTGGCTGAATGGTCGGTGGATTCTTGTTCGCTCGCATGTGGTAGTAACAACAGACTTCCGCAAATGCGACGTCACCCAATAATCCTTCTTCAACAACACGCTGCTTCGCCTCGATCAAGTGCGGGGTACTTCGACGTTGGGTTCCGACCTGCACCACGCGTCCGGTAGCTCGCGCAGCATCGAGCATCGCCTTGCTTTCCAGGGTATCGACACCGGTTGGTTTCTGGACGTAGACATCCGCGCCCGCCTGCACCGCCGCGATCATCGGCAACGCGTGCCAGTGGTCTGGTGTGGCGATCAGGACGATGTCCACATCTTTCTCGGCCAGAAGTTCTAGGTAGCTCGCATAGGTACGCGGACGCTGCTTCGATCGCTGCCGACTTTGAATCAGATCGGCGCATTCGTTGAGCTGCTTCGAATCGACATCGCACAGTGAAACCACTTCCACCGGTTCAACGTTCAAGAGCTGCAACAAATCACACTTGCCGTACCAACCGCAACCAATCAAGGCCACTCGCCGAGGCTTCGACGTGCCCGCCGCGTAAGCTTGGGAATGCAACGAAGTCGCCAATGCCGTCGTCGCTGCGGATCGTGCCAGAAATGATCGTCGGTCCATGAGATTTTCAAATTGCCTAGGAAGGGATTCAAGCTAGAGGTTACTAGGATAGACTATCCGCTACCGTGAATCATGGTTTCGTCGTCTGGCGTACTCATCCTTTGGTTTTCAGATCGCCCGGTTTTCAGATCGCCCGGTTCCCTGGTCGCTTATATGCCGCTTACCCACTCGCCCAATCCGTTCGCCAGTCGCTTCGTGCGTCCAGGGCAACTGCTGTATCGGCAGTCGGATTCGCAAAGTCGGAGTGGTGATGACGTCTCGAATCATGCGAACTGGGCTCGTGGGTTGATCGCACGGTTACAGCAATCCAGTTGTGGAGCGATCGTGGGTCCGCATGGCACGGGCAAGTCAACGTTGCTGCACTGCATCGCGGCGGAACTGACAACAAGCATGCCAGGCGGGCAATGGGTTCAATTGCACCGATCCACGGATTCCAATCGTGACGGCATTTTCGGTGCAGCAGCCCGATTAGCTGAGCTGCGTGAAAACATGCTGGTGACGCTCCGTACTCAATCGGCTGTTACGCCGGGCGGTGTGCTGGTCATCGACGGTGGTGAGCAAATCCCCGCTTGGGGTCGCTGGTTAATCCGGCGGCGTGCGATCTCGCGACAACACGCATGTTTGCTAACCAGCCATCGCCCAATTCGCGGCTTTACGACGCTGCACGAAACAACACTGAATCCGCAGGTGGTTCAGTCGCTGGTCACCGAGTTGCTAGAGACGAGCGACGACGAGCCACTCAACGAGTGCATTCGCCAACACATGCTGAAGCTGGATTTCAAGAAGCTCGACAATCTTCGCGATCTCTGGTCAGACCTGTATGATCTGGCGGAACATCATCTATCCACAACCACTTTCAATTCCAATCCCAGGTAGTCCAATGGCAGTCCGAATGAATGTTTTGGTGCTGCGTCCGGGCGGCAGTGGAGGACGCTTTCATCAACAATTTGACGATGTCATCGGCCAATTGCTTGGCCGTCCAGGACTGGATGTGACGCTGCTAGAGCGACTGCCAGCGGCGGACGATACTGGCACCGAACGACTAGCACTAGAAGCATTGGGCGGTCACATCGCTTGTTTAGCTTGGGCCGAACCAGATGCCTTTCAGTCGGAACTAAAGACCGCCGGTAAACCAATGGTCCGGCGTCCACACCAGAACGATCCGGCCGCCAGCCAGGATGACATCAAAGCGTCGCAGGAGAGCTTGGCGAAAGAATGGGGTACGCCTGCCGGCCGAATGTTTTACTTCGACATGCGACAAGACGGTGCAAACACGACGATCTTTGCGTCGTTGCAAGAACTGCTAAAAACGCTCCAAACCCCGATGTTCCAAATACAATCGCTTGGAACCAGCAAGCCAGCATCACGAGCTGCGACACCCGCCAAAGAACCCTCCGGCTCAGCCGCTACCAACGGGTCACCGGTGCCAGCGATCTCAAAACCAATAGCGTCGACAACCGCTGTCACTGAGTCGGTCTCACCCAAACCGGTCTCGACTAAGCCGGTCTCAACGAAACCGGCCAGCCAGCCCAGCGTCACTCGCCAAGATTCCGCCGCTGGTGCGGACACCGTCACCAGCGAAGAGTCCGCCGTCGACAAGCATCTCGACCAGCTCGTCGACGAACTGGATGAACTGAACCTGTAACCGTTTCAGGCTACTTCCTATTCCGGACGTAGAACCGGGAACAAGATCACGTCGCGGATCGATTTCGAGTTGGTAAGCACCATCACGAGACGATCGATACCAATGCCAAGGCCACCGGCGGGTGGCATTCCGTATCGCAATGCTCGAACAAAGTCGTGGTCCATCTTGGCCATCGAGTCTTCATCATCCTGACCATCCAATTGAGTCTTGAACAACTCTTCTTGCAGGTCTGGATCGTTCAACTCGGTGTACGCGTTGGCGAGTTCCATCGATGAGATAAACAATTCAAACCGCTCAGCGATATCAGGATTGTCCGCCTTCCGCTTGGTCAGCGGACAGATGCTGGCGGGATAGTCGATTACAAAGATCGGACCTTCCAACGAGTCTTCCACCTTCTCTTCGAAGATCTCATTGCGAATCACATCCGGGTGCTTGCCCTTGGTTTCGATGCGAAGTTTACCGGCCAATTCGATGACCGCGTCGTCGTCCGCCGGATCAACGTTAGTGGCCTTTTGGAACAAGTCCGCATAGGTCGCACGCTGGAATGGCGGAGTGAAATCAACAACCTTGCCGTTGAACTCTCGCTTGTAGCCGCCACCAATCTTATCGATCGCGTCGCAGATAATCTTCTCGGTCAAGTCCATCATCGATTCGTAATCGCCATAGGCTTGATACGTTTCGAGCATCGTGAACTCGGGATTGTGTCGCGGCGATAGACCTTCGTTGCGATAGACGCGTCCCAGTTCGTAAACCCGTTCCATGCCGCCAACCATCAATCGCTTCAGGTGCAGCTCCAATGCAATCCGCATGGTCAGCTTCATGTCCAACGCGTTGTGGTGCGTTTCGAATGGACGGGCCGCGGCACCACCGGGAACGGTGTGCAAGGTCGGGCCTTCAACTTCACAAAAGCCTTGTTCGTCCAACGTGTTGCGGACACTCTTGATGATCTTCGTACGATCCAAGAACGTTTGCATGACGCCGTCGTTGAACGCCAAATCGGCGTACCGCATCCGTTGACGCAAATCGGCGTTGGTCATACCGGCATGCTTTTCCGGTGGCACTTCCAACATTTTCGTTAGCAGCGTCAGCTCTTCGGCGAAGACGGTTAGCTCGCCCGTGTTGGTGCGCCCCAAACGTCCTTCCACGCCAATCAAATCACCCAAGTCGAATAGCTTGGCGAGATCAAAATTTTCTTCGCCGACCTGCTTCTTGCCGACAAAGATCTGAATGTCGCCAGTCCAGTCGCGGATGTTCATGAAAATCAGCTTGCCAGTCGGACGGGCAAGTTGAATTCGTCCAGCGACTCGTACCTTTGGGCCGATTTCTTCCCCGGGACCGTTATCGGATTTCCATTGACGGTAGTCGACGTCGTCGGATTCCACGTCCGGTAATTCCAACGTGTTGCCGTCCGCAGTTTGGAACTGGATTTCGCCAATTCGGTCGCGGCATTGGCTGACCAGCAAACGATCATCGAAACGGCTGCCCCAAGGATCGATTCCCTTTTTGACAATTTCGTCCAGCTTGTGCCGCCGGGCCGCATGGGGGTCAGTCAGGTCGTTTGAGTTCGGATCGTTGGGTGAATCAGCCACGGCAAGGTAGGTCGCATGAAGGAAGATGGAGAGATCGTCAACGAAGATTGTGGATTTCAGGCCGAAAGCACGCAAGGCGACCACCCATGTCCCCTCGCTTTGTTTTCGGGGGAGTTGGCAGTTTCTACTGGAACTGAGATTCCCGCAGCCGTCGGCCCGGCTTCCTTAAGCCATTTTGGGCTGTCTTTGGGCCGCCTTTGCTTGGTCTAACGAGTGTTTTTGCCAACCAGACCACGGGATGGACCAAACGTGTCCGGGTACTGGCCGATAGTAGTCACGAAGCCTTCGGGTTCGCCCAATCCAAGGACGAGTCACCCGATTCCCCGCTTCTCCACTCAGATATTTTCTCCACTCAGGCAAAGCGAAAACATCATGTCGACCGCAACACTGACCCTCGATCCCGTTGATTCCGCCGCCCTTGAAGTCCGCCCTCGCCGAATCCGACGCACGATGTCGCCCCAGCATTTGCTGCGAATCGCGATGGAAGACAGCGATCAGTGGGTGGTCGAAATGGAATACTCCGACTCAAAAGGAAAACGCACCCGCCGGACGATCAGCCCCGTTCGTTTCACCGCATCGGACCGTTTCTTGGGACTTTGCCTCTGCCGCGAAGAGCCTCGCCAGTTCCATCTGGCTCGCTGCAGCGAATTCCGCCTGATTCCTGCCGGCGAAGTCATCATGCCTGTGAAAATGGTTGAACTTTCATAAGCCGCCCCATTCATGACCCGATTGGATAACTGGTGAACCAATTGGCTGAAAGTTCCAGTGTCATTGTTTCGAAACCGCTGTTGCCGGATACTTGGGGTGCCGGATCCTCAGGCCGGTCGAATGCTCTCGTTTCACTGACTTTTCACGATTTTGATCATGCTGGACTCGGCTACCTCCATCCTCGACGCTCTTCAATCCGGTGACGTGACGGCTAGCGAAGTCGTCCAGCAGTCACTTGCGGCGATCGACTCGACCCAATCAAGCATCAACGCCTACACCCACGTCGCTCACGAATCGGCATTGGCAACCGCCCAACAGGTCGATGCGGATCGCAAAGCGGGAAAAACGCTCGGCCCACTGGCTGGATTGCCCGTCGCCGTGAAAGACGTGCTCTGCACCAGCAATATGCCGACCACGTGCTCGTCGGAAATGCTGCGAGATTTCGTGCCTCCCTATGACGCCACCGTCGTTGCTCGGTTGAAAGCCGCCGGAGCGATCGTGATGGGGAAAACCAACATGGACGAATTCGCGATGGGTGCCAGCACGGAAACCAGTGCGATGGGACTGACGCGGAACCCATGGAACCCGGATTACACACCGGGCGGGTCCAGCGGAGGTGCCGCGGCGGCCGTGGCGGCTGGAACCGTGCCCCTATCAATCGGCACCGACACCGGCGGCTCGATCCGACAACCCGCAGCGTTTTGCGGCGTGACCGGTCTGAAACCGACCTACGGGCGGTGCAGCCGATACGGTCTGGTCGCGTTCGCCAGCAGCCTCGACCAAGCCGGTCCCATGGGCTGGTCCGTCGAAGACGTTGCGATCGCGATGCAAGCGATGGCAGGCTACGACCCCGCCGATAGTACCTCCGTTAACCACGATGTCCCGGATTACCGAGCTGTCTTGGCGTCGACGGATCTACGCGGAATCAAGATTGGCGTCCTCCGCGATTCCCTCAACCAAGACGGCGTTTCCGAATCGGTTCGCAAAGCGGTCAGCGATGCCGAGGAAGTGTATCGCGAATTGGGGGCCGAGATTGTCGAGATTTCGCTGGAACACAGCCCGTATTGGGTGCCCACCTATTACGTGATCGCACCCTGCGAAGCCAGCAGCAACCTGTCGCGGTTCGACGGTGCTCACTACGGATTCCGCGCCGGCAGCGAATCGGCAAGCTCCGACGAAATGGGGCCGCTGGAATCGATGTACCGCAACAGCCGAGCAGCGGGTTTTGGCAGCGAAGTGAAACGCCGGATCATCGTCGGCACCTACGCCCTAAGCGAAGGTTACTACGATGCATACTACAACCAAGCACTGAAGGTACGGCGGCTGATCCGCGGCGATTACGACGCCGCCTTCACGCAAGCCGACCTGTTGCTCGGCCCCGTCACCCCTTCGCCAGCGTTCGCGTTGGGCGAAAACGCCGACGATCCAATCGCCATGTACTTGTGCGATTTGTTCACCGTGGGCGCCAATTTGGCTGGCGTCCCAGCGATCTCACTGCCCGGTGGACAAGACGAAACCGGCTTGCCCGTTGGGATTCAGTTGCAGGCACCGGTGATGGAAGAGTCTCGGTTGCTGTTCGCTGGCAATGCCTTCCAGAGCGTGACCAAGCATCACCAAAGCCGCCCAGCCAACGTGACCGCTTAAGGCTGAGCCGTTTGTGGCTCCAATACTTCGTCCAGGCGTCGCTTGATCAGTGACGCCCAACGCTGATACCCCGCCTCGTTCTGGTGCAGCATGTCACCGCGAAAGAGGTCTCGACGGGGTTGGTCTTGAGCGTCGAGATAGAATTCGGCTGTCGCAACGAAATAGACTCCCGGCAACGTCAGTGCGACCTCACGCAACATGGCGTTGAGCTGGCGAGTTTCCGCCCAAACCTTTTGACGCGACGGCGTGGGAGTGACCTCTACCAACAAAATCGGTGCGTCACGCTGATGTCCCTGAGCCACCTGAATGATCGATCGCACCCATTTTTCGATATCGTTCAAATCATGGTCGTCGGCCGAACCGACGATGTCGTTGGCAACAAAAACGACCGCCGCCTGAAACGAATGCGGCTGGATCAATCTTGGAGCATAAAGCGCGAGATCGCTGTATTTGGCACCTCCATAGCCACGATTGATGACCGGATAAGGAGCCAACCCCTCGGCGGCGTTTGCCCATAAACGGATGCTACTGCTACCGATCAATAAAACGGCATCATCAGGATTCTGTTCGGAAAGGTCGCGTTTCTCGTACTTTTGAATGTCATTTTCCCAACGCTCCGCCGCTGCGAGCTGCTGGGGCGACAACAAGTCGATTACCGAGTTTTCACCGTCTAGCACGGCGGTCGTTGACGAATCCGTATCCTGCGAAGACGACACGGTTTCTTGGGCATCGCAGTATTGAGACTGCAATGTGCTAACCGAAATCAATGCTAGCAAAACAAGTGAATAAGAAACGGGGCGGGATTGGTGTAGGTGGGGCATGCAGTTGATACTGAATTGGGTGGGACGAAATGGTGTGATTTGCGTACTGTGTTGATACTCAACAGTAGATAATGCCGTTTTGCCCGGCCTTGTCACTTGATTGCCAATCGCGAACACTGGTACGACACCGTTCATATTAGTCGAGCGATCACTCGTTTGACCGGCTGCGTACTGACTGACTCTTTGAATTGATTGGTCATTGCGATGGCTGACCATGACACCCGTGCTTTCCCATTGAAGGTAGTTTTCGAATGTCCGATCCGTTTGGTTTTTCCTCTTTCACGAATCCTGAGTTGATGAACCCAGGACTGGCGACGTCGGGCGGCGTTCCGGATCATCAAATGTCCGCCAGCTATGCATCGCAAAGCTACCAACGCCAACGTCAAATGACGTTGGGTGACCTCTTGCTAGAAAACCGAATCGTTTTCTTGCAGGGCGAGATTCACACCGGCAATGCAAACGAGCTGGTCATGAAGCTGCTCTACCTGCAAAGCGAAAATCGCCGCAAAGACATTCACTTCTATATCAATTCACCCGGCGGCAGCGTGACTGCCACGTTGGCGATCTACGACACCATGCAAATGGTTTCTTGCCCGGTGGCGACCTATTGCGTGGGCGAAGCCTGCAGCGGAGCGGCCGTCTTGCTGGTCGGTGGAGCCAAGAAAAAGCGATTCTGTTTGCCTAACAGCCGCGTGATGATGCACCAACCCATGGGTGGCGTGTCGGGCCAGGTCAGCGACATTGAAATTCAAGCGTCGGAAATGTTCCGCTACCGCGACAAGCTGAACCAAATCATTAGCGAACACAGCGGCAAATCGGTCGATCAAATTGCCAAAGACACCGACCGTGACTTCTTCCTGTCAGCGGATGAGGCCAAAGAATATGGGCTGGTCGATGACATCCTACGAACTGAACCAATCGAAGAAGACGACGAAAAAGAAGATAGCTGATCGTCTTAGCGAACGATCACCGTCGACTGCCCCATTCAAACCACTTTATCACTGATACGAAAGCGTCTTTCCCATGCCAGTCATTCCATACGTTGTCGAGAGCAACGGTCGCGAAGAACGCACCTACGACATTTACAGTCGGTTGCTGAAGGACCGGATCATCTTCTTGGGCCAACAGGTTGATGACCAAATCAGCAACGCCCTGGTTGCTCAAATGTTGTTCCTGCAATCGGATGACCCCAAAGCGGACATCCACATGTACATCAACTCACCCGGTGGTAGCATCACCGCGGGGATGGCGATTTACGACACCATGCAGTTCCTAAGCTGCGACGTGGCGACCTATTGCATCGGCCAAGCCGCTTCGATGGGTGCGGTTCTGTTGACCGCCGGTGCGAAGGGCAAACGTTTTGCTTTGCCAAACGCCCGAATCATGATCCACCAACCGCTTGCTGGTATGCAGGGCACCGCTCGTGAAGTTGAAATTCACGTTGGTGAACTTCGCCGCATCAAGCAACGCATGAACGAAATCATGATCGAGCACACCGGTCACTCGCTTGAGAAGATCGAAGAAGACACCGATCGTGACCGATTTATGTCGGCTGCCGAAGCATGCGAATACGGTTTGATCGACAAGGTCGTCAGCAAGATTACTGACAAGTAACTCGATCACGGACAGGTAAACTGGCAAGTCACACGTTGCTTGCCGATCGAAAGCCGGGTGGATACGGAGTGCGGACTTAGCCGATTCAAAAGAATCGCCACCACGCTCTCTATCCCTGGCAATTCGCCCCCTTCGTCTAGCGGCCCAGGACATCGGTCCATCCGACCGGAAACGCTCGTTCGAATCGGGCAGGGGGTATCAACCATCGGCACGGCCACGCAACCGCGAAACCGTGCCGCATCCGTTCCTCGGATGCTTCTGTCATTCTCTGTGCAAACGCTTAGATCTCGGTCTTGATCAACTCGATCAAGTCCTGCGTTTGCAACTTAGCCGCCGCATCGGTGCCATCGAGAATCCCAGCAACCAACTCGCGTTTGTCCGCGTGCAGTTGCAAGATCTGCTCTTCAATGGTGCGTTCAGCCACCAAGCGGTAAACCGTCACCGGTCGCTCCTGGCCAATTCGGTGCGCCCGGTCGGTCGCCTGATCTTCCACGGCCGGGTTCCACCATGGATCCAGGTGAAGGACGTAATCGGCTGCCGTCAGGTTAAGCCCGGTTCCCCCCGCCTTCAGCGAGATCAGGAATAGGTCTCCTTCGCCGTTCTGGAACGCATCGACTCGCCGCTGCCGTTCGGACGATGGCGTTGAACCATCCAGGTATTGGTACGGGATCCCTCGTTTATCAAGCACTTCCCGCACAAGGCTGAGGTGCTTGACGAACTGGCTAAAGACCAACGCCCGGTGATCACCGTCACGCAACTCGTCAATCAACGAAAGCAACAACTCCATCTTCGCGGAGGTTCCCTTCCAAGTCGGCTCAACCAAGTTCGGGTGACAAGCCAATTGACGCAATCGAGTAAGCCAAGACAGCGTTTGAATACGCCGGCGACCTTCGTGCGACTTCGCTCCCTCACCAACCTGAGTCAGTTCAGCAAGAGCAGCCAAGCGAGCTTCTTCGTAAAGCTTCCGTTCCGCGTCGCTGAGTTCGGCTCGCAGCGTGATTTCAGTCCGTGGCGGAAGTTCTTTAAGCACCTTGTCTTTGGTCCGACGCAAAACAAACGGACGGACCAAACGAGCCAGCGACTCGCGCCGTTCAGGATCGTTGTGTCGTTCAATCGGCTCAGCAAACCGAGTCCGGAAACGCTGCCAAGATCCGAGCAAACCAGGGCTAAGCGTGCGGAACAAACTCCACAATTCGCCCAGGTGATTTTCCAACGGTGTACCGGACAAGCCCAATCGCCAATCCGCTTCGAGCGATCGAATCGCTTGCGAGGTTTTGGTTTGCGAGTTCTTGATGAACTGGGCTTCGTCGAGCACCAGAGTGTGCCAAGGACGCGTTGCAAAGCGTTTCGCATCTCGCTGCATCAATTGATAACTGACGATCAACACATCGCCAGGCCCCGCTGCCGCGATCACCGCGTCACGGTCACAATCGCGGTACAGCATTGGATTTAAGCTAGGCGCGAACTTCCCGGCTTCACGCACCCAGTTTTCACCCACACTGGTCGGGGCAATCACCAACGACGGACCGTCCACGGCCCGGTCGATCAAAATCCCAAGCGTTTGGACCGTCTTTCCTAGACCCATGTCGTCGGCAAGCACACCGCCCACGCCCCACTGACTCAGCCGCGACAACCAGCGATAGCCATCGAGCTGGTAATCACGCAGCGTTGCATCGAGTCCTTCGGGCCGATCGGGATTCCAGGTCGACAACGAATCCAGCCGCTCGATGGATTGGTGCCATTTCGCGGTGGCTTCCAAACTGACATCGTCGCCCAGGACTTCTTGTGCGAGCGGCACGGCGGCACCGGCAAGCTTGAGCTGTCCTTTTTCCGAAACCAGCGTATCGGCTAACTGTGTCAGACGGCGCCGAAACGCTTCGCTAATCTTAGCAAACCGACGATCACCGACGCGGACGAGCTGGCGATCTTCGCGAACCGCGACCAGCAATTCTTGCAACGGCACGTCGATGCCATCAATCGTCACGCTACCGGTCAGTCCAAACCAATCCGGTGAATCTTCGATTTGAACTCGCAATGACTTCGGCGTGATTTCGCCGCGAACACGGAACGTCTCACCTTCTGGCCAAACGATCTGGGGCGCTTCTTCGCCAGCGTCGTGCAAACGACCTAGCAAATCGAGAGCGGCGTGATCGGTCATTGCGACCCAAGCGTGGTCACCATCGCCAGACAACTTGGCAAGGCCGAACCGTTCAATGATCGCTTGGGATCGAGTGGTCTCGTCTTCCAGATTTCGCTGCAAACGAACGGGCCCTTGATCGGTTAAACAGGCGGCCAAATCTGGCGGCTGGCCCGGGACCATGTCATCGCGAAGACGAGGCTCGTGGACCCGCAGAGCGACCTTCAGGCCTGCACCGGCACGAGGCCGCATTTGCAGCACCAATTCGCTGTGAATGGGCTTAATCGGGCCGGCCAATTGCGGCGGCAAGGAAACATGAATCAGTGAATCGATCGTCCCTGCGGCCAGCGCGAGTTTAGCCGCAGACACTTCGTCCAACATCGTGTCGCGGAAATCGTCACGTAATAAAAACTGCACCAAACCGCCCGCAGCGGAATCGGCAAGCGTGCAAACCACCACCCGATCATTTTCGGCATCCGCCAAGACGATCACGGGCTCGACCGGACTGGTTTGCCCGAAGATCACATCGCAATTGTGGACATCAATATCGATGCCTTCGACCGCCAACCGAGGGCGAAACTGCACCTCGATCGATTCATCTTCCGGCCCGGCCAGAGGGTCTGCAACGGAAGGCTCGCCATTCGATTCAGCATCGGCCTCTTTCTTTTTAGCTTTAGGCTTCGGCGAGTTCTTTCCTGCACGGTCGACTTCGACAGGCTGCAAGTTCAGCGTTAACTGACTGCTGTAAACGTCCAAAGCGTCAGCACTCTGGTCATCCCAGGTCGCGTTCTCATGCCCGGCCAACAAACGCAACGCCTGGAACATTCCAAACTGATCTTCGCGGAAACCATGCGTCGGAATCGACGTCAACGACGCGATTTGGCTGTCCAGCGGATTGGTCAGTAGGTTCTGTTCCAGCAAATCAAAGCTGCGGACCTCGCGTCCCTTCGTCCAGCCCTTGCCGCCTTTGCGTTGCCGCTGTTCAAACGGCGTGATCGTCAGTGGGGTGCTTTGAGAGGCTGGATTAACTCGCAAACGCCACTGCAAACGCGTGGGCTCCACGTCCGTTGCGGGTGGACGGGCGGACTTTGCGCGTTTGAGCAGTTCGTCAACGAATTGCTTCCCAGCGGCAACGGCGTCAGCCTTCAAACCGCCCAGGAACTCCATCAATTGCCCATTGCCCCGGCGACGCGCCATTTGGCCCTGCAGCCACCAACCTGTCGCGAGCGTGTGCGAGCAGCGGAGATCCCGCCGGTGCGCCACGCAGCCGCATTCACAGGTCGCTTGAAGCTGCATCACGTCGGTGCCAACATCTTCGTCATCAATTTGCGGTGCCACCATGATGGCAACACTTTGCAAGCGTTGGCGATTGCCCTGAACTTGGAAGTCAAAACGCACGCCCTCGTCCCCCTGGGTCAAGGTGGGCGTTTTAACACTCAGCATTGCTGCTTGCTTGTCGAACTCTTGGTCGTGGGAATCCACCAAACGTTCGATTGCTTCGCCTAGCAGTAGCCCAAGCGATCCAATTTGATCCTCGGCGATCCAGTCCATGCCGTAATTAATCCAGTTGACGCGCGTCTTCGAGGGATTTGCGCGAACGAGAACGTTCGGGCAAACAAAAAAATCGAGCGAAACAGGTTACACATCATCTGGCTGAAACGCGATGGCTAACCGTATTTGTTTCAACGGTGGGGCCACTGCCGTTGGTGGCACATGCTTTGTGGGTCCATCGACAACACAAACCGAGCCCAACGAGCTACTGAGGATCAGCAGCGAATCAGCATCAACGGCAACCTTCTCTCGCTAGCAAAGCCGCGAAACTAAGCGGTTCGCTGAGTCACTTCTAGCAAGTGATAGCCAAACTGAGTCTTCACGGGACCTTGGACTTCGCCCAAAGCACAATCGCTGAACACGACCGCGTCGAATTCCGGCACCATCTGGCCAGGTCCGAAGTTGCCCAACGCACCCCCCGACTTCCCAGAGGGGCACGATGAATGTTCAGCAGCGAGTGCGCCAAAATCTTCGCCCGCTTCGATGCGTTTCTTAAGATCCAGGCAGGTTTCTTCCGAAGAGACAAGAATGTGACGGGCAGCAGCTTGAGCCATAGTGGTTACCTTTTTGTGAAGATGAAAACGGAACGCGTTTCGTTCGAATGCCGAACGACAGCGATCCCGCTCACGGGTGACTTGGACCCGATCGACAATGGGACCCCGATTTTCCAGGCTCCCGACGGATCGGGGGAGATAAGGTAACAGGCTTAGGTGCGATCCGTCGACGAGCTAGTTTTGGAAATTGACAGCCCAAACCTTGCCGTCGGCAGTTTCCCAGCGGTGGTTTGCAATTGACCTCTTGTACGACAACTCTTTACACAAACCTATTCGCTTTCTTCATTATCGATGGGATGGACCCTTTCGTTGAATCGCACCGCTAACCAATCGCTAGCTTCCCACTCGGATTCTAAAAATCCGACCGAAGCCGATTCAACGATGTGCCAGCATGGCTCAGCGAGCGAGAACTCATTCGCGCCGCCTGAACACGTCCGATTGATTCGAACTCTTGGCAATGGAAGAGCGGCCACCGCGGAACTGGTGGAAGCTTCATGGGCGGACGGACGCCGACAACGATATGTCGAAAAAGTCTTCGCTCCTGGGCTGCTAACCCGGCTGATCTACCGGATCGCCTTTGCCGCCCCGTTTGCCTATCAAACCAACCGAAACGCCATCCTGGCCAGCTTTTACCGGCGGCGAGTGGCCGCCGGCATGCTCGATGCCCGGGCGACCAGTCTGGGGCAACCAAGCCGCGTTGATGTCGCGCTACCGGCATACGTTCGCTACGACCGCCCCCGCAATGCGTGGGTTCTGGCCGCTGAATTCGTCGCTGGACGCGGGCCCATCCCAGCCTCCATCAACGCGAGTGGATCGTCGAATACCGACGAAATGGCCGACTTAGTTGGCCAAATGAAACAGGTCGAGTCGCAACTGATTGAAATGGGGCTGGTTGGATCAGGGTGGCAGGTTTCACCGGGAGCCATGGTTTCGACGGCCAATTTGCTGATTCCCACCTCTCCGAAATTGCAAGTCTTCCAGCCGACAAGCGAAGAGATCGCACCGCCGCGAGAGTCGAATCGATTCACCATCATCGATCTTGAGTCCGGGATACCAGCCATTTTGCTGTGGCGATATTTGTGGCAAAGCTGGTCACGCGGATCGCTGTTTCCGTTTGATGATCTCGATCCCCGAGAATTGCAAGTCGCCTCGGATCTAACCGCCAGTCAGCTCGATGAAATCGGGGAAGCCGAGCAAGCGGCCAGCCTTCGACGCGACGTTGCGGTACTCCTGGAACACGATCGCAAGTGGAAAACGACCGAGCTTGCTCCGTTTCGCAAGCCTTGGACCCTGCTTTCGGCACAACGATGGCGCGACTATCGATTTGCTTGCATTGATCGCTGGGCCTGCCAGGGCTCGATCGACTCACATACCCAAAACCAGCTTCAATCGAGCCATCGGCTATTTGCCACGTTGCTATTTGCCACACTTTGGATCGCCGGTCTCTGCCATCCATCGACTCTCGGTCGGTGGCTTCAGGCTTGGATCGGGTGCCAAGAACATCGGCGTCGGGCTCAACGGTTCCTGACCGATTCACGCTGCCGAACGGTCTTTTTCAAACGCTACCGAAGCAAGAAAGTTCGTCACTGGCTGCAACAGGAACGCTGCGGCCGAAACAGCACGCCCCAGTCCCAAGTTGGCTTTCTAACGCAACGCGTGCTTGGCCGAGTCACGCCCGTTCGTGTGCACCGTTACTGTGTGGACTCACGACGACGTTATCGGCAAAACCGCCAAGCGTTGGCTTTGATCACGCGAGGACGCTACCAGGCCGCCTGGGGGCAGCGAATGTTTGGCAAAACCGTCGCTCGCTGGCAGTCCCGTAAATGGATAACCGATGAACAGGCCGCTGACCTAACGCAAAACTTCAGCGGCCCGCAAATGGCGGTCTATTCGCGGGGTTTCGGCATGCACTTGGCTATCAAGTTGCTCTACCCAGTCATGGCCCCGCTCAAGATCGGCGGTGTCGCCGTGGCATTAACCGGCGGAAGCGTGTGGTACGCGATTCTGCCTCTATTCCTGCTACCTGCGATGCGAACGGCCGTCACCCTGGCCAGCATGTTAACGCACCGAGCCCCGAAAGTGCCTCACGGTCACGCGTTGTGCGTTGGCCTGATCCCCACCTTCGGATCCGCCGCCTTCATCGTGCAAATGTGGAACACCAGCCAACAGGTTTCCATTTTCCTGCTACGCGACATGGCCTCGCGACTAGCCCGAAAAATCCCCATCTACGGCGGCCCCGATTCTCGAACCGAACACGCTGTCTTACAGCTAGCGGATCGGCTGATTCAAGGTGCAACACAGCTCACCAAGATCATTCCAGGGCCTCAAAACGCAATCATTAGGCGTAAAGAGATGCACACGAGCAACAACACCTCGTCCGCTTCACCACCAACGACTCGAACGTGGTGGCCGTACCCCCATGTCATCCGCGATTCGCTGGCACTGATGGCATTGTGCTGTGGAGGGCTATGGGGCGTTCAGCATCTCGCAACCAGCTCTAGCTCGGCCCGTTGGCTTACGGGCGAGAACGGTGCCTTGGAAATGACCCAGCTCATGCTCCTGGTGGTCACCGCGATGGCCGCGATCGTCGCGTTTTTCCGAACGGAAGCCTCTAGCTGGCGAAGCATCGCCATCGGCTTGGCATGCGTCGCCCTTGCCGGTGCCGCCAGGGAGATTCCCACCCTCGAAACAAACGTAGCCGCCAACAGTTCCAGCTTAGAAGCCAACAGTTCCATCAGTTTTGTTCTGCCACGACTATGGAAACACGCCGCTATCCTAGTAGCCGGCTTGATCTACTTCTCCCGAGCCGCGTACGGATGGCTGAAGTTCCCACAGGACCGCAAATTGTGGCTAAGCCCTTCCTTCATCTGGCCAGCCATTCCGTTTGCTAGCAGTTTCATTCTGGCCGAACTATTTGAACGTGCAGATTGGGTCATCGCCGAAGAGAGCATCGAAGTATTCGCTTACGCAATGATGCTACTCTCAGCCATCTGGATCGGATGGAACGCAAAACCCCTCAACGAAACTGCCACCGATGGCGTGGATCTTCATGAAGCAAGCACGAATTTGGTCGTAGTCGACCAGAGCGACCTAGACCACGTTGGGAAAAAAGTTGTGCACCGAGCCGCGTAAAGAGGCTTAAACGATTCGTCTTCCTAACCAAGCATTCCCATTTAGGGAACAAGGAAAGAAAACGGGTAAAAGCGAGCCGCTCACACCCAAAAGCTTCGCATTCAAAAGAGAGTGCAATTGATCTAGATCGACGCACATGAGAAGAATCGTAGTTCTCGAGTTTAGATTTTGATAATGCTAGCAAATTGCACACGCCCCTTCCGGCGTATTCTGCGATTTTGAAAATCGCCTGCATCGCCGCCGACCAATGACGAAAGCGGAAGTTAACCTTGTGCTGCCGATCGTCTACTGACTAAATCCAAAGGTTGCTTAGCAATTTTTTTGTCAGTAAGAAGTACGATTCAATGAAACACTCAGCTTCGCGTCGGAAGGTTGACGATTTACTCAGCTCAACTGTACATCAAGCACGTAAGCTGAGTCGTCGCCTCAGTCTCAAAAGACTCGCACGAAACGTCTGGCCTTCAAAACGTAGAAAAGGTGTCCGACGGTTTGCGGATCCTTCACTCGGTCGTCAGGGATTGTTCCAAGCACTGAACGACCGCAACGTCAATTATGTCGTCTTGCGTTGGTTCGAAAATGTACCCGAATGGCCTGAAGGGGAAGACATCGATCTGTTGATTGATGTCGCTGACTTGCATTTGGTCGACGATCTATTTGTCACCAATAGCCGAGAAATCCCATGCGACGTCTACGGCACTGGACCAGCCAAAAACGCATGCTGGAAAGGTTTGTCGTACTACCCTCCCTACCTTGCTGAAGAGATCATCCAATCTCGAACCTTCCACCGGGACCTCTGCTACATCCCGAACGAAGAACATTACTTCTTATCGCTGGCGTACCATGCGATTTACGCGTCAACGTGCATACCGAATATCGGCTAGATCGTCGGAGTAAAAAACAGCCATTTCGACGCGTTTTACTGGCGTAAGAACAGCGTCACTGTCAGATTCCACCCATAGAGTTCAGCGTGAATATCCCACTCGTTTCAACGTTGCCTCAACAGCACGCACCAAACCTGCAGAACAACATTAACACCGACCCCATCTCCCACCAGCATCTCGAACCGATCCAACACTCCTATGCAATCGATCAGTCCGCTGCACGCCGACTTCGGCGAGTCCCGCGTTCGATCCTGCACTGGCTAACCGGCGGCTCTCTAACCCAAGCGTGCCTGAATCGCACCGCAATCGTGTCACAAAGATTGATGGGGATCGGCGCTGGCGCTGGCGTCTCATCCAGTGGAGAAGCCGCAGTGTTTCGGCTACTGCCACGGGTACCAGACGCCCCAATTTGCGTTTTCGATGTTGGCGCAAATCACGGACAGTTTCTGGACCTATCTTTGCACCATTTGGCCAAGAGAAATCTACAGATCCACTGCTTTGAACCCGGGGCCCGGACTTACCAATCGCTTGCAAATCGCCCACTCGACCCACGCATCAAACTCAACAACTTGGCTGTCGGAAGAAGCAAAGAGACCCGAGTTTTGTACTACGACAAATGCGGGTCCGGCATGGCTTCGCTAACCAAGCGTGAACTGACCCATCGGAACATCCAATTCGATCAGTCGGAAGAAGTTTCCGTCACGACTATTGATGCTTATTGTGAAGAGAACAACGTCCAAGAGATTGATCTCTTGAAAATTGACATTGAAGGACACGAACTGGACGCACTCAATGGCGCCGTCGACATGTTCAACAAGAATGCAATCAAAGTCGTGATGTTTGAAATGGGCGGCTGCAACATCGACACGCGGACCTTCTTCCGCGATTTCTGGGGCTTTTTCACAGACCGGAAGATGTCGCTGCACCGAATCACTCCATCAGGGAGTCTGATTGAAATCCGGCGGTACAAAGAGTCGTTAGAGCAGTTCCGGACAACCAACTTTGTCGCCCAGCTGAAAACCTCCCGATAGTTCGTTGCAACGCTTTTCTAGGCGAGCCCCAACACTGACTTGGCGTTCAGCTGGCATCAGTACTTCGATCCTAAACGCTTCGCCGAGCGGCCCATTTCTTAAGAACGATTCTCAGCCAAAGGTCGCCAACTGATCTTGCATCAAGCCAAAGGGATGGGGTACTTCAAACACCTAGTTTGATCAAACCGACCCATACCACCCAGTTAGCAGACCCAAGCAGGCACTTTCAATGATCGGTAAAACCAAGCGTTTTTTGCGACGAAAAGCTGATCCTGTTGAGCTACTGGAAAAACTTCGCCCAGCCGATTGGGCACCAAATTCATTGATTCACGTCGGGGCACACTACGGCCAAGAGCGTCATCAATACGAAGCCTTAGGTTACCAACGCATTTGGTGGATCGAAGGAGCCTCGGCAACGTTCCAGGGACTCCAACGCGTACTCGCAGAGCACCAAGGTCCAGCAACTCACCGAGCCGATCATGCTCTGCTGACCGACCAGGACGACCAACAAATCGAACTGAACCTCTACTCAAACAAAGGTGCATCGAATTCGATTTTTCGTTCCACCGAACAACTCAAAGATCGATGGCCAACCGTCCAAGAGACTGGTGAAACGGAGACCGCTATCACAGCAACTCTCGACACGCTGGCACGCCGACTGGAACAGCAAGAGAGTGAATCCGCTTCGTCAGGTTGGGACGTCCTAGTGGTCGATGTTCAAGGCGCTGAACTCCTGGTGCTTAAGGGCGCTCAAGAAGTGCTGCGAAATGCACGCGCTGTCATCTGTGAAGTATCCACCGTTCCCTATTACGAATCCGGCGTTCAATTTGATGAACTCAATGAATACCTGATGAGTCATGGGTTCGAAGCGGTCATGTCGCCACGCCGCCACGGAGACGTGCTGTTCATGAAGTCTGAGGATTTGGCAAGCTCCACTTCGCTGTCAACGAACCTTTACGAAAAGGCACGCTACGCCGGAGCACTCCTTAACGGCTTGCGATGCAGTGCGATCGGAAGATTGACCGGGCGTCCGCCATCATCAACTTGCCAAGTGAACGAACTAGCCGACCTCGTTCGTGAACACCTTGGTTATGACCTGCATGACACTCGTGATCAGGCGAAGCAGCGTTCTTTCGTCGAAGTGGGAGCATACGACGGCGAACGTTTTTCAAACACATCATGGCTAGCAGACAATGGCTGGAAAGGCATTTATGTCGAAGCTTCGCCGTATTTTGCGATGCGTTGTCGTGGTCGCCATCGCTTCAATGACGTCGACGTTATCAATGTGGCGGCGGGCGAAAGTGATGATCATGCCCACTACACACAGATCGGCAGCCTGACTTCACTTTGCGAAGAAACTCTCCAGCAATACGACGACCTCGACTGGAAGGAAGGTGCCGTTGGCGACAACTCTGATCGACATCGCGTGACGATACGCCCCTTGAACAGCCTGCTGCATGGGCTTCAGATTTCTCCGAACTTCGACCTGCTAGTGGTCGATGTGGAAGGCTTTGAAGAAAAAGTGTTCGCTGGGTTCGATCTAGCTCACTGGCGTCCAAAGATGTTGATCGTCGAGCTTTGTGACGTACACCCACGGTTCAAAGACAACCCCAAACTCGCTGAGCCGGCCGCCCGTGTTCGCCAAACGATCCTGGCCGAAGGCTACGAAGTCGTCTACCAAGATAGCATCAACACCGTGTTTCGTTCAAAAGAAGCCGCTGCGGCTAGTATCCTAAACAGTAGTCAAAAGGCTGCCTAAAACGTCGCTTGGATCGATGTAGCGGATCGCGTCGATTGACGGGCATCGAACTCTGACGAATCCGGCAGGTTATGAATGCAAACCATCTGCCTGCTCACCTTCGGGCGAGCGTTGAACTGGTCTAGAGTGGGTGCAGATAACCAGCCCTTCGCAATCAAGTCCGCTGCCAGGATCCTAAAACGTTGCGACGATTGACTGAAGCAATTCGCAATCGATGAACTCTTCGCGACCGTCCACCCGCACCATTCGCAATAGCGGGACGCGGCCCATGAACGAGGCCCACCCAGAGAACGTGCTTGGCGGTCCAACGATCATGTCGGTTTCCGCAAGACTATACATGTCTTCGATCAAGTGCCCGGTGGAAAAGTGGACTGAAAGCCCCTCGAAGTCAGCTTGTTTTAGATCCGCGTTACCACAGACCAGAAACGCCGTTTCAAAACCAGCGTTCTCTTTGGCAATCCGCTTCATGATCTGGACGTACTGCTCGGTTGAGAAAAAGTGCATACCGCCCTTCCAAGTCTTGTAGTCGCCGTGGCGAATGTGAACACCGACAATCTTCACGCCGGGACGTCGTAGCGGTTCAACGGTCGCTTGCACGTTTTGCTCATGAACCGGCAGCACGCGAAAATGCTCCCGGACGGCCGCGGAATGTTTCTCCAGCAATTCATCGCTGCGAAAGTTCCAGCCCGCCAATAACAAAGGGCGTTTCGACTGGGCGCGTTTGCGAATCTCGTTTGTGTGTAAGTCGCAGGACTCACCGTCGACCACGCGGATCACATAGGCCGGGAACCGAGTGCATCTCAGGTGACTCAACGTTCGCCCGGCCAAATAAACCTGTTTGCAAAGTATCCAGCGTTGAAACGTCTCGAACTTTGACTCTGACGATGTGACACCCAACTTGCTGGCCATCAACCCAGCCCGCTGCGGGTAACGGCACCAGATGTCATGACGAACGCTCGGAAAGTAGCGTGCATACTCCCGCAAATGAGGGAAGTACAACGTCACGTCATACTCCATTGCCGCAGCCATCAAGTGAGCGTAAAGCCGCAACTGATTTCCCAATTGGCCGTAGGTACGCGTCGCAACGATCACGCAATTACTCCACGATGCCCAACACCGTCAGCTTCTTTCATCAGCACGTCCCAGCTCTGAAATGTCAAGTAACTCAAGCGGTTCATCATGCCTCATCCGATAAACGAGCGACGCCGTCTCTCCCGACGTTTTCAATCCTACAGCAACGGGATTCTGAAACGCTACTCGAAATGCCCCCCAATCGATCTAAAGCGTAACGGATGTGCAGCGAACTGACATTGACCCCCTCAGACTGGTCCTGTTATATCGCCCAGACTACCACACTAAGAACGCTAGAAATGATCATGCAGTTTCTGAAACGCCTTTCCAAAAAACGTCGCCGCGCGAAACGACCGCCCAGTCTGATTCAGAATGTCGCAAGGTTCGTCGCATGCGAAATGATTGAAGGCGACTACATCGAGTTCGGGGTGTATCAGGGCAACTCATTCATGGCTTCGTTTCAGGCACTCAACGAAGCGTTCAAGAGCCGAATCGCGGACGCAGGTGGCGACAACTCCACATCGGACCAAGCCGCTGAGAGAACCGCCATTCTCAACAAGATGCGATTCTTCGCGTTCGATTCGTTCGAGGGACTCCCTGAACTCAGCGGTGTAGATAAAGACACGAAAGACTTTCGGCCCGGTCAGTACCGGTTTGAGGAAAGTCAATTCTTGAATCGCATTGAACGCAAAGGCGTCGACCTAGATCGCGTTGTGACCGTCCCGGGTTGGTTCGACCAAACATGCAGTCCCGAAACAAGAGACCAACACAAGATCACTGCCGCGAGCGTCGTTTGGGTTGACGGAGACCTTTATGAATCAGCGGTTCCGGCACTCGATTTCGTCACACCGCTCTTGCAGGACGGCACCGTAGTCATCTTTGACGACTGGTTTGCGTTTCGCGGGAACCCTCGCCGTGGCGAACAACGGGCATTTTATGAATGGATCGATCGCCTCGAAGATTTCACGGCGACGGAGTATCAGCGAGAAGGTGTTTGGCGAAACAGTTTCATCATGAATCGAAAATAAGATCGCACCACAAGGAGGATAGATCGTGAGTGTCTCAATTGAGAATGCGCATCCCAGCAAGAAGATCAACCGGGCTGCATCAAAACCTGCTGGTGCCGCTGACTCCGGTATCCTCACCGAGCGTGCTGAACTTGTCGGGGAAGTGATTCGCAAACGCCGGTCGACTCGACGTTTTGCTGACACACCGATCGCAAGCGATTGCCTGGACCGATTGATCACAGCAGGTGTCTATGCTCCCAGTGGATCGAATTGGCAAAACCAACGCTTCATCGTCATCCAAGACCAAGACGAGATCCAAGAGATCGGCCGGCAACGATGGGTGTGGCCGTATCGCGTTGCCGCGAAAGACCGAAACCCAGCGGGGATCATTGGCAATTCGACTGCCTTGATCATCGTGTTCGCCGACGCCGCAGCAAACGATTTTCGAGGGCGAGGTGAATATCACATTTGGGAATCGCTTGAAATTCAAAATGCCGCAGCGTCGATTCAAAATATTTGCCTGATGGCGACAGCGGAGGGAATCGCAAACTGCTGGGTCTCTGCGTCTGAACCGATGAGCAACACTCGCCTTTTATCAAAAAAGCACTGGCGAGAGGTTCTCTCAAGCTATGACATCCCCAGCACATGCAAGATCCAAGGCATCGTCTGTTTGGGGCATCCCACCAGCGTTGACGAACATGGCTTTCCCGTTGGCGAGAAAAAGCACGGCGCGACCGTTTGGAGTTCCACCGAACGAGAGCCAAACTCTCATTATCTCATCGAAAAGCGGACTGCTCCTGAAACCACGCACATCTCGGCATTCAATTGGGGACGGCTACGCCTGCTGGCCTTCCTCGCGAAATCCTTGAAAGCGGTCTTGAGACGCGTTGACAAGAGCATTGAGAAAGTGGAGCGTCGTTGCCTAAAGATCAATTACAAGCGAGACAAAGAAAGCAAAACAGCCTAATTATGTTGAAACACAACTTTCGATTGGCCATCACCGGCAGCTTTGGCGCCAAAGACATTGGTGACGAAGCCATGCTCACCGAAGACCTCGATTACGTGTTGAATGTGGTCGGCTTAGAACGAAAGCAGGTGTTTTTGTTTGGCTGGAACCGAGATTACATGTCTCGCTATCACTCTCATCCGATTGAGAACTGCTTTCCCTCCGCCCACCTGGAACTCGCTTGCGCAGAACGAGGAATGCTTGACCCTCGCATTGCAGGGAAACTGATCAAACGACGCAAACAGATCAAAGAGATCCGGGCTGTTGTTCAATCGTGCAACGCTTTGTTGGTCACTGGTGGCGGAACGATCAACACCCGCGACAGAAAGGGTGCAAGTGTCCGTCGGATGCACAACATGGTGAAAGCATTCAGTCAACGAGGCACACCGATCTTCCTGAGTGGACAAACCATTGGTCCTCTCGCACTGTACCCCGATCACGACCGAATGGCAAAGTATGTCGTTGAAGCGGTCGACTGTTTGACAGTCCGAGACGCTCACTACTCGCGTCGCTACATGGAACTGATCAACGCGAAACCAAAAGAGCTGATTGAAACATTTGACGATGCCTACACTCTCCCCCACGAAGAGGTTCAACTTCCTAGCGACGTCGAAGCCTTCTTGCAAAACGGGAACTGCTTTGCCGTCAATGTAACGGACTACACATCAGACACGCCCGAAAAGCGTGCCTACATGGCAAAGGTCTGCGAAGCCGTCATGCGACAATACGGCGTCAACGTGGTTCTCGCATCACACTCTCCTTCTGACCTAACGTCGCTGTGGATGATCCGTGATTCAATCGACAATGACCTGAAGCCTCGCGTCATCGTTCCTGACACGAGGGAATGGCATGACAAGAAGCTCAAGAAATTGATTGCATCCTGTCAACTCGCCATCGGAGGCCGGTATCACTTCATCGTGTTTGCCGGGACATCAAACACGCCTTTTGTCGGAATGGCGGGAAACCATTATTCCTATATCAAGCAAGATGGATTTGCGCACATGGTCGGCCAGGAACGATACATCCTTACCGAACACCAGACTTGGGATCTTGATCTCTTGTTGGAACGAGTCGCTGAGCGAGTCGGACAACAGCTGAACCTAAGCGATCGATTTGAAAGACCATCGGTTTCCATGCGACGTTTCAGCGAATGGCTGAACGAAAAGTTTTCGCTAAACGACCCAAACAAGCCATGATCGTAAATGGCGGAAAAGCCACTTCCCTGCGCAGGCGACTTTTCGCGACGACCAAACGTTTCATGCCGCGCATTGCGACAACCAATGAGGTCAAGGGCGTTGGCATTGGCGGCTGGAAGAGGAAGCTAGCAAGCTCAGGACTCGTGCCCGTTCGCCTGCCAAAAATCTCGAACGACCGATCACATTCGACGCGTGAGACACAAGCGAGTGAACGACCGGTCTCTGAGATGCGCGATTTTGAACGCTATCTGTGCTGCGTCCAAGCACAGTGCCAACTATCGGACCTGTCGTCGGGCTCAAAAGCGGTTTCCGAGGCAATGTTGAACCAGTTGTCCCGCGTGGAACTGGGCCTAGAACAGACACGTCAGCTGTTTACAACATATTCACCGCGAATGGCGTTGGTTGCCCAAGGATATCGCTTTGAAAGCGCGTTGATTCGTCAGGTATCCATCGAACGAAATGTTCCCTTGCTGGCCATCGAGAACACAGCTTTTCAAGATCGCTTCCTCTGGGATTCATTATCCGGCATCACAACCAATTTTAACCTATCCAAGAATTACTACTGGCGCTGGCGGGAACATCTCGACCCCGTGGTCGTAGAGAGCTATATCACACAGTTAACGGCCAACACAAGAAAACTGAAACGTTCAGAACACGAATCTCCTTCAGCAACCTACGGAAAATCGGGACGCCCATACTTGCTTTTTCTTGGCCAGGTTTACACAGATTCCGCGGTTCTGTTCGGTCTTGGACATTGGCATTCGCCAGAGAAGTTCATTTCCGCTGTCCTAGAACAAGGACGTAAACGCAACATGGATGTCGTCATCAAGCTGCATCCCAAAGAAAGCAATGGTAGCGACCCTGTATGCAATCGCCCCTATGACTATTTGACCTATCGGAAGTTGAACGAACAGTCGTCCATAGGAGATTTATTGAACGCCCCTGGCGTGATCGTCGACCATGACAACCGGTTGGACACCTACGACCTGATTGATCAGGCGGCCGTAGCAATTACCTTGACGTCCCAAGCTGGCCTGGAAGCATCCTTTCGAGGTGTTCCCACTGTCGTCGGTGGCCCTGCATTTTATTCCGGTCTCGGATTTACTTTTGACGCTTCCGACGAAATGACCCTCGACCTAGCGGTCGATCACGCATTGTCAGAATCGCGGGATTCCGAACGCACCCAAACCGCCAAAAACTTCACCTACATCCATTTCGAGAAATACTGTCGTCCCAAAACATTCAAATCGCTTCGAGACATCATTCGATTCGCAAAAGCAGAGCCGATTTCATGACCGACCTGCGAATTATCGTCGTTACATCCGGAGAATCGCCAGGGTTAGAACAAACCCTGAACAGCATCAAGCATTGCCGTGGATCCGAAAAGATCTCAGAACTGGTGGTTGCGGAGAACGGGCCCAAACAATGCTCACAGTCATTGGTGATGTCGTTTTCGAAGGAACTTCCTGTTCGGTACTTCTATACATCGACACCCGGGAAGTGCCGCGCACTAAATCTAGCAATAGATTCGATGCCCGATGATTGCTTAGTTCTATTCGCCGACGACGATATCGAGTGTTCAGAAGACTGGGTTCTTCAATACGCCGATGCGTCTTTGCATCACCCCAAAGGTTACTTTTTTGGTGGACCAACCACGGCCAAATATGAGAAACCACCTTGCGAATGGTTACGTCAACATCTTCCGTTATCGGCCACTGGAATGGACCTAAAGCCGTCATCGGAGTGTTCGAAAGTCAACTACTTTATGGGCTTCAATTGGGCGGCCTATTGCAGCGACATACGAAAAATTGGCTTGTTTGACGAGCTCATCGGTCCGGGCGGGCGTCTTTGCAGTTTGGGAGACGAGGTCGATATCCAGCGACGACTGGTGGCCGCTGGACTCCAGCCGAAATACGTCGAAGGTGCGATTGCCGAACACTACATCCCCGAAAGCAAATGCGGACCAAAGTGGTTGGTTGCACGGTCACGACAAAACGGTCGTGCGGTTGGGTACCTAGCGATGAAACAGGGCCGAAAAATGATTCGAATTCGATCGATCGGCAGTCGTTTGCGCCGATTGTGGATTCAATTTCGACTGGCTATTTCCTGTCGCAATCGCGACAAGCGTTTGGCCATGCAGTGCAAACTGGAACGACTTAAAGGCTGGCGGGAAGGAGTGGTCGTTGGTGAATCGCTGCGAAATCGCTAAACAGACATTCGATCGTCAGTGTGATCTTTTGGTCCCAGGATCACTCGGAGCCATCACCCAAAGTTTCAAGCTCGGATGCTCGGATGCAATGAACGCTTCACGGTTATTGCTGTGTTCGGCCTCACGAGATTTCAAGACGCGGTGCTAGAACACTTTGCCCGATTGTCATGTTCAGCCAACACAACAAGATTGCGTTAGGGTTCGGTTCGCCGAAGTCAGGTGACATCGTCTATAGCATTGGCGAAAGACACTGGACAAATTGCCTCGGCACAGCTGACCCTTCGATGGTCAATAGATCGCTGGTCGGTCTTGCCCTCAAGGACTGTTTTTCGCTACGAACAGTTGATTCTTCCACTCGCCAGAATGCACTGCGGACCAAGATAGCATGGCAAGACTTTCCGACCCGAAAATTAGCGTCATTATCACCACCTACAACGCCCCAGAGGAACTCTGGCTGGTGCTGGTCGGCTATCAGATGCAAACGCGGGACGATTTTGAGATTCTGGTTGCAGACGACGGATCGGACCAGCGAACAGCTGAAGTGATCGAACGCTTCCGACAGATCGCTAGCGTCAAGGTCCACCACGTCTGGCATGAAAACGATGGTTTTCGCAAATGTGAGATACTGAATCGTGCCATTGAACAAGCCAATAGCGACTACCTCTTGTTCACCGATGGCGACTGCATTCCAAGACCAGATTTCCTGGATGTTCATTTGCGCGAAGCTGCCCCAAATCGGTTCCTTTCGGGAACCTACAACAACTTGCCAGAAACGTTCAAAGACGTTTTCACGGAAGAGAACGTGCGATCCGGCGACGCGTTTCGTTTAAACTGGCTTCGAAAACATGGTCTTCCCTGGACAGCAAAATGTCTACGGCTTTTGCCAAGCCGATTTCTTACCTCGGTCCTAAATCGTCTCACCACGACACGCCCCACCTGGAACGGTTGCAATGTATCCGGTTGGAAATCCGACATAGAGGCGGTCAATGGCTATGACGAACGCATGCGTTACGGAGGCCTGGACCGTGAAATTGGGTTGCGTCTGAACAACCTCGGCGTTCGTGGAAAACAGATTCGTTTTAAGGCCATTTGCTTGCACGTGGATCACCCACGCGGCTACATGAATGACGAGGATCTGCAACGGAACATGACGATTCGCAAGGAAACCATTCGCAACAAATCCACCCGAACACCTTACGGCATCCGACGTGCTGCATGATGAGCACATCACCTCGATCCACATTTGATGCTGGCGAATCTGACGTCAAGAATAATTCAGATGTTCCAGCAGGAGACCTGTCGCCAAATTCTTCCGATTCTAAAGACCTTGCTTTCACGGTTTCGATCATCGGAGGTCTTGGCAACCAAATGCTGCAATACGCCGCCGCACGTGCACTGGCGATTCATCACGATTGCTCGCTTCAACTTGACTTGAGCTTCTATTCCAGCAAACGGCACCGGGCCTACGAATTGAATTCATTTCCGATTCACGCGACACCGTATATTCGACCCAACTTGTTCCGTCGCCTGTACGACAAAGTATCCGGCAACGTCCAACCTGTACCGACCTACCAAGAAACTTCCAAACGGTTCGATCCTTCGTTTTTCGATACTGCTCCGCCGGCAAGGATCCGCGGCTACTTTTTCTCCGAGAAGTATTTCCTCGCGTACTCTGACCAGATCCGGTGCGAGATGACTCCACCAATTCCGCCCGATCAACCAGCCCGTGATATGGCTGCGAGAATAAGTGGTACATCGTCGGCGTCATTGCACGTTCGGCGTGGTGACTACGTCAGCAATTCCAACGCACGTGAACGTTTCTGGAGTTGCACAACAGACTACTTCGAATCAGCGATTGAAATGCTTCCCGCTGATGCAACAGTGTTCATGTTCTCCGATGATATTCAGTGGGCCAAACAAAACATCCGCTCTTCCCGTCCAACCGTTTACGTTAATGATGAACTCAACCGAGCGGGTTCTCCCGAAACAGGCCTGCGAGACATGTGGCTGATGGCTCATGCAAAGTCGCATATCATCGCCAATTCGTCATTCAGCTGGTGGGGCGCTTGGCTGGCAGGAGACCAATCCAATCTGACGATCGCGCCAAACAAATGGTTTAACGATCCTCAAATTGATGACTCCGATATCATCCCATCCAGTTGGAAACGAATTTAATCAGCCCGAACTCGCTTCAGCGTGACCCACGGACATTTGCAACATCCAGCTAGGTCCCTCTTTCGCTGTTTGCAAAATGCAATCGCTGGCCATTGGAATCAATCTCGCAGCAATCGAAAAGGCGCAACTCCGTTGTGAACTTGTCCAACCAGGCTTAGCCGGTGATCAGATTCCAGTCCGATGTTGACTTTACCGCCTCGGTCAACGACACGTCGGCAAAGCTAGAAAGAATCGATCGATCCCGTGCATTTCGAAGACGATCCTTCGACGACAGTGTCGCCTTGAAACGCTGCCAAGCGGATGGTGAAACCGCTCGATGCAAATCGACTACGCGATCAGCGGATGCTCGATTCGAGGCAACTGTTTTAAGCCGCTTGGCGTATCGGCTGTTTGGATTCTGATCGAGTTCGTAGTTCCCGAAGCCGTGATCGGGTTTCAAGTACTTCAAATGCCAATACAAAAATCCGACGTAGCGTCGCGAAAGATTGCCTCGTTGGAATCTCTCAAATCGTCGATCGTGCGTGAAATAGGTTTCTTCGCTTACCGGGAAGAAACCAATGTCACCGCCACCTGAGACCGGATCGTCAAGCGGAGACGACAGCTCACCTTGTTCGTTTAGAACAAGGTTTAATCCTGAAAAGCAGTGCATTTCCTGGAACGCGTCCCCCAAACTTCGAATCGAATCCGTCACCTCTTTGGTTGTTCGCCCAATCGCAAGATGATCGTCATCCAGTTTGGTTGCCACTTGGTAGCGGGTCGCCGCCAGAGAAAAGTTGTAGTAATTCACGAGGCTGTTGGGCGAGTCTCCAGGCGTCTCGATATGCCCAGTGCTGCCGGGTGGGAACACGCGATCGACATAATGAATCACACGCAATCGCTCGTCCCCAAACTCCTCTTGTAGACGCTCAAGTATGCCGACCGAATCATCGGTGCATTGATTGTGCACCGCAACTATCTCGTCGAAGTATTCGATGTGACTTCGGATGGTCGCCTCAAGAAAGGCGTCACCATTGCGAATCCGCATGAATGCGGATATGCCCGGCAAGCGATTGGCAACATCAAGATGCTGCCGCTCGAATCGATAGCCTGAAACCATTGGCCCCAGCCTGCTAATTGATGTCCTGTTGTCAGCCAAGCTTTCGTACCGCGTGCATGTTGTCACCGAGAGGTGCTTTGTTTTCGATTCATTGTCCAGGCAACCGACATCCCCTTTCGCTTGCCAAGCGATTCAAGGTTCTTCCGGGTGACGAACTATCGTGATCCACCATAGCCAATTCCGCTCTACTTTCGCCCAAGCAAGATTCTATTCTGCCGGTTTTAGTTTGGCACCTTCAACACGATCACACCATCGGGGGTCATCAGGCTCACGATACCTTCCCAACCTTGATCAAGGTTCCAGACAATGAATGATCGACGACTCACTGAGCTAACCGAACTCACCGCAATGCCGACAAGTACTCAGGCTTAAATCCGTGCCCAGTGGACACTGAAGCGGATTCTATTACAGATTTATCGCTGACGGGATTTTGAACTAGGTTCACTTCCCGCAAGTCGAGCTGCGATGACATTCTGAAGATCTAACCGCTCAGTCCGGGGTAGCGTTTTTGGAGTTCGCCTCGGGCTTCGGCGGCTCGGTCGGGTTTGCCGACTTTGGTCCAGAGTTGGGCCAGTTCTTTCAATGCCTCTACGTGGGTGTCGGCCTGCATTGAGTACATGAGTTGAGTGTGGAGGTAAGCCAAGATGGCATCTTCCTCTTTTCCTGCGGCGGCATAGCTGGCCCCTAAAGCGTTGTAGATGCGGGCAGCGGTAGCGGTGTCGACTGGATTCAGCGTTGCGATTAGCTCATTAGCCATCTCAATCGCTTCTTTGGCTTTCCCTTCCTTGGCGGCAACCACGGCAAGCGAAGCTTTTGAAAGGGTTTGAAGGCGTTTGGATTCCACCGTGGTTGGATTCATCCCAGCCACTTTCGCTAAATCTTCCTTCGCACCAGCTAAGTCGCCTTGAGCGAGTTTCACAAGCCCCCCCTGGTAAACCGATTCGACCTTCATATCCACCGAAGGTGCACCACGCATGTAGCCATAAAACTGCGCGGCTTTCTCATAGTTGCCCATCGCTTTGGCGAGATCCCCCAGCAAACGGGTCGTGTCGTAAAAGTGCCATGACTGGGAATTCTGCTTAACGAACCCCAACGCAGCCTGGGTTGCCTTTGCCAAATCACCTTGTCCCGCAAGGGCCATCTCGCCTTGCGATAACGCCAGATAGAACTGCGCATCGCTACGGATGTCGTCACGGCTGATCTTTTCCAGATCGAGCTGTTTGAGCTGATCGAAAGCCTGGTCGTACTGGCCATCCAAAATGAAATCGCGACCGCGGGTCAACTCAGGTGGGTCGCCTTGAAAAAGCACACGCTGGATATCGCCAGCCGAAAAGGTTTGATCCTTTCCGCCCGCTGAAATGATGACGCCTTCCTTGCTGATCGTCTTGATCTTCCCAATCACCACTTCACCGTCTGTGGGATAGAGACGGTCCGTTTGAGCCGAAGCCGTGCCGGAAACCAGTGAAACGGCAAGGCAAATCGCCGCAGCGATCAAAGTGCGAGTAGCAGTCATGAATCGGTAAACTTCAAAGGTTGAAAAGGGATCTGTAGGCAAAAGGTTCAAGCAGCGTCGCCCACTGCGTCGGCCGCAGGCAGGGGAGACAAACCAGTCACTGGTTCGCCAGCAGCTTTTTGCACTTCCTTGAGCAGGGCATCAAACTTGGCTCGTTGTTCAGGTCCGCCCATGTCGGGGTACAGTACAACCAGCGACGTGATGTCCTTGATCGCTTGCTTGATCACGGGCTCACTTTGGGACGTCTTGCCTTGCAAGAATCGACAGAGTGCAACGTGGTAACGAGCGTTAAAAAAGCGTTCTCTGAAAGCAGGATTTCGCTGCGACGCCTGACTGATCTTGCCCCATCCCCAAACGATCTGCTCTTTCCCACCCGACAACGCCGAACGGTAGGCACTGGGTGCGTATTTAGCTGGCAAGGTGGCAGCCCACTGTTCGTAAGCAAGTGCCGCTTCCTCTTGAGCATCGATCATGGTGGGTTTCTCTTTCAGAATCACTCGCAACTCTTTCAGCGAATTGGAATAGTTCCCACGCAAACGCTCTGCTCGCCCCAACAAAAATCGAATCGTGTTAGGCGAATCCGGCTTTTCTTTTAGCTCTTCAAACGTCTTCACTGCGGTATCAAGCAATGAAGCGGCTTGCCCGCTGGCTTTCGATTGGCCCGGTGGGATCGCCGTTTCCGCCATTCCCATCAGCGTTTGTCCCACCCACTGAAGCGTGGCACTATCGTCACTGATTTCGGATATGCGTGCCAAGAACACGTTGAATGCATCGATCAATTTGACTTTGCGATCCGGCGGCACACTTTCAATTTGGCTACGAATATCCGATGCCAGTAAACGAAACGTGCTAATCAATTTTTTCTTGCCCGCTTCATCTTTTGCGGTGGCCCGAAGTTGATCAATCGTGGAAGAAGCTCGTTTCAGCAATTGTTCGTTGTTACCGCTTGCTGACGTCATCTGCCCAACGACCGCCTGCAGTTCGGTGCGATACAAATCAAAGGCGAAGTCATCCGACTCGTTTTTCAGTTTCTTGGCGAGCGTGATTGCTCCGTAGTTCTTGTTGTCGAGAACCTTGACAGCGTCGTCCGGCTTATCTTGTCGCAGGTTGATTTTGGCCAGCACGAGAGCTGCACGCATGGCTTCTTCGCCGACCAAGCCACCCGAAATTCCTTTGAGGCCTAGGGTCAGTTGCTTCGCAGCGAGTGGCAGCACGGCATCCGCCTCTTGGTCCCGCTTCTCGCTGCGCAACTTCAGCGACTCATTCCAATAAAGCTGGCCGAGCAAACGCTGGTACTTCGCTCGGTCGGCTCCTTCGGGCATCTCGTTAACCAACGTCTCGGCTTGCTTCAAATCCCCTTTTTCCATCACCATGACAATCATGATGCCTTGAGCCGATGCTGCCTTGGGATCGTCTGGCCAGGTCTTTACCAAATAGGCACCTAAACTCTTCAGTTCAGAAACCCAGAAATCATTATCAGCTTCACCGCCGGCAATGATCTGCTGCGCAGAACTTAAAGCGATCAATCCGCCACGCAGGCCAACGTCGGTCCCCGGTGCAAAACGAGCTAGCACTTTCCCCACCACGTAGGCATCTCGAAACTGCTGCTCTTGCAGTAACAGGAACGCCAGAAACTGGCGGGCTTCGTTTGTTTGAGCGGTGTCGGTATCCGAACGTATCATCGCAATTCCACGACGCAGAATTACCACACCGGTCTGGCGAGCCTGAGCGACAGATTCTTCGACGGCTTTCACCTCTTCTTCCTTACCGCTCTGCTTCTTCAATTCTTCCAGTTGCTCCGTCATCGTCTGAACGGTTTGCACCAGTTGCCGCGATGACGAGAATGCCTCATCGAAGTTCGTTGGATCTTCGGCTGTGGGGATCTCGGCGATCTCTTCAGCCGCGTTGGCATCCACACCTAAGTCACTAAGCAAGTCATTTACTTGGTCGGTGTGGATTCCCGGAATCTTGCTTGCATCGATCAAATGTTTTCGGGCCGACAACTCTGCTTTTGTGGCGTCGTTTTTCTTAATCGACTTATCTTTGCTTTTTGCAATCAACGCCCGTGCGAGTTCGACGCGAAGCTCCTGTGCTACCTGCATGCGAACTTCGGCGGGCCGTAACGTCTTCAGCATATCTTCGCCTGCTTTGACGGCCGCATTCACGTCCGGCTTCTTGGCGGTTAGATGCAGACGGATCATACCGACCGTGGCTCCCACCTTAGCTTCTCGCAACTCATCGACCTCAGACTGTTCCAGCATCTGTGTAAAGCTGTCGAGGGCCTGATCTCGCTTGCCGAGCATGTTTTCCACTCGGCCACGCGAATAAAATGCCGTCGCACCTTGTACATAAGCCTCGTACTTGTCACTCAGATCGGTGTAGATCGCGAGTGCTTCTTCGAGTTGCTTGGTGGCTTGCTTAGCGGGATTGTCGAAGGTCTCCGCATACATCAGACGAGCTTCACCAGCGTTGTGTTTCGCCATCAAAAACTCGAACCGATATTGATCGCGTTGAGCGGCTTTTTCAGGATTCTTTTTCGCATCGATGCGAGCACCTTTCATCGACTCCAACTTCCCTCGAAGAATTTCAATGATCTCGTCGAAGGTTGCCGCAGCCGATAGGTAAAGCTCGCGAGCCTTTTTCTTTTTCGATTCGTCGACATCGCCAATCAAAAATTGCGACGCGCGAAACATTCTCAGTTTGCCCAACTGTGCACGGGCTTCACTAGCGCGGCCATGGTTAGCGTGATTCTTTAAGAACGCCTGCAACTGTTTTTCGGCTGATTCAAATTTCCCATCTCGCTCGGTAGCGGTCCGAGCGACTACGGCCGCATCGATGTAGGTTGTCGCCTTTTCCAGCGGCACCGAAGTAACGAAGTCCGAATCGACCCCGGGGTACTGATCAACCCGATCAAGGTAAACAATTGCCAAATCGAAATACTCTGCGGCTCGCAATTGCTTGATGAACTCAGCCGCCGGCTCACCCTGGGCAAAGACGCGGGTATCCGTCATCAAAGACGAAAGCACCGCCACGGTAACCAAACAGTGCCGCAACCAACTAATCTGCCGCAATTCGCTCGCAAGTTGGCAAAGTGGCGGAGCAACCTGTAAAAAGTTCAATCGCGACATGTTGAGCTTCGAAGGGAATGACGATCCAAAAAAGGCCACAATTTAACCAACTAAACCTTTAGCATTTTGTGGCGAAGCTCTAGGTTAAGGTCAGTTTGATCTCGTAGCAACCTTTTACGGGTAATCCCATGCGAATCCCCACTCAACTTCATCGCGACCCGCTTTATCGTCGCAACGGTAAAGGCGGAACTGGCGCGACAATGGTACCGCCGGATCAATCTTGGCGGCGTGTGGTGCGACTGGGTGTTGTCCTCGCGTTGGTCCTCGTTCTGATGCGGCAAGCCGCAAAACCAGTCGTCTACGAAGTGTTCTTTCCGGCGCAAGCACAGTCGGTGGTACCAGAGCGATCCCCCTTGATGGGTGCCCAAACGGTAGACTTGCGATCACCAAATGCGGATCCATCAATAAGCCAAGCCGTACCGACACCTCCCTTCGATCCAGAACGCCAAGCCGCAGCCGATAAGCAGGTATCACAGTGGACCACCCAACAAGCGATCGACTTCCTGGCAAATTGGCTCTCAGGAGAATCCGAAGAGGTGAGTTTGCCAACGCCGACCTCGGATTCCGATGATCCCCCACAGGCCGACACACAATGGGACGCTGTCTATTTGGCCATGGCTTGCCGCTCACACTTGATCATGGAGTCCAAAGACGGAACGGTTTGGCGTTCCGCCGATGCACCAGGTCTTACCGCCACTCTTGCGATGCATCATTCAACCGGAAGCCGGTTCCATTTACTTCGGTCCATCAATTCAAAAGGTCGGGTCGCTGGCGTCTTGCCGCTGCTTCAACAACCCAACGTCTACCGCGGCCGCAGCATGAT
This sequence comes from Rhodopirellula sp. J20-39, assembly GCF_057365095.1. Lineage (NCBI taxonomy): Bacteria > Pseudomonadati > Planctomycetota > Planctomycetia > Pirellulales > Pirellulaceae > Rhodopirellula > Rhodopirellula sp. J20-39. The sequence continues at coordinate 909,196 of NZ_CP195123.1, read as the reverse complement.
TGTTCAGGGTGACGTTGTGCGGATCCAGCGTGTAACCGCCAGTTCGAATTCGTTCGACATCGACCACTACTGGAATCTCTGGTTAATGCCTAAGGATGCCAGCGCGCGGCCGTGGTTGGTCGCTGTCGCAACGCTGCCTGCCGAAATGCAGGGCCTAATATTACCATCCAAGGAGTCACCCAACGTTTCATCCAGTGAAAACGTAACGCAAGACGAAACACCTACCTGGGAAGTCAAGTCTCCATTGCCGACAGCCACGATTCATGGTGAATTCTTAAAGCGTCTGTCTTATCAATCTGCGGCTGGACCGGAACTAACTCCCGTGGTCGTCGGGCATGTCGAATCCATCCAATCCAATGGAAACCTCGCTATTTCGGTATCGCAGGGTTCTGTCCAGCATTCCTCCAATGCGGCGGCGGAAGCACAGCCATCGCTGGTTTGGCTTATGCTAGCAGCGATCGGCATGGGAGGTATTTTTTCGGCCTGGGTGATGTGGCGAACGACAACGCTCAATCGCCAGTTGCGTCAGCGTCGATCCAAACGCTCGGTGACCTTGGAAGCCGGACTGATCGCCTTAGTGTGCTGCTTGCCCGCAAACTCCTATGGCGAATCCATGGTGGACCTATTGCCAGGATTCGATCAATCCAGTTTGAGATCGATCACTTGGTCGAAGGACGCCGAACCGGCCGAAGTTTCAAGTCTCAACCAACTGAATTGGGACAACGCGTCGCTAGCTAAGTTGATCTATCGCCTCAACCGGTTGAGCGAAGGCATTTTATTGCAACGCCAGAATGACGCTCATTCACAAGTCGGATCGAACGCAGATACAGAGATCCAGATTGGCGAGGCAATCGAGATCGACGGAACCATTGTCGAACTGCTGTCTCAGCCAGTCCCAAGCGAACTCAATGAAATGCTTGAACTGCAGGACATTCAACTAGCGAAACTGCAACGAGAGGATGGAACCTTCACAATCGTCGCTTTTGAATCGCTTCCCGTCGAACTCGACGCGGGCGACCGCCTGACCGGCTCCGGTGTATTGATTGGCAACTACCCTCAAATCGACGTTCGAGCCGCTGGACGGTTGCACTGGTCACCCGCTCGTCCAATGTCCCCAGCCGGCGACTTCCTATCCGCGTCGGGAGTCGACTTGAGCCGATTACCGGAGATCACACGACTGGACCGTCAACCGTTATCGTCCAGCGACTCACCGGTATTCTTCCCAGCCATTGGTGCCGCTCGACGAGTCACGATGAACCGGGAATCGATTGAGGTTGAACGACTGCGGGGGAGTGTGATTGAGGCGTCACCGGTTGACCTGTTGAAATCACCCGGCGAGTTCACCGGACAATGGATCCGACTACGCGTTGAAACCGTTCGAGCGACCCAAGTTGCGGTCGAGTCCGAAGAACGTCGTAAGCAGATCGGTGGAAACTTCTATTACCAAATCGACGCGATTGGCGATTTAGGAAACGTTCAATTGAAGCTTGAAGTCCCCGATGGAGAGCCGATCGTAATGGAAAACCGGTACCCGGTGACCATTGTCGCCGCGACATTGCCCGACTTCCTGCGTGACGTCCATGACGACTCTCTCGTGGAAACCAAAACCATTATGGTTCAGGTAGAGGGTTTCTTCTATCGTCTCTGGAGCTACGAGTCGGACCTGATGTCGGCTCATGGCGGAAAGCAATTCGCCCCGCTGATCGTCGCCGGGGTGATCGAAGACCTCAGTCCACGATCTGCTGATCCAATCGGCGTGAACCTCATCGGTCGGGTTGCTGCGATCGGCGTCATCGCCGGAATCGTCGCAGTCATCCTTTTTGGCTGGATCACGCGACGTGGCGATCGCGAATCACGAGAACGTCGCTACGGAAACGACATTCAAGACGAAGGAAGACCGCCGGCGTAGCGTCACAATGACATTCAGCGCCGGCCTAAGAATAGCTTGGCAAAGTACAACGCCTGGACGATCGCCCCCAGTGCGGCCACCACGTAAGTCATGGCTGCCCAAAACAAAGCGTTACGTGCACCAGCGTACTGATCTCCGGCGGCAATCCCGACCTCTTCGAGCCAGTTCAGTGCTCGGCGGCTGGCATTGAACTCCACTGGCAACGTCACCAAGCTAAACAAAGCTGGTAGCCCCAATGCAAACAGACACAAGATTGCGGTCCCGTGATTACCAGCAAATTGAGAGATACTGGCGCCGCCGAACGCTAACACGGGCAGTGCCACGTTGCTAAGTTTCAACAGTGGCACCATCTTCGACCGCACCGTCAACATCGGATAGCCTGTCGCATCTTGAACGGCATGCCCACATTCGTGCGTGGCCACGGCTACAGCCGCAACGTTGCTTTCGTTATAGACCACCTGGCTCAGGTTCACCGTCTTGTTGCGAGGGTCATAGTGATCAGTCAACTTGCCCGCGGTCGAGATCACTCGCACATCCATAATTCCTTTTTCCAGCAACATTCGTTCGGCCGCCTGTCGGCCCGTCAACGGCATCGGCTCACGGGAAAATTGCACAAACCGCTTACGCATCTGTGATGACACGATTTGGCTAACGACCGGAATGCCGAACAGAATCAGCAAGAAAAAGGGATCGCTCATTATTGAGGAAGCCGTCCCGTTTCAATGACCGGGAATTCACTTGTTAACCCCTCAACCATAAACGCGACCAAGTCCGCTCGCTCTGACTCGGACAGGTTCAGCTTTTTCATCTTGTCGCTAAGCCACGGGTTGGGGTGGCCACCTCGATCATACCACTCGATAACTTCTTCCAGCGTTTTCTGGCTTCCGTCATGCATGTAAGGTCCCGAGTCGACAACGTTCCGCATCGTTGGCGTTTTGAACGCACCTTTGTCTTTTTCGTCGCCGGTTACCACAAACCGCCCCAGATCAGGATCTTCCGCGGTCATGCCCACACCCAAATTGTGAAACTGCTCGTCAGTGAAGTTGGCACCCGCATGGCAAACTGTGCAGTTGGCCTTTCCAAAGGTCAATTCCATGCCACGAATCGCTGATTCACTCATCGGATGCTTTGCTGCCGCTGCTTTCAATTCTTTATATTGCTTAGCCAGTTCGGGGTCTTCTTCGTCTAGGTATTCCAAGTCGTCGGCAAATGCCTTTTCGAAGTTGGCCAGCGGAGCGTAGTAGTCGTACGGAGCCGGCCCGGTCACGATGGCCCTTTCAAACGTGGCAATTGCCTTTCCCACGTTGTTGATATTGACGCCGTCACCAAAGATCTTTTCGAACTGCACACGATACACCGGAATCTTCGCTAACGTCTCGACACAGCTTTCGTGTGTGTTGGACATTTCGATGGGGTTGGCAATCGGCCCGACAGCCTGTTCTTCCAACGACGCGGCTCGACCATCATGAAATTGATGCCGGCTCAAAATGCGGTTGAACGATACAGGAGAGTTTCGGTTACCGGTCTGGCCATCAACGCCCTCGCCAAACTGCGTGTTGGCTCCCCATCCTTGGTCGGGAGCGTGACAGGTCGCACATGAAACAGTGTTGTCGGACGAGAGTCGGGTATCGAAATAGAGCTGACGTCCCAGTTCTATTTTCGCACGGGTCATCGGATTGTCTTCCGGAATATGGATATTTGCCTTGGCAGCATCGATCCCGTAGGGCAAGGAAACTTCAAGCTGCTGATGATTCGCGGGATTATCCAACCACTCGGTAACCTCGGTGATGGTTAAAGGACCTTCCCCTGGAACACCCGAAGTAAGGGTCGAATCACCCAGCGTCACGACAACCGATGCGGTGTCCTGACCAGTCTCTGCTGCAGAAACCGCGCCCGTCGGGGAAATAGCCAAAACGGTAGCGACCATCGCGAAAGGCACGAAAACAGAAGATGACATTGATTGCCAAATTGAATTCCGAAACGAAGGGTTGGGTAAGCGCATTGTCATGAGGTGGGCACCGGTAGGGAGGAAAGGCAGGACTCAACATCAGGCGTGATCCGAAAACCATCAAGATTCGAACCACGGCTACCATTGTAGATCGGGAATCAACGATTCCATTCTAACTGCCAAATCGCCGCTTCCAAAGGGTTAGCCAATGCGGCAAATCGGCCACCCACCATTTCATGGCCAAGGCCCTCGTGGCTAACTGTTGATTTCCGAGTTATTCGGCAACCAAGCGCACTCATTTGCTAAGCAGCGCCTTTGTTGGCGAATCAGCGTTCCAAATTAGCCGGGCAGCGTCTCGGCATCGGAGTACTCATCGGGTAAGCCCCCCGGATCGGATAGCAGATTCCGCAAATCGAGCTCATCGTCACGCTTGGACCGAGCAGTCAATTGTGCTCGGTCGGGCTTGGCGACAATGACCGTGATATTATCTTCACCACCAGCTTGGTTGGCGAGATCGACCAGCCGTTGGCACACCGATTCCAACTTGCTGGTTCCCTCGGCAATCACATCCGCGAGAGCCGACGCGGACAAATAGCGGCTAAGGCCATCGCTACACAGCAACACGGTGTCGCCTTCAAGCAAGTCCACTCGTCGTACTTCTGCAGTCAACTCGTGCTCACCGCTGCCGCCCAAAACGTTCCAAAGCACATTGCTCCACCGACTATCGGCTTCGTCCTCTGGTTTCAGTCCACCCGCTTCCACCAATTGATGTGCCAAGGTGTGGTCGGTGGTCAATTGCTCACAAACCCCGTCGCGAACCAAATAACAACGACTGTCGCCGACGTGAATCACATACATTCGCGGCCAGACAACGTACGCCATCGTCAGCGTTGTTCCCATTCCTCGCTGGGATTGGTCGTTTTCCGCTTCCGACAAAATCTCGTCGTGAGCGACGTGTAAAACTCGTTGAAGGGAGCTGACAAACTCCGCCTCGTCACCACGATGCCCTTGATCGGATTGCAAAAACCAGTGCACCGTGTTGAGCAACTGTTGAATCAATTGATCCATTGCAACGCGACTGGCTCGTTGTCCGGCCGCATGCCCGCCCATCCCGTCGGCGACAATCCACAACTGGCCGCGCACATCGCCAAACAAGTCGGTCTGCGCCTCAAAACTAAGACTGGATGCTTGCACCTGCATCGACTTTCGAAGCTCAGCGATCAAAAACTGATCCTGGTTCTGACTGCGACGAAGGCCAACATCGGTTAAACCACAAGCCACTCCGCATTCCCCCGAGTCGCCAGACCCAGGTGAACAGGACTCGTAGGATGGATCGTTCATCGGACGGCCTTATATCGTTATTCTGGAAGGTGCCCCCGATTATAGCCGATCGAGAACTAACGACGGACCATCACCTAAAGAAATTCCGTTCAGAAGGCTGCCTAGAACGCTTCTTGGATCAATTCACGCGAAGCTCGCGTGCCCAGTGCGCCCCACAGCCCATAGGGACTCCGCGAACCGGCTGGCAACGCACTGTCGTCACCTGAACTAGTCGCATCGCAATAAACGCAGGCACTCTTCGAGTTCCCGGCCTCGATTGAATCGGTCACAAATTTGACGGCGCCGTCGGCTAACAAGATATGCACCCCGCCCAGATGACGACTGCTGCTGGGGAGGACTCCATAACGTTCTGAAGTTGACACCGTACACACCTCGGAATTCGGTGGCAGGATCGTGTTGAACTGAGTGTGCATTGGGTGGTAATCTGCCCAGCGGAAACCACGCTGAGTCACGGACGAGGTGTTTGTGTCGCCGGTCCAGAAACCGGGCCGAGAGGGGTCCAGCCAACCATCATCCAGAGCAACCTCTTCGCACAGCTTAGGATTGTTCAGCATCTTCAAAGTCGTGCTGCCGTGCTTTGTATTGTCGAACCCAACCGCTCGGATATCGTTGTCTTGTAAACCGGTGATGATTTCGCCTACGGCAATGGTGTTGGACAACCCATCGGTGATATCACGAAACCGCATCGTCTTACGAGTAACAAACGCACCACGCAATCCACAACGTGCACGCATCACCGCCTGGGAATCCGTTTGATATAACCATTTTCCACTGCTAACCGAACCTGTCCATACGGTGACGCCTTCCATCGCATGATAGAAACCGTCGCCAGTGCACGCGGCATAATTGGTGCGTCCCAACGCTGGCAAACCGTTACCCGGATCACTTGGGCAACGAAACGTCGTGATGTTAGTTGCCCATGGCGGATACTCTCCCACGATCGGTCTCGGCCCATACGCTGGCCAGAGATCTCCGTCCTCTTCGACCATTGGATTGCTAATTTGTTCCCAAACCGCTTGTTGTTCCACAAACGGTAGAAGTCCAACCAAGTACGACAATTCCAAACGGGTGAAACCAGTCCCATCATCATCCTGGGCTGCTGTCGAACTGTTGTTTGCTTCGTTGGTGGCACCAGTCCCGTGGATCGGCATCTGGTTGTACGCTGCATGGTAGTTGTGGAACCCCAAGCCAATCTGCTTAAAGTTATTGCCACAACTCATTCGCCGCGCGGCTTCCCGTGCTGCTTGTACCGCCGGCAACAACAAGCCCACCAGCACACCAATGATCGCGATGACGACCAATAGTTCCACTAAGGTGAAACCTGCCGGTTGTCGCTTGGCCGGTTGTCGCTTGAACAGAAAACGAACCGAAGGAGTTGGCTTCGCGCTATAACTCATCTCATCGCTCCTGGTCGGTGGCTGATTCTTCCGCTTGAATCTGGGCCGCGACATCATCGAAGGTGTACTCCCCCGACTCCTCCACGGTCGTATTGCCACCCGATCCACAACCGTTGATCGAAACCAATCCGATAGCCACAAATAGAACAAGCAAAGCTCGCAGTGAGGCAAAAGTGATGTGACTCATAAACGACACATACCGTTGAAAGGCTACATTCCAGAGTCGTAACTTTCCCGCAATCCAACACCCGCCATTTCGATAGGTTACCACCGAACGAAGGGGTCGGTCAGGAAAACTGCGTGGCGCGTACAACACACCTTGGTAATTAGATTGATATGGGGGAGACTCGACACATTCAAGTTAATTTTTGATGTGCTCCGGATTACAGCCTTCAAATCCTGTTCAACATTCGCATCGCCAAACGCCAAAGTTTCAATTTACCGCAACTTCAGCTTCCCCGAGCTATCTGGAACGGCACCGAAGTTGCCAAAGGCGCATCCCTCTATTGAGTCGCCCACCCAGATTCACGTCCACTAAAAAAGTTGAACAAAATATTCCCGCTATCAATCAGCCATGCCGTTGACGGCCCACTACAGCATCCCATCATCTAACTCGACTTCGCGTAGTAGTAGCCAACGACGCCAGATTGGTCACAAGCCCGATCGATCACACTTTCAACCGATCACATGCCCGATTGGCCTTGTTCGACGAGCCAGCTTCCTTTCCAAATTCTCAACCCACCCAGGGTTACGTTGCCGCCCCGAACGGCATTCAGGTAAACAGTCAAGATGCCCATCCAACCCAGTCGCCTTCGATTCGACGACTATCGACAAACCGTCCGCAGCCGCAACCGCGATTCCAAGAATCAACGTGGTCATGGTTCGGGGCACGGTTCCACCGACCGCAGCTCCAAGAAGATTGGTGACCGGGAACGTTCATTCTGGGAACTCTTTCGTGAGTTCTGGGGATTGATCCAAGGACATCGCGCCACCATCGTGGCCGCGTTGGGCTTCCTGACAATTAGCATCGCACTAAGACTGGTACCACCTCTGGGTACCAAGCTCGCGATTGACTCTGTCTTGACTCGCCCGGCACAACCTCTGCCTGGATGGATGTCCCAATTCGAAAGCGTGCAAGCGATCCTTGGCGATCCCGTTTCTAGCCCGATGCGAACCCTTGTCGGGATCGCTATTGCCGTCACCGTGATCACCTTAATCGGTACAGTTGCCAACTTGGCCGGCCGATGGCTAGCAACCAAAGCGGTAAACCAATCGCAGGTATCCATTCGTCGCCACGTCTTCGATCACGCCGTTCGGCTTCCTCTTCATCACGTCTACTCGATGAAAAGTGGCGGAGTGGCAAGCTTGATTCGCGAAGACGCTGGTGGTGTTTCGGAGATGATTTTCAGCATGCTGTACAACCCCTGGCGGGCGGTGGTGCAGTTCATCGGGTCGCTGATCATTTTGATGTTTGTGGATTGGAAGTTGATGCTCGGCGGGCTCGCTTTGCTACCGATCGTGTGGCTGACGCACCGCACCTATATCAACCGCATCCGGCCATTGTTTCGTGATGTCCGCAAACAACGTCAACGGATCGATAGCGGCGCAACCGAAACGTTCGGCGGCATCCGAGTGGTACGCACGTTTTCGCGCGCCGCAGCGAGTCGTCTCGCTATGTTCGCGAAGGCGACTTCCTGGTCCGCCAACAACTCTTCACATGGTGGTGGATGCGAATCATCGAAACGATTTGGGAAGTCATCATTCCCTTGGCTTCAACCGGTCTGCTGCTCTACGGCGGGTTTCAAATTATCGAGGGTGACTTGACCCTTGGTGATTTAATGATGTTCCTGGTTTACTTAACGATGCTGTTGGATCCGCTAGCCACCATCGCCGGTAGCGCCGTGACTTTCCAGAACAATCTGGCCGGGCTCGATCGCATTTTGGATGTACTGGACGTCGAGGAAGAACTCCCTAGCCGCGAAGGGGCTTCTCGTTTGTCGACAGAGGTACGAGGCGGCGCGATTGCGATGCAAAATGTCTCCTTCGCCTACCCTGGCTCAGACACTCCCGTCCTTCGAAACGTGTCGCTGAACGTCCAGTCCGGTCACACAGTGGCGATCGTGGGACGCAGCGGCGCCGGCAAGACGACGCTCACCAATTTGATCGCTAGGTTCTACGATCCCACCGAGGGAGCCGTGTTCTACAACGGTGTCGACCTGCGCGACATTCAATTGTCGAGCTATCGATCGTTGTTAGGGATAGTCGAACAGGATGTCTTCTTGTTCGACGGTAGCATTCACGAAAACATCGCCTACGCTCAACCACGTGCCGATCGCGGAATGGTCATCCAAGCGGCCAGAGCGGCAGCGGCGGACGAATTCATTTCGAAATTCAAAGAAGGCTACGACACGCTTATTGGCGAACGCGGTGTCAAACTTTCCGGTGGACAACGACAACGATTGGCTATCGCTCGTGCGATCCTAGCCGACCCGCAAATCTTGATCCTCGATGAAGCGACCAGCAATCTCGATAGCGAGAGCGAACGTTTGATCCAGGGCAGCCTGGAAGAGCTACTGCAGGACCGAACCGCTTTTGTCATCGCACACCGTCTCAGCACAATCGTGGGTGCAGACCAGATCGTGGTGCTTGAGGACGGTGAGGTCAGCGAGATCGGTACCCACCAAGAATTGCTTCAGCGGGGCGGTCGGTACCGCGACATGATCCAGTTACAGATGAATGATCAGCCGCAAACGGTCAGAACCTAAAATTCAACAATTTGAGCATCGACGCTTTCTCCTTTTGCGTCCCATACTTCATTCCAACTATTGAATCCACCACTGGCCTCTCTACGTGTTTTGACGGTCAGTACGCCAATAAACTGGACAGGAGTGCGAATTTTGAAGCGCAAGTGCAACCGTCGAACTGCGTTGAAGATGTGCGCTGCCTCACTTTCGCTTGCATCGCTGCCCGTCGCAAAGGCCCAATCTGGAGTCGTGATCCACACACCCAAAAAGTGGAAACTGCGGGTCCTCGGCACCCATGTGACACTTCAGGAAGAGTTGCGATTGAAGGCGCAACAAGATCTAGGCATCGAACTGGAGTTCGCCCCTGGCGGAAGCGCGCAAGTGCTTCACAAAGCGTCCACCCAACCAAAATCGTTCGACTTGTATGAACAGTGGTCCAACAGCATCCGGGTCCTCTGGCAGGCACAGACAATCCAACCGATCGATTCGACACGAATTCGCAATTGGTCTGAAATCAATCAACTGACCACGCAAGGTCGTCTCACACCAGATGCTCGGCTGGGCGCTGGTGACGCACCCAACCAGATTCTTTACGTCCAAAACGATCTTTCACTTGGCAGCCGGGTTTCCGATAAGGTCAGTTACCTGCCTTACGTCCACAATGTGGATTCGTTCGGGTACGACGCAAGCAAAATCAAACGTGGAGTCCCTTATGAAACGGAAAGCTGGAGTTGGTTGTTGGACGATGCCTATCACGGCAAAGTTGCGATTGTCAACGAACCGACTATCGGTCTTTTTGACTTGGCCCTGGCCGCCCAAGCGAAAGGGCTAGCACAGTTCCGTGACATCGGGAACATGACACGTCCAGAACTCGACCAGCTATTCACAGTGCTGCTGAAGTACCGAAAGTCCGGTCATTTCCGAGGCGTCTGGAGCAGCGTGCCGGCTTCAGTTGAATTGATGAAGCGGGGCGAATCAAGCATCGAAAGCATGTTCTCACCCGCCGTCTACCAACTGCGTGGACAAGGTATCGATTGCGTCTACGCCTCTCCCCGTGAAGGGTATCGTGCATGGCACGGCGTGATGTGCCTTTCTGCTGCCGCGACCACTCAGGCTCAAGACGCCGCCTACGAGTACATGAACTGGTGGCTATCGGGATGGCCCGGCGCGTTTATCGCTCGACAGGGCTACTACATCTCCAATCCCAAACGTTCGCAACCCTTTCTTAGCGATGCGGAATGGGATTTCTGGTATCGAGGCAAACCCGCGACCGAAGAACTGGTCGGCACCGACGGATCCAAAGTCGCCAACAAGGGCCAATGCCGAGATGGCGGCTCATACGAAAAGCGTTTTTCCAATGTCGCGGTCTGGAACACCGTGATGGAAAATTACGAATACAGCCTGATGCGATGGAACGACTTTCTTTCCAGTTAGAACATCCTCCTCGACAACGTTTCGCGTTGTCCGAACTTGAATTCAGCCCATCGAGAATTTACCGTGATTGACTTCGCTCTCCGCTATTCCCTGCGACAACGCATCTACGCGATGTGCGCTGTTTTAGTGGGTGTGTGTGTCTTCAGCACGGTCGTCGTTTGGGTGAACCAAACTCGCTGGTCCAACAACTTTAAGGTCTACGAGCAATCCGAACGCACCGCGTCTTCGATCCGTGAGATTGACCGTGATATCCAAGAACTGAAGGCCAAAGCCGAAAAGCATTTGCAGACTGGGGGCACCGCCCAGCTCGAAGGGGCGATCTCGATCAAGCTATCGTTGCTTAACCAAATCGACAACGTCATTGTCCAGGACGACGTCAGCGACATGCGAGAGTTGCTTCAGCGGATGCGTCGCTCGTTGATGACCTTCGGCGATCAACTGGAACAAGCCACCGAAGAACGTAAGCTGCGAACTCAATTGGTGCAGATTGATTTGCCAGAACAAGACGTGAAGGTCAACCAAACCATCGACGAATTGCAAGAACAGGTACTGTCTAACACAACGAATCGTTCTGTCATGATCGACAACCAATTGATCGACGGAGTTCAAGCGTATCTCAACGCTCGCCAATCATTGCAGCAGTACTTCATCAACCCGCGATCTAGCGACTTCGCATCGGCGATTAGTTCCGTTGCCACCATCCGCCGACTCATGAAAGACGTTGCTGATCAGGCGGACCGGGAGGAAGTCACCGCCATCCAAGGAAAGCTGGATCAAGAACTCGCCAAGTTCATTCAGTTGGGCACGCGGGCATTCCAGGCAACCCGCAGCTACATGTTCTATTCCAATGTGGTCATGGCCGGCGAGATTTCAGAGTTCACCTATTATTCCAATCGCCTAAAAGACAAGGTCGAGCTTCAACGAGACCAAAATCGAATGGCGCGGCGTGCATCGAACCGCAATATTCGAATCGTTGCCATTTTGACTTCGATCGCCGCGATCGTACTCGCCGCGGCACTCGCGGCTCGATTGTCCCTGACAATTATTTCGCCGCTATCATTGATTACCGAAACATTCCGGCGTCTGGGTGCTGGCGAAACGATGGAAACCATCCCCGCGTTAGACCGCAATGATGAGATTGGCCGAATGGCACAAGCGGCGCAGGTGTTCAGCGACAGGAACCGAGAAACGAACGAGTTACTCGTTGATTCCGAACGGTTGCGAAAAGAGGTTTCAGAGAAAGCCGTTGCACTAGAGAGCGTGAACGAGGAACTTGATCACTTTGCATACGTCGCCTCCCATGATCTGAAAAGCCCGCTGCGCGGACTCAATCATCTTGCTACCTGGGTCCGCGAAGATTGCGGTGACTTACTGCCAAGCGAGTCGCAAAAGCACTTGGTCTTGATGCAGGAACGCGTTAACAAGATGGAAAACTTGCTGGACGACCTGCTAAATTACTCGCGGGTTGGACGCACTGAAAAAAACCCCGAGGCGGTCGATGTCGGAAATCTTCTGGCTGAAATCATATCGATGCTGGATTTCCCCGAAGGTTTCCGCATCACGGCAGCGAACCGTTTGCCCACCATCGAGACCCTTCGCACGCCGCTCCATCAAGTCTTGCTGAACCTGATCAGCAACGCCATCAAGTACAACGACAAAGGTGGTGAAGGTACGATCGAAGTGAAAACTTCGCGGGAAGGGGACCAATGCAAGTTCACCGTCACCGACAACGGCACTGGGATCGACCCTCGGTTCCATCAAAAAGTGTTTGAGATGTATCAGCGCATCGCTACCGATGTCGACGGCACCGGTATGGGATTGGCAATTGCGAAGAAGCAGATCACCAGCCTGGGCGGCGACATTTGGATTGAATCCGAAGTGGGTAAAGGAGCGTCCTTCATCTTCACTTGGCCGGCAAAGTGGGACAGTCCCAAAAGCGATCCTCAACCTGCAGACGTAACGGGCTAACGGCACCCAAATGAGTCTTGCAGATAGGCTCGATATCTCGTCCGCTGCGAGCACAAGAACCAAACAAGGCGTGAGCAATAACCAATCGATTGGGCTCCACGCGTGCTGTTAAAGATTGCCGGTTAGGCAGTCCCTAGGACCAGCAAATCTTTTTGGCAACTTTCCTTGCTGCGATTCCGATACTACTTGTGCGGCGTCGGATACTCCGCATGGAATAATACCGCCAGCCGGTTTCGTCAGTGAAGTTTTGCACCTCGTGCGATCCCTCCTCGAAACCCGCTAGCACTCAGGCCAGGGAAACGGCCCACTTTCCGTTCCCTTACCACTTGTGAATTGCATCCGAGCAATTGATGAGTGATCAATCTCTGCCTGAGGTGCTTTCAATGAACGTTGACGCAGTCCACACCGCATTCGGTGTCGCTTTCACTTTTGTCTGGTTACTCGTCGGTCAAATCATGGTGGGCGGTCGCTAAACCGACTGAGCGTCTCTTCAGATCAATGCAGGAAGTTGCATTTCGATGATGCCAGTGACCCAAATGACGGCGCTGCAAACCGTCAGCCCTGATTACTGTCAGTCAATCGCTTGACCAGTATTCGTTTGACCGGAATTCACGCAATCAAGTTTCGTACTGAATCTTGCCGTGTTTTTGTGAGCGGCTGATCTTATCGATACTGTAGAGCCCCGCCAGAATGAACTCGACGCATGAGGCACGCATTGCTTCGTCCTCACTTGCGTTGACTTCAAAAGCCCGATCCCAAGCAGGCGGAACATGCTGCAAACGTTCGGCATACACGCTACTAGGAAGCAGATCGCCTACTTCCACTCGCACGCCGCCACGGAAAATCTCCGCGATCTCAGCCAATCCATGTTCTTCGATATACTCGCTGAACACGGTCTGAATGGCCTCAGCGATCACAGCATCAATGACCTGCTTTTCGCTCATCTGATGCGTGCCCATCAAGTCGAGCTCCAGCTTGCCCAGCGAACTCGAATAGAGATGTCCTAGATCACTAATTCGGGGCACCGCTGGCTTTTCGTCACAAACGATGCCTCGTTGCCGAGCCGACGCGACGATGGTGCGAAAGTTCGCCAACGAAAATCGCGCCGAGACGCCGGACGCTTGATCGATGTACTTGCTCTGACGAGCACGGTTGGTGATCTCTTCGATGATTTGATACATGAAGTACGGCACATGGACGGGATAATCCCCGCCCAAATCCTCCCCGACTTCTTGTTGCAAGATCTCAATGCCCTGGTCGCGTTCGCGGGGATAGTGAGTTTGCACGATCGTGCCGATGCGGTCCTTCAATTGCGGAATGACCTTACCGCTACGATTGTAAGTAGCTGGGTTCGCCGAAAACAGGATCATGACATCGACATCAAACTTGATCGGATAGCCACGAATTTGAACGTCGCGTTCTTCCAGAATATTGAACAAGCCAACCTGGACCAAGTCATCTAGCTCCGGCAATTCGTTCATCGCAAAGATGCCACGATGCATTCGCGGGATCAATCCAAACGACAACGCTTCCTCGGAACTCATACTGACGCCACCGGTCAACTTGGCCGGATCAATTTCTCCGATGATGTCAGCGAACTTGGTTCCCGGACTCAAACGCTCAGCATACCGATCTTTGCGAGGCCACCAAGCGATTGGGATGTCCTTCGGTGCGTTCTCTTGAACGAGACGTCGCCCCAGCGATGAAATAGGCTTCACCGGGTCTTCGTGAACCGGCAATTCGGGATGATCGATGTACGGCACGAACGGATCTAAGAACTGCACCAACTGGCGCATCAAACGGCTCTTCGCCTGACCTTTTTCACCCAAGAACAACATGTCATGCCCGGCGAGCAGAGCCAGGTTAATCTCAGGAATGACCGTATCTTCATATCCTACGATGCCCGGGTAGAGCTCTTCGCCGCCGGCAAGCATTCGCGAGAAGTTGTCACGGATCTCTTGTTTAACGTTTTTCGATTTCCAGCCGGAATCAAGCAGCTCTTGCAGGTTGGCAATCGTCGGACAATCCATATTCGTATTCACGAGGGGGCTCCGTTGGTGTCGCAACGCATTCACTGCACGTTGAGACAAGAGTTTATGTAAAACAGCTTTCAACCCAGATATGGGTTCAAGCTTAGCTTCTTATGGTGCCAATCAAAGTCTGGTTCGCAATTGAGAGATTAGCCTGAGGTCAAGCGAAACCAGGATCGAATGGTCGTTAAACGGAGATGGTGGTGCATAGCAACTGAAATGCCGACCAACGCGTCCCACTCCGCCGAACATCTTACGGTGTTGACTACCCTGGTCGGGTCTCTTCTTCCTGACCGCGGACGTAATTGGTTGGCCCGGTCGAATTAACTGGAAATGACTTGGTTATGTTGACTCGGGTTCATCATCCACCAAACCGCCGATTCGGTCGCCGGCCCCATTCCATTTGGGGGTCGGGTGATCAATCTCTCCTTTTCGCACACGGCGTTTCTCGGTCAGTAATCTCAGGTGCTCACGAACGTAGAGCCGACCAATTGTTTGGTTTCCACGCCGAAGCCGGTACAGGATGCGTCCCTTGCGACGAACGTAATACATCCCCGTCACCACACCCACAAACAATTCACGTTCCATTCCCACGCCGGTGGTTTCCACTTCATCGGCCAAATCCAAACCTTCGCCTTCGATCGGCAACCACATGCAGGGCCGCAATCGGAACGCGAGATCACCATAGCGATAGTGGTAATACGTTCCATCATAGGAATCGCGGCGCAAGACACGCTCACTCGGAATCAACCGCGCAACCAGCGACACATCGTCGGGGTGAATGAACGCTTGCCCGTTTTCAGGCCAACGCGGCATCAATCCGTATTGTGGAAAGACAATCACAGACAAATTTCCTGCTAGAAACGGGAATTCGAAACGCCGCTAGGCTACCATCTTGGTTCGCTCGATTCCCAAGTTCAATCCCACCCTTTGTTATCCGCACCCAATCCACCCGCCTTTTTGCCCCCATCGATACAGGCCAGTGAATCATGCCCCGATTGTGCTCAACGTTACTACTTCTTTGTGCGACATGTTTACCAACCGCGTTTGCAGAGCCTCGTTCCCCCAACGTGCTACTGATTTGCGTGGACGATCTGCGGCCTGAACTGGGATGCTACGGAAAGGATTACATCCAATCGCCTCACATTGATGCACTCGCATCCCAGGGCCGACTCTTTCAACGTCACTACGTCCAAGCTCCGACCTGTGGCGCATCCAGGTTTGCATTGCTGACGGGGCGATACGGGCCATCCAATAACAATGCGATCTTCAGTCGAGCAGACGCAATTTCCAAATCCGCCGAAGTACCCCCTAGTCTTCCTGCGTGGTTTCGCCAACACGGCTATACCACTGTATCGGTTGGGAAAGTTTCCCATCATCCGGGCGGAAGCGGCGGGAAAGACTGGAACGACGAATCTAAACTCGAAATGCCTCATTCCTGGGATCGACATCTCCTGCCGGCCGGACCTTGGCAACACCCGCGCGGTGCAATGCATGGCCTAGCGAACGGCGAAATCCGAAATGACGCCAGCACCATGGATGTGTTTCAGTCAGCTGAAGGTCCCGACTCGATCTATCCCGATGGTCTGATCGTTGACCAGGCACTGGGGCAACTGGATCTTCTTGCCGCTGATGAATCGTCACCATTCTTCCTAGCCGTTGGCATCATCCGGCCTCACCTGCCGTTTGGCTCACCAGCCAAATACATGCAGCCCTATGAAGACGCGACGTTGCCGCCAATTCCCCACCCCGATCGCCCCCAAGGCCTCTCGACTTGGCACAAGTCAGGCGAGTTCAATCGATACAATCGATGGGGCAAGAACCCCAACGAAGATCATGAGTTTGCCACTCTCGTCCGCAAGCACTACGCCGCCTGCGTTAGCTACGCTGACGCCATGGTCGGACGAGTACTCGATCGACTCGACCAGCTCAAGCTTCGCGATGACACGATCATTGTTCTCTGGGGCGATCACGGATGGCATCTGGGCGAACACGCGGTGTGGGGAAAACACACCCTCTTTGAAGAGTCACTGCACTCACCGCTGATCATCAGCTACGACGGCATCCCCAGCCCAGGCGAGCCTTCAGCATCGATCGTGGAAACCATCGATTTGTTCCCCACGCTTTGTAGTCTCGCCGAGCTACCCAAACCCGAGTTCGTGCACGGCGTCTCGATCGAGCCGATCCTAAAAGCCCCATCAGCCTCCGGGCATACTGCCGTTGCGTATGCCAAAGCGACGACCATTCGTGACGATCGACATCGATTGGTGCTGCACCCCAATGGTCAAGCCGAGCTTTATGACTTTGACGCCGATCCAGCCGTCAACTTGGCGTCGCAGAATCCAGCCGTCGTATCACGGTTGATCGAACGTCTGAAAGCACGTACTAAGTTGCGTGAGCAATAAGCTCTGCAACCGATCTAGCAGCGCGGCGTCCGTGATCAAACGCTTCTTCGAACAAAGCGATGCCGCTCAAATCCGTACAGGCAAAATGCACGTTGCCTCGGGGAGTTGACGCTTTTTGCCGCGACGGGTGATAGATCGTACCGACACGAGGCTGCACCATTGCATGTCCCCACAACATCACGTCGATCCGGGAAATGAATCCTCGGATATCCGGATGCATGGTCTCCAAATCGGATATCACCGCCTCGGCGGCCTCCGCCCACGTCAGTCGCAACATCTGCTCTCGAACGCCCTGGGGCGTATCGCCGGGAATTGCGGAGTACCACGTCAGTACCGTCGCCCCATGGTCACGGCCGATTTGATGAACGGAATTCACGTAGCCTAACGACGTCCCGCCAAACGCGACGTTGTCCCACGCCATCGGAAACGTTGTCTCCGCCGGTCGGTCCGTCAGATGGACGTTCGCCACCCACCAAGTTCCATACTGAAATGCTTGCCTCGCGTCTGACCACGATTCCATCCGTAGGTTTTCCGATAACACTTCGTTGGCCACAAATTGCGGCAAGGCCATGACAACTTGATCCGCATGAAGCACAGTCTTGGTTTGTTTCAAAGTATCAAAGGCCTGCACCCGCAACGATCCATCGTCCAACTTGATCACCTCCATGACCGCTTGATTTACGCGAACGCGATCGCCGATCGGATGTCGCAACTGATCGACTAAAAACCCGTTGCCCTCCGGCCACGTCAGTACTTCCTGAGTTTCACCTGAATCGCCTCGCATCCGAGCGACGAAATAGAACAAGCCTGCCCATGCACTGGTTAGATCCGCCGTTAATCCGTAATCATCTCGACAGGAATAATCCACCAACCACGCCAACACGTTCGACTGAAAACCTTGGCTCGCTAGCCATTCGGACATCGATAACTGATCGAGTGACTTCGCTTCCTGATCGGTGCTGCACGTCGACGTGGGAAGAGAGAAGAAAGGTTTTCCATCACTTCCCTTCCGCTGCGACCAACCGATCATTAAGTCCGTAAAACGACTCAGCTCATCCTGGTCGGCCGTTGTCAAAACGCCGTTTGGAATCAATCCTTGCCACCAACGTCCTTGTGCGAACACACGTTCTTCGGGATCGCGACATAAGAACTGTTCTGAAGCAATGACATGGTTTTCCTGAACCGAATCTACCACCCCACATGACTGTAAAAAGCGGATCAAATCTTGGTTATCGGCTTGGGGAACCGGCAAGTAATGCGCTCCCCATGGATAGCGAAAACCATCCGTCTGCCCACTGCGAGCGGTCCCGCCCACAACCGATTCCAGCTCAAGAACAACAAAGTCCTCGATGCCTTGATCCATCAAATGCCACCCTGCGGACAACCCCGCAACACCGGCACCGATGATCACGCACTGATGGCGAGCAGGCGAATGATCACTTGGCAAAGCTTGGATCGATGCCCAACGTTCTTCACTTGGCAAACGCAAGCGGTGGCCCGCTTCACGATTGGGTGACAACAGTTCGCCCGCGGCGGGCAACGCTCCGGAGACGAATCGCTGAAGCGAATCACAACCGGCGGGAATGGCCGATAAAGCCGCACTCCCACCGATCATCTGAACCAGTTGACGACGCGAGTAGCGAAGACGTTCAATCCGGCTCATGGGATCACCAAGGAGTTGAAATCGCGTCGTTGGCAATCAACAGATAAACGATGTAAGCACAATACAGCAGTACTAAAAAGACGCCCTCGTACCGAGTCACTACGTGACTGGTCCGCAGCACAAGCCAGCTCAGAATAGCCGCTCCAATCATCACGGGGACGTCGATGATGGCGATCGAACGCAGCACGTTGATGCCAACCGGCGACACCACCGAAGCAACGCCCAAGACCGCAAGGATATTCAGAATCGTGCTTCCGACGGCATTGCCGATCGCGATGCCTCGCTCGCCTTTCAAAGTCGCCGCAACGGACGTGACCAGCTCCGGTAGCGACGTGCCTACCGAAACGATGGTCAAACCGATCACGGCTTCAGACAAACCAAAGTGACGTGCAAAAGTGACCGATCCAGCCACGAACCATTCACAACCTAAGATCAATGCACCGATGCCCAAAGCCAAAATCAACAATTGAAGTAGGACCGCAACCGCTTTTTTGCCAAGAGAATCCGATTCAATGGGAGAGCCCGCGACATCCTCAACGAACTCCTTCATGTCCTCCGATGGCTGCTCCTTTCCCAATCGATACGAGATCGCGAAGTACGCAAGCATGGCGATCAACAAGATGATCCCATCGATCCGGTTGATGTTGCCGTCGTAGCCAAGCACTCCCATCGCAACACAAGCCGCGATCATGACTGGAACATCAAAACGTGTAATTTGTCGATCCACCGGAAGCGCCGCAACAATCGCGCTGAAGCCGATGATCACCAGCATGTTAAAGAGGTTGCTGCCCACCACGTTGCCAATCGTGATGTCTGCTTTACCTTCCAGCGCGGTCGAGATGCTAACCGCCATTTCAGGTGCGCTGGTCCCCAGCGAAACCACCGTCAATCCAACAAACAGAGGACTCAATCGGGCCAGGATCGCCAGTCGCGAGGCACCGCGAACGACGCCTTCCCCGCCGATCAACAACAACAAGGAACCAGCGATTAACTGTCCGATAGCAAATAGCATGAAGTGAGCCGAGAGGCATGGGTGGGAGGTGGAGAAACGATGCGGGGCCGAGGCAAACCGCGGGACACGTGGTGTCGATCCGGTCTTAGTCCTGAGGCTGATTCTGACGACCGCTGGGGCGCACGTCCCGGTTACCGCAAGGAACTGAGACAAGCGTGCAATCGGCTAGCCCAAAATCCAACTCGGGCCATCCTCCAAGACTCACTGCCAATTTGTCGACCATGGGTTAACCCTCGATCGTCGGACAAACGGAATACCAGATATTCGACTCGTGCCAGAGTAGCAGAGCCAACGCGGGCCGTCATCGGCTCAATCGCGTGCCGTGAAGCCACGGTCAAGATGATGGGGGCGGCCACAGACACCACTTCCATCCCATGACCGCCAGCGCAATAAAAAACCTGCCTGCTGAGACCAAGGTAACCATCTCAACAAGCAGGTAAGTCTCGCGTTATTCTCAGTCGAGAAATTAAGCCGCAAGGTGCTTAATTCCCATCATGAAAGTGATCGCGAGTGGGGTGGCCGACCCAAGCGTCAGCCCGCCGACTTTCGTCAAGGGTTTCCACCCCGTTGGCTAGTACAGCAATAATCCACTTGATCACCTCCTTTCAAAATGATTTGACGCCGACACGCCCAGGTGCCAACCAGAACGGGCGTATGCAACGTACGGGAGTTCTGCCACGACGCGTATCGCGGCCCGATGACGACATTATCGTCAAGTGTCAAGACGAGGGCAATATCGATCAGGTTCGCGATTATCTCCGATTTTCATTTTTCGAGGGTTCCGCCAATCCGTCCGCAGGCACGGGGTATTTCACCGCATTACGAATCATTTTGGCTTTCAACGTGGTCGCCAGGTCAATTTCCAACTTCGACGCAATCGCCAACAAATACGCTAGGCAATCAGCGACCTCTTCGCCAACCGCATGCTTTTGAACGGGATCATCTTTGACAACCAATGCCTCTTCTGGCGTCAACCACTGAAAATGCTCCATTAACTCGGCCGTTTCGATCGCCAACGACATGACTAGGTTTTTCGGGTTGTGAAAGGACTGCCAATTCCGCTCGTCCACAAATTGCTGGACGACCGCTTTCAGTTCCGTCACTGAGGTTTGGTCGTCGGCGAGGTCGGTTTCAGTCATGTCGATTGCTCGGGTTGTACGTGACAGTTGGTTTCGACTCGTCTAATCAGACGATCAAGTCGATTCCAAACGATGTGACCTATCATGCCGACGCGCCAAGGAAACGGCAACGTTGTCGGAAATTTCAGCCGAAGAACGGAATCGAAATGTTCGGTATTGCTGCTCGCTGTGACAATCGAAACACCCAATTGCTTGGGATGGTGACGATTGGCCTATTCGTCATGTTCGTATCCGGTTGCCAACATCCCATTCGTGCGTTGGTTGGCGGTAAGATGAACTTGGGCGGCAAGATGGGCGTCGACGGAGACATCCGCATGACTGGCCAAGTCGCAACGGTCTCACGTAGCGACAACACCGCAACACCCATTCGGTCCGTCGTGGTCGATGGCAACCAACACTCCGCCGGCGGGCGGATCGCAGTCGTCGACGTGGACGGATTGATCGTCAACCGCAACTTCAGCGGCCTCAACACGATGGGCGAAAACCCGGTCGCTTTGTTCCGTGAAAAGATGCGGCGGATCGAGTGCGACGGTTCCATCAGCGCCGTCGTCCTGCGCATCAACACTCCCGGTGGCGGAGTTACCGCGACGGATATCCTGGCCAACGATGTTGCCCGACTGAAGAAGTGTCGAGACATTCCCGTGGTCGCTTGCTTGATGACCACAGGCTGCGGCGGTGGATACTACCTCGCAACCCATGCCGACCAAATCGTGGCCCACCCCACATCCGTTGTCGGCGGCATCGGTGTGATCCTGAACAGCTACAACATGGAAGACACTCTAGGGCAATACAACATCGTTCCCGTCCCCGTGAAGGCAGGCGAAAAGATTGACCTTGGATCGCCTGAACGCGCAATGGACGAAGACGAACGCGATATCTTGCAAGAGATGGCGAACCAATTCCATGAACGCTTCATCGCCCAAGTCAAACGCACCAGACGATTAAACGTGCCGGCGACAAACGACCTGATTGAGTCGGACAAAATGGCCTTGGACAACGAAGACTCCCAGGACGACGAGTCCAAAACAGCCAACTCGCCTATCTTCGATGGACGCGTTTGGACCGGAAGCCAAGCTGTCGAATTAGGTCTGATTGATTCAACCGGTTATCTCGATGACGCTATCGACATCGCCGGTCAAATGGCGGGGCTTTCCAGCGATGCACCCGTCGTGTTGCTGCGACGCAGCAACGATCGTGCACTTAGCGAATTCGACGTCACCCCGATCATGCCCACCGCATCTCTGTTACCCCTGAGCGTCCCCGGCATGGATCGATCGATGATGCCAACGTTCCTCTACCTCTGGCAACCCGAACCCAAGTTCGTAACCGCCGGCGGCTGAGATCGCGATGGATCACCTTTTTACCGACGTCGAATTGAAGGTGATCGAGCGCATACTTCATCGCCTGCGTCCTCGAGCCCGGTGCAGGAAGTCACCTCACCGGCAACCGAACACTTAGAATGAGAGCATTCGAGCTTTGGGCAATTGAGGTTCAAGGTGAACTAAAAGAGTACGCGTTGATTGTGGGAACGCCAGCCTGACTGTGGCCGCCCGACATGCATCGCAATCCAGTGCTCGGCCCACACCTCGCATTCGCCTAAACGGCTCTGCTCGCCCCCTTTCGCTGCGCGGGCTGGGTTCTCCAGGCGTTATTGGCACAGCACTTAATAACTGCACGACCTCTGCGCCGGGAGAGGTTTGGGTGTGATTTCCTCGCCAAAATGTGAGATCAAAAGCTCCCTGGGAGGAGTCGAACGAGGGGAAGGGGAACCAGCCAGAAAGCCGAAATCAGTCAGCTTGCGCAACAGAATCGTTGCTTTCTTTCAGCTTGGGCGAGCCGCCCAATCGATAGGCGGCTGCTTGGGCTTGGCGACTGTAGTCAATCGACTCGCCTAGGATGCGTGCCGCTTCTTGGTCAGCGTGGAAGCCTTTGGAGTTTTCACTGCTGATGTAATCCAATCGCCACATCGCTTTGCGTTGCAGTTCGCGAATCGGTTTCAAATCATCTTCGCTGGCTCCGGCTTCTTGGGCCGAGACGATCGCGTCGAGCATGTCGGTCATGGCGGAAGCAGCACGGGCCATCAACGCTTGCGTGCGGCCTTGGATCGTATCAACGCGAGCTTGCAGCTCACCTTCGGATACATGGTGACACGTTTGGCACGCTTTGTTGATATTCAACATCGGGCTGCGAACCCAGTGGCTGCTAACCTTGGTGGCACCTTGGCGTTCGTAAGGCATGTGGCAATCACTGCAACTGACTCCGGCACGAGCGTGAATCCCTTGACTCCACAATTCAAACTCAGGGTGCTGCGCCTTGAAGACTTTGGTGCCGGTTTCTTTGTGCACGTAGTCATAGAATTCGCCGCCGGACTTACCATCTTCACCGTCGGGGAACGTCGTGTCTTCCCATTCCTTTTCTAGGTCTTCGACCTTCAGGCCATTACCCCAAGGGAACGTCAGCGTCATTTTATTGGCACAGTAGTACTCGACGTGACATTGGCCACAAACGAACGATCGCATTTCTTGACGGGTCGCATCGACGTTGGGATCGTACGGTTTTTTGGACTTCGAATCACGCCACTTTTGGATGCTAGGCAAATGTGGCACCGGATCGTCGGACTCCGCCAATTTGGCGATGCCGAGGATGAAGCCTGGACGGGTGACACGAATCGACATCGTTTCAGGATCGTGGCAATCAATGCAGGAAACCGGGTGTGCGTCACCCAGGTGCGGATCCCCTTCAGCCGCTTTGACAACACCATCGGGCGTCTTAGTCAATTCAGCGTGAACGTCTTCATACTTCATTTGGCTAACCGCCTTGAAGCCTTCCATCACGGCTTCTTGGTCGAATGATTCGCCGAGCGATGCTTCGCTGGCGTCTTTGCCCATCTTTTCCAGCCCGATGCGGCGATAGGTCGGGGCGATCGATGCGTGACAGTGCAGGCAAGCACCGGCTTGCTGGACTTCGGTGACGCGCTTCGTGACCTCTTGGTCGCCCAGCATGTAGGCGTGACCACGGGCCTCGCGGTATTCGATGCTAAACGCATATCCAGCGTAAAGCCGTTTCAACCACGGGAACTCTTTCAGCTTGCTCGGCGACATCGCATGATTGCCACCGTAGGTCGTTCGCTCGGTATCGGCGGTACGAAGATAGCTTTCGTATTGCAGCGGAAAGTTGACGCCCCACGGCTTGGGATCGGTGCTGACTTCGTTCACTTCCACCAAACGCACAAACGGCTTTCGTGCCTCTTGCTTGCGTTCGAAGATATTGACCAGCAAGGCAACGACGCCAAAGGTTGCGAAAGCGACCAAAGCGATCAACGCAAAAAGCCAGCCGAAGCTACGTTTCGAAGGAGTTGCCATGTTAGAAAAAGCTTGAAGTGAAGAGATTCAGGTGAAGAAGGTGTTAACGGCCGGCATGGCCGACGCTGCTATGACAATGCACGCACTGTTGCATGTCTTGACCAGTAACGGCGGGCAACATCGAGTGGACAAAGTCCTGGTGACACGACACACACGTACTTTGGGTGACCCGTTTGTTGCGAGGTTTGATTTGGATTGGATCTTTGTAGTTGCCTAGCGTGAACGCCAACGAGTGAAAGAATCCGTTGTCCGCCTTGGTGATCCATTTGCCGATTGGATGGTGCGGCAGATGGCAATCGTTGCAAACTGCGACGTGGTGGTGGCTGCTTTTTTGCCAGGAATCCATGTGTCCCTGCATCGCATGACAGTTCACACACGTTTGCGGGTTATTGCTCATGTAGCTGGCACCTTTGCCGTAGCCAAACGTGAACGTGCCAACTCCAGCGAACATGCCAATCCCCACCACCAAAGCGATCGCACCTTTCCCCAAACGCGGTGCCTTCAGCTTGCCAAAAAGAAAGCCCCTGTCAGCCGAAGCGTCGTTGGCGTGCGGGTCGTCGCCCGCTTGGGTCTCAGGATGGCTAGACCCGGCATCTGGATCCCGAGAATCACCTGCCGCTTCCGAATTCCGGGTGTGTGACGTATCCTTCGGCACGCGAATATCCGCAGGTAGAGCGCCGGATCATGACGCGGTTGAGATGGAAAAGTAGAGCTCTTAACGACGACGCTTATGATGCGGAGTGTCGCACCCCGACCAATCTAGCGATCCTTCAGGGGGTCGTGTGGCTTCATTCTGAGGAAGTCTCACTTCGCATGCATTGACTTAGATCAAGTACTGCCTAGTTCGATGAAAGAAAAATCCGACATGTCCAGCGTCTCCGCGACGATCCATCGCTGCCCCTTGCTAAGCCGATTGAACGAGGCAAACCGCGGCATCTTGGAATCGGTTGCGGTAATGCGTGAATACCAAGCGGGACAACGCATTTTTGACCAAGGCGACCCGTGTCCAGGCATGTTCATCGTCGAGCAGGGGTTGGTGCGCGTCTATCGAGCGGGCGCGAATGGCCAACAACACGTGTTGCACCTTTGCGGTCCTTTGGAGTCGTTCGCCGAGGTTGCTGTATTTGCCAATTCAACCACGCCAGCGAACGCAGAGGCGATTCGAGCGACCCGGTGTGTCCTGATTCCGCTGGACGGCTTCCAAAAAGCACTCGCCGAGAATCATGAATTGTGTTTGGAAATGCTTGCAGGGATGGCTCGTTGGACACGTCACTTTGTTGACTTACTCGACGACATCGTGCTGCGGGACGCCCTGACACGGGTCGCCAACTATTTGCTCGGGCTGCCTATGGACGCATCCGGAGTTTTGCAGTTGCCAGGCCCCAAGAAAGACATCGCCAATCACCTGAACGTGACCAGTGAAACCTTTTCCAGAACACTGCGGCGACTGATCCAAGACGGTGCGATCGAAACCAATGCGGGCCGGAAGATTCGTGTCATGGATCCAGAACGTCTGCAACAAATTGGTGAACACTAATCAAACGTGTTGGATACCCATACTTAAAGATTCGAAAACCGCATTCTCAGGGTGATGGACAACCGAAAAGCATTTGGGGTGCGAGCATTCATTCTCTGACCTCAGCCTGAAACCTCGACCTTTCACATCAACAATCGCACCCTCCGGTTTGGAACGTCATAGTCAAAGCAGTTAAACTGCTAACCGGCCCTGCGACGATCAACGATTCAGCGACCGACGTTCATGGGGTTCACCGTCGACTCCCACATTCTCTTTTGTCTCTTACACCCACAATTTGGTGAACCATGTCAGCGGACCGTCATCAACAGACTCGTCAGCTATTCAACGAGGCCGTTAGCATGGAAGGAACCCAACGTCGTTGGTTCTTGCAATCAATCGAAGACCGGGCGTTGGCCGCGGACGTGGAACGTTTGCTCGAATCGTCGGCTTGCTGTGGTGCGTTTGGCGATTGCGACAAGCCGTCCGAGCCAAAGTAGATCGGCTCGGATAAGACCCTATCCAAAACAACCGACCGAATCAGGATGGAGCATTTCTCCAACACGGACTCGATCGGTATCGTGCACCGGGTCTTCCAGGTGTCTGAATGCAGTTACCGGGGTAACGCTCGTTTTAAGCGACCAAGTGTGAGGTCAGCACCACCGGCTTGTCTTGCACCTGCTCGGCAACCGCCAATTCTTGCGGCGTCCCAACGGGGAACGGAAACTCGCCGGGTACGAAATCAATTTCAATCTCACAATGTGATGGCTCGATCCGATTGAGCTTCCAATCCAAACGTCGCCAGAACGGAAGCGTGGCCGCCCAGTCATTGATCGCCTTGTGAATCTGATTGGCGGATACTGTTTTGGGATGTCCCATCTCGCTTAAGATCTCCAGTGCGCCACTGGGCAAACCTGACAACATTAAAGCGGTTGCGTAATTGGTTAGCAGCAACTGATCGATGTCGGGCCGTGTGATAGTCGACCCTGGGGCGAGAGCTAGGCCACGAAACAAAGCAACGGCATCCGCTGCTTTCCCGAATCGGATTGCACAAACGCCCATCGCATGAGTGGACAAGGAGGAACGCGGAAGCTTACGCAACGCCTCGTACGCCTCAACATACTCGTGAGATCGAATCAACGAGACGATTGACTTTGGAATCGCGTCGTTTTTCGTCTCGACACTCGGAGCATCCGAAGAGACAACGCGGCGAGGTTTCTGTTTTGAAATAGGTTTGGTCATGTGAGAACTCAATGGGATACCGGATCGACATCGAGAGACGCCGGCCGAAGGAATTGTTGCAAAAGGACTTTCAAATCAACGTGAGTTCACGCAGACCTAAATTTGCAACCGTATCCCTAACATCACCAAAGAATCCGAACCCGTTGCCTCACCCGCATGCAACGAAGAAGCTCGTCGTGTCAGCCCGTCTTCGCCGACGCGGCACACATCTAAAGAAGGTGTTGCCGCCTTGAACTGCAACTCGTCGACGACACTCAAACGAGCTTGATTGACCGAACTGGTGTGCAGTGCCGATGCGTCATGAACTTCGGCACCCATGCAGGTCCGTCCGTCGTTCAACGCGGCCGAAGCCAAGACCGGCGTTACGAAAAGATGGATCGCCATTCCCACGACGACACCCCAGAGCATAAGCCCTTGGAGGAAAAAGCCAACGGAACGCTGACGACGTCGCATGAAGTGATTGTCCGAGACGGTGGTAGTTAACTAACGAGTATTCGAACCGAGCGAGATTCTGTCAATAGAATTCTTGCAAAGCTAAGCCAAAGGGAAAAACCGGTAGATTGCACGGCCAACGAATTCGTCATCTCGTAATTCTGCCGAGGACTCACGTTCCTGGATTATCCAACCTGAACTATCGACGCTGGCTTTCTGACTTTTCCGGCCACCTACCTTTCCATGTCGCCTAACTGCAGATTCAGTGCCACTACTGACATCAAGATCTCCCAAAGTGAAATCGTTAGGGACCCCGCCATTAGCAGCAAGCTGAGTCCGAAGACGATTTCGCCCGCCGCATTCAGACCGGCGAACAGCAGGCCCATGCAGATCGTGCACGATAACAAGCTGGTCACGCCAAGGGTTTGCATGTTGCGAATCAGGTTCACCCGTTTTCGCAGGTTGGCGATCTGCGCCGCCGCGACCGGATCGGCCGTCGTTTGATATTCCCGGTGGAGAGACCGAATCACCGTCGCCAGCGCCAGAAAGCGATTCGTGTAGGCCAACAGAAGCAGCGAGATGGTCGAGAACAACAATGCGGGCGTGGTGAGGTTGATCGTCATGGCTGAACAGGCATTGGAATGCGGAATAGCGGCAGGTAATACAAAGACGATTGCATGCCGGAAAGAAGTTTGGAACTTCGTTCTACAACGCGAACCGGTCGCCGGCGAGAGCGAATCCCCTGAGGCGAATGCATGCTCTCGGCGGGTAACGCATCTGACCATTCTCTGAAGTATCCCAAAAATGGCTTGGGAAACCGCCTGAACGGAAAACGGCTCCGTGCCCCACACGTCAACACGCGTTCTGGTACCCAGGCCTGTCCAATGTTAAACAATAGACTGCGACTGAATCGGTTGCATCTCCGTTCATTGACCCCCAAACTGAAAATACAACCATGGTTCGTACTGCTTCGACGATGATGCCTTTGGGCACTTCAGCCCCTGACTTTTCACTTCCCGAAACCGGTGGCGAGACGGTTTCACTATCGGATTTCAGTGATCACAAGGCGTTGTTGGTGATCTTCATGTGCAATCACTGCCCCTACGTAAAACACGTCGCCGAACAACTGAAGTTATTGACCGACGAATACATGCAGCATGGCGTCGGCATCGTCGCAATCAACAGTAACGACGTCGAGAAATACCCAGATGACAATCTCGAAGCGATGACTCAGGAAAAAGAAGATCGCGGCTATGGATTCGCTTACGCCTTGGATGAAGGCCAATCCGTCGCGATCGCCTACGGCGCGGCCTGCACGCCTGACTTCTTTCTATTCGGGCCTGACCACAAATTGACCTACCGCGGTCAACTCGATAATAGCCGCCCGAAGACAGACTTGCCCGTCACAGGCGCCGACTTGCGAGCCGCTCTGGACGAAACACTTGCTGGACGAACTCCGCCCCAAGACCAAAAACCTTCGATCGGCTGCAACATCAAGTGGAAGCCCGGCAATGAACCTGGCTATTTCAACCCAGCCGGCATCAGCTAACGCTAGGGAATCTGAGTCAGCGTGACGGTTGTGCGATAACGCTTTCCGCCACGCAAGATGACCATGTCGATCGGTTGATCCGTAGGTGCCATCCCAACGCGAGCGACCAGATGGTCGTCATCGTCAATCATGTGGCCATCAAATTGCAAAACAACGTCGCCGGTTTGCAACCGAGCCGCTTCGGCAGGGGAACCAGCTCGTACGTTTTTAACCCGAGCGCCGCCGAGCTTCATTTCTTCGTCGCGGAAATCATCCGCGTCGGGGTTCACTTTCATCGAAGCATACTGCCCCGAGAACGACGACAGTTCAGCAGCGGCAAACTCAGGATCCAACGTGACACCCAGGTACCCACGTCGCAACTTGCCGTGCCGAATCAGCTCTTCGGCAACCCGAGCGGCCATATTGATTGGAATGGCGAACCCGATCCCTTCGCTACCACCACTGCTGCTGGCGATGGCGGTGTTCAAACCAATCACTTCACCGCGAAGGTTCAACAACGGTCCGCCGCTGTTGCCTGGATTGATCGCCGCATCGGTTTGAAAGAAATCTTGCAAGTCGATCCGTTCCTCACCCAGCGAAAGATCGCGGCGTCCCTTGGCACTCATGATACCGAACGTGACGGAGTGACTTAGGCCAAACGGACTGCCAATGGCGATCACGAAGTCACCGATTTGAACCTGATCGCTATCTGCAAGGCGAGCTGCCGGTGGAAGCGTTTGAGGCGACGGCAATGGACGCCGGCCTCGCTCACGCACCGATGCGAGTTCAGGGATGATCTTCATCACGGCCACATCGGTACTCGGATCCTTCAACACCCGCTCAGGAACCCATTTCCGACCATCGCTGGTCCGCATCAGGATCTGATCTATCGAAGCACCATGAATGACGTGCCGGTTGGTAAGCACCCACGCTTCCCCGGCGACGTCCAACACAACGCCACTACCGGCTTCGTCGTAAGACTCAGCCGACGCGCCTTTGCCCTGAATCTTGTGAGCTTCAATATGGATGACGCTTGGTTTGACCAAATGCGACACGCGGCGAACAAGATTGCCAAGCCGATCGAATTGTTCAAACTCTTCGGCCAACTCGTTGAACAACCGCTCACGCCGAGCATCGATCTGCGGCCGGGTCGGCATGCCGCCCAGCGTGATCCGTGATTGGCTCGACCGGGATAGCTCATCGGCCGAAATCGGGGCCAAGGAATCCTGTGCATGCACGCTCGCCATGCCGACCATGGTGGTCAGCGTGCACAAAGCGGTCAGCACAACCCAAGTTCGGATTTTGGAGCCACGAGCAGCCTTGATCGAGACAGCGACCTGGTCAGGAGAAAATGTATTCTCTGATCGGTCGTTTGTCCGATTCCGTTGCATTTGAATCAAGCTCGCCATCGAGACCCTTTCTCACCAGATTGACGCCGACCCACCAACGGAGTCTAGACAGCACGATCTTAGGCATCGTCCATGTCACCGGGCTACCTTTGAAGTCTCCACGGGACCACTTGCGACTGACAAAACCTGACTAACCGGCCCCCCAACCAAAGTCCGGTTGTGCGGCGATTAACGATCATTTGCGTTGTATCTGGAACCCAAACCCGTTGCGGCCAGAATCGACCTACTTTTCTCTCGTTGATTGATACGGAATCCGCGGAAGGATCGCTTTGCGGCGACTGTGCAGGCCACCGCCAATTCAGCTCGGCGTGCCAATGGTGAAAGCCAAGTTGGCAACCTCAACGTGAAAGATCGAAGTGATCGTTTTGTGACCGACACGTAGTTCCAGTCTCTAGTCGGACGGCATTGAATCCTTCGACCGAAGCCGACCTACAACAGATATTCAGTTCCAAAATTCCGCGATGAGACTTTGGAGTAGAATCGATGTCAGCAAGCGATTCTGATTGCAATTCGCCCCCCTCCGCCCAGGTAAGTTGATGCACCCGCGTTTCCACATTCATTCCATCACCCTGTTTCTAGTTCTGGCGTCTGGCACTGGTGTGTTAAGCAGTTCCACCGCCATGGCACAATCGGCCAGGGCGAAGCTGCAGAAGCAGGCCGAAGAATCCAAGAAACAACAAGCTGAACTGCAAAAGCGATTGCAGCAAATCGCATCTGGCAATGCCGGGATGCCAACCGATCCGCAACTGCAAAGCTTGCATCGCGACTTCATTTCCAAAACTGAAAAATTGGCAATGGAATACGAACGCAAACGCCAGTTCGACAAAGCTCGCGAAGCGTACCAGTCAATCGTACGTTTGATTCCGGACTATCCCGCTGGCAACCAAGGGTTGGCTCGCGTGCTGACCTACCAATCGGCACAAGACAAAAAGGTCTTCAAGGTCCAAGCGGACAAAGGGTGGCAGGATTCTGGCGCCGCCCTGGTTCAAGGAATGCCCGTGAAGATCGACGTCAAAGGTAGTTGGAAGGTGACCGTCTCGTCTGGTCCCGAAGGCATTGAATTGCCTAAAGAAATGCGTCCTCGCGATAGCCGAATCCGCTGGGGAACATTGGTCGCAACGATTGCCGAAAACGCTTCCGAGCTGGACGACGCAAAAATGATTCGGCTGGAATCAGGCAAGGAGTTCGTGGCCGCTTCATCCGGGCGATTGTACCTGCGAATGTTTGACGAAGATCCCGATGACAACCAAGGCGAAATGATGGTGCTAATTCAAAGCACGTTCGCTAACTGAACGCGAATCACAGTGGTGACATGATCGCATCGGTTCTTTCAAGGCGTCCGCATCAACTAGCGTGTTTGAATCAACTCGCACGCTACATTTACACGCCACACTTAGCTGGACTGGGGCGTGTCAAAGATCCGATCCCCCGCATCGCCAAGGCCCGGCACGATGTACGACTGCTCATTGAGCGACGGGTCGATCACGCCGACGTGTACTTTGACATCGGGGAAGTCTCGCGCAACTCGGTCGACACCCACTTGCGATGCGATGATGCTCAAGACGCGAATGTCAGGCACCCCCCACTCCTGTAACCGTCGCACGACCAAGTCGATCGAACCGCCCGTTGCCAACATCGGATCAAGCACCAACGCAACATCCGATGCTCCGCTACAGGGCAGTTTGTCATAGTAGCCCACCGGCTCGGCGGTTTCTTCGTTGCGGTACAAGCCAAGGTGCCAAACGGAGGCGTCCGGCAACAGATCCAGCAGCGGGTCGACCATACCCAAACCCGCTCGCAGAATCGGCACGATGCTGATCGAAGCGTCCAGACACACGCCTTCGGTTTGCGTGATCGGAGTCTGGATGGTGACGCCGCGTGTTTTCAGGTCCGCGGTGGCGTACACGCCAATCAACATTGCCAATCGGCGCACCGCCGCGCGAAACTCACACGGACGCGTTCGCTGATCTCGCAATAGGGTCAGATGATGTGCCACAACGGGATGATCAACTACGGAAACTTGGCTCATCAATCACGCACTCTCGATTCTTCGTTGGTTTGGTAGACTACGGCCATCGTAGCACAGGTGGCGTGCTGATTCCGACCGCTTTTAGGTACTAAACTTCGATGCCTCAACGCATGATTTGCCCTGTTCGGCTTGTTACACCCGGACTGAGGATGTTACCGCTTCTGTTTTTCGCTTCCTGCCAAGTATCCACCGCGTTCGCTCAAACGATGAACTACCCGCAAACGATTCAGCAAGATATCACTGACGACTATCACGGACGAATCGTCGCCGATCCCTATCGCTGGCTAGAAGATGTCGAAAGCGAGCAAACCGAAGCCTGGGTGAAGGCACAAAATGAACTCACCCAAAGCTATTTGAGCACGCTGGCGTCGCGTGAGCCGATGCGAAACAAACTGGAAGAACTGTGGAACTACGAACGCACCGGTTTGCCGGTCCATCGCGGCGATCGATACTTCTTCACGCATAACGACGGCCTACAGAACCAAAGTGTGGTGTACACCGTTGCCGATTCCACCACACCGGACAATTTGGCAGCCGAACGGAAGGTTTTAATTGACCCCAACACGCTGTCGGAAGACGGCACGATGGCCTTGGGATCTTGGATCCCAAGCGATGATGGTCGACTGATAGCTTACAGCATTGCCGATGGCGGCAGCGACTGGCGAACGTGGCGTGTCCGCGACGTGGAATCGGGTCAAGACACCACCGACTTGATTCAGTGGTCCAAGTTTAGCGGTATCGCATGGACGCCTACGGGCGATGGCTTCTATTACGCACGCTATGCCGAACCGCAAGAGGGCGAGGAACTGACGGGAACCAACGACAACCAGATGCTGTATTTGCATCGTCTCGGTACACCGCAATCCGAAGACAAATTGGTCTTCCAACGTCCCGATGAACCGCAATGGGGGTTTTCCCCCACCGTCACCGAAGACGGTCGCTATCTGATCATCCAAAACTGGAAAGGAACGCAACCAAAGAAACAAGCGTTCATCCAAGATCTAACCCAACCGGACAGCGAAATCGTTCCGCTGATTACCGGGTTCGACGCCGACTATGAATTCATCGGTTCGATTGAATCAACGCTGTACTTTTTAACCGATCGCGATGCCCCCAAACGCAAACTGATCGCGGTGCCCTACGCTCCCCAAGCATCCGCCGATCAAAATCTGGCCGATCAAAGCCCAGTGGATCGCTCAACTTGGAAAACAATTATCCCCGAGAGCGCGGACCTGCTGGAAGACATTTCTCTGCTTGGCCAATCGTTTTACGCCAGCTATCTCAGCGACGCACTTAGCAAAGTTCAACGTTGGTCCATCAACGGCGAACTGCTGGGCGACTTTAACCTGCCAGGCAAAGGTAGCGTTAGTGGTTTAGGTGGCCGACAAGACGCCACAGAGACCTTTTTTAGCTTTAGCAACTACGTCACACCGCCCAGTTTGCACCGAGTCGACGTGGCTACCGGCAAAAGTGAACTATGGTTGCGTCCGGAGGTTCCCTTCGACGTCGACGCTTATCAAACCGAACAGATTTTTTGTATCAGCAAAGATGGCACACGGATCCCGGTGCTGGTGACTCGACACCGTGATTCCAAGAACGACGGTTCCAATCGAACACTGCTTTACGCGTATGGCGGCTTCAATATCTCACTGACCCCTTCTTACTCGCCCGCAGTCGCAGCGTGGCTTGATTCGGGAGGCGTTTACGCGGTGGCCAACCTACGTGGCGGTGGAGAATACGGCAGCGAATGGCACGAAGCGGGTACCCGATTGCAGAAACAAAACGTCTTCGATGACTTCATCGCTGCCGCTGAACACCTGATCGATACCGGTGTGACATCTCGATCAAAGCTTGCGATTCGCGGTGGCAGCAATGGTGGATTGCTTGTCGGTGCCGTCATGGCCCAGCGGCCAGACTTGTTTGCCGCTTGCTTGCCCGCCGTCGGTGTCATGGACATGCTTCGCTATCACAAGTTCACAATCGGTTGGGCATGGGCAAACGAGTTCGGCAGCAGTGATGAAGAAGATCAAATCGACAACCTGTTGTCGTACAGCCCACTGCACAATTTGAAACCTGGAACGTGCTATCCCGCGACCTTAATCACGACAGCGGATCGTGATGACCGCGTTGTACCCGGCCATAGCTTCAAGTTTGCCGCCGCATTACAAGCGGCCCAGTCCCAAGCGGTTGATTGCGGTGCGCCCACGCTAATTCGCATCGAAACGCGAGCCGGCCACGGTGCCGGAACCCCAACAAGCAAGAAGATCGACGAGTACGCCGACCTTTGGGCGTTCTTGATCGAAAACCTGGGTGCCGATTCGCCAGTTCCGTCTCGCTAAAACCCACCCGACATCACTTTTTCGTTTACACGAACACACCAACATGCTGCTTCAAGAACCCGACCAATCCCCCTACGATTTACACTTCCAAGTGCTCGGATTCCCCGTTCGCATTGCATGGACGTTTTGGATCGGGGCGGTGGTGTTTGGATACCATCTCGCACTAGGCCTCGACAAAATAACTGGGCCTGCCAGCCCGGGTGTCTTACCGTTGATGATCTTATGGTCGGCGTGCCTGCTTCTGTCGATTTTGATCCACGAACTCGGTCATGCGTTAGCATTTCGCTATTACGGCATCGAAAGTTCGATCGTGCTGTACCACTTTGGTGGACTCGCGAAACCAAATTCACGCGGCGGCAACGTCAGCTTTTCCAACAGCATGACGTCACGCCGGATGGATGAAAAAGGTGAACTGTTGATTGCCCTTGCTGGACCGCTTGCGCAGCTCGCATCGGCATTCGTCTTGGTGGCCGGTGTCGTTGCAGCGGGATACGAAGTGAAGGCGTTTCAATGGATGCCCAATCCGATCAATCAATTGAGCGCATGGACGCAAGGTGAACCCATCGGTAACGCGACTTTGTTAGCGTTGGTTGTATTCTACGTGCTGCCAAGTGTCCTGTGGGCGTTGTTAAACTTGCTACCGGTTTTTCCACTCGACGGTGGGCGCATCATGCGCTCGCTAGTGATGCTTAGTGGTGACCGTAGCGACACATGGATATGGGTCAGCATGGTTTGCGGTGGCGCGGTTGCGTTCCTTGGCTTAACGCGTGGCCAACCCTTCATGGGTTTGATGTTCTTGTCGTTAGCGTTCGGTAACTACCAAATGCTTCAACAACCTTATCGCTAAACGATGTCGAAACCGACCAAATTGCGCTTGCTCGTAGCAACATTTTTCTTTGACGCAACCGCTTTTTTCACAAAAAGATGTTGCGGAATTTGTGGAAGCGCGTACAGTTACGCGCATGTGTTAACGATTGTTTTTGCTTGCATGGTCGATGTGGAACATCGAAGCAAGCGGAATCGATCACGAACGAGTGTTGATGAGCCGTGGCCGGTGGCTTTCAAAACCAATCGAACGAGTGTCGCTTAGCGAACTGTTGAGTGCTCAAACGACGATTGATCTTGCGTAAGTCACAATGACTCATTAACCGTTTTCTTTCTCGCGGAGGAAGTTATGGCCAAGAAAAAAGCAAGTGCTAAGAAGAGCGTTAAAAAACGCGCAGCCAAGAAGTCGGTGAAGAAACGCGCCGTCAAGAAGGCAACCAAGAAGGTTGCAACTCGTAAGGTTGCTAAGAAGAAGGTTGCCAAGAAGAAGGCAACGAAGAAGAAAGCAACCAAGAAGCGTGCAGCTAAGCCAGCTACCAAGCGAACTGCAACCAAAAAGACCGCCGTCAAAAAGAAGGCTGTCAAGAAAAAGGCCGCCAAGAAGAAGCGTCGCTAGGGCCTTTTTTCTTTGGATCGACCCGCTCCGGCGAGTCACAAGCCATTCAATTGCCAAGCCATGTGAGTCATTTTGGACAACCGTGGCTTTTTTTGTGCGCCAATCGCACTAAATGCACCGCAAACGGCTTCAAATCACCTCCAGACGCTCGACACCGCCTCCAACCGCATCAATAGCGTGAATGCACGAACGGGCGCCTAATCGCTGCACGGGGGCGACTGGTCAGGATCCAGCTAGCTACGATGAAGGTGAAGCCGATTCAGGAGGATCCAATTCAGCCGACATCGCTGCTTTTGCACCGGCAACTACATCCTTAGACGCTTCATTGGCAGTTCCATTACCCTCAACGGGGTCCTTCTCAACGGAGTCGCTTGCTCCGTCGCCGCTTTGGGTCGCAGCACACAACGCCGCGTCTTCGTCGGACTGCCAAGGATTGTGCCAGTCATCCCACTTGTCGAGATAGTCAGCACACGCTTGGCAGGTCTCTTGTTGTGATTCAATCCACTGCTTCGCGATCGCAACCAATTCCGTCTCGCGAGCCAGATCGATCTTGCCCGTCATCACCATGCTGCGCAAGAAAACGAAGTACGTATCCAATACATCGCATCGGCAATAGTCGCTGATCGCCATCAGTTCACCGCGATCGTAGTACGACTGCACCTGGTCCCCGCTCAACCCCATCTTTCCGGGCTTGCCGAGCACCTGTGCGGCTAAGTTCAAACCACCGTTGAACCGAGCGGCCGAAAAGTTGGTCAACAACTCCTGCAGGTCCAAGTGCGATGCAGTACTGAACCGATTCCGGCGGGACTTGTATCCGCTGTCATCGAACCATTTGGGAACGGACAACCCAAATCGAAACGCAGCAAGTTCCATCAACGGAATGTCGAACGTCCGCCCATTGAAAGTGACCCACTGTGGCATGTGATAGGCTTCCCAGCCCTGCCAAAAGTGCTTGGTCATCATGTGAGGCCGGAAGGCGGGCTCATCCAACGACTTGATGTCCAGCAATCGAAAATCTTCGCTGACTTTCGCAATCACGACCGCGATCGGAACCATGAACGTGTGCGGGATGAATGTGGATCCTGTCTGTTCCAGTCGTTCGTCCTGGTACTTTTTAACGGCCTCTTCCGGAGTCAGGTTTTCTTCGCCGTAGCGTACCCGAGCAATCAACTCACCATCGGCGATGCTCTCAACATCGAAAATGAGGTGGGCGACGGCGTCACTCATGGACGTGCTCCTGATAGAAACCACTGGACATGCTGCTGGGAAGAACCGGTAGCCACCAACATACCACATCGTTCTCAACCCGGCCCCTGCGCTAACGCAGACGACGAGCGGAACCGGCACGGCTTCCGAAGGACGGAATCGAACCGCTGCCGCCGCACTCAATCGTTGAATCGGCTACCCGTTCGGCTCGCTCGCAGACAAGCGATTGCTTGCTTTGGGGCCAACCACCGCCCACAATAAGTCGTCCCACCGACGAGGTTGCGAGCGAACCGGGATGCAATCAACTTCTCTCGCGTCCCCATGTGAAATTTAATGAACGATCCGACAAGCGTTCCGCAGCTTGAGGCAACCGACGAACTGGGCAATGCTTCCCATGCTGCTCCAGTCGACGCGACGACAGGTAACCGTCCGTTGACCTGCCGCGATGTAGCGGTGGTGTGTCTCGCGATGCTCGGCACCTGGATTGTGCTCATGGGCATCGCGATAGGATTCACAACCGGCCCATGGATTGCGACGACCGCGACTGTCGATTCGACCAATATTGAATCCAGTCGTCCGGGGACACCAGCTTGGTCTCTGTTGGTCGACTTCCATTACACCGTTGACGGGCAACGCTTCGTGCAACAAAACGTCTCGGTCAAACACAATCGCGAACGACCGGACACCGTGCAGAATCAAAAAGGCTGGCCGCCGGGGCGGACATTCACGATCTACCACTTGGCGGGCCAGCCACAAACGTTCGCATTGCAGGCGGATGGCAATCGGGAAGTTTCGATCGTCGTCGCAACAATCATGACACCACTGGTCACGCTATGTTGGTTGCTACCCTGTGTGCTGATCCGGCGCATTTTCCGTTCCGCCAAGCAGCGCGAAGCTCACTCCCGACAAACTGCCGCTGCGACCGCATCACGCAGCTAACTTGGCAGCCCGCTGAAACGCGAATTTCTTCGACGACAGTGAACCTGATCCGGTAGGGTGGATCCGAGGCATCGGGGAACGCCCAATCACTTCGGCAACACCCCCCCATACCTGTCATAGGAATCCAAAACATCGCTGCGTTCATCCGAGAATCACCCATCGCTGGGCGACGGTGGTTACTGCCAAAGCGGATGCGTTTTAGCCTTTCGCGAAAGCTCGCTTCAGTTCATCTAGGCTGGTCAGCCCCCGCGCGACACACAACACCGCTTCCGCTTGGATACCTCGGTGACCTTCCGCCTTGGCGATCGAAAACAATTGGCTGGCGTCATTTGTCTTTGCCAACGCGGCTCGGAATTGTGGTCCAGGACGCAACAATTCAAAGACGCCGATGCGACCAAAGTAGCCACGCCCGCCACACACATGGCAAGGTGTGATCGGTGCAGGTTGCCCGTTCTCGTCAACTTGTTGTTCGATCGGCGGTGGAATGAACGGCGCAAACATGACCGGCACTCGACCAGCCGGAATGCCAAGCTGGGCAAGCAATTGTGGCGGTGGCTCGAATCCCACTTTGCAATTGTCACAAAGTCGGCGAATCAATCGCTGATGAATGACCGCACCGATCTTCTCAATCATTAGCTTGCGGCTGTTAGGATACCGCTGAAGGAACGACAACAACGCTCCAATTGGGCTGTCGGCGGCCATCCGGTGGATCACTTGGCGATCTTCTTCGACGACCTTTTCTAAACAAACCTGTAGCGCCTCGGGATCTGGAGGGTTGGGGAACATCAACACGTCTGGTTCCCGCAGCACCATCCGGTTGACCACCTCGAGTTCTGTCTTGCCAGTGTCGCCGCCATAAAGATTGGGCGAGATATTGATGATCTCGGGCTCAGGCGCCTCCGCTGGCTCGAAAGATTGAAAGTCACGCACCAAGCGGTCGGCGGAGTTGATCGCGATGTTCCATAACGTCGTAACGCCTTCCCCTTTCTTGGCAGTGATCATGATCACGTTGCCTTCGCTGTTGAGCTGTTCTTTGAACTGCTCAATCATCTTGTCTCGCATGCCTAAGTCTGCGAGTCCGCCGAAAGGTAGCTTTTCAGCTTCGATGCGACAGATAACACGTTCACCGGTTGGCACGCCTTGTGACTGAATCGACAGGTCGTACTTTTCCTTGGCGATTTTCAGCCCCAGCGATCCTTTTTGTGAGCCGCGACGATCGGCCGGATTCATCAACGCGAGCTGCTTCATCGCGTAGAGCATCGCGTCACCGGTCTCGCGATCCAGCGGCGGCAGTTGTTCCCAGTTACCGTCAATTTGGTAACGAATCGAACACGCGTTTTGGGAAAAGTCCAATAGGATATGCGTCGCACGCGACTGAATCGCATGCGCAAGCTGTCCGCCAGCAATCAAGTAGCCGGGCCCTTGTCGCGTACTGATCAACAACGATTGTGCTTCGTTGCGATTCTCGACCTTCGGGACGTACTCAACGGGGGCGACCGTTTGCCAGAGTTGAACTTCGGTGATTTCCTGAGCCATGTTGTTATTCCTTTGGATGATCCCAGCCTAGACAAATCCAGCCTAAATAATTCCGGGAGCTTTCACATCGATGCCCTTCAGGGCCATCTTGAGGGCGTCTTTGTTAGGTGCGACAGCGAATGCCGTCGGGCGATCGATCAGGTCATCATCAATTAGATTTTGCAGACTCATCGTGAAGTCTTGCATGCCGTCTTCGGCACCGATTCGAATCGCGTCGGGAAGCTTGTTGTCTTGCCCTTCAAGAACCAATTTTCGGATCATAGGACTGAAGGTCATCACTTCACAAGTTGGCACACGCGGTACGCCTGGGCGAATGCTCTTAAGCAGTTTCTGGGCGACGATGCCTTTCATATTGAACGCAATCGCGCTGCGGATAGCTCGGTGCATCTCTTCGGGGAACAAGTCCAAGATCCGTCCGATGCAAGTCGATGCACTCGCAGCGTGAATCGTCCCAAACACCAAGTGCCCGGTTTCAGCGGCGTGAATGGCCGTCATAAATGTCTCTTCGTCGCGAAGCTCACCCACCAGGATAATATCGGGGTCTTCCCGCACGGCGTGCTTCATTCCGATCGAGAAGTCCACCACGTCTTGACCGATTTCGCGTTGGTTAATCAACGCCTTGTCTTCGGTGAAGATAAACTCGATTGGATCTTCAAGCGTCAAAATGTGCTTGCGGTAGATACTGTTGATGTAATTCAACATCGAACCGATCGTGGTACTCTTGCCCGACCCGGTCACACCCGCGAGCAATACCATGCCCTGTTCGTAGTGGCACAACTGTTCGATCGAATCCGGCAAAAACAAGCCGCGGAAATCGGGAATGAAATTACTGATTCGACGTGCGACCAACCCGATGTTGCCTAATGATTTCAGCATGTTGACCCGAAATCGCCAACGCACTCCATCGACTTCACAACCATACGAAAAGTCAGCCCCACCTTCCTCTTCAAAGATGATCAAGTTCCGCTCATCCATCATCGGCAGCAGCAACCGGACCATCTCCTCGCTTTCGATCGGTGGACGGTTTAGCGGCTTCAGTTCACCGCGGACTCGCACCATTGGTGGTTGCCCCACTTTCAGGTGAAGGTCGGAGCCCTCCAGTTTGACGAGAGCCCGAAAGATCTTATCGACTTCCAACTCGCCTCGAGTTTGAAGCAGTGAGCTTTTCAGCCGCGCTGCCACCGCATCGGCGGACATATCGCGAGCGGGACCGGAAGGAGCCGACTTGGCAGGTTTACCGTGGGACATTAACGAAGACTTCCGAGGGAAATTGGGCCGCGAACGAAGCCCCTGGGCACGAGACTGACTCGAGCGTGAATAGAAGAGGTGATTAGCTTACTCAATCGGCGAACGTTGTCGAATGTCTTCGGCCCAGACGACCGGTGATCAAGAAAGCTGACTGGCTAGCACGATCAACCGGTAGAATCCGAGCGAAAACCCCACCAACAACCCCACAATGGCTAGGTACGGCGTCTCGAAGCCAAGCCACTGATCGACCAAATAGCCGCCGCCACCCAACAACAACGAAAAGCTGGCCAACTCGAAGCCAGCCGATGCCAATCGCAGCAGAATCTGCCGCTCCTGTTTGGTCTGAACCGGTTGGCCAGAATCCTCACCGGAGCGATTCTTATCCTGCACGCGATAACGCCGCCGTAAATCATCCAGCCGAGGATCGCGTTCGGCAGGCGAGTCCGCCGCTAACTGCGAATTTGGCACGGCCCCCGCCGATTGGCCGGAATCAGGCGATCGGTCAGCCTCCTGTGATGGATCGGAATCAGGCGATCCTTCGGGTTCGGTTCCCGAACCTGGGCCGGATGTGGGTGATGGGGACATTTGGCGATCCGAGCCTGAAAAGACAGGGGTTAGGCAAGAAAGAACAGATGCACCGAACAGGTGCCGTCAAAATGATACGCTTTTTGGTCGAAGTTGGTCTATTTTGGAAGCCAGCCCTAGAACCATCGTTGGTCCCTTGCAATAATACTTCGGCAGCGAATTCCCCCATTAACTGGCGATTTCGGGACAATCCTCGATTTAGCAATCGGTTTTTGATGCGAGCTCGACTGAACCTGAACAAATACTCACGACCCG
The DNA here is from genome assembly GCF_057365095.1 of Rhodopirellula sp. J20-39. Classification (NCBI taxonomy): domain Bacteria; kingdom Pseudomonadati; phylum Planctomycetota; class Planctomycetia; order Pirellulales; family Pirellulaceae; genus Rhodopirellula; species Rhodopirellula sp. J20-39. Next base: position 867,142 of record NZ_CP195123.1, on the reverse strand, counting down.
AACGCCGTTTTCGGTCGTTTTAACGAGGAACCACCATGATTTCCAACGCCGATCTAAGTTTACAGACTCGTAAAGAACTTGCTGAACTGGCGAAAAATTATGGGGTGGCAGGTTGGCATTCCATGCGAAAAGACGATCTCGTAACAGAGATCAAAAAGGTACAGCGTCGTTTGCGACGCAAAGCCGCTGCCACTACGAAAGAAAAGGTCACAGCCAAGAAGCCTGCCTCCAGCACCGCCAAACGGGCGACACGAAAGTCAGCAGCTCCCACGTTGAACAGCGATTCAACGGTTTCCGCCTCCCGAGGCACCTCCTCAACGCGTGCTGCCTCGACCACTCGTTCGAAAGCACGCAAAACCCCGTCTCGCAACGACATTCCGCTGCCTGAATTGTCCGAACCTAAGGTTTCGGCCAAAACGCTTCGTATTCGCGCTGAAATGCGTCGTCGTCGCGAATTGATGCAAAAGCACAAAGACCTGTCGACCAGCACGCTTGTCGGCGGAACGGCAATGTCCGGCGGAACCAGCACGCATCGCAGCAGTTCACCCCATAGTGATCGCATCGTTTTGCTTGTTCGTGACTCGTATTGGTTACAAACGAGCTGGGAAATCACCCGAAACAGCGTCCAGCGTGCCCAATCAGCTATGGCTGAGCAGTGGCACACCGCAGTCCCCACACTGCGGTTGCTGGCGATTGGCGACGTTGCCTGCAATCGTGCGGAAACGGTTTCGCGTGATATTCCAATCCACGGCGGGGTCAGCAACTGGTATATCGACGTCCAAGATCCACCATCTCGCTACCGCGTGGCAATCGGCTACCTCGCCGCCGACGGTGATTTTCACTGCCTATGCCGCAGTAATGTGGTCGAAACCCCAGTCCCCGGCGATTGCGAACGACTCGACGAGCATTGGGAAGACATCGCCGAAGATTACGAACGTATCTACGCTCTCAGCGGCGGACTAGAATCCGGCAGTGCCGATTTGCAGGCAGCCTTCGAGGAACGTTTACAACGACGAATGCCGCACGTGAACGAATCGGGCAGTACCACGGGCGATCCATCCTTGTTGCGGCAATCCAAGCTTCGACTCGATGTGGACGCAGAATTGATCGTTTTCGGCAAAACCGACCCCACCGCGTCAGTCATGGTCTCAGGGCATCCTGTTAAGCTGCAAGAAGACGGTGCGTTCACGGTCCGCATGGAGTTGCCGGACAAGCGTCAAGTGTTGCCCGTCACAGCCGAAACTCGCGACGGGTTGCGACAACGCACGACGGTGATCGCGGTGGAGCGAAACACGAAAGCGATGGACACCGTCGAACTGCACGAAAACAACTGATCGTTGATTTCGTCTTCCAATCACCCGCAAAGCCGATCACAATCGTGATCGGCTTTTTTGCGTCTACGAGTCCCACTTCAGAGAACCCAATTGATGATCAACTTGCTTACTCGCTTCTTCGCATTCACTGCCATTGCGGTGTGTACCACCGCTTTCACCGTTAACGGACACGCCGAAGAAGCAAAGCCTCTAAATATCTTGTTGATCACGAGCGGCTGTTGCCACGACTATGACTTCCAAGCCAAGGCGATCCAATTGGCAACTGAAAAGGCGGGGATCAAAGCCGCTTGGACAGTTGTTAACGATGGCGGGAAGGGCACCGACGCGGAAATCGATTTCTACAGTTCGAAAGATTGGGCAAAGGGCTTTGACGTCGTTGTCCACAACGAGTGCTTTGCCAAGACTGCCAACCCGGAATACATCCGCAGTATCACCAGTGCACATAAAGCTGGCGTCCCGGCCGTTGTGATTCACTGTGCTATGCATACCTACCGCAACGCGGAAATTGACGACTGGCGAGAATTCCTTGGCGTGACCAGTCGTCGCCATGAACATCAAGCTCACTACGGTGTCACGATCGCCAAAGCGGAACACCCCATCATGCGAGATTTTCCCGAAGCCTACAAAACGCCGATGGATGAGCTCTACGTGATCGAAAAGGTGTGGCCCAATACCACCGTATTGGCAACATCGAAGAGCGAAAAAACCGGTGATACCCATCCTGTCTTTTGGACCAATCAGTACGGTGATGCTCGCGTCTTCGGAACCACCTACGGACATTCACGCGATACCTTTGGCGATGACATTTATCTTGAAACGCTGACCCGAGGAATGCTTTGGGCCGCTGGGCGTCTGGAGTAATCCCCATGCAATTGGCCGACCACAAACTGAAGATGGCGAGATTTCTCGTTTACGTGTTTTCGTTGGTCGGCGCTACCGCCATTGCAGAGGAGAAAGCCACCGTTGAGGTCAACTCGACCCGAGTGGCTATTGCGGCCGTAAAGTCAACGTCATCGACGGAACTCGCCACGGCTCCATCGACCGATCTCAGTATTGATTTCCGGCGAGATATCCGCCCGTTGCTGTCGGACCACTGCTTTGCCTGCCACGGTCCTGATGCACAAGAGCGACAAGCGGATGTTCGCCTCGATACCGCCGAAGGCATTGATGCAGTTGTCGATCGCGGTGACTGGACGGACAGTTCAATTCTGGAGCGAATCCGCTCTACCGACCCTGACACGGTCATGCCACCGCCGGACTATCACAAACCGCTCAAGCCTCAAGCAATCCGCTTGATCGAAACGTGGGTCAAAGCGGGTGCGGGCTTCGAAGATCACTGGGCGTTCGTTCCTCCAATACGAAGCAACCTCGGACCCGAATCCAAAACTCCGAGCGGTGTGTCTTCTGGATCACCGACAACTGAAACGTCGGACCGAATTGACAGGTGGATCAACCAAGCGGTCACCCAGCAAGGACTACAACTCAATGGTCCCGCGGACCGCTACACGTTAGCGCGCCGCGTTACCTTGGATCTGACTGGATTGCCACCAACATGGGCCGACGTTCAGTCGTTCGTCAACGACAACTCCCCCGGTGCCTACGAAGCCTTGGTGGACCGCCTATTGCGTTCACCTGCATACGGCGAGCACATGGGGCGGTATTGGCTTGATCTTGTTCGCTATGCCGACACTCACGGTATGCATTTTGATAACTATCGCGAAATGTGGCTCTACCGTGACTGGGTCATCAAAGCGTTCAATGACAACAAGCCGTTTGATGAATTCATCACCGAACAAGTCGCCGGTGATCTGCTACCCAACGCCACTCTCGAACAAAAAATTGCCAGCGGTTTCAATCGGCTGAACGTCACCACTAACGAAGGCGGTTCTATCTACGCCGAGGTGTTTGCACGTAACGTGATTGATCGAACCGATGCGTTTGGCACCGTGTTCTTAGCACTGACCACGGGATGTGCAGTTTGCCACGATCACAAGTTCGATCCAATTACCCAGAAAGATTACTTTGCTCTTTCTGCGTTCTTCAATTCACTCGATGCCCGTGCGTTGGATGGGAACAAGAAGGATCACGCGCCGATCGTTTCCGTCCCTTCAGCGCAACAACTTGATGAACTGAACGAAGTTCGATCAGAGATCAAGCGACTTGGCGAAGAAGCACAGGGGCCAATTAAAGAAGTCGACACCGCCCAGCGACAATGGCAACGATCACTAGGACCTTTACCGAAGCGATTGACGGTGAACCTCCATCCTATCGAAGCCAAGAGCCAAGGGGATTCGATGGTGGCGATCGTGGGTGACGATGTCATTGTCAGCGAGCCTGCAGCAAAGGACGTCATCGAGATCTTGCTTCCGGTACCCCCAGGAAACTGGCATGCACTGGAATTGCAAGCAACCACCGACAAAGAACACCCCCGGGTCGGCGCTGCGGATAACGGGAACGCCGTACTTAGCGAAATCACTATCCAGCACACCACTCTCGACTCAGATGCTTGGACGGACATTCCGATCCAATCGGGATCGGCTAGCGTCCAGCAAAACGAAGCCGGTTTCGCGATCGAGAAAGCTTTCGACGGTATCGTTAATGAAACCGAAGGGTGGGCCGTTGGCGGACACCAATCACCTGGCCGGCGATTCGCTGAGTTCCGATTTGCCGAACCACTGATCATCACCGAAAAGTCAGACGTCACCGATCAACTAGAAACATCCACCGGCGTTGAGTCTTCTGAATCGACGGAGCGGTTGCGGATTCGATTGAGTTACCAAACGATGCACGTTCATCATCTATTGCGGAGCGTTCGCTTTCGTTTACTCGACGCATCCGACCAGGACATTGCTTGGCAACGAATCGAATTGAGCGACGTCCACACGGCGGGACCATTTCCCATTGATGATGTTGATGCTGCCTATGGCAAAAAGCTCGGCGGCGAGCACAAACCAAAATTTGACCCGCAGTCGCTGATACGACACCGAGACCAAGACTATCCATGGCGACTACGAGACGATGTGGCACCGATCTTAGTCGGTCGTCTAGGCCATAATAGCAACCAGCCGTCCGTAACGATCATGCATCAAACGGTGCATAGTCAGGTTGCCCAGCAGGTGGATCTGTTGGTCGGCAGCGATGAAGGTCACGTTGTGTATTTCAACGGCAAAAAGGTCGGCTCCAAGAAAGGACCAAGGGACCTTGGCAGCTTGCCGCAGTCCTATTCGTTGAATCTTGTCGAAGGCGACAACCATCTGTTCATCCAAACGATTCATCATCTCGATGAGCAGTCCGTCCCAAACAAACGTACCGGGCAAAGCAACACGAACGGTGGACGATTGGCTTATGCCTTCCAGTCGAAACACGTCGAATTGCCTAACCGCGTTTTGGCTGAATTGCGCATCCTTGCCGACATCCCGGTTGATCAACAAAACGCGGATCAAGCGAAAATCGTTCAAACATTCTATCGGGCCGCCATTTGTGACACCCCCGCTTGGCTTGCGTTGCAGGACATGCGAAATGGAATGCTGAAGTTCGAAAAAGAGTTGCTTAAAGAAGTCCCCACGACTTTGGTTTGGAAGGAAACCGATCAACCGCGTGACGCCTTTATTTTGCAAAGAGGCCAGTACGACGCCCCTGGCGAAAAGGTCGAACGACAAACTCCTAGTTTCCTCCCACCGCTGGCTTCCTCCGCACCTCGAGATCGACTTGGTCTGGCGCAGTGGTTAACCGATGCAGAAAACCCACTAACAGCTCGGGTCGCTGTCAATCGCTTTTGGCAACAACTCTTCGGCACTGGCTTGGTCAAAACAAGCGAGGATTTCGGTAGCCAAGGTTCGCCGCCGTCGCACCCGGAATTACTTGACGAATTAGCCATTGATTTTCGCGAGAGCGGATGGGACGTGAAAGCGTTAATGAAGCGGTTGGTGATGACCGATGCCTATCGCCGCGACAACCAAGCCACGGCTCACATGCTGGAAGTCGATCCCAATAACCGCCTACTTGCTCGCGGCCCACGTTTTCGTCTAGACGCCGAAGTGTTGAGAGACCAGATGCTAGCGGTTTCGGGTTTGATGGTCGATCAACGAGGTGGGCCCAGCGTGAAGCCGCCTCAACCGGCTGGACTATGGGCCGCGGTGGGTTACACCAGCAGCAACACGGCGACTTTCGTCCCTGACGAAGGAGATAAGGTTCACCGCCGAAGTGTCTATACGTTTTGGAAACGGACCAGTGCGCCGGCAGTCATGTCAACCTTTGATGCACCCAGCCGCGAGTCTTGCACGGCGCGGCGAGAAAGAACCAACACGCCGCTTCAAGCACTGCTATTACTAAACGAGCCTCAAACGCTGGAAGCTTCCAAGCAACTGGCAACCAACACGCTGGCGGCTGAGAATGACACTCACCTACGACTTCAGCATTTGTTTAAAACTGTGACACTGCGAAAGGTTACGCCCAGCGAACTGACAACGTTGACAGATTTGGTCGCTGATTTAACCAGCTACTACTCGAACAACCTTGATCAATCCGCTGCCTTGTGTGGCAACAGCGATGCCGACTTGGCCGCGTGGACCATTGTCGCTAATACGCTACTGAACCTGGACGAGGTGGTCTGCAAATGAACCGTTCATCATTCTTGAATGCGGCGGAGGTCCAAACTCGTCTTTCCGAACTTTCCCGGCGATCTCTGTTTTCCAAAGCAAGTGCCGGGTTGGGTGCAGCCGCTCTTGCTTCCCTCGAAAGCAAAACGCGATTGCTTGGGCAAGATGATATCACCGCGACATCGGCTGCAACGTCATCGACGACCGAATCTCACGTTACTGGGCAACCTGGTTTACCCCACCACGAACCGGCGGCAAAGCGAGCGATCTATTTGTTCATGGCGGGTGCCCCTAGCCAGATGGATATGTGGGATCACAAACCAGCGATGGGGGAATGGTTTGACAAAGACCTTCCCGAAACCATTCGTCAGGGGCAACGCTTAACGACAATGACCAGCGGTCAAGCTCGTTTCCCGATTGCACCAAGCATCTACTCGTTTTCGCCCCATGGGCAAAACGGAACGATGGCAAGCGAGCTAATCCCGCACATGGCGGGCAAAGTCGACGAGATCGCGTTGGTGAAATCCATGTGGACCGAAGCGATCAACCATGACCCCGCGATCACCTACATCTGCACCGGTAATCAACTACCCGGCAAAGCATCCTTGGGATCATGGCTGAGCTATGGTCTGGGCACCGAAAACGAAGACCTCCCCGCCTTTGTCGTGATGACGGCTTCTTGGAGCGGACGCAAGGAAGCCCAAGCTCTTTACAATCGTTTGTGGGGAAGCGGATTTTTACCCAGTAAGTATCAAGGCGTTGCACTGCGAAGCTCCGGTGATCCGGTACTATATTTATCCAACCCCAAGGGAATTGATGCGACGGTTCGTCGACGAATGCTTGATTCCTTGGCCGCACTGAACCAGGAAACGTTCAAACGGATTCGGGATCCGGAAACGGATGCACGCATCGCCCAGTACGAGATGGCATTCCGGATGCAAACGAGCGTTCCGGAACTGACCGATCTTAGCGGCGAGCCACAACACGTACTCGACCTGTATGGTCCCGACGTGCTGAAACCGGGAACCTACGCCAATTGCTGTTTAATGGCACGACGAATGGCGGAACGCGGTGTCCGCTTCACCCAAATTTTCCACCGCGGCTGGGACCAACACACGGTCCTTCCCAAAGATCTTCCAAATCAGTGCCGCGACGTCGATCAACCCTCAGCCGGCCTGCTGACGGACCTGAAACAACGCGGCCTTCTCGATGACACGCTCGTTGTTTGGGGTGGCGAATTCGGACGCACGATCTACTGCCAGGGAAAGCTATCCAAGTCAAACTACGGCCGGGACCACCACCCAAAATGCTTTTCCATTTGGATGGCGGGTGCGGGAATTAAGCGTGGCGTCGTCCACGGCGAGACGGACGAGTTCAGCTACAACGTTGTTGAAAACCCAGTTCACATCCGTGATCTCAACGCGACCATTCTCGATCAACTTGGGATCGATCACGAGCGATTCTCTTATCCCTTCCAAGGCCTCGACCAGAAAATCACTGGCGTCGAGGAGAGCCGCGTCGTTCGCGAAATCCTGGCCTAAGCCAGGCGCTGCAATGCTGCACACGGCCGCATCAACCGGCGAATTAACTGGCGAGTCAACTGACAAACCAATCGGCTAACTTCGGTTTCTGTACAGCGCAATAAAAACGCCGGCCTCATTGAGACCGGCGTTCGAGAATTAGCTTAGAGAGAAGCCAGATGGCTTCAGGCTATCTAGCAGCCACAACCGCAACCACAGTCGCTCGATACTGCTTCGCCACATCCGCAGCCACTTTGGCTCGAACCGGCAGCAGCACCAGCAGTCGACGATCCACATCCGCTTTGGACGGGAACTTCAACCGTTTGAGGAACCATGATGGTCTTGGTGACTTGAACTTCTTTTTCAACCTGAACTGGCACGCAAACGGTGTAGTCTTCGGTCTTGGTTTCAGGAACTCGGTCCATGACGGTAACGGTGTAAGGAACTTCTTCTTGAACTTGTTCCATGACGGTTACGTTGTAGGTACGAGTCTTTTGCTCTGGAACCATAACCGTAACGTTACGCTCACGAGTTTCAGTCGTCATCGTGGTTTGTGGAACCATACGAGTACGAGTTTCAGCAACTTGGCTGCACACTTGCTTCGTACGAGTACGTGCTTCCGTTGTGTAGCTAGTACGCGATTCGGTGCGGGTACGTTGTTCGGTGCGAGTCTTGCAAACTTGGTACTCTTGCGTGCGTTGCTCTTGGCGGCAACGACGAACGGGAACCATACGAGTGCGAGTTTCGCGAGTGTACTTGGTCACAGGCACGCTCTTGGTGCGAACTTCAGTGCGGCACTTACGAACGTTGACCATGCGAGTACGAGTTTCGCTACGGCACTTAGTCACGTTAACCGTACGAGTACGGGTTTCGCAGCGGCTCTTGTTCACGGTGTATGTGTAAGGCTGCTCAACGCTTTGCGTGGTGTAAGCGGTGTATGCAACTTGCTCGCTCACCACGTTAGGAACCCAAACCTTCTTAGTTACAGTAGTCGTGCAACCACCGCCGCATGATCCACAGCTATCGCCACAACCACATGAGTTGCTGCAGCAACCACAGCTTCCACATCCGCCACAGCTCGAAGAGCCACAACCGCTAGCGGCTGGAACTTCTTCGGTGACGCACTGGTAGCTGCCCATGTCTTTGCTAACGGTGCGGTACTTTGTTACCGGTACGCGTTGGCAAACCGTTTTGGTTGCAGTCATGGTTTCGGTGTAAGGAACGTTAACGGTGTAGCTAACTTCCTTGGTTTCGGTGTAAGGAACCGAAACGCTGTAGGTTTGCGAAACTTGTTCGGTATAAGGAACACGAACGCGGTACGATCGTTCAACGTTAACCGTGTGAGGGACGCAAACGGTGTAGTTTTGCGCGACCATTTCGGTGTAAGGAACGTTGACGGTGTAAGTGCGAGTCGCGGTTTCCTTGTAGGGAACCGAAACGGTGTATGGCACTTCTACTTGAGTCGTAACAGGAACTTGAACGCTGTACTGTTCTTCAACAGTCGACGTCTTAGGAACCATGACAGTGTATTCCTGAGCGACTTGAGTCGTGACAGGAACTTGAACGGTGTACGATTCCGTTTTGGTCGAAGGAACCATGACGGTGTAGTTTTCAGTCTTGGTTTCTGTACGTGGAACCGACTTGGTTACCGTACGCGTACGAGTTTCAGTACGTGGAACGCACTTGGTAACGGTGTAAGAACGCTGACGCGTTTCTTGCTTCATTTCAGTCACAGTGACCATTTTGGTCTCGGTAACTTGTTGTGGAACCATGACGGTTTGAGTCGTCATCGCTGGGCCACAGCCAGCACCATCAGCAACAACGCTACCGGCAGCGCTAGCACCCGCGAGGGTGTCGGTGCATCCGCCGCATGGTGCGGCAACAGGAGCAGGAGCAGCGTCGCCACAGCATTGAGCTTGGACGGATTGGCCACAAGTTGCCGCGACAAGGGCAAACGTGGTCGATAAGAACATCTTCTTCACAGAAAGAACCTTAAAGAGAGGGTGAAAGGGCGGACGTTCATTTACGTCCACCAACCAGTTGGAAGGGTTAGCTAGTTAGAAGAAGCTACTTTGCTCCAACAATGGTTCCACGTTTGTCCACCCATTTGTGTGGTACTTTTAGAGGATCACGTACGCTCTGGCGGTTGTGCCGAATCTGCCGATTTACAGCGTTTTACGGAGTCGCCCCAAGTAGCGAAATGAGCACGTTTTGTCTCGCGTGGAGACACTAAAAAAGGCCGGCCTCAATGAGGTCGACCTTTTTATGAATTGAAACGAAGGGTGTCAGTAACTTCCGTTAGCTTTTCTTCTTTGGCTTATAGATTTCCGTTGCGGTACCAAAGTAGACCTCACCTGCGTTCATCAATGTTTCGCTCAACGTGGGGTGTGCGTGAACGGTTTCGGTGATGTCAGCCACTTCGCAACCCATCTCGATGGCCAGAGCCGCTTCAGCGATCAACTCGCCCGCACCACTACCAACGATGCCACAACCAAGTACTCGGTTCGTCTTGGGATCCACCAGCCATTTGGTCAAACCGTTGGTAATGTCCAGTGCTTGGGCACGACCGCTGGCCGCCCAGGGATACATGCTGACGGTGACTTCACGACCATCACGCTTCGCCTCTTCCTCAGTCAAACCGGCCCAAGCAATCTCGGGATCGGTGAACACGACCGCTGGGATAGCGATCTTGTCGAATTCCGCCGACTTGCCCGCGATGACTTCCGCGGCAACGCGGCCTTCGTGAGTTGCCTTGTGAGCGAGCATGGGATCGCCCGCCACGTCACCAATCGCAAAGATCTTTGGATCCGCGGTGCGTTGTTGTGCATCGCAAACCACAAACCCGCGATCGTTGACAACGACTTGAGTATTTTCCAAGCCGAGTCCGCGGGTCACCGGACGACGACCAACGCTGACCAACACGCGGTCAAACTGCTCATGTCCGAATTTGCCTGGGCCTTCAAAAGTCACTTCGATCTTTTCATCAACCGCGCCAATCGATCCGACCTTCGTGTTCAAGAAAACGCGACCTTCACACAGGGCGTCGATTTTCTTAGCGAGTGGTTTGACAAGGTCACGGTCCGCACCGGGAAGCAAGCCTTCGGCAAGTTCAACAACGCTCACTTTGGAACCCAAAGCAGCGTAAACCGACCCCATTTCCAAACCGATGTACCCACCACCGATTACCAACAGGGTTTCGGGAATATCTTTCAGGTTCAACGCCCCGGTGCTGTCCATCACTCGGTCGCTGCCGATGTCGAACGCAGGCGGCATCGCTGGAACACTGCCGGTCGCCAAAATGCAGTGGTCAAACGTGATCGACTTACCTTCGGGAATCGACTCGTGATCGCCTTCCAGTTTGATTTCGCCTGAACTGGCAAAGGTTCCACGGGCCTGGATCACCTTCACGCCCCGTCGCTTCGCAAGATTGCCAAGTCCGCCGGTTAGGTTCGAGATGACCTTGTCTTTACGAGCCCGAACGGTATCGATGTTGATCGAAGGTTCGCCAGCGTACTCGACGCCCCATTCCTTTTTCAGTTCGTCGACTTCGCCGATGACTTTGGCAACGTGCAACAAAGCCTTGCTGGGGATACAGCCTCGCAACAGGCAGGTCCCACCCAGACGAGGTTCGGCTTCGACGATCGCAACGTCCAAACCTTCGTCGGCGGCCAAGAAAGCAGCGGCATAGCCACCAGGACCACCACCGAGAACAACGACTGAAGCGTGCATGGTTAATTCGTAATTAGAAGTTGAGGCGATTTCAAAAGTGGCGGCAACTTGCCAAAAGTTGGGTCCACAAACGAAGACGGCCCGATTCTAAATGAACCGAGCCGTATGAGAATGCTTCGAAAGCGATTATCGGGACAAGAATTCCACAACGCTGTTAGCGTCGACGGGAAGACTGATATCGACAGCACTGGGCAGGCTCAAGACCGTTGCTCGCAGGCCTTCGCTGTCAAACGAAACCCAATCAAGTCCGTCTGGTGGGGAGTTAGCGATCACGCCACGGTAAAGGTTCTTCAGGTTTTCGCGACCACGAACTTCGACGATATCGCCAGTACGCAGCATGTAGCCTGGCTTGGTGACCTTCACGCCATTGACGCAGAAGTGACCGTGCACGATGCCTTGACGTGCTTGTGGGCGAGTCTTGGTGAAACCGACGCGGCGAACCACGTTGTCCAAACGACGCTCACACATCAAAAGCAGCAATTCACCGGTGTTACCGGACTTACGGCCAACCAAATCAAAGTAACGACGAAGTTGACGTTCGCCCAAACCGTAATAGTGCTTGATTTTTTGCTTTTCCATCAACGCCAAGCCGTAGTTACTTGGACGTCGTCCGCGGGTGTGCATCCCTGGCGGTGTGTTGCGGCGATCAAGAGCGCGGGCAGCACCCGATGTTTCGTAAAGTAAAGTTCCTAAACGCCGGTTAATACGGGCTTTAGGGCCAGTGTAACGTCCCATGGAGATCTTTCAAAAGTGACGGTGGGCGGTGGAATCCGGCACCGGAATCGACATTGATTCGGGTGCGTTTCTACCTAAAGTCAGAAAATTCGAGCGGGGATTGTGGACACTTTGGGCAAAATCCGCAAGGGGAAACGCCTGCATCCAGGCATATCCGTGTGTATCGGCCCTAAGCCTGCGTTCACCATGGCTCAATACAGCGTAAAAACGCGAACCACAGCAAAACGTCAATACAGACGTCGTTGGAGGCATAACACGAGCGGGACAGACCAATTTGCCCCCCGCTGAAGCGATGGCCCGCCGGAATTGCTTCTTTCCAGCAAGTCCGATCGCTTCGATTGACACGGCGAGAAGCAGATCGCATGACGCCTTCAAGATCGACTCGGCAGCGCGACTCAGGGACGATCTCAGTCCGACGGTCTTACTCCTTGATCTGCTAAACTTCTTCGGCACCAACATCCAACGATTGAGGACACACACAATGCACCGAAGAAGCTTCCTCGTCCTCACATCCGCTTTGGGATGTACGGCCAGTTCATCGGCTCTGGAACCTCTCCAAAGGATCAACCCAAGAATTAAAGGCGTCAGCTTGGCGGCATATTCACTGAAGAGTGAAATGACCTGGTTCAAGGGAAAGCGGACTCAGGGGAAGATGGGCATCCTCGATTTTCTCGAGTATTCAGCACGGGAACAGTTCGATGCAGTTGAATTGACCGCCTACTTTTTCCCGCCCGATGCCGACCGCAGTTTCATGAACCAGGTGAAGCGGCGAGCTCATATCCTAGGACTGGATATCTCCGGTGGAGCAATTGGTAATAACTTTCGCTTTGATCCCGGCAGTGACGAAGCCAAACATCAATTGCAGTACACGCAAACCTGGATCGATCACTACGCCGACCTAGGCGCCCCAGTCATTCGCGTCTTTGCTGGCGGCAAAGGTCCAGCAGGAGCGACCGAAAAACAGATTCATAAAAATCTGACTCACAACCTCCATGACGCCCTGGACTATGCCGAAAAACGAGGTGTGATCCTGGGCCTGGAAAACCATGATTCGATGATCAACATCGATCGGCTTCTAAGCTTCGCCAAGCCGGTCACTTCACCCTATTTCGGCATCACGCTGGATTCGGCAAACCTCGATACGACACCTGATCCGTATGCCGAATTGGCGAAGCTAGCGCCCTACACTGTCAACGCTCAGGTCAAAGTGAAGATACCGGTCAACTGTGTGAAGGAAGACACCGACTTGAAAAGAGTGGTGCAGATCCTCAAGGACGCCAATTACGCCGGATACATCGTTCTGGAGTACGAGGAAAAAGAAGATCCCTTCGAACAGATCCCAAAGATCCGGCAAACTTTAAGGTCATTGCTCTAATGCAGTCAAAGCCAATCCACTGAATCTCGACCCATTAAAGGTCGAGGCTGGTTTGTCGGATGAACTTCCTGACCTAGAGCAAGTTGCTCTCGAACAGGACGGTCTACAGCAAATCGTCGAGCTGTTTGGTCAGGTCCGCAAAATGGTCCAAAGTCGTTTTGACCGCTTCGGGCTGAGTCATATCGACGCCCGCGCCTCGCAGCAAATCGAGTGGATCTTGACTGCAACCGCCTTTCAAAAAGTTGAGGTAATCATCCAACTCAGCTTGGCCGCCGCTAAGCACACGGCGGCTCAACGCGACTGCGGCACTCAAACCCGTGGCGTACTTGTAAACGTAAAACGCACGATAGAAGTGGGGGATGCGGAAGCATTCCAATTCCAACGCTTCATCGACCGCGAAGTCGGGACCAAAGTACGCATCGAGTAACTCGCGGTAGACCGCCCGCATCGACGCGACCGTCAGTGGCTCTCCGGCTTCGGCCATCTCGTGGGTCTTCTTTTCGAACTCCGCGAACATGGTTTGCCGCACGACCGTGGCTCGCAAGCTATCGAGCTCGTTATTGATCAGATAAGCACGTTCGGTATCGTCTTGGGCCCGTTCTAGCAAATGCTGAGTCAACAATTGCTCATTGAACGTGCTGGCCACTTCGGCAACAAAGATCGTGTAGTTGTAGTACTGGAATGGCTGGTGCGACGCGGAATACCAACTGTGCATCGAGTGACCCGCTTCATGGGTCAGCGTGAAGACGTCGTTGAGCACTTCTTCTTTGAAATTCATCAGGATGAACGGGTCGCCGTCAAACGATCCGCAACTGAACGCGCCGCTTTGTTTTCCGCGGTTCGGGTAACGATCCGACCAGCGGCCACGCAGGCCTGTTTCGAGGGCTCCGACATACTCGCTACCCAGGGGCGATAGTGACTCCAAAATCACCTCAACGGCCTGATCCCAGGTGTGGTGCTTTCTGACATCCGAAAGAATTGGCACGTAGGTGTCGTAATGGTGAATGTCACTCAACCCCATCTTACGGCGGCGAACATCGAAATAATGATGCACTGCTGGCAAGGAATCGCGGACAGCCGAAATCAAATTGTCATAAACCGACGTAGGCACGTTGTCGTGGAATAACGATGATTCCAGACTGCTTTCGTAGTTGCGTGCACGAGCGTAATAGACGTCCCGGTGGATGCTTCCCGATAAGGTAGCGGCGAGCGTGTTTCGGTGATCGTCAAAAACTTCGTAGTACTGATCAAACGCAGCTTTGCGAACTTCTCGCTTCGGACTTTGCAAGAACTGGCTTAACGTCGCGTGGCCCAGTTCAATTGTTCGTCCCTCGTGATCGGTCAATTCGCCGAACTTCAAATCCGCGTCGTTGAGTTGCCGAAATGCATTGCCGGCCGCGCCCGCCATCTCGCCCTGCATCGCCAACAATCGTTCTTCACGATCGGTCAATGTGTGGGGACGGTAGCGAACGATCCGTTCCAACTGCAATTTGAAATCAGCCAGCTTGGGATCGGCGAGATACGCATCCATCGTTTCCGTTTCGATCGCCAGCAACTCAGGCCGCACAAAGCTGGCCGCTTGACCGGCCTTCACGGCCAGGTTCTGGAATCGCAATTTGCGAGCCTGGTGATCGCTGTCGCCTTGATCTTCGGCCGTTCGCAAGAACGCGTACGTCCCCAGACGCTCGGCAACGCGATCAAACTCCAGATCAAAGGTCAAGAATTCCAATAGAGTGTCGACCGACTCACCCAATCGACCTTGGAACAGTTCGAAACGATCGACTTGACCGGCGATCTTGTCAAAATCGGTTTGCCAATCCGCTTCGGATGCGTAGAGACTTGCGAGATCCCAGCAGTCCGCTTCGGGGACTTCGTTTCGCAGGGGCAATTTTGTCGCAGCAGCAGCGGTCATGATGACAATCCGTTGAAGGTGAAAAGGGCGTTCGAAGACGAGCGAATCGCAAACGTGTCGTTGCGATCGCCCTATTTTGACGTCGCGGTGGCTTCTGTCGAGGACTCAGCAACATGATTCGACATCTGGCTGGAATCGCGGTAGGAAGCCGGTGACTGGCCAATGCGGCGGGTAAATTGGCGATAAAACGTGGACAAATCTGAAAATCCAGCTTCAAACGCCACGGACAAAATCGGCAAATCAGTCTCTCGAAGTAATTTGGATGCGTGATCGATCGCGATTTGTCGGACATATCCCAACCAGGTGGTGCCGGTCACCTCGCGAAACAAACGGGTGAACGTGCGACGCGACAAACCACAGTTTTCCGCAGCGGCATCGATGGTGTCCGCGTCCAAAAAGTGCGTACGTAGCGTCGCGGCGTACTGTCGCACGATCTCGATGTCCGCAGAAACCAGGGTTTCCGGCGAATCACCGTTGGACGATCGCATCGATTGCTTCTTGGGTGGCTTATCGGCTTGTTCGGCGACTAGGTTTAGCAGTCGCCAAGCATCCGTCAGCATTTCGATCGATTGTCGTCCGGATGAACGTGCTGATCCTTGGTCCTGAGTCAAAACCATTCGTCGCAACACCGATGCGATCGGGAGCGAACACCTGGGAAGTTTCGAAAAATGCCGCGGAACCCAATGGTCCAACGTTGTGGGGTCGCACTGCAGCACTTGGTCGGCAATGCATGCGGCATACAGACTGACCGGTGAATCTCGGTTATCACGGATTCGATTGCGAGTCTGCGACGGCACGAAAATCACGTCACCCGCAACAAATTCGAACTCGTGCTTGCCAACATCAAACCTTCCTGATCCTTCCAAGATGTAAACCACCTTCACGAATGAATGGGTCCGCCACTGCATCGTGAATTCACTGGCATGATGACTTTCGAAAACCAAGACACCCCACGGCGGCAGGTCTTCGCGCAAGGCGCTACGAACGTCTTCAAAACGAGATTGACTATTGCGGTTGCTCATGTTGGATGTCGTCAATTCACTCGGCATCCGCTCACCGGCCCTTCAGCCTCTCTCGCAACGCGGGGATGATCGCTCGCGGTACAAACTTAGCAAGATGCTCGTCGTCGTCACTAATCGCAGCGATCTGTTTCAGCAACGAACTGCTGACGTGTGCAAAACGCTCGTCCGCCATCAGAAAAACCGTTTCGATCGCAGGATCCAGTTGATGGTTAGCCATCATCATCGTGAACTCACCCGCAATGTCCGTTAGCGGACGAATACCACGGACCATCACGCCGCTACCCAAGGACCGCACAAAATCAACCGCCAACGTGTCAAAGGTTTCAACGCGAACGTTGGGCAGATCCTTGGTCACCTCTAGAACTAAGTCGACTCGTTGCGACGAATCGAACATGGGCCGTTTGTCCGCGTTGATCCCGATTCCGATCACAAGCGTTTCAAACAACTGGGCCGCACGATGGATGATGTGCAAATGCCCCGAGGTGATCGGATCGAACGAACCGGTATAAACCGCGATCCGGTTGGACAGTCCGGAAGCAACTGTGGCAGGGGAGACTGCCGCACTGGGTTGAGCGGGTTTGGGATCAGCAGGTTTCTGATTTGCGGAATTCAAGAGGAGCAGCCTGGGTGGTCAAGCGGGAATCAATTCGGCCAGTCGCCGGAGATCGTCGTCACTATTGTAAACATGAACGCTCGCTCGGATGCCTCCACCTCGGCAACTAACGACAACATTCTTGTCCAAACCCCGCGACCGGAAATCGGTCGGTGACTCGCCGGGCACTTCAAAGGTGACAATTCCCGATCCATGAACGCCGGCGGGCTGATGGTCGAACAGCAACCGGGCACCGCGTTCGGCAAGCAATCCACGCAAGGTCGACGCACGCTCGACCACCCGTTCACCAATGGCCGCATCACCATGCTGCCGATTCACACTCTGGAAAAGTTCCATCGACGCAGCCAACGACATCAGACCACTCATGTTGGCGGAGCCACACTCGAAACGAGCGGCGTCGTTCCGCAGATCAAACGTCGCCCCTGAAAAGAGGTGAGCATTTTGGACGCTCGCCCAGCCCACGTTCTCGCACCGGATCAGATCCAGATGCCGCTTGCGAATCACCGCCACGCCGGCTCCTTCGGGCCCCAGCAACCATTTGTGTCCATCGGCCGACAAAAAGTCGACATCGCAAGTCCGCAAGTCCAGCGGATACATGCCCAACCCCTGAATAGCATCAACGAACACCAACACCCCGGCTTGGTGAGCCGCATCAACCAGCTCGTTCAAATCGATGCGGTATCCGCTCGCATAGCCAACCCAACTGACCGCGATCAGCTTAGTCGTCGCATCCACGTGAGCCATTAGATCTTCCACGACCACCTGACCATCGCGGCGGGGAACAATGCGAACTTCGACGCCCCGAGATTGCAAGTGCAACCAAGGGAACAGGTTGCTCGGGAACTCTCCTTCGGGAACAACGACGCTATCGCCTTCCTGCCATGGATAGCCGTTGGCGACAAAGTTAATGCCAGTCGTCGTGTTCGGAACCAGAGCGACTTCGTCGGCTTCGCAATGAATCATCTCCGCCGTCATGTCTCGCAACGCGTTCACACGCCGCGACCAGTCCATCCAATAAACATCCCCATGCAGGGACGCGATTTCGGTGAAGTGACGAAGACTCTCGGCCGCCGGCCCACTCAGCGGCCCCACCGCCGCGTGGTCGAAGTACGCCCATTGCTGGGCGACCGGCATTTGCTCGCGCCACCAAGCCCAAACATCAGCAAGGTCGGAGGGGCAACTTGGCGTGGTAGTCGATGCGGTATTGGCAGGCTCGTTTTTCATGCCCGAGATCGTATCACAGGGTGAGCCCGATGACAGGGACCACCTCAATCACCCTAATCAAAACAAGCACTGACAAAACAAGCCGCTGACAAAACAAGCCGCTGGTCAAAACGGGCCGCGGGCAAAACGCCCTTACTACCAAGGATCTGTTTTCCACTCGCGAATCTCAACCTGTCCATCGCTCGCGATACGAACCCGGATACAGCCCACCCGCGAGGTCACGTGCACGCCGCCGCCCACCGTCGATAGCATCTCAGCCACCGCTGGAGCCGCGGCTCGCTTACCGCCGCTAACGACGGTTTCAGTCGGCCTGGCCCATTGCAAGACCGCATCGGCATCCATGTGCAAGCTACCGTGGTGCGGTGCCATCATCACGCCCCCAGGGTCTGGGCGTGGAAGCGACGTCAGTTCTCCTGTGCCAGGTGGCTCCAGATCACCCGGCAACAATAAGGACCGCCCGGCATGGTTGATTAGCATGACTAACGAATTCGCGTTGTCGCTTCCCACGATCGGCACGCGAGGCGGATGTAAAACCCGGGTGTCCTTCCAAATGCCAGATCGCAAATCAGTGGGCAAAGGATTGTCGCGATCAACTTCCGCAATGGGAACGTCCAAACGCTGGATCGCTTGCCGAGCCATTTCGAGAGAACGCCCACCACCATCAAGCATGTTCGGCGGCGTGACCAATTTCCCGATAGAAAAACGGGTCGCCAATCCTGGCAAAGCGTTGAAGTGGTCCGCGTCAGCGTGCGACAAAATTACGCCATCGATTCGGGTGATCCCCATCGACCACAGCACCTCATCGATTTTGTGGCTGCGATGCTTGAAGTTGCCCAGCCAGCCGCAATCGTAAAGCCAGACCTCATCACGATTGGACCGTAAGACGGTTGCCGTTCCATGACCCACATCAATGAACGTTGCCTCCAGAGTATCGCGTGGCAAACTGGCTGGCGTCGTGGATACCCACCACGCGGACACAACCCACACCAGTGACCAAATCCCAATCGGCCAACGCCGGTGACCTCTCGGACGCACCGCGATCAAAATCACCAACACAACGTAGTAGGTCACCACCCAAAACAATGGCGGTGACGGCAACCAAAAATGGCCGCCAGGAATGGACCGGGCGAATTCGATTACGCCTCGCATTAATGACAACATTACCGAGCAAACATAACCGGGAATCGCCCCCAGCGGCCCCCAGCACCAACCCGCCAAAACGGTCGCCACACCGGCGGATAAAGCGACGACCATCATGGGCGACAAGATCACGTTCACTAAAACGCTAATCGGCGAAACTACGTGAAACGCATGCCACACCAACGGCAGCGTCGTCATCGTCACACAACCGCTGTACCAAAGCGCGGTGCGGATGCCCGATGCAAGCCGCTGCCAAACACGGTGAGCCCGGCCCGAACTCTTTTGAGCCAACGCGTCAAAGTTCTCTTCCAACTCGATCGCGTGGTTGGTTGCATTACGCTGTCGGCGGTTTGCGGGACCACACGACAGCAAAGTCGCAACCGCCAGAAACGACAACTGCATGCCCACCGCAAAAACCTCCATCGGCATCGCCCAAGCCAACAGCAGCAAAGCAAGCGAAAGGGAATTCAGTGGCTGGTGAGGTCGAGCCAAAGCCATCGAAAGCATGATCGTCGACAACAAGATCGCCGCTCGCAAAACGGGCGGGCGACCACCGGTGATCGCGACGTAAAACACCGTCACCACCCCCAAGAAAATCAGCTGGGCTCCCATCGGCAATCGAATCCACCCCGCAATTAACCGAGCGACCACAAACAGAATCCCCAAGTGCAGCCCACTGACGGACAACAAGTGAGCAGTGCCCGTTGCGACCAAAGATTCCGAGGTCGTGTGCTCCAGTAGATCCCGCTGTCCCAGGATTAACGCCAACGCGATACCGTGTTGCTCGGGCGAGATGTACTGCAGGATTCCTGCTCGTGCGGACGCCGCCAGGTCAGCGATCTTACGATGCAACCAGAGCTGGGGTGTCTTCCAAGATGGCGAATCCAGTCGCTCTAACTCCGTTCCACGTTCCACCTTGACGGTCGCGTGCAACCCGTTGCGAACCATCCAACTGGTCATATCTCGTTGACCGGGATTGGAAGTACTCTCCATCGTCGAGATTTTACCGAACACACGGATGCGATCGCCTGGTCGAAGGTAGGAGGCGTCGCCACTGGCCCGCACACGCACTCGACCGGTCATCGGAACGTCCTGACTGCCACGCCGGACCGTATCAACGGCAAGCGTCAAGATCGTCTCGTAGCTCGCCTCGCCAGCAGACATCCTCCCGCTTCTCGCGGGCAGCGAATCAATTGGATCACGGCGGAGCTGCACCGCTTGATCCACAAAGCCCACCAAGACGGTCGGCTCTTCAACCTCGCTGAACACACTGGCCAGGCTGTTACGGTCGTAGTCGTTTCGACAACTTTGATGTCGCATCGCCATCAAACACATCAGTGCGATGCCCACAAAAAGCACTTTGCCGTTGGGCCCCAGATTCACCTTAGCGGCACCCTCATCGCGAAAACCACGAATAGGTCGTTTCGCGGCTCGCCGTGGAATCCGGTCTGCAGCCACCCAACACAGCAGTGACAATCCGCATCCGCCCAGCCATAGCGCAATTGGCGGCGACAACCAATGGTCGATCGCGATGCCAAGTAGCGCCGCTGCCGCCAGAAGGGTAAGCGGCTGAGTTTGCGGCAGCTGCTTCGCACCCGGGAAGTAGCGAGCCACGGAAAAGGAAGGCGTCTGGGAAGAAATCTGGGAGGAACGCGCCGATCTGTCGCTCGCGGCGTTTCTGAATTGCGAATCAGAAGGTCGGTTGTCGTCCGTCGTGCCCCCAGACATCACTCCGTTTGCCCTCTCGAATCCACATTTTGAGGCAACAACTGTTGCAACCGTTACAGTCGGTACGGTTTCACTCAGGAAGTCCGTGCGATCTAGATAAAGTCTACCGGCTGTCCGACCTGCATGCTTGCCCCGTGCTACATATTAACGGCTCAAGAATGCAACTCTTCCTAATCCGGTTAACCGCCAAGGTGACCTCAAGCGGGAAAGTCACACGTCTTCGAGGGCCATCGAATGGAGTCTTTCCTTACCAATCCAGATCGCAAATACGCCCTTCGCACGAGGACATAAGATGCCTGCTACTACCGCTCAAAAGAAAAGCCAAGTTAAGACCAGCGTTTCAGATCGCGACGAAAAGATCGTAAGCATTGACCGTCGTCGCAACGAACGCCGCAATGAAGAAGCAGCGGCCAAGGCACCGGGAACCAACCCACCGCGTCGCAAGGCACAACGCCGCCGACATATCGATCCAACCACTTGCGAACGCGACTACAGCGAAAACGAAGTTGAATTCATGCGAGCCATGGACGACTACAAGCAAAGCTCCGGCCGTATGTTCCCTACCTGCAGCGAAGTCCTCGAAGTCATCCGCTCGCTAGGTTACGTCCAACTCACCGACGAACAGTGCGACACTCTCGGCTTAGTCGCTGATGAAGACCATGACGGCGAAGAAGCCCTCTGCGATGAAGAAGCCGACGAACTTCTCGAAGTTTAATCCTGCGGGATTTACGCCAACGATCAGAATTTCCGTGTCACGGAAATTCGTTTTCGGGGCACGTCAATCTCCAACACCTTCACCTTAACGACATCGCCAACAGACACGACTTCGTTGGGATCTTGGACAAAGGTGTCGGCCAGTTGCGAGATGTGAATCAGGCCGTCTTGATGAACGCCCAAGTCAACAAAAGCACCGAAGTGGGTGACGTTGGTGATCACGCCTTCGAGTACCAAACCGGGCTTAAGGTCTTCGATGCAGTTGACGGAATCGTCAAAGTGCACAACCTTGAATTCACTGCGTGGATCACGCCCCGGTTTCCCAAGTTCAGCGATGATGTCGCGAATCGTAGGGATCCCAAATCGGTCATCCACAAAACGCTCGGGCTGCAATTTCGAACTCAGTCCGGAATTGCCGACAAGGGATTTCACGTCCGCTTGCAATTCGCTGGCCATGCGAGCGACAACGGTATAGCTTTCGGGGTGCACGGCGGAGTTATCCAGCGGTTCCTTGCCGTCGCGAATTCGTAAGAAGCCAGCGGCTTGTTCAAAAGCCTTCTTGCCCAATTTCGGAACCTTGGTGAGTTCTTTCCGACTTTGGAAACGCCCGTTTTCATCGCGGTAGGTCACGATATTCTCGGCTAACTTGGGCCCAATCCCCGCCACTCGCGCCAACAACGGCGTGCTGGCCATGTTCAAATCCACGCCAACATGGTTAACGCATGACTCAACGGTTCGGTCGAGTCGTTTGCGTAATGCGGTTTGATTCACATCGTGCTGATATTGACCAACGCCGATCGACTTGGGATCTGTCTTCACCAATTCAGCCAAGGGATCTTGCAGACGACGGGCGATACTGATCGCCCCGCGAACGGTGATGTCCAAGTCTGGAAACTCCTTGCCCGCCAATTCGCTCGCTGAATAAATCGAGGCTCCCGATTCGCTAACCATTACTTTGGTGACATCCAGTTTATGGTCACGAATCACGTCCGCAACGAAAGCGTCTGTTTCGCGTGAGGCGGTTCCGTTGCCTATCGCGATCAATTCAACCTGATACTTTTGAATCAACGCGAGCAAGGTTTTGCCGGCGTTGGTCGTGTCGCTTTTCGGCGGCGTTGGATAGATCGTGGTATTGGCCAAGAACTTCCCCGTCCCATCAACCACGGCGACTTTGCATCCGGTTCGAAAGCCAGGGTCAATGCCGATTGTCACTCGCGGGCCAGCGGGAGCGGCCATCAACAATTCGTGCAGGTTCTTGCCGAAGACCTCGATCGCTTCTTCGTCGGCACGTTCCTTCAGCATTTGCAGCACCGTGGACTGGGTGGCAGGTTGCAACAAACGATTAAAACAATCTTCCGCTGCCGCACTCAGTTCGCGATGAAATTCAAACGATGGGTTCTGGATGAACGTTGACTTGAGATGCGAAATCGCACGGTCGTCTTCCATTTGCAGTGCCACCTTCAGCACCCCTTCGGATTCTCCTCGCATCATTGCCAACAAACGGTGACCTGGAATCCGGCCGGCTGATTCTTGCCGGTCGATGTATTGCTCGAACTTATCGGCTTGCTCTTTCTTGCCGCGTTTGACGTTGGACGTGATCTGCCCGAACCGCATACCCTTTTCAACCATCCACTGCCGAACGGGGACGTCTTCGCTCCATTGTTCAGCGATAATGTCCAGTGCGCCCTGCAGCGCCGCGTCGGCATCGGGCACCTCCTTGTCTGGATCAACAAAGCCACTGAGTGTGTCTTGCTTGGACCGCCCCAGCGGCGACTGTTTCAGCAACATGTCTGCGAGCGGTTGCAGTCCTCGTTCACGGGCAATCGTAGCCCGCGATCGCCGTTTTGGTTTAAAGGGCAAGTAGATGGCTTCAAGCGTTCGAATGTCGGAACAAGATTCGATTTTCCGACGCAGGTCGTCTGTCAGCAAGCCTTGCGACTCGATTGACTTAAGCACAGTCGTTTTGCGTGCGGCCAGTGCGTTGATTTTCTCCAAAGCGTCTTCAATCGCCCGCAACACGATTTCGTCGAGTCCGCCAGTGGCCTCCTTGCGATATCGGGCGATGAACGGGATCGTATTACCAGCCTCCAGCAGTTCGATGACGGCGGCGACCCCGGCGACGGGAACGTTCAACTCACCGGCGATTTCGTTGGCAATGTTTTTCGACATAGGAATCCTCGATCTCGAAACGATATGTTTTCCGCCGACTCAATAGACTCGATCCCGCTGGATGCGATCCTTGCGAACTGGTCGATCGGAAATTTGCCGGGGCGTTCGATACGCCCGATTGGACAGGGACTTAGTGGGGGTAGGGTGTTTTGTGTGCAGCATGGCAGCGACCGCTGGGCACTGAAAGCATGGCCCGCGGCGACTCGTCGTGAACGGTTGGTAACTATTCACGCACTCATTCGAGAAGCTGCGAGAGCTTTCCCTTCTTTAGCACTTCCGATGATCGGTCGCGATGGGCAATCGATCTTAGGCTGCTCAGGTCATTTTTGGGAACTGGCCGGTTGGATCGACGGAGTGCCCCTAACCGAAGATGCAAATACAGACCAGATTTCCACAGCCGGTCAGGTCATCGGTCAAGCTCACGAGGCATTATCGCAGGCCGCCGACACGATCCGAATTCGCCCGGTCAAAAAGGGAAATCCGACTGTTCCGGTTTGTGTTTCCCGCCGAATCAAGAGGCTGGGTCAGCTATCAATTTCGCTTGCCTCGCTGTTTCAAAGTCGGCCAACCCTAGACGACATTGCTCGTCATTTAACATCGCATCAGTCGTTTCACGAAGATGATTGTCGTTTGCTAGCACAGGCATTGTGGACGGCGATTGAAACCCTCGATCGCAGTTGGTCGCAGCAAATTCTACTGCTACTAACGAGACTGAATCAGCACGCCCAGGATGCACAAAACCTACCGTCCACATGGGTTTTACGGGACGTTCATCGGGAACACATCTTGGTAGATCCGGACTCACGGCAGGTCCAAGGAATCATCGATTTCGACGCCGTGGGCTTAGACAACGTCGCCGTGGACATCGCCCGCCTCGCAGGAAGCTTCCTGCCGGACGGACTCGATCCACTCGAAACCGTGGCGGCGGGATATCGCCGGGTTCGCCCATTGTCGAGTGTAGAGTTTAACCTCGCAGTCACCCTCACTGAGGCCAATGCGGCGGGCGGCCTAGCAAACTGGGCGAGCTGGTTAATGTGTGAAAACAGAGTCTTCGACGCGGATCCTTCCACGATTCGACAGCGTATCACTCATTTAATCGCGTCATTTTGCCGAATCTGTTAAGATTCTCGACCGCTTTTCCTAAACTGACTCCCTTTTCGTATTTCCGATGTACGGGAATCGATTCGACTCATTTTGCGAACTGATTTGGATGAACGCTCCCTTGTTTCTAAAACGATCTCCTGTGCGAAACATCCTTCCGTTGATGCTGCTTTTAGTAAGTTCGCTAGCATTGGTGCTCGGCGTCGGCAATCCCGCTGTTGCACAAGGTCCTCAGCTCAATCCTTATCAAGGTTCAGCCAACGGACTGGGGTCCAATCCAGAAGACCTGTTCCCAAACTTGTCACTGGGTCGTTATGGCGAATCCGCCGATGTGATGTCGTTCGGCGAACCCGCGACTTGGACGGCCAGCTACAAGACAGCCGATGCCGAATCAGGCACGTTGGTGATCGAGGTTCGGACGAAACTTGAAAGCCCGTGGCACATCTATTCGTTGACCCAGCCCAAGGGCGGTCCATCCCCAACCAAACTCAAATTGGTTTCGCCGGATTCGGTGGAGTTGTTGGGCCCGTGGAAGGCGGATCGCGAACCCACCAAAAGCATCTCGAAAGAGTTCGGTGGGATCACAATCGAAGAGTTCGGTGAAGAGGTCGTTTTCACTGCACCGGCTTGGATGAAGAAGCCCGGTGCCAAGATTGAATCGATCGGTGAGATGGAAATCAGCGTCGATGCGTTAGCGTGCGTGTCGGGCGGGTCTTGCATGCCAATCGAAGAAACGCTGACCGCTAGCTACGGCGGTCAACTGAGTCCGGCTGAAGCGATGGCCGTACGTAATTCAATCAGCGAACGCGTTGATTCATCGGTCGCCGGCACCGAACCAGCCGCCAGCAAGATTGGATCCACCGATCAACAAGCCGACAGCCGACAGGCCGAAGTCGATGCATGGGTCAGCGAGTTACCCGCGTTTCGTGACGAAGATTATTCAGTGCAGTGGAAAGCATGGCTGAGTGACCCCGCCGTGCAGCCAGGTCAACAAACGAAGTTGAACTTCATGGCGATTCCGGATGCGACCTACCATGTCTATCCAGCGGTCACTGATGACGCGGCCAAATCAACGAACTTCGCGATCGCGAACAAGGCAGGACTCCGCGTCGCCGAACCGGAAACCGATGCCGATGTGGTGAAAGAAGAACCTTTCCCGGGATTGGTTAACATTTATCACAAAGGGAACGTCACTTGGTCGTTGCCAATCGAGGTTCCTGCGGACGCAACTGCCGGCACCAAAACGATCCGCGGTTCTATCGCATACCAAGCTTGCACCGACCAAAGCTGTTTGATGCCGATGGGACTTGCTTTCGAGGTGCCCATCACGGTTGCCGCCAGCGGCACCTCTGATCAGGCAAAACCCGTCGCGATCACATTGACGTCCACCAAAGCAAAGGCCGTCATGGAACTGGCCAAAAGCACGGACTGGGTCGATACCATTGCGGCACCTTCGGCTGTTGATCAATACGCTCAAGCGGGATCGGAAGAGGATCCTCAAGCTCTCGGGCTTGCCAATGTGGACTCCAAAGAAGCGGTATCATTCCCCATTACATTGGGCTTGGCTTTCCTTGGCGGCATCATTCTGAACTTCATGCCATGCGTGTTGCCCGTCGTTGGTTTGAAAGTGATGAGCTTCGTTCAACAAGCCGGCGAAAACCGTGGTCGTGTATTGGCCCTGAACGTGGTCTACGCGTTAGGGATCCTGGCCGTCTTCGCCTTGCTAGCGGGGCTCGCGGTAGGACTGTCGTTCTCTTGGGGCGAACAGTTCACGTATGTCGAGTTCCGACTTGGGCTGACCATTTTAATGTTTGCCTTGGCACTGAGCTACTTGGGCGTTTGGGAAATCCCCGCTCCATCCTTTGCGTCTGGAAAGGCTTCCCAAGAATTGGGTGCAAAGGAAGGTTACACGGGAGCGTTCTTCAAGGGTGTCTTCACAACCCTGATGGCAACACCCTGTAGCGGCCCAATGCTAGGTTACATCTTGGGTGCCACGATCAATTTGTCCGCCGTACAGACGATCGCCGTGATGATGACGGTCGGTGTTGGTATGGCGCTGCCGTATCTAATCATTGGTTTCCGTCCGGGTCTTGTAAGCTGGCTTCCCAAGCCCGGCCCATGGATGGAAACGCTGAAAGAGTTCTTGTCGTTCCTGTTCCTAGGGACGGTTGCATTCTTCTTCTACGGATTCAGCGACGAAACGAAGGTTGCTGTCTTCGTAACGCTGATTGGTGTTTGGTTTGGTTGCTGGGTGATCGGGAAAGTCCCAAGCTGGCAATCCATCCAACGACGTCTGGCGGCATGGACCGTCGGTGTTGGAGCGGCAACTGCAATCGGATTGTGGGCGTTTACCGCACTGGTTCCTGGAGAAGAAATCATTGAGTGGCAACCTTACAGCGAGGCTCGTTTGGCCGAACTGCAAAGCGAGGGCAAGACGGTGATCTTGGACTTCACCGCTGATTGGTGTGTGAACTGCAAAGTCAACGAGAAGTTTGCCTTGAACACCGAACCCACCGCCGACTTGCTCGACGAACTTGACGCGGTTGCAATGGTGGCGGATTGGTCGGATCGTGAAAACGACGAGATCAAGAACAAGCTCAAAGAGCTGCAAAGTCGCTCGATTCCCGTACTGGCAATCTATCCTGGTTCCCAGCCTAAAAACCCAATCATCTTACGTGACTTGGTTTCTCAACAATCCGTCTTGGACGCGTTGCGTGAAGCCGGCCCGAGCCAATCCAAGTCCGCGCGGCTGGCGACGGCTCCTCAGTATCGCTGATCGATCGTCTCAACATGCTGCGGTTGGCTCTCTGATGAAACAACATTATTCCGTTGCTTTGCTTGTCGAAACGTCGTCCAGCTATGGCCGACAAATTCTGCGAGGCATCCAGCGGTTTATTCATCAGAACGAATCTCAACACTGGATCGCGGTCATTGAAGAACGCGATCTCAATGCGGGAATCCCCAACTGGATTCAAGACTGGGCGGGGGACGGCATCATCAGCCGGCACGCCTCCGACGAGATCCGAAAAGAGATCATGGAACTGGATATCGCGTTCGTCGATTTAGGCGACCGACAAGAATCCAATCTGTTTGCCAAAGTGATCTCCGACGATGCCGCTATCGGGCGGATTGCTGGTGAACATCTTCGTGAACGCGGACTATCCCATTTTGCATTTTGCGGCTTTGAAAACGAAGCTTGGTCCGACCGTCGAGGCATGGGATACCAAGAATACCTTCGCTCGCACGGCTTCGATGAAGTCCACACGCATGTAGTTCAGTGGTGTGATCAGGATGCCAAGGGGCGTGACGTCAGTGAGGTGTCACTGACCGAGTGGTTGCAACAGCTACCCAAGCCCATCGGCATCTTAGCGTGCAACGACGTGTGCGGAAAACATCTTATCGATTGTTGCTATAAAGCCGGCATTAGCGTTCCAGAATCGGTTGCTGTGACGGGGGTGGACAACGACGAACTGCTTTGCGATTTCTGTCAATCTCCGCTTTCCAGCGTCGTCCCCAACGCAGAAGCAATTGGTTTCCACAGTGCTGAATTGCTTGCCAAAATGCTCGCCGACCAAAGCCTGCGTTCGTCGACCGAAACAGTCATGATATCACCGCTTGGTGTTGTTACCCGCCGTTCCAGCGACATGGTGGCCGTCGACGATGAAGACTTGGCTAACGCACTTCGTTTCATTCGCAGTCACGCCAACCAAGGCATGTCGGTCGCGGAAGTTGTCGAACATTGCGGCGTGTCTCGCAGCACGATCGAACGCAAGATGCGCAGCTTCATCGGCCGCACTCCCCAGCAAGAAATTTTGCGGGTTCGCCTGCGGCATGCCTGCACGCTACTGGCCAGCAGTGATCTGGCGATTGACGTGATCGCCTCCAAATGTGGCTACGCACATCCCGAGTACCTGCACGTCGTCTTTAAGCGTGAAATGGGCGTGACGCCAGGTGAATATCGATACGCGGCTCGCAACACTTAGCGGCTTCAAGCCCAAGCAGCGTCACGTTCAAGCAGCAAAAATCCCAAGCGACCCAGCCAAAATCTTCTCATATGGAGCATTTTGGTCCGCAGTAAGTTCCAAACGAGGGCACAGGACTCCGGAAATCGGCCTGACGCAAAAACACAGAAAGTCTAACGCTGCTTCTCATTGCCTGGAGGTTTACTGGTGCGACAATCGGGGGGAGTTCATATGCGACATCCAGTTTTGGAGTCGCCATTTTTCCCTCTAGCCTTAATGAGAATTCCGTTCTCAATGAGGCACTCAAAGGTTTGTTCATGTTTTTGGCTGAAGACGAAAGTGTCGGTTCTAAACTCTTCTCTGCACTCCAACAGAGAGTCATCGCGGAACTGACGACTCGATTCGCTGGGATGTTATGCGGGATCGCGGCGGCCCCAGGGCGTGTGAATTTGATCGGTGAACACATCGATTACAACGATGGATTCGTATTGCCGATGGCAATCGAACGATACGTCGTGATGGCCGCAAACGGCTGCGAAGATTCCTCACGCCCGTTTGCGCGGATCTACAGCTTGGACCTCGACGAGACCATCGAAGTCCCATTAAACGCGGGTGCTCAACCAAGTCTGGATGGCTGGGGACGTTACATCGAAGGTGTGTTCTCGGGGTTTGTTGAGCGCGGCACAACGATACCTCCTTTCGATGCGGTGATCGGTTCTAACGTCCCACATGGCGGTGGGCTATCCAGTAGCGCGGCATTGGAAGTCGCTACCGCAACGTTACTTTCGGAAATTACCGGCGACTCGCTAACCAAGCTTGATAAGGCGTTGCTTTGCCAACGCGCCGAACATGTCTTTGCGGGCGTGCCATGCGGTATCATGGACCAATACAGCAGCGTGTTTGGTGAAGCCAATCAATTGATGTTGATCGATTGCCAATCCCAAGATTGCGAACTGGTTCCGTTTGATTCCAGCGGCGTATCGGTACTGGTCACCAATAGCAACGTCAAGCATGAACTGACCGGTGGCGAATACGCTGAACGCCGAGCGCAATGTGATAGCGCACTTTCCAAAATTGGCATCGCGTCCTGGCGAGACGTCAGCTTGGAAGACGTTACCGCCAAGCAGTCCGATCTAACCGATGACGAGTTCCGCCGTGCCCGACACGTAGTGACTGAAATCGAGCGCACGGTCAAAGCCGCCGAAGGCTTTCGAAACGGTAGCTGGGAAGAGGTCGGAACGCTGATGAACGCCAGTCACGATTCTCTTCGCGATGACTTTGAAGTCAGTTGCCGGGAACTAGACGTTCTAGTCGAGATCGCCACTGAACTGGGGCGAGAGCATGGCGTGATTGGCTCACGAATGACCGGTGGCGGTTTCGGTGGCAGCACCGTGACCTTGGTCCAAGAAGATAAGATCGATGAGGTCACCAAGGCTCTGCAGGCAAAATACGAAGCAGCCACGGGATTGCAGTGCGATTGCTTTGCCAGTCATCCCGCCTTGGGTGCTCACGTGATTCAATTGGATCAGTAAATCACCTATTGACCGCAGGCCAACCGGCAGTGGCACTGAATCACACTACGGGCAAACCCATTGGTTTTCGGCTGCGGATCGAGTCTTGTTTGCGACGACCGGATTGCTTGAACTGAATCCCATACATCGCTTCGGCGTACTCGTCGATTTGTTCGGGAGTTTCGAAGTAACGTTCGTAGCACCAATCGTCATCAAACTCGCACTCGTTGGTCGTGTACTCTCGGCAAATTTGCGGTCGAGTTTCGTAGATACCGCAGCGGTAGTCGTCTTGCAGGTGCTTGCACGTGGTGTGGACGAGCAGATACCAGGTTTCTTCGTCGACAAAAACGGTCGCTCGATCGTGCAACAGATACCACCGAATGAAGTCGAAATCCCGGCGTGACACCGGCTCGTCGATTGGCAAGGCAAAATAGTGGCAGCACTTCGCGGTGCAATGATCGCAAAGGTTTTCGCCCTTAGGCAGATCCGCTCGGCGGCGAATTTTTGCGGGTGTCGCGAGATCAGGGGTCGCTGTCGTGCTCATGAAGCTTCGTTGAAGATAAGGTGTCGTCTTGAACGCAACGGACTCAGCGGAGACACTCCGGGCATCCTCACGTGGTCCCTTTGGATCCTTTCGATCCGTGGCGGCCGCCTAGTTTAACTGAAAAGTCCCCTCAGAATCAGCCAATCATGGAAGTTGTCATCACTGCATTGGGCCCGGATCACACCGGCCTGGCCGATCCGATCATCCACCACCTTACCGGTCGGGGGGCCAGGATCTCTGAGATTCAGATGTACGACCACGACGAGAAGTCGCTATTTGCGATGATGTCGCGGATTCAGTTCGACATCGAATCCAACGGAAACGCGGACATCACGCTTTCGCAAATTCAGGACGAAATGCAACAGATCGGCGTCCACACAGGCTTGTCCATTCGAGCCTGGAGCCCAGACGTCAATCTACCTATAGCGACACCCCAAAAACGTAAGCCACGACTCGCGGTCGCCTGCACGTTCGTCGAACACACACCGCGAGCGGTGCTGCAGGCGGTCCAGGACGGAATTATCAACGCGGATGTTCCCGTCGTCATATCCAACCGCAAGAAACTCGCATCCCTAGCGGATGAGTTCGAAGCCGAGTATCGCATGATCGGTGATGGTGCCGGTGGAGCGGACAACGACGCGTTGGTGCAAACGCTCGATGAACTTCAAATCGACTACCTCATTCTGGCCCGCTACATGCGGGTGTTACCAGCGGAAGTGTGTTGGCAATTCGCTGGTGGACGGATCCTCAATCTACACCACGGATTGCTGCCTGGATTTCCAGGTTTCCGGCCATACCATGACGCCAACAACGCCCGCATGTTGACCTTTGGCGCGACATGCCACTTCATCACTCCCGAACTGGATGCAGGCAACCAGACGATCAACCAGAGAACTTTTTCGGTGGCCCCGGGCACGCCGATCGAGAAGATCATCGCGGAAGGTGAGAGCGACAACGAACCGAAGTGCTTAGTCGAAGGCGTTCGCCGAGTCGTTGACCGTGAAGTGTACCTTCACTTTCACCGGGTCATGCCACGCAAGTCCGGAAGCTGATTTCGAGGCAACGGTTTGCTACCGAATCAGTCTGGTGTCTAGGCAAGATTACCTTGTCGTGCGGCTTGAACTGCTTGGACGGGCTTATGCCTTTTCCAATACGATCAAGCCACTAATTGAAGCCGCTCAATCAAAGTGAATTGATCTGCCTAACGTCCCAACCAAGGCATCGCGTCGGGGATGATTCGGTTGCGAACTGGTTCGGGAACGGGCTGCTGGTAGCTGGGTGGCCGGGCACCTAGATCAGTTGGAGCGATGTCATCTAAAGGAAATGGATCGTGGACAATTGCATTGGCCTGTTGTTGATTCATTGTTCCAGCCGGTGGCAAGAAACTTCGCCCACGACAACCAGATGAAACAACAACGCAAAGCGCGACAAACGCAACCCCGAAGTGACTAGCGGTGCGCATGAGATGATCCTTCGGGATAGACGGGGGGAGGGACGGTTTCGATTTCATCGGAACTTGAGCTTTGGAGAGGTCAGTTGAAAAGACTCAAGTGACGACGATTTCGGTCTTGGTGTCGGGTCGATCCAAGACTGTCGATTGCAACGACGTTAGAACGAGAAATACCGCAACCAATTACGGATCGACTGCCCGGGAACGTAGGCCACGGGCTGTCCCCACAAACCTTGTCCAACCTGGACGGGGTAATTTTGTTGGCCGAACGTCACCAAACTGCCGACTGGGGCGGCTCCGGATTGCGGCGTGTAGACCGCCGGTGGCAAAGTGGTTGGCACGAGTGCGGCGGGAGGCATCACGGCCGGGGCCGCGATCTGAGCTGGTGGCGGTGCATAAGGACTGTCGTATCCCGCTGGTGCGACATTCGATCCACAACCGGAACTACCATACGGGCTCATCGCGGAATACGAGCTAGGTGGTGTAATTAGCCGACAATCACCCATCGTGGCGAAACCACCGTTGGCAATTTCAGGCGGGGGAACAGGTTGATAATCATCAACCAATCCACCTTGGTAATTCGGCCCAGGTTGATAGTTCGGCAAGCTGCGTGGCGTTGTCGTGGATTGTCCCAGCACGTCGTTGGGGCCCACGTTGGGTGTCGCCGGTAACGGAGACACCGTTTGAGGCTGTGGCGAAAACGAAGGAGCCGGTGCGGGTTGAAGCGGAGCCTGCGAAAGTCCCGGAGGAGTGTTCAAAGGTGGAGGCGAAAAGGTGCTTGGTGGCGAAAAATTGCCTGGTGTCTGAGGCGATGCCTGACCGGCAACACCACCTTGCGGCGGCAACGTAAATCCACCCTGCATGGCGACCTGCTGAAGCTCGGCGTTGCGGTAGCCGGTTTCATTGAATGTGTGTCCCGCCGTACGAAACGGATTGGTCGTGTCGCCCGCTCGCTGCAATGCAACGGACGTCTGTCGATCAGCCAGCGAGCCAGCGTTTGGTTGCTGTTGAGCAACGAAATTCGGCGCGTCCGGACTCTTGTAACGGTCCACGTTGCTCGCACTACCGATCGGTCGAAACGGTAGCGGTGACGACGCGTTGGGCAGCTGCTGCCCGTTGATCGTGCTGGAACTAAATAGGCTGACCAGATAGAACGCAATTCCGAACAGCAAGGCTTGATACAGCCCCAGCGCGTTCGGCTTGTGAGCCGCCCTGGTTTTTCGTCCTTGTTTTTTCGTTCGCATCGTTTGCTCCGTCGTCGCGATTCAGTGGTGGTCCGTCCTATGCTTAACGCACATGACCGACCAGCACTTTTTCGAGGTCGACGTGAAAGTCAACCGACTGCCTTGGTAAATCCCCCATGACAATCCTTGTCGCTAACATTTCCGAGCCGGTCAACACAAGCGGAAATCGCCTTCAATCGCTGTGAAACAGCGTTTCTATACTTTGTTTCACACAATCCGAACCTTGGACAGTCACACGACGAACGAACTGAACGCCACGCTCAGTCATCTTCAGCTCCGCGATTTTCGCAAAACATCGATATGTTTGGCGGCCATCGCAGCGGCGTCATCCGGATCCGTTTCGTGCACTGCATTCCGGCCACCCAGTGCGCATAGTGTGGTCAGCATCGAGGCGTCCAAGTCACGATCACGGCGCAGCCAGACGCCCAGCCCCTGTCGCTCGACTCGCTGGGCATTATCGAATTGATCAAACGCGAGTGGTCGGATCATTTGCGGCACACCGGCCTGGATGGCGCGGCTAGTCGTGCCAATCCCGCCATGATGGATGATGGCTCGACAATGCGGCAACCATTGGCCCAGTGGAATGTAGCCGACCGTGCGTACAAGTGCAGAATCGCTCACCGATATCGGATTCGATGGGCAGCACCACACGACCGGAATCTTTTCCCGTTCGCAAAGTCCAATAACCTGGCTTAGAAACTTATCGTCACCATGATGGGCCGACCCCGTCGTGACTAGTAGCGGACGATCGGTTGGCAGCGTTTCGTGAGATGTCTTTTCATCAATTCCGTCGTTGCTCGGGAAGCCAACGAAGTGAAATCGCCCATCGGCATAGCGCTGCGCGAGCTCGGTGGCGAACCAACTCGGGTACATCGCCAAGACTTGGTCAGGCGAGTGACACCATTGATTGAAGATTCGCCTTTGCTTAGGAAGGCCGGATAGTTCCGCACGAACAGGATTAATCGCCGGACCAAGGACACGATCTAAGAACAAGCTATCGCCCAAGAAATAGGTCAAGCGATTCAGCCGCGGCCATCCTTCGGGCAAGACGTATCGGGTCCAGCCATGATCGGGCAAAAGCCTTGGTGGGGTCATCGGATGACGCAGCATCGCCGGCGCTAAATGCACACTCGAAAGTGGGCATCGCGGCTCGAACTCACGAAACACTCGCGATGCGAAATCGAGTGGGTGCGAAACCAGGACCGTTCGCTCCGGTACGTACTTTTGCCGAATGAATTCAAGATGCGGCTCAAAGAATTTCTTCGCGACCTCAGCCAGCACTTTTCGCCCACCGGCCAGTGGACGCCAAAAGTTGGGGTCCGAGACGACCTGATCGAATGATTCGCGATCAACAACCACGTTGGGATTCGCCCCCGCCGCCGCGACAACGTCGGCATAGGGCTCCGCTACGCTGACGTGGCACTCGTAACCCAACCGAACCAATTCCGAAGCAATCGCCGTCATAGGATTGACGTCGCCGCGTGTCCCGCACGCTGAAAGGATCGCGATCGGTCGTTCGGTTTCCGGTGGGATCACGTCCGCTCTATTTCGTATTCACCAATTTTCCGGTACGCCGTCGCGCGGCTGATCCCCAACAACTTTGCAGCTTCGGGAACACTTCCACTGCATCGTGAAAGTGCTTTTTCGATCAGTCGTTTCTCCCAGATATCAATTCGCAAAGTATCGATTTGGGATAACCCTGCGTCACGCAATCCAAGATCGTCTTCCACAATTTCCGGTTCATCAGCCATCACCACAGCGCTGTCAATCACGTTGCGTAATTGGCGAACATTACCGGGCCAAGGATAAGTCGCCATGCGATGACGAGCGGCCTCGGACAACGACAACTGAGGCCGACCGTGCTGAAGCAAGAAGTGGGCAAGAAAGTGGCTGATCAGATGATCGATGTCTTCGCCGCGGTCGCGAAGCGGAGGAACCGGCAACTCAAACACACTGAGCCGATAATAGAGATCCTCGCGGAACCGACCATCGCGAACGAATTCAGTCAAGTCGCGATTAGTAGCCGCGATGACACGAACGTCGACATTGACCTGCTTACTGGCACCGACCGGCAAGAACGGATGCCCTTCCAAGATACGCAGCAACTTAGCTTGCCCTTCCAACGTCATCTCACCGATCTCGTCTAGAAAAAGCGTCCCTTGGTCAGCTTGTTCAAAGAGGCCGACATGATCGGAATCGGCTCCGGTAAACGAACCGCGTTTGTGTCCAAACAATTGACTTTCGAGCAAGTCTTTTGGAATCGCGGCGCAGTTCACCGTTAACATCGGTCGGTCGTTGCGGTTGCTGGCGCGATGAACCGCGCGAGCCACTAGCTCTTTCCCAGCACCACTCTCGCCACGAATCAGCACCGACCCGCTAGCCTTACCAACACGTTGAATTCGTTCCTTCAGTTTGACCATCACCTTGCTATCGCCGATCAATTCGCCTTGGTCAGCGTTCCGATTCGCAATGCGTTGATTTTCAAACTTAAGGTTTTCAGTCAACGTTGATTGGGTCAATCCGCTCGCCAGCAAACCGGCCGCTCCGGCAACCAGCTCAATCAATGGATCCGAATAAACCTGGTCATCGCGATAGAGAATGAGCACCCCCAACGATGTTTCCTCGTCAGTGATAGGCACCATCAAACAATAAGGCTCGCTATCGACATGCTGCGTTTTGTCGTGATAGTCGCTTGCAAAGATGCTGCCACTCTTCAACACCCGCTTCAGGCGATTGCGATCTAGCTTGAAAGCGTTTTTCTCTTTGGGGAACTGCCGCCGTACCTTCCAGCGACCATCGCCTCCGTCAACCACCAAAGCA
The DNA here is from genome assembly GCF_057365095.1 of Rhodopirellula sp. J20-39. Taxonomy (NCBI): domain Bacteria; kingdom Pseudomonadati; phylum Planctomycetota; class Planctomycetia; order Pirellulales; family Pirellulaceae; genus Rhodopirellula; species Rhodopirellula sp. J20-39. The sequence continues at coordinate 830,697 of NZ_CP195123.1, read as the reverse complement.
ATCCGGTCCGAATCGGTTCGCTGACATAACAATTGCAGCGTGGTGTCGATCACATCGTCTGGTTTCTGTCCGTGCAGCAGCGACAAACTGAGCTGATACAGATCGAGCAGATGATTCGGATGCTCGATCAATTCGCCAGCTTCTTTGACAATATCGGACTCCCGCGCCTTCCAGTGATCGAGATCCTCGTAGAGGGTCTGGGATAGCGGGTCACCAGCATTGGCATCGTCTTGCGGCACGATCAATTGCAAGGTCGTCTTACCAATCAAAATCTGTGTTTGATCGACCAGTCTTGCATGATCGGCTTTCTGACCATTGACCAGCGTGCCGTTGCGACTGTCGGTGTCACGCAGGTGCCATGCTTCAGCCTCGTAATACACAACCGCGTGAAAACGACTGCTATTTGGATCCGAGAGCATAATCTCACATCCGGTTGCGCGTCCGATGTGCATCGGGCGATCGGGATCCAGCGGATACTGTGTACCCTTTTCTTGACCCGTTTGGACGGCAAGGTAAGCGACCATTAAACGTCTCCCTGGTTGGACGCCGAATTAGGGCGTTCGAGGCGGCCGGCAAGTTCTTTCAAAGCAATCGGGAACGCCTTCGTATGCATTCCGACTTCCAGCCACCACTCTTGAATTAGTTGAGCAAGGGAGGCATCGTCGATCCCAGGTCCCACCAAACCTTCAAATGTTTCAGACGATCGCCACAATCCCATCGCTTCGAAAATTGGCATCTGTCCGTTGGTAAGCAGTCCGCGATCGGTCGCCTGGTCAAGCACTAAAGGAACAATCCCCAACGACCACGGCAGTTCCGTTGAACTCGACTTGCCCGCGGTATCGATTCCGCTGTTGCTGGCGTGCGTACGAGTGTGAGTGTCGATCGCAAGTTCCGACAACTGGTAAACCAACCGCAGCCATTCCGGGACCTTTGGCGACATGTCCGTTAAAACGGCTTCGATCCAAACCGACGATTGATGCGGGCTGTGCCCGGCCGCCCCGGATTGCAAAGGTTGGACGGCGTGAACGGTGACTTTGCTGGGCCACCAACCCTTAGGCGGTGAACCGTTCCAAATTTGATTGCCAATGGAACGAAGCATGCCGGGACCATACGCCTCGAACGCCTGTTTCAACGGGGCATATCGCAAACGCAGTTGCTCAGCCATCCGCGGCAAGTCGCTCGCCAAGGTGATCCGGCAAGTATCTAACGATCGGAAGACAGCCGCTGCGGTTTGTTCAGACTGCAATTGTGAATGCCCCGCTCGCAGTAACGCGACTTCACAAATTTGCGGCGTCAGCGGTTCATCACCACTACGTGAGACAACATCGTCGACGAGATGACTCCAAAACGCCGCTGGCTCTAGCGAGGCGGACACCAATCGCTCGAGAATGCGATCCGCTTCGGTCAAGAAGACTTTCACCGACGCATCGCTCTTCAACGGAGATCCTGCGCCGGATCCACGCGGCGAAGAAACACGTCCGCTGGAATCATCGGTCACTCGTGTCGACGATTCGACCATGCGAATCAGACTCAAGGTTGTCGATGCGATCCAGTTGAGTTTCAAGCTTCGTCTCGCATGTGTAGTTGGATCCATTGTTCAAGATCCTCTAAATCCACGCTTGGAACCTGATTTAAATCCGGTCGTAGCTTCACCGCTTCGCGAACATACACATGATGAATGTCCGATTGTGAACGATCCGTGTTCCAGTGCAGTAGGATCCGGATGCAGCGTGGCAGCGACCCGTCAACGCTTACCTCATAGCCGCACAAGAGCGGCACTTCCAACCAGCCCAGTTGGCGGGCAGCCAAAGCAGGGAACTCACTTTGCAGGTCTTTGGTGACCGTAAAGATAGCGCTTGCCACATCGCTCGATTCGATCTCGTTGCGGCGTATCATCAGCGCCAACAACTGCGTCGTCGCCTTTAGGATTTCATCTCGATCATCGCTGTCGACCGTCGTCGCACCGCGGACACCCCGGCATACCGTCATCGTCAAAGCAACCTTTGTAGAAACCAAATCCTGGAAAACAACCGTCGGACGGCAAGCGAACCGCCCCGAAACGTCCCCAAGATACCGTGAATCTCAAATTGCGACTAGCCGGAAAGTCTCAATTTGCGACGGTGTTTGATTTAATCCAATAGTGGCAATTCATTGTCGCTGCGTTGGGCCATGCCTTCTTTGAAGTGCCTTCGGCAAACCGAGGCGTAGCGATCGTTGCCCCCAATCTGAACCTGACTGCCGTCCTTGATCGTGTTGCCCTTGGAATCCAATCGCAGCACCATCGTCGCCTTTCGTCCACAGTGACAGATCGTTTTGATCTCGACCAAGCTATCCGCCCAGGCCAATAACGCTTCACTGCCCTCAAACAAATTGCCCTGGAAATCGGTGCGTAAGCCGTACGCCAAGACCGGAATTCCATGCTGATCACACACATCGCTAAGTTGACGCACTTGGCCACGAGTCAGAAATTGAGCCTCATCGACGAGCACGCAGTGCAACTTCGAATCTGCTGAATGCCGGTCAAAGACGCCCATCAGGTTGTCTGACGTGTTGAAAGTGACTGAGTCGGCCGCGATGCCAATTCGAGATGCGACCTTTCCTTCGCCAAACCGCTTGTCGATTTCAGGCGAAAGGATCAACGTATTCATCCCACGTTCGCGATAGTTGTAGCTCGATTGCAACAAGATCGTCGATTTCCCGGCGTTCATCGCGGAATAGTAAAAGTAGAGTTTGGCCACAGTCGAAATCTGAAGTCGAGGGAGTAGTGTCAATGAAGCGAAGCGGCAACAACGCATGATTGCGAGCAACCGGTCCATTCCGCTAATCGCGTGGCCGAGCCTGCTGTCGCTGGACGCCGTTGCGGTTGCCGTAACTTGGCAAACGCTATTGGTCGTCAGTTACCTGCATCGCTGGCCCAATTGGCCCGAGGTGTTTTCGCTTGGGTCAACGGTATGGCTGATCTACGTTGCCGATCGGTTACTGGATGCTTCCAAACTGGACGTCACCCGGCCCCACACGCTTCGGCACCGATTCTATCACCGACATGCCAAGTTGTTGATTGGCGGTTGGATGATAGTTGCGCTGTCGGCTGCTGGCTTGGTGATCACGCACCTGTCATTCGATTTAATTCGCTGGGGCTTGATGTTATCAGCGGTGGTGCTGGTCTATGGCGCGAGTGTGCACTTCGTTCCGCCTGTCATCGACGGATTCACAAAAACAAAATCGCGTCCAACCTCACGTCGCCGATGGTTCCCCAAAGAAACCCAAGTTGGATTCCTGTTCGCGATCGGCGTGTCACTCGTCATCTGGCCAAACACCACCGATCGTTGGGAGTCGTTCCAATTAGCGCTCACAACCCTCGCGATGGGTGTGCTATTCAGCATCAATTGCTTTGCGGTATCACGATGGGAATATGAACTGGACTTGGCTCAGTCGTACACCCGGATCGATTGCCGCAACGATACCACACGTGCTCGATTGGCGATGAACATGGCGTTGTTGTTCGTTCCAACCATGGCATTGTCAATTCGGTTGCCGGTCGTTCTTCTTACCGCGTTGTTGGCCGGAACGTTGGGAATGTCGTGGATGATCAACCGCCACTCGCACGTCATCCCGATCGCGCATCAGGCAACACCCCACTTTGAAATACGCGGTATCGTGGTGGATGCGTTGTTGTGGATTCCGGCGGCGTTTTGCGTAGCGATTCCATGCCCCACTTGAGTCGCAATTGCCAGCGATCGCAGCGTGGGTACGACCGGATTTCGTACTGCTATCGAACACTGGAAAAACTGGTGTTCCGAAATCAATTACAATCCGCTCGGGTGGCCTTGATCGACAAACTGCCGGTCTGGCATCGCATGCTGATTCTGGGTGACGGTGACGGGCGTTTGCTGGAAGGGATTCTGCAACATCGTTCCTCTTTCAGCGACGCCTCCTATCATGTGACTAGCGTCGATCAAAGCAACCGCATGCTATCGCTTCAAAAGCAACGAATCGAAAAGCTAAATCTGGCGGACCGTGTGAACTGGATTCAGACCGAGGCACTCGCATTCAGCCCCGACCATCGCGCGTTCGACGTCATCGCCATGCCGTTCTTCTTGGATTGTTTCGATGCAAACGAACTCGATCAAGCACTCCCCCAGTGGCTAAGCGGCCTGCAACGTGAAGGAACGTTGTACTATGTCGACTTCGTCCTCCCCGCTTCGGGATGGAAACGATGGCGAGCTCAAACGCTCAGCAAGGCGATGCACGTCTTTTTCCGCTTCGCGACCGGCTTGAAGAACCGAGAGCTTATCGATGTACCCCCGCGATTGAATTGTCTAGGTTTCCGCGCGATGACCACGGTGCATCACAGCTACGGCATGATCATCACCAGCCTGTATCGCCAAATTAATCGTTGAACACTTCACAGGAGTCAGACATTTGGAAGCGTCCCAATAATTGTTGAAAGATGGTCTCCCGAGGGCCAAAGTCTGCCCTTCGCAACTTTTCAATTTTCGTCGGGTGCAACCGACGGGGAGACCATCATGAATGAAGCTAATCATTTGAAATGCCTTAGGCAAGTTTCTGCGTCCGAAACCGGGCAAGTCTTTCGCGTCTCTGGCAAGAGGCAGGTAGGAAGTTCATTGTACAGCTGCGAGGCAAAGATCTCAGCACCATCGCCTGGTGCGCGTTGATGCTCGATGGCATACGTTTGAGTAAAGATCAGACGGCGGTGGTGGCACTGGGGATCGACGGTGAAGGACGCATACATGTCCTGGACCTTGCACTCGGCAGTAGCGAAAACTTAGAAGTTTCGCGTGAACTGATGAGTCGTATCGTCAACCGCGGATTCAATTGCGACCATCATTTGTACGTGGTTCTCGACGGTAGCGATGCCCTTCGCTCAGCGGTGATTGGGCTCTTCACTGATGCGGTCATTCAGCGTTGCTTGGTGCACTAGTACTACAGTCACACTTCCTCTGGATCGCTTGATTTTGGCAGTTTCGTTCTTAAGGAGAACGGAGAAGCCAGAGCCACTGACGGCGTCGGAGATTCGGAGTTGGGGCGAACAGCTAGAGCGCGTGAGCGATCGGATCGGCGTTCACTTTGGGCGACCGGAAATTCGACTTCGAACGCACGTGTATCTTCAGGCATTGTTGTCCAACGTGCCTCGAAATAACGGATGGCAGCTCGCAGAGCAAGCTGGAGATGCATCGCCAAGAAACATTCAACATTTCATTGGGCGATCGAAGTGGAATGCCGACGACGTCCGGGATGATTTGCAGCGCTATGTCGCCCAACACCTTGGTCATGACGATGTTGTTCTGGTGATTGACGAGACCGGGTTTCTGAAGAAAGGCACCCAGTCAGCAGGAGTTGCCCGACAATACTCAGGGACTGCCGGACGAATTGAAAATTGCCAAATTGGTGTCTTTCTGACATACCGTTCTGCCAAGGGGCACGCACTAATTGATCGTGAACTCTACTTGCCCAACGCGTGGTGCGATGACCGTGCTCGTTGCAAGGCGGCCCAGATTCCTAAAACCAAATCGTTCGCAACCAAGCCTGCGATAGCTCGTGAAATGCTAAAGCACGCCTTCAAAAATGGGTTTTCTGCGCGCTGGGTCACCGCAGACGAAGTGTACGGAGGCGACTCAAAGTTCCGTGAAACGATCGAGGTGTTAAACCCACTTCGTTGGTCGCTTTAGAGCGACCCCAAAAAACTATGTTGGAAATGTGCGCTACGTATCGACCCTCCTGGCACAGGCAATAACGGAGTTTGTCAGGATTGGTGAGGTTTGGGCGATTCGATGACTCGAGGGCGAAACAAGCGAAAGTAGCGTGAGAAGCAGGCATCGCATTCGTACGCTCGCCCGACAATAAACAGACGTTCATACCAACGTCTTCTGACGCGAAGCAGAAGTCCAGAACATTTCGGGCAGGTGTGACTTGGCATGTTAAAATCCTTGACATCAGTATCTCGAACACTGCATTAATGACCTCCACTCAAGCAGCGACTACTTCGTGTCTTGCGATTTAGTCGGATTTCCAATCCAGGGTCCGATCGTCGACCCCAGATCCCTAGCAACGGCATGCTCATTGCCATCGTGTCGGATGAAAATCGCAGTCGACACTTCCGCTAGCAATCTTGGGACGCTGGCGTTTAACCACGGGGCCCTGAACTCCGCCTGGAGCTGCTTTATCAGCAATGAATCACGATCACCGCGTAATGGCAATTGGATGATGCAAGCCCAGCGAGATGCGAGCCGAATCTTCAGCACGCCCCGCTGTCAGGACGACCGAGAGTGATGAAATTTGGGTGCTTTCCGATCTACGAAACGACTTCGATTTCAACATTGCTGGTTGGGCGCGCAACACACATGACAACTTCATCGGCCTCCGCTTCGAAGTCCGGTGGCGTGGCGTAGGCTACCGTGCCACGTCGCAGTTTGCACACGCAAGCTCCGCAGCTTCCGATCCGGCAGGCTGATTCCACTTCAATGTCTTGATTCTCGGCTAAGTCCAATAGGCTCGCATCGCTGCCATCCCATTGTGCCACTTGGTCATCCTCGTCCTTGCCTGCGAGAACGACTTCGTAGCTTTCGTGTTCGCCCGGCGATTGGTTCTTGACGGCAATCGCACCGACACCTTTGGCCTTCCCGCCAAACGACTCGTAATGCACTCGATCGGCGTCAACCTTGTGAGCAACCAAACCTTCGGCAATGGATGCCATAAAAACTTCGGGACCACAAATCATGAACTCGCCCGCTGTACCGCCCAATAGATTCAACATGGTTTCAGCATCGACTCTGCCTTGACCGTCACTCGCGTCCAACGTTTGTTGTGGGTTCGGCCTGCTGTAGAAGACGTGCAGAGATACCGGTAACAATCGGCCCACCTGTACAACGAGTTGGCGAAGCGTTTTCAAAAACGGAGCATTGTCATCGCTGCGGAGCTGGTAGAACATAGCGACTCGACGACGGGGTGATCGCTCTAGGTTCTCCAACAACATCGATAGCATCGGTGTGATACCAATTCCTGCGGCGATCAATACCAGCGGTTGATCGGCATGCGATTCATTGACGTGAAAAGATCCGCGAGGTTGCTGTATCTCGATAACGTCACCGACTCGGATTTGATCGTGCAACCAGTTGCTAACCTTACCGCCGGGAACTCGTTTCACGGTAATTCGGTAATGCGGTTCATCGGGACCGCCTGAAAGACTGTAGCAGCGTGCGACTCGTTTGCCTGTCGAAGCATCACGCATACTGACCAAAATCGACTGCCCGCTGCGAAAGCGGGGTAAAACTTGCTCGCGTCCAAGGCTGGAATTTCGTGGTCCCAAGCGGAACGAACGGCAATCCGGCGACTCGTCGCGAATGTCCATGACCTGAACTTCACGCCATCCTTTCCATCCGAAATCGCTAGGACTACGCCGGGCCAGCCGACTCTTGGCTTCCGCTTCGCGACCGAGCACAACTTGCATGTCCGTCTTGTAATCAAGGTCGATCGAAGCTTGTTCACGGCGTGACACGAACTGAGCGACCAAGTGGTAGGTCAGTACAAAGCCGATGACACCGAGAGTTAATTCACCAAAGATCACGGTACAGTCTTCTGGGATCGGAAAGTGAGGAAACGGTTTAGCAGGATCGCAACGGTTACGCGGGATTCGAAGTCGTTCGCCGGGTCAATGAACGCCTGCGAGACTACCAATTCGCGACAATACCTAAGCGTAGGTCACGATTGGTTGGTAATCGCCCACGCCGAAGGTGGTTGGCAAACCGATTGATCGCAGTTGTTCGACCGCCCTGTGAAAGCTAGCAATCCAAGGAAAGCCAGCAATCCAAGAGAGTTGGAGAACAGGCGGATTGTCGTTACCAAGCCGAAGACATCGAGCAGGAAACGGATCGAAGCTCTGGTGACAGGAGCCGAAAGGACAGTTTCCTGAAGGTCAGAAATCCGCATGAACTCAAGACGGCCTCACATGGACAGACGTCCGGGCCAATAAGGCCAGGATCACCCCCGTAACAATTGAATTGCGGCGTCGAATCCTTCTTGTTAAAATCCAGGTCCCCCCAAACGAAGAGTCGTGTCTGCGGAACTAACCGTGTGCGCTACCAATCACGTGCACGCTGAACTTGCGCACATTGATATTGCCGGTTTTTATCCTGCCCATATCGATGATGTCCAAGGGTTTCGCTTGGGTGTGAGCCTTATTCCGACTCACACGCCACTACCTACCTTCCTTCCCATTCCCTCTTTCGTTTCCCACCTCTCTCCTGATATTGGAAAATCTTTGATGGCTTCAAGAACCAATCGCCGCCGTTTTCTCGGCCAATCCGCCGCTTTAACAGCCGGTGTCGGCTACTTCGCTGGCACCACAACGGCCGCTGACGTTAAGCCAGCTTCGGCCCTGAATGCACTTTCCGCAGGGTGCATCGGAGTTGGTGGCAAAGGTGGTAGCGACACCAGTCACATTGGCGAGCAAGGTGTTTCGATCGCAGCGTTGTGCGACGTCGACCGCGATACGCTAGGCAAAAAAGGACGCGAGTTCCCAGACGCTCAGAAGTTTGATGACTTCCGAGAAATGCTTGACAAGATGGGCGACAAAATCGACATCGTGACCTGCAGCACGCCTGACCACACGCACGCGGCCGCTTGCGTCAAAGCCATGAACATGGGCAAGCATATCTATTGCCAAAAGCCTTTGACGTGGTCGATCCAGGAAGCTCGGGTGATGCGAGAGACCGCCGAAAAGACCGGCGTTGTCACTCAAATGGGCAACCAAGGATCCAGCGAAGACGGTTTACGTGAAGCCGTTGAAGTCATTCAAAGCGGCGCCATCGGTGATGTTTCGGAAGTACACATTTGGTCCAACCGCCCGGTTTGGCCACAAGGTGGTGGACGGCCTGCAGGCGAAGATCCCGTGCCAGATTCGCTGAACTGGGACGCTTGGATCGGCCCAGCCCCCATGCGACCTTTCAAGACCGGCGCTTACCATTCGTTCAACTGGCGTGGCTGGGTTGACTTCGGCACCGGAGCATTGGGCGACATGGCCTGTCACACAACCAACATGCCGGTCCGGGCATTGCAGCTATGGGATCCCGTTGCGGTAACGGCGATCAAGAATCCTGGCATCGTCGACGGCGAACAGTACCCCGGCAGTAGCTCGCTAATGTTCGAATTCCCCGAACGTGGTGGATTGCCAGCCTGCAAGTTTTACTGGTATGACGGCGGCAACTTGCCGTCCGAAGAATCGCTAGCGATGTTGCCTGCATCCTTCCAAAAACGGATCGCTCAACAGCGTGCTGGCGGACGCAAGACCAGCGGGTCATTGATCCTAGGCAGCAAGGGAGCTGTGTTCTCGCCAGATGATTACGGTGCTAAGTACCATCTGTTGCCACACGACGACTTTGCCGACTACCAACTTCCCGAGCAAACGCTACCGCGGATTCCTTACAAGGCGGGCGGCGATCAGCGTCAAAAGTGGGAATTCGTGCAAACCTGCAAGGGTGAATACGAGCCTGGAACGTTCAGTGGATTCGATATTGCCGGACGTCTGACCGAAACCATCCTGGTCGGCAACCTTGCCATGCGGGCCGGTGAAGGTCAGCGGATTGAATGGAACGCGAAGGACCTAACTAGCCCCAATGTGGCTTCGGTCAACGAGTTTGTCGGTCGAGAATACCGCAGCGGCTGGGAATTAGGCTCCTAGCTCGCCAGCCCGATAGAGTATCCTGGAAGATAAGTTTCCAATAACGTAAGCGAGGTGGTATCGTCCACCTCGCTTGCTTCGTTTCAGGCATGTACCTCCGCACCGATCTAGCAGAACCTTGACCATGAACGCCCAGCCCGCCGAGACCGTTCTCGACGTTTCCTTTTTAGAAACCCGAGCCAAATTGCTTGAGGTTGCCGCCGTGCTCGACCGCATCGATCGCTCGGCAACTGCCTCGGGCAGTCCTCTACCTGCCGCCGGACAAGAAGCCCGCGGTAAGTTAATCGGGGCAGTCGAGATCCTACTGCAGGACACACCCAATCGTGCCGAGAAGATTCAACAGTTGTTCTCTCGTGAGTACGATCCCGCTTGGCGGCAAACACTCGGTCTGCAGGAACAGGTTTAGTTATGGATTTCATCGACCCGCACCTTCACATGGTCAGCCGGACCACCGACGACTACGCCACACTGGCTCGGATGGGCTGTGTCGCGATTAGTGAACCAGCTTTCTGGGCTGGATTTGATCGTGGAAGCGCCGATGGTTTTCGCGACTACTTCGAACAACTCACCGCCGTCGAACCCAAACGCGCCGCCCAGTTCGGTATCCAGCATTACTGTTGGCTGTGCATCAACGCAAAAGAAGCCGAGAACGTTTCGTTGTCGCGCGAAGTGATTGCGATGATCCCAGAATTTCTCGATCGCCCGGGAGTTCTGGGGATCGGCGAAATCGGATTGAACAAGAACACCAAGAACGAAGCCACGGTGTTCATGGAACACCTTGAGCTTGCCATCCAGTACGACCAACCGATCCTGATCCATACGCCGCACTTGGAAGACAAGTATCAAGGCACGCGGATGATCCTGGACATGCTTTGCGAGGACTCGCGGATCAATCCCGATCGAGTCCTGGTCGATCACGTCGAAGAACACACGATCGCCGAAGTACTTGATCGAGGGTTCTGGGCGGGAATGACGCTGTATCCGGTGACGAAGTGCACACCGGATCGCGCTGCGGACATGATCGAACGTTATGCCGGCGAACGACTGCTTGCCAACTCTGCGGGCGACTGGGGAATCAGCAAGCCGACCGCCGTACCGGATCTGATTTTCCAAATGCGTCAGCGAGGACATACTGAATCGCTGATTCGAAAAGTCGTCTATGACAACCCGGTCGAATTCTTTTCTAAGAGCGGCAAGTTCCAGACACCAACACGTAACGACGGATGACCGCCCGGCTGGAATTGACCGGAATCGTCAAGTCGTTTGGTGCCACAAAAGCACTTGATGGAGTTGACCTGACGGTTCGTGCCGGCGAAGTCCACGCCATCATCGGTGAAAACGGGGCCGGCAAAAGCACTCTGATGAAGGTGCTCAGCGGTGCGCACCGTCCCGATGCGGGCACGATTCGGCTGGATGGCCAACAGGTCGTGCTTTCGGATCCGCGGCAATCCCAGGCTGCTGGGATTGCGATGATTTACCAGGAATTGAACCTGGCGCCGGACCTGTCCGTGGTTGAGAACATCACCTTGGGACAAGAGCCGACCTACGCAGGTTGGCGTCGAGCGACAGGCTGGATTAATCGTCGCGAACAGAAGCAGGCAGCGAGCAATGCGCTCACGCGACTGCACTGCCAGTCGATCCCGCTGGACCGACCGATCCATGAACTGTCGATCGCACAACAACAGATGATTGAAATCGCCCGGGCGGTAGCGACTTCTCGTGCTGACACAACTACTTCCAGTAGCGAATCGGATTCAGCGATGGCGTGCTTGCCGTTGAGACTTTTGATCCTCGACGAACCGACCAGCAGCCTGACGCAGGTGGATACAGAACATCTCTTCACCGTCATCGAAAGCCTGAAGAAAGATGGCATCAGTGTGCTGTACATCAGCCACTTTCTCGAAGAGTGCCAACGCATCGCCGACCGGTTCACGGTACTCCGTGATGGCCGAAGTGTCGGCAGTGGCATCATGCCCCAACTCGTTACGCAACATCAGGCGTCGCCAACATCCCACGCGGAACGCACACCCGATTCAGCTTTTGACTCAACTTCCGAGATAGAAAATACAGCAGTTGAATCGATGGAGTCGATCATTCACATGATGGTGGGACGTGACGTGTCGCAGCTGTACCCCGATCTTCAGCACGCCCGCGGCGAAGTGGCACTGGAGCTCAACGACGTGCAAGGTGCGAACCTTCCCAAACAGGTCAGCCTAAAAGTTCATCATGGCGAGATTCTTGGCATCGCAGGCTTGATTGGCGCCGGTCGCACGGAGACGCTTCGCGCCATCTTCGGCCTGGACTCACTGGCCGCCGGACGCGTCGTCGTGCACGGCCGGACCACCGCACGACGATCTCCGCGTTCGAGCTGGCTCGAAGACTCAATGGGCCTTGTCTCGGAAGACCGGAAGAACGAGGGGCTGTTCCTGAATGGCAGCCTCAGCGACAACCTCACGATCACGCGTTTGGCCGATTATCAAAGTCGAGGCTTGGTGTCGACATCTCGGATGCATCAAGCAACACAATCCTGGATGGACCAACTCGACGTCAAAGCGGAGGGCCCTGAACAGAAAATCGGCGAGCTATCAGGCGGCAACCAGCAAAAAATCGCCTTAGGCCGCTTGCTGCATCACGATTGCGATATTTTGCTATTGGACGAACCCACTCGGGGGATCGATATCGGCAGCAAGCAAACCATTTACCGCCAAATCGGTGAACTCGCGTCCCAGGGCAAGGCGATCATCCTGGTTAGCAGTTACCTGCCCGAATTGCTGGGGGTCTGTGATAGAATCGGCGTATTCGCTCAAGGACGACTCACCGAAATACGAAATACAGATCAGTGGACGGAACATGAACTATTGTCCGCCGCGATATAGTGCGTTTTGAAGATTGATCGGTTTTCACGAGCCATCTAACATCGACCATACGAAATTGGTTGGTGGGAAGTTGTCGCAAAGCCATTTGATGACGCACATGCGATTGAGATTCCCAGGGTTGTTTGCCGGCAATCAAGCGTCCCGTCACCGCGACTTTTGTCTACGTTTTTTGAGAGTAATGTCATGCGGAAACGTGTACCAGTTGTCATCGGTGGTGGCGTTGCCCTGCTTGTTGCTAGCCAATACTTCGATTTTGGGTTGGGCTTTCGCGACGGAGATGAGCCCAACAGCAAAGCCGAAGACGCCGCTTTAGCCTCGCTCGAAGAAGCCATCATGGACGTGGAAGAGTTCACACCGGCGATGGGCCCCGATACGACCAACGGTGACTCCGCTGAAGCCGACATGGAACTTGTTCCGGCCGAGCCGAAGCTGCCCGACGTGGTCGATATCCTGATTGATGGGAACCAGTACTGGGTTGCCGTCAATGCGAGTGACTTGGACCAGCGCGAAGCCAAGACGATCGAAGAAATTTTGGCGATGACCTCCGTGTTAGAGGGGGACGCCAGCGGAATTCGCGTTCGGATCGCACGCACGCCCGATGCAGTTGCTTCCGCTGAAGCGGCAATTTTATCGCGGCTCAATGAAGCGGGTCTATCCGACGATGCCATCGATTCGCGGCGTCAACTCGTCGAACGATAGAGATCGCATTCGACGAACTCTGTCGTCTGGCCATAAAGCTGGCGTCTGCTCATTAAGCTTGTGCGTTGCACAGGCGTGATTGCCCGCTGATTGACATGCGAAGCACGAATGGGGACCGCAACTTCACCTGGTCGATTCCATGCGTATCCGCTCAACCAAGCCCGTATTGGTTGATCTTCTTGTGCAGCGTGTTGCGGTTCATGCCCAGCTTGGCGGCAGCTTTCGTTTGCACGCCGCCACACTGAGCGAGGACCTGGATGATCAATTCTTTTTCGACTTGGTCCACCACAGTCGAGTGCACTTCGTCATCTTGCCCCGCTTCGGCTAGGCCTCGCGAAACCACATATTTCGCAAGAGTCTTCGCGTCCATCCGATCAACATAGGTCGCCGGATTGGCTGCACCCGCGGCCCCACCACCCGCTGAACGATTTGGCGGCCCGGCGGATAGGTAACGGCTGTCCGGGGTCCCCATCTCAGCAGGTCGACCGTCAGCCGATCCAGGCGAACGGTCGTCGAACGAACCGCTAAATCCATCGTCGAGCGGCTCGCCACTGAGCACACAAGCGGGTAGCAGATCGAGAGTCAATTCGTCCGTGTCGCTCATCACGACCGCTCGCTCGACGTAGTTTTGCAACTCACGAACGTTCCCCGGCCAGTGGTAATCTTGAAAAGCCACTAGCACTTCTGGGGCGATGTGCGACACATACCGGTCATTGATCTCGTTGTAGTACTCCAAGAAAAACGAAACCAGCGAAGGGATGTCGTCTCGTCGATGACGCAATGCCGGAATCTCGATCGGCACCACGTTCAGACGCCAGTAAAGGTCTTCTCGGAATCGATCGGCGTGAACTTGTCGCATCAAATCACGGTTACTGGCCGCGATCACCCGGGCGTCGGTGTGGTTGGTATTTGTATCACCAACTCGTTCAAATTCCTTTTCTTGCAACACTCGCAACAACTTGACCTGCAGCGTCATCGTCGTGCTGTTGATTTCGTCCAAGAAGATCGAACCGCCATCAGCCGCTTCAAACCGTCCGGCACGGTTCGCTACCGCCCCGGTAAAAGCCCCTCGGACGTGACCGAACAATTCGCTTTCGAGCAAGCTTTCACTCAAAGCGCCGCAGTTCACTTTCACGAACGGGCCGCCACTGCGATGGCTGAGCTGGTGGATTGCTGCGGCGATCAACTCCTTCCCCGTGCCGGTTTCCCCTAGAATGAGTACCGACGCATTGGTAGCGGCAACTTTGCGTGTGATACGATCAACTTCCCGCATGGCGGGAGATTGTCCGATGACACCGGGCAGCAATTGACCACGCACACTCACGTTGAAAAAGGTACCGTCATGGTCGAGGATGATTGGTCACGCAGTTACGAAACTGCCGAAATATTCAAAAGACACACGATGAGCCAGAATTGCCTCAACATGAGTTCGAATTGAAACGAGCAGCATTAGTCTATCAGGACACAAATTATCACGACACAGCCAAATGGGCTATGCGGTCGGCAAAGGAGCGATGCCGAATCGTTGCATCCGTCCGTAACTTACTGGCTAAAAACGCGGATCGCCTCATTGCGCTCAATCGAAATCCTCAGCGGACGGAGGATCTTGAGACCGTGGCCTCGGAATTGATCCCCTTGGCGGACGCTTTACACTGGATCGGTCGGCATGGCCCTAAGACGCTCCGGGACCGCCGGGTAGGGCTATCCGGACGCCCCATCTGGATGACCGGGGTACGCAGTGTCGTGCAGCGGGTGCCGCTGGGCCGCGTCCTGATCCTGGGGACTTGGAACTATCCGCTCTTTTTGAGCGGAGTTCAAATTGCCCAGGGACTTGCGGCTGGGAACCGCGTCAGCATCAAGCCGGCACCGGGCAGCGAAGATGTCACCGCATTATTAGCTGACCTGTTTTACCAAGCCGGGATTCCTCGCGAATGCTTAGCCGTCTTAGATAGCAGTCCTGAGGCCGCCATCGCGGCAATCGAAGGCACGGACAGCAACGATGTTGCCAGCAATGGCAACCCAGCCACTACTAGCTCGACCGATCAATCGCAACCGACCGGCAGCGCCGCTGACATGGTCGTTTTAACCGGAGCCGCCTCGACGGGCCGCAAGGTATTGCGACAAACGGCCGAAAAGCTCACGCCCACCATCATGGAACTGTCCGGTGTCGATGGCGTCGTCGTTTTGCCAGGCGCCGATTGGCGACGGGTAATCGATGCGTTGCAGTTTGGGTTTACCCTGAACTCAGGTGCGACCTGCATCGGGCCACGTCGATTAATGTTTGAAACAAACGATCCAAACGCTCGACCGGACGAGTTAGTCCACTGGATCGAAACACTTCGAAATGCCCCCGCCGTACAGATTCATCCAGCGGCACGATCCGGCGTTGCCGATGCCATTGCACAAGCGATCCAGGATGGAGCGATTGATGAAGTCGGCAAATTCGATGCCGTCCAGATTCTCCAGAGCGGAAAGATGTTCCCGGTCGTGCTTTCCAACGTTCCCGATGACCATCCGGTGTTGCAATCGGATCTATTCGCCCCCGTGATTTCGTTGCTGCCGCTTTCGGACATCCGAATCGCGATCTCTATCATCAATCGCTCGCCCTACCGACTAGCCGCCTCGGTGTTCGGTCCGCGGCAAGTAGCCGATCAGTTCGCGCAGCAAATCAACGTTGGAAGCGTTACCGTCAATGATCTGATCGCACCAACGGCTGACCCTCGATTGCCGTTTGGCGGCCGTGGAGAAAGCGGCTTTGGGGTGACTCGTGGACCAGAAGGTTTGCTGGCGATGACCGCGATTCGCGTGATTGCGACCCGGACGGGTCGGATCGCGCCTCACTTGTCGCCGCGGAAAGATACCGACGCGGACTTGCTAACCGGAATCTTACAATGGAAACACTCTCGCGGATTGCGTCATCGACTGGCCGCGATTCGTCGCCTGACTACTGCCGCACGGAACGGCAAGCCCATAAAGTAAGTAGCGGTCGGCGACGTTGACTTACTGATCGTTTCTGCGACGTGCCACGATCAACCCTTTTGCTCAGATATCGAATTGTCATGACTGCAACTGAATCCATTTCCCAACCAACTCGTCCTGGATCCTCGTCGACGAAGCATGTTGTCGTCGTTGGTGGCGGCTTGGCGGGGCTTTCATCGGCTTGCGTGTTGGCCGCTCGTGGACATCGGGTCACGTTATGTGACAAGAACGACTGGGTTGGTGGGAAGGCCGCCGTACTAACAACGGAAGGCTATCGCTTCGACATGGGTCCAACGATCCTTACGCTGCCCAGCGTTCTGCGTCGAGTGTTTGCCGAAGCGGACCGGAACATGGACGACTACCTCACGTTGCTTCCGCTGGATCCGCAGTGGCGTTGTTTCTTTGAAGGCAGTCCGAAAAACGGCACCCCCGAAAACACGGTGCTGGACTTAGTCGCGAACGTCGACGCGATGAAACAACATCTACGTGACTTCACCGGTGGTGAGGCGACGTCGGCAGGTTATGAAAAGTTCATTGAGGTCAGCAAACAACTACACGGCGTCTCGGATCGTTTCTTTTTTTGGCGTTCGATTGGCGGCTTAGCCGACACGATGGAAGTTGGCGGCGCCTTTTCCGCAGCGGTTCTGAAGGACGTGATGTCGCTTCGCATGGGTCGCAGTGTGGCATCGGTTGTGCGTTCACACGTACCCGAACACCGCGTTTCGCAAATGATGGATCACTTCACCCAGTATGTTGGTTCATCACCCTATGCATCGCCAGCAGTCTTGTGCGGGATCGCGCACATGCAAACCGAAGAAGGGATTTGGTATCCGCTAGGAGGCACCCGGGCGGTCCCCGAGGCATTGTCGCGTTTAGCGGACGAACTGGGCGTCGAGATTCGTACCGGCACCGATATTCTTCGCATTGAAACGGCTGGCGGCGCGGTATCGGCTGTAACAACGGCGACCGGTGAAACAATCGCCTGTGACGCCGTCGTCAGCAACAGCGATGCGGTCCGGACTTATCGAGAATTGCTTGAGGGAACCGATGCTTCCGAGTCCTTTGAGAAGAAAAACCACTACGAAGCCGCGTGCAGCGGCGTGGTTTTGTACCTCGGACTGAATCGACGCTATGAGCAATTGTTGCATCACAACTTTATCTTCTCACAGGATCCTGAAGAAGAATTCGATTACATCTACAAAAAGGGCCAACCCGCGCCCGACCCGACCGCTTACGTTTGCGCCCCTACGATCAGTGAACCAGATGTTGCACCAGCGGGCGGCGAGGCTCTCTACATTTTGGTGCACACCCCGTATTTGCGAGCGGGACATGACTGGAAAGCGATGCTTCCCGATTATCGCAACGTCATTCTGGACAAGCTGGAACGAACCGCGGGAATGGAAGGCATTCGCGATGCAATTGTGACCGAGGACTCATTAACGCCCGAGGGCATTCATAACCGTTATCGGGTTCTCAACGGTGCGATCTATGGCTTGGCCAGTCATGGCAAGTTCCTCGGTGCATTCAAACCGGGCAACCGCCGGAAGGATGTCCGTGGGCTGTACTTGGCGGGTGGTGCGGCGCACCCGGGGCCTGGGATGCCCATGGTGTTAATGAGTGGCTGGATTGCGGCGGACGTCTTGGATCAGGACGCGCGCGAAGGCAAACTCGCGACAGCCGGATCAACTGCGTGACCCGACCGACCGCCGAACCGACTGTTGGGCTTCCTGCAGCGTGGTTTCAAAACGGGTTCCTACGTTTCCTGGAGTCCTATTTGAAACGGCATTTCCACGCAATTGCCATCGAAAAGTCCTCGCTTGAAGGCATCCAAACGCTTCAAAACGATCCTACCGTCCCTTTGATTGTTTACTGCAATCATCCGTCATGGTGGGATCCCTTGCTGGCGCACTTCATCAACCATCGGATCCTGGCACCTCGTCAGCTCTATGCTCCCATCGATGCGGCAGCACTCGAACAATACAAGGTTTTTAAGAAGCTGGGGTTCTTTGGAGTGGAAATGAACTCGACCCGGGGAGCAGCTTCGTTTTTAAAGACAACGAAGACACTCTTCGAGCGACCCAACAGCGCATTGTGGTTGACGCCCGAAGGCCGGTTTGCAGACGTACGCGACCACGCGGCGGAATTGATGCCAGGCTTACCGCACCTTTGCTCCAAAACGGATTCCGGCTTCGTGTTACCGATGTCGCTCGAATATGTTTTCTGGGAAGAACGCCTACCGGAATGTTTGATCCGATTCGGACAGGTTGTGTCGCTGGCCGAGCATACAAAACAAACCAAATCCGAATGGGCCGCTGAACTGAGTAAACGATTGCGTGATACTCAAACATCATTGGCCGAACTGGTGAAGGCGAGATCAGCAGAGCCCTTTGAAAACCTGTTGCGTGGGAAGCAAGGTGCAAGCGGGTTGTACGACTGGTCGCGACGCGTACGGTCGTGGGTTACTGGCAAACAATTCCATGCCGCTCATGGTGACAAATTCGCTGAAAAGGCTGACCGATGAACGATTCGATCGACGTCGTGATGTACGCAGTCTTGCCCTTACTCTCACTTGTGCTGTCTACACTCGCAGCCGGAATGTTCCTAGCAAACCTATCACTCTTTCGGAACGGGAAACGCTCAGCCATCGCGTTCGATGGCGATCAAGCCCCAACGGTCTCGGTACTGATTCCCGCTCGCAATGAAGCCGCTGGAATTGAACGAGCTGTCGAGTCCGTACTGGATAATCGAGACATCCGTTTGGAAGTGATTGTTCTTGATGATGGTTCAACGGATGGAACGGGGGCGATTGTTCAACGCCTAGGTCAGCGGGATGATCGAGTTCGTCTGATCAAAGGAATCAACTTGCCCGATGGCTGGAACGGTAAACAACACGCTTGTTTTCGACTTGCAGAAGAAGCTCAACACAAATACTTGCTGTTCTTGGATGCCGACGTTCGCTTGAGCCAGGACGCGATTTCGCAACTGATCCAACGAAAGCGAACCACGCTCGATATTGGCGATGGAAAGACAATCGGCACGTCACTACTTAGCGCGTTTCCCAAACAAGAAACGGGTACGCTATTAGAAAAGATGCTGATCCCGATGATGCATTTCATCTTGTTGTGCTACCTGCCGTTCTCGCGGATGCGAGCCAGCACGCATGCATCCTACGCCTCCGGTTGCGGCCAATTGTTCTTGACCGACCGCGAGTCGTATCAGCTAGCCGGCACTCACCAAGCGATTCAAGGCAGTCGACACGATGGATTGCAATTGCCGAAGGTATACAGGCAACACGGCTTGATGACCGATTGCATCGATGGGACGGAACTCGCGACCTGCCGGATGTATCACAATGCAGGCGAAGTCGTCGCTGGCTTGCTCAAGAATGCGAGCGAGGGCATTGCGAACAAAAGGCTGTTGTTGCCCTTCACGTTTCTATTGGGCGGTGCCCACTTGCTGCCCTGGGTCACGCTAATTCACGCGGCCCTCAACGGGAACGACGACATCGCCAATTTCTGGCTGGGATTCGCGATTGTCACTAGCTTGGTCTCAATCGCGATCGGGTACATCCCTCGCGTAACCGCAGCAACCGCCTTCCAGCAAAGCTGGCTTGGTGCAGCATTGCACCCTTTCGCCGTACTGGTTTTCCTGGTCTTGCAGTGGTGGGCAGGATGGAACCAACTGCGAGGCAAAAAGACCGCTTGGCGCGGTCGCACGAGTTCCTAATTACTCAATCACCGACCTTCACCAAATCAGCTCTATCGGTTCAAGCTAGTACCGCGTGCGGCACTGATCTTCATCGCCGCGAAGGTCCCAGCAAGCACGACGGCCACCACCAAAACGACAGGGACGATGTGATCCGGTTCCGTCAGGTAATGCCAGACCGGGTTGCTCGTTGTCATGGTCGAGTGAGAATGTCCCTCGTGAGCCAAAACGGGGCTAGCGTGGAGCATCAACGGGGTGAAGAGGGCGATTTTTCGTAGCATGAGGGCGCTCGGCTTGGCAATGCGTCAAAGAAGGCTGAAATGTTCGTCGCTAGGGTAGTCGATGCAGAGATGCTCGCCCAGATTATCGGCGGTGAAATCACGCGACGAACGCGTAGATTGGCCTCACGAGCCGTTTCATGCAAGTGCTTGCATGGCCTGCAATTCTTTGCACTGAAAGTAGGCACCCGTGCCTACTTTTAAGAAGCGGTCTGCCAGATCGAAAAGGATTGGCTGCAATATTTTTCAGTGATTTGCCGGGCAACAACAGCACAAGATGCTTGATCCGTGCCGCCGGGGTGGAATCTGACGTCACAATGCCGGCTAAGTTTCTCGCGTTGGCACAGCCCGTGCATTACGTTCGGCCCTTGCCTTCATTCGAGCCCTGATTGCAGAGGTCGACTGCATCTCAGTCCTGGACGTACGTTCGCCTGAGACACGCTTTTGGCATCACAAAATGCCCTTAGCTGCCCAGCAGACTTTCACCGCCCAACTGGCTTCGGCGAGACCAGAAAGTATGCGAGCGACATTACGCTCGCAAAGCATCTGGTGTCCGACACACGCTGAAATCGAACCACCCCGGAGCTCTCTCGATGCCACACGCGGCCGCTGATATCGACTCGAATGCCAAGTCGAATCCCACATCACTCCAGGCGGAAGCAACAACAAACCAACCCGGCACACCGCCACTGACCGCGGAGCGGAAAAGCGAGATCGAGCACGCGATCGAACATGCCAAGCACTATTTGCCGGCCCAGGGTCCCATCTCCATTTTCGTTCACCACAACACACTTCATGCTTTTGAAGACCTGCCTTTCGACGAGGCCGTTGTGGAAGGCGGTCGCCAATATGAGTGCGAAGCCTACCTTAGCGAAGATCGCTATCTCGATGAACTTCACCGCGGTCGCATCTCGATCGAGGATCTTCGAGAGGTCTTGATGGACGACCTAGGCGACGACGCAGATAAGTTGGTCGCCACCTTCGGAACTCGTTACACGTTGCGACTCGCAATGTTGCAGATGACGATCCATCAGGTCCCCGACGCCGAATTGCAGTGGCTACTCGCTGAATCGGATGTTCTCAAACAGTTTCGCAGTGAACTGTCAACGCAGCGTCGAGAAACCATGATAGGTCAAACCCGCCGCTGGGTCTTACGCCATCGCTATAGCCCAGATGGCGAGGCTTCGCCAAGTGATCAAACGCGTCAATCGGCGACCTCAGCATTGCCGGATTTTGTGCGGTCTCTGACCAACGCAGTCCCGCCTCGGCGTATGGACAAATGGTCCGATGCAAATTGGGAAACCTTCACTCTCCAGTTGCTATGGTCGGTATGTCGCCACGGGGTTGAAATGGCAGTTCCGGCTAGCGAACTCAATCAACATGCCCTGAACCTTCGCGACCAGCTACTCGCTGCGACGGGTGAGGACATTGATTCCAAAGTAAATGAGGTGCTCATCCGATTTTGCGGCAGCTATTTGGATCAAGGTTTTGCCGATTGGGCGCTGCCTGAACGCGAACAGGGATTTGCCAAGTCTTTTGCGAGTTTGTTTGGCGGTGCCATGACAGTCAAACCAAGTTGGTTGACTGGCATCCGGCAAGACCTACGCAAGATCACCGATGGTGACTTCGACGCGATGGCCTCGATCGCAGAGTCACTTGAGGCATTGGGTGAAGACCAAACGGATGATGCGGTTTCGCGTGCTTTAATGGGCCTACGCGGCTGGACGGGCATGATCTGGCAAATGGAATCCGCGACGCCGTTTTTGCCCAACCCGATCCCCGATGGTTCGCTGCTGGAATACTTGGCGATCCGCTTGATCCTGTTGCGTTATGCCGCGGCGGATTTGGGAAAACGCCACTACGGAACTCGCGATCTGGACCAGATTCGCTGCCACGCAAAGGCTCGCGGAACAACTCGGACGGGACGGTCCATCGACGAACGCAGCTACACCATCTTTCAGCTTGCCCAAGTTGGCGGGTGGACTCCCGAACAACTCGCGGCCATGTCGGCCGAACAGTGGCGTTGTCTGATTGAAGAGATTGAATCGTTCGGATCAATGCCACGTCGCCGAATCTTGCATGCCGCCTACGAACGACACTACGCGGTTTCGGCGCTCGATGCGATTTCGCACCATGCCAAGCGAAGTCACGATGCACTTGTTCGTAAACCGACAAAGCCAGCCTATGCTGCGATCTTTTGCATCGACGATCGCGAAGAGTCTTTTCGACGGCATCTGGAAGAAGTCGATCCCGAATGCGAGACGGCGTCCGCGGCCGGATTTTATGCGGTTGCAATGTACTACCAGGGTGCGGACCACGCCCACTATCGACCACTGTGTCCCGCCATCGTGACGCCGCAACACTACGTCCGCGAGGATCCACTTTTCTCGGCGGCTGATGAAAGTGAAAAGCGTGCCATCCGTCGTCGCTGGATAGGCTGGTTTGCACACCAAGTCCATGCCGGTTCGCGGACTATGATCGGCGGCTGGGTCACTGGCATCTTCGGTGCATTTGCGACCTTTCCGATGGTGGCACGAATCTTGGCTCCCCGTCTGACATCCCAAATTCGTTCCGCGACCGCAGTGTTTGTACGGCCTCCAGCGACCGAACTGCTAATCGAACGAACCTCAGAATCCCCAGGTTCCGACCCTGAATCACTCGGCTATAGCTTGGATGAAATGGCCGCGATCGTCGTGCGAATCTTGCAAGATGTCGGCATGGTCAAAGACTTACCACCGATTGTGATCTTCTTTGGCCACGGCAGTGGGTCGCTGAACAATCCGCATGAATCCGCCTACAACTGCGGGGCATGTAGCGGTGGTCGTGGCGGCCCGAACGCTCGAGCTTTTGCGATGATGGCGAACGATCCCCGCGTGCGACGACTGACGTCAAAATTGGGTTTAGAGATTCCCGATGAAGTTCGATTCCTGGGTGCTTATCACAACACGTGCAATGACGCCGTCGACTATTACGACGTCGACTTACTGCCGCGTTCCCACCGCCCTCTGTTCCGCCGCATGGAAGCGAGTGTCAATGAAACCCGACGTCGAAACGCCCACGAACGGGCTCGTCGTTTCGAATCTGCACCACTGGATCTGACACCAACCGAAGCACTCGAACACGTCGAAGAACGTGCTGAAGACCTGTCCCAAGCTCGACCTGAATACAACCACGCAACGAACGCATTGGTCACCGTTGGTCGCCGCGAATGGACCCGCGGACTATTCATGGATCGACGAGCCTTTCTCACCGAATATGACCCCAACGTGGATGATGACGAGTGCAGTGTACTGACACGAATCCTGCAGGCCGCAATTCCAGTTTGCGCCGGCATCAGCTTGGAATACTACTTTTCATCGGTGGACGTCGAGGGCTACGGATGCGGTTCGAAACTACCCCACAATATCGTTTCGTTAGTCGGCGTCATGACCGGGGCCGCAAGTGATTTGCGACCTGGATTGTCGCAACAAATGATTGAAATCCACGAGCCGATGCGAATATTGTTCGTGATCGAAACGACCCCAGCGAAGCTGGACCGGATCGTTGAGCAGAACCCCGGAATTGCAAAACTGGTCAAGGGAAATTGGGTCCAGATCGCGGTGATCGACCCTGAATCAGCAACCATCCTGCGTTACGTCGACGGACGATACGTACCGCATCATGTGGAATCCAAAACCCTACCGACGGTCGCAAATTCAAGTGAGTGGTACCGCGGGCAACGCGGCCATCTAGGCTTTGCCTCCATCGTCCCCAGTGCCACTGATACTTCTCACCAAAAGCCCACCGAGACAAACCCAACCATGCCTGAAACAGAAAACTCACTTTCATGATCGACATCAATACCCTTTTTGAGGTGCTCGGCACAACGGTCGTCGTCAGTCCGCTACTGCTGTTGACGGTGCTTGGAGTTTCAGCGTTGGTAAATCGCCCGCTAAGCGAGAGCATCATTTCCAGTTTGACGCGAGCCTCGGTGCTTCTATCTTTGCTGCCTGCCGTTGGCATACTGCTAATTATGCTGTGGACGGGGATTCGCAACGTCCCAATCGAATTTGGCAATTGGGTAACAATCCCCGAGCAACACTTTCACTTCCATTTGAAGTTTCTATTCGACCGATTGAGCATCCCGTTCCTGATGCTTTCTTGCGTGCTGTGCGGGGTGGTTGGTGAGTTCACTCGCCGGTACTTGCATCGTGAAGAAGGCTACGGCCGCTTCTTCCTGTTCTATGCCATGTTCTTTTCCGGCATGGTGCTGTCATCTTTAGCAGGCACAATCGAAACTCTATTCGTCGGCTGGGAAATGGTCGGCCTTTCGTCGGCGTTGCTAGTCGCATACTTCCATGAACGCGAAAATCCGGTCCGCAACGGACAGCGAGTCTGGTCGATCTATCGCCTCTCCGATGCGGCGTTACTAATTGCCGCAATCACGATGCACCACATGGTTGGCGAAGGAGATTTCGGCGGGTTGATGAACTCTGGAATCTGGCCCGACGGTACCGCGGCGGTCACGTCGTCGCAGGCCCTGGTCGTCGGCATATTGCTATTGATAGGTGCGGCCGGTAAGTCAGCATTGTTTCCGTTCAGCGGATGGTTACCTCGAGCGATGGAAGGCCCTACTCCCTCCAGCGCGATTTTCTACGGTGCTTTGTCGGTGCACCTGGGTGCGTACCTACTATTACGGCTCAGTCCACTGTTAGAAGCATCGCTGATACTTCAAGGGATCGTAATATCCTTGGGTATCGTGTCGGCTGGATGCGGGGCGATCATGTCACGGGTTCAAAACGACGTGAAAGTGTCACTGGCGTACGCGTCTTTAACGCAAGTTGGAATCATCGTCGCGGAAATTGGATTCGGCTTTCGATACCTAGCATTAATTCACATCATGGGGCACGCTTCTTTGCGGACGATGCAGCTCTTGCGAGCTCCCACGTTGTTGAAGGACTACAACGACTTGGAGAACAAAATGGGTTCGCGTCTGGTTCACGAGGCTTGGGCGGGCGCTAAGTTCTTACCGCCCAGCGTCCAGCGATGGTGCTACCGGTTCGGCTTCGATCGTGGGTTCATGGACACCGCCTTGGACAAGTGGGGCGCGATCCCGTTTGTCAATTTGTTCGTTTGTTTTGATCGCATTGAACGAAACATAACGGACTGGATATCGCACGAACCTTCTCGAGAATCCGAGCAAATCGAGTCGCACCCCGAAGATCTATCAAAGGTGGCCTAACGCATGTCCGAACTGCATTTTCCTTGGATTGAGCTTTCAATCCTTGTACCGCTCTTGGGCGCGATCTGGTTGCAACTGATCGGTAGCAGCGAGAACACACTGAAACATGCGATTGTTTTCTGTTCGATCACACTGGGTTTGACGCTGGTCGAACTGGTCGATTTTGTATCGATGGGTGCATTTGAAGCCCATGATCATTGGCCATTCGTAGACTGGATCTTCCCACCGGATGTTTTCGTAGTCGACGAACTGAGTGCATTCCAGTTGCCGCTCGCCGCGTTGATTTTCCTGGTCACCGTCATGTCGACGTTACGCACCAAAGCACCGCGTTTCTCGTTAAAACTGGCTCTCATTTCGGAAACACTGGTACTCGCAACTTTCAGTTGCCGGGCTTCATGGGCATTGATCGCATTGCTGATCTGCTCGACCGTTCCACCGTATCTGGAACTGAAGGCAAGAGGCCGTTGCACAAGAATCTACGCGATCCACATGTCGGTCTTTTCAGGGTTGCTGATCGCCGGGTACGCGTGGCTAACATTGGCAAACGCGTCAGGACAATCCGTTTTGATTCCAGGAGGGTTACTAACGGTCGCAGCGTTACTACGAAGCGGTATCTTCCCGCTGCATCTCTGGATGACGGACCTATTCGAAAAGGCAACTTTCGGAACTGCGATCCTCTTCACGACTCCATTGGTGGGTGCTTATGCGGTAATGCGATTGGTGATTCCAATCGCACCTTCTTGGGCGTTGCAAAGCATTGCCATCCTATCGCTGACAACGGCGGTCTACGCCGGAGCGATGGCATTGGTGCAAAAGGAAGCTCGCCGAATGTTCTGTTTCTTGTTCCTTAGCCAGGCCTCTCTGGTTTTGGTCGGCCTTGAGCTGGTTACTCCGATCGGGCTGACCGGCGCCTTGTGCTTGTGGCTGTCCGTCGGCATGTCGTTAACTGGCTTCGGTCTGACACTGCGATGCATCGAAGCCAGGATATCGCGCGTGTCGCTGGCCGATTTTCATGGTTTGTATCAACAGATGCCGATGTTCGCAGGCTTCTTTCTGCTAACCGGACTCGGTGCGATTGGCTTTCCGGCAACGATCGGATTCGTTGGAATGGAACTTCTCATCGAAGGCGCGGTGGAGGTCTATCCGCTCGTGGGAACGCTCGTCGTGATTGCAGCAGCGATGTGCGGCATTGCAGTTCTGATGGCGTACTTTCGCATCTTCACGGGGCACAAACATCGGACGCTGGTTCCAATGCACGCACGGACGACCGAGCGGATTGCCATTTTGGTTCTGACAGTCCTGATTCTTGGCGGCGGGCTCTATCCTCAACCGGGCGTTGCATCGCGATACCATGCCGCCAAAGAATTGACGTTCCAACGAGCAAAGAACTTCCCCGACGAAAATCAACCTCTAGAAGTCGAACATGAAAAACCGTAGCGATTGTTCAATGTGGCTCGGTTGAGTTCGCATGCCGGCTAATTCACGTTCCGGACCCAAGATACGCCAGCTACAGAATACTGGCGAAGTAGATTTGCTGAAAAAATCAGCCATCAATCTTGTCGGGCCACTTCCACCTCAATATCCGCAATCAAACGATTGGGGTATTGGGTGAGCGTGGCATCGAGACCGCGGAACCACTGCAAGATTGGTGCTTGATAGCCCGCTGGCCGAAGTGTCGTTGGTTCAGGCGTGGCGTGCCCCCAAGCGGTACTGCACCATTGATTAGCGGGGGACAACTCGTAGCGACCGCCTAAGGGACACTGCATATCGCCGCCGAGAATCTGTGCGGTTTCAGGCAATGCAACATCAGCGTCAACCCGCAACTGTGAATTCAGCAGTTGCAAAAACTCCGCTCCGGCTGTGCTAGCTTTGGCGGCACGTTCGTAGAGCAATTCGTTGACATAACCTTCAAGTTGGCTGCCATCGAGATTGCCAATGTGCGCACGCACTTGCACGCTGTCGTCAACTTCAGTCGCCGCAAGTTCTGGCAAGGTCGCCGTCAGCAAATCATGCTGAAACGACAACACACTGAAACCACCACCGGTGAAACGATAGACACCACCCAGCAAACGGCTCATCCCCGGTCCGACGGGTTGCCCACGTCCCAATCCCAATGGCAAGCGATCCAGCACACCGGGTTGTGGGTACGCGCCTAAATAGCCAGGCAGAGTCTTTAACGCTCGATAACCGTTGAGAATGCCGTCAAAGCTTTCTGGCCTAGGCGGAGTGGAATCTTTAATCGCAGCGAAGAGGTGCGTCGGCGGGCCTAGTTGATCCGAAGCCACGTGAGCTTGAAGGGCAACAATGTCATCAGGACTGAACCGAATTGCGACCTGGGTTGGTGGCCCCAACTGTTCGGCCCAAGATCCGTAGTTCTCCGGTTGCCATGGAGCAATCTCTGCATGAATTGCCAAACGCTCGCGACGTTCCATCGTCCCATCGGCACGCACGTTAGACTCAACTGGCTGTCTCTGGACGCCAACGAAGATCGGATCGAAGCTGCGGAATTGTTCTTCGTAGGCGGATGCGATCTCGGTATACCAACTCGATTCCGACGCCGTCACGCGATCGATTGGACTATCGGGAATGGGCAGAAAAGTTCCGCGGGCCCCACGCCGAGTATCCAGTACCCGGTCGCCAACAGCGACGACGCCCGAGCCATCGGCACGACGACCAAAATTAACCGGTAAGAAGCCTGCATTTACCAGATCCTGAATTTCTTCCAGCGGTGGTTGCTCACCCGATGTCATCGAAGCAGCAGCTAAGCGTGCAAGATGGACCAAGGCAATGTCCGCCTCGGATTGCATCCGTCGTCGCAACTCAATCAGATATTGCGGCGACAGAAGCCCCTGCAGCATTCCTGGCGAGAAGTAGGCAAAGATCGTGTCGTCCCGATCCAACGGCATCCAGTGGCGAGCTGAACGAAAAGCATCCGTCTTAGCCAATGATTCGCCGGTTTGTCCCACTTCCAAAAAACGATCCGCGATCTGCCGGCTGTTTGTCACGCAGATGAAATCGTCATGCTCGACCAAAAATGAACGGATTGAATTATCGGTTGAGCGCAACAGCGAGGCTTGACCGTGTTCCAGATCCACGTTTTTCAGCGTGATCGTATCCGAATGGGTCGCAAGGGTTTGCCGATCGTTGTTCAAACTTGTCCGCAACAGGAACGCATTGTTGGAATGAAACACGACTCCCATTGCCGCTCCGTCCTGCATGAACAGGTCTCGGCCAATCAATGCTTGATCAACGATGATCGTGGGACCTAATACACGACCCATTGCGGTCATTTGAATGCCGAGTTGACGCTGCAACCGAGCGGCACCATCGTTGGACAAGCCGCTGAGGGTAATCATTCTTGAGACATCACCGCCGTATTCCTCGGTGAGATCTTGGAACCACAAATAGTTTTCGAACTTCCCATAACGGATGTAGAAACATTCCGGCGGCACCTGATCGGCCAGCGGCTCAATTTCCGGCTCTGGCGCATCGACCGGCAACCCTGACCTAGCGTTCGCTTGCCAATTGATCGCTGCGGGAAGCGGCATGGCGGTCACGTTGGAAGCAGCCTCCGCAAGTGATAAATCTGGATCGCTACCGATGGCTGCGGCCGCAAAAACGGCATCGGATACCTTTGCCGCCCCACCAATCCACTGCAACGTCATCATCAACGGGTCCTCTTCTGGCCCCTCATCTCCCTTGCCGTACCAATTAGGAAGCGGAAGATTTAGACGAGCAGACAACATGGCGACCAAATAGGTTTGGATCCAAGGCGGCGTGTCCATCCGCTCGATCTGCCGTTTGGATTGGTCGGTGAACTCACCCCACCAACGATCCAGCCACTGAGTATGTAATTCCGGAACACGAAGTGGCGTCAGCGCGTAAGTTCCTCGGTCAATGCCGCGATCGGTCAATTGGACTTCGAGCGGTGCTTCGCCTTCAAACAAAAACATCACTCGTCGGGCGTAAGTTTCGGTTTCATCGTTGGCACCCGAAATTTCTCGAATCAGGTTCCCCACCCGTCCCAACAATCGTCCTCGCCCCAGGGGCGGAAGTGGCTGTTCGGAGGGTCGTTTACCCACACCCTTTTGAAGATTTTCACTAATCGCGAAACGCACGCGGTCATTGGAAGCGACCTCCAAGGGCGGCAAACCATCACCCAAAACCGGCATCTGCAAAGGCAGTTCGATCACTGCAACGCCAAACGGGTAATCCGGCGAAGTCACGGCGATACTCGGCGAACCGCCCATACCGGGAAGCTGGGCGGGCGTCGCTTGAGCAGATGCAATTGCAGGCAGAATTACAGTTACGGCGAACGCCAGCGACAAGCTCGCGACGGAAAACGGAAAGCAACGACGGTCAGACATACAAGGGACATTCAAAAAGGAGTGAAATCGGCCCGGTTTTCAGACAAAGCGGTTTGAGCCATCTTATTCGCACGTAAACTTGGTCTTCGTCGCGACTAAGACTTCAGGATCAGCCAACGGCCAGGATCTACAATGGCTGCTGGGAGTTAATCCCAGCGTCTTTGGCACCTGCCATTCTTGGAACCCAGCTACCGGGTACCCAGCTATCGGCGGGATCCGAGGCTTCCGCCAAAACGGCTAATCCTAAAATCAAGCCGCGATCAAGCAAGCTCTTCCATTTCGACTTCCTTCCGTCCGAAAGTCAACCGTGGCCAGTCCTTCTCGCAGTGGCGTATTCGCCGAAGCAACCGACCAACGACTCGAAGCTTATGCCGAAAGCATTAGTTTTGATTCGCGATTGTATGAACAGGACATTCGAGGTTCGATTGCCCACGCTGATATGCTGCGTACCGTCGGGCTACTGACGGACAAGGAATTCAAGCAAATCTGCGACGAGCTGGAAAAGATTCGCGGCCAACTGGAACGCGGCGAACTGCCTATGCGGTTCGAACTGGAGGACATCCACATGCACGTCGAGCAGGCGTTGATCGACGCAACGGGCGATGTGGGCCGAAAACTACACACCGCTCGCAGCCGTAATGACCAGGTCAGTACCGACGTGCGAATGTGGATCCGTGAATCGCTGGATCATATCGACGGGTTACTGGTCGCTCTGCAGCGGGCATTCCTGAGCCGCTGCGAAGCCGATTTCGATATCATTTTGCCGGCCTACACCCACCTACAGCGGGCTCAACCCGTCTTGGCCCCCCACTATTGGTTGGCCTATATCGAGAAGTTCGAGCGAGATCGCGGCCGAGTTGCCGATTGCCGACGCCGAGTCAACCAAAGCCCACTGGGAATCGCCGCTGTCGCAGGCACCACGCTCCCGATCGACCGTCAACAAACCGCAAAAGCTCTGGGCTTTGATGGGATCACCGCAAACAGCCTGGACACCAGCAGCGACCGGGACTTCGTCTTAGAATCTTCGTTCGTCCTATCGATGATCGCGTCGCACCTAAGCGGTTGGGCGGAGGAATGGATCCTGTGGAGCACGGTAGAATTCGACTTCATCCAAATCCCACAGCAGTTCTGCACCGGCAGCAGTATCATGCCGCAAAAGGTCAACCCGGACACGCTCGAACTAACGCGAGGCAAGTCAGCACGGGTGATGGGCAGCCTGCAAACATTGATGTTGCTGGTCAAGAATTTGCCATTGGCTTACAACCGCGACCTACAAGAAGACAAGCCGCCCTTGTTCGATTCGTTCGATACCACGCGGGCAATGCTTGAATTGGCCGCGCCCATCGTCGCTGGCGCCACTCTTAAACGCGAGTCGATTTCCGCCAGAATCGAGAAGGGCTATCTCGACGCAACCACGCTGATGGAATGGATGATTCGCAAAGGAATGCCCCAGCGAACAGCCCACCACTTAGTTGGCGCGATTGTCGGCGAAGCAATGAAACGGGGTTTACCGCTGGCCGAACTGCCCGTTGAAACACTGGCCGAACTGAGCGACGGCAAGATCGACGCCAGCATCAAAGAAGTGCTGGGCACTAAGAATGCTGTCGCGGCATTCCAAAGCGAAGGATCCACCGCGCCAGAACGAGTGCGAGAGCAAATCGACATCTGGACTCAACGACTGCAAAGCGATGTTTAGCAGTCAACGCACGGCCTTCAGCCTATCAACGCTTGCGATCCGAATGCCTGGACGCAAGCGATTGACGGCTTGTGAAATCGTCCAAACTTGCCGTCTTGCACCTTGGGCACTGACACCAAGCGTTGAGTCCATCTAACGATCGGTTTGACCGCGATGGACTGGGTAACGCGTCGCTCCACGCAACGCTAAGCAAAAAGAATACGCCTAAGCAAACAGACTCGTTGCCTCGTCCATTACCCGTTCTTGCAAACGTGGTGACGCGATCGCGGCCTTAGGCTTCTGGGTTTTCAGGACGCTTGTCCAGATCCACTTCCGCAGCAAGCAGCATCTTGTAGAGATCGACTTCATTGTCGATTCCCAACTTCAAGAAGATACTACTGCGGTGCTTTGATGCCGTTTGGACACTGATCTTCAGTTCCTGCGCAATTCCCTTCAACGGCATCCCGTTGGCCAGCAACAGCACAACTTCGTTTTCTCGTCGCGAGATTTTCTCAAGCAACAAACGTGTGTCCCGACGAACTTCAAATCGGAAACGCTCTCGCTGATTCAAGCGGATCGCTTTCTCGACCGAATCGATAAACTGGATCGAGTCGAACCCCTTTTCGATAAAATCGAAGACACCTTGCTGGAAAGCCGCTCGGCAGTTCTCCGCGTCGCCGTGGCCCGTCACCAAGATGACCGGGATCATCAGGTCACGTCGTGCCAGTTCGGCCTGCAGTTCCAAACCACTGATCTGCGGCATGCGAAGATCGGCGACGAGACAACCGACGGAGTCCTGCTCCAATCTAGCCAACAACGCGTTGGGTTCATCGAAGACTTCCGTTTTCAAACCGGCCTGCCGGCACCAACGTTGCATCAGATCAAGTTCGACCTCATGGTCGTCGATCAAATAGACGGTCGGCTCGGGGACCGAATCGGCATCCATTGCTGGATTGGACGATGATGCTTCCATAGTCATAGCTTGGCTGGTCGCTGGGAACAAAAAAACACACAGATGAGACTATAAAGCTTAACTATCCCACCCCCGGTTTGCCAACTGACCGACCGCATTGTCGACGCAATTTGGATTCTCTGTGCACCGAGGTGCTCACACGGACGTATTCCCGCCCGCGAATCCCGTTCATTTGCGACCTTCCTGTCGGATTCGACAAGCCTCCGCTAGATGCGGGCCAGCACGACGCAGGCGTTGTGCCCGCCGAAACCGAAACTGTTGCTCATCGCGACATCGACCTTCTGCTCGCGAGCCTTCAGTGGTACGTAATCCAGGTCGCATTCTGGGTCAGGATTGTCCAAGTTGATCGTTGGTGCAATGACCCCGGTTTCGATGGTTTTGCAAAGGATAACTGCTTCGATCCCACCGCTAGCACCTAGCGAGTGACCGAGGGCACCCTTCGTGCTGCTAATCGCGACGTCCTTGGCTCTATCGCCCAGAACGGCCTTGATCGCACGGGTTTCCGCCTTATCGCCCAACGGTGTGCTGGTTCCGTGTGCGTTGATGTAATCGATATCCTCCACACCGCGACCTGAGTCTGCGATCGCTAGCCGCATCGCCTCGGCAGCCCCGTTGCCTTCCGGATCGGGAGCGGTGATATGCCCAGCATCGCTGGTGGTGCCGTAGCCTAAAACCTCGGCGTAAATTTTCGCACCGCGAGCTTTGGCTTGTTCCAATTCTTCAAAAATCAGAAGCCCGGCACCCTCAGCCAAGACAAATCCATCACGTCCGACATCAAAAGGACGGCTCGCTTTAGTGGGCTCGTCGTTACGCGTGGACAGCGCCTTCATGTTTTGGAAAGCGGCTAAGCCCATCCGCGTGATCGCCGCTTCGGTACCGCCGGTGATGACCAAATCCGTTTCGCCAGTACGAATACTTCGTACCGCATCGCCCATCGCGTTGGTCGCACTTGCACACGCCGTAGCAACCGCAAAGTTAGGTCCCTTCAGTCCGTAGCGGATCGACAGCGTGCCACCGGCAGCGTTGACCATCATCTTCGGAACCGTGAAGGGGCTGACTCGATCGGGCCCCTTGTTAAGCATTCGTTCGATCTGGTCTTCAATTTCATTCAGACCACCGATACCGGATCCAAGAATCACGCCACATCGCATTGGGTCGACAGTTGAAAAATCGATTCCGCTATCGATCACTGCTTGGGTACCAGCGTGAACGGCAAACTGCGTGAACCGATCCAGACGTTTCGCTTCTTTAGGCTCAACATGCTCGGTCACATCAAAGCCGGGGATGTCGCCGCCAAAATGAACCTTGTATCGCTCCGTATCCATGATCGACAGTTCATGGATACCGCTTTCACCGGCCGTCAACCGACTCCAGAATGACTCAACATCACATGCGAGTGAAGTCACGACACCAACGCCAGTAATCACGACACGACGTTCTGATTCGTGAGGACGCGAGACGTTTGTTTGTTCAGTGGAAGCGGTCATGAGTGAGTCGTTCGATGTGCGTTAAATCTAAAGTGATGTGGGGATTCTAAAAGGCAACCCGAAGCGTCAGCGAGACGATCGCACATGATCCTCGCTGTCGCATCGGGTTGCCGAAGGGGCGCATCGTGTCGGTAAGAACACGATGACCTGAATCTGTTTTCGCAAACATCATCCGCTAACGAAACTGGCCGGCTAGGAAACCGCGTGCGTTAACGAGATCATGCCTATTAAAGGAACGACACTACGCGTCGTCGCCTTTTTCTTTCTCGATGAAGTCGACAGCCTCGCCAACTTTCTGAATCTTTTCAGCAGCATCGTCTGGGATGCTGATATCAAATTCCTCTTCTAGCTCCATTACCAGCTCCACAGTGTCGAGCGAGTCGGCACCTAGGTCGTTAACGAACGAGGTTTCGCGAGTGATTTTGTCTTTGTCGACGCCGAGTTGCTCGGAAACAATGTCGACCACGCGTTCTTCAATGGACGCCACGGGCGCTCTCCAGAAAATGGATGTAATGGGGAAATCATCGACGGCTTGCGCGTCGATTGAAAGTGGATGGATTCAGGTTGCGAACGGTCAATCCGTAACCGCTTGAAGGAATCGAGGCCTTCTGAAATGGAGAAGATAGGGGAAACGGCTAAAACCCGTCAATATCCCGTTTCTTATCGCATAATTAACCAACCATGCCGCCGTCAACGACGATGGTTTGGCCGGAGATGTAACTGGCATCGCGGCTAGCCAAGAACAACACTGCCGCAGCCACATCTTCGGGCTGGCCGACACGCTTGGCTGGAATACGTTTCTTCACCTCTTCCATCACAACGTCGCCCAACTCAGCTGTCATTTCGCTGGCGATGAAACCTGGTGCGACGGCATTGACGGTCACACCGCGGGAAACGAGCTCCTTGCTCATCGTGCGAGTCATTCCAATCATCCCAGCCTTACTGGCGGAGTAATTGGCCTGACCAGGATTTCCGATCAAGCCCGAGATGCTAGCCATATTAATAATGCGGCCGTACTTTTTGCGACGCATCACGCCGGCAGCCGAGCGGCAACAAACAAAACAACTGGTCAAGTTCGTGGCGATCACGTCATCCCATTCTTCATCCGACATACCTCGCATCAGCTTATCGCGAGTGATCCCAGCATTGTTGACCAGAATATCCAGACGCCCATGCTTCTTGTTGGTCGATTCAATCGCCTCAGCAGCAGCTTTTCGATCGGTCACATCACAGGGAAGTGCCTCGCCAGCACCACCCGCAGCTTCAATTTCAGCAACCGTCGCAGCCAACTTCTCAGCGTTTCGCGCCAAGCAGACTACGTGTGCACCGTTTTGACCTAAAGCAACCGCGACAGCTCGGCCCAGGCCCTGGCTTGCACCGGTAACGATCGCAACTTGACCCTTCAGGTCAACGGACAATGACAAATTCATAAATGGGGTCTTTGGATTAATCTGAAAACTGGTTTGAAACTACCGACAACCGCTCAATCGGTTGCCGAAACTACGAACAGGCCAGCCGAGAAACCTCCGGCGACAAACGCCGCCGGCACGAAACACTAGCTCTCGTCGCCAAAGCCATCCGTAGGAGTCTTTCGAGCGATACGTTTGATCGTGCCACGCAGAACACGGCCAGTACCGGCTTCCAGAAAACCATCCAACCCGTCATCGATCATTTGACGAATCGAAGCTTCCCAAAGCACAGGGTTGACCACTTGTTTGGCTAGCAATTCCCGAATCTCACTCGGGTCTTGGTGCGGCTTCGCATCTACATTGCTGTACACAGGAATGCGAGTCGAGTTGATCGTCACTTCCGACAACGCGGTCGTTAAAGCAGCGACGGCATCTTGCATCAACGGGGTGTGGAATGCACCAGCAACACTTAACGGAACCACCTTCATCGCACCGGCAGCCGAAGCGTGCGGTTCAATTCTCGCAAGAGCCGAAGAGTGCCCCGAAACAGCGATATTCCCGGGACAAAGCAGGTTTGCAGGCTGAAGAATTTCGTCGCCTTCGCGACTTTGACCGCAAACTTCAGTTAGCTTTTCGAGATCCAGCCCCAGCACGCTCGCCATGCCGGAATCGACCGCGTCGGCACAGGCCTGCATCGCTTCGCCACGTTTTTGAACGAGCCGCAAACCGTCCTCAAAAGACACGCCGCCGGCAAAGCAAACCGCGGTGTACTCACCGAGACTTAGGCCCGCAGTTGCAGCAATTTTGGCTGCAAGCTCTGGCTGAACCTGTTCGTACACGCGAGCAGCAGCAACGCCAACCACAAACAGGGCCGGCTGGCTGTAGACGGTCTCGTTTAGTTTTTCAGCAGGACCGTCAGTGCACAAAGCCTTTAAGTCGTAACCAAGGATTTCCTTAGCACTACCGAAAAGTTCATCAGCAACAGGATAATTCTCGCACAACCATGCTCCCATACCAGGAGCTTGTGCGCCTTGGCCCGGAAACAGGATCGCCGGTTTATTAGCGTCAAAAGCCAATTCAGGATTCTTCTTGCTTCACGACAGTACGGCCTTGGTAGTAACCACACTTAGGGCAGACTACGTGAGTAGGTACGGCGCTGCTGCATTGTGGGCAGTAAGCGATGGAGCGTTTTTTCAGACGATCGTGTGCGCGGCGGCTACCGGTACGAGCGTTGGAGTGTTTGCGTTTGGGGACTGCCATGATGGGGGTCCGAAAGGTGGTTGGGGTGCCGGGGCACCGAAATGTACAGTTCTTTAAAACGGGATTTTCTTCCCGCGCAGCTCGGAAGAATAAGCAGTATTCCCCTGAATCGTCAACGGATGAACCCAAGAAAACCCGGCATAGTCCCAAGCTTCCCCACTCCAATCGGCCGTTCGAGTTGCCAAATTAGGAAGCAACTAGAAAAAAAACCAAATTCCTACCGAACGTTCCACTTGAGCAAAACCGGTGCCGACTGCTATAGTCCGCGATTCGAAACACAAATTGTCCCCTTTCCACGCAGTTGCTCTCGGAGTTTTGCCATGCCCCGTTTGATGGGCGTTGACATCCCCAACGACAAACAAATCCAGTATTCGCTTACATACCTTTACGGTCTCGGACTTTTCCGCGCTCGTGAAGTTTGTGAAAAGCTGGGTATTGATCCCGTATCATCCGCAGGTGATATCAGCGACGAAGACGTCGGCCGTATCGCCGCGGTACTTGAGCGAGATTACCTCGTCGAAGGCCCACTGCGTCGTCAGGTTACGCAAAACATCAGCCGACTACGTGAGATCAAGGCATACCGGGGCATCCGCCACCGAATGAGCCTTCCAGTACGCGGCCAACGCACCAAAACAAACGCTCGAACCCGTAAAGGTCCCCGAAAGACCGTTGCAGGTAAGAAGGGCGTCAAGGACCTGCGATAATCAGACCGAAGTAGTTTTCATTCGATGCCGGTGAATTCGTTCGCCGGCATTGTCGTCTACTTCTGACGATTTGTCAGCTCCGCTGGCTGTTCGCAGACCTCATTTACTATCCAACTTTCACTCAAGATTCGTTCGAGACCCACCGGTGGCCAAGACCAACAAAAAGAAGCGAGTTCGTCGCAACGTCAGCAATGGCGTCGCCCACGTTCACGCAACCTTCAATAACACAACCGTGACGATCACCGACACTAAAGGCGACACACTTTGTTGGGCCAGTGCCGGAACAAGTGGCTTCAAAGGCAGTCGAAAGAGCACTCCTTTTGCTGGTCAGTGCGCCGCACAACAGGCTGCTGAAAAAGCAACCAAGTTCGGTATGCGAGACGTGGAAGTTCGAGTCAAGGGTCCTGGCAGTGGCCGCGAAAGTGCAATCACCTCGCTTCAAGCGGCTGGGTTGAACGTCAAATTGATCGAGGAAGTTACCCCGATCCCACATAACGGCTGCCGCCCACGCAAGAAACGTCGCGTCTAAGAACGTCGTTTTCGTCCCGCATTTTGGCAGGCTCTTTCTCCCGCAAGGAAGAGCCCGTTATCAACCAACGCTCGCATTCCAATTCAAAAGGCCCACACATGTCGATGCATATCCGCTGGCGTGGCATGGAACTTCCCAGCACGCTTGAAGTCGACCGCGACACGCTGACCCAGAACTACGGAAAATTCTCCGCTGAACCGTTCGAACGCGGTTTCGGTGCGAGCATTGGAAATAGCATGCGCCGCGTTTTGCTTAGCAGCTTGATGGGCAGCGCCGTTACCCAGATCAAAATCCGTGGTGCTCAGCACGAATTCACCTCGATTCCCGGCGTTTTGGAAGATGTCACCGACATCGTCCTCAACGTAAAGGCGTTGATCGTACGCAATAACAGCGACGCGACCCGTGTTATCACCGTGGAAAGCAACTCCGCCGGCGTGATCACCGGTGCGGACATTGAAACGGATTCCGATGTCGAAGTGATTAACAAAGATCACGTCATCGCAACGTTGACCGAAGACAAGCCTTTCATGATGGAAATGGTTGTTGAAAACGGTCGCGGTTACGTTCCCAGCACCGAACACAGCAGCGTCGATCACGAAATCGGGATCATCCCGATCGACGCCGTTTTCAGCCCAATCGTTCGCGTCCGCTATGAAGTGGAAGCAACACGTGTTGGACAAAAGACCAACTACGATCGCCTGATTCTGGAAATCTGGACCGACGGCACAATCAACCCGGAAATGGCGTTGACCGAGTCGGCGAAGATCTTCCGGAAACACCTCAACCCATTCGTTCAGTATCGCGAATTGGGTCCGAGTATCTTCTCGGCCGCTCGTGGCGGTGCAGGCTCGCCAGAAGCTCAACTCGAAGCAAAGTTGAACATGACTCTCGCAGACTTGCGTTTGTCGGTTCGAGCAAATAATTGCCTCGAGAGCGAAAACATCATGACCGTTCGCGATCTCGTTCAACGCAACGAAGACTCGCTTCTGGAAGTGCGAAACTTTGGCGACACCACGCTCAACGAAGTTCGTGAAAAGCTCTCACAATACGGTTTGCACCTGGGCATGCGAGTGCCTAACCAACCGCTGTTCTAGGCGTTTGTAAACCGCTATCGATAGCGACGCTTTTGTCAGCGTCGCATTCCAACCACCCATCACACTTGTTTTTGTAGCTAACCGTCATGCGTCACCGTCGCAAAGGCCGCGTTCTTGGCCGATCACCGTCTCACCGCAGAGCCCTTTATCGCAACCTGTCCAGCGCGATTTTCTTGACTGAGCGTGACGCTAGTCTGGATGATAACGCTCCGAAGGTTCCCGGTCGGATCATCACGACGCTGGAAAAGGCCAAAGAGATTCGTCCTTTGGTTGAAAAGTGCATCACACTTGCCAAAAAGGCTCTCGTTGCGAAGGCCGAGTCAGAACAGTACGGCACCGATGCCGAACGTGGCACCGACGCTTACAAAGCATGGCGTAAAAGCGACAATTGGAAGAAATGGGCCGACGCCCGTGCTCCTTACGTCAACGCTCAGCGTCGCGCCGTTCAATTGATGGGCGATCGCGAAGCCGTGGCAATCCTGTTCGATACCGTTGCTCCTCGCTTCATGGACCGTCCCGGTGGATACACCCGGATCATGCGTTTGGCAAAACCTCGTCTAGGTGACGGCGGAACGCGAGCGATTCTTGAGTTCGTCGGTAACAACGACAAAGCCAAGCGAACTGCTTCGAAGCCAGCATTTGACTCCGCACCGGAATCGCCTGCTGACGAAGCACCAGCCGAAGAAGCCGCTGCTAACAGCTAAGCGATTGGCTTACAACAAAAACACGAAACGCCCGGTTAATCGCCGGGCGTTTTTTATTGGCTCTGCAACAAACTCCGCTTCACGCTTATATTGCCAGTTCCGGCTGTATGGCTGCGCGACGTCGCTGGCGGCTTCAGCTTCCACACTTCGGCTTACGCGCTGACCTATCTTCCACGGTTTTTCCTTCCAATCATCAAGACTGGATTGAAATGCCAAGTCGGCTGTGCCGCTGGACTTGATCGACGACGTGATTAGCTCGATCTCTGATTACAAACTACTCATTGGATTCGAATATGCTCCTTCGGTCTGGACTGCGTTCCCTCGTTGTCGCCCTTTTCGCGGTGTTCACTAGCATGCCTTTATCACATCCCCATTCCGCTGACGCAGACGAGGGGATGTTTCTCTTCAATGATCTGCCCACGGAACAATTGCAAGAACGCCATCAGTTCACACCAACACCCCAGTGGGCCGATTTGCTGCGTTTGGCTTCGGTCCGATTCAATTCCGGTGGTTCGGGATCATTCGTATCGTCCAATGGCTTAGTGCTGACCAATCACCACGTCGCCAGCGACACGCTGCAAAAGCTGAGCACACCGGAACGCAATCTTGTCGACAACGGATTCCTAGCCACTGAGTTGCAACAAGAACTGAAGGCACCCGACCTAGAACTGAACGTCTTGATCGAAATGTCAGACGTCACCGCGCGTGTTCAGGCCGCTGTCACAGAACAGAACGACGCCGAAGCGGCAGCGAAACAGCGACAGGCAGCAATCGCGACTATCGAAAAAGAATCGACGGATGAATCGGGCCTACGAAGCGACGTTGTAACGCTGTTCGGCGGTGCCCAGTACCATCTTTATCGCTACAAGAAATACACCGACGTCCGCTTGGTTTGGGCTCCGGAAACGAAAGCCGCGTTCTTCGGTGGAGATGCCGATAACTTTGAATATCCCCGCTACAACCTCGACGCGACCATCTTTCGGGTTTACGAAAACGACCAACCAGCCCAACTGAAAAACTTCCTGAAGTGGAGCGAGGTGCCCGTTAAGGAAGATGACCTGGTCTTCGTCAGCGGTCACCCGGGACGCACGCAACGGATCTTCACGGTCGAAGCCTTGGAGTATCTACGCGACGTCCGCTTACCGTTCGTCTTGGACTACTTACGTCGCAAGGAAGTCTTGCTGCAACAATATCGGCTGGAAGGCAACGAAGCGGCTCGCCGCGGTCGGGATGAGCTGTTTGGCATTCAAAACGGACGAAAAGCGTACACAGGTATGCTCGCTGGGCTGCAGGATCCGCAAACGATTGCGGCCAAACGAGGACGGCAGAATCGCTTACGACTGACCGCCTCGCAGTCTGCTGAACTGGCGCCAATGGTGAATGCGTTCGACAAAATCGCCAAGATCCAAAAGGAAAAGGCGGCTCACTTAAAAGAAGCGGTCTCGCTGCGAAGCGACTTGTTTCGCTTCGCCCTATCGATCGTCTTGATGGCTCAAGAAGACCTTAAGCCCAACGCCGAGCGATATCCGGAATACACCGAATCCGCTCGAGAATCGATGCTGACCCGTCTGACCAGCCCCGCCCCGCTGTACGACGACCTACAACGGGTCAAGCTCGCCGACGAACTCGCTTTGTTGATGGAACGCCGCGGTGGTGATGATGAATTGGTCCGCGAAATCCTGGCTGGACGCTCGCCAAAGGAAGTTGCTGCGGAACTGGTGGAAAAGACCACGATCGGCGATCCAGCGACCCGTGAGGCGTTAATTGAAGGCGGCTACAACGCTGTTTTGGGAAGTGATGATCCAATGGTTCAGCTTGCTCGCAAAATCGAACCCGTTTTCCGGCGAGTTCGACTAACCACCGACCAGCTCGATGAACGTGAGAAACAGGCTTACGCTCAAATCGGACGCATCATCACCGCGGCCGAAGGAACCAACGGTTATCCCGACGCCACGTTCACGTTGCGACTCGCATTTGGAACGGTCAAAGGCTATCGCGAAAATGGACAGCAGATCGAGCCATCCACCGACTTGGCCGGTGCTTTCCATCACTCGGTCGAACACGAAGGACAAGAGGATTTTGACTTGCCTCGATCTTGGTGGGATGCGAAGGAGTCGCTGGACTTAACCACTCAACTGAATTTCGTGTGCACCGCAGACATCATTGGCGGCAATAGTGGCTCACCGGTCGTGGACCGAGACGGCAAACTGGTAGGCCTAATCTTCGACGGCAACATCCAAAGCCTGACCAGTGATTACCTTTACAGTGACTCCCAAAGTCGGGCGGTCAGTGTGTCTGGTGTGGGCATTCGAGAAGCAATCCGAAAGATCTATCAAGCTCCCACGCTCGCGGACCAACTGGGGCGATAGCGAGAACCCGCATTTCGAAAGCGGCGAGATTTGTTTTCGTACACAGTCGCCGCTTTCACTCGTCGGCAACGTCCGACTTCAGCACCTCGCCGAGTTGGCCCCACGTCTTGACGATACTGAGGTACGCCGCAAACGATCCAAACAAACCCACCATGCCAGCGGTGATCGCCGTCAGCATGAATTCCTTGGACTGGCTTTCCCCGAAGACCATCAAAGCGAGTCCCACCAAGGGGATCAAAACCGCGATTACAAAGTACGCTGCCGCTTGCGAAATCATGCGTGACGCGTTGCGGTCAAAATTGGGATCCACCATCGCAGGGCGGACCATTTGCGGGTAATAAACGTGCGTCGCAATCAAGCCCAGCGTGAACAACGGGTAGATCATCGCCACGCCGCCGCACATGCAAAGCGATAGAAAGAAATGCGTCGCGTCATCGGCGGAGAACTCTTCAAAACGGTATCTCAACAAGATCGGGTAGATCATCCCGGCGATCATCCAGGCGATGCCGCCGATCACCGCTGCACGGTGCCCTAGCTTCAGTGTGGAGGTAAGTTGTTCTTGGCCAACATGTTCGCCTCGCCGCGCCGCTTTCAACGCTGACACGCTAGCCCGGGTGTAGTGCACCATCCAACCGACGGCAAACGGGAACGCGAACGAGTTGATCCAAAAGGCGATCTCATCCAAACCGGCCCGCATTGCGGGATCCATGATCTCGTGCTGGTTGTATTCATAGTTGAACCAACCCGCGGCGATGTTCGGCAACAGGATCGCGATCGTAGCGACCCACCACGGCGAAATCCGCATCAGCCAAGCTGAAAGCGATGCCTTGTCGGGATTGAACAACTTGGCGGCTTCGGGGTGCATCGCCAATCGCAACTGGCCGGCCATCGCCGCACCGCTGGCCGGACGGTTTTCAAGGTCCGAGGACAACGCATTTCGCAGTACTGCTTCGAGCACGCGTTCCGGCGCCGTGCCGCCTGACTCCGGTGACAACAGTGGCCGCTCGCGTGCCTGGATCTGGTCGGTCAGCACATCCGTCCAGGAATGGGCCTGAGCCGAACAATCAAACGGTCGGTATCCCTGCCACAACTCCCACAACAAGACTGCCAAAGAGTACAAATCCGCTTTCTCCCCTACACTTTCACCCGACCCCATCAACGTCGCACTCATCGCACGCAGATGTTCGGGGGACATGTAGCCAACCGATCCGCCCAACGAAGCGGCCGCCCCGGCCCGGCCCGCTGCCC
Organism: Rhodopirellula sp. J20-39; assembly: GCF_057365095.1. Lineage (NCBI taxonomy): Bacteria > Pseudomonadati > Planctomycetota > Planctomycetia > Pirellulales > Pirellulaceae > Rhodopirellula > Rhodopirellula sp. J20-39. Next base: position 787,423 of record NZ_CP195123.1, on the reverse strand, counting down.
CCGCCATGCTGACATTGAAGTCGGCAAGCTGTGGAATCCCCTCCGCCGTTAAAAGCACGTTGGCCGGCTTCACATCACGGTGCAGCACACCGGCGTCGTGTGCGGTCTGCAAGGCCCGAGCGAGCTGAATCCCAACCCAAGCAACCAGTTTCGGCCAATTCGCATCAAGCAACGTTGTACGGGTCGGTGAACGATCAGGAACCACCTGCGACGCCGCCAAAAGATTCTCGTCGATCGCCTGCAAATACAACCGGCCAATCCGCTCACTCGACGAAACATGCCGCACCTTCTTGACTACGTCGGAAAGCGTGCCGCCTGGGTGAAACTGCATATAAAGCAAATGCAGCTCATGTGCAGAACCTGGTTCACCCACCATCACTGCTCGCTGGTCAAACACGCGAACGATGTTGGAATGGTCAAACTGAGCCAGTGCGCGAGGTTCGTCTCCAGTGCTGCCGGAAACCTTCAGGGCGACCAACCTTGCCATCGAGACCTGCTTGGCCAAATAGACATGTGCGAATGCACCTTTGCCAAGCATTTGAATGATTTGGAAATCATCGATCTGTGTCCCGTTATCCAGCTCCGATGGTGATTTCTGTCGCGGCGCAGCCGTCACGGACTCCGACGACGGCGTGTCCAGCAGAGGATTCAGTACGGTCCCAAACTGAGGGAAACGTTCATGATAGCTGTCTCGGTCCAACGTCTGGCCACTTTCGCGGCGCAATTGAATCTCTTCCATTACCAAATCCAGCGGTGCCGTGGCCGCCGAAATGCGTTCAGGAATTGCCTCAAAGTAGTCGTCCAGCCAAATCGGGCGACCATTTTGCACCGCCATCGCCATACTTAACTTGATCAATTCGACCAAGATGAATGAGTCCGAAGCATCGCCCGACAGATACTCCAGTAGGTGCCGAGGATCATCAGCGCGGTCTGACTCCGACAATCGCTCCAAACACGCCACTAAACGATCATCCAATTCCACCGAATCGACAGCACTGACGCACTGCGTTTCAAACGGATCTTCGGCGGACGATGGGTTTACGTTCATGTTGTTCAGGGAACCATCCTGGATTCGGGGCACATTCATCCTGGACCGCTGGGGTGGCGACGGCAACCCCCGTATAATAGACATCCAGCGAACAATTCGCTTCGACAATCAAGATCTGACTAGCGGATAGAACGATGAATACAGACGCCCGCCCCAACGATGTTGATGAACCAGAGTCCGATCCGTTGATTGATCAGATTCGCAATCGGGACGTCCAAGCACTCGGCCGCTACCTGGATCAACACAGAGAATCGTTGAGCCGTTTCGTTCGCTCGATCACGGGCGAGCATCTATTGGCGGTAGTCGAGGTTGATGACCTGGTTCAAGAGATCGCGACAACGGCCATCGCAAGTCTGCCGACCGCCCCCCTCGATCAGCACACAGTGATGCAGTGGCTACAACACCTGGCCCGTCGCCGAGTCGTGGACGCGCACCGCTTCCATTTTGACGCCAAACGTCGAGACGCTGGCCGGCAACAGTCTTTGCACGGTGGTGGTCAATCCGGCGGAAACTCAGACGGGCTCGGGCTTGAACAGATGCTCGCCGCTAGCATGACCTCGCCCAGCGCCGCGGTCAGCAATGATATTCGCCTGAGTGCGATGGCTCAGGCAATTAGCCGGTTAAATGATGAGCAGCAAACCGCCATTCGACTACGCTATGTCGAAGGTCTGGCCACCAAGGCTATTGCCGAAAACCTGGGAAAGACCGATGTTGCTGTTCGCGTTTTACTATCGCGAAGCATGCGTCAACTCGAAAAAGAGCTTGAAAACGTTCGTCCTACTCGCTGACCGCCCAAAACAACCTCGCAACCGCACTTCTGTAACGACACCCTGATGCCAGTTCAAACGATTTCCGAGACCGCCACCGAAGAGACCGCAGGCCGCGCTGACGCGATCGTTCGGCACATGACGGAAGTATCCCACAGCCAAGTGAGGGGCCTGATCGATCGCGGGTGTGTGACCGTCAACGGGAAGCCGTGTGCTGACGGGGGCAAAGAGATTTCGACCGGTGATGTCGTTTCCATTCGCTATGACCCTACACAGCGATATCGGCCTAAGAAGGAACGAAAATGGGACGACCGCACGTTCAGTATCGCTTTTGAAGATGACCACGTGATCGTGGTGGACAAGGCCGCCGGTACGTTGTCGGTACCCACCGATCGTGGTGACCCAAACACATTGGTTGAACGCGTTTCAATCTACCTAAGCCATTCACGGACCGAACGCGAAGCCTGTCTAGTCCATCGCCTGGATCGCGAGGCGAGCGGCTTGCTAGTCTTTGGTAAGCACCAAGCGGTTGCCGATCTGTTGATCGAACAGTTTAAAAATCAAAAGCCCAAACGGCTTTACACCGCGATCGTTGCCGGGCGCATGCCTAACGATCAGGGCACTCTGCGAGCTCACTTGGCGACCGGCAAGAACCTAGATCGCTACGTCACTAAACCGTCCAGCGAAACCGAAGAGGTCATCACGGACTACCGGGTCATCAAGCGGATGGAGGACACCACTTTGGTGGAAACCAGCTTGCAGACAGGCAAACGAAATCAGATCCGTGTGCAGCTTTCTTATGCTGGCCACCCGGTCCTAGGCGACCCGCACTATGAAAAAGAGAAAGCCAAGCACCCTCGTTGGATCCGTCGCCGAATGGCGTTGCACGCCAACTCACTTAGTTTCATTCACCCGGTCAGTGGTGAAGAGCTAACCGTGACGTCGGCACTGCCCGCTGCGATGCGAAAGTTCATCAAAGCCAGTTCGAAGCCCTACAAAGGCGACAAAACGGACAAGGCAGCAAAGCCATACGAAACGGAATAAACAGCGTTGATTTGATCGAGTCCAAATAGGTTTTCTTTAAATGGACCCCGTGGGTGCGCACCGATGTAACCTTCCGCTAACGCGGTCCGTTTAACCTTCAATACCGCGATACAACTTCACCCAGTCAATCTGGATTGTTCCAAAGTCCTGTCCTTTGAAGTCAATCTGTTGGCCTTCGGCATCTGTCTTGAGTGTGATCATGGGATCGCGAATGATCTCTTGACGATCGTTCACGCGAATCAGGATCACTCCTTCTTTAATTTCGATGGTGACTTCGTTCCACTGGTTAAGCGGAAAGAAGTTGCCTTGGATGAAGAGCTTCTTTTTCTTTTGCAGGGTCAGCTTCGTACTCTCTTCGCCGAAGATGAACGAGTTCACGTGATGGCCAAGGTCGAGGAGTGAACCGCGGTTCCTGCCCTTCTTTTCAGTTTCGTTGTAACGTACACGCATCTGAACAACGAACGCCTTCGGCACCGGCTTCAAGAAAAGCACGGGCCGAGTGCCATCATGCCCATCCTTCTTTTCTTGCATCTCCTTTTGATATTCCGCCGTGGCCAGATCCCCGGTCAGTATTCCATCTTTGACATTCCATTGTGTCTGCTGGCGAATGACCCAGTGGTCTCCAACTTCCAAAGGCCCATCGGAATCAAAATCCTCTTCGTATATCAGTTCGATCGATTCAAACAGTTCAGGCTCGTAGTCTTCAGCTTGTGCCAACGACAATTGACCGATCATGAACAACAAAGCTAGCGTTCGAATCGTCGAGAATGACATCATGGAATGAATTCGCTAAATGGTTAAGGATGTTGAAAGAGAAACGCAGTCATCAACAGGGACTATTTCGAACCGGGGGCCCCGGTCTTTTTGGCCCAATCAAACCAATCCGCTGCCATTGATTGGACACGCTGCGGGGACTGCTCGGCCAAGTCGATCGTTTCGCAACGATCTTGCTTGAGATCGTACAGCTCCCATTCCTTGATCTTCTTGTCCCAAACCAACTTCCAGTCACCCTGGCGTATGGCTCGATTGCCAGCCCACTCCCAAGCAAGAGTATCGTGTGGCTGACGCGTTTGACCGCGCAGGATCGGCGTGATGCTTTTGCCTTCCAACGGAATGATCTCACGATCGTTGAAGTTCGTTGGATACTCGGTCTCCGCCAGGTCAATGAAAGTGGCCATGAAGTCGATGATGTGCGCCGGTTGCTCGGTGATCGAGTTGGGACGAATCGTCTTGGGCCAACGTGCAATCATCGGTGTGCAAATACCACCTTCATGAACCCACTGTTTATAGCGCTTAAAAGGTGCGTTTTGTGCCCAGCCCCAGGCGGGTCCGACTGCGACGTAATCGTCTTTGGGACCGGGGGTTCGCTGTTCCGGATTCCGGCCTCCCGGTTCTTCTGCACATCCACCGTTGTCGCTTAAAAAGAACACGACCGTGTCGTCATCGACGCCCGTTTCCTTAAGCGTATGCAGCAAACGCCCGATATTTTGATCCATTGAATCAATCATCGCCGCATAGACCGCCATGCGAAGGTCTTCAAATTCTTGGTCGGCATCATCCCACTTGTATACTTGTGAATCATGTCCTGAAAGTTTCCAAACCTCAGGATTAATCACCCCCATCTCAATTTGGCGTTGGTATCGTTGCTGACGCATTTTATCCCAGCCCATTTTAAATCGGCCGATGTACTTTTGGATGTCTTGCGGCTTAGCATGCAGCGGGTAGTGCGGAGCGGTGTAGCAAACGTGAGCAAAGAATGGCCGCTCGTCTTGTACGGCTGACTTGATTTGCTCGATTGCGTGATCGGTGAAAGCGTCGGTAGTATAGAAGTCTTTAGGAAATTCGATGATTGGCTGATCGTTGCGAGCGAATATCCGAACACGTCCACCTTTGTATTCTGGATCCGGAATCGACGGATCGAAGAAATTGCAACAGCCATCCAACAGCCCGTAAGTCTGCTGAAAGCCACGCTTAAACGGATGTGAATCCTCGCTAGTTCCGAGGTGCCATTTCCCCGAAAGCGACGTGTGGTATCCAGCCGCAGCCAACACTTCGCCAGTCGTGACCTTATCTCGTGTCAACAGTGGCCCTTTGCGTCGAGGATGCAAACCGGTCACGATCGATGCGCGAGTCGTCGTGCATTTTGCACAATTATAGAACTGGGTAAATCGCATCCCTTCGGCTGCCATCCGATCAAGATTGGGCGTTTCGACTTCCCCGCCGTAGCAACCGATATCTGACCAACCCATATCATCGCACATGATCAGAACGATGTTGGGACGTTCGGATGCCGACGTCGCCGATAGGCTTGAGACGAAAAGGATAAGTGCTGCAAATCGCAGGAAGTGATTCGACAAATTGACCATAGTGATTCTCTTTAATTCTCGACGGAAAATTTTTATATCCAGCATTCTCACGGGCCACTTCGATTCAGTCGTGACACAACACAAAGACAGCGTCCACGAATAGGAAGTCGCTTGAGCCTATTTTTTATAGAAGCGTTCGATGTGCATCCGGGCAAACTGCTGAAGTCGCCCGGCGACCTCTGGAAATTCCTTAATGACATTCGTCTTTTCATAGGGGTCCTTCGCCAGGTCAAACAGAGACAACTCAATCCGGCGGCCTTCGTATTTCCCCGCAAGACCATCCGCGCCGGGCTGGACCACATGTCGATAACCGTGCGGTAGATGCAACTTCCACCGTCCATCACCCGATATCAATGCCTCGAACCTCGCTCCGGTTGAAACGGGATAGTAGTCGTGAGGGTTCTTGGCCTCCTCGTCGCCGACTAAGAGCGGCCAAACATCCTTTCCATCAATCTGGATTTGCGGCAGTGGTGCCCCCGTCAAACGGCAGAGGGTAGGCAACAGGTCGACTGAACAGAACGTGGCGTCCGATGAAGTTCCTGGCTTGACTTCAGGTGGATAACGAATGATACAGGCGGACTGGGTCCCACCGTTGAAGCCGGTCGCCTTTGCTTCGCGGAACGGCGTGCTACCAGCATGGTTTCCATAACCCGTCCAAGGCCCATTGTCGGATGAGAAAATAACAATCGTGTTATCTTCCAAACCGTTTTTGCGAAGCGCCGCCATGATTTGCCCGACCGACCAATCCAGTTCCATAATCACATCACCGTAGAGCCCCACGCCAGACTTGCCTTCGAACTTGTCGCTAACAAACAACGGTACGTGAGGCATCGAGTGCGCGACATAGAGAAAGAACGGCTCGTCGCGGTGATTTTCGATGAAACCTACCGCGCGCTCGGTGGCCCGCGTCGTGAGAGTCTTCTGAAACTCGGGCGTTACTTTCTCGACTTCCACATTTCCGTCGCTCCAGTATTGCAATGGATGTTTACCCCATTTCACAGGATCCGTTGGGTGGTATTGCCACATATCGTTGGAGTACATCAACCCGGCCGATTCTGTGAAGCCGCGAGCGGTCGGTCGCGTCTCGGGTTGATCGCCGATATGCCATTTTCCAAAAGCGGCTGTCTGATAACCGTACTGGCTGAAGACCTCTCCCATCGTCGCAAATCGGGGATCCAGCCCGCGTCCCAGAGGACCGTGCGCTCCGACTACTTTCGTGCGGCCAGGATAACAACCACTCAACAATGCCGAACGGGACGCTGAACAAATCGCTTGGGGGACAAAGAATCGGTTGAAGCGACAGCCCTCTTGCGCAAGCTTTCGCACGTTCGGGGTCTCGTACGCCGGATCACCAAATGGCTGAAAGTCGGACCATCCCGAATCGTCCAGAAAAACGATCACCACATTGGGAGGATCGGCTGCCTGTGCCGCGTCCGCAATTAGCACACTTACGATCAAGCTTGTCAGCCACTTCATGTCTTCACTCGTTTCTCTAAATCAAACTGGAGAATTTCGATCGTCTTTTTCAACCAACCCGCAGCCCAACCGTGTCAATGATTTCGCATATCTTTCCATGCCAAAATCAATTGGGGTACCGATGCCGATGGAACGAATCCCAATGAAGATGGAACCGTTCTCTGTTTTAGTCGCAGCATCAGATTACCCGATGCGGCGTGGCGAGATTGGGATTCCACGAAATGGAACAGGAAACTAGCGGACAAAAAGCCTCGTCTCTAGCGTTGCTGGCCCAACTCAACACATCCCATCCGTTGCAATGTTCCTATGGGTTGACCTGGATCGAGACGGTCGATCTTACTGGCTCTGCCAAGCCTTGCCTAAGACATTAGATGCGACGCCTGCTGGGCGTTTGACCCGCAATTTCGTAGCGAGGTATTGCGATGACGAAAGCGACCACAATTCCCTGCTGTCCCATTTCCGATCGAGAAGATGGTGCGGTAAGGCAAGCGAAAACTGCCGCAAGCCGCGCGATGAAGCCCGCGAATATTTCAAGAACGAAAATGATCGAATCGTCGTCGGATGGATCGAGGACGATATCGAATCTCTCGATCATGAAATCGAACAAGCAGAAATCGACGAGGAACCCGATATCAGATACTCGTGACGAAAATTTGTGATCGAACTGATTGGGCCCCCGACAGCGTGACGGTCAGTAATACGACGCGTTTCGCGAATTATCTGAAAACTATGTATCGAGTCTCGCCACCGCCACCTATATGTAGCGCAGGCCCCTGGTCTAGTTAGATATTTCTACTAGCGGTACGCGTTTACCTTGTCAGCACTCGGATCCGAACTGTGTCGAATCGGCTCTCATCCCCGCTAGAACCGATTCCTGGCTTCAGCAGGGACCCCGTGAATCAAGCGCCCAATCCAACCGGTGTGCCGCGAGTGTTTAGATGATCAATGGACAAGCCTACGCAAAAACGTCAGGGACCGGGCACGTTTTCTGGGCGGCAATCGCGGCGTCGGCGAGCGTCAACTTTAAGACGCCTTCGCGGACTTGTTTGCCTTTGGCGGTGAAGCACTTGGGCCATACTGGTCGGGCGAGGCTTCATCTTTATTGATGCAGCTGGCACAGCAAACGAAGAGTGACTTTTCACCAGTCGTGATCTAGCGTGGCTTGCCCATCGATCCGAGAGGTTGTCCGCCTATGGGGCACGTGGCTTGAGGGCTAATGAGCAGTTCGTCTGAGAGCTTGCCGCTGGCGAGTTTTCCCATGGCGTGGAAGACTAGCGGCCCGCTGCCGATGTTTGTGATCTGGACGTTCATTTGCAACGGCTGATCGGCGACCTTGGACTGGTGAGCCGCGAGGTTGTATGTTGTGACCGTGTCTTCGGCGAGTACGAATGGGGGTACTGTGAACGATGCGGCAGTGCATACGGTCGCCAAGAATTAATGTCTCATGGACGTTTTCTGTTGAGTAGAAAATTGGGGGCAACGAGATCCGTCGTGGGTCAGTTGCTGTGGTGGTGATACACGTGGAAGACAGCCGATCCGTACTTGTAAACCGGGGATTGCTCGAAGTACTCGTCGTCCGCCAACAACTCTGGAAACCGAAATTCGTCGATGATCAAACAGAGGTCTCGCGGATGTTCTTTAAGCGACGCTCGAATCATTTCGAGGAAGCGATCGGTCACGGGGTAGTCAAACGGTGAATAGAGAAAGAAGACGGTTTCGTTCCCAGCCATTTGATAGTCGAGAATGTTGGTGCAGATGACTTTGATCGAATCGGCACTGGGACAGACCTTGCCGAAAGCCTCGACGTTTCTTTCCGCGATCCGGCACAAAGCGGGCGATATTTCGAGGCCGAGGACTTGGTCGAATCCATGTTCCGCGGCGAGCAACAAGACTCGGCCCTTGCCGCATCCGACGTCGACGAACACGCCCTCGCTTGGCAAGTCGATCTTTTCCATGATCTTGCGAAAGTACCTCGCTCGTGTCGGCTTGTATTTATCAGCGTGCTGTTTGTCTTCTTCGCTGATGTCTAGGTCGCTGATCGCGACCTCGGTTCGGGTATCAAGCTCGTAGCGTTTGTCGAACGTGTAGTCGTCGGCGACGCTCAAGACACTTTGCATCGTCGTTGTCGGTCTCGTGGAGAAAATCCGTTTCAGGAATTCAGTCGCGGCCATGGGGCTTTCGTTGGTAAGGCTTTGCTCGTTCGGGTTACTTCAGTTTCGCTAGGTACTTGTCTGGGTCGGCGAGTAGCTTTTCTTTACATCCGTCACAGCAAATCCACACAGACTTGCCATTCACGTCGACCTTCTCGGGTGCTCCCATCGTGCCCAGCATTTCACCGCTGACGGGGCACATGTGTTGTGACATCGCAGACTTAGCGTCTTCCGCAGACAACTCTTTCAGACCGGACATCATCTTGGCCATCGGTGAATCGGAATCGATGGCGGCGTGGTCAAGGTCGCCGTGACCGTGGGAATCGTGGTCATGATCCGAATAGTCACTGGCTGTTTCGCTGACAGGGGCTACTGGTGGAGTGATGGGATCGGTGTCGGGCGTGTTGCAGCCATAGAGGCCGAAAACGAGCAGTCCGCCAAGCAGAACAGGAAGCAATGTCGTCAAACGCATTCGATTGCCTTTGCAGGGGTACGAGCATGGGTGTTTCATGGAATATGCATTTGGATACTTGGGGCGTGGCTTTCTTCACGAATTACCGAGAGAATGCAGTAATTCTGCGGAAGCAGTGAAGAAACCCGCTCGTCAAGCATCCAAAATCACGTCACCAACCTCGCCCCATGAAGAGTGAACGGGTCATGTCCACGAACGATTGCCAATCGGTGCAGCCATGTCTGTCGGCCTATCACGACGGTGAGTTATCGGCTGCGCAGATCGCTGTGATCGCGAAACACGTCGAATCGTGCTCCGCGTGTTCGTCGGAACTGGAAGCGATCACATCACTTGGTGCGATTTTCGACCAGGCTCCCGTGCCAGCGAAACCGGCTGATCTGTGGCAGCGGATTGAGCGTGAGCTTCCGTCTGCCCCTGAGCCGGTGACACGGTCGCGACGGTTCAGCGTTTGGGTTCGCGTGTCACCATGGGGAGCGGGACTCGTTTCCATGGCGGCGTCCGCCTTGGTGCTGCTTGGTGCAGGGCTTTGGTACGGTGGCGATTACAAACATGACATGACCGGTAACAGTGATGCGATGGCGATGCACGGCCGCGACGGGCATACCCACGACGATGAGATGTCAGCCGAGCACATGGCCGAGTTCGCCGGCGTGATGACTGACTATTTACAAAAATTGCCCAACGATCCGGACGCTGCGGAACAGATGCTGCTGTCAAAGTACGATGGCGAAACCGTTGACTCGGATGGTGCCGTGAAGTTGGTCGGCTACCGACCGATTATCTCCGGCGGATTGCCAGAGGGCTATTCGCTGGCGTCGACCAGTGTGCTGAAGATGCCGTGTTGCACGTGCGTGAAAGCAAGCTGCAAGCGTAGCGACGGATCGACGTTGGTCTTGTTTGAGCACGATGACGAACAGGCGGCTTGGTTCGGTGATCGACCTTCAAACATGGTGACGTGCGGTGACAAGGATTGCTGCCTCATCGATCTCGATTCCAGCATCGCAGCAACTTGGAAGCAAGGTTCGCGCAGTGTCACCGCCGTCGGCGTTCGCGACCAAGAAGAAGTGAAAACATTGGTAGATTGGCTAGAGAAATCATAATGAGGGAGAGCCCCCGAAGCTCTGCACGCGAGCAAGCCAGAGTCTTTAAGCAACGGTTGCCAACGTTTATGAGATTCGATGGAGATAGAATGGATACGCTAGCCATGAGTGTGCAATCATCTTCCATCGAATTTGTGTGCGCCGTCAATCAGCTCGTTCGATGTCGCTGCATTTACATTAGTCACGTATGCGTTCGGTGAGGTCCCCACCTCGGCATAAACACAGGAAACGACACACTGTCCGAAACGAGCTATCGCGTCGTACAAGGTTGGATTTGAAGCTAAGTCCTTTAAGTCGTTCGCTCTAGCACATAATCTTTCTCACCGCTATCATCCAAACATGTTTCGCGCATTCACCCTCATCTTGATACCATTTTTCGTGCTGGGGCCCGTTTGGCCTCATTCGCACGCTGGTAGCGGTATTAGTGCGCCGGACGATCACGAACTGCGCCCACACGTGCATCTGAATGGTTACTCCCATCACAGTCATGATGATGGGCATCGCCACCACGCGGACAACGATGACCAGTCGCGTCGTGACTCGCTCGAAAGCTCGGCGGATCACGATTCAGACGCCATTTACCTTGCTTCGTCGGATCAGTCCCTGAGCCGATCGGGTGGAAGTCAGCGAGTTGAGCAGGGAACCATGCAGTGGGTTTCCGCGGTTGTGATGTACCACTCAGGTTTTGAAGCATCGCCGCGTGCCGATGATCTTCCTGATCGCTGTCGAACCCTGCCCATCTATCTCTTAACCCGCTCGATGCGGCTGTAGCGGACGCTGCGCGCTCAGTTCCTGGGCTCGCTCTTCTTTTTGTCCGTTGCTTTTCCGACACTCAAGCTCGTGCATGTGTTTACCGCTGTGCGCTGCTTGGATCATCGGGCCGTTCCCCTATTTCCGCATGACTTCGTTACTGCGCTTTCGCAGATGACGCGGCAATGCTATCGAGACGCAGTGCGTATGAACCGCTTTCTAACCCTGATCAAAGCCTTGCTCGGGCCTGCAATTGTCGTTGGTGTTCTCGCCATATTGTGGGTGTTTTCTGACGAGCTGTTTGGGCCACCTGAATCATTTGATTCCGCGACCGTCAACGCGTCGCCTGAATCGCCGGCGAAGCAAACGATTCTTGAAATAAGTGAACAGGCTCGAAAGAACCTGTCTTTGGTCTCCAAGGCCGCGCGTCCCCAGACCTACTGGCGATCCGTAGTGATCCCCGGTGTCGTGGCCGATCGACCGGGCGTGTCCGATCGTGGTGTGACGTCTCCGGCTGTCGGAATCGTGACCGAAATCCATGCGTTCCCCGGTGACACCGTGCGACCCGGAGACCAATTGTTCTCTCTTCGTTTGTTCAGTGAATACCTGCAAAGCACGCAAACGCAGCTCTTCAAAGCGAATCAGGAAACCGGCATCATTCAAGAACAGATTGATCGCTTGTCACGGGCCGTCAGCAGCGGTGCTGTCTCGAAAGCAAGGATGATTGAGCTGAACGCCGACCTGTCTCGTCAGCGGGCGATCATTCGCTCGTCACGGCAGGACTTACTCACGCGAGGTCTTCTTCCCGATCAGATTCGACTCGTTGAAACAGAGGGGCAATTTGTTTCAACGATCGAGGTAACCGCTCCACCAGCGATCGTTGCTCAGGCATTCAAGCCACCTAGATCGACGAGCCAAGTTCGGCAAGCCAGCTTGATCACATCTCCAGCATCGCCATCTGAATTCGCCTACGAGGTTCAAGAGTTGAGCGTCGAGATGGGACAACAAGTTCAGGCCGGCCAGTTGCTTGCCAAGTTGTCTAACCACCAATCGTTGTACGTCGTCGGCCACGCTTTCAAACGCGAGGCATCGTTTCTGGAAGACGCCGCAAAGGAAGGGCGACCGATCGCAATCGAATTTACAGAGGATGCGACAGGCGATTGGCCCGAGCAAACGCAGGCTTTCCAGATTCGGCATTTGTCCAATTCCATTGATGTGGACAGTCGAACCTTTGACTTCTTCGTTCCATTGGCAAACGAATCGCATGCCTACGAAAAATCGGGCAAGCAATTTTTAGTGTGGCGCTATCGTCCCGGTCAGCGTGCGAGAATCCAAGTGCCGGTGGAGCAATTCGACGACGTGTTCGTGCTTCCCAGCGAAGCAGTCGTGCGAGAAGGCCCCGAGGCGTATGTGTTTCGCCAGGACGGCGACCTATTCAAACAGATCCCAGTTCATGTCTTGCATGAAGATCGCAGCTCAGTGGTGATCGCCAATGACGGCAGCATTCGCCAAGGAACCTACTTGGCTCAGAACGCGGCTGCTTCGTTGAATCGAGTCTTGAAATCTCAAACGGCCAGCGGTGAACAACCCGGCGTTCACGTGCACGCGGACGGCACCGTGCATGCTGCGCATTAATTGTCGATTGAAGATTGGGAAGAAGTCAAAAAAGGCACTCGGAAACGGAAATTGATATGAACGATTTGGAATTGAAGAGGCGCACGAAGCAGTTTGCGTTGCGGGTGATGAAGCTGGTTGGGGCCTTGCCACAAGACTCGGTTGGGCGACCGATTGGGAATCAGTTGATTCGTAGTGCGACATCGGTTGGGGCGAACTATCGGGCGGCTTGCCGGGGTCGCTCGAAAGCCGAATTTGTTTCCAAGCTGAGCATCGTGATCGAAGAAGCCGACGAGACTTGCTACTGGCTCGAACTCATCATCGAAGGCGAGCTTTTGCCAAAAGAGAAAGTCGAATCGCTGCTCGACGAGGCCAACCAAATTACCGCGATCATGGTCGCATCCCGAAAAACCGCAAAAGGGGAGTGATTGAGTATTCCGATTTGTTCACGCACCTTAATCTTCATTCTGCAATCGACAATCTTCAATGCTTGACGCAGTCATCAAGTTCTCGCTTCGCTATCGCATGCTGGTGATTGTCATCAGCCTTGCCGTGCTCGTGTACGGTTCGTTCTTAGCGACACAAATGCCGATCGACGTCTTCCCCGACCTCGATCGGCCTCGCGTCGTCATTATCACGGAGGCTCCTGGCCTCGCGACCGAAGAAGTCGAGACACTGGTCACGCAGCCGATCGAAATCGCGTTGATGGGAGCCAATGGTGTTCAGGCCGTTCGCAGTCAATCGACCGCCGGCTTGAACGTGATCTACATCGAATTTGGGTGGTCAACGGAGATTCGTGCGGCTCGCCAAACCGTCCAGGAGCGATTGGCGACGCTTGAAGGCATCTTGCCCGAAGGCATCCGCCCACAGATGACGCCGCCTTCTTCGATCATGGGCCAAATCGTTGTCGCAGGCATCTACCGGCAACTCGGCCCCGATGGCGGACGTCTTGCGCAAGTGGGAAGCACGTCGATGATCGCGGAGATGATCGACGGCGGCGAGGATGGCAAACCGTCGATTCAAGTATGGAATCCAGGTGACCGTCGTGACTTGAAGACTTGGTCAAAGATTGAGTCGAAGATCGTGTCATGGACTGCAGACGCGAACGAAACTACGGCCGGAACCGCATCGCTTCAAATCAACAGCAACCTCTATGAAGCCAATTTCTATAGCGATGCCAAGCAGCAACTCGAACTGCGCACCGTCGCGGATTGGATCATCCGGCCTCGTCTGCTGAAAGTCACCGGTGTCGCGGAGGTGTTCATGCAGGGTGGCGATCGGAAGCAGTATCAGATTCTGATCGACCCGACGGCGTTGCTCGAATACGACGTCACGGTCCAAGACGTTGAGCAAGCCCTACGTGAGAGCAACATCAACACCAGCGGCGGATTCGCGGTGACCGGAGAAACGGAACGACCGATTCGAGTACTTGGACGACTCGGTCCGCAATCGCGTCTCGTGATGGAAGACCTGAAAAAGGTGCCTGTCAGTCGCCATCCCAAGCGTTCGGTGCTGCTAGATCAAGTGGCACGGGTGACGGAAGGCCCGCAGTTCAAACGTGGCGATGGCAGCGTCAATGGCCGGCCGGGCATCGTCTTCACGACGGTCAAGCAACCTCACGTCGACACTCGACTGTTGACCAATAACGTTGAGCAAGCGTTCGCCGAAGTCGAGGCATCCTTACCAGCGGACATCATCGTCAACAGCGAGCTATTCCGGCTGAAAAACTTCATCGACCGGGGCATCTTCAACGTCGGCGAAGCACTCGTGATCGGAGCGGTATTGGTCATCATCGTGCTGTTCTTGTTCTTGCTGAACTTTCGCACCACCTTCATCACGCTTACGGCAATCCCGCTGTCGCTTGTGCTAACGACGCTCGTGTTCCGGTTGATTGGGATCATCAGTGGCAGCGAGCTTTCGATCAACGTCATGACACTGGGCGGGATCGCCGTTGCGATGGGCGAGCTGGTCGACGATGCGATCGTTGATGTTGAAAACATCTTCCGTCGTCTAAAGCAAAACAACGCTTTACCAATCGAAGACCAGAAATCAGCAATCGTCATTGTCTTTGAAGCCAGTCGAGAGATTCGTAGCTCGATCGTTTTTGGAACGGCGGTGGTCACCCTGTCGTTCCTGCCGCTCTTCGCACTCTCGGGCGTCGAAGGCCGTTTGTTCACGCCGCTCGGGTTCGCCTACATCGTTTCGATTTTGGCTTCGTTCGTGGTCTCGATGACGGTTACACCCGTGCTGTCGTATTACTTGTTGCCCCAATCTGGTGCGACCCACCGCGAGGGTGACGGTTTTTTGCTCAATGGTTTGAAAAAGCTGGTCACTCCGTTGATCCGTCTCAGCATGGCGATGCCCCGCACGCTATTGATCCTGACCTGGATCGCTGTTGCCGTTGCCGGTTGGCAGATGTCACGCCTGGGCCGCAACTTCCTGCCGCCGTTCGACGAAGGCAGTATTCAAGTTAACGTGACGCTGCCGCCGGGTTCATCACTTGACGCATCCAACCAAGTCTCTCGTTCAATCGACGCAATCTTTCAGTCGATGCAGAAATCGGAATCGAACTCCGAGGGCGAAATCTTGCACTTCGTCCGGCGGACCGGGCGAGCCGAGATGGATGAACACGCTTCGCCGGTCAATGTCGGCGAGTACATCCTCAGTATGAACCCGGAATCGCCCACCGAACGAGAGACGATCCTCACGCTGATTCGGGAAACGATCAGCGAGGAAGTCCCCGGCGTCGACATCGAAGTCGAACAACCGCTCGCCCACCTGATCAGCCACATGGTGTCGGGCGTGTATGCACAAATCGCGATCAAAATTCACGGAGACGATCTCGACGTTCTGCAGCGAGCCGCCGAGCAAGTGAAGACGACGATCCAGAACGTTCCCGGCATCACTCCACCGATCGTCGAACCAATCCGCGAAACGGCAGAGTTGCACATATCGCTACGAGCCGATGACTTGGCGTATCACGGGCTAACCCGTCAGTACGTTGCGGATGTTCTGCAAACTGCGCTTCAGGGTGAAGTGGTTTCGCAAGTGCTCGAAGGTCAAAGACGCTTCGATCTGCTTGTTCGTCTGGAAGAAGAATATCGAACGGACTACGCCAACCTTGATCGGCTTCGGATCGACTTGCCACACGTCGAAGGCGAGGCCGAACGTGGTCAGATCGAATTGCATGAAGTCGCTGACGTTGGCGAAGGAACTGGGCCGAACTCGATCAATCGCGAAAACGCCCGACGGCGAATCGTGATTCGTTGCAACACCGAAGGCCGCGACTTGGCCGGTGCGGTGGGCGAAATCAAGCAGCGGGTTGGTGCAGAACTGAACCTGCCCGCCGGCTACTTCATCGAATTCGGCGGCCAATTTGAAAGTCAGCAACGGGCAACGCAACTGATCATCGTGCTAGCAGGAATCTCTGTGATCGGAATGTTCGTGGTGCTGCTGATTCTTTTCCCGTCAGTCCGGATTGTCTTGCAAATCCTCAACGCACTGCCAACTGCTTTCATCGGCGGCGTTCTGGCGTTAGTGATCACCCAACAAAGCTTGACGGTGGCGAGCCTGGTTGGCTTCATCTCGCTTGGCGGCATCGCCGTTCGGAACGGCATTCTGCTCGTGACTCACTATTTCCATTTGATGAAAGAGGAAGACGACAAGTTTTCTCAAGCGATGATCGTTCGCGGAAGTCTCGAACGATTGGCTCCTGTCCTGATGACCGCACTGACGGCCGGAATTGGGTTGATCCCACTTGTGCTGGGCGGACAAGAACCGGGCCGCGAAATCCTTTACCCAGTCGCAACGGTGATCCTCGGCGGACTGACAACTTCCACCTTCTGCGAGTTCCTCATTCACCCAGGGCTGTTTTGGAAGTTCAGCGGCAAAGACGCCGCGAGACTTGCGACGCAACAAACAGAGGAGGACGAACTCACCATGATTTAGCGCAATACCGAAACCAACCCACTGACACGATTTTTCACTCAACTACCCAAGGACCATTTCCATGAAAACTCGAACCACATTTGCATCGTTGCTCGCAATCGCTCTACTCGTCGGCTTCGTCGGCTGCAAACAAGAGGTAGCGCAATCGACAACTGATACACCGACCGCCTCCGACGATCATGACCATGTCGAAGGAGAGCCACTGGATGACCACAGCGTCGCCGGCCACGGTCACGGCACGGGACCACACGACGGCGTCATCGCCGACTGGGGCGGTGGGAAATACCACGTCGAGTTCACGGTCGATCATGACAAAACTCAAGCAACCGTGTACGTGCTCGGCAACGACGAAAAGACAGCGACGGCAATCAACGCAGCAGAGATCGAAATGAGCATTGTCGACCCCGAAATGCTTGTGACACTCAAGGCCTCGCCGCTGGAAACCGATCCCGCCGGCAAGTCATCACGCTACATCGGAACCCACGAAAAACTTGGCGTTGTAAAGGAATACGAGGGAACGATGACCGGCGTCGTTGACGGCACACCGTACTCAGGCGATTTCAAGGAGGAATCGCATGATCATGATTGATGCAATACCGTCATAGAATTTAAGCCGATGAAGACTAAACACATCGCTATCTCGATACTAAATCGGTCGACGGTTTGGCTTCCAGGTCCGCGATCAATTGCTTCATCTCGGCGATCTCTTTCTTTTGCGTTTCGATGATCTCGTCGGCCACTTGGCGGACTCGGGGGTCGCTGATCTCGGCTCGTTCGCTGGTCAGGATCGCGATCGAGTGGTGCGGGATCATGGCTTTCATCCATGACACGTCTTGGACCGTTTCTTGGCTGCGGACAAGCCAGATTGCTCCCAGGAAAACGACCACACTGGTCGCAAATATACCGGTGTTGGCTTTCCTGTTTCTGTACATACCGAGCATGAACCCGAGCATGATCATCGCCATCGTGGCTCCCATCAGGAAGGCCATGTATAAGCGAGTCTCGCTCCAGTAGACGTGATCGAAGGCGTAGGTATTCAAGTACATCAAGCCATACATTACAGCGGTGGACGTTGCGATCATGCCGACGAATAGCTTGTAAGACATTGGGTGTTCTCCTGTGTGACCCGAACCGGATGTCGATAGCGAGTTCCGGTTCAGGTGATCTGGATTCATTGATTGCGAGCCTGAACCGGGCAGCAAGCCACGTGCCAAAAGACTCCTCGATGGGTGTCACACTTGCAGTCCTGTTCTGGGATCTGAGTAATGCACCCTGAAACTCGCATGAGAGGAGAATCCCACACCTACCGCCCATCTGTTTACCCCCGGTGGGTATCGCTAGAATGCCGACAATGGAGCCTTCGCATGAAAAGTCCGCACATGATTCGATTAACGCCCCGACGGTACAAGCCGGTGCGGCCGGTGATCGACGTGCGCTGCGGGAGATCTACGAAGCGACCAGCGATCGGGTGTATCGGTTGATGGTTCGGATGGTCGGCGTCCAAGATGCCGACGATCTAACGCAGCAGGTATACGTGCAAGCGTTCTCGAAGCTCAGCCAGTTTATCGGCGACTCGAAATTCGAGACTTGGTTGTATCGACTGGCGACCAATGAGGCCTTGCAGCACCTGCGGCGGGAAAAGCACCGGCGGACGAGCGAGTTAGCAGTCGAGCCAACCACACCGCAAAACGATTCTATCGAACAAGACGAACGCGCCGACCTTGTCCGCCAAGCACTCGCCGCCGTCGACCCTGAATTACGAGCGATCTTCACGCTCAAAGAAGAGAACGGGTTGTCTTATCAAGAGATCGCCGCGACGCTCGACATCCCCGAAGGAACTGTCGGTTCAAGATTGAATCGTGCACGGCGTGAGTTGCGGAAGTTGCTGCCGTAGCAACCGCGTTAGGGGCAGCCTACTGTTCGATCGAGTTGAGCGATGGTACCGGCCAGTGCGGCGTCGATGCGGGCTAGTTGGGTCTCGAACATCAAGAGTTCGCGGTAGGTTTCGATCAGCGTGAAGAAGTCGGTGCGTTTGCCTCGGTAGTCGGCGATCGACAGTTTCAGTGTGTCTTCGGTGCGCGGGATGATGCGGTCTTGGTAGATGTCGCGCTGTTCGACCAATGCGTCCGCCTGCACGATCAGGCGACGGATCTTGCCATATAGCTCGTCGCGTTCGGCTTCTAGGCGGCGGGTCGTGCTACTGCGACGGTGGGCTGCTTCGCGGATGCCCGCATTAATCTTCTCTCGCCAGATCGGCAACGTCGTGCCAAAGCTGATGCTGACGTTGTCGTGACCGTTTGCGACGCCACTAAGTACGTTATGATCGTCACTGACCAAGCCCCAGTTCAAACCAACGCTGAAATCAGGATATTGCTGTAAGCAGGCGAGCTGCTCCTTTTCGCGATCGCGTTGGATTTCCCATGTCAAACCACGCAGCTTCGGATTGCACTGTTCGGCTTGAGCGATCAACGATTCGATTTGCTGAGGTGTGTCGGTGATTTCAAGTTCGTGGGATGTTTCAGGAAGCAGGCCGACGGGTTGTTGCAAGAGTGTGGCGAGGTCGGCTTGGGCGACCTGCTTCTGTTTGCGAAGCGTGATGAGTTTGTCGTCGAGGCGATCCGTTTCCAGTTGAGCACGGAGCACATCCTGTTGCGAACCGCCGCTGCGGTAGCGAGCTTCGGCAACATCGGTGAGGTCGGCGACCAGATCTTTGGTCTCTTCGATGATCGAGATCGCTCGGGTTGCGAACCAGACTTCGTAGTACGCCAGTCGTACGGACTCGGTGACTTCACGAGCGATCGCGTCGACTTCTGCTTGAGCCATCTGGACTTCGCGGCTGGCAATGACCGCTTTGGTCTTCAGTTTGTCTGGAAACGGCACCATCTGGTTGACCGACATTTGATTGCCAACACGGCCGGCGGCCGTTTGCAAGGCTTGGTCGTGGAACGGCCAAAATGTGTTATTGAAAGTCGGATCGGGTAACGCTTTCACTTGCGGGATGACACTGCTTGCTGCAGCAACCCGTTGGCGTGCGGCTAGGATTTTGGGGTGACGCGATAATGCGGTGTTGACGAAGTACTCGACGGGGAAGCCAGTGGGGGAGTTGAAAGAGGGGGAGACAAGGAGATTGGCAGACACGGAGTCGTCCTCATTCCTATTGTCTTCTCCGCTCCTTGTCTCCGTGTCTCGCTCCTCTCCCTGACTCCCCCTCACCCCATCTTCTCTCGGCGGGTCAAGCTGCAAGAAATCGCCGAAGCTGCGATCCGTCTTCTCTTCGGGCGGTTGGGCGAACACGGCAGGCGATGCGACGAAGAGGCCGTCGTTGTAGCCGGCTACCTGGACAGGAGTAGATGACGGCTGAGCGATCACTTGGTTCCAATCAACGTCACTCAGGACGTTGGGTTCCGGAGCCAAATCCTGGATCGGTTGCGCGGCAACAGCGGCCATATTCGGCGTCGCCGGCGACGCTTTTGTCAACGAAATGCCACGCTTGGAGGCGCAGCCAGATACTGTCGCGGCAATAATGGCGGCTAGTAAAAGGCGTTTGGCGTGCTTCGTATCGGGCGTTCGCAATTGCCAATCCATGGCGTCCGAGTCCTAATGAGCTATAATGCAGCAGTCAAAGTTTGCCCAACCGGTTAATTCCTATTGAACAATTCGGCCAGATTTCCGATACAGTTCATATACCGGGCATGGGTATACTTTTCGGAAGGTTACAGTGAGCAACTCCCCCCTAATTCGTACCGCCGTCAATCTTTGTCTGATCGCTGCAATAGTGATTCAGCCAATGGCGATCGTGGCTGCGCAAGGGACATGTGCTCAAGACTCTCGATTCGGCTCGTGTTGCGAGACCCAAACAGTCTGTCACGCTTGCAAATGCTGTGAAGTGAGAACTGATCGTGATCTTTGCGGTTGCTGTAGTGGCAAGGTGGAAGACGCTGGCAGTTGTTGCGCGAAAAAATCCGAGCGGCCAAAGCACGATGAGTTGGTCGGCGAAATTTCCGACGTTGTGCTAGAGCCGTCGGTAGCGGAAGTCGTGTCATCGTGCATGTGCGGCGTTCACTCCGAACCTGTCGCACCGTTGCCCCATAGAGTTCCGGCTCCTCAAGTTCGCAGCTTCGTGGTGATTGCGTATTTGGATCATGCCGCAACCGATACTGGTCTTGCGGTTCGTTCAATTCCGGCGACAGCGCGTTCGCCGATCGGCGACCTCTCACCGCATTTCTCTCAGCGGTTTCTTTGCATCTGGCGTATTTAACGCCGTCTTTATAGGAGAGCTGCGCGCTCGCAGTTCTCTGACTTCCTGTTGGCTTTCAAGCGAATGATGCTGCGCGCTCATTGGTTACGAAGCCCATCCAGATGCATTCCCTACGCGATTCGATCGCGTCACCCTTGTTCAATTTTTGGTCGCATTCGTGCGCCGTGAGAGCCTTTATGAGTGAAGATAGAAAAGAAGTGAAGGAGGTGGGAGTGAAGGAGTCGCGGAGTGAGCAAGACAAGGAGACAAGAAGCGGTTTAGACACAGGCAAACAGAAAAGCTCCGTGTCTCCCCCACTCCCAGACTCCCCCACTCCCAACTCCCCATCTTCCAACTCCCCATCTTCTTCGAGCGGAGCGAGATGGCTCGTGCGCACTGGAGTGCAAGCGGCCACGGTCGTCGTTGTCGTCGGGCTGATCTTCTTTCTGCTTGGAGTCGCACAGCGAACGAAGTGGTTGACGGCGGATGGCTTCTCCGGCGGGCAAGGCGAAGCGGTCGCGGAAGCCGGCGGCGAAGACAAGCGATACATCTGTCCGATGATGTGTACGCCACCATCAACCGAACCGGGTCGATGCCCTGTTTGTGCGATGGAACTGGTCGAAGCGACTGGTGGCGGAGGCGGCGATGGCATCTCGGTCACGATCGAAGCATCCGCTCGGCGATTGGTCGGTATTCAAACCGCGATGTCGAAGATGGGCGAAGTCAATCGCACGATCCGCACTATTGGCTCGATCGACTTTGATGAAAGCCGCTTGTCGACCATCAGTGCCTACATCGACGGCCGTTTGGAAAAGATGTACGCCAACTATGCCGGTGTGAAAGTCAACGAAGGCGACGACCTTGCGTTGATCTACAGCCCGCAGCTTTACACCGCTCAGACCGAGTTCATCACGAGCATGAACAGCGATGGCAAGATTGGGCGTTTTCAGATTTCCGGTGGCAACCTCAACCAGATGGCCCGCGAAAACTTGACTGAGCTGGGCATGACCGAAGGCCAAATCGACATGTTGGCAAAGTCCGGTAAGCCAATGTCACGTATCCGCATCAAATCGCCTCAAAGTGGCACCGTGATCGAAAAGTCGGCTGTCGAAGGCGACTACGTGAAGACCGGGCACAAGCTCTACCGCGTCGCTGACCTGAGCAGCGTTTGGTTGATGCTTGATCTGTTCCCCGACGATGCTTCAGCCGTTCGGTTCGGCCAACAAGTGGAAGCCGAAATTCAGTCGATGCCCGGCGAAGTTTTCACGGGCCGCGTTGCGTTCATAGACCCTACCGTCAATCCGACAACGCGCACCGTGCAGGTGCGTGTGGAGATCATGAACTTCGACGGCAAATTGCGACCGGGCGACTACGCGACCGCTCGCGTGACTGTACCCGCAATCCCGATGGACGAGGTTTACGATCCGGCGCTGTCTAACAAGTACATCAGCCCCATGCACCCGCAAGTGATCCGTAACGAACCGGGGACATGCCCTTTGTGTGACATGGACCTCGTGCCGACATCGGAACTTGGCTTCGCGTCGGAGCCATTACCCATGCAGCAAGTCGTAACAGTCCCTCGCGACGCAGTTTTGCTAGCCGGTGGAAACAGCGTGATCTATGTCGAAACGGAACCGGGGCGGTTTGAGATTCGCCGCGTCACTGTCGGCCCGATGAATCGGAAAGAGGCTGTGATCGTCGAAGGTTTGTCCGCCGGCGAGACCGTTGCGACGGGCGGTAACTTCCTAATCGACTCGCAAATGCAACTTGCCGGCAATCCGTCACTCATGGACCCAACGAGGGCCCCGAGCTATTCACCAGGACCGCTTAGATTGCCCGATGTAACACCAGTGATGTTGGCTTCCGAGCCGGGTAAGTCCTTTGACGGAGCGTACGAAGCCTACTTTGAGATCCAACGGGCATTGGCCGCTGATCAGACTCCTCCGCCTGTCGCGCTGAACACGCTGATTGAAGGCCTTCGCAATCTTGAGTTGTCGGCTGCCGTTCCCGATGAAGCCCAACGCAAGTTCGCAATCGCCCGTCGCGCGGCATCACGCATGGATGGTTCGCTTGAAACGGCTCGTGAAGCCTATCGCGGTGTCAGCCACGCAATGCTGCGAGCCGCCACGGTCGCTCGCGGTCCGAAGACGGCCGTGGAGCTGACGCACTACTACTGCCCCATGGTTCCCGGCGGCGGAGGCGATTGGATGCAGCCCGGCGGGCAGTTGGCGAATCCGTATTGGGGTAGCGAGATGCTGACGTGCGGGGAATTAGTGGAGGAGATGGGAGTTGGGAGTGGGAAGAAGCAGGTTGCTGCTGGTGATTCATTGAGAGGTGTGAAATGAGTGAGCAAATAAGGACGCATCGAGATTTGATCGTTTTCCAAAAGTCGTTCGCGGCAGGGAAACGGATTTTTGAATTATCGCGATCGTTTCCGAGGGAGGAGATGTACTCGTTGACTGATCAAGTTCGACGTTCGTCTCGAAGTGTAAGCGCGAATATCGCAGAGGCTTGGCGGAAACGCCGCTACGAAAAACACTTCTGTAGCACGTTGAACATCGCCGAGGCGGAAGCCGCTGAGACGCAGGTTTGGATTGAATACGCGGCCGCACATGGCTATCTCGACGCTGATACGACAAAACAGGCTGTTGAGTTTTACGATGAGATCTTGCGAATGATCGTCTCGATGATTCACGGATCGTCCAAGTGGTGCGTCGGACTCAGCGGGGGAAAACAGACTGGAGTGAAGGAGAACGAAGAAACGTATCGACTTGATAATGACTTTCCATCAATCGACCAACAATCACTCCTCACTCCGACCTCCCAATCTCCCACCTCCTTCACTCCCACCTCGGAGCGAAGCGATGCTTAACTTCATCATCCGCTTTTGCGTGAAAGAACCTTGGCTCGTCGTTCTACTGACAATCGGACTGAGCGTCGCTGGTTGGGTCAGTTTCAAGTCGATCCCGATCGACGCAATTCCGAACATTGGCGAGAACCAAGTCATTGTGTTGACGCCGTGGCCGGGACGGTCGCCCAAGGACATCGAAGACCAAGTGACGTATCCGCTCAGCGTTTCGTTGCTGGCTGTGCCGGGTGCTGAATCGGTGCGTGGCAAGAGCATGTTCGGTTACAGCTTCGTTCAGGTCACGTTCAAAGACGAAATCGACTTCTATTGGGCACGCAGCCGCGTTAGCGAACAACTCGGTAGTGCCGCATCGCAGTTGCCCGATGGCGTTGTCCCGCAGCTAGGCCCGGATGCAACGGGACTGGGGCAGATCTACTACTACACGCTTGAGCCGCCTGAAGAAGGGTTGGGGCTAGCAGAACTGCGCAGCATGCAAGACTTTGTGGTGAAGTACGAATTACAAGCCGTCGAAGGCGTCAGCGAAGTGGCCTCGATTGGTGGCTACGTGCGTCAGTACCAAATCGAAGTTGATCCCGACAAACTTCGCTTCCATGGCGTTTCGGTCGACAAACTGGCGATGGCGATCAAGGGATCGAACTTGGATGTCGGCGCGAAGACCGTCGAAACGACCGGCATGGAATTCATCGTTCGCAGCAAAGGCTTCCTCGGCTCGGACGGCGACAAAAACAAAGCGGTCGAAGACATCGAGGACACGGTCATCATGCAACGCGACGGCGTTCCCGTTCGCGTCCGTGACATTGCGAGCGTCCAGATCGGTCCAGACTTCCGCCGTGGGGCGTTAGACTACAACGGAGCCGAAGCCGTCGGCGGTGTCGTCGTGATGCGATACGGCGAAAACCCACGCGTCGTGATTGATCGAGTGAAAGAGAAGATCGCCGCGATCACGCCGTCGCTCGGGGGCGTGACGATTCATGGCGTTTACGATCGCAGTGGCTTGATTGATGAAACGATGGCGACGCTGACACATGCGTTGCGTGACGAAATCATCATCACGGCGATCATCATCCTGCTGTTTTTGTTGCACATCCGCAGTAGTTTCGTTGTCGCGATTTGTTTGCCCGCAGCCGTCCTGATGTCGTTTATCGCGATGCGAGTGGTTGGCGTCGGTGCGAACATCATGTCGCTGGCGGGGATTGCAATCGCGATTGGAACGATGGTCGACATGGCGATCATCGTGTCGGAGAACGTGTACCAGCATTTGGCGGAGTGGGAGACGGGAGCTGGGAGTCGGGAGGTGGGAGTAGGGGAGTCGAAAGAGTCAGCAATCTCCCAACTCCCCACTCCCAACTCCTCTACTAAATCGCGAAGCGATGTCGTCTACGAAGCCACGGTCGAGGTCGCACCGGCCGTGGTGACCGCGGTGGCGACAACCATTGTCAGTTTTCTGCCGGTCTTTTTCCTGACGGGCCGCGATTACAAGCTGTTCTCGCCGCTTGCCTACACCAAGACGTTCGCGATCGCCGCCGCGATGATCGCTGCGGTCACGATCGTGCCAGCGTTGTGCCGGCTGATGCTACGCAGTTCGGTCCGCCGCAAGAGCACCGCTCTGGTTGCAGGTCTTTCGCTGGCCGGTTTGCTCGGTTCGGCCTCGCACTTCATGTGGGGATCACGATTGGCCGAGCGTTTTGACATCGAGACTTGGATCGTCACCGTGGTCGCAACGATCGTCGGATTTGTTGGCGGTTGGCAATTGATGAGAGAACGGATTCGTCCTATCGAGGAGATTCCGTCGAGCCGTTTCGTTCGTTTGATCTATGCGGCACGGTTGCGTCATGCTCTCAATCACAAAGCCTTCGCATTGTCGTTTCCGCTGATGCTGCTTGTGATCGGCGTCGGAGCTTACGTTGGTATGCCAACGGTGCTGCGTCCGCTCGAGAAGGTTGCAAATCTGTTCGGAGCCGAACTGAATGACTTTCCTGGCTACGTCGATGCCAAGCACGTCTTCACCGGTTTGCAGAGCGATGACTGGATCGCGCTCGACGAGGGAAGCTGGTTCTACATGCCGACGCTCTATCCGGCGGCCAGCTTCTCGCAGGCAATGCAGGTTTTGCAGACGCAGGATGTGTTGATCGGACAGATTCCCGAGGTCAAAGACGTGCTGGGCAAGATCGGTCGTGTTGAATCGGCCCTCGACCCCGCCCCCGCGTCCATGGTCGAAACCTACGTGATGCTCAAGCCCGAAAGCGAATGGCGAGAAGGCGTCACCGCTCGCGACGTGTGGGACGAGATCAATCGCGTCGCGACGCTCCCCGGCGTCACACCAGCCTCAGCCCTTCAACCAATCGAAGGCCGTGTCGTGATGTTGCAATCCGGCATCAAGGCACCGATGGCGATTCGCGTTTATGGTGACAAATTGGACACGCTCGCCGATGCCGCGATGAATGTTGCCACCGAGTTGAAAAAGTCGCCGCTGATCAACGCGGGCACGGTCAATCCCGACATCGTGCTCGGCAAACCTTACGTCGAGTTCACGGTCGATCGCGAGTCCGCGTCGCGGTATGGCATGAACGCGGCGATGGTCAACCAAGTCATCGAAACGGCGCTCGGCGGAATGAACTTGATCAAAACGGTCGAAGGCCGCGAACGATACCCTGTGCGTTTGCGATACAACCGAGATCTTCGCGAACAAATAGATGGACTAAAACGCCTGCCAGTCGTCACGCACTCCGGTGCCGTTGTTCCCTTGGAAGAACTCGCCAAGTTGGAAACGACCTGGGGACCGGGTGCCATCAATAGCGAAAACGGCCGGCTCGTTGCCCACGTCTCTTTCATGACAAACGGCTTGAAGGGAGACTTGGAGTCGATCGAGGAGATTGAGGAGCAGTTGAGGAAAGCCCAGTCGGGAGCTGGGAGTCGGGAGCTGGGAGAAACCAATGCTCCCAACTCCTCCACTCCCAACTCCCCCACTCTCAACTTACCCGCCGGCTATTCGCTCGAAGCCGTTGGCAGTTTCCGCAATCAAATCGAAGCGAACCTCCGTTTGATTTGGATCATTCCATTGGTCATCTGCATCAATTTGCTGTTGATCTACATGGAGTTTCGCAACTTCGCGATCTCGCTAGCAGTTTTCTCGGGCATCCCCGTTGCCTTCGCCGGCGGCATGATCGCGGTCGCAACAATGGGTGTGGAACTCAATACTGCGGTCTGGGTCGGCTTCATCGCACTGTTCGGCCTCGCCGTCGATGATGGTGTCGTGATGGCGACCTATATCCATCAACTGCTCAAGAAACGAAAAGTCGAGTCAGTCGACGACATCCGCAACACGGTCTACGAAGCCGGCCTGAAACGCATTCGACCGTGCATGATGACAACCGTGACAACGCTGGCTGCGCTCGTCCCAGTCTTGATTGCAACCGGCCGCGGTGCCGACGTGGCCCGCGCGATGGCGATCCCAGTGTTCGGCGGAATGCTAGCCGAGCCGTTCACGTCGTTCATCGTGCCGACGCTGTATTGCGGCTATCTGGAATTGAAGATGCGATTCGGTTTTCAAGACGAGCTTTTTTAAGAAGAAGAGTTGGGAGTAGGGGAGTTGGGAGAAGGGGAGAGAAATCAACTTGTCCTGACTCCCTGACTCCCTGACTCCCTGACTCCCTGACTCCCTGGCTCCCTGACTCCCAACTCCCAACTCCCAACTCCCAACTCCCAACTCCCAACTCCCAACTCCCAACTTTTTTCCAAACAAACCAATGAAGAAAACCCAAACCCAAGCATCAAACTCACCAACAACCTCTACGAAAAGGAGTTCTCCTATGAAACGAACACTCATCATCACCGCTTGCTCGCTCGCGATGTCCGCATCGACTGCGTTTGGGCAAACCACCCAATCGCAAAACGACCATGCCGGTCACAATCACGCGATGCCCGGCATGACGAAGGCTCGCGAGGTTACTCAGGCGGGACGGCATGGCGGCAGCGTGAAGCAAACCGGCAATCTTCAAATCGAAACCATCGTTTCCCAAGGCGGCATGCAAATGTTCGTCTACGATCGCACCGGTAAGCCGGTGTCGGTCGATCAAGGACGCGGTGCCGTCTCAGTTCGAGTTGAAGGCAACGCGAAACGCTATCGCTATGATCTGCTGCCCGACGGCAAGGGAGCTTTGACGGCACCGGTGAACTTGTCGCAGCTCGCCGGCCGGCAAATCGACGTGGATATTCAATTGGTGGGCATCACCGCCAGTACGGTGAGCTTCAACGAAGTCGCCACGGTCCCAGCCAGCGAGCAACAACTGGCCGCCGCTGCGATCGCACGCCAGAAGATCTGTCCCGTCAGCGGCAAGCCGCTGGGCAGCATGGGTGATCCGGTCGCCGTCGATGTGAACGGACAAAAACTCTACGTCTGCTGTTCCGGTTGCGTCAGCACGGTCAAGTCAAACCCAACAAAGTACGCCACCGGTCGCCCGCAAATCACGGTCACCACGGCAACTCAAGCGGATGCGGCCGGAATCGCCGCCCAGAAGGTTTGCCCGGTGATGGATGAACCGCTCGGCGGAATGGGCACACCGATCAAAGTGATGGTCGGTGACAAGCCGATCTACCTGTGCTGCAAAGGTTGCATCAAGAAGATCCAAGCCGAACCGGCAAAGTACCTGGCAATGGTCTACGGTGAAGAAAAGATGGGGAGTGGGGGCGTTGGGAGTGGGGGAAACTATGTTCCCGCCGGGATGGAAGTGGTTCGTGAAGGGGTGTTCAAGGTTACGCAGGCTGACCAACTATTCATCGCCGCGCAAAAGAAATGCCCGGTGATGGATGAGCCGCTCGACGAGATGGGTGGACCCTACAAGGTGAACGCGGCCGGCAAAGCGATCTACATCTGCTGCCCTGGTTGCGCAAAGAAGATCGCCGCAGAACCGCAAAAGTGGTTGGCTGTCTTGAAGTCAAAAGGAGTCGAAGCTCCGATGATTAAGTAAGGGAGATTGGGAGTGGGGGAGATCGGGAGCAAGTTGTTCTCCCAGACTCGCCCACTCCCAACTCCCCATCTCGCTTTCGCGGGGGCGGTGTCGCGTCTGATTCACGCAAGTGATGACGTCACCACGCCGTCCCTGCCTTTATTGTATCTGGCTCATGACAAGGGCGTCGTCATAAAATCTCAATTGGAATCCTACGCCACCGCTGCACTTATAGGCACCACATTACTATCCACCGGATGCCAACGATTGGTGATGCTCTTCGACGAGAACGGCAAGGGTGAATCTCTTGGTAGCGGCAGGAACAAACGCCGTAGCGGAAGCCGTCAAGACTTTCGATCAGCATGGAACACAATCGAAACTACCGAACAACTCCAAAGCATTTCGATACGTGACGCCGTCACTTCTTCACGGCGATCTCTAAGATTCACATCGGCCACTGTCTGTAGCGGAAGTCGTCAAGACTTTTTCCAGTATCGAACAAGATCGAAACTCTTGACGAGTTCCGCTACGAGTACTTCGGGTCTGGTTTGCGGAAACACTCCGTTCGTCGCAAGTAAGAAAGCGTTGTCCAGACTTCATCCCAGCCCTCGTCACTGAACAATCTCACCAACGGTGCGCCCGGCTGCAAACATCCCGTGTACGGATAGGAAGCAAGCTCATCAACGCCGATGATCTGCTTGCGTTCTGGGTTTCGAGCGATGTACTCTGAAACTGCTTCGATCGCGTTTTGCTCCAGTTCGTCATCTTGGAGCACGTGATCGTACGGCTGCTTTTGGAATTCAAAGCCGATGCGTCGGAGACTTTCGTTCATGTTCTTGCGAAAGTTCTTCATTGCCAGGAGTTGGTCAGATTGAGGTGCAAGCCCGGTCCACAGCATGTGGATGTGATCCGGCATCAGGCAGTAAATCGGACAGGCGATCTGGTACCGAAACGCGGTGTGCGTGAGTAGTTCGCGGAAGCGATACAACAACTTGCTGCTAAGCCAACCCGTCTTTCGAGCTTCGATCGTTAGAATCCAGTGAACCCAAGCTTCGCCGCGATAGAATTCGGGCGGCAGACGTTTCAAGCGGTCAGGACGTTCGACGGACATCCCAAAATGGTAGTGGAAGTCGTCAAGACTTTCTTTGCTTCCCTGAAATCGAAACTCTTGACGAGTTCCGCTACGGTTCTGAGATCGAAACTCTTGACGAGTACCGCTACGGTTCAGTCGGAGTATTTGCGGAAAATCTTGATCAGCTCTGCGATCTTCTCATCGCGATCGGCCGCGTCACCGCTCTCGATCGCATCGCTCACACAGGACTTGATGTGCTGCTCCAAAACGATCTGCCCGACCTTATCCAATGCTCCCGTCGCGGCCGACAACTGCATTAGAATGTCGACGCAGTACTCTTCGTCCTCGATCATACGCCCAACCGCCTCGACTTGCCCGATGACACGTCGAAGTCGGTTGTTGAGCTTCTTTTTCTCGTCTTCTGAAAGCATTCGCAGGAGCTTTGGAAAGGCAGGTTTCGCAGGGTTTCAGATTTTACCCTCAAAACGGCTCCGCGGTTAGTCCGCTACATCTTCATTCCAGGCATCATCTTCTTGCCGGAATTGTACTTGGAGATGTCTCCGAATCGCTTCACGATCTCGGTAAAGACCTCGCCCGGTTCTACAAGGTCGTCGGTTTCCATCACCTTGTGGTACAAATCCTCGGGCATCACTCGCAGCGTTGTCATCAGACCCATCACCGCCATTTCGGCCATCGGCCGCATGCCCATCATCTCACGACGCGAGCCAATCTTCTTCATCATCGCATCGGACATGTTCATGCCCTTCATCTCTTGCGGGTAGCCGGGTGTCCCGAAGCCAGGGTCTTGGCGAGTCGAATCAACGGCGGGTCTGGAATCAAGGTTGGCGAGGTAATGGTCCACCGAAGTGTTCTTTCGCATCCGCGGCCCGACCTGCTCAGTCATGTGGTTCATCATGTGATGAACCATGTGGCAATGGAACATCCAGTCGCCAGGATTGTTCGCGATGAATTCAAAGTCGGTCGCCTGTGCAATGCCTACCAGTTCGGTGTTGCGAGGAATCCAAGCAGAATGTGGGGTGCGGGCACCCTCGCGACCGGTCAGCCAAAATGTGTGACCATGAAGGTGGATGGGATGGTGCTGCATCGGTGCAAAATTCATGATCCGAACTCGCACACGCTCGCCGTGCTTGACAACCAGCGGTGTCGTGTAGGGACCGCTGCGACCGTTGATCGTGTGCCAGTTCCAATCCATCTTCCAACTGTCGGCGATATTTTGCGAACTGTCGATGAAGAAGTTTTGAAAGATCAATCCGAAGTCGCGGTCCACTGGCGGATCAAAAACTTTCTTAGGATGGACGATGAACCAGCCAACCATTCCAAACGCTTCCTGCATCGGCACGTGCGAGTGGTAGAAAAACGTGCCTTCTTCGTGTACGTCAAACTCGTAAACAAAAGTCTCACCCGGCTTGATCGGTTCTTGGCAAAGCTCCGACGCACCATCCCACTGAACCGGAAGTTCCAAGCCGTGCCAATGCACATACGTGTCTTCGGGTAGTTCGTTGGTAACAACAAACCGAACTCGATCTCCTTGGGTGACTTCGATTGTCGGCCCCGGCATGCTGCCGTTGTAGCCGTACACATTCATCTCATAGCCGGGTAGAAACTCTCGCTTGACCGCCATCGGAACAAGTTGAAACTCCTTCACTCCGCCAACCATCTTGTAGGGAAGCTTATCCAAATCAGGAGCTTCAAAAGGAGCCGGGCCATCAGACGCCGGCCGGAAACCCGGCATCATCTTGCCAAGGTAATAGTCACTGTTCGGATCGTTGCCGCGGGACGGCTTGAATCGCGAATACCCATCGTATTCAGCCTGGACTTCCGAGTCGGCCGGCATCTGGGGCGTTGCGTGCTCGCCATGCTGATGCGAGGACATTCCTTTCATGTCCATTGGCATCGGTTCTTGGGCCTGGACGTTCCTTCCAAGCAAATTCCCAACGACTCCCGTCGCAGCAGCCAGTGATCCGGCGGTCAAGAAACGTCGGCGGTCTTCGGTGTTTGACATTTTTCTTCTTCGTTTCAGTTTCTGAACTTCTGTGAACCAGGAAGTGGGGGAGTCGGGAGTGAGGGAGTCAAGGAGATTTGTGTTGTGAGCAAATGCTTTCTCCCAACTCCCAACTCCCCCACTCACTACCTCGGCTTCGGAACCGCATCAATATGTCCCGGTGGAACTGGGCCTTCGGCAGCCATCAGACCACCGTCGAGTAGGAAACCGTTGATCATCGTTTCCTGTTGCCGAACGTGCTTGAACTGATCAATCTGTTCCATTCTGGCTTGAAAGTAGTCGCGTTGACCTTCCAACACATCCGGCCAAGCAATTCGGTTGTCTTTGTAGCTGACAAGCAACTGTCGATAAGCCGCCCTCAGTTCGGGGATCACCACGCGATCGTACTCCGTGGCGTGTTGCAAAGCGGTAGCATAGGTCCGATAGGCTGAAGCCAAATGTTCTTTCAAATGCAATTCCAATCGCTGAATCTCGAATTGCTGACGTCGCAAGTCTTGGCACGCTTGACGAATCGTTCCCTGGTTTCGATCGTAAATCGGCAGCTCAATTTGGACGCCCGCGTTGTAGACGTCGTCGCCATTGCTGAAGTTGTAACCGGGTCCGCCCTGGATCGTGATGTCTGGAATCCACTCCACTTGCTCTCGACGGACGGTCGTTTGGTCCACTCGTAATTTTGCTCGCGCGGCCAACACCTCAGGACTTTCCGCAATCAACCGAGCTAGAACAGTGTCGAATGACTCCAATGCATTGCTCGGACGCAACTCACCCTCGGTTGAGCCAATGGAAAGCGGTACGCCGACGATGGCGGACAGTCGCCGCAGCGCGTCGCGATACTCATTTCCAGTCGCCATGCGTTCCAAACGCTGTTTTTGCAGCATGACGTTGGCTCGTCGAACGTCCGTCAAATTGGCTTGGCCTTGGTTAAATTGCTTCCGAGTCGTCACTGCACCGTCCTCGGCCGTCTTCTCAAGCTCTTGCTGGAGTTCGAGTCGCATCGAAGCCGCTAATGCTTCAATGAATTGAACTTCGACGGCATTCGTGACGCGGTACGTCTGGGCAATCGCGAGGTGTTCGGAAACATGCGCGCGTTGGCGGTATTTCAAACGACTCAGTTGCAGTTTGCCAGCCGTTACGAAACGCTGAGAAACCTCAAATCCCTGAAACTCCCCGGCACTTCCGTCGCTACCAATCTTTTCGCCGACGTACATCAAGACTGGGTTGGGATATAGACCTGCCTGCAACGCCTTGGAAGTCTCCGCCGAAACGTGCAATCTCGCTTGCTGGATGGTTGGATTGTTTCCTGCCGCCAGAGCCAAGACGGTTTCGAGCGTATGAATCTCGACCGTCGCGTCGTCCGCGTAGTCATACGCCGTGTCGAAATCTGCAAACCCACTTGGCATGTCTGGCAAAGGCGGCAAGTCGCTCTCGGGAAGAACTTGGTCGTCGACACCACCAAGTGACTGTGTCATCGACTGACCCATGCTCATCATCTGCCCCATCGAGGCTTCCTGAGCAACTGCCGTTTGATAAGTCGTTGTCGCTGTCACTGCGATCAACAATTGAAGTAGCTTCCGTTTCATAGATTCCGAATCCCTGGAATGATGCCGAGTCCTATTCCAACTTTCGGCAACATACCCATGCAGGGTATAGCACCGAATGGTCGGAGTCGTCGCGCGATTGGATTGCACTCCGCTTGTAACGATTAGGCAAGATTTGCTTGTGCCAGAAAACGCCCAGGCTTTACGATTGCGTTCGCCGAGAATCTTGACGAATTCCGCTGCAAGAATCAGGTGAGTTTCGCGGCCCGCAGTCTTAACGCATTCGCAATCACCGACACGCTGCTAAAACTCATTGCTGCCGCTGCAATCATCGGACTAAGCAATACGCCGAAGAACGGATAGAGCAACCCAGCTGCGACCGGGATTCCCAGTGCGTTGTAGATGAAAGCGAAGAACAAGTTCTGGCGAATGTTACTCATCGTTTTTCGGCTCAGATTGGCAGCCGCCACAACTCCGCGAAGATCGCCACCGACGAGCGTGACGCCCGCAGATTCAATCGCAACGCCTGTCCCCGTGCCCATGGCGATGCCTACATTCGCTTCGGCAAGTGCAGGAGCGTCATTGATCCCATCACCACACATCGCAACCGTTTTGCCCTCCTGCTTTAGCTTGCGAACGAAGTCATGCTTTTCCTCGGGCGAAACCCCAGCATGAAACTCGTCGATACCCAGCTTTGATGCGACTGCCTTCGCGGTCGGTTCGGCGTCGCCGGTTAGCATCACCACCTTCAATCCGAGTTCGTGCAACGTCTTCAACGCTGCCGGCGTGCTTTGCTTGATCGGGTCAGTGATTGCGAGAATTGCCGCCAGCTTGTTGTCGATCGCCACAAACACAACCGTCGCCCCTTCGGCCTGATGCAATCCCGCTTTTTCCCGTCCCGCATCGACTCCCTCGATGCCCTGTTCGTCCAGCAAGTCAGCCTTGCCAATCAACACGTCATGATCATCGACGCGAGCTCGAACTCCGCCACCGGTGATACTGTTGAATTCACTTGCCTCCACAACTTGCAACTCATCCGCCTTTGCACGGCGAACGACCGCCTGAGCCAACGGATGTTCGCTCTGTGCTTCAACTGCGGCAGCCAACGTCAACACATCGTTTTCATTCCAATCACCGAACGTCTCGACGCCAGTCACTTCCGGCCGTCCTTGCGAGAGTGTGCCGGTCTTGTCGACGACGATCGTGTCTACTTTCTCCATGACCTCAAGGACTTCTGCGTTCTTGATCAGCACACCTTCCTTTGCACCGCGGCCAACACCCACCATCACCGACATCGGCGTCGCCAGCCCCAACGCGCAAGGACATGCAATGATCAACACTGCAACGGCCGCTACGAATGCATGAGCCAGTTGCGGCTGCGGGCCGAACACCGCCCATCCGATGAATGCCAGAATCGAGCAGACGATCACCGCTGGCACAAAGTATCGAGCGACCACATCGACCAGTTTCTGAATCGGCGCACGACTTCGTTGAGCGTCCGCAACCATTTGCACGATGCGGTTGAGAACCATGTCCCCGCCAACGCCGAGGGCTTCCATCACAAGCGCACCGGTCTGGTTCAACGTTCCGCCGGTGATTTTGTCGCCCTCGACTTTTTTCACAGGCATTGGCTCGCCGGTCAACATCGACTCGTCAACGCTGCTGGATCCGCTGACCACTTTCCCATCGACTGGAACTTTCTCACCGGGGCGTACTCGCAACCGATCACCCTTGTGTACTGAATCGAGCGAGACGTCTTCCTCGCCATCGTCTGTGATTCGGTGTGCCGTATCGGGAGCGAGCTTCATGAGTTCGCGAATCGCTCCGCCAGTCTGCTGACGTGCTCGAAGTTCCAGCACTTGCCCAAGCAACACCAACGTGATGATCACCGCCGCCGCTTCAAAATAAAGAGGCGGAACACCGTTCTCGAAGAAGGCTTCTGGGATCACCCCTGGAAGCAGCACCACGACCAAGCTGAACAAGTACGCAGCCAGAGTTCCCACCGCAATCAGCGAGAACATGTTCAAGTTCATTGTGCGAAACGACTTGGCTCCGCGAACCAACAATGGCCAGCCGCACCAGAAAACTACTGGCGTCGCGAGGACCAATTGCAACCAACCGAACATCGTCTGGCTCATCCAGTCCGCTACTCGTAAACCCACCATCGGCCCCATCGCGATCACGAGCAGTGGCACCGACAACGCGACGCCAACCCAGAACCGACGTTTCATGTCGGCGTACTGTTCGTCATCACCTTCATCAGTGGCCGAAACCACCTTCGGCTCTAGATCCATCCCGCAGATCGGGCAATCACCAGGTCCAACCTGTTCAATCTCCGGATGCATTGGGCAGGTGTAGAGAGACTGGGAGGTGGGAGAGGGGGAGTCGGGAGAAGCTGCAGGTGGTCTGATATTGGCCTTAGTGGTCGCTGACGGTCCATGCCCGCCGCAACAGGAATGCTCCCGACTCCCAGTTCCCATCTCCCCCTCTTTTTTCGCTCGTATTTCCAGCGCGCCCGCAGGATCATCCAGAAACTTATCCAAGCATCCATCGCTGCAAAATACGTAGTGTTTTCCTTGGAATTCCAACGAACGTGGACCGTCTACAGGCACCTTCATCCCGCAAACCGGATCCGTTGCTGTGATTTGAGTGGTGGCCATCGCTGTTCCTGTGGTGTCATTTTGGCAATACGTCACATACCCCCTAGTGGTATGCAAGTTGCATTCCGTTTGGACAGCGGCAACGGAGCCGCAATCACTTTCAAATGACCATTCTTTCAGGAGAATCCAAATGAGTAATGCCACTGCATCAAGACAAGACTGCATCGAAAACTGCCGGGAATGCCAAACGACCTGTGCAGACATGTTGACCAGCCACTGCCTGTCCGAGGGCGGAGATCATGTGGAGCAAACGCACGTCAAGCTGATGCTCGATTGCGTCGCAGCGTGCAACGCTTGTATTGATTTCATGTCACGCAACAGCGACTACCACTCGCACTACTGCCAAGCATGCGCTGAAATTTGTAAGGCATGTGCGGACAGTTGCGAGAGGGTCGGCAACATGAACAAGTGTGTGGATTGCTGCCGCAAATGCCACGAAAGTTGTTTGGCAATGGCTGGCTAATCTGGATCAGAATATCACCTCAAACACGCTGGCATTCTCAGATAGGAATGTCAGCGTTTCACTTCATCGCTCTGCACTCTCGGTCCCACGACTGGACTTGATCTATTCGACATTTCAAATACGCGATCGGAGCAAGCAGGGCTGCAGGTATAGATCTAAGTATTCATCAAACGTTTTTGGCCCACTAAGGTGACCTAGATTTTGAGGTCCACGCGAATCCTTAAACCGAAAAGAACTCAAAAAATTGCAGACGCCACGAACGACCAAGCCTCAAGCCAAGCCTGGGTGACGTACTTACACCGACGACATCAAACGCGATGCAGTTGCCATGCTGCTCGATGGTCTCTCAGCGAACTCGATTCGGGATCTCCGGTACGAACCTGCTCTACCGCTGGAAGAAGCAGCAAGGCGAATCGACCGGGCCAGACGACGAGGTGTTCGAAACCCTGTTTCCGAGTGCGTAATCTGTCGCAAACTGATCTGCAACACCATCGACTCACCCGTCGAGGCAGGTAACCGAATTTGATCATCTGCAGCACAACTACGACGCCAGTAAGTACACGGAAGAAAAGTCGGGCTGGAATATCACTCATAACAAACACGAATTACCGGCCGAATCTCGCAGGCGGCGGATCGACCAAGGATCTTTCGAAGTCGCCAAGGACACCATCGTTAATTACAAGTTTCCCGATCCTGATCGCATCGTTGGCAACTTCCGTAATGATGCTGAGCTGAAAGGACGCACCATGCTGCTGGAAGCGAAGCTATAGGGGATGCGATCACGTTCGGCGTTCGCACTAAAAAAGTGGTTAATAAACGAGTCTCATACGAAACCGACAGTTATTGGTATCCCCGACTGCTGCGACTCCGCGTCAACTTCTCTCACTCAATAATAGAAGACCAACATCGGTGTTAGATCCAACGAACTAATACTGCTACAACCGAAATGAACTTATAACAAGTCTCAGCGCTTTGGAGATTTGCATGTGTCACCTCTTCGTGCAGATAACGTAGCGTTCGAGTATAATCGCTTGATTTTGGGCGAAAATCGACGAGCCAGTACGCGTCGCTCTTCCATTAGCACGTCCTCGTCAAAACTTTTTCTATTGTTAAGTTCCCATGGTATTTTCGCCTGTTGTCTTCGACAAGCTCGTTCAGTTGTGGGATGAGCTTGAAGCATTCCCTGTCGACAAAGCGACGGAAGCTAATGTTCACCTGATGAAGACGCTATCGGATTGGCTGGACGCCGACTACGCCTACTGGTGCGGACTGCTACGGATTGCAGATGGGAGTCTGTCGGACATGGACCCGCTAGGCGGATGGCGAGTCCGGGTCCACGAGCCTTATAAATTGCCGGCAGTCTACCAGGAACATCGTCAAGAACTACTTGAGAATCAGCATCTTGCGGAGACGGTGGGTACCGCTTCGATCGCGATTATGAAAGATGCGGGCAACTTTCGCATCCGACTTCTGCGGGAATTGGTTGATCTTTCTGCCTACGAGAGTTCGACACATTTTGAGAAGTATCAAATGCCTTATGGCCTCACTGATCGAGTGTACGTTATCACACCAGTAAACGAAGACACAGAGTCTTGTTTCTGCTTCGAATTAGCAGGTGAAGGTAGGCGATTCGAAGCTAGGGAGACGGAATTGGTGGGTACGGCTTTGCGAAGCGTGCGATGGTTCCAACGGCGATTATTTCTTAGCCACGGGTTGGTAGTAGGTGACGAGATTCTTAGCGAGATGGAGCGTCGCATCGTGCTGCTGCTACTGACTGATAAATCGGAGAAGGAAATTGCGGCCGAAATCGACCGCGCTACTTCGACGACTCACAACTACGTGACAGGCATCTATCGGAAATTCGGTGTCAACAACCGAGCTGGTTTAATGGCCATTTGGCTTGGCTAGCGTTTGCCGCGCAGTCTGATTAGACCGTTGCACCTGCGAATCCTCGTCTTAGAGTGAACAGTTGATAGAACGCCAGCACTCCGGCGCTTCTCAATTTTCCGGTAGTGGCAACGACCTGATCCTGTTGGTTGTTAGATTCTGCTTTGGGGGAACTAGAGTGTGACGTAACCTCCAACATGAACGACACTAAGATGAATGTAGCGAAGTCACGACGCAAACGTCGAAGTTCAGAGACTCGTCAACTCAGCCGACCTGCCGCACGAGCCCTTTTAGCCGAACGCTTGGAAGCTCGGCAGATGTTAGCCGGTGATAGTGGCCCCACCGCTCCAATTGAACTTTCACAGCAGCAAGTTGATTCACTAGCTAGCGGTTTTTCGCAGTTGGAAATGTTCAGTGAATTGCGAGTCTCCGGACTGAGCGATTTGGGGACTGCAATCAGTGGCACCGACACCCGGTTTAGTGATCTGTTCGCAGTTGCCGATCTTCTAAAGATTAACGACGCCGTTTCTGGAATCTTGTCGGGGCCACTTGCCTCGCAAAGTTTGGCCGACCGGATTGAAGAACATCTAACGACGATCCTTGGTGTGCTTCCCGGAACAACACCGGGTTCGACTGTCGATGTTGTTGGCGGACTGCTCGAGGGAACCGGCGACCAAATTCGATTCGATATCAACATCGACTTGGACTCAGCCTTCGACCGCCGGTTGACGTTCGTTTCCGGAGGACCACTCGATATTAACCTTGATGCTCCCGTGCAAATCAACGGTGGTCTAGAAATGGCGATGACCATTGGATTGGATCCGAGCGCGTCTGAGCCATTTTTCATCGAGCTTGATCCGGTTCTGATGTTCGCCAGCATTGATGTTAACGACTTCGGTGCATCGATTGGCATTGGTGATGAAACAGCAAGTATCGATGGTGGGCAAATCGATCTTGATACGCAGCTAACACTCGATTTGGATGGTACGCGGATCACGGCACCGGAGCTTCCATCGGTCGATGTTCCGGTAACTGCATCCGGCTCGCTTTCGACAACACTTCCTTTATCGGTAAGCGTCGGCAAATTTGATTCAGGAGAATTCGCGTCACCTGTCGTTCGTGTTGACTCGCAAAACTTGCTTACTGGATCGATTCCTGATATCGCCGTTGACGTGGCAATTCGACCAGGCTTGCAAGATGAGATCCAAGACTCGTTTGCCGCAATCTATTCGACCATCGTCAAACTCGATCAGTCGGCGGTATTGCAAACTCCTGTGCCTGTTTTGGATAAGGATCTTGCAGAACTGTTTATCGAGGTATTGGATTCAACCGACGTTTCTGCACCATCGGACTTACTAGATTTTCGCACTGAGGTTGCTGCCTACTTCGCCACGACATCGACACCAACGTTATCCGGTTTGGCAGACCGTTTAGCTCAGACACTCCGATCACGATTGGGTGTATCGGTCGATGGCTCGTTGTCACGAGGAGCAATTTCGGTGATGGGTGGGTACTATCCCGACTCGGACGAAATGCGATTCGATTTGACCTTGGATGCGGACGGGTCCGACTTGTCGACGCTCTCCCTCAACACCGATGGTCTGCCTCTCGAGTTCGATGGGCTTGAGATTTCCCGAAACGTAGGAGTTGAAGCTGGCTTTGGAATCACGATTGATCTCTCGCCGCTGTTAGCTGGAGGTGAGATCGATTCATCAGATGTCTCGGTAAGAATCGATCCCGTTGAGTTGTCCGCCAACGTGACTGCTGCCGACATTGATCTCGCGGCGTCGTTTGAATCGGTCAGCGTCGGGATCATGGATGGTCAGTTTGATCTATCCGCTCGCGGAGAAATCTCATTGCAGGGTGCCGACGGCGATGCGTCGTACACGCTGAGCGAATTGCAAACGATTGGGCCTGGCGGGATCGTGGACGATTTGCGTGCTGAGGCGAGCGGGAGCCTGGAAGCTGAGTTGCCGCTCGATGCGGCGTTTGGGAACTTTCGGAGCGAAGACTTTGGTACGGGCGTGGTGCTGCTGAGTGCCGATCCGCTGTTCGAAGTTTCCAGTGAACAATTGGCGGTTAGCACGCCCAGCGTCGCTCTGGATCTGCGAATCACCGAGAATCTAAAGGATGCCTTGATCGAGTTGATTGGCAAGATCGATCAAGCGGCCAGCAACGCGATCGGCCAAGACTCGATTCTCGACACGACGATTCCGATCTTGAATCAGAGCGTCAACGACTTGATCCTCGATCAAATTCCTGGTGAAGACACGGCGGGGCTGAGCAGCGTTTTTAGATTGGAATCGGTTGCCGCGACATTCTTCAATCGCTTTGCGTTTGATCCCGATTTGCCTGATAGTTTTCCGACCGTTCGTGGGTTCATCGACGCGATCAGTGAACGAGTCAAACGGCTGACCAGTCGAGGCATTGATGCGGAGTCTCGCGATTCAGCGGGACGCAGCTTTTCGTTTCGGCTTCCGTCGATCGATGATCTCAGCGGGTTCGATTTCAACGGCGCGGATCTGCGTGGGTTGGACTTCTCGGCGCACTCGGCGTTGCTGGATGGACTCGATGTTGACTTTCCGGTCGTCAGGATGCGTGGCGTTGATTTTTCGGGTGCCGATCTGCGCGGTGTCAATTTCAGCGGCGTCGACTTGCGAGGAAGCAACTTTGAGGGTGCCGATTTACGGGGAGCCAGTTTTGTCGGCGCGTCGCTGATTGATGTCAACTTCGATGGAGCACGGATCGGGACGAGCGATGGTGGACTGGCAACCAACCTGGCGGGTTCGTTCTACGGGATCGGAACCATTTGGCCTGACGGTAGTCTTGGCGGCAGGTTCGGTTTACCGAGTTTGTCATGGTCGGGAAGCGATTCGGCACGCAAGATCGCGGCGGGTGAAGATTTGTCGGACGTGGCCGCGGACAACGCTTCCGCACTACGAGGTTTTGATCTTTCGGGGCTGGACTTGTCCGGGATCAACTTCAGCGGTTTGGATCTAACGGGCGTTTCCTTCCGCGATACCAACTTGTTCGGATCGAATCTCGATGGCGTCAACTTGGACAACGTTTTCGCGATCGGAACGAACTTTGAAACGGCAAGCCTCAGTGGGCTCATTGGAATTCGCGGACTGCTGTTTTCGGCGTCGACCGTTTTTGCGGATGGATCGACCGAGTCGAGCGTTGATCGAAATGGATCCCGATCATTTGGGTCGCTCAGCCTTCCGTTTGCGACGTTTGTCGGACTCGATTCACTGGGCAATTCGATTGATTTCCCAAGTTTGGCGACGGCGGGAACGATCCATTTTGACCTAAGTGGTTTTGACTTTTCGGATTTGAATTTGACGGGTGTTGATTTTTCCGGCTTCCGTCTGCGAAACGTCTCGTTCGCTGGTTCGCTGCTTGATGGTGTCAAGTTTGGTGGTGGCAGCGGATCAGGTGGATCGGGAGGTTCGTCGTTTGTGCTGCCATCGCTCTCGGGGGTCAACTTTCGCGGTGCGACCTTGTCGGGCGTCGAGTTTTTGCCCATCGCACTGCCGGGCGGGCTGACTCAAAATCTCAGCTTGCGATCGGTCGATTTTCGCGACGTCGACTTCGCGGGAAGTCTTCCGAGCTGGCCTGGTATCGACTTGTCAGGTGCCAACTTGAGTGGTCTCGACCTGACCGGGTTCTCATTGCCGGGTGTTGATCTGAGCGGGGCTCATTTGGATGGCACGATTTTGGACAACGTGAATTTGTCCGGTGCGATCTTGCGTGGCGTCGACTTGGGACGAAGTTTGTTCAGCGAGGTTTCGTTGCCGAGCTTGGATGGATCGTTCATCGATTCCTTCACGCGATTGCCGTCAAGCATTCCGCGAGGTGAATTGGTTGACGTAACGTTGCCGGATGTGCTCGGCGACGACGTTGACGAAGCGCCCACGTTCACGTTCGACGGGGGTTTCGCGGACAACAAACTTGGCTTCCGATTAACCATCGATCTGGAGAATCAGCAGACGATCGAATTTGATGCCAGCACACCGGCCGGTTTCCCCGTTTCGGCATCGGGGCGAGGCAAGGCGTTGATCGGTGCGGAGCTGGACTTGGATCTGGAGGCGTCACTGGACCTTTCTGAGTTCATCGACGCATTGCCAAACATTCCCACAGGTGGGCCGTTCCCGGACATCAATGGTGATCTGGTCACGGTTCAGGTGCATGAGTTTGCAGTGGGCGTTGGTGCCGCAGTGGTTGATCTCACCGCGACTGCGGGCATCGAAGGCTTCGCAAATTTGGGTGTGGAGGACGCAAGAATCGTCGCCGAAGCGGGCGGGGTGATTGAGTTTGCAGGTGGTGAAGCGATCACGTTGAGCGAGCTGCGAAACGCATCGCCAAGAGACCTGTTTGAATTGAATGTCGAAGGGCGAGCGGGAGCGTCGTTGCCAATTGTTGGTGATGCGTTCGGTTTGAACGTCACCGATTTTGGGCAGCCCATCGTTCAGGTCATCAGCGATTCGTTGTTCCGCCGCAGCCTGCCTGATGTGGTGGTGGATGTGCTGCTCAACGATGAAGTGCAACAACGCGTGCTTTCGGCGCTCGAAGAATTGGCGTTGATCGGCGATTCGGTTTCGGAGAATGCCGTGCTGAACACATCGGTTCCTGTGTTGGACCAGTCGTTGAACGATCTGTTCGCGGATGCGGCCACTCATGTCGATGTCAATCGAGTTGGCGATGTTTTGAACCTCCGCGATCGGGCTCAAGCGTACTTCGATCGCGAGACATCGCCGAGCGCGTTCGGGTTGGCCGAAGCTTTGATCGACGAGATCAGGCAGCGAGTCGATTTAGGAAGCGTTCAAATTGTCGGCGGGTTCATTCCGGATGAAGACTTGCTGCAATTCAATCTGACGATTGACGCCGAACCGACACGTCAGGTGACGTTGGATCTGAACGATGCCCTTCCTGGTGCGAATGCGGGGATTTCGTTTGGTGATCCATTGGTGTTCGACGTGATCTCGAACCTTCACTCGTCGTTGACGTTTGGTGTGGATCTGGCTGATTTGTTGGATTCGGATGCATCGACAAACTTAGATCTCGATGATGTGTTTGTGGATTTTGAAGGCATTCAGGCTGGAGTCTCGATCGAAGCGGTTGACTTGGATTTTGGAGTCGATTTTGGTGCGCAGGCCATCGGCGTGGCAGATGGGACCTTGTACCTGGATGCGGGAGCCACTGTCGAGTTGGTGGGGCCTGATGGGGATGGTCGATTTTCTGTTGTCGAACTGCGAGACCTGGGCGTCAGCGGGATCCGTGATTCACTCGAATTCAAAGCGACCGGGTTCCTCGACGCGGCCTTCCCGCTGACTGCTTCGATTGGTGATTTTGATTCCGATGATTTCGGCACTGCGGTCATCCTGATTCAGTCTGATCCATTGTTTGCCGTGTCTGATGGTGTCCTGGCCGTGACGTCGCCGGATGTGACATTGGACATGCAGATTTCAACTTCGATTCGCGAGACCTTGGTCAGGTTGGTTGGTCGACTGGATGAGCGAGTCAGTGCTGCATTGGGGACTGATTCGCCTCTGGATACCAAAATCCCACTCATCGAGCAGAGCATCAATGACTTGGTGCTCGATTCGATCCCAGGAGAACAGTTTGCGGGCGCTGGCAAAGTGTTAAAGCTGAACGACGCAGTGACCACCTACTTCAACGGTTTTACTTTCGAGGGTGCAGATTTCCCGTCTGTTCGAGGGTTCATCGACGCGATTCAAGCCCGTTTGAAACAGATCACTGGTCGGGCGATCGATGCGGACCAACCGAACTCATCTGGCAAATCGTTCTCGCGACTTGGCTTGGGCGTGAGCGACCTGAGCGGTTTTGATTTCAGCTATGCGGATCTACGTGGAATCGATCTGTCAGGTTTGCGGATGCGTGGTGTCGATTTCACGGGCGCGGATCTGCGTGGCGTGAACTTTGCTGGAGTTGATTTGCGAGGCAGCATCTTCCGCGATGCTGATTTGCGTGGCGTCAGCTTCGCGGGTGCTTCGCTTTTGGACGTTGATTTGAGCGGTGCGATCGTCGGTAGCTCGCCGTCCGGCGGACT
Source organism: Rhodopirellula sp. J20-39 (assembly GCF_057365095.1). Classification (NCBI taxonomy): domain Bacteria; kingdom Pseudomonadati; phylum Planctomycetota; class Planctomycetia; order Pirellulales; family Pirellulaceae; genus Rhodopirellula; species Rhodopirellula sp. J20-39. The sequence continues at coordinate 742,923 of NZ_CP195123.1, read as the reverse complement.
GACTGATTTGACAGGAGCATTGTTTCACTTTGGAACGATCTGGCCGGATGGCAGTTCGGGAGGCGCGTTCGGTTTGCCAAGACTTCAGTGGACCGGGGACGATCAAACTTATCGAGTTGATGCCGGCGAAGATCTATCGGCAAGCAAGATTGGCAGCAGCACCGCGTTTGCTGGTTTTGATTTTTCCGGTTTGCAACTGCCGGATGTGAGCTTTGCGGGCATGGATTTGAGCGGCGTTTCGCTGCGTGGCACGGACTTGTCGGGGGTTGATTTGAGTGGCGTTGCGCTAAGTGGTGCATGGGCGATTGGTACCAATTTCTCGGGCATTCGTTTTGATGCTTCGCTTCCCGATTTCACGGGAATGTTCTTTAGTCGCACGACGACGTTACCGGGTGATCAATCATTGACGGAGTCGGATGGATCGATCGCATCGTTTGTGTTGCGTGGCGGTTCGTTGGATCTAGGTGGATTCAGCGTGAGCTTTGATGGGCTAGTGGGACCGGACACCAGCGGTGTGAACATTGACTTCCCGTCGCTGGGGATCATCGACCTGAGCGGTTACGACTTCGCGGGTCTGGAGCTAGACGGAGTTGATTTTTCTGGCATCAACCTTCGAGGCGTTTCGTTCGCTGGTTTGAATCTGAGTGGCGTGACGTTTGGTGGCGGCGGTGGCAGCGAAGATCCGTCGTCGGGACTGAACTTCAATCCCGCCTCGCTGTTTGGCGTCAACTTCCGCGGTGCTGATCTGACGGGGATTCAATTCGGCCGTGTCGGGCCATCGAGCGGTGATTCGACAGGACTGGATCTTCGGTTCGCGGATCTAACCGGAGTTACTTTTGGGGCCGGTTCGCTTTCATGGCCTGAGGTGAACCTAGCCGGTGCGAACTTGAGTGGGATCGACTTGAGTGGTTTTCAATTGCCGGGTGCCAATCTGGATGGCGTGCGGCTCGATGGCACCCTCTTGGATGGGATTGATCTCAGCGGTGCAGTGCTGCGTGGTGTGGATTTGACACGATCTCGGTTTGATCTTTCTTTACCGAATCTCAGCGGCGCCTCGATTGATCTGTCCAGTGTATTGCCACCACAGATTCCACGCGGTGAATTGATCGAAGTGACGCTTCCTGATGTGCTGGGGCCGGACTTGGATGAAGGTCCGACGTTCACATTCGATGGTGGCTTCGATGCCGAAGAGCAATCACTCGGATTCCGTTTGCAAGTTGATCTGGAGAACCAGCAAACGATCGCGTTCGATGTCCAGACACCAGCGGATTTGCCTTTCCAAGCCAGCGGCAGTGGCGAGGTGCTGGTTGGGGCCGAACTGGATCTGGATTTGGAATTGAAACTCGAACTGGCTGATTTTATCAGTGCACTCGAAGGTGTGGTCACGGGCGGTGCATTGCCTTCGATTGGTACCGAGCATGCCTCGATCCAGATCCGTGAGTTTCGTGCGGGCGTGGGTGTTGCGGTCGTCGACTTGAGTGCCAACGCCAGCATCGGATCCTTCGCGGACGTGGGCGTGGACGATGCGATTCTGACCGCCAGTGCCGGCGCGGAAATCTCGTTCGGCGGCGGCGAAGCGGTCACGCTGGATCAACTGCAGAACAGTTCGTTTACGCTACAGACCAAAGGGGAAGCCGCCGCTTCCTTGCCGCTAACAGCCTCGCTTGCTGGCTTTGACATCAATCAGTTCGGCACACCCATCATTCAGCTCTCGACGACATCCCTATTCAGCGGCCAACAGCCTGATGTGGTGATCGATGTGCTGATCGAAGATGACTTGAAGACGCAATTACTCGGTGTCTTGGAGCAAATTCGCGACTTCGGCGTGGATCTCTCTAACAACAGTGTTCTGGAGACGAACATACCCGTGTTGGAGCGTACACTGAATCAAATGTTTGCCACTGCGTCGGGTGCGGACGATGTGGATTCTGTTGGTGACTTTTTAAATTTCCACACCGCCACGGATGCGTATTTCAACAGCACGACTCAGCCGACCGTTCTGGGGTTGATCGATGTGCTGAACGAAACCTTGCAACGGCGACTGGGATTCACGACGCAAGGAGGATTGTCACGTGGTCCGTTCTCGATTGCCGGTGGGTTGGATCCTGATGAGAAACGCATCGAGTTTGAAGTCATGATCGATGCGTCGGCCAAATTGGAGTTGCCGTTTGACCTCAAAGCATCCGCTGGAGGTTTCGAGTTATCCGTCGATATCGCACCGACAACGGAAGCGACAATTGAAGCGTCATTTGGGTTTGGCGTTGACGTTTCTGACTTGGTCGATGGCGACAGTAGCACGACGTTTGGATCGGAAGATGCCTTCGTGCGACTGGATGAGTTCACCGCTTCGGCATCGATTGGGGCAACGAATATCAAAAATTCGTTTCAATTAGGGATGTTGGAGGGTGGGATCTTAGGAGGCACCGCGGACCTAGGAGTGACCGCGAGTGTCGATTTTGCTCCGGGCATCCCGAGGTTGGAAAATGGTTCGATCACATTGGACGAATTGGGGGCATGGAGCGAAGATCTGATCGAGTTGGTGATCGCCGGACCCGATGACGGCACTGAGATGCTCAATGTCCATCTTCCGCTTTCGACCAAGTTGGGCGAATTTAGCCTTGGTGAGGTAGGTAACGGGCCAACGATCACCGTCAAAGATCAGGATCTCTTTGACGGCAATGGTCCGACGATCGAGAGCAGTGGATTGGATGGATTTGCGGACCTGTCCAACTTGAAGCCAGGTGATGTTGTCTTGATGCTGATTCGACTGGGCGATGAGCTTCAGCGAGTTGCATCGGAACTGAACCCAGAAAGCGGCATTCCTTTTGTCGACACGGCGATCGAGGAGGTTGTTGACTTCAGTGGCACTTTGACTGATCTCGCTAGGCGTTTGTACCGAGTTCCCAATGCGACCGCAGCGCTGCCCGCCGAGCGACTCGACGGAGTGCTGACAGAGGACGCCAAGTTCTTTGTCCAAGTCGATGGCGGTGATTTGGTTTCTGTTTCGTTGCCGGCCGACGTGACTCGCGGCAATCGTTCGTTGAACGATTTGACCAGCGATCTGAATCAAGCGATCGCGGCAACGGCTTTGAATGGTTTGATTGTGGCATCGCGTGATGGCGACCGGCTGAAGTTCTCTGGTGCCAGCGAAGGAGCGGCGTTGTCGATCGCGGTCTCGACCGTTTCGGTAACCAGTATCGGTGCTTTTCCAAGTGGTGGTCAATTGTCGTCTGATCTAGCGATCGAACTGGATATCAACGGCGATCCGCACGATCCGCCCATCACGTTGCCTGCAGCGTTAACAGCAGACAATCGCGACATCAATGATTTGGTCGACGATCTTAACTTGGCGATCGCCAATGCAAGTCTGGCCGGTCGTTTGGAATTTGTTGTCGAAGCGGCGAACCTGGTGCTGCGTTCAAAGTCCGATTCGATTGAATCGCTCTTGGTACGAGGCGGCGAGGCGATCGGCTTCGAATCCGATCAACCGCATGACCCGAATGCCGCGACCGATACGCTTGGATTTGGCGGCGGGTCACGAGTGTCCGCTGCGTTCAAGTTCAACACTTTGGCAGAATTCACGAACGAACTCAGTCATGCGCTGTCCGATAGTGTTTCGGGAACTCCTTTCGATGTCGGACTGACCTACAACGAAGACGCGAGAACCGTTTCGTTCAACCTCGGTTTGAACGCCAACTTTGAGAAAGCGATTTCGCTCGATTTTGGTAGCGGATTGGATCTGGGGATTGGAAATCTGGAAGTGATCGCCGGAGCCGACGCTCGATTCATTGCCGATGCCAGTATTCAGCTTGGCGTGGGAATTGATCTGAGTTCGATCGGCAGCAACGCCAGTCTATCTCGCCAGACACGACTCACGGAATTGCTCGATGGTGGAACTGAAGCGACCACGTACAACGTCGGCTTGGTTGCTGAGTCCGCTATTCCGGTCGAGGGCATGCCGGGCAGTGACGTGGCCTTCACGATCATCACGACCGACCAAGACGGTGTCGAAGCGTCGCACGCGCTAACGCTACCGCTAACTGAAACCAACGATAACTTTGACGCCTTCGATCTGGCTGCTGATTTGAATGCTTTGTTCGCAGCGGAAGGTTTGGCAGCGATCGAAGCGGGTGTGCTGTCGGAAGCCAACGGTGATCGACTGACGTTGCGAGCCATTGATGGATCGGTCATTTCGATTGAAATCGAAGCAGCCGATCCTCTTGGGTTCGATGCTGCGGGCCAATCGAGCACAACGGATGCGGGCTTTGACGATTTGACGATCCTGCTTCGTGACACCACGGAATTCGGAGTGAACCTGGATGGTGCCGTGACATTGGGCGACGTGATCGATCGAATCAATGCCGCCGCCACGGAGGCATCGGCCAATGTCGAAGCGGCATTTGAAGTGGACCGTTTGGTGCTGACCGATCGATCCAGTGGCCAAGCTGAATTCCGCGTGCGGGCGGTTTCGGATATCCAGTCCATCGTTTCACCGGCGGCTCAGTTGTTGGGGATCGCGGCAGTCGGTGAAGACCACGACGTTACATCGGTGATCGAAGGCCGGGCACTGCATGGCGATTCGATCCTCAATCACTTCTTTATCGACACCAGCTTCCAAGGTGACTCGGGGAACAACATCGTCTTGTCGGCGAGGATCGAAGCGGATGATATCGACCTGCAGGCCGCACTTGGCATTTTGGATATCGGCATCGTCGATGGTTCGGCGGAGATCAACCTGGGCACGTCGATCGGTTTTGTCGATCCCGATGGTCGTTTGACGCTCGATGACCTGCGGACTCAGGACTTTTCGGAAATCATCCAGCGTGACGCGTTGACGCTGAACGGATCGGCCGAGCTACCGATTCGCAGCAGCGTGTTGGATGCGATCGGCGGCAACTTGGACCGCCCCCAAATTGACGTGGCTTTGTTTGCCGATGAGGCCAACCCGGTTCCTGAGATCACTTTCACTCGGAACGAAGCGTTCGATGAATTGTTATCAGGATTCAGCGAGTTTTCGATCGAGTCCGTCGTTCTGGCACTGCAAGCGTTCGTTGGCGTGCTGCAAAATAGCGATCTCGAAATTCTCAATGAACAGATCCCGCTCATCGATGTCAGCTTGGGCGACACGTTGGCGGTGGCGGATGACTTGCTCGCGGTGGCACGCGACCTTGCGGCTGGGCCAGACCTCAATCTCTTGGCGACACTGCAGGAAGATTTGGATTCGGCGATCGGTCGCTTACTGATCATCGATGCGGAAAAGGAATTGCTGCGAACGGCGAGTAACCAATTGGCATCCGTCGTGGCGACGCGGCCTGTTGAATTGGTTTCCACCTTGGTCAGCGTGGTGGGAACACTACGCAGCGAAGTGGCGTCGATTCCATCGGGAACGCCCGGTTTGTCCGATCTGCAGGGTGCGGTTGACGCGGTGGATTCCCTGATCGCCAGTGTGTCGTCGATTGGTGATCTGATCGAAGACGCATTGGTGCAACAGCTTGGCATCACCGATCCCAATCTGCTGAACCTGACGGTCGACTTCGTTGATGGCAATAGTTTGCTCGAAGGTTCGCAAACGATTCTGGTGTTGGGCATCGAGATTCAGAAAGAGGTGCAACAGTCACTTGACCTGTCGGTTGAACTACCCAACATCGGACCGTTGTCGATCGAATCGGGCAGTCAGGTGGACTTTGGCGTGGGTGGATCCATCTCGATCGCCCTGGGCATCGATGTGTCCAAAAGCTTCGGAGGGCTTTCGTCACCGCTGCTGCTGATTCAGCCCGGCGCGATTGCCGGAGTGCCTCACACGTCGATTAACTTAAACGCGGAAATCAATGCACCGATTCAGATCGATGTGGGCATTGGTGGCTTGAGTGCAAGTCTGACGGGCGAAGCGGTCCTCGGCGCGTCGGTCCGTCAAACCTTGCCGGGCAACGGACCGTTTAGCGAGGTCACGCTCAATCGCGTTCCCATCGCCAGCGAACTGGTGATCGTCAGCGTCGATGGCAATGTGCTGGATACCGATGCCTACACGGTCAATGGGCGATCACTCGTTTTGGTCAATCCGGTTTCCGGCGAGGTGATCGTTGAGTATCCAAGTGAATCGGTCCAGGGTCCCGCGTCCGTTAGCCTTGGTTTTGATGAGACCTTGATTCCAACCGACCAACCCGCACGCGGGTTCAATACGATCGGCGGCGTGCCGATCAGCACGATCTTGCGTCAAGGTTTCAGCGGTGTGGATGCCAACGTTCAAGGCATGATCTACACGACGTTGGAATTGGATGCCCCCGGGTTTTCAACATCCGGTTCGATCAGCATCGCGAGTGGTCTGAGCAACTTGGATCCTGTCATTCACGCCGATGCGGCTAGCAGCCTGTTCGATGGACCACCGGACCTGAGTCAACTGAGTTTGAATCAGATCGTTGGTGGTTTGTCGAGCTTTGTGGACGGACTGAAGGATGGCTTGGAGAGCGACGTCCTGACCTCGCTTCCCATCATCGGCGATGGGCTTGATTTGACTGGATCGTTCATCGGACGAATTCAAGATTCGGTGATCACACCGATTGAGGACGCATTGACGACGACCTCCACGGCCAGCGAACAATTCCGCGTTGACTTGCAACAAACGCTGGTGGATGCGTTGGGCGTGCAGCCCGGTGATGTGATCGTGACGCTGTCGGATCCCGTGGCCACGGCGTTTGCCGATATGGAGTTTGCGATCGAAGTCAGTTTGTCTGGGCGTGATGAGATCGTTACCCCGTTCGATTTGGGCCTGGACGCATTAGCGTTCGAGGTCGAGGCCAACGGCGGGGTGATCTTGGGCCTGGACTATGACTTCACGCTTGGATTTGGTGTCAATGCGACCGATGGGTTCTTTGTCAGTTTGAACGACAACAGCTCCCAGCCCGAGTTGAACTTTGGCGTCGATGTTTCGCTGACACCGGGCACGGAGTTGACGACTCGCTTGTTCGCACTGGAGTTTACGGCTGCCGACAATGGCACTACGGGCCTGTCAGGCGATCTGTTCTTTGACCTTATCGATCCGGACAATCGCGACGGCAAAAATCGGTTGACGTTTGCTGAATTATCAGGGCCGGACGGTTTCTCGTCCTTGTTTGACGCTGGCATCAGCACTCAAGCTCGCATCGATATGAACTTGATGGCGGACATCAACCCGTCGGTGCCTTCGATCAGTGCCGATCTCATCGTTGATTGGCCGATCTCGTTCACCAAGAATGCTGGTTTTGTGGGTGAGCTGCCAGTCGTCACACTCGCGGATGTTTCGCTGGATGTCGGTAGCTTTTTTGAAACCGTCCTTGGGCCGGTCGTCAGTGAGGTGAACGACAAGATCGAACCGGTGCGGGATGTGGTGGATCTGATCACGCAGGAGATTCCGGGCATCTCGGATCTTTCGATTCTCGCGGGCAATGGACCTGTTGATTTTCTAACGCTGGCTTCGTTCCAGTTTCCCAAAGAGGCAAAGGTGGCGAGACAGGCCGCGGGCGTGGTCAAGCAAATCGGCGAAGTGATCGACCTGGTCGACGAGGCTTCGCAAACCGGTGGGAAAATCAACTTTGGCTCGGTCACGCTGGGGGCGGGGGATGGTGTTGACTTGACCAGTCCAACGCAAGGCTTCAGCATCGATCCATCACAAATCACTGGCGGCGTCAGCAGCGTTGCCGACGCGATCAGTCGCAGTGGTGGCGATCGACGCGCCAAGTCAACTCTGAATCGGTTTGCTCGCACGCCAAACAGCCAGGGCGAAGGCGGGATGGGCGTGAAGTTCCCGTTGTTCGAAGCCCCGTCGAATATCTTCAAGCTGATTACCGGTGAGACGGTCGACTTGATTCAGTGGGATATTCCAAAGGTGGAGCTTGGGTTCTCGTATGACCAAACGTTCTATCCGATTCCCGGCATTCCATTGGGAGTGACCGTCGGTGCGGGCGTCGACTTCTTTGCCGATTTCCAAATTGGTTTTGACACACGGGGTTTGTTTGGCGGCGAAGCTCCATCGTTGGATGCGTTCAAGACGTTGGCGCCGGCGTCATTCCTGGATGGCTTGCACTTCATTGATCTGCGAGATGGCGTGGACATCGACGAGCTGGGCTTTGGGATTGAAGCCACAGTGGGTGCGTCGCTCGAGATCCCCGGCATCGCATCGGCGGGAATCGAAGGCGGCATCCGTGCGGACGTTTACGCGAACTGGTTTGACCCCAACGAAGATGGCAAGATCTACTTGGATGAACTGGCCAAGATCGTCGACCGCATCGGTGTGTCGTGTGTGTTTGATATCCGTGGTGAAGTCTCTGCCTTCCTGCGTGCGTATTACGAATTCTTGATCTTTAGCGGCGAAATTGACATCGTCGACATCACCCTGTTTGAATTCAGCAACACGTGCCCGCCACCGCCCGAACCGGCAACCCTGGGTGCCGAAGGGATTCTGCTTTTGAACATGGGCCCTTATGCCGAAGACTTTCAAAACGGTTTTTCGGAAGATGACGCAGAAGACTTTTCCGTGATTCAGATTTCACCCGGGGTGGTCGAAGTCACGGGGATCAATGGCACGTCCGCGACCAAACGCTATTCAGGCGTGACTCGGATTGTGGCTGATGGGGGCGAGGGCGACGACCGAATCACAATCGATGCCTCGGTGACAGTACCAACTGTGATTCGCGGTGGCGCGGGCAACGACATCCTGATTGGCGGCAGCGGCATGAACCGCATCGACGGGGAAGAGGGCGACGATGAACTCATTGGCGGTGCGGGCGGCAATCTGATCGTCGGTGGCGCGGGTAACGACGTGCTGACCGGTTCAGGTTCGGTCGATACGTTGCAAGGTGGCGCGGGTGACGACGAACTGTTTGGATTGGGTGGGGATGATTTGCTTGATGGCGGATTGGGCAATGACATGCTCGATGGCGGTGTGGGCGATGATGTCTACACGTTCTCCGGTGCGTTCGGTTTGGACACCGTCTCCGAGGCCAATGATGCGGGAACCGATACGATCTCGTTTGCCAGCGTCACGGATTCGCTGGTCGTGTCGCTACCAAACTTGCAGGTCACTCAAACAGCAACGTCCAACCGAGTTGACTTCAGCGGAATGACTCTGGAATCGATCGTTGGTGGACTGGGTGTCGATACGATTGAAGGTAACTCCATCGCGACGACTTGGAATGTGACTGGCGATGGAATTGGCAACGTGATCGACGCAGCGAATGCATTGGCGTTTTCGTCGTTCGAGTCTTTGATCGCAGGTGCGGATCGCGATGACTTCATCTTTGGAAATGCAGGTAACTTAGTTGGCGCGATCGACGGCGGAGGCGGTTTCAACACGCTTGACTATTCTCGACGCCGCCGTGGGGTGACCGTTGCTTTGGCATCGAATAGCGCAACCGCGATCGGTTCGGTTCGCAATTTACAGCGTGTGATCGGCACGTCGGAAAATGACACCATCTCAGGCGGAAACGAATTCGCGATCGAGATCTTTGGCGGTGTTGGCGACGATACGCTCACGGGGTCTCCGTTTGGCGATGTGATTCATGCTGGACCCGGCAATGATGTGTTGATTGGTTTGGCGGGCGACGATGAGTTGTTCGGCGAAGAAGGCAACGACACGATGTCGGGCAGCGACGGTGATGATCTGCTGGACGGCGGAGTCGGCAGGGACGACCTTTCAGGCGGCGATGGTGATGACGACCTTATCGGGGGTCACGGCATGGACACCATCTGGGGCGGAGGCGGTCATGACCTGATTGTCGGTGGTGCCGGAAACGATGTACTCCGTGGTGGCGACGGTCGTGATTGGATCGTCGGCGGAATCGGGAACGATGAGTTGTTCGGCGATGCAGGCGAGGATGTTTTGTGGGGCGGCGAAGCTCTACTGCAACCTAATCAGTTGGACTTGAACCTTCCAACCAATTTCGTTCTGCCCCCGCGTTTCAATGAACTCGGTTTCGAGGCCATCGATCCATCCGCAGCGAACATCACACCGTTGGCTACCAACGGTCTCTCGCTGGCCGGTGGCTTCGATGGACGTGACATTCTGTCCGGCGGTGACGACACGGATTGGTTGTTCGGCGGCGGCGAGCAGGATCAATTACAGGGCGACGCGGGTGCGGATTACCTCGACGGTGGCTTGGGGGATGATGACATCCAGGGTGGCGAAGGCAACGACATCGCTCGAGGCGGTTTCGGGCGTGACATGATTCACGGCGGAGTTGGCATCGACTTGGTCTATGGCGATCAGGGCGACGATCGACTGTTCGGCGACGCGGGATTGGCAGGTTCGCAAGTCGGCCAACGTCTGTTCGGGGGCGATGGCAATGATCAACTCTTTGCGTACTCCGAAAGTTCACCTGTCGAGTCAATCGGAGACCAACTTCGAGGTGACGCGGGCAACGATCAATTGTTCGGGAACCTTCGACGCGAACTGTTGATCGGGGGTTCGGGCAATGACTTCCTGCATGGTGATTACTTGGCGGGACCTGATTATCAAGTCAACTCTGCCGCCGATTCATCGGGTGACGCGGACGAACTGTTCGGCGGCAGCGGCGAAGATCAACTCTTCGGTGGCGGTGGTGATGACCTGATGTTTGGCGGTGCCGATAGCGATCAACTTGACGGTCAGCTCGGCAGTGACACGCAGTACGGCGGTTCGGGGATCGACTTGTTCTTCCTGCCTCGCGACGCGCAAGCCTATTCACCGGCTGATCGAGATACGATCGATGGGCATTTCGGCAACGAAAGCGAAGGTGATGTCGCGGACGACAATGCGACGGATATCGTGGCGGTTGCAGGAACGACCGGTGCTGATGTGATCGTGATTAGTCAGGAGACAGTTGCGGGTGAGGCGAATCCGCTGCTTCACATCACACACACGATCGGCGATTTGAGGGTGCGCATGTTGTCGGATGCAGGCGAACTATTGGTCGAACAGATTCAAGTCGCGGGGTTAGGTGGCAACGATGCCATCGGATTCGCGGTGGCTTCGTTGCCCGCTGCTTTTGATTCGACGTTCGACGCGTTCGACCTATCCAAGCAAAATGACGGCCGCGAACCTCTTGACCTATCGGCCCTTGCGGAACGTTCCCGCGATTTTGTCGGCGTGTTCGACGGCAATGGTGACGACGACTTGTTGTTTGGCAGTGCCGGGCGAGATCGGTTGGATGGCGGAGCGGGCAACGACACGCTGCTTGGCTTCGGTGGCGACGACCGGCTGTGGGGAGACTTGGGCGATGGAAGTTCGCAGGACCACGACGTATTGTTCGCCGGTCAAGGCAACGATGACTTGGTCGGTGGACAAGGCACGAATGATCTTTACGCCTGGTCGTTTGATCCCTCCGGCGACGGTGCCTTCGGTGTTTTTGTTGACGCTGACGGAAACTTGGTCGGCGGAAATCCTGATGGTAGCTTGAACCAGGAATCGACCGGACTGAATCGAATCCTTGGTGGCCCAGACGATGACCGACTCTTTGGCGGAACGGGAGTCGATTTCCTGTATGGCAACGGGGGCAACGACACGCTGTTCCGTAGTGACGGCAGCACGTTTGAATCGCTGGATGAAGGATTGGCCGGCGACGAGTGGAAAGAATACGCACGCGACACCGGCCAAGTGTGGTATGTCGGCGGCTCCAACGCCAACGACGAAATTGCCGTTGACTTTGTGACCGAACCTGGGCTGTTGACCGATCATCACCTGATCACCCGACTGACCGAAAACAACGGCAACTTTAGTTTTGCCGCCCAAGTGCGTCTGGACTTTGCGGCACTCGATGGAGAGGGCAACCGCATCTGGGACGCAGCAGATATTGTCACCAACGCGAACGCCTTGGCGGCAATCAATCAGCGACTCAGCGATGAAGGAAGCGAACCAGCGGACGATCAAGCCCGCGCTCAACTACTGTCCCAGGTCGCACAAACCGAGACGCAACTCGTCAATTCACTACTACCACCCGAGGGCGATTTCCTGGCCATCATCGTCGATGCGCTCGGCGGCAATGATCGGGTGACAGTCGGACCGACGGTTCAGAAATCGGTTTGGATCGACGGAGGTGCCGGTGACGACACGATCACGATCCGCAGCGGCAATGCGATCCTGGTCGACCGAGCGGAACGAGCAGTGGGTGTCAACGGATTGGTCGCGCGGAACGATTCCCCCGATTTTGCGTTTGAACTGTTCGATGAATCAATGGTCAGTAGCGACTTGCAGTTCACGGGGCTCTCGATGGACAGCCCAACGGATCAAGACTGGTTTGCCTTCCGTGTCCCCGATGGCACCACGGGCGATCTATTCTTGGCCAGCGGGTCACCGATCGACCAACTTGGTCTGGAGATCTACCTGCCCGCTCCGGAAACGCCTGCCGGACGGACGTTGGTAGCCAGCAGCGATACGGGTTCCGTTTCACTTGCCAGCCTGCAAGGTCAGACAACGTATTGGCTAGTCGTCACCAACCCAAACCAAGTGCCAACTCTTTACGACTTCCGTTTTGATTTTGGTTCTGGCGACATGCAGACGACGTCGCTTGCGATTCGCAATGACTCGGTTCGCCGTGATGTGATTCTGGGTGGTGAAGGCGACGACATTCTGCAAGGCGGTGGCGGTGAAGATTGGATCTTTGGTGGTGAAGGCAATGATGTCTTGACAGGTGGTCTGGATCGACAAGCCAGCGATCTTCTTTTCGCAGGTCCAGGCGATGACACGTTCCAGATCATTCCCGACCAGCTTCCTTTGCTCGGCAATCAACCGAACACACAGTTTGATCCCGCGACCCAAACTTACTTACCGACGTTCAGCGATCAGTTCATTGGTGGCGATGGCAATGACCGAGTGCTCTATCTAGGCGGCGACCTTGATCGCCTTGGTGTGGAAGTCCCCGACTACGCATCGCTTCGTTACAACACGGCACTCCATCGTTATGAGTTCAGTAGTCTTTCATGGGACGTTCTACAGCACCAATTTCAAGTCGACCCTGGCGATTCATCAAGGTTCCTGCAACACCACCTTTTCTACCAAGTCAGAGATGTCGAGCAGACTGAGATCCAATTGGGTCGCGGTAATGACACCTTTCGAGCGGACTCTGGTTTTCGCTTTGTCGACGTGGACGGCAACCCAATCGCAGGCGAGTGGGGAATCGACCTGGGCGACGCCGAGCAACGTGCGGAGGCAGCTGCATTGACTATTGTTGGCGGTCCTGGTGACGATCAACTCTTTGGTGGAGTGTTGGCAGATTCCATCGACGGCGGATCGGGCAACGATGTAATCTCCGGTGGTCCCGGTAGTGATGACTTGTTCGGTGGCGGCGGCAATGATTTGATCTTCGGCAACCAGATTGCAGTTGGCATACCGGTCATGACACCCACCGAGATCGGCGAAGCGACTGCGTCCAATGTCCCCAATTCCAACAACGATGGCTCGGAGGCATTTGTTTACTCCCTTGCAGCTCCATTCTTTTCTCTCACCGAGAGTGTTGAAAGCGGCGTTGATTTGCTTCCTGATGACAACGGTGATCCCAAGTCACTTGCGACGGCCCAACAGTTTGTGATCGATCCGTCGGTTCCAGCCGAGGAGATTTTTGCGGTTGGCGACGTCAATGCGGATGGGGAAGAAGACTTTGCAATCAATGGAGCTCAGCATACGTATCTGATCTTTGGTCCCCTCGATTTCTCAAGAACTTCGGACTTAACCGACGCCGCAAATGTACTGATTGACACGGAGACCTTTGGACGACTGGCCGACAGCGGCGATGTGGTCAGCGAAGACGGAATTCCCGATCTGATTTTCGTTCGCCAGGAAGATTCTCAAGCAGTCTTTACCGTACTGGTCGGTGGCTCGCAGGGTTGGCTAGGAGAAATGGGGTCTGATGAACACACCATGCTCAACCAGGCGGGGCGGCTGCGAATCTTCGCGATCGGCAACGCGTTCTTGGGCGAGGGAGCGTTGTCCGTCAAGTCGCTGAAATTCGACGCCGACGACAACCAGGATTTGCTGATTCATTCGCCGGTCAATCAAGATGCGCTGTTGGCAACTCGCGTCAGTTCATCTGATGCCTGGACCGCAGCGACGACACGCAATCAACCTGGCGTCATGTTGGGTGACGATCTGATCTTCATTGCTCAGGCGAGCAATGGATTCGATGCCGTGTATCGCGTGAGCCCAGACGGACATCAATCCCTTATCGCTGTTGAAGAAGAAATTATCGACGAGCTTACCGTGGCCGCCGGCGAGGTCTACTACGCCAGAAGAGATGGAAGTAATTCCCAGTTAGTTTCGTTTGGGGACGATGGAAACGTTCACCTACGGTCACATCTTGGGATTCACCGCGTCGACCGATCATTCGTGTCGTTGGACGACCAACTGTTCCTGCTCATCGACGATCACATTCGTCGCTTGAGCACTTTTGACCAAGGTTTTGTCGATTTCGGTGTCGACGCAACGAATCTAGTGCTTTGGAACAACCAAGTGTACTTTTTCGATTTGGACACTCAGACCCTCGGTCGATTGTCAGTCGATGCAAGCGACTCAGATGACTTTGTCGTTGGTTTAACGCAGCCGCTCAGCAATATGTCGGAGATGATTGCAACTCCAGATGGCATTTACCTAAGTATGCAGTTGAACTCAAACGACAGCATTGGGCATGAACTTTACCGCTTTGACGGAACCGAGCTGGAGTTGGTTGCCGATGTGGCTGCCCAAGATGGCGAAGATGCAGGAAATTCTTCACCGAGAAACCTGACTTGGTTCGATGGGGCCATCTATTTCACAGCTAACGCCGGCGGTCGCGAGCTGTGGCGTTACGTGACAGTCTCGGAGTCCGCCGAGCTGTTCGCTAATCCACTAAGCGATGGCAGTTCATTCGGCGGAGGCGGTGAGAGTTTCCGAGTCGTTGGCGATCACCTGTATTTCAGCACCTCACCATCCAAAGAAAACGCGACTCAGTTCGAGCTGTACCGAACCGATGGCGAGACGATCACGCGGGTTGGAGTTTCGTTTGAAGGAAGTGAACGAATCGAAACGCCAATCATCTTGGCTGGCGATGACAGTCAACTCTTCGTCGCGACGCAAGCCGTTGAGAATGGCACTCAAAATTCAATTTGGCGTCTCGCCCCAGGAGCTGCCGCTTATGTCGCTTCGGGTGCTGAAATTGACGCAGGTTCGTTCTCGGTCGAAAGCCCCCTGCACACCATCGTTGCCCCAAATGGCGTCGAAGTTGATTCAGTAATCGCGGACGTTGATGGAAACGGACTGGACGACGTTTTGATCAGCTTAAATGGTCGACTTGCCACGGTCACAACCAGCGACGCATTGGAGTTTCAGCCGGACTTTCACGCCAGTGGTGATGAGGATTTGGTATGGCGTTGGAGCGATGCCAACGGTCAGCACGAATTCGTTGTCAATCCGCAAGATTGGCGCCGATCAATCGTCCCGATTGATGGAACTAGTGACGCTGTTTTACTTGACTCGAACGGCAGCAACGTGAACGTTTCGATTGCTGGAGTTTTTGAAGCCGGCGCCGTCGGCCTCGAGCAAGACGACAATCGCTCCACTGCGCCGATAGTCAGCAATCCCGCCAGCTTGTACTTTGCAGGCGGCTCCAGCGATCACCCTAGTGTGTCATACGACCAAAAGCAGTTCACCACCATTGAAGTATGGCTGCGACCCTTGGTGTCGGATTCTTACGCCATCCTTACTTCACCTGACGTGGATGAGGCCCGGGGCTTCGAGTTGCGACATGATGGTGCACTCCAACTGCGTGTTGCCAAAACCGGCAATACCTTTGAGTTGATTGAAGGACCAGCATTGACAACAGATCGCTGGACTCACATCGCGTTTTCAATCGATCAATCATCCAAGCAAGTTCGACTGTATGTCGATGGCCTAATTGTTGCGGAACGCGTCATCAGCGGCACCATCTTTACCTCTGGCCAAGGTGGGCTAAAACTCAGTGACGGCATCGGCTCGTTTGCACAAACAAACTCGTATCAGGGATTTTTCGACGAATTTCGTGCTTGGGATACGATCCGATCGCCAACGGAAGTTCTAAAAACGTATCGAGAGTCACTCGATGCAACGGAAGCAGGGCTTGCGGGATACTGGAAGTTCGATGATTCGAATGCTTTTTCGGAGAACCTAGTCGATGGGGGAGCTCGATTCCTTGTCAACGGAGGTGGGTTTATTGATCGCAATTTTCAATCGTTAGGCGGAACAAATATCCATTCACGATTGGGAGTCCTCAGTGGAAGTGAATCGATCGGGAAGCGGTCTTACGCAACCGTCAACACCATCGAACCGATCGGGACAACACAGTTCATCGGCGATATCAATAACGACGGTTTCGGAGATATCGCACTCATCAGCAATGACGCAGCCCGGATCTACTACGGTGTCGACGATGTCTCTACATTCGGCCAAAGCGTTGGACTCGCGATCGTTTCGCCTGGGATCATCGACGTTGCCGCTGGAGACTTCAATGGCGATCAGACAATGGACCTCGCCGTCCTACGAGAGGACATTAACGAAGTCGGGATCTTCTACTCGGTGGGCAACCAGGATTCGGATTTGACTTGGGCGGATACGGGGTTGGTCATCGCCAGTGACGACGCGAACCTAAATTACCTTGTCGGTCGATCGGAGGGTGATGCTCCAGCGGACCTTTTCGTGGGCATGCTTGATAGCGACTTATCACAGCGGATTGCCTTGCTTTCCGGTCAGCGACCACCAAACGTCGTTGGCGATGCCGAGGTATTGAGTAACTATTCGGTGCCCGGTTCCGGAGCATTCATCAAGAATCGGGGCACCGGTCGACCGGAAATTTTCGACAATGCGGGTTCGCCATTTGAATTGCCAGCAGACGGAAGCCCAGCGCAATTCCAATTCACCACGTTGGGTGACGGTCAAGAAGGCGATCGCATCGTAGTTCGGTCGATCAACGTAACTCAAACCGGGGTGCTTCGATTATCGTTGCTCGATGAATTTGGGCGACGATTGATCACCCAAGTCGGAGCGATCGACTTCGAGGGCATTCCAGCAGGAACTTACGCAATCGAAGTATCGGGCACGCCTCTGGCGGAATTCCAGATCGAAGTCAACGCACCAATTGCGGGTGCGACAACCGAATCGGAAGTATACCCCGATCTTGATGTGATCGATGGAGGCGACGGAGACGACGAGTTGGTGGGCAACCACGGGCTAGACCGAATCTATGGTCGCAGTGGCGCGGATCGCATCACGGCTGAGTCGATTGAAATTCGCGACGACGAGCCGTTTGCAGGAGTCCCAGGCGACCAGCAAATTGCCAATACCACAGCGTCTCCGTTGCATGAGAGTATCCGCATCTCCGATCCAGGTTTACTCCGGACAATCGCGAGTGCACTCGCGATTCCTGTCACAACCGGGTTCGACGGAAGTCCCCGCTTAGGACGGCCGTTGACCCAAGCCCTCCTGAACTCGATTACCCATTTGGATGCAAGCGGGCGAGAGGTTGTTGACATTTCTGACCTAGTCAAGTTAGCGAATTTGGTCAGCCTCGATCTGTCCAACAATTCCGCGATCGTTGACTTTAGTGCTCTCGCATCGATTTCCAAATTGGAGCATCTGAATCTGGAAGGAACCTTTGCTCCCGCTGGAAGGCTGTCGTTTGATTGGCAGCAGCTACTGAATCTCGATTCGCTTCGCATGTCGTCTCTTCTTGCGACGCTGCCTCCGAACCTCGTGATCGATCAAGGATCGGCGCTTACTTTTGAGATGACGGGTGCCAGTTTCCAGATCGTCGACCAGTCAGGAACAATCATCGACGAGTGTCTATCGTGTACATCCTTCGTTTTTTCACCATCGAATGATGGCGTGTTTTACCTGGAGCAAAAACGTAGCGATCAACAGGCTTTTGTTGATCCTCCGGTCGCTCCGATCATCGTTCGTAATGTTGCTCCATCCATCGCGGGTTTACCATCTGAAATACAACTCAATGAAGGTCAATCGCGATCCGTCGCTGAGTTGTTGACGGACGTTACTTTTACTGATCCAGTCGATGTGGTGACTCGCCATGTGACGGTGACGGATTCGGCCGGCCGTGTCACGGATCTCACCAGCGGTTCGCTGGAACTCAGTGATGATATGGTCGCACTCGATGGATCCATCATTGATGGGGCAACGGATTTGACGACCGCATTCTGGTTGAAGACGACCAAGACGGGGCAGCAGGCAATCATCAGCGGTGCTTTGACGGATTCTCGAGACAACGAATACCTGGTGCTCTTCTCGAATGACCAGACGTTGCAATTCTTCAATGGCCCGTCGGTCAGTTTTACCGGGCTTGCATCGATCGCCGATGGCACTTGGCATCATGTTGCTCTGGTCGCCAATGCTGCTGCTGACACGGTCGAACTTTATATGGACGGGGTGTCACAAGGCACACAGAGCGTTGCGCTAGATGGTTTTGAAGTTGCCGACGGTGGACTGTTCTTGGGGCAAGAGCAAGATGATCTGGCGGATGGATTCAATCCCGCTCAAGCATTGGAAGGGAACTTGAGTGAGTTGGGAATTTGGCGACGAGCGTTGACCGCCGATCAGGTGCGCGAAGTTTTCGATACAGGCGTTGCGTCGTTGCCAGCTGACTTGGCTGCACACTACCCACTCAGCGACGTCAGCGGCACGGTCGCCAAGGATCACAGTTTGTTCGGTCGAGACGGAGTGGTAGCCAAACGCACCGGAGCATTCCTGCCCGGCGATGGTACGAAACCTGGCTGGACCCCGGACAGCCCGCTGGAAGAATCTCGTTTTGATGCAATCAATGAAGGACGCTACACGCTCGAAGTGACGGCTCACGACGGCGATGGCGGCGTCACCAAGGCCCGCTCGACGATTGTCGTTTCCAACCTAGCGCCCACGGCCATGTCTGATGCGAGTGCTGACTTCTCTGCCGCTGCCCAACCCGTCTTCTTTGACGCATCTGGTTCGACCGATCCAGGTACCTTGGACCAAGCCAATTTGAGCTACCGATGGGAGATCACCTCGCCCGGTTTGTTCTCACCGCTCGTGTTCGATACGCAAGCGATTGAGTTCACCCCCGAATTTGCCGGAATCTACAACGTCACCTTGACCGTTACCGACTCGGGAATGCTGTCGGATCAGACGACGCAAACCCTTGAGGTTGTTCCGCAAGCCAATCTTGATGTCCTTTCCGGTGCAATTGACAGTCTCGTCTTTCCCGAGGGTGGCGAGGTCACTCTGGACAGTCGAGGATCGTCACCGCTGGCTCCGTTTGGTAATTCGTCACGTCGCTATGAATGGCGAGTGTTTGATACGGACTCTGGCACGTTACTTCCCGAGGGCGATTCGTCCTCCACTTCATTCACGGCCGGGTCGCGGGGTCTGTTGACGGTCGGCTTGTCGGTAGTCGATACCGTGGCGGGTGTTGAATACACAAGTGCGTCCGTCACTCAGTATTTGACAATCGAAAACGTAGCACCGACGGTCGATCTCGGTGATGACATCTTCACGACCGAGGGAACCTCCTTCACGATCGACCCGAGCATTTTTGACCCTGGTCAGGATGAGGACTTTTTCCTGGACTGGATTGCCCCCGATGGTATCATCCAACAAAGCTTTGAAGCACCGTATGAGTTCATTGCGCTGGACAACGGTGTTTACCAAATTGGATTGTTGGTTTCCGATGGAAGTGTGTTTGGAAACAACTTCGGAGAATTCCTGACCAGCGAACTGGCAACGCTAACGGTCCAAGTGAGTAACTTGGCTCCCGTCGTAACCGGCATCTCGGTCGCCGACAATCTGCTCGAATCGGACAACGGAAACGTGGTCTCTCTAACGGCCCACTTCGACGATCCCGCTAACGTTGCGGGGGGAGACGACGCAATCGAGCGGGATAGCGATGATCGATCCTTCGATTTCGCCTGGACGTTCGGTGACGGTTCGGAGCCATTGGTGACGACATCGCCAAACGTCAGCCACCGATTCCCCGATAGCGGCGAGTATGACGTTCGTGTCACAGTGACCGACAAAGACGGAGACACGGGCGAGATCACTCGCAGCGTCATCATCAACAATGCGGCTCCCCGTGAACTGACGCTTAGTGTCCCATCAGTGGTGCCGGAAGATGAGTTCGTCACCGTCTCTGGCAGTTTCCGCGATCTCGATGGTCGACAAACGGAAACCGATGCCGAACCTGTCACGGCGGACATCGATTTTGGCGACGGGACTAAGAAGACGGTTGCCCTGACGAGCGTCGTCGACAACGGCGTCCGCTCTTACACATTTACTTCCAGTCATACCTATCGTCGCGGTGGAACCTACTCGCTCCTGCTGACCGCACGCGATGACGACGGCGGCGAGTCCACTTTAACAGCGTCGTTGTCGGTGACCGAGGTCAATGACAACCCCTCGGCGAAGACGGATCGCTTCAGCGTTCTTTCCGGAACAGTTGATTTTGCCATCGATGTCTTGGCGAATGATTCGTTTGCTCCCGATCCTGCGGAAACGCTGACCGTCACATCGGTGACGCAGAGTGTTCACGGCGGGACAACTTCGATCGACATCGCTACTGGTCGCGTTCTCTACACACCACGTCCGGACTTCGTGGGGAGCGATCGATTCACCTACACGATCAGTGACGGCAATGGCGGAACCGCGGAAGGCAGCGTGGTTCTGAATGTGACTCCCACGAACAGTGCCCTATTGAGGTTGGATACTTCGTCGCGTGACACCGCAGCCTACCGATTGCGGCTTTCCGGTTCGCTCATCGAAATTCGCGATGCGGATTCGGGTGAGTTGCTTGAAACGCGAAACATTTTGGCGCTGCAGCGGATTGAGATCGTTGGTCGTGACGACCTGGATCAAACCTTTGATTTGATTTTCGACAGCAGTGTCGGACTCAACTTGTCTGGTGGGATGCAGATCGTCGCGGGAGCATCAGCCAATGATCAACTTTCGATTTCCGGCACGGCGGGCTTGACGATCGAAATCGAGACGCCCGATTCAACCTCGGACACTCGGCGGATCACGCTGGCCGAAGGCGATGCGATTCTCAGCATCGATACCACTGGAATCGAAAATATCGTCACTTCCTTTCCTCCTCGTCGTTTGTTGAACAACGAATTGCAGGTCGGCACGGATACGCTCCGCCTGACTCAGCCAATGATCCTCGGATCCTTTGAAACGTTGACGATCGGTGATGCGGCCGGCGACGGGACGGTCGATTTTGGCGGTGGTCTCGAAATTGATTTTGGCAGCTCCGTTTCAGGACGCGGAACCCTCTCAGGAACGATCGTCAATCAAGGTATGATCGTCGGACCGCCGGTTGGTAGCGGCCAGCAACTCGTGATCGATGGCGAGGTCTCTGGAGCGGGATCATTCGTTGGGAATGTCGTCGTCACAGGCGTCTTCCGTCCCGGCAACAGTCCGGCTGAAGTTGAAATCGATGGAAATCTCACGTTCCTTCCGACGAGCCGCTTAGAAGTGGAAGTGGAAGACAACGGTTTGCCTGCGAATGACCGTCTGACAATCAGCGGCGAATTTTTCGCGTCGGGGACTTTAGATATTCGCAACAACACCGCTACCGGAAGTCTGCAGCGTTTCGAACGCCGCACCATCATCACTGCGGACTCCATTCAGGGACAGTTCGATACGATCTTGGGAAGCGAAAACACTTTTGCAGACGACCGGCTCTATTTGGACGTGTACCAATCGCCGAGTGGAATTGAATTGGTCGTCATGCCCACCACCTATCACAACACGGAAAACCCTTTTGACGTCAATCTAGACGGCAACGTCTCGGCACTTGATGCATTGCTAATCATCAACGAACTCAATCGAAATGGGCCTGGTCAACGCTCGCGTCCAAGAGCCACGGAAGAAACGCGAATCGACCTGTTTGATTCCTCCGATGACGGACTGATCACTTCGTTAGATGCCCTACAAGTCATCAATGAACTCAATCGAGCGTTCACTGAAGCGGATGGTGAAGCACTACAAACCCAGGTAGCTTCCGCAGAGACTTCCGGGATGGCAGGATTGCAGAACAAATCTTCCCATGTGGACGATTACTACGTTGTCGCTCAGCACTCGCCGCTCGCTCTTCCTGAGTATGTTTCATCAGAGAAGATTGATCCCACGATTGACCTGTTGGCTCAGGACTCTGATCGTACGGATCGTATATCGAACGATGATTTGGATCTAACCATTCCAATTGAGTTAGACCAAGTATTTATGGGTATCGGATCTTCCGAATGATGAGTTAGCATCTTTCTGTAAGTTGGCTGAATGGTGGAAGAAATGAAGAGTGGGGTGGATGGCATCAAAGCTCTGCATCCGACGAGGTCGCTGCCGGTCAGTCGCTCACTCTCTCTACGTTGGCTTGCAACGGAACCGTCACTCTCTCTCATTATGCGCCGCCAATTCGGTCTTTTAGTTTGTGTTCCGATGTCTGTTGACCCAGTTTAAGTCGGCGTGCGCTGTAGGGGGTGCCCGTTCGCTTCTTTGGGGGCGATGAGGCAACACAGGTTTGTGCGAGTATGGAGATTATTGAGGATCTTCCGACGCATGCAGAGCGGTTGCAGTACGTCACCGGTTCCATTTTCGTTATTTGAACTATCAACCGAAACAGCATGCGTCACATCGAAGAGCTAATCGACAGCAAGAAATGGGGCACCGCTCTGCCGGACAACACTCGGCAGTGGCTGATCAAGGTCGCCCCTTCAGTTCGTCAGAAGCTGCATCGCGCGGGACTATACGACGTAGGCGAGGACGGCAAAGACCGGGTTGAGACGCTGCAAGAGTTTCTTGACGAATACATGACCTCGATCGCCGGCTTAGCTGCGAGCACGCGATCGAACTACAGTTGGGCGATGCAGCTGCTGATCAAAGTCTTCGGAGCTAACAAGCCGGTCCGCGAGATCACCCCGGCTGACGCTACCCACTGGCGACGCAAGTTAGACGCGTCAGGGCTCGCCCCAGCCACGGTCAGCAAGCACGTCAAGCGAGCCAAGACGATGTTAAAGGAGGCGAACAAGGAACGTCAGTTCTTTGTGACGCGAGAAATGAGCAAGAAGGTCATTAAGGCCTGTCCCGATCCCCAACTGGGTGTTGAATTTCTGTCTAGCGAGATTTGGCGGTATGCGATGTCCCCGCGAGGTGATGAAGATCCGCTGAGAGAATGTGGACTGGGACAACGGAATCATCCAGCCGCGGATCCAATAAAGTGCATCAACATCTACACGAAGGAAAGCAACCTACGGTCGTCGATGCTGCGGTTCATTAAATCGGCTGGCCTGACATCATGGCCGAAGATCTTCGCCAATCTCCGATCGACGCTGCGGACCGAATTGCGGGATGCGTTCACGGGCTATGTGGTGAATGCTGGGCTGGGCCATTCAACGCGGGTAGCAGAGAAACACTACCTGCAGGTTACGACGCCCCATAATGAACTTGGTTTAACACGTATCACCGGAGAGATGACAAAGTCGCTGCAGTAGGGCGATAGGGTCGTCGATCTGGGATAGTTGCCGGACACACTACCGGACCACCCGGCGTCATCTCGGGGCAATCGACGGACCAAAAGACGACCCACACAGTGGGCTCGTAAAACACAGGGAAATGCGTAAAACCCTGTGATTTCCGACAGAAAATGGCCGCCCGAGACTACCCTAGTCTCTCAGCGACCATTGGATAAGCACCCCGCACAGGACTCGAACCTGTAACATCCTCATTAGAAGTGAGGTGCTCTATCCAGTTGAGCTAGCAGGGCGGCTGACTCAGTTTAACTATCCATGCGAATAACTGCCAGTACGACAGCGAATCCTCATTTGCCTTTTGGAGTGTCAGACTTGTTGGAATTGTCACATCGCGCGATGGCGTGCGATTTTGTTGTTTTGGTACGAGACGAACATCAACGAATTGGTCACCGTTCCGTGGCCGATGTCGTTTTAGATACGCTCGAACAAGTCGACGCCATCGAACAAAGGCTAACGGTTTACGACCCGTCCAGCGAAGTGTCGGCAATAAACCGGTCCGCAATAAACCGGTCTGCGGGAAACCGGTCCGCGGGCGAGACAAGCCAAGCCGGCCCGGAGGGTCATCCTGACGTGGCTGACGCACTGGGCTCGACTAGGAATTCCAGCGGCGAAGGTCATCCTGGTGCCGGCCCTAAACCGGGTATAGAAGTATCGCCAGCGACGTTCCGGTTACTGGTACGAGCCCAAGAACTGTTCCACGAAACCGAGGGTGCGTTTGACATCACCGCCGGCCCACTGGTCGAAGCTTGGGGCTTCACGTCCCGAAGTGGTCGGAAGCCGACTCTAGAAGAAATCGCTGCAGCCCAAGAAAAAGTAGGCTGTGACCAGATGATCCTGCACACCGCGGATTGCCGGGTCGAACTGAAACGACCGGGGATGCAAATCAACCTAGGTGGAATCGGCAAAGGCGACGCGATTGACTGGGTCGCCGCTCAATTGAAGTCCCAAGGGATTGCCCACTTCCTGATCCACGCCGGACAAAGCAGCGTGCTGGCGTCAGGAAACCAATATCCCGAAGCGGACCAACCCGTCGAACTCCCCAACGAAAAAGTCGATGCTGTTGCAGCAGATACGAACGGCGAGAAGCGGCCTCCCGTTCCGCAGGGCTGGATGGTCGGGATTTCGCATCCCACCAAGCCGACACGAAGGCTGGCGGGGATCTGGCTACACAACGCGGCCCTAGCGACCAGCGGCAGCGGAAAACAGTTTTTCCATCACAAAGGGAAACGTTACGGGCACGTGATTGACCCGCGAACCGGCCAGCCAGCGGGCGACTTACTCGCCTTAAGCGTGATGACCGAGCGAGCAATCGATGCCGACGCACTGGCGACGGGACTTTTCGTCATGGGACAAGACAAGGCGACGCAGTTCGCCAATCAATGTACCCCCGCGTTACCACTGATCATGGTCGCGGCCACCCAGCGGCAAGAGGAGGTCCAGCTCCAAACGACGGGATCTTGGGCCTGGGTGAAGCATTCTGATTAACGAGCCAAAGGCCGATGGGCTTTGCTCGACCAATCGCTATGATGCCGGTATGAACCGACCAGACACTGACGAATCTCGTTTTGCTCCGCCCCGTTCGATTGCTCCGGCACCACGGCTATCCTCCCGCGGGCTCTTTCTATCGCTGGCGATGGTGTGCTTGCTGCCGCTGATCTCGCTGAGTGCCTACGCGGTGCTGTACGGCAAGGCGTCCGAACACGCTCTTCCCGTCGACATTCTGATCGATCGCCGATTGCTGCCTACGATTCAGGGTTCGTCACAGATGCTCGATGACGTGGTAGTGATTCAAAACCAAGCCGATTTTGAAATCACGAATCTGACCGTCAATCTGAACGGGCAATACTTCTTGTACCAAGACAAACCACTCGCGATCGGCGAAGAACTGGTGGTTCGCCAGGCAGCATTTGCCACCAAAAGTAGCCAGCGTTGGGTCCCCGGACGCTACCCTATCGACGAAATCACGGTGACGGGCAAATTACCCACCGGCGCTCGCGGGGTTACGGAAGTGAACTTCTAGCGAGCAGCTAGAAACCGTCCATCTCACAGTCGGAACGATTCGCCTGGCCATTCAGGTTCTGCCAACTGCGAACCAATCCGATCATCGCGTGGGGTCACCACTGGGACTGATTGTTTGATTCTGGAACATGCTGGCATCCCATGTCAAATTGTCATTTCGAAGTCGCACTCGTGGTGGCGAAATGCTAACGATTTCGATGGTGCCCACGCGATCGCCCGCAACGACAAACTTGGTTTCGTCACCAATTCGAAGGATCGCTTGTTGCTTGCCTCGGTTAGCAAATCCCAGCACCTGGATGGGTGCCGATCCACTGGTTTGAGCGGCAACTTCTTCAACGTCGGAATCGACGTGGAACGGATCTTCCCTATCAGGGAACGTGGGCCGAAAGGTGGCTGACTTAGCATCGTTAGATTCGATCTCCGAATTCGCTGAGGTATCGAAACCTTGAGTGATCCGTGATTGCTGAAGCGATACCCGCTGGAGCGTTTGCAGGGATTCCGCATCCACCCCACAACCCACTATTCCACTTCCAGCAAGGCTACAAACGAGCACGCTACAAACGAA
Organism: Rhodopirellula sp. J20-39; assembly: GCF_057365095.1. Lineage (NCBI taxonomy): Bacteria > Pseudomonadati > Planctomycetota > Planctomycetia > Pirellulales > Pirellulaceae > Rhodopirellula > Rhodopirellula sp. J20-39. The sequence continues at coordinate 716,825 of NZ_CP195123.1, read as the reverse complement.
CATGGACGCTGATGGTCGGAGAGATCGTTGGGATTGGTTCATAGCGACGTTGAATGTAAGTGCAGTGACATGTTGACTCGAATTTACTGAACCGTTGTCGTGGGCAACGGAATCATTTGGTACGGCTCATCGAGGAACGTTTCTTCAGGAACCGTTTCGGTGATGGTATCGGGATACGCAAGTTGGAACGGTGTGATCCCATCGTCACCAATCATGCGAAGCTCGTGGCTGCCGCCGTTGACACGACGACGCGGATGGTGATTGGGGCACTTTGGATCACAACATGCGGGCGACAACGGACAACAGGTCGCGTAAGCAATGGCATCAAGCTGATTGTTCGAGACGCGTGCTGCGATCTGTTCCCGCGGCTTGCCGGTATAGCAAGGACTGATCAACTCGGGACGCAAGAACACGATCAATTCGCTTTCCCGAACCTCGGTTGTATGGTTCTGGAACAACTTGCCAACGTACTTGATGTCGCGGAACCATGGCACGCCTCCAACCGTTTCGGTCAACGTCTTTTGCCGCAGCCCACCCAGGACAAACATGGTTCCGTTCTTAACCCGGACCGTAGTTTCGGCGGTACGACTATCGATGACCGGATTATCGTTGATGTAGCTGGTCACCACGCTGTATTCGGGCTGAACTTTCATCTCGATCGTCTGATCGTGACTGATGCGGGGCGTTACCCTTAAAATGATACCAGCGTCGCGAAATTCAACCTGAGCATAGACAACACTGGTCTCCGTCGCCGGGGTGGCAGCAATGATCGGAATCTGTTGAACGATCTTGATGGACGCTTCCCGACGATCAGCCGTCGTGATTGAAGGGTCAGCCAACAGTTTGGCTTCGGTGGTTGAATCCAACGCTTTCAGAAACGCACTCGCATCGAAGTTGTCGCTAAGTGTTCGCAACCCGATCGACGCCGCCGTAGTGGGTCCGCCCGACGTAAAACCAACCGCATCGGATACCGTTCCGGCGAACTCTGAAAGCGGAGTACCATCGACGGTATTCAACCGAAAGTTCCGAGACCAATCGACACCCAACTCTTCGAGCTCTTTCAGACCAACGTCATAGATCATGGCGGTGATACGAACTTGAGCTCGCGGCACATCGAGTTGCTGGAACGCTTCGGACGCGAGCGATAGCTCGTCCGGCGTTCCCTTGATCATGATGCGATTCTCTTCCTTGTAAACGGCCACAATCGGTCCGCTACCAGCCGCGTTAGATTCGCCGCCGGATCCGCCCCCGGCACCGCCAGTCGAACTACCTAATGCCCTGGAAAGCGATTCTGCCATCTCAGACGCTTCGGTGTACTGCGGCGTGAAGTAGACAATGCGTAGCGGAGCCCAAAGCCCGCTGACATTAGTGCTACCCACTCCACTTCCATCCGGCCGACGTCCGCCAACACCACTGCTGACGAACATGTCTTCGACCAAATCAATTCGCTCGGGGGTATCGATCACCAAAACGCTGCTAGGACCAAACGCCTGGATGCGGCCACGATCGCTCAACAGCATCTTGGCGGCTTCCAGCGTTGAGGTTCGCTGCGCCTCATCCGATATATTGAACGGAATCGTCCGCGAACGAAACTCTGGATTGCTGGTTCCCACTTCGTCCTGGGGCAACACCACCAAACTGTTCCCCGCTGCGGTGTAACCGTAACCAGATGACGTCAAGATCGCCGATAAGACATCCCGCAGCGGTGCATCATTGAAAACGCCTGAAACCGTACCCGTGACTTTCTCGCCGGCAACGATATTGATTTTCCACAAGTTGGAAAGCAAAAAGACCACTTCCTGAAGCGACGTCTTACGGAACGTGATGCTGCCACGTTGATCCAACGCATGCGAGATCAGTTCCGAAGCGGGAGCGTCGGGCTGTACCAGCCCCGTGTGCAATCGCCCGACCTGTATTTGTTCCGCATGCAACTGTCCTTCATCAACTTGGGTCGTTTGCGATTCTTCGGGATGCAGACTTAGAAGTGGCGATGGCAACTCTTGCACCTGAGAAGACGACTGCGACGTCGCAGTCGATTCCGCGGCATCCAGTTTGAGCACGTCCCCAATTGCAGTTCCATCGATACTGGGTGCGACTTCGCGACTCACCAATTCAGGGCTGGATGCCGGACTGGCGGCGACAGCAACGGGTAATTGATCTCCGACGTAACCAACGGAATTCGAGTCATCAGCCCAGCCGACGACGGGATTCCATGACAAGCACATGGTCGCCAAGCACAATCCATAAAGGTAACGCCGCTGGCGTGCAACCTGGACACGACAACGACGGCGCAGCGAGGCCTGCGGTGAAAAGAGAGTCTGTATCGCGGTGCCGTCCGTTGGCATGATAAATCCAGATACTACATTGTTAAAAGTGAAAAGATAATTTGGATGAACTGCATCTCTGTCACAGCGAAGCAAACTGCTCCTCGGTTGGCTCCGGCGCGAGGGTCAGTCCAAAAAGCGTCAGATTCAATTCCAAACTCACCATCCTGCTGGTACTGTTGCTGGGCTTCAGATCCATTGTCTCAATGCTCATCAACCAGTGGCTATCGCTAAGCGTTCGAGTGATGGCGAGGGCCGCTTTCAGTGACCCGGTCACCGCGAGCGAAACGGAGTGGGAATGAAGTTCAAACTCCGACTCCATTCCGATTTCAGGACGATCTCGATTATGGGGATCATCATTGCTGGCACCCCAAATTCGACTTTGACCGTCTTGAATTTCAAGCGAACGCAAACTGCCACCATGCTGTCGCACGATCGCGATAAGCTCATCTCGAACCCCGCTGATTTGTTTCGGAGTCACGTTTTGGTTGATCAGAACTTCTTTCTGGGTGTGTAGTTTTTCTTCGATTCGGCTCAAACGTCGATTGCGTTGCTGAGTGGATTCAAATTCTTGCTCAAGTTCCGCGAAAGCTTTCAGGTCGGCACTTAGCTTTCTGCCCTGGCTCAACATTGGCAAACCCAAAGTGACTAGCACCACCAAACTTCCACCGGCAACAAGCGATCGAATGACTCGATCATTTGGCTTATTCATCTGACAACTCCTGGCTTTCGAGTTGTGGTTGATTTTCGCTAGCCGCTGGCTTCCATGACAAGCGAATATTGAACTGCGATTGCTCTTGGCTGGTTCCGATCATGGTCCCTAACAATGCCACCTGATGGATCCCAGGCAAGTGACGTAGGTAGCCGACGATCTCGTAGATTTCCGCTTCTTGTGATGTCGATCCGGTCAACAAAATGTCGCGTTCGGATTCGACTTGGATTGATTGCAAAACCGAACGAGGTGGGAGGCACTGGGTGATTTCCATCGTTAAGTCGGCCATCGGTGGCGACACTGTTTTTTCGGAAATCGTTTTGAGGTGATCGACCCAACGTCGGTCCGATTGCAACGAAGCAACACGCACGCGATTAGCTCGAAGCTGGTTCTCAACATACTCTCGTTGCAGATGTCGCTGATCCGCTTCAGCCTGCAAACCACTCACCCAAACCTGAAGCCCCACAAACAGAACCGTTGCGGCAATTGCCGGCCACCATGTCAAGGCGATCCATTTCAAACCGCCCTGATGTTTCTTTCGACGGATAGTCTGAAGTAAGTCCGGCGGCAATTGTTGCGAATCGGGACGGATCAGGGGCAACAAAGCCGCGGTTGCTGCTATCGCATCACTCTGTAACTCGTCAGTGGCTTCGATCGTCATCATGGAATCGGAAATCGCCAACGGCAAAGTGCGCAAGCCGTAATCATCCTGGACTGCGACATCACTGAAGTGCTGCAGTACCGGGTCGACCTTTTCCGCTGGACCGCCCACATACAACACGTTCAATTCGCTGTAATCGATCCCGCGGTGACGCTGACAAAACCGACGCAAACGCGACAAGTGTTCGACGATCGCGTTGGCAAACGTCTTCGCATCGTGAGCCGCCGCAGGACGGTAGTCGAGTAGCAGACGCCCTTGATGAGTGATGCCCACTTCCCATGATTGACCATACGAGTCGGCCACCAACACAGGATGTTCCTCGTCGATCCCGAGCTCGCCGATCAGCCTAGCGATGCTAACCAATGAAGGCTCAATCCACGCCACCCGAACATCGCATGCTTCAAACGCGTCGTAAAGCGTTTGCAATCGAGTCAGGTTTCCAACCGCCGTTAAAGCGTGTTCGATTCCGGGGTTGAGTTCGTCTCGAATCTGCCCGGTCAGCTTTCCGCCAGGCCCCAGTTGCAGATAACGCGGGATTCGCCCCGCAAGCGCATCCAACTCCTGGTCGACTTGTTCAATCGTTCCAGTCGAAATGCGTGTCACACAGAAGTCGCCGCTTAATGAAACCGCGACTTCTTCGCTGCCAATCTGATGGCGATTTTTGAGCGTTTCAATTGCCGCACAAAGACGGCTATTTCCCTCGCCAATCAACCAATCCGACACCGATGTCGAGGACGAATCCGCCTCTTCCGATTCGATGTCGACCGTAACTTGCTGATTTAGATAACAGCAATCCACCTCAATCGTAACGTCATCACCATCACCTATTTTCCCAACCGCCAGCAACACGCGATCTTTTTCGATCCGAAACGCATATCGCCGCAGCGATGCTGTTTTAGGATTTCGTGAAGATGGATCGGAAGAGAGCATAAGACTACGACGGCTTGGTCTTGATGACCGTTAGAAGTTGTTAGACTAAGTGAAGACGTGATTCTCCCCACATGAATAGGCATTGTTATGTTTCGACATCTTTCGTCCGTGTTGCGACTTCTATCGCCATGTGAACGGTTGTTCCGGCCACAACAATTGCTCGTTCTGTTCGTCATGTTGGGTTTATGTGTATTTGGGACAGCACCCACCGCATCGGCACAACGTGGCTCGTTCCTGGAAAGCCTGTTTCGGTCGATCGCCGAAAAACAAATGCAGGAAGCGCAAAAGCAAGGAAATCCAACGCCTCCGAAGGCTCCTTCCCGTCCTTCTGACGATTCGCCCCGAAACTCAGCCCCCAATGCAACGCCCGGTGGTTTTCCTGCGGGCCCATTGGGTCCGGCTCGTCCATCATCCCCACCTAGACAAACCAACCCACAACATCAGCACGACCCGGCCGAACCAAGCATTCGGATCGAAACACAACGTCGCGATCAAGGGTCCGACCGGCGAACGCCAAACCGATCGGAAACGTTTGATCCAAGAAACCGCGGACGGCAATCCAGTTCAGTTCGTGCTTTCACGGTGGACGCTCGCAGGTTTCAAAATGAGCTAGCGGAGCTTCTGCGGGACGTTCAGTCAAAAGCACGTACAAGCCGTGACCGACAAGAGGTGAATGAACTACGACTGCTATTGCCCGAACTCTATCGAATCCACGCCGAAACCGAAGCACTTGTGGCACGCAGTCAATCCATTGGATCCCTCGATGAGATCCAAAATGATTATCGAGCGATTGATCAACACTATCACGAGGTTAGCTTCCGGATCCGATCGCTTCCCGGCCGCGACTCCGGATTGCGAGCCCAGGTCGCTAAGTGCGATATGCTTTGTCGGACGTTATCTAAGGCATGCTCAATCATTCCTCAATTTGATCGACACGGACTGCACGATCAAATGGTGATTGCGGCGACCTATATCCAGGCGTTGATCGATGACCTACCCACCGCTCGCATGCCGATTGAACGTTCCCGCGAACTGACGCACCAAGCACGCCTGTTACGTCAAGCGATCTTGGAGAAAGCAGACACCGTCGAAACGATTCAATACGAACAGATCGTTACCGACTACACTCAATTCGTTGACCAGTGGCAAGCGTTTGCCGAAGAAGTTGCAGTCTTCCGCGATCCTGTTCTTGACCGTCGTTTAGCTCGGGTCGGTCAGTGCGGTGATGAAACCTATGCCTTGTTATGGATGCCGGCGCCACCGCGTCGTCGGCCAGGGATTGTGCTTGGCTCCAACTCAAACGATGACGACACCATCCAACTTGGCGACCCACGCAACCGCTATCGCGAACAATGGATGGCCGATGCGGCTGCATTGGAAGGAGCGGCTCAGTACTTGCACGCGGACCTTCAACGCCAAACCCGATACATTCAACCCGCTAGCTACGCGCAGTCCATATTGACCAGTTGCAATGAGGTCTATCGACTCGCTCGCTCCATTCACTCTCAACTTGATGCCGGCCAACCGGTGTCCGGACTACAGCGATCCGTCGGTGAACTGGCCTCGGCATGGGAGTCACTTTCCAATGAACTTCAACACATGGAACACCATGGATTGACCGGCCGTCGTGCCGCAGCAATTTCTCAACAACAACAGCAAATGCTGCCCTTGGTCGCGTCGCTGACAGCATCGTTGTTGCCCGTCAATTGAATCTCGCCATCTAAGTTGTCACGATGACGATCCGTTCGCTTTCATGCCCCGAGTGCAAAACTAAGATCAACGCACCTGCAGCCATGCTAAACGTGCGCTGTCCCTCCTGCACAAAGGTATTTGCGGCCGCTCAAGGCGTCCCCGATGCAGTTGACACTTCGTCCGGGAATGCGTCATCAGATACTTCCGTTGATCCGAACAGCCAGGCCGACAACGGTAAGGCTACCGACGATCTAACGATGATCTACCTTGCCGTTGGTGGTGCATTTGCCTTGATGACCCTGCTGACCTTAGTCGGTTATCTGGTGGTCACGCCCAGCAATTCGGAACTGGAAAGCAAGAATCCCAAATCGACGACACCTGTCCTGCACGAGCCAACGGAACAGGAACTGGCTTCGCTGACGATCGTCAATATTCCTGAACAACGCCGACGTCGAATCTACGATGACATGCGGATCACCGCTCGAATGACAACCGAAAAGCAACTGCTGGTTCCCGGTGGCGGCATGCGAAAGAACCTTGAGGCGATGCTGGATGCCACTTACGAAAATTCAGTTCAGCAGATTGCCGCACTGAACAATGTATCGATCGAAGATGTTCATCATATAGTCTTAGAAGGCGACATGAAGAATTGGGACCCGCGAGCTCGCAGTAACGCACGTCGCGATGGTGAGCGGGTGTATGACGAGGAACGCAGCCAGGGTTATCAACCCAAAAAACCGATTTAAGCGACTTGCTTTATCGGTGCAGATCCAAGGTCGCCAAAAGTCGCCAGCTTTTAGTGAGGAAGCAGGCTAGCTGGCCACAGCGTGCCAACCGAGAAGGCGGCCGCAAGATAAGAGCCTTCTCGGTGTTCGTGTTCGATCGACGCTACTGTTCGATCAGCATTGCGACCGCTTCAAGATAGAGACGAATCGTTTCTGGCTTTAGCTCTTCAAACCCAGCGGATTTGTGACGCAAGATACTCAGCTTCAGCGATTCGATCGCATCGGCCATATCGTCGGGAAGTTCAGGCAAACCCGCGAACGGTTGTGTCGGTGAAACCTTGGTATCGGTCGCGATCCCACCCTCGTCGCCGCCATTGGCGTCATTCATGTTGTTGCCTTCGGGCATCGTAGCGAGTTCGCTTTCATCGCCGAAGTCGGGTGCTTCATAAGCTGGTCCAGATGCGATGCCGTCGGTGTCACCGTCATAGTCCCGCGTCGTTTCACCTTGTGCTGGAGCCGCACCTAGGTCCGGGGTGTCTTCATCAAGATCGACTTCAACGATCTGGCTACCATTGGGGCGATCCGATTCGACTTCGCCATTCGTCTTCCAACGTTGCTCTCGCATTTGCGAGACCGACCACTTTTCTTCGACTGCACCTTGAAGCCAAAGTGCTGCGTCGTCCCAATCCAGCGCGGCCAGAAAGTGACTCCAGTACAACGACTCGTACGTCTTGGCTTGATCGCCGAAACGATCATGCACGCGACGCAACCGCCCCACGTGCGGCGATGTAACGCCACCCACACGCGATGCCCAAGCTTCATCGGAATACTCAGTGGCGGGTGCTCCCGCTTCGATCAAGGCATCACGCCACTGGCTAATGATTCGGCCTTTTTCCCAGTTCGTGGTGCTGATCAACGTGTTCCAGCGGCCAACAAACGGTTGTTGAAGTTCCAGAAGCTCTTCTTCAGAACCTGCAGGCTGGAAGCCACCGGAAGTCATCTCATCGGACGAAGAATCTAGACCCGCGATCTCTGCGACAGGAGCTTCGCTGACACTGTCAACGAATGAGTCATCGACCGGTTCGGCGTCAACGTCTGCTGAATCGGCGGGTTCGAGAGTCGTTTCGGCGACGGCATCAATGCGGTTGACCGGTGCGGGGATGTCATCTTCATCGCCGATGTCGTCATAAACTTCGCTGGAAACGGAGACTTCGCTGGCACTCGAGACTTCAGCATCCAAATTTTCAACGCTTGAATCGCTGTTCGTCAAATCCGCCGGATCAAAACGTGCGTGCGTTGACACGGAAGCTGTCTCGGTGTCGGGGATTCCACCTTCGGGATCGGAATCGGATGCGTCAAATTCTTCGTGGGTCATCAGCGTCTACTTAAGAGGAAGGAGTTACTCCATCAAGAGACGCATACGCTAACCTTCGGCGCGGTTGTTCGTGAAGATTCCAACCCCGAAATTCGCCAATGACCGTCATGGGTGCGGCCAATCGTGCCGGACAGTGAGACTTTACGTTGTGGGAAATTTGTCTGGGTTTACCGGTTCAGACAGTTCCAACTGCTTTGGCCAGACAAATCGGAACTCTGCCCCCCTCGGTTTAGCATCCAAGACCTCGATCGCCCCCCCAACATTGCTGAGCAGTTTGTTGACAATGGTCAGCCCTAACCCACTTGTCGTGCCCTGATCCTTCGACTTTTGCAGCGTCTGAAAGATCTCAAAAATCCGGCCGCGAAACTTGCTTTCGATCCCTGGGCCGTCATCAATGACGCTGAACACAAACTCGTCTTCGCCTTCAACACATTCAATCTTGATCGTGCCGGTCTCGCGGTCATGGTGTTTAACAGCGTTGTCAACCAAGTTTTGCAAGACTCGCTGCAGGATCTCTTGAACGGTGACACAAGTCGGAGTGTGTTCCGGATAGATCACACGGAAACCTTTCGGAACCCCCGCCATTTTGACCGCATCATCGAGGATCTCGCTCAGGTTAACTTCCCGTTGCATATGCTGACGTTGCCCAACCCGCGAATATTCCAACAGTCCTGCCAGCAACGAGTCCATCCGGCGAACCTGATCTTCCATCTTCCTGAGGTGTTCTGAAATCGACTCTGGTAGTTCCAGCGAAGCGTCAGCGATATCTTCGCGAATCCAGTCGTTCAAATGCTTCAGACCACGCAGCGGGGCCCGCAAGTCGTGAGAAGCCACGTATGCAAACTGCTCAAGATCATCGTTGCTGCGTTGCAACGATCGCTTGACGACCTCGGTTGCCTTGAGGTTTCGTCGCACCTCATTTTCGATCGCCTTTTGGGCCGTGATATCCAGATGTGTCCCCATGAAACGCATTAACTCACCATGCTCGTTTCGGACATAGCAACCACGTGATTCGATCCAGCGATAGGTCCCATCAGCATGTCGCAATCGAAACCAGCTAATGTAATTCTCATCTTGGCCGTTCAAGAAGTTTTGAGCGTGGTCGATCGCCTTGCTGCGGTCATCCGGATGCAGCAAATCGATCCACGTTTGCAGATTCCAATCTGCATCATGAGGCAGCCCTAACTGATCGCATAGCTCCGGCGACACATAGATATGATTATCGTTGACGTTCATGTCCCAAAAGCCGACCTTGGCCGACTGCACAGCCAACTGCAAACGCTGGCGATTAACAACCGGTTCGGACACATCCTTGACGTGCGCAATGATGAACGGAAAGTCAAACGCTTGGTCGTTAAACGTCGTGTTCACCAACACTGGAAACTCATGTCCATCTCGGTGTAAATGCCGCGACTCAAACCGCACCGTACCCGAGTCTCGAAATCGCTTCCAAACGTCACTCCAGGTCGACTCTTGATAAGTCGGGCTGATATCGGGCACCCGCATGGTGATCATCTCATCAAGCGTGTACCCCAGGCTTTGGCAGGCAAAGTCGTTCGCGAAAAAGATCGAGGCATCCTCGCGGACCATGATTACCGAATCCGATAATGCACTGGCCAATGCTTGCCAAGTAAGCTGCTGTGTATCCATCGCTATGATCTCCAGAGATTGGTCAGTGACTCTTATGTCTATTCTACGATGGCCAATAGGTCACCGGCTTCGACTTGAGTCCCCGGCGGTGTGTACACCTTTTTCAAAGTCCCATCGGCGGGTGCATTGATGGTCGTCTCCATCTTCATCGCTTCAAGAACCAACAACTTCTGGCCCGCCTTAACCTTCTCGCCTTCCGCCGCGGTGACCGTGATCACCATTCCCGGCATAGATGCCGATACATGGCTTACATCACTGGGGTCTGCCTTCATCGCCGCTTTCACATCGACATCAAGCGACCGGTCAATGACTTCGACTTCCCGCGGTTGGCCGTTCAGTTCGAAGAACACCGTCCGGGCCCCATTGGGATAAGGCTGTCCAACGGCTAAGAACTTGACGATCAATCGCTTCCCAGGCTCGATGTCGACCGCGATTTCATCACCAGGCTCTTGCCCGTACAAGAAGTTTGGCGTTGGCAAAGCATCCACATCGCCATACTTTTCACGATGTGCACAGAACTCTTCGAACACCTTCGGATAAAGCAGGTAGGTCACCGCGTCACGATCGCTAGGTTGTTCCTTAGTCATCTCGGCAGCTTTCGCCTTTGCCGCCTCGATATCCGCATCCGGCATCGTCGAACCTGGACGAACCAACAACGGTTCCTCGCCGCCTAAGATGATCTCGGAGACTTTGGCTGGGAAACCGCCCGGCGGCTGGCCCATCCGACCGCCAATCAAATCCAGCACACTGGCGGGGAACGCGAGTTGTTTGTCGCTGGTCAGCACATCCTTTGCCGACATTTCGTTCGCAACCAAGAACAACGCCATGTCACCAACCGCCTTACTGGTCGGCGTGACCTTCACGATGTCGCCAAACAACTCGTTGACTTCCGCGTAAGCTCGGCACACGCCCGCCCAGCGATCCGAAAGGCCGAGTGCACGTGCTTGCTGATACAAGTTCGTGTATTGCCCGCCCGGCATTTCGTGTTCATACAAGTCACCCGTCGCCGGTAACACGTCCGATTCGAAGGGACGATAGAACTCACGAGCCGCTTGCCAATAGGTAGCCAACTGCGTCAGGGTATCGCCATCCAGCGACGATTCACGATCGGTGTACCGCAGTGCTTCAACCAACGTGTTTAGGTTCACTTGGCTGGTACCACCGGACAGCGGTGCCAATGCAGCGTCAGCAATTTGCAAACCTTCCCCCGCCGCCGCCAGAAGCGTGGACGCTTGGATGCCCGCGGTGTCGTGAGTGTGCAAATGGATCGGCAAACCAACCTCTTGCCGAAGCGCTCGCATCAGCGTGATGGCGGCTTGCGGTTTCAGCAAACCAGCCATGTCTTTAATCGCCAGCAAATGGGCGCCACCGGCTTCCAGTTTCTTCGCAAGCTCAACGTAGTACTTCAGGCCATACTTCGTTCGGCCAGGGTTTTGCAAATCACCGGTGTAACAAATGGATGCTTCACAAATGCCACCTTCGGCCAGTACCGCATCCATCGCGACACGCATGTTCTCTTCCCAGTTCAACGCATCAAACACACGGAAGATATCCATCCCCGCTTGCACCGCTTCACGCACGAACAAACGAACAACGTTATCGGGGTAGTTGGTATATCCCACCGCGTTGCTTGCCCGAAGCAACATTTGAGTCAAGATATTGGGCACCGCAGCACGTAGATCCGCCAACCGTTGCCAAGGTGATTCACGCAAGAACCGCATCGAGGTATCGAACGTGGCACCGCCCCACATCTCTAGTGAAAACAATTGGGGTGCTAAATGGGCATATGCCGGTGCGATCTGCAACATGTCATGGGTACGCACTCGTGTTGCCAACAAGGATTGGTGAGCATCACGCATCGTGGTGTCGGTGATCAACAAGCCTTTCTGCTGGCCGATCCATTTGACCAACCCGTCTACACCTTCCTCTCGGAAAATGTCAGCCGTTCCGCGTGGTGGCTTTTCGGCGAGTTTAAACTTGGGTACAGGTGCTGGCGTGGTGCGGGTCGAAACCGGGCGTCCCGCCACCAGCGAATTCCCGTTAACAATCGTTTCGCCTAAATAGGTCAGCAGCTTCGTCGCTCGGTCCCGTCGTCGTGGTAAACGGAACAATTCAGGCGTCGTATCGATCAGCCGAGTCGTCGCCTCACCGGCCAAAAAGGTTGGATGGTTAACCAGCTTCAACAAAAACGGAATGTTGGTCTTCACACCCCGCACACGGAACTCTTGCAGAACTCGATCCATTCGCGACGCAGCCGATTCCAGCGTGGGAGCTCGCGCGGTCACTTTCACCAACATGGAATCGTAAAATGGATTGACGACCGCGCCGCTGTAAGCGCTGCCAGCATCCAATCGAATGCCCAAACCCGCCGCACTACGGTAGTGACTAATCCGACCATAATCGGGACGGAAGTCCGATGCGGGATCCTCCGTCGTGACCCGGCACTGCATCGCAAAGCCACTTGTACGAATTTCGTCTTGTGACTTCAAACCGACGATATCGCTATCCAAACGGTGACCTTGGGCAACCAAAATCTGATTACGCACAATGTCGATCCCCGTGACCTCTTCGGTCACGGTATGCTCCACCTGAATTCGCGGGTTGACTTCAATGAAGTAGAACCGATTGTCGTCGACGTCCAATAAGAACTCGACGGTACCTGCATTCTCGTATCCTTTCGATTCACCGCCACCTTCTTGCAGCCCGACAGCCTTGCCGATTTTGATCGCCGCGGCGCAAATATCCGCTCGCATCTCAGGCGACAGATTGGGCGCCGGAGCCAACTCAACCACTTTCTGGTGACGTCGCTGAACGCTGCAATCTCGCTCGTAAAGATGCACCAGGTTTCCATGTCGGTCACCCAGAAGTTGCACTTCAAGGTGCCGAGCACGCCTGACGAACTTCTCTAGAAAAACCTCGTCGCTACCGAAGGCGGTCTTCGCCTCACGCTGGGCGGCTTCCAAAGACGAAGCCAATTCATCGGGCGACATCACGACACGCATGCCGCGACCACCACCGCCCTTAGCCGCCTTCAACATGATTGGAAAACCAAGATCTTCGGCTGCACGTTCAGCATCGTGCAGTGAGGTCACCGCCTGCGCCGTACCGCCTAACACAGGCACGCCAGCAACTTGGGCCAAATGCCGTGCACTGGTCTTATCACCAAGGTCACGCAAAGACCGCTCACTGGGACCGACAAACAAGATTCCAGCGTCCTCAAGCGCCTTGGCAAAGTCAGGGTTTTCTGACAGGAAACCGTAACCCGGGTGCACAGCATCGACGCCGTGCACTTTGCAAATTTCGACAATCGCGTCAATGTTCAAATAAGAACGAATCGGCTCGCCTGGCTCGCCGATCTGGTATGCCTCGTCCGCTTTAAACCGATGCAAAGCGTACCGATCTTCGTGCGAATAAATCGCGACCGTCTTGATTCCCAACTCCGTGGCCGAGCGAAATACCCGAGTTGCAATCTCACTGCGGTTAGCAACCAGAAGCTTGCGAATGGGACGGACTTCACCGGTAGCGACGGCGGCTTGTGGCATCGTGCGATTCCTTGAGGGGCAGGAAAGATGGAGTGGTGAAAATGAAAAGAGATTGGCACTGCAATCGTGCAACCGACACAGGTTAATGCATCCGCAAGTGCTCGTTGCGCAACTCACTAAAACTGAATTGAGAATCGGCTAGTCGGCACCACAAAACAATAGGGCTTCGTTGCGGCATTCTGCCCCGGGTTAAGTTGCTGGACGCGGTGCGTCGAAACTACCAAGACATAAAAAAACCACCGTCAAAAGCGGTGGTTCGAAATGAGCTTAGGTAGCTGATTGGCAAATGGGCTGCAGCCCAACTTCACCGTTACGCGGTACGGCTATTCCGGGACACCTTCGTGTGAGTCGTCCCAAAGTCCAGTCAGGCGATGCACTGCTGCGTGCAAACGACTCTTCACCGTCCCGACAGGAATACCGAGAACGTCGGCTGCCTCGCGGTACTTCAGTCCGCGGTAGTAAACCAACTCCACAACCTGCTGCATCGGTTCGCCAAGCGACTCGACAGCTTCGTGAACCCAGCGACCGTTTTCTTCGCGGGAAGCTTCGACCAGCGGATCAGCGCCTGCACCGACCAGTTTTTCAGACCAACTTCCACCACGATCGTCGTCTTGCCCACCGGCGGGGCGATCCAAACTCACCATCTTGTGCCGCTTGTTGCGACGTTGAACGTCGATCGCTTGATTCGTCGCGATCGCATAGAGCCAGGGACGAAATCGTCTTGCTGGATCGAACTGATGGCACTTGAGGTGAACCTGCAGAAACGTTCCTTGGAACGCGTCTTCAGCCATTTCGGCGTTGCCCATATAGCGTCGCAGATACGCGTAGATCTCGCGTTCGTATCGGCGCATGAGTGTTTCGTAGATTGCCCGGTCGGCACTCTTGCGATATCTCGCAATGAGTTGCTCGTCGGTAATCTCCGCATTTTCAGTAGTATCTGTCTGTGAGCCGATGCCCGCGGACGTTTGAGCAGCTTGCGCTTTCGCAGAAACGTTTGACGTGCCGTTGTTCGGCTTTTCGGGAGCGAGCGTGCTCGGTGAAAAGTTCATAGGTTCCGTCTGACGTAAAAAATGAAAATAAAAGTCACCACGCTCAAAAGCGTGGCATGTCCCATCCATCCAAATTCAATATTAACCGGGAAAGGTGTCCGAAAAGAATGCCCAAACCAGGCAAACTCTTCAATAAGGAAATGCGTATCGACCCCCAACCTCCCGCCGCATTTTCAAAGTAATCCAGCGATTTTCGGTCAAAAAGTCTCTTTTGGCGACCCAATGAGTAGTTTTCGTGAAGAAACCAGCCCGTATGAGGCACTTTGCGGAGCCTTGTCCACCGTCATTCTTGCCACCCGCAATTAAAAGTCAATGCTAATATTGTGGTCGGTCAGCGGAGCGAATGCCACGAAATCCGCTTGAATTTCACGCCCGTCTTGACTTCGCTGGCGTGAATTGAGACACCGGGACTTGTCGCTGCGTTGAATACCCCGCATTCGACCTCTGCTTTTTTCATTCTCTGGGTCTTCACTCGGTCGAACTTGAAGTTCTAAATCATGTGTGGAATTGTTGGATACGTCGGTGCCGATGACGCGGCAGAGTTCCTGGTCGATGGCCTCCGTCGGCTGGAGTACCGCGGCTACGACAGTGCTGGCGTCGCGATCTTCGGTGAAGCAGGAATCGCCGTTACGCGCTCGGTCGGACGCATCCAGTCGCTCGCCGACCGGCTCGGCACGCCTCCAGCGGGCACGCTGGGCCTGGGACACACTCGCTGGGCAACACACGGCCCCGCGACGGAAGAAAACGCTCACCCTCACCAAGGCGGTGACGGCGAAGTCGTGCTGGTCCACAACGGGGTCATCGAGAATTACCAGGTCTTGAAAGACAGCCTGATCGAGAAAGGCTACGAGTTCAAATCGCTAACCGACAGCGAGGTGATTGCTCACCTAATCGCCGATGGCTTAAAAAACACGCCCGAAATCGACGACCAACCGCATGCTCGTTACGTGACCGCGGTGCAGTGGGCGGTTGCTCAATTGCGCGGCACTTATGGGCTAGCGATTGTCTTCCGTGACAAACCCGGCTTCATGATCGCCGCTCGTTTCGGTAGCCCCTTGGTGATCGGAGTCGGCCGAGGCGAGTATTTCGTGGCCTCCGACGCGTCCCCCATCGCTGGACGAACCGACCGCATCGTCTACATGGCCGACCATCAACTGGCTGTCTTAACGGCCGACGGTTTTTCGGTGCTCCACCGGGACAGCGGCAAGGTTCGCGTCAATATTCAGCCGCTCGAAGCTGATTCTGGCGAAGTCAGCATGAACGGCTACGACCACTACATGTTGAAGGAAATATACGAACAACCCGATGCCCTTCGTAACGCGATGCGTGGCCGACTGAACGACCAAGACGCAACCGCGGTCTTTGGTGGTTTGAATCTGACGCCTCAACAACTCCGTAGCGTCGAACGGATCATCCTGACCGGCTGCGGTACGAGTTGGCATTCGGCTCTGGTGGGCGAATATCTGATTGAGGAACTATCGCGGATTCCCGTCAACGTGGAATACGCCAGCGAGCTGCGGTATCGCAATCCGCCGATCGAAAACAATACGCTCGTCTTTGGAATCACCCAAAGTGGTGAAACGGCCGATACGCTTGCCGCCTTGAACGAAACGAAGCGAAAAGGTCACCGAGCACTCGCGATTTGCAATGTCGTCGGCAGCTCCATTGCCCAAGCATCCGACGGCGGCGTGTACCTGCATGCTGGCCCCGAAATCGGCGTTGCCAGTACGAAAGCGTTCACCAGTCAGTGCTGTGTCTTAGCAATGCTAGCGTTGTACTTCGGTCGT
Organism: Rhodopirellula sp. J20-39; assembly: GCF_057365095.1. Taxonomy (NCBI): domain Bacteria; kingdom Pseudomonadati; phylum Planctomycetota; class Planctomycetia; order Pirellulales; family Pirellulaceae; genus Rhodopirellula; species Rhodopirellula sp. J20-39. The sequence continues at coordinate 700,378 of NZ_CP195123.1, read as the reverse complement.
ATGCGGCACATGAGTTTCGAAACCGGTGGCCGAATCATCGAAGATTTGCGGCGTTTGCCCTCCGCCGTAGAACAGGCACTGACCTGCGACGCCGAGGTGCGGAAAGTCGCTGAAAAGTACCAAAACGCTACCAACGTGCTGTACTTGGGCCGGCGGTACAACTTCCCCACCGCTCTGGAAGGGGCACTGAAGCTGAAGGAAATCAGCTACATCCACGCCGAAGGCTATCCCGCGGCCGAGATGAAACACGGCCCCATTGCTCTGGTCGACAAGGTCACACCCAGCATTTTCATCATGCCTCGCGGCACAACGTACGACAAAGTGCTGGCCAACATGGAAGAAGTCAAAGCTCGAGGCGGCCCCGTAATCGCGATCGCCAGCAGCGATGATACTGAAATTCGCAAAATCGCTGACGATGTCGTCATGATTCCCGAAGTTCCGGAGTTCTTACAGCCGATTGTATCAGTTATTCCGCTGCAATTACTGTCGTACCATATTGCGGTTTTGCGGGGTTGTGATGTCGACAAGCCACGCAATTTGGCGAAGAGTGTGACGGTTGAGTAAATTTACAGCTGTAGGCAAACCGGGCCGGGTTAAACTGCCCAGTCGCCCCAATAGGTATACGTGCGTTAGGCACGCCGCCGAGGGCCTCATCGACAACTCGCAGTTGTCCCACTTTTTCTGTTTTTGATCGATTTTGGAGTCTTCTGACATGAATAACCGCGGCCTTAGCTACAACTCACGAAAAGCGTTGATGGTGAATATTGGCGAAAACGCCGGCTCGGAGGTCGCTGACCTGCTAACCCAATTGATCGACGAAATCGAAGAATTACGCCGAACCAAGGTCAGCATCACTCGCATCGTCCCGGGTCAGACCGATCGAATCCGCGAATTCATCGAAGAGCCCGTTTAGGCCCAACGACTTAAAATTGCTGAGCGGTTTGGAAGATCCAAACTGCTTGCTTGGGAGGCCAGCCAAGCCGCTAGATACGCCGACTTGGCTGCCACGCTGCGAGGCCCCAAATCACGCCTTTTTCTTCGCCCGGCGTTGTGATTTGCCCAATAGCTACCTCCGTAGCCGTTGACATTTACCGGGCCAGTGTTGACAGTGGAGCGGGTAGCGAGAAACAGTTCTCGCGTCCCAATTTCCCACATTGACACCCCCTTCGATGCCCGACTCATCCACGGCCCCCGCACCCGTCGGCTCCCCAGCTCCCGTCTCTGGCAAGCAAACCCTGCTGGACAAAATCTGGGACCAACACGTCGTCCACGCCCCCAAGGACGAAGCTGCGATTGTCTACATTGACCTGCACTTGGTCCACGAAGTCACCTCGCCACAAGCGTTCGAAGGACTGCGGATCAACAACCGCCCCGTTCGCCGCCCCGAGCGAACCATCGCGACGCCCGATCACAACGTGCCCACGTCGGACCGAAGCTTGCCGATCGCGGACCCCATCGCCAAGAAACAAATCGACACTCTTCGCAACAATTGCAAAGAGTTCGGCGTTCGCTTGTTTGACATCGACGACGTCCGCCAAGGAATCGTTCACGTCATCGGCCCCGAAAATGGCTACACCCAACCCGGTATGACGATCGTATGCGGCGACTCGCACACCGCGACGCACGGTGCTTTCGGATCACTCGCCTTCGGTATCGGTACCAGCGAAGTCGAACACGTTTTGGCCACGCAAACGCTGTTGCAATTTAAGCCCAAGACGTTTGAACTGCGCGTCGATGGCGAATTGCCACGCGGCGTAACCGCCAAGGACATGATCCTGTATTTGATCGGCGAGATCGGAACCGCGGGCGGTACCGGCTACGTTCTGGAGTTCACCGGCGACTGCGTTCGCGCGTTGACAATGGAAGAACGAATGACCGTTTGCAACATGTCGATCGAAGCGGGTGCTCGAGCCGGCATGATCGCACCGGATCAAACCACGTTCGACTACCTTCGTGGCCGTCCCGAAGCTCCTAAGGACTTCGATGCTGCAGTCGAGCAGTGGAAAAAGTTGCCAACCGACGAGGGCGCCTCTTACGATCGCAGCAACGTCTACCAAGGCAGCGACATTCGCCCACAAGTCACCTGGGGAACCAACCCCGGCCAAGTGTGCAGCGTCGATGCGACCGTTCCCGACCCAGCTTCGGTGAGCGATCCCAACGAACAGAAGACCATCGCTTTGTCGCTACAGTACATGGATCTGAAAGCGGGCACGCCAATCACCGACATCGAAATCAACCGTGTCTTCATCGGCTCGTGCACCAACGCACGAATCGAAGATTTGCGAGCCGCCGCAGCAGTCATCAAGGGGCATCACTGCAGCGACACGGTCAGCGCGATGATCGTGCCCGGTAGCGGTCAGGTCAAAACGCAAGCCGAGAAAGAAGGACTCGACAAGATCTTCACCGAAGCAGGTTTCGACTGGCGAGAAGCGGGTTGCAGCATGTGCTTGGCAATGAACCCCGACAAGCTTGCACCTGGTGAGCGTTGTGCCAGCACAAGCAATCGGAACTTTGAAGGACGCCAAGGCAAGGGCGGACGGACTCACTTGGTCAGTCCCGCTATGGCTGCCGCAGCCGCGATCAAAGGTCACTTCGTCGACATCCGCGATTGGGACTACCGAGCCTAGAAGGCGTCGGTCGTTCCACAATTCAGGGCCACGAACGTAAACCGTATCTGTGGCCCTTCGCCGCTTCTCACTTTCACACTTCCATCATGCAAAACTTCACCATCCACACCGGCGTGGTCGCGACCCTCGATCGAGCCAACGTTGACACCGACCAAATCATCCCCAAGCAATTCCTTAAACGCATCGAACGGACTGGCTTCGGTCAGTTCCTGTTCTTTGACTGGCGTTTTTTGGATGACGGCAAAACCGATAATCCGGAATTCGAACTCAACCGAGTGAACGTCAAAGGTGCCTCGGTACTGATCGCCCGCGATAACTTCGGCAGCGGCAGCAGCCGTGAACACGCTGTTTGGGCACTTGACGATTACGGGTTCCGTGTCGTGATCGCCCCTTCGTTCGCCGACATTTTCTTCAACAACTGCTTCAACAATGGGCTCCTGCCCATCGCACTGAGCGAAGCCGATGTTGATGAATTGTTCCAACGTGCAGCAAAGGGCAACCCGTACCAACTGACCGTTAATCTAGAAGATCAAACGATCAGCGACGGGCATGGTTTTGACCGATCCTTTGATGTCGATCAGAGCCGTAAGCACAAACTGCTTCAAGGTCTCGACAGCATTGCTGAAACGCTTCAACACGAAGACAAAATTTCAGCTTACGAAGCCAAGATGGCTTAGTCGGCAGTTCTCTTAAACTCGCTAACGCCGCACACTCTCGTGCGGCAACAAGGCACCAGCACATCTTTCGTGCTCCCACCTCGTGCCTCGTTTGACGATACTCGTAGCCACTCGCTTCCACTGAAATCTTGGCTGCGATGTCGTCCGGACCGAGCGTCCATCAGGGGCAGCATGCCGGTTCACGCGGCCCTTTCCTAGATCCAGTATCCTTTTCTGGGGCCAATATCATGGTGCGTTGCCAAACAAGCCACCGTTCAGCAGAAGCGTGCCGCACGGTTCGCCTGATCAGCTCAGCGAGATCCATCGTGCTCGTTCAGCAGGGCATTCCGCCTTCCTGATCCAGTACAAGCCTGAAATCCGGCAACAACTTTTGTGACATCTCGCCGACATTGGAGGTTAGCAATAACTCTCCCCCCTTCCTGCCCCACCTACCCACCCAAAGTTCACATGACGCCCCACATCCAGTCCCACGTCGTCCAACCTAGCGTCCTCGCACGACACAGCCTCTTTGCACGGCTTATCGCGTTCGGGTTGATGCTCACAACACTGAGCTCTCTTTCGGCGCAACAACCGGGAACACCATGGCAGGCCAATCCCGAACAGGTAGCCAAGGATTCCAAACGGAACCCGCAGTTCATTTACGATGAAGCCGACGTGCCGAGCTTCGTTCTTCCCAATCCGCTTAAGATGTCCGACGGCAGCCCCGTGACGTCAAATCAAGAATGGGAGACAGGCCGACGTAACGAACTGCTCGAACTGTTCCGGCGTGAGGTCTATGGACGCCGACCCGAAACGGATTATGCCGTTCGTTTCGAAAAACTATCTGAACAGGACAACCTATTCGCTGGTCTCGCCACCGGGCGTGACATGCAAGCCATCATCACCATCGATGGCCGCGAGTTCAAATTTCCGTTTACCGCTTTCATCCCAAACTCAGCGAAGGGGAAGGCCCCGGCGATCGTATTGATCAACAATCGCCACGCCAGTTCAGTTCAAACCGTTGCCGATCAAGGCGATCCCATTTGGCCGGTACAGAAACTGATCGAACAAGGATACGCCACCGCCGCCTTCCATACATCCGACGTCGACCCAGACCGTAAAGACGGCTACGCCAACGGCATCCGTTCCTTCTTCGCCAACGGTCAGTCACCCCAAGATGATGCTTGGCGAAGCCTGTCCGCGTGGGGATGGGGCGGCAGTCGCGTGTTGGATTACCTGATCGCCCAGCCTGAAGTGGACTCATCGCGGACCGCGATCGCCGGACATTCCCGCGCAGGCAAGACGGCACTCTGGGCAGCCGCCGAAGACCCCCGCTTTTCGATCGCCTACAGCAACGATTCAGGTTGTGGCGGCGCAGCATTATCACGCCGGCGTTTCGGCGAAACCGTCAGCCGCATCACCACCGCATTCCCGCACTGGTTCAGCAAAAACTTCAACGCCTACGCAGATCACGAAGACAAGCTACCGATCGATCAACATGAATTGCTAGCGTTGATCGCCCCACGAGCCGTCTATGTTGCCAGTGCTGACCTGGACCTATGGGCCGACCCCAAAGGCGAATACGCCGCAGTGGTCGCTGCCGCACCCGTTTACCGACTGCTGGGCGAAAACTCGATCACCGAATTGCAAATGCCTGCACTGGAGACCCCACGGCACATCGGCAAGACCGGATACCACATCCGCCGCGGTGCCCATCAACTGTCCCCCACAGACTGGCAATACTTCCTAGATTTCGCGGCAACTCAGTGGGAGTAAGCGGTTAACCTCTCAGCCACTAACACGTACTTCCATCAATCGATTCAAGGAAAGCAAGATCACAATCGAGAACAACCGTCTCAAGAAACTGCTTTCGGGACGGTTGTTCAATTACGCTTAGCCACGTCTAGAGCATTTTGAGATTTAACGTGCCCGATCCCGGTAGCTGGGTTCGCCAGAATTCAGTTTGTGGTTCGTAGGCCGGACCAAGCGTAGCGACGTTCCGGCATTCACGCGACTGCCGGATGGGCGTCGCAAAGCCTCCTTCATCCGGCCTACTTTGGGTCGTTACGTGATTGGTTTTTGTAGCTGGATTCGACAGAATTCAGAGCACCGGATTCTCGGGACACCGCCTACATCCTTTTCTAAAACGCTCTAGTCAATTTCTTGACGAAGGCGTTTTCTCTTTCCAAAGGAGCCTGGTGGCTACTAAGACTATTCGTCGGAATCAGAAACTGGCTTCGAATCCCCATTGCCATCGTAACGACCGACGGAAGATACAAGCTGATCTTCAAAGTCGTAGATTGCTTCTAAACGCTCTATTGGATTTCGAGTTTCGTTTTTCTCTGCATCAAAAGTGCCTATGTACTTTTGCGATCCATTGAAATGCAACCTGCAGATTGGTTTTCGGTTGTTGTCATCCAGCAATACACCACAATAGCTTTTAGTGTCCCGCATCACGACACGCTTGATTGGCAGGTGCTTGGCTAGGATAGCTCGGACAATGTGGAAGCCCTCAACTTCCTCCGCAGTCGTGACAATCCCATCATCTGGCTCATCTCTATCACCAGTATCGCTGGGTTGCTCGGTATCAATATCGACGCCCTGTAATGCAGATTTCAAACGACTACTCAGCTTATCGTTTATAAAGTCGCGAAAAGCCGATTTGACCAAAGGGCGAAATTGCTCGCAAACGGCTGATGTGAAACGACCTTCGTAGATCTTTGAAGTCAAATGCTTGACCAGTTCGTCGCTCGGTGACTCAACTTCGGAAGCAAGCACAGAACCGAGTTGTTGCGTAAATTTCAACTCAGTCGCATTCGCAAGAATGTTCTCCAGGTTGAACACCAACTTGCCGAATTTATTCAGCTCAGCTACATCACGAGCATCGAAATCGTTTAGATCGAATTTAAAAAACGCCTTTGTGTCCATTTTGTTTGGCGAATCAAGATCAGTGTAAAACCAGAAGTGCTGACCGTTAGTGAGCACAGCAAACCGAGCAGCGGTAACACCGAAGTACCGGTATAGCTGGGACGCATGCTTAAAATCGAGCTTGGTATTGATCCCTTTACACTCGATCAGAATCGTAGGTTCACCGTTGAGGACGATTGCATAGTCAACCTTCTCTCCCTTTTTCACTCCCACATCAGCAGTGAATTCGGGAATTACCTCCGTTGGATCAAAGACGTTGTACCCAAGCGCATTGATGATGGGCATGATGACAGCATTTTTAGTTGCTTCTTCCGTACCCAATAGCTCACGCTGTGATTCAAGTCGCGATGCCAAGCGAGTAAGCACATCGAATAGTTCCATCGCCTCTAACCCCAATCAATATCAGTTGCTTTTTGTAAACTGCAATTCCTTGGGGGGGGATTATAGCCCGTCCACCAGATAGATCCTACAGCCCATAGCTTGCGCATGGAGTGGTCTCTCTAACCTCGGCGCGTGAATTGGTAAACCAAAGCCAAGTTAGGGCAAAGAGTGGATATCAGTCGTTTGCAACATACATGAGCTCGACGCCCATGAAAGAAACATAACGGCTGCTTGTGCAGTATTTCGCTACCGCCAGCACTATTCCACTGCGGCGGCGGCTAGGTCATAGCCTTGGGAGGCGACGATCTCACAGGGACGGATTTGGCCGACTTCCACTGGGGCGTCTTCGTTAACCTGGGACACGTAAACCAAGCCGTCGACATCGGGAGCTTCGTTTCGTGTTCGGCCGATGAAGACACCCTCTTGCTCAGGCATGGGAGCGTCGATCAAGACATCTTCCACACCGCCAACTCGGCTGGCATTCCACTCAAAGGCAATGCTTTGCTGCAGCGCCATCAATTCATCACGCCGGCGAATCGCCACGGCAGGATCGACCCGGTCGGGCAGGCGGGCCGCCGGTGTGTCTTCTTCGATGGAGTACGTGAACACGCCTAGGTTTTCGAATTGGGATTCATCGACAAAGTCCAACAACTCACGGAAGTCGTCTTCGGTTTCACCTGGGAAACCCGTGATCATCGTCGTACGCATGACCAGCGAATCAATTCGATCCCGAAGCTTGTGAACGATCTCGGTTTGCAACTTGCGAGTCGTCTTGCGTGCCATCCGTTTCAACATCGAATCGCTGGCGTGCTGTAGCGGCATATCGATGTAAGGCACAATCCGTTTGGCCGACGCAATCGTGTCGATCAACGCATCGTCGATGTACATGGGATAGAAGTACATCAAGCGAATCCAGTCGACGGAATCGATTTGGTCGAGTTGCTGCAGGAGTTCCGTCAGGCGTGGTTTGCCGTAGCGGTCCATTCCGTAATAGGTTGTGTCTTGGGCCACGACAACGATTTCACGCACGCCACTATCGCCGAGCCGCTTGGCTTCATCGACGATCTGCTCGATCGGTTTGCTGAAGTGCTTGCCACGCATCTTGGGAATCGCACAGAAGGTGCAGAGCCGATCGCAACCTTCGCTGATTTTCAAATAGGCAAAGTGCCGCGGCGTGACAGCGGACCGCATCGCATCGGACAACGGATTCACCGCAGCCGGCTTGAAGACGGTGCGTTGTTCTTCCAATCCGGAATACAGATCGTCCACGACCGAAACAATGTCGTTGCGTCCAAAGACGCCTACCAAGGCATCGATGTCCGGCCGGTCTTCGAGCAACTTGCCCTGTTGCCGTTCGGCCAAGCATCCGGTGACGACAACGTTGCGAAGCTTGCCTTCGCGTTTGAGCGTCAACATTTCGTCAATCGCAGCCATCGATTCATCGCGGGCTGAATCGATAAACGCGCACGTGTTGACGACCACGAAATCGGCTCCATCAACGGAATCGACCATCCGATAGCCATCGGCGTCTAAACGTCCCAGCATTTGCTCGGTGTCAACGAGATTCTTGGGGCAGCCAAGCGATACGACTGCATATTGTCCCCGTGGCTTGCCAGACTCTGCGTCTTGGTCGGTAGCGGTCGCCGGAGGGGTGGCGACGTTCAGTTCGTTTTTTTGATAAATGGGGAGTTGCATGAAATCACTGCAAACGGGCGGCGGGGAAGACGCTGAATCGATTCATTAGACCAGAAACCCGTCGATTGACAAATCGCCGCCTTCCGATCAGCGCCTCCGTTTGGCACAATTCAGGCTCGAACGATCGATTATTTCAGCGGGAGCGGACCGATGCGATGGCGTGGCAGACGACAAAGTGACAACGTGGAAGACCGGCGGACGCTCGGACGCCCCGTGGCTGCCGTGGGTGGTGGCTTAGGCGTGGTGGTGATCGCAATCATTATCGGTCTCTTGGGTGGCAATCCACAACAGTTCTTGCAACAAGCACGCCAGAACCAACCCGCGCAGCAAGCTGGCCCCGGGGGGGTTGAACTGACGGCCGCCGAAAAAGAAGCGGGCGATTTCGTGAAAACGGTTTTTGCCGATACCGAAGACGTTTGGACACGACTTTTTGCTGCCAATGACCGGAATTATGAAAAGCCAGTACTGGTTTTGTTCAAAGATCAGGTCCGCAGCGGGTGTGGCATGGCCAGCAGTGGGACCGGTCCGTTCTACTGCCCAGCGGACCAAAAGGTCTACTTAGACACTTCATTCTTTGAACAACTGTCACGGCAACTCGGCGCCCCGGGTGATTTCGCCCAGGCCTACGTCGTTGCACACGAAGTGGGACACCACGTGCAAAAGCTATTGGGTTACACCGACCAAGTCGACCAAATTCGGCAACAGGTCCCCGAGGTGGAATACAACAAGTACTCGGTGCGTCTGGAATTGCAGGCCGACTTCTTCGCTGGTGTGATGCTGCACCACGCCAATCGAATGCACGACATCATCGAAGCGGGCGATATCGAAGAGGCTCTGGTGGCCGCTCAAGCGATCGGCGACGACACACTACAAAAACGCAGCAAAGGCTACGTTCAACCAGAAACCTTCAACCATGGCACCAGCGAACAACGCGTTCGCTGGTTCAGCAAGGGTCTCAAGACTGGCGACCTCACGCTCGGTGACACGTTTGGTGCAAAGCAACTTTAAGCGATGACCTCTAGATCCCCCGCGACGGATGCGGACTTCGATGGTAAACACGAAGTCATTCGGCAACAGATTATCGACGAAACCAAGTGTGTGGTCGTCAAGGTTGGCACACGGGTGCTCACAACCAGCGACGGCAAACTGGACCTGGAACGGGTCGACATTCTGGCTGCACAGTTGGCCCGAATCGCCGATACCGGACGCCATGTCATCATGGTCAGTAGTGGTGCCGTCGGTGCAGGCGTGGCCAAACTCGGCTTACCCACACGCCCCGTCGGAATCGCGAAACTTCAGGCGGTCGCAGCAATCGGGCAAACCGACCTGATCCGCGCCTATGAACACTCCTTGATCCAGCGTGGTTACCACGTTGCCCAAGTCCTGCTGACAAAGAACGACCTGCGACGCCGAAGTGGATACTTGCACGTTCGCAACGCGCTCACCGGGATTCATGAATTCGGCTCAATCGCCGTCGTCAACGAAAACGATTCGGTTGCTGTTGCCGAATTGAAAACTACGTTTGGCGACAACGATCGGTTGGCGGCCCACGTCGCTGGTCTGTTTAACGATGCGTTGCTGATTTTGCTAACCGACGTTCGCGGGCTGTATGATGGCCACCCCGATGACGATAGCAGCCAAAAGATCGAAATGGTTCGCGATCTTGACGGGGATGTCATGTCCATGGCCGAGGACAAAGCTTCGGCGTTCAGCAAAGGCGGCATGGAAGGGAAACTGCGCGCTTCTCGACTGGCTAATTCGCACGGCCACCCAACCATCATCGGCCCTGGGCGGCAAGACGATGTCCTAGACCAGGTGTTCGCTGGGAAGTCCGTCGGCACACTGTTCATCCCCCCCAAGCGAACCCTACGTGGGCGTCGTCGCTGGATCGGCAGTGCCGCTGTTTCCGTAGGCAAACTGCATTTGGACGAAGGTGCAGTGGAAGCCATCCGCGATAAGGGACGCAGTCTGTTGGCCGTAGGCATCGTTCGGGTCGATGGCGTCTTCTCACACGGCGATGTGGTAAGCTTGGTGTCCCCGGATGATCAAGAGATCGCTCGCGGACTCTGCAACTACCGCAGCCAAGAGATGTCGCTGATTGCCGGACGTTCCAATATCGAAATCGAAGCGATCCTAGGACATCGCCCCTACGAAAACGTGATTCACCGCAACAACCTGGTGATCAATCTTCTCGAAGAATAGAAGCGTAAGCGTCGATGAGAACGCTTGGGTCCTGCGGTTGAATCCAGTCCTAGGGTGTTGGACTGCCCGGTAACGCTACTTGAGATATCAAGTTTGGTACGCTCCTGCTCTTTGGTCTCTCGACGTCGGATTCGTTCAATTCACGATTCCAAGGCTGTGGCCCTCGTCGCCAACAGTCCGCTAGGGACGTTAACTAAGTTGAGCGGGATCACTCGTGATCCGGCGTTTTTAAGAACGCAGATGTCGTCTTTGCTGATAATTCAGTCGACGGTTAGCTGGTGTTAAGAAATGAACAGCCAGGGATGGAGACTTTTGCGCATAAAAAATTGAAGTAGGCCCAGCCGGTTCAAAATGATCATCTCTTTGCCCCAAGCGATGATTGTTTTCGGCCGGCTGAGCCATACTTCAAGGTCGTTTTAATAATATCGGTCGCAAATCGGTCCCTTACTTCAATTTGTTCGCAATTGCGGGATATCCCTCATACTGCCGGACTCCCGGAGTGTGCTATGCGGCGCCCAACCCCGTTGCAGCCTCCTAAGCCCACATCGCCGTCGTCGATATCCTCGCCGACCGAAGAGCGTCCGAAGATCCGCTCAATAATCGCATCGCAATTTCGAAGCCGGCTGCCATTTTCAGTGCTCCACCGATTCTGCATCCAATGCGATTCTTACTAATTCGGTGATGCTTTTGACGCCGAGCTTCTTCATCACGTTGGACCGATGACGTTCGACCGTCTTTTCGCTGATGTCGAGTCGCTTCGCTATTACCTTGTTCATGTCACCCGCGACCACTCGAGAGAACACGTTTCGCTCACGGATGGAAAGCATGTCAAGCTTTGCTTTCGCGATGGCAGCCTTTCTCGCCATCTCCTCGGCGAGCTTTCGGTGCGAAATGTTCACTACCACATTTCGCGTCCCACAAAAGTCACCGTTGTCGTCAAAGTACGGACGTGAAGACACCAAGACCCAAACATCATGGCCGTCCCGATGCTTAACACGGTACTCGACGGCTTCGGAAACGCCGTCGGAGCGTTTCTCGAAGTTGGCTTGCAAATCATCTTTAGACGCCTCTCCAATCAAGCTGAAGATACTTTTGCCGATCAGATCCGCTGGCTCGTAACCAAGCATCTGTGCCGCGACATCATTCATTTTGGCGACACGTCCATCGACATCAACAATCGTGATCCCCTCAGCGGATGTCTCCACGATTTCACGGTAAAGCTTCTCGCTGGCGATAAGCGCCGATTCCATTTGGTGTCGCGAGGTTACGTCCTGCGTCGTCCCAAACCGTATCAATTGACCACCGCGTTGGATTGACCTAACTGTAGCGTGAAGCCAGCGCATTTCGCCGAGCAAAGGATTGCGACGGAATTCCAGTTCCATTGAATCGTGTAGGTGCAAGTCCGACTTCTGTGCTTCGATAACGGTTTCGCGATCTTCGGGATGAACAAGCTCAATAAACTGCTCGAACGTCGGCGGTTGTCCATTTGGATCCAATCCAAAGATTTCGAACAACTCCCTAGACCACCAACCCCTATTGCTTTCCTCGCTCAGCTCCCAGCAACCAACCTTCGAATGCTTCTGGGCCAACTCTAACCGCTGCAATGCCTGGTCACGCTCCTGATCCGCTTTGACGCTATCGGTAATATCGACGGCCGTCGCGACGATGGAACCATCGTCTTCATCGCCTTTCTCCCATCGCAGAAAAGTCGCCTTCACCCACCGTTGCTGATTACCATCCCGTTGCACGTAGAGAGTTTTGCTGAAACTCGATTGCTCGCCATCATTCAGTGCCTCGACATCTCGCAACACTCCGGAATCATCCATCGCAGGCAAAAGCAGACTCAGCGGCGTACCGACAAGTTCATCCACATTGACCTGCACAAACTCCGCGAAGACGGCGTTCGACTCTCGGATCGCCAAATTACTTGGCTCCATAAAACAGCAACCAATTCCAAACTGATTGAGCTGCTCAGCGAATGCAGACAGACACGACCGACCCAACTCGGGCAACTGCGTCTCGGCTCGTTGTGTCTGTTGGCGTTGGGGTTTGTTTTTCATTTCAATACTTTGGGATGAACACGCAACTGAAATTGTTAACAGCGGTGTTACCCCCCATTCAATCTTGGCGGACAACTTGCTCTCGTTTGCAATGAGATGCTTAATGCAATCGCCGCGCCATGATTCGTACCATTGCGTCAAAATGATGACGCGTTCAATTTCCCAAGTAGCCGTATGCGATTTCTGCTACCTGCAAACTGAACGGACGTATGGGATCGTATTGCCCGTTCTAGTTGATCAGCAGTCCAACCGACTCGCGCCGCCCTCTATCCATGTTTGGACAACCAATGCGTGCACCGAAACTCCAGTGCGTCAATTTAGAATGACACTCCAAGCCAATGCAATCGCACCAAGACCTGATTTTTGAGCAAATGTTTTATTTGGCAAAATTTTCATTATTGCGTTTCCGATGCGGTCGACTCAGTCTTCCAAACCATCGCAAATATCTAACGCGAAAAAATCCACCCACTCGTCCCATGTCAAAAAGGAGTCAACTTAGACCATCAGTTGAATGATTTGAGACCAGCAAATCTTGCATCCCATGGACCTTTGAATGTGGACGGATAGGTCGGTGTTTTAATCGCCCCTAGTCTGTACCCAGGTACCGATAAGGAACTATCTAACTTCTCAACAACGAAAGGTGCCAATGATTGGAATCCTCCAAACTGAGATAGCGATTCGCAACAACGCGAGTCTTGTCGCTTTTGTGAATATTCGTTTTATTCAATTGATGCATGAACGAGCGATATGTCCGCGACCTCAGTGCGTTGCGTGATATTGGGAACTGACGCGATTGCTCAATTTCCGCGTCCACTTGTGAGTCGTAAGCGAGGTAGCTCCGACGCGGAATCCAACCTAGAAGTGACAGGTGCACAACCTATCGCCCACATATGCGCAGCCGACAATGTGGTGCGCAAGCCGGTAACTCCATTTCAAAGAGCTTTCGAAAAACGGGTCTGCACGGCTTCAGGGTAGGATTCGACGCCGAACTCTACCTGTTCAGTCGACCGGACCAGAGCTTTGCACCGACCCACCAGCAGCAGGCCTGACAATCAAAAAGTGACACTTGCTAGGCATCGTCCGATATGATTGGAGTTGTCACTTGGTTCCGATCGATGTTTCGAAGGTATTGCCATGGCACGGATTGCAATCATCAACCCTGCGTTTGAAGTTTCTTATTGGGGGTTGGAATACGCTCAGCCGATTCTCGGTAAGCGGGCGAATATGCCTGTTGCAAGCTTGCCGTTGCTCGCGGCATTGACGCCGGACGGCCACGAGGTGGTGCTGTTCGACGAAAACGTTGAGCCATTGGACTTCGACGAATTGGCGACGTTTGATGTAGTTGGTTTGACCGGCATGAGCGTTCAGCGATTTCGCATGGACACCATCATTCAAGAACTGAAAGCCAGATCCGCTTTTGTGGTCGTCGGCGGCGCCTGGGTCACGGTCCACGAAGACTATTTCGGCGACTCTGCGGACGTGATTTTCATCGGGGAAGCGGAAACGACATGGCCCCAATTCTTAGACGAGTGGCAAACCGGTAAGCATCTTCGGCGGTACGAGCAGACCGACAAAACAGACATGACATCCGTGCCCGTGCCGCGTCATGACTTGCTAAAGAACTCGCATTATCTCGTTGGCAGCTTGCAGTTCACTCGCGGTTGTCCTTTCCAGTGCGAGTTCTGTGACATCATCGTGACCTTCGGCCGGCGTCCGCGAATCAAGCTTGAATCGCAAGTGATCGCGGAACTGAACTGTCTGCTACGTGAAGGCCTACGGATCGTGTTCATTGTTGATGACAACCTGATCGGCAATAAGAAAGCGATTAAGCCTGTCCTTAAAGCGGTTGGCGATTGGCAAAAGCAGCACGGCTATCCGATGGCATTCAGCACCGAAGCATCACTCGATCTTTGTGAAGACGCCGAACTGATGGAGCTGATGGCAGAAGCGAACATCATGTCCGTCTTCATCGGTCTTGAAAGTCCTAACGAAGCATCATTGCAAGAGACCAAGAAGTTCCAAAACGTTCGAGCGCGTGGCGGCACGATGCTTGAAAAAGTGCACCAGATTCAAAACTTCGGTCTGGAAGTTTGGTGTGGCTTGATCGTTGGTTTTGATAACGACCCACCAGAAATCTTTAAGATCCAGAAAGACTTTCTCAAAGAGTCAAGAATCGCGCACGCGATGATCGGCTTGCTTCATGCGATCCCCAAAACACCTCTGCATGCCCGACTTCGTGAGGAAGGCCGACTCGATGAAGGTGACGAACAGGTGTTTGGAACTAACGTAATACCCAAGCGAATGTCGCGAGAAGAATTGCGGGACGGCTACATGGAAGTAATGCACCATGCATACGATCCAGATGTCTTCTTTGACAGACTCGACCAGCTCTTCGTGCATGACCATTTCGAGTTCCGAACCTTTAAGACGCAGTACTTCCAACAACATCCTTGGCGACGACGAAAGCAAGCGGCCATCTTCTTGGCCGCGTTTGTCGGCTTGTTCTCACGTTTAATGTGGATGACACCGGACGCGAAACTGCGTCGCATTTATCGCCAGCGAATATCTGGTGCGGTTCGTGCACGGTGGCGATCACCAGCGATCTACTTCTTCTACACGCTGAAGTGTGCGATGCATTTTCATCACCACAAAATGGCTACTGATATGATTGCCGACCCAGCGCGGTGCGTATCATCATTCGGCCAAGCGGTTCGCACCGAAGCAGCAGAACCGTTGTCCAAAGATTTGCTTCAGCCAACAAAGTGCCGTGGATCAGCCGAACACATATCCGAACCAGTCACGTTGAAAGTTTAAAACGATGAAACCCTTGGGCGGTCGCTGGGACACTGCTCTTTCCAAGCACGTGCTAAAACTTGCGTCACAACGCTCCAATAGTATCGCTTTCGAATTCACTCCCGTCGATAACTCCCTTGCCTGCTCACTCGATTGCTGAGCAAATGCTTTAATCTCTCTCTGTTATGGGTGACTTTTTTTACAGCCTAGAATTTCGCTGCAAAATCCAATCGACGGCATGCGTTGTGGTATGCCGATCGTCAGTCTCGTCGAGACTCGCAACGAACGGTGCTTGAGAGTCTTCATGGATTCCGTAGGCACCTTGAACGATCGCCGGCAGTGTTCGTTCGCCCGCGACACATAGTGGGTGAGGCGCTGACAACGCTAGCAACGTCGGCAAATCGCCATACTTGATCGCACCGGGCAGGAACTGAATATCTCGCCAGTCCTGTAAATTCTCGAATCGGAAACCACCCGTATCGATAGCAACTTGGTCGAGTTGTTCTGCGGCGATCGAGCGGGCAGCGGCGAGTAAAACGCCACCACCGTGAACACTGACTGCATGTACTGATTTCGTCTGCGGCTGAGCGTTCGCCCAGACGGTCAGGGTGAGGATATCGTGAACGCGACGCGCCAAAACGGTGTCGTTGTATCCGTAGGTATGCCCCGCAAAAGGCTGGGGGTTGCTGACGGTTGGATTCTCAGTCAGTGGCTGCGAATTCTTCGTAAGTTCCCCCTGTCCAAATAGATCGGCACCGACGACGGCGTACCCGGCGTCCACCAGTCGTAACAACTCTGCGTTGGGTTTCCTGTCCACGAACATGCCTGATTTTCCCCCACCATCAATCCATAAGACGACTTGGTGGTTCCAACGATCCGGATCGGGATGAATCGATATCACGGGCAATTGCTCCCCCTTGGACTGAAGGGCAATCAGCTTTCCTGACTCGGTAAAGCGATCGTGTTCTTGGGTCCAAACGGTCGTGTCTTGGATATCGTCCGCATCGGGTAGGGTTCGCCCGATCAACATTTGCCAACCCGCACGCACAATAGCAAGATATTCCTGCGTCTGCTGATCGCCTTCCGGCGAGTGATGCATCATCACATCAAGATCGCGTTGATTGAGTTGGGCAAGTAATTGCCGTTCGTAATCATCGCCGCCGGCGGGCATCGGATGCTGGGCATCCCAGACGGTATACTCTTGCGGCGTCAGTGGTTCCCAGTCCAGTTCTTGGATTGGCTCTTCAATACCCAAGTGAAGATGTTTGTTCATCCAGGAATACATAATCCCGCGAGTGACGGCATTGTAGTTGTGAGGGAAATGCAACAGCGGTTTGCAGTCGACATTTTCTTCAACTCCAAGCATCGCATACAATTGGCGAAGCTGGGGAAAGCCTTTGGTCATCATCTCTTTTGTCCAATCATTCGCCGCCGTCATCGATTGCGGACGCGGAGCAAACAGTGCCGCCAGTTCGACGTTACCGGTTCCGATTCGTAGCAGACTGGTGTTTTCGCAAGTGCATCCGCCTTGCATGCTGGTCGACACCATTCCGTTGGGAAAACCGGCGATGTGACGATCATCAATTGCTCCCAGCAAGATCGTTTGGGTTCCACCACCGCTGCCACCGGTAACCGCCATGCGGGCAGCATCCACATCGGAGAGACTTTCAAGAAAATCGAGCGAGCGGATGCAGTTCCACATCTGCAAACCAAGAATGTTGTGCAAGCGACCTTCGGCTTGCACACCATGAAACCCCCAATTTTGCGGTTGGTCGAGATCCTCGCGGTACTTCGAGTAAAAGTGTGCGCGGTGCATCGGAATTTGCTGGCTGTCGACGTAACCAAGCATGTCAAATGTGAACGTGACGCAGCCCATCCGCGCGAGTTGGACACAGCGGGCGAGCTTAGGGAACCGCCCCGAACGCGGATGCAGCTCCGCTCCGGACTGAATCAAAGCATCCATTTTCGATTCGCCATAATCGTATTGCCGACCACCATGACCATGAGGCGACAACACGGCGGGTCGTTTCTGAGTGGCTATCCCATCGGGCCGAAATAGCAACCCAGACACGAAATGTCCCGGCAAGCTTTCGAAGTAGACTTTTTCGACAGTGAAACCTTCCCGCTGTACCTTGCCGTGAATCACCGCGTTGAGCGGCGTTTTCTCAGGCATCGGATAAAGCCCTGTTGCCACCAACACCCGTTGCTTCAGCTCTACCTGGCGTTTCAGCCAAGCCGCTTTGCTACTTGGAACCTGAAAAGGAAAGTAGCCATTGAGGTCTTTCAGTCTCGTAAGCCGAGCATCGCTCGACTGCGATCCGGATTGAAAGACGGTGATCGACTCAGGCTCGGCTGCAATCAGCGTCGAAGAAGTCGCTTCAGACGATAGGCTGATCACACAACATGCTGCCAAAATCAGGCATGTTTGACGTGGGAAAGTCATGCAATTGGAAACACTCATGAAGGTATTTGGCTAGTTAAGAGGACAAAAACAGAGATCAAAGTCACCATGCGTATCTACTTTTAAGGCGGATTCTCACGACTCATTGACTAGAAACCGGAACAGCAACGGCGCCATACATGGATAGTGGCACAGCGTCGGCGTCTCTTTCAATCGCCGACCAATCGACACTTCCTAGCGAAACTTCACCCACATCAGATTCCCTGCATTTCCAAACGGAAAAAATCCGGTCCATTGACGCGTCGGACTCAAGTTCACATCAGGTGCCGTGTCCAATATCGCTAGTGGGGTCTCGTCCTGTCCCTCGTCTTTGCCCGTACTCCTCG
Source organism: Rhodopirellula sp. J20-39 (assembly GCF_057365095.1). Taxonomy (NCBI): domain Bacteria; kingdom Pseudomonadati; phylum Planctomycetota; class Planctomycetia; order Pirellulales; family Pirellulaceae; genus Rhodopirellula; species Rhodopirellula sp. J20-39. The sequence continues at coordinate 682,249 of NZ_CP195123.1, read as the reverse complement.
AAATCAGTGGCGAGCCATGACGGGATCACGGCTCGATCAACAAACAGGCCAGAAAGATTCGCTTCTCGTTCAAGCGAAAGCGTGACGATCACGTCCTCGCAAACTTATCGTCATGAATAGACATGATGTAGTCGCCATCGATCAACACGAATAGCAAACCTGTCATGGCGGAGCCCAACACGCTGGCACAGTCCCCTTAGTTATCAAGCGATTCTACTGGCCGACATCGCCGCTACAACTCATCAAATATTCACACTTGCTCATCAAACTGTTCAAAAGGGCCTTCATCGCGATGCGATTTCCATGACAAACGACCCACGTGGTGCTTCATTCCCGTCTATTCGCGAACCAATGACGTGGCGTTTACCTAAGAAACCGCTCAACATCAGATACACACTTCCGATACCGGGGTCGTCGAAAAGTCTAGCGGCATGGGTACCAAATCACCAAAACGCGTCGGTCATCATCTTCAATAAGCCGGACCTTATGCACTGAGATCACTTGCAGTCTTCTACGCGAGGTACCATATTGAAAATCCCTGGTTCGCTTTGCGAGCTAGCCCCGCCTCAACATCCCACCTCTGCCAAATCGGTTTTGACGCCATGCAAGTATGGTTGGCCTCACGATGCGCGCTATACTCTGCCTCGGCAATCGTGCTGCCAGCGTTCTTTTGCTTGGCAGCGTTGGTACCTGGCGATCCGGAAGCCAGCTTGCTGCTCAGCCACGTTCGCGATGGCGAGATGCCGCCCGGTGAGGTGCGAGTTCCTGACACAAAGATCGCTGTTCTTGAAAACTGGATCCAGCGTGGGGCATTAACGCTCCGTGAAGAACCACAGCAACTCGGGCCAGGAATTCCGATCACCGAAGAGGAACGGAATTACTGGGCCTATCAACCGATTGCTGAAGTACCCGTTCCCAGCGATGTCAACGACGCAAATATTCGCTCGCCAATCGATGCGTTGATCGCTGACGCAATGCCCGCCGGTTTGTCCTTTTCAGATGATGCGGATCGGTTCACCTTGATCCAGCGAGTTTATGACGACTTACTGGGCTTGCCACCCACGGTCGAACAAATAGAACCTTCGCTGCATGACGCGGACCCCCAATGGTATGAACGTTTAGTCGACCAACTGCTTCGCTCCCCACACTACGGCGAGCGTTGGGGTCGGCACTGGCTCGACGCGGCTGGGTATGCTGACAGCGACGGCTACACCGCTGCCGACAAGAACCGCGATTGGGCGTGGCGTTACCGTGATTATGTAACCAAGTCGTTGAATGCGGATAAGCCTTTTGATCAGTTTATCGTCGAGCAACTGGCCGGTGATGAGCTCGCCGGTCCCAAGGAGGGTAATTGGACGGACCGGCAAATCGAGCTGCTAACAGCAACCGGATTTTTACGCATGGCAGCGGACGGCACCGGCAGCGGTGACAACAGCCCCGAAGCTCGCAACAAGGTGATTGCAGACACGCTGCAAATCGTTTGCTCAACTTTGCTCGGCTCCAGCGTTCACTGTGCGCAGTGTCACGACCACCGCTACGACCCGATCTCCCATGCAGACTATTTTGCATTGCGTGCGGTCTTCGAACCGGGCCTGGATTGGCAGGCATGGAAACCGCCAGCCGCCCGCTTAGTTTCATTGGCCACTCAGCAAGATCTCGCTGCCGCTGCCAAGATCGAGCGAGAGGTTAGCAGCGTTGTAGCGGCACGCGCCACTCAACAAACCGAATTCATCCAAGAGGTGTTTAAGCAAGAACTGCTGAAGTTCGACGAGCCTCTTCGTTCGCAATTACAGACGGCTTATCAAACGTCCAGCGAACAACGCGACACCGAACAAAAAGCGTTACTAGCCAGTCATCCCAGTATCAACATCACGCCTGGCGTGTTGTATCAATTTCGTCCCGATGCCGCTGCAGAGCTGAAAGAATTCGACACAAAGATCGCTGAACTGCGTGCAAAAAAACCTGCCGAACAATTCGTTCAAGCATTTGTCGAGCCGGCAGGACATGTGCCGGTAACTCACCTCTTTCATCGTGGAGATTTCAATCAGCCGAAACAGGAAGTTCAACCGGCGGCATTAACCGTTGCTTCAACCGAAGGCGACCGAGTGACGTTCCCCCTGGATAATCCAGAACTACCCACCACGGGCCGTCGACTGGCGTTTGCAAAGTACTTAACCGAAGTCGGCAATCCCTTGACCTCGCGGGCTATCGTCAACCGCATTTGGATGCACCATTTTGGGCACGGCATCGTCGCGACGCCTGGAGAGTTTGGACGCCTGGGCGACAAGCCCTCCCATCCCAAGTTGCTTGATTGGTTGGCACGAGATTTCGTTAAGCATGGCTGGAGCTTGAAACATCTGCATCGACAAATCCTGATGTCAACAACCTGGCGGCAAAGTTCGCTGCGGCGGCCGGAGTGTGAAATAGTCGATGCGGAGAATCGATTTTATTGGCGAAAGTCACTGCAACGCGTTGATGCTGAAATCCTGCGTGATTCGATGTTGGCGGTATCTGGGACTCTCGACTTGCAGCAGTTCGGGCCACCCGTTGATGTTGCCGAGGATGACACGGGGCAAGTTCGCGTGGATGCTAAACAACCGCGTCGCAGCATCTATGCGCGGGTGCGGCGTAGTCAACCAGTCGGCATGCTGCAAGCATTCGACGCTCCCGTGATGGGTGTCAACTGCGACGTACGATCCGTGTCCACCGTCGCACCACAATCATTGATGATGCTTAACGGTGCCTTCGTCCTTGAACAAGCGAGTCTGGTTGCCGATCGGGCTATCCAGCGTGCGAAGAGGGTGGTTTCAGTCATCGAAGATTCCGTCACATCCTGGTTACCCGTGATGCCAGCACCCACATGGCAGTACGGTACTGGCGAAGTAGATGAAGTGGGTACCGTGATTCGCAACTTTGTCGACTTGCCGCATTTCACAGGCACAGCCTGGCAAGGCGGTCCGACCGCACCGGATACGAAATTTGGTTGGGTGATTTTGCATGCCAGTGGTGGTCATCCGGGCAATCCATCGCATCCCGCGATCCGCCGCTGGATAGCACCTGCTGACGGACAACTCAGCATCACCGGAACGCTGAAACACGCTAGCAAGAATGGCGATGGGGTTCGCGGCCGAGTCTTTTCGGCAAGCGACTTGCGTGGCACTTGGCAAAGCAAGGACAACTCACATGAAACCGCGGTTTCCGCGTTTGATGTTCGGGCCGGTGAACCCATCGACTTTGTCACCGACTGCTTGGAACACGAAACCTCGGACTCCTTCACTTGGCCATTAAAACTCACTTTCACACGGACCGATGGTAAGCCAGTGGTTCATGATTCCGTGACTCACTTTTCTGGTTCTGAGCCCGATCTGAAATTGTTGCCATCACAAATCAATGCAGCTTGGGAAGTCGTTTTGTCTCGCGCCGCCAGCGATCAGGAACTGAAACTGTCACTGCAATTTGCCCGCGATCAATTGTTGCTGATGGCTCACAACGGCGATGGCACTTTTCCCGGCCGATCCCGAGGAAAACAAGTTCTCGTCAACATCTGTCAGATGTTGCTTAATTCCAACGAATTCCTCTACATCGAATGACTTTGGAGCCATCAAACATGGATTCTCTTGAACCCTCCAATACACGACGTCGGTTTTTAGAACAAACCGGGATGGGCGTAGGCGGCTTGGCCTTGCAGTGGATGCTGGCCCAAGAGTCCGCCTCGGCGATGCCTCCAATCTTAAAAGCAAAACCTGCGAGCGATCTACGTCCGCGAGCGCCCCATTTTGAGCCTCGCGCTAAAGCGATGATCTCGCTATTCCAACACGGCGGTCCTTCGCACATGGACCTGACCGATCCCAAGCCCGAACTGACTCGGTACGACGGAACAGAGTACTCCGGTGACATTCACTTTTCCTTTGTCAACGAAGCGAGCAAAAAGCTATTAGGCAGTCCTTTTCAATTTCAAAAGCACGGCAAGTGTGGTACCGAACTATCCGAACTGTTGCCGCATACAGCGGGCGTTGTCGATGACATTTGCTTGATTCGCAGCATGCATACCGGTGCGAATGGTCACGAAGTTTCCATCCGCTACTTTCACGGTGGCATCCCAGCAGTCGTAGGACGACCGACGTTCGGCTCGTGGTTGACGTATGCGTTGGGTAGCGAGTCGCAAGACTTACCCGCGTTCATGGTCTTGGCGGACCCGGGTGGACCGCCCGTCGACGGTGCGACCAACTGGAGCAACGGATTCATGCCCTCCATGTTCCAGGGAACCGTACTTCGGCCCAAAGAACCGAGGATCTTGAATTTGCAACCACCGCCGCATTTAACGGGCCAGTACCAACGCCAGAACCTCAATTTCCTGCAAGAACTCAATCGACAGCACCTGCAGTCGCGTCCAGGCGAATCGGATCTAGAGGCGCGTATTGCCAGCTACGAACTCGCCGCCCGCTTGCAAACGGCAGCCACCGATGCCCTGGACATTTCTCAAGAAACCGCTGCCACACATTCGATGTATGGTTTGGATCATCCCGAAACCCGGGAGTACGGTACACGTTGCTTGTTAGCACGGCGATTGGTCGAGCGGGGCGTTCGCTTTGTGCAACTGTTCCACAACGGCCAACCTTGGGACAATCACAGCAGCATCAAGACCGGCTTGACTTCGATCTGTCGTAAAACAGACCAACCCACCGCGGCACTCGTTGCCGATTTGCGTCAACGTGGATTGCTGGACTCGACCCTGGTCCACTGGGGCGGTGAGATCGGTCGATTGCCAGTCACTCAGGACCATGGCACGGCCGAGAAAGCGGGACGCGACCACAACGGCCAAGGCTTTAGTATCTGGCTTGCCGGAGGCGGTGTTCGCGGTGGAATGACGTTTGGGAAGACCGACGATTTCGGACATCATGCCGTTGAAAACGTTGTCACCCCCAACGACTTCCAAGCTACAGTAATGCATCTGTTCGGCTTAAACCACGACCAAGTCGTTTACCCCCATGGCAACCAAGAGCAAATGATCACTGCGCATCGCCCCGCACGTGTGGTGCACGAATTGATCAGCTAGTGACAGTGGATCGACCAAGCAACAGCGTTTGCCAAACGGTGCACTTATACACTTTTGAAATTTCATCTGTTGCCCATCCCCTTTTCGTCAGATCCCCGGGTTGGCTGCCACCGGAGGGCTTTTGCGCCGCCGCTAAGAATCCTGATGAAATAGCGTAAACCGTCCGGTCTCACCAAGAGAAGATACGCTGGCAAAGCTTTGGTTTAGTTCGTCGTAAGACGCGATCTTCAATGACGCGTGATTGCTATCTCACAAGCTCACGCAACTGTTTAGCTTGCAGCGATGGTGTTGTTAGTTGCGAGTCAACGTGCACCTTACCTCGGCGAATCATATCGTCTCGCAGTCCGTCGTCCGTCATGACAGATGCAACCGCTTCAGCCCAGTCACTTGCGTCAGCGTCGACCGGTAAGACGAGGCCGCCATCACCCACTGATTCCGGCAAGCCGCCGATGTCACGTGCAATCACAGGAATGCCAAAGATTTGAGCCTCAGTCACCACACGCCCCCAAGCTTCTTCCCAAAAGCTCGGCACAATCAGACAGCGGGCATCCTGGAACGCGTACCGAATGTCAGCTACGGCGGAGTGGAACACGGCATTAGAGAAATCTTTAAGTTCCGTCTCCACTGCGGCACGTGATTCTTCCGCGAGCGGCCAGGATTCCTGGATACGAAAGTCGAATTGCGGTAGCCGACGAATCAATTCAAGCGTAAGTAGCCAACCTTTCCGCGGATCGGGATTGATGAACAGGATCCGTTCACCATTCTCGGGTTGGGTTCGCATAAACCGTGCTCGTTCGACAGTGGGATGGATGACAACCGAGGGAAGATTAAAGGCTTCCAGAAAGCGACGGGCCGTGAATGACGAATTGGCGAAATAGGTCGCATTGGGTGGAAAAGGTGTAGGAGACGGAAGCTGAGTTTGCGATTGGAACTCAACATCTCGCAGCGAGACGAGCGTCCGATAGTCCGCCGCCAACATGCTCGCCATGTCACGAGTTAGCCCCGCGTCGACCACGACCACATCCGGAGCGAACCCGGCTAGCCAACGGCGAACGGCTACTGCCCATACATCCCAGCCCGTTTCGTCAACCGGCCGAAACCGCCAATGATCAACCCCTTCGTGCCGCTGTCGGAACGGGATATTTGATCGAAGGAAGTGAATAGCATGGTGGAAAAGCGAAGGACCTTGCGGCCCCCTTGGTTCTTGTACGCAAGCAATCGCCACCGTGTCCCCGGCAGACTGCAAAGCTTGGCAGAGTGACAACACCGATTGCTGGGCACCACCGGTGCGTTCGGGAGGGAAGCCGAGCGTGGATAGAAATGCCCACCTCATCTTTGCTGCCACCAATTCTTTAGGCGAGCGTAGATTGAATTCACTTGCCGCGGTGGCGGAAGTTCCGGATCAATCGCGTGATGGAACTCGACCACCAAATAGCGTGCAGGTGATTCACTAACCGTTTTTAATCCGTGAGCGGTCCCGGCTGGATGATACAAGACGGACGGAGCTTGCACTCGTTTCCCCATCGATTCCACGACGCCTTCGAGCAACACGATGGCGACGTCATAATCATCTTCATGAGCCGGATAGCCGCTGCCTTGCTCCACCGTGCTAGAATGCAAATGCAAGTGAGCCAGGTTAGTGGTAGGCCCTTCCTCAATCAGACACGAAGCAAATCCATTGCCTGTAGCTGGAAACAATTCATTGAGATTCCACAGCTTTCGACGGGGTAACCCTGTGTGCGTTTGCGTCCCCCAGGCGGGCTTAGCACTCCAGCGAAACATGATGTACTGTGCCGGTTCGATGGCTTCCGCCGAACAAGAAATCGTGTGAACGGTATAGGCAGGGTAGTATGCGAACTCACCCGCCTTCACGCGAATAAGATCAGGCGTTGGGTCTTCCGGCCCGCTGGTATCATGCAAGTCTGCTTCGCCAGCAAGCATGAGCAGTAACTCTTCATCGGCGTGATGGTGTAGGACATGCGGAGAGCAACCGGCCGTCAAACTGGACGCGTGGGCACTGATCTTCCGCAAGATCTGTGTATGCCCTTCGAAGAAAGTCGACGGCTTCCAACCGCCACCGGAAGCAATGGCCAACGGCGGGTCCCATGTATGGATCTGCGGACCTAACGGCAATAGAGGAACCGAAGGATCCCACATCGAAGGTGGCCTAGCCGAAGGCGGCGAGACCACTCGGTTGCCGGCGTGATGTGCGATGTCAGGATCGCCGCTGACGCATAACACCGGTGGCGAAGACGCATCATCAAACCGAAATGGCCAATCGAATTGTGACCAATCGGGCTGCCGGATGGGAAAATCTGCCCTTGCATACTGAAGCAGCAAAGCGATCCGCGTTCCCTCCGAACGTGTGTTGAGCGACCCATGCCAAGTACCACCCGCAAACATCAGCATCGCACCATCCCACGCTTCGGCGGTACCGAGCATCGCGTCATCACCCCAACGCGATTGTGCCAGCTTCAACACAGCTTCACTCGTTCGGGAATCGTAGGGCAACACCGCCGCGGCTTCCTGGACAGATACCCCAGCTTGATGGGAACCCTCAATGAAACTGAGCGAAGAGGCCTGGGAAGTTGCTTCCAAACCAATCCACACACTAATAGCATCCGTTTCCTTTGCATTCCAAACTTCGATGTCCGAATGCCAGGCGTGTGCTTGTCCAGGTTTGCGAGCCACGACGGAACCGCCCCACAAAATTACGTTTTCCCCGAGCAAAGGCTTAACGCGATGCAGAATCACGTCCGAAGATGCCAAATCCCAAACCCAACGATCCTTTACCGCAAGGTCCTTCGACCAAGCCGCATCGGAATCAATATCCAGAGTCTTGACGTGGGCTGCTAACGTTTCGGTCTGTTCAGACGACAAGCAGGCTATTGGGCCAGCCCAACCACTTGACTGAAGCTTACTTCGCGTGGAATCGTCTTGGAGCGTTTTCAACACTGGCGCAAGCCCGATAATGTACGAAGGTTATTAAGTGAAGGCATTAACACGTGTTATTGATCGCGTCAGGTTTGTGTTTGCTAATGAACTTATTTCACTTATCAGTTGCCACAAATACGCCTCAACTGAATGCCCGAAGAATCACTGCGAATCGATGGATGCGAGGTGAACAAAGGGTAACGCAATCGAGTGTCACCATCTACTTTCGCAAGCACGTTTGCTGGCCCATTTCCAAAATTGTTTCTTCATCAAGCTCTCGATGTAACTCAGCATGACTCGCTCGGCTGACACCCTTATCTAACCGAGGCAAGACAGGCCGCACAAGAAAGTCTCGACTCACTAAGAGTCAGCACAAACCGTTGCGTTCAATAGTGAAAAATGCATCTGGGTGCAGTTTGGGTTATCCGTTGCGCAAACAATATCTCGTGAAACGAGCGCGGAATATGGTGGTGACTGCCAACACCCCCATCTCGCATGGTTTACAATTAGTGTCCCCTCCGAAATCAAGCATCAGAAGCCAGCTCGAACCCGATTGACGCGATAGTTTCAACAACAATCGGCCAGGCGTTTTGATCGCCATCCCACCTTCACACCGGTTTCTGCTTTGAGTCGCGATCAGCCCACTCACAAAGTAGCGCTCGCATTCTTAGCGCATCCTGACGACGCCGAAATCTTGTGCGTGGGAACGCTATTGCGTTTACGAGATCTCGGCTGGGAAATTCACATTGCGACCGCCACAGCAGGCGATTGTGGTTCAGCATCACTGTCCCGCGAAGCGATCTCACAAATTCGTCGGCAGGAAGCTGCTTCGGCAGCCCAGCGACTGGAGGCAACCTACCACTGCCTGGAACTGCAAGACGTCGATGTCATCTTCGATCATCAATCCAACCGATTGGCGATTGATTTGTTCCGACGCGTGTCGCCGTCACTCGTTTTTACACACCCGCGGCATGACTACATGCTCGACCACGAACAGGTGCATCTACTGGCACGCAGCGCCGCGTTCAGCTTCCCAATCCCCAACGCCTCGGAATTACCACTCGCGGCCAACTCCACCATTCCTTGGCTGTATTACTGCGACCCAATCGAGAGCATCGATCCCTATACCGGCCAGATCATAACGCCGACCGTGCGGGTCGACATCTCTCAACAGATAACCCGCAAGAGCGATTTGCTGGCCTGTCACGTGTCACAACGGGAATGGCTGCGATCGCACCATGGGATGGATGAATACATTGAATCCATGAAACGCCATGGGAGGATGCGCGGTGCTGAGTTGGGCGTCAACTATGCAGAAGCGTTCTGCCAACATCGGGGCCACCCGTACCCGCGAACGGACATCCTTGGCGACCTTTTCGGAACGAAACAGCAGCCGTAGAGGTTGGGTTGGTTTCGCGAGAAAGCCGCTGACAAATCGAAGCTGAATCAAAGACACGAATCTGTCGCTCCCCTTTCGATACTCTTTAGACAGGAAGAACCAGTTCCATGGCACGTCCCATTAGTAGAGTCGCACCCGGGTGGTGGGATTACACGACGCTCGACACCGAGATTCTGAAAGATGCGGCCCAACTGACCGCCGATGATTTGTTGGGGTTATCGCGAGACGGGTTTGAAGTCGCGATCTATGACACATTGGAAGAGTTCTTCTGTGCCGAGGCACTTGAGTACATTCAAGTTTGGAAACAAGCGACTCCCGACAATCCGGTTGGAATTTGCGGCCCAATCGGCCCGACCGAGCAATTACCGCTGGTCGCGCGAATGGTTAATGCACTCGAACTGAATCTTCGAGATGCACACTTTTGGGGTATGGACGAATGGGTCGAGGACGGCAAACCAGTTTCCCCGGATCATCCACTCTCATTCGCCAACGCCGACCGAGAACTTCTGTTCAAACGCATCGATCCGAATTTCGCGATGCCTGAGCCGAATATTCATTTCCCCACGGATCTGGAAGTGTATGCCAACAGCTACGACCAGGTGCGATGCGCACTGATGCAGGGCGGTCAAGGCGAAGTCAAACACTGGGCTTTCAATGATCCACCGAAACGCGAAGGCGAATATCAGGACGCACCGCCATCACCCGAGGAATATCGCAAGCTGGGCACTCGCGTCACCGACCTTCACCCGATGACGGTCATTCAAAACGCTCGCACCTCCGGCGGTGGCTACGTTCCGCAAGTTCCAACCTGTGCCGCAACGGTTGGGCCAGTCGAAACCTGGAAGTCCGACTGTGTTTCGATTTGGCATCCCGGACATCACGACAATCCATTTGGGATGCGACTGTCGGCCCTCATGATTTCAAAACAAATTCCTGACAGTTCGGTACCGATGTCATTGCTCGCTGATCATCCGAACGTGCGATTCAGTTTCTATCGCGGAGGAATCGGTACTGTCGAAACTGAAATGCACTAAGCACAAGTGCACTTTTTAGCGACCGAGCAAACGCATGGGGTTTTAAGCCAAGATCCCGTCGCGGAGTTCGTCTCTCAAGTCGCTACCGACCTCAACCGGCTTCTCATTTTCGCAAACGCACGGACAACGATGCTCCCGTCTCCCAAAACGCTCGACGCCAAACTCACGCGAATCCTTGAAAATCCGGCTTGCGATGACTTCATTCTCGCCGATGCCAAGGATGCGGACGTGGCGTTCGGAATCGCTGCACCGGGTTACCAAACATCAGCGTCAGGATCGAACTCGGCGACGCGGCCCCGGCGATCGTTGCAGCAGTACCGCGATATTATTCGCGAAAACACTCAACAAGGGCTCATCGACATCATGTTGATGAGCGTCAGTACAAGCGAAGTGCTAACGATCAACGAACGTCTTTTTGATCAATCGGCCGTTACGCCCGCTATACGTGCCAACGACACGACCGAGATTTGGTTGGCTCGCGGCGGTGTCTATTCCGAACAACCCTCGCGGCCCTTTCGCACCGCATTGATCGATCATGCCCAATGCGGCAAGGCGGATTGCCAGCCAGGCGAGCGCAAGCTTGGAGCTGACTTAGGGCTTTATTCCATCACATTCAACAACGACACATCACACGACGAACGCACCCTCGCAGCCTACCGCGAATTTTGTCTGGAGGCCGAGCGGAAAGGCTTCCGTCACTTTTTGGAAGTATTTGATCCGAACAGTCCCGTCCATCCGATCGAGGATGTGGGTGCTTTTGTAAACGATCATATCGTGCGAACACTCGCCGGCGTTGCCCAGAGCGGACGGCCTCTGTTCTTGAAGATGGTTTACCACGGACCTGCGTCGATGGAACAACTGGTCAGTTACGATTCATCGATCGTGGTTGGGATCCTCGGCGGTTCATCGGGCACCACATTCGATGCCTTTCACCAATTATGGGAAGCTAAAAAGTACGGCGCTCGGGTCGCTCTATACGGACGCATGATTAACAACGCCGAACATCAACCCAGCTTCATCCGACATCTCCGCTACTTAGCTGATGGCCAGATTAATGACGCGGCTGAAGCGGTTCGATCCTATCACAACGACCTTAGGAATTTCAGAATTCAACCGTTCCGTACGTTGGAAGATGACCTCCAAGCGACGAATCGTTTCTTCGACTATTCAAACAAAACTCCATCAGCCTCATCCGCTCGTGGTCTCACACCCCCTGAATCAGAAACCGAAATTTTTGTCGCCGGGCACGTTTGCCTGGACATTCTTCCTGAATTTCCCGAAGGGGTTTCAGAGACAAACACGCTCGTTGAAGCGGGCAAGCTGAAGCTAATCGGTCCAGCAACTCTGGTTACCGGCGGTTGCGTGGCCAACACCGGACTGACGCTACATCAACTCGGCGTGCGAACGTCCCTGATGGGAAAGATTGGTGACGATTCATTCGGACGTGAGATTCAAGGCATCTTAAACCAAGCAGGTACGGACCTTGCCACTGGGATGATCGTGTCGCCGGGTGAGCACACCAGTTACTCAATCGTCGTCATGCCACCAGGCGTGGACCGATCATTCCTGCACTTCCCTGCCGCCAACGACACATTCCATGCGGACGATGTTGATCTGAATCGACTCGACGGCGCGAAACTCTTTCATTTTGGATATCCGCCGCTGATGGAAAAGTTTTGGAGCGACGGAGGCGCGGAGATGGCGAAGCTATTTCAGGGCGTCAAATCACGAGGCCTGATGACTTCGCTCGACATGGCAATGCCCGATCCGACTGCGCCGTCAGGGAAAATCGACTGGACCCCATGGCTCCAAACCGTCCTTCCTCACGTCGACTGTTTCATGCCGAGCCTTGATGAGATCTTGTTCATGCTCGAACCGAAACAGAATGGCGAACTGACACTCAATGCGAACGACCTAGAGGGTGAATCCCTCGACCTTGATCTCTTAAGCCAAACGGCAGATCGCTTGCTGGCCCTCGGCACCAGCATCGTGGTCTTTAAGCTGGGCTCGCAAGGTTTGTACCTAAAAACCTCGTCAGACGCTGAACGAATCTCTCGTGCATTTTACCAGGGCAAAACGAACATCGATCAATGGGTGGGCTGTGACCTCCACACGCCGTGTTTCGAAGTCGAGGTCAGTTCCACTAACGGAGCCGGTGACCGAACGATCGCTGGCTTCCTGGCCGCCATCGTCCGCGATGCAAGCCCCAGCGAGGCCATCGAGAAAGCGGTCGCCGTCGGCGCGATGAGCGTCGAGGCGGGCGACGCGCCACCGGTATCTCTCTCCTTTGAAACAATCGACAAGCGAATCAGCGCCGGATGGCAGCGTCGGTGATTCAGTCGCTTATAAGCCTACGCCTTGTCCGCTATCCCGTAGTCAGCTTCTCAAAGAAAGCACCTTCATTGATGGTAGGGCGTTCGGGACGTCCATTGTAATTGTAGGTCAGTTGCATGTTACTCAAGCCAAGCAGGTGCAAAATGCTTGCGTGTAAATCGTGGACATGCAGTCGGTCCTCAACCGCTCGCAAACCGAGTGCATCGGTTGAGCCAATCACTTGCCCCCCTTTCACACCGCCGCCAGCCATCCACATGGAAAATCCAGTGGGGTTGTGATCGCGGCCGTTGCCTTGTTCGGACATGGGTGTCCGCCCAAACTCTCCGCCCCAAACGACCAGCGTTTCATCCAGCAAGCCGCGTTGTTTCAAATCCTTTAAAAGACCCGCTACCGGTTTGTCCATCGCTTTACACAATTGAGTGTGATTGGACTCAATCCCACTGTGAGCGTCCCAGCGACTTCCGGCACCATGATAAAGTTGCACAAAGCGAACTCCCCGTTCAACCAGCCGCCGCGCCAGCAAGCATTGCCGGCCATAGGAAGCGGTCTCTTTTTGGTCCATGCCGTACAACTCTTTGGTCGATTCGGTCTCCTGGGCTAGGTCGACCGCTTCCGGTGCAGCGGCCTGCATTCGAAACGCAAGTTCGTAGCTGCGGATTCTAGCTTCCAGTTCGCTCTGTTGCGGGAAGCCGTCGGCAAACGATTGGTTTAGAGAATTGAGAAGAGCGAGTTTTCCCTTCTGAACACCGGGACTAATCCCTTCCGGGGTGTTGAGATTGGGGATTGGTTGCGATCCTTCGGAAAGATGAATCCCTTGATAAGTCGCTGGCATGAATCCAGCACTCCAGTTGCGTGGGCCGTTCACGATCGAACCACGACCATCTTGCATCACAACGAATGCCGGCAAATTCTGGTTCTCCGAGCCCAATCCATACGTTACCCAGCTTCCTAGTGAGGGTCGTCCACCGAGCATCGAACAGGTATTCATTTGACACACACCGGCGGAGTGGCTGTTGCCATCGGTCCAGCACGAACGAATGACGGCGATGTCATCAACGCACTGCGCCGTATGCGGGAGCCAATCGGAAACCCAGGTTCCGCTTTCACCGTATTGCTGCCACTTACGTTTGGACTCCAACAGCGGCGAATGAAATTCCCCCATCGCGGTCAGCACGGTACCAAAGCTTTCGGGTAAATGTTGACCAGCCAAACGATTGAGATCGGGCTTAGGATCGAAGGTGTCGAGATGACTGGGACCGCCTTCCATGAACAGGAAGATCACGTTTTTGGCAGTTGGTGGGAAGTGAGGTGCTGGGGTCGCCGTTGCATCCAAAGCCGTCGCCACGGGATTTGCCTCAGCCTGCATCGCAGCCAGAGCCAGTGCTCCAAATCCAGCACCACTTTGGGTTAGGAATTCACGTCGAGATCGTGGCAAAGTGAAGTGATTATTCATTGTTAGAGTGTTTCGGCGGGGAGTTGTGTGGGGATGTTGAGGCAAGTCGTAGGGCCGGTTCCCACCGGCCAGTTTGGGATTGGCCGGCAGGAACCAGCCTGACATCCCTGCGTTATTAAGATCTTTCGCAAAGCGAAAGACGACATTCGTTAACGGACATACAAGAACTCATTCGAGTTCAACAAAACGTGGCACAGATCCACAAACGCGGCATAGGACGGCGTGAGTTTCTGTCCATGTCCACCCAGTTGCATCGACAAACCGTCCGGCGAACTGTCTTCAAGCAAACCCGGCTTGGGTTCAAACTGCCAATAGCCAATGGTCGCCGAAGTGACTTCTTCCGCAGCATGTAGCAACTCGGATTGGGTCAGCGCCTTGTTCGACAGTCGCACGTCATCAATCAGTCCATCGAATTGGTCTCCTGTCCGTCCTGAACCGACCCTTAAGGAATCCTTGTTCGCGATCATCGAAACCAGCGGGTTGGGGAACTCGACTGTGGCCAATGGTTCTTCATCATTGGATAGATCCTTCAAGTGAAAGCTGATCACGCCCGGCGAAACCGCCGTTTTCATCTGCACGCTGACCGCCGCGTAATAAGGCTTATTGATTTCGAGATGATTGTCCGAGAACAAGACAACCTCTTCCGGTTTGCCTTGTGAATTCTTTCCGAACACCTGCAGCACTAAGGTTTGAGGCTTTCGACGAGAGCCCTTACCGGAAATGCCGAACAACCAGCCTGATCTCGAATCCTGACGAGCCATCTTGGCACCCAACGTTCGCACGGCTCCTGACTGATACACCGAACGCAATTGAAAAATGGCTTCGAACGTAAAGTCATCGACATCCAAACGGTTGTCGGCGGGCACTTGAAATCGCTCTTGTTCAGGTTGATCTTCGAAAAGAACCGCCTGGCCATCGCGATACGGAACCTGACCAATCGTAACGTTAGCGGGAACGCCGTCGTCCTGCTTTCCGCTCGCATGCATCTGTTCCTGATCTTGCAGAAACGACGTCGCCTGTTCGAATTCTTCGGTTGTCGGTGGACGACCAAAGAACACCCACCACAATCGTTCGACTCTCGCCTGAAGATCGGCGTAGTCGTCCACTTGTGTGTGGACACGATCAGCCAGCGACCCGGCATGGGCGAGCATCACTTGACTGTTAATCAACATCAATGATTGAACAGGCGTGGTCGTCGCGTTGCGGTTCGAATTGCTGACAATGAATGGAGGCAAGTCAAACACCTGCATCAACGGATCAAGGCTGTTGCGCATCACCCGAGTGTAGATGGACCGGCGAGGGCGATCGGCCAAAACGCTGGGACCGCCACGTGCCGATTGAAGTTGTCCGGTAACAGCGAAGATCGAGTCGCGGATCTGTTCCGCATCAAGTCGTCGGACGTCGCCTCGCCAGTACCAGCGATTAGTCGGATCTTGATGCTGGAATGCAGCAAGTTGCGGGTGCGAGGCAGCTTGGCGATAGGTCGCCGATGTAACGATCATTCGGTGCAAACTTTTCAAACGCCAACCGTTTTCCAAAAATCGGCTGGTAAGCCAATCGAGCAATTCCGGATGCGTGGGGGTTCCGCCAAGGATGCCAAAATCGCTGCTATTAGCAGCTAGGCCGCGTCCAAAGTGATATTGCCACATCCGATTTACGATCACGCGAGTCGACAATGGATTGTCGGAACGAGTTAGCCATTTCGCCAGTTCGGATCGTCGTCCCGTTGTGTCGGGAATGTTTGCGGGAGGTGTGATCGTGGGAGGCTCCGGTTCCATGATGGTTGGAAAGCCCGGTGCGACCTCAATCTTCTTCTTGGGAATAATAGTGGGCGGAGCAACGCTGGCGGCATCACTAATTGTCATCGGGCGAGGCAACGCTTTCGGCTTCAATGAATCAAACTTAGCCAACTCTCGCCGCAGGGCCAGAATTTGATCTTTGGCTTCGCCTTTTGCACGCGAATCAACACCTCGTTGGTCGTGGCGAATCAATCGATTCGCGAATGCAACTAGTTGTTTTTCATACGGTGTGTGTTCCTCTGGCGACTTCCGGATGATCTCCATCAAATCATCGGGATACCGTTTGGTGGTCGCATCGAAGACCGCTTGCAGTGGCTTTTCGAGCAGGGCGTCAAGCTGTTTTCGAAGCTTACGTGTTTTCTCTAGATAGATTGCCTCTTGTGCTTCATACACCGCCTTTTGCTCAGGGGTCGCTGCGATCACATCGTCACGCGGAAGTGTGGCCTCAAAGAAGGCTCGCAGCCGGAAGTAATCCTTTTGCAGTAACGGGTCAAACTTGTGATCGTGACACCGGGCACACTGAAAACTCATTCCGAAAAAGACATCACCGGTCACGTCGGTGACTTCATTTAGGATGTTGTCCCACTGGCCGCGAATGTCAGGAACGTTGTATTCAAAGATCCCGTGTCGCAAAAATCCGGTGGCAATCAGAGCCGCGGGATCGTCGGGAAAGAGCTCATCGCCCGCCAACTGCTCTTGAACGAAACGGTCATACGGTTTGTCCTCGTTGAACGACTCGATCACGTAGTCTCGATATCGCCATGCCTGAGGCCGGCGACGGTCGGCACGATAACCGTCGGATTCCGCATACCGGACAAGGTCGAGCCAGTGCCGTGCCCATCGTTCGCCGTACTCAGGACGCCCAAGCAACTCATCGACCACTTTTTCGTAGGCTTGTGGGTCGGTGTCCTGTTCAAACGCTTGCACCTGATCGGGTGTCGGCGGCAATCCGATTAGATCGTAATACACTCGCCGCAAGAGTGTCGTTCGATCGGCCTCTGGCGCTGGGACCAGATTCTGGCGATCAAGGTCCGCAGCGATGAATTGATCAATTTCATTACGGCACCAATCGGGCTCCGCCAACTGACTCGGCGGAGTCGGGTCCATCACCGGTTGGAACGCCCACCAATTGAGTTCATCCTCCGAAAACGTTTTACCTGCGGATCGTGGCGTCACATCGGCGTGGTCCCCAGGCCAAGGCGCTCCCATCTGAATCCACTTGGCAAGAATCGAAATCTGTTGGTCGCTCATCTTCTTCGATGGTGGCATCTCGAACGACTCATACCGCACGGCCTCCATCAGCATACTGGCATCGGGATCACCCGGATCAATCGCCGATCCGGATTCACCTCCAAGCAATAGTGAAGTACGAGAATCGACACGCAAGCCGCCCTTAGACGACTTCTCCGAATGGCACTTGTAGCATTGCTCCACCAAAAGTGGTCGGACCTGCTTCTCGAAAAACTGCAATTGTTCAGGCGTAATCTGCTCGTCCGCCGAACTGATATTCGGGCACACACCTTGCGCTATGATCAACAGCAACACAATCAACCGTAGAAATAGTTTCATCTGGCAAGTCATGGATTCAATTCACTTCGTGCGAAGAGTCGGATCGTCGTACTTCGGATACTGCTTTGCTCAACTAAACAGTGCAGCAATGGGTTTGCCTTGATCGGTGATCGGAATTGGTCGTGAACCATCAAATAGCTCATGCGATGGATCGATACCCAGCGCGGCATGAACGGTCGCGTGGAAGTCGGGCACCGAAACTGGATTTTCAAGAATCTTTTTGCTCTTCTCATCAGTGACGCCATAAGCGCCCTGATGATTCAAACCGCCGCCAGCTAGGACGAGGCTAAAGCAACTGCCTTGGTGGGCACGTCCACCGCGAGCATCGTATTCGGCCGGACGACCGAACTCGGTACCGATCATGACCAGCGTTTTGTCGAGGACGCCCTGTTGTTCCAGGTCGGTCATCAGTGCAGACAACGCGGTGTCCAATTCCTTAATCAACAAATGCTGATTCTGCTGGCCTTCATAGTGCGTGTCCCAGCCCGTACCGTTCATGAAGTTCAGGTTGTGAGACACTTCCACAAACCGTACCCCTGCCTGAACGAGACGGCGAGCCAATAGACAACGTTGACCGAACTCGCCTCCATATGAGTTCCGTAGACTGGCTGGCTCGTCTTGAAGTCGGAAGTGACGCATGAAGTCGGGACCGGCCAATCGCAGTGCATCCGCCTGGACTGTGCGATATTGCGAAACGACGGATTGATCCGAGACGCGGTCGGTCAATGGCTGAAGCAGTTCTTTGCGACGGGCCACTCGAAGTGCTGTCACGTCTTCGGGACGCGAAAAACCGGCAGGCCCGCTTTCGGTATCGACAAGATACACATAACCCGCCTTTGCCCCCAGAAACCCCGGGCCGCGGCTGATGTTGGGATAGCCGATCAACATGTACGCCGGAACGTCTGGGTTCGCAGGCCCTCGCACATGACTGACGATCGAACCGATCGAAGGATAGGTCACGCTGCCACTGATCGGACGACCGGTGTGGACGAAGTTGGTCCCGAAGGCGTGTTCGTCGACCAAGTGATGATTCACGGTTCGAACGACTGTCATTCGATCAGCAAGCTTCGCCGTCCGCTCTAGGTGTTCACAGAACTGCACACCCGGCACGGTCGTATCGATTGCGGCGTATTCTGATCCGGCAAGTTTGGGTGATGCCTTGGAGTTACCGCGACTTTTCGGGTCAAAGGTGTCGACCTGGGCCATACCGCCGCCCAACCAAATGAACACCACATGTTCGGCTTTGCCTTTGGGGACGCTAAGTGCGGTGGGGTTTGCTAGCGCCGAATTGCTAGCCAAAGTAGCTCCGGCCAAGACGCCTGATTGGGCAAGGAAACTTCGTCGCTTCATTTGAGTGATCCATTGGGGGATGAATTCATGAGCCAACGACACTCGCCGAAGGCTTGAAGTTGACAATGTCTTTTCGAAAAAACCTCGAAGCATCGTTCCAAAACAGAAACGAGGAACGATCGAGAACAACTACGGTGTGTAAATCCATTCAGGAGCGTTGAGGACGGCCCAGAGCATGTCTTCCATTCGCAAACGCCATTGTGTGTCCAAAGCATTCGTTGGCCGATCGCCACGTCGTGCATCAGCTTCCTTTTGCACGGCCAATGCGTTAGCTGGGGGATCCACGTGATTGGACCAACTCACGTATCGAATCGGTTCACGCTTGACGACCGGTGGACTCACTCGTTTCGATTCAGGGATCACTCGGGTGTCATAGCCCACGGATAAAAAGCGGACATACCGCTCCTTTTCTTCAGCGGACGGTGGCCGTGTGAGCAGCCTTAGGAAGACACGATCGACCAGTTCTTCAACCGATTGATCCTCCATCACAAGCTGTGTCATTCCGTGTCGATCACTAAGTCGGGTCAGCCACGTGCTAACCACACCGTTGGCAAGGATTGCTGGCTGGATCATGTTAGCATCCGTGTCACGGATGCTTTGTGGGTCCTGTCGAGCCCCGCGCCAACCGAACGATTTCAATACGCTAGTGACGGCGGTCATTCGAGGTAGCGACAAGCTGGGACGATCGCGTTCGTTTGAGCTGGTCGTTAGCATCCAGCTGCGCCGTGCTTTGCCTAGACTGATCGAGACCTTGACCGCTCGGACACTGTCGATGTCTAGACTGACTTCTTCCAAGTCAAAGGGCGTGCCGGTCGCGTGGAATACCGAATCAACAATCTGCTCGGCCGACAATCGACGAGGTGCGGGAGAGACGAACAACGGCCTGGTTTCGGTAAGTGTCCGATCGGTCGCTCGTTGATAAGCATGCGAATTCAATATCAGTCGGTTGACGAACTTCATGTCATAACCGGATGCGACGAACTGATGCCCAAACCAACGCAGTAAGTCAGGATGAGACGGCCCGGTCTTTTCCCAATCGGACACTTCGGCCACCAGGCCTCGCCCCATCAATCGCTGCCAAACGCGATTCACCATCACCTGGGCAAAGCGTTCGTTTTGCGGAGCAGTGATCAGAGCGGCGAGTCGATCTCGAGAGTTTTGTGGATGCTCGGCCAGCGCGTCCGCAACCGATTCATCGCAATAACGTTCAAAAGGCCAGCCCGGTTGCACGACGGCTCCCGGTTTGAGGGTGACTTGAATCAGTGGCTTGCGTCCCGCCTGACTTAACTGTCCCAGTGGCACACTGCTCGACGCGGGCAGCTTGATTGGCTTCTGCTTCAACAGAGCCGCCAGCTGTAGCAAATCTTCCTGAAGCGAAACATGAGACGGGGCATCGTGACAACGGGCACATTTCATTTCGACGCCCAGAAATGCGGTGCTGACGATCATGCCCTTGGCGGCCATCGGTAGGTCGTTCTGCGTCGCGGTGGCGAAACCGGCTGGGCCGCCGTACCGCTCGCTGCCTTCCATCCGAATCAACTCGGTTGCGAACAGGTCGGCCGGCTTATTATCCAGCAACGACTCATGCAACCACCAGCGGAATGGACCGGTGTTATTGAGCGTTGGATTGAGGATGTTGGGGTTCTCTGCAAGGACGTCAAGCCAGTAACCCATCCAGTGATCTGCCCAGCGGGGATCGTCCAGCAGTCGATCGATCACTTCAGCTCGACGCGTCTTGGGGTCGCTACTGCGGAACGCGGCGATCTCGGACTCCGTAGGCGGCACACCAACGGTGTCCAGAGTCACACGCCGCAGGAAGCTGAGATCATCGGCGAGCTGAGTTGGCTCGAAACGATCGACGTCAAACTGCGGCCACACGGCTCCTTCTTGGATCCAGCGTTTTAGCAGTGCGACTTCGTCATCGGTCAACGGATTGCCCTTGGGCGGCATGACGATCCCTTCATCGCCCGAAGTGACCCGAGCAATGATCGCACTCTCGTCAATGTTTCCGGGGACGATTGCCGGCCCTTCATAGTCACCACCTGCCAACGCAGACATGTGATCGTCCAGGCGCAGTTCGCCCTGAGCCTTGCTGCCCTGGTGACAGTCGTAGCAACGCGATTCCAGCAGTGGACGAATCTCTTTGAAATAGTCGACGCCACTCGTGTCGGCCTGGGTGGAGTCTTGTTTGACGTCATCGATCCGCGCTGCAATGAAGTGGTCGATTGCGTTATGGGCGGGATAACCATCGGGCAGTTCTGGCACGGGGACTGGGTCCGTACTCGCCAACCACGCATCAGCCGCGGCGCGGCGGCGGTCCCAGTAGTCACGATTGGCGGCTCGACGTTCTGCACGGGCAGCAGCATTCATCTTGGCAAGCACGTCGCGTCGTTCCGCCTCGTAGGCCTGCCAACCTTCGTCCGTATAACGCACCTCACGTGAACCAGCGGTAAGCAGCGACCATGACTCGCTCCCTTCCGGAGAGACGGCGACGACGGTCTCGCCAAGTTCGGGCCGGTGCGTACTGTTACCACCCGCGATGCCTCCCACCATCGTTTCCAAGATGACGAAATGCTCGCCGCCTGGGGTTTCGAATTCACACCAAGCATCCCGATTTCCAGGCGGTGCAAAGCGGAAGTCGGGCCCGAGATCGAGATAGTTGTCTTGGACCGAAAGAGGCTCGTATCCCCCGGGATCTTGCGGTCGATATGGCGTCTCGAGCAACTTTTTGCCATCGATGTAAAGTCGACACGCACCGCGGCCACGCACTAACAACCGGTGTTTACCCGCGGGCAAGCTCACCATCGCTGAGGCTCGCAAATGCGATGGGTTGGCCCGGTCACCACGAACTCCCGTCGAAACATACTTATGAGGAAGTTCAAAGAATCCGAAGACCTCCTCGTGATAGGTTTCGGTAACCTCCGGATGCTGTGCCCAACTGTTGGCTCTCGGGACGCCATCCTCACTGATCTGCATCAAGATTTTTCCCGCTGGAACTATTGCTGGTGTTACCGCTGGCGGTGGCGGGACGAAGCGATAGGCCTTTGAAATTTCAACGGGATCAAAGGCGGAACGATAGATCGCGAAATCATCCAACCATCCCTGGAACGATGACGTTGCGCTGCGTGTGAATCCGGTACCGATAACGAGGTCATCGGCATCCTGAACGGGTGGTAAATCAGTTGGTCCGCTTTCATCCCACTTACCCGTGACCGGCTTCCCATCGATCCACGCTAATAGGCTGTCGCCTTTACCGAACGTGAACTGCAGCGCGACATGGTGCCAACCAGCCGACGGTACGGTTTCCTGACTCCACCAACGATGCCACGCTCGTTCCTTGGTTTTTGGGTCTTCACTCGTAAAAAGAATTCCAACTTGCGCCCCAACTTTCGTTCCCTGAAACCGGACAGAATAATTCTGATTGTTGTCCGGGAACTCCTCGCCATGTTCGGGGTGTCGCCCTTTGCCCAGGACATAAGCGATCTGTCCGACGTTGATGCTCTTGAATTTGACCCATGTCTCAAACGCAAACGTATCGTCGATCCCGAACCGGACGTTAGTCTCGCCACCACGCTCATGATCCGTGATCAAGATTGCACCCTGATGCCCTGCAAAGGACATCGCCATGTTGTCGCTATCGAATTCGGGGTAATGGGGCGTCCGAGGTCCATTGGCGAGAGTGCCAGCCTTACCTAGCCATTTCCCAAAATGCAGTTCCTTCCCGGATTGCGGTTCATTTTCAAACTGCCACCCAATGACAGGCTCCACTGCCATGCCCTGGATGGACGACATCAAAGCCAACACGGCGACAGCGATGGCAATGCTTGCTCGCACTCGAATTGAATCGATGCTCCGCGAATCAACAGCACCAGCCTTTTTTCGACAGAGACTCATTCTTGCGTATCCTTCATATCATTCGAGGGAAGCCCTGCAACAAACACGAAGCAAGCAAACTTGTATGCCCTTATTAAAAACAGATGCGAAACATCAAACTTTTCGTAAATCGCACACGATGTTTCCTGAAGCAGGCCGCGTGCATCGCGTGGAGTACCCACAAGCGAGTAGATATATCGATAAAGCCGGACATAGTGCTCGGATAGCAAATGGACCAACATTTCAACTTTCGTTTGATTCACACTCAACCTCGTAGAAAACTCGGGCAGCCGAAGCCACGACTGGGTCATCCCGTTCCGCACTCCACCCATTACTTACGGACTTGATCTCGTTTGTGCCATCAATCCGGCCCCAAAAAACTAAAGACCAATCTGGTTTAGCACTGAGTCAGAGATGAATGGGATCTCTTGAGGTAAGTGCCTGTTCGCTGCGTGGTCCGCTCACCAGATCAAAATTAAAGTCAGACACAGCGGCACTGATAAAGATGCATTTTCGGCCCAAATTCTTTGGCACTGAGGAGTTAGCCGCCGTAATTAAGCATACGGAGGGGCTTCACCCTTCAAGAATCATATTCGCTTCCTTGAAATCACTGGGCCTTGGCAATGACTCTTCAGTACAGAACGCGACCGCGATTGGGCTTCACTTTAGTGGAACTGCTAGTGGTGATCGCCATCATCGGCGTCCTTGTTGGACTTCTTTTACCGGCTGTTCAGGCGGCTCGTGAGGCAGCTCGACGAATGAGTTGCAGCAACAACTTCAAGCAACTGGGTTTAGCGGCCCATAATTACCATGCCGCATACAATCAGTTTCCTACCCATGCGACGGGTACCGACGGCGGCGGGAACGGACACTACTGGAGCGACGACAGCGACTACGATAATAACCGACGATTAAGCGTGCTCGTCGGCATGCTTCCGTTCATGGAACAGCAGGCGATTTGGGAACAGATTAGTAATCCGCTGGTCGGCCGTACCGACAAGGACATTAGCGGATCGAAGGTAGGAGCAACATCCAATCCATGGTCTGCCATGGGGCCAACACCCGAGGAGATTCAATACATCCCTTGGACCATGCAAATCCCCACACTTCGTTGCCCGAGTGATCCAGGGTCGGGCTTGCCGTCCTTGGGAAGAACCAACTACGCAGCATGCACCGGAGACACTGCACGCGACGATCAAATGCATGGAAACCGAGACTACTCCTTCTTTGCAAAACTGGGTAGCTCCGCTCGGGCTGAGTACGCTCGAGCTGCCAATCGTGGTGTATTTCAAGCTCAAGTGGACAGCCAATTCAGAGATATTCTCGACGGTACCACCAACACCATTATGATGGGCGAGATTGCAACCGACCTTGGTGACAATGACGTACGAACGATTGCGTTTGTGCCATCTGGAATTGGCCAGAATACGCATTCAGACAACCCATCATGGTGCCAACCATTCGTGGACAAGGAACGCCCTCAATTTTGGTCTGGGAGCGGTGGATCGATTCTAGGTTCAGACGCTGGTCGCGGTTATCGATGGGCGAGTGCCTATCCTAGTTTTTCGCAGATGACCACGATTTTGCCACCGAATAGTGAAATTTGCGCACGGTCAGATCACCGTCGTGCGACCACGGTGTCGGCATCGAGTCGTCACCAGGGCGGAGTTCACGTGTTGATGGCCGACGGTGCGGTGAAGTTCATCACCGATTCGATTGAATCAGGTAATCGCAGACATGGCATGGTCTACGGGTCGGGTTCTGGTGACCGGGCCCCTGGTTCGCAAAGCCCCTATGGATTGTGGGGAGCGTTGGGAACACGTGCAGCGAAGGAAGTGATCGACGAGGACTTTTAACCACTCGTGGTTCTTTCAGACGCACGTGTGTGTTTGGGTTCCGCCTCAACATTCAGTTGCCGACGGTAATTTTATTCTTCGAAGAAAGTTGGAGTTCTTAATTAATATGAGATTCAAGTTCACGTTGCTACTCGGCGCCGGCTTGTTGCTTTCGGTCTCGATGCTTACGGGATGTGCTGACGACTCCGCCGGTGTTCCAGAAATGGATCCAACGGAGATCCAAGCTTATGAAGACGCGTTGGATGAATCGCGGGAGCAAGAACTGGCCAACCGTGCAAGCGACGGTTAACCGTTCAATTTCGTTTGCGACCGCCGCGTCGTCTCCTTCACGCGGGCATCGACGCCCGCTTCACCACCAAGCGTCACAACGCCTGTCGAGTGAGGACTTGTCCTTTACCACAAGTCGGTGGTGGCCATTCGCCGTGGGGCGTGCAGCTCACCCACGGAATAGCACGAGCTAGAAAGATTTTGACCCCGCAGGGTGTCACAGTAGAGTGCTTGGCTGTGACACCCTTCCGAGGTCGAAACGTCCCTGTTTCTGCGTCACCGGTGGTGGCCGCTTCGCTCGACCACCGACCACCGACCACCGACCACCGGCTAATGGCTAATGGCTAATGGCTAATGGCTAATGGCAATATCCCTTCGGGATAAAATGGTGGGTAGCGAACGTGGCCAAAAAAAGTTTTTGCCTGTGTCTTTCATCCGTCTTGTCAATGAACGAGCCGGGCGCCGGTAAACGGCCTAAAACAAAGCGTTCGAAAACGTCACGCCTGAAGTTAAGTCTAGTATGTTGGGCAAACCAAAACTCGCCACTGGAACGATGGTCACAGCAAGGTGTCGCCAGCCCGTTGCCAATCGTCCATTCAATCACACAGGTTCCGTGCAAGGGACAATCACCCAAGGTCAATAATGAAGAATACCGTTATCGTTTTCACGACATTGCTATGCATGTCATCGTTGCTGTCATATGTGCATGCAGACGAATACGCCAACGAACCCAGTAGCCAAAAACAGCTCGATGCCGAGAGTAAGACAGGCGTCGAGGATTCGATTGCCGGCGAGATGTCAGCAGAGCAACGGAAGTGGGAGAACGTCCTAAAGGACAATCTGGGCGGCTTTTATTATCCGCTTTACTTGGCTGCCAAGAAAGCGGGAAAGTCAACGGCATGGGACTATGTCGAAGATGTCCCAGGGTTACCGCGAGTGCTCATTATCGGAGATTCCGTGTCTCGCGGTTGCACGATGCCTGTGCGTCACATGTTGGACGGTAAGGTCAATGTGCATCGGGCACCCGCGAATTGCGGGCCAACGAAGATGGGGATCGAAAAACTCGACACTTGGCTGGGTGATGGGCATTGGGATTTGATCACGTTCAATTTCGGTATTCATGATCGACGAACGCCCGACGAGGTGTATCGAAAACGCTTGACACAAATCGTCACGCGACTTGAGCAGACCGACGCTAAGCTTGTTTGGGTCAACACGACGCCCGTGCCGCCTGGTGCGAACGAATACGTTAAAGGTGCTTCGGAACGAACCAATGCGATTGCGGCGGAACTAATGCAGCAACGCGAGATTCCGATCGTCGATCTATACGAGGGTGTGCTGCCTGAACTGGGGAAGTATCAGCTTCCGAAAAACTGTCACTTTAAAAACGAAGGCTATGAATTCCTTGGCGGGATCGTAGGGAACGCGATACTTGCCCATCTCAAGCAGGAGCAAGAGGTCACACGCGTCTTCTTCGCGGGCGGTCAGTCAAACGCAAAGCCACAATGGGCGGAGATGATCCAGCAGGAACTTAAGAAGGCTTACGGTGATCGTGCATTGTTGGTGCACAGTTACCATCCCGGCGCTTGGTTGAGCGGCTGGATTAAGAATGGCCAAGTTCAGAATAACTATCGAGTGGACTTTTCGAATCCCGACGGCACGGGTGCTTTGCAGAAGGCGGTGAATCGCTTGGAAGCGAATGGGCAAGCATGGGAGTTCGGCGGGTTGTTCTGGTTCCAGGGAGAAGGCGATTCTGGATCCGCCGCAGCGATCGACCAGTACACTCATTCTTTCAATGGGATGCTCGGGAAGATGAAGGATGACTTTGGCATTGAGGATGACTTTCCGCAGGTCATCGCGGTGATCGACGGGAATCATGCCGCGAAGTACGACGATCCGAAAAACCTCGCTGGTCGCAGTCGGGCGGCAGTGGATCAAATGCGTGGTGTTCTGATCTCGCTCGGCTCTGTCGGTGGATGCGGTTATGTTGATACGCGAGGCATGACGCGAGGCGATGCTTGGCATCTAAGCCAGCCAGCACTTGCCGAGCTTGGTACGGCGATGGGCAAGAAATGTGTCGAACTGCGGGCGTCGCCTTCCCTGTCGGCAAGCGCCAATGCCGAAGCAAGGTAGCCCCTTGCCCGTGATGGTGTTCCTACGTTGGGAGTCGTGTGCAGCTGTGACCGCTCCACAGGACTTCCATGGCAACTCGCGCCCCAGGCGAACACTTGCATGCGTCATGTGGCGAGCAAACGACAGCACTGAGTCTGGACGGTGAAAGGTCAAACACCACCAGACTCGCACAGGCGGCGCCCATCTGGGCCCCGAAATAGCCCCAAGGGTTGAGTAAGCCTATCGCACCAACTCGAACAGCACGGTGTCCGGTGTCTCGAAAAGATACGTGAAGGCCGACGTGTTCTCCGCGACGGTTTTGCCGGTCAAAGCATTCACCACTTTGCGATACGTGTGCGGCAGCGATACTTTCTTTTCACCGCCTGTTTTGAAATGAATCGCTAGCATTCGTTCGTTGGCGTAGACTGGATTTTCTCCTTCAATGTACGTGTGAACGCCCGCCTGCTGCATGATTTCACGCAGGACGGTCGGAGTCATCGTCTTGTACTCGAAAGCATAGACCGCCTTCCACCCGTCCATGTCGACGGTCGCCGGTCCTTCAGTCTGGTACGCGGAGCCGGTCCACTGCTTGACGCGGTCGGTATCGAGATTCTTTCCGTCGCAGATTCCCGGGGCGTACACCCAGACGACCGTGCGATCGGAATTGAGTACATGTTGCTCCAATATCGCTGCCCGTTCAGGCGTGATTAGCAGCGTCGCGGGAAGGCAGATTACCTTGTAGCGTGACAGGTCGATCAACGGCAGATCGTTGAACGAGTACACGTCGAAAGGTGCACCGCTACGGCTTAGTCTTTCCCGGAACTTGCGTGCCATCGCCGAGGCGTGTGGCTTTTTCTCGTTCAGGTAATAGGCACTCTGCGGATCGGCCACCAGCAGTGTTTGGGCCACCGATGGCGATCGGTCCTCGGCGTGTTCCTCCGCAATTTCCTGCAGCCGACCAATGAGGTTTCGCGTTTCTTCTTTGTCGTACCAGCCGCCCATCATGTCAAACCACCAGTACGACGCGTGATTGACGATCGCGAACGCCGCCTCCCGCGTCAGGCCTGCCTCGTCATCCTGTTGGGTCTTCCACGTCGTGCCAACGGAGTGCGTTCGATGGTCGATTTCGTGGAAGTAACGTTTCCCATATCGTATCGCCGTTCCGTGCACCAGTTGGGGACCGCTGCCGCCGCCGATCATCCGATCGTTGTAGGTTCCCGGACTGATCACGAAGTCAATGTCGGGACGAGCAAAGACGCGCTCGTAGTCGAGATGCCCGAACGACACGAGCTTCGAGTCGCTGACCATGTAGTAACCGAAAAAGACACCAAGTTCTTTACCTTTGCCGATCTTCGATCTGGCCTCCTTCGCGAAATGCAGAACCGCGTCCGCAACGACTTGATTGTGGAAACGCCAGTACTGGATCTTCTGCATCTCGGTGGCAGGATCGTAGATAACGTCCTCGTGAGCGGCTTTTCGTAGAGTACTTTCGCGTGGGGTGTCCTCGCCGAAGTCATGTCCGTTCGCTTTGCACCAGGCCCGCCACGCCCTGTTTTTCACGCGAGTGCTAAGCCCGCGGTCGTACTCGTACCATTCGGACGTTCCGCCGCCCGAGAGGATGTAAGAATCGATCTTGTCGCCATACTTTTCTTCGGAGTAGGCGATGAAGTCATTCATCCATTCGGTCGTGATACGGATCCATTCCGGGTCGGAGGCGGCATGGGAAACCGCGCTGAAGCTGTCATACGCGAATTTGCGTGTCAGCCAGAGAGGCGTGTTGAGGTCGATCATGCACTGTAATCGGGCCTGCGGATTCGCGGCGAGCAGGTCCTCCACTTGCTTGTCGTACGCCGAAAAATCGTACTTCTTAATCCCCAGCCAGATCGGCGGGTACTTGCAGTACTCGAAGCCCATCGAGTTGACCGTGTTGGACGCGAAGAAACAACGTGTGTTGATTCCCAGTTCGCCGAACTTGGCCGTCATTTCTAGCTCGGGCCAGAACGAGCGGTAAGCCACGTCAATTTTCTTATCAATGGTTGCGGCCGTATGGACGACAGGAGGAGAGGGCTCTTGCCCATCCAAAACCCTGCATGCCATTGTGAAGACGACTAACCAGAACGCGACATATTTCAAGACGATAAACCTTTCAAACAACCTAAAAATGGAAGACTTGCTGACGGTAGGGTCAGTAAACTGATTCGCAAATGCACGGCCTACAGAACCAGCTAGCGAGTGAGCACTACGGTTGTGAATAACACTGAATTTGATGAGCGCCGCAGAGCTCAAATCAGTTGTCAACGGCGAGGAGTGATGACAGGCTCACCATGTGATATTCATCGCTGGGTTTTCTAGCTGATCAAAGGCCAAGGGGTCGCTTGTTGATACTCATTCTTGAGTATCAATGACTTCGCCCACAGGCAGGCCAGCAATAAAGACAGGGTCGACGACATGGACGTCATCCATCGCATCCTGGAAAAACAAGCCTTCGACAGCCACATCGTCTGGGTATCCCAGATCCGAAAGATCGATCCCCACCGCCAATGCGCTAAACCGCATCGCAGGACGGCGTTGATACACCTCGTTAGTCATCAAATCCTTCAGACATCGTGGCGGGGTGCGAAAGAAATAGGGCTCAAATTCCGTTAGCAACTGCGCCTCGCGTGAGGTCATGGTGATGTCGTACTTTCGAATCAAATGCGATCGCATTCCTTCGCTAAACTTTAACGGACTAACGCGAAAGGCATCACCTTCGTGGGGATTGACGACGGACTGGAGTTCAAAGAACACGACATCGGGACCAGGCCCGTTGATCACCGGTTCGTTGAACTGAACAGCTAAACCAGGCGTGGCTTCACCCTCCGCATTGGCCCATGCAAGTACAGGATCTTTGACAAGCGGTTCGGTCGCACCGCCTGGATTTAGCAGACCGGTATACAACAACGTGTCAGTCTCCAAACCTGCCAACCGATCGACCTCATACCCAACCTGAGTTGTCACGCTGCCATCTCTGTTTCCACAAAAATGGGTCACCTTGATACCAATCATGTCGGAAACGGGAATCGTCACTTGTCGACTATCTCTTTGGACAGTCACGCTTTGTAGCTCCGAGACGCCACCGTCGTCGGCTGACTTGGCTAGATAGCTCACAACTCGATCGGGTAGCGAATTCCGATAGCTACCGGAATCGAAGACAAGCGACTGCGAACTGTCTCCTTTTTCATCACTAAATCGACGAGCTTCTCGTTCGGCCAACAAGACTGGACCGGCGTCCCCTGATTGTGTCGCCCGCACCTCCGCTAACCCTTCGATGACCTGTACGTCCGTCGCTCCTAGCTCACTCACCGCAACGGAGAACCGAGTGCCCAAGTCGACAATTTCAGTCTGGGGCGTGATGACTTCAAAACCTTCGGCACCAGGCGGTGCATGCACGCTGCAGCGTCCTGTACTGACCATCAGTCGATCTCGATCAACAATTTCGACGATGCTGGGTGCTTCTAGAATGACTTCCGCGCCATCTGGAAACCGAAGACCGATCATGCCGGAAGTCAGCGCGTATTCATGGTGGAACTTAAGGTGATTGCCGACCGGCGGCAGAAACTCGCCAAACAACTCTGCACCAGCGGCCTGCGTGAGAACGACATCGTTCATCACGGTCGGATGCCCGCTTTCTGCGGGCAACTTCGAATCCAACGAGTCTCCACCCGTCACGTGTTTCGTAAGTGTCGAAGTGACGGTCGATGGGCGAGTAACGTAAAACGCCATGGCAAACAATAAGGTTGCCGCTAGCGATGCTACCGTAATGAACCAGGGCGTCCAATTCGAACCGAAAGAACGGCTTGCCACGTTGCCGGATATTTTCTGCGTTTCTGAATACGCAACCAATGCGGATATCCAATCAGCACTTTGCTCCACCGTGTCAGATGATTGCGAACGTGTGTCTCGCGAGGAGATCGCGGACGGAAACGCGGCCTGCATATCCATGTACTGCAAATAGAATTTGCGGTTTTGCGGACTATCACGAAGTAAAAACTTCAACTCCTCCAGTTCGTCACGATCAAGCTGCTCATCGATGTGCTTTGAAAGAAGAGTTTCCAGTTGGCGTCGAAGCTTGGGGTCAGGTAGATCGTTGCTCATGCATATTCCTCGATCGCCAACTTGCCTTCAATACAATTCATCAACTGATGACGGATACGTTTGAGATTGCGGTACAACGTCCGGCGACTGGTGCCAGCCTGTTCCATGATCGTGTCGCTATCAATATTATCGAGATAGCGTGAACGGACGAGCTCGTGATCTGGCTCGGGCAATTCTTGCATGCACTGATTTAGCATCGTTACCCGACCATCGAGCTCGGCTTGTTGACTGCGTCGTTCCCGAGCTAGTAGCTCGACGACATCAGCACTCAACAGCGACATATCACGCGATTTGGACTCGAGTGATTTCAGAACATGAAAGTAAGCAAACTTGTAAGCCCACGGTAAAAACGGACGCGAGTCATCAAACTGCTCGAACTTTTCGTAGAGGGCGAACGATGCTTCCTGAAGCACGTCACGTGCATCGTGTGGATTACCCACAAGTGAATAGATGTATCGGTAAAGTTGG
The DNA here is from genome assembly GCF_057365095.1 of Rhodopirellula sp. J20-39. NCBI lineage: Bacteria > Pseudomonadati > Planctomycetota > Planctomycetia > Pirellulales > Pirellulaceae > Rhodopirellula > Rhodopirellula sp. J20-39. The sequence continues at coordinate 650,611 of NZ_CP195123.1, read as the reverse complement.
TCATGATGCTCGGAAAGCAATTGGACCAGCATTTCAACTTTCGCTTGATTCACGTTCAGCCTCGTAGAAAACTCAGGCAGTCGAAGGCTCAACTGGATCATCCAGATCTGCACTTCACCCATTACTTACGGACTCAATTTCGTTTGTGCCAACAAACTGGCATCAAAAGGTCAATCCAGTCCCTAGTGACGCCGGTCTGCAACAGGATTACCCGAAGTTGGCTCCGGATCACTGTCTTGACCACTCACATTCCCGAAATCGAAGTTTAGGACGAACCGCTTCCGGTAAGTTGCCAATTTCCTCGAAAAAGTTTGGCACTGCGGCAATACTCACCGTAAATAAACGCATTGAGGGGGACCATCCCCCTCGACGATCATTTGTTTCCTTTGAATTTACCGGACACATGCAATGACTATTCAGCGCAGGCTTCTCCAGCACAGAGCACGTTCGAAACAGGGTTTCACGTTAGTGGAATTGTTGGTCGTGATCGCCATCATTGGCGTTCTTGTTGGGCTTCTTTTGCCCGCTGTCCAGGCCGCTCGCGAAGCAGCTAGACGAATGAGTTGCAGCAACAATTTCAAGCAGCTTGGGTTGGCTGTCCACAACTACCACTCCGCTTACAAGCAGATGCCGATGCACATGGGCGGAACCAACGATTTTGGTGTTCCGGTGGCCAGTGCTTCGGTGACTTATGACGATCTTAATACAGCCAATTCACGATTGAGCGTCTTTGTGGGGCTACTGCCATTTTTCGAAGGTCAGGCAACTTGGGAGCAAATCTCTAATCCGCTGAATAAGAACTTTGACGGATCAACTCCGACAGTACCTTGGCCCGCGATGGGACCGACGCCGGAAAACGATGACTACATCCCGTGGATGACCAACTTGCCGACGCTTCGATGCCCAAGCGACCCTGGTACGGGATTGCCAGCGATGGGCCGAACCAACTACGCCGCGTGCCTTGGTGATGCGATCGAAGTTACCAATATTTTTGGTCCACATGGCGACCGTATCAATCATATCACTTCCAACACCACCTACGCGCAAGGGCGCGTGTCGGTTGCCGTGGTGCCTTTGTTCCTGGGCAAGCGATGGCGTTCAGAGATATCATCGACGGATTGTCCAACACCATAATCATGGGCGAGATTGCAACGGACCTAGGTGACTTGGACAAACGAACAACGCCGAAAGATTCAGGATTTTCGAGTACCGATACTTTTGTCGACACAGCACCCGTCGAGATGTGCCCGGCATCGACCTATGTAAGTAGCACACGCCCGCAGTTTTGGGATAGCAGCTCAGGAACTTCCGGCGTCACGCAACGTCGCGGCTACATGTGGGCCAGTGGTTTCATGTCGCAAAGTGCGGTCAACACGATCCTTCCGCCGAACGAACGCGTTTGTTTGCGGCAAAGCCACTACTGGCATACGGGTCCTGTACCGCCGTCAAGTCGTCACCAAGGTGGCTGCCACATTCTGATGGGCGATGGTGCCGTCAAGTTCATCACGGACTCGATTGAGTCTGGTGATCAAAACCAAGCGGGCATCGACTACAACGGCGGTGGTGTTCGTGCCCCTGGAGCGGCCAGCCCCTACGGTTTATGGGGATCCTTGGGAAGCCGAGGAGCCAAAGAAACCATTGACGAAGAACTGTAGTCGATGGAACCGAAACTGGACCGGGGCCGTTCGGCAGTTCATTCGCCGACGGCCCCTTTTCCAGCTAGTGCAACCCCCGATTTTAAAAGATGCAGTGAGCGGTAATTTTGATCCGCTCGGATTCTGAGCTCACACATTACAAGTTCGGTGGTCGACTCTTGCAATCGAATTCGGGACCGATTCTCGATTCGATCTATCTCGATGAGGTCCCAAACTCATCCGCTGACAATCTCCTTTCTTCATAGTTTTGCAAGGTTGTATAAGATGTCCGCTCAAAACATTCTTCGACCGCGACAAGGCTTCACACTGGTAGAATTGCTAGTCGTGATCGCGATCATCGGCGTGCTCGTCGGTCTTCTTTTGCCTGCCGTCCAGGCGGCACGCGAAGCAGCACGGCGGATGAGTTGCAGCAACAATTTCAAACAGATTGGCTTAGCTGTCCACAACTACCACTCAGCCTATCAACAGTTGCCGACTCATATGGGCGGAACACATAACGCCGACGCGCATGTTGGTACGGACGTGTATCGATCGAATAATTCGCGTCTAAGCGTCTTCGTCGGGCTACTGCCGTTCTTCGAAGGTCAGTCGACTTGGGAGCAGATCTCCAATCCGTTGAATGTGGTCTTGGATGGCACGACGCCTTCATTGCCCTGGCCCCAAACGTTGCCTTGGGAGGCGATGGGGCCATCGCCACAAAACGACGATTACATCCCATGGATGACCAACCTCCCGACGCTTCGCTGTCCGAGCGATCCGGGAGTCGGACTTCCCGCGATGGGACGCACCAACTATGCCGCTAGCTTGGGTGATGCGATTCACGTGACCAATATCATTGGCCCTTACGACGACAATATGGGAACTAAGAACTCCGGGCGGGCGGAGGGCGCACGCGTCGGCTGTCGCGGAGTCTTCGTTCCAGGTGACACAATGAAGTTCAGGGATATTTTGGACGGGCTCGCTAATACTCTGATGATGGGTGAAATCGCAACGGACTTAGGCGACCTCGACAAACGAACGACTCCGCGGGACTCGAAGGATAGCAGTACCGACAACTTTGTTGACACAGCACCTGCTTTGATGTGCTCCACCTTTGTCAGTAAGACTCGCCCACAATTTTGGAACGACTCAAACGATATAGCCGGTGTCACTCAGCGTCGCGGCTACATGTGGGCCAGTGGGTTCATGACACAATCCGGGATGAATACCATCCTTCCGCCCAATGAACGGATCTGCACGCGTACCGTTGCGTATTGGCACACCGGCCCCATGCCACCATCCAGCCGACACCAAGGCGGCGTTCACATCCTATTGGCCGACGGCGCGGTGAAGTTTGTCACCGACTCAGTCGACACCGGGGACTTGAACCAACCTGGTATCGACGTGGGAGGCTCGGGTGTTCGAGCTCCTGGTGCGGCCAGTCCCTATGGCCTGTGGGGAGCACTAGGAAGCCGCGGTGCCAGGGAAGTCATTGAAGAAGAACTCTAGACGATCGGAAGAAGACTGAATCGAGGTCGCACCGTTCTCACTCTACGGTTTCGGCCTCGTACCTTTCGACAATCAAATCTGACACTCGGTTTATTTTGTTTCACGTAATAGAAAGATTGACATGAATTTGTGCCGCTTGTTTCTTGGTATAGCCCTCTGTGTTTCGACAATCTCAATGGTGGGATGCGGCCGAGGCAATTCGGGCATTGTGAGTGCTTCGCAAGCAGAGATGGATGCGTACAAAGCTCAGAAAGCCAAAGACTCCGAACTAGCCGAGGTTCCCGCAACGAGAGGACGTAGCGAATTGTAGCCCGGACCGATCGCCACGATCGTAAACCATGATGCCATTGAAATCGGCTTTCCCGGCTGGGGGTGCCGATTGTCAATCGCAGGTTGAGGTTGGTGGAAACCGAGCTGATCCCATTTCCCCAAACGCCAAAGAAACATTGATGCCCGCTGATTTTCGACAACGACTCTTATCCGGTGAACGCCTGCTGGGAACCTTACTGAGTATTCCATCGGGAGCAGTGGCTGAGATCCTTGCCGACACTGGATACGATTGGCTGTTTCTGGATGCGGAGCACGGCCCACTTGAGGTCACCGAACTGCAAACCATTCTGCAAACGATCGGTCGCCGCATCGCTTGCATGGTGCGGGTACCTTCCCAGAATGAAATCCCGATCAAACGGGCTCTTGATCTTGGTGCCGCTGGCATTATCGTGCCACAGGTCAATACGGCTGCGGAAGCGGAACGGGTTGTCCAACTCAGCCGCTACGCTCCATTGGGCTCGCGGGGTGTCGGTATCGCAAGGGCGAGTGGGTACGGGCTAAACCTAAAACCGTATGTTGCTTCGGCCAACGACACGACCACCGTGATCGTGCAGGCGGAGGATATTCAGGCAGTCGAAAACATTGAACAGATCACCAAAGTTCCGGGCATCGATGGCGTCCTGGTCGGACCTTACGATCTTTCGGCCAGCATGGGATTGATGGGCCAGATCGACCATCCCGAAGTAGTGGCGGCGATCGACCGAGTGACTAAAGTTTGCCAGGCGGCCAACATCAAGCTTGGCATTTTCGGTGTCACTAGCGATTCCATTCGCCCCTATCGCGATCGCGGTTTCACGCTGCTGGTCGCTGGCGTTGACACCATCATGCTAGGCCAAGCCGCAGCTAACAACTTGGAACAAATGAAGTCTTAGTTCGGCGCGAGATATGTGTCTACTTCTTGCAAACAATCTCGATTGCCAGTCATTCGCCTGAGCGAATTGCTGGGCGGCAACTCTTGCGACAGCGACACGAAGCTGAACGCTTCCGACTTAGAACTGCAACTGCAAACCAAGGTTCAAACCCTGAGCCCAGTAGTCGCTTTCGACAAACTTGAAGCCAGGACGATTGGAACCGGTCAGCGGATCGTCTTCCGGCGGAAGCAGTCCTGGGTTGACGTCGGTATCAATCTGATCGCCGGGGCGAATCACTGCAGGTAGATAGACGATTGAGTAGCCCGCCGTGGCATGCATCCAATCAAAGATCCGCACGCCCAACGTGACTCCGGCTTCAGGAACCATTGTGAATTCTTCGCGGCGGTAGGTTCCGATATTGGTGGTCTGAGCCAACAGGCCACCGGTGTAGTTTTCGGTGGTACCGAACTCGGTGATCGAGGTGTTGCCCCGGATACTCGCGGTTTGCTTGTTGCGACCGACCGCGACTCGCAAGAGCGATTCCAGCCAAACTCGTTTCAGGTTGGCTTGATAGGCCACACCTAACTGGAGTCCGTTGAACTCATTTTTAGTATTGAAGGATTCCGATAGTGAGATCTCACCGGGAGCAGCAGTCAACAACGACGTCAGATCCTCTTGGAATGACAAACTTTCTTGCAGCTTAAGATGTCGGTAGCCGACGATCCAATCCACTCGGTCTGTGTTTTGACACGTTACGCAGTTGCCGCCGCAAGTGGGACAAAGCGAAGCTCGTCCGGCCAACAAGTAAGATCGCAATTTTGACGTGGAGCTAATCGACAGACTTCCATCGACCACGTCGGGAAAGTCGGTCAATTGAGCCGTTTGTTGATCTGCGGTCGTGTCATAGAACGGCCGTCCTACGATCGATCGCCCGGTACTGGCGGAGAACCCATCGTCCTGGAGTCCGATCCCAAAGTACTCGCCTTCGATTCCAAACGTAGCCGCTGGCGTCAGAAAGAAGCCGCCTTTCAAACGCATCCCACTCGTTCCGTCGTCGTTGATTTTTCCGTTGCCAAACAGAACCCTGGTCTGATCGAAGCCAACGACCGCAGCTTCGCTTTGATCGGTTCCATCGGGACTGGTTGTCACCAATGCGGGTGTTTCCATGCCCTCGGTGAACCAGTAAAGGTATTCCCCTCGCAGCCACAATCGGCTTGAAGGAGCGGTGTTTTGCAAATAGCCAAATGGGTTCAGACGGTCGGCGACGCTACCACTAGGAACACTCGCACTGGTTAACCAAGCTGGCGTCATGCTGAACAGGTTCGGCATCCCCGAAATGGCAATCGGTGGACCGGTGGTATAGCCCGTTGTGGCGTAGGGGTCGCTTGGGGTTTGAGCCGTCGCCGTCGGTCCCACGACCAACATGGCTACAACGATGAATGCCAATGCGAAAAGCTTAGGCAGGCTGCCGGATTGCTGGACGCTTGGCCTGACTGTTGGCAAAGCGTGATCGGAAGTCGCCGGATCCGAGCACGCATCTCGGAACATTGTGCAACAATGGGCCGAACACCAATGGCTCGTGCGACGATGTAGGCTCAAGGAAAATAGCACCGGATCGTTTTCTTTTGAAATTTCCGAAAAGGACTCAAGATCTGCGACATCAAAACCGAGCAATCGCCTTTTTACGCCTCCACTGTCAAGCCCAACCATGCTTTGCACCAATTTGATCCGACAAAAACGTGATGGCGGTGAACTGAACGCTCATCAATGGAAAGAACTGATTGAGGGCTTTTGCGATGGCTCAGTTTCACGCGAGCAAATGGCCGCGATGGCGATGGCGATTTGCATTCGCGGTCTTTCAGATCGTGAAACAGCCCACCTGACGGCAGAAATGCTGGCCAGTGGATCTCGTCTGCCGCGGGTGACCGATCGACCGCGAGTCGACAAGCACAGCACCGGAGGCCTGGGCGACAAAGTGTCTCTAATATTGGCACCTCTGTTGTCCGCAGCAGGCTGTGACGTGCCCATGATCAGCGGGCGCGGACTCGGCCGAACCGGCGGCACCCTCGATAAGCTGGAAGCGATCGACGGCTTTCAGACATCGCTTTCGATCGAGCAATCCTCAGCGGTGCTGCGTGACGTCGGGGCGTTCATCGTAGGTGCGGACGAATCCATCGCTCCGGCGGACCGTTCCCTTTACGCATTACGTGATGTGACCGGGACAGTGGAATCGGTAGGTCTGATCACTGCCAGTATTCTTAGCAAGAAGTTAGCCGCGTCACTCGATGCACTCGTTATGGATGTGAAAGTCGGCACCGGCGGATTCATGCCAACGCTTCAGGAAGCCGAAACCCTCGCGTCGCGAATTGTTGACGTCGCGGGAAAATCCGAACTTCCCACGACGGCGGTTTTATCCGACATGGATCAACCGCTCGGCGAAGCGGTGGGGAACGCGATCGAAGTGAACGAAACGATCGCCATCCTGCAAAATAAACCAGGCAACAAAAAGGTGGACGCTGTCCGCGAACTCACGATCGAGCTCGCCGCCCACACCTTGGTGGAAGTGGAACTTGTGTCCGACTTCGACGCGGGCAAACGGTTGCTCAGCGGGTTGATCGACGACGGACGAGCCTACGAAGTCTTCGAACAAATGGTGATCGCCCAAGGCGGGCGACTGGCGTCATCTGGCGTACCGTTGCCGCTCGAACGCGCCCGCGAGATCACCGCCGCATCCGATGGTTGGGTCTCCGAGATTGATTGCCCGGCGATCGGGGACGCAATCATTATGGCGGGCGGCGGTCGACGGCGTGGTGGCGAAAAGCTCAATCACCGCGTCGGCGTCCGCATCTTGGTCAGCATCAGTGACCGCGTAGAAAAGGGACAACCGCTGCTGATCATCCACGACGATCAATCGCTTATGAAATCACCAGAAGACTGGATCGCCGTTTCCAGCGATCCGGTCGTGGCTCGTCCATTGATCATCAAAACGCTGAACGCAAACTCACCGTAAGCGTTGATTTTGATTGGTCATGCCAACGACTTAGGCGATCTGATAGGACCACTGGATCGTCTTGACGCCTGTGATCGATGGTGGCGACAAACGACAAAGTGATGAGCCGTCCGCTTTTGTTCTGACAAGTGTCACACCCTCGGCCGCCATAAAACGACAGGACGCTGTAGCTGGTGGTTTCTTGCGACCGCTGGCAGCTTGGTAGGTTGTTCCCAACCAAGCTTCGCAGGCCGCGACAGCTTCATCGTTTTCGAGTTCTTTGGACAGACGCACAGCCCAATCGAACTGGATCACAGGGACGCCCACTTCGTTTTCAACCGCCTGCACACTGACACTGTAGTGATTCGTACCGCTGCAGCCGACACCAAGGATGGTCACGCGATCATCAATTGTTTCGGTCGACAATTGCTGGATTGCGGGCGATGCCGGCCAATCTTCGTTCGCTGAACCGTTGATGCTGCGGAACAGCGAAAAGTTGTTGGAACCTTGCATCCAAGCGATGACATGGTCATAGCGATCTTTCCGCCAATGGAAGGCGACCGACAATCGATCATCCGAAGTGGTAAGTCGATGCGATGGCGGCGTGGTTGCGGCCGTGCCGCTGCTATCCTTCGGCGCGCCAGTGTCTTTGGACGAGTTGGCCTCGCCAACTGGGTTCGCATCGCCAGTCGGCGTCGAGGTGGTCGGTTCAGGCTGATTCATGTTGTGGATTCGGAACTGGATGCAGTGGAAGATTGGGGCGAATCGAGCAAGCTGCCGTTGGCAAACCGTTGAACGAGTTGCAGGCCGGCTTGCTGGCTTTTTTCAGGATGGAATTGGGTCGCGAACAAGTTCCCTCGACGAATCGCGGCGCAGAACTCGCCACCGTAGTCACACGTTAGCGCGACCACGTTGGGATCCGTCGGCCGGACATAAAACGAGTGCACGAAATAGAAGTAGGTGTCGGACTCGATCCCTAAATCCATCCCCGCTGGTCCTGGCTGGACTGTATTCCACCCCATGTGCGGGATCTTGTACTGGGCCGGCAGTTCGAAGCGAGCCACGTCGCCGCCGATCACACCTAGCCCTTCATGTTGACCGTGCTCGAAGCCAGTTTCGAACAGCATTTGCAGCCCCAAACAAATGCCCAAGAACGGCCGGTCCGCCGCCAAGTAGTCCTTGATGGGGGCTTCTAAATCTCGGCTACGGATTTCAGCGATGGCATCGCCGAATGCGCCCACGCCGGGCAAAATCAGCTTTTCCGCAGCCGCAATTTGCTGGGGATCGCTGGTGATGGTTGCTTCGACGCCCGCCCGTTCAACGGCTTTTTGGACGCTTCGAAGGTTCCCCATTTGGTAGTCGATGATCGTAATCATGGTTGTTTTTCTATCTCGTTCGAAGGGGAGATCGCCGCCAAAACTCGCGTGATCGGCACCTGATCACACATACCATACCCGGGATCTCGATAGATTCGATACCGGCGGAAGGAAGGGGTCGACAGTCCACATAAGAATTTCGCTTGGTCTACGGGGTCGCCGAACACATCGGGATACTGATCCTTGATTCGGTCCAGAACACTCATGGCCGATGTTCCAATCGACACCACATCGTTCGCGTCAGATATCGCCAGCGACGTTTCGATCGGGCCTTCACCCAAACAGAAACTACAGCGTCCGCAGGGGCGGGTACGACGGTGACCAAAGTGCCCCGCCAATTGAATCGACAAGCAAGCTTCACAGGCCAGAAACGACATCAGTTGATTGATTCGTTCGAGGCTTTGTTGGAACCGTTGATGAGCGTCCTTGCACAACAAATTTGCGACAGCTCGCGGCCGTTTGATTGGCTTGACCCATTCGTAGCTCGACATCGAATCGGTGCTGGTGACGTGCCACAACTGGTTGATGGCACCGCGTTCGAGCACCTCGATCAATCGCGTCCGCGATATTTTGTACTGTTGGCTGGTAACGGTCAGGTTGACACGAAACCCCTTCTTTCCCTTCGCTAACGAAGACAAAATCGCCTCCACCTCGGGACGTTCCCCCGGGTCGCATTTCGTCAGGATTGTCGACCGATCCCAAACCGGTGTGACACGGTATTTGTCATATCGCATTGATAGACATCGCAGGTAGCCTGCCGTTTGCAATCGAAGCAGCGCCGTCGCAACGGTCTCCGGTGACAGGTTGATTTCCCATCCCAGTTTCCCCATCGCCAGATAGAAACGTTCGGGCTGTCCGATGAGTCGGTCAACCAACTGCCGCATTGATGTTTCACTTGGCAAGTCGCTGGCGGCGAGATTCGCCAACGTGATCTGATCATCCTTGGACAATAGCACTTCACAGTGACACGCCTTTCCGTCGCGTCCTCCACGGCCGACTTCCTGGCTATACGCCTCAATGGATTGCGAAGGGTTGTAGTGAATGACATTCCGGATATCCGGCTTGTCGACGCCCATTCCAAACGCGACCGTCCCCACCAACACCGCATCCTTCGACGCCAAGAATTGACGTTGCACGTCGTCACGTTGGCTAGGGTCCAAGCCGGCGTGATACACCAGCGTTTCGACACCGTGCTCGGTTAGCAATTCCGCAACCTGTTCAGCCGTATTGCGCCGGGTGACATAGATCAAAGTCGCCCCGGTGCTGCGTTTGCGTTTTCGCTTCTTTTGCCCTGGTGTCACACCCAATCGCTGCAGCAAAAGTTCATCGCGAACATCGGGTGTTACCGCGGTGCAGCGCAGACGAAGGTTGCTGCGGTGGGCCGACAAACGCACGACATTCTTAGTCGCAATTCGAAAGCCACTGCGAATGTCTTTGATCACCGCCGGGGTCGCGGTCGCCGTCAGCGCCAGAACTTGGCCAACCGAAAACCGTTCCACTAATTCCGGCAATCGGCGGTAATCGGGACGAAAGTGGTGTCCCCACTGACTCATGCAATGGGCTTCGTCGATGGCCAGTAGCGATACCGGAGTCTGCTGAAGCTGAGCAGCGAACCGCTCGTTGAAGAATCGTTCCGGGGCCAGATAAAGCAGCTTGGTCTCGCCCGCATGCACCGACTGCCAAACCTCAGCGAACGCTTCATGCGAGATCGAATTGTCCAGTCGGGCTGCCTTGATTCCTTTTTTGACCAACGCGTCACACTGGTCTTTCATCAGAGAAATCAGAGGCGATACCACGATCGTCAGCCCGTCGAAAACTTGACTGGGCAACTGGTAACACAGACTCTTGCCGTGACCGGTCGGCATGATGGCCAACACGTTGTGGCCCTGAAAGACTCGGTCAAGAACCTTACGCTGGGCTGGCAACAGACCCGAGTGACCGAAGTCCTGTTGGACCATGGCTTCGGCTCGCTGCCAACGTTCGGCAAAGACGTTGTCGTCGATGGCGAGTTCGGCAGGTTGGCTATCGGTTTGGGTCGGTGGAAGATTCACCGGCACATCATACCGAACGGAACCGAAAGTCCGAATCGCTATCGTTGGATAGCACGGATAAAGGGTGGTTGCCAACTGGGTGCTAGCGATGCGTCATCAATCGTCACGCCCGCCTCCATCCGGCCTTCGTGGTTCAACAGTGGATGATCGACCATTCGGTCCATTGCGGTGCTCGGCAAAAAGCCCACGCGGCCGTCTTCGTACAGCACGTTGATGCCTCGTCCACCGTGACTAATCAACGTAGGCTGCGCGTTCATCGAAGATTCCGAACCGGCATCCTGGAAGTTGCCGGCGGGCTGCAAAATAGCCGCGTCACTCATGACCGCGAAGGCGGATCGCCCTTGGAACCTTGGCGAAGTGAAATGGTCTCCATCTCGCACACCCAAAGTGTAGGCATAATGACCGCCCGCTGTGGTCTGCATCCAACGCAACTTTTCGATCGCTCGAGTCATTTGCAAACTCATCGCCGGATCATGGCTGGCCAATGGCTGCATCGCCATCAATTCATGCCCCACTTCATCCAACAATCGCAAGGTGACAACGTGCGGGCGCCGAGGTTCGCGATCACCTGCGGGTTCCGATTCGGCACCGGATCGATTAGCGACAAATTGAGTCGTTGGCCAGAATTGATCTCGCTGAAGGGAGGGGCAAAGTGTTTGTTCGGCATTGTCCAACAGCCCGGCCTCGCGAAGGCGTGGGGCGTACATTCCTGCGAACGCTTGGTATCCAGCCGGAGCCAACGCGGGCAAGCGATGCTCCGCATTGCGAGTCACGAACTGGTTCATTGCGATTCCCAATTCCCGCAGGTTGTCCTGGCACGCTTGCTTGCGAGCAACAAAACGACCTTCTAGCATCGATGGCAACGCAATTGCGATTACGACACTGGCCGCCGTGATCGACGCGAGCCAGTCCCGCCATGTCCAGTCCGAGCCACCGCCACTGTCTTGCGCAGGCGACATCGGGGTAACACTGCCGGCAACGTCGTGACGCGAGGCCCCGAAGTGAGTCGCCGCCGTCACCGGATCGAAGTGCTCGTGAACATCGTCTGCAAATTCAGACGAGCCTGAATCATCAAGCGGGTCCGAATTATTTGGATCAACCGGCATCGGTGGCAACGACGCCAAAGTGCGTGAGACCAAATCGGCGGGCGGTGGTGGCGTCTCTTCGGGCTCTTCGAGACCAGCCAGGGCCGCTTCCAGCTCAGCCAATTGTTGCCGGGCCTCCTCGCTTTCCTGCAGCCATGCTTCGACCCGTCGCATCTCATCGGGTTCGAGAGCACCCAGCAGATACCCGATCAAATCTTCTTGCATCGGCAAGCCAACCTAGATTGAGAGGGAAGTGAGACGGAAGCCTGGAAAGACAGGGACGGTTTCTAACAACCTTCCCTTGGAACTATTTAGAGACAGAATCATTTAAAGACTCAATTCTGAAATCGTTTCGATTCGATCCTGGCAATACGGTAATTGCCTCCATCCGGTTCACAATCCACAGGGATTCTCGCATTCAGTACGCAACACCGGTCGATCCTGCCGCAAGATCTTGGCGCTCTCAATCAGGATTCCGGCGACTTCTCCTCCGCCGCGCTCGGCCGAAAGTAGTCCGGAACCACGTCGACCGGGTCGCTCACTTGACCGTTCTGGAACTTCTCCGCCCCCAAAATTCCCACACCCAGTGCTCGAGGCTGGGATTCTTCGGCCCAACCGAGTTGATCCAGCGGGATGCCGCTGCGTTGGAAAGCCGACCGGTCACCTGTACAGGTCCACAGCGGATTCGATTTCTGGTCGGATGCCCCCAATTCCGTCTCGGCTAAGCTTCCGCCCGCCGTGTTTTTCTGAGCAATTGCGGCCAACTCGCTTTGCCACTGTTCCGCCGGAATCAAATCGATATCGGGATCACAGCCAACCTCAAACCGCCCCCGATAAACCTGACCGCGATAGGCAGCCAGCCCGACCAGGATGCCCCGTTCGCCGGAGTTCGTTTCTTCTTCCGCTGGTTTGGACGCTCTCCATGCACACTCAATCGCGCGAAGAGAATCCACTGTCGCGACCGGTACCCGCCATGCGTAGGCGAGAGTTTTCGCGGCCGTTACCGCGATTCGTAGCCCAGTAAAAGACCCTGGACCGACGGCGACCGACAAAAAACTGGGTTGGACCGGCGACTCACCCGAATCACTTCGATCCAACATTCGATCGATCGCTGGGATCAAGGTAGATGCCGCGCGGCCATCAACCGATAACCGATGACAATGGATCACTTCGCACCCAAGGGTTAGCGAAATCGAACCCTCTCGTCCAATCACTTCGATCGCCAAACCGACCGCTGGAACGTTCGATTCGGTAGCCGAAAACGACTGCGTCGGAAGCGAAGTAGGCCGGATATTCAAGAAATCTTGTCCATAGGTTGTCGTATAAAATTCATAACGGCTACAATCCCCATTCAATTTTGTGCCACCGTTGTTGTTTTGACTTTTGAGGAATTCCGTGAAGCGAGCGTTGATTAGCGACATCCACGGGAATCTCGAAGCCCTGCAAGCGGTGCTGGCGGACATTGATGCCATCGGCGTTGATGAAATTTACTGCTTGGGCGATATCATCGGCTATGGGCCCAATCCGTGTGAATGCCTTGATTTAGTAATGAAACGCTGCAAGAACACGATCTTGGGAAACCATGATCAAGCGGCGTTATTCGATCCCGATGGATTCAATCCGATGGCGTTGCGAGCCATTTATTGGACCCGCGATCAACTCGACGGCAACAACGGTAGCCAGGCTCAGGTCAACGCTCGCTGGGATTTCCTAGGTGAACTGCCCCGTTTTCTAAACGAAGACAAGTTCAAGTTCGTCCATGGTTCGCCGCGGGATCCAACCAACGAATATGTTTTCCCCGAGTACGTCTACGATACTCGCAAGATGGAAATCCTGTTCGGCAAGATTGATCAGTACTGCTTCATGGGGCACACCCACCTGCCGGGCGTCTTCACGACCTCGTGTGAATTCATCGACCCGGATGAATGCAATCACACTTATTCGTTGGGACCGGCGAAGCTACTAATCAACGTGGGCAGCGTGGGGCAACCTCGCGATGAGAACAACCAGTCCTGCTACGTGATTTTGGATACGGACGCGATGACGGTCACGTACCGCCGGGTCAGTTACGATTTTGAAGCGACAGCATCGAAGATTTACAACCAGGTCGATCTCGACAACGCTCTCGGCGATCGACTCAAACGCGGACACTAACCCCTATTTCTGGATATTGGCTCCTTGAATCGCACGGCCATCTTGAGTGACATTCATGGGAATCTTGCCGCGCTGACGGCAGTCCTAGAGGATATCGAATCCCAAAAGGTCGACCGCATCGTTTGTTTAGGCGATGTTGTCGGCTACGGCCCGGAGCCCTGCGCGTGCCTGGACCAGGTAATGGAATTCGCGTTTTGTGTCCTGGGGAACCACGACAGCAGCTCGCTGTTTGATCCCGAAGGATTCAACGTTGCCGCCGAGCAGGCCATTTTTTGGACCCGCACGCAACTCGAACGCGTCGGCGACGATCCCGAGGCCAGCCGCCGCCGGATCGACTATTTGTGCCAATTGCCTCGCACGGTTCGCGAAAACGACTGGCTATTCGTTCACGGTTCGCCACGTGGGCCAACGAATGAATACGTGTTCCCCGAGGACACCCAGAACGTCAAAAAGATGGAAAAGCTGTTTTCGCTGGTCCCTCATCTCTGTTTTCAGGGACACACCCACGTCCCAGGCATTTTCACGTCGGACCATCGCTTTGTAAGGCCCGCTGAAACCGGAACGGGCTACTCGCTGCAAGACACCAATTCCAAGATGATGATCAACGTGGGTAGCGTCGGGCAGCCTCGCGACGGGGACCCACGCAGTTGCTATGTCATTGCCGAACGCGATTTCGCAGAATTTCGCCGCGTCGAATATGACATCGAAAAGACCGTCAAAGCGATCGAAGCGGAGCCCGATTTGGACAACTTCCTCGGTTATCGCCTTCGCGAAGGTCGGTAGAGTCTCACCTTGCGACTGACACGATCGATTCGGTAGCCTGCGAAACGGTTCAATTCCGTTTCACGCACGCTCAGCATGGATGCCATCGTGTCGCCCCAACCCCAACGCTCTCGGCGCCTATCCGGTGCCCAGCTTCAGACGGATCAGCGTTCTAGCTTGGAATCGCTGCCACAGATTGAACGCATCCGGACCATCCGAGACACGATGATCGCGGAAGCCGATGCCATTCGATTGGCGTCGGAAAAGGCACCCAGTGCGGCCGTGGAAGCGGCCCAGCTTATCGCCGACTGCCAAGGTAGCATCGTACTGACTGGCGTCGGCAAAGCAGGTTGGATCGCTCAAAAGATCGTCGCCACGTTGGCCAGCACCGGATCCCCGGCCCACTTTCTGCATCCCAGCGAAGCCATCCACGGCGACCTGGGACGGGTGCAGGCGAACGATGTAGTGATCGCGTTTTCCAATTCCGGACGCAGCGAAGAAGTGGTGCGGGTGTGCCAATACCTGAAGCATCAAGCCAGCCAATTGATCGCTATCACGGCGACCGAAAACAACCCGCTGGCTGAAATGGCTGACCTGGTTGTCCCCATGGGCAAACATCCCGAAGCGTGCCCCAATGGACTCGCTCCCACCTCCAGCACCACTGTCATGCTCGCTCTTGGCGACGCAATTGCGATGCTGGCATCTAAGTTACATGGCTTTGTCGCCGACGACTTTGCCAAATTCCATCCTGGCGGTGCGTTAGGTCGCAAGCTTGCCAGCGTGGACGACATCATGCGGCCAATCGATCAATGCCGCGTCGCGTCGGATTCACTATCGATCCGAGAAGCGATTCGTGGCGAGTCATCCCACCGTCGCTCCGGCGCCGTCATGTTAGTGGACGCCGATGACCAACTGACCGGCATCTTCACCGACAGCGATCTCGTGAAGTTGCTTCAACAGCGACAAGAAATGGATCTCGATCGTGCAATTGCCGATGTCATGACTCGTGGACCGGTCGTTGTGCAAAGCGGTCAATTGCTCGGCGAAGCCGTCTCGGTTCTTTCGGATCGACACTTGAGCGAACTGCCGGTCGTCGACGACCAAAACCGTCCCCTGGGAATGATTGACATCACGGACCTGATTGCTGCTGGTGATATCCGTCCCGAACCACCCGAAACCAAACGCCGATCGGGCACTGCACTGGTATCCCCAGCGATCATTCCGTTTTCGGGTGATACGACTTCAACGAAAGACCCGTCGTGACTTTTTCCTTGCCCGCATCGGCTCGCTTGCGTTCCGATGTCGAGATTGCCGGTCAGATTCGCTGCATTCTATCGGACGTCGACGGAGTTCTTTCTGACGGAAGAATCGTCTACGCCGCCGACAGTGATGGCGTGCGCCATGAACTGAAATCCTTTCACGTTCGTGACGGACTCGGTATCAAACTGTGGATGCGAAGCGGTTTCCACTTCGGAATCATCACCGCCCGCCAAAGCCACGTCGTTGCCCATCGCGCAAAAGAACTGGGCATCACCAACATTGCACAGGCATCGGGCGACAAATGGACCACTGCCCAAACGATGATGAAGTCCTTCGGTGTCACCCCGGCACAAGTCTGCTACATCGGCGATGACCTGCCCGATTTGCCAGTCATGCGAAAGGTCGGCTTAGCGGTCGCACCGGACGACGCGGCGACCGACGCCCGCGAAATGGCACACTGGATCACACGCAGCGCCGGTGGCGAAGGCGTGCTACGCGAAGTCGTCGAACGTTTGCTTCGAGCAAGCGGAAAGTGGAGCCAACACGTCATGCCGGAAGGAGATTGATGGTCGGCTCGATTCGCGACTATCTGTTCGGCTTAAGCGTTTTAGCAATCGCGATGGGCGGATACCAAATGACGGTGGCCCGTTGGCTAAAACCGCCCGAGGTGCAGCGCGCCCCAATCGCAAAACGCGAATTGACCAACAACGACGAATCGCTCGTTGACCTGTACCCAGCGGACGCTTGGCAACGGGGACGATCCATCCGTTTGAAAACCCAAGACGGAATGTTGTTGTTCCAAAACTGGGAACAAAACAAAGGCGATCGCGACGGCGGTAAAAAATGGCGATTGTGGCCTATCACGATGGTCATCGGACGCGGGCTCGATGCTGGTGGCGACAGCCAACCGATCGTGATCGAAGCGGAAGAAGGCGCGGTCATCGAATTTAGCGCCGCCTTGGATGTGATGAGCGGCGTTGCGCCCACCATCCAACGCGGGCAGTTGATGGGCGCGGTCCATATCCGCCGCATCAATGCCAATGAAATCAGCGACGTCAGCGATGCGACCAGCACATCGATCTATCAGGTCAACGCAGCACAAAGTTCAGACGAAACGCTCGACATCCGTACTGCGAATGTCGGGATCGATCGCCGCAAAATCTGGACAACCGAAGCGATTCACATGCAAGTGGGCCGTGCCATGATGGTCGGCCGCGACCTGACATTGCATCTGGCAACCTCAGCGGGCGGCGGATCGTCTCAGTCCAGCATTTCACGCTCGCTCGATCGTATGGAATTGATCTATTTGCGTGAACTAACATTACCGCTGGACAAGCCCGGTGCCCTACCGGACGACAGCCGCGGTGTTGTACAAGTGAAATGCGATGGCCGAATCGAATACGATTTCGCGCTCGACCAATTGCTGCTCGATCAAAACGTCAAACTGCTGCACACGCCGTCCCCAAACAATCAACTCGCTGGTACTTCACCCAACCCGGCTGGACTCGCGCCGACTGCGTTAGGACTGCCATCCGATTTTGCCAACCGTTCAACGCCTCTGGCCGCGACTCAACCAAGCAACCAGGTCGAACGATTCGAATGCGATTCGCTGCGTCTGACCCTGCGTGACCCACTGAACTCCGATCGCACGCGGTCCACAGCACTGGACTGGATCGACCGCATCGAAGCGGTGGGATCACCAGTGGTCTTGTCGATGCCATCACAAGGCTTTGACCTGAGTGCCGGCAAGGTGCTGCTGGATCCGGTGGAAGGCTGGCTGATCGCCGAGCCAGGCATCACGCAAAGTGCAGCGTCAAGAAACAACACCGCATCCCAACGACAAACGAGTGTCCCCGATCAACGAGCGGTACAAATCCGTAACGGTGAACTCAGTGCCACGCTATCACGGATCGTCTATCGCTTCGATCCGAAAAAACCCAAGCAACTGGGGACCGTCGAAGTTGAAGGCGCCGGACTGGTCCAATACACCGCCCCGGATTCCGTCCTGAAATCGTTTCAATGGCTCGATAGCCTGCGTGTCTCGCCACTGGACGTCGCCACGCCCAGTGCGATCGATGTACGCTTCGGTGTCTGGTGCGAGGGTGGAATTCAGGCCCTGTTGTCCGACGGCGGTTCATTCACCACGGACCGAATCGAAGGTGTGATCAAGCCAGTCAAAACGTCCCAAGCCGGTGGCACCATCGAACATCAATGGTTCCCCGATCGCTTCTCGGCCATCGGCGATGTGCTGGTTCGATCACCCACCTTGATGGCCGCTACCCAGCAGATGAACTTGTTCTTTGAACAGAAGATCCTGCATCCAGCAACCGCCTTGGCCGCGGGAAATCAACCGGCAGATCCTTCATCGGTTCGGCGCTGGGTGAGCCAACCGGAAGCCAATGCTGCGGCCGCTGGCCAAGTTACACCGGGCCAGACCACACCGGGTCAACGTCCAAACTCAAGTCGGCCCCAATCGCCACCCGCCACCATCCGTGGCGACCAAGTGACCGCAAAACTAACCTTCGGCGATCGTGAACTGACAGCGACCGATCTAAGCGTCGTGGGAAACGTGGAGGTCACTCATCCATTGACTCTGAAAAAGGCTGCACTGAACGCGACCGCGAAATCATCCGAGCCAATGCTAGCTGTCTTGACCGGTGACCATTTGCGAATTCGCGATGGCGGTGGAAGTGACGTATTGCAGCTAGGAAGCCAATCCAATCGACCAGCTCGATTGGATTTGGGTGATGGCTACTTCATCGGTCCTGAAATTCAGGTTCGTCCCGATGACAACTATGTCTGGATTCCATCGGCGGGCGAATTCTTGATCCCTAGTGAATTCTTACCTTCACTCGATGGTGCTGCTGGTGAATCAGCGTCACGGTGGAGCCGAAGTCCGCATTGTCGCTTTGGTGGCTCGATGACGTTTGATGGTCAGGTTGCCAAACTTAGCGGCGGTGTCGATTTGCAAGCTGCGATCGTCAACGATGGCCAACCCAGCGAAATCCGCATGAACGGTGATGAACTACAGTTCGTGCTGGAAAACCAGGTCAGCTTCCGAACGCCGTCGTCGTTCCAGGCGACTCGACTGTCGCAAATTTCTTTGTTGCAAACCACGACTCGACCTGTCGTCGTTCGTGTGGACCAATTCGCGGGCGATGGGATCCGCCAGTCGCGGCACGAGTTAACCGTCGCCAGTTTGAACTGGATTCCCGGTCAAACCGAATCCGCCGTAGCGATGCGGCCGATCACTCAGGGTGGAACCGCCAAGGCAGCCATGTCCGGTCAAATCGTCGCCCCTGGGCCCGGTTCGTATCGAGGCTGGATCCGCGGCAAGGTTGACACCGCCGATAAAACGGATTCCGTCGCCGACACCGGCGATTCGGCTTCGGTTTACCTAGAAGGCATGATCGAAGACACGCGTTCAAGCTTCGCCGGATCCCAACACCCCGAAACGATCATCACCGGTGTGCATCTCGTTTTCCAAGAGGCAATGCAAGGCGACCTGATGGCCAAGTCGCTCGAATTCACCAAGGGCGTCCGCATCGGTCGTCGAATTTTGCCGGACTTCGATCAGACTTTCGAAGCCACTGAGATGGACCATCTGGCGATGGATGAGATGACGCTGGATTGCGATCGCGTTCGTCTTTCGATCGACCCGTCCGCAACCTTGCATACTCCAAAATTCAAGATCGCGGGACGAACCCGTACCCGAGGTACGCCATCAATCGAAGTGGAAGCTTCCGGTGGCGTGGTTTTCCGAAGTCGTACCGAGCGTGGCATGTCACAGGCAACCGCGGATCGTTGTGGATACGCAGTCGCGAAAGACTTGGTGACAATCGAAGGCATTCCCGGACGCCCAGCTCGTTTTCAACAAACCGACCCGACGGGCAAACCACTCGCCAACCTAGCGATCCGTACCATGACGCTTCGGTTGAAGCCGTTCCAGTTGGTATCGTCGCAAGTTGAAAGCTTCCAAACCGGAGCATTGCCCGCATCGGCGACAAAGAGCCGATAGGCTCTTCATCGAAGCGGTTTGGCTAACCGAACCGCCGCGAAGCGTTTATTCGCAAAAGAAATCGGTCAGCGACTTGGCGGGTACCGGCAACTTCATCAACGGAGCAAACTCCGAAGTTTGTGCGTCGACTTCTGCGATGATGAGATCTCGCAGTTCGGGCGATGGCTTGGCAAGTTGGTCCATCGCGGACAAGAACTCTTCTCGTTCGCCCCAGTTGTCGTCGCAACAGGATGGCAACAGTGACGCCAAAGCAACACAAGCGGCTCCGCGAGCCAAGTCGCCCTTACCCAACAGTTCTTCCATTTGCGTGTGTTGAGCGATCAACGACACGAATTCTTCAGGAAGGTTCCAGCGTGATGCCAGCAAGGCCGCAGCGTCGGCGTGATCCCAACCGAACATCTCTTGCTCTAAACCGCTCAAACGTTTGCCATCATCGGCTCGCTTTTGAACCAATCCTTCGTACTTTTCAGGAAGCTCTTTAAGCAGCAATGGGATTGCCATGTCTTGCAACAAAGCACCGGCAAACAGGTCTTCGGCATTGGCCAACTTCATTTCTTTGCCGATTCGGCGGGCAAAGAGAGCCCGGCGAAGTGAATCTTGCCACAACGATTTCAGGTCGAACGGACCAAACTTGGGGTTCGGAATCACGCTAAAGACGGCGTTCCAAAGCGCAAAGTTGGTGATCGCTCGCGAACCCACCAACGTAATCGCCTGCGAAACGCTCATGATTTCGCGACTGAATCCAAAGTAGGACGAGTTCACAAATCGCAAGACCTGGCCCATCAAACCCGGATCCGCTTCGATCGGCTTAGCGAAATCGTTTGGCCCCACATCCTCTCGTTGCGAGAGCTGAAGGAGGCTAATCGCACTGTGCGGTAAAGCCGGCAAAACGTCGATGTGAAATACTTCTTCCAAACTAGTGGTTTCAGCGACGGTAGTCATATTTTCGAACTCGGGTGCATTGATTGATAACGCGAAAGCACAGCGGCCTGGGCTGCAATCAAACCTAGGTCAAACTGAGCACTGGGAACTGAAAACACTTTGTCAGGTTTGGTGATGCCGGCTCAATCATCGCCCTGACAGTGGATTCGTATCAATCGCAACGGATATTCGTTCACGTTGCCAAAGTGCAACATCGGTGGTGGTTCCTCATCACATGTTGTCGTCAGTCCGCGTTGAGGCGAACGTTTGTCTTGTGGGTAGATCCCTGGCATTTCTCCTAAACGCTTTCCAATAAATGGCTTACCGCGAAAGCCTATGCCGCGGTGGCAGTCTCGGCCTGCCGCTTGCGTTAGTCACCTTCATGGAAATCCATCATCGTTCTCAGCCGTCCAAAATTCGTTTCATTGCAAACGAGCAGCCTGCTGCTTGGATGCGACGCCGGCTCCGTACCACGTTTTGGATTGGCGTACTGCTTTTGTCGGTTCAAGCCTTTTCGGCGTGGCACCGCATTATCGTTGCCGATAGCAAGGCTGGATCGATCGCGGCTGAATCCAGCGATCCATCCAGCTCGAAACCTGCTTTGCCTGAATTGAAGCCCAATTCAATTTCGGAATCGGCTTCGACCGCCTCCGCTCAGCCGAACGGGCTCGGCGATTCAATTGCGTCGACGGCCCCCAAATCAGCTATCCGCATCCACCGTCGGGCGGTTCTTCCCGTGGGATGGCGACGCACCGCCGATGGTTGGCAACACGTTTCATCCTGGCAAACTCACGTAGAATCCATCTCGCTATCCCAGCGAATGGTTGCTCAACGGGAAAGCCAGCCCAACTGGCTGCGTCAGGCGATGACGTTCGTACGCCAGACGCCGCCCGGCTGCTTTGCCTTGGCTCAACTCGGTGGCGTCGGATTGTTATTTCTGGCTGTTGGGCGACGTCGTCGGCTACAGAGCGAGAATCCCGCAATATCGTGACCATTTTGAGGCTTAGAATCTCAGAAGCGATATTGTGACCAAACGCAAAGTTTGCCTAAAGTCCGGTCGTGTTTGAGTCATTCCACCCTCACCGGCCCTCCGTCATGTCTCCGAATCGTCCGCCTAATACGGTCGACTCCTGCCAGACACTTCGCCCACTTCCCAACTTGCGTGCCTCGCGGACGCTAGCAGGATGGTGGTTTGCGATTGCGATGCTGGTCATTTCAGGATGCAGCCAAAACCCGTATCTCGCCGGCGGTCCCGGTGGCTCGGTTTGGCAAGCTCCCGGCCAAACCCAATTAACAGCGGTTCAGGCCCAGGTTGCGGAGCTGAATCGACGTGTTCAATTGCTCGACGACAACAACCGACAACTCACCACTCAATTAGCTCAAAGCGAACAACAAGCCCAAGTCTATCGCGACGAACTTAATCTCGTCCGCAGCCAACTATCCGACACGACCAAACAATACGAAGCCGCTCGCATTGCCGCTCGTGACGCCCAAAGTTCCGCTCGCAGTTTCCAAGCGTCGACGCAACTTCGCGGCGGTGCCACGATTCGCGCTAACACAAATCTAAACCAACTCGCCGGACGCTTGAATCTGGGCAACATTCCGGTTCAACAAGACGGCGAAGTCATTCGCGTTGTTGTTCCATCGGATCAATTATTTGCTCCCGGTACTGCTCAATTGCAACCGCAAGCGGCTTCCATTCTTGATCCGATCGCCGCTCAGCTTCGATCGGTCTTCCCGCGTCAGCGTATTGGTATCGAAGGCTACACCGACAACGCACCGATCTACGGCGGGTCCAACGGCAGTCCTCATCAACTGACGTCGGCTCAAACCTCGGCATTGCTAGACTTGCTAACCCGGCGAAGCGGAATGCCCGGCCAACAACTCTTCATCGTTTCGCACGGGTCGAACAACCCACGTGCAGACAATGCAACACCGGCCGGCCGCGTTGCCAACCGACGTGTTGAGTTGGTGATCTATCCCGAAACGTTCTAATCGAACGGATGCGGTTGCTGGGCTACCAGACGGTGGCCATAGGAACACTGGATCGTTTTTCACGGGTCTCTAGAAACTGGATGATTGTGGCACCACTTGGTTGTCAACATTCCATCCTGGGGCTGATACAATAGAGCGGGTCCTGCATAGGGACTGCCGATTGTGTTTTCCCCCAGAGATCCAGCATGCTTTCGAGATTTAATTGGGTTCGCGTCCTGCTCGCGACCGGCCTTCTTGTTGTTACCGGTTTGGCGACAAAGAACGGCGGCAGCGTTTTCGCAAAAGAAACCTCTCAACCGACCTCGTCTGAAACTCCGGCTGATACACCAACCGTCGCTGAGATCCAGCCGACCGGACCGATCGAAAAGATCCAGACCGGATTTCAGTTCACCGAAGGTCCGACCATGGCGGAAGACGGATCGCTGTACTTCACCGACATTCCCAACACGCGTATCCACCGTCTAACTCCCGACGGACAACTCAGCGTTTTCACGGACCAGTCCAACAAGGCGAACGGGCTCTGGGCATTACCGGGCGGCCAACTGCTTGCCTGCGAAATGGAAGGCAGCCTGGTTCGATATGATCTAAGCAGCGGCTCGCGAGAAGTTCTGGCTCATCAATACAACGGCACTCGCTTCAACGCCTGCAACGACTTGGTCGTCGATCAACAGGGCGGCATCTACTTCACCGATCCGCTCTACAACGCACCCACCCCACTTCCGCAAGAGATTCAGGCTGTTTACTACCGGTCGGCTGATGGTCAAGTATCTCGACTGACCGACCACATCAACGCACCCAATGGGATCGGTTTGTCTCTGGACGAAAAACAACTTTATGTGATCCCGAGCCAACAAGCCGAAATGTTGGTGTACGACATCACCGAACCGGGCAAACTGGCCAACAGCCGCACCTTCTGTGTCCTGGAACAACCCGACGGCAAGACGGGCACCGGTGGCGATGGCATGACAATGGATCAACAAGGGAACCTGTACATCACCACGCACCTGGGCGTGCAGATTTATTCCCCTCAAGGCCAACACTTAGGAACAGTCACCTTCCCCGAGCAGCCGGCAAATGTCGCCTTCATGGGCCCCGACCGAAAAACGTTGGTCGTGACCGCTCGGACCTCGCTTTACCGAGTGGCCATGCCCATCGCCGGTCGACATTAGCGGGTGACTTCCCCGTTTGACCATTTCCAACACAGCGCCGTAGATTTCCTATTCGTGAACGAAACCATTCCCGAGCCTGTACTATCCAGGGGAGGATCGCTTCGCAAATCGCAAAATCCTGGCCGCCACCTCGCTGGCAACCGTTGCTAGCTTTCCAATTCAGCAATTTCCCAAACGCACCACCCTCTCAGGAGACTGATTGATGTCAACTCGAACCGGGCTGTTCGCCGGACTACTACTGCTCGGCTTCGCTTCCACCGCATTGTTGCCCCCAGCGATCAGCGATGACTCCAACGCCACGTTGAAAGCAGTCGATTCTACCCCCAAGACTGATGCCACCAGCGTCGATGCACCGAGTGAATCGGTAGCCGACGATGAAGCCAAATCCACCGAAGACGCTGCCGCGACCGAAACTACCGCCGGCGCCGTAGAACAAAAGGTGATCTACGGGAATTTCAACCCGCTAAACAAATTCGAACGCTGGGTCATCCAGCAAAAAGGTACCGAGCGTGCGGGCCCCGGCGGCTACACCAATAACAAACGGTCGGGAATCTACATTTGCCGTCAATGCAACGCACAGCTTTACCGCAGTGACGACAAGTTCGAAAGCCATTGCGGATGGCCAAGTTTTGACGACGAAATCGAAGGGGCTGTTCGTCGTCAAACCGATGCCGACGGACAGCGTATCGAAATCCTTTGCAAAAACTGCGATGGCCACTTGGGACACGTTTTCCATGGCGAAGGCATGACCGAAAAGAACACCCGGCACTGCGTCAATTCGATCTCGATGAAGTTCATCCCTAAGGGCAAGAAGCTTCCACCGATGATCAAACCTCGCCGTGAAGCCAAGATGTTGCCCAGTTCTGGTACGTCAACGACGGAACCTCGTTAAGCCCGGCGACGATCTCAATAGCAGACCGCTCATTAATCCGATTCCCCCCACGAGCCACTCGGGCTTCGCTACAATTGCGGCAAGCCGTGTCGAGTGAACTCGTTGGGGAGACAGGGGTTTGTCTGAAGAACTGTTTATCTGGCAAGAAGAGCAAATCGACTTGGAATCAAAACAAGTCGCCGCTGCCCCACCTCCGATCGATATCAACAACGTCGATCCATTGCTTCGCGATCGCCTGCAACTGTGCCTTCTTCCCGGCTTGGGTCCTCGCAATCTTTCTGTGCTGCTGCAATCGTTTGGCTCCGCATCGGATGTGCTTCACGCCAGCAACGATGCGCTGCAGCGAGTCCCGGGAATCGGCCCCAAACTGGCGCATACCATTCGCACGGCGGCGGACCATGTTGATGTCGCCGGGCTGCTGAATTGGTGCGGGCAAAACGATGTTGATATCGTTCAGCCCCAATCGTCCAACGACTCGGAAGCCGCGTCGAGTCTGGCGGCAAAACCTTACCCGGCTCCGCTCGCCGAACTGGAAGACGCTCCGCCGATTCTGTTTGTTCGTGGCCAATGGGAACCGCGTGATGCATTCTCAATCGCGATCGTGGGCACCCGGCACGCCACGCCGTATGGATTGCAACAAACCCGGCGTCTTGTCCGCGACCTAGCTTCCGCATCGGTCACCATCATCAGCGGACTCGCACGTGGCATTGATACCGCGGCGCATCGTGCGGCACTGGAAGCGGGCGGCCGCACGATCGCTTTCTTAGGCGGCGGACTGGGTCAAATGTACCCTCCGGAAAACGCTGACTTAGCTGACGAGATCTCTCGCAGCGGTGCGGTCTTCAGCGAGTACTCGCCCATGTCCAAACCACGCGGCGGAATGTTCCCACAACGCAATCGCTTAATAGCCGCAGCAAGCTTAGCGACGTTGGTAATCGAGGCTCCGCAACGCAGTGGTGCGTTGATTACGGCACGCCTGGCCAGCGAACTTGGACGCGGCGTGGGTGCCTTGCCCGGTCCAGTAAACAGTCGTGCATCCAGTGGTTGCCACGAACTGATTCGCGACGGCGGCACGCTGGTGGCCCACGTTGACGACGTGCTCGAACTACTCGGTCCTATCAGCCAACCGATTCAGTGCCAGGTCGCTTCTCGTAACCCTGGCGATGGCTCCACCTACGCAGGCGAGTCGCCGCTGAATCAAGTCGAGCGTGAAATCCGTAACGGTGCCGAACTGTCTCTCAACGAAGTCGAAAGAAGTGTCCTCGATCTAATTTCGACAACTGGGACCGCCATTGACGAAATCGTGGTGTCGCTGGAACTGCCGGTATCTCGAGTCTCTTCGATCGTCAGTATTTTAGAAATGAAACGGTTGATCCGGCGACTAAGCAGCCAGTACGTTTCCCGGATTTGATCGCTACCGGAAGCGTTAAGCACGTTTCTGCCGTTCGTCCCAGATCGCTGATCTATCTTCAAACGAAAAAAGGCGAAGATGAGCGTCCTGCTGGGTCGACGGAAGATCCTCGGTCGCCACACATGCGGGTGTGTGACAATTGAAAATCTCCCGTCCCAGGACGATTTCATCTCCGCCTTGATCGGGTGGTGAACCAAACGGTGCACCATTCACTTGAACAACAAAACCTAAATGTGGTCTCAGAGCATCGCTCCGCGTCCGCATTCAAATCATTTAGCGACGGGAGGTTCCCGTTTGGCTGGCCAATTGCATGTGGCCGTAAAGCGTTTTGTCGTGACGTACGACATAGAACTTGGCATTCGGACCACTCTGAATTTCTGGGTGCTCGAGGATTCCCGCCAAGTCACTTAAGTTGGATGTTTGCCAGGAATGAATTCCAAGCAAGACATCGCCTACTCGAATTCCCTGCTCATCTGCAGCGGAGCCGCTACGCACATCGGTAATCACAAGACCGCCACGGTAGCTGGTGCTCAATTGGCGGTTCATTCGCCGTGTGAATGTGTCACTAGCCGGCCGAACTGCGACACCGATGACTTGCCAAGCAAGAGAAGCCGTCGGGTCCGCAGTGCCACTGGAACTGGGTAACGTCGCCACATAGGTCTCGTACACTTCCCCATCACGGTCAAACTCCACACGAAGCTTTTGCCCCGGGGTGGCATCAAGAACTGACAACGCATACTGAAGCGATGTTTGAACCGAACGGTCTTCCACCTTCAAAACGCGATCGCCAGGCTTCAAGCCGCCTTGTTGGGCTGAGCCGCCATCGTTGAGATCGACAATTCGGAAACCGCCTGAGCGATCACTCTTGCCACGCAAACCAATGACGAACCGTCGATCGTTGTGACGGGTAACCATCTCGTTAACCGTCTCAAGCACTTGATCGATCGGAATTGCGAAAGCGATCTGTTGAGCCCCCACACGAACAGCCACGTTGATACCGATGATCTCGCCATCGATATTTAGCAACGGGCCACCTGAGTTTCCCGGGTTGATCCCGGCACTGGTTTGAATCAAATCGTGGTAGCTCTGCGTTTCGTTGACGGGAATGTCCCGGTGCAGAGCGCTGATGATGCCCACGGTGCTGGTGTGGACGTATCCAAACGCATTGCCAATCGCAATGACGGGCTCGCCGATCATCAGATCATTGCTGTGACCACGCGGAATCGTTTCGAAAGGTCCCGCTCCGCGAAGCTTAACGACGGCTAAGTCGCTGCTGGGGTCCGAAGTCACCAAGTCGGCACGGGTCGTTTCACCGTTATGCAAGGTGACGTTGATCTCGTACACGTCTTCGACAACGTGGTAGTTCGTCACGACGTAGCCTCGTGAGTCGATCACGACACCGGTCCCCATGCCATTGACCTGCTTGGCAACGTCACTGGACGCACCGGCGTTCGCCGAAGCGGAATTCCGCAGCGTTTTCTGGCCATGCAGGTTCACGACGGAGGGCGAGGCTCGTCGAATCGCGGTCACCGTTGGCGTTTCACGCGCCGATCGATGGCTGACAGCGTCACTGGTATCCGCTCGAAAGCTGGTCGCTCGGACGCCTTCAAGTTCGCTGGCAACGGTGAACGACGTCGTGGCACTGGCCAAAACGGTGGCCAACACGGCCACCCACGCACCGCACTTGGACAACGAGTTGCCTTGCCCGGATCCAGGGACGAACAAACGTTTCGGCACGGCCTGACAGCGCGTCCCGAAAAAATAATAAATCAAATTCATGCAATCCCCGCACCCACCGAGCCAGCCGAAATGAACGGAAGCTGTGTGCCAGCCAGAATGACCGGCACGAGGGGAGTCATCGGGTCCAAAGGCACAATTGCTTGATCCCGCGCAACCGGCCCGTCAAGGTTTACCAGGCTTCACATTTGCGCAGTGCAGTTCCT
Source organism: Rhodopirellula sp. J20-39 (assembly GCF_057365095.1). NCBI lineage: Bacteria > Pseudomonadati > Planctomycetota > Planctomycetia > Pirellulales > Pirellulaceae > Rhodopirellula > Rhodopirellula sp. J20-39. The sequence goes on along the minus strand of NZ_CP195123.1, from coordinate 622,261 downwards.
CTCCAATGAGGATATTATTTCCGCTTCTATCGCAATTATCCTTCAGTCGGCCGGGACTGACGAAAATCGTCGAGCCCTACGAAATTTCCCGTTTTCACGCTACAACATGCCCATGGCCAGAATCGGTATCGTTTTCGGATTGTTGCTTTGCGGGTTGACTATCGCTGGGCTCAGCGTCACCACTCAGAAGAGCTACACCCAGTTCATTCCGATGATGTTCGGCATCCCGATGCTGTTTTTGGGCGTTGTTTCGCTCAATCCGCATCGACGCGAGGGATCGGTGTTGTTCGCAGCCGGATTGGCGGCGTTGGGGTCGGTGCTCGGCGGCGGCCGACTGTTCATACTGGCCCTGCAACATGTTGGTGGCGGGTACGTGAACCCAATCTCGCTGCGATTGGTCACCGTGATGACAGGTTTGTGCCTAATTTTCGCTCTGATCGCTTGGATTTGGCGGAAACATCGCAAACGGGACGCCACCTCCCAAGCTCTGGCGGCCAAGGCGTCCAAACAAGCCCTGGAAACCGCCGTCACGCTGAAACCGCCTCCCGAAACCACTGAAAATCCCTATCAAACCCCACCGATTCTTCCCAACTCGACCAATGATCGAGGTATCGGTTGACGCTCCCAGCTCGCCGACCCGCTCCATCGACTCGACCGCCCCCCAGCTTTCGCGATCTCCATCCCCATGACCGCCCCCTCTGACGCTTCCCCAAACGCCGCCACCGAAAACCGGGCGGTCAAGCCGATCACGATCTACGACACGACCCTGCGTGACGGCTCCCAGGGTGAAGGCGTCAGCTTTTCGCTCCAAGACAAACTCAATATCGCCACGCGATTGGCGGAAATTGGCATCGAATACGTCGAAGGCGGCTACCCGCTTTCCAACGAAAAAGACGTGGCCTTCTTTGAACAAGTCCGCAAGCTGGACATGGGCAAGACCAAGGTCTGCGCCTTTGGGATGACCCGTCGGCGGTCCATGAAAGCCGAAGACGATCCCGGCATGCAGGCGCTCGTCGCCGCGCAAACCCCTTGCTGCACCATGGTGGGCAAAACCTGGGACTATCACGTCACCGAAGTCTTGCGGGCGACTCTGAATGAAAACCTGGACATGATTGGGGAAAGTACCGCGTTCCTCGCCAAGCACAGCGAAGTACTTTACGACGCGGAACACTTTTTCGATGGCTATCGTGCCAACCCGCAATACGCACTGAAGACGCTACAAGCAGCCGCCTCCGCCGGTGCGAAGTGGATGGTCCTTTGCGATACCAACGGGGGAACACTTCCGGAACAAATCACCGAGATCACGCTCGCTGCCCAAGCCGCCCTGAAAGACCACGACGTTCAGTTTGGGATCCACTGCCACAACGATAGCGAACTCGCCGTCGCCAACTCCCTCGCCGCCGTCGACGCCGGGGCGACACAGGTCCAAGGGACGATCAACGGCATCGGCGAACGCTGTGGCAATGTAGACCTAATTGCCATCATCGCTAACCTCTCGCTGAAGAAGCCCAACTACGAAGTTCTCGGCGGACGATCACTGAAATCACTGACCGAACTAAGCCGGTTCGTCTACGAAACCGCCAACTTGCAGTGGCGTGGCAACCAACCGTTCGTTGGCCAAAGTGCCTTCGCCCATAAAGGCGGAATGCACGTCCACGCGATCAACAAAGCCGCGTCGACCTACGAACACATTGACCCAGCCCTGGTCGGCAACGAACGACGGATCCTGGTCAGCGAATTATCCGGCCGCAGCAACATCGAAGCAGTCGCCGGCAAGCATGACCTCGCCGACGACAAAGAGCTAATGGGAAATATCCTTGCCGAGGTCGTTCGCCTGGAAAACCAGGGTTACCAATTCGAGTCCGCCACGGCGTCTTTCGATCTGCTGATCAAACGGGTTAGCGGGAAGTTCACGCCGCACTTCGAAACGATCAAGTACCGCATCGTCGCCGGTGACCGCGACGTGCAAAACAACGTCGCCTTCGCCGAAGCGATCATCAAGCTGAAAGTCGGCGACACGCTGTGGTTCGACGCTGCCGAAGGTCACGGGCCAGTCAACGCCCTCGATGCGGGACTTCGCAAAGCACTCACCGGCGCCTACCCGCAATTGAGCGAAATTAGCCTAATCGACTACAAGGTTCGTGTCGTGGATTCCGGCTGCGGAACCGCCGCGTCCATTCGCGTTAACATCGAAAGCACCGACGGTAAAGAAACCTGGGGCACGATCGGCGTCAGCGACAACATTATCGAAGCGAGCTGGAAAGCATTGGTCGATAGCGTCGAATACAAACTGCACAAAGAATCCAAACCAGCCTAACGGCAGCGGCCGCCCGCAAAATTCAAATACAAAACACCGACAACTAAAAACTTGAACTCATGACCGAAATCCCAAATCGTTTCGACCACGCTCAAGCCGCTTCTGAAATCGCAAAGCTTTGGGACGAGGCTGGCTGCTCACACGCCGATCCAACCAGCGACAAGCCTCCCTTCGCCGTCGTTATCCCACCACCGAACGTCACCGGCGCACTGCACCTCGGACACGGCCTGAACAACACGCTGCAGGACATCGTCGTTCGCCGCAAGCGAATGCAAGGCTATGAAACTTTGTGGGTTCCCGGCACCGACCACGCTGGCATCGCCACCCAAGCAGTTGTCGAGCGGCGACTGAGAGAAGACGAAAACAAGACCCGCCACGACCTCGGCCGCGAAGCGTTAGTCGATCGGATTTGGCAATGGAAAGACCAATACGAAGAACGCATTCTCGAACAACTCAAACGAATGGGCTGCAGTTGCGATTGGCAACGGTTGCGATTTACCCTTGATGACCAATGTGCCGCCGCCGTTCGTGCCACGTTCTTTGACCTATTCGGCAAACAACGAATCTATCGGGGCAAACGATTGGTTAACTGGGACACGTTCCTGCAAACCGCCGTTAGCGACGACGAAGTCAATAACGTCAGCAAGAAGGGCCACTTCTGGCACATCTTCTATCCAGTGATCGCCCCCAAGGCGGGTGAACCCAAGACCATCGAAATCGCGACCACGCGTCCGGAGACCATGCTGGGCGATACCGCCGTTGCGGTGCACCCCGACCCCGAAGCCGCCTTCGACAAAGTCGCTGCGGAGCTTAAGGAAAAACTGGCTGACGCCTCCGAAAAGGAAAAGCCTTCGCTCACGCAACAACTCGAGGCACTTCAGCAACGACGCGCTGACATGCTGCCGCTGTTGATCCAGCTTCGCGACATGGCATTGGACGGTCGAAAACTGCGTCTGCCACTGCTGGACCGCGAGATTCAGTTGGTTGCTGACGAATGGGCCAAGCCCGAGATGGGGACCGGTAGTGTGAAGATCACACCTGCCCACGATCCCAACGACTACGAAGTCGGTCTGCGTTGCGATCTGACGATGTTGAATATCCTCAACCCCGATGGAACGATCAACGCCGAAGGCGGCAAGTACGAAGGCCTGACGATCCCGCAGGCACGCAAAGCCGTGGTGGCGGACCTGGAAGCCATCGACCTGCTCGGCGACATCGAAGACCGCGATATCGAACTGCCCATCAGCGACCGCAGTAAGACTCCGATCGAGCCTTACCTTGCTGATCAGTGGTTTGTCGCCATGGACCAACTCGCTCAATCGGCAATGGACGCCGTTTCCGACGAGCGGGTAAAGATCTTCCCTGTTCGCTACCGCAAAAGCTATCTCGATTGGCTCAGCGAAAAACGCGACTGGCCGGTCAGTCGTCAACTGTGGTGGGGACACCGTATTCCGATCTGGACTGCCTCGGCTTTGTCCAAGGCCGACGCCAAGACCATCACCGATAAACTCGATGCGATCGCAACCGATTATCCCGGGCAACTGCACCACCAAACCGACGCTGATGGTGACTCCACCGTTGCTGTCTTCGCATGCATCCGCGATGAAAACGAAGCACTCCAATCCGCTGTCGAGGCGACCGGTCTGATTCAAGATCCAGACGTGCTTGATACCTGGTTTTCATCCGCATTGTGGCCACACAGCACACTCGGTTGGCCGCAAGAAACACTGGAACTGGCGAAGTTCTATCCCACCGCTACGTTGATCACCTCACGCGACATCATCACATTGTGGGTCGCGCGGATGGTCTTGATGGGTCTAAACAACTTAGGCGAAGTTCCGTTCAGCGAAGTCTACATTCACTCCAAGATCATGGACGGTTTTGGTGAAGGGATGAGCAAATCCAAGGGCAATGGCGTGGACCCCAACGACGTGGTCGACAAGTTTGGTCCTGACTCATTGCGATTCGGACTGGCTCGTTTGGCGACCGAAACCCAAGACGTTCGCTTGCCCGTTCAGTACGAATGCCCGCACTGCGAAAAGCTGGTTGACCAATCTCGTAAGACGCAAAAAGCGGCATCAGTGCAGTGCCCCGCCTGTAAAGAAACGTTTTCAACCCAGTGGGCCGAATCGGACGAAGACAAGGCGTTCCCCAAAGCTGCCGTCGTCAGCGAACGATTCGAAACCGCTCGTAACTTCGTCAACAAACTCTGGAACGCATCCCGCTTCACGTTGATGAACCTGGATGGATTCCAGCCGCAAGCGATCGACATCGACACACTTCCGATCGAAGACAAATGGCTGCTTAGCCGGTTGTCGACGGTCACCAAACAAGTCAGTGAAGGTATCGATCACTATCAGTACGCCGAAGCGTCACGCATTCTTTATGACTTTGCCTGGAATGAATTCTGCAGTTTCTATGTCGAGATCGCAAAACCTCGGCTCAGTGACCCAGCGCAGGCCGCAGTCACTCAAAACGTGATCGCACACGGTCTCGATCAATTACTGCGTCTGCTCCACCCCATCATGCCGTTCGTTACCGAATCGGTATGGAGCTATCTTGGCGAACTGGCACCCACTCGCGGTGTTCCCGAGCCGACCCAAGCAAGTAAATTTGTGATGACCGCCGCTTGGCCCGAATCGATTTCGGAGCACCACGACCCAACCATTGAACAGCAATTCAGCGAGTTCCAAGAGATCGTTGCTGCGATCCGCCAAATCCGAGCCGCTCAAAACATCCCGCCACGCGAAACCGTGCCCGTTTCAATTCGCTGCGATGCCGATTCGCAAGCTCGGTTGCAACCCATGGCCGCCTACTTCACCGCTCTCGCATCGGCTGAAGTTACGGTCATCGGACCCGACGCGAAATCATTCGAAACGGACGCCCATGTCGGCCTAGCGGATATCAACATCGATGTTCATGTTGACCTGGAAAAGTTCATCGATGTCGAAGCGGAAGTCAGCCGTCTCGAAAAACTGTTCGGACAGATCACCGGCCAGATCAAAGGCAAGGAATCCAAACTCGGCAACGAAAACTTCGTCAGCCGAGCTCCCGCGGATATCGTCGCCAAAGAACGCGAGTCACTCGACAACCTCAAGCAACAGCTTGTCACCATCGAAGCAGACATCGCCCGCATGAAAGCGAAGTCCTAACGCCAACGTAGGTCACTCGTTGGAGTCCAGGCTTCAGCCTGTTACGACTGAGTCTCACTTAGCTCATCAGAGCAGAGCGAATTCACTCGGACATGCCCGAGTAGTAAGCAACTCATCATTTGCGAATGTCGACAACACGTGTTCCTGATAGAGAATCGTGCCAGCCGACCTGAGTGTCACCGAATAAGAACGAAAGCGGATCGAATGGAATCATTCGCGCAAGACTTCGCCCCAGGATCTTTCCGAAGCCGGCTCGACCACCGCCTTCCGCGACCACACGGGTTCCGGTGATGAACTTCGCAAACGTTGCTCCGAAGATCGCTTCGGTCAAAACAAAATAGGCAAAGAAGCCAACGAAACCTAATCCAGAAGCGAGAAGGTTCATGTTTGCTTCCTCTTCGGGAGATAGTTCCCCGCCGTTCATCCCTATCATCACCAGAGCCACCACCACGCCGATCACAAATGAAAATATGTACGTGAAGACAGTGTCCAACAGATAGTTAGCCAATCGCTTGTTTTGTGATGCCAGCGGTCCCGAACTGGATTGGGGAGCGTCCGCTACATCCGTCAGCGAGGACGCGTAAGGGTTCGGCGCACCACCGCTCGGTGTCATTGAGCGCACTTTGGGCTGGGAAACAACAGCAACGGGAGCCAAATCCGTTTCGGTTAACTCGTTAAAGAAATCAGCGTCAACGCCTAGAGAACTCGCTGCGGGCTGCGTCTGTACCGGTGCGGCCGGGCGCGTCGGTGCAGGCCGCGGTGCCGCCGGACGACTGGCTGCGGACGTCCCTCCGGAAGCCTTCGAAGCGGGAACGCGAAGCTGTTTTCCACAAGTGCACTTCACGACCTTACCAGCGGCCGTTTCAGGAATCTGCAGCAACTTCGAACAACCAGGGCACTTTAGTTTCATCAGAGACTCATCCCAGCGAATGGTTTTCGGAGACTCCCGCCTCGTCACAACCTGTGTTTGTTGGCGACCCGCGTCGCCCCAGACCAATCATAACCCAAACGTCGACGATGCAACCCAGGGCCGGCCAAATCACCCCAATCCTGTTCGGTGCCACCCAATCCTGTTCGGTGCCACCCACCTTTTATTTGACTCGGTAAGAGCAGTTGATAGGTTTATTGAGATCGAATCGTTCACTAGGAGTAATTCCATGCCTCGGCCGAAACGTGAAGAACAGTTTGGAAGTAGCGAGATTTGCATCGTCCATGCGGTGCAGAGGTGTGTTCGGCGGGCGTTTCTAGCCGGCGTCGATGCACAGACCGGCAAAGATTACTCGTTTCGAAAAGAGTGGATCCGTCGACGGATGGAAGCTCTGGCCTCCGTCTTCGGGATCGATGTGCTCTCCTACGCGGTGATGAGCAATCACCTGCACGTGATCCTGCGCAATCGGCCTGATGTGGTGGCGAATTGGAGCGACGCAGAGGTCGCAATCCGCTGGCTGCGAGTGTTTCCAGGACGCCGAATGGAAGAACACCTGGCCGAACCGACGGAACATGAAGTCAAAGTCCTGGCGAGCAACGCAGAGCGAATCGCGGAAATCCGCCAGCGAATGTCGGACATCTCATGGTTCATGCGGTCGTTGGCTGAGCCGATTTCTCGATTGGCCAATAAGCAAGACGAATGCACGGGGCGTTTTTGGGAGGGACGGTTTAAGGCTCAGCGAATCGTGGACGAGGCCGGATTGCTCGCGTGCAGTATGTACGTTGATTTGAACCCAGTTCGAGCGGCGATGACGGCGGATCCAGCGACTTCCCCGCATACTTCCGCATTTGATCGCATTCAGGGAAGCCAAGGAAGATGCATTGATTCCGCAGCGTTCGACTTGAAGCCGGTTCCGACCGAGGAAGCGGCTAAGAAGATCCGCGAAACGCCTGTTGAAGAACTTCGCGCGCAGCGGAAAGCAAAGAAACGCAACCCAACGGGCAAGCGAATTCGTCGTGATGCGTGGTTGGCTCCGTTGACGCTATCGCCAGACAAACTGTCCAGTGATGCGGAAGTCAATCGCGACGGATTGCGAGCAAGCAACAAGGGTTTTCTGCATGTGTCGATTCGCGATTATCTCAGGTTGTTGCGTTGGACAGCGAAGCAGAGCGTTGATGGAATCGCGGCGAAGGTCCCTGACGCGCTCGCCAGTACGTTGACGGAGATCGGAATCGACGCATCGATGTGGCGAGACCTGGTGTGGCATTGGCAGAAGTATTTCGGCAAATCGATCTGTGTTGGTTCACCCGAGTCGATGCGTCGGGATGCCCAGCGATGTGGTAAACGCCATCACCAAGGCCAAGCCTCCGCATCGGCCTGCTTTACCTAGCCCGTCTCTCGCTTAGCCGCAGCCTTGCAGCCAACAATATGCTACCAGTTTGCGCTGACAGTCTCTTTCGTTGGCAGCAACACAGAAAACCAATCTACACAGTGCAGCCACACCCACAGGAACCGATACACAATCGCAATGGAAGATGGATGGCACCAAATCGAATACGCAATGAAAGATGGATGGCACCAGATCGAATAGGATGAAAGCTTTTAGCAAGCGTGAAGTTCCAATGACGGTGTACCCTAGCCGCCCGATTTTTGTGTAGCCTAGGACTTGAGTTATATGCCCCCCCATTCCCACCCGTTTAAAACAAACACGTGAAGTATCTACCTGCCCTGATTTTTGTTCCGTTGTTCGCCTTGGGAGCGTTCGGAATGATCGGCACCTGCAAGAAAGTAATGCGGATGCAGATGATCCGTGGAGAGCGGGTTGGGGCCGAAACCCGATCGAAAATCATTACGTCCAAACTAGATCGCGGCAGTGTTTACTGGATCGCGTGGGATGGTGAAGACATCACTAAGCGAGGTGACCATCGACTAAATCTTCCACAGGAAGTTTGGCAAAACTCCGCAGTCGGTGATAGCATTGATTTGGTCTTCGTACCAGGAAGTACCACGCCGTATCACCGCGACGGCATCTTCGCGAGTGATGGAAATCTGATTTTTGACTACGTGCTTTTGCTAATCGAATTTCTGATGGTTGCTGGAGCAGTTATCGGAGCACTCGCAATCATAATCCGGGTAGACCGTCAATCGAATTAGAATCTAAGTTAAACCGTAAACGTCGCAGCTCGCCGGCCTGATTGCATGGAAGCAAACATAGCATTGAACTTTCTATAGATCACTGCACCGTTTGCTAAGAACCGGACAGAAAACCATTGTTTTGAAAACAGCACGTAAAGACTTGAGCTTTTGAATCAGTCGGCAAGTTGGACGTCATTGTGCCAGATTCGAAAAGTGAGAATTACCATCACTAAGATTGCCCACCCGTGAATCACCGCTTCGCTGCGGTCATAACGAAACCGCAAGCGTCGAAGTCCTTTGAGCCAAGCGATTGACCGCTCGACGACCCACCGGATGCGACCCAAGTGACTGCCATGCGGTGCGCCTCGTTTTCGGATAAAGGGTTTCATGCCCAGGCATCGCAAGACATCTCGAGTCGCTTCGCTGTCGTATCCCGCATCGGCGTAAACCTCATCCGGTCCGATTCGCGGACGCCCTGGCTGTCCACCAACATGCGGAAACTCGTTCTCGATGATCGGCAGGATCTCTCGCTGATCGCTTCGATTGGCTCCCGCAATCGTGATCGCCAGGGGAACACCGTTTCGATCCGTCATCAGCGTGAACTTCGTCCCCAATTTGCATCGATCGACTGGGCTCGGGCCTGTCCGGTCGCCGCCGCCAAACGCGCGGACTTGAGTGCTGTCGATAATCGCCGTCTCATGCTCAAGATCTCCATCGCGACGCAACAGCCGAAGCATGTCCAAGTGAACGCGATCCCAAATACCAGCCTGCTGCCAATCACGAAGTCGGCAGCGAGCGGTCTCACCGCTGCAGCCCATTTCCTCAGGCACGTCTCGCCAACGGACTCCGGTAACCAATACGTACCAAATCACACGCAGCACTTCATAGTGGCCAATCGGTGGTCTCCCACCATCGGGACCAACAGGTTCTTCAGGAGGGAGGTGATGGACGACGATATCGTAAAACTCTTTCGGCATACTTGCGTGAGCCATGACGCATCTCCTTGAAGCGAAAATGCTGCACGATGGCGCAAATGCCGTGCCAATCTGGTCAGGGGTTTTCTGTCCGGTTCTAAAGTCGAAACGTCGATGGTACGTATATCTTTATCGTAGCAAGCCGATGATTTCCCGACTGAGATACCAACATGGAATGAGTCCAGCCGAGAGACGCTTGACTGATTAGCCGTGCTCACGTCTGACTGTTTGCGGAGGCTCAAGCTGTTTGCGGAGGCTCAAAAAGAGCAGCAGACGCTCAAAACGCAACGTCTTACTACGTGCGACAAAGCTCTCTCACTTATTGTCCGATGATATGATAGTGTTCCGCGAATGCTTCTCGCATAGCAGTCGCGGAGTTCAAATCAAATCAACAAGGCGAGCGGATGCGAAAACTGGATGAGAGAGAACATATCGTAGGAACGCCGAAGCGAGCGTTCACGTTGATTGAGTTGCTGGTGGTGATTGCAATCATCGGCGTGCTGGTGGGACTGCTATTGCCGGCAGTTCAAGCGGCACGGGAAGCCGCGCGAAGAGTGCAGTGTTCCAATAACCTGAAACAGATCGCAATTGGTTTCCACAATTACCATTCCGTGCACCGTCAATTGCCTCGTCAACAAGATCCCCTCACGCGGCACACGTGGGCGGTCGGCATCATGCCGTTTATCGAGCAGGGGACAATCTACGAACGATACGACTTTAACGCTGATTGGGACGATCTCCAGAACCGCGAAATCATTCAAACGAACATCAGCACTTATCTGTGTCCGTCGACGCCGGACAATCGCAGTTTCGCAATCGACGGTGGCTTTCCGACCGCAACGACGGACTACGTTCCACCGGGAGCAATTGCGGCAGAGTTCAATCAGTCCGGCCACATCACACGTCGCAAGAATCCCGACGGCATGTTGAAAGGCAGCAAGGTAACGCGTTTTCGCGACGCACTTGATGGCCTCTCCAACACGCTGCTATTGACCGAATGTGCAGGACGCCCACAGTTCTTTGTCAGAAACCGTTTAGGACCATCGACTAACAACAATGGCTGCAACAATGCCGACGTCACTCAGTCCTTAGCGAAATGGGGAGGCTGGGCCAATCCAGGACATTCAATTCCGATTCACGGATTTCAAGGGAATGGTCTTCGTTGCACCGGACCCTATGTCATCAACAAAACCAACAACAACGAAGCCTACTCATTCCACACCAGCGGTCTCCAAATCAATCTGGCTGACGGAAGCGTCCGATTCATTTCGGAACAAATCAGCGCGGATGTCTTCGTCGCCTTGATCACCTACCAAGAACACGAAATCGTGGGCGAGTTCTAATGTTGGGCGGCCGATCAATTTGCAGATAACTCATGCGTCGCAACGGGCCGTCGGCCATCGAAACGAACCATGAGGTCTGGCTTCACTATTCCGTCAACCGGCCATTTCGACGGCTCCATCAACAATATCGGTCTGTGGGAAAGCAGCTATCTATGACGGGTTGTCACTGCAGACGCAATCGAAGCGGCAGTCCACTGCAACCAATTCGTTACCAATGAAGAGGCCATCTCAAATTCAAAATTGAGCGAGTAGAAACGTTGTTAACTCGAAGAACACTGGGGTGAAGAACACTGGGATCTCGAAGAACACGGTGAACCATCAACGGTCGCAGTCAAATCAGTTATCCTACCGGCTTCCCGATTCTCAGTTCGCTCATCGACCAAACAGTGACAATTCGTCATGCGCCAAATCAAGATCCTTTTGCTAACCGTTTTGCTGCCATCCCTGCTAGCGGCCGAGGACTGGCCAGTCTGGCGTGGTCCAACGCTGAATAATCACACACATGAATCAGCGATCGAATCGATACCGCTCACATGGTCACCCTCTGAGAACGTTCGTTGGAAAAGCTCGGTACCCGGGGCCGGCCACGCGTCACCGATCGTCGTCGGTGACCACATCTTCGTACTAACACACGAAGCTGACGCTCAGACGATCACCTTGCTGCGGTACGACTTGAATGATGGCAGTCAATCTCAACGAGTAATACTTCACAAGGGAGTGGTGCCACCAAAATACTTGCACAAAAAGAACACGTGCGCTTCGGGCACTCCATCGAGTGACGGAAAAACCATTTTTGTCGTTGCTCAAGTCAATGATGCGATTCACGCCAGTGCGATTTCTTTGGATGGAAAGATCCTTTGGCAGACAGCGGTCGCACCCTACTTGGTCAGCAGTAAGTTCTGGTTCGGCTACGGATCCTCGCCTTTGTTGCTGGACGATTCCATTGTGGTAGCGGTCGACACTGACAACGACGACCGTGGACTTTATGCGCTGGCAAAGGACACTGGCCGACAAATATGGAAAGCGCCACGTCCAGAAGCAGCCAGTTACTCGTCACCCATACTGGCAAATGTCGGTGGAAGATCACAAATTGTGATCAGTGGTGGTTCCCAGGTCGTCTCCTATGATCCGAACACAGGAAAACAAATCTGGACTGTCAATGCGACGACAGACACGACTTGTGGCACGATGGTATGGAACGATTCAATGGTCTTTGCCAGCGGTGGTTACCCTAGTTCAGGCACTTTTGGAATCGAAGTATCCGGAGATCAAGCCGAGATCGTTTGGGAAAACAAAGTCAAGTGTTACGAACAATCCCTATTGATCGCCGGAGAGTATTTGTACGGAATCGGAAACAACGGCGTGGGATATTGTTGGCGTGCCTCGGATGGAAACGAGATGTGGCGGCAACGCATGAAGGGTCCGCACAGCGCATCGCCCTTGCTGATCGGGGACCGTATCTATGCATCCAATGAGCGAGGAGAAACATTGGTCTTCCGCGCATCACCGGACGGCTTTGAGCGACTTGCGACAAATCGCTTGGGTGACATCTCGTTTGCAACACCCGCCTACGCCGATGGCAAATTGATTCTACGACATGGGTCTAGAGAATCAGACGAACGAAAGGAATACCTTTATGCCATTGGCAAGTCCACGCCCCCCGCGGAATGAGTCCGATTGTGGTCAATCGATCATGGGGTCAACAATAGTCGTGAACTTGCCGTGATCGATCGACTAACGATCGAGCAATATTCAATGCCGCAATAAAACCTAGGCACTGTAAGAATTGGTTCTAGTAAGAACTGAGCCGTTTAACGCGAGCCGACAACGACTTTAATAACCGGGCTGCGGGCTACTCAATCGCCACCGCTGGGAGGGTTACTGCTATATGAAAAAGCCGGAGACATGGGTAACCCATGTTCGGGGACAGAGGTAACACTTTTGCTCAAGGAATTATACCGATATTGGGCTAGTCGTTTGGCCGGATGGAGCGCAGCGGAATTCGGCCAAACGACTAGCTCGACGGATCTCGCCAGTGGTCTCGTTCAGCAGACCGACCACGAAGCAACAATAGTAGATGTCCCAAACTCCGTCGTCCTTGCTCGGAAGTAGCCCCACCCACTGGTCGATGAAAACTTCACTTAATCGATAGGCAACTCCACGAAACTTAATCTGACCAGCTCGGTTCGCTCGGCGTGTCTCGAATCGCGAACTGTATTCGTAAGCAGGAAGCTTGCCCCGGAACTCACGATCGCTTACCTGGTATCTGTTTGAAGGAACGTGGTCACTCAACGCTTCATGCGGTCGATCGTGGTTGTAGATGTCACACCAGCGATCGAAACATTCTTGGCTACGATGGAGCGAACCGAAGTGACGATCTTGAAGAACTTCTTGCTTGAGTGTGCGATGAAATCGTTCCAGCTTGCCACTACCCTGTGGATGGAAAGGTCGACCGTGGATTACTTGAACGTCGTGTCGCATCAACCAAATGCTTACTTTCGTGTGGCCAAATACTCCTGAGCTGTTGCCTCAAGGTGTCCCGTTATCCACGTAAATCGCGTAAGGCAGCCCGTACCGACGAAAGGTCCGCCGAAGACTATTCTTGACCGTTGCGCCACGCTAATTGGCACAAGCGTCGATGCAAAGCGAAAACCTCGAGTGGTCATCCAAGAGCGTCAGTGGATAACAGTAACGTTTCGAGGCCAGGGCAAACTCGCCTTTGAAGTCCATCTGCCACATCACGTTGGGCTGATCATGCTCGAAGCGGCTCGAGTTCTTTGCGGTGAGCCGTTCTCGCAACTTGCCATGGCGCCGCAGTACTTCCGTGATGGTACTGGCCGCCGGCACATCCTGGATACCCATTGCCAGCAGTCGTGCACGCAGCTTTCGACCACCCCAGGTGGGTTGTTGTTCGCGAAGTGTGAGGATTTGTTGTTCGAGTTGGTCACTCGTTCGCCTCGGAGACCGCTTGGATCTGCGAGATTGGTCATCGAGGGAGTCGGATTCTCGAGTCCGTTTGAGCCATTTGTATCCCGTCTTGCGCGAGATCCCAAACCGCCTACAAAGCAATGAGATATTCGCTCCTGGAACATCCGCCAAATCCAAAAACTCACGTCGTTGAGACACTCGATCACTCCCTTTCCAGCACATAAAACGCCTCCGAATGAGGCCAATTTACGGCTGTCGTTAAAGTGTTACCCATGTCTCCGAACGACTGTTACCTATGTCCCGGCCTGCACAAGTAACTCCCCCCTCCCGGAACATGAAACCGCCCTTAAGTGGTCGACGGAAACCATTTTTCCGCGTTGGTCGGGAATTTCGGCTAGAGTATTACCCTGCGAAATGGGGAGACAGTCACCCACCTCGCGAGGTGCGGTTGGAGTGAACTATTGCAGGGGCTTTGTAGCGCAAGCACCTCACCCCGCCTACCACGACCCCACTCACTACGCCCCCACCTACTACGGCTGAAATGCCAAGTAGCCCGCAATCTCTCTGGTCAAAACATGGAAAAGCACGCGAGACAACCCAATCGCGCCCAAAGCACTCGCCGTCGGAATGCGAGACGGCGACTGTCCATGGAGCATTTGGAAAATCGAAGATTGTTGGCTTTGTATTTGGTCACCAGTCTGGATGATGGGATCACTGAAGGTGATGGAAAGTTGACCTTGCGAGAAGCCTTGGAAGGGGCTGCAACGAACCAACTCTCGGGGGATGCGATTGCGGGCAGTATCGACGAGATCGACGAAATCCAATTCAGTCCGGCATTATTTGCTGCGGGATCCGGCACGCTTGACCTGACTGCTTCGCTGAGCCCAAATGGTGAAGAAGGGCCACTCAAGATCACCGGACCCGGTCGCGATCAATTGACAATCGACGGTGGGTTCTTGACTTCCCCAATCTTCAAAGTGTTTGGCGATGTCAACATTTCGGGAATGACGCTGACCAATGCTCGTCACTCGGCGGTAGCCAATGGAACTGTGCCAGCCCTGCTCGATCCGAGCATCGAAGTCGAGGTCTCGGCCGATGTCGTCTTGGAAGACATGGTCTTCCTCAACAACGGTGGTGCCAACGGCGGAGCAGTTGACCTAACCAATGGTTCTTTGGTTGTTCGCGAAAGTCGTTTCGAAGGCAACTCGACGCCAGGAAAAGGCGGTGCCATTTTCGTCGACCGAAGCAATCTCACAACCGTCGATGTCTTGGTGGAAGACGTTCAGTTCGTCGGTAACTTTGCTTCCGGGCGTGGTGGCGCGATCGCCAGCGAGAATGCACGGTTGACGATTCTACGAAGTGAATTTGAAAACAATACATCGTCATCCGATGGCGGCGCGATTGCTTCGGAGACGGGGGCGGTAAGCTCTTCGACACAAATTTTTGAATCGACGTTCGATTCCAACTCCGCCAATCGTCACGGCGGGGCCTTCTTTGCGACCGGCAGCGGCGAAGTCATGGTCGGAGAGAGCACGATGGCAGGGAACACCGCCGGAAGTCTAGGCGGCGGGGCCGCGTTCATGGGCGAACTGGCGGTGGCAGTCCGTTCGACTTGGGCGACCGAGAATAGTGGAATACGAGGCGGTGGCCTGTACTCGGAGAGCGACTCGATCAATATCGACAGCAGTACATTTTCCGCGAACGTTAGTTTGCAAGACGGTGGCGGGCTCGCGGTTAAAGGAAACTTAACCATGGTCAATGCCACTCTGTCGCAGAATCAGGCAGGCAATTTCGGTGGCGGACTTTGGTGGAACAAAGATCCGTTGGATCCACATTCCTCGAATTATTCGTTGATTCACAATACCATTGTTCGCAATCAGGCCAACACCAACGGTAATGCGACGGGAGATGGCGGCGGTCTAGCGATCGACGCGTCGAACTCCGATAGTCCCACTCGTTTTCGCAGCAATTTGGTCGCGGGCAACGTGACCGGAGACGAATCGGACCAGCAAGCAAGCGACGTTTACTTACTAGCCGGTAGTGCGGTGACGAAACGATCAGCCAACTTGATCGGTGATCCGAACTCCGCGGGTGGAACTTTCGGAATCATCGGCGATGAGACTGGTAACCAAATCCCACTCGATACGATCATCTTCGGCGAGCTATCCGATAATTTGGGAGGCATCGTACCTGTTCATGCATTGAAAATAGACAGCCCTGCCATCGATGCCGTTTATACTGCCACAGACTCGGTCACCAGTGATGCCCGCGGCTATCCGTTTCTGCGTCAGGATGAGCAAATCGGTCAACGCCACGCAGCCGACATGGGGGCGTATGAAGTCCAGCTTCGACCGCTAACGGCGACCACCGAAATCGTGGTCTCGACATTGCGAGACGAAAGCGACGGAGACTATTCCTTTGGAGACCTGTCGTTTCGCGAGGCGGTCGAATTGGCCAATTTGCGCACCGACAAGAGTGCGATTCGATTTGATCGCGTACTTTTACCTGATAGTGGATATCAGACAAACGCGACCAGACCCACCATCACGATCAACCCAGACCTTGGTCCGATCGAAGTCACGTGGGATCTGTCGTTGACCGGCCCCGGTTCCAACCTCCTCCAACTCAGCGGGAATCTCGAAACTCGAATCCTCGAGATCGGCTCCCTCGCGACGGTGGATATTTCTGGGGTAAGTTTCTTTCGCGGACGTGCCGGAGATGATGACTCACAGGGCGGCAGTGGCGGAGCCATCTTCAATCGAGGCAACCTGAGTCTCATCGATACGACATTTGTGCAGAACGAGTCGACAGGGACATTCTCTACTAACCTAAGCACGGATGGTGGAGGTGCCATTGCTAATGATATCGGGGGCTCCTTGGATATTCGTGATAGCGTCATTGAATTCAATACGGCAGAAGTCGGGGGTGGAGGAATCTTGAATCGTGGTGCGATGACCGTCGGGCCGAATGTTCAGATTTCGAGGAACCAAGCGATGCACCGGAGCGGTGGCGGACTGTATAATTTCCGTGGCGACTTGGCGATTATCGATTCCGAAGTGTACTTGAACTACGCGCCCGCTGGTGGCGGCGTCGCGAGCGATCTGCTCGGCAATGTTGAGATCCGTCGCAGTAGCATCACGTCTAACCGCGCCACTGCAGGCGGCGGAGGTGGGCTTCACATTCGTTCATCGCTGGCAATGTTCGACACCAATGTCTCCAGTAATCAAGCGATACCACCGCGATCGTTTATCCGGTTTGTACCAGGCGTGGGAAATGAAGAGATCGAACTTTTCGGTGCCGCTGGTGGCGGCCTATTCGTGCAAGCCAACGGAGGCGACATCTCGATCGATCGGAGCACTTTCTCTCACAATATAGCCGGCCAAGCCCGCGTGTTGGTTGAGAGTATAACGCTCGATGACGATCCCGGAACCATCGTGACCACCACGGAAGACCATAAACTTAACGATGGCGATACGGTCCTCTTGGATAATATCTATCTCCCATTTGTTCCTAGCATCTTCAGCACACAGGGAACCATCAAGCGAATTAGCGATCGATCGTTTCGAATATCCAACTCACTGCTCGACAACCAAGATTCAGTGGAACTGCGGCGAGAATTCTCCCCGTTCAACAACGACCGGTTCACGGTGACTTCCGTAAGTAAGCAGGAATTTGGTGGCTTTGGCGGCGGAATTGCGTTCGAACCTCATTCTTCGGATCGTGGTAGTATCACCGTACGCAGCACCACGATATCCAGTAACACCGCAGATGGTTTAACGCCGCTGGGCGGAGGGCTCTATGTCAATGATGTGAGCTTCCGCGATGTTCCGCTCAAAAGTGACCCAGTCATCGAAAGCACGACGATTGTAGGTAACCGCGGGAACTCGTCGGATGTCCCTGGGAGCCAGGTCTATGTTCGTGGAGCGATCGCAAGACTTTCTAACACGATCGTGGATGATAATTCGTTTGAGGTGCGAACGTATTACGAGCAAGAGACAGACCTGACAGACCAGGAGATCGACGATTTGATTGCCGAAATTCAGCCTGCCTTGTTCTTCGGATCTACTTCTTTCGTCAACTACTCTCGAGTTGAACACAACTTGGTAAGCAGTATTTCCCATGAGAACGGCTTGGCTGCGGCGCTAGCTACCTTCTCGACGAGCAATGATCAGGGCAACATCATCGGCCCGGCGAGGTTGGAGCAGTTGCTGCAGTACAACGGCGGATTCACGCCGACACAGGCGTTCCGGGGTACCGACAGTCTTGCTTTGGAATCCGGTCAACGTGACGGACTATTAGACCAGCGTGGTTTTCCCGTAACCGACAGTGATTTCACAACTATCGGTAATCCACGAGGGCCACAAAATGGCTACGACGTTGTTGACGGAATTGCCGACATCGGTGCGTACGAATCAGCCGAAGTCTTCATTCAACAATTTCACTACGACTCGCCAAACTTAAGCCAGTTCGGTACCGGCGAAGCGTTGATTGTCGGGGAAGGATTTAGCGACGGAAATAATTCGCGAGTCCGCGAGGAACCCGGCTTCCTCGGGTTGGAACTCGATCCTGATCCTTTCATTGTCGGCCCAGGCGTGGATACAGTCCTGGGTGCCAAAGTCGGTGGCGAAGCCAGGGTTGATCTCGATGGTCGCATCGGATTCGAGTACGGCTATTACGTGAACTCGGGGTCGGTCTCAACAAACTACGATGGGCTGTTTTCATATACCACTGAAACCGACTCTCAAGATTCTGACACGTTCATCATCAAGACCGGATTGAGCCTGCAGGATGGAAGCCTATTCACGGTTTCACCCCGGGTCGGTGCTTTCCTGGATATGGTATTCGAGTTTAATGCGGAGATTACCGGGGAAGCTTGCTTGGGTGCTTGCGCCGATGGCACGTTTGAGATCAATATTGATGAAAAGACACCAATCTTTTCAATCAATCGCCAGGAAGTGGTGCGCGACGACAATGACGATCCGATCCTCGACGCTCAGGGCAACCCGCAGTATTTGTATCTCAACAGCAGCGGGGCCGAAACGACGACGAAAGCGGGCAATGTGCCGAAGCTGGACGGGAATGTATTCATTGGCGAGAGTGCTATCGGCGACCTTGCCGATAGCGTCTTGGATTCCGCAGAGCAGCAAGTATTGGATCAAGCGATTGAAGCATCTGGGGGTTATCTTGCCTACTTGAACCTACAGCGAGACAACCAACGAAATGCCAAAATTGATTTAGCAACGAAGGTTGTCGGTGATTTCCTCGGGGAAGTTGATGCCGAAGACGCCGAAGAAGCATTGTCGCAGGCAAAGGATTTGTACGATGAGTTTGTCGACGCGAAGGAGAAGTTGCTTCGAGATTCAATCGAGGAAGAGAAGAAACTGACCACGAAGGGGGATCAGCCGAAGAAAGGGGTGGGAACCTATATCACGGTATCGGCCGGGCAGGCCGAAGGTGATCTGCTGGGCCTCGAATTTGAGCTGTCCCTCGGCGCTCGAAAAGGCGAACTTGCCGTTGAAAAACCACTCGGGAAACTGGCGGTTACGGTGCCCGAAATCGAGTTGGAGGATCGTGAATTCGATAACAATCAAGGTCGCCTGTCCGCATCCACTAGTGCGTTTGCCAACGGCAGCGAGCAAGATGCTCGCCGCCAGCTCGCCGCACTGAGCATCGACGTCGGTGCGATCGGCCCTCTCGGCACGTACCGTACTAGTCTGGGACCACTGGATATCGAAGCCACCACGGTTTCGTACAACGTCACGCCACGTATCAAGCTTTCCCAGGATGTCGTCGTCGAACCGTTCTTTGACGCCGATCATGCGGCTATCTTTGAGTTGACCTTTCCCGATTGTACCAGCGTCTGCACGGCGACCGTCAGCGGCGACGTTCTTGAGGGAGCGGGGACCATTTCATCGAATGCTGTCGCGGAAAATCGCCGGATCAAGTTCGTTCCCGGATCGAAGATTGAAATCGATACAAATGGAAATAAGGTCGAAGTTGCCCCCTATTTGAACATCGGTCAACGATTTAGCAACGACCTCGGAATTGACTTTGATGTGGTCGGTCTATTGGAAGTTCTGGCACTCAAACTATCGGCATTTGGGAAAGACATCATCGATGTCGGGCCGCTCATCGAAGAGACTCACACGTTGCTCGACGACATCGACTTGGGCTCCATTTTCAACGCCACGTTTGATCTCGATACGACCGACCAAGCCCTCGCAAACTTCACGCTTGATTCGAGTCCGAATCAAGCGGACAACGGCGGCCTGACCCCTGGCGATGCGATCGTGGTTGCGAGTGTCGATCCAAATTCGTCCGCACTGTCGATTGAGGATCATCAGCCAGGACAGTTTGTTAACGGGCAGACAATCACACCGACTCAGTATTTTTCGGTCTCGTTGCTCGATTCCAATGGGGTTCCCCAGCGGGATGTGCGATTCGAAACCAGCGGCAATCAGTCCCAGTTTATCCGTCCACCTTACGCGGGGTTGCAACTCGAAATTCTCGATGGAGACCTCGTTACCAGTCGATTCGACATCCCGATCCAAGGTTACACTTTCCCGGCGGGGCAGGCACCCAAAGCCTTCAAGCTAATCGGCTTCGAGAATCTGCTCGGCAGCCGCGCGATCTTCGGCCTTGGCTTCAATACCGCGTCGTCGTTCGACATATCCGCATCGGCACAAGGCGGATCTGGATTGACGGCCACAGGCGAGAACACGGAAACTCTTAACACCGGGGCAATGCGAGACGCCGGTTTGCTGACATTGATCGAGAACGACTTTGCGTTTGACATCGATGGCGATGGCATGATTTCGGTCACGACCGATGGCGAGCTTGTGATCCGATACATGGACGGGAAGACTGGAAACGCGCTGATCCAAGGTGCGCTCCGGCAGAACGCCGCCGCTCAAGGTGCCACGCGAGCCGATGCGGTTTCCATCTTGAACTATCTACGGGACTTGGAATCAAGCGGACGACTCGATGTCGATCAAAATACTTTGGTGGAAAAGGAATTCGACGGTGTTCTGATCCTTCGTCACCTGTCCGGAATCGGCTCGTCAGTCGAAAGTCTACCCGCGTTAACAGATACACCTGGCGAAGGCGCGTTACTCGGCGTGGGAGCACAACGGACGGACCCACAAGCGATTGCTGATTTCATCGACGTTGGGAATCTTATCCCGGTGTGCGCGAATCCTAATTTTGCGAAAAACACACTTTCGCGTACCAGCCGAGTAACGCCATCGGCGATTGAATCGAGCATCGATTCGTCAGCGGTAGTCGGTTCGTCACCTTACGTTCCGGTATTAACGACTTATGTCAATGGAATCGCAATCTATGGTCTCAGCACGTTTGGAACGCAAGTCGAATTCCTAAACACCTATTTGCGACGCGAAGACGATCCCGGCTCTCGGGACCTGATTCAATCTCGCGCCACAGGAACTCCTGGACGTACACTCCCTCTGCCCGCTTCGGTTTCGGATTTGCTGACCGACTTTACTGCTTTGGGCGATGCGTCATCAAGGGCTGATCTTGTCGACGATCTGAGAAGCCGATTGACGGTCGAGACGGAAACCGAGGTGATCGGTAGGGACGAGCCGTTGTTCATTCAATTGCCGGCTTCCGGCGGTTATGAGTTCTCTTTGCCCGACACGAGCAGTCACCAAGTCACGCGGCTGGTTTTTGATCCGGCTGCCGATGGGAATGCATTTCTGAATCACCTTGATCCCAGTGATGATCCCAGTGATGATCGCGATTTCACGTTGTTCATTCCAGCGACCAACGCGACTTTCCCGGTTTCGATCGAAACGCCATTCGATCTTCCCGCCGGCACAAAGACCTTTCGATTGTTCCCGCGCGGCGTCGATGAGAACGCCGATTTGGCAAAGCTGTTTGAGCCCGACAATGCGAACCCACCGGTTTTGAACCTCAACGTCGGCTTGCTGCTTAGTGGTGACACTAACGCGACCCCACTGCTGACCGTAAAAGCATTGCGAAACGAGCAGGCGAGTGTCGATACGCAAGCACATCTGGATGTTCACAATCCAGTTGATCTGCCGACTCAGATGATCTCCATCGAAGCTCCCGGTGACGTCATCGAAGTTGGTCAGACTTTCTCGGTCGACGTTTTCTATGAATTGGAATCGGCTCAGATATCACCACCACCAGCGATCCTATTTGAAATCCACTTCGATTCCGAGCGTGTCGGTTTTCAAGGCATCACTCTGGAGAACTTAGATGCTGCATTGGCCGTTCCTGGGCTAATTAATTCGACGACCGCGGCGAGTCCTGAGAACACCGAAGTGGTCCCCGACGGCGACCTAAGGACCAACCGAACGCTTGTTTTGTCCTACAACGCTTCGCTTGGTGACTGGCAACCGGGTTCAACGAATCGTCGGAAGATCGCCACCATAGATTTCTTGGCGTTAGCCAACGGTGACTCGAGTCTGCGCGTTACCGGGGTGAGTTCGGCGGATTACGATTTCGGCGGCACAACCCAACAGCGTGTGCTGCTTTCGGATTCGGTTCCCGGATTCACATTAAGCAAAAGTGCGGTCACGGTGACGGAAGCTGGGGCAACCGAAACCTTTACTGTGGTGCTGGACCGCGTTCCAGCGACCGACGTCGTCCTGAACGTTTTCAGCGACGATGATTCGGAAGCAATTGCTCAGCCGACTTCGTTGACTTTCAATCAAACAAATTGGAATATCCCGCAAACGGTTTCGGTAACAGGCGTTGACGACCTAGTTGCCGACGGTGACCAGTTTGGCTCGATCACTGTCTCGGTCGAAGATGCGATGAGTGATGACGCTTTCGATGGCATAGCGAGTCAAACGATCGCGGTCACGACTACCGATGATGAATCGACAGCGGCTGCCGTGATCCTCAGCAAGACAACGGCTACCGTCGGTGACTCCGAGTCAACCGACTCGTTTGAAGTTAGCTTGGTCGCAGCTCCGTTGTCCAATGTTGTGCTAACCGTCAGCTCGGCAAACGAAACCGAAGTCAAGGTATCGCCCTCAATTTTGACCTTCACGCCCAGCAACTGGAACGTGCTTCAAAGTGTCGTACTGACCGGTGTGAATGACTTCCTACGTGACGGCGATCAGATCACTCGCGTCACCGTCAGCGTCGATGACGCGTTGAGCGATGATGCTTTCGACGCGTCGGAGGACGTCAGCCTGCTCGTCACGTCGATCGATGATGGAGACCTATCGGACATCGTGGTTACGACTCTACTAGACGACGATGGGCCACTTGTGTCTTTGCGAGACGCGATCGAATCGGCCAACGCGACCGAAGGTCGCCAATCGATTTCGTTTGCCCCGTCAATCGCGGGTTCGACTTCGTCGATCGTCTTGACTCAAGGATCGCTAATCATCTCGGATTCGGTTTCGATCTTGGGTCCCGGAGCCGATCGAATGGCGATCGATGGCAACAGGAAACCGGAGCTCTTTTTCATCAGCGACTCAGACGATTCAAACCTGATCGACGTCACCATTTCCGGATTAACTCTGACCGGAGCATCTTCTGAATTCGATGGCGACGCTGCCATCCGATCTATAGAAAACCTGACACTCACTGATAGCATCATCGCCGACAACGAGGTGATAGCGATCATCAATGTCTTCGGAACTCTGTTGGTGGATTCCAGCACAATCTCCGGCAACACCGGTGGTGCCTTAAATGATCGGGGCACTTTGACGATCCAGTCCAGCATCATCTCCGGAAATGCAGGATACAACGGTGGCGTCGTCAACCTCGGAGACGCATCTATCCTCAATAGCCAGATCATCAACAATGTGGCAATCCAAGGTGGAGGTGTGTACAACGGGTTGGGCTCGGAACTGACGATCCGCGATAGCACGATCTCGGGCAATGCGGCAACGGGCGATCAGTACAATGGAATTGGGGGCGGAATTTCGAATGTCGGCATCCTTAGAGTCTTCGACTCGACGGTTGCTGACAACACAGCCGTGTTTCTGGGAGGTGGAATCTCGAATTATGGTGGGATGGCCCTCGTGCGGAGCAACGTATCGGACAACACGGCCGGGTCCGGAGGAGGAATTGAGATTGGGGGCGGTGCCGCAGCGATCATCAACACGACGATCTCTGGCAATTCTGCCAACTTTGAATCTGGTGGCGATGGTGGCGGCGTCTTCATTTATAGTTGGGGCGAATTCCGGCCTGTACTATTCGCCAACAGCACCATCGCGGGTAATACCGCACGAGGCGATGGTGGTGGCATCTTCAGCTATACCTCGATGACCTCTTCCCACAATACAATCATTGCGGGCAACCGCTCAGAAGGCGGTCAAGCCAGCGATATTGCGGGCGGGTATCCGCTTGAAGTGTCTTCGTCAAATAATTTGGTGGGTGTCGATAGCACACCGGGCGGTTTCACCAACGGTTCGATGAACAATCTGGTTGGGATTGATTGGAAACTGGTTTTAGAGAACGACGGAACCGATCCCATTCTGAAGGACAACGGCGGATTGACCAAAACAATCGCATTGCTTCTCAATGGCCCTGCTGTTGACGCAGGCAATAATGACAATGCCCTCGACGAAGTGATGGACCCACTCACCACTGATCAGCGAGGCGAATCGTTCGCCAGAATCCTAGGCGACTCTGTCGATATCGGCGCGTTCGAATCCACACTGCCACCACCGACTGTCGTTGTCGATGTGGTTCGTAGTTCCCTCAACGAGACGACGAATTCCTCATCCGTGACGTTCGAGTTCAGCGAAGCGGTCACCGGGTTCGGCACGGAAGATGTCACCGTCGTGGGTGGCTCGCTATCGAACCTTTTCACTGTCGATTCGGACAGTTTTACCGCCACTTTCACAGCCGATGACGACGCTGAAATATCTGGCTCGGTGACGGTTGGTACAGGTTTCCAGAACGTCGCAGGAATCCCCGGTATCGGCGGTTCGGACAGCGTGTCAGTTGACACCCGCAATCCGACCGTGAGCGTCGCATTCGATGATGCGATGATCTTGGCCGGTGGCAGCACGACGGTTCGGTTTGCATTCAGCGAGCTGCCCATTGGATTTGATCATAATGATGTGACCGTGACGGGGGGCAAGCTAGCCGCGATTACTCAAGTCAATGGCACCAATGTCTTCACGGCGACTTTCACTGCCGACTCAGGATTCAACGGCAGCGGCCAAGTTGACGTGGCGACGACGTACACTGACGCGGCCGGCAACACGGGGGCCGCTGGAACGGCCAACCTGACGGTTCGCAACCCGGGTGTCAGCGTTTCGTCCGTTAGCAACAATACGACCGAGGCGGGCGGCACAGCGACCTTCACGGTGGTTCTTAACAGCCAACCGACTGCCGAAGTCACCATCGGTCTGACTAGCAGTGATACGACCGAGGGTACGATTTCCATCACGGCTCTAACATTCACAACGGCAAATTGGAACGTCTCACAAACGGTCACGGTCACGGGCGTTGATGACTCCGATGATGACGGAGATGTCGTGTACACGATCATCACTGCCACAGCGACGGGCGGCGACTACGAAGGCGTCGGTGTCAATGATGTCAGCGTGACGAATGTGGACGACGATGAACCTGTTGTGGTGCCGACGGTGTTCGTCGATGTTGTGAAGGATTCACTCAATGATGCGGCGAAATCCTCTTTGGTGACTTTCGAATTTAGCGACGCGGTGACTGGTTTCGACATCGATGATGTGACTGCCGTGGGCGGTTCGATATCCAGTTTTGCCGCCGTCGACGCCGATAGTTTCACCGCCACCTTTACAGCCGATGACGACACTGAAACGTCTGGTTCGGTCACCGTTGGAACGGGCTTTCAAAGTTCCGTCGGCACGCCCGGAATCGGCGGGACTGACACCGTGATCATCGATACCCGAAATCCAACCGTGAGTGTCACATTTGATGAGACTTTCATCTTGGCGGGCGAGACGACGACGGTTCGATTCACATTCAGCGAACTACCGGTCGGGTTGGATAATAATGATGTGTCCGTTACTGGGGGCAGTCTCTCGACAATCACGCAAGTAGGTGTCACCCCCGTTTTCACCGCAACCTTCAGTGCTGACTCAGGTTTCGACGGAACAGGGCAGGTTGACGTCGCGACGACCTATACTGACGCGATCGGAAACGCGGGAACGGCGGGTACAGCATCACTGACCATTCAAAACCCCGTCAATGACCCTCCTGGATTCACGCTCAACACGGATGCCGCCACTGTCTCGGAGTTGGGCTCGACCGATTCATTTACCGTTGTGTTGGACGCCAGGCCGCTGACCGATGTCGTCATTGATATCACTTCCGGGGACACGGGCGAAGCCACAGTCACGCCTGCTTCATTGACGTTCACGCCCTCGAATTGGAATACGGCTCAATCCGTCACGATTACCGGCGTGGATGACTCGATCGCTGACGGACATCGGTCAACGGTTGTGACCGTTTCGGTCAACGCGGTAGCGAGCGACGATGATTTTGTCACGTTGGCCGATCAGACTGTGACCGTCACCACGATCGACGACGAACCCGAAACAACCGATGAACTCGTTTCCATCGACCTGGAGATTACGGATCTCGATGGCAACCCGATTGCTGGAAATCTGGTCACGATCGGGGACGAATTCAGGCTCAATGCGATCGTCACCGACCTGCGAGGACTCGATGCGGAAGGTGTGTTTGCCGCCCACCTTGACGTGGCGTACACCAACCCAGCCGCGTTCTCGGTGATTGCATCAGAACGGCAGCGGATTGTCTTCGCGGCCGAGACCACCGGGGGCAGTTTTGAGGTCACCTTCCAAGGAACTACGGCACCGCCGATAGCGTTTTCGTCAGACATCGAAAGCGTGGCCGCCGACCTACGCCAAGCGTTGGAGGCTCATCCTGACATTGGCAACGGAAATGTACGTGTCGTTGGCTATGATAAGTTCAACTGGTTTGAGTTGGAAATCATCTTCGTCAATGACCTTGCCGAAATGGATCTACCCGAAGTGCAAGTCGATTGGTCAAGTTTGGTCGCCTCTTCCGGGGATCCCGCAGTCACTGTTGAAACCATTGCCAATGCGGATCGCACCGAAGCCAATTGGTTCCGGAATGCTTTTATTCCCGGGCCGCATTTTCCAAATGGTTTTCAGGCCGGCGAGGGTGACGGGAATGATCCGAATGTATTTAGCGACGTCGGTTCTTACATCAGTCTAAATCCAAATCGAGAGGTCGTTGTCTCCGGTTTATTGTGGAGCGTCGATCTTCGCGCCGCCGCTACCGGGGCGATTGACTTCACGGGCAGCCCAGCGGAGGTGATTAACAACGGGTCAATTATACTGATCGGACTCGATGGACCGTCGGACCCAGAGGACGACGTCAATTATGGCTCAGCTCAGATCACGATTGCCGATGCCGAGCAGTTGCTGCCAGGAGAAACAAAGGTCACGCTTGAAGGCGGGAATGTTGTCACACGGAACAATGGGAATGTCATTCGCGAAGTCTCGCGTGACAGCGTCACCGAGATTGTTTTTCAAGGTGGCGATCAAGATGAAACGTTAGCCGTAGCCGATCTAGAATTACGCAACAACGTGGCTGTTTTCATGGGATTTGATGGAAGCGGTGGTATCGATACGTTTCGTTTGCTGGGTGAGGCACAGGCACTTGACTTGTCATCCGTCGCAACGGTATCGCTTCAGAACGTTGAATTTATCGACATTTCAGGCAGCGGCGGCAACTCGTTGAAGATGTCTGAAAGCGACATCGCGGGGTTACCCGATGATGGTCAAATGCTTCATGTGATGATGGACTTGGACGATGCCCTGGAGATTTCGGACGGGGACTTCAAAATCATCGACGCCTTGATTGTCAGTGGTCAGTTTTATGTGGAGGCCAAATCATTGAGTGGCACGTTGGTCCGAGTTGGTGGGGCCGGATGGACCAACCCGCTGGATCGCTTGGACGTCAACGCCGACCGAAGCGTGACTGCAGTGGACGCACTTAAAGTGATCAACGCGCTCAACAGCGGCGAGTTCTTTCAATCTGGCTTAGGCGCTAGTTTGATTAATCCCAAGGATATGACGGTTCCGTTCGCACTGAGTTTTATCGACGTGACCGCGGACGGCGATCTCACCGCATTGGACGCACTGCGAGTGATCAATTTTCTCAACCGTAAAGATTCAAACTCTGAACCGTTGGGTGAGCAACTGGACACCTCCCTCGTGCCCGCTCCGATTTTCGGCGTCTTAAATTTACCAAGGCAATCAACGAGATCGTCGTGGTTAGACCATGACTCGACCGAAACACTTTCAGTAACGCTTGAAAAGCTGGTTTCTGCCCAGACTGATGAACGCGATCGGGACCTTGCGATACAGGCGATAGGCGACGAGAACGCTATGGATTCGCACCCAGTTTCCGATTCGAAGGAGTTGCCGGAGAACGAGCATTTCTATGCCCTCGACGAGGTGTTCGCTCTCTTGGGCTAACCGAATTGTTCGCCAGCAGTCGCCACGGCTACGAAGAGTTCAAGTCGATCGTCTGCCGGCCGACTTCGCGTCTCAGGACGTGATTAATTGTCTTCGACGTGACCTGAGGGTTCCTTCGCAATCGAGAGTGCTGGATTGACAATCGCGTTGTCATTCAATGCATTGATGATTCTGAGTGCATCAGTTGCGGTGATGCTATCGTTGCCGTTGACGTCATTGGAGAGAACCGGACTGGTCCGGTTGAGTAGAACACGGTGCGGCATTGAAAACTCGGCTTCTTACGAAGGACTTTTCGCGATTTTTTAAGATCAGACTCTCTGATTTTAACCATGCGAACTGTCCAAACAACATTCCATTTGTTGGCGATCACCACGATGCTTGCGCCGACCGTGTGCATGCAGAAAGATTGAACGACTGCCATCGACGATCGATTTTAACATGCCCGTGATCGTCAGGGGATAACGGAAGATCGTCGTCAACGCTTCGCGAGAACCACTATCAAGTTGAGCAAGTTGCAGCACCAACAATTCCAATAAACCCTCCGGTTACGTGCCGCCACCTCTGCCACTACGGCGTACAGCAGGCCGCGCAGGCTGGCTCTTTCCAAGCGGTCGAAAATGCAGACGCTCCGCAGTTCCATTTCGTCGAAGAATTCGATTGCCGAAAGAATGTCTCCTCTGACAAATGCCAATCCGACAAACACGCTCGCCGGCCCCAGTACCTAAACCAGCTCACGCGTCTGACAATCTAGTTTGGGCAGGTCGGCCAGCGTTTCCTGCTGCAGTTCGATGCCCACATCGGCAACCAACGATTCCAATTCGCTCGTGTTGGCAGCCACCCGCTGTAGCCGTCTCATCTCTCGAGTTTCTCGTCGGACGGCCGCGCGGTGATGCACGTACCGCCAACGGAACATGAGCCCGGCAAACCTTGATGTGACGCTCGTGAATCGAACGAGAGGTTTGTCACTTTGCTTTTTTGCCCCCTTGGCTCTCTCATGCCAAGGCGGTCCTCAGCTGTTCATGTGCACCTGGAATATTCTCGTATGGATTCTCCTCTTCATACTCCAGCACCACGGATCCTTGGTAACCGGCATCCTGCAGGATCTTGCCGATGCGGTTGATGTCGGCCGGGTACTTGGTTCCATCAGGCTGCTTCATCATCGTCTTGACCTGAACATTGACTGCATAGTTAACGCATCTCTCCAGGTCACGGTAGGGATCATCACTTCGGAAGTTGCCAGAATCAAGATTGATGCCGATCCATTTGCC
Organism: Rhodopirellula sp. J20-39; assembly: GCF_057365095.1. NCBI lineage: Bacteria > Pseudomonadati > Planctomycetota > Planctomycetia > Pirellulales > Pirellulaceae > Rhodopirellula > Rhodopirellula sp. J20-39. Next base: position 592,750 of record NZ_CP195123.1, on the reverse strand, counting down.
GTACTCGGTATCATCGATGCGTTTCATGATTTCTAGCATTTGATCTGACGTCAGATTGCCGTGGTTTTCGATCCCTAGAAAGATGCCTTTTTCGGCTTCGATTCTGGCGCACTGATCAATGGAATCATCGGCTTGTTGCAGACGAGTCGAATCCTTGGCCAGCTCGGTTCCCTTACCAGCGAAAAAACGAATGTGCGGTGCACCAAGGAATGCTGCGCGATCAATCCACTCTTTCGCCGACTCGATTTCGGCTTTCAGTTTGTCGCTGCTTCCGGTGGTGAAATTGTTACCGATAGCGGTCCCGCAAATCGATAGGCCGCGTCGAAAAGCTTCATACTTTATGTTTCGATAGTATTCGGCGTCGGCGTTGGGCTGGAAGAAGTAGCTGGTTAGTTCCGCTGCATCGAATCCCTGTTCCACGCAATAGTCCAGAAATCCCACCATGTCGATAGCCGGCCCGTCCGCGGCTGGCACTTGATCCTCGCCTTCCTTGAACGAGAAGTAATCTCTCAATGAGTACGCCGCCAAGCCAACAAGAAAGCGAGGCGGACCGGTCCTCAAAATGGGGGCACGAGCTTCAGGTGAGCGTAACGGGAAGCAGGCCGTCGCGGACAAGGAAATGCCGCCTACGGCATAAAGGAAGTTTCAGCGACGCATTTTTCGGACTCTAGCGGAGCTGTTGAAAAGTGTTGGTTAGCGGGATTGCGAATGGCGATCGACCGGCACGCTTTGGGACGGATCGTTCAAGCGTTGCACTTTGTCCGTTCGCGTCCAGGGCTTTGCAGAATGAGACGCCGTGGGGCTTCACGAGATGCATTTCTTAATGAGGCTTTCCTCGTAGGTACAAGCTTTTCGTCCCGCTCATGATGGATCTTGCCCCGGTGGGAGGCTGTGATCGTGGGGCTTTTTGATCGACGCGTGCCCTGAAAACGTGTCGGTCACCCTTTTCCTGATCGCGAAACTATTCGCGTAGTGAATTGGCCGGCACAAGTTATTGGCAGGAAGGATCTGCCAGATAATGGTTGGCACCGAACGATCCCCACACCACGCCTCCACGCAACATTACGACTATTTAGAATCGTTGCGGATTCCGCCCAAAAGCGAGCGAATTCTGGAACAACGTAGACCGCATTAGTTCGCACGCTACCTGATAACGTTGACTAAGTACCCTTCACGCCAGCGGCTCATTTGTCTTGGTCGCCGATGTCGATAACAAAGTCGACCATCGCAATTGTGTTGGACGATCCATCTATCACATCTCGAAATTTGCTATCGATCTCTGGCTGCCTAATACCGCGAATAGCAGCTTGAACTTTGATGATGGTCGTCGACGTCGCAGTCAAGGATTCATCGAACGGGTGGTAAGTATTACCTACCTCAAGGAAGCAATTATCAAATACCTTTAAGGGCGTCCTGCGGTCATCATTGTAACTCTTGCCAAGCTTTGTTGGTCTCTCTGCCTCTCAAACGAGCAACAACTGTATCCAAGCAAACGTTGCGATCAGCCAGTAGGCACTGATGCCCGCTATTTAAGCTTCGCTTATTTTGATTTCCCCTTATTATCCGTCAATGAAGAGTCGCTAACCTTTAGGCAGTCAAAAACGCCTTGCGTTCCAAACCGGTATGCAACGTGCGAAGTGGGAATTCAATAATCAAGGCGCACCACACTACGGGTACGCCATACAGTCCTTTCCCACTACAAGCTGGAACAATTTTCGATGTCTGTTACAGACCTCCCTTCCCCCTCTGGGTACACCCCCGAGTCACACCCGTCACTCCGCCTTCGCACAGTCCAAAATCGCCAGGGCTTCACTCTTGTTGAGCTATTGGTGGTGATTGCCATCATTGGTGTACTTGTGGGCTTGCTACTTCCTGCGGTCCAGGCGGCACGTGAGGCAGCACGTCGAATGAGTTGCAGTAACAACATGAAGCAGCTCGGTTTGGCTGTTCACAACTATCACTCTGCTTACAAGCAATTGCCTCGCCAGTTCGGTGGTACTTTCGGATCATTTTCCAGCGGCTCAGCTGCCAATAACCAACGACGGTACGCTCCCGGTCACAATAGCGGTGAACTGTCGGCACTAGTCGGGCTCACCCCCTTTGTCGAGCAACAGGCATTGTGGGAGCAAATCTCCAATCCCTTCAAAGCGACTTCTGGAAACATTTACCAGCCCATGGGGCCATATCCGGGACGGACCTTGGCCGAGTCAGTGAATTCGGCTGCTGGTATCTACGATCCCTGGATTACAGAGATACAGACACTGAGATGTCCGAGCGATCCAGGGGTTGGGCTACCTGCTCACGCCCGCACCAACTATGGAGTCTGCTTTGGTGACGCGATCGATCAATCCAACGCGAACTATTACCATCCTTACAACGGATCGGTGATGGCGACCACGACAACACAGACTGCCATTCGGACGGCGTCCCGTGGTATGTGGCAGCCTGAAATCACTGGCAAATTCCGGGATGTGCTAGACGGCTTGTCAAACACGATCGCCATGGGAGAGTTCATCACTGATCTCGGTGACGGTGACAAGCGTTCGGCTTTGGTTCGAGGATCCGGAAACGGTGCCGATGTTCAGCGTACTGGTGGTGCTCTTGCGTGCGAAGGTTTCGTTGACCCAGAGCGTCCGCGTTTCTGGGACGATGGGGCGACCATCCTTCAAAGTGGTGCCCCCGAAAGAAGAAGGGGCTACAAGTGGTCTTCAGGATACACGCTTTACACCGGCTTCTTCACCGTTTTGCCGCCCAACCGAGAGATGTGCTGGCGTGGTCCTGACAACTTCCGCGAAGGGATCGCCCCGCCAAGCAGCAACCACCAGGGAGGCTGCCATATTTTGATGGGCGACGGTGCGGTTCGATTCATAACCGATTCGATTGACTCAGGGGGACTGTCCTCCCGGGCCATGGTTTCAACGTCAGCCAATAACAATGATCCTCTGTCGGTTGCCGGCGCGGCCAGTCCATTCGGTCTCTGGGGTAACCTCGGAACCCGTGGCGGAAGAGAAGTCATCTCCGAGGAATTCTAGTTCCTCTTGCCGAACACTGTCGCTGCGGCGGCGTTTCACAAATCTCAATGCTCTATGTGCCAGCCGGGGTGTTCCTGGCTGGTATTTTTATCAACCTAAAGAAGAAGAATGAACGCTATGAAATTCACAATTGCACTATTTCTGACAGCCGCATGCATCAGCCTCTCGGGCTGCCAGGCAAAGGTGACAGAAGCCTCGTACGATTCAAATGATATCGAGGCCTATTTAGACGAACATCCCGAACTTAAAAATATGGAATCGGGATCTGTCGCAGGGGCTTGAAGTGGGGGAGGTTATTTGCCGCACAGGAAGTGCTAGCAAGCCTCGCGTTATGTTCGCGAGCATCTCCAACTCTGGTCAGAGTTTGAAACAACGGCGAAGCTCCGCTGAAAGGGTGTCTAACTGCATCACTCTTTCAGGGAGACTTCACCGTGAAAGCTCAGTCAATTAGTTCATCGGACAACGTTCAAAAGCAGACTACTCTTGGCCAAAAAATGTGCTTTGGTTGGCTGCGAACTGAGGATGGAATCCCTCAAATCGGCGACGAGATTGGGCACCGGTCTCGATATCAAAACAGATCCCAGCGATTGTCGTCTGGCTGTTCATTACGCGGGTACTTTCGGTCGACCCTTGCTGCCAGCGGGCCTTCACTAGCATCAACACGTAACGTGTTGCCCGCGGCTTACAGAAACTTGCAGCGAAACAACAGCTTATTACAACGCAAGATGTCGCTTGCATACCAGACTCGAATCGAGCCGTCATGCTAGTGCATGATCGCATCAAAACGCTCAGGTTCAATCAAGGAATTTCCAATCACGGAATTCCAAATGGTTAGAACAGGAAATTGCGATAATGGCCAAAGCAGGCAACTGTTGGTAACCGGGCAATCTCCAGACAATCTCTGGGTAGCCTTATAACTCCGCTGGCCCCAAGATGATCGGTTGGATCTGCGCACGGTCATGGACCGAGTTGAACGCCGAATCGAATACGGCGTCAATCGAATCGATCCCAACGGATCGGAAACTGAATTCCATTGCCAAACTCAATCGGAATTTGATGACGTCGGCGACTTCGCTATGTCATGAGTCTGAAACCGATTGCCGTTCAGGTCATTCTTCCCGATTGATTTTCGAGATCTGAATTGGAATCTATCGCGAGCCTGAAATGGATGGCTGATGTCGGCGGGCTGGCGACGAGCATTGGTTTCGCAAAATGGGAGCACACTCAAGTGATCGAGGTCGAATAGGCTCTATTCGCCGACCGTAATGCCGCCACTCAAACGTGTCCGCGCCGACGTTGTTCGAGAACTTCTTGCGATCTTTAACTCGCATGGATAGCGGTATGTGTTCAGTTGGGTGCCGAATCGTGTTTGAACCACCGAAAATTGCCTGCTTAATCGAGTTCATAAAAGAATAGCGGCACTCATGCCAATGCCCGTTCGAACGTGTCAAAGTTACGGTATCCTAGAAAGGTTTCCGACTTCACGTCATTTTTGACTCAGGTAAAGATTGATGAACCACGCTCTCAAGACCACTGCAGCGCTCCTGTTCGTTGCCTCGCCCGGCTGCTTCCCGTCGAGTCCAACAGACCAATCTGCATCGACGACGCCCGGCGTCACCGCCGAAGAGGCAACTCCCAGGGAAACAGTCGGCAAGACGACTCAAAATGTCTTGAATTATGAAACTGCGATTTCTGAAGGCGCTGTGCCGGCGAGCACCTCCGTCGAATCAAAGAATCCCTTGATGGCAAGTGCAGAAGCCTACCGCACGTCCGTTGCCAAGGTTGGTGGGTTTGGGATTACAAAAAAGATTCAACTACGAGAGGCCAGCAGCATCAGTCGCCCTAAGCCATTGACGTATGAAGTGTTCATGGACGAGATCATTGAACCAGGTGGAATGGACGGAATTCGATTGCCGATGCTGCCCTATTATCAAGAATACGCTTGGGACGAAGCAAAACAGGAACTAGTCGTAGTCGACTTCCCAGCACGGCAAGAAGAACGAGAGAAGCAGCGTTAGCCCCAAACGGATGCTACATCGTTGGTGGAGACTTGGGTCCGACCGTTGTCTTGAGTCACAACCAACAAATCAGAGACTTCCGAAGTCGCGGGTTTAGGAAAGCGATCAAGGCGGAATCTGCAAGACGCCTAACTCCGAAGACGCGAGTGATAGCGAACCTACAACTAGGCGCTGTCGATCTGGAAAGCGGGTTCAGGACGGTGTAATCGTCAGCGTATCGGCAAAACACCGTTTCAGAACCCGCGAACGAAGCGCGGGTTTGCCACCCGCAATTCATGTCGCCGGCTCATCCTGCGATTGTCAAAAATCAAATGTCTTCTGCACATCCTTCGCGAAGCATTCGTGAGCAAGGATCCTGTGACTAACGGAATCGCGAAACGCACAGGTGTGCAAACTCCGTCTCTAAGACAGTCTTCCCGCTGATAGTGTTTGGGTCAAGCAATAACAGCGAAGCGTCGCACCCGCGACCCAAACGTCTGGATGAGAACTAACTTGTGTGAATGTCTCTTGGCAAACGCCAACACGGCCTCCTTGCAGTAGCGTTCCTTGCCCACCGCCCTGATTAGCAAGGCAATCTGCTTCATCATTAGAGCGTCACAAGCGACCCTTAAGCCAATTGCGTACTTCGTGAAATCGGTCCGGCTTTCTGGGTCTTCTCACTTAAGACTGCCTGGCTCGGTAACCATTTGTTTCACCCAACAATATTGTGAACCGCACCTGATCTTCATACGATCCTCACAGCCTTGTGTTTTACTACTCCGAGTCATGCCAGCTCACTGACTTTCCGTCTCTTTGCTCGGCACATCACAAGTAAACGCACCTGGACCAACGACTCTGATCGACAGGAAAATGAAGAAAACAAACTTAAAAATGAGACAAACAAAGGGTTTCACCCTGGTTGAACTGTTAGTGGTGATAGCCATTATCGGTGTTTTGGTCGGCTTGCTACTGCCAGCTGTCCAATCGGCTCGAGAAGCGTCTCGACGAATGCAGTGCACAAACAAAATGAAACAGGTAGGCCTGGCATTGCACAACTATCACGACACCCACCGTAGTTTTCCACCGGGTGGGATCATTGATCAAAAGGTCACCAATAAACTTAACGACACATGGTGCAATAGCGGCGCAGCAACCCAAGGAGCCCCTTGGACCGTGCTAATCCTTCCGTTCATGGAAGAAGCAGCTCGCTACGACCAATACGACTTTGACTATCCTTTGTCGGCGTCGTTCACGAGCCAAGTTAAAAGCTCATCACCGAACCGTGAACTATGGTATCAGCAGAACTCGAATTACCAATGCCCATCCGATCCAGCGTCAGGCGACGACGTAAACAACCTGAATTACTTCGGTGTGCAGGGCGGTGGAAACTCAAGTAACGTTGCCTGCTATGGAGGCAATTCCAATGTCTTCTTCGTTAACGGAATTTTGTACGCGAACTCGAGAAGCCGGTTCCGTGACATTACCGATGGATCGTCAAATACATTCTTGGTCGGCGAGTCCAAATACCTTTTGACCGAGGCTGGCACGACTTCGACGTTCTACTTGAGTTGGGCATCGTCAATCCGCCTTGGTACGGGTTCAACGATGCCGCATCCTGCAACCCTCGCTGGATCGTACGAACCCATCAATTCACGAATCCCTACAGGCAGCAAGCCCAAAGGTAGTACTGATTCACGAACCGGCTACTCTCGCTTGTTTGGAAGCTTCCATACCGGCGGCTGCAACATGTTGATGGGTGATGCATCCGTTCACTTTATGAGCGAATCAGTGGACCTTGATCTCTATCGCCAATTGGGAATTCGTGACGACGCCTTGCCAGTCGGAGGATTCGAAGAATGAATCTACATCTCAATCACACACGTACTTGCTTTTTTGTGCTGATGACTATCGGCCCCGTACTGACCACCTTCGTGGGCTGTGGGTCCGGAGGCACCGGCCCCGCAAAATACCAAGTGTCAGGCAATGTAACTTTTAATGGGCAGCCTGTGCCTGATGGTACGATTATGTTCACGCCGGACACTTCGGCCGGGAATCGTGGTCCGGCAAGCATTGTCGAGGTGAAAGACGGTCAATACACCACGCCACCTGGCGAGGGACTCGTTGGAGGATCATACAGTTTCGAGGTAGAAGGCTTCCAAACGAAAGCAGAACTAGACCAAGATGGCGAAACTGTCGTCGCCCCCATGTTCCCGACATTCGTCTCGCAACATGACTTTCCACTGCAAGATTCAACCTTCGATTTTGAAGTCGAAGTATCTAACAAAAGAAAACGACGATAACTGATATCGCATGCAACGGATCGGTGCAGCTTGATTGACATTCAAGTTGCACCGTCGAGTATTTATCTACCAAATATCCATCCCAATAGAAACCAACCGTCGATGACACTTCCACGCCGAGAGTTCTTGCTATCGTGCTTGTCGCTTGCTCTAACGTGCCAGCATTGGCTCTCCCCTTCCTTGTCGCTTGCACAAGAGAAAACGCTTTCCGCCCCGAATGACGATTCCTTCTCGATCGTAGTCATTCCCGATACACAAGGCTATCATCGCGAAAATGGCGAACTGAAGAACACGATATTCGAACGGCACATCGACTGGATTCTGGCAAACCAACAGAAACAGAACATCGTTTTTGTCAGCCATGTCGGTGATATCGTGGACAGGAACAATGACGATCAATGGACCGTTGCTCAAAGGTGCATGAACCGCTTGCATGGTCAGCTCCCATATGGCATCTCGGTTGGTAACCACGACATGACCGGGAATGGCAACGCTTCGCTATTCCAGAAATACTTTCCCGCAGTTCGATTTGCCGACTGCGAGTGGTACGGTGGCTACTTTTCACCGACAACGCACAGCGAAGATATTTCAGGCAACAACGCCAATAGCTTCCAGCTATTTTCAACCGCCGGGATTGATTTCGTCTTCTTGCATTTGGAGTGCAACGCTCCGGACGACGTCCTGGCATGGGCGGACCAAATCTTGGAACAGTACGCTGAACGCAATGCAATCGTGACAACGCACATGTGCCTAGGCCCACTGCAATATCCACAATCACCAAGCGATTACATGAACGCCCCGAAGGGCCGAATGCAATGGAAGAAGACGCACGGGAAACTCGGCAATACGCCCGAGCAAATGTGGAACAAATGCTTTCGCAAGCATCCTAACTTGGCGATGATCTGCTGCGGCGATCAAAGCCGCAGCCATTCCTTGCACGAAGTCGCCACGGGTGACCATGGCAACCAGGTGCATCAGCTTCTTTCCGACTACAGCACCGGTTGGCTGCGGATGTATCGATTCCATCCTGCCGAGAACCGGGTCCAAGCATGCACCTTTCTTCCGCAAAGCGAGGTTTTATGTGAGGGTTCGAAACACGTTCCCGGAATCGACGGTCACCAATTCGAATTCGAAATACCACTGTCGGTAAAGATGCGACTGTAGAAACACTGTCTCTTCAATCTGCAGGCCGAACGAAATCATTGAAAAAGATGTTGACTAAGTGAAGTTGCGTTTTCACCTGGGCAAACATAGGCACCCGGACTACTTGGCATCACTAGTCGCCATTCTTTGCTCAATCCGCTTGAGCACCTGAAGGATTTCGCTCAGCTCACTACCACCGGACATCCCGATTGACTCGTGGGGGTTGACCGCTCGTTCTTCTTGGCTGCCGACAACCAGATCCCGCTGGGCTAAGACCGTGTCTCGGAATTGGCGACCATCTCGAATACCAGACAACTGTAGTAACGCGCCTTGGCTCGATTGCCCGGCCGTTTCGATCGTCAGCGCCTCGATACCAAAGAGCCGCATGATGGGCCCTTGAGTCAGACCGAGATCAGTGATCCGGTCCAGCGGCACGGTCTTTTCTTGTCGCGTCAAAATGCCTTTAGAAAACTTCAAGTTTCGACTGGTCAATTTGCAGTCATAGCTGGCCAGATAACGCCGCGTCACCAGACTGCCAAACAGCAACCAAAAAGGTAAGACTACAATTCCGACGACTGTTATGGCACAAAGAACAGCTCCGCTAACGAGCCAATAGTTCGTAACCGCAGGGTTAAATTCAGCGTCCCAAATGATCTTCTCGCCTGTCATCGTTGTCCAATTCGTGCTTAGGGTTTAGAGCTCTCTATGGGGTTCGCTCCGAACCCACGAATCTTGCCGACAATCCGACACGAAAGCAAAATGTTGCGATCAGTCGCCACTTCCCTTGGAGTTGGGAGGTCGAGGGCTTGCCTTCACTGATCCCCGTGGTCATTTCATCCCAACCGCTTCATACCATTTCACAGACGCACCGTGACAACCAAATCGGGCTAACCATCCGAAACTGAAACCAGCATAACACGGCTTGTGAATGATTATATTTCCCAAACCTCGATCACAGAAGATCCGTCCATTTCGAAAGGAATTCCCACACCGGATGTAACACTTTGCGTTGGATTCCGCTTGGTGAATATGGCAAGTGCCCAGTGAGGCGTTTTTGAATACCACCACTTCAGCGAGAACCCTAAATATGTGCAACGCATGTAAGGTCAATGTTAAGAACCAGGAATCTGAAACCGAACAATTCGCCGACGAGCTACTCGAAACGCTCAATCGAGCGACTCTTGGTCTGGGATTAGCGATCGGCCATCGCACCGGAATATTCGACACCATGGCAGAGATGAACCAGTGGGCCAGCAGTCAGCAGATTGCAACCGCGTCAGCATGCAACGAACGCTATGTTCGCGAATGGCTAGGCGCGATGGTAACCGGCGGCATCGTCGCCTTCGACCCCGAAGAAGAGACCTACTTCCTGCCGCCGCATCATGCCGCTCTTTTGACGCGGGCAGCGGGCAGCAACAACTTCGCCAGAACATTTCAATTCCTGGCCATCATGGCTGAAGTCGAATCGCCGATCGTTGAGTGCTTTCGAAATGGCGGTGGTGTTCCCTACGAACGGTTCTCTCGCTTTCACGAGGTGATGGCGGAGGACTCCGATGGCAATGTGGTTGAAGGCCTATTCACTAACATCCTTCCCTTAGTCGATGGATTAGCCGCACGACTCGAGGAAGGAATCGATGTATTGGACATCGGCTGCGGAAGTGGGCATGCCATGATTGCTCTGGCTAAACGTTTTCCCAACAGTCGATTTGTCGGCAGGGATCTGTGCGAAACTCCGATCTCGTCGGCACGAAGCCAAGCCGAGAAAGAGTGTCTGGCTAACATCACGTTTGAAGTCGCCGATGTTTCGAGGTTAAACAACGTAGATCAGTTTGACCTAATCACGGCGTTTGATGTCATCCATGACCAACGTGATCCAGTGGCTGTCTTGAACATGGTTCACGCGGCTTTACGACCGAATGGCACGTTCTTAATGCAAGACCTGCAAGCCTCGTCGAAGTTAGCAAACAACATCGACCACGCGTTGTGCCCATTCCTTTACATGATCTCGACGATGCACTGCATGACTGTTTCACTTGCTCAGGACGGAGCCGGACTCGGCACCGTGTGGGGCGAAGAACTGGCGGTCGAAATGTTGAACGACGCCGGGTTCCGAAAGATCAATGTCGCTCGACTTGATCACGACATCCAGAACAATTGGTATGTCGCCACCGGCGGATGAAACGCAGCCCGGCAATCACATACCATCGAGCCGCAACTGGCAAGTAATTGGTTGGGCGCAACCATCTACAGCCGACATTGATAACGCAAACACCAGTTGGCGAAGCGAAATCTTTGGGGCCAAGCTGGCGGAATGCTGACCGAGTATGTGCAGCGGAAGTGGAATTCGAAAATTTGACTCTGTGACATCGGGTATGGTAGACAATAGGGACAAATAGAAGGACGATGCACTAACCCCCTGTTCGGTTTTCTACTTTCTTCGCGTTCTGCTCGGTGAGTCGTGGTCGTTCTGGATGTTCGGTCGCATCCGATGTTACGGGCGAGCTAGCTGGTTTGGTCGGTGTCTTGCCGGCACTCAAATTTGGGGTGAAGCCGAACGGCTTAGGGCGTTCCACTTAGCTTTTGGGTGGCAAGAACCCTAGCCTTTCATTTTCAGTTCGACAAAGCTCCAGTCTTCAGCGAATCGTATGGATTCAACTTCCACCAGTCTGTTGAGGCGTTTGCGAAAGCCCGATGCAGAGGATGCGTGGCGACGGTTTGTTTTTCTTTACACACCCCTGCTTTATCGTTGGGCCCGAAACAACGGGTTCGATTCGGCGGATGCCTCCGACCTCGTGCAATCCGTCTTCGCAAAGCTGTTAGTCAAGCTACCTGAATTGGAATACGATCCTTCTCGCCGTTTTCGGTCTTGGCTGATCACGATCGTTCGCAATCAAGCAACTGATTTTTGGCGACGGGGCAAGTTCAATACGGTTGTTTCTGGCGATTGTGTCGCGGATGTTCACGAGTCCATTGCTTTCGAAGATCTCCTTGAAGAACGTGAGTATCGAGCATTTCTGGTGAGTCGAGCCCGGCAACTGATGGAAGCCGAGTTCGAACCACGAACATGGCAAGCTTGTTGGAAGTATGTCGCCGAAGGTCAGTCTGCTGCAGAAGTGGGGCAAGAGTTAGGGCTCTCAGCGAATGCCGTTCGCGTCGCTAAATGCCGAGTTTTGAGGCGTTTGCGTCAAGAGCTTGAAGGCTTTCTGGATTGAATCCATCAAACACGTGAAATGTTACACCCCCACCGCACGTATCTATAACAGACGCCCTTGGCTCGCTCGGGTGATCCAGTACCAGACGACGATCTCTGGGCCACGTCCTCTACCTAAAGTGATGCTATGCCTGTTAAAGACTGCCTCGACCAAAATGCGCTAGGGCACTATGTACGTGGCCAGTTGAGTCCCGAAGATTCGGAATTGATCGAAAATCATCTCGAGGTATGCGAATCCTGTGGCGCCCTTGCGGACACGCTGAGCCCGGTGGACGAATTTACGGTTGCTTGTACCGATTCGGATGTCGGGTCTGACGAATACGCAGTTGTCGTCGATGAATTGATTCAACGGATTCAGACGCACCACGCCAATGCCGGTACAGAAACAGCCGACGAGAGAGAGGCATCTAACACGGCCGAGACTTCTGCCGAAACCGGATTCTTTACGGTCAACGGTTCAGACGATTCTGCGTTAGGCGGCTTGCTACGTGATGCGGAGAGTCCGACGGAACTGGGACGCTTGGGCGGCTATCGGGTACTCGAAGTTCTAGGGACGGGCGGAATGGGGATGGTGTTCCGCGCCGAAGACATCGAGCTGCGACGAATGGTGGCCTTAAAGGTGATTAAACCCGGCGGTGCCCACCATGCCGGTATAGCCGATCGTTTTATGCGTGAAGCGCAAGCGGCTGCGGCAGTTGAACACGAGAACATTGTCGCCATCTATCAGGTCGGACAAGATCGAGGTGTTCCCTTCATCGCAATGCCGCTACTGAAAGGTGAATCGATGGCGGTGACGTTGAGCCGCGAAGGAACATTTGACGAACTAAATGCTGTCCGTATTGGCCGTCAGATTGCAGAAGGTCTCTCCGCTGCACACCGCAACAACCTCGTTCATCGTGACATCAAACCAGACAATCTGTGGCTCGTCGATGGCGACGCTCGCGTCAAGATTCTCGATTTTGGACTGGCCCGTGAGATCGAGCGAGACACGAATTTCACCCGAACGGGACAGGTCATTGGAACACCACGTTACATGGCTCCCGAACAGGCGTTGGGCGAGGACGTCGATCACCGCTGTGATCTTTTTAGTCTGGGGAGTGTGCTCTATCGCATGGTCAGCGGCGAGTCACCTTTTCGCGGAAAGAACGTTACCGCCGTATTGATGGAAGTCGCCAAGGCTGAGCCCGAGTCGATTCAGCAACGCCGCCCAGATACGGATAGTGAATTTGCCGATTTGATGATGCAATTGCTTTCCAAGGATCCGGAAGCTGCGCCCGCAGTCAGCACAGGAAGTCTCCGATCGTCTGGCCGACATCGAAGTTCGCTTGATGGCTAAATCAGCCTCCGCGAAAAGCGGCAACAAAACGAGGTTTCCAGCACTGGCCACTGCCGTCGCCCCACCATGGGTTCGCACAGGCATCGGTGCTGGAGCGTTGGTTGGCTTGCTGTTTTTCGGTTTTCTGTGGGCCAACGGTGCACTGTTCAAAATCGAAACGCCCAACGGTACGTTGGTGATCAAGACAACCGGGGAAGACTTTTCAACCCACTTCAAACAAGGTGCGTTCACCGTTGAAAACACGAAGACTGGCAAACAGGTGAATGTTCGGTATGACGATTCAAAGCCAAGTCTTTTACCCGAAGGGGAGTACCGCTTTGTGCTCGATTCCTCCGACGGTCTGAAGATGGAAACCAACCGATTTGTGATCCGCAACGGCGAGACGCAAACGATTGAGGTCTGGTGGGAGTCACCAGCGGACGTCGCCGACAGCGGCAAGCCGAGGGATCCAGTGGACGTCGAAAAGATTGAGTTGACGCGAGAACAACGCGAGAAGATCGCCACATGGAAATCACTTAAACCGAAGCTCCGCGTCAAAGCGGTCGAGGCTGAGCTCAAATCCCATTTCAAGTTCGGGGGCTCAGTCGAGTTCAATGATGATATTTCCACGGTCAAGATCGTTGCACCAGGGTTTCGTCATCTTTGGCCGTTGATGGCAATAGATTCCCTTCGGTCGATCGATGTTGCCAAAGCCAGCGTGACGGACTTTGGGGCGATTCAAAAATTGCCTCTGGAAACTATCCAGGTCAGTACGGCTGTTTACAATCCGCGCACCGATGCCCAACTGGGATCAATCAAGACCCTGAAAACGATCAACTCGCAACCTGCTCAGGAATACCTTTCCAATCGCGCGGCATTGCGGACAGAAATTGACGACTTTGCAGCAGCCGCAAAGTCTTTGCCAACCGAACCCGTTGTCGATTGGGTCAATCAGATGTTGACGCGACTGAATCCCGGAAGCCCTGTTCGACTGGTCACGCAAGGCGTGTCCTCTCAGGATTTGATTGGATATGTGAAACAAGAGGGCGGCTATTTTGTGCATGCCCGCTTTTGCAGTGGGTTGCGCGATCTCTCGCCACTTCGAGTCCTCTCTTTCTCGAGACTTGATGTTTCTGGAGACGGCGAGTTATTTGATTTGTCGCCTTTGAAAGGCCTCCCACTCCATTCGGTTTCGCTACGATCGATGGTTGCTGATCTGGCTCCGATTGCCCAACCCGAATTAGAATATTTGTCTTTAACTTCCTGTGCGGTGGATGATTTGAGTCCACTGCGTGGGATTGCAATCCGTGAGTGTCACGTTTTTTCCAATCCGGTTTCCGACATCGAGCCAATCGCACAGGAATCTCTGCGAAGACTGAGTATTCCAGGGTGTCCAGTCGAGAACCTGGACGCACTGCGAGGCCTCGCGTTGGAAAGTTTGAACGTGAACGAAACGCCCATCCGAGACATTTCCGTACTCAAGGGCATGCCGCTCGAAGTCTTAAGTATTCAACTTGGTAGACACGCTTCAGACCAATACCGCTGGAATAATTGGGGCCCCGTTCCCAAGCCACTGACGGACTTGGAACTGATCCGAGGTATGCCACTAACATCGTTGACGCTGGACTACGCTCCCGAGCACGAGGCGCTGGTCCGTAGCTTCGGGGATCAACTAATAATCAATGGTCAGCCGGTCAATCGCTTTTTCATCGATCAGAGAAAACTCCGTGATGCCACACCGATCAAGTCACTACCCGAAAGTATGCGAGCGCAGCGCGGCCTGATGATTTCGACGCCGGACGAAACGAAAGAGTTTCTTGACTCCGCGGAAAAACTACCAACACAGTTTCGCGTTAACGCCGTCGTAGCGAAGATTGCTGAGTTAGCGAATCACGGTGTTGAGGTAACCCGTTCGGCCAAGTTGGCTGTCGAGCTATCGCCCAAAGGACCGCAGCCCACACATTGCATTATCGATGCATGGTCCGTTCACCAGATCTGGCCGCTTCAGGTGATTAAGTCCTTGCGGTCGCTCGATATTCGCGGATCAAGTGTGACTGATTTCACGCCGTTGCGTGAGCTCCAATTGAAACAACTGGATGCGGAGGTGGTGCTGTACAACACCGCCGCCGACACAGTATTTGCCGAGATCGACTCGTTAAAAACGATCAACGGGATTCCCAAAGATGAATTCCTTGTGCAGCGTGCGGCGATGCGATCGGAATTCGACGAGTTCGCCAAGATCTCTCCATCGCTTTCTCCAACGGAGATCTTCAGTTGGATCGCTCCTCGGCTCGCTAAACTCAATCCAGATTACGAAATGGGAGGTTTCACGGCTGACGGCATCCAACCTGGTGATCAACGCATCTCGTTCGAAAACGGATTGCTGAAGATCTGGTCTGGAGGCAAGTTGCGTGACTTGTCGCCATTTCGTGTGTTACCCATGACTAAACTATCAATGGCCGCGATCAATAACATCGGAGGTCCAGGCCTCTACGATCTTTCGCCTTTGAATGGTTTGGCGATTGAGAGTCTAAGCATTGGCGGAACACCACTCGCAGACTTACGACCAATCGCTGAGTTGCCGCTACACGAACTCAATCTTTCACTCGTAGCGGTCAGCGACTTGTCGCCTTTGGAAGAGGTACCACTGAAATCCATCCACCTGCAACGTACCTTCATTGAAAACTATGAACCGCTGCGGCGAGTAAAGACGCTCGAGACAATCAACGGCAAATCTGTTGAGGATTTCCTGGCTGAACAGGATCAGCTCTCACCAATCGACTGAAGGTGGGCAAGTTTTACAATCGGCGAGAGCATTGACTCCGTATCGCATATTAAATGAAGCAATCCGAGCCGCCGGTTTGCGACATTTTCACGGGGATACAAACAACTTTGAATTTTACTACGACCACTCGTTCCGCCAGGAGGTGCCCGCCAGGAGATGTCGATCATGAATACGAAGCCTTTAGAAGGCATGATTCGCGCGGGACCAGATTAAAAGCAGCACCATCTGTCCTCTGCTTTCCATTCAAAATTACCCCTGACGATCGAAAGAGGAACTGCAGCCTGAATAACCTTTTGGCGATACTTCGGGCCGGGAATTTTTAACGGGCGCGCGAACGCAACTTTAGGAACAGCTAGCAGGGTACAGGCTTAATGCCATCGTATCAACTGGCGTGAGCGACCAGGAAATCTGACCTGGGTCTCCTCATTCGTCAGCATCCTTTTTCACCTGAAGCCGTAAAGTCGGAGGGCTGGCCGTGGGATGAGTACGACTGGCGAATCCATGGACATAGCTTTTTGCAGGTGCAGCCGGTGTTACGCGAGTCACAGCAAGCGTCACGCTTCCTCCCAAACCTTCTTGAATGAAGTTTTGCAATCGAGGATCGGTAACCATAAACTGTCCCTGAGGTTGCGATTGCGGGATGACAAACTGCCCAAGCAATTGCACCTTGTCTGGATCCAGCCTGTGTGTTTTCTCGAGGCGACCAGGGAAATTATTTCGGTTAAGCGTTTGCGAACTCCAATCAATGTTGAACTCGGGCTTGATCCCATAAATATGGAAGGTGGCGTCAGGTACTAACGACGTGTATCCCATACCGGTCGCAATCCCTTCCAATCTTAAATCGACTCGTGACAAGTCCGGCGAGTCGACGTTAGTCAAGTCAAACCGGATGAATGCCTTCCTATTCCATTCCTGGCCCTCTTCGGAGTGTTTTACAAGCAAAACGTGTTCTGGACGAGGGAACTCCTCACCCTCTTGCCTGGGTCCCGTCGTGACATCGCCTTCATCTCCGTTTCCAAACGCTGAACTGACGTGAATCACATTGTCGGGCGAACTGCGGGGCAAGTCGTCTCTGTTGAATCTCTTATCCTTTTCTGACTTCCCCTCGGATGTCGGTTTTAGTTCAGAACCAATACTCTTGGCTGGAGACGTCTGGCTAGAAGCATCGACGGGCCGTTGTTGGCTCTCGCCAAAGTGCTTTTTATCGGTGGCGCCTTCTAACACATCAAGGCGGGCGTCGCCCACTTTGTCGACAAAGACGCCAAACTTGGTGCCACCATCGACGATCTCTGCACGAGGCGTCTCTACAACGAAGCCTTCACCACCCTTGCTAACGGATCCAACGATGCTTCCCGAATGCAGGCGGCAGCGTTCCGCTGAAATAAGCTCGATGTCGACAGGTCCCTCCATCGATACAGTCACACGTGGGAACTGCAACTCAGCGATGCCAGAAATCAACCGCAAGCGGCCCGACGGCAACTTTTGACCAACCGAGGTGGGTAAGGTTCCAGTGCCCCATTGGCAATTTGTCGACGACAGAATCGTGGCGACGGGTTTTGGTTCAGAGTGTATCCATTCCCATCCGATCGAAGCGGCAAACAACAAAGTCGCCGCTAACAATGGTCCATACCGCCAAAACAATGAATTCAACTTCGATGCCGGTAACACTTTCGGCGATGACGGTGTATTTTCCGCCGATTCATTCCACAACAAAGCCGCGTCTTGATGAGCGTGTTCGACATAGTCGTCGAGCAACTCATCGGACGACTTCAAAAGCTGATGCAATGCGTCCACATCCGACTGGGAAGCGAGACCGTCCAAGTAGAGGTCTCGCAGTCGTTCGTATCGTTCATGATCATTCATGTTTGCCATGTCCTTCTTGGGAAAGCGTGCGATCGACGCAATCGTGCAGTGTTGTGCGAATCCGGCGTAGTGTCTTGTAAGCGGCGTCCACACTTGCGCCCATCTCTTTGGCTATGGCCTCGATGGAAAATCCAACTCGATAGCGTTGGTCAACAAACCTACGTTTGCGTTGAGGCAGTTTCTTGACACATTGCTCCAACGCATCCAATCGGCTTTCGAAATAGGCCGACTTCGCTTGCTGTCTTTCTGAAATCAGCATCATGATCTCTGTATCAAAAAACGGGCGTTTGGCACGTCGCTTCGAAGTGAAGGCTCGCACCTGATTCAGTGCCACAGTACATGCCCACGCTCTAAAATTGGTGCCTCGTTGGAACTGGTGATATTCTCTCCAAAGCACCAAGTTTGTTTCCTGCAGAACCTCATCCGCATCATTGCGGTGTGGAATCAACGAATGAATGTAATGAAAGAGCATGCGTTGAGACTCCGTGAGCAACTGCACAAATTCGGTGGTTTCCTCGTTACGGTCATTCATGAATGTCAGATGGGGTTCCGGCAGGATACGTGTGCGCGTGCAACTCTCTTTCGCGACCTATGGGGGTCTCTCGACGAGGCAGATCCAGTTTAGCCAGAAAGATATCTACCAAACTGCGAGCCGTCGTGATCGTCTCAAGGTCGTAGCGAACATTCCCGTCGCTTTGGGAACCACCTCCATGTCCGGTCAATTCCAGGATCGCGTGAGGATTCTCGCTGTCGACTTTGATCAAGGCCGTGTACAGCAGCGAAGGCTGTCCCCATTCGCCGTCACTCCATGCCTCGTTCGAGTCTCCGGACAAGTTAATTTCCACGCAAACAACAAACTGATTATCTTGTCCAAGTTGCAAATATTGATCCATCTCAAAGCTATGATTCTGGGTCGCTCCCGTCACCCCATCCGCTTCACCATCGGGCGAAATTCCTGATACGGCGGTATAGGCGTGTCGCCAGATCGGTAGTACATCGCCGCGACGAAGCGGATCATCGATGCTGTCGATTTCGTCGCTGTATGCCAATGCTTCGTCCAAGTAGAGCGTTTCAATCATCGTCCCAGTCGTTGATTCGACCCATACCGCCGACGCGGGAAGTTTGTCGAGCCATGGCGAAAAGCCCAGGTGAATCGATAGCATCGCGTCGGAATCCCGTTTAGGTTTCCGGACAACGATTCGGCGGTGCGGTGTTGCTTGGCCAAACCCGACCAACGACGATCCGCGGACAATCTGCATTCGCTGGCGAGTTTCATAACTTTGGTTCATGAGCCAAGTGGTGGGCGGTAGTGCCTTGATCGACGCAACCAAAACAACAGCCCAAAAGAGGACCACACTGACCTTGCGAACCTGGCCGAGCACTTTGGACTGGCTTGTGAATACCGAACGGATATACCCGATCCGGCTCAACACGTGCTTTGCGATCAGCGCAGTGCATACGACGCCGGACACCACATGCAACCGCGTGTTCGTTTGCGAAAACGGCAGCAGGAATGCGGACACCCCAGTCGCAACCAGGGTGGCAAACACAAACAGCAAGGCAAGGTTAACCCAATGTCTCATCAGGTTGATTGAACCTCGAAGCCGATCAGGCTACGCAATTCTTGAATGTGCTTTTGCCCTACTTCGCGAGGCGTAGCCTGATGAGTTTTGCATAGCGAGGCAGCGTATCCGGTTGCGACTCCCATCTGACCACAGGTATTCATGACGCGGGGCCCAGCCAATCCGATGTGCGAGCAACTGAAACATCGACCGGCCATCATCAGGTTATCGATGTCTTTCGAATACAGACTGCGGAATGGCACAAAGTATTCACCACCAGTTTTGTAGAACAACGCTTTGGATAAGAAGTCGACCGAGTGTCCTTTGAGGATTTGTTGATAGTGAGAGTCGATTTCTCGAGTTTCCACCACCACCGCATCTTCGAAAGAACGTCGTTCAGCGGCATCTTTCATCGTGTAAATATGGTCGCCCATCAACCGTCGAGATTCACGTTTACCACCGACAAAGGACACCCATTTCAAGGCCCACGGTGCGTTCTTGGGATGCTTCTTTGCGTTTGAGAATGAGCCATAGATAGCCCGCAACATATGATCCCGGATGATCTCAGCGTCTTCCACTTGATCGAGATCATTGTCTGAATATTCCCAGTACCATTCTCCTTGCGTCGCTTCGTGATCCTTGGCAACAGGCATTGCCCAAGGAACCTCGGGAAAGATGCTTCGTTGGGTGGTCTTTTCGGCGTTCCAAAGGACAGACGTTCCCATCACCCGTTGATCGGCGATCTCTGGACTCCAAAGATCACCGTGTTTGGGCCACTCTTCGCCAAATTCAGAATGCGACTCCCGTCCAACCCGGTATTCTGCACCGGCCCAGTACCCCAGCCAACCGTCTCCGGTCGCGTCCACAAAGACGGGTGCGATAAAACGACGAATGCGCCCCGTTGCTACTTCTCTTGCTTCGACACTTTCAATCCGTCCATTGTCTTTGGACAGCCCGCACGCGATGTGACCGGAAAAGAGTTCGACACCAGACGCCGCCATCGCGGCTTCGCGTTTTCTCTGGTCCTTGCGTGCGAGTTCGCTTCCGTTGGGATAGTGTGCGGTGTCAATTTGCTGAAGAATTCCTCCGGCGCGTCCGTGGATACCCAGCGTATGAACGCGAATTTCTTCAGAAGCGTTGCCTCCGAAGATGGGGCGGTCTTGGATCAATGCCACCTTCAGCCCTTGAGATCTTGCAGCCAACGCTGCCCCACAACCTGAAATTCCGCCCCCAACAACGACAAGATCGAACTCGCTCTCTTCCACCTTCCAAGACGTTCGGCCAGACACTTGATCCTTCCACTTCACCAGTTCACCAGCATCATCGGTTGGTAACGCAGGCGTCGTTGATTTAGAAAAGAAGATCGCGTCGCAACGACCATCAAACCCGGTCAAGTCAGACAACTGAATTTTCACTTTGGCTGGGTCGTCGATTTGAACTGTGCCGCCTCGCTGCCAATGCCACGCGGTACTTTCAGTTCCAAATTCAGAATCCAACTTGTTGTCATTGATACTGACACGGAACCGTCCCGGTGATTTCCATTGTCCTTGGCACCAATCGCGAGTTCTTACCCAAACATTCCAGATGCCAGCTTCCGGGAGTGCGATCGTTGTACTTGCGTTCTCAACCGGGTTACCCATGCCGTGGGCCAACAAATAGCAACCGCCCATTTGCTGGTAATGTTGAGTATCCAACTTCCATCCGCCAAAGCTGTCGAATTGACTCGCCTCCACCAACACGCCTTCGGCAGACAGATCTGTGGCAGCCAAATCGGCTTCGCGGCCAAGTGCGTATCCGGGCGCCGTCGCTGACAACACGCCGACTCCGCCAACTACTCTTAAAAATCCTCGTCGTCCAATCTGAATATTGTTCATCGTATCTCTGTTATCACTAGCAGGCACTTTTGACAGGTTGAGTGGACAATCGTGGCCACTGAACCAACACGAAATACAGAGTCGCAGTCCCCGCTTTTTGGACATCAAAAACAACATTTTTGAAGATTCGTCAAAAACGATGTCCAAAAATCGCCCCCTCCCCCTCTTCGATGTGTGTGGGCACGACATTCTCCGTCGTTTTTCTCTCGGTACAGGCAATTGAAGTTGCGTTCTTCACATTAGTTCATGTTTCGGCATAAAGAATTGCACCCTGACGGCTCCCTCGTTATTGCATCAGGTTGCGATCAATTTTTAACTGAAAGCGAAAAAGCAATTCAATGACCTAGTTCACCGTTGGCTCATCGTTTTTCTACTCATCAAGGGATATGTATTGTGAGAATGCACAAGAAACGTGGGGCATTTACGCTCGTTGAGTTGCTGGTCGTCATCGCGATTATCGGAGTCTTAGTAGGCTTGCTATTGCCGGCGGTGCAAGCGGCACGTGAAGCAGCGCGTCGAATGTCGTGCAGCAACAATTTTAAACAGCTTGGTTTATCGCTTCACAACTATCACGGGGCCTACAATCGTTTACCTCCCAACGGTACCGGTCCACTGTTACCCGCTCAAAATCAACTCAGTGCTTACATTGGCATGTTGCCATTTATAGAACAGCAAGCGTTGTGGGAAATGATGTCCAATCCATTGAAGCCGGAGGCCGGCGAAACGCCATCGGACACAACTGCCAATGGCTCGTGGCCTCCCTTTGGCCCACGTCCCTGGCTTGATTTGAACGAATACGACCCTTATCAGATGCAGGCCCCGACCATGCGATGTCCCTCAGACCCGGGAATGTCGCCACTTGGTACTGGTATGATCAACTACGCATTCTGTCATGGCGACGCGACTTTGCGTGTAGGTTACGCGCCATCGAGCCAGTGGGCTGATCGCGGTGCTTTTCGAGGCGTGTTTCAACGCGATGACCCACGCAAATTCCGGGACATACTAGATGGTTTGTCCAATACCATCGCGATGGCTGAGATCAAAACCGACTTGGGGGACCGCAGCGTGGGAGGTTCCGTTGTCGACCGCAGCTACTTCCCAAATGACGATGCAATGGGATCGGACCTTTCTGTTTGCACCGATGTCATCGATCCAAACCGACCTCAGTTTATCGAAAGCGGTGTTACGCTGTGGGACAGCGGTGGAACCTCGCGTGGCGGTCGCTGGTGGAGCTATCACTTGATGGTCAGCGGCATGAACACCGTCTTACCGCCGAATTCACCCACGTGCGCGATGCAGTGGGGAACCTCATGGCAATCTGGCGTTTTCAGTGCCGCCAGTCATCACCAAGGCGGCGTGCATGTGTTAATGGCCGATGGTGCAGTGAAGTTCATCACGGATTCTATCGAGGCCGGAAATCGAAATGCAAAGAGCATCTCAAAAAACTACGGCAACGTTGGGCAAAAGAGCCCTTATGGATTGTGGGGATCGCTAGGATCAATTGGCTCGAAAGAACCCATCGAAGGATTTTAAACAATGAGCACTCTCAAAACGATTTCAGCACTGTGTTTCGCATTCGGCTTGCTAGCGTTGCCGGCATGTTCGCCAAACGGCAGTGACGCGCAAAAACTGACGGCACCCGACGACGTTGATTGGGCAGCGATCGAAGCCCAAGACTCTGCCATAGCAGACGCCCAAAGCAAAGGCGAATAAGCTCTTCGATCGCATTGCCAAGATCGCAAACTTCAAGTGTGACTTTGAGTTCCCGAGGAACTGCGCCTTCGGATAAGACGTAATCGGTTCGGCTGAATAACAGCCGAACCGCGTTGGGAAATACGTACTTAATTGAAACGCTGTCATGTACCGAGAAGGTTCGGTCGGTTCGCCAATCAACTTGCTATCCGAGAACGCAGATTACCGCTCGCTCTGATTGGCTTTCACTTTTGTCTTGTCCATTCCGTTAGGTACCTTCCTAGGCAACTGCAACAGAATGACTTTTCGCGAACGAGGCGAATTGCACGAAATCTTGGACTGAACGGCAAATCGGAGGAGTTCGAAGGCCGATCACAGTCACTCCGTCCCCCAGGCTCCGCGACTCACCCTAACCTCCTCACCGCCTTTTTTTGGCGGGGCAATCACGCCAACCGCGATGATGCTTGACGCAATCATGAAGGGCACCAATTTTTGGTATCATGGGTCCCCTCTCATGATTCCAGCTTCATCATTGCCTCCGTACTTTCGCCATCAGCATGGACAGTCTCGACGACGCTCGTACTTTCGATTCGTCAAAACGACAACCTGACCCGACCGACGGCAGCCTAGGCGATGAAATAACGACGGGTCTGGACCGGGACCAATCATTAGCCAACGTTGACGGTTTTGAAAAACAAGTTGATGTTGAGTTCGTCAACTTTGCGGCTCGATATGAAATCGTCGGTGAGCTCGGTCGCGGAGGAATGGGTGAAGTCCTCAAGGCTAACGACCGACGACTACAACGCTTAGTCGCAATCAAGCGATTGCGTGCCGGGTTGGCAGAAAGCCAAAGAGCCATCCAACGATTTCAGAGCGAGGCTCGCGCCGTCGCAGCTCTTAATCACTTCAACGTCGTTCAAGTCTATGACTTTGGTCGCGATGACGATGGATTTTTCATTGTCATGGAATTGGTCAGCGGTGGCAGTCTTTCAGATCGGATGCGATCGAAAGGAAAAATGGATGTTGATGAGGCTATTGATCTCATCGTTCAGATTTGCGGGAGCTTAGCACTTGCGCACCGCAACGGCATTATTCACCGTGACATCAAGCCGGCTAACATCTTGCTGACCCCGGACGGTGTTCCCAAATTAACTGACTTTGGCTTAGCCCGGTTAGAGCTTTCTGAAGCAGAACATACTCAAGCGGGAGCTGTTCTCGGCACGATCGACTTTATGCCACCGGAACAACGCCGCGATTCCAGTGCGGTCGATGCACGCAGCGACCTTTGGAGTTTAGCGGCTAGCTTCTATCAACTTGTAACCGGCAAGTCGCCGCGAGTGATCCGGTCCGAATCCATTCCAGCGACGATTCGGGACGTACTTCTGAAGGCGTTGGAAGACGCTCCGGAAGAGCGGTATCCAACGGTCGAAGGTTTCCGAGACGCACTCATTGCCGCCCAGGCAAACGAACTGCAATCGCAAGCTGACGTCGTGCTTCAACCTGGGCAATGCTCGCAGTGCGGACATCAGAACACATCCGAGAATGAGTTTTGCCTCAGTTGCGGCCACCCGCTATCGGAATCCTGTCCGGGGTGCAATGAAAAGATTGACGCATGGGCCAAATTCTGTGGCAAATGCGGTGTGGATGTCGCCGCTACCGTCACACGACGTTTGGAACAGCTTGAGAAAGAGAAACTACGAATTGCCAAACTTCGTCAGCTTGGACGGCACGACGAAGTCGGTCGAAGACTGTTGGCCATCGTACGTCTAAAACACTCGGCGCTGACGACCTATACCAACTGGGCAAAGTCGTCGATCGAGCAACTCAAGGCTGAACAAGCACGCGACGATCAGCAATACGACAAAGTGCTAGCCGCAGCAAAACAACAACTGGCAGAGTCGAATTATGAAGGGGCTTTACACTACCTCAATCAAGTCTCCGATCCATCGCAACACGAGGAAATCGCTGAACTCCTGAAGCAAACCCAACACAACGCGGCCAAACTCCGCGAATTGAACACGACCATCCGAGAAAGGTTGGACGCCAAGCAATACGATGGTCTTCAAGATCTAGTCAAAGACTTTTTAGAACTTAAACCGCACGACAACAGTGCTCGTGGCTTGTTGCGAAAGCTGCAACGGCTTGAAGAACAATATCACTCGTCATCCGAAATTGTCGATGCGATTCCCGTCGCTGAAGCAATCGATCCAAAAGATGACGATCGACTTCGCTACCGTGTTGAAAAGAAGAAGCCCGCTCCACCCAGGATCGTCAGACAATTCAATCGGTTTAAGGCGAAATTCCGACGTTCTCAACAAATCCGTTGGCTAACCGTCAGCGTTGTTGCTGTGCTAATGGCGTTGTTCGTATGGATGTCACTTCCATCCTTGTCAAAGGTCGCCGATCGAGCTCCTCAACCTAATGGCGCACCCGAACGTGAAGCGGCGATTGAAAAGCCGACGGAGCAAGTCATCGGAAACGCCACTGACAAGACCCCCGATGTGGTCGTTGATAAGACCGCCGACAAAGCCACTGAACCTTCCCCTCAAAAACTTCCTGAGAAACCTCCTGCCGGCCCAACTTCCGTTTCCGAACCCGTTGTCATCAAACCGTCTTCGCCACCGAAGCTACCGCCGGCAAGCGCACCAGTAACCCCACCAGCAATTACCTCAGCGACTTCGCCGAAGTATGTTCCGCCTAGTATTCAACATAGCGTAAGAGCTCTCCCAGTTGCCGACGAGCCGTCGTATAACTCTGTACCAAGCTACGCGGATGCCGACTTGCCAATGCCGCAACACGGCATTGCCTATCGATTCTCGAGCCAAAGCTCGCCGATCACTTGCTTGGCTTTTTCGAATAACAGTAATTTTCTGTTATCCGGGACATCCGGACGATCGGCGGAACAAGCGAATTCGGTCGAGATGTGGGACCTGAAAGAAGGCCATCACTTACGCACATTGGCGGATTCACAACATCCTTGGGTTCGACTGACAATCTCAAGCAATGGAAGAGTTGCTGCAGGTTTATCAGAGCGAGGCCAGATCCTGTTGTGGGAAACCTCAACTGGAAAACGGATCGATACGCTAAAAGGATCAGACCTCGACATCCGATCTCGGATCATGGACATCGCCTTTCTCGGTACAAGTAAGTTGGCGGTGTGCTCTTCGGACGGTTATCACACGATTGATCTGCCGACTCGCAAACCGGAGGGTTTCGAACGAAGCATGATCCAAAATTTGGTTTCTTGTTGCGCGGCTGAGAAAGCGAAACTGGTGCTAGCGATCGGCAATATGGGCGGCATATCTATCTGGGACACACAAAAAAACAGTTCAAGCGAATTTTTCCAGGTGCAATCCCATGGCCTTAGCAACTTCTCAATCACCCCCGATGCTCGCAACCTGATCGTAGGCAGCCGCGATCGAACGGTCGTTTGGGATCTCGTTGAAAACCGACAGCGTAGCGACTACCGCACCAACTTTTCAGCTCGACGCGGATTCAATCCGTCACCGAATGCCCGTTATCAACCGTCTAAGCAAACCGTGGGCGTCACGCCTGAAGGCAGCTACGCGTTTATGGTGACGCCTGCATCGCTTCACTTTTGGGACGCTCTAGAAGGCCCCCGCCGCTTCCATATGGACTTTGATGGCTTCATCAAACCCGGGCAGTATTCGGACTCGTCTTTCGTTTCGGCGGTGTTTTCACCCCAGGGATTCCATATCGCAATCGGGCACTACGATGGAAGCGTCGCGGTCTGCGTGTCTCCGTTTGTCGGCATGAAAAATCGCATCGGCGTAAGCCAACCAGAACCGACTCCGCCCAAACCGAAGTTACCACCTGAGCCTCGTCTACCATTTCTCGAATTGGTCAACGATCCCGACCAGCCCATATTGATCGAACAATTTTCGCCGACCACCGGAATTGCTGGCGATCAAATAACCATTAAAGGACGTGGATTTTCAAACGCAAAGAAACTTCGGTTCGTTCAAAGCGAAACTCCTTTCGAAGCTACTTTCGAAATAGTTTCGGACTCTGAAATTGCAGCAACGGTCCCAGACGAAATTGAAGACACACGATATCCGTCGACAATCGAAATTGAGTTTGACAGCGGACTCGCCGTGACGATTCCGCGAAATAGCCAGATGAACGGAACACTAATCGCAACAACAAAACAAGACAAAGACTTCCGGTACATCCGAAGCGAGCAACAAACACTCAAAAATGGCGCTGGCGAAAACATTTATGTTCAATCAGGTGCCAGCCTTCCAGCCGGTGTGAGCAACCGCCTATATCTTGAAGCCGGATCCAAGGTGAATGACTTCGGCGTGGGTTGCGAAATCGTCTACTCCGATATTCAATCGTTACCACAAGACATCGAGAATCGGGGAGCCGATCTAATCCGAACTCCCAAACTATACCCCAGCTTTGTCGACAAACGTTTCAACGCAAGGTAGCCGTCTCTAGCTCGCCAATTCGCTTCCACTGGTCAGTCTAAATGCAATTGGTGAGCTGAATCAAAGATGGAATCATATCCAGCGAACGAGACCCGCATGCCAGGCTCCAAAGCAACCCAAGTGCCTGGTTCAAGCAGTCCGCCATCAACTCGGACGCTGGAAGGATTCGTTAGCGGCTCAATCCAAAACGTTCGGTCCAAATAGAACAACCGGGCACACAGCGGTTCGCTGGAGTTGGGGATAATGATACCGCACTGGTTCCTTGCAGCACCAATGAATGCTTCCCGAAAAAGCCAAAGGTAGGTCTCCTGCCCAACCAGATTGTTTACCCTGTCAAATCGAACGGCATCCAATTTTTGCTGGATGGCCAGTTTGGACATTCTTGACGGATGAGCTCCAACAAGATCGCAAGAAACGCGATCCCAAAAATCCGCGTCAC
The DNA here is from genome assembly GCF_057365095.1 of Rhodopirellula sp. J20-39. Lineage (NCBI taxonomy): Bacteria > Pseudomonadati > Planctomycetota > Planctomycetia > Pirellulales > Pirellulaceae > Rhodopirellula > Rhodopirellula sp. J20-39. The sequence goes on along the minus strand of NZ_CP195123.1, from coordinate 565,086 downwards.
CGATATCGGTATAGGACCCCGGCCCCAATGTCGTCATATTCAATTGGAACGGTTTAGGAATGTCTCCACTGATCCCCAACTGAATCGGCGTGACCTCACCCACATGATCCGTTGGAATGAGGGTTCGTTGTAAAACGACGGTTCCGTCCACTTCCACGCCGCCGCTAGATTTGTCTTCAACTTGAATTCCCTCGGTGCCCAGTTCCACCGTCAGATGAGTTCGAGACACATTCCGCGAGTGTTGATCCAACTCTTCACTACGTGGCAGAAACCGCAAAACAATATCATTGTCCCGGCTTCGTCCCAAGTTCAACCGTGGCTTGGCATAGATCACCGATCGCATTCCCAAATCAAAACAGAAACAAGCTGTATCAGCCTGATAGCGGTCCTTCCCTAGTGAAACGAGCTTTGGGAGTCTGGATTGTCTCTCGACGTTCACCTTCAGTTGATACTCGAACGATGTTCGAGCCTTACTATCGACGTCGTGATTCGGTGGTAGTTGCTGCTGCTGCGCACCAATCGAATTCTGCAAGTTGACAACACTATCCTGGCTTCCCTTCAAAACAACTTTGGAAAATTGCTTCAAGCTATAGCCCTGCAAGTTCACAATCGATTGTCCATCACCATCGATTTCCAGGATGCCGCCCTGACCGTCATTCTGGGCGTCAATATTCAATCGTATGCGAGTCCTGAAGAACCTCGGCGTGCCCGGTAGTGCACCTGGGAAATAGAAGTCGAAGGTCAGCATGTACTGACCCGGCAGACAATTTTCGCCTTGAGTCGTCATGCGAAAAGGCACACAAAAACTCCATAACCCTGCTTCATCGCTAGTTGGCAAGCGAATGGGATCATTGGGATCATGATCAAGCTGGCTGTCGATACTAACGGTCACTTCCGGTCGTGAAAAATGCGCCGGGCACAGCAAGTTAAATTCGGGCCGAACTTGATACCCGACTTTCGGAAGCTCGCCCCACTCAACCAATAAACGCGGCACAGTTGATTCATCGTTAACCGGATCCGGACGTTCAGGCGCTGTTACCAACTGATCCGAAAAGCTGTCCAGCAACAACGCGACCGTTTCCGCTGGCAGCCCTTGGCTTGCCGCCAACACCTCAACCTGGGTTCTGATCTCTTTCGCCGTTGCATGCTCGCCCATTTGAGAAGCAATAACACGGTGGAGCACGTCGACAACGGAATCAGTCACATCAAACCCGATGAAAACTCAAGACAAACGAAAAGCGGAAGGCAACGTATGATCGACTAACATCCCGTTAGGCAGGTGGAGGCCCGGGCGGCATGGGTGGTGGTGTCGACGATCCTAATACCGCAGCAATGGCTGGCACCTCATGAGCGGGCGCCCACTGAGCCATTCCTTCGCTCCATACCATCGTCGATGCCGTTAACTGTCCGCTGGCCGCATATTGTTGCACCTGCTCAATTTTGAGTGGCGGTGATTGCGAGCCATTCAGGGAAATAAACCATACTCGCGAGTTCGTGAGAGGCGGCGGTGCCGACTGCGCCGGGGGCGTTTGCACCGGTGCAGGCGAGGTTTGCGGAACAACCCAGGCTTGCGTTGTCGAAGCTTGAGCCAGCCCACCGATCATCTGGTTCACATTGCCTTGTTGTGACTGCATCGCCATTTTATATGCATCCGCAATTGCATCTGCTTTGGCCCGCTCGGTTTCATTCATTCGCTCGTACATTCGCAACCGTTCCTCATTCAGTTCGGCTGACGAATCTACCGCCGAGGTTGCCTTCACCGATTCCTGAGTCGCTTCATGTTTTTTCAAATCGGCCAAGAGCGACGCGTTCTCTGTGCCCGCCAAAGCGATCATCGCCTCGGTGCTTAAGCCTGACATTGCCGAGATTCGATCCAATTCGCGACGGGCAACTGCGTCTTCCTTCAGCACCTCAAGATCTACCTGCATCTTGTGCTGACGCTCGGCAAACTCAGCATTCATGGCCTGAATTTTTTGAAGTCGATCAAATTGGCTGATCGATTTCTTATCCGCAATTTCGAGCTCCCATTCTTGTTGTCGCCGTTGCACCTCAAGCTTCTCAGCGGCCAATCGAGTATTGAGTTCTTCTTGCGAGTATACCAGCTCATTCCGACGTTTTGCCTGCGCGTACTCTAGATCCGATCGGACTTCGTCATTCCGCAGTTGTTGAACGATATCCTCATACGAGTCTTCTCGTTTTTGTCTCTTGATTTCGCGTCCGCGAGACAACTGTTGGCGAACAGCCTCCAACTTTTGCTCCCGGCGATGCTTTGCCGCTGCTTGTTGCTTGTCAAATTCGTGCTGCCATGTCTCCGCTTGCTGGCTATGCGCCTGTCGCATTATTTCCGTTTCCGCTTGCAGCCCCTTCATCTGAACCGCATGATCAATCTCAACTCGTAATTCTGAAATCTCTTGCTCACGCTGCAAATCCAACGTCGTCAACAAATGCTTTCGTATCGAAGAACGATCCTCTTTGTTCTGATCAAAGGTTTCCTTCAGTTCGTCTAATTCTTCCTTGCGAAGCAAACTCTGTTTGTCGATTTCGGAAACTGCTTTTTCAAATTCTTCTTTGCTAGTCAGCTCGGAAAGCTGCCCCTTCGAAATCGCGTCACGCAAGGCAGACTGTGTCTCCGTTCGACTCCTTACTGCCTCCGCCTTCAGCCGTAGTTCTTCGTTTTCGACGCCAATCGCAGCCTCTTGAATTCGAATCTCTCGCGACTTCAGCCAGGTCTCGCCTTGACGTTCGGCAAGCTTATCGGCGTCACTGCTAACTTGGGCACGGTGAACGTCGACGAGATCAAGTCCGTATCGATTGAACTTGGAGTCCAGATGAAGCGACAAGCCATCTTTCAATCGGACAGGCAAGTCAGGGATCAGCGTCTCGTCATACGATAGCTGCCCAATCGTCGCGAAAACGGCTTGCGTCACCATAGGTGATAACAGGCCCTTAAGCTCCGAAATGCTTAGCTCGTCGCGAGCCCCCATCAAGTTTGCGGTAAGCTGCATGATCTCGCGAATCTGGATCGCCCAGCGAAAATCGAGATCAACACTAAATCCTTCACGGGTTGGGATCTGTGCTATCTGGGTCTCAAGTGGGACCTCTTCAGCACGAGTCAGAATGACGGTGGCCTGCTTTTTCTTCCAAAACTGAAGCCGCTCTAGAAAGGTTTCGAGCGTGTAGGTTCCCGCGGACAACTGACCAACGAAGAAGCCATCATCGATGATCGCGGCAACCGTACCCGGCTCGATGATTAATGTTTTCGCATCAGGTACCGAACTAACGATTGGCAACTTCGCAAAAAACCCTTCCAAGTCCGGAATAGTGACACGGATCGCAAATTGGGAATCAGTTACAGACCATCGGTTGTCTTGGATAAGGGTACTCATCTTGGCTGCCGGTAGATTGCTGTCGAAACTGGTGGAAAACGAGTCGACACATTCTACCAGAATACAAACGCGATTTTGCGACGGCGACGCGCCAAAAAAGTTTGATTGCGCGTAGGCAACAATGCGTACGGGCAACGCTACACACCACTGACCTAGTGATGTATCGCATGTCCCAAAACAGAGCTGGGATTAAGAATCCGACGATGCGGATACGAACAGAGAGTCCGCCCATTCCATCGGCGTTGACTTCAATGCTTCGGTCATGCTCTGCGACCACCACTGTAGTGCCGAATGGAGTTCCGGCTCAGAGAACCGCTGGAAGGTGGGCTGACGGCATGTCGGCGTCATGACGGCAACGTCGATAGGACAATCCACATCAGTAACGCTAGATCGAGTAGCGTCAAACGCCAACAGTGCAAGGGTGAGAGCTTCTTTCAGCGGCGTATCGTAGGTCAGCAAACGATCCAAGATCGGCTTTCCGTAGGGCGTCCGACCAATGATGAAATACGGAAGGTCCACCGCCGCTTCTACCCAGTTCCCTTCAGGGTAAACATAGAAAAGTTGTGGTTCAACATCCTCGGGCAAACGCCCGCCAATGATCGCGTTGAGATTAAAGACATGTTTCGTTGCGGCTAACGAGGGACCGTCCTCAACTTTCACTCGCCGCAACTGCTCACCAAACAGGTTTACCAACTCGTACATCCGTAGCTTCGGTTCGCTATCTTTCCGCAGCACTTCGTCTAAGTAGGTCACTGTTTTATCACGCACCGACCGCAAACCGCTGGTCATCGTGAAGATCACATCATCATCGTGCTGGAGCCCAGCCAACTTTTGCTTGTTGGATTGCTCGCTGCCTTTGACGATCCGAGTGTCAGCTAGGGCAACGATGCCCTCGCGGACTTTAATACCGATACAAAATGTCATGGAGCTAGCAATACGTTGGATAAAAAGGTGGTAAACGAGACTTCCGATCACGGTCGAACGGTAGCCACCTGCAGTTCACAGCACTTCATGTGCCGAACGCAGCCCAAATATCTCTCAAACTCAGCCATGTTCAGCTGAGCTGGAAAGCACCTTCGTTTGCCACGCCTCCAATATTGACGGCCGCAAACGCACCATGTCGTTCTGCTATCACTCGCGAGGTTTGCTAGCTGATTCACCAAGCCACTGGGAATAGCGTTCCCAATGGCTTAACGTCAACACGATCAATCCATCTCGCTAAGCAGTTTCGGTCTCTTTACCAGTCATAAGCGACACAATCACCAAGGTGACCAATGCCAATGGAATCGTCACGATTCCAGGCTGACTGAACGGGATCGGGCTGCTGGACGGATCGATGCCGTAAACCTTGCCAAACGTGTCTGCCGAAAGCAGAATCCAACCGAGCGAGCTGAACATGCCGACGCAAACACTGGCAATGATGCCAGCGGCCGTCGTGCGTTTCCAGAACAACAGCATGACGAGTGCGGGCAGGTTCGCACTGGCTGCGATACTGAATGCCCAACCAACCAGGTAACTGACGTTGAGTCCCTGAAACACGATTCCTAGGACAATCGCGATCGCACCTACCACTACAGCCGCTAACTTGGCAACCCGAACCTGATTCGCTTCGGAGAAATTGATTCCCATGACACCGCCCAACAAGTCGTGCGCAACCGCACCACTGCTGGCCAGAATCAAACCACTCACCGTACCGAGCACGGTCGTAAACGCAATCGCCGAAATAATCGCAAAGAGCAGACCGCTAATCCCACGTGCGAGAAGCGGAGCGGCCATGTTCGAATTGGTTACATCGAGCGTCCCGCTGACCATCGCTCCCAATCCAAGGTAGAGCGTCAGCACATAGAAGAACCCGATGCTAGCAATCCCAACAATCGTACTCTTGCGAGCCGCCGCTCCGTCTTTGACCGTGTAATAGCGAATCAAAATATGGGGCAACGAAGCCGTCCCGCAAAACAATGCCAACATCAGCGACAGAAAGTTAATTCGATCGGTCCAGGAACCACTACGAATTCCCGCAAACCGTGGATGCTCGCCCGGTCGCAATACTCGCGAACCAGCGGTTGGCTTTTGAAAATAGACCATTGTCGTCGAACCGTCGGAGTGCTCGAGCCGATCGCTGCCCCACAACATCACTTCGCTGCGACGCAAGACGTCGAAAAACTCGATCGGCCCCAACGGTCCGGTCTCGGTTGCCGAACCATCTGGACCGGCATACTCCTCGGGCAACTGAATTAACTGACCACCGGGACGCAACGTTCGCTGGCCCTCTTCCCTTCCCATTTCCACGCCACCGATCAACGTACCGCCATCATTGAGCTTGGTTTGGGACTGGCTTTCAAGCAAGTAAAGCCCATCGTCGCGAGTCTCGATTTTGTAGACATCAAAACCTTGATCGGCATCGGACGCAAATCGAATATAGGATTCATTCTGATCCCAACCATTCAACGTCGCCACTCGATTCACTGGCTGAAACAGTTTCCGATTTGCCGCACTGGCGATCGCATCTGGAGACTCCGTGTTCGCCAGCGGACCAATCACCTTGAACGAATCTCGATCGACGCGAAAGCCTTCCTGCAACACAAAGTAAACAAGCACCGTGCTGAAGACGACCAGCAACGACCCCTTCAAGAACTGCACCCAGGTTGTCGACAACATTCCAGCGGTAACAACAATTGTGATCACGACCGCACCAACCAGCACGACACCAACCCAGTGCGGGAAGCCAAGCAAAGGTTGAATCAAAACGCCCGCACCGACCATTTGCGGGATCAAGTAAAACACGCTGACGATAAGCGTACTGATTCCAGCGGCCGCTTTGATCCCCGGTGAATTGAATTTGGCGTCCAAGGCATCCGCGAACGTGAACTTTCCTAGCCGCTTCATCGGCTCGGCAATTACAAACAACGCCACAATCCAACCGGCTAAATATCCGATCGAATACAAGAATCCGTCATAGCCATAAGCGGCGATCATCCCGCAAATGCCAAGAAACGAAGCCGCCGACAAATAGTCTCCGGCGAATGCAATCCCGTTGATGAACCAGGGAATTTGACCGTGAGCGGCGAAGTATCCAGCGGACGACTTTGCCTTGCTTCCCAGATAGAAACTGAGCCCAACCGTAAAACCGACAAACAGAAAAAAGATCACCACCGCTGTGTACGAAGGGTCATAAATCATGCTGACTCTCCTGTGCCGGTGGTCGCTTGATCAGACGCTTCAGTCCCCGATCCGCGAAGCGCAAACCCGTAGATGAACGCTAACAAGATGGCAGCAATGATCAAACCAAACCCGTAGACAATCGCCAAGTTCAAGCCAGCAAAGACCACCATATCCATCGTGTCAGCTGAGAACGCATTGATGAACACAAAACCAAGATACAGCAACGTATAGATTGCGAACAAAACCAAGCCGAGGCGAGAAGCACCGGGCGCGGCGATCGTTGCCGATTTGTGCGGCTGATCTGAAATCTCTGGGGCGGACAAGATGGAGGGTTCCTTCATGCGAGAGGCAAATTGGTGGCCCCATAGAATACTCCATTTCACCCCGGCAGCGGGACTCGCAACCCGTCGTAAGCCAAATACACACCCTCAGGCAACTTCGCTTGTGCCTTTGCATGATCGAGGTCGTGACAGATGTGGGTGAAATACGCTTGTTTCGGTTTCACCTTCGCAATCACCTCCAACGCCTCGTCGACACAAAAGTGAGTCGGATGAGGAGCGTACCGCAACGCATCAATCACCAAGGTTTCGACACCCATCAACCGCTCCAGCGAAGCCTCTGGAACTTCATTGGTGTCTGTGCAATAAGCGAAGTCCCCAATACGAAAACCCAGCACATCGAAATAGGGCCCATGCTTCAGCGGGATCGGCGTAACTTGCGTCCCCAACACCTCAAATGGCTCGTGCCCGATCGAAACAATGTCGAGCTGGGGTGTTGATCCGGGGTGAGTCGGTTTGCGATCGCTGAACGCATAGTCGTAAACTCGTCGTATACGAGCCTCCACCTGCGGCTCACAATACAAGGGCATCCCATGCCCCAACCGGAAAGGAAACAACCGCAAATCATCCAAACCGTAAAGGTGATCGACATGCTCGTGAGTGAACATTACCGCATGAATCAACGAAATCTTTTCACGAAGTAACTGCGTCCTCATGTCCGGCGGCGTGTCGACTAACAGATTCCCCGTCGGCAAGCGAAAGACGATTGAACAGCGGGTCCGATGATTCCTCGGATCTGTACTCGTGCATACGTCGCAATCGCACCCCAGCGACGGAACGCCCACGCTCGTCCCCGTTCCCAGGAACACAACTTCCGGCGAAGTGGGGACAGCGGTTTGAACAGGCGATTCTTGCATGCCGCTGATATTAGCGGGTTCGCGGTTGAGGGTCGATGACAGGATTCAAGCCAGGAAATCAGACTAGGGACTATTCAGTCCCCGCCCCCCAGCAACTAAAGTAGGCACACACCGACGGAGTCCGAAACACTTGCAATCGACGATGGAAAAAATAGGCATGTCACAGGGAAAAATTCTGATCACTGGCTCTACCGGCATGGTAGGTAGTTGGCTGACCCGCCGCGCCCTCGAAGAAGGTTATTCCGTTCGCGCGATGGTCCGGTCCTCCAGTAACCGAGACGCGTTTGAGGGGCTCGACGTCGAAATGTTCGAGGCGGACCTCTCCAACCCAGAAAGCCTGCCCGCTGCGTTGGAGGGTGTCGACTACGTCGTCAACACCGCCGCTCACGTGGGCGACTGGGGACCGGCGGAAAAATTCCGGGCGATTAACGTGGTGGCTCTCGAAGCAATGCTGATTGCCGCTCGAAAACAAGGCCAACTGAAACGCTGGGTCCAAATCAGTTCGCTGGGCGTCTACGCAGCGGAACATCATCATGGTACCGACGAAACCGTGCCTCCCGACCTGACCGGTTTGGACGGATACACTCAAACCAAAGCGGAAGCGGAAGTACTGCTGAATCAGTACATTCAACAACATAATTTCCCCGCCACAATCATCCGGCCTGGATTCATTTACGGCCCCGGCGATCGACATGTCGTGCCCCGAATTATCGAACGTCTCGCCGAAGGCCAAATGAAACTAATCGGCGACGGCAAAAAGGTCCTCAACAACACCTACGCCGGAAACCTGGTCGATGCCATTCTTCTGGCACTCGACAAGGAAGAAGCCATCGGTGAAACGTTTAACATCCGCGACGAACGATTGGTTACCCGCGAAGAATTCGTTGGCGCGATCGCAAACTACATGAACCTGCCGATGCCGAAGAAAGTCCCTGAATGGCTTGCTCGAAGTGCCGTCGGATTCATCGAAGGATTCGCCAAACTACGTGGGGCCAAGACGGCACCGCTGCTTACTAACGCTCGAATCAAGTTCTTGACCCTCAACCTTGATTTTTCGATTGCGAAGGCAAAGGAGAAACTGGGCTATCACGCCCAAACCGACTTCACCGAAGGCATGCAATCCGCGCTCGATTGGGCAGCAAGCCAAAACCTGATCCCCGCTAAGTCATCGTCCGGGAAGTAGCAATCGTTCACAGGACACATGAAAGTCAGTGGAACTTGTTGAACGTTCTTCGACCTACGCGACGACGACTGACCCAAGATCCGGACTTCGCCAAAGCTCGCTTATCCAGCGAAACGCTCCAAGTAGTCATCCGATATTTGGTCGATCGTCGAGGCAGCAGTCTGTGGAAGAGAATAATTGTCGACGGTTCCTTTTGCTAATTGCGCCGCCGATCTAGGCGAGATCAGCAGGCGTAAGATAACAGCGGTAGCAGGTATCAAGCTCATGGGATCTTCCCGCAAACGCGTCATTTCACTTTCACAGCCACCAAACTCACCACGCCTGAACCAGTGATCGAGTAGTCGCTGAAACAGCTCGACACGACTCGCACCGTTGTAGGCGTCCGCGATCATCACGATGAATCCGTTGTGAGTCATCACACCGGTCTTCGCCTCAGGCAACATCTCAACTCGTTCGCCCATTGAAATTCGAGCGATCGCATCGCAAATCGGCACTCCCGCTAGCTCAGAATTGAGAGTCTCACCAATACGTGGATTGATTTCAAAGTATTGAGGTTGCTGTGTGCTGGAGTCATAGAAATACTCGATCGAGATCGGGCCATGCCACTTCAGTGCTCGTCCGAGTTTCTCCAGATGCACCTTCACCGGCGGGTGAGATGCACTGACTCTCAGCGACACTCCGCCTCCAATCCCAGTATTCAAAACATCCGCACAAGCGAAACCAACAAGACGCCCATCTTGAAAAGCTCCGGTGGCCACCGCCTGTCGTCCAACCGCGGGTTGCTGAAGCACGATCGGTTCGCCCTCTCTCCAAACGCCTGCGGCTTCATACTGATTGACCGTGTCGCGTAGATCGGTGGGGTCGTCAACCTTCTGCACACCCAGGCTAGCCGTACTGTGAGCCAACTTGACGAAACAAGGAAAATCTTGGTGTTGAAAAAGCTCTGCTTTCGACTCCGCAATCCGGCTGCTGGGCATCGGCAGCTCGAGTTCATCCATCAGCAAAGCAAACTCCGCTTTACTTTGAACCCGGTGGATTGCTTCAAACTCGGGAACCGCTAACCCGACACGTCGCTGGAAAGTATCCCTAAACTTTGAAAACAGATAGACCTGTTCGTGGGTAGGGAAAAGCACATCATAGCCATTCTGCTGAATAACCTCGGCAGTCCGCTTGGCATACCCAAGTGGGTCCTTCGCAATAGGAGGACAGCCGATCCGACGTTTCACAAGGCTAGAAAAGCGACATTGACACCAAGGTGATGGATCGAGCACATCGATCTGTTTTCCAGCTCCAAGTCCGTACAGCGTCTGACGTGCTGAATTACTCGAGCCTTCAGATAGCAGGATTCGCACGCATGAACCGTAAATAACTGAGACTAGAATGTGACTCCGATTGCAGGATCGAGCCGAGTTCAAATACCACCATAAACCTTTATGATAGCGGGGAGTTTAGGCAAGCTACAGCAGATCACCCCCCGGCGATATCCTACCCAGCCTGGGCTGCCGTACAAGATCGCCTTTCCTTAGCTTGATGTAGGCATTTTTGTAACGTCCACAGGGCGAATGCTTCTTATGACGTTCGGAAAGTTGGTCTGTTGAAAAAGCGCTTCGTAGCCAGTATTCGTTGCCCCCCCCGACAGGCCCGATTGAACCGCGGTCACGATCGCACATTTGCTCCAACATCGATTCGCACTAAGGTTCGAAACTGCCAGTCCCTACCGGAAAGACCGTGATATAGAACAGCACAACCTTTCCCTCGGGGCAACGAACTTTAAGCTTTCCCCGGTAGCATCCTTGATTCTTTCACCATCCTTTTCATCACAATATTCACAGCGAAGATGGCATTCCCCAAAAAGATAAGTGTGATAGGTGCAGGAGCAATCGGTGCCATGTTCGGTGGGCTCATCAAGTTCTACCAACCCGACACCGAAGTCGTCCTGATCGCCCGTGGTGAGCATTGCACAGCAATGCAGGAACGCGGTCACATCCGTCTGCGTGGTGATTGGGGCCAGCGTGATGTGCCGATCACCGCGTCGTCGTCCCCCGAGGCAGTCAAGGGTTCTGACGTCGTCCTATTCACGGTGAAGACGCAGGACACTGAACAAACCGCCCAACAATTTGCTGAGGCGATTGGTGACGCGATTGTCGTCTCACTACAAAACGGGATCAATCAACACATCCTAGCCAACTACTTTCGTTCTGACCGTTTACTCGTTGGCATGACTTCGACCAACATGGCGATCGTAGAACCGGGTGTCATCGAATTCCATCGCCATGGCGTGAGCGTGATCGGCCCAGCCTCGGACGACACACCGGCCTCGGTGATCGATTTGGCACACCAAACACTCGCAGCATCGGGTTTGCCAATCGAGATTTCTAACGGAATCTTAGGGACGCAGTACAACAAACTCCTATTTAATACGATGGGCTACGCTTCGGTGCTATCAGCAACCGACCTGCTCCGGGAAGGCATTCTGGATCGTCAATGGAGAAACCATGTCGCGATCCCGATCTTGTCGGAAGGCTTGCGAGTCTTGGACGCTGCCAATATTCCGCTTCAACGGGTTAATGGAATGTCCGATGTGTTGCGGTTTCGACGTTTCTTGCGAATGTTCAACATTCCTGGAATGAACTTGGCCGGCAAGACAATTTTGCGGGGGCCATTCCAATTGCCTGGTCTCGTGTTCTCGGTCTATCAAGATTTGACAAGAAACCGACCGACCGAAATCGATTTTGTGAACGGAGAAGTTGTCCGTCTCGCCAACACTTGCTCCGTCGACGCACCTTACAACGCTGAGGTCGTCCGTTTGATCCATCAAATGGGTTCTGCATCGGAACTGAAATTTTTCAGCCGCGCAGAAGTCGTGGAGCGATTCCGAAAAATTCAGCCAGGGTAACTTGCGTTTACCACACACTCCCCCAAAAAACCTCAATATTTTCTCGGTGTCCGACAGCGGGGCTTCATGCCGCATTTCTTTATTAAGCTTTTTCGTTCGCCCACGTTTTACGTCATCGTCTTTCTGCTGGCAGCGGGCTGGGTGTTGATGCGCTGGATGTCGGATCACGATGTGGAATCATTCCGAGAAACCTATGGATGGGCCGCAGTCGCAATCACAGTGCCTGCGCATATTGTTCTAGCGATCACTCCTTTTCCCTCCGATGTTTTGGCAATCGCCAACGGAGTCCTGTATGGAATGCTGATGGGCACGATCCTGAATTGGATCGGATGGTGGACCGCATCGATGGTGGAGTTCGGGCTCGGCCGCCGCGCAAGAGCCGACTTCGAACTGGACAGCCAAACCGACCAGCTTCCACGTTGGCTACAACGATTTCCCGTCAACCATCCTGTCTACCTCATTGGCTCTCGGCAAGTTCCCTGGCTAGGCTTGCACATCGGTTCGTTCGTTCCTGGGGCAGCCGGCGTGTCATGGAAACGATTTGCTTGGTGTTCGGCCATCGCCACGATCCCCGGATCAGTAGTAATGACCGCCATTGGCGCAGGGCTGCTGACTCTTACCTAAACGAGATCAGACAGACTTCTGAACTTTTCGGCCAACTCCGGCTTTGCAGCAAGGAACGGATGCTTGTAGGCATAGTTGTCATTGCCTTCGCCAGATGTTTGCTGCCGGCGATGTTCTTCCCAGGTACCCTCAGGAATCGACTTCACGACGACACCACCCATCCGCCGTCCCTGTAAACGCTCTTCGTATTCGCAGTTGACCTCACTGAGTCGTTGATCGACTTGCCCGGCAACTCGGTGAGCGGCTTCAGCATCAAACTTCTCTTCAACCAATAACCTGTAGTAGGCCGGATCACCTGGCACGGGTACTAAGCTGTAATGCTCGACCGCTAAACCAAGATCCTCAAAGGCTTGGCCAATCGCCTGAGTGACTTGGACTTCGCTTAGCTTTTCGCCGGTCATGCTCGAATAATGAGCCCCCTTGTTTAGGAAGGTTAACTGGGGACAACGTCCTACAAATCCGTTGCACACGACGACGTCATGAATGTCGTATCGGTACAGACCGCTCAGCGTAGTCATCAATAAGAAATACGCCTGACCGACTTCCAATTCATGAGCTTCCAGCACGGTGGGGTTCGGTGTGTCATGTTCGTCGACTGGAACAAATTCAAAGTAGTGGCTCTCATAGTCCAACAACCCTTGGCAAGTTTCATCTTGCATCGGCGAGGTCATGTGGCCTTCGCTAGCGGACAGCCCGTGGTCACGTAGCGGAACGTCACCATAGTACCTACGCAGCGTCGGCAAGTAGGCCGCCACTGAGCCACCCATCCATACCGACACGACCGACAATCCGGGCCAGAAGTCTTTCGGGTGCAGCGTACCGGTCGTTTCGACAATTCGGTCAAGCTCTTTCGCTCTTTGGGGATTCGGTTTCATCCGAGATTTTTTCAGCACTTGCCGCACATCCGCTGAAACGTCCACATGCTCTGACAAGGTTCCATCGTGCACGTCTTTGATAAGCCGAGCCTTTTGTTCGTCGGCCAATCTTGCCAAGTGGATCAGTGTGAGTGGATTGGCAGTGACGATCATCCCGATCTGCGGTGTTGCGATCGCGACACGCAACGACGCATACTGTTTATTTTCAGCACCTTTCACCTTTAAAAGTGCCTTCGGAAGAATGAACAGCGAATTCGTAATTCGCGGCCGTGTCTCCGCCGCTAGTCCACTAATGCTCCCACATGGAATACCGCCCGGCGTTCGGAACTGATCCCAGTCGCTTGCCAAAGTCAACGTGTACTTGGACAGCAAATCTTGGTGATCGCGAAAAGTCGCCAAACCCCAGTAGTTCCAGCTGCGGCGATACTCACTAAAGAAGTGATTTGTAATCGGAACGTACTTCGCTTGACTGGTAGTTCCCGATGTCATCGAGAACATCAACACCTCGGTACCGGGTCCGAAAAGGGCTTGCGAGTTCCCATTCTTCACCTCTTCGATGTAGGGCCGATATGTTTCGTAATCAGCAATCGGAACCTGCTTGCGAAAATCTTCGACAGTCCGAATGGAAGAAAACTGATGTTCTCGACCAAACTGGCTTTCCTGGTTTAGCCGTATTTTCTCCATCAACCGTTGTCGTTGAACGGATGGGCAATCAGCGGCATTTCGCAAATAGCCACTTAAACGGCGCAATCGCCATTTGAGATATCCGAGCCGAACATAGTGAGACGGTGGGTACATAAAACAAACGCCAGAAACTCTCGAAGGACAGTGATAGACGAAGTATCGTAGTTGTAAGGGCGGGCGGTTCAAAGTCGTCAATTTTGCGTATATTGCTCGTTTTAAACAGTATGCCGCTCAACGAACCGATGCATCCGGACAACGCATCCGTTCCCGTCTGATGTACCGGCGTTTTTCTATAGAAACCAACAGGGTGTCGAACGATGCGAATCGCCGAAATCACAGGAATGATCGTGCGATTGCGCCTGCGAAAAGAGTTCAAGCACGCTTCCTACACCCGGTCCGCGAGTGAAAATTTCATCGTTCGATGCCGATTGTCCGATGGCACCATCGGATGGGGTGAAGGCGTCCCACGAACCTACGTTACTGGAGAATCCGCCGAAGGATCGCTGGAACAGCTGGCCGCCGCAGATCTAGCCACCCAGCTCGGCGGAAACTGCGATTCCTGGACAGATGTGATCGAGCTATGCCAAAATTATCAGCCGCTTGAGCCCAGCAGCGACCCCCGCAGTTGCCTCGCAAATGCTCACCGATGCGCGGTGGAATTGAGCATCCTGGATGCGTTCGGTAAAAACTTCCAATCGCCGCTTCGGAACGTCATCAAGGAACTCCCTTACACATCATCGATCCAACAACAATCCGATCGTGTGCAGTATTCCAGTGCAATCAGCTCGGGTAGTGTTCGCAAGGAAATCTTGAGTTCTTTGGCGATGCGCATTTACGGCTTTGGGCACTGTAAGGTGAAGGTGGCCATGCAATCGGATCGCGATCCAGAACGCCTGAACCGCATGCGACGCTGGGTGGGAAAGAAGATGGATTTGCGAGTCGACGCGAACGAGGCATGGTCTCCTGACGAAGCCGCTCAACGCATCGCGGATCTTGAGCCCTACGGAATTACCTGCGTCGAGCAACCGCTCTCACACGCCGATGTCGCCACAATGCCCCGCTTACGTCAAAACGTCGAAACTCCATTGATGCTTGACGAGTCACTCACCAGTTTCGTGGACGCCGAAGAAGCGATCACTCACGGCTACTGTGATTTATTCAATATTCGATTATCAAAGTGCGGCGGTTTGCTTAACAGCTGGAAACTTGCTGCGATGGCACACGAGGCGGGACTGGGCTACCAACTTGGATGTCACCCGGGTGAATCAGGTATTCTTTCGGCTGCCGGTCGTCACTTTGCTACTTCAGTGAAGAACATTCGATACCGCGAAGGCTCGGCCGATAAGCATCTGCTTAAGGAGCTTTTTACTACTGAAGATCTAACGTTCGGACGCGGCGGGTGGGCACCAGCGTTAGAACGTCCTGGCCTAGGCATCACCGTGGACGAGTCCAAACTACAACAGCTCGTCGTTCAGTTAAAATTGTTCGCAATAAATTGAGTGCAACAATGTCGCCCCCGAATCTCGTCTACTACAGTGGCCACCATGGAACACGACTCGCTGCGCGAGTTTGGAATGCAGACGATTGCCTCGCCGATGTCATTTGTTTGCACGGCATCATCAGCCATAGCGGATGGTACGAGGCAAGTGGATCGCATCTCGCCAAGCATGGTTTGAACGCCCACTTCTTGGATCGGCGAGGATCTGGCCTTAACTTCACATCACGTGGCGACGTGGATTGCTGGACGACTTGGCTGGACGATGTAGTGGCATACATCGAGCAACTGCCCAATCAAAATCCAAAAATCTTATTGGGCATTAGCTGGGGCGGTATTTTGGTCACAGCAATCGCTCGCCGGAATCCGCAATTGATCAGCGGTCTCGGACTAATTTGCCCTGGTTTGTTTTCTCACAAATCGACAACCCAAGGTCAGCAACTTGGAATCAAACTGGCCAATAATATAGGACTCAAGAATCACAAGGTAATGATCCCACTTCGAGATCCAAAACTATTTACCAACGCTTCAAGGTGGCAGCGATACATCGCTGAAGATCCCCTGACCTTACGCAAAATCACGTTACGTTTTGCATCCGAGAACTTAAAACTGCTTCGTTACGCGACTGAAGCCCCCGAACAAATCAAATCGCCGGTGATGCTTATGCTGGCATCGACCGATCCGATTACTGACAACACACCGACTCAGGATTTTGTGAAGCGAACGGGAACCTCAGACCAAACGTTCTGTGAATATGTCGGAGCTTCGCACACCTTAGAGTTCGAAGACGACCCGACGCGTTATTTCACGGACTTATCCACATGGTCATCAAGGGTTGCCCAACAATGTGCGACATCAAATCGAGATACTTAACTCATTGAGCACTTCGTGAGACGAACTCAAGAACGTGTGTTTGTATTGTTCATAAGTCCCGCCTCGCTCAGCTAGCTTCTGGTCTCGCAGCCTTCGCCACGTCCCCAATGGCACCACTCTCGGCTCGAGCGGCAACAATCGCTTTGTCTTGAGGCGGTCTTCGTATTCGCAGTTCATCGCCGATAACTTCAAATCAATCGACGAAGCAAGCTGATCGGCCATTTTTTCGACCGGTGACTCCACTAGCAGAATGTACCGAGGTGTCTTTCCCATTACCGGCACAATTAAGACCGTCTCGACATTCTGATCAGAATCAAGGAACGCTTCACGAACCGCTGTAGCAACTTGATACTCCGTCAATTTCTCTCCGGTCAAGCTACTGCACTGCACGCCTTTATGAAGGAATGTCAGCAACGGAGTTTGACCTTCGAACCCGACGCACTCAACGACATCATGAATGTTGTAGCGAAACAGCCCGGCGGAATTCGTGAGCAAGATATAGTACGATTTGCCCTCTTCAAGCTCGTGAGCTTCCAAGAGAGTTGGGTTGTCGCTGCCAAACTCGTCAGCGGGGATGAACTCATAGAAGTTTGACGTGAAATCGAGTAATCCAGAATTGGATTCATCGCACATTGGAATCGTCATACGACCTTCGCTGGCCGACAAACCATGATCGCGAAACGCACACGACCCATAAAGTTTTCTCACGTCCGGAACAAACGCGCCGACGGATCCACCCATCCAAACGCCAACCACCGACAACTCCGGCCAGAAGTCACGTGGTAAGAATTGCCCAGTTCGCTCGACAACCTGTTCCAGTTCTCGAATGCGTTGCTTCCCGACCGGACGAATGCGTTTCCTGAGTAACGCAGGAATTTGACTCTCCTCACCTTCAGGCAACGTGATCGTCCCGTTCCGCATGTCACGCAGCAACGCTTCTTTGTTTTGGTCAGCAAGCTGAGCTAGGCTCACCAAGGTGAGAGGATTGGCCGTGATGATCATTCCGACGCGGCGCGATGGAATTGCCAACCGCAACGTCATGTACTGACGACTGGTCCATTCACTGATCTTGCCAACTTGGGGTGGCACGATAAACGGACGTCGGACGATCGCCGGCCGCGTTTCAGCAGCTAAACCGCTGATGCTGCCACGCCAGATTCCTGCCGAGGTTTGGCTGTGCTGCCAATCACTCGCTAGGTGAACATAGTCCTTCGTCGCAAGGTCCATGTGATCTTCATGGGTTTTCAAGCCCCAAATCTTCCAGCCGCGTTTGTAGTCGCGAACAAATTCTTCGGTTACCGGAATCGACTTCGGCTTGTCGGTCGTCCCGGAACTCATCGCCAGCATCAACAACCGAGTCCGTGGTCCAAATAAAGCCTGAGTGTCGCCATTGCACACGTCATCGACGTATGGCCTCACATACTCAAAGTCTGTAATCGGGACCTGTCGACGAAAGTCAGCCACGTTGCGAATCGAACTCAATCCGTGATCACGACCGAACCGGCTATCCGCGCAAAGAGCCAGCTTCGATTGCAGCACCTTTTGCTGAACAGAATGCGAGCATTTCGTTGCCGCCAACATTCGCTTGACGAGCAACGATTGCAACTTGATATAAGCCCAACGAGCATTCATTAAAAAATCTCTAACGGCAGTAGGTTAAAACTTCGTCGTCACACGGATGGCACGCTCGGCTCGCCGAGCAACTCTCGGATCGTTTCTGCCATTTCACCCACATGCGGTGTGGTCATCATCGTAAAGTGGTTTCCTGATACCTGATGAAGTCGAAGCCGGGCGATGTCGCCCCACCCCAAATCATCAGCGAGAGAATGCCCTGTCGCATTGGACAAAACACTTGTAGTCTCGGGCCGTATCATTTCAACCATCAAGTCGCTCGATGGTGTTTGATAGTTCTGCAAGATATTGACGTGTTGCTTGCATACATAAATCAGCCGTTTCAAAAACTCAGGCGTGGTCTTCGTCGGCAACACGCTGTTCTCAATCGACAACTGAAGGACGGTGTTCACCGCCTCTTCTTCACTGAGTTGGTGCAGTTGTTCATAGCTGATCTCCATAGAAGTCCCGGCGAAGTAATTCGCAAACTCAACCAGATCGACTAGGAACCGAGCACCATCGTTTTGGTCCACCTTTTCAAACACAACCGGTAAAGGTGTATCGATCAAAATGAGCGACTGTACGGATAAGTTATCCTGCACCATACGCCGCGCGATCTCGTAGGCGAAAACGCCGCCGGTTGACCAGCCCAGTAAACAATATGGCCCTTCAGGACATTCATTGCGGATCGCTGCGAGATAGTCGTCTACCAACGACTCCATCGCACCGTGTGGTGTCGTGCCAGCCTGTAAACCTCGTGATCTCAAACCAAACACCGGTCGATCATGAATCGCGCGGGCAAGCGAATCATAACAGCGAAGGTCTCCACCCACCGGGTGCAAACAGAACAACGGCGTTCCCTCGCTTCGCGATCCACCGAGCGATACGAGTCCGGTGTTGTTACGCTGCACCACATTTCGCTTTGCCGAATTTCTTTCGACCGTAGCGGCAGGCGTCGATGGCAACGCCGCTTCCTGAGATTTCGGCGCTGGTTCCGCTATGGACTTGTCGTCATAAGCCGAACTAGCAACTTTGGCTAAGGACAACACGCTAGGATCATCGAACAAGCTGGACATGGGAATCTCGATGCCCAGCTTGGCTTCCAGCTTGGCTTTCAATTCCATTCCCATCAATGAATCCATGCCCAGCGTAACGAGTGGCTGTTCAGGTTCAATCGATTCCGGCTCGATTCCCATCACGTCGCCCAACGCTTGTGAAACAATCGACTGTAGAAGGGCAACTCGTTGCTCTGCGGTCATGGCGACGAGTTGCTGATACAGTTGCTCATCGCGATTCCCACCACCGCGATTTTGCGAGTCCGAGCCCCCTGATCTCGCTGCGAAATCGTGGAAGATACTCGAACCACCGCCCATCATTTTGCTCAAAAGAACGTCCCAGTTCGCGTCCATGATTGCGAAGGGGCCGACTGAACTTTGGACTGACTGGTCCATCAAATTGATTGCAACGTTTGGCGCTAAAGGACTCATTCCGCGTTCACTTAGTTGGCGTCGCACCTCTGGTGTCGCCGCCATGCCTTCAGCATCCCAGGGCCCCCACGCGATTGACGTTGCCGCTAATCCAAGGTGCTGACGATAACTGGCCAATCCGTCAAGAAATGCATTTCCAGCGGAGTAGTTTGATTGCCCAGGCGAACCAATTGTGCCCGACACTGAAGAAAACAGCACAAATAGATCGAGCGGTTCAGTTAGTGTTTGGTGCAAGTTCCAAGCACCTTGGGTCTTCGGTGCCAATACTTGCCGAAGCTGGTCCAGTCCCATGGACTGCATCAATCCATCCTGAAGCACTCCGGCAGCATGGAAGACAGCTTTGACCGGTGGGTACGACTTTGGGATCTGCGAAAGTGCATTGCGAAGACTAGCCTGGTCACTCACGTCGCCTTGAATGACAGAAACAGCAACTCCGTCGGATTGAATAGGCTTGATTTGGTCGCGAACTTCGCTCGCACTTCGACGCGACAGAATCGCAAGATGTTTTGCACCTTGGCTGATTGAGTATTCCGCCACCTGCTTTCCGATCGCACCCAAACCACCGGTAATCAATATCGTGCCACCACTCGCGAACGCGGTATCGTTGGTGACCGTGGTCGACTCTTGATCTGTCTTGTCGCTCGCCATGCGGGCGACGACTTTCCCGATGTTCTTCCGCTGGGACATGTAGCGAAACGCGTCGACAATTGATTCGGCATCAAATGCGGTCAACGGTAACGGTCGATAGACACCCTGTTCGAATAGAGGTCCGATCTCGTCATACAGGCGACAAATATCGTCGGGACGCTCTCGCAACATGCGATCCAAGTCAATCGCGTGATACGACAAATTATCTTGGAACGGCCATAATCCAATGCGACGGTTTTGGTAGATGTCTGTCTTCCCGATTTCCAAGAAGCGTCCATAGGCCGCCAAGATGGAAAGGCTTTTGGTGATCGCCTCGCCTGGCAAACTGTTCAAAACTACGTCGACACCATAACCCGATGTGATCTCGAGAATCTCGTCAGCAAAATCCAGCGTACGAGAATCCAAAACGTGTTGCACACCAAGTGATCTCAGATAGTCTCGCTTAGTATCGCTTCCGGCAGTTGCAAAGATTTCGGCGCCGACCGCTTGCGCAATTTGAATTGCAGCAAGACCGACCCCGCCAGCCCCCGCATGGATCAATACTCGTTCGTTCTTCCCTAGCCGAGCCAACGAACACAACGCGTGATGCGCTGTCAGGAATGTAATCGGGATCGTGGCTGCATCATCATCAGTAAGACTATCGGGAATCGCGACGATTGCGTAATCCGCTGTGGTCGTATGCGAAGCAAAGCTATAGGGAGCTACCCCCATTACTCGCTGCCCCACTTTAAAACGATTCACATCGGAACCTATGCGAGAAACCACTCCCGCGCACTCAATTCCTAACGGTACAATTTCGTCTTTGATCCCGGGGTACAGTCCCAAAGCTTTCAACACATCGCTAAAGTTCAGTCCGGTGCTTTGGACGGCGATCTCAACTTCATTGGGAGCAAGCGTTTTGGCCGTTACCGGCTCGTAATGCAACTCGTCAAAACTTGGCGAATCCCCTAACCGAAGTGCAAACCGTTCCGAAGTAGGAAGGCTTTGTCGCGATCCTTGATCGCTACCTTTCAATAGATCTGAGGCCGTTTTCAGTCGACCGACATAGCGTTTGCCTTCGCGGATCGCGACGTGATCCTCCACGGTGTCATGCTTGTCAGCTTTCGAGCGAGCGAGTTGACGCAGTTCGTTAAGAAGCGACTCGAGTGACGATTCGGAAGAGTCCACATCAACTAAACGACAGGACAGGTGCGGCGTTTCGACCATTGCCGTACGTCCCATCCCCCACAATGCCGTTAAAGCTGGAGAAACCACATCCTCCGATTGGACCGCGTTCGCTCCACGCGTGACCATCACCGTATTATTAACCGCAGCTTTGGAATATTTTGCGAGCGATCGGAATAACAACAGAGCGCCCGTGCAAATCGAATCGGCTAGCGTTGCCTGGTCGAGGTCACCAACGGATGCTTCTTTAGCACCAACACCACGTAGATCCACCACGTTGATAGAAGCGTTTGAAAGGTCCGCCAAATCATCCAGTAAACGTTCGTAGTCCGAGATTTCGTCTTGGCGAATTCGGCAGCTCGTACTTTCATCTGTCGTGTTACCTGCAGCGAAGCTGTACTTGTCGCTAGTTTTAACGAGACAGCACTGGCCGCCTTGCTTTCGCAGTTGGTCAACCAAACGATCGGCGACGCCATTGGCATCAGCGAAAACAAGCCACCGTGACTCGACCCCAGTGGATTGCGAGAGTGACTCGTCTAAAGACTGAGGCTGCCACTGAAGTTGATAAAGCAGATCTTCCGGCTTCGTTTGGATAGACGAATTTCGCTTGGAAACTCGCTGAACCCGTGCACCGCTAATTTCAGCAATTCGCTGACCATCATCGTCGCACAGCAAGATATCTGCATCAAAGGTGTCCGTCCCGGCTTGCCCTTTTCGACGACGCGTATAGATCCACAGCGGCCCCGTCGGCAGATCTCGATACACCCGAACCTGTTCAGCATGGGTCGGCAATACCAAGTCAGTAATCGAATCTTCCGCTGATTCTAAAACCACCCCAGCAATTGACTGCAAGCATCCATCTAGCACCGCTGGATGCATTACGTAGCCTGCAAGATCATTCTGCAGAGGCTCGGATAGCTGCAATTGACACAAGCATTCGCCTGGTCCCGAACTCAAATGCGACAGCACTTGGAACATCGGTCCGTATTTCAGTCCGCATTCTGCGATCCGCTGATAAAACTTGTTACCTTCGATCTGGAACGTCATTCGGTCCTGAATCGCTTGACGATCAATCTTGACGGATGCTTGATCCGTGGACGTGTTGGCGTGCACGGTTCCCGACGCGTGAAGCGTCCAAGGTTCAGCCGCTGAAGTTTCACCTTCGCCACGACCAGTGACATTGGCTCGACTGTAGATTTCGACGGATCGCTGGCCACGCAGATCTGGTCCGACATGCATCTGAACAACGCGTTGGCTGTCGCCAGCAAGCACAAGCGGTTGGTCGATCGCCAGATTGTTCAGGGAATGTGGATTGGCAACGCGAGAACCGTTCTGCTCCGCTTTGTTTTCGGGTTTTCCAAACAAGTTCCCAGCGATCGTCAACGCCTGTTCCATGTAGGCGGCTGCGGGCAAAACAGGAACTTGATCCAGACAGTGATCGGCCAGAAATTGAGGATTGTGTTGATCAAGCGTTTGTTCAAACACCGTTTTGTCACCGGCCATTAAAACCTGGTTGCCCACCAGCGGATGCCCCGTGCGCTTAGCCGGCGACATCGTTCCAACATGATGATCTAACTTTCGCGACATGTCGTACCAGAACGATTGGGAATCGAACGGATACGTCGGCAACACCATGCGTCTGGGCTGACGGGGTTGATAGAACGATTTCCAATCAACCTTCACGCCTCGAACGAACAACTCCGCCACACTATCGGTGACCATATCCCAGTCACCGCGACCGGTGCGCAGTGATGGCAGCCACGCAATCGGCTCGCTTTCCCACATTCGGCTGGCCATACCGCAAAGAGTGGTCCCAGGCCCGACTTCGATCGCCGCGTCGATCTTGAATTCTTGCAGCGTCGTCGTCGCATCAACAAAGCAGACCGTTTGTCGCAAATGATTTCGCCAGTACGAAGGTTTGCAAACCCGGTCATCCAACTTGCGTCCATCGCAACTGGAAATCAATGAAATCTTCGGCGAATGAAAGGTGACCTTTCCAGCTAGCTTTTCGAACTCGTCAAGAATCGGCTCAAGCAACGGCGAGTGCATGGCGTGCGAAACTTCGAGGACCTTCGTTTTGATCCCTTTGGCTTCAAACTGTTCGAGCAACTTGTGAACGATGGTCTTGCGACCGGCGATGACGACGCTCTGGGGTCCATTGTGTGCTGCCAGCGCGACCTCATCCTGGTATGGCAAGATTGCTTGAGTCACACTGTCTCGATCAGCAAAGACCACCGCCATCGCACCATCAAGAGGCAGACTTTGCACCAACCGACCACGGTGGGCGGTCAAGGTGAGTCCATCTTCCAGAGAAAAGACGCCGGCTTCGCAGGCGGCCACGTAGTCACCAATACTATGGCCGATCATCACAGCCGGCTCGATGCCTAACGATCGCCACATTCTCGCCAGCGCGTATTCGACTGAGAACAACGCGGGCTGTGTGTACTGCGTTTGATGAATCAGGGGTTCATCTGACGTGTCTTCGTAAAGTACGTGAATCAGCCGCTGTGGCAATAAATCCGCAAGGATCTCATCGCAAGTATCGATCGCTTCCCGGAACACGCGATTCGTCTTGAACAGCTCATGCCCCATGCCAACCGCTTGTGCGCCTTGACCCGGGAACAGAAATGCTACCTTACGTCGGCCGCCCGTCTTAACGGCCCCTTGCTTGATTTTCGCAGACGACTGACCGGCTTGAAATGATCGGAGCGACTTCTTCAGATCAGCAGCATCTGAAGCAACAATCGCTGCACGATGGCGGAATGCCGAGCGGCTAATCGCGGCGGTAAAACAGGCATCTTGAATCGGATAGTTTTCCGGATCCACAATCGAGTCGTTTAGCCTCGATACCATCGACTGGAGTTGCTCCGATGATTTCGCCGATAAAGTCATCAAATGCCCGCGAGCAGAGACGTCAGCGTTCGGTTGCGGTGATTCTTCCGCTTTCTTGTCAAAAGCCCCTTCAAGAATGAGGTGCGAGTTCGTGCCGCCGAAACCGAAACTACTAATCCCCGCGATTGGCTTCTGAGTCAGATCGCTCCACCGCATTGATTCGCTAGCGACCTGCAAACGACTCTTAGACAACTCGGCGTTGTGGTTGAGTTTTTGAAAATGGGTTTGTGCCGGAATCACTCCATGCTGGAACATCAACGTGGTCTTAATCAAAGACGCGATGCCAGCGGCAGTTTCGGTATGGCCGATGTTCGCCTTGACCGAGCCGATATAGCACGGCTCGGATGCTTTCTCTTTTCCAGTACGGAAGATTTCCGATAACGCACTGAGTTCGATCGGATCGCCTAGCGGCGTGGCCGTTCCATGGGCTTCTACGTACGACACCTCACTCGGGCTGCACTTGGCATCTCGCAAAGCACTCCGAATCACTTCGACTTGAGCCGATGCACGGGGAGCATTGATTCCCGATGTCAAACCATCTTGATTCACCGCACTACCGCGAATCGTCGCCAACACGAGATCACCATCACTAACGGCATCGGAGAGCCGCTTCAAGATAATCGCACCGCATCCTTCACCTCGCACGTAACCGTTGGCGCCGTCATCAAATGGTCGGCATCGACCATCAGGCGACAGCATTTGGGCTTGAGAAAACGCGAGCGTGGTCTCCGGAGTCAGGATCGCGTTGACACCACCGACGATCGCGGCGTCGCATTCATTGCTGCGAAGACTTCGAATGGCTAGGTGTGCCGCAACCAATGAAGACGAACAAGCCGTGTCGATGGAAAGGCTCGGTCCACGAAGATCCAGCGCATAAGAGATCCGGTTGGCCGCGATACTCAGCGCGTTTCCAGTTCCCGAGTATGCAGTGATCTGTTCGTAGTAGTTGTCAAGCTGGACCGGCACCCGCGAATAATCGGTACCACCGATTCCCACGAACACACCGGTGGCTGATTCCCGCAAGCTTCCTGGTGCGATCCCGCCGTATTCCAATGCCTCCCAAACGACCTGCAACAGCATTCGGTGCTGGGGATCCATCTTCTCCGCTTCGCGCGGCGAGACGCCAAAAAACGACGCATCGAACTGGTCGATGTTATCGACGAAGCCGCCCCAACGCGTCGACATCTTCCCTGGCTTCGCACCACCCGCCTCAAAGAAACGGTCGATATCCCAACGTGACTCGGGAATCTCACCAGTCTTGTCGAGACCGTTTTGGATCAGATCCCAATACTCAGCAACGCTACCAGCCCCCGCAAACCGACACCCTATCCCCACGATCGCGATCGGTTCGGAAATACGATTGGATTCTCCCATCGCTTTCTTTAGTAGCGCAAGCTTTTGAGGCGACAATTTCGACATTCGTTCCGACGTCGAA
This sequence comes from Rhodopirellula sp. J20-39, assembly GCF_057365095.1. Lineage (NCBI taxonomy): Bacteria > Pseudomonadati > Planctomycetota > Planctomycetia > Pirellulales > Pirellulaceae > Rhodopirellula > Rhodopirellula sp. J20-39. Next base: position 539,476 of record NZ_CP195123.1, on the reverse strand, counting down.
CTCATGGAGAGGGCTCCCGGTATTCTTATGCAGCTAGGATCGTGGGGTCGTCAATAACGGGAGATTGGTCGAATTCGGTTAGCAGTCACGCCTTTTGATCGCGGTTTGTGTCGTCCATCAAATGACCGCGTTACCCAATTAAGCAATCGCCTTAGTCCGATAGCGTGATCGCGTCAGACCAATCACGAATTCCAATGATTCTGGAGACTGAGTTGGCGGAAACTACGGTCATTGCGGAGCCAGACAAGCGGTGCTTGAAAACTCACAGGAACTATCCGAAGTCAAAATCCAACAAACTGGATGTCTTAGACGAACGGACTTTGGGAATTCCCGATGATAAATACATGCATCCTGACGTTGCTGTGCCCCGCCGCACCGGCCGCCCTATCTTACCTAGCCAAGCGGTCGAGTCCAGCGTTTCCCTATATAAATCAGCGGGCGGAAATCACCCAGGCCGACCGAGGATCAACCAACGATTTACCTTATATGCACTATCCATACGCCAATCCTGGTCAGCCCCTTCACCTACTCTTACGGATCCTCGTTAGATCTGGAATCAGCAGAGCTTCCGCCGGTTTACGAATGGTTGGTCGCAGGCTAACGGACCGCGTTTGATGGATTAGAATACCGCATTTCAACCGCAGATGCCCCAGGTGAGTCTTCATGTCGAATCGTTTTGCCACTGTCACCGGAGCTGCTGGGCTGCTGGGCTGCTACATCACCGAGATGCTGATCGCTCGAGGAATCCCCGTTCGAGCGTTGGCGAGACAACACAGCGACTGCAGCCTGCTTGAGAAACTCGGCGCAACGGTCATGCGAGGAGACTTAACGGACGCATCTTTTGCGAAAGAAGCAATTGCCGGTGCCGACGTCGTCTATCACTGTGCCGGCCGGATCACGAACTGGGGCCCGTGGGAAGATTTCCGGCTAGGCAACATTGTGGCGACGGAAAACGTTGTCGCGGCGTGCGCTGCTCACTCGGTTAGCCGACTCGTCCACGTCAGCTCCATGGCGGTCTACGGACACCCGAAAAAACGCTCCGAATTGCTCACCGAAGACGAACCGCTAGGCCAAAACCTATGGTCCTTCGACTACTACAACCGCTCCAAAATTGCCGCTGAAAAGGCCACGACCGAGCTCGGCGATCGAACCACCATTGTCCGGCCGACTTGGTTCTACGGCCCTCGCGACAAAGCTTTTGTGCCTCGTGTGCTCAGGGCACTTCGCAAAGGTGCCGTATGGATTATCGGATCCCGAGACAATCAACTAAACGGCCTTTATGTGACTGATCTGGCCGAAGCATGTGTGGAAGCCGGGCTCTGTGAGACGGCGGCCGGCCAGGCCTACAACCTCTGTAATGTCCAAGGAATCACGCAACAAGAGCTGTTCGATATTCTTTGCGACGGCTTCGATCTGCCCAAAGTTCGCCGTCGAGTACCGCTCCGGATAGCCCACCATTTCGCTCACCTCGTTGAGACCTCTGCGAGGATCATGGGGCGTAAGGATCCACCGTCGATCTCTCGCCACTCGCTATCGGTGCTGGCTCGTCCACCTCAGTTCAGCAATGCGAAAGCTCGTCGAGACTTGAACTGGCAGCCCAAAGTAGACCATCACGAGGGCTTAGCACGCACGATCGATTGGATCAAACGAGGGGAACCCATAGATGAACCCGTCGTTTAAAGCGATAAGCAAGGCGGCTCTGAGCTGAAGTTGACGCTTCCCGCGATAGCCCAATCCCTACCTAACGCCACCATTTTTATGTGCGGTCTGTAAAGAGAAATCGGTTTACACTCTTTCACACGCGAATTATGCTTTTCAGGGGAATGAAGCATGTTCTAAAACGATCGATTAATCCCTCAGCGGCTCGATGCAACGAGCTTTTGCAAGATGTCTGCCACGACTGCGGAAAAACTGAATGAGCCTCAGCTAAATCGTCGCTCTATTCAGTCGCAAGTAAACCAATTCAGAAACGTCGACAATCTGCGGAATTGGATCGACGTGATTCGCGAATCCTTGATCGTTGGATCGGTATTTGTGCTGGTGGTCGCCTGCCACACCTACCGTCTATCGTCCGGCCTCTTTTGGCTTTGGGACGTGCCTCTGGCGTTTGTTGGGCTGTTGATGATGGGTCTAGCCCAGCATCGACTTTCGATCGTTGGACACGAAGGATCGCACTACGCCCTATTCCGGAACCGCAAACTCAATGAAGTGGTTTCGAACTGGTCGTGTATGTACGGGCTGGTCAGCACGACTCATCTGTACCGTTTGCAACACATGGCGCATCACCAGTTTGTGAATGTTCCCGACAAAGATCCTGACCTGCTCTACATGTCAGTCGTCGGTGCGAAATACCATCACCCCTACGGGCGTTGGAACTTCATGCGGGACATTGTCGTACCGCTGTTCGTCTCCATTCCGGCTCAGCTAAAGTACATTTTTATCAGAGCAAAAATTGCTTCGTTCGGCGGAGGCTATGGTCCCTACGCAGCCCAACGGAAACAAAACAAAACGCTCTCCCTCATCCACGGCATCTATCTATTTTCGGTAATCGCCATCTTAGGTTTTTGTCTCTACTTAAGTAATCCATGGATCATGGTGGCGGCGGCGATTACATGCATGCTAGTGATGGCCGCAATCGAATCTGTGGTTCCAGAAGAGTGGTACATGAAATCGGCGATTCGCCCTGTCATCTCTCAGCGTTGGGACCTTTACCAACGCCTTTGCTATTACACGATCCTTTTCACCATTCTTGCATTGCTGACCCATTTCACGGGTTTGCCTTGGCCAGCCTACTACCTCGTCTTTTGGTTCGTCCCTCTTGGCACAAGCTTCCCTTTTTTGATGATGGTTCGCGAGGAGGTACAACACACCAATGCGGGACAGGAGCGTTTCACCCACACTCGCAACTTTGAAGGTAGCGTTCTGGTGCGGTTAGCGATATTCCCCATGAACATGAGCTATCACCTTGAGCATCATTTGTATCCAATGGTTCCTCATTACAACCTTCCAAAGTTGAACGAGTTTCTCAAGGCTGAGGACGAGAACTACTCTCGCACGATTACCACCGTCGAAGGCTACCTGTTGCCACGCTGATAGTGCACACTCAGACTATCGCCCGCAACAATCGGATGTAAAAGCGTTAATAACATCCAGACGACCCATCTCGACGGGAGCTTCAGTGAGCGTCAAAGATCGACTTAGCGTTCTCATTACCGAAGGCTCCAGCGGTTCTGCAAAAGAAACGCTGTATTGCATTGGCGAGAAATACGACATTGATTTTCTCGACCCCAATTTTCTTTGCCAATGCCGCTTTACACGCTTCAAGCGAAGAGCAATCCGGTGCCCTCACTTCGCCAGCCATCCGGACGAATACCTACGGTTTCTTATTCAAACCGTTCGAAAAAACGCGTACGACGTATTGTTTCCAGTTCACGAACATATCTACCTATTAGCCAAAGTTCGTGAGCAGATTGAGCGTGAAGTCGCGGTGGCTTTACCCGATTTTGCGACTCTGCGATCGATGCAGTCCAAGTCTGACTTTGCCCGCAAGTTAACTTCGCTAGGCATCCCCATTCCTAAGACAGAGATTGTTCAAGATTTCGCTGAACTGGATGACTTCGAAGAATATCCCTGTTACATCAAACTAGAGCATAGCACTGGCGGAACCGGTGTCGCCCTGGTTAGCAACGGAAAGGAACTGGCCGATTTAGCGACCCGATTTAAGCATGAGCAGCGACTCTCAAGCGGCGGCGAGATCCTAGTCCAACAACCTGCCTCCGGAATCATGTGCGTCGTGCAAGCAGTCTTCCAAGACGGCCGCATGATCGCAGCCCACTGTGCTGAGTCACTGGCACGAGGAGTCGGTGGAGGCCAGGGCTTACGCGTTAGCGCGTCGCATCCAGTCGTCGTCGAGCACGTCCGGCAACTCGGACAACAACTCCAATGGCATGGCGCTATGTTCTTAGAATACTTCTACGAACCCACCACTGGACAACCTTCGTTCATCGAATGCAATCCGAGAATCGGCGAGACTTATAACGCCTATCTCTGTGGAATCAACCTCAGCGATTTGGTCGTTCGAATTTCACTTGGCGAACGGTTGGAGCCGATTGACCAGCCGGTTCGAGAGGGCGTTCGCAGCTACAGTGATTTTTTTCTTTTGCTGTATCAGGCAATACAGGGTGCCAACCGACGGACAATCCTAAGCGAAGCACTCGCAATGATCGGAGGGCGTGGTCGATATCAGGGCGGGGCACCAGAAATCACGCATCCGAAAGAGGATCCTCTCAGCCTAATTCCTGCGATTGCGACGCTCGGAAAATTGCTGGTTAATCCCAAACTCGCAAACAGCATCGTTGGCAGCACCGTCGGAAACTACTCGTTACCGCAAGCGGGCGTCGACAAGATCCATCAGTTGACAGAAGAACAACTGTACGAATTCTTCCAGGCATAGCGAAGCCGGAGAGACACGGCGACGGGCCGACGCCGTTATGAGTGCAATAGTAGGCAGCGTCCGAACACGCATTCGCAACCAAAGACATGGCAAGTAAGCTCTTTGGACTTGTTTAGATTCGAACCAAGCGACTATTTAAATCGACACACCGATCAGGATTTTGACCGTGAGCGACCAACCGCCAGCAACAAGCAAAAAAGTCGCCATAGTGACGGGTGCCTCCAGTGGCATCGGTGAAGTGTTCGCTCGTCGCTTGGCTGATGCTGGCTTCGATCTGCTCATCGTCGCTCGACGCTCCGAACTACTTGAGAAGTTGGCTGCCGATTTAGAGAAAGAGTACGGCGTGAAGGTAGACTTTGAAACGCTCGATCTCGCCGACGAGAAACAACTCGACGAACTCGCCACTCGCATCACCGAAATGCCCTCGCTTGACTTTCTGGTACACGCAGCAGGCTTTGGATACATGGGAGACTTTGTCGATCTTCCTATCGAGAAGCATCTGCGAATGCTCGATCTCCACGCCACGGCGACGGTGAAACTTTGCTACGCCACCCTTCCCAAACTTGCACAAGCGGAGCAGGGTACACTCATCAACGTTTCCTCGTTGGCGGCTTGGACGGTTGGCCCTGGACAAGCAATCTATAACTCATCCAAAGCATTCGTCAAAACCTTTACCGAATCTCTGCATGCCGAAATGCGGAATACCAACGTCAGGGTCCAAGCACTATGCCCAGGCATCACTCACACTGGTTTCCACAGCACCGAAGAATTCGCAAAGTTCGATGCTGCTGACATGCCTGGTTCGCGAATGAGCGCCGAGCAAGTAGTCGACGAATCGTTGGCGGCTCTTAAGCAGAATCGGGCGGTGTGCGTTCCTGGCTTCAAGAATCGCGCACTAACTTACCTGTTTAACTCCGATTTCTTCCGCCGATTGGCAGGAGACAAAGTCCGCAAATCACCGGCGAACTAGGCAAGCTTAATTGATCTGGTTGATTCCACTGAAGCACGTGCAAATGCATGACTAGGACATAGGCCATTTTGCCCGCCCAAGCCGCACCGGTCTCCTGATCATCCTCAAAATGCAAACTGCTCTGCGGCTTAACCAATCGCTTGATAACGACCGTATTTCACTAGGAGGACATTGGAACCCTGTCCACCTTCGTCAAATATCGATTGAGTAAAACTTTCGAACCAACCTGTCGACGAGCGGTCAGACTGTTTGACGCCATGCCCTGGCGTACTCCATAGCGAAGCCGCCTAAGAATCCGACTTCTTCGCTGGCTTCGAATCTGACGACTTTGATTTACTGGAATCCTTCTTCGGCTCGGATGCCTTCTTGTCGGCCTGAGCGCCCTTCTTGTAGCTATCGCTTCGATAGTCGGTTTGATAGAAGCCGCTGCCTTTAAAAACGATAGCGGCCCCGGTTCCGAACTGTCGCTTCAGCTTGCTCTTCTTGCATTCAGGACATTTCTTGACGGGGTCGTCATTGATGCCTTGGAAGATCTCAAGTTCATGGCCACAAGCTTCGCACAGGTAGTCGTATGTCGGCATCGTAAAATTTCAGTTCAGTGATTGAAGAATGCGAGTTTAAAAACTGGGACGCTATTACCCTAAGTACTATCTCACTGGCCGCTTCCCATGCTAACAACGACCTGTGCAGGCCGAACCACGCGACCGTGCATTCGGAAGCCCGTGACGGCGACATGTGCGACCTTGCCTTCTTCCACGTCGGGACTAGGCATTTGAGAGATGGCTTCATGAACGTTGGGATCAAACGTTTCGCCAGCTGCCGGGATCTCTTCAACGCCGTGTTTAGCAAGTGTGTCGTCAAGCTGCTTGGCAACCATCTCGACGCCTTCACGCAACCCTTGGGCTCCTGGATTCTCGGTCGACGCCGCTTCGATCGCTCGCACCAAGTTGTCCCGCACTTGCAGGATATCGGTGACCACAGCCAAAGGTGCAAACTTCAGTTGGTCTTCGTAATCGCGACGCATCCGCTTACGGAAATTCTCCGCATCGGCCTGCGCCAAGAGAACGCGTTTGTCGGCTGCTTCCACTTCGCCACGCAAACGATCCATCTCCTCGTCCCGAGTTTCTGGTTGAGCCTGCGACTCGTCATCGAAAACTTGATCCGTCGCTGCTTCTAAATCAGCACCAACCGCATCCAACTCGTTTTCGATCGCGTCGTCTTCGTGAGTAGGTTGTTCGTTCATGTTTAGGTCGTTTCTTCAGGTTCAGGGTCGAAGAAGTTTTTGAGTTTATCAAGGAAAGAGGTGCGTTCAGGAAGCACAGCTTCGTGATCCAGTTCAGCCAATTGCCGCAAGAGTTTCTCTTGTTCGGCGTTCAGCTTCTTCGGCACCTCGATATAGATTTGGACGAGCAAGTCACCGTTGCGGCCAGTCCGATGATCAACGATCCCTTGACCACGAACAGTGAAGACATCGCCGCTTTGCGAGCCAGCAGGCACAGTCAATTGATGAGGCCCGCTCAACGTCGGCACTTCAATCTCGGCACCTAAGGCTGCCTGTGCATAGGAAATCGGCAACTGCAAAATCAGATGCTTGCCATCGCGTTTAAACAGATTGTGTGGCTGCACCGTGATGAAGCAATAACAATCTCCCGCAGGTCCACCATCAGGACTCGGTTCACCTTCACCGGCAAGCCGCACTCTCATCCCGTCGTCGACACCCGCAGGAATCTCGACGTTCATTTCCGCTTTTTCGTTTTGCAGGCCACTACCGCGACATTGCCCGCAAGGCTGGCTGATCTGCTTACCGGCACCTTGGCACGTTGGGCAGGTCGTCTGCACCCGCAGAATCCCGGCCGACTGGATCACTTGGCCTTGGCCACCACACATGGTGCAGGTGACTGGCTCACTGCCTGGTGCTGCGCCACTTCCCGTACAGTTTTCGCACGAAACACGACGCCGGAACGCTATGTCTTTGTGACAACCGCGTGCCGCTTCTTCCAGTGTTAACGTGACATCGCAACGAATATCCGCACCCTTGCGAACACGTCGTCGTCCGCCACCACCACGCCGGCCACCACCGCCGAAGAAGTCACCAAAACCGCCACCGAATAAATCGCCGAACGCTTCGAAGATGTCTTCAACGTCGCCGTACTGCTGGGTAGCGCCTTCAACACCGGCGTGACCGTACTGATCGTAACGCGAGCGTTTTTGTTGATCGCTTAAGACTTCGTACGCTTCAGTTGCTTCTTTAAACTTCGTAACCGCATCGTCATTCTTGTTGGTATCGGGGTGATACTTGATCGCCAACTTGCGGTACGCGCGATCGATCTGTTGCTTCGTCGCGGTCCGCTCAACGGTGAGCACCTCGTAGTAACAAGTTTTGGTTGCCATGCGATTAGTTAATGTGAGAGTATCATCGAAACGGGCCGTTCGCCGATAGCGAACGGCCCGTCGTGAGCTTGCTGGTTTAGCCATCACGTCGAAGTTGATTTACATTCGAACCAACTTCAACGTGTCATCGCTAAGTACGCTTCACTTAGTTAACAACGCCTTCAACAGGTCGCTTGTCCTTGTCTTCCTGCTCGAAGTTGGTGACAAGTGCTTCGGTCGTCAACAACAATCCAGCGATACTGCCAGCGTTGATCAGAGCAGTCCGAGTGACCTTCACTGGGTCGATGACACCAGCCTTGATCAAATCGCCATACTCGCCAGTGTTGGCGTTGTAGCCGATCTTCGGGTTGTTCTTTTGCAACACTTCGTCAACGACAACGCTGCCGTCGATTCCGCCGTTGTCGGCGATCTGACGCATCGGAGCGTCCAGAGCACCCAAGACAATGCTGACGCCGATCTTTTCGTCGCCCTTGGCCTTTTTCTTAGCTGCTTCGACTGCTTCGCGGCAGTGAACCAACGCCACACCACCACCAGGAAGAATGCCTTCTTCGACAGCAGCACGAGTTGCGTGCAAGGCGTCTTCAAGACGTGCTTTGGTTTGCTTCATTTCAGCTTCGGTTTCAGCACCGACGCTGATCACAGCAACACCACCGGACAACTTCGCAAGACGTTCTTGGAACTTTTCCTTGTCGTAGTCGCTGTCGGTTTGCTCGATCTGAGCGCGAATTTGGCTAACTCGCTTGTCGATTTCATCCCGCTTGCCAGATCCTTCGACGATGGTCGTGTGACCCTTGTCGATGGTGACCTTCTTAGCGCGACCGAGGTGCTCCAAGGTCACATTTTCGAGCTGGATGCCAAGGTCTTCACTGATCAGCGTACCACCCGTCAAGGTTGCGATATCGCCAAGCATTGCCTTGCGACGGTCACCGAATCCAGGAGCCTTCACAGCACAAACATTCAGCGTACCACGCAGCTTGTTGACGACCAACAAAGTCAGTGCTTCAGCGTCGACATCTTCGGCGATGATCAACAATGGTTGACCGGTTTGAGCCGACTTTTCGAGCAATGGAACGAGGTCACGGATGTTGCTGATCTTCTTTTCGTAGAGCAGCACCAACGCGTTCTCAAGATCCGCTTCCATCGTGCCGGGGTCGGTGATGAAATACGGCGAGATGTAACCTTTGTCGAACTGCATTCCGTCGACGTAGCTTACTTCCATGTTGCGGCTCTTGCCTTCTTCAACGGTGATCACACCGTCTTTGCCAACCCGCTCAAGAGCGTCAGCAAGCAAGTTGCCGATTTCGTTGTCGTTGTTAGCCGAGATCGCACCGACGTGCGCGACTTCTTCTTTGCCACTAACAGGACGGCCCATTTCAACTAATTGAGCACAAGCGGCTTCGACGCCCTTTTCGATACCACGACGAATCGCGGTAGGGTTGCTGCCAGCGACGATGTTACGCAAACCTTCTTTGAAGATTGCTCGTGCCAACACAGTTGCCGTTGTGGTTCCGTCACCAGCCAAATCGCTGGTCTTTTGAGCCACTTCGATAACGAGCTTAGCACCCATGTTTTCGAACCGGTCTTCCAGTTCGACTTCTTTCGCGACGGTAACACCGTCTTTAGTGACGGTTGGGCCACCGAACGATTTGTCGATGATGACGTTACGGCCGGTCGGGCCCATGGTCACGGCGACGGCGTTGGCAAGTTTCTCGACGCCAGCGAGCATTCGGGCTCGTGCGTGATCGTCAAATAGCAGTTGTTTTGCCACGACTGTGATTCCTGTGTAAGTAAATGATTGTGCGGGATAAGCGAAAGTCGGCGGGCAGTCGCCCGGCCGATGATTGGGCCAGCCGAATGGTATTTACCACTCGGCCGCCCCCTACGAATTGCGAATTAACCAATCTTCGCAAGGATGTCGCTTTCGCGAAGGATCTTCATTTCTTCGCCATCGACTTCGATTTCGCTTCCGCCGTACTTGCCGTAGATCACGACATCGCCGACGGCGACGCAAAGCTCGCCACGTGCACCGCTATCGAGCAACTTGCCAGGTCCTACAGCGACAACGGTACCGCGTTGTGGCTTTTCCTTGGCCGAATCGGGAAGCACGATACCACCAGCAGTGGTGGATTCTGCTTCAGTAGGTTGAACAACAACGCGATCGTCGAGTGGACGCAGGTTGATTTTGTTTTTAGTCGCTGCCATCAGAGAGATTCCTGTATTTGATTAATTGAAAGTGTTTTGTTGAAAAGCTGGAAACGTCCGGTGTCGCACTGCTAGGCTGGACCGGAAGCAAAGCTTCGCGGCCCAGATTTCAGGCTCCCGAAAGAGCCTGCCCGAGTAAAGCGACGGGCTGGATTACATCATGCCGCCCATGCCGCCCATGCCGCCCATGCCACCCATGCCGCCCATGCCACCCATGTCAGGCATGCCGCCGCCCATGCCGTGGTCATGATGATCGCCGCCGCCCTCTTCTTCTTCGACAGGGATCTCGACAACGAGCGATTCGGTGGTCAACAACAGCGAAGCGACCGATGCAGCATTGGTCAGCGATGTACGCACCACCTTGGCTGGGTCAACGATTCCCGCAGCGACCAAGTCACAATAAGTGTCGGTGTTGGCGTCGTAGCCTTCGGTCTTGCCCTTCATTTGCGAAACACGATTGACCACAACAGCACCGTCAACGCCTGCGTTGTTAGCGATCGCACGAAGCGGTTGGTCGAGGATGTTACGGATGATGCGAACACCTAGCTTTTGGTCGCCTTCGGTTTCCTTTTCAAGCTTTTCAACTGCCTTACGGCATTGCAGCAAAGCGGTACCACCACCAGGAACGATGCCTTCTTCCAAGGCAGCCTGTGTCGCTGCACGAGCATCGTCGATCAGAGCCTTACGCTCCTTCATTTCAGTTTCGGTTGCAGCACCGACGTTGATTTGAGCAACACCACCGGCAAGCTTCGCCAAACGCTCTTGCAGTTTTTCACGATCGTAATCGGAATCGGTGTTGTCGATTTCACGACGAATTTGAGCAACGCGTGCTTCGATATCAGCCTTCTTGCCAGCACCGCCAACAATCGTGGTGGCTTCGCTGGTGATGCGAACTTGTTTCGCACGTCCCAGGTCGGCCATCTTGACGCTTTCTAGGTCGATGCCCAAGTCCTTGAAAACAGCCTTGCCGCCGGTCAATGCAGCGATGTCGCCCAAGATTGCCTTGCGACGGTCACCGTAGCCAGGAGCCTTGACGGCACACACCGACAAGATGCCACGCATCTTGTTGACGACCAAGGTCGCGAGTGCTTCGCCTTCGGTGTCTTCCGCGATGATCAAAAGCGGTTTCTTCGCTTGGCTCAACGCTTCCAGGAGCGGAATCAACTTCTTGTTGTTGCTGATTTTTTCTTCGAACAACAAGATGTGGCAATCTTCTAGTTCAACCGACACGTCGTCTTGATTGGTGACGAAGTGAGGTGAAAGGAAGCCACGATCGAACTGCATGCCTTCGACAACGTCGACATAAGTTTCGTTGCTGCGGCCTTCTTCGACGGTGATAACGCCGTTCTTGCCAACCTTGGTGAAGGCGTCGGCAAGCACGTCACCGATTTCAGGGTCATTATTGCCAGCGATGGTGGCAACTTGCTTGATGTCGTTCTTGCTTTTCTCGTTGATCGGTGTGGACATCTTCGCGATGTGAGCACAGCAAGTTTCAACTGCCTTTTGGATGCCGCGTGACAGTGCCATCGGATCCGCACCCGAAGCGACCATCTTCAGGCCTTCACGGAAGATAGCTTCGCTGAGCACGGTTGCGGTTGTGGTTCCGTCACCAGCAACGTCGTTGGTCTTCGAAGCGGCTTCTTTGACAAGCTGCGCACCGAGGTTTTCCAGTGGGTTGTCCAGCTCAATGTCTTCGGCGACGGTCACGCCGTCCTTGGTGACTTTCGGCGATCCCCAGCCCTTGTCCAAAACGGCGTTACGACCACGAGGGCCGAGGGTGCTGCGGACGGCGCGAGCCAATTTGCTGACGCCGGCCAGCAAGGGTGCTCTGGCGTCATCGTCAAAAACGATTTGCTTTGCCACGGTGAGATTCTCTTATCGGGGGTGAAAAGGGACAGGTAATGTTGGGTCGGTGCGGGCGTCGCCATCCGCGTTAGACCGATAGCTCGGTCAAACGGACAGGTTCCCGCTGCGAGCGGGCGGAATGAGCAATCGCCGTACCGAACCGAAATATCACGACGTAAACAGCTACCAGTAAAGGCCTTACAACTTCCGGAAGACACGCGGCCCATTCCGCGCCGAAGCTGGTCTGTCAGCGTGGCAGAACCAGCGCGGTGGCCACTGAAGGCTCCGAATCCGCCATTTTTGAGTTGCAACACGCCATCAGATATCCCCCTACCGGGCCGGGGATAGACGCGGACGTCAGAAGGAAGGTTTGGCGTGTGACTTACACATGACAACACGGCGGGCACAGCGAGGCCTTGCTATCCGCTTAACCCAGATGCGTCCATTCATACGGCCGAGGCAACGCGAGCGAGTTGGACATGACGTCGATTAAATAAGCCGCGGCAAGGTCAGGCAGCGAAGAGAGTACGCTGCATAAAGAGAACTACGTCGTCGTAGAGTCACGTCGTAGTTGGAACCGACCTTTGGAAACAAGCTACCGTGGATCGGTATGGCCGAAATCGCCCAAGAGCCAAAACTAGCTTGACCCTTGAGCGTTTCGATCATGTTTCTTTCTTCTCGAAACGATCTAGCGAAGCGTGCTTGAACCGCTTCCTTGTGCGGCTGCCGAAGCGGCCGCTGCAGCACTTGCATCGCTGCCGGCTGAAGACGCTTGCCCAGCGGCTTGTCCATCAACGGAAAACTGGAACGAGCCAGCCGCTTGAGTTGCTGCCGATTGTTGAGCCGACGCTGCACCTTGAGCTGAAGCTTGAGCCGACGCCGCACTTTGAGCTGCGGCGGAAGCTGCTTGAGCCCCCATTTGAAGCCCCGATTGAACTTCACCTTGAACTTGGGTTTGAGCCTGTGCCATCGCTTGCTGTTGAGCGGTTGCGAACGCAGTCAACTGAGCTTCCATCGCGTCGGCTTGCGCCATCAATTCAACATTGGCCGATGTGATAGCTTGATCACGAAGCTGCGAGATCTCAGCCATTCGTTGACGTGATGCAACAGCGATCATTGCCGACAAATCAACATTCGAAGCGAGCACGCCAGCGACACCGAACTGAGCGTTCCCCAAAGCTTGAGCTTGTGCGGATTGGCTAGCTTGCGAGTTAGCGTTTGCAAAAGCACCGGTGGCTTGACCGCTTAGGTCGCTTGCCGCTGCGCCCGCGAACGACTGAGTCGCTTGACCAGATGCCGACGCATCGTTTGCGGCCGATGCAAATGCACCGGCTTCACCTTGGGCAGCGGTTGCTGCTTGTTGTGAACTGGATTGGGCTTGTTGTGCCTCGGCTGCACCGGCAGCTTGCACAACTGCCGCACTGCGCAGTGGGTTGAACTGGCCGAAGATCGAATCGTAAGCCGACACTTCACTTTGGGTGATTACAATGGGACTTGCCGAAACAGCCAGGCCACTCGAAGCATTCAACTGGCTCGATGTCGTTCCGCTTTGACTAGAACCGGAACCTTGGCTTGCCCGAGCACCCACGCTAATGTTTGCGTTGACTTGCGAATTTGCACCGGCAGCCAAAGCGGCGTTGCCGATTGCAGCACCTTGTGCCTGAACACGAGTCGCTAAGCCAGCCGCTAATCCAGCAGCGTTTTGTAGTTGTCCGTTAACGCGTGCTTCGATGCCGCCCGCAACTTGCGATTGAATACGTTGCTGGACCTGAGCTTGCACTTGCGACTGAACTTGGGTTTGCAATTGAGCTTGAACTCGCTGCTGAACCTGAGCCTGGACCTGCTGTTGCACGCGTTGTTGCAATTGGGACTGAACTCCGGAAGTCAGTCCACCTAATGTGTCGGCGTGAACATTCGCTTGCAGGGTTGCACCCGCAGTCAGTGCAACGATCAGACGCAAGACTTGAGTATGACGCTTCATCCTTGAAAACTCCTTGAGACAGCCGCGTTTTAAAGTCGACCGTAAGATCAACTGAAGACTCGCGACCTCCTTTGAATCGGGGTGGCCATCCATGTGATGTGCGTGCTACGACACAATAGGCACAGACGGTCGTAATCTGATGCGGGAAGACTATCCAATGCGAGTCGAGTCTCGCCAGCCAGATTCCCGCCAGTTATTCAAATAGAAAGCAGCAAGGTTTCATGCGGCTCAGTTATTCAATCCGCCTGCTATCAATATGCGTTTTGGCTTGCGCAATCGCATCGTTCGTGTTCTGCGACAAGATGCTTGCAGCCGAAACCACTCCTGAAACCGCTCAACTTGAGCACTCGCCAGCACAGCTCAAAATGCTTGCGATGTTGCAACAGCGTGTCGCTGATCGTCCAAATCATTCGGAATCCTGGCGTGCGTTGGGCCGCCTACAACAGGCTCTAGGCGATACCGATTCAGCAATCGCGTCTTCGAAGCGTGCTTTAGATTTGGATCCGTTTAACGCTGCGGCCCACTTCGACATGGGCCAAATGCTAGTCAAGGTTGCACGTCCTGAAGCGGCGCAAAGCCACTTTGACAAGGTTTATCAAATCGCGCCGACGAGCTCGTATGCCGACCAACTTCGCCAACAAGGTGTCCCCTGCCAAACGCCAGCCAAAGCACAATTGGTGATCCCCACTGTGCCGCCAAACCAAACTTCCGCGGCCCCGGTTCCCCTTCCTTCCGCTTCGTCCATTAGTGCAACGTTAGCACCTAACGTGAACGCTCAACCGGCCGGATATCAAATTCAATCTTTTGACGGCTCCGATGATCTAGAACAAAGAATCGATCAACTTCAAAGCGAGGTACAAGCACCGGTTAATCGTCTGCGAGTCTTCTTTGAAACCGGCGTGCTTTACAACTCGAATGTCACACTCACTCCAGTTAGCCGCGAATTGGCGCAGAGCGACAGCGCGAGCTTCCAAGCATTTGCTAACCCCGACATTGACTACAAGTTGTTCCGCACTGATAGCCTGCGAGCCGGCCCCATGTTTCGCGGATACTTCACCGCCAACGAAAGCGACTTTCAAGAGTTCAATCTTGCTAGCTTGCAGCCTGGTCTGTTTGCCGAACGTGATTTTAACTGGGGCGCCAACGAAGCGATCGGGCGCGTCGAGTATGTCTATTCCGATGATTACTTCGACGGCAATCAAGTCGGCAATCGCCATTCGGCAACTGCTTCGGTGACCTTAATCCGGCCCGACCTTGAAGCCTTCTATGGGTACCTGACCATTGCCAGCTCGGACTTTCGCGACGATGGTGTCGACCCTAACCAATCGTCGCTAGACGGCCTTGCGATTACCGCTGGGATCAGTCGGTTCTTTCAAACCGGATGGCAATCACTTCCCATGCACACCATTGGCATCGATACGGAATGGGCTAACACCGACGGCGACGACTATCGCTACGGTTCAATTAACCTTCATGGATCAACCGGCTGGCTAATCACTGATAGGCTTAAGCTGATCCCAACGTGGGGCGTTGGCTATCGTGACTACTACAACTTCACCGGCGCGACGCCCAGGGAAGAACTGTTTTGGCGTCTGCACGGTAGATTGCAATACACGCTTAGCGAAAACTGGGTGGTCGCTGCCGTTGCGGGACACGATCGATTCGCGTCGGACAATACCGACTTTGACACCGAGCGGACCGAGGGCGGTCTCGTCTTCACCTTCACACGTTAGACATATCGGTCTCACCGATAGCGATCTTCGCGATGCAACTCGCACAGCGTCGACGTCCCAACCGAACCACTTTCACTCTTGTTCGGCGAATCGGTTCAGCGTGTAGTACGCTTCGCTATGCAGCAAAGGTTGTCCGTCAAGGTTTCGGATTCCGGCAGCAACCAATTCGTGAACGTGCCCTTTCTGTAGACCATCCACCATCAGTGTTACCCGCATCCCATCTTCGGATCGCTCGGCTTGCGTGATTGTGGGAGTAGTCGCATCAACTTCGGGGCTCCCGTATTCTGATCGATATTCGTAGGTGTAGTTTTTTAATTGATAGCTCGCCAAGTCGCTGGCAGAATCGGCAATCGGCTGGGTGAAGCTCAACTCAAAACCACCGGGGATCAATCGCATCTCATGGATTTCAAAGGGCGTCTTGCCAGTCCAATCCAATCGTTCGATCGCGAAAGGTTTTGGCCCCACCGATCCCCAACCGCGATTGGTGCCGCCGACAAACATGGCACCGGTTGGCGTCATTTCTAAACCTACATTTCCAGACGCGAATCCTCGTCGAAACGGAAAACAGGCGCCCTGATAAAGGCCGTCCACTTTTTCCAGGAACACTCGCATAACGGTACTGTGCGACTGATCGGCGACAAACATTTGGTTTTCAAACGGCCCAAACTTTCCGCCCGTCGTGTCACAGGTCACACCGGAGGCGCTCTTGCCCATCTTGTCGTAAGGAAACAGAATCGCGGGAGGAACAAGTTGTTCGATCTTCTCTTCTTCGACAACCATCCGGCTTCCGCTTTCCGGTTCGATGGGCTTTTTGCCCATAACCGGCTCGGCTTGCGAGTACCACTCGAAACCACCGGGGTGGCCGACAAACTTTCCTTGCTGCAACACCTTCAGTCCGCAGGTACCGTTCCAAGGACCTTGGTTATCGGTATAGAAGATATCGCCTTCTGAATTTGCACCGACCCCGCCTGGTGATCGAACACCGCTGCAATACGGCACGGTCTCGCCGTCCGAAGTGACTTTCATCGCCCAGCCTCGATACGGCACGACACTGTTAAACGATCCCGTCAAACACAACGTGATCAGCATGTCGCCGTTCTTGTCGAATTTGGATCCGAAAGCGTACTCGTGATAATCGCCGGAGATCCCCCAACCATCCGCATGGGTTTGGAAGATGTCCGCCTGACCGTCACCGTCGTCATCTCGCATTCGCGTGACTTCAGGACGCTGGACCGCATACAGCCAACCGTCCCGTAATGCCAAACTCAGCGGCTCGTGAAGGCCTCGAGCATAGAGGCTGAACTGACTTGACTTCACTTGTTTTGCCAACGGATCGGCGATCAAGAAAATATCGCCACGACGCGAACAAACCGCTAGTTTGCCATCATCCATCAATTGAAATCCTGAGGCTTCAATCTCTTCCTCCGCCGGCAACTCGAATGTGGTGATCGAGTAATAATCGCTTTCGGTTGGTTTCGCATTGCCAGCGGGCTGCGACCAAGCCAATGGCATCGGAGCGATCGTTACAAGCAACAACCAGACGTATACGTTGATAGTTTTCATAGAAGCGAAAGGTGGATAAATGAATTAACGGGTGACGATGCCGCCATGGGTAGGCGGCGACAAAATTGAATCGAACTTGTTCGATCCGCTACCACGTAACGGTCTGTTCGATGGTGGTCACACCACCGTCCGGAACCACAGCTCGCAACGATTGCTTATCGCCGATGCCGATCACCTCGCAATCGACGCCTTCGATCACCATCTCAACCTGTTCGTTGACACGGTATCCTCGCTCGGTCTTCTGAATGCGTCCTGCCGCAGCTTGCCAAACCAACATTCCATTGGCCTCTCCCGCTGTCGTATCGATTGTCAGCTTACGGACCAACTGACGAGGCTTCGCGTTCGGATTGGGCATGTCGGTAACAGTAATGCTACCAATGGAATACTCGAACGCCGGACGACCGAGTTTGTCCAACCGATACCCTTGGAACCGGTACCCTAGATCGCGCCCAGTCGAATCTGGCCATGGCCGTTCTTTCGATTGCAAAACAGCCAGTGGAGTCGCCGGGTCAAGATCGACAACGCGGTCACCCAACGGGCTTTGGCTACCTTTACCACGACCTACCCAGTGCAAGGATGCGTCAACAAAGCTGTTTTGCCACAACGTCGCCAAGTTCATCTCTTCCGCATCCCAGATCAAGTTGATCTTTTCGGGATAACCAACGCCGATCCCTCGAGCGGTGACGCCGACAAAGAAGTTGCGATAGATCAGCGGTCGTTGATCGGCGGCCAATACGATCGCACCCTGCTTCAGACCTTCGGGTTCTTCAGCCTTGTCACCTTGTTTCAAATAGTTCCAGATCGCATCGATTTGCAACGTCGGGTCGCCATCATAGACGTCAACTAAGGCCGATTTCCCATCAACGAAACTATTCGGCATCCGCGTTCCAGGCCGATAGCCGACCGGGTCTTGCAAGTAACGGTGGAACCATTCGACGCGTAGCCGAACGGGCATATCCAACATATCCAGTGCCCCCAGTCCGCCGCCTTTGTCACCGCCAAAGCTGTGACATTTAATACATGCTAGGCCGGCATTCCCACAAAGTTGTCGACCGGTCGAAATCACCACCGATTCGGAAAGAGGATTATCCGCCGTTTCCATTTCATCGCTGCGATCGAGCGTCTTCACTGACTCGTGGAACTTCCGAAGCGGTTCGTACTGGAACCCGGGCATCCGCACTTTCATGTAGTCGCGCAGATTGCTGCCGTTCCCGATAACGGACTTAAAATATTCGTCGTTGAGCTTATCCCCCACACCATCCAGCGGTGGTGGGATCTGACCTTCCAGGCCCATTTCCGGGGTCGTGCCCTGGAACACCGACATGCGGTCCGATTCGGGGCCACCCTTTTTGTCACGAGCATGGCATGCATAACAATTCAGTGCCGCCATCGTTAAGTGCACCAAATTGGCGTTCTCTTCCTCAGGCATATCGCCGGATCGACGCCGTTCTAAGGCGGCGGACAGTGCGGCTCGCTGCACACTTCCCAAGCCAAAATCCATTGCCGGCGACTGTACCTGTTTGGCAAGACACCCGTGGCCGGCCCGCACTTGATTCAGTGGCGGTGCGGTATCCATCGTTGAGGTCAACCCACCCGCGTCATGGCAGTTCGCACAACCAGTCGACCGGAACCAATTTCGTCCCGCATCTACCTGGTTTGCATCAGGTTCGAAACCGCTAGGTAGCAAGTCGTGTAGTTTGGGCTGGGTTTCATCAAACAACCACGCACTAAGCGGAAAACGTCCGGAAGCGGGGTCAACTATTTGCACTTCAAGTTCAGCTCCACCGCCACCGTTGAAGAACTCGATTCGGATCGGGTGTATTCCCGCAGTGAGTTCGATTTTCTTTTTGCGTGTCTTTCGTGAATGGATACCATCGTTCTTCAATCGCACCTTGTCGATGACGATCATGCTACCGTCATCACTGGTCAATTCGAACGAATAAGTGTTGTCCGCCGGGACCGACAACATGGCTTCAAAGACAACTGCGTAGTTCGCTACCGGACGGATGTCGTCGATTTTCAAGCCGTTCACAACATCCTGACTGACCGGGTCCATTTCAGCAAAATTTGGCAACTGTTTCCATTTGCCGCGATAGACCGAACGACGTACCGAAGCGGATGCTTCGCCCACCGTCACTTTCTGGGTCAGGTACGTCGCAATCGCAGACGCCTCACCAACACTTCCGGTCAATGCTGGCATCCGCAACCCTGGGCGCACTTCGTGAGGCGCCAACAAGAATTTGGCTAACGAAGGCACCGAGTACTTTAAATGCAAGTCCACCAACGGGATTGTTGTGAAGCTTGACGTCGCCGCTTCCGGGTCATCGGCATGACAAGCCACGCAACCGATGTCGTGATAGAGTTGCTGGCCCCGTGCTGCGATTTCTTGGCTCATCATGCGATCTCGCAACTGCTCTTTACCGCTGTTAGACAGGAAACTCGCGATCGCTTTGGCTCGTTGACTCTTTTCCTCGTCGCTAATCCCCGCCCAAGGGTCTGGCATTGTCGTCCCAGGCTTCGCAGAGTGCGGATCCATGATCATGCTCAACATCGCATCGGTTCGTACCCGTCCCGCGACCTCGCTTAGGTCAGGGCCCCTCTGAGCAGGCAAGCCAAGTGATTCGCCTTGATGACAGGCATCGCAAGCAAGACTATTGATTAGCAACTCGCCTCCATCAGCCAGCGTGTTGGTGTTGCCCGCAAAAAAACGTTCGAAACCAGGGACGATGGGACGACTCGCTTCGCGCTGGGCATCTCGAGGGATAACCCAGACATTCCGAAAACGCACCGGGTCTTTATGGTTTTGCAAATAGATCGGGCCAGGTTCAGCCGATTCCGATTCAGTGCACTGCGCGAGTGACCTTAGGAACACTGACGTTGTTCTGGACCAAGATCCCATTCAGCCGTGCGGTGATCCGGGCATCGGAAATCTTGGCACCTTGATCGTCGAAACGTGCGGCGGTGAAATCCACGTCATAGGTTTGCCATGTCATGGGTGGGAAGCACGCATTCACCAAAGGTTCGTGTACGTTGTAAACTCCACCTGCATAGGTGCTCAGTTTTTCTTGCCCGAACGAATCAAGGATCTGAGTCTCGTATCGCCCTTGGTGATAGACGCCACTGTTGCCTCGCGCCTGCCCACTCTTTTCGGGTTGCCACGGCGTGCGAAATTCCAGGTGCAGCGAGTAATCTTGAAAGGTTGCTTTGCTCGTTGTACCAGGCATCAACAAGCCATCGCTGTCTAGCTTGGCTTCTTTCAAGTTCTCTTGAGCTGACTGAGGCGTACCATCAAACAGAACAACCGAGTCGGCGGGTGGGCCCAAATTAAGAGTCGGACTGGTTCGCACGACACGCTTCAGCCCCATCGAATCCACCAATTCATCGACAAGATCAGCGTCACCTTCAATACGCCGCGGCGGGTCCTGCCGTGCACCAGCGCCGGGCAATCCACCTTCATAGATCACCAATTCGAATTCGCCATCCCCCAGGCCAACGACTTGCATCCCCTGACGATCACTGGCGTATTCACCCTGAACTTGATAGTCGGCATCGTCCACATTGGCGTTCACCGCCGTCGTCGATTGAGCAGTTGCTGGGCGTTGCGAAACCAGACCGCTCGTCATGGTCAAAAGCAGGACCAGTACGGCCGGAACGCTGCGAAAAAGGCATTTTGTTGTATACGGCATAGTAACATCATCAAAAATGCGCTCACCGAGAAACAACTCGCGGAGCAACACAAGGAACGTGGCAGTCAGTGGAGTCATCACCGGTCAATCGCGAGCGATTTCACGCGGCTTCTATCTACTGAATTTGAGAAACTGGCCCCAAGAAACACTTATGCAGAGTCTTGGCTTCAGCGACGTTTGCGTCGGAATCAACCGATCCATTTCGCAGACGAACTCACAGGCGGGGCCCACAATATAGTCGCCAAGCTGCCGCTGTGCACGGCGGTCTAGATTCTCAGGAAACCATGTCCCCAAGCGAGCAAACCCAGGGCGTCTATGCCCCAAACGCACCGAACTTCCGCCCGATGGATCCTCAGACGAGTACATGCATCGGAAAGTGGGCCGAGACCGACCTATCGGCCAAGAATATTTTGTTGGCCATAAAGCTAGGGTTGCACTAGAAACGCCACTTCATCCCCGCGTCCGCACTCGCCTTGCGATTCGAAAGTCTTTTCAAAGCAAGAGAGTGCTAGAGAGTGCACTGAATCGCATCCGGTTCATTCGACTGACTGTCGGGCCCAAATCAAGCGGACGCGGCTTCGCCTTCATGGGCGGCATCTAACATGACCGTACTCAGCGTCACGTAGGTTTGAGTCCAGGCCTCTTTAACCTCATCGGTGAAAGCCTCGCCGAGCCCTTGATCGAGCGTCCACAACAACGCTTGGCCGACGGTTTGATAGCTCTCATCGGGAACCCCGTACTGAACATGCTTGCGTCCCAATGCTTGGACCGCAGGAAGAATCGCGTCCAGTTTAGTGAGGGACGTAACCGCCAAGTTTAGCGTCGCCATCAGCTTCTTACCTTGTTCTTTCATGTCGCCTTTGAAGAGAGGTTTCAATGAGGGGTCCAATTCGAATAGCCGGCCATAAAACAGCTCCGCTGCGTGCTCAGAAATGGGCTTCACCTTTTCCCATGAGGACTGCACAAGGTTGATTTGCTCGGGAGTCATCGTAATTCACTTTCATAAATAAAGAATAAGTGGACATCCATGCCCGAAAGCGATCCTTCAACGATCTTTTGTCGAATCACTAGGGAGTTGGAATGCGAACTAACACTCCACCCATGACATCGTCTTTGGCAAATTCGGGGTAGTCCTCGCCGCGATTGGGGTGATCGTTATGGCAAGACCAACAAGCTTCCGCGACAGCCCGATCCGGATAGACAGCAACGAAATACTTCTTTCCGCCTAATTCCTCTTCGCCATAGAAATTCTCACCTGGATTCTCGCTGATGTACTCCAATGCCTTTTGTTCAAATTCACTTTTGGCAGTGTGTTGTTCGTTCAAAGGCCATTCACTACGCAACGAATAGGTGAAGCCGGCATTCTCATTTTCGTCGACAAGCTCGGCACCCATGCGAAACATCTGTGCTGGCAGTGGGATCGCGTCTTCGCTGTCCTGCCAGTATTCGTCCGCGGTGACGGTGGAGTCTTGCTTTTTCAAATTGGTTACCACGTGCGTCGCATACACGGTTCGGTCCGCCATCATGACAGCATGAACGCCATCAGCAAATTGTTTGGGCGTAATGCCGCCCGACGGAGTCGAGCTTGCTTCGGATTTTGAGCAACCTGTCGATGACAAAAGCAACGGTGCCCAAACAACGGTTGTAAACATGATTGCAATGACTGCGTTAGACAAATACCACTTCATTCCAGAAATCCTTCAAGGGTGAACTAACAAACTAAACTCGGTGAGATAACAGGCTGTCGCTTCAACATGGATCAACCGCCTTTTTTCGGCTTCTTCTTGGCGTTCTTGGACTGTCTCGCCCGTCGCTTAGCATCCTGCTTTTCAAACCAATCGTGGGCCATTTCGACGGACTCGATCCGATCTACTGGTGCAACTCCATAGCAGTCCACTTTGGAATTCGGATCCGCCAACGAACTAAGTGAGTATTCCAAACTGTGGCAATGCAAACACACTTGGCGGGCCATGGTCTCGTTAGGTCGCAAACCAGCATTCTGGTCATGATTGACTACGATCCCGTCGTCACCCTCCAGACGAGGAAGGTGGCATGTTGCGCAACTGACGCCAGAACCCAAGGGCCCCGACCCATCCAGTTCAGCGGCCCAAAGTTCCGCGTGAGACGTACCTAGATAGTTGCGGGAGTGATCATCAGCGTGACAATTCAGACACGCTTCCGACGCCGCGTACTGGGTGTCAAATCGGTGCCCCTGGTGGCAAGCATTGCATGTCAACTCGGCATGCGCTGCACCGGCATGCATTGGCAATCGAGCCATCGCCGGAGTCATCGGTGACATCCCCGCGTTAATCCGCATCCCGTGTTTTCCAGCGACGAAAGTATCGAACTGTTGCTTATGGCAACTTTCACAAGTCTGCATTGCAACGTGATCCGTCCACGATGAATCCGCTGATACTTGTGCCGATCCTGGTGCCGATCCTTGTTTGGTGTCGGATACTCCATGACACATCGAGCAGTTCACGCCCGCCTTGGCATGCGAGGTTTCCACCCAATCGCTCAACCATCGCGAGTCGTATTCCAAGGAATCAGGAGCGTCCGCATCGCTCAACTTCAATGAAGCAAAATCCCAGTCGCCTTTCGACAAAGTCTCCCGCGTTTGTCGCGCGGGCACCCGCCCACCATCAATCATGTCGGCAACGCCGTAGTGATCGGCGAGATACTTCTCATAGATCGCTCGATTGTCGTGATAGTTGTGACAACCGGCGGTCGCACAACTGTCGTACTTCATCTCCGCGTGGCTGGGTCGGCTTTCTCCGATATCCTGATGGCAGTGCCAGCAATAATCCGCGGGAAGCGTCAGTCCCATGTTCAACGTTTGATCGGGAACGTGTTCTTGATGACAAGTCAAACAGTTTTGCGCATCCAATGTGAGCAGCAATTCCGCGTGAACGGGATCGCGAAACTTCTTCGCGGGATGAGTGTCATTAGCCTGTTTCAGTTGTTCGCCGTGACAATGAATACACGCGTCCTGCATCACGTCAGAGGAAGATGGCTCGGCAGTGCTCCCAGACGGATCGTGACACGCATCACAGTCCAGTTCGATTTGGTAGTGGCCATGGGTCGTCTCGCCAGGCAACCAAGCACGCTTGAGGCTCTCAGATGGCAGACTGGACGCCGGCGCAAACAACCCTACAAAAAAGTAAGTAAGGACGATGCCATTCAGAACGGCCCAAAGAAGCCACTTATTTTTCACTAGATCAGTCCCCAAACCAATAGAAACTGACAATGTGCAAGACTACCAACGCTGGTAGCGGCCAGGTTACCCAGAGATGAACCCGCGTTAGTCGGGGACGCCAACGACGTAACCACATAGCCGTATGGCCCGTGGCACGACTTTCATAGCTACTGGCAATCCCCGCGATTCCACCCAGCACGCCTGCAGCCAAAAAGCAGGTCCCGAGAACAAAATTCAGGTTCGACCCCAAACGCAAACCGGTGTGTATCGCCAGGCCCACTAGGACCGCCGTCCCCAATGCTCCATGGATGGCCCGCCACGTCCCATAGTTCCCCCATTGAAACCACTTCATCCGTTTGCGAAGTGAAAACAATAGGCCGATCAACGTCAGCGTGAGCAAGCTGAATCCGGTGATCTGTCGGGCTAGATCGTCCCGCCAAAGAACATCAACGCTTCGCCAACTTGATTGAACGCTCTCAGCAAATGGAATGGAGGGCATCACCATCCAAACAACTCCCACTATCAATGCCAAGAACGAGGCGATCGCCATCGTTTTGGTGCCGGGAACACTGGTAGAAGAGGCTGGCGTTCCGGCCAATTCACTGACCAACGACCGACAACTTCCGCATGCGGTGGACGCCCCGCAGCGTTCGGCGATCGTTTGGACATCGCAAGCACCTTCATGAACCAATGATTCAATCGTCGACTTACTAACCGACAAACATGAACACACCACCGCGTCGGCTGGCCACTGAGAAATCGGCAACACACCTTCGGAAGTCCACGGAGAACCCACTTTCAAAAAGCGACTTCGTTGCCAGGGCCAAAGACGTGCACGTTCATGGATTGCATGACGTATCAACGGCAGATCTTCCCAAGGTCCTATGCAAGAAGCACCGACGATCCGACCGCGTTCCAACAGAAGTTTCCGATACCCAAAATCATCCTGGTACTTCAGCACCGTGCCGCCCGGTGATTCTCCGATTGCACGGCCCAACGTGGCGACATCGACCCCCATCAATTTCAACTCCGCCGACTCATCCGCACCCGTAAACCGAGTGGTCCCGCCGCTCAACCGAGAAGCCAGCACATCGGCCATACGAAAACAGGGTGCCACCAAGCCGTACACGTGATCCTGATAAGAAGTGCATTCTCCAATCGCAAAGATTCTTGAGTCGCTGGTCGTCAGACTTTCGTCGACGACAATTCCGCCTCGCTCCGCAACCTTTAAACCGGCCGATCTTGCCATGGAATCATTCGGACGAACGCCAGCAGCGACGATCAGGATATCGACGTGCAACGAATCCGCGTTGGCAAAATCAATACGAAGCTTCCCGTCGCCAGTCTCGTGAATGCTCTCGGTTCGCCGAACTAAGTGAACGTCAACACCAAGCGATTCGACGTGCACTTTCAGACGTTTAGCGGCTTCTGAGTCCAGTTGCCGTGGCATCAGACCAGGTGCCATCTCAATGACACTGACGTTCAAACCCAAATCGGTCAGAATCTTTGCCGCTTCCAGCCCTAACAAGCCGCCGCCCATCACCGCACCAGCGGTCGCTTCGTTGGTCTCGCAGTATGACTGAATCGCCTTCAGGTCTTCCAATGTTCGATAGACGAAAACACCCTGCGATTCCACACCTGGTATTGGGGGAACGAACGGATGCGATCCCGTCGCAAGCACTAGTTGATCGTAAACGTAAGCATGCTGGCTATCGTCGAAAATCAATTGCTGCGATGGATTGATTCTTTCAATTCGACAGCCCGTTCGAAACTCAATCCGATGTTCGGCATACCAGTCCGACGAAGCCAAAGACAAATCCTCAGCCGATCGTCCAGTGAAGTACTTAGACAAATTGACTCGGTCGTAGGCCGCCTGAGGCTCTTCGCCAAAAATGGTCACATCAAATTGACTGATCGATCCTTGTCGAGCTAAGCGATCACAAAGGCCAAAAGCTGACATACCACCGCCAACAATAATGAGTCGACAGCGACGCGATGGTGCTAAGTCACGCGACGGAGCGATCGCAGCAGACGCGTTGTTTAGCGAGGTCGGTGAAGCGATAGACATTCAAACCTGGAGTGTATGTGCATCTGTGCAAAATCGCCGCCTACGATCGACACAGAGATGTACCCGTTGTCATCAACGATGCTCAATCATTGAGCACTTCTCCCATACTTCCTTGCAACGATGTCTACATAGCAATCGATGCGCCGATGCCTTATTTCTGCTCAAGATGCGCACACTCGGTAATTGCCTTACAGCGGCATCCAAGCCATCACCCCTTACTGATGTGCGATTGCGTGCCGAAGAACCTAGCCCGGTGAGCAGTGATCATAAAAACCCTATTGAACAAATGGCCCTCTAGTCATCGGGGGATGCGCTAAGAATGTGCAACGTTCACACCGTCACTTGGTATTCAACTTCATTGCACCGGGACCGCGCAGCCAACGACCCAAAGAGTCCAAAACGCTTGTAACAGTTTGCCTGACCGGGCTCTCATCACCCCGCTAATGGAGAAAAACAGCGAACCGCCCCACCTTTCAGTGCGCAAATCGCAAGTCACTTACTAAAAACGTGGCGTCGGGCACATCTCTTTGTTTTCACTCAAACCTATACGGGGCACTTCATGGTGGTTTCACAATTCGCAGAGCATTCCATTTCGTGGGAAGAAGATTACAGCAATCGCGTTAACCCAGAATTGATGACTCAGCTTCTGCACAACGCCATTCCGGTACTCAAGGCAGTCGATTGGCAGGTCAAGGAAGTTCAAGAAGGTTTTTGCGTTTCCGAGTTGCCGCTTTGCGTTGCGTCGACTAATCAGCACGGGACACACCAAGCTGCATTGATCTCGCTTTCGGCCGACTATACCGGCGGGCTCGCTCTCGCCACTTTGCTTCGCGGCATTCCTCTGGCTGGCGTCCATCGCTGCAAAGAGGAAAACTCGGCGTCACTTTGGCTGGCCGCCATGGATGTCAAATATCGAAACCCAAGCACAGGACACCTTCGAGCCAGTTGCATCGTTCCAGAAGACACCGCTCGCACGGTGCAACAACGATACTTCGCCGGTAAACGAGTCCTGGTCACCTTACCGGTTATCTTCACCTCCAATGATGAAGTGATTGCCGAAGCCGAAATGAAGTATTTCGCTCAGCCTTCAATTCAACTGAAGCCAACCAAGCAACAACCACGGATCTCTCCTCTATTCGCGCAGAAACTGAAGGCGTCCGCTCGAATGATCGCCGGGCTGCGAGCGTCCTTTGATGATCAAGCAATGCGAGTGGATGTCGGACACGAGCGCGGCGCTGCTGGCCCCCACGGGGAACTGCTTGCCAAACGCCTTAACGGTGTTCTGCCTCAGTTGCAAAACATGGTCAAGGCAAGAACGTCTCACATTGATCAAACCATCCGTAGCGTCCCGGATCTCAAACAAGTGGTCATCCTGGGAGTCGGACTGGACATGCGTCCGTTCCGTATGAGTGAAAGCTTAGGAAACCCCACATTCTTTGAACTCGACCTACCGGAAATGCTGGAAGAACGAACTCGGGTCATCGCCCAAATGACTGACCGGCCTGTGGTCAGTCGCCGAATGATCGCGGCTGATTTCAAAACCGACGACGTTGCGACTCTGCTTTTGCAACATCCCGACTTCGATCCCAAGTTACCAACCGTGATCGTCTATGAGGGGTGTTCGATGTACTTCACGGCCGAAGAGAACCGCGAAATCCTAACGTCCACGTCCCAAACAATGGAACATCCCGACAGTCGTCTGTGGTGCGATATCGTCACCGAAAACGTTGTCGACGGTACCTCCCCACATGCCGAGATCGCCAACTTCGTGAAAGGCATGGAAGAACTCGGCGAACGATTCATCTTCGGCTGCAACGCCCCCGATGGATTCCTAAACGACTGCGGTTTTCAAAACTCGCAAGCCACTACGGCCGGTAATTTCTTAGGTACTTCAGATCAAGCGTTTTCGACTTACCAGTTTGTCGTTTCCAACGCGAGATCATTGAACGTTCGCTGCGAATAGTCTCTGCGTTCGAAACCCAATTCGATGCACCGGAAATTACACTCCGGTGCATTTTTTTTGGCATGTAGCCATCATTACACTTCCAACTTTCGTTACCGGCGAGCCAAACTTGCGTCGATCAATCGAAAAGTGCGTTTGATTAGAAAGCCAAGTTCAGTCGATAAGAGGAGTCGAACCAGTCGGGTCAACGTGTTGATCACCATACGCTTCAACGTGAGCCTTAATTTGTTCTTCAGTGGCTACGGCGCCCTCTTGATCGCCACACCCAGCCACCACGATGAAAACGAAAAACAGTACAAACGAACCGACATTAGCCATGGAAGACTCTCACGTTTAGATTAGACGAAACGGGTCAAGAACCCATAAAGTTGCATGCGTACTCTCCATGCGAGAGCGATATTTGATGATTTCCCACCGGACAAAGTTAAACTCGACCCTAGAAGTCGGTATCGATGACTTCTTTATTCGCTCGTGTTCCGAGTGCACCCCACAGCCCAAAGGGGCTACGAGAACCAGCCGGCAGAAAGTCCGCTGGGTCCTGTGGCGTATACGTATACACTTGAGCGGAATTAGAATTACCGGCGTCGATCGAATCGGTGATGAACTTAACTGCTCCATCACCCATCAACACATGGGTACCGCCTTGGTGATGGCTGCTTGTTGAGTTGATGTATTCCTCGTACACATTGCCGTGAAAGCACGTTTCTGTATTCGGTGGCAGCATCGTGTAGAAACCTGTGTAGTTGGGCATGGATGCCATCCACTTCGACCCGCGTCGGTCTTCAGCGCCAGAAACGGTTCGGGTTGAGAGCCAAAATCGTGGGCGTGCCGGATCGATAAAGCCAGCAGCGCGACAACGCAAAACGCCGCCAGCCTTCCACTGAGACGCGGTCCTACCACCGGCATTCGCGGGTGTCGATCGAATGTCTCCGTCGCCGAGATCCGTCATAATCTCGCCGCACATAATCGTATTGGACAAGCCATCGAGAATGTCGCGAAAGTTCATTTGCTTTCGAAGAATAAACGCACCGCGTGCCGCACCAGTCAACACAGTAATTCGAAAGGAACTATTGATGGCCCCAGTATCGAGGCGGTACTGTTCAATGTTTCGCGTCGTGTGATTCGCGTCTCCCAAGCAACCGGCGTAGTTCGTTCGTCCCATGCTAGGAAGCCCATTC
The DNA here is from genome assembly GCF_057365095.1 of Rhodopirellula sp. J20-39. Lineage (NCBI taxonomy): Bacteria > Pseudomonadati > Planctomycetota > Planctomycetia > Pirellulales > Pirellulaceae > Rhodopirellula > Rhodopirellula sp. J20-39. The sequence continues at coordinate 510,247 of NZ_CP195123.1, read as the reverse complement.
CCTGGATCACTTGGACAGCGAAATCCCGGAATGTTCGTGATCGCGGGAGTATAAGGATTCGCATCGTATTGAGCATACGACCAAAGTGGCATCGGCCCCATCGCTTGAAAGGTCCCGGTGGTGGTCACGTAGGGGTTACTGATTTGTTCCCATAATGCTTGTTGTTCAATGAAGGGCGTGATTCCAACAAGAAAGCTAAGCCATTGGCGATTGTTTCCCTTAGGCGGTGCTACGTCGTATACGTTTGAGTAATCCTCGGCAGTTCCCGAGCCCTGCATCGGCATGTCATCAAACGCAGAATGGTAATTATGAATAGCTAAACCAATCTGTTTGAAATTGTTGCTGCAACTCATTCGGCGTGCAGCCTCGCGTGCTGCCTGCACTGCAGGAAGCAGGAGCCCGACTAAGACTCCTATAATCGCGATCACGACCAAGAGCTCAACGAGCGTGAACGCCTGCCGCATCTTCTTGGAATAAACCATGTTTTCAACCTTCGAAAAGAAATAGACGAGAAATGGAAATACTTTTCCCAGTAGTTTTTAAATGACCCGTCGAAAGGGGAATTAGTACCTAAAGCGAAAAGGCTTTTTTTCCATCGTGCAATCATCTGTAACGAATGGGGACTGTCCCCACGGCAACACGACTGATTTCGATGATGATGTTTAAAGGAGGTTGGCTGTGACTGTTGTGGCCTCAATCGCTAAGAACAACGATGCTAAATCAGGTCATCAATGACGTGTCCATGCACGTCGGTCAATCGACGATCGACGCCATCGTGTCGGACCGTCAGACGCTGGTGATCAATTCCCAATTGATGCAGGATCGTCGCGTGAATGTCGTAGACCTGAGTGGGATTCATACGGTCTAGCGGCTTGTATCCCCATTGATCTGATTCACCATGCGTGACGCCACCACGAATCCCGCCGCCACACATCCAATTGGTGAACACGTACGGGTTATGGTCGCGGCCCTTACTGCCTTGCGTGCTAGGCATTCGACCAAATTCCGTGGTCCACAACACGATCGTGTCTTCCAGCATCCCGGTTCGCTTAAGGTCTTTCAGTAGTGCTGCTGTACCAACGGCCATTCCACTTGCCAGCGGCCCGTGATCGCGTTTGATATCCTCGTGCGAATCCCAATTACGACGAGGGAATCCATTGTCGTTGCCCGACCAGATTTGGACAAAACGCACTCCACGCTGTAGCAACCGTCGGGCTATCAAACATTTCCGGCCAAAGTACTCCGCCTCCTCCGCTGCGTTCATCTTGTCGGGATACGTCGCCCCAATTCGATCCAATCCGTACAACTTCATCGTCTCGGCAGTTTCACCGGAGATATCCAGTGCTTCGGGGGCACTCAACTGCATCGCGGCTGCTAACTCGTAAGATCGAATTCGAGCTTCCAGTCGTGAATCGCCAGCATGTTGCTGTAGATGGCGGCGGTTCATTCGCTCCAGCACGGCCAAGCCGTCACGGTCACCCGCTGCAGTAACAAAGTCAGCACGAGCGGTTAGGTCATCGATCGGGTTTTCTCGCTGCGGAAAGATGGTGGTGCCCTGCGCACTGGCTGGCAGGAATGCAGAGCCCCAGTTTTTGGGACCGTTGCTGGCGAAGCCGCGATGGTCGGGCAACACAACGAACGTCGGCAGATTTTCATTGATCGCCCCTAAACCGTAACTCACCCAGGCTCCCATGCCGGGAAATCCTGGGCGTTGGAATCCGGTTGCTTGCAGGTAGGTGCCCTGCGAATGAACGCCCGTTTTGCCGACCATGTTGTGAACAAATGCGATGTCGTCGACACAATCTCCCAAGGGAGCAACCACTTCACTGAGCTGTTTGCCCGTCTTACCATACGGCGCAAACTTGAACGGCGACTTCATCCACGGTCCCAAGCCATTCTGGAACGCTTCAACCGGTTCGCCAAAGTCCGATTTCTGACCATGAAATTTCTCCAACATTGGCTTGTGATCCCACAAGTCGATGTGACTTGCTCCGCCAGCCATGAACAACTGCACCACACGTTTTGCTTTGGGTGGATGGTGCAGCACTTGAACCGCTCCCCCGCTGGCTGATTGCGCCTCGCCTTGCAGCATTGCCGCCATCGCCAACGCACCAAAGTTGGTACCTGCTTGTCGGACGAATTCTCTTCAATTTTGCATACTAACGATCAGTCCAAAAACACAAATTCACTTAAGTTAAACAAAATCCGACACAGGTTTTCCAATCCATGATCTTGGGCGTAAGCAACGAGGTCATCTCGCTCGGCCGCTGTCGCAGGTCGTTGCGAAAGCAACTGCATCGCTCGCTCAACTTGGCCAGGAAGCTCGCTTTGCTCGGATTGCAATCGCTTTGCAAACGCTTGCGCCATCACCAGATTGAACTTGTTGTTCAACAGAGAAAGTGCCTGTAGCGATGTCAGCGTCTCATTTCGACGTGGAGTGCTCTGCGACGAGTCAGCACAATCGAGCGTCGTCAAGAAGGGATTGGGTTGCGACCGCGCGATGAACCGGTAGATGCTGCGGCGATGCGATCGCTTATCAGCAGGATCGAACTTGTGATATTGATAGTGAGGCGAGTGGGCCGTTTTCTCCAAGGCAAACAAGTAAAACCCGGGACCACCCATCGTTTTGTCCAACGATCCGCTGACCGACAAAATCGAATCTCGCAGCTCTTCCGCGGAAAGGCGACGGCGGTTGGATCGCCACAAGTATTGATTGCTCGCATCGATCGAGGAATTAGCAGGAATATCTGCGGAGGACTGTCGGTACGTGTTGCTGTTGACGATCATGCGGTGCAATGCCTTCATCGATTGACCGCCATCGCGGAACTCGACCGCCAACCAATCGAGCAGTTCAGGATGCGTCGGTTCGGCTCCCATTCGACCGAAGTCGTTTGGGGTCGCGACAATTCCCTGGCCGAAATGGTATTGCCATATGCGATTGACGATCGATCGCCAAACTAGCGGATGCTCGCGATCGGTTAACCAAGTGGCCAATTGCGCTCGGCGTTCGGCTTCATTCAAGTTGGCGTCGAATTGCCACTGAGCATCGCTGGCCAGCGGTATCACACCGGGTACCGCGGGATCACCTGGAATCGCGACCTCGCCACGATGTAAAACGAATACTTCGCGCGGTTTACCACCGGTAGGCTTAAAATTGCTTTGAGCCGTAAACTTCGTTGCCGCCGCATAGACGGTTTGTTGCGGCGGTAGCTCAGCCAGTATCGCCTCGGCCTCGTTGATCTTGCGTGTTGCATCGCTGCGCCGAGTCGCAAGCTCCGGCGTGGTTACCGCGGCAAGCATTTTGTCTCGCGTCTGAGTCAACTTGGAAATCCGCTGTATGGCGTCGGGTGTGCCAAGATGAGGCCATTTACCGTCGGTCAAATTTTGACGACTCCATCGAACGGGGGCTTCGGTCGAATCAAGCGAATGAACCTTCGCACCCATCGCAACATTCTGGTCAGCAGAGAAAATTCGCAGCTCGGCAAGTGCAAAGAAGAAGTCGGAACTGCGTTTGGCCAGACGAGTCGCCGTAACACGGACGCGTCTAACAGGACGTTCTGCGAATTTGAACTCGACCGGTTTCAGCCCTGGATTGGGATAGTTGGCTGCCGTGTTGTCGGAGATCGTGGTCCACTTCCCAGCATCATCGGCGGATTCGATCTTGAACCGTTTCGGAAATCCGAAACCCGCACCGATCTTGTTGAAGTCGTCATCACAGGCGTGTAGCACAATTCGCGACGCCCGAACTTCTGACTTCAATTCGACCTCAACCCATTTTTCCGAATCGAGAGCCGCTACGATTTCACTGTGATACCCATATTCGGGAATCTTGTTTGGCTTCAAATCTTTGCTCAGGTTGGCGATCTTCGCCGACAATTCAGCGAGTTCGCTCCCACCCAACCTGGTAATCTCGTTTTCGATGTCCTCTCGCATCGCTTTCGCGGTTGCCAACTGTTTGTTCCACTGCTGGCGTTTTTGTGCAACCTCTGGATCCACATCAAACATTCGATCGGCGCGATCAACGGCGGCAAAGACTGCTTGCAAGCCGTAGTACTGCTCTTGAGTGATCGGATCGAATTTGTGGTTGTGGCAACGCGCACACTGCACCGTCACGCTGCAGAACGTATTGAACGCACCGGAGACCATGTCGTCGCGATCGAGATTACGAGCTACCTTGCCGTCCAGCTTGGATTCAGATACCTCGACATGTCCGATGAAGTCCCACGGTCCGGCGGCGATAAACCCCAACCCCAGCGTGCCGTCGGCTGTTCCAGGGAATAGCACGTCGCCGGCGATTTGTTCCTGCACAAACCTTGAGTAGGGCTTGTCTTCGTTGAACGACCGAATCACATAGTCGCGATAGGGCCAAGCGTTGGGCCGCAGCTTGTCTTTGTCGTAGCCGTTGGAATCAGCGTACTTGGCGACGTCCAGCCAATGCCGTGCCCATCGCTCGCCGTAGTGCTTCGATTCCAGTAATCGATCGACGAGTTTTTCGTATGCCTTTTCATCGGGATCGGCAACAAAACTGGCAACCTCCGCAGGCGTCGGTGGAAGCCCAGTCAGATCGTAGGTGAGGCGGCGGATCAAAGTTCGCCGATCCGCAGGTTGTGAGGGAGTGAGTCCCTTTTGATCCAATTTCCGCAGCACAAACTGATCAATTGGAGACCGCGCCCACGGATCATCCGACTGGGGAACGGAGGGGCAAGAAATCGGCTGAAAAGACCACCAATCGAAATCATCAATGAGTGCCTCTTGCAAGACATGACCGTCGGGCCAATTCGCCCCCGCATCGATCCACCTCGCGATTGCCGCAATTTCCTCTCCAGACAAAGGATCGGCATCCTTAGGCATTTGCGCCTTATTTCCATCGGGAGAAATGAGATCCATCAAATGACTGGACGCGGAATCTCCCGCCTCGACAAACCCGTCGGCGAAGAACGCCGCGGAATCTTGCACCGAAAAGCCTCCTTCGGGCATATCGCCGCTGTGACACGACAGACAACGCCGGGCCAGCAACGGTGCGATCTGCTGTTCGAACAAACCACCGTCTGCCGATACCGATGCTTCTGCCTTATCAAGCGACAAACCACTGGTTGCACACAAAAGCAACAGCATGAACCCAATCGCGTTTCGATTTGCTTCTAGCAACAACAATCTCTCTACCCGAAACCGGAGGAAACAAAAGGAAGTCTTCAGCAGTAACGAGGAGTGACCCGGTGAAAGCGGGATTGGTACCCAAACACGGAATTCTTTCTAAAGAGGTATCAAATCGAACGCCGGCGCGCCATTCTTAGCAGTGGCCGCTGCAAGAGCAGCGTTTTTCGTGGCCGGCAATAGCCGTAGCGAGACTTTCAACTTTCCTCGTTGGTGCAATCGAGATTTGCGGAATGGAAACCGAACCGCTGACTAAACACGACGATTACGAGGTATTCCTGCGGTTATTCACGCGAGACCAGTTTCGCGTGCTCGCCTACATTCGGTCGTTGATTTATCAGCCTTCCGCAGTCGACGACGTCTATCAAGAAACATGTCTCGAGCTTTGGCAAAGCTTTTCCAGTTTCCGTCGGGACGAGAACTTTGCGGCTTGGGCGTTGGGGGTCACACGACATCAAGTACTGAAGCATTGGCGCACACGCGACCGTGATCGACATGTTTTTAGTGAGGCGTTGATGAGCGAAATCTCGGCAACGGCCCTCGGGCTAGGCCCCGAGATCAGCCAACGTCAGGAAGCGATGGAAGAGTGCGTGAAATTGCTGGGCGAACGCCAGCAAGAATTGATTCACTTGTTTTATGGCGAAAATCAATCGGCCGCTGAAATCGCAAAACGATGGCAGCGATCAGTGCATGCGGTTTACAAATCACTGAAAGTCATGCGTCGGTCGTTGTCGGAGTGTGTCGAATTGAAACTAGGAAACGATCTCCCTTAGAAGCCATCTTCAAACCGTGAAGTTGTCTTGAAGCCCAGAGAATCGTCGCGAAAAACTAAGAGCCCGCAAAATGAATCCACTCAATAAACCAACCGCGCAGCAACGTTTGCTGGATCTTGCCGATCTGCAGATCGATGGCACCGCGTCCGCCGACGAAACGGCAGAACTCGAGTCGATGTTGATCGATGATCCTGACGCGCAACGGGTGTATCTGCGATACACGATGGTGCATGGCCAGATCGGCATGACGCGACCAGCGATGCCCAGTGTGCAGGACTCCCTATCCAACACCCAACACACTTCGGCGGCGAAAACGACAGCCACCTCAGATCAACTTCCCAGATGGGTCACCGCAACCGCGGTAGCCCTTGCGGCCTCGGTATTGATCATCATTGGGCTACGGTGGGCAGGCAATCGGTCTGCATTGCTGGACCCCATATCGTCGACATCGCCACAGTTGGACATCCATGCAATGTCCTACAGTTACGACCATCGCGAACAACCAATGGAGAAGGTAGGTACGATCGGAAAAAGTCGTGACGCCACCGGACCAGTAACATTAGCGGTATCCCGTGGTGCGACCAAGTTCCGAACGACCAGTGGTGCTACCCTCCACGTGCAGGGGCCTGCCTTGTTTGGAATCAACTCTGGTGCCAGTGGAGTGCTTTACAAAGGATCCGTGCATGCAAAGCTAAACGACCCCGACTCCAAGTTTTCAATCATCACGGCGAACCTGCGAATCATCGACATGGGAACAGAGTTCGAAGTGGATGTCATCGATGATCAACAGATCGCAATTCAAGTGATCGATGGACAAGTCGATGTGCAATCTCGCATCCGATTGCCTTTGTATTACTGGGACTTCGAAGAACACCCTTCGTCTCCCAACGTAGAACCAGAGAAGCAGCCAACCATTCCCCTAACCTACGGCAGCAACGCGACACCTACCGCTGGCATCGTTGGTAAGGGAGCGGTTCATTTCGACAACAATACCGACGCCTATCTGCAGATCGAAGAAGGCTTGGGAACGAGTGTCGGAACAGGTGTAATGGCATTCAGCAGTGGGATCTCCGTCGAAGCGATGTTTGTGTCCAACTGGAGCGGAGAATACAAAGACTACGACGAAATCTTTCGCAAGGAAGATGGCGACTATCGGGTTCTGCTCTGTTTCCAAAACGATGACGACGTTCGCGGCTTCGCATTGCCGCGTGTGGACATTGGTCCCTGCCTGTCGTTTGGATTGCACTTAGAAAAGCTCGGCTACAGCGAACTTGACATGCCGCTCGATGGTATCGACGGACGCCCTACCATTGCTGACTTAACCGATGGCAAACCACATCATGTGGTTGCGACATACGACAGCTTCAGCGGTAAGAAGTGCCTCTACATCGACGGCGAATTGCGTTTTGAACACCAATTTCCCATGGGGATCTTGGCCCTCAGCGGTGGGTCGGCCAAAGCGGCAATTGGCAATAACAATTGGACAATGAACGAGCCCTTCAACGGTACACTGGATGAAATCGCGTTGTACGATTTCGCCTTGACCCCTGATGAAATCGCAACGCATTACAACCGCGCCATCGATGGTGAACCCTACTTTGAAGGAGGTTCGCAGCAGCAATCGCGTGAGCGATGGAAATCGATCAGCTCCGTCAATGCGGGAAAGCGATTGTTATTCAACATTGCCACCGGGCTTCCGTCGCCCCCAAACGATCCGGCCAGCCAGCCGAACGGGCTCTAATCCCGTTCTGTTAATCGACCGGTCGCGATAGGTTGCTTCATGCAATCTAAATCCGCTCACGTCAGTTTTCGGCACATCAGCAGTGGACGTGGTCTATTTTTCAAGTTGTAAAGCTTGGCGAAGCACTGGATCAAAGACATCCGCTTGACGCATGAACCCCAAGTCGCTCGCGTGCGAACCATCCGTTGAACCCTCGCCATCGGATCCGTACAACGCGTCGCCCGAGATGTAATACAGGTCCTTGACCGAATTCGATTTCAATTCTTGATATGCGGCCTGCAGTGCGTTGTGATTGGCAGTGTGGTGTTTGTCACGGGTCGGAAGAATCCAGCTATTGGTATTGCGGCGGTCTTCCACCAAAACAATGGGTGTGTCAGGTTTCTTTTCACGGATCTGTTGGACCAATGGGACGCATTTTTGCAAAACCATGCTCGCGTTCATATTCGGTAAGCAATCGATCACAAACACAGCGGCATCGATTTGTGTCAGAAAATCGCCCACGGCTGCATCCATTTTGCCATTGCCGGAAAAACCAAGATTGATCACCGGCATATCCAATCGGCGTCCCAAGATCGCGGTGTGCACCATGCCTGGACGACTGGCACAAGCACCGTGGGTGATGCTGGTACCGTAGAACACGATGGGTTTCGCTCGCGGGGACAATGTCTCGAACTTACTATCTGGGGCGACTCCGATCTTCATCCATTCGACACCATTAAATAGTGGCAAATACGCAGCGAACTCGCGATAACCTTCGGCCAGTCCGTCGACAAGCTTCGTCTTCACTTCCTGGGTCGTCGGCCGCGTCACCTGCACCCATCGCCATTTCCCGCTGTCGTCACGTGCATAGAGATCCACACCACTGGCTCCCGTCGCGGGCATGTGTGGCATCTGCAAGCGATTACTCAGCAGCTTGTAATCGATGTGAATCGCCGTGGCATCCGTCTTGAACATGACCATCATTCCTGCACTGTGACGACTGAGGTTCCAAACGGCGTTAGTCACAGTTTGTTCAGCGGAACTCGGTAGTCGATCAAACCAACGCTGTCGTTCTTGCCCCGGTAAGATTCGTCCCTCGACATCCCACTGGGTGACGTCATACCAGGCCAAACCATCATCAGCCTGCTTGCCATCCGCCATTTCAGGATCGAGACTCTCGATCGGCGCTGGTTGTTTTTTTTGGGCATTGATGGCAACGAACGGAAGCGAACAAAGCAGGAGGACGAAGAACATTCTCATGGCAAAGAGACTTTTGACTGAGGTGGGAATGAAAGGAGGGACACTAAATTTAGCGGAATCACCTACCTAGAACATCACCACACTCGATCCGTCCAAAATAGTCGCCTTCACGACATCGGCACCAACGACGCTGAGCTACCCGAACATTTCACCGAGTTGTTCGATGTAATCGAGTGCTTCTTCGACGGTGCAAGTCTCGACACCGGGGACGCGTCCGGCTCGGTCACAATCACCTAGCATCAACAAACTTTCAAAATCAGGATGTGATGCCAGAACGCGGCGTCGGCGGGCGCCGATCGTGTGATCGTGGATCTTGTGCGTTTCCATGTGATGGGCGATTAGCCACGCCGTGCGACTGCTGATGAATCCATCGAGAGCTTCCAAGCCCGCTGCCACATGATCACGCGGATCAATTGCTTTTCCCACATCATGCAGCAACGCCGCCAACAAGAATTCTTCATCGTAAGCGGCTTCGTCGCGAGCCAGTTCGAAGACTTGCAAGCTATGAAATAGCGCGTCGCCCTCTGGGTGATAGGTTGGTCTTTGCTTGACGTTTTCAAGCGGAAGCAACAACGCCAGAAAGACATTCCATCGATCCGGTCTGCTATCCATTTCGACAATGTTCGCGGCAAGTTGCGAAGGATCCACACCGTGCTCGAGGTGAATTAGCTTTTCGAGATCGTCGGCGGAAGCTTTCTCGATGGATTTCCCTGTGATGCTACTGCGAAATCGCACGCCGATTTGTGAGGTGGAATAGACGGTCAACTCAATCGGAAACTCATCACGAACATGAATGTGCGTGAAGACTCTTAATTCCTGGTTCTTGACCAGTCGCTTGCGTTCCAGTTCATAGCTCACCCCGAGCCCTTCGAGTTGATCTGCGATGGTGTCGGCATGATTGGCAAACACATGCAAGTCGATATCGGAACCTTCACGAATCCCACCGGTCAGCACACTGCCGATCAACTTAGGATGATATTGCGCCAACTGCCGCATCCACCACAAAGCGCGGATCCTCATCGCCTGCAGCGTTTGCTCGGGCGAGGTGGTGTCGTGAAGCCGAGAGAGCAGTTGAACTTGCTCGCGAATTTCCGCGTTACTAGGCAAATCAGCGGGTTTAACCCAACCGCGAGCGCAGGCTTTGGCGGCTTTCTGTTTTGCTTGGTAGTACTCCGCGACTTCGCGGTTGTGCATCAAACGGGCCGCCACCCAGGCAATCTGGCGACGGAGTTTCGAGACGGGCATTCAAGAGGTTCGACGCTGCGAACCGGACGAACGAGTCGATGACATGAAGCTGGATCACAACCAGCCAGTGGAACTCATTCCAGTCTCGCCGAACCGGTGGCAAAGATCAAGAGTGAACAGCCGCAGACGAATGCGGCGGGCTAATGGAAATCGCGTGACTTCAAATGCAAGCCGTCGACCGTTTCGGACATGTCTTCGATTCGTCCAACGATCACGTGAATCACACCTTTTCGGTTTTCAAGTTTGCCATGAACGATCCATGCGTTACTGACACGGGCAATCTTGAAAAACGTTTTCCAGACAGCGGCAAAAATCACCAAGTTCATGCTGCCGGTTTCGTCTTCGATGGTCACGAATGTGATGCCCTTGGACGTCCCCGGACGCTGCCGCATCAGCACCAATCCCGCGACGCGAACGTGCATTCCATCTCGCAGCGAAGGCAGGTCGCTGGCTCGACGACACCGCATCTTGTCAAGTTCGCCGCGAATGAACGAGACCGGATGCGCTTTCAGGCTCAGCCCTGTCGTCTGGTAATCGCGATGGACTTCTTCCACGGGAGTCATCGAGATCAATTCATCGGGAACGCTGTTGTCTGTTTGCAAATCCGCCAGCAAAGGCATCTCGGCACTCGCGTCCTCGGTTGCCAATGATTGCCAAACCGCAGCCCGACGATCTTGCGCGATCGAGGCCAGTGCATCGGCATCGGCCAAGGTAGCAATCACGCTTCGGGTCAAACCTGCTCGCTGAGTTAGATCACTCAGATCGACAAACGAGCCACCTTCGCTGCGGCACTGGCAGATGGCGTCGGCAACTGATTCTGGCAACCCGCGAACCATCTGCAAACCAAGCCGAATGGCTGGCCCGAACCGATTGGCATCTTCTACTAAACGCGTCCGAACATCGCTGTGATTGACATCGATCGGTAGAACTCGCACGCCGTGAGCACGCGCATCGGAGACCAACTGAGATGGCGCATAAAATCCCATCGGCTGACTATCCAGTAGCGCCGCACAGAACGCCGCCGGGTAGTGACATTTCAAATAACAAGACGCGTAAACCAATAGTGCGAAACTTGCCGCGTGCGATTCAGGAAATCCATATTCGCCAAACCCTCGGATTTGATGGAAGACATGTTCCGCAAACTCTGGGGGCAATCCACTCGCTTTCATTCCTTCAAGTAACTTGATGCGGAAACGATCGATCACTCCCGGTCGTCGCCAAGCCGCCATCGCGCGTCGCAGTTGGTCGGCTTCGCCGGGGGTAAAGCCGGCCGCGACAACGGCTAACCGCATGGCCTGTTCTTGGAAGATCGGCACACCGAGTGTCTTTTCCAACACTCGCTTGATGGCGTCGTTGGGATAAATGGCTGCCTCGGGATCCTCGCGAGCCGCCAGAAATGGATGCACCATGTTGCCTTGGATCGGCCCCGGACGCACGATCGCAACTTCGATCACTAGGTCGTAGTAGCACCGCGGACGAAGACGAGGCAGCATGCTCATTTGCGCCCGGCTTTCAATTTGAAAAACACCGATCGTATCCGCGTTGCAAATCATGTCGTACGTCGGCGTGTCGTCGGCGGGAATCGTCGAGAGCGTCAACTCGCGTTGGTGATGTTCACGCACCAATTCAAAACACCGCCGAATGGCCGACAACATTCCCAACGCAAGCACGTCGACTTTCAAAATCCCTAGTTCATCCAGGTCATCCTTGTCCCACTGGATCACCGTTCGTCCTGGCATGGCCGCGTTTTCGGTCACACACAGTTCACACAAGTTCCCTGCGGTCATCACCATCCCGCCCACATGCTGAGACAGGTGACGAGGGAAACCCACCAACGTTTCTATTAGATAGAGAAAACGCTTACCGAGCGGCGTGTCTGGATTCAGTCCTGATTCCCGACATCGTTCGGGCAGTTCCGTGTTGCGGCCATAACTTCCACTGAGCTTGGCAACGGAGTCGATCACATCGGGCGAAACCCCCAACGCCTTCCCCACTTCGCGAATCGCACTCTTGCTGCGATAGGTGGTGACCGTCGCCGTCATCCCGGCTCGATCGCGGCCATACTTTTCATAGAGGTACTGCAGCACCTCTTCGCGGCGTTGGTGTTCGAAGTCAACGTCAATGTCGGGAGCTTCACCGCGTTCGCGACTGATGAATCGTTCGAATAGAAGATCCGTTTGCGTCGGATCAACAGCGGTGATCCCTAGGCAGTAACACACGGCAGAGTTCGCCGCCGAACCACGACCTTGGCAAAGAATATTTTGCGAACGTGCAAAACGCACCAGGTCCCAAACGGTCAAGAAGTACGCTTCGTAGCGGAGCTCTTCGATCAGCGTGATCTCATGTTTCAACATGTCGATGACATGTTGCGAGACGCCCTCGGGCCAGCGTTGCTGTGCTCCTTCCCAAGTCAGCCGTTTGAGGTGCTCGATCGGGGTGATGCCTTGCGGGGCGGTTTCAATGGGATACTCGTACCGCAAATCATCAAGACTGAATTGGCATCGGTCGGCGACTTCGATCGTCCGTGCGATTGCATCGGGCATCTCATGGTACACTTCTTCAATTTCACGAAGCGTCCGAAGGTGATGCTGACTATTAGGCAACCGTTGGGCCGCGACCGCATCAATGGTGGTGCCGTTGGCGATAGCGGTCACACAGTCATGCAAGATCATCCGCTGGGCAGTGTGATAACGAACATCACCGCAAGCGAGCAGCGGGACGTCACACGCGATGGCGGTCTCGCGCAACCACGCCGCCTGAGCGGCATCATCAATTCCACGATGCAGTGACGCCAGCAAATAGCCACGGTCCTCGAAGACATCTCGAAATGCCCCACGCAAAAATTTGCGAGGATGCTGGCTGGGTCCCGTATTAGCCGTTGGCCTGGTATTTGCAGCCTCCAATGGCGAGCTTGCCAGATTGACGCCCGCTAATATGCCTTCGGAGTATTGGGAAATGTCTTCAAAACGGAGTTCGCAGCGCCCCTTTTCACATCGCATTCGGCCTAGTGATAAGAGCCGACACATTCGTCCATACGCAGCACGATCGGTCGGCCACAAAACTAACGGTGGTGTGTCGAGCGGATGCACTTCCGTACCGACGATGTATTTCAATCCCGCTTCTTTGGCGGGCGTGTGTCCCCGAACGACACCCGCGATGGATTCTCGATCGGTCAGTGCGAGGCCTTCGTAGCCTAGTTCAGCCGCTCGGGTGACTAGTTCGTCTGGATGCGAAGCCGCCTCGAGGAACGAGAAGTTACTGCGGCAATGAAGTTCGACGTAACGCATCAACGGATAGCATTTTCAAGAAAAAACATCCTCATTACCAATATCCAACCACCCCAAGCGAATCCAATAAAAATGAACACCTATCAAGCCTACCAATCGCCCGTCACCGGATCTGCCCCCACAGGATCCGGATTGCCTCCTCACGAAAACGGGGAATCCAGTATCGCTCGGGAACCAACACACCCGGCACTTATTGGGTACCTATTTTGGGTGATCGGGTTCACCGGTGCCCACCGATTTTATTTCGGCAAGCCGATCACGGGAGCGATTTGGTTCTTCACCGGTGGCTTGTTTCTGGTTGGCTGGATCGTCGACCTGTTCTTGATTCCGTCAATGGAAGCCGAAGCGGAATCCCGTTTCCGCCCCAACGAGGTCGATTACAGCGTGGCGTGGGTGTTGCTGATCTTCCTTGGTATTTTCGGCGTTCACCGGTTTTACATGAGCAAGTGGATCACGGGACTCTTGTACCTGGTGACCGGCGGTCTGTTCGGCATCGGCTACGTCTACGATATTTGCACATTGAACGAGCAAATCGATGGACTGGGTACCAGCCGCTTGTAGTGCAGGCTGGTGTCGCTTCGGTGCAATTACAGATGATACCGCTTCCCAGCTAGAGACCGTGTCTAGCCGGAATCATTTCACGACGGCCCAGTCGTGAAAACTAGTTCTGGCGTTTGAGGCTGACGGCAATGATTTCTTTGTCATTGCGGATGAACGCGGTTTGATCGGCATAGGCCGGATGACTCCAAACGACGTCCCGTCCGAACGCTTCACTGGTTGGTTCAACAGCATGAAAGCGACCGAGTTCTTTGTAACCTTGGCGGGTTAATCTCGCCATCAGCAAATCGCCCATTTCATTGAACAAAAGATAACGATCTGTATCGCCAATCCGCGTCAGAAACGCGGTGCCATGTTTGACGAAACGCTTTTCTTCAGGGCGAGTCGCTTGAAAGGTCGTCCAGATCCGGTCGCCTGTTTTCGCATCCACCGCAATCAGGTTTCCTTCATTGCAATCCGTTCCATAGACAATCCCATCGACGAACATCGGAGTGCTGTTTGCACTGAAGACCGACGTGCCACGCTCGCCTCGCCAAAGTTCACTTACCGAGGTGGAATTGTCGTCCATCTTCAGCATGACCGATTCGGTACGAATGCCTGATACGTACAACAGATTCTCATCTCGCATCGGACGGGCGATGGACATTTCAAACGCTGGCGAGATTTCAACATTCCAATATGACTCGCCGTTTTCAGGATTCAGCGAATCAACACCAAAGGGGTGATAAACAAGCAATTGTCGCTTGCCAGCTGCTTCGATGATTGACGGTGGGCAATATCCCGCCGGCGTATCCAGCTTCTTCCAACGCACCTCGCCGGTTCGTTTGTCAAATGCGACAATGCCTTGCCCATCACCGCCTACCATCGTGTAGAGCAATTCACCATCGACCAAGGGGTGCGAAGCAAAACCCCAAATCGGAACCGTTGCATTGAAATCGTCCTTCAACGACTTGCTCCAAACCACGTCACCAGTATCGGTCTTTAAGCACTTCAAGTTACCTTCGCTACCCAACGAAAAGACAAGATCACCGTCGACCGTAGGTGTGCAGCGTGGACCGGCGGGATACGACACACTGTAAGGACATTCGTATTGATGAATCCATAATTGCTTGCCGGTTTGCTGGTCCAAGCACAACAAGCGTTCTTTACCAGACAAATTGGCTCGCTTGCCCGGATCGTTGAAAGCTTCACCGGACTGTTTCACGTAATCAAAAACGAAGACCTTGCCATCGGCTACCGCAGGCCCTGCGTAACCGCCGGCAATGGGTGCTCGCCAAAGTACCGGCAGGCCCGAACCGGGAATTTCTTCGATGATCGATTCATCTAGATAGACACCCTCACGCTCGCTCCCCATCCAAGCGGGCCAATCTTCAGCCGACGCCACGGTCGGAACCAAAATGACGCTAGCGATTGTCGCGAATCGCCAGCCAAGAAAACGACTAATCAGAGAAGACATTTGGGTTCCTACAAAAGACGAGTGAAACGGATGGGCGTGACGCTCAAACGCTGGGGTGGTTACTATAGCGGCTTTGCCAACGTTGCAACGATCTCGCTGACATTCTTATCTTCAGGCAAACTTCATGAATCGCAGTAACGCGACGGACGATTCCCCCGCCCCAGCGCCCTCAAACGCCGCTCCACGCGGTGGCCAACGTCGGCTGATTTTGATGCGTCACGCCAAGAGTGACTGGTCAGGGCCGGAGCTTTCAGATCATGATCGTCCGCTCAACCAACGGGGGCAACGAGACGCACCTGAAATGGCGCAATGGCTTTCCGAGCAGGGATACCGCCCCGATCTGATCCTTTGCTCGTCGGCGACCCGCACTCAACAGACCGCAGATCTAATGCTCCAACAGTGGACCAGCCCGCCGCGAATCGCAATTTGCCCACCGCTTTATCTGGCGTCCCCGAATACTATCTTTGAAACTCTCCATACGGAAACCCTAGTCGCCGACGATGATCCTTCACCCGGCCCCGCCACAATACTAGTGCTAGCCCACAATCCTGGAATCAGCGAAGCGGCCGGTTGGCTGTGTGGCCAGATGGCCGCGTTGCCGACGGCGGCGTTGGCGATCTTTCGTTGCCAAATTGAAAGCTGGAGCGATTCATTAGACCCAAAACTGGCCAAGATGATCGCCGTAATGAAGCCTAAAGCTCTTCCTCAGCGAGATAGCTGAGTGTTCACCATGCTTTCGAGTTTTCCCGTTATCTCAGCCAGTCAAGCAGTCCCCGCGGAACTTGCGTGGGGCGTTATCGCGTTCTTCGTGCTAGCTCACTTCGGTTTGCACTTGGCCGCCTACAACCGTCTGAATTCGTTGGGTTGGAAACGCCGAACCATTAAGCGAACTGAAAAGATCTTGTTCGTGGAAATGTGGATCTCGCTATTTTTGATCTCCATGGTCGCATACCAACCACTGCAAGAATTACTGACCGGTAACGGACATTGGTATCACCTCCCTATCATGCTGCGAGTCTATGGTGCCGCGTGCTTGGTCGCCGGAGGAATCTTGGGTGTCTTGTGGCTGACGTGGCGTCCCATCTTCGGCGTGCAGCAAGCGACGGTCATCCGACGCGTGCAAACGGAGCAAGCCGATGCGGCGGCGATGCAGAGATATTCGCGAACAGACAAATCTCGATTGGCGAGCCGACTTCCAGGAAATCAAATGTTCGACTTGGCGATCGAACACGTTGAGATTCCACTCAAAGACTTATCACCGTCGCTGGATGGATACCGGATCGCCCACCTATCAGACATCCATCTCACCGGTCACGTGAATCCCAGCTACATCGAAAATGTGATTGAACACGCCAACCGATTCGACAGTGATACGATGGCGTTGACCGGTGACATCGTTGATGTCCAAGAGTGTGTCGATTGGCTTCCCGATTTGTTCGGACCGGCGACGGCGCGGGACGGGCGATTCTTCATCCTTGGCAATCACGACACCCGCGTAGCCGATCCAAACCAAGTCCGTCAGTCAATGGAATCGGTCGGCTGGACGGATGTCGGCGGCCGTTGCCAATTGGCATCTTGCCGGGATGCGGAGATCTTAATCATAGGCAACGAATACCCTTGGTTTGGACGTCCAACCGAGTCAGATATTGAACAGGAAGCGATGCAGTGCGAATCGCCTAATTGCCTGCAAGTCTGCTTGAGCCACAGTCCTGATCAATTTGACTGGGCTCGCCAGCACTACGTCGACTTGATGCTTTGCGGACACACTCACGGAGGCCAGGGCCGGTTGCCAATCGCTGGGCCAATCTTGAGCCCTAGTTGGCATGGAAGCCGATGGGCGTCGGGCGACTTTTATCGTGCCCCCACAACCATGCATGTGTCTCGAGGACTGGGTGGCGTTCATCTGTTGCGTCTGCGATGTCGTCCCGAGCTATCACTGATCACGTTGCGTTGTCAGTAGGCCGATGCAGCATGTCAGGCGTCTGAGACCTTCGCAAGGATCGCCTGGGCGGTACGCTGGGCGGAAGCAATGACCGGCGCGATTCCAACACCGCCGATTGCGTTGGTTTGCAACCAGACGCCAGGGATGCGTTTCATCGCCGACTGAATTTGGTCCACCTTATCTAAATGGCCAACTTCGTATTGCGGCATTGCGTTGGTCCACCGCACGACTTTGGTAAAAGCTGCATACGAACGCACATCATCATTCGTATCGAGACCAATCAACTCGCCAAGTTCACCGGCGACTCGTTGAATGATCTGATCATCGTCACGCTTTAGAATTTCCGGCTGCAAGACGCCCCCCACAAACGCCCGAACAATGACGTGATCATCGGGCGCCCGCTGGGCAAACTTTTCGCTGGCAAAACTGCCCGCTAACACCACGCGGTTCTCTTTCGGCGGCACCACAAACCCGAACGTCTTGGGCAATCGCGAAACTCGACTGCGTGGCACGCCCATCACCACGATCGCGGTGGACGCATACGGGATGCTACGCAACACCGAAGCCGCCGAGGTGATTGCCGCGGATTGTTCTTCTTGCTGATCGCTGGCTGGTTGATCGCTGGCTGGCGTTACACCCGGCTGTGCATTAAGCGATTTCAGAATCCGGGTTGAGACCCGCGCCGGCGTGGCTAGCACGACGTGATCAAACACTTGATCGGAACAAGACAATTGGAATCGTCCGTCATCGATTCGCTGCATCGATTCCACGGCGTGTTCGGTATGAATCCGTTCGCTTCCCAAACCATCACGAAGAGCCTGAATCATTCCGATCATGCCGCCGGGAAACGCTCGAAACTGTTCATAGCGAGCTCCGCTGCTGCCTTGTTCAGTGGAATCCTGGCCGCTGCGGATGCGACGAAGTGTTGCCCGAGCGAGCGAGCCGTCGGTAGACTCCATGTCCCAGATAGGCTTCATCGTCGCCGCCATACTCAGCCGGTCGACATCCGCTGTGTAGATTCCTGCCACCAAAGGCGCGACGATGTTGTCCAGGCATTCCTTGCCAAGTCGTCGCCGCACAAAAGAACCCACGCTCTCGTCCGCAAGTTCTGCTTCGCGTGGACGTACAAAACGCTCTTTCAGCAAGCGAAGCTTTCCACCCCAAGAAAGCAACGGCGTGGTCATCATGGAACCCAATTTCGTTGCTCGCATTAACACAAAGCCTTCGGGAATCCGAATCAGCCCGTTGGCTCGAGCGATCATCGCTCCTCGCCCTTCGAGCTTGGGACGCAAAAGTTCATCAGCAACGCCGAGCCGACGACATAGATCAATGGCGGCCGGTGGGTTGGTGGTGAACATGTCCGCGCCATGGTCCACCGTAAAAGTACCAGCTTGGGTATCGATGGTCTCGGTGTGAATGACACCGCCCAATCGATCGGATGCTTCAAAGAGACTGATCTCTGGGGCGTTCGGCAATTCCGCACTTAGCAGCCGCAGATGACAGCCCACGGCCAAGCCCGATAGCCCTCCACCGACGATCGCGATCCTTGTTTGATTCATGGACGAAGCATATCGAACCAACTTGAAATCGGCGAGGCGAGCTCTTCCACTGCTTGATGAAAACTCAATTCGTCCTGGGCAGCCATCAACGGCTGAACCATTCGTCCGAGCGTTTCCACTAACAACAACCCGGTTCCGACCCGTTCACTCGTAATCACCGCTGGGTCGAACTTCTCCTTTACCGCCAACTCGCCCTCTTGCAATCTTGCACGAGGCTCCCGTCCACCAAATTCATCAAACTCGTCGAATTCTTCAAACTCTTGTCGCCCATAATCCGGATCGTCTTCCCTCGCATCATCGGATGGTGGTGCGGCGATCACCTGGCCACCGAGCCACTCGTTTAACGTCAGTGAACCGTCATCAAAGGCTTCCAACGCGGTCGTTTGTTCCTTCACCCAATCGGCGAACCCTTCCGCCATACTCTTTGGAACCCAGTAGCCATCCACCTTGGACATCGCCACAACGATTCGTGAAACCGAACCATCTTCGGACGAAACTTCCGCTTGAACGTGGCGTTCCGATTTGACCTCGGATTCGGGATCGATCACGGTCCAGTTTTTGTCGAAACTTGCAAATTGCCCGATCAGCCCAGCCAGATAGGGAGCCATCGCCACATCCCGGTTCTGCAACCACTGTCCAACCCCTTCGGACGCGATCACAGCAACGGAAGACTGCTTAGGCGGCAACCCCAAGCGGATCGCGCCGGCCGCGGGCAGAACTAATTTTTCATAGACCGTTCCGGCTTCACTGAGTGCTCGGCCGGTTTCGTCAGGCTCTCGCTCACCAGCAACCTCTCGGGTCATTCGCGGGTGCGAGAAAATCCAGTTTTGTCGACTGACCAGCAAATCCGCCACGCTGTGCAACTGCGTGAACGTGTTATTCCAATCGTTGGCATTCAACTTTTTCAAAAACAGCGAGCCCAATTGATTCAGGTCCCCGCGATAGCTCATCGGCAAACTGTCGTAGAGCACGACCGGGTGCCCGTTACGAAGTTGATCTTGGATATGTTGCAAAGCTTCGTCCGGCGACATGTCCGGCTGCGGCGGCACGTAAGCCTGGGCGGGTTCAGGAGTCGGTAGCGGATCCGGAGCGGGCGCGGCTTCGGCCTCAGCACGACGCTGAAGTTCAATCCGCAATTGGTCTCGAGCAGCCGCTAAGGTCGCTCCCAGTTTGCGAGCTTGAATGCGGCTGGTCGCGTTGAGGCTGTCCATCGGCACTTGGACTCGGCGACCACCGTGCATCAATAACACAACTTGATCCTCCCACAAACCCAACATCTTGGCTTCCACCGAACGGTTTCCCTGAAGACTGGTCCAGGTTTCACCGATGGCAGTGGAACACATGACTACCAACATGCCGATCGCTGCAAGCGATCGAATGCGACGCGCCCGATAAGGACCGGCTGAAAGACGCAACTGACAAGGAAGCATGAAAGTAACTCTTAGAAAATAGTTCAAAGGAATTCCGCATCGGACGTGCAGTGGTCTTTAGTCGCGGTCGTGGTTACCCGAAAAGGCTTTCAGTACCAACAGACAACCGCACGAGACCACGCACGCCAGGTTCCAGCGGTGCGTTCCTGGCCCGAGCCGGAACCCCACTGGGCGTATCGGTCCAGTATAGTAGGAGTCTCCTCGCTTCACCCAAGCCGATGAATCGCAAAAGGACGAAATCCGTGAGTCTTCCCCCACCCGAGCCCGATTCGACATTGAAGTCAGAGGCAAAGGACTCCTCCCTGGTTCCTGAATCTGCCCGACAAACCAACGCGACGCTCAAAGACGAAGCTCACCTGCTGCCCGATTCAAATGAATGCCAGCAATTACGCGACACGCTTTACAATGCGACCATCATCGATCGGATCGATACGACCGAAGATCTCGCTAAGTTTCGCATTCGGCCCGATAATCCCATCCCCGCGTTTGAGCCAGGACAGTATGTCGCAATCGGTTTGGGAAACTGGGAGCCTCGGCTGAAAGGGACTCAGCCTGAAGACGTTCCGGCTAAAAAGATCCGCAAGGTAGTCCGCCGGGCCTACTCTATCTCCTGTCCGATGCTGACCGACGAAGGCGACTTGGCACCCGTTGATCAGATCGACTATCTCGAGTTCTACATCACGCTAGTTCGCAGGGGTGCGACCGCGGTTAGCAAGCCACCCGCCCTGACGCCTCGTCTATTCGGCAAGCATGCTGGCGACCGGATCGTACTCGAACGCAAAATCACTGGTAAATACGTTCTGGGTCATTTCGAACCCGACGACACGATGCTGTTTTTGGGTACCGGCACCGGGGAAGCCCCCCATAACGCGATGGCCACCAAGCTACTATCGCTGGGCCATCGAGGACGGATTATTGTCGCGACCAGCATCCGATATCACCGCGACTCGGCTTACCAGCACCAGCATGAAATCTTGATGAAGCGGTTTCCGAATTACTTGTACTTACCGCTGACAACACGCGAGCCCGAAAACCTAGATGCCGCGCATCCGCAATACGTCGGAAAGCAATATTTGCAAACGATGTTCACCAGTGGCAAACTGGCCGAACTCGCCAAAGTTGACCTATCCCCGGCGAACACTCATGTATTCCTGTGCGGCAACCCAGACATGATCGGATACGTCCCTGTGGGCACCGCAACCCCCGAAAATCCTGGTATGCTACCGTTATTAAGACAAGCCGGTTTCCGTGACGATGTAACTGAACATCAAGCGGGTACCATTCGCTTTGAAAAATACTGGTAGCCGCCGATCCCGACACCGCATCTCCCCGCAACGGACAATTCCCGCATGAGCGTCAACAAACAAGAAACCAGCAGCACTGACCTGAGCAGCACTATCGCCCTGATCTTAGGCGGCGGACGCGGGACTCGGCTTTTTCCCCTGACCAAAATTCGTGCAAAACCAGCTGTCCCGTTGGCGGCCAAGTATCGGCTGATTGACATCCCGATCAGTAACTGCATCAACAGCGGTCTGAACAAGGCCTACGTCCTGACCCAGTTTCTGTCCGAAAGCTTGCACCGCCACCTGCGACAAACCTACACGTTCGATCACTTCAGTGGTGGCTTCGTCGAATTGCTCGCCGCTCAACAAACCGTCAACTCCGGCGAAGATTGGTACCAAGGCACCGCGGATGCCGTTCGCAAGAACCTGGTCCACTTGCGTGAAAGTTGGATCAAACACGTCTTGATTCTGTCGGGTGACCAACTGTACCGGATGGACTTCCGCGACATGATGCGGACCCACATCGAATCCGGCGCGGCCGCGACCATCGCCGGGATCCCAGTCACCCGCAAAGATGCGTCCGCCCTCGGGATCATGCAAGTCGATGAGTCCGGCCAAGTTCGCGGCTTTGTCGAAAAGCCACAAACCGAAGAAGAAATTGCTCCCGTCCGAATGGACCCCAGTTGGATTGACGCCCGTGGCATTCCTAGCCAGGGCCGCGACTTGTTGGCCAGTATGGGACTTTACATCTTCGATAAAGACCTGATGGTCGAACTGCTCGAAAACAGCCTACACAGCGACTTCGGCAAAGAGGTTTTCCCCGAAGCAATCAACACGCACAAAGTGCAACTGCACCTGTTCGATGGCTATTGGGAAGACATCGGAACGATTCGCAGCTTCTATGAAGCCAACCTTTCCCTGGCTGGCAAAAACCCACCGTTCGACATTCGCAACCGCAACTCACCGATCTACAGTCGGCCTCGCTTCTTGCCGCCCACCATTATGGGTGATAGCACCGTTAAAGGCAGCCTAATCGCCGACGGATGCAACATTGGTAACAACGTCACGATCGAAAACAGCGTCATTGGATTGCGCACCGTCATCGGCGATAACGTCACGATCAAAGACAGCGTGGTCATGGGTGCCGACTTTATCGAAACGCGCGGCACGCAGCGGGATGGACGACTGCCTCTGGGCGTTGGATCAGGCAGCTACATCAGCGGTGCGATCTTGGACAAGAACTGCCGCATCGGCACAAACGTGAAGATCACCAACTCAGCCGGCATTGACCACGAAGGCGAAGAGACCGATTTGCAGATTCGAGATGGCATCAGCATCGTCATCAAAGAAGGCCAAATTGCTGACGGCCACCAAAGCTAGGACTCTTGTCTATTCGGGACTTGCTCAGACGACGATTCCGAGGCGGTGACCGGCTCGGATGAGCGTCTGGCTAGCAAATGAAGTTTTGGCCTCCCACGCATAGCTTATCGCCAGCAAAATAGCGACATACGCGAGATAAGCTCCTTTTTGCGAATCAGTTCAACGGCTTCAAACAAAGCCACCGGAGCGTCTACATCGCTTCACGGTGGCCGGGTTCAACGTGAATTTCGTGTAGATTCTGAGCTAGACGTCCAAAATGCCTGCTGCGATGCCCTACTAAGATAGACGGCATTCTGATCCGATCCGGAACTCTCCGTTTTGGCGGTGGGGTGCGAAGGGGTGATGTTTTAATGGCCTCTCAACCGAGTCCATGCATCGCCAATTCGACGAACTGAACTAACTGGCGAAAAGGGTTCTCGCTGAACACCGAGTAGCTTTGGATATCGAGCGAACTTCAGCAGCCATGACCCCATTGGCAATCCACTCGTAAAGGAATAGTCCCGTTAACAAATCCGTTTCTATCTTCGCGGCGGGACTGCTGGCCGGTTGCTTGTTCGCTACCATCGCGTTTGCCCTGTTCGTGCGTTCGCAAAAAATGAGCCCACAAGGTGCCGGCGGCCAGGGCAATCATCGGCTGGTCCTTAAACTCGGTCACGGACTCGACACCGGTCACCCGGTCCATCAAGCCATGGAGCGAATGAAGGAACGTCTTGAAGAATTGTCCGGTAACACCGTCACGATCGATATCTATCCCAGTGCGGTATTAGGGTCCGAAACCCAGTGCATCGAACAGCTTCAAAATGGATCGCTGGCGATGACCAAAACGTCAGCGGCGGCGATGGAGAACTTCATTCCGTCAATGGCCGTTTTTAGCTATCCCTACGTCTTCCGCAACGACCAACACTACTGGTCGGTCATCGACGGTGACATCGGCAAGCAACTCCTGCAAGGCGGCGAAACCAAGTTCCTGCGGGGGCTTTGCTATTACGATGCGGGCAGCCGGCACTTTTACACCAAAAGCACTCCCATTCGAACACCCAGCGACTTAAAAGGTTTGAAGGTTCGGGTGATGAACAGCCCGACCGCGATCGAGATGGTTAAGGCGATGGGCGGCGCTCCCACGCCCATTGCTTGGGGTGAACTCTATTCGGCACTCGCCCAAGGCACCGTCGACGGGGCCGAAAACAACCTGCCTAGCTTTTCGACCAACAAGCACTACGAGGTCTGCAAGCACTTCACGCTCGACGGGCACACTCGTATCCCCGACATGTTGCTAATCAGCACAAAAGCCTGGGACCGTCTGGATACTCAAACGCAACAATGGGTGCAACAAGCGGCAACCGAGTCGTCGGTCTATCAGCGGGAGCTTTGGCAAACGATGA
This sequence comes from Rhodopirellula sp. J20-39, assembly GCF_057365095.1. Lineage (NCBI taxonomy): Bacteria > Pseudomonadati > Planctomycetota > Planctomycetia > Pirellulales > Pirellulaceae > Rhodopirellula > Rhodopirellula sp. J20-39. Next base: position 485,818 of record NZ_CP195123.1, on the reverse strand, counting down.
CCGCCGAAGCTGCCGCCCAGGCGGAGAACGAAGGCGTGACGATTTACGAAGTCGATACCGAAGCTTTCGCAAGAATGGTCACCCCCATGCACGAAGCGGTTGAAAACGAGTCGGTCAATGATCTGCTGCAACAAATCGCGGAGATCAAGTGATGCGACAAGCTCTATCCAGGCTGAGATCCGTTTCAACGAAGTTGCTTGAGCTGACCTTGATCATCGCCGTTGCCTTGCTGGTACTGGATGTAGTTTGGGGCGTGTTCACTCGATATGCGATGGGCCAACAAGCCAACTGGACTGAAGAACTCGCTCGCTACTTACTTATCTGGGTATCGATGTTGGGCGGAGCGGTGGCGTTCGGGACCAAGGGGCATTTGGGCGTCGATTACTTTGTCGGCAAGTTCCATCCCGACGCAAGAAAGTTGATGGCTGTGCTCAGCGAGTTGATCGTGCTCTTTTTCGCAGGAGCTATCTTTCTGTACGGCGGCAGTTGCTTGGTCAGCGACACACTCGCCATGGAACAGATCACACCGGCCTTAGGCTGGAAGATGGGTTACATCTATCTAGCTTTACCCGTGTCAGGTTTTTTCATGGTCCTGTACACACTGGAAAACCTGGTTGAAACCATCACGACATCGAGCGCACCGACAAACGATTCACAAACCACCGAGGGACAAGATTGATGGGAACCATTGCCCTAATCCTGGTCGTGTGTTTTGTGCTGTTGTTGGTCATGGACGTACCAATCGCGGTTGCAATTGCCCTGTCCACATTCGTTGCCATCCTGGCCGATGGTACTGACCCGACTGTGGTGGTCGCTGCGAATATGGCCAACGGAGTCAACAGTTTTGCATTGCTCGCCATCCCGTTTTTCATTTTGTCGGGTCACCTCATGGGTCGCGGAGGGATGGCCAGTCGACTGATTGACTTTGCGGCCACTTTGGTTGGGTTCCTGCCCGGCGGCCTCGCTTACGTCAACACACTGACATGCATGTTGTTCGGATCAATCTCTGGCTCAGCAGCTGCAGCGGTCTCGTCGGTCGGTGGCTTCATGATCCCGGAGATGAATCGCAAAGGATACAACCGCGAATTCAATGTCGCCGTGACGACCACCGCGGCGACAACCGGCCTGTTGATCCCGCCAAGCAACATCATGATCGTGTACTCGGTCGCGGCGGGATCGGTCTCAATCGCCGCCATGTTCATGGCAGGCGTATTGCCGGGCTTGATCACCGGCCTATTCATCATGCTCGTGTGCGGTGCGTTCGCAGTGCGAAACAACTACCCCCGCGAACCGCGATCGTCGCTGCTGGAAATTCTCGTCAGCTTCAAACGAGCGTTCTTAAGCTTGTTCTTGATCGTGATCGTGATTGGCGGCATTTTGTCAGGCGTCTTCACGGCGACCGAAGCGGCTGCGATCGCAGTGGTCTATGCCTTATTGCTTTCGGTAGTGGTTTATCGCGAAATCAAGCTATCCGATATGCCCGAACTGCTTTTGCAAACTGGGATCACGACCGCGATTGTGATGCTGTTAATCGGCGCCAGTTCAGGCATGAGCTGGATCATGACGATGGCCAACATCCCACAAACCGTCAGCGCCGCTCTATTAGGACTATCCGACAACCCGATCGTCATTCTGCTAACGATCAATGTGCTGTTGCTTTGCGTGGGCACGTTTATGGACATGACGCCCGCTGTGCTTATCTTCACCCCCATCTTTTTGCCGGTGGTGGAAAAGCTAGGCATGCATCCGGTTCATTTCGGCATCATGATGATCGCCAACCTCTGCATAGGCCTTTGCACGCCGCCGGTAGGAACGTGTTTGTTTATTGGGTGCGGTGTTGGCAAAACGACCATCGCGAAGGTTACCAAGACGATGCTACCGTTTTTTGGTTCGATGATCGTTGCATTGCTTATTATCACCTACATTCCCTCAACATCGCTGTGGTTGCCAGTGACGACCCAGCAGCTAAAAGCGGCGGATGTTGAGAAATCCACGTTCATGCGAGGCGAACCGGCCACCGATTCAACGCAGGCTGCAAAAGTCACTCCACCAAACGCATCGACTCATATGAAACCTTTGTCGAAAACCACAGAAGCGACCATGCGTTGAATCGCATCAACGCTTGTGACAGGCTTTCCCGCTTGGCCTCCGAGGGGTATCTTCGTACTGCCGTCCATTCTTTATCTCCGACCAAAGGAAATGACCGATGAAGTGCCCACGTGATGGATCAACACTGGTCAACGAAAAGTACGAAGACACCGTAACGGTTGATCGCTGCCCAACGTGTTCGGGGATTTGGCTGGACGCGGGTGAGCTGAAGTCGATCCAAGAGATTTCCGAGCGAGACTACACACTTGAACTCGGACGTGTTGATACGGTTTCCGAAGCTTACGAGATGGCCCGACAAGAAATGCAGCGGGACATCAGTTGCCCGAAATGCAGCGAGCCGCTCGAGTCCAGAGAGTACGCTTATTGCTCTCAAATCATGGTCGATCGATGCACCCATTGTGCCGGTGTTTGGCTCGACCAAGGCGAACTTGCAGCGTTAGAGAGATTCTTCGAAACGGCCCAGAAGGAACAGCGGGATCTCGAACGAGAAGCCGAACAAGGCAATGTCCTGATGGGATTTTTCGCCAGCCTTTGGAACAAGATTTCCTAGTTAGACACCCATCCCCATTGAGATATCTTCCCGCGTGCGGATGCGGATGTGCACGATGGATGAACACTTCGTTCGCCCGAATACCCCAAGTAAGCAACACACCTTGACACATCGTGATCTCACGATATAAAAATGAGTCAACTTATTTGGAGAGACTGATGGCGAAAAAATCCGGCCCCAAGAAACGCGATTCAAAAGCCACAATTCCCGACAAGCCACGGGGAAGTGTGCATGACTTTGCTGACGCAGCGGAGTGCTTGAAGACGCTGGCTCATCCTGTTCGGCTGCGAATCGTTCAAATGCTGCTGCATGGACGATACACCGTGGGAGAACTCGCCGCCGATTGCGAGATTCCCGACAACGTCGGGTCCGAGCATTTACGACTGCTGCAACGATGCGGTTTTCTCAATAGCGAACGAGAAGGACGCCGCGTTTACTACACCATCGCTGAACCGCATCTCGAAAGCCTGATGGCTTGCGTTGAGTCTCGGTTCCTACCGCCGAAATAGACACAGCAAAGTTTCGGCGACGAATCGACCGAACCCAATCGCCCCAAACCCGGCGATCGATCTGTCTCAACGGAACGAGAAAAAAGACTCTTCAACCCCACGTCGTCCTTAGACGATCGTAGGACAACTCAAGGATAGGCAATGCAAACGATCAGTGTTTCAGAATTGGCCAACAAGACAGGCAACGGATCCATCAACCTCGTCGATGTTCGGATGCCAACGGAGTACCGCGAGGTGCACGCGACTGGTGCAAAGAACTTCCCCTTGGATTCTCTTGATCCGCAATCCATTGTCGCGTCGCTCAACGGTACGTCGACTGACCCGCTGTACGTGATTTGCAAGTCAGGCGGTCGGTCCACTAAAGCGGTGCAGCAATTTTTGAACGCTGGTATCGACAACGTGGTCAACGTTGAAGGCGGGACTACCGCATGGGTACAAGCCGGACTGCCAGTCGTGCGTGGTAAGCAAGCGGTTTCGTTGGAACGCCAAGTTCGGATAGTCGCTGGTTTTCTAACGCTACTTGGTGCCGTGCTCGGATTCTTTGTCCATCCATACTTCGTCGGCCTGTCCGCCTTCATCGGTGCGGGGCTGATGTTTGCCGGTATCACCGATACATGTGGAATGGGAATGGCACTTTCCAAAATGCCCTGGAATCAATGCGACAGCGGTCAGTGTCAAACCAAGTGACGACCGACGTTTTGCAGCACAACAAGATGGGTTAGGGAGTTAATTGATGAAGATTGTTATCGTAGGTGGAGTCGCTGGCGGCGCATCAGCAGCGGCGCGAGCAAGACGGCTTTGTGACGACGCGGAGATCATTGTGTTGGAACGAGGGCATTATCCTTCGTTCGCCAACTGTGGTCTGCCGTACTATGTCGGCGGGAAGATCCAATCTCGAAACAAATTGCTGGTCGCGCCGATTGAAATGTTGCGACAACGGCATCGACTGGACGTTCGCGTTCGCAGCGAAGTCGTACGAATTCAACGTGACGAACAACAAGTCATCGTCCGAAATCTGGAATCCGGCGAAGAGTACACCGAGACCTACGACAAACTAATCATCGCCACCGGAGCCTCATCTTTCCGGCCGCCGTTGCCGGGGATTGATGGCCCGCGCGTCCTTGAACTACGTGATCTCAATGATGCTGACCGTATGCACGAACTGGCTACCTCGGGGGCGTCACGAGCTGTCATTGTCGGAGCCGGCTTCATTGGCATCGAGGTCGCCGAAAACTTGGTCCGCCGAGAAATCCACACCACCATCGTCGAATTGAGCGACCAGGTTCTGCCGCCGTGGGACCAGGAAATGATCGAGCCAATTGATCAACACATTCGCGAACAAGGTGTTGAAATCTTGCTTGGCGAATCAGCAACAAGCTTCGACGATAGCCATGACGGGCTGACGATCCAGCTAAAGTCTGGACGATCCTTGCAAGCTGATTTCGCGGTGGTTTGCATTGGCGTTCGCCCAGAAAGCCAGCTTGCCGCTGACGCGGGGATTCGGCTCGGTGACCGGGGCGGCATCATCGTGACTGATCAGATGCAAACGAGTGACCCAAATATTTACGCCGTTGGCGATGTCACCCAGGTAAATTGCTTCGTTTCCAAAACACCGACGCAGATCCCCTTGGCTGGCCCAGCCAATCGGCAGGGACGAATCGCAGCCGACCATATTTTCGGTCGCAAGTCCAGCTATCGCGGCACCCAGGGAACAGCCGTGGTTGGTGTCTTTGACAAGACCGCCGCGATGACCGGCTTGAGTGAAAAACAACTCAAGCGACTGAATCTTGACTATGAAAAGATCTACATTCACCCCGCCAACCACGCCGGATACTATCCCGGCGCGGAAGCCCTGACACTGAAGTTGCTATTCGATCCTAAGACGGGCGTCATCCTGGGTGCGCAGTGCGTGGGCGGGGACGGCGTCGACAAACGCATCGACGTGATCGCGATGGCTATCCAGGCCGGCATGACCGTGGAAGACATGGAAGAGGCCGAACTGTGTTACGCACCTCAATACGGGCATGCCAAAGACCCGATCAACATGGCGGGCTTCGTTGCCTCGGGAGTGATCCGCGGCGACCAACCCGTCGTCCATGTCGGCTCAATCGGTCCCGAGATGTTCGTGTTGGATGTACGCAGCGAAGCTGAATTCGCCGCCGGCCACCTTCCAGGGGCGACTAATATCCCGATCGAAGTCCTGCGGGAGCGTGTCGACGAAGTCCCTAAAGACAAGACGATCGCAGCGTATTGCAAAGTGGGGCAACGTGGATATCTCGCCACCCGAGTCTTGATGCAGCGCGGATACAACGTCGTTAACTTGAGTGGCGGCTACACATCGTGGCTGCGATCCTCGTGACCCGCCTATCGTCCGAATCGGTGACTCAAACCGATAAACAGATCGTCCTTTTAGGAATCGGACACACCAACGCCCACGTCTTGAAACAATGGGCTAGTGACCCTATTCCAGGATGCCAATTAACCTGCATCAGCCAATACCCGACGGCAACCTATTCAGGCATGCTTCCAGGCACGCTGGGTGATCAATTCCGCGACGACGAGATGCGAATTGAGCTGCAATGCCTCGCCGATCAAGCCGATGCAAAGCTGCTGCTCGCCGACACCAGCCACCTCGATCTCAAAACGTCTACCGTTCACTTCAAGAACCACGACGCGATTCCATTCGATGTGATTTCGGTTGGTGTCGGATCCATGCCAGCCGGTTGGGACGAACACCTCGATGCACCTTCGGTCGTCCCTATCAAGCCCATGCAGACATTCTTGCAGCGGCTGAACGTCCGACTCGACGCGGTGCGGCAACTCGACAAACCATCAATCAAGATCGCAATCGTGGGTGGTGGAGTCGCGAGTGTCGAGACGGCGTTTTGTTTGGAACAACACCTACGAAAAACGAATTCGTCCGATGACACCTCGATCGAGATTTTCACCAGCGGCGACCACGTCGCCAATGGAATGACCGCCCGAAGCGTTCGCAGGATCGAGAAAATTTTGAAATCACGAAGCATCGTCGTCCACAATCATTGCCGTGTGACCGAGGTTACTGCCGAAGAGATCGTTGCCGAAGATGGTCGCCGTTTCGAGGCGGATTGCGTGATCTGGTCTACCGGCGCGACCGGCCCACCGGTGCTGAAGCAACTCGGCTTGACGACCGACGATCGTGGTTTCTTGTCCATTTCCAGGACACTCCAGTCGGTTTCCGATCCTCGCATCTTTGCGGTCGGAGACTCGGGGACCTTCATTCCGTCCCCCTGGCCCAAAGCGGGAGTCTATGCCGTTCGGCAGGCTCCGGTGCTGTGGAACAATTTGCGGGCGGTGATTTCGGGTGAACCGACTGAACCGTTTGAGCCGCAATCTGATTTCCTGAAACTGCTCAATACCGGGGACGGAAAAGCGATCCTGGAATACGGCCGATTCACATTTCATTCTCGCTGGTGTTGGCACTTAAAAACTTGGATTGACCAACGTTTTATCGCCCAATACCAGACCGGATGCTAGCTCGATCGCCCAGTCTCGGCAGCGGGCAATCTACTCTGTCACCTCCACGATCCCCAAAATTGAGTTCGTCGATTACACTGCCGCCATGAACAAACGACTCACCAAAATCAGCAAATACCTCACCTACATTCTGCGGCACGAACCGGGCTCGATCGGGCTAAAACGGGACCCCTATGGTTTCTTGAACATTGAAGAATTGGTGAAAGCGGCCAACGCATCCGGTAAATCAATCACCGTCGAGCAAGTTCATCAAGTAGTGGCGGGCCACGAGGAAAAACTGTTTGCTCTGAATGATGACGGCACCAGCATTCGCGCTGTTTGATTGAACTACTCGGATCCGTGATAGAAGATCCCGACCAGCCAACCTGCCGATTGCGATGCCACTCCAAGAAATTGAAATCCCCGACTCGATCAAGCACCTCGAATACTCAAACGGTGCTGAAACGCTGATCGACACCGCCAACGACGCCATCGAGGCTTTCATGTTGGCCGATCAAACAGTGATCGAAAACTTTGTCACCTGCGACTTCCATCTTGTAGACCAAGCGTTGAGCTGGATTGAGCAGAATCACTTACTGACCGGTGATCGTTTTTGCGAGTGGGGCGCGGGCTTTGGTGTTGCCGCCATGCTAGCGGCGCTGCGTGGGATGAAAGCCGTAGGCATCGAGATTGAACAACGACTAGTCAAGGAAGCCAACGCGGTCGCTGAATCGCTCGATAACTCCGCACAAATTTACTGTGGGAGTTTTGTCCCCCGCGACGTGGAAGGTCTCGATGAAGTCGCGTCGGAGGTTCGCAACGTCGATACCGACGAAGATGACATGTATGACGAGATCGGTATGGATATCGACGACATTGATCTTTTCTTTGCCTTCCCATGGCCTGGCGAACACGGTTTCTTCGAACACATCTTCGAAGCCTGCGCTGCCAGTGGCTCTTTATTGCTAACCTACCGTGGCCGCGAAGGCATGAACTTGATTCAAAAGGTCTAACGCTGCAGCGCAGTTTAGATCGAAGATAGTTCTCGCAAGCAAGCCAGCCTGATGACTGACATGAACAAGCAAGTTGACCGCTTCGAACTTGTCGCCCAAGTTCGAAAGATCGTGTCCCAGCGGATGGCCGGACAAGCCGCAGGCCACGGTATGGATCATGTTTTGCGGGTCCTATCGTCCGCTCGCCAGATTCAATCCGAAACTGGCGGCGATTTGGTGATCGTCGAGCTTGCCGCATTGCTGCACGATGTCGGTGATGCCAAGTTCCATAACGGCGTCGAACGCAGCGCCGAGTTCACTCGTGAAATACTTAATGACCTCGGTGCGGACGAAACGGACATCGAGCACGTCGCGAACATCGTCGACAACATCTCGTTTCGCAAACGCGACGCTGCCAAGCCGCTATCCCTTGAAGGAAAAATCGTCCAGGACGCCGATCGGCTGGATGCCTTGGGTGCAATCGGAATCGTCCGTACGATTGAATACGGCGCGGCGTTTGGGCAACCGTTTTATCTACCCAATGCCTCTTCGGAAAAGACCGGCGTCGGCCACTTCCATGAAAAGCTGTTCAAGCTGAAGTCATTGATGAACACCGAAACCGCTCGTCGCATGGCCGAAGACCGCGAGTCGTTCATGAAGCAGTTTTTGGATCAATTCCTATCTGAAAACGCAAGCTAAGCGGTTTGCGCTGGAACATTCCGGACATCGCACCTAGCGGATTGTGCAGAGGAATTTCAACAACGCGCGAACTTGCCGGGGCTCTGCGTCTCTAGGTAGATGCGTTGGTTGATGTGAGTTCCGGCGGCACGGTTTGTCTCGCGACATAGCGATTGGGAAGCCGTGTTCCGTAGACGGGTTCTAAAAGAGCATCAACTGAAGTAGCTCAGTGGGTAGAGCATCAGGAAATGACCCTGACGGTCACGGGTTCGAATCCCGTCACGCAAACCGCTTTGGTTCGTATCAAACGATGCAACACCAAGGCTCAACAGGCACAAACGTGTCTACCAAGAAGCTGGCGGGCATTCGGTTGCCTCGTCCAATCAGCCACCCCGTAGGTGACCACGGTCACTAACGAAGTTGGCAACATGCGATGACGCCTTGCAGGTTGATAGACGAACCTTCGATCCGTGTCGGAAGAAACTCAAAACGATGTTTGCATCGCGTTCGCTGTCAAAAGCAACGAGTGCCGCCAAACGTTCGATAGAGCCGACGCCGGCCACTGCCGATGATTCCGAACCAACTTCCGCGTTGATCGCTTGCGATTGGCGAACAATCGATTGCCCAAAAGCCTTCGTTAGCAAATCACTCTACCGTCCTTGTACTTCTTGTTCAGCCAATAGTTCGAAGCAAGAAGACAGGGACACTCCCAACGTCCGCAAGAGCGGAGGAAACGATGTTTAAGAAGATCTATATCCGCAGTTACGAGATCGGCCTCCAGTTCCGTAACGGTGAATTCGCGGGCCTAATCAATCCAGGTAATCATTACGTTTTCACTCGGTTCGGAAAGGTCAAAACGAACATTGTCAGCAAACGAGCCCCTTGGTTGACCGACCGCGACACCAACGATCAGCTAGACGTCATTGTGAAGTCGGGCGTTCTCGATGGGTTGGCCGAAGTCGTTGACCTGAAGGACAACGAGCGAGCTCTTGTGTGGATCGACGGTCGTTTCAACTGCGTGCTTGGCCCTGGCCTATATGCATATTGGAATGACGTTCGTGATGTCCGCATCGAGGTCGTCAACCTGCGGGACGCTCAGCTACAGCACAAGCAACTCCCATCGATCGTCCGCGGTAAGGACGCGATCCAGTATTTGGATGTTTGCACGGTCAATCGTGATCACGTGGGTGTGTTGTTCTTGGATGGCCGATTCGTCGGTGAGCTGACTCCTGGGTTGTACGCGTTCTGGAAGGATGCTGCCGAAGCTCGGGTTGTCGAGCTTGACATGCGAGAATCACAAATCGACGTTAGCGGTCAAGAAATTATGACCGCCGATAAGGTGACACTGCGAATGAACGCCATCATCACGTATGTGGTGAACGACGCTCGTCGTGCTGTCAGTGCATCGACGGATGTTCGTCAGTCACTGTATCGCGAAACGCAACTAGCGTTGCGAAGCGTGATCGGTGCACGCGAACTCGATGCGTTTCTTGCTGGAAAACACGATGTGATCGAGGAACTGGAAACCGGTATCCGAGACCGCGCCGGATCGCTTGGTTTGAAAATTGTGTCGGTGGGTATTCGCGACGTGATCCTGCCCGGCGACATGAAAGACTTGATGAACAAGGTGACCGAAGCCAAGAAGGCGGCCGAGGCCAACCTGATCTCACGTCGAGAAGAAACCGCAGCGATGCGAAGCCAGGTCAACACGGCAAAGTTGTTGGCAGACAACCCTACGTTGATGCGACTGCGAGAACTCGAGGTTCTCGAAAAGATCGCATCGACAGGCAAATTGAGTATCGTGCTCGGCGAAAAAGGACTCGCTGATCGTGTGACCAACCTGCTTTGAAATCAAAACACCCGCGACGGAGAAATCCATCGCGGGTGTTTTTCGTTAACTCAATCTCAATGGCTGCAACACCGCCGTTTTTCAGCGCTGTCGCATCTGGCCCTTCGCCGGCCTAATACTCGTGAGAGGTTTCGCCGGATTCGGCGACGGAAACGTTTTCCATCTTGACCGCTTGCCGGACCTTGCGAGTGGCAATTTCTTCTTTGAGCTTAGCGATCGCTTCGGCGACCGGCATCGACCCCAGGTCGCCATCAATACGGTCTCGCAGAGCCAAGTGGCCGGCTTCGGCCTCCTTGGGTCCCACAACCGCCATGTAGTTGACCAAGTCCAATTGCGCGTTGCGAATCTTAGCTTGCACTTTTCCATCGCTAGCATCGACCGATACCTTCAAGCCGGCATCTTCCAATTGCTTGGCAACGGTGAAAGCGTATTCCTGCGTTTTATCACTCAGGGGCAAAACGCGGATTTGTTCAGGTGACAACCACATTGGGAACGCACCGGCGAAGTGTTCAATCAACATTCCCGTAAATCGTTCAAGCGATCCGAACGGGGCACGGTGAATCATCACTGGTTGATGCGTCGAATTATCGGCACCTTTGTAATTCAGCTTGAACCGTTGCGGCAGGTTGTAGTCAAGCTGAACGGTGCCGAGCTGCCACGAGCGACCGATGCAATCACGCACCATGAAGTCAGCCTTCGGGCCGTAGAATGCTGCTTCACCGGGCTCTTCGTTGAAATTCAAACCGGACTGTTGTAGCACCCCGCGAAGCGCACCTTCGGCGTGATCCCAGTTCTCTTCGCTGCCGACATATTTGCTGCTATCCGGGTCACGCAGCGATAGCTGAACGCGGTAGTCATCCAAGCCAACCGACTCCAAGACAAACTTGGTCAGTTCGATCGTTGCGCGGAATTCTTCTTCGACCTGTTCGGCGGTGCAGAAAATGTGCGCGTCGTCTTGGGTCAGTCCACGCACCCGCATCATGCCGTTGAGCTCACCGGTTTGCTCGTGGCGATAAACGGTGCCGAATTCGAACAGTCGCAGCGGAAGCTGGCGATAAGATCGCGGCTGTGCAGCAAAGATCTGGCAGTGATGCGGGCAGTTCATCGGCTTGAGCAAATATCGCTCGTTGTTGACCTGCCAGGTGTGCAAAACTTCCTGTTTCTTTTCAGGTGCAGCGGATGGTTTGTAGTCGGGTAGTTTGACGCCGAAGACTTCGGCCGCAGCCATCAGCTTGTCTTCATCGTCGCTGGAAAGCGATCCGGCTTGCAAACGCGTGCTCCAGGCATCAAGCAACCCACCCACTTCAGTCCCGAACAACGGTGCGAACTGGCTATCGCGATAGTACGGAAAGTGGCCACTGGTCTCGTACAGTTCGACGCGACCGATGTGCGGGCTGTAAACAGGATCGTAGCCACGTGAAAGCAATTCCTTTCGCAAGAAATCTTCCAGCGTCACTCGCACACGGGCTCCCTTGGGCAACCACAAACAAAGACCTGGGCCGACGTCGGGGTTAATTGAAAACAAGCCGTGCTGTTTGCCGAGCACACGGTGGTCGCGGCGTTTGGCCTCTTCGAGTTGCTCGAGGTAGGCGGCGAGCTCTTTTTTGTCAAAGAACGCGGTTCCATAAAGTCGCTGCAACTGCCGTCCCGACGCATCGCCCTTCCAATAAGCTCCGGCTACCGAAAGCATCTTGATTGCTTTAATCATTCCGGCGTGAGGAATGTGCGGCCCCCGGCAAAGATCGACGAATTCGCCTTGGCGATAAAAGCTGACGCTGGCCTGATCCCCCAAACCGGTGTCGATGTGTTCGACTTTCAGATCTTGGTCGAGGTCATCGCATAATTTGCGTGCTTCATCTCGCTCAAGGATGAACCGCTCAAACGGCTCCTTGTCTTTGATGATCTTCTTAATTTCAGCTTCGATCTTAGGGAAATCGTCTTCGCTGATCTTTTCCGGCAAATCAAAGTCGTAATAGAAGCCGCCGGACGTGGTCGGTCCGAATGCGAGCGAAACGCCCTTGTAAAGTCGCATGACGGCTCGCGCCATCACGTGTGCGGCGGAGTGCCGGAGCACATCGAGTGCGGCCACATCGCGGGTGGTTAGCAATTTGAGTGCAACGGTGCCTTCGTCGTCAGCGAGCTCGCTCAGGGGACGAAACGAATCGACGATTTTCTCGTCCACTTCTGCCGCGACGACGGAGCGGGCCAAGCCTTCGCTGATGCCCTTTGCCACGTCCATCGGGGTCGCGTCGGCAGGGTGGCTTTGTGTGGAGCCGTCGGGAAGGCGAACGTCAACACTGGGAACCGAAGCGGTAGACATGGCAAGAAGGGCAAAATCGGGAAGGAAAAATACAGAAGTTGAGGCTTTAAGAGAGAAGGATAACCATTTGTAGGTGATCGGTTAAAGCTCGGTTGGGCCTCAATTTCAGTTCACCGGTCAAGTTGACCCTCGATATGGCCGAAGTTGCCCAGCGGAATTACTCAGGCTGACCGGTCAAAACCTCGACTGAACACGCAAAAGCACTCACTGGCACTGGAAAAGTGGGCTAAATAGACAGCGAAAACAAGCCAGGAAAGGACGTAAAGAGGCGAAACCTGGATACCTGACTAAGATGGGGTCTCAGCAACCACACGGAAACGAAACCGGCGGGACTTTGCGGTGTTTTACAAGACAGACGACCTGAATTTCCCAACGGCTCAGAAAATGAATCTTTCAAAAACCCTGCTACTACTAGCGATTGGTGCATTCACCGCGACCGCCACATCGACAACGATGGCCCAGCGAGGCGGTGGTGATCGTGGCGGAGACCGAGGAGGCGATCGTGACCGCGGTGGAGACCGTGGAGATCGCGGTGGTGATCGTGGCGGCGACCGAGGTGGTGATCGCGGGGGAGACCGTGGCGGTCGAGGGCGGGGAGGCCCTGGTGGCGGAGGTCCAGGCGGAGGCATGGATGCTTCCAGTTTCTTGACACGGCTGGATCGTAACGGCAACGGCAAAATCGATCCCGACGAGCAACAGGGACCGGCCAGCTACATGATCAAGCGAATGGAGTCGATTGACCCCAAAATCAAGGCCGGGCAATCCATCTCGCTGTCGCGGATGACCGAAGCTTTCGACAAAATGCGCAGTGAAGGCGGCGGCCGTGATCGAGGCGGAGACCGGGATCGGGGCCGCGACGATGACCGTTCCAGTAACGATGACGAGTCGGACATGCTGGAACTGTTGGTCCCAGGATTTGGGATCGATGAACCCGTCACGGGCGTACCAGGATTCGGGCCTGCCGGTGAGATCTCGCTCGTTCCGGTGGAAGAAGAAGACCGCGAGAAAGCCCGAGAGGCGTTGAAGCGATACGATCGCAACCGCGACGGTCACATCGATGCCGACGAACTGAAGCGGGGCCCGTTTTGGGGTAACCCAATGGACTTCGATCGAAATAACGACCGCAAGTTGTCAGCCGACGAATTAGCCGTTCGCCAATCGGTACGCCGCAACCGCGAAGAAACTCAGCGAGCGTCCGAAAGCAGAGACCGTGACGATGGTCGACGTCGTCGAGACAGCGAATCGGACGAACCCGTCCTGGAAGATTTTGAGGGACGACGGTCTTACCGTGTCTATGCGGCTCCATCGGCCGAAGGCCTACCTCGATTTTTCAACGAACGTGATCTCAACGCGGACGGACAAGTTTCGATGAGTGAATACACCTCGGAATGGACCGATGCACGAATCGCAGAGTTTTATGGTTGGGACCAAAACGGGGATGGCGTCATCACGGCGGCGGAGTCTCAAGCGGGCGCAAACCGTGGCTTGATCGCCAGCAGTTCACCGACGGGCGTTCGCCCCGAAACCAGCCAACCACGTCCGATGGAAGATTCTGCCGCTGACGATGGACCGATCGAACCTAGCGAAAAGATGATCGCTTACGCTCGAAATATCATCTTGCGGCACGACAAGGATCAAGACGGTGCACTCACCGAAGCGGAGTGGAAATCGATGCTGTTGTCACCGGCCGCTGCGGATGCCGACGGCGACGGTCGGGTCACGGTGATGGAATACGCTGGCTATTGGGAATCGAAACGAAAGCGATAAGCGGCACGCTACTGATTCGCTTGGGCGACTGCTTGATCGATCACGCGTTTTGACTTTTGATAACCTTCCCGGGCGACATCATTGGCGGGTCGCTTCCAGTATTCAGGATTGAAAAGTTCCAGCGAGAACGTGCCGGCGAAGCCATTGCGAAGTAGCATCGCGATGGTTTCCACCAAAGGACACACGCCATCACCGGGGAAGACACGGTCGCGGTCGGCTATTTCAGTAACCGATGGCTCAGCAGGGTAGTCGTTGATATGAAACAACGGCATCCGTGAGGCTTCAATCATGCCGAGTGCCGACATATCGTTTCCGCCTTTGTAGATGTGGTAGAAGTCAGGAAGCACAGCGGCATCAGGATGCTCGGCGGCGGTGCTGACATACGCCAACTCACCCAATCGGCTAAGCGTTGGTGAGAAGCCCCAAAGTTCTAGCAGCGGCGTAACACCCATTTGTTTGCCGACGTCTAATAGGTCTCGGTAGCGGGAGGCGATTGTGTCGAGATCCAGCACCGCGTTCTCGCCAATCGCAGCGGCATTATGAGCCCCAATCGGGGGCGCCGCCATTTGAACGCCGCCCAGTTCGCGAACCAAAGCCATGTCACGGCGGGCTTCTTCCAACCCGGCGGCCCGTTGTTGTGGGTCCTCGACGATCCATTTGGCGAACCCGATCGCACCGGACATTTGCAAACCAGCGTCATCGAGTTGCTTCTTCAAATCGATGGTTTTGCCACCCTCCGTGACGAACTGGCGGAGATCGCGGATCCACGGTTCGATGCCGTCGTATCCCGCATCGGCGACCACGCGAATTTGCTCGGGAACGGAAAGCTGATGCCCCCGAAGCGTGCTGGTATTCAGCGAGATGGGCGGCGCGGCGATTGATCCCGATGCGGTGCCCGCCAATGCCGACGCTGGACGAAACGCCAGTGGTGCGGCAAACGTCCCGGTGGCTAGCGTCCCAAGTCCACAGGCACGGGTGAACTGACGACGGTTCAAACGGATCGACATGGCAATCTTTTCAAGTCAAGAACGGCGATGGGTAACGATGCACAGCGTACATCGAAGTTCAACCTCTTTCACGATTACGGTCAGGTCTTTCAGGATCATGGCGAGATTGTGGGCGAACCGTTAGGCTTAACGCCCGTTTCCTGTCTCGTTCACGGTCGCATGCATGCTCGGAATTCTTGACGCTCCCGTCCAAGCTTGGTTGAACCTTCCCGCATCAGTCAGCACGACATTGCTGGTTGTGTTTGGCTTGGTCGCCGGAGCGATCGCCAACTTTGTGATCACGACCCTGTGCTGGGAACCACGGCCGATTTCGCCCTGGGTGAAGATCGACGGTTGGCCACTCGATGAAGATCACCAGAAGATTGCCGCAAGCCTTCCGCCGCGTAGCTTTCTCGATCGAGTGCCCGTGCTCGGGTGGCTGCGTTTACGCCGAGAATCCGAACTGTTCGGACGCGGTTTTTGGATTCGCCCGCTATTGATTGAATTGTCGCTGGTGTTTGCATTCTTGTGGATGCACGAAGCCTGGCTAACCGGTCACCTGTTACCGGACTTAACCAACCCAGCAACCATTGCGGCGTGCCGACCTTGGATGGCGTTGGTGTTCTTCTTCCATGCCATCTTATTGGCCTTAATGACAGCCGCCACGTTCATTGACTTTGACGAGCGAACGATTCCCGATGTCATCACCATCCCTGGGACGATTTTTGCGATCGTGATCGCGTCGATTACGCCGTACGTGTTCCTCCCTGGTCAGCTTCCCGATGGAGTTGGCCCGGTCACCTTCCAGCATCCGCTCGGGTTGCCTCCTTGGTGGATGACCGGCAAAGGGCTGATGATCGGGCTTTTCATCTGGTCGGCTTGGTGTTTCGCCTTGGCGGATCGACGTGTAATCCTGCGTCATGGCTGGGTGAAAGCGGCCGAGTATTTCCTGGCTCGTTTGACTCGTCATCCGAGTTGGAAGCTGTTGGCCGCTATCTGGTTGGCGGGCGTGATCGGGGTAATCGCCGTGCACCAAATAGGCAACACACACTGGCTGGGAATGCTGTCATCGTTGCTAGGCTTGGCCGTAGGCGGCGGCATCATCTGGGCCGTGCGACTGGTCGGTAGCTGGGCGATGCAGATGGAAGCGATGGGATTCGGCGACGTGACGCTAATGGCAATGGTCGGCAGCTTCATTGGTTGGCAAGGGTCGATCATCGCCTTCTTCTTGGCACCCCTCGCAGCGATTGTCATCGTGCTGGTGCGTTACATCATCACCCGTGACCATCAAACTCCATTTGGTCCGTACCTGTGCGCTGGCACGGTACTGACCGTTTTGTATTGGGATCGCGTTTACAACGAAAGTTTTCGGATCACGATCGCCATCATGGGTGAAACGCTGATCTGGTTCAGCGCGATCATGCTGGCGTTACTCGGTGCGATGCTGTGGGGAATGCGTTGGTTCAAACAACGCTACATCTATACCTAAATAACACCAAACGCAGACCGTCGAGCAAGAAGTGGACGAGGCAACGAGTCCGTTTTGCCAAAGACAGGTGGTCATTGAGGCGACGAGTCCGTTTTGCGTTAACGCATAGAGGCAGGACTCGTAACCTCATCCACGACGGTCAATCGGAAATCCAGTGCGAAAGACGCGTTAGCAAGCAACCAGGTCTAGGCGTAAACCACCTTGCCAGTGCCGCTGGTGATGTGACCAATCCGGTGGCAGTCGATGCCGAGTGATTCCATTTGGGCAGTGATGTTGGCAGCGTAGTAGTCGTTGACTACCAAAGCCATGCCGATGCCCATGTTGAAGACGCGACGCATCTCGGACTCTTCCACACCGCCTCGCTCAGTCAACCAACCGAAGATCGGATTGGGCGCCCAAGACTTAGGGTCAATCACCGCATCGACATTCTTTGGCAAAATGCGATCCAGGTTTTCTTGGATACCGCCGCCCGTGATGTGGGCAACGCCATGCAAGACTTGCTTGACGCGGTAGTGCGACTGGATCGACCGAATGGCAGAGACATAGATCCGGGTTGGTGTTAAGCAAATTTCGCCCAAGGTAGCGTCACCACATTGTGGCGACAGGTCTTCGGGACGATCTTCCCAGGTCAGACCGGCATCTTTGACGACTTTTCGCAGCAGCGAGAATCCGTTGCTGTGAACGCCTGAAGCGGATAGCCCCAGCACCACATCGCCTTCCGCAATCTGTTTGCCATCGATTAACCGTTTCCGCTCGACGACACCGACAGCGAATCCAGCCAGGTCATAGTCATCGGTACCGTACATGTCTGGCATGATGGCGGTTTCACCACCCAGTAACGCCATGTCGCCTTCAACGCACCCGTCGCTGATTCCTGACACGATGCGTTCCAAACGAGCTGGATCGTCGCGTCCCATCGCAACGTAATCCAGGAAGAACAACGGCTCGGCACCGGTGCAAATCAGATCGTTGACGCACATCGCCACCAAGTCGATCCCAACGGTATCGTGCAGGTTCAGCGATTGGGCGAGCACGAGCTTTGTGCCAACGCCATCGGTACCGCTAACCAGGACGGGGTCTTCGTAGTTACGGGCGAACAGCTTGCCGCCGAAATCGAGCTTAAAGAGTCCAGCAAACCCCCCGTCGCTGCGCATGACTCGGGGGCTGAAAGTGCGGTGCATGTGTCGCGGCAAGCGGCTCATGGATTCAGCGTAAACGTCGAGATCGACTCCGGCGTCTTTGTAGGTCGCGGCCATCAGAAAGCACGGAAAGAAAGCGGAAACGGGGCCCAAATGGCCCAAACTCGGTGGGCCTCAAAATGGCGGGCGCTAAATTGAACCCGACATCATGACGCCAGCCAAGACGGGTGACGAGGGGCCGGTGGGGAGCTGAACGGCAAGCGGGGCGTTTTTTTTGGTTTTCTTGCACGAAACCGAGCCCGTGGCGTCACTAGTACTAGTAGTCAACGTCTTGGATCCATGGATTCACCCGCCCAAGCCTCGCCACAAAAGATCTCCGATGCGTCTAACCCTGCGAACCCTCTTGGCCTATCTCGACGATATGCTCGAAGAGGAGGACACCCAGATTTTGCAGGCCAAGATCGAGGAAAGTGGGTTGGCGACCGAACTCATCGCCCGCATCCGCAACAGCGTCGATCATCGGCAGATTGGCGTTCTCGACCCCGACGCGATCGGCCCGCTCGAGAATGCGAACGTGATGAGCGAGTATCTCGACAGCACGCTGGCACCGGAGCAAATTGCCGAAATCGAGCGTTTGTGCATGGAATCGGACATTTCACTGGCCGAAGCCGCTGCCTGCCACCAAATTCTGACCGTTGTGCTGGGCCAACCGGCTCAGGTCAACGATGCTTTGCGGCAACGAATCTACGATCTGCCGCTCAGTGAGGCGTTGCAGACGATGGAACGCCAAAATCAACCTGCAGCCGATGTGCGAGCCAGCAAGCCCGCCACGACATCGTTGGCTACAGGCGAAACGGTCGCCGAGGCACCTAGTGAAGAATCATTTTCGTCACTCGACTTTTCCAACAGCGACGCACCCACCGAAGCGTTAGGCCTGGAGTCAATCGACACCGGCATTCCCGCCCATTCCGGCCTGCCGGGTATGAATGAAATTGACAGTCAACCGACAGTGGTTCGTCCTGTCGGCCCGGACGATTCCGGTGTCACCGACGCGCCAGCCCGATTGCGGCAGGGAGCGGATATTGGCGATGGGGAATCCCAAAGCGAAGCGCAAATCGTGGCCAAAACGACTCGGGCGATGCTCGAACGCAAAGGCAGCTACGGCGGCAACATTCGCCCGTCACGAATCGCACCGTGGTTGGTCACGCTGGCGATGGCTGGAGTCGTGCTTTACGCACTGGGCCAAATCTTTGCTCCGCTATCGAAACGCAACTCTCGGCAAGTCGGTGCCGTCGCTCTGGATGAAATTGATAACGGCTCGACAGCCATCGTGGTCGAAGAACCTGCGACCGATTCCGATTCGACGGCAGTTGATTCGGCTGCCAACACCGATAGCGAAGCCGTCACCGACGAACCCACAGCGATTGGCGACGACACTGAATCGGTCGACAACGCGGAAGCTTCCGACGCCGCTACCATGCCCGATGCAAGCATGACTGAGGACGGTGTTTCCGACGCCAACCCAATCGAGCCCAACGCGACACCCGTTCCGGGCGAAAGCACTCCCAGTGGAAATCCTTCCACGGAAAGTTCGTCGGCCGGTGAAAGTGCCATGACCAGCGATTCCCCCGACGCTGCAAACCTTCCCGACGAGTCCCCCAGTCTTCCAAACGACCCTGCCAACGAGGCGATGACTCCCGATCCCGCATCCAGCACCGATCCGGGCCCCAGTGTTGGCGATGCCGAGATGCCTGCGTCCCCCACACCGCCGGAGTCCGACGAAACGACACCGGATGAAACGACGCCAGACACTGCAGCGGAAGAACCAACCGAACCGGCGAAAGCTCCGGTTGCCGATCGCAAGTCCATTGTCGCTCAACTGACCAACAAGGAATCCTTGGTCTTGGTGCTTGGCCCGAACGGTTGGTCACGATTGCAGACCGCTGATGCAAATGATGAGGGCGCAGAAAAGCCACCGGTCGCTGCACCTGCGGCGAACAAGCAACTGGCGATTGTGTCCGGACAAAGCATTATCGCACCGGCATTGTATCGATCCGTTTTAACTAACCCGGATGGATTGGAATGGACCCTCGCAGGGCCCACCCAAGCGAAGCTATCACGAGACCAACTGGGCTCGATGTTGACCGAAGTGATCGATGGCCGTTTGCTGATCGCATCGACTCAACCGGCGGTCACCACCATGTTGCAACTGGGTCCACGACTATTGAAGATTGTGATGCCCGACGCCCAAACGGTTTTAGCCATCGAACTGGTTCACTTTCGCCCAACAGGCATCGATCCTCTTCAACCAAACAACCGACGACCGATCTACCGTGTTATCGCAGTCCAAGGACAAGCAACGATTCAGTCTTCGTTATCCAGCGGCGACGACTCCACCATCGACGAAGCTTCCACCACGTTAGAAACCGGTAACCAGTGGCAAGGACGTGGCGACCAACCGATCGCGATTACGAAGGTCGACATCCTTCCAAGTTGGGTGGATGCCGTCGACGAAAACAATCTGAAAGTGGAGTCCGCCCGATCGGGCCTGCTGAACTTCATTGATGACGACCCATTGGAAAAATCGCTTCGTGAAGCGATGGAGTTCCGACGTGTTGAAGTGGCCGCGTTGGCCGGCGAAACATTGCTGCTACTTGGCCGCGCCGATGTCTACTTCGGTAAAGACGGCATCCTCAGTCGTCCTCGGCAACGACTGTTCTGGACGGAGCACTTCCAAATGCTACGCCAACAAATGGCCTCCAGTGCGGCCACCGCGGCCACGATTCAAAACGCGATCAAGCGAGCTGAATTGGCTGACAGCGATGCGTTGTTTAAGTTGCTCGTCGGCTACACCCAAGAAGAATTGGCCAATGGCGGTGATGAAAAACTGGTCGCGTATCTCGATTCCGCTTCCATGCCCGTGCGTGTGTTAGCGATCGAAAACTTAAAGGCAATCGTGGGTGATGACCTGGGTTACCGCGCCGACCAAGAGAACGCCAACACACGTCGCGCGGACATCAAAAAGTGGGAAGCCCGACTGCGTCGTGGCGATATCCGCTATCAGCCCTAACCGTCCCGTTCTTCTAAGAGTTTGATTCACGATGCGTCATTGGATACTCACCACCGTCGTTGCTTGGCTTGCGTTTGCCACGCCAGCACATCAAGGGTTTTCGCAAGATGATCCCGGATACCCAACCAAGGGCCGGGTTGAATTCTTGGATGATTCATTGCACCAATGGCTCGCCAAAGATGCATCGATTGAAGTGATCGCGACCGGCTTCACTTGGTGCGAAGGCCCGGTGTGGGTTCCAGGGTCCGCCAAAGCGGGCGAAGCCCAAGTTGATGGCTGCGATAGCACCGAAGGATCTCTGCTGTTCTCGGACATCCCTCGCAACACCATCTTTCGCTGGACACCAAACCAAGGGATCGCAGTGTTCATGCAACCCAGTGGTTACACCGGCATTCGCTACTACGGGCTAGAGCCCGGCAGCAACGGCTTGACGCTCGATACTCAGGGTCGACTTTGTCTTTGCGAACATGGCGACCGTCGCATCTCGGTATTGATACCTCGCGGAGGCAAACGCACACTGATCGATTCCTATGAAGGCAAGCGGCTGAACAGCCCAAACGATCTTGTTTTTGACACCCAAGGCAACCTTTATTTCACCGATCCACCGTACGGTCTACCTGAACGTGAAAACGACGAAACTCGGGAATTGGAGCACTTCGGCGTCTACCGGCGTTCCCCTTCCGGCGATGTCACTTTGCTGACTCATGAACTCACTCGCCCCAACGGCATCGGTTTGTCGCCTGACCAGAAAACACTCTACATCTGCCAAAGCGACTCAAACCGTCCGGCCTTGTTCTCGATGGCGATCGGCAAAGATGGACAGCCCGGATCGCTCAACGAGCTCTTCAACGCTACGAAGTTCATGGACGAGTACCCAGGCCTTCCTGATGGATTGGCGGTGCATTCGTCCGGGACGATATTTGCCAGTGGTCCAGGCGGGATCTACGTGATTGAGCCGGACGGTAAGCTGATCGGACGAATCCTTACCGAGGGCCGCACCAGCAACTGCACATTCGACGACCAAGAGAATTGGTTGTACATCACCAATGACGATAGCTTGTGCCGAATTCGGATGGCGCGGTAGCTTCGGCGCACGCGACTTCGCCCCCAAAGAGATTCCTGATGCCTGAGTCAGCCCCCGAAATTGATTCGAGCAACCGGCTCACGGTTCTGGTCTTTGGTCCTCAATCTCAAACCGTCGGTTTGGATCAGATTCCAATCGATTGCGTCTCCTTGCCGATTTCGGCGAGCGATTTGTTGGCTCAGATTGCCCGGCAGTATCCGTCTCTCAAACCTTCACTAAGCGTCAGTCGTTTGGCCGTCGATCACGAGTTTGTCGACGATACCACACCAATTGATTCAGGTGCCGAAGTCGCACTGGTCGGTTTGATCAGTGGTGGGTGAAACGCAAATGGACATCCAAATCCGATTAACAAAAGGGCCAATCGACTCGCCCCACGCTTTCCCACCGGCGTCCATCGAAAATGCCGGTGCTGTGGTGACTTTTCGAGGAGTGGTCCGCTCAACGGAGAAACCGCAAACGGAGGATCCGACGGACCAAGGCTTCCAAGCGGAGGATTCCATCGAAGGACTTCAGTACCAAGTCTACGAGCCGATGACATCGCGAGAACTACAGCGTTTGGCACTTCAACAGTGCGAGCAACACGGAGTACTCGCGATGGATATCGAACACAGCTTCGACTTTGTTGCCGCCGGTGAATGTTCGTTTGTGTTGCAAGTAGCGTCACGACGTCGCGAAGCAGCCATTCGATGCATGGACGAGTTTATCGCTGAAATGAAGCGACAAGTTCCCATCTGGAAAGTGCCGCGCTGGCTCACTTAGGTGCCGACTCGTTCTTCCTACGTTGGATTGACTCGGTCTGTGCGTGAGGCCCCGTTGCCTCGTCCGCTAGCATCGATTCTTTGCCTGGGATTCTGAGTGTGCCAGATGTTCTAAACAGGTACCGCTTCCGCTAAACATCCTCGCAAGAACATCAACGCTGCTTTGGCAATTCGCGGATGCACAATACTTGGATGACCACCAAGGCGTTTAGATTGTTGATGAAGCCGACCACCTGGACCGCGAACCGTAAAGATCACCTCTTCGGGAGCCTGCCTTCGATCATCGTCGCCTTGCAGGGCGGGGTAGTCACCGACCATCAAAATCCAATCGGCCTCAAAACGCTGCTCAATTACGTCAAAGCACTTCGTGATTGTCTTGGCTTGATCGCCTTTCTCGGTTAGGTCACCAGACGCTTCGACATCGGTCAACCGACATAAGTCGGCAAGAGTCCCTAGCGACAATCCGCCAGCGAACGCAGGACTATCCCCCAGCCCGGCGAACCAATGGCCCAACGGAGCGGCGCGGCCCAACTCCACTACGGCGAGTCGCTGTTTCATCTGACGAAGCGTTTCGTCCACCGCATGCTGTTGTTCATAAGACTCGCCATCGCCGTAGTACAAATCGCCTACACGCTGCAGGATCTCCTCGCGGGTGCTTGCGATCATCTTCTCACATTCCTCGACCGATCCTGCCAACGCACTAATACGAAGCGAGATGGTTGCGGAACTGACGGTGATGCCGACTCGTGGTTCGCGGTCTCGAGCGATCATGTCGCCAAGTCGCTGTTCCATGTCGCTCTCGCCAATGCCAAAGAACTTCATCACCAGATGCCGGATGAACTGCTTCTTGATGCTGCGTTCTAAGATCGCAGGCACGACCGATTCATCGAACATCGTTTTCATTTCTGCTGGGACACCTGGCAAAGCGAAAACACGAGACTCGGTTCCATCCTCACGCGTCGCAACGACATCGATCCCGGGCGCGGTGCCCTGCGGGTTATGGATTGGCGAGGCACCGATTGGGAACATCGCTTGAACTTCGTTTCGTTCGGGCATCGGACGGCCCATTTTGGAAAACAGATCCTCGATGTGCTTTAGCGAGTCCGTATTGAGAGTCAGCGGTCGCCCCAGTGCCTCGGCCAAAGCTTCCCGTGTCAAATCGTCTCGGGTTGGCCCCAGCCCACCTGTGGTTAAGACAATGTCGGCGCGACGCATTGCGATTCGAAACACGTCGGTATTATGCGAAAGCGTGTCACCGACGGTGGTGTGAAACTGGACATCAACGCCAATTTCAGCCAATCGTCGCCCCAGCCACTGGGTGTTGGTGTCCAAGCGGGCACCCCGAATCATTTCGTCACCAATCGAGATAATTTCTGCGTTCAAATGAGCCATGGATTCTTGGTAGGTTGGGCGTTGATGAGACTCGAGCCTGTCTCGTCCCGGCCTGCCGGGGCGACAAAACGGGGCTTAAAGTTTAGTCTTTACCGGGTGCCGCGTCTTCGCGTCGTGCCGTGTTTCCCCCTCATTTGCCAATCGCTCACACCGATGCCACCTGTTAAACGATCCGACCCTTCGTCCGCAATCCAGGCTGGTGCCGACGCATCGACGTGGACGCTTGGATATTGCACCAATATCCATCCGGGCGTGGAAGTTGACCAGATTTGCGAAAACCTTCGGGCTGTATCGGCTGAGGTCGCCAAACGCCGTGCGGGCTCGAAAGAGGCTCTTCCAATCGGCCTTTGGATCTCCCACGCCGCATCGGTGCAACTTCGCCGCCACGGCATGCAGCCGCTGATCGACACGATTGCCAAGCACAAGTTTCTGCCGTTCACCGTCAACGGATTCCCTTACGAAAACTTCCATCAAGAGCGTGTCAAACACGAGGTTTACCAACCCACTTGGTGGCAAGACGAACGGCTAACCTACACGCGGGACCTCGCCAAAATCCTCGCCGAACTGCTTCCCGAGGACGTGAACCTGGGAACGATCAGCACGCTCCCTTTGGGGTGGCCTAAACAGATCGACGAAAGTGCGGAACCCACCGATGGCGAACCCGTCTATCGTGACATCAACGAAGAAGAACAACATCACGCCGGCACCAATTTTCGCCGGCTTGCCGAAGACATGCGGATGCTGGAAGACCGTACTGGTAAACGCATTGTCATTGCGATCGAACCCGAGCCTGGCTGTCTGTTGCAGCGATCCCAAGAAGTTGTTGAGTGGTTCAACCAACAACTTCCCGACCCGACGCACCGACGCTACATCGGCGTTTGCCACGATATCTGTCACGCCGCCGTCATGATGGAAGACCAACGGGAGGTTCTCGAACGATATGCCAACGCCGGCATTGTGCTAGGCAAAGTTCAGGTCAGCAGCGCAATTGTGGCGGACTGGCAAGACATCCTGGCGACGGACCGCGAAGCCGCGATCGGCCAACTGCGAAACCTCGCCGAAGATCGCTATCTGCATCAAACCGGACGCGTGAAAAGCGATGGCTCCTTTGAGCTGGCTGAAGATCTTCCCGAACTACTGGAAAACATTCCTGCGGACGACCGAAAGTGGCTTGTCCATTTCCACGTACCGATCTTCTTGGAACGGTTCGGCCATCTGGAAACCACTCATCATCAAATCAAGCAAACCGTTGACGCCGTGCGTGAATTGACCGCTCGCAAAGAGTCATCGAAAGCCAGCGGACCAAAACCGCTGCAGTTCACCGGCCACTGGGAAGTCGAAACGTACGCATGGTCGGTGTTCCCCGACTCGCTTCGCCAGGGCGACCTCGCGATCAGCGATGACATGACTCGGCCGCAAGCGATGGCCCGCGATATCGCTCACGAACTTGATTGGTTCGCATCCATCCTGACGAAGTAACAAGCACCTTCATGGCCAATTCATCACTCCGACACATCGATCTTGGTGTCAATGTCGATCACGTCGCCACCATCCGCCAAGCCCGTCGCACCAACGAACCGGACCCCGTTATCGCGGCCGCGATGGCGCAGCACGGTGGCGCCGATGGAATCACGTTTCATTTGCGTGAAGACCGCCGACACATCCAAGACCGCGATGTTGAAGTGTTCATGCAAACGGTCACCGTCAAAACCAATTTCGAGTTGGCCTGCGCTGACGAAGTGCTTGTGATCTGTTGCCGGTTGAAGCCTGACTGGGCTTTGCTTGTGCCTGAAAGTCGCGAAGAAGTCACCACCGAAGGCGGCCTGGATTTGGCGGGCGATCAAGGCCGAATCGCCAAAGCAGTTTCCAAAATTCGCGATGCCGGAATTCAAACCAGCCTGTTCCTAGACCCTGAACCCGAACAAATCGAAGCTGCCGCAGCCTTGGGCGTCGACGCTGTTGAACTGCACACCGGCCCGTACGCCGTTGCCGATCGTCATCAGGTCGACGCCGAACTGGAACGTTTAACCACCGTGGGCAAACAAATCATTGACGCTGGCATGCGACTGCACGCCGGTCACGGCCTGACCTACGCCAACGTTCGCCCCATCGCCGCCATCGAAGGCATGGCCGAACTGAACATCGGGCATAGCATTGTCAGCCGCGCCGTGATGGTCGGCATGACCGAAGCCGTCGCCGAAATGCGACGCATCCTAGATTTGATCTAGCTGCACCGGCTACTTGCTAGGACACCAGATCGGGTCTTTAAGAACGGCGACTGAATCGAGCTGCCCGGCGTGAAGCCCCACGATACGGCCCGGATCCTGATGGATTATGACCTCCTCGACCGCTTAGACTTTCAAGTCGTAAGCTTTGATGGCGGTGCCGCTGAAGAAGGCTTCCTTTTCGGAATCGCTAAAGGGTTCCATCAGTTCCTGCACAACGCTCAGCCAGCGTGAATATTCAGTCGCGAGCAGGCATACGGGCCAGTCGCTGGCGAACATCATCCGCGACGGTCCAAACGCCTCCATGGCGATATCGAAATAGGGGCGCATCGTCTCGATATCCCAATCCGCATCGCGTACTTCGGTAGCAATACCGGACAATTTGCAAGTTAGGTTGTCCCGCTTGGCCAGCTCAACGAAGTCTTTCTTCCAACCTTCATCAAAACTATCCCGAGCGATCGCTGGCTTGGCGATGTGGTCGAGCACCATTGGGATTCCGGCATGCCGGTCCACGAAGTCGATCGCTGCGGGAAGTTGCCGAGGGAAAATCAGGACGTCGTAGACCAAGCCTCGCCCGGCCAACTTCGCGACACCCGCATTGAAATCGGCACCGTCTAGGAAGCGGTCGTCTGGCTCGTCCTGGACAACGTGGCGAACCCCCTTGAGCTTCGGGTTGTCCGTGAACTCGTCAAGCGAGGCTTCCACATCCGGACTGGCCAAGGGAACCCATCCGACAACACCGGCGACTTTGGATTCGCTAGCGGCAATCGCCAATAGATCTCGCGTTTCCTGAACCGTTTGCCGGGCCTGGACTGAAACGAACTGATCGACACCGTTTTCGCTGGAAATCTGGCCAAGCTCAGGGGCACCGAAATCTTGCTTCAATACGGCCATTTCGTCGTTGATCCAACCGTATTGTTCTGGATCGTACTGCCATAGATGGTGGTGTGCGTCGATCAGCAAAGTATTACCTGCGAAAATGGGCGGTCGGGTTGTTCATCAGTTGACGGGCGACGAAGATAACTCCTCAGAACAATCGACTCAACGCTCCGTGATTTTCACGAAACCCTGACCCAACTTGCCGCGAAATGCTTAAATCCTCCGCTCCCGATCAGCAACTTGCCGAATTGATCCGCGAACGCATTCTCATGCTCGACGGAGCGATGGGGACGATGATCCAGCGGCTCAAACTGGAAGAGGCCGATGTGCGCGGGGATCGGTTCGCCGATCACGACAAGGATCTGAAGAACTTTTCAGACATTTTGTGTCTGACCCATCCCGACAAGATCACCGATATTCACGCCGCCTATTACGAAGCTGGCAGCGATATCGTCGAAACGAACTCCTTCGGTGCGTCGCCCATCGGAATGGTTGAGTTCGGGTTGCCGCTGGAATTGGTCGAGGAAATCAACATCGCGGCAGTCAAATGTGCTCGCAAGGCGGCCGACATTTGGACAGAAAAGACGCCTGACAAGCCTCGTTTTGTTGCCGGGTCCATCGGGCCAACGACGATGCAGCTTGCAATCAGCACCAAGGTCGACGACGCGGCATTCCGAGCGACCACCTTCGAAGCACTTTCGGATAGCTACTACGCTCAAGTTAAATCGCTTTGCGAGGCGGGCGTGGACATTTTGCTTCCTGAAACGGCCATCGACACCCTGAACCTGAAGTCCTGTCTGTTTGCCATCCAGCGTTACTTTGACGAAGGTGGACGACGGGTTCCAGTTATGGTCAGCGGCACATTCGACAAAGGCGGACGAACGTTCGTCAGTGGCCAAAGCGTCGAAGCCTTTGTGACCGCGTTGTCACACTTCCCCGTACTATCGGTCGGGATGAACTGCGCCCTCGGCCCAGACGTGATGCGTCCGCACGTGGAAGAAATGTCCAAGGCCACCGGGCTGCCGATTAGCTGTCACCCGAACGCAGGCTTGCCTAATGAAATGGGTGCCTTTGACCTCGATCCTAAGCCGATGGCCGAGATTGTCGGTGAATACGCGGACAATGGTTGGGTGAACATTCTAGGCGGTTGTTGTGGCACGACTCCGCCGCACATCGCGGCGATGGCCGAACGCGTCAAGAATTGCAAACCCAAGCAAGAAGAAGTAGGCCCTGTCTACACGCGACTATCCGGCCAATTGCCGATGGTGATGCGTCCCGAGATCCCGTTCACCATGGTCGGCGAACGAACCAACGTGATGGGCAGTAAGAAGTTTGCGCGACTGATCCGTAACGAGCAATTCGACGAGGCCGTTGAGATCGCACGTGAACAGGTTCAAAACGGGGCCACGATCATCGACGTTAACTTCGATGACGCGCTGCTCGACGGCGCCGAAGCGATGACTCGCTTCCTGCGATTGATCTCCGGGGACGATGTCGTAGCGGCGGTGCCGATCATGATCGACAGCAGTAAGTGGGAGGTGCTCGAAGCGGGCCTTCGTAACGTGCAAGGCAAAGCGATCGTTAATTCCATTTCGCTGAAAGACGGCGAAGAAGAATTCTTGCGACGAGCCCGGCTGGTGCGCCAGTACGGAGCCGCCGCGGTCGTGATGGCGTTTGACGAAGAAGGACAAGCCGCTGACGAAGACAACAAGGTTCGCATCTGCAAGCGGGCCTATGACTTGCTTGTTAGCGAAATCAACTTCCCGCCTGAAGACATCATCTTCGACCCGAACATCTTGACCGTCGCGACCGGGATGGAAGAGCACAACAACTACGCGGTTGACTTCATCAATGCTGTTCGCCGGATTAAAGAAGAATGCCCCGGTGCGAAAACCAGCGGTGGTGTTAGTAACATCAGCTTCAGCTTCCGCGGTAACGACCGCGTTCGTGAAGCGATCCACGCGGCGTTCTTGTATCACGCCGTTCGAGCCGGCTTGGACATGGGGATCGTCAACGCGGGGCAACTGGAAGTCTACGAAGAAGTACCCAAAGATTTGCTTGAGCATGTCGAAGACGTGTTGCTGAATCGTCGCGACGACGCCACCGACCGCATGCTTGAATTTGCCGAAACAGTCAAAGGCGACGGCAAAAAGAAAGCCGGCGAAGACCTAACGTGGCGGGAAGCTCCCGTCATCGAGCGGATGAAACATGCCTTGATCAAAGGCATCGATAAGTACATCGTCGAAGATACCGAAGAGGCTCGCCAACACTACGATCGTTGCTTGCAAGTAATCGAAGGCCCGCTGATGGACGGCATGAGCGTGGTGGGCGACCTGTTCGGCGAAGGCAAGATGTTCTTGCCCCAAGTCGTAAAAAGCGCCCGCGTGATGAAAAAAGCGGTGGCGTACCTTGAACCGTTCATGGAAGAAGAAAAACGGCTCGCTGGCGTCGAATCGGATGACGCTCGCGGCACGTTCTTAATTGCAACCGTGAAGGGTGACGTTCACGATATCGGCAAGAACATCGTCGGTGTTGTACTGCAGTGCAACAACTACAAGGTCATCGACCTGGGCGTGATGGTTACCAGCGAAACGATTTTGGAAGAAGCCGAAAAACACAACGTCGACATGATTGGTTTGAGCGGACTGATCACGCCAAGCTTGGACGAAATGGTCCATGTGGCGCGTGAGATGAAACGCAAGAAGATGACCATGCCGTTGTTGATTGGCGGTGCCACGACCAGCGCGAAACACACCGCGGTCCGAGTGGTGCCTGCCTACGATGGGCCGATCATTCACGTGCTCGATGCCAGCCGAAGCGTGAACGTCGTTGAGAAATTGATCGGCGAGGATCGAGATACGTTCATTGCCGAAAACAATGACAAGCACGAAAAGCTGGCCGCCAGCTATCGCGATCGCCAGCAAAAACTGGTTCCTTATGCTGACGCGTTGGCGAACAAGTTCGCGACCGATTGGCAAAGCGTCCAAATCGATAAACCGTCGTTCACCGGCGTGCAAACGTTGATCGATTTCCCGCTGGCTGAAATTCGACCCTATATCGACTGGTCGCCGTTCTTCAGCACATGGGAATTGAAAGGGAAGTACCCCAAGATTCTGAAGGATCCGGTTGTCGGCGAGCAAGCCAAAGAGCTCTTTGAAGATGCCAATGCCGTCCTGGACGAAGTCATCGCCAATGGCACTTTGAAGGCAAACGCGGTCTATGGTTTTTGGCCGGCCGCTAGCGACGGTGACGACGTGATCCTCTACACCGACGAGTCGCGGTCGAAGGAACTCACCCGGTTCCACTTCCTGCGTCAACAATGGGAACGCAAGGGACAAAAAGACTATCGTTCGTTGGCCGACTACATCGCCCCAGTCGATTCGGGTCGCGAAGATTACATCGGCGGCTTCGCGGTCACCGGTGGTATCGGCGCCGAAGCGTTATCGATGGCGTACAAGAAGGAGCTAGACGACTACAAGTCGATCATGGTGTCGGCCGTAGCCGACCGTTTGGCCGAAGCGTTTGCTGAACTGCTGCACCAAAAGGCTCGCCAAGAATGGGGCTTTGGTAAAACCGAAGGTCTTTCGACGGAAGAGCTGATCGCCGAAGAGTACCGAGGCATTCGGCCAGCCGCAGGTTACCCAGCGTGTCCCGATCACACGGAAAAACGCACGCTGTTTGACCTACTGGAAGCCGAAAAGAATACCGGTGTGGAATTGACCGAGAGCTTTGCGATGACGCCGGGGTCCAGCGTCAGCGGTTTGTACTTTGCCCATCCTGAGGCGCGGTACTTCACGGTCGACCGAATCACCAAAGATCAAGTCCAAGCCTACGCTGCTCGCAAAGGCTGGGAACTCAGCAAGGTCGAACGTTGGCTGTCACCCAACTTGGCTTACGAGCCAAGCTAGGGTTCCTGCGGGAGACATTCTCGCGTCCATCCGCCCGTCGCTTGAAGCAGGCTATGAATCGGCGTTCTTCGTTCTTGTTACCCATCGCGATCGTACTGTTCGCGATGGTCGTTCGCGGAGGAGTGCTTGTCGCTCGCTTGGATGGATTGAGCGACGATCCCGATGCGTACCGTGTGATTGCGACGACGCTTGCCCGCACCGACGTGCTAGGCTTGCCAGTGGGCGACGACGGTGCCAATCCGACAGCGTTCCGGCCGCCGCTCTATCCATGGCTACTGTCGCTACAAGTTAATCCGCTGGGAGAACTAACGAACCAATCCGTTGCCATCCTGCATTGGCTATTAGGCTGCCTGACCGTTTGGATGTCCTTTGACATTGCCCGGCGTCTTTTCTCCGATCGTGTCGCGGCGGTAACCGGGATCCTCGTGACACTCGATCCAATCTTGTTGTGGCAATCCACGCTGGTGATGACCGAGACCCTGGCCACCGCACTGACGATGGCCGCCTGTTGGTGGTGGGTGAACCGATACTACAGCCGTGATCAATCCAAAGCAAAATGCCAAACTTCGGCCACATCGCACCTACAGACATCCGGCATCCTAGGTTTGCTCTTGGGACTTGCCTTTCTGTGCCGTCCCACGTTCTTGGTATGGGCGGCATTGTTGATCCCGGCCGTCATATGGGTTGGACCGGCTTGCCGCGTTCGGCGAGGCGCTTCATTGGTTATTGCCTCCTTGGTCTTCGCAAGCGTGGTGGGGGCTTGGACGCTTCGAAACCTGAGTGCCATCGGGCATCCAATTTGGGCAACTTCGCACGGCGGCTACACACTGTTATTGGGAAACAACGATTCCTTTTACGACTACCTGCGTGACCGCCCGTCCTCGTGGCCTTGGAACACACCTGCCTGGGACGCGGAAGCCTTCTTTGTGGACTATGCCAAGCGAAAACCGCATGCCAACGAGGTCGCTGACGATGCTGCGGCCTACGAGCTTGCCAAATCGACGATCCAGAATCGACCGGACGAGTTCGTCCTTTCTTGCTGGGTTCGACTTTCTCGACTTTGGCAACCGTTCCCGCACGCCACCCCGGGCCGTTCGACGGCGTCAATTGTCGCTGTCGGGTGCTTTTATGTCATCGTCGACACACTGATTCTTATTGGTCTGTTTCGTCATCGCCGGGCCTTGTCACTGCGATATTGGCGACGAATGATAATCGCTTGGCCGGCGATTGCCTTGGTGATCACTCTAAGTGGAGTCCATACGTTCTACTGGAGTAACCCACGAATGCGAGCACCGGCTAATCCAATCCTGGCGATCGCCGCCGCAACCGCATTCCTTTCCTTAAAAAACCGTTCCTGCAAAGACCTCAATGCCACAACCGCCGCAGCTCCCGATTGATTTGAGTGAGTTCGAAACCAAGCTTCGCGTCCGACAGATGACGTTGGAGGATTTCGACGCGGTCTTTGCACTTCAACAAAAGTGCTTCCCAGGCATGCCGCCCTGGACGAGAGAGCAAATCGAGTCGCAACTGAGAATCTTCCCCGAAGGCCAACAGGTCGTTGAGGTCGATGGCGAAATCGTGGCATCGTCGAGCAGTCTATTGCTCGATTACGACGACGACCTTGAATGGCACGACTGGAAAAAAACCGCTGACTCGGGGTTCATTCGAAATCACCGGCCTGGTGGCGACACGATGTACGGGATCGAGATGATGGTCGATCCCGACTATCGAGGCATGCGGTTGTCCCGGCGGCTATACAACGCCCGCAAGGAATACTGTCGTATCCACGGTGTTCGCCGAATCATCATCGGCGGTCGCTTGCCCGGCTATCACCGTCATGCTGAAACCCTCAAGCCACACGACTACATCGACCGCGTGATCAGCAAGGCGTTGTACGACCAAGTGTTGACGGCCCAAATCGCCAACGGATTCGCTCTGCAAGGTCTGATCCCAGACTACCTTCCATCGGACATCGAAAGCTGTGGCTATGCGACTTTCTTGGAATGGAAGAACCTCGACATCTCCAAGAAAGCACCTCGCAAGTTCCGCCGCAGCGTTCAACCGGTCCGAATCGGTGCGGTGCAGTATCAAATGCGGACGGTCGCAAACTTCGAAGAGTTTGCCAAACAAACTCGCTACTTTGTCGACGTGGCGGGCGACTACAATTGTGACTTCCTGTTGTTCCCGGAACTCTTCACGACTCAGTTGCTCTCGTTCATGCCGCCCCAGCGTCCAGGCAGTGCTGCTCGGGCGCTCGCGGAATTCACGCCGCAGGTGTTGGAACTGTTCACCGAGATGGCGGTGTCGTTCAACTGCAATATCATTGGCGGATCGCACTTTTCGATTGAAAACGACGCTCTGTACAACATCGCGTACCTATTCCGCCGCGATGGAACGATCGAACGTCAATACAAACTGCACATCACCCCCAGCGAACGTAAATGGTGGGGCGTTGCCGGTGGCGATGAAGTGAAAGTGTTTGACACCGATTGCGGCAAGATCGCCATCCAGGTTTGTTACGACAGCGAGTTTCCCGAACTGTCGCGTATTGCTGCGGACCAGGGCGCACAGATCTTGTTCGTTCCTTACAACACCGACACGCGGCACGGTTACCTGCGGGTTCGCACGTGTTCCCAAGCACGCTGCATCGAAAACCATTTCTATGTCGCGATTGCTGGATGTACCGGAAACCTTCCGTTCGTCGAGAACGCCGACATTCACTATGCCCAGTCCGCGATCTTGACGCCCAACGACGTGATGTTCGCTCGCGACGGGATCGCTGCAGAGGCCAATCCAAATATCGAAACCGTGGTGATCCACGATGTCGATTTGGAACTCCTGCGGCGACATCGCGAACAAGGCACCGTGCAAAATTACAACGATCGTCGCACCGATCTTTATCACGTTGGGACGCCCAATGGTAAGAAGGTCTAGAACATCCTCATGACAAAGCCTGAATTCATGGACGACTTCCTGCATCTGCTTCGTGCTCTGGTACGTGAACCTTCCGTCGTCGGCATGGAAGACGCGTTCTTTCGCGTCTTACGCCGAGAACTGGAGGAATTCAATGTCTCCGTTTCTCGGTACCACGGACTTCTCGTAGCACAGGGCAATGCGCCCGAGAGTGGATTTTTGTCGGTACACGTCGATCGCCACGGGTTGATGTGCACCGGGCCGAACGAGTTCCAGTACGCAGCCTTCATCGCAGGCAACCGTGGCGAATTAAACGGGGATTCGATCTCCGAACAATTCATGGAAACCATCGCCGGTCGATTTCGTGGTCAGCGGGTGCAAGCTCACACGCCCTATGCGGGATCGTATTTGGGACAGGGAACCATCACGGAATCCTACATCTGCCCACGGCGTAGAAACCTGATTTTCGAACTTTCGGATCTGAACTTTTTGCAACCTGGAACCCCGATTTCTTTCCTGGATCGCTTGAAGGAAGACAACGGATTGATTTCAGCGCAACTGGACAACGTTGTTTCCGTCGCGATGGTGATCGAACTCATACGCCGAGGTTTCCAGGGCACGACATTGTTCACCGCAGGAGAGGAGGCGGGCCGAAGCTGGCGTTTTGCCGCGGAATGGTT
The DNA here is from genome assembly GCF_057365095.1 of Rhodopirellula sp. J20-39. NCBI lineage: Bacteria > Pseudomonadati > Planctomycetota > Planctomycetia > Pirellulales > Pirellulaceae > Rhodopirellula > Rhodopirellula sp. J20-39. The sequence continues at coordinate 451,026 of NZ_CP195123.1, read as the reverse complement.
CCAGCGACACGACATTCAAACCAATCGCCTGATTGTGATCGACACCAGCCCCTTCCCGACGGTGGAAGACTTGCGTTTGCAGGACGTAGTGCTGCGTCACCGAGACTCCAACGCCGCCTTCGACAAGGGTATCACCGCCGAACTGCAACATCACTGCGAACGCCTGAAAACGTCCTATCGGTATAAGGACCGCTATATCGAGGAACTGAACCTGACGCGGGAAAAACCGATGTCGATCGGCCGCACCGAACTGGGCCGCTTGATCGAGGCGACGGAGGGACGAATCACGGGGACCACGCTGCAACTGCCCACATGTTCCTACCACACCCAGACCGAAACAGCCCGGTTATCAAGCATTCAAGCGATGCTAACCCTGCTGTGTGAACTCAATGGAATTGAGCGATAACGACCTCGCCGTCAAAGTTTACCAGAATTGCTCAACCGGCCTGACCGCCACACCCGATACCTAGGTTAGGCGTTCGCTATCGCGCGATCGCTAAGTATTGCCTGAACGCAAGACCTAGATCCATGAAGCTCGTGATGAACACAACGTCGCTCTCCATCTCAACCCTGCTGACTCGCTTCGCGATTACACTCGCAGTGAGTTTCACAGTGGCTGCTTCGACCACTCACGCTCAAGTGAGAACGAAAAAGCCGGACCGAGGCGTCTATCAGCCCAATGGTCCCACGCTTTATCCGAGCCGGGAAACTCAGCCTGCCCAGCCCGGTGAAACGGACGATTCTAGACTCTGGGTTGAGTCGAGCCGTGAAACTGCCGAACCAGACGACCATTCTCCACAAGTCGTTGAGCCTATCGAGATCCAACCGCTTCAATTGCGGGATCTGTCCGCAGTCGACCAAACGGGCTCGACGACCGATTCGCAGTCTCCACGGTTGCACCACGTGAATGACCCCCGTTCGCTACGTCTGACGCAGGTACCGTCCCAATCGATGGGCAACGCGTCGGCTGAACACCACGATCGTGCGGTCAGCCAAGTCTCCTTTGAGCCACCTATTCAACTGACACCTCGCCGGTCACCGTCGCTTGTCAAACGGACTTCATCCCGCCAGGCACTTCGTGATCCGCAAGACAGCAATCAGGGAACTCACCGGCGTGTGTCCCACCAAAACTCATTCGTCCAATACGAATCCGTTGGCAACGAATACATCCAAGACAGCTATCCCGGTGAAATGTACGGTGGTGAAGTCTCCTGCGGATGCGAAGGCGTCGGCTGCGATTCGTGCGGCTACGGCATGGGATCGTGCGATACCTACCGGTGCGGCGGATGCGATTCGATGGGCTGCGGAAGCTGCGGCCACCATTCCCTATCCAATGGCTCACTAAGCCTGGACCCTTGTCGCTGGTTCGCTTCGATGGAAGTGCTGTTGCTCTTTCGCAAAGGCGACATGATCCCAGCATTGGTGACCACCAGCCCCGGCGACACGCTGATTGATGATGCCGGCGAACTGCCCGACGCGACGATTCTGGCAGGTGACGAAAAACTGTTTGACGACATGACCGCCGGCGGCCGACTGACGCTGGGGACATGGATTGACGATTGTAAAAACCGCAGCATCGTGGGTCGCTTATGGACCTCAACGGAATCCGACTATGGGTTCTCAGCCAACGAAGGCGTCGGCTCAGGAAACATCCTGGCGATTCCTACAACGCTTGCCGGGGCACCTAACGCAGCCGTCATCGCCTTCCCCGATTCCGCCGAAAACTCCGGCCGGTTTGGTTCCGTAAGCATTTCAGCGGAAAGCAATGTTGCCGGTGGTGACATCTCCGTACGCCAGTTTTGGAAGGGCGGTCTGGGCACGACCTTTGACGTTCTTTACGGCTACCAATACATGCGATTGGACGAAAAGCTTGGGCTGTCGACGTCCAGCACCTTCACACAAGAACTACTGCCCACGGAAGTCGGCGACAATCTGGTAACGTCTGATTCGTTCGACACCACCAACGAATTCCACGGTGGTCAGTTAGGACTCGCGGGCCGTTATCGCGAAGGCTGCTGGAGCTTTGATTTCCTGGCCAAGTTTGCCTTCGGTCAACTCCGCCGTGAAGCGGAACGTCGCGGCAGATCGGTCATCTCAACCGGCACGCCACCGGCCGGAACGAGCGACACTGGCATTTTGGTTTCCGACACTAACAGCGGAATCTTCAGCGACGATACGTTCGGCTGGATCCCTGAACTTGACGTGTCACTCGGATGGCACAAATATCCACGCTTTGACGTGACGTTTGGGTACAACCTGATCGCCATGACGAACGCCGCCCGACTGTCCGATGTGATGGATCCTAACAATTCGACGGATGCTCCACGGGTCGGGTTCAGCGAGGACACCTTCTATCTTCAGGGTCTGCACTTCGGTATCCGACACGTCTACTAGGCTTTTGGCCTGCACTGTGTTGCACGTCGGTCTTATCAGGACCGGCGATCGGGAAGGCGATTCCCCCCGGGGATATTCGCCGAATCAGAGAAATTGCCCTACATGACGGCGAAAATTGCCGTCGGCGGTGAACGTCAAGGCCTACCAAAGAGCCCTGACCACCCCTCTCGGCACGGTCTAGCTAACCCAACCAGTCGGGCTTCCACAGACTAGAATCTGGGCACATAACTGGGAAATGCGATGGTTCAAATAAAACCACCTCGTTAGCTTGAGTGGTCGTACTTTCCCGAAATACCCGACTTTTCTTCATTGCTGTGTTCCCCAATGGCATCGTCCCAATCGAATTCCCCGCAGAATTCTAAGTCGAAGCAAACCTTCCTAGAGCGTCCTGGCCCATTCGGGACCAGTGTGGCCCTGTTGGTATTGATGGGGTTTTTCTTCATTTTGCCATCGGCTTTTCGTGGGGCTCGCGAGGGACTGAAGAACAAAGAGAACAACATCAAGGATTGGTTGCCCAGCGACTTTCCTGAAACCGCGGAACTGGATTGGTTCGCCGATCACTTTGCCGGCGAGAGCTTCGTACTGGCGACTTGGCCGGGCTGTACCGTTGGCGATCAACGACTGAGTTTGCTGGAAGACAAACTCTTGCATGAATCGGCTAGTTACCGTGAACAACTGCTGACCGAAGAAGCAAATGGTCTTTCGATAGCGGAACGTCGCGTTCGTGTGCGTGCTCGCGAACTCGGCGAGGAACTTCAACTGTTGCCCCCCGGCCAGGCCCTAGATAACTGGGGCGGCCAGGACGAAAAGTGGCTCGCCTCTTCCGATGGCACGTGGTACTACATCACACCCAACGGAAGATTCTATCGCTGGGAAGAAGGCAACAGTGGTCCTGCAGCGTTGTTCCGACGCATCAAGAAATCTCTTGGCACGTACGAGCTGAAGGGCACCCTGGTAACGGCGATCGGTGAAGCCTCCACGCCAGACAAAGTGAACGAGTTTTACAACGACCCCACGCTATTGTGCGCGCCGTTGTTTGAGACCGTTCAAACTGGCGAGACAATCGTTAAGGAACTTTCGTCCGAAGGTGGTGCGTTATGGCCGGTCGATTTGACCGATGTGGAAAAACGTCCTTTGATCGCTCGCCGTCGTGCGATGGAACGGTTGACGGGAAGTTTGTTTGCTCCCGCCGTCCCACCTAACTTTAAGTGGACGGCGGCCGATTTCGTTGCCGCAGTTCCGGAAGATCAAAAAGACAAACTTCCCGATGACACCGAAACGATCATCACGACTGCACTGCAATCTTTCGCCGACGAACGCTTCGATGGTGACCTGAGCAGAATCCCGACGGCGACGACGCCGGTTCAGGCAGAAGCCTGGTACATGGTGTTCGATCAATTGGCGGTCGAACCGCCCGCCCGACTCACCTGCTTGCTGATCACGCTTACCGATCTGGCGAAGGACAACTTGGCCTACGCCATCGGTCGCGGAACGCTGGGCAGCCCACAAGGTCGCCTGCTAGCTTTGGCACAACAAAGTGGCGTTCATCCACCATCGCCTCCATCGACCGCTCCACCACCATTCAACCGTGAACCACCTGAACAGGTCGGTTCAATGCCGCCTCTTCGCATGGGCGGGCCACCGGTCGACAATATTGCCATTGATGAAGAAGGTACCGTCACGCTGGTGCGTTTGATTGGCTACTGCATCCTGATTGGGGTCATGCTTTCCTACTTCTGTTTTCGAAGTTTGAAAGTAACCATCATGCTCTTCGTCGTGGGCGGAAGTGCCGCGATGTTGGCCATGGCAATGGTTGGCTGGACCGGCGGACACGTTGACGCGATCTTGCTCAGCATGCCTTCGTTGGTCTATGTGCTTGGCCTATCTGGGGCTATCCATGTCATCAATTACTATCGCGACGAAGTACGCTCCGAAGGTCGCCAAGGCGCACCCGGCCGTGCACTGCGTCATGCGATTTTGCCATGTACGCTGGCCGCGGTCACAACCGCGATCGGGTTAGGATCGCTCTATACCAGTAACCTGAAACCGATCAGCAACTTTGGTCTGTACTCCGCTATCGGCGTCATCGCCACGCTGGCGATCCTATTCAGCTATTTGCCCGCGGCGTTGGAGGTCTTTTCGCCAACGATCGATCGCAAAAAGAAGAAAACCGCAGATGGCGAACCCGCCGCCAGCGAGCCGTCGGGAATGGAAGCGGAACTGGCGGCTTGGTGGGCTGGAGTCGGACGTTTCATCACCGCAAACCATCGCGTTGTTGCGATCACCTGCATGATCGTGCTTGTCGTCGCTTCACTGGGATTGATGAAAATCACCACCTCGGTGCAACTGCTGAAGTTGTTCGATTCGAACGCTCGTATCCTTCGCGATTACGGTTGGTTGGAAGAGAACTTTGGCAACCTTGTTCCGATGGAAATCATCGTTCGTATGCCGACTGAGATGCAGCGGGAAACTTCCGATAGAGAAGATGCGGTTGCCCTGACGTTGCTCGAACGTATTGAAACCGTCTCGCGAATCCGTACGGTCGTCACACGCACGCTTGGTGAAGAAGGCAGTGGCGAGATCGGGCAAGCTTCCAGCATGGACACCTTTTTGCCTCCGTTACCGGAGGTGAGCAATGGCTACGACGTGGTGCGCAGCCAATTCAATCGGCGAATCAGCAGTTCAAAGGAAGAGCTGCTGGAGAGCGACTTCGTAAAAATCGAAAAGTCGGGTCCGCTAGCGGGCAGCGAAATGTGGCGACTAAGCCTTCGCGTCAGCGCTTTGTCGGACAACGACTACGGTTTGTTCATCAACGACCTGCGAGATTCAGTTGAACCTGTTGTCGAAGCCTATCGCACGCGTGCTGAACTACTCAAACAACTCGAATCGTCACCCAACGGTCTGACGGGTAAACAACGCGTATTAATCGTTGGTGCCTCGCACGTTGAAAACCTGAATCTTGCACCGCTGGTCCATGAAGACGGATCGCTAGACCCAACGATGGTCTACCTTTCCACGCTCAAGGAACTGCTCGGTAACGAACGGATCAAGAGTCCAATCTGGATCGATCCCAACGCCCCCGATGCGAAAGCCAAACCCGGTGATCCAAAGTGGGAAAAACTGATCGCGGCGGTCGACGCTGTTGTCTGGGTCGAAGATTTCGAACAAGCATTGGCTCTTCGAAAGTCCAATGCCCCCCGTGTCGGCGCGGCATCGCGAGCTTCGGAGTACTTAGCCGCAGCCAAGATCGTTGTTCGAGCGGACTTGATCGCCGCCAATCCCATTGAAAAGCACATCGTCACCATTGCCGATGACACATCCGCGAACACGTCTGGACGACGAATCGTCGCGACGGCACGCCGCGTTCCCGTGTTCGATGTTGAAAAGGCGACAGCGCCCCAAGTGTTGTTCACCGGGGTGGTTCCGGTCGTTTACAAAGCTCAGCGAACGCTCCTGGGCAGCCTTGTTGAATCGATCATGATGGCGTTCGTCTTGATCGCCGGTGTCATGATCGTGCTGCTGAACCCCGGCAGCTTCCCGGCACAATGGCTGCAACCGCAAAACTTGATGTCTGGGATCACTGCGGGAGCGGTATCGATGATTCCCAACATTTTCCCTGTGCTGTTTGTTTTCGGAGTCATGGGACACGGCAACATTGCCGTTGATATCGGTACGATGATGACCGCCTCGGTTGCGATGGGGGTCGCCGTCGACGACACGATTCACTTCCTGTCGTGGTTCCGACAATACCTTGAAGAGGGCAAGACTCGCGTCGAAGCAGTGATTGAAACCTACCGACGAGTAGGACCGGCCATGACTCAAACAACCGTTGTTGGCGGACTCGGCTTGTTCGTCTTCGCTTTGTCCACCTTCACACCGACGCAGCGTTTCGGAACCTTAATGTTGGTTATGTTGGCAACCGCGTTGGTCGGGGACCTGATCCTGTTGCCCGCTTTGCTCGCCGGCCCGCTGGGCAAATGCTTTAAACCACGCCACGGCTTTCTGAAAACCAACAACGGTGATGCCGCCGGTGAATCGGAGTTTGCTGGGGACGCGAAGCCAACGGACGAATTTCAATCCGCCAACCTAGACGTTCCAACGGGTCCGGTGCTGGATACCGATGAGGTACCGATATTGAAGGTGCACACACCGCCAGTACATAAAGACTCGCGATCGTCATCACCGAAAGCGAAATAGCTGGACGGGGCCAGCCGAGCTATTCAAAGCCTAACCGGCATCGAGCCTGATCGAGATCGTTTCTCAATCAGCTCGCAGCTCGCTGGTTCAGGACTGATCAGACTCGCTGACCAACTCGTTGTCGGATTGCTCAGCATCCAACTGCTCAAAACGGTTGCGGTATAGCCAACGCTCCCACAGCCGAGCCTTGCGAAGCTGAGGGTCCGACGCCGCGACGAGATGCGATTTGCCCCGTCGGGTTTTCAGATGCAATTGCCCGTCGGCGTCGATTTCGTCGACCACCCAAAACTTGTCAACCGTGTACCGATACAGGTTTCCTTTGCTGGCCGCATGCACATTTTCAGCCCGCGGACCAGGATTGGCACTGCTTTTCTGCTTGCGATAGATGACCCAATCACCGGGTTCATAGTGGGTGGATGAAAACATTTTGGGGCCTTCCTTGAAATCCGCAAACGTGGCTGCTGGCGAAACCTTTCCACTCCGCACACGCAATTTGCTTGTAAACGACCACACTTTGTATCGTCCGTCCGCCAAAACCGCTAGCGTTATCCGGATAACCCACCCCAAATAACACCTGTCGCGGTGCGGCCCGCCAACAACGATTTGCCGCGAAGTCCGCGTCAAACTACAGTAGATGGTACTGCTTCTTTGTCACTTCACACCGCCGTCGTTCGCCATGATCTACTTTATCTGCTGGGCCGTCTTCATTGGAGTGTTAATCGTTTCGACCATTGTCACGGCAGTCATGGGGAACAAAAGTTCCCGCCCCGCATCCGCTGCGGCCCCTGTAGCGATGAACGAAGCTTTCGATGAAGAAGAATTCGTGGCCGAGGAAATGGACGAGATGGTGGCCGAATCGTCCGAAGAATTCGGTGAACCTAGCGGTGATGATTTCGCCGAGTTCGAAAACGAATTTAGCTGAACCGTTCGCACCTCGCGAACTCTTTGCACCACGCGAACTCAACAGTCGATCCTGTCGATCCGTCCACCTGCCGACGCGACTCTAGGTCTTAACCTGATATGACCTACACTGCGGTATGTCGACTAGCACCCTCGCCGACCGGTGCGCAGCATTTGGGTAACGCGAGAACGTTCCTAATTGCGTACTGGAGCGCCCGTGCCCAGAACGCTCGTCTGGTTCTGCGGATTGAAGACATCGACTCACCACGCGTTAAGCCGTGGGCGATGCAACAAGCGATCGACGATCTTGCTTGGCTGGGTATCGAACACGATGGTGATCCTGTTATTCAAACCGAGCGAGTTGAGCACTACGAAACGGTGCTTCAACAAATGCTACGAGACGATTGCGTCTATCCATGCGTGTGCTCTCGCAAGGACATTGATGAAGCAGCATCGGCACCCCACGAACATTCCACGTCATTGACCAACACTTCCGATGCCAGCCTTCTGGGCGAATACGCTGAGAACCAATCCAACCAGTTCGCAACCTTCGTTCAGGCCGAAACAACACTCTATCCAGGCACCTGTGCGAAATGGCAGACAGGCGACGCTTTGCCGCCCGATGGCACCTACTGTTTACGGTTCCGAGTCAACCAAGCACAGATGACCCTTCACGATGAAGTCGCAGGTGAGGTCCGGTGCGAACCAGGACGTGTCTTAGGCGACTTTCCCGTCACCCGCAAAGAGGGCGCGGCCGCCTATCAACTTGCCGTCGTCGTCGATGACATCGATGCCGGAGTGACCGAGGTCGTTCGCGGTGACGACTTGATGGCCAGTGCGTTTCGCCAGCATCAAATCTATGAATACCTTGGGAAAACGCCTCCTAGGTACGCGCATGTTCCGTTGGTCGTGGGCCAAGACGGACGTCGATTGGCCAAACGACACGGCGACACACGTTTATCACAATACCGCGAACAAGGTGTTGCACCGGAACAAATTGTCGCCTGGGCAGCACACACCTCTTTCGGGCATCTTGGCGATTTCCCACAATCACAAACCACTCGCGACTGGACGCTTCCACAATGGCATCGCGAAATGATCGAACGATTTGACTGGTCAACCATCAATCGGAATCGGATCGTGGTCCCCAATTCAAAAATAGACTGGATTCAATGGTAGGCACACCACTTCGAAATGACGCTGGTGAGTTGACTTCGTTCACGCTGAATCGACTCGATGGCGAGTTACTTGCCGCACGCGACGGCAACCCTCACTGGACCGGGCAATTGTCCGCATCGGCTCTGAGCACGGCAACAGCGATCAGCGCCCTGTGCGTCGCTTATCGAGAAACCCACGATGTGGACAAAAAGCAGCTCTACAGAACACAAGTCCAAGACGGTGTCGCGTGGTTGCTCACGCAAGTCAACACCGATAGCGGCTTTGGCGATACGGATCGAAGCCACTCCAATATCGCGACCAGCTATCTCGTTTTCGCGGCGTTGACGCTCGCTCAATCCGTCGGGGTGGTTGCCGCAGACAAATCCGGTTTATCAGATCAACACGAGCTGCTGCTTACAGTTAAACAGTCACTGGAAATTCATCTCGAAAAGGCAGGCGGCATCCCAGCTTTGCGGCAGCGATATGGCACGGACAAAACCTTCGTAGTTCCGATCCTGACCAACCTTGCGATTGCGGGATGTGTGTCGTGGGACGAGGTCTCAGCGTTACCATTCGAGGCGGCGGTATTTCCCCAATCCATGTACCGGTTCCTTGGGATGCCCGTGGTTAGCTACGCGGTGCCGGCCTTGGTCGCGATCGGGCAGGTGAAGTTCCACAAAAGCGGGTGTATGCCGCCATGGTCTTGGGTCCGGCAGCGGTGTGTCGAACCGACACTAGCCGCACTGCAGCGCATGCAGCCTGATAGCGGAGGTTATTTGGAAGCGACCCCGCTGACCGCATTTGTCGTCATGTCGCTGATCGAAAAAGGTTTGATCGAACATCCCGTGGTTCAGCGTGGCTTAGATTTCTTAGTGAAATCGGCCACCGCCGAGCATAGCTGGCCGATCGATACGAATCTGGCGACCTGGGTGACGTCACTGTCCATCGCTGCGCTATCGACCTCGCCGGGACGACTCGAATCTCTGCCCCAATCGGAAGCCGACCAGTTGGTAGCGTGGATATTGTCTTGCCAGCACAACGAGCGGCACCCATTCACGGGTGCAGACCCTGGTGGATGGGGCTGGACCGACCTGTCGGGGGCTGTCCCCGATGCCGATGACACGCCGGGAGCCATGATCGCCCTGACCGCTCTTCGATCTCGAGTCGATTCCGCAAGACAACTTGAGATTGATGAGGCATGCCACCGCGGCGCCGCATGGCTACTGAAGCTGCAAAACCGAGACGGTGGGTGGCCTACATTTTGCCGCGGATGGGGGAAATTGCCCTTCGACCGGAGCAGCGTCGACCTCACCGCGCACGCGATTCGGGCATTCAATGCTATGCCCAGTGAATTCAGGAACCGGCCAAATGTTCAGCGGTCGGTGACCCGAGGCGTGGCCTTTTTACGCAAACAACAGCAACCGGACGGATCGTGGGCACCCCTTTGGTTCGGAAACCAGGATCGACCGAAAGAAGACAATCCCATCTATGGAACGGCCAAAGTTCTGGTCGATTGTGACGCCAGATTGGGAGAAAAAGCCATTTTCCGGGGTCTTGAATACCTAATCGCCAACCAAAATCCGGACGGTGGTTGGGGAGGTGGCCAGTCGGTGTCGCGATACTTCCATCCCGATTCGGTGTTCAAAGCTGATGACCAACCAGGAACGCTCAGAGACAGCACCGTGGAGGAAACGGCCCTGGCACTAGAGTGCTTTACGAGCCTGTATAGTCGCATGAGTCCCGATCTAGGCCACCAAAACGGTTCTTTGGATGCATCTCAAAGCCTGACCAATCGTACTCGAGACGCTATACTTAGCGGGATCGCTTGGTTGAACGAAGCGGTTGCCAACAATCGACATCAGACAGCTTGGCCGATCGGATTCTATTTCGCCAAACTTTGGTACTACGAGCAGCTTTACCCAACCATTTTTGCGACGGCGGCCCTCGGTAGAGTGGATGCGATCGATCGACTCCACGCTCCCGAACTAGACGAAGCCAACTCAAGCTAAAAACGCTTCGAGCCAATCACTTCCAGACGACACCACCACGAGTTAGGTAAACACTTTGTCGACCGGATCTACCACGACACGGACGAAGCGGCGCAAGACAAGCCACCTCAAAGACGTGCCCGAAACTCTCGCCATGCGAGAAAACCTGCGAGATCGTTGCCGCGAGGTTGCCGATCGGCTGGACCATGACCATCCGCTGACCAAGGATGAGATGGAAGTTGTTGCGCCGGATGTTGGAGGAAGCAGACCTTTCGGAAGGCTTTTTAGGCTGGACAATGGTCAACATCAGCAGTGCGTTTTGGCGAAAACAGCTTTCTGCCGTTCCGCCGGAACGACGCCTGTTTCTGTTGCCTCACTGTTTGAAGCACGCTGAAGGATGCCCCGCCGATTACGACCAGTTCGGTATGAACTGCAAGGAGTGCGGCGCGTGCAGCATTGCGGATTTTCGTGGTGTGGCCGAAGAAATGGGTTACCGAGTGTTGGTCGCCGAAGGATCACCGGTGGTCATGAAAATCATCGTCGGTGGCTACGTTGACGCCGTCGTGGGTGTGGCTTGTTTGAACGTGCTTGAAAAAGCGATCGACAAGGTACTGCTCGCTGGCATCCCATGTATGGCGGTGCCGCTATTGTCCAGCGATTGCCGAAACACCAAGGTCGACGAATCGTGGGTCGAAGAGATGATCCGCACACCGTATGTACCCGCCGCCGCACGTACGCGCAGTTACGTGCACCTGATGCGAGCCGCAGGCGGTTTGTTCGAACCGCAGACTCTGAATCGCTTGGCACCGCTAGCCCGATCGTCCAACGAGGAGTTGCTTGGCAAGCCACAACCGATCGATGACGCAATCACACCAGAGAACCTAGAAGGAACCGACCCCATCGCCGCTACCGAAGCGATCGCGTATGACTTCCTTGCCCGGGGTGGGAAGCACTCGCGTCCCTTCATCACTCTTGCGGCCTACGACGCCATGACCGGCGGCGAAGGCACCAGCAGCACTGGCGAAGAGGTGCTCGAACAAATCCCAGATGCTGTTCGCCGTGCTGCACTGAGCATTGAGACCTTCCATAAAGCCAGCTTGGTTCACGACGACATCCAAGACAATGACGCGTTTCGCTATGGCCAGCCCGCAGTCCATCAACGTTTCGGCGTCGCGACCGCTATTAATGCGGGTGACTATCTGATCGGCCTAGGCTATCGCTTGCTCAGTCGAAACATGATCGGCGATACCGTTTCGGCGACGACGCGAGTGGACCTACTGGATTCACTAGCGGCAGCTCACGTCCGATTGTCCGAAGGACAGGGTGCCGAATTATTGTGGCGTGACGCGAAGGATCGACGGTTGAAACCGATTGATGCCTTGAAGATTTATGCCCTCAAAACATCTCCAGCCTTTGAAGCGGCGTTGTTCAGCGGAATCCGGCTTGCCATCGGAGCTACCTGTGAAGACGAAGCCGCCCAGACGCCTGAGATTGAAAAGCTGGTCGAACCGATCCGCCGATTCTCTCGCAACCTAGGCGTGGCGTTTCAGATCATCAACGACTTGCACGATTGGATCGGCGACAGTTCCAACAAGTTGAGCGCCGGTGCAGACGTAATCGCTGGACGTCCCACCTTACTTTGGGCTTTGGCCCTGGAACGTCTCGATGCCGACGATCAAGCATCTTTGTTGAGTGTTGCCGAGGACGATGGTGAGCGTACCGTCGGGCAACGGTTGAAGATTGCGGAACAGCTTTATCGCAAATCTGGTGCGTTTGACCTTGCGTTCCAATTAGTCGATAAGCACCAAGCCAAAGCCGAACAGGTGGCGGATGAACTGGAAGTGGAACCATTACGTAGGTTGTTTTACTTCCTCGTCGACACAGTCCTGGAACGCCCTGAGATGTCGTCCCCAGAACTGGTTTCGTTGGTCACCGCTGCACCGATCGCTTAGCGGTGCTTGCATTTGTAACTGTCCTTACCACCGCCTAATTGCCAACGCGGCCTCGACAGCCATCGCATCACGGTTTGTTTCCAATGCTGAATCATTCGACTTCCCAACCCAATGATCCTCAGCGTGTTTTGAAGCAGCAGCCGGATGGGAGATCGGTGAAGTCGAAAAGCAGCTACCCAGTGGAGCTATCGGCTCTTTTGGCGGAATTCTATTCGTCGACCAAGACGCTAGCTGATTTCCAGCTAGCCAGCTCGGTCCCGCCTCCCAACGAAGAATTGCTTGATCACAATCACCACATGACGGTAACGGTCGAAGCGTTCCATCACGAACAAGTCGATGTGGTTGTCCACCGCAGTCGTAGCGTGCTGGCCAATGGAGAATCGGTATGGCACTACGATTCAAACTTGAAACCCCAGCAGCGACTTTCCATCGCCGAACAAACCGTCTCGTACTCCCGCGAGATCACATTGGTTACCCAGCACAGCCGAAAGGTCGTGCAGTACGGAATCGTGAGATTGAACCCAGCGATGCTGCAACGCGAAGTATGGCTGGGAATTGCCGGCGGCGAGATCCCACTGGGACGCGTGCTAATCAATCACAAAGTCCTGCGTTCGGTGGAACTTTGCCAATTGTGGAGGGTTACTTCGGGAGTCGCCTTATCAGCCTTCCTGAAAACGGATGTCGGCCAAGTCGTTTATGGGCGAACAGCGTTGATTCGATGCGACGATAACCCGGCGATCGAATTACTAGAAATCGTTTGTTGATTGCTTCTGCCTTGCGGTCCTTGCTGTGAATCAAACTGAGCCGAATCACGACAAGCGTGGTTCGCAACACCACTGGGTGTCGAAGTCACGCAACGCGGCATGCTTTGGACGCGGCGTTCGATGGTACTTGGCATCAACGGGCACCATTGATTGGTCCGTCGCCATCTCGCTACCGCTTGGCTTGATGGCGGTTTTACTATTGGTCCTATTGCCACTCATCACCGGTGGGAACGTTGACTTCATTGGCGAAATCGCGAATGCGAATCCCTACGGTGCGGACAGCGCCGACGCACCGCTATCCGCGATGTTTCACCTTCGCTGGCCATTTCAACTCGTTCTAGTTTGGTGCGTCGGTCTGATGGTTCAGGCCTGTCTTGCGTATTGGTGGTTATCGGGCTCTCGAAAGCAAGATGTCGACCAACCTCATGATATCGTCACCATGACGATTGGCGGGGTGTGGACGATGTTTCCACGAGACACTGAAAGCCCAGGCGATTCTCATTCCACCAAACTCGACCGGTCTAGCAACGCGATCACGTACCCTGAATACGAGGCGGTGGAATCTCGACTCATCCGCCGAATGCCTTCCTTTGCCGGCGCAAGTCGGACGATCGTCCTTTGGTCTTTCGTGCTGATCTCGCTCAGCTTAATGTCGCTGTTATGCTTGACCATCGAATTCTGGGGCGACACGACTGATAGCACCTTCCGTTTGGACCGTCCTTGGGTCGCCGCATGCTGGATGCTCTGTCTTCAAGGTGTTTGGCAACTCCTGCCGCTACCGCAATCTCTCGGACGCGTTGGGTGGTCCATCGCGGCGGGATGGTGGATCCAACCAAGTGCTGAAACCTTGGCTCGAGACCGATCCGAACTCGACGAAACTGATTTCCGACTTGAAGCCATTGGCAGCACTCGACGCGTGCGATGGGCGATGGTGGGCACTGCTTTCGCGACCCTGATTATGGGAATCGTTGCTATCCAGGTCCTTGGACTCACTCAAGAACTCGGTGTTCGCCCCACTCCGCTCATCGCTGGCGTCGTGTTGCTTTCGATGTGGTTATTCGCCTCGTCGAGAAATGCGGATTTGTTCGCGATTCAGTACGCACTTGCGGAAAACGGCGAACTCGGTCGTCTGGCCAGTCGCTGGAACGTCCGTAATGTATGGAAATCATTCCGTGAACGCCGCGTTCAACGGGCCCAGCATGAACAACTTCGGGCCGCCGTCGCAAAAGAGCGAGCCGAGGCAGTTGACGCTTCGAGAGTGGACGAAATCCTTCAACGGATGCATGACGATGGCTCCGATTCGCTGACCAAAGAAGAGCGAGACTTGCTCAAAAGAGTCAGCAAAGCGATTCGCCATGAGCGAGAACGCGGGGGGGGTGGTTCGCACGACCACTACAACCGGTAGCTTCGTATTGGATCCCGAATCGTTCGCCCCCGTGTTGGCGTCCCTGCTCAATTTGAAGTTTCTGATGACGTAGCTTTTCGTAGATACGAGAGTTTCATTGATTTACTCCGCTACCGTCTCCACCAGCTACTTTTCGTCATGTCAAACAGCCCCGAAGAATCGCTGCTCTCGGACATCGAGTCGCTATCGAACAGCCTTGGGGAAAAGTTCGAAGAGATTCGCCTGATCCACGATCTGACATCGCGTTTAGAATTGGAAGACGATCCAACGGAGACCTGCCAAGAGCTTCTCGAACAACTCGATGTTTGCGTTCGATGCCAGACCATCGTCATCCAGCTCCAACCGGATGAAGATCAATCTGGCGGCGGCATTCAAGGTATCGGTCATCCCATTCCATTGGGCGAACTTGAACAAGTGATTGCAGCAACGCTCAATCACAACCCAAAACATGAATACGCGGCCACGACCGACGATGCGGCTAAAGATGCCACGATCGTCAATCGAGGCGATGCTGAATGTCTCGCTGAACGGCGTGTCGCCATTCTTCCGATCGCCCGTGGAAAGGTCTATCTGGGTCGCCTGATTGCAATCCGCAGCCGCGAAGACGACGAGTTCGGTTCCGTCGAAGTGGAACTCATGCGGTCGGTTTTGATGGTATTGTCGCTGCATCTGATGAACCAACGTCAATATCACGAAATGCAGTCCATGCTCGAGGGCACGGTTCGATCACTTGCATCGGCTCTGGACGCCAAAGACGCTTACACGCACGGTCACAGTTCACGTGTAGCCGAACTCGCCGTTCAATTAGCACGGCGCATGGGATTGGATAACCGCACCGCTGACTCGCTTCAACTGGCGGGAATCCTGCATGACATCGGTAAAATTGGAATCGATGATTCGGTTTTGAAAAAGCCAGGACAACTGACCAACGAAGAGTTTGACCAAATCAAGCAACACCCTGTTCTCGGGTACGAAATTCTTAAAGACATTCGTCCGTTTCGCCACATCCTGCCCGCGGTTCGCCATCACCACGAATCATGGGACGGTGGCGGATATCCCGACGGATTGTCTGGCAACGACATTCCTCGCGATGCCCAAATCCTGGCCGTCGCGGATGCGTTCGACGCGATGATCAGCGACCGGCCTTACCGCAAAGGAATGCCGCTGGAAAAGGTCCAACTGATCTTCCGGAAGGGACGCGGACAACAATGGGCAGCCGATGTTGTCGACGTGCTGTTAAAAAGCGATGACATCATGCATGCATACGCAAACCAAGAATGCTCCGACGTTAGCATGAACTAATCATCGATGATGCTCTAGCATTCTTGGTGCTAAAGCTTTTTCTCCAATGCATGATGCTGAGGGTGTTATGAAAGCTGTTCAGACAATGATCTGGTGCCGACGCTTCGATGGCCTTGCTGTTTCATCCAGAGCGTTTTAAGCAGCAAGACCTACGCAATATCGAACGCAGCTGCTTCATCATCGATCTCGAATCCTCACGGACGAACGAATCGATTTGCTCGCCAAGCAAACAAGCCACTACCGGAGTGCGATCTAAATCACTTCAGTGGGGCTTTGCTCGATGCATCATTCCGCTACCGGCTTCTCGTAAACGGGCGGTTTCCAGTCGTTCGGAAGCCGGCCCTGGGGACGCACCCCTTGGGCACCATTCGGGATCGGGTGATCTTGGCTTGTCAGTAGCGGAAGATCATCAGGAAGGTGCTTGATCCAAAAGTCCTTGTACTGAATCGTCATCGCTGGCCCCACGTGAACTTGAACCGCCAGCACACCTTCCAAGGATCTTCCCGTTTCATCCAAGTCGATCAGATCGGCAGTCGGATAGCCATCGATCCAGTGCTGATGATGGTTACCGCGAACCAAGACTCGATAATCATGCCAGGTATCCGCCTCAAAAGACTTCACCGGCATCTGATCGACGATCCATGACTTGCCGGCCGGATCCACAATCACCTTTTCACCCGTGTGCGATAAAATCCGGCGACCACCTTCTTCATATAGCATCCCGTTGTAATTTGGGTTGTTGGCGACGACATCGCACTGATATCCCGTCACGACATCAAGCCCCAGATCCGGCCGTGATTTCCCTCGGTACTGAATCCCGCTATTACCACCGTCGGAAACCTTTACTTTGACGCGAAGTTCGAAGTTGCGTATCGTTGAACCGGTCCAGGTCAGGAATCGATTGCGTTTCAACGAACCGTCGGTCAAACCGGTGATGACGCCGTCCTTTGCCGACCAATATTTCCGATCTCCGGTCCAGCCGCGAAGTTGCTTATTGCCGATCAGATTTGAAAAGCCATCTTTGCGAATTGCCGTACCAACGGCAGCCGACGCCTCAGGATGGGGCGTGGTCGACAGGTTGAAATTCCGATCCAACGATTGAAGCGGACCGCCTAGGGTCTTCACTATCTGGTCTGTCTTTGTACGCATGGTCGCTAATGCATCGGCGTACTCGGGCTCAGTAGCGAGATTAACCAACTCGTCGGGGTCCTGTTCCAGATCGTGCAGGAACTCGTAACCGTTGTGGTCGACATATCGAGCGTACTTAAAACGCTTACTCCGAACACCCTCAAAAGCCGGGATGCGGTTCCGCACGGCGAAGTGTTCGTGGAATGTCTCGGTCCGCCAATCGCTAGGCACCTGATCTTCAACAATCGGGCGGAGGCTGCGTCCCTGATACGCTTGCGGAACCTCTGTGCCAGTCCAATCCAAAAAGGTTGAGGGCAAGTCGAGATTCAACGCCAACGCATCTGTCGTTTGACCGCGATGTTCGGCTGGCACTCGTGGATCCACAATGATCAACGGCACTCGCAACGACTCGTCAAAGTGGGACCACTTGCCAGCTAGGCCGCGGTTTCCCATGTAGTAACCGTTGTCGGCGGAGTAAACCAGAATCGTGTTTTCGGCCAATCCTTTTGCTTGCAACGCTTTAACAAATCGGCCAATTGCCGAATCAATTCCGGTCACCATGCGATAATAGGCACGCATATTGGCTTCATACTTGTCGGGCGTGTTCCAACGCCAAAAATATCGCTCTCGGTTAATCGTTGTTTGCAAAAAATTGGGCAACGCGTCAAAGATGGCGGGGTCGTTCAGACGCGGTGGATCGACAACCGTGTCTTCATACACCTCATCGTCGACACCTCCGTCGGCGGAGCGTGGCCAAGGAAATTGACCGATCCCTGGCCGACGATCACCGTCTTCAGCATGGCAGGCGTTGAACCAAAGATTCAGTGCAAAAGGTTTTGCCGGGTCCTGGGATTCAATGAAATCGATGCCTCGATCGACAATCAATTCCGTTTCGTGTCGCAGCGTGCCATCTGGCTGCCGTTTGTAATAGGGATTTCGCCCAATCGCTTCGAACGCGTCGAAGTGATCTTGAGCGTGATATCCCTTGGGCATCTTCGCATGCCACTTGCCGAAATACCCTGTGCGGTATCCCTGTTCGCGAAGGAGATCGGAATAAAGAGTTGAAACAGCTTCCGGACGGGCCAGTTCACGATTGCCGGGCGTTCCATAGGTCCGTCCTGTTAAACCCGTTAATACAGTCGTGCGACTGACCCAGCAGATCGCTTGGCTGACGAATGCGTTTTCAAACTGCGTCCCCTGCCGAGCCATCTGGTCGATGTTAGGCGTTTGAACAATTGGGTTCCCGTAGCATCCCAGAGAGCTGGTGGTTTGATCGTCGGCGAAAAAGAAGACGATATTAGGACGGTCATCGGCATCGGCCGCCCTCGCTAACAACAGACCTCCAATAACCATTAATGGCAAGAAACATCGAAGCTGTGTTCTAGCGTGCATGTGACTTACCGGGGGCTAAGGGAGTCTTCAGTGAAATCGATTCGTATTTGTGCGCCCGAAAAGGTGACGGGCACCCGAGACCAAGTCGCAAAGGGGATATCTTCATAGTTGTCACCTGAGCGAGCTTCGTCACGAACGGGCTTCGTCACAAACGGGCTTTGGGTAGTTGCTGTTTTTGAAACGGGTATCGACATTTTTATCTCAATCCAGCTGGTAAACCCGTCAGCGGTTGTACGTGCTGAAGATGGATTCACCAACCAAGTCGGCTCTGCGTTCGGCAACAGCGTCTTTCAGCAGAAATTTTTGTCCTTCAAATAAAAGCTCGGACTCTCGTGCCAAACACGTCCCTCGTTCGCAGCCTCAGTCGCACTACCGAACCAACGTTCATCAATTCCACCACGATCGGCTCCAAACCGATAATAATCGCCTGGATGCAACTTAATCCGGCTTCCTGGATGAAAAACTCGCGAGGTATCCAGGTCGGTGTAAGCCGCAACAATCTGTCGACAGCATCCATTGCGGAATCGAGTAACTTGGGAACACTATCGCCTTTGACGAGTCCGTCGACTAGTTTCACACTGCTCATGAGTCGTCTAATTTTACGTCGCTCATGATTAGAATGCCTATTTCACAGGTGAGATGGAAAGCTAAGACGGAAGTGAACGATACGCCGAACTGGGCTGCTCTGCTACAAGCGGTGGATGCCCACCGGTGCGGGAAGCATTGCCACAATGCCGTATATTGGCGGTATGTTCTTTGCCGCTCGCTTTCAGGTTACAAGAATACAATAGCTAACCATCCAGTTGATCTACTATTTACGCGTTGATATTTAAAAATGCCAACTGAAGCGATCGTTATCCGTACGACTGAAGACCGTGAAGAACGCATCCAATGGAATGATTCCAGCGCGTTGCATTTGACAATTGCAACACGCAATGGGGAGTTAACCGTTCGGCACGGTGTCTTTCGCGGCGGCGTCAGCGAAGGCGTCGAAATTGTCCGCCTGGGCAACAGCCAGATGCATGTCGACGTCCTCCCCACCCGAGGCATGTCGATCTGGCGAATGCAGGCCAATGGCATCCGCTATCAATGGCAATCACCTGTCGTAGGGCCGGTCCACCCCAATTATGTGGACACCAGCGAACCTAGCGGGCTCGGATGGCTATCTGGCTTTGACGAATTAGTCGTTCGATGTGGCTTAGAAAGCAACGGTGCCCCCGAGCACGATAAAAACGGCCGCCTAGTTCACCCGTTGCACGGCCATATCGCGAACACGCCCGCCGACGCTTTGTCGGTTGAATTCGACGAGGCTTCTGGACGGGTGGATTTGGTTGGGGAGACGATCGAATCCCGACTGTTCTTCAAACGTTTACGATTAAAAAGTCGAATCCGTATTCATGCCGACCGCAATGAAGTGGAATTGCTTGACGACGTCACCAACGAGCTATCGACTCGGACGCCATTTCAATTGCTCTATCACGTCAACGTGGGTGCTCCTGTCTTAGGTGACAAAGCCAAGTTGACCGTTGCCATTGATGAACTGGCCCCGCGCAATGAGCATGCGGCTTCCGAAATCGATCGGTGGGATGTTGTTGATCCACCGACATCGGGATACCAAGAACGAGTCTATTTCGGACGCGCCGTCGCCGATGAGTCCGGAATGTCACATGCGTTGCTGGAAAGCGGCGATGGAGACAGTGGCCTTGAAGTGCGTTTCAAAGCGTCGACGCTTCCGTGGTTCGTGTTCTGGAAAAACTCGGGAGCACTAAGTGACGGGTACGTTGCCGGAATGGAACCAGCGACCAACTTCCCCAACCCACATAGCTTCGAAAAACAACACGACCGGGTGGCGTGGCTTGATGGGGGAAAAACCGAGTCATTCCGAGTCACGCTTTGCCCTCATAATGAGGCAAGCACCATGCAACAAACTCGAGACACGATTAAAAAATTGATGGAAGATCAATCGATCGAGCTCTCCGTTTCAGACCAACCCCGTGAAGACTGGAGTGCGAAATAAATCACCATGAGTGAATTCGAATACCTGGGTCCCTACCGAATTGGCAAAGTCATCGGCCGTGGCGGAATGGGATCCGTGTACGAAGCCACTCATGCCAAATCAGGCGAACAAGTCGCCGTTAAGTTGATCGCCCAACACGTCGCCGACGATCCGCGGTTCCGGCGTCGGTTCGACGGGGAAGTCGAAACCCTGCGACGATTACGACATCCCGGCATCGTGCGGCTAATCGGCTACGGCGAAGAATCGGGACGACTGTTCTATGCGATGGAATTGGTTGAGGGCGAAACGCTTCAACAACGCATCCGTGACGTAAAACGCATGGGTTGGCTACCTAGCGTCGACATCGCCATCCAAATTTGCGCCGCGTTGAAGCACGCCCATGATATCGGCGTGATCCACCGGGATCTAAAACCGGCCAACCTTTTGTTAACCGCCGCCAACGAAGTCAAACTCGTCGATTTTGGTATCGCCAAACTCTTTGGATACGGCGAACAAACCGTGGCGGGCTCGGTACTCGGTACCGCGGACTACATGGCACCGGAGCAAGCGGGCGACGGCCCCATTACCCCTCGCACTGATTTATACGCGCTCGGAAGCGTGATGTACGCGATGATGGCCGGGCGGTCGCCATTCGCCGGCAAGAAGTTGACTCAGGTGATGGAGTCATTGCAAAAAGACCAAGCCGTTCCCTTGGATCTCGTCAATCCCGAGATTCCTGTCGAGGTCGCCGAGATCGTACATCATCTATTGGCCAAGGCTCCCAAGGACCGACCGCCTACCGCCCTTTCGATCTTGAAACGACTTAAGGCTACTCGCGTCGGGCTGCAGCGTGGCCGCACCACCGGCGTCGACAGTCAACCAACGCATCCGGGTACCTCGTCGGCCGCAATCGCGGCTTCAGAAACTCGACATTCCCACCTCACCACACCCGCAGATTCCGTTGCCCAGCCTAATCGCAACACGGGTCCGCAAAACCACACCGAAAAATCTGAACCAAACGATTCGCTAACGATCGGAAGTTTGGTCGATAGCGATACGAGTTCGGGCGGCGGCGAAGCGTTGGGTGCGACCCAGGAATCTCAGCCCGGATCGGTCGCGGAATCGGATGACTTCGTCACCAGTGAAGCCGCCCCACGTCCCACTCACTTTCAAAGCATTGAAGGTGACGACCGTGATTCAATCCTGGTTGGAAGATCGCCGACGACGAGCCCCAAGGTCCATTTCTGGGTACAGGCAGCTTCGATTACCGCAATGTTGGCCATCCTTGCCGGCGGTGTGTATCTGTTCGTACGTGCGATTCAAATCCCATCGGCCGATGCCATGTACGCGGATTTGAAACTTGCTGAAGAAGAAGACGAGCTCACTTTAAACGAGAACCCGATTGAGCAGTTCCTTATTCACTATCCCGATGACCCGCGCGTCGAGCAGGTTCGACAATGGCAGGACCGTGTCGATCTTGAACAAACGATTAGACGACTATTGGCCCGAGCCCGTCGCGCTGGTGGCATCGAACGTCTCGAACCAGCCTCTCAAGCATTTGTCAAAGCGATGGCGTTGCGAGAAACATCCACACCGGTTGCGCAGCAACGATTGCTTGCTTGGTTGGACGTGTTTGCTCCCCAAGAGATGAATCCTGAAACGGGCGAGATCGAATCCAGACAACTCGGGATCGGTGACGATAATGTGACCACTGAGTCAGCTCTCGAAGAGACTCGGCGTCGATTGCACAATCGCGAAATCCAACAACTGGCTGAATTGGCTCAGAAAGAGATCCAGCGGCTCGCTGCCACCGATGCGTCCCAAGCCAAGATGGATCAACGACTGGTCAGTCTGCAGGAAAGAATTGAGACCGCTCGAACATTACCACCTGGTGCACAGGAGAAACTGCTCAGCGGTCTCATTGAACTCTACGCCAACGATGCTTGGGCTGCACCCATCGTAGAAGAAGCCAAAAGCATGTTGGGCAAACGTTAACCCAACAGGGTTTTCAGCATTGGCAGCTTGCTCAACAGTTGATCAACGACATCGTCACCCAGTTTCTCTTTCAAGAAACCGATGATCATCGTAATGAACGGACCAAGCTTTTCGGCATCAATTCCAGTGCTGGCCAACGCGGACGCCATTTCCAGTCCACCGCCGGCGTTACCGCCCAATGCGGATGAAGCCATTCCGGCAAGCTTTCCAAGCATTCCACCGCCACCGGCGGGAGCGGCCGCACTGGCGTCCGCTTGAGCTGCTTCGGCGGCTCCTGGAATCGCCCCGGAGATCTTGCCGAACAGATCGTCGCCGGCATGTTCCTTTAGCATTGCCATCGTTTTATTGACGCCTGCATTGGCGATTGAAGAGTCAATTCCGAGCTGGCTGGTGAGTTGTTTGATGAGTTCATCCATTGCGAAATCCTTAGGCGAAATGACGGCAAAAAGTCGATTTTTCGATTCTCATGGGCATCGCAGGCACCTACAAGGTGCCTATTGTGTGAAAGTGCGACTTTCACGCTTATTTCGGGATTGACTCTCCGATAGCGATGGTTCACGCTTTCTTACTAGTTGAGCACCACACTCTCGGCGAACTAGCCTTTTTGGAAGCGTTTTCCAGGGCTATTGCCCTGAATGCGAGAGACATTTTGTCTCGATGGTGACGGTTTGTAAGGTTAGTTTTGTGACGAATATTTATGTAGGGAACCTGTCGTTCTCAGCGACCGATGACGATCTTCGCGGTGCGTTCGAACAGTACGGCGAAGTGTCGGCTGTCAACATCATCATGGATCGTGAGACCGGTCGTAGTCGTGGCTTTGCTTTCGTCGAAATGGCGGATGCTGAAGGAGCTAAAGAAGCGATCGAAAATCTCGATGGTCAATCCATCGCCGGTCGTAACGTGACTGTCAACGAAGCTCGTCCTCGCGCTCCCCGTACCGGCGGTGGTGGTGGCGGAGGAGGAGGTCGTGGTGGCTACGGCGGTGGCGGCGGCGGTGGTCGCGGCGGCTACGGTGGTGGCGGCGGCGGTGGCTACGGCGGTGGCAGCGGCGGCGGTGGTGGATACGGCGGCGGTGGCGGTGGCGGCCGCGGCGGCGATCGCTACTAATCCCTGAAAGTCGGTGCATGGCGTTGCCATGCATCCAAACTTCCAATCATGAAAGCGGGATGCGGCCTACTAGGCTGCGTCCCGTTTTTCGTTGACGACAAACACATGCTTGCCAACCTAGGTTGGTCGCAACGGAGACGCTATCGAAACAAGCGACGAGCTTCTGCATGCTGTCGTCTTGCATCGTTTCGCTAATACATTGTTCTCCTAGAATCCGTGGTGTCCCTAACCGCTGGAAGGAAGCCAGTGGCGGTCCCATGATTCCGGAGGCGGGCACTCAAACGTCATCGGCTCGCGACGAGTTGGGTGCTCGATCGTCAATCGCTGGCTGTGCAGTGCTATCCCGTTTGACCACGGCAAGGAACTGCCGTATTTCCGATCGCCTAAAATGGGCCAACCCCGCGATGCGAACTGCACCCGAATTTGGTGTTTGCGTCCTGTCCTTGGAATCACCGACATCACCTGAAAAGATTCGCCCCGGTGCACAGCTTGGTACTCAAGCTCAGCAAGTTTGGCTCCATCTCGCTGATTCGCAGTCGTCCGCATGCGGTGAGCGGCGTCATCCTTATACATCAAATCAGACAGGATCCCGGATTCAGGCAAAGTCGCTGTTGCAGGATTGTTTGCCTGCACAACCGCCAAGTAAGTCTTCTGAAGATCCTTGCTGGTCGACTTTTGCGAGAATTGCAAATTCAAGCGGGCGGCCGCTTTACTTGTCCGCGCCAACACGATCACACCCGATGTCATGGCATCAAGTCGACTGACAATCCCGACATAGACGCCATGCGGCTTCTGATACTTTTGCTTCAGATACGCGCCCGCGAGCGAATGCAGGGTTTGACGATTTTCGTCTCCCATCGTAGACACACCCGCTGGTTTGTTGACCACCAACAGATGGTTGTCTTCATAGAGAACAAGATTCGCGAAGCCGGACATGGAAGGAGCAGGATCGAGTTAAGGAAGGATGGACCCACGCAGTGTACCACCGTTACCCGTTCAGGACCGCGCCCGATGCAGCTAAGCCACACGGCAAGTCGTAGGGCCCCACAAGCTTCCAGATCAAGACTTCACGAACTTCATCTAACGCTGGATGATCTCTTCCGTTCCCGATACCAAACGGATCTCTGGGACATTCGGTGGAGTGGCTGGGGGAGTGCGTTTGGATGGCAACTCCAACAACAACTTCATCATCTCTTCCGCTGCACCGCTGGCGACTTGCTTAATCATTCCGCGATCGGTTTCATCGCCGAATTCATAAGTCACCGCGGTCACGCCCAAGGTCCGATCTACCCAAGCTTTGCTCGTGCTACGATGGGCGTTGTGGTTGTCGTCGACGTTGACGCGGTAACCGGGAAATCGATCCTGAATGGATGCGAACCAGGTTTTCGTGAAGCCAACCGGAAAGATCCGAGGATTATGGGCAGGGATGTAAAACACATCGTCATAGGTGCTGTGAAAATCGACGAACAAGCACAAGCGATCTTCGCCTGCTCTTCGGCATTCTAGCAATTGATCTCGCACCGCTTGCGTTTCAGGTTGGGTGAAATGAGACCAGTCGCGGTTCAGGTCCACGCCGTTAGCGTTGCATCGCCAATGCCCATGGTGCACTCCATCGGGGTTCACTGTCGGAACAACCACAGCGGCAAAGCGACTGCGAAATTGTTTTGCAAGATCAGACTGACTGGCCAGCATATCGACAAAGTGCAGCATCCCGATGGCTCCCGTTACCTCGGGAGGATGCTGGCGAGCGACTAGAAAAATGTAGTCGGGATCCGCGCTTTCGGTAATTGTTAATTGCTCCATCGAGCGACCTTGAACCGAGCGTCCAATCTCTTTTCGGTCGACATATGGCAGACGCGTTAGATCAGACGACCATTGTGACACTTCGTCGGTGGACAACAGTTCTTGGCCTGCGATCCAAAGTGGTTTGCGGTCGACGTCGACGCGTAGCTCGACATCTTTGAGTGTGTTGCTGGTGCTGGAGATTAGCTCCGTCGCCGCTTCCCAGTTCTCGCCGTCGCGGCTGACCTTAGGTTCG
This sequence comes from Rhodopirellula sp. J20-39, assembly GCF_057365095.1. NCBI lineage: Bacteria > Pseudomonadati > Planctomycetota > Planctomycetia > Pirellulales > Pirellulaceae > Rhodopirellula > Rhodopirellula sp. J20-39. Next base: position 425,310 of record NZ_CP195123.1, on the reverse strand, counting down.
TAACGGTGCGAACCGTTGACATAGTGCAGCAACAAACGAATCTGTTTCGGCTGAGTCGATTGAACACGGAATGCGTACCACGCACTGTCGTTGATCGGATCGGATTCGGGGGCGATTGTAATCGCAAACGTGTCGGTGCCGACCTGCTCGCACTGACTCATTCGACCACCCGGAAAATCGCTAGTGATGACTACACGACCATCGTGGCTACGAAAGTCGGCGTCACCTCGATGAAGACGCGACTCCGCTTGCACCGAATCGAGGCCAGGGCCAACAGCCCAAAACGCGGCAAAGCCAAGCGCCAGAGTTACAAGGTGATTCTGAAAGAGATCACGACGAAGTAATCGCAAAGGGGATTTCATGCTGGGCACTCCTTGCCAGTGTCTGTCAATCCTTAGATCGTTGGATCCCATTCGCCGGGCGGCGTGGAGCCAACAATCAACCAACCACGGCGGGGCCAGCCGATGCGACTGGATAGGGTTGGTATGAAGGTCAATCGCCCAAAATCACCACCCCATCGGGGCAGCAAATTTACTGGACGAATCAGCAGCACTTTAAAATCGCGGGCCAGTTCGTGGCAAGATCAATTGCCCCCTGCAATTCCCGCGTCTGATATGAGTTCCCGGCCAAAAAGGGCCAGAAAAGCCCTGTCTTTCTCTCGCTATTGTTGCGGTCCGATGCCAGTTTCGGTGGCCCAAAAACCGCCGCGAGAATGATCAAATCGCGGCTTCGTCCCACGAATCGACTCATCAAACCCAGCCTCAGCAGACCAGACCGTCTTTCCGGCTAGCAATGTCATGACGGGCCATCCCGTCAAACTCTCGCCATGCCACGGACTCCAGTTCGTTTTGGTGTGCTGGCGACCATCTTGGATCGTTCGCGTTTCGTTCAAATTGACGAGAATCAAGTCGGCATCGTACCCATCGGCAATGCGACCCTTGCCGGTGATCCCCCAAACTCGAGCCGGTGCATCGCTCATCCAGTGAGCGACCTGCTGAATTTTTGCTTTACCCTGATGCACTTGATTCAACATCAATGCCAAGGAATTCTCCACCGCTGGCAAACCAGACGGACTGGCTGGATATGGCTGCGATTTTTCTTCCAGTGTATGTGGCGCGTGGTCGGTAGCGATAACCTGGATCACGTCGTCACACAAAGCTTTCCATAATCCCGCGTTGTCATCGCTTGTCTTGATCGATGGATTCATTTGAATCCGGCTGCCCAAACGTGCGTAGTCGTCGACATTGAAAAACAAGTGATGAGGGCAAACTTCAGCCGTCAGGTAAGGAGCTGGATCTTGGAGAAAGACCAGTTCCGCGGCTGTTGATACATGCAAGACATGAAAGCGATGTTTATGCCGAACTGCCAGTTCCGTTGCCCGCTTCGTCGCGATCATCGCCGCTTCTTCGTTCCGAATTCGGGAGTGATCGTGGATGTCGCTAGTCGGTGATAGTCGTTGCGTGTTCGCTTGGACGGTCGTTTCATCTTCGCAATGTGCGCAGATCGGCAGAGTGGTTTCTGCGAAGATCCGTTCCAAAGCAGCTTGTTCGTCCACCAGCAAGTTTCCAGTACTGCTACCAATGAAGATTTTGATTCCCGGAACATTATCAGCCTGATTCAGTTCGTCGACATTGTCAGGCGTCGCACCAATGTAGAAGCCATAATTGACGAGCGACTTCGCGGCACCCAACCGGTCTTTTTCCCGCACACCTTCCGCCGTGACCGCAGCCGGTTTGGTGTTAGGCATTTCCAGAAATGTGGTGACACCGCCAGCGGCGCAAGCATGACTCGCCGTCGACAAGTCTTCTTTATGCGTTAGCCCAGGGTCACGAAAATGAACTTGGTCATCAATCACGCCAGGAAGCAAATGCAAACCTTCCGCTTCGATCACTCGGTCGGCACTTGCCGTTTCGGACGCATCGCAGTCGATGATCTTGCCGTCGGCGATCAAGACATTCTGCTTCGCGATTGTTCCAGAAGCGGATGCAATTCCATCACCAGGAAAAACGACTTGAGCATTGCGAATTAAAGTGCGTGACATGTGAGACCTTGTTGTTTATCAATCAATTACGAATTCAATTAGACCTTTCGGCCACACGCATAACTACCCAACACGCGGACGTGACGAATCTCTTTGGCGAGTGTTTCGATTGCTCCCGCAACCGCCGGATCATCGCGGTGCCCGGGGAACTCAACCACAAAGAAGTACTCGTTGGGCTTACCGGGTTCGGGGAACGATTCGATCCAAGTGAGGTTAAGTCGATGCTCTTTAAAGGTGCCCATCACATCGGCGAGTGCGCCCGGCCGATGCTCTACTTGAAACAAGAGCGTTGTTTTGTCGTTCCCAGTCGGTGGCGGATTCTTAGATCCCAAAATCGCAAATCGCGTAACGTTTTCTTTATTGTCTTCGATTGACGCCTCAACGACGTTCAATCCATACCGTGTTGCGGCGGGCAGGCTGGCGATGGCCGCGATGCCAGCGGTCTTGGATGCCGCCTCAGCTGCGGCGGCCGTGGACGCGGTTTCCACCAGACTGGCGGTAGGCAGATGATCGGCCAGCCAACGTCGGCACTGCGATAACGCTTGCGGCTTGCTATGCACTTCCGTAATCGACTCGCGTGCCCCCGATGAAAGCAAGTTGTGATGGATCGACATCAGCACTTCACCGGTCAGATTCACGTCACCGCCGGCCAGCTTGCCGAGGGTATCCACAACGCGGCCGTCAGTACTGTTTTCAATCGGCACCACACCGAAATCGCAGCCTCCTTCATCACCCAACCGGGCAGCGGCAACAGATTCAAAGACGGCACCGATCGACGACACGGGCGACAAGGCAATGGCGTCACCAAAGTAGGCGAGCGTCGCCAAGTGACTGTAACTGTCGACCGGACCTAGGAAGGCGACTCGTGAAGGTCGAGCGGCTTGGTAACAAGCCGACACAATATGCCGCAGAATCTCTTTTTGGCTCGCCGCGGATAACGTTCGGCGATCGCGTGACTCCGATCTACCGTCGCTGGGAACTCGCAATTCCGCTTGATTGATCGCTGACGGTAGACTGGCCCCCGGATCATCTTTAATGATTCCAGCTACCGTTTGACATCGTTGATTGAGCAACTCGAGGATACGTCGGTCAAGCTTGTCGAGCGAATGGTCGGGCTCGGAGGCATGCGTCATAGGACGACTTTCTTCACTAAGATGAGGTGGATGACGTATCGACGGTTTGGATCATCGCCGAGGCAGCCAAACCGTAGAACGTGTATTCAACGTCAGCGGTTTGATCGAGTGCGAAACCGACAAAACCGCCGGTCGGACTTTCCATGGACTTCGCATAAGCGGCTAGCTTCGGCAACGATATTTGGTCCGCTGCCTGAAGGTCCAACAGTGTCGTCAATCCGGTAAAGCTACTCAACAGGTCAGCAAACGGGATTCGCGTGTTCGCGGTCAGCCCTCCCTCGTCGGTTTGCATTTCTGACAGAAACTCGATCGTGTCGAACTGGTCAGCCGGATCTAGAAGGCCGAGCGTTTTCAGAGTTCCGATCGCTGCCGCAGTGGGGTTCACGCCGGCTCGTTTGGCAATCCGAATTTCCAGGTAGCCACCGTCGGGGTGTCGCTGAGAATCCAGAAATTCCACAATCCGTTCGGGCTGGGGAACTTCGACTTCGATCAACTCAAAACACAGCACTGAAAGAAACGTTTGGTAGGTGCTGCCCGCTCGTCCTTCGGGCGTCTTGGCAAAGCCCCCATCGTCACAACGAAGCGTTGACAACAGGTCAGCGACGTTATTTCGCCAGCGGGTGTCGGCGTCATCGATAACAACTTCACCCACCGCCATCTCCAGAATCGCGGCTCCGAAAATCAGCGAAATCAGGTCGATGATGGAGTCGCGCTGAGTGAGCCGTTGTCGCAGGAAGCGTCCCGCCGAACTCGCGATGGATTCGTCGAGTTCACCGAGTATCCACAGTGAACGCAGGGCAAACGCGGTGTAATACGGATCACTTTCACCTTCGCGTCCAGCGAAACCACCGTCGTCGCGTTGGCAACCGCGAACCCACTGGGCGTGCCTTAGTCGCATGGCCGGATCAAGCTGCGTTGCACCGAGGGCAAGGCGAATGGTGAGGTCTTGCAGATAGCCGGTCAAATCACAGTGCCATTAAGATATCCAGCATCTCCGTTGCTGTTGAAATCACTCGAGAAGAAGCCTGGAAGGCTCGCTGATAGGCTATCAGCTTAATCGATTCCTCATCGATGTTGACCCCGGTAATCGCCAAGTGCTGGCTCCGCAGGGTTTCATAGAAATTCCCCAGTCCTTCCGTGGCACTGGACTGCAAACTGGCTTCACGCCCCAGTTTGGAGAGCATGTTTTCGTACAATCCGGTGACCGATCGCCCGTCGAGCTTCTCGTCGGGAGCATCGATGAGGTCGAGCATGTTGTAGAGCGTGTTCGTATCCTGACCGATACCACCGCTGGAAATGGCCAGCATGTCGATGTCATTCTTGATCACTGGATTAACCGCGATGTCTTTCGCGGAAGTTCCAACGAAGAAGGTATTGATGCCCGCGGAGGCCAGGAAGCCGCTCGTGTCTTCACCGAAAGTAAACTTTGCCGTTGGCGAGTCGCTTTCGATACGAAGCCGTCCGTCGCCGCTAACTGATGCCGTGATTCCCTCAATCTGATTAATCTCGGCGGCGATTGAGTTGACCGTCGAGTCACCCAATTCGTTCAGGTTGCGAACCGTGATCCGGTTCGACGAGATCAGTTCGCCGTCGTTGTCGACTAGATTAATGTCGAAACTACCGTTGCCTGGTTCAAACGGTAAACCAGCGGAAGAAATAGGAACGCCTGGCTCGCTCGCATAGGTGCTCTCCAGCGATTCGAATCCATCTCGCCCCTGGCCCTGTGAGTGCACTTCGTTGATCCGGCGGATCAATTGTGTCGCCATTTGGTCAATGCCGTCGATGTAGTCACCGAAGACGCCGCTGCGTGCTTCCATGGCGGCCCCAAGTTTGCCGCCTTTGACCGGCAATGCCGCATTCGTTTCTTGGATACGAACTTCGATTCCACCAGCGGACTCATCGTAGGCCGCGTAAACTTCACGGTGGTTGCTGTTATTGACTAGGTAGTCACCGCCAACGAACACCGAAACGTTTCCCGTTTCCTGTTCTTGCCAGTTAATGTTGACGTATCCAGCGAGTTCCTCCAACGCGAGATAGCGTTGGTCGCGAAGTCCGGTCGCATCACTCCCGAGCGCCCGGCCGCCTTCGATTGTCGCGATATCCAAATTGAGTTCAGCAATCCGCTCAGTCAGGCGATTGATTTGGGTCGCCATATCGGACAGTTCCCCATTCCAACTGTCCTGCATTTCGCCGGCCTTGTTTCGTGCCGATTGAAGGCTTGTGGCCAAGCTTTCACCCTGAATGATGACGAACTCTCGCATCGCCGAGTCATTGGGCTGCGTCGAAAGATCATGCAGAGCGTTGTTGAACAGCGAGAACTGCTCATTCAGCCCGCCACCGGTCAGATCCGCCGTTAGCTCTTCCAGTTGGTTGTAAGCCGACTGCAATGCCTGGGCACCTTCGACCTCTGTTTTCGCGTTGAACATCCGTTCGGCGAGCGCCTGGTCGATCACCTGGGTAACGCCGGTCGGACGCACGCCCTGGCCCAGGATCAGTCCACCCAGGCGAAACGCGGTCGCCGGTGTCTGCTCTAGACGCTCTCGAATGTAGCCTTCGGTATTGGCATTGGCGATATTGTTGCCAACGACCTGCAAACCGACCTGGGCAACATTAAGCGCACCAGCGGATTGTTGAATTGTTCCAAAGAGGCCCATGGATCGGCTCGGTAGGCGATGACAAAGAGCTTGCTTGTCGACGCGACACAGCAATCCCCTTCCGTTATCGGCCCCTATAACCGTTAAACTTCACTCGTTCCGAAGTATCCGACGAGATGGTTTTACATCAAAAGCAAGCCCGCGGACTCTAGATCGCTTCGCCGCCGCGTTCACCGGTCCGGATTCGAACGCAATCGTCCATCGGCAGCACGAAGATCTTGCCGTCGCCGACTTCACCCTGATCGCTGCTGCGGCCGCCTTCCAGAATGGCATCAATCGTCGGCTGTACGAATTCCTCGTTCACACCGATTTGAAGTTGGACCTTTCGCAGGAGATTCACGCCGTAGTCTCGACCGCGAATGCTGCTAGTTTGACCGCGTTGCCGCCCAAAACCCTGGCAATCGACTACCGTCAGCCGGTGGACCTCGACTCGGGTGAGCGCCTCTTTGACGGCATCAAGCCGAGAAGGTTGGATAATGGCAATGATCAGTTTCATCGGTAAATCGCAATTCCGCTCAAATGGCTCGCCTGGAAAAACTTCGGAAGCGACCGTTGCACGCTCGGGGACTTCATCGTTGAGGATTCGGTCACACGTTGCTCGGATCGAGTTACGATCCGTTCCGAGTGTCAATCAAGAGGTGGCCGCCTCCCGTTTCGACTGGGCAGAATACCCGATACCACCACCATTACAAAGATGCGGTCGGGTCGTCGCCAGATTCGGCGTCGCCGGGATTTTTTTAAATAAAACCCCGACCCGCGAGGAGTGAGGCGGACACTCAACACGGGCCATTGGGGCCTTCTTCTGGCCCAGGCAAGAGCCGAGAAGATCGTTGCCCGCAATGGGCGGGCGAATTCTTACCTCGCGGCTGCAACGCCACCGGACGTGTAACGGACGTCCGATGGCGAAGCCGCGTTGGGTAGCTTGTTAGATCAAGTCAGCCGGAGCTGACTCGACCGTGCCATTGGGCGATCAGGCGATTGAACCGCCGGTGATCGCGTCGGAAGGATAAGCGTGCATTCCGTGCTCGCTGATATCCAATCCGGCTTGTTCTTCTTCAGCACTGACTCGCAGCATTCCGACAGCCTTGAGTGCGGCGAAGACAATCGACATGGTGACGAATGCCCAAGCACAGATCGAAGCGGTGCCGATTGCTTGAGGAACGAATCCTTCGAACATGCCATAGTGCGTGTTCGGGAAGATTCCCATCGCCATGCAGCCCCAAACTCCACACACTCCGTGGACAGGGAAAGCACCCACTGGATCGTCAATCTTAAGCTTGTCTAGGACAACGATGCTCATCACGACCAACGCACCGGCGATACCACCGACAACGATCGACATCGAGTTGCTGAAAGCGTCACAGCAGGCTGTGATTCCGACCAAACCGCCCAGTGCACCGTTCAGGCTCATGGTCAAATCTGGCTTACCGAACAGTCCCCAACCGACGAAGGTTGCGATGAAGGCACCTGCTGCAGCAGCAAGTGTGGTGTTAACAGCGATCATGACAGTTGCGTCGATGTCCCCAGTGCCTTGGAAAGCCAATTGGCTACCTGGGTTGAATCCGTACCACCCCACCCACAGGATGAACACACCCAGTGCAGCGAAAGCGACGTTGTGACCAGGAAGCGGCACGCTCTTGCCATCGGCGGTGTATCGTCCCAAACGAGGGCCGAGGAAAATCGCACCAGCTAGACCAGCGAAACCACCCACAGCATGAACCACTGCGGAACCAGCAAAGTCTTGGAAGCCCAAGTCAGCGAGCCAGCCGCCGCCCCACTTCCAGTAACCGCTGATTGGATAGATCAAACCGGTCAAAAGAGCACTATAGATCAAGTATGCGTTGAACTTCATACGACCGGCGACAGCACCGGAAACAATCGTTGCGGCAGTCGCAGCGAACACAGCCTGGAAGAACCAGTCAGCTTGTGGCGAGAAAGTACGACCGGGGTCATCCGAGGTGTAAATTCCTGAACCACCGAAGGCGAAATACTTGCTAACCGAAGCAGCGTCGTCTTCGCTCATGTAAGAGGTCGGATACATCAAGCCGAAGCCGATGAAGAAGAACAACAGGGCCCCTACGGAAAGGTCCATGATGTTCTTAGCAAGAATGTTGACCGTGTTCTTCGCGCTGTTGAGACCAACCTCAACCATCGCGAATCCGGCCTGCATAAACAAGACGAGGACAGCACAGAGGAACAGCACCGCGTTATCCAACGCGTAGCCAACACCCAAGTCGGCTGGCTCTTCCTCGACTACCTCGGCTACAGCACCCGCGTCGGCGACCTCAACGGACTCCGCCGCAACATCGGGCTCTTCCTGAGCCGAAGCTACCGACGCGAGTGATGCACCGATCCCCATCATCCCCACAAGGAGAGCCATCACTAGCCAAGACGAGCGGAACCGCGTCCACGTGAATCCTGGCGTTTGCCCAATAGGGGCCATTAAACTTCGAAGCATTGAGTAAGTCCTTCTCAAAAGACGGTTGTAGTGCCGATCTGTGCGGCCTCGCTCTGTGACGCGACGACCTACCTAAACACATCCGGTCAACTCACAACGTGCTTCCTTCGTTTCAACGTCCAACTCCTGCCCGGGCCATCCGTAATCGCTCGTGAGTGGTCTGCTGACTCTTTTGGAAGCAAGCTGTTTCGAAGGGACCCACTTAGCATGAGCAGTGCCAAAGTCAAAAACGGCTTCTGAAAAGATTCCGTAAACAGCTACAGGCAAACAACTTAAGTTTTTGTTTTTATTTTCCGTTTGTAGCGATCGGGATTTTCGACAGCGAGCATGCCTAAATCATTCGCACGATTTGCCTGTGATTGAGGCATCGCAGCCTAGTGGCGAAGTTGCTTGCGCTTCCGTACCGGACACCCACTAGTGCGCAAGCTGAACTACATGATCACAGATTACTGCGATGACACTAATAACCAGCAGCGGAACGCGCTGAAGTCCGCTACGACAGTTCGGAAGTCGCTAGCTGTGACTCTTGGGCAGGATCAAGTCGATAGAAGATCGCTACCGGCAAAAAGAGAATCGCCATCGCTGCAAAGACCGAGCTTCGGGGCCACCCGCCCGCTACGATCAAACGGTCCAAGCCAAAATAGACCGCCCCGGATAACACAATCGCGAAGAAATTAGCCTGATTCATCACCGCAATCATTCGTCCCTTCAGCTCTTCGGGAGGTCTTGCCTGCAAGAAAACCTGAATAGGAATCGCGAAAAACGCCGCCGACGCGCCCAACAGCATTAGAACCGGGACACTTCCCCAATACCCCAGTAAGTGCCCACCACCGACAGCACCTTCGGGTGCCGGCAACGTGATCGACATCAGAACACACAACCCTACGGTGCCCCACATTCCAATTTGGACCACCATGTTGTCCGAGGCCTTGCGACTAAGCTGACCGGCGATGAAACCTCCGATCGCGATTCCAACACTGATCAAGGAGACCATCAGACTGGTCCAAGTATCCGTCAGTCCAAGCTGGACTTTGCCTAACGAGTTGACCGCCTGGATGGTCAGTCCCGCGATCAACCAAAACACGCACGACGCCAACAACGCGAACAAGAGTGGCCGATCTCGCTTCAGCAGCGAACGAACTTCTCGCGGGACAGCCACGTTTTCGGCCTTCAGCTTCAATGTCGGCTCGGCGGCGGGCAAACGGACAATCCATAGACTCGTCAGGGTGCCGACGATCGCGATCCCGACACAGACCAATGATCCGATCCATAATCCCGAGGCCGCTTCCAATTGAGGCACATCTGCCGGAACGATGGCGTCCTTCAGCGGTCCAGCGACCGCCGTCCCGATGATGATTGCCACAAAGGTGGTCATCAACACGAGTCCGTTGGCGCGATTGAGTTCAGCCCGCGGCAGCATTTCTGGCAAAATCCCGTACTTCCCCGGGCCAAAAAACGTGCTCTGCAATCCCATCAAGAACAGCACGATCCACAATCCGGTGAACCCAATCCAAGGCGTTGCCAAGAACGCGAACAACCCTAACGCCATGACCACAATCTCGGCCAACTTACTGAACACGATAATCGTTCGCTTGCTCAACCGGTCCGCCAGATATCCTGCCAGGCCGCCAAAGATGACAAAGGGGATGCCGAACACAATCGTGGCCAGTCCCTGCAGGTCCGCACCTTTCTCGGGTGGCGATTCCGGTGTCCCCGGTTGATCTGAACCGATATCAGCCGGGTTGGCCTGCGGCGTTTTTACGGAACCTTGGGTCTGCTCCACTGCGACACTAACAGATTCACCAACCTTGGCGGACTCAGCCACCCCGTTGATCGCGACCGCTGCGGTGGGAATTGCCAACAACAACATCAGTTGCTTGAACAGATTGTCGTTAAATGCCCCAAAAAACTGCGTCGCCAGGAAACCGACGAACGCCGAATGAGAAAGGCGATCGACGGGAGCGGGAGGTGGGTTGGACATGGCCGATTCAGGTTGTGATTGATTAGGGAGAACAACAAATGAGGAACCGAACCTCATCAAACACGGGTTACCCCGCCAGATGGGAAGCCATCTCCGTCAAACCAGAAACCGCCAACTCATCAAGCCGCCTCAAAGATCAGGAAGCGGAGATCCTAAACGAGGGGTGACATGACCGACCAGAGCCCGCCTCATCGGACCGGTTGCGGCGTCGTTTTACCAAACCACGGATTCTACCCGCCACAACGATTCACAATGTCTCGGCTGTCCCCACACCTCAATCCATATGCCCTGATCCATATGCTCTAAGTAGCCGCTGGTACGAGGCGGTCTGGCGGATCAACCTTCCTTAGCGAAATCGTTCCTAACGCTCAAACGCTGGGAATTTCGTGTTCTCGGCGTACTCGCGGCAGGCATTTCAGCGGCCGGAAGGCGTTCCGGAGACGATCCGAGCGGCTTTAGCGGGTCCAAGCCGCTGGAAAGCAGGCGAATCGGAATCAGCGTGAAACAGGAAAGTCCCTGATTTGCGGAGAAAAATTGGTGGACCGAGTCTCCTCGACACGCCTATCATGGACATGTGCCCCGACGAGCCTGGCCTGTGGCGGATCGGAGCACACGATTGCTCCTCAAAGACTCATATCCTCAACCTGGGTTGCGTGCCACTGGATCGCCGCCAACCTTCCGATGACAGCCTGTAATCGATTATGACTAATTTGTTTGCAACTCCGGCAATGCAGCTTGGACTTGCCTTAACGATCCTAGTCGTCGTGATTGCTATCGCATTTTGGCTGTTGGGAAGATTGCGCGACTACAACAGTCAGGCCCAGCCGGGACCGCTTGAGGGGCTATCAAACCTGGAAGAAATGCTTCGCAAAGGTGACATTAGCGAAGAGGAATTCCGAACAATACAAGCATCGGCCCGTGCTCAACTCGTGTCGTCCGTTTCCACCAAGACCCAAAACACTCACTCCAACGTTTCAAGCCCGAGCAAATCGGACACGAACGCCAGCGAGTCAGTGAGCCCGGTCAGCGGTGAAGACTCTGACACAAATCCGAGCACGACGTCGTGACCAATCCAGTCGGTGGTTCGCCCTCCCAAGTAGATGATTGAGAGTTCTTGAGAAATCGGGAATTTGCAATCGGGCATACCCATCACCGACAACGCCCTAAACCATTACCAAACCACGAGTGGCTCGAGCTTTGAGGACAAGGATGTTCCTCCGGCAGAAGCCATCGCGGAGTCAGTCTTGTAGGACTGCCCCCGCGATGATTCCACTGGAAAGCATTCGAGTCGTGGCCTGAACCGTTCGATGTGTCGAGTTCCTGTTACATGGAACCAGACAATCGGTAGTCAACGCGAACAAAATCGCCGATCGGATCTCCCTTCCGACCGGTCGACGAAGTTCATGAGAGTCGTTGATCACCAATTGCTGGAATCAAGTGATAGGGACTTCTATAAGTAAGGAGTCGTGTATGCCCACTAAGGAATCTTCGAACTCTCGCCGCGGCGGCGCGGCGACTAAGAAGAATGCATTCTGTAGTTTTTGCCGCAAGAGTTATCGTGATGTCGGCCCGTTGGTCGAAGGTCCCGGTGACGTTTATATCTGTGCTGAGTGCATCGATCTTTGTCAGTCCATTTTGGATCAAGAACAAAAACGACGTGGTCCTTCGAAGTCGTTGTTCAGTGATATCCCCGCACCGCGGACAATCGTTGAACACCTCGACAACTATGTGATTGGCCAAGTGCCCGCCAAGCGTGTGCTGGCTGTGGCTGTCCACAATCACTACAAACGACTTAGTAGTGGCTTTGAAGGCAACGGCGAAGTCGAAATTGAAAAGAGCAACATTCTGCTCGCCGGTCCAACCGGTAGCGGTAAAACTCTGCTCGCTCGTTCGCTAGCTCGCATGCTGAATGTGCCTTTCGCTATTGGTGATGCAACCACATTGACCGAAGCCGGCTATGTCGGTGAAGACGTCGAGAATCTGTTGCTGAAGCTTCTGCATGCAGCCGACTTCGATGTTGAAGCAGCTCAACGCGGAATCCTTTACATCGACGAAGTCGACAAGATCGGCCGCACCAACGGAAACGTTTCGATTACCCGCGACGTGTCCGGCGAAGGTGTCCAGCAGAGCTTGTTGAAGATGCTGGAAGGCACCGTTGCCAACGTTCCTCCACAAGGCGGACGGAAGCACCCAGAGCAACAGTACATCCAGATGGACACAAGTAACATCTTGTTCATCTGTGGCGGAACGTTCGTCGGTATCGAAGAAATCATCCGCCGCCGCTTGGGTCACCGTACCCTCGGATTCGGCGAAGGTTCGTCGATGCGAAACGACCAAAGTCAGTCGGATCTGCTGGCCCAACTGCAAACCGAAGACATCCTGAAGTTCGGTTTGATTCCTGAGTTGGTTGGTCGGATGCCTGTGGTGACCTACCTGCAACCACTGGACAAAGACGGTTTGATTCAAGTGCTTACCGAGCCGAAGAACTCGCTCGTCAAGCAGTACAAAGCGTTGTTTGCGATGGAAAATTGCGAATTGAACTTCACCGACGGTGCACTTGATGCCATCGCCGAAAAGGCAATCAGCAAGGGCGTCGGTGCTCGTGGACTTCGCGGGATCATGGAAGAAGTGATGCTGGACATCATGTACGACCTTCCCGATCAAGAGGATGGCCGCGTTTACTCGATCGACGAAACAATCGTTTCGGGATCGCGTCAGCTATTCCAAATGCCAACGACCAAGAGTGCTTAGTCACTCGAAGTCGATTAGAGTTTAGGGCTTGTCAACCCTTCGCCGGAAGTCGGACCCGGCGAAGGGTTTTTTCGTGCGCTCACTGGTCGCAGTTTAAAATTTTGCGTCCCCAAAAGCGGACTCGACTGGTTTGGCCCCTAGCCGGATGCACCGAAAACCAAGCCGAGTTCTCACCTTCTGTCTGCGCCGATTGAGCAACTCTTTTGGTATGATGAGGCAACTTCCAGGTTTGGAAGAATACCGACCTCCTTTCGCTGCTAGATCTCCGTGCAATCTGATTGTGGCCATTCCAGCTCAACGACGGCTTTGGTTGTCGCCTCTAAAGGAGGTGATAACGAAGCTCTCGGTTTTTTGTTGCTGCGATACCGGGGCTATCTGCTCATGCTGGCCCATCGTTTTTTATCCGAACAGCTCCGGCGGAGAATTGACCCGGCCGATGTGGTCCAGGTGACGTTCCTGGAAGCGAAACGAGACCTGCATGCGTTTCGTGGGGAAACACCGGCGGAATTTGCCGGTTGGCTTCGAGGCATGTTGAAGAACAACGTCGCCTCAGCACTCTCGCACCACGTGATGACCCAAAAGCGGAGCACAAAGAAGGAGGTGCATGCCGGCGGCGGCGAGGGGGATGCTTCGTCACGCCAAAACTGGATCGCGCAGCTACCCGGCGGAAAGACCAGCCCCAGCGGGATTGCAGTTCGCGAAGAAGCGGTGTTGGCGATGATGAACGCGTTGCACGAATTGCCAGAAACACAGGCCGAGGCGATTCGCTTGCGGTACATGGAAGGCTTACCGCTGAAGGAAATTGTTGAGCGGATGGGCAAAAGCGAAACCGCCGTCGCCGGCCTATTGAAGCGTGGGCTTAAGAAGATGCGTGCTCTTTTGGATACTGACAGCAACCCATGGTGTTCTCCGTGAGCGAGCAACCCAAAGATCCCGTTGGCGATTCCTTTGCTAACCAAGAGCCCAACAACAACCCCGAAGCGGAGTTAGACTCCGAACTCGATCACGCCTTTGCACTTTACCTGAGTGCTTGCGATACCGGTGAACTCGAATCTCGAGAAGACTTTCTGAAACAGTTCCCGAGCATTTCGGGACAACTCAGGGAACTGATGGAAGCAGCCGATCTGATCGGCAACTTCACGGCAACCCGAAACGCATCGACGGGGCAATTGTCTGACGGCTCATCACCCTTCGATCCCACACCGCTGGGAGCTTCCGCAAGGGAAACGCCACCGGGCGGGTTCGACACGATTGCGTTGAACGAAATGGGGTCCAATGAATCGGCTGGCGACTTTTCCGAGATGGATCCTCATGCCACATTACCCGTCGCAAACCGACCGTCGGGGGATACCGGCCCTTCGCTTCCATTTGAAATGGAAGATTACACGTTGTTAAAGGTTCTCGGTGTAGGCGGCATGGGTGTCGTCTATCTTGCCAAGCAACGGGATTTGGAACGACTGGTCGCGGTCAAAATGATCCGCAGCGGTATTTTGGCTGGCAAAGAAGAGGTCAAGCGGTTCTACACCGAAGCGAAGGCAGCCGCACGACTGCGTCACCCGAACATTGTCGCGGTCCATCAATTCGGCCGCCGAGCCGGACACCACTTCTTTTCGATGCAGTACATCGAAGGCCAGGACCTACACAAGGCTCTTAAGTCCGGGCCTCTATCACCTCGACGTTCCGCTGAAATCGTACGTGATGTTGCCCGTGCGATTCATCATGCACATAGCCGTGGCGTGCTTCACCGGGACCTGAAGCCCGGAAACGTGTTGATCGACGCTCATGACCAAGTGCACGTTACCGACTTCGGACTCGCCAAACATGTTGACGCCGATAGCAGCCTGACCGGAACCGGCGAAGCCGTGGGAACGCCACACTACATGGCTCCCGAGCAAGCCGTTGGCAACAGTGAACATGCCACCGCCGCAACCGACATCTATTCGCTGGGCGCAGTCTTGTTTGCCGCTGCGTCGGGACGTCCGCCGTTAGTTGGCGATACGATCATGCAAACGCTGATGAAGGTCGCTCACCATCCCGCTCCGACCCTTCGCTCGGTCCGCCCGGAAGTGGACGCGGACTTGAGTGCAATCGTCGAAAAATGCTTACAAAAAGAACCGAAGCGGCGTTATAGCTCCGCTTCCGCTTTAGCCGACGACCTAGATCGATACCTCGGCGGCGACCCCATCGCAGCCCGTTCGATGGGCCCCATCGGTCGATCGATTCAGTGGTCCAAACAGATCCCCGTAGTGGCCGCTCTAGCAGGACGGCATGCTGCGGATGCACCGATCAGTCAGCGGCGATTACAAACCGCGATGATCGTCATGCTGTTCCTGATTCCCTTTGGACTATTGAGCGGAGCGTGGTTGCAGCATCGATCGGCATCCGCAATGCCCCGCACGATCCGGATCGCAGGCGGGTTACCAGGCGGTCTGTACACCTCGGTCACTGAGCGAATCGGCAAACGGATTACAAAACTGACCAATGTTGATTGCCAAGTCGATTCAACCGGTGGGACCTGGGACAATCGAGAACGATTACTCACAGGGCAAGTTCACCTCGCCCCTCTGCAAGCTTCCGCAGTTGGCGGCGAAGAACTAGCAGTTGTCGCGCCGTTGTTCTACGAAGCGGTGCACTTGTTGACTCGCCATGGCGGTCCAGTGACTTCGGTTAATGATATGAAGGGTCATTCAATCGCGGTTGGTCCGGAAGGCAGTGGATCCCGACGGGCCGCGGAGTTGGTTTTGAACTCGCTGCGGCTCGATGAAGATGCCTGTCCACGAGTCTCTTTAAATTGGTCCGAGTTGAGTGAAGCGTCATCGGGCGACGAAGATGTTTCTCTGCTGCCTTCGGTGGCTATTGTTTGTGTAGGCGAGGGAAGCGATCTGGTGCGTAGCTTACTTGCCGATCAGGCTTGGGACCTCATTTCTCTTACGGGCAGCGTTTCGATTTCGCTTCAGCATCCAACCTTACGGCCAATGACGCTCTCGCCGTCAACTTATCCCGCTGCCAATCTGCCCGAAACTGGAATCGAGACCGTAGGCACGACGGCCTTCCTGGTCACCCGCCATGATGCCCCTGACTCATTGATTGAAGCGACTTTAACATCGCTCTATCAAGAACCACTGATCACCGAACTGATCCCTGCCGAGCGAGCCGCTGAATGGCAAGGTCTCGCATTCCATCGTGCGGCGAGAACCTACTTCGATACGGTATCTAACCCGTAATCAACTCGTGACACCAAAATGTTCTACACGGGCGGATTGCTTCCTGGTGGACAGTACCCACTACCACGTGACTACGATCTCGATGTCATCGGTGCCATGTCCGTCGCCGGAACTGGACTCGGCGGCACGACTCAACAAGGCGGTGGCGGTGGTGCAGCAGGTGCACTCCTAGGTGGCGGCTTCGGTGGCGCCACACCAACACAGCTTTACGTCATGCGTAAAGGCCCATGCGGTCAAGAGTTCACCATCGCGGTCGACCTGAAAAAGGCGTACAACAGCCCGGGTGAGAAGATTCTCGTTCAACCCGGTGACACGCTGATCCTGCGATACAAGCCACGCGAAGAAGCACTCAACTTCCGCATGGTCGCGTTCTTCAATTACGGTATTCGCGAACTGTTCAACTAGTCGATTCGAATTCAACTTAATCTGAATCCGACAGCAGGCTCGTTTAGGCGAGTCTGCTGTTTTTCTTTTAGCGAACTGCGATTGAGATCCAGCCATTGGTTAGATCGATCGCCTTGATCTCGACTCGCTTCCCAGCTAACGCCGGCATGGCGACTGTTGTGGGGATCTGTAACTCACGATGCAAAAGTTCCTGGGGGAACAGACGATCGAAGCTCTCTTCGATATTGGCTTTGATCGCAGTTTGCGAGATCGTTAAACGACGTGACCCGGAAAAGGATAAAACCACATCTGGATCTCGCACCAGCCACATCGTTTGGTCGGGACCAATGACCGGGCGATAGGTTGCTGATACGTCGATAGGTCGCTTGAGCTCTCGCTCACCTTGGGAAAACCGTGTTCCCCGAATTCCCAATTTCAACGCTTGGCCATCGGCTTCGACATAGATCGGTCGAAAGTTAGCGAAGTCGATCTCAAAAGGATCCTGGTCGCTAGGCCTCTCGCCGAGATCGACTCCGAGCACTGCAGCAATTCGATCAATTCTCTGCCTTGTGTAGGTTTCACCGGCAAGCAACTTGCCTAACGTTGTATCAATTAACGACTGATGAATTTGCACCGTTGCTGAATAGGTACCGGGTACCACTCCGCCCGATACCGACGAAAACAGCCCAGCCAACGCAGGTGGTGTCGTGGATGTCGAGAAGCCGAGTGGACGTTGCATCTTAGCTCGCACAAAGACGGCTTGCTCAGTCGAACCAATCGTTCGCGTTAACGGCGGGAAGTCCAAACGCTGCAACCATGGTCGCATGATCGCATCCACATCCGGAAAGTCTCGCGTTGCCGCCTCTGCGGTTTCTTCGTCGAACCCGTTCAAGACACGTTGTTGAAGCCGGCTACGTGAAATGCGTTCCGCTTCCGGTTTGGACTCCTGAGCTTTACGCATCGCGATCTTTCGCACGATCTTCAAAGGATGGTTGATCCGACGAATTCGAGACGAAAGATCTGCGGTGGCGATCGTTTGTCCCAAAACAATGCCTTTTTCAGTAATCGCTATTTGTCGAGCGGCATAGACCGGACCTGCTGCGGTCGAATCCAATGTGATCGGTTTTCGAAAACCACGTGTTGAGGTCGTGAACTGTCCATCCATCCGTAGCAGCAATCGAACATAACCCTCTTGCGGTAAAAGTTGCCCTGTCACGTTCCCATCGACCTGAGCATGTCCAAGCAATCGTGTTCCCAAGATGCAATCATTGACATCGTTGGGATTACTAACTGGGCGAGCTATCCCCTGAGTAACAACCGAACCATCGACCCATGCATACAAATTGGGCTGGCTGAATCGAGAACGAACATCAGCCAACAATTGGCTCGCTTGTCCCACATTCGCCAAGCCTTCCAATAGCGTCTCAACCTTCGCGAGTTTTTCTGTATCCCAGTCTTTCCAAGTAGGACTTGGATTGCCGTCCTTTGACTCCGGAGCTAATAGATCCTGCAGTCCATCCAACTGTCGCTGAACCAACTGAAGACCACGCTTAGGGTCCGAGTAACGCAGAGCGGTGATGTATTGATCGAGCGTTACCCGCAATCGACGCATCACCGACAATTCAAGACCACGCTCGACTCCTCTCATTTGCGACCGTAGTGCAACCGCGGCACGGCCACGTGTGGCAATGGAATCCTGTTCGGCCACCGCCGTCTTCAATGGATCAAGATTGAGATACCGCATCCAAGCGGCATAGTTTTCGGGACTAGCAGATCGTTGAAAATACGCCTCCGTCTCCGCGATCGAGTCCAGCAACAATTGTTCTGCACTTGGCAAATCAGGCAGCTGCTTGGGATCCAACTGCTCTTCGATCCGCTTTAGTTCCGCCAGCCAGTTACCTACATCAACCGTCTTAGAATCCGGAAGCGGCTCATAAAGGTCGTGTGCGACATAGGAATCGAATTGCCCCAGAGAATGCCCCGGTGAAGACGACACCTCATACGATTGCCCGCGAACAACCGACGACTGCGTGATTGCCCACGACAGTGACACACAGAAGAAAAGCGAGAGCTGGAATAGCCGGGAGCGTGACATGGGATCCTGCATTCGGAACGAGACATCAAGACCTCATATACTACCTATCTCTCCACGGAAAGCATTCCCTCTCTGCTTTGTTCAGCCTGAATTCTGTCGCCAGAATCCTTCCAAACCCCCTCGCGTGGGTACACTACACGATTTCACGACAACAGAAATCGATTCAGCCGCCCATTAAACTTGCACTCCACTGGCTGCGGTCTGCTGGCCTCCGCGTAGTGTCCTAGCGGATCGCAATGGCGGTCTGAAGCGGCCGCAACACGGAATCGACCAGATACTGGTCAACTAACTCATTACACAGTTTCGCGAGCCGATCAAACTCCGACGCGTAGTCTTCGTCGACACCCAAAGAGTCATAACGACGAACCATCAAGTACACACTCAATGGCTCTTCGGTGTACTCACCCGACCGCACTTGAAACGCCGTCGTTCTCGTTTCAAAACTAATCCGGCACTGCGTGCGGCAGTCGTCATCAATGGAAAATTGGATCGCGGGTTCGTTCGAGAGCATTTTGCCGTAAGGCAAATTGACGAACTTCTCCAGACCGGGTGCTACGCCAATCGCTTCATGAAGGATCTCGTTATGATTGCCTTTGCAAGAAAAATCGAAACCGAGCATCACGCTTAGTGATTCACAATCCAGCGGGCTAATCGACAACTCGTACGGTACCAGCTCCAAGATGGCTCGGTGTTGTTCGCACGCGTCCTGAAAACTATCTGGGTTCACCAAACCACTATTAAGCCGTTTCGGCTCGGTGGAAATCCAGCGGTAGGATCCGCCGTCCTTCTCTTCTTCTAAAACGAACTCGTCTTTCTCTCGACAATAGAAGTTCGACATCGTCGGATAGCGACGTCGAACCTGTTCGAAATAGTGCAGCACTGACTCACGGCCTTGGGGCAATTCCATTTCCGTGGACAGATTCATATTCACGTAGTATTCGTCACCGAAAACACCGTAGTCGCTCATGAGGTTATGCCTGTTAAAGGTGTCATTGGATGTTTCACTTCCCTACGACAGCGCGGGCGAATTTTGGTCGGTAAAACCAATAGAAGGATGGGACAAGGTTGAGGGGGAATCGTCGATCGCCATGTCCGTTAGTCGGTACGGAAGCGTAACCCAAAAGGTGCTACCGCGTCCCAGCTCACTTTCGAAATCCACTTCGCCGCCCAGCAAAATGGCAAGTTCTTTCACGATCGACAGCCCCAAACCGGTTCCGGCGAACTCCCGAGTTAAGCCATCGCCATCCAACACTTTTTTGCTTTGGCGAAATTTCTGGAAAATGATGGGCTGGTCTTCGTCCGCGATTCCGACACCGGTATCTGTCACCGACAACCGAAATTGCGTTCCCTGAATGTCGCGGACCTTCACCGTAATCATACCGCCTTCGGGCGTGAATTTGATCGCATTGCTAAGCAGGTTATTGATAATCTGGCCAAGCTTATTGGGATCCTGATAAGCGACGGGCAGGTCATCGGACACCTCAACCGAAAGCGAAATGTTCTTGTCCTCAGACAGCGACTGAATCATATCGCATTGAGCGCTGATCAGCCTGGACAGTTTGAACTCGCTGCGACGAACTTCCATTTTACCCGCCTCGACTTTCGCGAGGTCAAGGATGTCATTGATCATTTCCAACAACAACCGTCCACTCTTTTGGATGTTGTTGGCATAGCGACGCTGCTTGTCGTTAAGTGAATCAATGCCGGTCAGGACTTCCGAGAACCCAATGATGCTATTTAAAGGAGTTCGCAATTCGTGCGACATGTTGGCCAAGAAGTCGGTCTTCAATCGGTTTGCTTCATAGAGTTGCAAGTTCAACTGGGCGAACTGATCGACCCGAGCATCGAGTTCTCGGTTGACACTTTGAAGCTGGGTCTGGGTTTCGGTCAGGTGGCGCAACATCCGGTTAAACGCATCCGCTAACTCTCGAAACTCATCCTCCGTATCGATGAAGGCGCGTTGATTCGTATCTCCATGGGTAATCGCATCACTGACGTCTCGCAGGTGCAATAATGGTTGCAGCACGAGGTATCGAACGATCGCATGCAACACAAACAAAGTCACTGCCACGATCAACATCGCCATCGCCACCACCGTCGCGCGAATCTGAGTCGTGTCGTTCAAAATCTTTTCGTCAGGCATGCTGACCCGCTTCACCCGGTACGGCAATTCCGCAGCACGAGTTTTAGGATCCACGTCCGCTGACAATGCGATTGTGGTTCCCGTCGGAGTATGACAGGCAATGCAATCCTGAGTGATGAAGACAGGCTCGTAATACGTATAACGACCTCGCACCGGTCCGAGTGCTTTGAACAAAGGGCGATTGCCAGGACCGATTCGGCTCATCGCCGCATCATCGGCAAGATTCACTCTTTGAGCCAAGCCGGACGGTGACGATCCGGCGGGCGCCGCACCTGTCGAGGAGGCACCGCCTGGGCCGATCGCAGGCTGATCTTCGCGCAGTCGATTTGCCAAACGCGCCCGGAATAGGGGTTCCAGCTCTTCTAAAATTTGTCGCTCGGCATCCGATTCTGGTGGGCGAGGGGCGGCGAGGTTGTCGAAAGGCTGTGGGTCTTCCAAACCCAAAATGTCGAACTGAATGTCTTCGCTAAGAAGCTGAGATCGCAACGCTTGAATTTTCTGGTCCTGGATCTCCATCCGATCCGGTGAAACATATTCGTTGTAAATTGCGTCCGCGTGCAACAACATCATCTCCGTCGCCGCAGCGTCCCGCGCTTGTTGCTGCGTGGTCATACTGACGAAACGATCCGCCAGCAACAAAACCACACAAAACGAACCACACATCAAAACCACCAACGCAGAGCCAAAGAACAGCAAACATTTGCGTTCCAGGCTCATCGAGGCAAACAGGCTTTGGACGATCCGCAGCATTGGTGGCAAGTGCCCCAGAAGGCGACAAGTGAGTGAGAAAACGAGGTCGACACCCAGTTTGACCGAAATCCACCGCAATGACGAGACGAATCCTCGCAATCGCTACAATTCAAAGTCCCGGGTCAACAGGCACATTTTCAGTCGAACCTGCCCCACGGAACGGAAAAAAATGGTTGTTTGGGAGACCCCCGATAACTAGTATGCCTTGCGATCAACGAATAATCTGCCCTTCACTTTGCCCTTTGCAAACCCACCTGAGATCACGATGAAGCGTTCAATTCGCCGAGCCCTGCAGTGGACTCTCGTAGTCACCTTGGCCACTTTTATCAGTATTAGCCCCGCTTCAGCCGGTTGGCTGATCAAGCGAATGCACGGTTGCGGCGCCCCGCCGGCCTGCGATCCAGTACCGGCTAGCTGCTGCGAAGTGCCTCAATGCTGCCCCGAGCCACCTGCATGCCCACAGCCCACTACGTGCTGTGACCCCCAGCCGGTTTGTTGCGATTCGGCTCCGATGAGCATCCCCATGGAATCCTCCATTCCGGTCATCGAATCGGATTGCTGCGGTGCCAGCAGTGCACCGATGTTGGGCGAAACGATCATTGATGGTTCGGTGATCGTCCAAGAACACCATGGTGCCGTTCCTGGCAGCCTGGAATTGATGGACGAAGCACCGTTGATGAACGTCCCAGCGATCGAAGACACCCAGATCGTTGATTCGCCCGAGCTGGAGCCTGAAGCCGGAAAAACCTCGGCTGCTAAGCCCCCAACGGACGAAATGAACGAGGCACCAGCCGCCGAACCGAGTGAACCGGCCGCTGAGAGCACCTCCGGCGAGCCAAGCCCATTCGATGCTCCACCAGAGCCAACGCAACCTGAGCCTGCACAGCCTGAACCTAAGCCGACTCCTGACCCGGCTCCTGACGAGCCAGCCGAATCAGTGGACGACTTGTTCGGCGAACCCGCCGCGCCTGCAGCAGAGCCTGCGATGCCTGAACCTGAGCCAGCCATGCCAGAGCCGGAACCAGCGACTCCTGAACCAGCCGCGCCTACCCCGGAACCCGCAACTCCAGAACCAACTGCACCGGAACCCGATGCATCGATGGACGATTTGTTTGGTGAGCCTGCCGCTCCTGCCGAAGAACCTGCTCCTGCAGCGGACTCGGGTCTCGACGATCTGTTCGGTGGCGACTCGCCCGCGATGCCAGAAGAATCACCGATGCCAGCCGAAACCCCAGCGGAACCGGCTACTGACTCAGGATTAGATGATTTGTTCGGTTCACCAGCCGATTCACCTGCCATGGACACGCCAGCCGAAAAGGCTCCTGCCGATGGCTTGGACGATCTATTCGGCGATCCACCCGCTGATTCGCCTACTATGCCCGAAGCACCAACCGACAGTGGCTTGGACGATTTGTTTGGTGATCCACCGGCCGAAAGCGATACCTCATCGGACTTGGACGATCTGTTTGGCCAAGCGAAAACCACTTCGCCCGAAGAAATCGCGACCCCTGAACCAGTTGTTCAAGTCGTCTCCGACACTCGCACTGCACCCAGCAATGCACTGGAGCAAACCGAGTCGCGTGTCTGGGTCGATAACACCGGACTCTACCGCACCGAAGGACGTTTGATCCGGATCGCTGATGATCACATCAAACTACTGAAATCCAACGGCAAGACTTGCACGGTACCGTTGTCGCGTCTGAGCGAAGCGGACAGCGAGTATCTCCAGTCGGTCATCGACCAAATGGAGACCTTTGTGATCGCGATGGCAGCCAACTAAGCCGCCCACTCGTTAGCACTCTCAACTCACCTCATCGGTTCGCCGATGAGGTTTTTTATGCGCACACCACTCACCATTTCGTTCTTCGACCGACATCCTGCGATCGTAGCCAAAGAGCTCATCGGTTGTTTGATTCAACACCGATCGAACCTTGCCAAAGCGTCCAACTGGACAGGTGGGATTATCGTCGAAACCGAAGCCTATCTATCCGATAACGACCCGGCCAGTCACAGCCACGGCGGTCCCATCAGTGCGAGTGGACAACCGCGACGCAACCGCAGCATGTTCGGACCGCCTGGACACCTCTACGTCTACACGCTGCACGGCCAACATTGTCTGAACATCGTCACCGAACCGGCTGGCACCGGATCCGCGGTACTCATTCGTGCCATCCAGCCCGTTACCGGTATCAACACCATGCACCGGCGAAGGTCGGTCGAATCGCTGCGTCAACTCACGTCCGGCCCCGGTAAACTCTGCCAAGCGATGGGAATCCGACGAGACAGTGACGGTGTTAATCCACTGGCCTCATCCAATTGGAAGATCGAATCCTGGTTCCAATTCCAAGATTCCGAAATCACCACCACACCTCGCATTGGCATCAGCCACGCCGCGGATCTCCCGCTTCGATACTTTTTAGATGGAAACCAATTCGTCAGCGGCCTCGCGCGAGATCATCAGCGACCAAGACGCGAATCACTTTCGATTGATGCTTCACAAACATTCTGAATGTGCCCCAGTACTCGGTGATGAATGGCGTGGATCGTCGGATCCGCCCAGGCTTTCCAGTACAAACGCGGACGCACATCAATGTCGTACCACGTGGTCCCGGTCAAACGAGTTTGGTTGTTGCCGATCGGTTCCAACAAAAACTGGCCGCGTCGACTGACAAACCCATCGTCCAAGTGCGGCGGATGCAAACCAGAAAACGGAGTCCACTCTTCCATCGGCAACGGTTGCGATGTCACATCAAAAGCTAGCAACCCAGCCTGCTCACCATCGTGAGGTGCTTCCCAGGTGGTAATCGGCTCGACGAAGGCACCCGTCGTGAACTCGCAATAGCGACAAGCGCCCACACCGGTACCTTCAATCCGTGCTCGAATGGGTGCCGCGATCCCCAAACGAAAAAACCATGCCGGTTGATCTGTAATCTCAGGGAACGCCACCACCTGTTTCCAAACCTCTGGCGTGGTGGCGTTGATCACAACCGTTGTATCAACACGGTGCAACGCTCTCGCGTTATCAAGTGGTTCCAAAACCAAACACATCGGCAACATCACCGCGGCTCCAATCATCCCGCGACGATCATCACTGCCTTTGAACATGCCAACGATACCGCGTCCGACCAGACCACCAAAAAAGCTAAGAGGGAAAAGCAACGGGAACGCCATCAACAAACAGATCGCTCCATCCAGTCCGACCGCCAACATGAGGGCAAACGAAACGATGTTCATTAACGCAATCAGCCCTAACAAGGTTCTTTTGCGTCGGCGATATCCGCGATTGAAAACGGCTCCAGAGATTGCACCCGCTACCACCGGAGCGGTGAAAAATAGAATAAAACCGTACTCTTGGAATACCCAAACGCTTACCAATCCCGTAAACACCTGCGTCGCACAACCCGCAGCCAACGCGCGTAGGAAAGCACCCGCCCACGCATCTTCCAGATCGCCAAACCGCTGTAGACCAGCCTCGTCGTCGTCATGCAACGCTGGCGGTGCAAACGCCGCCGCCACGGCATCGCTCGATGAATCTTGCTCGCGTTCAAGCTCCCGATCGTAGGTCGGTACCAACGACAGCGCCGACATGAAGGCCAGATTTACCAGTGGAACCAACATCGCAAGTCCCAGCCAGGGACTCAAACCCGCATCGACCGCCCGGCGAATACTCATCGAAACCGCGATCGCAACAAACGGCAAAGTGAACAGGAGCCACACCACCGCCGCACCCGGCATGTCGTTCAAGAAATCGGCCTTAGAGTTCAACCATGGATTCACAAAATCCAACGGTGTAAAGAATCGCTGGGTCAGGTAGGCGACCACCGTCACTTCGACGAGATACTTCGCAATCCCCAGGCTAAAGCCGAGTTGCAAGTAGTCTCGGCGAGAAACCGTTCCTTCGATCCGAAACCATCGCTTGGGCTGTGCCAATATCGAATCGGTCATCATGGCCTGAATCACTCGTATACTAGATTGAATCAACGGTTACGAATTGGACCGTTCACTCAAGCATCGCCGCGTATTCAGTATTACCATTCGCGAAATCCTTCTTCGCTGAAACGCTTCTCATGGCACCGCTCGTCGCCAAGCGTGATAAGTTTCCGCGCGAACATCCGTGGATCAAACCCCGGCTACCTGCGTGCTGTCCGATTCGATCTTACCATCTCGGACGCGAAGGATGCGCTGCGCCGCTTCGGCGACTTCTTCACTGTGGGTCACGGTGACCAAGGTCATCTTCAATTCTTCATGCAGCTTTGCAAAGAGGTCCAAGATACCAGCGGCGGTGACCGTATCGAGATTTCCGGTGGGTTCGTCGGCCAACAACAATCGCGGATCGTTGGCAAGTGAACGGGCAATCGCGATGCGTTGCCGTTGGCCAACAGACAATTGCTTAGGCAAATGCTTGGACCGTTCGCTCATCCCAACCGCTTCGATCAACAACTTTGCCTTTTCAATTCGCTGTCCACCGGTCATTCCACGTCCGAACATAGGAACCTGGATGTTCTCCAATGCCGTCAACGTTGGCAACAGATAGAATGACTGAAAGACAAATCCAATCGACTGGGAACGAAGTGCGTCCAAATCCGTCGACAGATCAATCACCTTGCCTTCGAACGAAATCGTTCCCGAGGTGGGACGATCCAGCGTGCCCAAAATACTTAGAAGCGTCGACTTGCCACTCCCGCTGGGCCCCATGATCGCAACGTACTCACCATTGTGAATATCAAAGCTCACATGATCGAGCGCTCGGACATTCCCATCCGGGTAGTCTTTGCAAACGTCTTGGATCGACAATAGGACCGGTGCGTTAGTGTTCATCAAAATAACTTCTCAAACGCGATTTCTAAACTGCGATTAGGGTAGGGCGGTCGGCGTGTGAATACCCGCACCGACATTTAGCAGCGTATCTGCTTTTGCTTAAAAACGATACAGCGCACATCCGACCTGAAGCCCCGAGGCGACATTCACGACAAGGCCCCATTGGCCAGACGAAGGAATCGCTTTGCCGGATCCTGTATCCTGTGCCGCTAACATTGCCAGCGGCGTCGACGAAGTAAACGCATCCGTGCCAACCAAATCGCCGACAAGCACGCGGTTATGGGCAATGCCCAATTGATCGGCTATCTCGATAGGAAAAGAATCTCCGTTTTGCGGCGGAATCAGCCAATCGATGTCGTCAATCGAAAGCGACTGAGACTGCAAAAACTGCTCTACGCTCGCTTGAATTTGCGGTAAGCAGCCGGCTTTCCAATCCGACTCAATATCCACTTCCATGTAACACCGTCCACGATCGTTTCGGGTATTAGCGTTCACCCGATAATCATCTCGATCCGAAGGATAGTGATCGAAACGGAACGCATGAAAACCAGTTTCGCCGTCGTCCGATTCTGACAAAATCACGGCGGATGCCATCTCGGTCACACCGATCAGCGATTCACCATCGATGTCGGTGTTGTTTTCAACCTCCGACGCGACCACCATCGCCCGCTCAATCTTGCCAGCCCGTCCCATTTCGCAAACCAGGTGACAGGCATTCAGAAAGCCCATCGAACCATTTAACAAGTCGAATGCGAATGTCTTCGTCGGATCTTCAGCCGCCTGGTCCGCATTGATATCCAAGTCACCGGCCACCAATGCCGCCAACGCGGGCTCGGTCAAAAATTCAGTTCGATACACTCCAACGGACACGATTAACTCAATTGTAGAGCGATCCACGTCACCCCGATTCAAACAACTCTCCGCAGCCGTTTTCAACATCGACAACGTATCCGGCTTGGACGCTGGCTTCGGATACGCCACCGCGACCGACTCACACCGGAAAGGCACTGCCATCGCAAGCTCCAGTGTTGGACCTGATTCGGCCGCACCGTTTGCTATCGGATCCGGTACTGTTCCAGTCGATTCATTGGCGGCTGCCTGTCGAATGCGATCGGGAAGATCGTTGCACGTATAGATTGCCGTTCCCGTCGTTTGTCCCGAACCGGAGATCGCGAACAAAATCTGATCCCCCGTCCGAATGCGACCGTTGTCGATTTGGTCTCGGTACGCCAAAAAGTGAGTCGTGCTAGCTGTATTGCCACGCAATTCTAAGTTGTCGATCATCTGCGTCGTACAATCAGTATCGAATTGCTTAGCGATCTCATCGAGCGCACCACGGATTGTCATACGCGATGTTTGGTGTGGGATAATGTGTTGCACGTCATCAACGTGTCGACCTGACTCACGCAACGTGTGAACCGCATGTGCGGCTGCGTGTGGAACAATTGCGGCGGTCACCTTCACCGCGTCGGTGTGCATCACCGCGCCACCGTGAGGTTGGTCACTCGGCTTAGCGACACAAAGCCGGCTGTAACGACCCAATGTATACAAATCGAGTTCGCTGAATCCTTCCCCACGTCGGTCCGATCCACTCATCGCCACCGCAACCCCAGCATCACCGAGTGTCAGCGAAGCGAGTTGCGGATCCATGTATCCTGTAATTTCTAACTGTGCGGTACGCGTCAGGTGGGAAATGTATTCGCCGCTAACGACTAAGGCATTACGAACGGCCCCCGAGGCAATGAATGCGTCAGCGACAAATACCGCCGTCCACATGCTCGCGCACGCATTGGAGATATCGAATGCAATCGCGGAATCAAAACCCATCAACTGTTTCAAACGAATCGCCGTCGAAGGTTCGTAGCTGACACGATTGAGTGCATCGTAGCGTGAGATGTTCGCGCTGATTAGCAGGTCGAACTGGTTACGACCGATACGAGAGTGTTTCAAACAGTCTTCTATTGCCTTGGATGCCAGGTCGGTAGCAAATTCTTCTTCATCAGCGAAGTGACGCGATCGGATGCCGGTCAATCGTTCTAAAGGAACCCGCACCGGCACCGCACAACCTTCCAGAATCTCAGCCGTCGTCACGACCTTGGGTGGCAAGTACGTTCCGACACTTTCAATGATTGATTGGAATGTGTTCATAAGATTGGTGAACTTCTAAATCGTCAGGGAACCGTGTCTTCAAAAACAGGGAATGGGGAACCCTGAGGCAATATGCAAATCAGCAGGCAAGAATCAATGAAAGCCCATCAACAATGCCAGACCAAGCGTCTGGCCTCGCTTCATGAGACCGGGCAAGCGTTCAACTCCGGAGCGCCGAGGTGTTGATGCAATTCAGCTATCGATTGAAACTCGAATAGCAACTCGGGGGTGAGCGGCTCATCACTCGGGTTCAAGCCCGCATCGTTGGCTCGCGAAATGATCCGCAAGCTAGTCAGTGAAGCACCACCTACATCAAAAAAGTTGTCTTCAATCCCAATTGGTGACACGCCAAGTTCATCAGCCCAAATCTTTGCCAGCGTGGATTGCCATGCGTTTTGGGGTGCAACGTACTGATGAGCACTTGTTCGTTGATTCAATGTCGGAATCGGCAAGCGTTTCGCATCGATCTTTCCCGATGCCGTCATCGGCATGCTATCGACAACCACCACACGACGTGGCACCAAATATCGCGGCAGCGAGGACCGAATCGCTGACAAAACGTCTGTCTCGATCACACCGTCGTGTTCTTGGCTGTGGCCTTTTCGGGGATCCGATCCAACCAACTGAACCCAGGCAATTAGGTCCGCCTGCTTGCTTCCCCCCGATCCTTCGGAAACGTGAAGCTGAACACAGCTAATAGCAATGTTCTCAATCGCATTGATGGCCATCTCCACTTCAGATGTATCGGCCCGGATTCCGTCCACCTTGATCTGATGATCCACACGCCCCAGAAACTCAAGATTTCCGTCGGTATTCCACCGTGCTAAATCCCCGGTATCGTACATTCGTGACGACACACCGTTCGATTCCGCCACGAAGGGATCGTTGTGGAACTTAGCCTCGGTCGCCTGCTTGTCGCCGTGGTAACCGGTCGCCAGTACCGGTCCGGCCAAGTTCAAATAGCCCGCCGCTCCAAGCGGACTTAGCCGCCCCAATTCATCCAAAAGATAAACACGCGTTCCCGGTCGTGGACGGCCAATGGGAGTCACCGACCTAGCGTTCGGTTTCTCAGTGACATCATGGGTCGTTGCCGTAATGACGGCCTCAGTAGGGCCATAGGCATTGATAATCCGAATCCCACGATCACACCAAGTCTGCAGGGATTGGCTTGGGAAAACATCACCACCCAGGATCAGCAAACGAAGCGAACCCAAGTCCGTATCTGGTTGAACCAACGATTCGCAATGTTGGAAATATGCCGGCGGAAGATTCACGACCGTCAAACCATGTTGGGCAACTTGGTCCCAAAGGGTTTCAGGAGTCCAGATCTCGTTCTCACGTGCCAACACTCGAGCACCGACATTCCAGGCCGAAAACATCTGTTCGAGCGATGGATCGAAGGTGTAATTGCTGAACTGTAAAACACAATCTTGGGGTGTCAAATCATAGACGCTCACCATGGAAACGATGTGCCGAGCGATTGCCTCGTGCGAAACCGAAACGCCTTTGGGTGTTCCGGTCGATCCCGATGTGTGCAGCAGATACGCCACCGAATCGCCGGTGATCTCGCGGCTTTGAAGATCGTTAAGCGACGCCGCCAGTGGACTCGTATCGGATGTGATCGCATTGATCAGTTGATCAACCGTCACCAACTGAATCGATCGCCGGGCCGCGACCGGTTTCAAATCTTCCTGATCCGTGATCAGGAACCCCGCCTCGCACGACGACAACACACCTTCGGTTCGAGCTAGCGGGCCATCGACATCCACCGGAACATAAACCGCACCGGCCTTTAAAATACCTAAGATCATTGCCGCCGCAGTCCAGCCACGCTGCACGCTGCACGGGACTAAGTCACCAACCGACACACCATGTTCAATCAGGAAGCACGCCACATTGTCACTGGCTGCGTCCAGTTCCACATAGGTTTGTTGGGTATCGCCACTGATCCAAGCAATGTCGTTGGGTCGAGTTTGGGCGTGCTTGCGAATCCATTGGTGAATCAATGAACCGTCCCATGAAGGTGAATCCGCACCTTGGGCAAGGCTCAAGATTTCTTGTCGCTCTTCCGCTGATACAAGTTGATATTCCGATAGCGGTCGATATGGATTGTCCGCAATCTGCTCACAAAGTTGAATGTATTGCCCGCTAATGCGTTTGGCCGAAACGGGATCAAACAAATCGGTGTCGTACTTAAGAGTGCCGACAAACGTCTCGTCCGTATCAAACATTTCCAATGTCAAGTCGCATTGGCCTTCTTGTTGATCCATGGGATAGGGACGAACTGGGAAGCCTGCCATCTCGACCTGAGCGGATTGATCGTTCATCAATGCCGCTGCTTCGCAAAGCCTAGGCTTCTGCAATCCAAACATTACATTAAAGACCGGGTTGCCACCGACACGACGTTGCCCGCTTCCGGATTGTCCAGCGGAGAGTTGCCCAACCGAGGAGTGACCAACTGCGGTTTGCCGGTGAGCCGCCTGACCACTTAAACGGTCAACAATTGAAACAAACGGGAATCCTTGATGCTTGATCGCACCCAGAACTTTCGACTTAACCGGGGCGGCGTACTGGTCAAACGTCGGGTCTTCACTTGCATCGGATCGAATTGACAGCGAGTTGACGAAGTACCCGATCACACCTTGGAACTCGGCTCGCTCGCGACCCGACGTGGTCGTGCCAACAATCAAATCGTCTTGACCAGTCAATCGGTGCAGAAGCGTCTTGAAAATCGCCATCGTCAACGCGAAAGGAGTGACATGCAATGTCTTCGAAACATCACGCAACCGCTCCGTCAGCTCCGCAGGCAATTGGAATCGCAACGTCGCACCTCGGTACTCCGATCGATTCGGCCGTCGGTAATCCGTCGCTAGGTTCAACGTCGGCAACGGGCCAGACAACTCGTCGGACCAATACTGCCAATCCCGCTGTCCTCCTTCGCCGTCTACCCATTCCTGTTGCATGGTTGCGAAATCGGAATAAGTCGCGGCCGATGCAGGCAACTTTGCTATTTCCCCGCCATGAACTTGGGCTAATAGCTGCATCAACTCTTCTTGCAAAATCCAGAGCGACCAGGCGTCGAAGATAATGTGATGCAGTGTCACTAACAGAATCTGTTTGCTCTGGTGAATCCGAAACCAGCGAACCCTCAACAACGGCCCTGTTTCGAGATCAAACGGTCGTTCGTATTCCTGTTTGACACGTTCGGCCAGTTTCACTTCATCCCAATCCGTCGCATCGATACTGGCGAAATCCACTTTGGGATCGCATTGGATGCGTCTTTTCAATTGGCCAGATTGAAACTCGAAAGTCGTTCGCAAGGACTCATGCCTTTGTGCCAACAACTCAGCCGCCGTGGCAACTGTTTTCTCGTCAACAAACTCACCGATCTCGCACGCCGACGCGACGTTGTAGGCGGGGCTATACGGGGCCGAGAGGTGAAGAAAGTACAACGCCTGTTGTCCTACAGTGGCCGCTTCGAGACGGCTCTCGTCTTCTTTGGGAACCTGCTCCTGCTGAATGATTTCAATTAGCGTTTTCTTGTGCCGGCGCAGGTGCGTCATCATTTCAGCATCCAACGCATCGTCAGGTGCTCGGAAACGCAGCATCTTCCCTTGGCACCAAAGTTCCACGCGGCGACGTTTCAGCTCTTCGTACAGTTCGCTCGCGTTCATAGTGCACCCTCCACCCAATCATCTGGTGTGGTCGACTGTCCAGCGGCAGTGGTGTCAGGCTCTGACTGAGCAATTTTGGTTAACATTTGATCTAGGAATCGTTCCAAGGTAATCGTCTCGAAAAACATCTCTAGCGGTATCTCAATCTGGAAACGACTCTGCATTTCATCTCTCAATTCGAACGCCATCAGGCTATCCAGTCCCAGTGCGTCCAAGGACTTGCTCATCGGGACCTCTTCGGTTGCCAGTCCCATGATGTCAGCGATTCGCTCGTGAAGGAAACTTCGTAGCGACGCTTTATCTTGCGGTGCGGATTCAAGGGGATTGGATTCCTGCTTAAGTTCGCTGGGACGAATCGCAATCGGGGACAACTGCAAACCGTCCAACTCAGCGACCAGTGTTCCCTTGTCGTCCGTGATCCGAAGGTCGATCGACAAGCGATCCACGTCACCAGTATCACTAAGTGACACAGCGACTTGGACCGTTTGATCCGACGCAAGGTCCTGCCGCATTTGAAACGCATCCACCCCAACGGGCACCCAACTTCGACTGGAATCGGGTATGATCGAAGCGGCCACTTGGAAGCACGCATCAAGCCAAGCGGGATGAAAGACATACCCCGATGTTTCCAAAGGTTTGGGCAAACTGGCTTCGCCAACGCATGTTCGGTCGGCTGCCCCTTCGCTACGGAACTGCAAACCAGCGAAGGCGGGTCCGTAATTCAATCCGTGTTGCCGCATCACTTTATAGTGTTCGCTCGCTTCGATACGCGCGGTCGTCGGTTGCATTGTCCGAAGCGAGGTCAATGGCTTACCAGTGTTTCGCAGCGTACATTCAGCAACCGGTTCCCAGCCAGTTGACTCTTTCACGGCGATACGACAGCGATACAGAATTTCGTTCGTCGACGAATCCGGCGTCACAATCACTTGAGCGACACTCCGTTCGTTTCTACTGAGCACGACAGGACGCCTTAATTCGAGCGACTGAACTGCCGGAAGATCGATCCCCACCGCTTTGGCTGAGGATAGAGCGAGTTCGATGAATCCAGCCGCAGGGAATAAAACGGTCTCGCGAACGACGTGATCTTGCAAATAGTCGAACGCCGAAAGTTCGGTCTCAAAGATGACCTCATCGCCCGCGGTATCGAGCCTTCGGCTTAACATCACCCAATTCGTTTGGGTGTCGTCGGCAACCGATATCGATAACGTATCCACAGAATTTTCGCGCAACTTCACGGGCGAGTTATCAATCCAGCGTCGCGTACGTTGGAAAGGATAGGTCGGCAAAGCGACTCGCTGAAACGATTCATTACTCGCGTCTCGATTGAACAGTCGAGACCACTGGATCACCTCGCCGCGTTCAAACGACTCAGCAATCTCCTGCAACTCGACTCGGCTCGGCCGATCGGTTGATTCGTAGCTGGTGTCCGAGATTCGGTTGGAATGACGAGACGCCCCCGGGGTCGATGCGCCGCTGGCAAATTCGCGCAACTTGATCACCAAATCGGTAGTGGATTCGACAACCCATGCCAACCGATGATCGAACGCCTCGCGAGTCGTCGCCGCCGAAAAACAGATATCCTGCAATCGGTCGGGCTGCGATTCAAAACGATCCGCACATCTCGCCGCGTAATCTCGCAAGGCCTGCGGCGTTTTAGCGGACAGCACAAACAAATGTTCGAGTGCTGTTTCCTCCGTCAACGCGGATTCTTCTCGAGAGTTCACATCGTCATTGCAAGAGCTTTGCCCGGTGGTATGACTTTGTCCGGTCGACGCACAAACAGCCACTTCACCCGTGATCATCTTGGAAACATCCGCCGAAGGTGAAAGCGGGTTACGTGGCAAGGGAGCCGACAAGATCACGTGTGCGTTACTGCCACCGAAACCAAACGAACTCACACCGGCAATACGATCGACCGAATCCCATGGCCGCGCATCGGTAGTCACTTCCACGGGCCATTGCCAATCGATGGAATCACTTAATTGGTCACAATGCAAGTGACGCGGTAGTTCACCGTGTTTGATCGACAAAGCGACCTTGATGATTCCCGCAATCCCAGCGGCACCTTCCAGGTGTCCCACGTTTGTCTTCACCGATCCTATTCGAAGCGGCCGAGTGTCTTGCCGAGTCGGTGCAAAGACCTGTCGCAATGCATCGACTTCGATCGGATCACCCAAAGGCGTTCCGGTGCCATGCGCCTCGATATAGTCAATCCGCTGCGGTGTCAGCGATGCGTCGCGAATGGCCTCGCGTATCACCGCCTGTTGAGCGTTGCCGTTGGGAGCGGTCAAGCCGATGCTGCGACCATCTTGATTCGTCGCACTGCCTCGAACCAAACAATGAATGGTGTCGCCGTCACGAACGGCATCGCTAAGACGTTTCAACAGAACCGCGCCGCAACCTTCACCACGTACAAACCCGTCCGCATCGGTCGAAAAAGCGTGGCATCGACCCGTCGGTGAGAGCATTCCGGCTTGTGACAAGCTAATGCTTAACTCGGGTGCCAAAATAACGTTCACACCCATCGCGATGGCCATATCGCAATCGCCGTATCGCAAACTGCGCGTCGCCAGATGCACCGCCGTTAGCGATGACGAACAAGCCGTGTCCACCGCTACCGAAGGTCCTCGCCAATCCATCACATAGCTGAGTCGTCCGGTCGCCGCACCATGGGCGTTACCCGTACTCATGTAGGTATCAATGGCGTCCTTGTCACGGGATGTCAGACGATGCAAATAGTCATTGCTGCACATGCCGATAAACGCACCGACTCGCTTGCCACGTGATTCTTGTGGAACGATTCCAGCGTGCTCGAATGTTTCCCATGCAATCTCAAGCAGTAACCGCTGTTGTGGGTCTAACGAGACCGCTTCGCGACCGGAGATTCCAAAAAACGACGCGTCAAACTGATCAATCTCATCTAGCCATCCGACGCGGTTGGCCGTGATGTGTCCAGGTTGTTTAGCGTGATCGGCCTTCAAACTTTGGTCCCAGCGATCACCCGCGACCGTGTCCGCCGAGCGACCTGAATTCAGCAAGTCCCAAAACTCGTCAGGGCCTGACGCGTTGGGAAAGCGACAACCGATTCCAACAACCGCCAATGGCTCACTTAGGCGATCGCGTACTCGCTGCATCGCCGACTTTGTTTTACGAAGCGTTTCAGCGACGACCGCCATGTCGACCGGTGAACCGACCTTATCTTGCGATGCAGATGCATCTCTTCCTGCACCCTGCGGCGTCGAGTCCTCGTTACCCTTATCGCGTGAATTAGAGTCGTCTGGGTTTGCAGCGAAATCATCACCAGAAGGCGGTAGTTGAATCATTGGTCCGATCCCCAGTTCTCGAATTGGTCGGTCAGGTCACCGATCTCTTGCAACAAGTCAGTGATGTCACTGGAAAGGGTCGCGTCGGTTGAAGGCACGTCTGAATTCATGTGACCATTCTCGTTGTTATTCGCAGGGGCGTGTTTCG
This sequence comes from Rhodopirellula sp. J20-39, assembly GCF_057365095.1. Taxonomy (NCBI): domain Bacteria; kingdom Pseudomonadati; phylum Planctomycetota; class Planctomycetia; order Pirellulales; family Pirellulaceae; genus Rhodopirellula; species Rhodopirellula sp. J20-39. Next base: position 389,585 of record NZ_CP195123.1, on the reverse strand, counting down.
CCAATTCGACTCGTCGGTTTGCCTTTTCTAATCCAATACCTGCCTCGCTGGATTCCAATCCGTTGGGTGCCGGCTCGTTGCTATTTGCTTCTTCATCGACCGTATCGGCCTCAGCAGGGATCATCAGATCGACCAGTCGACCAGCCAACGATCGCACGTCGGGAAAGTTAAACAACTCGACCGTGCTCATTCGAACTCCCAACGTGGACTGCAAGTGATTCACCAGCTCCAGTGACGTTAGCGAATCCATCCCCAAATCAAACAACGGACTATCAACTGGAACCGCCTCAGGTGACTTCATGGACAACGATCGGGCAATCGCGGTCTGCAAGTGACTCGTCACGCGATCAAGTCGCTCCTCTCTAGGATAGTCCACGAAGCGCACGACCCAATCCAGTAATTCAGACGATCCAGAAAGGGTTTGAGTGTCCTGACTCGATAGCCCAGCAAACAGTGCGCTGTTTTGGAGATGTTTTGGCAAACGATCGACCATCAATCTCCCTAATACCAATTTGGCAGGAAGAGGGGACAGAATTTCACCAGAAAGATCCTGTTGCAGGATTTGATCTAGCAGCCGCATCCCTTCATCTGGCATCAGCATGCCGATACCCGCGAAGTCGCCCTTGCCGATTCGCTCACGTTTTGCGGCCGATCCGATTCGAGCCCAAGGTCCCCAACCCAGCGAAATGGCCGGTCGATCCTGACGTCGGCGATATACCGCCAAGGCGTCTAAGAACGAGTTGGCGGCCGCATGGTTTGCCTGACCAGGTGATCCTAACCAGCCTGACATCGACGAAAATAACACAAATCGCTTTAACGGATCTTTCAAAGTCGATTGATGCAGATTCCATGCTGCGATCGCCTTCGGTTCCAATACCGATCGCATCGTATCTACGGTCTGTTCGGCAACCGTTGCGTCCTGCAAAATCCCTGATAAATGGTAGACCGCTTCGATCGGCTTTCCTTCGTCACGAATCTTGGCAACGACGCGATCAACCGACTCCGACTGCTCAAGTTCGACAAGCTCACACCTAACGTTCGCTCCGCTAGCGACATACTGTTCCAGGATCAATGCTTCACGACGAGTCGGCTCGCGTCGATTCAGCAACACGATATCCGTCGCCGCGTTCTTGACTAGGTAATCGATCAGCAATCGCCCCAGTCCGCCCAAGCCACCAGTGATCAAATGAACGCCTGTCGTCCTTTTCGTTTGGTCGTTCACGGGTGTGACATCGACGCAGCGGATGATCACCTTGCCAATATTTTTGCCCTCACGCATCCACTGAAAAGCCTGTTCAGCCTGCGGCAAATCAAACACTCGAATAGGCAGAGGATGCAGGCTTCCCTGTTCGACTCGCTGAATCATTTGCCGAAGTCGTGACTTAATAGTGTCGCCGTGTGACGCCAATATCTTCGACAAGTCGATCGTCGTGTAACACGCCTCTGACTTCGCTGCCGCGACTCGTTGACCAATCGTCGGGTTCGACAGCGCAATGTCGACGTAGCGTCCCGATACCGACAAGCTCGCCAAGTTTTCATCGATGAAATCTTCACCTAATGAATTGAGAACCACATCCGCGCCCGTGCCGTTGGTCGCTTCCATGACACGATTCGCGAATCCGAGTGTTCGTGAATCCGCGATCCAGTCCACGCCTAACTCACGCAACAACTCGTGCTTCGATTCACTTGCGGTAGCAAAAACCTTGGCACCCAAGTGTTTTGCAATCTGCACCGCGACCATGCCAACGCCACCAGCGGCCGAATGGATTAGGACGGTTTCACCAGCCTTCAAGGCCGCCACTTGCTCAAGCGCCACTGACGCGGTCAAGAATGCGACCGGCAAACTTGCCGCCGCAACAGGATCAATCGACGCTGGCAATCGACAAACGGAGTTTTGCGGCACCGTCACAAAGTCGGCAAACGTTTCGGCTGCGATCGCGATAACACGATCGCCAACGTTGAACTCACTTGCACCTGATCCGATCGCTGCGACAACTCCCACGCACTCGGCGCCTAAGGGCGGATTGCCTGGATAGGTTCCCAATGCGTTCAAGACATCTCGGAAGTTCAAACCCGCCGAAGTGATTCGGATTTCCACTTCGTCTGAATTCGGCTGTCGACGGCGAGCAGCTTTCAACTCAAGCGTTTCCAGCGATCCTCGCGTGCCAATCTCCAGCTCGCGTCCCGACGTGGCGTTGACCACCAAGGGCATGTCAGCCGCTGCGAGTTGGCGAACCCATCGACCGTTTTCATCAAGACGCAACTCACATCGATCCGTGATCGGTGTTTGCAACTCGTCCCATAGCATCGAAACCGCATCGTCATCCGATACACCTTCGGTAAGTTCAATACCCAAAGAAGGCCATTGCGGATACTCCAAAACAACGGTGCGCCAAAATCCCCAAAGCGACTCGCCGATGACGCTGTTCGCTCGGTTGCGTTGCACCCACCGGATGGAAGTCTCCGGCTGCGTCCCAGCCTGGGTTGATTGACACGCTTCAATCGTCTGAACCGCTTGCAAAACCGCCTGCGCAGCCGGCGAGATGCCCTTGCCGGGATGCTCGAGATCCTGGTCATCGAGATCCACCAGGATCATCCAATCTGTCGGCTCCCCATGGTTCCCCATTGCTTGAATCTTGGCAGCGGTATTCTCATCACCCAGTCTGATCGCATTAACTGAACTCCACCTACCGAAACGATCATCCGCCATCCCCTGCGAAGCTAGATCGTCAGCCAGGCCAGTCGAACCGAGGCTCAAGATCACTAATCGCCTTGCACGATGAGATGTATCAGATTGGCTTCGCAATTCATCTGTCTCGGCGGACGCCAACACCATGTGGCTTGGCGACGTATCTTGGTCCTTTACGCCAACAGGCGCGATAAACGACGGTGTCGTGAAGCCTTCGGACTCTAAAAGTTCTTGCCAGCCTTCACACGATAGAAGCGGATAATCCGCTCGCGTCTTTGTATCGGTGAATCGCCACCAACCCGGAGTCAAACCAAATGTCAGATCCAACCAACGTGCCGGCTTGGTTCCTTCCAAGATCACCAGTTCACCCCGGTGATTCAGCAGACGCCGGATGTTTTGCATCGTCGCGCGCATATCCGCCGTGGCATGCAATACGTTTGCTGCAATGACAAGATCGTAGGTGCCCAGCTTGTCTTGGAACCCCTGCGAGGCTGGATCGTTTTCAATATTGAGGACTTGATAGTCAACGAAATCGTACTGTTTGAATTGTTCTTTTGCCGCAAGGAAAAATCCAGGAGCGATGTCGGTGAAGTCGTAATGGCATCTCTGCGATGGCAGTAGCGGCAGGATCGACGCGGTCGTTGAACCGGTCCCAGCACCAACTTCCAAAACGCGTATCGCTCGTCCAGGCGGCAACCGTTTCAGCAAACGTTGCACCGCCACCGACGCCAAGTAATTCAATCGACGCCCGCCGACGGAATCACGATAAACATCCGCAACAGTCGTCTGACCATCTCGCGGAAATAGTAGCGGCAGGGGGTCGTCGCCGGTTCGCAAGATCCTTGCGGTCGCGTTGGCACATCGGTCCAACAACACAAACTCGGCATGACCGGCAACCCGAGGCACATCACCGGGGCTCTGTGTCGGCGATCCGATAATCGTCCAGGTCGCATCGTCACCGGTTTGTTGATCGGATTGAGTTAGCCAACCTTGTTCGCTAGCAATCTGCAAAAGCCGATAGGTCAGTCGTCGATGCGAAGCGACAATGCCAGCCTGCTGAATCAACTGCGACGTGGTGAAGGTGTCGTCAACTTTCCACTGCACGCCCAAGTCCGACAAAATTTTTCCAACCCAAGCACCCGCAACCGCTTCCAACGCATCGCTAATTTCAAGTAAGCGATGATCGCCCGCCGGCATCTCGGCAAGGAACTCAGACTCCAAAATCTCGGCATCGACGCTCACAATTTGGCTGGCTGATCGTTCCACCGGTTCGCGATCGCGAAGACAAGGCACAAAGACCTCTTCGAACACACAATCGTCGGATTGGATCGATGACGTCGCCTGGACCTTCAATCCCTTGATGAATAGTCCGCTCAGGTTCGCTTCGGTATCAGACGATCCAGCGGGCTGAATCCACACGTCGGCAATGGCAATTTCTTCATCCGCGTGAGTCAGATGTGTTTGAACCCGCAAACGAGATGGGTTTGTGTTCAACTCAGCGTTCGTATTTTGCCCATCCGCTAAAAACTCTTCGCCCCGCAACTCAATACGTTCGGCCGCTACCGGCACCCAAGTTCGCGATCCCCAATGATGCCCCATCGACGCGATGACTTGGAAACAACTATCCAGTAAACCCATTATTTGCGTAGGCGTATTAGGAGCAGCCTGGATTGTCGCTTCAGCCCACTGACTCGACGAATGCAACTCCGAAATGCAGCGGAACGAGGAACCGTACTGCAATCCAGCTTCGCCCAGTTCGTCGTAGTGCGACGACACATCGCGTGGCTGCAACAAAGTTCGGTGTGCCGCTGCGATTGGCATCACAAACGCTTCCGACTCTTGGAGTGTTCCGTTCGCAACCCAACCCGCATGCCGCTGCCAACCGGTTGTCTGTTTCGATGCAATGGCACCTTGCCAGATCACCGAATCCGATACGGACTCTGTCCGGGACGGTGACATGATTAGCTGAGCCTGAAGCGGCTGGTCCGACTGCAACCGGAGTGCTTGATCGATGTGGAAATTTTCCAGTGAAATTACCTGACCGTTGCCTGATAGAATCTGTTGCTTCAACGCCTGGCAAGCCCACCAAATGAATCCGGCGGCTGGGAACACGATGTGTCCGGCCACTTGGTGATCGGCCAAGGTTGAGTTCGCATCAAGCTCCTTTTGGTAGACCACATCCTCGGTCGCCAAATCGAGCCGGGTTCCCGGAAACGTTTCCGCAGACCGACTCATCGGTGGGCAAGACGCGTCCGTCAATTTGGTCGGTTCGGCGATCCAGTGCCGCTGCCGATCGAACGTATAGGATCGCAGCGAAACTAACGAAACCGCTGGCTTGATGACTTGCCGCCAATCGATATTGACGCCATGGACATAAAGCTTAGCGAGGCACGATTCGAATCCTGCTTGAGCCTTGCTTTCAACCGGCAATCCGGGCAACACGTTCAGTTTAGGTTGCGAGGCTCGTGCCAACGATGCGAGTGTCGATCCGGCTCCGATCTCGATTCCAAGCGGTTGGGTTGTGGTTGCCTCTTCATCCCCAGCCAGTGTCTTCAGCGCTCGATCAAAACGAACCGCATTACGCAAGTTGCCCACCCAGTAGTCCGGCGTCGCGACTTCATCGCCCACCACCATCCCCGTTTGCGATGAAACCATCGTTCGCGTGGGCGGTCGCATGGGAATGCTTGCCGCTAGCGTTTGGAAGTCGGCCAGCATGGGGTCGATCAAGCGACTATGAAAGCCATGCGTCGTCGACATGGCTCGCGAAGTAATGCCACGTTGTTTGAGGATAGCTGCAAGCTTGTCCAAAGCTTCGGAAAGCCCGGCAATAACAGTCTGGCGAGGTCCGTTGACGACCGCCAAGTCCCAAACTTCATCGACGCCTTCTTCACCGACACCTCGTACCGCCGTGCGAAGATCATCCTCACCGGCAAACACCGCCAGCATGCGGCCGTGCACACTCAAATTGCCCGCCAACGCTGCCCGCTGCGTCACCAAACGCAACCCATCTTCAACGCTAAAAATTCCCGCCATCGCAGCGGCCGCGTATTCACCCAAACTGTGTCCGACGACTCGATTAGCTTGAACACCGATCGACAACCAGAATTGAGCTAACGCCGACTGCAGTGAATAAATTGCCGGCTGAACGAGCGTGTTCATCCAAGCTTCTTCGTCGCTCCATAAACGCGTCTTTAAATCGTCACCGGTTAGGTCTTGATAGATCTCCGACATCGCTTCGAAGTGCGATGCAAACACCGCGTTGTGCTCGTACAACCAACGGCCCGCGCCGGGCTGTACACCACCTTGACCGGTGAAGAAAAAATCAACGACCGCATCCCGTTGCCCGACGCCAGTGATCCAAGAAGTCGAATCGGCGAGGTCCAACTTGGCGGCACGATATCGGTGATGTGTCCGGCGAGCCGCCAAGGTATATGCCAGCGACGACGAATCATGTTCGTCGAGATCAGCGTCGACTTGTTTGATCTGCTGATCGAGTGAAGATTGGCATTTCGCCGACGTTACCCATATCTGGCAACTGGAATCGCCACTCTCATTTGGCGTGCTGTGCCGTTCGGACACGGTGTGCTGTTCCAACACTACATGAGCGTTCGTACCGCTGAAACCAAAGGAACTGACGCCGGCAAGGCGAGCCGACTTGGATGTCTTGTTCCAAGGCACCGCTTCAACGGGAACACGAATCGTTTCGCCCCACTGAATCCGGGTGTTGGGGTTTTCGAAACGAATCTGCGGCGGCAGTTGTCCCTGACGCATCGACATCGCAACCTTGATCAAGCCAGCGATACCCGCGGCCGCTTCGAGGTGACCGATATTCGCTTTCACCGATCCCACGTTCAGTGGTTTGCGTGCCTTACCCTCGGGTTCCTGCGAACCGCGGAGCGCCTCGGCGATCGCGCGCAACTCGATCGGGTCACCCAAGGCCGTACCGGTCCCGTGGGCTTCGACATATTCGATGTCAGCCGGTGAAACGCCCGCATCGGTCACCGCTTCTTGAATCAACTCGGCTTGAGCGATTCGGCTCGGCGCGGTCAAACCGTTGGTTCGACCATCCTGATTCACGGCGGAACCTTTTAGAACCGCATAGATCTGGTCACCGTTTACTATCGCATCCTGCAGCGGTCGCAACAGAACCATCCCCGCACCTTCACCGCGAACAAAACCGTCGGCCTGTTCATCGAACGTTCGGCATCGACCCGTCGGCGATAGCATGCCGGCTTTCGCGAAGGACTGTGTTGCCTCGTCCGTCAGGATCAAGTTCACGCCACCCGCGACCGCATAGTCACACTCGCCCGCACGGATCGACCGAATCGCTTGATGCGTCGCCACCAACGACGACGAGCACGCCGTATCGATGGTCAAGCTTGGCCCACGGAAATCGAATGTGTAGGACAAACGGCCCGCCGCCATCGCCATCGAATTTCCCGACGCCGAATAGGCGTTCACGCTGTCGCGACCGCCCAATCGCAAGTAATCCTGATGACTGGAGCCGACAAAAATCCCGACTCGTTCACCGCGCAGGGAATCGATCGGGATCCCAGCATCTTCAATCGCTTCGTAAGTCGTCTCTAAAAGCAGTCGATGCTGGGGATCAATCGCGTCCGCTTCACGAGGACTGATCCCGAAGAACGCCGCATCAAACTGATCCACTTCGGACAAGTAGCCGGCTCGAAAGAACTCACTCGCCAAGTCGCTGTTCTGGTCAGGGTACCGATTGGGGAATTCACAGCGGTCTGCAATTGCGTCGGTCCCCTGCATCAACGAATGCCAAAACGCACTAGGTGAGTCCGCCATCGGGAACCGACAACCGATGCCAACGATCGCTATATCGTCTTGGACCGAGTCAGGACATGGGCTGCGTCGCGTTGAAACTGGTTCAACGGCATCACCCGACAGGTAACCCGAAAGCAAATCGACGGTGGGATATTCGTACGCCAACGTGGGAGGAATATCCCGACCGAGCCACTGCGACAGATCACCCGCTAGTCTCACCGCGCCGACCGAATTCAAACCATATCGTGAAAGCGGTTCTTGTCGATCGATTGCATCCGCCGGCAATCGGGTTAGCTCAGCGACATGCTCGATCAACCAGTTCGCGATCAAAGTTGAGTCGGCATGCGGACTCGCGACGTTGTTCGAATTGTTGCTTGGTCGCTCTTGTGTTGGGTCGCTTTGCGGCTTGTCGTGCAGCCTGGTAAACGCAACCGTGTCTTGCAGATCCCACTGATGTTCGCTTCTTAACTCGTCGGCTAGAAACTGCCGCTGGGCTTCACGCCGTTGCACCTTGCCGCTGGTTGTCTTCGGCAGTGCACTGGGACGCAACAAGACAATGGCTGCCGGTGGCAATTGATGTTCATCAACCACCCGATCGCGAATCGCTTCAATCACCTCGGTCGCATTCATTGAGCGACGTGCCGAGCGACGCACTTCCTGTGTGATGACTAAGCACTCACCACCATCTCGCTGGACGGAAAATGCAGCACAACCACCCACCGCGCAAGCCGGGTGAGCGGTTTCGCTAGAGCTTTCAATATCTTGCGGGTAATAGTTAGTTCCGCGGATGATGATCAAATCTTTGTGGCGACCGGTTACGAACAGTTCACCGGCAACCTTTTCGCCTTTGTTTGGATCGATCCAGCCCAAGTCACCGGTCCGAAGATACGGTTTAGTTGAACCCACAATGTTCGCATGGAACGTTAAATCAGTTTGTTCGGCGTTCTTCCAATACCCGGCCGCGACGGACGGTCCATGAATCCAAATTTCACCCGTTTGGCCCGGCGGCACCTCTTGGAAAGACTCCGGATCGACAATCCGGATATCCATGTCCGCATGCGCTGCACCGCATCCGACCCAAGGCTTCGTTGAATCCGGAGGCGTTTCCAAACGCACCGATTCGTTGCGAACCTTGCTGGTGACTAACAGTGTTGTCTCAGCCATGCCGTAACAAGGACAAAACTGATCGTGGCTAAAACCGAAATCCTGAAACCGATCTGCAAATTGCTGTAGCACGTCGGCGTCAATCGGTTCGGCACCGTTGAACGCGACCCGCCATTTCGATAGGTCCACTCCAACAAGGTCCGCGTCGGCGATCTGATCAACACACAAGCGATAGGCGAAATTGGGACCGCCGCCGATCGTGCCTTCGTATTGGGAAATCGCTTGCAACCATCGAGCCGGCTTTTGCAAAAAATCAATCGGCGACATGAACGTCAACGATCCACCCAGATGAAGCGGGTGCAATACGTTGCCAATCAAACCCATGTCATGATGCAGCGGTAACCATCCGATCAAGCTGTCACGTTGATCGCTAAGGAAGCTACTTTGAATCAACTTTTGGTTATGCAGCAAGTTCCCGTGCGTCACCATGACACCCTTGGGCGTACCCGTCGAACCCGATGTGTATTGCAAGAACGCAAGTGAGTCCGCGTTGATCGGGGGAGCCTGCCACTGATCGGCCAGCCCGGCATCGTTCGGAATCGATTCGATCGCATGCCATGCCACCTCGCTGGCGTCGGACATCGTCTCGATCACTGAGTCCAACAAGCTCGCTGTCGTTAAGGCAAAGCGAACGTCCGCGTCAGCAATAATTGCATGAAGTCGCTGGTCTCGCTGATTTCGGCGCGGTGGGTAAGCGGGTACCGCAATGATTCCCGCATACAAACATCCGAAATAGCCCGCGATGTATTCGCACCCCGGCGGAAACGCCAACACGACTCGATCGCCCGGTTGAACCCGCTGCAACAACCACGCGGCGACTTCCATCGCTCGCCGATTTAAATCGGCATAAGACAGGATTTGCGGGTCGAACCGATTTTGCGGCGACTCATCACCAGTGGGGCGCAGGAATCGATACAGCACCTCGTCGGCATGTTCGCTTGTGCGCTGGCGTAGTAAATCTACGAGCGTTCGGGGCGATAGCGGCGAGTTTTTGCTGGCATTCACGGAACAGATAGCCGCGCCACGACCGCAACCGGGTGGCGGGATGATCCTACAAAGGGGTTAGAGATTTCACTGTATCGAGACGACACTGACATATCTACGACACATTTTCGCACCAACGGAGTGTTAATTTAGGTCAGGAAGGCTATTTCTCACAGCCCATATGGGGGACCATGGCGCTAATCGCGGTTGACTGTCCGTCAGGTCGCGACAAAGGAATCTAGACCGAATTTCGCCGTTCGCGATACGAATCCCGTTCACCGCTGGACCCCACGACTGCTGCGCCACCCAAATTGCGGCGCAGCATCAGCGATTCCACTTTTCAGTAGATTCATTGACCCGAGACTTCAGTGCCCGCCGGACTCCGTGGCACACTGAAACAGAGCCAAGTCCAAACACTGCAAGCCCGATCGCACCCATCACGTTGAACGACTGAATCATCAAAGTGATTAAGTGACGGTGCAACCGATTCATGCAGCACGATGCGATACCGATCCGTCCACAAAACAACAATCATCCAAGCGGAAGACTGCCCCATTCGTTACCGGTCACCGACCAACTTTCGCCCATTCGCTGCCATACTTCCAAAGCCCAACTTCTCAAAACACAACCGCGAAGGACCGTGTTTGGTCAACAAAAAGAGGGCGTCTAGCGGTAAGAGCTATGGTGAGTCGGATCGGCTAACCGGCCCAGTTCTATGTCGTTCAACGATTCAACGTTTAAGGCTTCACAGCAACCATCGCGATGATTCCGAGAACGCCAATCACAAAGATTGCGATCAAGATGCCGCTGATAATTTTGCCAGTCGAATCAAGTGTTTTGTGATCGGCATAGCCTTCTGGACAGATCAGGCATCGCAAGCCGACAAAGATGTTCAGCAGAGGCACAACGATTCCCAAGCCCCACCAGCCACTCGAACCCATGTTGATCATTCGATAGCAAGCTAACGCCACGGTTCCGGCCAATGCGATCAATGCGATCGGAAGTACCGCGACCGCACCAGCCTCACCACTACTCGCTAACGCGAACGTCAGTCCGTTCTGAACGATGCTGATTCCGATCCCGCCAAAGAAATAGGCCGCTCTTCCGATACCGCCATAGGTACGGTGCGAGTTGAACGGATCGACGGCGACTTCGTGAGTCGATTGATAAGGATTGGAGACCGACATCCGAGCTCTTTCATATAGGACGAAGCAATAAAACCACCCATCCAGGTGGCAAGATAATCAAGGTAATCTGTACGCTACCAAACGTGCAACACTTATTAGGGAATGGCACACACCCGACGGCTGGGTATATTTTGGCTATCCGTTTTCTCTTTTGTCGTCAGACAATTCCGATACTCTCCAATTAAATGTAGTCGATTTGAAACGATCACTCGTTACCGGTGCGGCAGGATTCATCGGTCGCCGTATGGTCGGCCGACTGTTGGCGGCGGGTGATGAGGTGGTTGTGGTTGACCACTTTTCGCGAAACGACCCGAATCAAATCAATTGGCACGGCGAGTCAGCCCCCAACGCTCAAGACCCGCTTGAGCGGGTCCACGTGGTGGCCTCGGACATTCGCGATTCGACCAAACTCCACGACGCGATGAAGTCCGTCGACCGAATTTTCCATGCCGCAGCCTCCGTTTCAACCAAGTCGCTCGCACTATCGGAAAGCGTGAACGTTGAAGGCACCCGAGTCGTGGGCAAGGCAGCGGCGGCCCAGTCCGATCCACCGACACTGGTGTACTTGTCTTCACTGGCGGCAGCCGGCCCAAGCTCGACCGCGGTCGTGGAATCCGATCCTTGTCATCCCGTATCTCATTACGGTCGCACTAAGCTTCAAGCCGAAGCCGAACTGCACAAACTGGCCAAGGTCGTCCCCACCACCATCGTTCGTCCTCCATGCGTGATCGGTCCAGGTGACCGAAACCTGTTGGCCCTTTATCAAACCGTTCGTGCAGGTTGGAACTTCGTCCTCTCCAGGACCTCGCGATATTCGTACCTAAGCGTGACCGACCTGATTCCAGGATTGATCACCGCCAGCTTGCACGGTCAACGCCTGGTTGGTCTGAACGACTCAGGCGACATTCCTGCCGATCGATTGGGAACCTACTACCTGACCGATCCCAAACCGGTCACCTTCGTTGAACTGGCCGACATGATTGCCGCAACCATCGACAAGGCTCGCGTTCGTCATCTTCGCATTCCCCAATCAATTGGTTGGACCCTGGGGGCCTACGGGGAATGCATGCTACGAATTTTTGGCAAGCGAGTATTCTTGAACCTAGACAAGATACGCGAAGGCGTGGGTGGCGATTGGGTTTGCAATGGCAACCGGGCTGCCGACGACCTATCGTTTGCTCCGGGAGCCGATTTGGCCACCCGTATCCAAGAAACCACGATCGACTACCGGCGCGCCGGTTGGATCCAATAGGCGACGACCGATGCAATTTGCGACGATGACCATCCGAAACATCATGCGACGTCCACTTCGCAGTGGGCTGACGCTGGTTGCCGTGGCACTGGCGGTGTGTGCGGTGGTGTCCCTTGTCGGTATTGCCAACGGATTCAAAGACACCTTCATGAACTTCTATCAGGGTGCCGGAGTGGACCTGTTAGTGGTTCGCTCGGGGAGCGCCCGCCGTTTAACCAGCACGTTAGACGAATCACTCGGGGACCGGATCGCTGAACTGGATGGCGTCGCCGATGTAATCCCTGGCCTCGCCGATGTGGTCTCGTTCGCTGATGTTGGTTTGTACGTCGTTCCGGTCAGTGGTCTGAAACCGGAAACCCAAGTCTTCGACGCAATGGAACCAGTCGCCGGTCGGCGATTGCTAAAGTCCGACGAACGCGCCGTGATGGTCGGCGTCACGCTGGCCGAGACGCTAGGCAAAGAAGTGGGCGAAACACTTGAAATCGTCGAGGGCGAAGCTTACGAAGTGATCGGCATCTATGAGAGTTTCAACGTGCTTCAAAACGGATCGTTGGTTGTCTCCGTTGGCGAACTGCAACGGTTGATGGGACGCGAAGGCGAGGTGTCCGGTTTCAGCATCATCACCACCGATGCATCCGACCGAGATCAAATGGACCGAATCGCTGCGGACGTCGAGGCGATGGAACCCGAAGTCAAAGTTCGCCCCACCCGCGAACATGTTGAATCGCTATCGGAAATCCAACTTGCCGTTGCCATGGCTTGGCTCACGTCGATGGTTGCGACCATCATCGGCAGTGTTGGCGTACTGAACACCATGTTCATGTCGATCCAAGAAAGGACGCTCGAAATTGGACTGCTGCGCGCGATCGGCTGGACTCGCAAACGAATCGTTTCAATGGTCTTGCTCGAATCCATCTTATTGAGTTTGATCGGTGCCTTCATTGGCATCGCGGTCGCCTTCTTCCTGGTGGCGATGCTGACACACATGCCGGCGGTCAACGGATTGATCGAAGGAAAGATCCGCACCGGTGTCGTCATGCAGGGACTCTTGATCGCCGTCGTCGTCGGATTCCTGGGTGGACTGCTTCCCGCCTTCGCCGCCTCCAAATTGTCCCCCGCCGAAGCGCTTCGGCATTAATCCTTTTGGCGTGCTGACAGGACTGAAACCAGATCCCCCAAACGCTTCCGCTTGACGAAGCGATTTCAACCGATATGGTTGGGGCGTTCGTGGTGATGAGCCGTGCTTCTGGCACGATTCATGAACAGGGAACTCCGGTGAAATTCCGGGATGGTCCAGCCGCTGTGAACTGCCGCAACCTTCGGGTTGCAAGTCAAAATTTCTTCTTTGGAAGTGCCATTGTTCGCGATCAAGCGAATGAGAAGGCAACGAACTTTGATCGGCAGTGAGTCAGAAGACCTACCACGAAATAGGCGATTTGGATGCCCTCTCGGATTGGGGCGATCGTTGCGACAACAAAGCATCCATTGTGAGTTGTCTGGGTTTGTTCTTGTGTCAGTTCTTGATTCGCTAGCCAGGTGCGTTTGCGCGCTCTGAGAATCGGAATCCAGCATTCAACGGAAAACGGGGTCCGGGTGCCGCTGCGCAACCACTCCGTCAAAAGGGAGTCACCGCATGGAATCTTCAGCGGAAAACACACGTACCGGAATGGTTCGCAAACGAGACGGTCGCGAAATTGAATTCGATTCTCGGCGAGTTCAAACCGCGATCGAAAAGGCGTTTCGAGCCGAACTCAACCTCGCCGATGGACAACCACTGGCCAGCGACGTGATCGACCACATCATGCAAATCGTGGCGCAAATCGAAGATATGATCGTACACCCCCAACGCAATTCGCCCGTAACGGTGGAACAGATCCAAGACATCGTCGAAATCGGTTTGATGAAACGGGAACACTTCCGTGTTGCCCGCCGCTACATCCTTTACCGCACCGAACACGCACGTATCCGAGCCATTCGTGGGACGGACACCGCGTTGGATTCGCTAGACGAAAACCTACACGCACCCCACAACGCCGAACCCCGAGTCCGTGTGGAACTGGAACCCGGCGTCCGCGTCCCATTCGACGAAAGCCGAATCACGCGTTTCCTGTCGAAATGTCCCGAGTCCAAGCTTCCGGAAGTTGACACTGATGCGATCGTCGCCGAAGTCGTTCGAGGTGCGTTTGATGGAATGACGCCCGACGATGTCACGCGAGCCCTGGTGCTGTCCACCCGTAGCCGCATCGAACGAGATCCCGCTTACGACGCTCTCGCCGCGCAATTGCAACGCTCGATCGTTTACCGTCAATCATTAGGCAAAACGCAATTCGACGAGGGCTTCACCGACACCTACCGCGACCACTTCGAGCACTACGTGATCGAAGGCGTGCGTGCCAAGCGATTATCGAATGATCTCCGCGGATTTGACATCAATCGAATCGCGACTGCACTGAAACCAGAGCGTGATGCTCGGTTCCGGTATCTCGGGATGCAAACCATCTTCGATCGTTATCTGCTGCACATCGAAGGTCGCCGCATCGAAACGCCCCAGTATTTCTGGATGCGAGTCGCGATGGGACTTGCATTGGCTGAAAGCGAAAACCGCGAAGAACGGGCGATCGAGTTTTATGACCTGCTTTCGTCGATGCGGTTCACCAGCGCTACCCCAACCCTTTTCAACTCCGGCACCCCACACCCACAACTTAGCAGTTGCTACCTGACCACGATCCAAGACGACTTGCATCACATTTTTAAATGTGTGGGCGACAATGCCATGCTGTCCAAATGGGCTGGCGGCCTAGGAAACGACTGGACCAACATTCGCGCTACCGGTGCCCGCATCAACGGTACCAATGGTGAAAGCCAAGGCGTGATCCCGTTTTTGAAAATCGTTAACGATGCCGCCGTCGCCGTGAACCAAGGCGGCAAACGCAAAGGTGCTGTGTGCGCCTACATGGAACCTTGGCACCTGGACTTCGTTGAGTTCTTGGACTTGCGAAAGAACACCGGCGACGATCGACGTCGAACGCACGACATGCACACCGCCGCATGGATCCCGGATCTGTTCATGCAACGATTGCGTGACGGCGGAAACTGGACTTTGTTCAGTCCCGATGAAGTGCCTGATCTACACGATTCTTATGGTGCAAAATTCAAAGAACGTTACGAGTTCTATGAGTCCGAAGCCAACGCCGGTCGCATCCGCCAACACCGCGAAATGCCTGCTTCTGAATTGTGGCGCAAGCTGCTGACCCGATTGTTCGAAACCGGCCATCCTTGGGTTACCTTCAAAGACCCTTCGAACATCCGCTCGCCCCAAGATCACGCTGGTGTTGTCCACAGCAGCAATCTATGCACTGAAATCCTGCTCAACACCAGTGCCGATGAAACCGCTGTTTGCAACCTAGGTTCGATCAACCTATCCGCGCACATCATCGATGGCGAACTGAATCAAGACTTGCTTCGAGCGACCGTGAACACAGCCATGCGGATGCTCGATAATGTCATCGACATCAACTACTACCCCACGCCGGAAGCCAAGAACGCCAACGCGAGACATCGTCCCGTCGGCTTGGGTTTGATGGGCTATCAAGACGCGCTGCACGAATTGCGAATTCCGATGGCCAGTGACGCAGCGGTCGAATTTGCCGACCGAAGTATGGAAGCGATCAGCTATTACGCTATCCTCGCCTCGTCCGAGCTCGCTCGCGATCGTGGCCGATACGAATCCTATACAGGCTCGAAATGGGACCGTGGTTTGTTGCCAATCGACACCCTCGACTTGCTTCAACAAGGTCGCGGCGAAACGATTGAAGTTGACCGCAATCAAACCTTCGATTGGCAAATCGTGCGTGACTCCGTCGCCCAGCACGGCATGCGGAATAGCAACTGTCTCGCGATCGCGCCGACGGCAACGATCTCCACGATCATCGGTTGCACCCAGTCGATCGAGCCCACCTACAAGCTGCTGTATTCCAAAAGCAACCTATCGGGCGAGTTCACGCAAACGAACCATCGACTGGTCGAAGTCCTGAAGTCACATGAATTGTGGGATGCCGAAACACTCGATGCTTTAAAACACTTCGACGGCACCGTCAGTGACATTCCACGCCTACCCGAGGATGTCAAAGCGGTTTTCGCAACAGCATTTGAAATCGAGCCGCAATGGTTGATTGCGGCTGCCGCCAAACGCCAAAAATGGATCGACCAAGGCCAATCGTTGAACCTGTACATGGCCCAGCCCAGCGGCAAAGCGATCGACGCGATGTACACGCTCGCCTGGAAAACCGGACTTAAAACGACCTACTACCTGCGTTCCCTCGCCGCGACCCAAGTCGAAAAATCGACCGTCGATATCAACCGGCACGGCATCCAACCTCGCTGGATGAAATCGCAAAGTCAGTCTGGTTCCATCCGCGTCGACCGTGTCGGCACGCCCTCGGCCTGCAGCATCGAAGATCCCGATTGTGAAGCCTGTCAGTAAGGATGCGGTTCTTCGTCAATTGGATCGAACGTGGTTTTCAAGTCATTCAAAAGCCTGGGGTTTCTCGGGCTTGGGTGCGTTACGAAAACGACGGTCGCCAATTGATTTTGACCGATCTAGGCGGATTTGATCTGCCGTCTCGCGACGGCCCCTTCCAAGTCTGTCTGCTCAATGCAGACGACGAAGTCATCGAAGGGCCGGTGCAAATTCCAACGCGACTGGCGCTCGCACGCTGGCTTCGCGAACGCAGCAACGTTCCTATTCCAACCGATCCAAGAATGTAATCATGTCAAACACCAATACTCCCCATACGTCCAGTGACGCCCCCAACCGCTTCGACGCGTCGGACAAACGGTTGATCAATTGCAACCAAGTCGACGTCAACCAACTGATGCCGCTGAAGTACAACTGGGCTTGGGAACATTACAACAACGGATGCGCCAACCACTGGATGCCCACTGAAGTTCCGATGACGAAGGACATCGAAACCTGGCGTAGCAATCGACTCACCGACGCCGAAAGACGCGTCATCATGCACAACCTCGGCTTCTTTTCGACCGCCGAAAGCTTGGTCGGCAACAACCTAGTGTTGGCGATTTTCAAACACGTCACCAACGCTGAATGCCGGCAATACCTATTGCGACAGGCGTTCGAAGAAGCCGTCCACTCGCACACGTTTTTGTACGTCGTCGATAGTTTGGGGCTCGACGAAGGCGAAGTGTTCAACATGTATCACGAGGTCCCCTCCATCGCTCGCAAAGACGCTTTCGAAACCGAGTTGACCGCCGAAGTGATGGATCCAAATTTTTCCACCGCCACGGATGAAGGAGCTCAGGCGTTTTTGAAAAATCTGATCGGCTACTACCTGATCATGGAAGGCGTGTTCTTTTATACCGGCTTTGTGATGATGCTGTCGTTCCATCGTCGCAACCTGATGACCGGGATCGGTGAGCAATTCCAATACATTCTTCGCGATGAAACGATTCACCTGAACTTCGGTATCGATCTCATTAACGGCATCAAAGCGGAGAATCCGCATTTGTGGACCACCGAATTCCAGCAAGCGATGGTCGATCGCGTTAAACAAGCCGTCGAACTGGAACTGGAATACGCCGCCGACTGCCTACCCGGCGGCATCATGGGGCTCAACGAAGATCTGTTCCGAGATTATGTTCAACACATCGCCGATCGCCGACTCGAACGAATTGGTTTGCCGATGCAGTACGGTTCGACCAACCCATTCCCTTGGATGAGCGAGACGATGGATTTGGCCAAAGAAAAGAACTTCTTCGAAACCCGCGTCACCGAATACCAAGCCGCTGGCAGCCTCAACTGGGACTAACCCTTTGTCAAGGACGGTGCGAGCATTCTGAAATTCTCACGACAGGATACAATTGGCCGGCGATAGTGAAGCCTTCCCGTCATTTGCGTGGAAGGCATATCGCCACTTCCCAAACCTGATCCGAATCAACGAATGACCATGACCACCCTTTATCACAACCCGCGTTGTTCTAAATCGCGAGCCGCTGTAGAGCTTCTTCAAGAACGCGGGATCGAATTCGAAACCGTGAAGTACTTGCAAGATGCTCCCAGCGAAAAAGAACTCGCCAAGATTGCAAAAATGCTTGGCATCAAACCTCAAGAACTGGCTCGTAAGACCGAGAAACGATTCAAGGAGTTGGACCTGGGAAGCCAGACACTTTCGGACCGCGAATGGCTCACGATTCTGGCCGAAAACCCAATGCTGATCGAACGTCCCATCGTCGTCCACGACGGCCAAGCCGCGATTGGTCGACCGCTCGAAAACATCGCCGACATCCTTTAGCCCATGATGGGAACAAAGGCAGGACTTCAGCGTTGAACCTGCTGATCGAGGAGCTTCCGGCAGGCCCGTGCTGCGTCCTGCCAATGCTCTTGTTTCGCGTCAGCGATAATGGCAGCAATCGTTTGTCTGCCCGGACCTTGGCTCGCTGATTCAGACTCCTTGAGCAGCGATTCAATCGCTGCTAATCCTTCAAGACTGCGTTGATTGCAAGCCCGATACAATGCCACGGTGATGTCGTAGTGGTTCTCGTCGAGTTTCACCGGCGGACGCATCCACCACCAACCAATCAAAGTGATCACCACCAAAGTCATTGCTATCAGCCCAAGATTTCCCTTGGATAAAGCTGACGATTGAGAGTCGTTAGTAGCCATTAAAATTTCTCCCAATCGATTTGTTCACCTTCGTCCATGCTGGACATTTCCGCCCATAGCAACAGGTCGACGAAGTTACTGACAAACTGCACCGATCCATCACCCAGACACACGAAGCCGCCGCCGGGATGTTCCGAGAACATTTGACCGACGTGGTAGGTTGGAAAGTTCATGGGGTGGATAATCGGATTGCCAGTAATATCTAGCTCACCGCCGGATGGTCCGGCGTGCACCAACGTGAGCGTCGCGGCAGCGTCGGATCCATTTTCAGGCGAACTGAAACGTGGATGAGTAAACGCCCCCGGCACAACACCCACCCATGTTTTCTCGCTTAACGCCGAGCTGTGTTCGCCGAAAAACACGGTGTTGGACAAACCGTCCAGCACATCTCGGAATCGCGTCTTCGAGTTTCGATAGAACGGACCGTCGGCCACGCGACCTGCATCACCTTGGATCGAAACGATTTTGGTTTCTGAGGTGTAAATATTGGTAAACACTTCCCCAGTAGCCACCGATCCACACTCTCCCCAACAACTTTCTTGCCCGTGACTGGCAACGTAGTGACTTCGTCCAACTCGAATTTCACGACCACCAATCAACAGCGGATCAGACACCTCGTCAGTGATCACAAACGAATCATCACCGCCCGTCGTGCTGGGACATAAAAACATCGGCACTGTGGACGCAATTGCCTCTTCATTGACCGTCGACCAAATCGGGTGATCCATCTGCAAACTGTCTGCCAAAGCGTTGCCTTCAGCGAAGGACAAAATTGCCGCCGCCCACCCCCATCCCGGACCTGCATCCCAAGTGGTCGCGTCCATCCGCACATGAGCCGGCGCGACGCCATTGCGGGTTGGATGAGACACGTACCCGGCGGGCAAACGATTAAAAGCCGAATGGTAGTTATGGGTGGCCAAACCGACTTGGCGAAGATTATTGCTGCACGACATTCGCCGCGCTGCCTCTCGGGCCGCCTGCACCGCGGGTAACAACAATCCCACCAAAACGCCAATGATCGCAATCGTGACCAGAAGCTCCACCAGAGTGAATCCGCCCGAGCGATAGGTGCCGATTGGCATACTGGGTGGACGGTGTCGAGGGGGACCACCTCGACGATGGATACCGTTCGATCGAAGTGAAACGGTTTGACTCAAAACCCACGGTATGCCGCAATCTCGAAAATGCTTGATCACCATACTGAAATCCTGGCGGGAACGCAGAAGCCTAAGTTAGCACAGGCTAACTTGCATAGCAGACCAAAACCGGGATTCGATATCCCGGCTCACAAGTTAGCCTGCACTAACTTCTGGTAGGTTAGCAATCCGAACCGCCAAGCCATAGGGGTACTGCAAAAATTCTGCGTTAGGTAAACTGGAACACCTTACCGTCCGTCCCAAAGGGAAGCCGAGCTGCCCTTTGTTACCTTTCTGATATTTGCCAGGCAACTTCTTGACCGAACGCGTCCATCAACGAACACGAGACGACCACGCCAGCGAATTGGCGGAGGACTACGTCGAGGCCATCGCCGACACCATTGCCGACAAGGGTGTGTGCCGTTCGATCGATTTGGTTAAGCAGTTCGCGGTGACTCATGCGACCGTAAATAACACCGTCGCTCGGCTGCAGCGGGACGGATTGGTGCTAACCGAGCCATACCAACCGATCGAACTCACCCCGAAAGGCAAGCGTCTGGCCACCGCCGCTCGCAAACGCCACCAGATCGTCAAGGCTTTCTTGGAAGCCATCGGGGTCAGTGCCCAAACCGCAGCGATCGATAGTGAAGGCATCGAACACCACGTCAGCAAAGAAACGCTTGAAGCGATGAAGCGGATCGTTGACCGTGGCTGGCCCCAATAGCTATTTCCAATAGCTCATACTTTAGGCGCATTTCGATTCAGGATATCGAACGAGACTGCGAGCACGTTTGTCTTGAATTTCGTTGGTGACTTGAGCCGTGCGGAGCACCTCGTTACCTCGCCCGCTACGGTGAAACCCAACGCGAAATAGAGTTGATGCATTCACTGCCAGTAGCCATCGGTTACACGGTTTTCTCAATAGCTCCTCCCTAATTTACTCGATGCCGCCTTTTCTGCTCCGGGCCCGTCGGGCATTCTTGGCGAAACAAACAGCCCTAAGCTTTCGTTGATAGCGTGATCACAACCGCTTTTCAATTAACTATAATTGCCCTTCCTTCCCGTCCTCTCCCTCCTTTCACCGCTTGGCAAGGGTTCTAACCCTTCGGCTAGGCCCAGCAAACTCCATGAAATCTGATTTGTCATACTCAAAAGTCACTCGATTGGTGCGTGGCTCGCTCCCCGCGGTTTGCCTAGCAATGTTCCTGCCCGTGGCCAACGCCGACGCTGCCGAAACTGGCGACGTGTCGGCTCCCGAGGTCATCACGACAATCACCGATAGCGAAGTACAAAAGAACAAGCGTGTTCGTCCTGAGTACCTGCAACCGATCGCTGTTTCGACGACCGCGCCGGCCGTTTCGTTGCCACTAGAAGTGCATCAAGACGAAACGATCGCGTTTCTGGGAAGCGGGCTGGCTGCACGGATGGAACTGTTCAACGCCTTTGAAACATTGCTGCATCATCGGTTTGCTGCGAAACAGCTAACCTTTCGCAACTTGGGTTATCCCGGGCACACGCCTGCGTTTCGCCCCGAGGCTGGAAACAGCGACCCGTGGGCATTTCCCGGCGGCAACAAGTTTCGCCCCGAGATCCAAGCTCACTATGGCAAGGGACACTACCCCAAACCCGATGAATGGCTGACCATCATCAAGGCCAACACGATCGTCGCCTTCTTTGGCTTCAACGAGTCGTTTGATGGCCTCGAAGGCGTGGAGAACTTCAAGAACGAACTTCGAGCGTTTGTCGATCACACGCTGACCCGATCGTACGAACGAATCGCTAACAAGCCGCCCCGTCTGGTCTTAGCCACGCCAATTGCGATGCAGTCGCTATCTGGATTGGAATTACCGGATGCGGAAAATCGCAATTCCATTTTGAAAGCGTATGCGGATGCTATTGAAGTCGTTGCCCATGAAAAACGCGTTGGCTTCATGGATCTCTTTTCGCCCACCCTTGAATGGTTCACGAGCGACCCAACGCCACTGACCATCAACGGCGTCCACCTGACCAAGGCCGGTTATGAAAAGTTGGCACCGGTCATGATGGAACAACTCTTCGGTGCTTCGCCAACCCCCTCCAATCCTCACCCCCTGTTACATCAAGCGATCCAAGACAAAGCTTGGTACTGGCGAAACGACTATCGCATGCTTAACGGTGTGCATGCGTACGGGCAACGTTGGGCTCCGTATGGCAACTTCAACTATCCCGAAGAGATCGAAAAGATCCGGCAAATGACGGTCCTTCGCGATCGAAATGTGTGGGCCATCGCACAGGGCAAATCGGCAACCATTGAAGTCGATGACTCGGTTACTCGTCCTTTGTCGTCCGTGGTAACCAACTTTCAAATTAGCGAAAAGAACGGCACCGCAGACTTTCTTAAGACCGAAGCTGAGGCGATGAAAACGTTCACGCTTCCCGAAGGCTACGAGGTTTCGCTGTTTGCATCCGAACAGGAATTCCCCAACCTCGGCAACCCGGCCCAAATGCAGTTCGACAACCGCGGTCGGCTGTGGGTTTCCACCTTGCCAAGCTACCCGCACTATCGACCGGGTGATTCCAAGCCGAACGACATGATCCTGATTTACGAAGACACCGACGGTGATGGTCGGGCGGATAAAGAAACGGTCTTCGCCGATGGATTGCACATGCCCATCGGGTTCCAATTGGCACCCGAAGGGGTTTACTTGTCCCAGGAACCGTTCCTGGTTCTGCTCAAAGACACCGACGGCGACGACCGTGCCGACACTAAAGAAACTCTGCTAGACGGATTCGATCCTCACGACACGCACCATGCGATCTCGGCCTTCGATACCGACCATGGTAACGGTCTCTATATGTGTGAAGGTCGTTTCCTGCACTCCCAAGTCGAAACGCCTTGGGGACCGCAGCGGATGACCGATGGAGGCGTGTGGCGTTTTGATCCCACGTCTTGGAAATTGGAACGCGTCATGCAGTCCGACGTTTCCAACCCTTGGGGCGTTGCCCACGACGAATACGGCCAAACGTTTGTGAACGACGCGTCCGGAGGATCTCAATACTGGATGCTGGGTTATTCAATCAAGATGCCCCATTCCAAGGAGATCCCAAAGGTTTCGAAGTTCAACTACGAACACCACACTCGGCCCACATCCGGTTCCGAATTCCTATACAGCAGCCACTTTCCTGACGAAGTTCAGGGCGATTACCTGTACGCCAACACGATCGGCTTCTTGGGAATCAAGCAATACGAAACCATCGAAGACGGCATCGAAATCAAGGGCAAACATCGCCAAGACTTGATCCGGTCTTCCGACGGCAACTTCCGCCCGTGCGATTTGGAAGTGGCTCCCGATGGCAGTCTCTATTTCATTGACTGGCACAACACGCTGATCGGGCACATGCAACACAGTGCTCGTGACCCCATGCGTAATTCCGAATACGGCCGGATCTACCGCATCACTCACCAAGATCGTCCGCTGGTCACCCCGCCGTCGATCGCCGGTGCGAATATCGACCAACTGTTCGAAAACATGAAGTTGCCCGAGGTAAACGCTCGCAAGCGATCCCACCGAGAACTCCGTGGCCATGATAAGCAAGCTGTGCTCGATGCCGCGATGAAATTTGCCAGCGACAACGCGGACAACGAACGATTGGTTCTCGAAGCCCTCTGGGCCACCTGGGGCCAACAATCGCCGTCAATCGAATTGATCCAACAGTGCATGCAAGCGGAAGATCACCGTGTCCGCGCCGCGACCGTTCGAGTCGTCCGGCACTGCTTGCATCTGCTGGACCAACCAGAAAACTACTTGCTCACCGCTGCCGCAGACCAGCACCCTCGCGTTCGCTTGGAGGCACTCTCAGCCGGATCATGGATGGGCGGTCAAGCGGGCGCCGAAATCCTGTTAACGGTCGCGTCTTATAAGACGGACAACTGGATTCGCAATGCTCTCAATAGTGCCATGCTATTGCTGAAGGCCGACGTCGAATCATTGGTTAAGAATAAGACCTTTGATTCTGAGAACCTATTGGTCGATTACGACAAATTGCTCTCCGGCAAACTCGAAGGTGCGATGAAGCCGAAGGACTACCGAACCGAGTCTCTCAAGTCGACTAAGTTCAAAAACAAAGCCTTCGCCCGCACCTACAATCTTGGGCAACAAGTCTTCTACGAAGAAGGCTCTTGTTATGCCTGTCACCGTGACAATGGTGAGGGCATCGTCCGCATTTATCCGCCGCTGGCCGGCAGCGAGTGGATCAATGGTGATCCTGATCGATTGATCAAGCTAACCCTGCACGGGATCTGGGGAAAAATCCGCGTCCGCGGAAAGATCTTCGAGCCGACCCAAGGGGTACCACCCATGACCGCACTGGGCACCATGTTCAGCGACAAAGAAATTGCCGCTGTGTTGACCTACGTTCGCAATAGCTGGGGCAACGATGCCGATGAAGTCCTTCCCAAAGACGTCAAGCGAATTCGAGACGCCACTGCGGATCGGCTCAAGTTCTACTCCCCCGAAGAACTGCTTGAAATGCATCCGTTCCCCGAGGGCAGTCGTCCGGAAATGATCGTCGAAAGCGAAACCAACAACCAACTCGAAAAAGAGTTGATGTCCGAGCCATTGGCGGACTTGGTTCGTGATGCTCGAAAGGAAGGTGATCTCGTCCGCGGTGCCAAGCTCTTTTATGGAGAAAAGACTGCATGTGCGACCTGCCATGATGTCGGCGAAGGTTATCAACTCGGTCCCCAATTGACCGAGTCTCGAAAAGACATCACCGACGAGCATTTGGTCGAATCGATCCTGCAACCGTCCGCAAAAATCTTGGATGGCTATCGCACGGTCAACGTGATTACGGCCGACGGTGCGGTTCTATCCGGCTTCCTGGTGTCCGAAACGGATGACAAGATCACACTCAGCATCGCGATCGACCAAGGCAAGCCTCGCGAGATCTTGATGGATGACGTTGAAGACGTAATCGAGTCCAAGACATCAACCATGCCCGCTGGATTGGTGAACACGCTGAAGAGTCGAGCCGAGTTTTTGGATCTGGCTCGCTTCATCTTCGAAGTTAACGAAGGTGGTGAGAAGAGGCTGCAGCAATTGAAGCGGAAGGCAAAGATTAAATAACGTCAAGCTGATCTTTATAAAAAGCACCTGAAACCGGTCTCGTGTCTCCACACGAGTCCGGTTTTTTCGTGTTATCGGATTTGATCTTTGACGAAATCCACGTCGAAAAACGCGGGCTCTTGGCAAGTTACTCTTCGTTGCTGTCCACGTATTCCTTGTCACTAAAGTTGTTTTCGTCCGCGTAGAAAGCGGCCCGTTCGTCCCAAAGTTCTCCTTGGGTTTCGATAGTTCGGTTTTCTCCGTCGCCGCATCCCATCGTAGGCAGACCGGAAACGAGAATCACGAAGGTGAATAAAAGGCAACGAGTCATGTTCATTCAGGTTCATCTGTTGGTTCGAGGAAATGGATCGCTGTCGATCAAGAAATGTAAAAAGGAAACTACGGCCCGGATCTGCTAAGTCAGGCGATTTCAACGACACGGTTCTTTCTGGGTGCATCGTTGAAATGAAAGACGCACCGGGCGATGCGTCCCAATTCAGTTCATTTGAGTTCGGGTTAAGCCGTATTGGGCGAGGTAACGAGTCTCTCCGCAAATCTCAGGAAACTACACAACTCAAGTCAAACGGACTCGTTGACTCGTCCACTAACGGATATCGAAAAACCCGCCTCCGGAGAGCCCGTGCCCTACCGTTTGAGCGAATAGCGGAAAGGCGCAGGCCGTCAGGTATCCACCGCGACGACCTACTATGGACCCGCCAAACAAGTTGCGATCAATACTCTTCGTCGATCACTTCCTTGGATGCTCGTGTTCCTAAAGCACCCCACAATCCATAGGGGCTTGGGGATCCCGGCGACCGAGCGTCACTGCCTCCTGAATAGACGCACCCCGCACTGCTATTGCCTGCTTCAATGGAATCGGTGATGAAGCGAACGGCCCCATCTCCCATCAACACGTGCGCACCGCCTTGGTGACGACTCGACGCCGAAGCGATCCCATACCCTGAGTCACCGCCGGACATGCAAAGTTCACTGTTGGGTGGAAGGATTGCAGTGAAACAAGTGAATCCCGTACGAGCATCGGACCAAACATAGCCACGCATCTGAAAGATCTTTGCGAAGCCGTTGGTCTTATTGGTGTAATCAATACTGCTCTTGTAGAACGAAGGACGTTCCGGATCGATGTATTTGCTGCATGCTTCGCCGGGCTGGTTACGAAGTATGCCACCATTGCCATTGATCATCAGCGTGGTTGCAATCGCCTTATCACCCAGATCGGTAGCGATTTCGCCGCACATCATCGTGTTGGAAAGCCCATCCAATGTCTCCCGGAACTTGCATTGGAAAGCGGGTTGGAACATCCCTCGGTAAGCCGCTCGAGCTTCAATCACATCGTCTTGCGTGTAAACCAGCTTGCCCTTCTGGGGATTGTTTGGCCAACGACAATCAGCCTTGTCAGGGGAATCGCCAATACAGGCTGAGTAGTTCGTTCGTCCCAGTGCCGGCAAGCCAAAGCCAGGGTCACTGGGGCAACGATAGGTGCCAATTTCGGTGATCCAAGGTTTGTATTCCTGCTGGCGTGGCGATGGACCCATCGGTGACCAAGGTTTCCCCGGAGGACCTCCACTGGAGCTTTCATTGTTGGGATTTGCGATCTGTTCCCACAACGCTTGCTGTTCAACGAATGGCAACAGCCCAACTAAGAAACTGAGGGTGTATTCGTTGTGGCCGCCACCGTTGTTCTTGTTACTGATCCCGCTGTTAACATAACTCCCGTTCTTGGAATGCGTTCCCATATGATGCACCGGTAACGCTTTAAACGCAGCGTGATAGTTATGAAGACCAAGTCCGATCTGCTTGAAGTTGTTACTACAACTCATCCGGCGTGCCGCTTCTCGAGCAGCCTGCACCGCGGGTAACAATAGGCCCACCAAAACACCAATAATTGCGATTACGACAAGGAGTTCAACGAGAGTGAACCCTCGACGTTTTTCCGTAGTCTTCATTCAAATTCTCCTAAGAATCGGTCTTCAATTCGACGGCGAGAGACGTACCCACCCGACCAAGGCAGCGAGCGTTCTATGGGACATAAAAACGCGTTATCTTGACCTTACGGGCCGATACTAGGAGTTCTGGCAGGGGGTGTCCATTTAATTCTGCCTAACGTCTATTCAGGAAACCAGAATAGAATGACCAATGGGCAGCAATTGGTTGCGCTATCTGGAATGAGCTCGGAAGTGTCCCGAAAGCGGCCCAAAATCGGCTACGGCAACACACCCATGCACCGGATTTCGGCCGAAAAATCGCCAGTTTTGCCTACCCGCAGTGACGCCAAACCGCCCCCTTCTTTGAACCAATTTTGCCGCCACATCTTGGGCTGATGGACAAGAAAATCCCGTCTTCGAAACGGCTCTCCAGCGTTCCCTTTGGCAACTGCTTTTTATTTAAAAAAAGGTACGAGAAGCTAGAAGCTAGAAGCTAGAAGCTAGAAGCTAGAAGCTAATCGCTAATCGCTAATCGCTAATAACCAATTGGCACGCTCGTTGCATTTTCTTCGTCACGACAGGTCAGACTGTCAAAAAGGCAAAATGAAACGATCACTCTTCTTTTGAACTCACTTAAAAGGAGCGAAAAATGTTAGCTACTCGATTAGAACCTTGGAGCGAATTGAATCGATTGAGCCGTGAAATGGACCGGTTGTTCAGCCGCGGCGGCAACCGACAAAGCGGCATGATGGGCGTCGCCAGCTTTCCTGCGATGAACGTTTGGGAAGAAGACACCAGTCTCCATGTCGAAGCCGAACTGCCTGGCTTTTCTTTGGACGATCTGGAAATCTACGTCGTTGATAACCAGTTAACGATCAAAGGCGAACGTCGACCCCCTGAACATGAGGGCGGCAAGTGGCATCGGCAAGAACGTGGCTATGGCCAATTCAGTCGCATGATCGAACTGCCGGTGGGTATCGATGCCGAAAGCGTGTCCGCCGAATTTAAAAACGGTGTTCTGCACGTCACTCTGCCGAAACTCGAAGCGGCTAAACCACGACGCATCGAAGTGAAGGCGACCTGATCCGGTCTGCCAATGGTTCGCTTCTCGAGGGGCATCAGCACTCGCTGGTGCCCATCCGAAGCATGGTTACACGATCCACATGCATTAAGTCCTTGAACCCGTATTCGAAGCACAATCATTTGGAGAATAACAATGAGTACTACCATGACCACAGCCAACTCGAAGGACGCACAAAACTCGAACACTCCACGCAGCCAATCTGGCAACGGGGAATCGTCGCGTCCGACTTTCCAACCACGATTTGACATTTGGGAAGGCGATGACGAACTGATCCTGTACGGTGACCTTCCCGGAGTCGATCAAGATGACTTGGAGATCCACTTTGAAAATCGCCAACTGTCGATTCACGGTAAAGTTGCGCGTTGCCACGAAGGCGAAGGTGCTTTGAGCAGTGAGTACGGCGTCGGAGATTTCCAACGCTCCTTCACGATTGGGGACGCGATCAACAGCGAAGCCATCTCGGCCGAACTGAAGGACGGCGTACTCACGTTACACCTACCCAAATCGGATCGAGCGAAACCTCGCCGAATCGAAGTAAAGGCAAGTTAGCGCCTGAACCCATCCAAATTCGAGTTCGGTTGGACCTACAAGTTGCAATAGACGGTTCTTAGTGGACCAGTCGTAGTGGACGAGGTTACGAGTCCCTCCCACAATGTCCTTCCCCGCTGAATCGTCCCCAAACTTGAGGTCAGACCCCTCGAATTGAAACGTTGTCGAAGCACTCACTTGTCGGCGACTTGATTCCCCGAGTTGCACTCGAGATCAAGGAAGTGTCGGTCGTAAAATTGCGTTGCTGGCAATAACACAACCAAGCCACACCGCGACGCGGGAGCGAGGAATCGGTCAATTCAAAACCCTCGCTCCTGCATACCGACACTCAAGACATTCAGTTCGAGATCCCCATACCGAGATCCCCATACCATCGAGTCCGGGCCGCAAGCTTCAACGCTGCGGTCCGGACTTTTTTTGTAGACGGATCGCACACCCGGTCCGGTGCAACGAAAGGCACCTCAAGTCGAATGGCTCCATCTTACTGAACTGGCGGATCAGCGATGGGCACAGCTATCCAAGAGATTTTTGTTAACGATGCTATCGCTGCTCGGTAGATTCGTATGGGCACCGTCTATAGTTTGATATCCTTCGGGTGGGATATATTTCCCTGCGGCTCGATCTGATCGCGTCTAATTTACAAGCTAGCCAAAATTTCAGCTTTCTTAGCGTTGAATTCGTGTAGTTCAATTAAGCCTGCATCAAGCATTTGTTTGAGCTGATTAAGACGAGAAGTTAGATCATCTTGTGGCGGTACCGGTTGAGCAGGCGCGACCGCAGTGTTGACCGTCACGCTGTTCGCAGCATTTCGTTCTTCTTCCATTTTTCTACTTCGGCGAAACTCTCGCATCTGTTCTTCTCGCTGCTGCCCCACACGATATACGCATCTGGCCTGCGCTTTCGGAAGATGCTCAAGCGTTTCCACGTGTCCGTTGAGCCCTGCAACTGAAAGAGTTGCACCCACAATACCTTCGCTGATATGGATATTTTGAACATCTAACCAAGGAACATCAACCATATTCATTCGGCCAAGTGCCTTCGCCCTAAAAATGATCACTCTTTTATTGGTCAAAACGATAGCATCTGGAGACATTACTGAGGGCAAGTGTTGCACAGCTATGTATTCCGGTTGCTCGCTATCCGAACATACGTCGGTAACGCGGCTTAGAAGTTTTCCTATAACCTTTGGTGGCTGACCTTCTGACACGAAACGCGATAACGCTGAATCTGGAACATGAACTGGTTGAACATTTGATGCATGCACCGGGGCGCTCATCTCTGGCGTTGCGAAGGCTGGTATCTTCTGCGACTGTCGTTCCTCCACGATTTCGCTAGCAATTATGTCTGTTTGCGAAACGCTTTCGAAGAGACCTTTTACACGGCCCGCTGGAGTCCAATTGCCTTCTTCGCCTAATCGCACCAATGTTTCCTGATCAATTTTTCCTTGTTGAGCAATTCCTTTCAATTGCCGAGCACTAGCAGGACCAATAATTTTTCCATTGTGTTGAACGTACCAATGAGAACTCATATTGCCTCTCCGTTATTAGTGACTAGCGTGCCGTGGTTGATCATCTTTAGAAAGCAAAACAAGAGCTCATCAAAGCAACTTTCAAGTATGAAGCCGCTTCTATCATATTTTTATTCTATGAGGCCATAATGCGAACGAACATTTATAGAAGCTCGTCCGCGAAGATATTGCTTCGTCGCAAAATTTTCGCTTGTAGTCATGCCTTCTCAACTCGATACCAGCGACTTCTAAATGAGCGAAAGGTGTCCCCGTTTCGGGATCACACTCAATTGAAATCCCGTTCCGCACTCCAAGTTTGCCGCCAAGGCGAAGTTGCGCTTCCTTCGTCATTGCTGTAATTTTGAGCCGTCGAAAAATCATGTCACCGACCTCAATAATAGGGCGGCCTTCGGAGATTTGCTTCGTTGCTCGATCACGAAGGAAGCAGCGCAGAACAAAATGCTTTTTGTACCTACCTCGTTAAGCGAAGTGCTCATAAACGCGTAACGATCTGGAACAAGCGTTTGGGAAAGTTGGCAATCAGCACGCTGTCCGTCTTCGTCTTCCCATTCTCCACGCAGAACCACGGTAGTGCGCTTACATGCAGTCCGCTTCAATTGTCCAGGCGTCAATTCTGTTGAGTTCTTCATGACAGTGTGCATGCCATAGGGGTGGCGAAGACTCAAGAGTTCCTGAACAAGTGAACCGGTGCTCATTATGAGCGTCCTTGATTGCGATTGCAAGTCCGGGGGGGGTTGAACTTCGTTCCTCAACGTTGGCGTCAATTCCTGTAATTTCATACACCTGAAACTTTTGATCGTTTGGGGACCGAGAGTTGGCCGGACCAAGTTGCGATACAAGCAACTTCCTCGTCAACTAGAGCGAATGTCGGGGAATACCGCGCTAGCTACGTGACTTAGACGCTTAATGCGTTTCACCCTAGTTGGGCTGGAGTCGTGAACGGGAGAGCGAGGCTCCTGCCGAGCCGGTAGTGGATGAGCAGGTCGGCACTAGGTGTAGCTCGGCGGGAGCCTCGCGCTCCCGATTGAGTGGTCGATATGGCGGTCGGAGGTATCGAAGGGGTCAGGTCTCTTTGATGAACCGGACGATCGGTGTACTGCGTTTTGACCTCGAAAGGTACGAACGACATGCAAGGGAATGCACGGAGAAGTGCTTTCGTTTTGTTCGTGTGTTTCGTGGTTTACAAACAGATGGAAACAGGGGAAAAGTGGGGCTTGAACTGGGCTATCAGGGAGGTGGGTCGGATCAAGGTGCGAAATGATGGTGCTCCGACAGCGTACAGATGATGCCTTGACGATTCCCTTTGGGTTGCCGGAACGGCGCTTTGCTGGGTCCGGCCTACGTTGGGTTGGGGCGGCTGGAAATTCACGCCGCGGAAATGAAGGCGAAGGGCGGTTGATCTTGACGGTTTGTGGTGACCGTTTCGGGCTATCTGATTAGCTGGAGATCCTTGTGGCCGACGTGACGGCATCCTCGCATTGTCGGTTGCGAGTGATGCGAGTTGAGAGAAACTTTCGGGTTTTCTGTTAAGAGAATTCTGCTCTCGCACAATACACGGATAGGAGGTGCAGGTTTTGTAAGCGTGGATTCTTCATTCGTTATCTACGCCAAACGTGCACCCTCGCTTTTATTTCCTTTGTTAAACGATAGAGGTCGTGTGATGAGAAGATGGAAAAGTACTCAGGCGTTCACTCTGGTGGAACTGCTTGTTGTGATTGCAATCATTGGTGTCTTAGTGGGGCTGTTACTGCCAGCGGTGCAAGCGGCACGCGAAGCAGCACGGCGAATGAGCTGCAGCAACAACTTCAAACAAATTGGCTTGGCGGTGCACAATTATCACGCTGCCTACAATCAGCTTCCCGTCCATTTCACGGGGACACGTAACCCCGATGCAGCCACAGGCGGAGCGGGGGCGTGGGGTGATCCTGCGACAGGCGGCGGAAACAACATGCTGCAGCTCAGTTGGCTTGTGGGGCTAACTCCCTTTTTCGAGCAACAGGCACTATGGGAAAAAATCTCAAACCCGAACATTGAGGTTTCGACGGGCGGGACATTGAATGCCGGTTCGTTCTGGCCACCAATGGGCCCGCATCCACTGCGAGGATCCTATGTGCCCTGGGTCACTGAGATAACGATGCTTCGTTGCCCTAGCGATCCAGGAACCGGGCTGCCCGCGTTTGGTCGAACGAACTATGCGGCGTGCGTTGGCGATGCGATGGAGCTGACGAACGAAGGCGTGGCGAAGTACACGTGGGGGTCAGGATGGGGAGATCTGACGACGGATGCCGGCAATTGGCAACGTGATAAAACGGCACGTGCGTTGCGTGCGCGGGCGAGTTGCCGTGGCGCGTTCGTCCCAAGGAAAGAGGTCAAATTCCGAGACATTCTTGACGGTTTGTCAAACACCATCATTGCAGGTGAGATCAAGACAGACCTCGGCGATAACGATGTTTCAACGAATCCGGTAAGGCAGGCCGGGGTTTGGGAGAATCCGCTGGTATGCCGCAAGGCGATTGATCCCAACCGACCTCAGTTCTGGGATCCGTCAGTGACGACTCGAGATCCTCAGTGGAACGGGAACACTCACTCTTGGGCATTAATTCGCCGAGGACTCGCATGGGCAAACGGAACGAATCTTCATACCGGATGCACTACCATTCTGCCCCCGAACACAGAGCTTTGTTACAACGGAAGTGGTGATGGGTATGGCACCCTTGCTCCCAGCAGTCGGCACCAGGGCGGAGTGCATGTGTTGCTTGGAGACGGCGCAGTCAGGTTCGTTACTGACTCAATCGAGGCGGGCAACTCCAGCAATCGTCCAGTCCTTGCCTGGGGTAACGCAACACATAGGAATCAACCAGGGGCGGAAAGTCCTTATGGGCTTTGGGGTGCGTTGGGATCGCGAGCTGCCAAAGAAACAATTGGCAAGGAATTTTAGAGCGAGTTCTTAAACGACGTCGCCAGACTTTCCGGGGTCTGAATTCTGGCGTATCCAGCTACTTTGAACGGGTACGACATCATTTGAAATGCTGTCACTTTGGCTCCGATCGCTCTTGCGTGGTGTTAGGCTAATGCTGTCTGTCTTAGAGATTCAGCGTTCATTGAACGCCCATGAATAAGCGAGAGGCTGTGGTCGAATCGGCGGTTATTGGTTGTTGTCGATTAAGAAGATCTGAACTGCCAAAATTTCATGCCCTTGGGCTGCTTGAAGAACATATAACGTTTTTGGAATGAGTTGATGAATTACAGTCGTCTAACGCTTCTTCTGTTCCTGCTTCTTTTCTCTTCTGGGTGTGGTGAGAAGACTAACAATGTGATTGTCCCCGATCCTTCGACCGAGTTATCCAGTGACGAAATGGAAGCGATGATGCGACGACAAGCCGAGGTACCCGACGATTCGGAAATGCAAATACAGCAAGCAATGCGAGCGGAACGCATGGGTGGGAATTAGTAGGTCAATCGAATTGTGATGTTGTAGTTGGTCGAACCTATGCGATTGCCAAAACCGACGCGTGCGGGATTCTACCGATGGAAATTCTAGCGAAGTGTTTGGCGTCGCACGCTCTCACCTGTAGGCTCAATGGCTGTGTTCGGCTTGCCATGTTCGCGGGTGAGTCCACGATTACGCGGTGGCTTAAGACTTGATGATATCCGAAAATTCTAGCGATGCGGCGGTGTTGTGGGTGCAAGCCGAACCGAGGTTACGCGCATTCGTAGCGGCCGCCGTGTGGGATGTTCACCATGCCGAGGACGTGCTTCAGAACACGGCGACGGTTGTCCTGGAAAACTTTCACGCCTACGACCCCAAGCGTCCGTTTCTCCCGTGGGCAATGGGAATCGCTAGGTTTAAGGTGATGGACTACTTTCGTTCTCAGTCGTCCAGTCACCCACAATTTTCGGATCTGACGCTTGCGAATCTAGCGACGGTGGCACAAGACCTCAATGACGAAGAGCTTGTCGACCGTCGAAGGGCTTTGAAAGACTGCGTTGCGCGTCTGAAGGGACGTCAGAGAAAAGTAATTGAACTTCGTTATCTTGATGGACGATCCACTGCTGAAGTTGCGACGAAGCTTGAAACGAGTTGCAGTACGATTGAGGTGACGTTGCATCGAGCGCGATCCGCGCTCAGAAACTGCGTTGGTCGTATGGGCAGCGACATTCCGACCATGGGCTAAAGTGAGATGAACGAGGAACTCTTTGACCGATATTTAAATGGGACTCTCGATCCGGAAGAACTCCGCAAGATGGAGGACTGGATCAATGAGGATCCAGACAACGCCCGGCAGTTCCTGCAGTGGTCGGCTACTCACCTCGATACCCGCGCTGTGTTAGAAGCCGAGGAGTTGCAAGAACTTACTTTGCAATCTTGTCCTGTCCAAATTGAGAGCCAGCCAGTCGAGCTGAAAAAATCTGCTGGACGAAGTTTCGGACATCTTCTTCGCGGCACCGCAACGGCCGCTTGCTTGGCGATCCTTGTATCGGGCGGATACTTCCTGGGGCGGATAAGGCCGCAGGATTTAATGTCGTCTGGTGCCGTTGCCGTAAAGACGAAGGAAGTCGACGAAATCCGGAAATCGTCAGGTGCCTCGATCGTCCAACGGATCGACTGCGTCATGCAGCAAGAGAAATGGAGTTTTGGCAATCTGAACCGGTTTGAGCCAGGGCAGTCGATACGCGTCTCGGAAGGAGTCGTCGTCGTCGAGTTTGACTGCGGCGCCCAGGTCACTTTGCAGGGCCCCGCGGACATGGAAGTGGTATCCGCTGATCGTGGTTTTTTACGTAACGGTAGGCTGACCGCATTCGTTCCTCCTGTGGCGGTGGGCTTTGAGATTCAAACCCCCAGAGGTCGTGTGATTGACCATGGCACGCAGTTTGGAATAACGGTCGATGAGGACGGGGCATCGGAAACACACGTGTTCGATGGGGAGGTCGAAATGGTTCAATCAGTCGTGGGGCGTTCGCACCAACGGGAGGAACCCGGTAACCTTACGCCACCTGGACGCAGACTAACTGAGAACATGGCGGTGCGAGTTTCAGCCGACTCGAGCGAAACCAATGAACTCATCCCTGCGAACCCCAAAGAGTTCATCCTGCTTCCGGTTCGCTCAGCTGAATCGGCGAACAATGCCGAAACCATTACAGACTTACCTGAAAAGGAAGATCTGTTAGCGTGGTTTGAAGCGAGTCAGGGCGTGCAGCTTGACGACGATTCACGCATCATCTCTTGGCAAAATCTCGCAGTGCTTGACCGTGCATCGGCCAACAATGAGTCGGTTCCCAATTCAGCCGCATGGCAGGTCGACTCGAGGTTCCGCCCATCTTGGAAGACCAGTGCGATTGCGAACCGCCCGGCAATTGAGTTCGGCGGTTGGGATGGTTGTGAATTTCTAGCCACGACTCCATTTCAAACCGGCGACGAGGTGACTGTACTCATGGTTTGTCAGTATGGCGACGTCAAAGATGATCCGAACTACTCGCAACTCATGACCCTCGGTAGCTCTACTAAACTCATTTTAGAGCGAAAGAATGCTTCGAATTTTGCAAGTGTCGCTTGGTGGTACAGTGCCGACGGTGGTGGGCAGTTTTCATCGGTAAAACTCCAGTCAGACTACAACATGCCAAATGATGTCGCTCACGTTTGCGCCGTACGTTACAGCCTGCCGTCCGATACGTACGAGATCTTTGTGAATGGACAGATTCAGTCACGCGACAATGCGGTCGGCAGTCTCGCTTCCAATGACTCGTATATTATCGGTTGCCATCGAGACCGTAACGATCACTTCTTTCGCGGAAAGATCGCGGAGATCGTGCTTTACGATCATATGTTGAGCCAGAGTGTCCTCGACCAAGCGACCGAAACATTGATGAAGAAGTATGGAATCGAAACGCGAATGTCTCAATGATTCAGCACACGTTGTCCCGAGTGAATCTGCCTCATCCCGCGATGATCAATTTGGGATTGCCGGAACGGCGCTTCGCTGGGTCCGGCCTACCGCTACCACGTTTTGCAAACAGAGAAACGCGTTGCTCCCGAATGGAGTTGTCTGCGGCGGTTGATTAGATTTTCGTTGCCGCAGCGATCACTACGAGCGAGGGTCCATCTGGGTGTGAAGGAGGGGTAGAGGATCAGTTGAAGCGAATTGCGGGGAAGGTCCGTTTTGAATGTCGTAGCTGGCGGCGTTTACCGAAACCACCGATGCGGTTTCCAATGGTTGGGCCGGAGTCGTAAAGGGAGGGCGAGGCTCCTGCCGAGCTGGTGATGGGTAGCGGGTTGGCACTGGGTGAAGTTCGGCGGGAGCCTCACACTCCCGGGTCGTGGGTGGATATGTTGGGGTATGGGCGGGAGGGCGAGGCTCCTGCCGAGCTGGTGATGGGTAGCGGGTTGGTACTGCGTGGAGTTCGGCGGGAGCCTCTCGCTCCCGGGTCGTGGGTGGAAATGTTGGGGTATGGGCGGGAGGGCGAGGATTCTGCCGAGTTGGTGATGGGTAGCGGGTTGGTACTGCGTGGAGTTCGGCGGGAGCCTCACGCTCCCGGGTCGTGAGTGGAAATGTTGGGGTATGGGCGGGAGGGCGAGGCTCCTGCCGAGCTGGTGATGGGTAGCGGGTTGGCATTGGGTGAAGTTCGGCGGGAGCCTCACGCTCCCGGGTCGTGGATGGAAATGTTGGGGTATGGGCGGGAGGGCGAGGCTCCTGCCGAGCTGGTGATGGGTAGCGGGTTGGCACTGGGTGAAGTTCGGCGGGAGCCTCACGCTCCCGGGTCGTGGGTGGATATGTTGGGGTATGAGCAGGAGGGCGAGGCTCCTGCCGAGCTGGGGTGGGTATCGGGTTGGTACTGGGTGGAGTTCGGCGGGAGCCTCACGCTCCCGGGTGGTGGGTGGAAATGGAGGGGATTCAGCGTGTGAACGATCGCTTGGGGACCGTGTCAGGAATCTCGACCCATTCGGGTAGTTGCTCTTCCGTCCATTGAGAAACCGTGGCCAACACATCACGGTCTCGGTCTGCCGCCTCTTGGTTTCCCAATTGTTCGTTTGCCTTCATCCGCAGAAACACGACCATCACTTCAGGCACACTCATGAATTTGTTTGAGCTCTTATTCGAATCTGCCATTTCGAGCACCCGCTTGTAATCCCCTTTGGCGTAGGCCAATCGAACATCCAAGGCGAACGCGACATCATGAACGGCAGAATAGGACGTCGGAAAACCTTGAGCTTGTGTGGCAATCTGATCGAGGGTTTGATCCGCCAAACCGTAATCCGAATTCGTGATCGCGATGTCGACGACCTCTACCATGCGAGTCGCCTTGGTGATCTGTGCAAAGGTGAACCACCAAAACGTCCACGGGATCATCATCAAGATGGTGAGCGTTAAGCCGACGAGGATATGTCGTTCGCCCGACAACCAATGCTTCTTTCGACGAACATCACGCCACGCGAGTACCGCCAAAACCATCGTCAACAGAAACACCGGTGGCCCCCATCCCGCGGTCGCCGCCCCGGCTCCCACGCAGGCGACTGCGTAACGACTGACGCGGCAGGGTAACGTCGGTGTGTTCGCTCGCTGTGCTTTGGCTCTTCGGCAACAACACCAATTTCCCGCTGCAATCAACGGCGGGCCGATCCCCAATGTCAACGCCGCAAATACATAGGAGGCGATTCCTTCGCTAATCAAATCGCTTTGGGTCAGATGCGGTATCGACAACATACTGAAGTAGCTTGCAGTCACTCCTATGACACCAACGAAAGTCAGAAACGCACCTGCTGGAATTGCAAGGCACTCCCACCGCCAACCTGGTACGTCAGTCACGCTTAGAAGTCGTAGATCGTTCCCTAGCTCTTGGGCAGTTTGATAACGATCCGCTGGGTTCTTTTGCAGACATCGCAAGATAACCTGTTCCAATGCGACCGGGATCGACTTGTCTATTTGCCGTGGTGGGATGGGCGAGTCTTCCTGTATACGGCGGAACAACTCTCGCGTCCTGCTTCGTCCCTCCTTTTCCGATGACTCAGGTATTGGAAAAGGGAACTGGCCAGTGCAGGTCTGATAGAGAATGACACCGATGCTCCACAAATCTGATCTCGCGTCGAGCTGTGATTCGTGAGGCTGTAGTTGCTCCGGAGACATGTACAACGGTGTGCCCGCCGTGTTGGCAAGCGAATTCGATGCGGTTGAGATTGCCAGTCCGAAATCCGTAATTCGCAAGCGATCGCGACCGATCAACACATTGGCGGGCTTGAGATCGCGATGCACAAACCCCAATCGGTGAGGCTCGACGAGTGCCCCGGCGATATCGCATCCGATCCGCGCGACCTCGCCGACACCCAGCGTCGCCATCCGAGAAGTCTCCGGCGGCAATTGATCGAGTTTGTTCTGCAGCGTTCCGCCGTCGACGTACTCCATCACCAAGAGAATGGTGCCGTCGCTATCCTCTAGGACGTCGTGTGTGGTGACGATCCCGGGATCTCGAAGCGCCGCTACGGCTCGCGCCTCGTTAAGGAAGTCGGTCACGTTACCGCGTTCTTGCAGCCACTCAATCCGCGGGACCTTGATCGCGACATCACGCAACAGTTTTTCGTCGTGGCACAAAAAGACATCGCCAAACGCGCCGCTTCCCAACAGTCGCACGACCCGGTACCGGCCCTGCGGACCGAGCGACGCGGGCGTCTCGTCACGCAGAACCGCTTTTCGAGGATGATCCGGTCTCGACGGCAGCATCGTCGCAAACTCATCCGTTTGAAATGCCGACTTGCTCGTCTGCGTTTCCGAAGCTGATGCGTTTGTTTCGCGATCTTGCAGTCTCGAAACCTCGGTCGCTATTTCCTGTGCGATCTCAGGATGATCGGCCTGAAGGCTTTCTAAGACTCCCACCTCACCACTCTGGGTCCGGCGCTGCCATTGACGAACAAGCTCTGCGATTTCAGGAGATGAACTCATCCCACCAATCTAACAACATCCAACCCCCTCTGCAGGCAGATTTATCGATTTGTGATGGCGGAGCGCTCTATGTTGAATTGGGTTAGCGAGTAGGTGCGTGGCGAGCACGGCACCCTACGGTTCACTGGGGTGCGTGACGAGCACAGCACCCTACGGTTTGATGGAGTGCGCAGGGTAGTGACCGCTCGCGCTGGAGCATGAACGGGAGGGCGAGGCTCCTGCCGAGCTGGTGATGGGCAGCGGCTTGGCACTGGGTGGGGTTCGGCGGGAGCCTCACGCTCCCGGGTGGTGGGAACCGTAGGGCTTGGCTAACTCGTGTGGATGCTGTGAGGTGGTAGAGCTCAACAACGTTGTTGGCGAACGCATCGGTACGATTGGTTCGCTAACACGCTATGCCGATTACGACGGTTAACAGCAGTGAAGCGATGTTAATGGATTGTCCAGATCTACTCGGCCGAATGGATACCAACACAAGGCGATATTCTTGGAAGGGGCCATTCCCGATGACGGGAAATTCCAGGATACGCTAACCAGGGGCAAAATATGTTTCGTTCATTGACTACGTGTGCGCTGATCGTTTGCGTGACGACCGCACAAGCGACACCTCCAATCCTAATCAACTCGTCCAATTCCTCTCTGACGCAAGAAGACGGGGGAATTGGCTCTGCAACCGTTACCGTGGGATCTGGTGAATTGATCACGGCGGTGAATGTCAGTACGGATTCTAGTTTTTTTCGTACACAGCTTTTAGCTGACGGCACAGATTGGCTTGAATACTGGGATGACGAGGAAGGCAATTTGCTGGATCATGGCGCCGGATCCTCGGTTGCGCCGGGCACCTATGAATTTACCTGGTGGGAGAGCGACCATGCCAACTTCACGATCGACTTCATCTTTGAACTCACTTCTTTGGAGGCGGGGCAATTACTCGGTAGCACGACGCAAACTCAATTCCAGAATCAGAACCACCAGTTCCAATCGTTGAGCAATCAAGTTCGAACGATGGCCGGTAGTTTCTCTTCGGGTAACAACGCGATGGGGCTCGTCTCGTTGACCCCACCGCCACGCACCGCCGATGGCGAGTATGCTCCGATCAGTCTGGTCAGTTATGAAGAACCCAGTGTCGAACAGGTCAGCTACCAAAGCGGCATCGGCAGCCTACGGGGTAGTCGCGGCCAACGAACTTCATCGCTAACGCAAAGTGGTTGGGGTGGTTGGATGCAAGGCTACGGCATCGGCGGTAGCGCTGATGGGCATCAAGGTGTGTCCGGGTTTGACTACGGTGGTGGCGGTACCCAGTTGGGTTTGTTCCGTCACATCGACGCTCACACGATGGTTGGATTCTTTGGCGCCTACGGTTACCAAAACGTCAGCACCGATGCCGGTTCAGAGGCCGACGTCAACAGCGGCATGCTGGGCCTGTTCCTGCACCGCAACGATCACGAGGGCAACTACTACACACTGGCTGGCAACGCGTCGTACGATGACTACGACACCTCACGTACCGGCGGCATCACGGGCAACTACGACGGCGTGCAAACAGGCACGTACCTGGAACGTGGACTGACACGCGAATGGGGCGGCCTGACGGTGCAGCCGAACGTGGCGTTGCAATACCTGTGGGTCCATCAAGACGACCATGTGGAATCCGGTGGCACGTCGATTGACGATGTCGACGCTCACTCGCTCCGTAGCATGGTGGGTGCCAATTTCTACGGCAACCGTCACGTCCACGGTCCACTGGGTTGGCGTTGGACGCCCAACTCGCGTGCGTCATGGATGCACGAGTACCTCGACCCGGCGACCAGCGTGACAGGTGTCCAAGGTGGCTCCAGTTTCGCGACCCAAGGTTTGGACCTGGGCCGGGACTGGGCACTACTCGGTGTCGGACTGCAAGGTGATCGCTACGCGGCACTCTCGCTGTACGCTAACTACGACTTGCAAGTCAACGACCGGCAACGATTCCATACCGGCAGTGGCGGCGTGGTCTGGACCCGGTAGTGGAGAGTTGATCACTCCGGATCCAAGCAGGAGCGTTGCAGGTGGTAGCGCCCAGTCCGCCAACAAAGTCGTGCACGCGGTGAGCGAAACGGGAGGGCGAGGCTCCTGCCGAGTTGGTGTGGGTAGCGGGTTGGCCCTGAGTGGAGTTCGGCGGGAGCCTCACGCTCCCAGGTGGTGGATGCGAATATTTGGGTTCGATGGGAGGGCGAGGCTCCTGCCGAGTTAGTGCGGGTAGCGGGTTGGCCCTGAATGGAGTTCGGCGGGAGCCTCACACTCCCGGGTCGTGGGTGAGAATATTTGGGTTCGGTGGGAGGGCGAGGCTCCTGCCGAGCTGGGGTGGGTAGCGGGTTGGCCCTGAGTGGAGTTCGGCGGGAGCCTCACACTCCCGGGTGGCGGGTGAGAATATTTGGGTTCGGTGGGAGGGCGAGGCTCCTGCCGAGTTGGTGGTGGGTAGCGGGCTGGCACTGGGTGGGGTTCGGCGGGAGCCTCACACTCCCGGGTGGTGGGTGGAAATATTTTGATTCGGTGGGAGGGCGAGGCTCCTGCCGAGCTAGTCGATCTTTTAGGCTACCGGCCCAGCAGGCTGCGGGTCGCTTGAGTGATGTCGGCTTGCCGCATCAAAGATTCGCCAACCAAGATCGCTTTGACTCCGCCAGCTTGAAGATGCTGGACGTCGGCATGGGTGCGGATTCCGCTTTCCCCGACGATCAGTCGATCGGCGGGGATGTCCTTGGCGACTTCAATCGTGTGATTCAAGTCAGTTTGGAAGGTTCGCAAGTCGCGATTGTTGACGCCGACTAGTTTGGTCTTGGTCGCTAGAACGGCGTCGAGGTTGGTGGGTTCAAAGAGTTCGATCAAGGTCTGCAGACCCAAATCGGAAGCTTGTTGGTCGAGCTGGACCAGTTCGGCTTCGCTCAGACATTCGGCAATCAATAGCACCGCATCGGCACCAGCGGCACGAGCTTGCAGCAATTGATATTCATCGACGATGAAATCTTTCCGCAAGATCGGTAGATCGACCGCGGCTCGGACGGCCCGCAAGTATTCAAGCGATCCTTGAAAGAAGGGTTCGTCCGTTAACACACTGATGCACGCGGCTCCGCCTTCTTCGTAGGCTTTGGCAATCGTCGCGGGATCGAAGTCTTCGCGAATCAATCCCGCTGAAGGGCTCGCTCGCTTCACTTCGGCGATCAGTCGGACTTGATCGGTAGCGGCCAACGATCCATGAAAATCACGACACGGGGGCATGTCCACGATCTGGGACCGCAATGACTCCGGCGCAGTTTCTTGCTTGTCTCGCGCGATGGTTTGGCGAGTTTTGACAAGGATATCATCGAGGATCGTCATGCCAGATTATTCTCGCGATGTCCGTTTAAGCTAAGCAGTGCGGGGGAAAGTCAAGCCGTGCAGGGGACTCGTAGCTTCGTCCACTACGAAGGCCCCCAAACCAAAAGTAGCCGAAACATTAGTGTTTGAAGTGACGGCGACCGGTGAAGACCATTGGGATTTCATATTCATCACAAGCGGCGATGACTTCGTCGTCACGACGAGACCCACCAGGCTGGATAAT
Source organism: Rhodopirellula sp. J20-39 (assembly GCF_057365095.1). NCBI lineage: Bacteria > Pseudomonadati > Planctomycetota > Planctomycetia > Pirellulales > Pirellulaceae > Rhodopirellula > Rhodopirellula sp. J20-39. The sequence continues at coordinate 347,017 of NZ_CP195123.1, read as the reverse complement.
AGCGATGACACCGGCTTTCGCGGCCGCTTCGATTGAATCGGGGAACGGGAAGAACGCGTCGCTTGCCAAAATCGATCCATCAGCACGATCGCCGGCTTTGTCGATCGAGATTTCGACACTATCGACACGGCTCATTTGTCCGGCTCCCACACCAATCAACGCGGTGTCTTTAGCGAGCACGATGGCATTGCTCTTCACGTGCCGGACCATTTCCCAACCGAATGAGATGTCGTCCCATAGGTCGTCTTCGACCGACGTCTCGGTAACGGTTTTCCAATCCAACGATGAACTGGTCATGCGATCGGCGTCTTGAACAAGCATCCCGCCGCTGATGAAACGACGTGACAATTTCGCACCGAGTGTTTCGAGACGTCCCACCTGCATCAAGCGAACGTTGTCTTTCCACTTCGGTCGAGTCGTCAACAGACCCACCGCACCGGCTTCGAAGTCCGGAGCGACGATGGCTTCGATGAATAGACCGGGCTGGCACAGCAATTCGGCTGTAGCGACGTCGACGGTGCGGTTCATGCCGATCACCGAGCCGAAGGCGCTTAGCGGATCACCAGCCATCGCCTTTTCAACCGCATGAGCGAGGGTATCGTCGGTCGCAGCACCACAGGGGTTGTTGTGCTTCATGACCGAGGCGGCCGGTTCGGCGAAACCGCGTACGATTTCCAAAGCGGCGTCGAGGTCGAGCAGGTTGTTGTACGACAGTTCCTTGCCGCTGATTTGACGAGCCGAAACCAGGTTGGCAGCTCGTTCGGTCGGGTCGCTGTACAAAGCGGCTCGTTGATGCGGGTTTTCGCCGTAGCGAAGTTGCGTTTTGCGTCGCAGCGACACGTTCATCGTGGCGGGGAATTCACCGCTAACGTGATCGCCTTGCAAGTAATCGGCGATGCTGCGGTCGTAGGTTGCGGTGTGCTCGAAAGCTTCCGAAGCGAGCCGGCGACGAAGATCGCTGTCGGTGCCGCCCATGGTGTCGAGTTGCTCGACAATTTCGCTGTACTGTTCCGGGCTGGTTGCGATCACGACATCGTTTTGGTTCTTGGCCGCAGCCCGAACCAGGCTAGGTCCGCCGATGTCGATCTGTTCAATACATTCTTCGCGAGTCGACCCTGGACGGGCGGCGGTAGCGGCGAAGGGATACAGATTGACGACGACCAAATCGAAAGGCTCGATATCGTGCTCGTCCAACTTGGCGAGATGGTCGTCATCGTCCCGGCGAGCCAAGATGCCGGCGAAGATGCGAGGATGGAGCGTTTTTACACGTCCATCGAGCATTTCAGGAAAGCCGGTGTAGTCGGCGACGTCTTCGACATCGATGCCCGACTTTTCCAGGTGAGCACGGGTTCCACCGGTGCTGTAGATCGTCACCCCGGCGGCGCGAAGACCGGCAGCGAGGTCCGTCAGACCCATCTTGTCACTGACGCTGATTAACGCATTTCGAACTGGAACCACGTCGGACACGAGCATTCACTTTTGCAAAAGAAAAAAGGCGGTTTTTTGCCAGCCCGTATATTCCTTGCGATGGCGATGATGGTCAAGGATGGCGAACCGGTATCCCAGCCGCTTTCATCCGTTGTTTGGTTTCAGTGATGGTGAATGTGCCGAAATGGAAAATACTGGCAGCCAACGCTGCATCCGCTTTGCCGTCTCGAATTGCCGCGACCAGGTGGTCAGGGTGCCCCGCACCACCACTGGCGACCACTGGGATCGATACCGCTTCGCTGACCGCCCGCGTGATCGGGATATCGTAGCCGTCTTTGGTCCCGTCGGCGTCCATGCTGGTTAGTACGATCTCGCCAGCACCAAGCTTTTCCACTTCTTGAGCCCACTCGACGGCCTGCAGCCCGGTGGGTTTCCGGCCGCCGTTGATGTGGACTTCCCAGAACTCTTTTCCGTCTTTCTGGATCCGCTTAGGGTCAATGTTGACGACGATGCACTGACTGCCGAATCGGTCGGCGGCGCGGCGGACGAAGTCGGGATCAGTGACGGCCGATGAATTGATGGAAACTTTGTCGCACCCCGCCGAAAGCAGGGCTCGGACGTCTTCGATCGAGCGAACGCCACCACCCACGGTCAGGGGCATGAAGACTTGTTCGGCCGTGCGGCTGACCACGTCTAAGAGAATGTTGCGTTCTTCATGGCTGGCTGTGATGTCCAAGAAGACCAGTTCGTCAGCTCCTTCGGCCTCATACCGCTGCGCAACCTGAACCGGATCACCGGCGTCGACCAGGTTGACGAAGTTGGTGCCTTTGACGACACGCCCACCGTGTACGTCCAAACAGGGAATGATGCGAGCGGCGAGCATGAAAACGTCAGCGATTGAGTTGATTGGTGTGTGCCAGATGCCTGTGTTGAACGCCAGGGTAACTCAATCGACGCGGATTCGGTATTGAGGGGTTTGGTTTCGGGTTGGAGCGAAAGGGTGTGCTGAGCAGGCCAAAGCCTGGACTCCAGCGTTATTTCGACTGGATCTTGAATCGGATGTCCTTGATCTTGGCCTGAGGATGATCCTTTAGCAGCCGTTTAATGATCTGCCGTTTCTGGAACGTCAGCTCCTGCATCGCCACGCTATCGGGCGCAAATATCTGCAATACGCCTCGGTTGAGCTTGCCGATTTGAAGAGAAGTGGCCAATTGGGGACCAACGCAGGCGACGACCGAGGCCGTCATGGCGTGTTCGGCGGCGACGGAAGCGTAACCGCGACGGCTCATCAGTTGAGAAACAACCGTGCCGATTTTGCGAGGCCCTTTGCCACGCTCATCCGCCTCGGCGTTTGTTTTAGATGCTTTCTTGAGCATCGGTTGGATTCGTTTCATCCGACATTGCCATGCTGAACGGACGATCGCCCGAGTGTATCAATGCATTACGAAGCCGATTAGCGATCGCGGGCCATCGGCATGATGACATAAGCGTAACCGTCATCGGTCGTCAAAAGGGCCGGCGATTTGGACGATTCGATTTCCATGACGAAAGTTGACTCGCCATCCATCACTTTGCAGAAATCCGCCAAATAGCGGTGGTCCATCGTCAACGTGATCGGTTCACCGTCGTAAGAAATCGGCAGTTCGATTTGCGATTCGCCCAAATCCGCCGTCGAAGCTTCCAATTTCAGTGTTCCATCGGCGAAAGTGAAATCAACACCTCGGCTATCGATGTCCGTCACAATCGCAGCCTGACGCAGGGCGGCAAAGAGTGGCCCGACCGTGACATCCAACTGGACCGCATTTTCGCGATTGGGCAACACTTGCCGCCAGTTCGGATAACGGCCTTCGACCAGCCGACTGGAGATCACCGCTTGGGGGGTGCGGATCATCAGGTCGTTTCCGCGAGAGGCGACATCGACGGTATCGTCCTTGTCATTCAACGCTTTGGAGATCAGAGCGATCGCTCGGGTGGGAACGATCGTGGTCATGCCGTTGGTTTGGTGATCACCCACGACGTCACCCTTGCCTTCCATTCGAGCGAGTCGTCGACCGTCGGTTCCGACCGCGATTACCGACTGCCCTTCCATCTCCAGCAATACCCCCCCGAGTGCGTAACGACTGGATTCCGAATCGGTCGCGAAGGCGGTTCGGCGAAGCATCTCACCAAATAGGCGAGTGCTGATCTGATGATACTTTTGTTCATCAAACTCATGGACGGTTGGGAACTCATCCGGGTTGGCGCCGGGCAACCGAAACTTGCTGCGACTGCCGGCGATCCGGATACCCGCTTCGTCGGTCTCGATGGTGAGTTTCTCATCGTTGCTTTCACGAAGGATCAACCCCGTTCGCTGAACCGGCAACAGAGCCGCGCCCTCAGTCTCGATCTCGATGCCTTCGGTCACATCGAGCCGGATCCCCACTTCTTGGTCAGTCGCCGACAGGGTCAGCTTGTTACCGGCGGCGGTCACTTTGACGTTCTGCAAAATCTCCTTCGGCGATCGACTTGGCGCGATGCTGGCGGCCAGGGCGAAAGCGTTGGCGAGCGTGTCTCGTTGGCAGGTGATTTTCATGAGAGCGATTTCGAGAATGAAATTTCGTTAGTCAGCGATCGAGGGTTTGTCCGGCATGAACCTTCTCGCTGCGGTGCCCGGCGAATCGGTCCTTCGAGCGGAGGAATGTTTTACCGCTCTGGCGCCTCGAACGCATCCCCAGCGTGGTGACGATCAATCGATTCTCAAATCACCTTTGCTAGCAACGGATCTGACTCTCAGGTGCTTTGCCATCAAAGTAGTTAATCTTTTTAATCGTCGTCGTCGTATTGTCTCGCCTGAAAGTGTCCCAAAACACCTTCTTACGGCGTCTAAATCGCGTAAATCCCGGTGTTTCAACGTACTGAACGACTGTGGATAAACTGTCGATCCAATGTCTGGATCCTGTCTAGGTTTGTCTGGATCCAGGACACCTTCAGACAGTGGCTGGGAGCCGCTTGTGAAAACCTCGACAGATCTAGACAATAGTCAGACACTGAATTGACAGGTATTCCACATAAAGATGGGAGTGTTGGGCAATTTGTCAGCCCCGAAAACGGAGGCGAAAATGATCCAAAAAAACTTAGAAAAGCACGCTCTGGCGCTCGTCTGGACCACTGTTTCAAACTCGGCAGCAGCCAATCTTCTGGCCGGTGAGTTGATCGATAGCGGGCTGGCGGCGTGTGTTCAGGTCGATGGCCCGATCAGTAGCCACTACCGTTGGAAGGGCAAAATCGAGGTCGAAACGGAGTACCGTTTGCTGATCAAAACACGCTCAGAATTGACCGATGCGGTACTCGATTGGCTAGCCAAAAACCATCCTTACGATGAACCTGAATTGCTGGTCACACCGGTGACGAATTCGTCCGAAGGTTACGCCCAGTGGGTCAGAACGCAAACACGCGACGACTCACCGGATTGACTCCACCGGGGGGTTAGTTTTGTCGATTTTGGGCTCGGAAACACGTTGAGTCGCTGAGTTTCACGGTGGAAATTGGGCTCAAAATAGGATGGAAATTGCTTCGATTCGAGATCGTTGGGAAGTCAAAAATTAGGTGAATCGAGTAGAAATAGATTTCCAGAAGGCGGTTTTAGATTAGCTCGATAGAGTGGCTTCTTGGGTTCTGCATCGATGCTGTAGTGCGGTCTGAATCGTCTTTGGGACCATGAATCCAACGTCGAGAAAGCCAAAACCAGATCCCCCCGAGTGGTGGTTGTGGTGCGGCGAATCCGGAATGCAACCGGCTGTTTGGCCCCGTTCGCCTGGAGCAATCAGCAGATAGAGATGCGGTGCGAAGCGGGTTCGTAGAAGGCCTGTCAGGGCAGGATGGTGGGAGCAGAGCCAACCCGATCTGTCAAAATGGGCTATCTGACTTTGGGGCTACTTTGGAGGTGTCGGCGAGAACGCCTGCGATTGAAAAGCCGGTTTGGCTGTTTCTGACTCGCAAAGGACGTTGCGGTATTTGGTCGAGGCGGCCTAATCTAATGGGATGAACGTTTACCAAAAATCTGCCGCCAGTTATCCCTCGCGGCCTCGTGTCGAAACCATCGGTCCGCTTCGCTGTATTGTCGTCGACGGATCGGCGGAACCTCGTATCCCGGTCATTCTGTGTCACGGGTACGGTGCACCCGGCGACGACTTAGCGTCGTTGACGCCCCATTTGATCGAGTGGATTGGTCGCGATTGCTCGGCACTTCGCTTCATCTATCCGGAAGCTCCACACAGTTTGGAAGAATTGGGGATGCCCGATGGGCGAGCGTGGTGGCCCCTGAACATGGCTTCGATGCAGGAATTGCTGCAAACGAACCAATTTTCGCAACTTCACGACGCGGAACCGCCCGAAATTGATGCTGCTCGGGATGCCTTGGCTCAAACCGTCAACGCGGTGCTGGCCGGCATGCCTGGATCACCGGCTCCGGAATCGATCCCCTATTGCTTAGGCGGGTTTTCGCAGGGGGCCATGTTGACGATGGATTTGGCACTGCGGGGAGCCGTTCCGGCGCCCAAGACGCTGGTGCAGTTTTCGGGCACGCTAATTTGCCAAACCAAGTGGCAGGCGGCTTTGGGTCGTTTGTCGGATACCAAGGTTTTGCAGTCGCATGGCCGTGTTGACCCCATTTTGCCGTTCAGCAGTGCCGAGGCGCTGCGGGATTTGTTACGGGGTGGTGATGTGGATGTCGATTTTGTCGCTTTCCAAGGTCCGCACACGATCGAAACGGATGCATTGTTTCGCGTGGTGGAAAGATTGCGAATTCAGGCCGCTGCGACCGCATGAGCTTTTTGAATGCGACGCTGTTGGCGGGGATGTTGGCGGCGGCGGTGCCCGTGGTGTTGCATTTGCTCGCCCGACAACAGCCCCGGCACGTCGTGTTTCCAGGTGTCGCGTTCTTGAAAACACGCGTTACGGCTCAAAAGAGCCGGATGCGGATTCGCCGTTGGTGGTTGCTCGCGTTGCGGGTGCTGGCCGTGATCGCATTTGCGTTGGTTTTGGCTCGACCGCACATTCATGCGTCAATGTCGACAGCGTGGACGACAATCGGATTGATCGGGCTGGCCGGAATCGGATTGCTAGCAATGGCATCGGTCGCGTTTTCCAAAAACGGTTCCCGATGGTTGCCTTGGTCTTTGTTGGTGGCGTCGATCGTGGCGTGTTTGGTCGCCGGTTTGGGAGCGATCACCAGCTTGGCAGGTTCAACGGCACCCACTCTTTCCGAAAATCAGCCGGTGGCGCTGGCCATTGTGATCGACAATTCACCTGGGCTGTCTTGGCGAACGGATCGCAATGCCAGCAATGCGGAGACGCAGGCTTCGTCGACAGACGAATCATCGCGGTTGGGTGTGGCGATTCGCCGAGCCAACAAACTGGTCAATCGACTGGCCTCCGGTAGTCGTTTGGCAGTAATCGATCGGTCCGCTTCCCCGGTCGGCTTTTCGCTAGATATGGCCGCGGCTCGGACTCGGTTGTCTCGCTTGGTGCCGCTCGCGTCGCCGGCCCCGATAGCGGACCGCATCGAAGCGGCGATTGAACTGGTGCGAACGAGCGATTTGCCCGATCGGCATGTGGTCGTGATCACGGATCTGGCCGAACCGACTTGGGATGTGGACGTGCCGATTGAATCCGCATCGTCACGATTCAACGAGCAGCGTCGTGATGGAGTCGGGCTTTCGATCTTAAGTTTACGACCAACATTAGATTCGCGAACGGGTGTCAGTGTCGGCAAACTTTCCGACGATGGGGCTGGTAAGCGACCGTCGGAATTTAATCGCTATCTTTCCTTGCCTCGTTTGGTCGACAGTGCACCGGCGCCGGGCGTGGCGATACCGATTGTGGTGGATGTAGGAACGGTGGCTACTAGGCAGGAAATGCTCAGTCAGCAGGATGACCTATCACAGTCGAGTGAAACCACGGCGACGGTAGAGCTTAGTTTGTATGAAAAGGATTCGGTGCTTCCTGTGGTGCGCGACGGTGAGGTCGTGATCCCTACCCGACGGACCGTGGATCGGGCTTCGGTTTCGATTCAAGCGGGGCAGTCAACCGAGGTCGTGTTGACGCTTCCTCCGTTGCCGCGAGGTGATTACCACGCGGTGATCGAATTGGTCGGTGAAGATCAATTTCAGTGGGACAATCAACGTTACCTAACGGTCGATTTGCCGGAGCCACCGAACGTCTTATTGGTCGGCGATTCTCGAGAAGAAACGGATGTCATCGCCGCAGCGATGACCGCGCCGCACGACGTCAGTGACCCGGCGGCTTCCTATCGAATCGACCGGGTCACTTATCAAGACTTAACGGCGGTGGATTGGCGGCCGTTTGATTTGGTGATGATGATCGATCCACCGGTTCTCTATAACGCTGATCAATATCAATGGACCGGATCCAGCAACGGATTTAGCTCTAGTATGCTGGAACAAGTGCGGGCATTGGTAGCTCGCGGGGGCGGATTGTGGATCGGTTTGGGGCCCAACAGCGAGGTTTTGCCTCGTTCGGGTAACAGCACCGGTTTGGGACCTGCCGCGGGAACGTCACGGCCGCTGGCTTTGGTGCCGCCATTGGTAAGGGTTTGGCGGGTTCCGAATCCGGGAACTTTCCTACAAATCGTGAACTCTTCGCATCCGATTTTTGAACCTCTGCAACGACCTTCCACGGCGCCAAACTGGAGTGATTTTCGGATTCGTCGATATTGGCAAATCGAAAAAGCGCAAACCCAATTGGGTTCACAAACTCAACCCAATGGTTGGAGAACGCTGGCCCGCTTTGCTGATCGCGAGTCCGCCCAATCGCATGCGGCAGTTTTGGTAAGTGAACTTCAGCAAGGTCGAATCGCGGTAACGACCACACCGTTGCCTGCGTTGAGTTCATCGACGCGAAGCTGGAATGACTTGTTTGGCGGTTCCGATGCGTGGCCCGCATTCATGACGACGCGTTCGATTGCGGCTTGGTTGGCCGGCCGACAACAATCCGCTAGCACGTTGATGGTGGGCCAGACCGCCTTGATTGGATTGTCGGAACAGGTGACATCGGCGATAGCCTCGTCAGCCCAGACGACGAAACTGAAGGCAGGTGCGGGCTCCAAGAATGACCCCGAAGCTGCAGTGACTTGGAAGCTGTACCCACCAGGTCAAATGCCAGTCGATGTGCGGATCAGTTCAGGGGCTGGATCGGAATCCCGGCAAAGTGCAGGTTCTGGTTCGGACAGCCAGCCCTCGCTGATTGTGAACGATACCGCGACCCCAGGCACCTACTTCCTGCGTAACTTTGGTTTGACGGACGACGTACCTGATTTGCAGGCTGGGCTTCCGTCGGGTTTTTCTGCCAATTTGGCGATCGATTGGTCACGTGACGCTGTCGTGGATGCGGACGTGTTGACGAAGTGGTTTGGCGAAACCGAAGACGGCGAATCTTTTCGTGTCGTTGATAATGTCGAGGCTCTTTCGTTGGCAACTGGAGGCGGCGCATCGGCGGTTTCGATGCACGGTCCGTTGATGTTGTTGGCGGTGATGTTGTTCCTTGCCGAGCAACTATTGAGCAATCGTTTTTATGGTAACCGCGACACCAATCCATCCGCTTCACCCGCGTTTGCGAAGGCGACTTGATGCGGTTTAGCGTTGATCCTATCTACGATTCGGCATCCGTCAGCACGTTTTTGGCGTTGCTGGTGATTGGCTTGTTGATCGCGGTGACGCCCGCGACAGCGATCCCGGGACGTCGTCGGATTCTGTTGCTGCTGCGGTGTATCGCGGCAGTCATGATTTTGTTGGTGATGTTGCGACCAGGTTTTGTTCGCACGGATAATCGACCGGCGGCGGCCACGCTCGCGATTGCGGTCGACACGTCACGAAGCATGACCTTGGCTTCCGGTGATCTGAATACCGGTGGTTCCGGTGTGGCCAAAACGAGATGGGAACAAGAACAACAGGTGCTCAATCAGGTTGCCGAGCAAATATCGCAGCTCGACGACAGTTTGAATGTCACGCTTTATCAGTACGATCAGTCGGCCCGTACGGTGGGGTCAGTACCGGCCAATGGGATCAATGAGTTGGTTAACCGGTCGTTCCAAGTCGCACCCGAGGGCAATTTGACAGACTTGTCGGCTCCACTTCGAGCGGCGATGAGTGCATCAACGACCAGCCCGCTGGCTGGTGTCGCGTTGATTGGCGACGGGACGCAAACGGCGGTGTCGGACGATGACCTAGAGGGTGGTCAAACGCAGCCCGATCCGATCGGGAGTGCCAAGTTGCTCGGCGCGATGGGCGTACCGCTATGGACGGTGGCAATCGGTCCTGCCAACGAAGGCGTTCGACTGAAAGATGTCGCCGTTTCGGCGCTACCGGAAACCTATCGTATGTTTACCGGAAACGAGACCGAGATTGCCTTTGAGGTTCAATCTCAAGGCTTGGCGGGAAGCACGCTGCCATTATCGGTCGTGTGGGTATCAGCGGAAGGTAAACGGATTCCCGCGGCGACGCGATCGTTAGTCGCAGCATCGAATGACGAATCGCAATCTGTTCGATTACCATTGATTGCACCTGAGCCGGGGCGATACCGCTTGGTGGTCGAAGTGGAGTCCCGGCCGGGTGAGGTCGACGATACCAATAACCGCCAACTCGCCTTTGTGGATGTGCGTTCGGGTGGTGGCCAGGTTTTGTATGTTGAAGGCACGCCGCGACTGGAGCAAACGTTTTTGCGACGGGCACTTCGCCGCTTTCCTGACTTGGAACTTTCGTATCGGTGGATCCCGCGAGATACGGTTGCCCGCTGGCCGATTGATCTGGCCGATGACCTGCAGTCGGGTCGCTATGATGTCGTGATTTTGGGTGATTTACATTCGGCTGCACTGGGGAAGAAACAGCTCACCGAGTTGGCTGAATCGGTAGCCAGCGGCACTGCGTTAGTGACCCTTGGTGGCGAGCATGCGTACGGCCCGGGTGGTTATGCGGATTCGCCATTGGCCGGTGTGATGCCAATTCGGATGGATGGTTCCACAGTACAATCGCCTGGTGGAGTTCCAGCGTCAGATGCTTCGCGACGTTCGTTGCCGGGACAGTTCAGTGAACCGGTGTCGCTTCGGGTGGCAATGCCTCATCCGATCACTAACATTTCGATCGATCGAACAGATTGGTCAACGGTCGCCCCAATGCCGGGTGCCAACCGATGGGCGGGAATCCGAACCGCTCCCGGCGTGCAGGTCTTGCTAGAAGGGCAGGGCGAGCAGCCGATGATGGTGGTTGGTGAATACGGCAAAGGACGCGTCGCTTCGATCGCGTTTGATTCCACTTGGACGTGGTGGCGAAGTGGTGATAGCGAGTTTCATCGTCGGTTTTGGCGGCAATTGATGTTGTGGGTGCTGTCGCGGGAGGAAGCCGATGAAACGGAGATCGAAATCGAGATGACGCATCGTCGGTTCTTGGCGTCGGGCGGCAGTGATTTTGAGGCGACGCTCAATCAATTCGGGCAGTCTGGTGATGATCCGCAACCTACCAATGTCAACGGATTGAAGGCGACCGTGATTCTCGAATCGGGCGAGAAGATCCCGGTCGCGGCAGAGCAATCGCGGCGGGGCGAATTGTCGCGTCAGGTATTGCAGATGAAGGGGGCGATCCCAGTTGATGTTCCGCCGGGTATCCACACGTTGCGAATTCAGACGACCGGCGGATCCGGTCAAATATCCAACGAATTGCCGTTCCAAGTGATTGATGACACGCGTGAATTGACGGCGGGGGTTGCCGACCATTCATTGTTATCAAGGTTAGCTGCCGCTACAGCGGATTCCGGTGGCGAGTCATTCCGGGTGGATCAGGTTGATGAATTGATCGCACAGATCCTGACGCAACGTCGTCGGGCGGAAAGTGTTGTCATTGAAAAGTTGCGATTGGGCGATGACCCCATTAGTGCGTGGATTCTGTTTGTGTTGTTTGCCGGCAGTTTGTCCACCGAATGGTTTCTTCGCCGAAAGTGGGGGCTGGCTTAATCGCCTTGCCGCCAGTTTGATGAGATGGATCTTGGTTGTTGCACGATGTTCTTTGGGATCGAAATGAAAACGTTCACGAATACTTTGACATTCGATATTCAGCCACGAACTCGCCTGATTTGTGGGCCGGGTTCCTCGGCTGACGTGGCGTCGTATGTGAAGTCGCTGGTGTCGATCGGAACACGTCCGGCACGGGTGATGGTTGTCAGTGATGAAGGCATCGTTCAAGCCGGACACTTCGGCCGGGTCGCCGATCAGTTGCGAGAGGCTGGCTTACAAGTCGGCTCCTTTCACGATTTTGGCGAGAACCCGACCTCGGCGATGGTTGACCGGGCGGTCCAGGCCGCAGCGGAATTTCAGCCCGATGTGTTGATTGGTTTGGGCGGCGGTAGCAGTCTAGATTGCTGCAAAGGGATGAACTTTGTGTACAGCGGCGGCGGCAGGATCCATGACTATCATGGAGTTGGTAAAGCGACCGCTGATATGCTTCCAATGATCGCGATTCCCACGACATCCGGGACGGGCAGCGAGACGCAGAGTTTCGCATTGATTAGTGATGATCAGACGCACATCAAGATGGCGTGTGGCGATCCCAAGGCAGCCTGCAAAATTGCGGTATTGGATCCGGAATTAACACTGACTCAGCCGGCTCGGATTACGGCTTTGACAGGGATCGATGCACTTTCGCATGCGATCGAAACCTATGTGACGCGCCGCCGAAATCCGATGTCGACGATGTACAGTCGTCAAGCGTTTGGCTTGCTCGCTCGGTCGTTCGAAAAGGTCATCGCTGACGGGAGTGACGTCGACGCGCGTTGTGACATGCAATTGGGTGCGTCGTTGGCGGGAATGGCCATTGAAACGTCGATGTTAGGCGCGGTGCATGCAACGGCGAATCCGTTGACCGCCCGTCACGATATCGTTCATGGTCAAGCGGTCGGCTTAATGTTGCCGGCTGTGGTGCGGTTCAACGGCACCGAGCACGCAGATTGGTACGCGGAACTGATGCGGGAAATCGAGCCCGAAATTCAAGTCAAAGACGCACCGGACCGATTGGCGGAACTCGTCGAGCACTGGATGCGGTTGGCCGGCTTGGCGACGACTTTGGATGAGCTATCGGTTCCATCATCGGATATCGGCATGTTCGTCGACGATGCTTTGGAACAGTGGACGGGGACGTTCAATCCAATCGCCTTGGATGAAGATTCCGTTCGGATGCTGTACCGCGAGGTTGCCTGACGCTACTGGATAGAGAAGGTGCGTTGAGCAAGCTTGATCACTGTGTCGATTGAACGCTGTGTCGCTCAGTCATTGCGTCGCTCAGTCATTGCGTCATCGTGCTTTGCGTCGTTGTAGTCCGAAATTTCTAATTTTTAGTTTGCCGCAATAGGTTGCTTGATGTCACTTTCCAACCAACCGGTCGCTTTGGTGACGGGCTCCGCTACGGGCGTGGGTCGAGCTTGTGCCTTGCAGTTTGCTCGCCGTGGTTACGCGGTGGTGGTGAACTACTCACGTAGCGAATCCGCGGCCTCGCAAACCGCAGCGGACATCGAAGCGGAAGGTGGAAACGTCTTGGTGGTACGGGCTGATGTGTCCGTCGAAGATGAAGTTCAGCAGATGATCGACAAGGTGCAATCGCAATATGGGCGGCTGGATTGTTTGGTGAATAATGCTGCGGTAACGGACTTCATCGAACACTCCAACTTGGAAGCGATGACCAGCGAAGCTTGGGATCGCATTTTGGGCGTGAACTTGAAGGGAGCGTTCTTTGTCACCCGCGCCGCGGCAAAACTGCTTCAAGAAGGTGAGGGTGGCAGTGTCGTCAATGTCAGCTCGGTCGCGGGCATGACCGGATCAGGATCGTGTATCGCATACTGTGCCAGCAAAGGAGCGATGAACACGATGACAAAGTCCTTGGCTCGTGCTTTGGGGCCTGCCGTTCGCGTCAACGCGGTTTGTCCAGGGCCGATCGATAGCCGATGGATTCGGGAGGGCAATCCGGATTGGGATCTTAATGAGATGGTTGCTAATTACCCGATTCCCAAACCTTCCCAACCGGACGATATCGCTGACGCGGTGCTGTTCTTCGCAACGGGCAGCCAGATGGCCACCGGCCAAATTTTGGCTGTCGATGGTGGTCAAATGCTGACGTAGCGGTTCGAGAGCTTTAGATTTCATGGTGGGTGCTAGACGGCTTGTGCCGTTTGCCAAAAACATAAATCCAGCGAAAGCACTGGTTGTCTTGCCCTGGTTTTGGTTAGGACGTCGTATTCCAGTCTTGGCGACCGCCAAACCGTAGCGAACCACACGGGCGTCGATTGTGGTTATATTGAGCATTCCTGATCCTTCCCCGCCCCTAAAACGTCGAATATCTCGGACCTCCATGCCATCGTCTGGGTCTCCATCCGAACAACCGACTGATTCGCAGGACAGCAAAGCTGGTCCGGTTCGTCGGCAAGAGCTCGAGCATCGGTTGCGAGACGTGCAGACCGATCGAGATGCCTATCTCGAATTGGCAGCGATTTACCGGAGCGAAAATCGGCCTCTCAACGCGGCCAAGACGCTCAAGAAAGCACACGAAGTCTTCCCCAAAGATGCGACCGTGTTGTGGGAGTGGGAAGAGGCACGTTTGGCAAGGTCGATGCAGCAATTGGGCGAAGTACGCGAGATGGCGGCCAAGGCGAAGAGTGCCTTAGCGGATACGGAACTCGAACGTTGTCAGACGGATTGGGCAACGTGTCGGATTCAGGTTTGCCAGGCACGGATCGCGCGAGACCCCGAGATGAAACACTTGCGATTGATTCTCGGCGAGGCGTTGTATGACATGGAACGCTACGAAGAGGCGTTGACGCAACTGAAGCCTCTCGAAGAAGTCGCCCAACACAGCAGCACGGCGGCGTTTTGGCAGGGGCGTTGTCATCTGATTTTGGGGAACGATGCCGAAGCGATGCGGTACCTACGCAACGCTTCCTTGCGGCGAGCGGTGCCCAGCCCCACGAAGGTGCGAATCGCAGCTTTGAAAATGCTGATAGATTTAGCGGAACGACATGGCCTGACGGCGACCTTGGAACAATACCAGTCAACGCTGGCGACGATTTTAGAATCGGAATCCGGTGCCACTGCAAAGGCGACAACAGCATGAATCAAGCTATCGGGGATCCCGATCAAATCCGCCAGTTCGCGGCACAGCTAGCACACTTCACCGAAGAGTTGCGACAACGCGGTGGATCGCTGTCGGCGCAAATGAATCAACTGGAACAAACCTGGCGAGATGAACAGCAGCGAAAGTTCAGTCAAGAGTTTCAGGATCAAATGAGGCAATTGCAGCGTTTGATCCAGTCCACCGACGAACACGTGCCCTATTTGTTACGCAAAGCTGAACAGCTTGATTCCTATTTGGGCCGATAGATAGCAACTCCCTTCGAACCGTGATCCAGTGCGAGAATCGTTTGAGTGTCCGCCACGAAGTGAACCGGCCCATAATCACCCCACTGGTTTGAATTGAATGAGTGAAGCTTGATCGGTATCGATCGAGTCTTCCGAGGTATACGACCTTTCAATGTGTTTCCGTTTTTCGAATTTCAACTAGCTGAATCTCATGAGTGAACATCCCAACAACTATCCGAAATTGCACAACGCCGCGTGGCCGGGCGTGGTTGGTAAAGGCGACGATGACGCTAACCCAGTCATCCCGCTGGAAGAAATGCTTGACCTGACCGCGGCTGCAGAAGTGGATGGCCGGAAGTTCGATGGCGTTGATATCTTCTTGTCCGATCCGCACATTTCCATTGATGCGACCGACAAGCAACTCGAAGACGTCGCCGAGTTGGTCAAAAGTCGTTCGCTCGATATCGGCACGGTGGTTGCCCCGGTGTGGCCACCCACGGGCGGCGGCCGAGCGGCTGGCGATACCGACGAGGTGGAAGCGTTCTTGACCCAAGTTCGTAAGGGATGCGAGATCGGCAAGAAGCTGCGTGAATTGGGCGTGCGTCCTAATGGTGTCGTGCGAATCGACAGCGCCACTTCAACGGCGGATTGGTTCGAAGATCCCAAGGGCAATCAAAGCAAGATCGCTGACACGTTCAAAGCCGCTTGTGATATCGCCGAAGAATACGACGAACGGCTCGCTGCGGAAGGCGAGATTTGTTGGGGCGGGATGCACTCATGGCGTTCGATGGTCGATCTGTTGGAACGAGTTGGGCATCCTGAACGACTTGGTTTCCAAGCGGACATGGCGCACACGTTGTTGTACCTGTTGGGATACAACGCTCCCGAAGACGCGATCCTGCCGACTGATTTCGATTGGAAGGACAGCGAAAAGAAGGCTGCAGCGTTGCATGAATTGACTCATGCTCTTCGCCCTTGGACGATCGATTTCCATGTCGCTCAAAATGATGCAACTGTTCATGGAACGGGAAGCCACGACAAGACCGGTCGACACTGCCTTCCTAACGACCCCAATGGCAAGTTGGACATCGCTACTGATGCGGCGCATTGGCTCCGAGACGAACACGGCGACGTGTTGCAAGTGTGCCGTCACATTTGCTGGGACGGTTGCATGTTCCCGAACGAGGTGATGCACAAGCCGGAAACTTGGAACGATATCCTTGGCGCCATGCTAAGCGTTCAAGACGCTCACGGCTGGAACGAATCGGCAACCTAGCGGACGGCGTGCCTTCGACTTTAGGAATACCAAAACAACCGGGGTCACGCTTTGATGTGAATAGCGTCGCGGAAAGGCGCTAGCCGTCCGGTTGTGTACTTCGTTCTCGACAAGTCGAAACGCTACCGTCGAATTGAAACGATAAGCGGATTGCCGCTCACTGTTTGAAACCTATCTCTTACCACTAAGATTCAACGACAACGATGAAGAAACTCAATATTGGAATGATCGGCTACGGCTTCATGGGCAAGGCGCATACCAATGGTTACGCCCAAGCACCCCACTTCTTTCCTTGCGAAGTTAAACCGGTTTTGAAAGCCGTTTGTGCTCGTAACGCCGAGAAGGCTCAAGCTTTTGCCGATACCTGGGGTTACGAGTCGATCGAAACTGACTGGCGAGAGCTATTGAAGCGGGATGACATCGATGCCGTTGATATCTGCGTTCCCAACAACTTGCATAAAGAGATCTCGATCGCCGCTGCTGAAGCCGGCAAGATGATTCTTTGCGAGAAACCACTCGCGATGAACCAGGCTGAAGGCGAAGAGATGTGTGCGGCCGTTGAAAAGGCCGGCGTGAAGAACATGGTTTGGTACAACTACCGCCGCGTTCCCGCTGTCACACTCGCCAAGCAACTCATCGACGAAGGACGCCTTGGGCAAATCTTCCATTACCGGGCAAACTTCTTACAAGACTGGACGATCAACGCGGACGTTCCGCAAGGTGGTGCAGCGACTTGGCGTCTGGATGCGGAAGCCGCTGGTAGTGGCGTGACGGGCGACTTGCTCGCTCACTGCATTGATACCGCACTGTGGCTCAACGGCAGCATCAAAGATGTTTCGGCGATGACGGAAACGTTCGTGAAAGAACGGACCCACGCCGAAACCGGCGAGAAGATGCCGGTCAATATTGACGATGCGTGTGCTTTCCACTGCCACTTTGAGAACGGTTCGTTGGGTCTGTTTGAATCGACCCGCTACGCTCGCGGACACAAGGCGCTTTACACGCTGGAAATCAATGGCGAACACGCGTCGATTCGCTGGGACCTGCACGATTGTCACCGACTGGAATACTTCGATCACGCTGACGATTCGATCGTTCGTGGCTGGCGCAGTATTCATGTTAGTGATGGCGATCAGCCATACATGGGCAACTGGTGGGTTCCAGGATTGCAAATCGGTTACGAGCACTCCTTTATTCACCAAGTCGCCGACTTCTTGAAGTCAGTCGAAACAGGTGAGGACGTGCACCCCAACTTCCGCGATGCTTTGGAAACCCAGAAGGTTTGCGACGCAGTGCTTGATAGCGCCGCGCAGCGTTGCTGGAAAGATGTGTAGGCTAGACGGCTGGTTCGCCGCCTCGATTTAGCTTCCGGGGTTTGGACGAGTGAAAAGTCCCTTTGACTCTAGCTGAGCGGGGACTCGTCGCCTTGTCCACGACGGTCGAACCGCATGCCTCGGGGTTTCGAAACGGGACGGCTCACGCTGTTCCGTCTAAAAATCGTAGCGAAGCGGCGCAAGCCGCTTGGTATCACCCTGAAGTATAGATAGGGACTAAATACCTAGATGTCAGCCAGTTTGGCGAGCAACACATCATGAAGTTGCTTCGTGCCACTGACGCAGAATTTAGGATTCCAGTCGTCGAACGGGGCTTCGTTGTAACCCGTCAATGTCGCACCAGCTTCGCGAGAGATCACGGTGCCGGCGGCAGAGTCCCACGCGCAAACGTTGGTAGCCCAGTAACCATCAAGGCGTCCATCAGCGACGTAGCACATATTCAGTGCACATGAGCCGAGTCGACGAAGAGACCGGCACGATTCCAAGACGCTGACAAAGCGACTGACTTCGGGTGAATCGGCTGTCACGCCCGCACGAAAGCTGCAGGCGAGCAAGCTTTCGTCCAGTGCGGTGCAATCACTGGAATTCATCACACGGCCGTTACAGTGGGCTCCTTGGCCGTCGATGGCGGTGAACCACTCGTCGCGGGTTGGATCGTAAATCACACCTAACCGCATTTTGCCGTTGGCGTACAGACCGATCGATACAGCGAAACTTTGCAGACGATGGACATAGTTGATCGTGCCGTCGAGCGGGTCGACGACCCAGCATGGCGGCGCGTCGGGACTTCCTTGAGCAACCAATGCCGGTGGTTCGTTTTCGCCCTCTTCTTCGCCGACGAAGGCGTAATCAGGATACGCCTTTTCCAGAATGCCTCGAATCGCTGCTTGGGAAGCAAGGTCCGCGTCCGTGACGAGGTCCTTGGGCCCTTTTTCCTGCACCACACGATGATCCCAACGGGACATGAGTTCGTGGGCACCAGCCCGGGCAGCTTCAATGGCTACCTGTAGATGATCGTTATCCATCGTGGATCAATTTCAGTCGTTCTCGAGGTGTCGCAGCTCTTCGAGCCACAAACGGATGTCGTTGTCGTACTCCGTCGACATGTTACTGAGAATCAACTGACGATGGAACGCGGCGGCACCTTGCTCGACGTGTTCGGCTTCTTCGGCGCTGACAAATCGCCGTGTCGGATCCGGAGCGATCAGGCCCCGCAAGAAGTTCATTAGCAATTGATTGCACAGAACTTCTTCCGGCAGAATCCGATCGAGCTGATTAGGAAGTTCCCATTTGGCTTTCAAGAAATCCGCCAATGTGGTCAGACCGGAGAACGGATTCACACCGGCAAGCAATTCCACCAACACATAACCCAGGCTCGCCAAGTCGCTCCGCGGCGACGCAGGACGATTCTCGAGCACCTCAGGAGCCGCATAGAGCGGTGTGCATTCCCGTTCGTTCGGTGGGTTGTGGTAGTCGATCGAAGAACCCATATCGATCAGCTTGGCGTGGCCACTTCGCTTGAGCATGATATTGGCTGGCTTCACGTCACCGTGGACGATGCCTTCCCGGTGCAACGCCGCTAGGGCAGCCAAGCATTCACGCACGATCGCCACCGCAACGCCAGCTTTAAAGCGGGATTGTTCGAAGCCTTCGGTCATGATGACTTCGTTGATGTAACGCCATCGCTTGGGATGCACGTATTCACGAAGCAATTCTAAGCACTTGGGCATGACCAGTTGCCGCAAGTCATAGCCGTCGATCCATTCCATCAACATGATGCGAATGCGATCACGCTCAAAGAAGTTTTGGACGTCGAGCAGGTTGTCGTGCTGGATCATCGCGACGCGAGCGGCGATCGAGGCGACTCGTTGCATCGCTTCATCGTAGGCGCGAGAATCGCTGAACCGCTCGGGCGAGAAGATTTTCACAGCCACTGGAACCGTGAAATTATCCGTTCCGCGGTACTCGGTCAGGTACACCTCACCTTGTCCCCCGCGACCCAACATGCGGATCAGGCGGTAATGACTCGTCCACGATACCTTTCGGTTACGGGTCAACTCGTCATATCGAGCGACCAGTTTTGGGTCGCAGGATTGAGATTCGGCACCTAAGTAGGTAACGGTCGGTGATGGTTCGTAGCGTGTGGTCGCAGGCATAAGTTCAGACCGAATTTGGCGGCTTCCTTGTCACCGTGTTTGGATGCACTATCACGAAGAAAAGATCCCCTGACACGAAGGTGCAGGTTACTGATCCGTCTTAGGAAGTGGTGGTGTGTGTCGAAGTGACACAAAACACAAGAGGCACCCAGAGACGCGTAGTATAGACAGAATGACCGCAGAAGACGAATTGACGTTCACGCTTGATTCGGCGAATCACTCAGTAACTCTATCACACGCGTCATGTCGGCAGGGATCGGCGCTTCAAAAGTCATCTCTGTCCCCGTTTGTGGGTTAACGAACGTTAACTTATGAGCGTGTAAAGCTTGTCGCTCGAGAATCGGAGGCTCTGGCTCGGACGGTTTCGCAACCTTATCGTGAGAAGCTGGGTTGCTGGAGGAATCTGGGTGGTTTATGGACGCGGTCGAGACATCGCTGGCAAGTTCAATTCCTGCTGCGCGAGCCAGTCCGGACCTTGTAAGGGTGGAGTGTCCCGCGTAAAGGCGGTCACAAAGGATGGGACAGCCGATATGTGCCATGTGAACGCGTATTTGGTGAGTCCTACCCGTTTTGGGGGACACTTTCACTTGAGTCACGCGTCCATGACGGCTGACGACTTCATAGAACGTAGATGCAGTCTTGCTGGATTCATGGTTTTCACGAATCGCCATTTTGTCCCGTTGATAGGGATGACGACCGATCGGGTTGTGAATCCAATCGCGATCGCGATCGAGTCGACCAGCGGTGATCGCGATATATTGCTTGCTGACTTTTCGGTCGTGCCACTGTGCCGCTAGGTGCAGGTGCACGGCATTGTTTTTGGCAACGACAATAACGCCACTGGTATCGCGGTCGAGACGGTGGACGATTCCGGGACGAGTGGGACCGCCTACATCGGACAACGACTGAAAGCGGAATGCGAGCGCGCTGGTCAGGGTGCCGGTCCAGTTTCCGCGTGCAGGGTGAACAACCATGCCAGCGGGTTTGTTGATGACCACCAAACCATCGTCCTCGTACAAAATATCCAGCGGGATATTCTCCGGGACGGTGTCGTCGGCAACGGGAGCGGGCAAACGAAACCGAACCGTTTGGCCGGCCCGGACTTTGAAGCTGGGGCGAACGATGCGTCCGTCTACTTCACCGCCATCTTCCTGCACGGCCAAGCGAATTTGGGACCGTGAGTAGCCGTCACAGCATTGGGTCAAGAACAAGTCGATGCGAGTCTTGTCGGCCGATTCAGGCACGACGAACTGGCGGATCGCTTGTCCGTCATACTCGGCCGACGATTCCAGCGGCTTGGCTGGTAGTTGGCCGTATTTGGCAAGGGTTTCAGAGTCTACGGAGGGCTCAGGGCTTGATGCCGCGTCTTCGGGATTGTTCAAGATCCGGAAGGCTCAGTCGTATCGCTGGGGAGGCTTCCGACGGGTTCTTCATCGTCAGTTGCTTCTGCTTCAGCAGATTCGGTTTCGGTAGCAGACTCTTCGGACGCTGGGACGGTTTCCTCAGCGGCAGCTTCCTTCATTTCAGGCTCATCAGCCGGTGTGGTCGCTTCTTCGGCGGCTTCCTCGTCAGTGCCTTCTTCCGCGGTCTCTTCAGCAGCCATGTCCTCTTCTTCGCTGGAGAAATCCAAGTCTGGAAGATCCGGTAGGGTTCCCGCACCTGGCAAGGATGGTGGCGAGGCAGGATCGGCGGGAGCGAAATCTTGCTCGTTAAACCAAGTCAGGAACTCTTTCGCGTTCGGTTTGGAAAGCGTTTCAATTCGCTTCTTCGCTTCGCTAACCATGGCGTCGGATTCGCCGACGGTCATGGCCGATTCGTAGTTCTTGATTGCTTCTTCAGTATCACCCAGCGATTCAGCGATTCGGGCCAAACCAAAGTAGGCACGAGACTGGATGACGGTGTCCTTGCTTAAGTTCAGTGCTTCCTTGAACGCACCGCTGGCTTCGCTAAGCAGTTCTTCCGCTTCATCGCGGCTGTTGAACAGGGCATTCATGCCAACGCCCATCTTCGAGCTGCCTTGGTACAAACGTGACCATGCGGCGGCCGGTGTGTCAGCGTACTGGGCAGCGACGGTTGCCAGAGTTTCGCTGTCACCGCTGACCGAGGCTTCGATCAACTGTAACGTTGCATCACTTCGACGATCCGATTGGCTGCTGTTGTAAAACCCCCAACCCAGAAAAGCGATCAAACCGACTGCAACGGCGATTCCGATTGGCTTGGAGTACGGGTCGATGGATTCGTTGATCTTCCCCAAGGCGGTCGCCAACTCGTTTTCCTGAAGATCGTGACGTCGCTCGCTATTCATCAGTGGTCGGTCCAAGCCGTTAGAGAAAATGACACAAGTCGCGGAGTATAGGAATCACGCGAAGTAAGCGTCAAGACAATTGAAGTGCCACAAAGCGTATCGAGGGACGGGAATCTTGGGTTTTGGGGCCTGGCGGGCCATCCTCGGCCATCACGCAAATCGCGTTCAGCCATCGATCAAACGAGGTCGGCGCCCGTTCAGGTAAAGCGGTTGGTAGGCAGTGCGACAATGTGTCTGATCCTGAATGATCGCCACAACAGGAACAGATGAACGCCAACTTAGCGGAAATGAAGCTTGGAATGTCGTGGAACTCTCTTGGGTGCACCGATGTTAAAAATGCACACAAAACCGTGTTTCTATCGACTTTGAGAGAAATTTCATGCCAACGACTCCCAACATTGTGGTCCTGATCGCTGAAGACGATCCAGTGTTTCGCCACCTGTTGAAGTTCACGATAGAGCGTGCCGGACACACGGTTCATTGCGTGGGCGATGGCAATCAAGCCTGGGACCAGTTGCAGCAGATCGAATTTGATCTGATGGTTACTGACCAGCAAATGCCGATCTGCACCGGTATCGAGTTATTAGAAAAAATGCGAGCGGAACGGAAAGTTAATCCCACGCGGGCCAATTCCACCGCTTCGATTCTCTGCACGGCGAGTGGACCGGAGCTAAACGAGAACCTCCTAAAAGAGAAGTTTGGGTTGTTGGCTGTGTTAGCGAAGCCGTTCAGCCCCAAACAGCTAGTCCATGTGATCGATTCGCATTTCAATACGGGTGCACCACCGATCGTCTCGCTAAACAGTCCCCCCAAGGGCGTTTGGGAAATTCGCCAGGTGAGCTAGTCGCTGAGAAGGCTGATGTTACTGCGGCGGGAATGTTCTGCACCCGCGTCTTCAGATTCTGGCCCCCAAACGTCAAAGTTCGCCACTTTGCGACATAAAACATCGCGAAACCCCCCACAAGGGGGT
This sequence comes from Rhodopirellula sp. J20-39, assembly GCF_057365095.1. Classification (NCBI taxonomy): domain Bacteria; kingdom Pseudomonadati; phylum Planctomycetota; class Planctomycetia; order Pirellulales; family Pirellulaceae; genus Rhodopirellula; species Rhodopirellula sp. J20-39. Next base: position 324,161 of record NZ_CP195123.1, on the reverse strand, counting down.
GTGGTGCTGATTCTCGCCTAGCTACATTGTTGCCTCATGATTCACACCAGGCTCTCCAGTGGGGGGTTACTCGGGGTGGCCCAAAATTGCCTTTGGCGAGGTTGGTCTTTGATTATGCTTGGGTCGTCGCACCGCGATGATTCATTGGCATAGTTGCCGAGTATCGTGTTCGCAGGAGAGTGATCATGTGCGTGAGACTGGAAATCACTGATCTTTGAAAGTTGGATGTCTCCCTGATGTGCTTACTCGCTGTTCAGTATCGTTTGGTTCCTGAAAGTCCGATTCTTGTCGCGGCCAATCGCGAAGAGTACGTCGATCGACCAAGCCAAACGCCTTCGATCCAATCGGGTAAACCCCGAGTCCTTTGCGGGATCGACCAGAAAGGTGGCGGCACTTGGTTGGGTGTGAATCAAAACGGTCTTTTCGTTGGCTTAACAAACCGGGCCACCGTTACACCTTTGTTCGGCCAGCGTTCGCGTGGCCAACTCGCCATGGACCTGCTTCGTTGCACGTCATCGCGTCGTGCTCTTGAGAAGGCTCAAACTGAGTTTGCCAAGAATCGCTACGAAGGCTGCAACATCATCATTGCTGATGCAAAAGCCGGTTATGCGATCCACGCCGACGAACGTCAAGAGGTCGTCGAAATGCACGAGGGCCTGAATATCATCGGCGCTCGCAATTTGAACGACCCCGATGACGCTCGCGTGCAACTGGCTCGCCGACTGTTGACCCTGCAAACACTCGATTCCCCGGTCAAGTTTTTGGCTGTCGCCAGCAAGGTTTTCGCTCGTGCACCGGTCGGACCCGGTCGTCCCAGCATGGTTGTCCGCAAGGGCGACTACGCCACGGTCAGCAGCTCGCTGATCGCATTGGGCGTCAAGCCCCGCGATGCGATCTACCAATTCAGCAACGGGGCTCCGGACCAAAACAAGTACGAAGATTACTCGCCGATGCTGCGTGACATCTTGAGCCGTGGTTTGCGAGAAGCTCGCACGAAGGCAAAAGTCTCGTAAGCGATCCGGTTTTGAATCGGCGATCGCTTCGCCGCTGAACTTTATCAAGCAACAAAAAACGGACAGGCAAATGAGCCTGTCCGTTTTTCATTTAGACGTTGTCGATCCGGTGGTGTTACGCCGGGTTGGCGAGTGCCTTCTTGATCTCTTGAAGTTGCTTTCGCTCGTCCATGTTCTTGTAGTACGGATCCAGTGGATAACATCCACTGATGATTCCCTGTCGCGGTGCCGTGGTGCAATCGCTGAACGTTCGGCAAACCTTCTTCCGCTGCCAGGTACTGCCCCGGAGAACATCAGCAGGCAGGTCCGGATAAGACAACACCATTCGACCCAGACCAATGGAATCTGCCATGCCTCGATCCACAACGGCTTGGCCGACGTTGGGCAAGTAGTCTTGCAGGTACGTGTAACCCGATCCGATGAATAGCATCTCGGGATGATCGTGTTTCAGCTTCGCTACCGCTGCGATTTGACGAGCAACACCGGCCAAGGGATCTTCCGGCGGGTGATACCCATCGCTGGGTGGGAAATACGCCGGGCGTTGAATGTGCGGATTGTAATAAGGGCTGCCCGCGGTGGTGCAAACCATGCGGATCCCCAGTTCTTGCATCAACTGGATGAACTGGGATGGTTCGGTTAGATCGATCCCCAGACCGTCGGATGTCGAACCGAAAACCTTATGCGGTTCCGCGTCGGCATCGGGAACACCGGTTCGATCTTCACCCGGACAGAACGGAACGTAATCAAAGACGGAAAGCCGAACGCCGATTTCCAGGTTTGTTGCTCCGCGGATGCCTTCGACGATTTCGCGTAAGAAGCGGGACCGGTTTTCGAGGCTGCCGCCATACCGTCCGGGGCGATCCACGCCAGCCAACAGTTCGTGTCCGAGATAGCCGTGGCAGTGTTTGACATCGGCGAAATCAAACCCGGCCTTTTCAGCTGCCACGGCGGCGACGATGAAATCATCAATCAACTGACTCAATTCGTCATCGCTCAAGATGGCCGAGTCATCGGTCACGCCGGCCCGTCGGTCCAGGGCCGCGTTCCGCTGGACGGTGCGTGGTTCGAGTCGCTTCTTATCGTTGGGCCGAGCAAAACGTCCGGAATGGGTCAGTTGGATGCCGACGAGCAAGTCGCCGCTGGTCTCAAAAGCTTCCTCGTGTGCCTGGACTAATTCTTGTCGCAGTGACGCGATCTCGCTGAGGTTGGCGTCATTGATGACCAATTGGTTCGGGTTCGCTCGGCCATCGTGCCGCACGGCGACTGCTTCACCACCCCAAATCAACTTGGCTCCGCTGAGACCGAAGTTGCGCCACCGACGACGAGTCAGTTCAGTTGGTTTACCGTCACCAGTACCGTCCCAACCTTCCATAGGCAGGATACTGAAACGGTTTCCGATCGTTCGGCCGTGGACTTTCAGTGATCGGCCTAGCGGACTGTCCGAGCCCGTTTGAACTTCTTCATCGCTGGGCATTTCAATGCCCGATTGCGCCAAGTGCTCGGTAAAGGCTTGGTAGTCTTTCAGACCGGCGATTCGTGGATACGGAGTGCTCATAGGGTCTCCAAATAGGCATCTAGATCACGGACGATCAACTGCAGAATTTCAATGTCCGAATCGGGACGGGTGGGGCTTTCCGGATGGGTTTGGTTCGTCGCGATCCGTTCACGAAGTTTCAGGAACATCGCGGCGGAATGCTTATACGCAGGTACCGGGTACCGAAAGGCAAATGTACCAAGATACTGAAGCAGATCGTTGAGTTGGTAGAAGCGTTCGTCGCCTTCGGCCCACATGCGGTCGCGAGCGGCAAACGCGGCGGGATGAAACGTGCTAAGGCCTAACAAGTAATCGCTGCCATACATGACCATATCAATTGCTAGGTCATTGCCCGTCAGCACTAAAAACTCAGGGCGAGTTTGATCACGCAATTCGATTCGTTGCCATTCCAAAGAACGATCCAGCGACGAATGCTTCGCCCCCAGACAGTTCTGGATTCCCATCAAACGTTTGTAGAGATCCAGCGAATAGATCTTTCCGAACGGAGCGAACATCTGGCCGAGTTCGAAGGCATAGAACGAATCACATCGTTGTGCGATGGACTCATACGCGGCAAAGATTTCGTCTTCGCTGCCGGAGGTCAGGCCGTAGGATTGAAACAGGATCGGAGTCCCGCCAAAGGACTGCACCGCATCGACGCCAGCGGCGTAGGCGTCTAGATCAAAGGCGGCCCCCGATTGGTCACCGACAAAAACACCACCTAGGTAGCTGCGTCCGCTGGCGATTTCTTGGGTACGTCGTAGGGCCTCGGTTCGAGTGTCCTCGTCGATTAGATTGGCATAGCCCGTGTCCATGTTGATCGCAGGGGTGAGTCCCGCGTCGAGTGTGCTGACTACGTGCTGATCAAAACCGTTCCAATCGATTTGGCCGTCGGCTTGGTAGGGCAGTAAAATAGCGGACATGCCCGTAATCTTGCGTTTGGATCGGATCATCTTTTCAGGATGAATCGTCGACATGGTGAGAACTCTTGGTGGTAGGTAGAAGGATTCGCGACCAGATTAGGTGTCCTTAGCAGCAAAGTCTTGGTGAATCAGGCATTTGTAGCGATTCGCAAATCGGGCACGCGTCCAGATTGAGCGGCAAGCAAATTCAGCGAGCTATCGACGTTTGATCGATCACGTCGCCAAAGTGGACTGATAACGGGGCCAAGGCAAACAGCTAGTCCTGCGGATCGGTGAAATCTGAGCGTTGTTGGTTTCGCTAACGAAGAAACAGACAAGTTGGTCCAAGGTGGCAACGAAGTGAAACGGCTTTGCCGGTATGCTCACGTGACAGCTCATCACTTTCGTTAAACGATTTTGTCCTTATGTGTTCGGTTCAGACGGCTTATCCAACGGCACTCCATTTTTTGCTCGTTCTCGCTCTAGCAACGTTCGCCTCTTCAGCGAAACCGTTGCTGGCCGGCGAGAAGATGCTCGACGCGTTCCCAGAATCCGCCTCCAGCGGCTGCATGACCTGTCATGGCGAAATCGAACTGATCCGCGAATCAGGATCCGAGATGATGCAGCAGATCATGGCACTAGGCGCCGAACTGGGTGATACCGCCGGCTGCATTGTTTGCCACAACGGGGATCCCACCGAAACCCAAGACAAAACGATCGCTCACGGTGGCGATGATTTCTATCCCGATCCTGGTTCGCCTTGGGTCAACGCGGACACATGCGGTCGATGTCACCCTACACACGTCGACGTGCAATGGCGAAGTTTGATGATGACGGAAGCTGGCAAAATCCAAGGGGTGTGTTGGTCGTTCGGTGGGCTGACCGGGTATGAGCATAAGTTTGGCAACTATGCGGTTGAGAATCCAAGCGATCCCGAGGCTCGATCGGGAAGCAAAGCTTACAAGGCCTACATGGCGAAGCTGAAAGAGTTGGAACCGCAAGTGTTTGTTGACCGGCATGAAAAATTGCCCGAGGCATTGCGGTTGGATCAATTGGACCAGCTCAAAGACGATCCTACGTTGGCTGCGTACACCTACATACGCCAGGAGTGCCAGCGTTGTCACCTCGCTGTGAAAGGACGCCAAGAACGAGGCGATTTCCGAGGCATGGGCTGCAGTGCGTGCCACATTCCCTACGGCAACGAAGCCTTTTATGAGGGCGATGACCAGTCAATCGACCATGAAACTCCAGGGCACATGCTGGTACACAGCATCCAGGGAACGCGGGAAGCCAAGGTCACCGTACACGAGGAAACCTATTCGGGGATTCCAGTTGAAACCTGCACAACGTGTCATGATCGCGGCAAGCGAATCGGTGTTTCGTTTCAGGGTTTGATGGAAACGCCTTACGAAGCTCCTTATGCCGCCGATGGTGGGCCGCAACCGAAGTTGCACACGAAGCATTACATCGCGATGGAACAGGACATCCATTACCAAAAGGGCATGACGTGCCAGGATTGCCATACTTCAATCGATGTTCACGGCGACGGGTTTCTGGCGGCGGCTAATCTCGGGTCGGTGCAGATTGAATGCAGCGATTGCCACGGCACCCCGGACATCTACCCATGGGATTTGCCATTGGGCTTCATGGATGAGTTTCAGGACGAATCCGCAACGGGAGCCCCGCGAGGACTGACGACCCAACTCGAATCGCATACCTCCCAAGGCACGATCTACGATCCCCAGGACGGATACTTGTTGACCGCTCGAGGCAATCCTTATGGCAATGTCGTTCGCGATGGCAAAGACATCATCGTGCACACCGCGGCGGGCAAAGACATCCGCACGCCCACACTCAAGAAAATCAAAGACACCGGCAAGCTGAGCTTAGAAGGCACGGTTGCGATGAGTGGTGTCGCCAGTCACTTAAAAGAAATGGAATGCTATTCATGTCACGCGTCTTGGGCACCGCAGTGTTACGGTTGTCACGTGAAGATCGACTTTTCGCAAAAGGACCAGTGTCCAGAATGCAACGAGTCGAAAAGCAACTTTGACTGGGTGGCCGCGGGCCGAAAGCACCAAGAACCCGAGCACCGAGCCGATCGAGGCGAGACGGGCTACGACACCATCATTCCAGGCAAGATCACCGAGAATCGCAGCTACCTGCGCTGGGAAGAGCCGATGTTAGGCGTCAACGGTGAAGGCCGTGTCACGCCGTTGGCACCCGGTTGCCAACCGTCGGTCACGGTGATTGGAGCGGATGGTAAGCCAATCCTGACCAATCACATCTTCAAGACGCCGGAGGGAACCGAAGGAGGTGGTGATGGGGGACAGCTTGCAATCGATATGTCACCAACGCAGCCCCACACGATGACCAAAAACGCTCGCAGTTGTGAGTCGTGTCACGCATCGGAGAAAGCGTTGGGCTACGGCATCGACGGAGGTCGTTCAACGCGGCCACCCAGCGATCGCGTGTTCGTGGATTTGGAAACGGTTGACGGAACGATTCTTCCCAAAAAAACGAAGCCGCAACTTGAGCCGATTGAAAACCTTCCTGATGACTGGTCGCGAATTGTCGACGAGGAAGGCAATCAGTTGCAAACGATTGGACACCACTTCAAGTTATCGCGGGCGCTGAACAACGAGGAACGAGCACGCATGAGTCGCGAGGGTGCGTGTCTTGCTTGTCACCAAAACATCCCCAATGAATCGCTAGCCGTGAACCTGCTACATCACGTTGCCAAGTACGCTGGTCAAATGCCAGTGACGGCGGACCAGCACAATTCACTGATCAACAAAATCGTGTTGATGAGCGCGTGGGTGCAAGCGATTGGAATCATCGGCGTGCCACTGGCCATCGTCGGCGTACTTGCTTGGGTTCGACGTCGGAACAAGCGATCAAGCTAAACACCGCTTTGGGATCATATGGCACAATAGCACGAGTGGGATGGCGTTCTTCTTCCTGTGACGCCTCTTATTGCGTCACCTCCAGTTGGGTCATGATCGCTGCGAAGCAACTTTGCATCAAAGCGTCGTTCATCGGAACGAGGCTGACGCAGCTCGCCATCTATCCGCGCAGCATCAACGACTCCGGTTCATCCGAAGTCAAAATCAAATCCGGCGGCGACCACCGGTGCAGCAATATGAACCCAACTAAGTCGCTTCGGTGTCCAGCGCCGACAACAATCTAGGCTGCCGTGAAATCTGATCGGTTTGTCCAACTTCAGCGAGCTGGAAATCCTTCCAAGTTGCATAAGTATTGTTAAAGGGCGTTGCTGCTTGGAGATCGGAGAATGGCGGCTAATTCAATCCAAGCGATTCGAATGAACAACTATCTCACGGCAAGTAGTCCGCTACCATGGAAGCATGCCGTTCAACAATTGCCAGCAGTGTCGTCGTCTCTTTCATTTCCTGGAACCAACGCATCGCATTGAGTCCGTAGGAAATTGGCCGAGTGATTTGGACTCGCTTTGTCCAGAATGTCGACAGGTGATCCTTAACAGCCAACATGGATCCAAAGCAGCCGAGGACAATTCGGTCGAAGGCCAGTCGGAAGATACGAAACGCTTTGACTTAGGGGAGTGAATAGCCAGCCGTGGGTTTTTACCTGTGATAGCGGTGCCGTAATCAGGAAGAGTTTCACGAATCGTTCGCCAGGTTGGTTTGCCCAACTTCAAGGTGGGAAGATCAGTCGGATCGGTCTGACAAGACGGTTCTGACTGATCGAAGCAGCGAGAATCGACAGTTCTTCCGAGGACCTCTTCTCGTCGGCAGCGACCGCGTCAACTGTTGAGGGTTAAAATAAATCGGCCTTCACTGACATCGGCCATTCGCTCCATCCACCAATGAGTCAGTACCTTGCTAGACGACTTCGATCTTTTCGGCGATGTGAGTGGATCCGACAGTTCCATTGGCTGTGGAGGGCTAATATTCACATTCGCCCTCGCTGCTTTCCTGTTCATCATCGTTTCGGTTTGGATGTCGTGAGAGCATTTTCTTCTTGCCGAGTTGCATCGGCCCATGCGGATTCCGATTCGCCCAGATCCGCTTCGGTCAAACACACCTCCACTCCCAAATCCACGTGATCTCGCGCACCGGTTTTATCGACCGGTAGGCTAGAAAAGACATGCGGACTCTTTCCAGCTCTTTTGACAACAGGCAAGCCGCGTTCTGGTGTCCGACGCCGGTGGGGGTTGTCCGGAAGATTATCGATGAGTTTTATTGGCGAATGGCAATCGAAAGCTGAGCTTGCCCGGTGATTGGGAAATTCGCACACTGCAATGTCGACAACCAGCTCGCGAGAGAAAAAGGGTCGCGGACACTTTTTCGAGAGCGTTCAAAATTAATGAGACTCGCGTTTAGTCGATGTCTCATAGCATCGACCTGGACTATTCCAGTCAGTGCATCTCGATCTCTGTTGATTACCCACCATCTTGGTGTTTTGTGGGTTCCGAGCTAATCCAGAGTCTGAATGCACCACTTGATTGTAGAGCGATTGTCCCAATCGCTTGGGAGTTGCACACGATCGGATGAGCTCAAACGATTGGGGACAATCGTTCTACTCTGCAAAGCGGATAGGATTAGGTTCCAGGACTCAATTGTCTTTGTGGGGGGGGCGCGTGAAAGGTACGCGGACGCTGTTTCGCGATCGTCCAAAACAGGGATGGGGCCTAAGGTTCATCGTTGGCTCGTGGTCGCGATCTGGACTAGTTCAGCCAGAGCATCCCGGCCTTTGTTGATTACCCACCATCTTGGTGCATGGCGGGTGCCGAGCTAATCCAGAGTCTGAATGCACAACTTGATTGTAGAGCGATTGTCCCAATCGCTTGGGAGTTGCTCACGTTCGAATGAGCTCAAACGATTGAGGACAATCGTTCTACTCTGCAAAGCGGATAGGATTAGGTTCCTGGGCTCAATTGTCTTTGTGTGGGCACGCTAAAAGTACGCGGACGCTTTTTCGAGAGCGTTCCAAACCGATGGGGCCTGAGGTTCGTCGCTGGCTCGTGGCATCGACCTGGAATGATTCAGCCAGAGCATTCCGACCTGATCGAGATCGTGAATGCATGTCTTCATTGTAGAGCGATTGTCCCAATCGCTTGGGAGTTGTGCGCGATCGGATGAGCTCAAACGATTGGGGACAATCGTTCTACACTTGCAAAGCGATTGCTTGGCTCATGGGTTGGTGAATTTCACTTCGGCTAAGTGATTGGCGATTGTCTGGAGGTCTTGGCGGACGACCGTGTGCTTCCAAGACTTCAGTCGGCCAGCATTTGGGCCCGAGATTTGTCTTCGGAAATCAAGGACAAGATCAAACGGACTCGACCCGAAGTATTGTTTGGCTTCTGACTTGCGAAGCCGCTTCTCGGAATGCATTGCCCCTAACCCAGGCGGTCGGTCGCGATGTGGTAGTTCGGGTCTTCACTTAGATTGACTTCAACCAGATCGCCTGCTTTGTCGAGCAACATCAGGCATTCTTGGCTGAGGTGTCGAAGGTGCAACTTCTTGCCAGCGGCACCATACTTTTCCGCCAAAGTGTTAATAGCTTCGAGACCGGATTGGTCATAGACGCGGGTGTAGTAGAAGTCGATGACGACGTCGTCTGGATCACCCGCGACGTCGAACATGTCTTTGAACGACGTTACCGAGGCGAAGAAGAGTGGGCCGTGAAGCTGATAGACTTTGCTGCCGAATTCATTGATCTGGACGTCGGCGGCAATGTGTGTGGCGTGTTGCCATGCGAAGACCAATGCCGAAACGATCACACCAAGGATCACGGCGGATGCCAAGTCGTGCATGAACACGGTGTAGGCCGCAACCAGAACCATCACAAACATGTCACTGCGAGGCATGCGACGGAACATCTTCAGTGATGCCCATTCGAACGTTCCAATCACAACCATGAACATCACGCCAACGAGCGCGGCCATGGGGATTTGCTCGATGTACGGTGCAAGGAAGAGAACGAACAGCAGCAAGCTAATCGCTGCCGCGATCCCCGACAGTCGGCCGCGACCGCCTGAGTTCACGTTGATCAGCGATTGTCCGATCATCGCACAACCGCCCATACCACCAAAGAAACCACACACAAGGTTGGCGACACCTTGGCCGATGCATTCGCGATTGCCCTGACCACGAGTTTCGGTGATTTCGTCGATCAACGTCAGTGTCATCAGCGATTCAATCAGTCCGACACCGCATAGGATGATGGCGAAGGGGAAGATGATCTTCAGGGTGGTGAGGTTCATGGGCACCATCTCGTATTCCATGAAAAACGGGACGGGCAATCCGCCACTGATACCTGATGCCACCTCGTCTGCGTCGCCATCGGGCGTGGGGGCGTCGGCGGTTTGTGGTGCCGACCCCATGATGTTGGGGTTCACCAAAGGCGTGTCAGCGAAATCGAGGTCGAGGGCATCGGCTTTCAGTTCGGTATTGGATTGAACGCTGACCAAAGTCATCGACGAGCTATCCGTTGTCATTGCCATCGTGTCGATGTCCACCTTGGCATTCGCTTCAACCGCCATCGCGGCTTTCGTATTGGTGCGAAGCATGTCACCAACGGTGGCCAGTAGGTTTTCTTCGCCAGGTTGGGTCATCGACGAGTTGATCGCGACGGACAACAAGGTCACCGTCAAAATCGCTGCCAACGATGCTGGAACCGCGGTCGTGATCTTGGGCAGGAAGTAGATGATGCCCATCGTCAAAGCAACCAGGGCGAGCATCACGACGAGGGGAAAACCGTTCAGGTAGACCAATTCGTTTGCTTCGGAGAGTGTTTTGAAACTTCCCAGTTGGGCCAATCCAATCACGATGGCGAGGCCGTTGACGAAGCCCAGCATCACCGAGTGCGGCACCATTCGGATCAATTTCCCAAGCCGGCCGGTTCCCACCGCGATCTGCAGCAACCCGCAAAGGATCACGGTTGGAAATAGGTATTCCACGCCGTGTTCGGCTACCAAGGAAACCACTACTACAGCCATCGCTCCGGTTGCTCCCGAGATCATGCCCGGACGGCCACCGACGATTGCTGTAATGAGACCGATGAAGAACGCTGAATACAGACCGATTAGCGGCGATACACCAGCGACAAATGCGAATGCGATCGCTTCGGGAACAAGTGCCAGTGCGACGGTCAGTCCAGATAGTAAATCGTTCTTAATCGAGTTGGACTGATGACGAAAAAAATTAAGCATGTGGCTAAATTGAGTGTGAATGGGGAATGCAGACGTCGGATAGTAATAGTCTGACGTCGACGGTCAACGACGAATGCATTGCTGGAATATTGGCCATATTCGGCATTGGTGTCGAGACGATGATTCTTGTGCGCCATCAGACGCCGCTAATGGGATACAGTGTGTCGCTAAGTGCCGAAGAATCTTGTTTACAGTTAAATTAGTGATGACCGATGACTGAGCGAAGTTTTCTACAATTTCAAGCATTCCCAGCCGGCGCGTTGATGTTTGTGATCGTCATGGCCCATGCTGCCACCGGTCAGGAGCCGACTTCGGATCATACGGAGACACCGGCAACGAAACCTCCGGCTTTGGAAATCACCGTTTTCGATCCTCAGTCGGCTGGCTGGAATCAGCTTGGGGCTGGTGATTTTGAACGGGTCAACGGGGACGATCTCACACTCGTCTTCAGCGGGGATGAAGCCACGGGGTATGAGGCACTGGGTAGTGGCACACCGATCGGAGTGACGCGGACCAAGAAACAGTACATCAATTTCGAGATGGTGATCGATTGGATGCATCTCAAGCCAGGAGGCAATTCAGGCGTTTTTGCCTGGGTTCCCGCCGCCGCATTGGAAGGGCTGCCACCTAACAAGTTGCCCAACAGCGGAATCGAAATTCAGATGCTCGACCATGACTACGCGAGGCAATATCGTGAAAGGTCGGGGAAGGAACCGACTTGGTTCACTAGCAACGGCGATGTCTTTGCCGTGGGGAAATCCTCGATGAAACCTTTTGAGCCTCTCTCGCCCAATGGATCTCGCAGCTTCCCTACTCAGCAAACCACTCATGGAAGTGGCCATTGGAACCGGTACTACATTCGCGGGATCAATGGTGAGATCCGTTTGTGGGTGAACGGTGTCGAGGTGTCCGGGGGCCGAGACTGTTCACCGTCGCAGGGCTATTTGTGTTTGGAATCCGAAGGCAGCCCGATCCGCTTCAAGAATATTTGGGTGCGAGAGTTGCCATAACCCAGATGTATGTTGGCGACGATCTCGATAGTAACCTGCTCGCTTTAACTCGTATTGCAACGGAGTGATTGCAATGTCTGATCAACCGAATCCCTACCAGGCTCCTGAAACGACTGACTCCGCAGTTGCTGAGCCGTTGCCGGAAGATGCCGGGCGTTATGTGGCCTGTCCGAATTGTGGTCAGATCGCGGCCAAGATGGTTGGGATGACTTGGTGGGGCGGGGTGTTGGGGCCGAAGCTGCTCAAGCACGTTCGCTGCACTCGTTGCGGTCGTGCCTACAACGGAAAAACCGGCGGTTCGAACCGGTGGGGGATCGCGATCTATTTGGGAGTGAGCTTTTTACTCGGTGCGATCGCCTTTGTCATTTTGTTGAGTTGAGCGGCACCGGAGTATCAGCAATTTTCTAAGGCGTATGACGCGTCAGGCTGACCGGGAAGGCTTACGCGAGCTCTTCAAACAACATTCGCAGAGCGCGAAGATGCTCGTCGTTTTCTCGTTCCAGATCACTGGCGTTGGTTGTCATCGCTGGGGCCGCGGCGAGAGGTGTTGACGCCAGGGCGGACGGGTTCGTCGCCACTGAGCTGGATCCGATCGGCACCGCTTCATAGTTCTCAAACGCTTGGCTGTGTTCAAAGCCTCTAGCGATGCGGCTGGTTCCATCGGCACCGGACCACTGGGTCAATGATTCGCTGGCATGCCAGGTTCCATTCGGGTCATCAACATAAATACGAACGGTGTCGTCACCGCCACGCGACGCGGTCGCTTCTACACTCTCGAATCCCAGTGCACTGGCGCGATAACCGGAACTGCTGATCAACGATCGAGTTTGCGAGATCGACATGATGTCGTTGCCCGCACTGTCGCCTAGGTCGGCGTGGTCATTGCCACCGGTTTCGGCATACGCAAAGACGCGTTCAAAACCAAATGCGGCTTGAAAATGATCCCCGCCCCGCATCGAGCTGAATTGCGGCCGGATGACCAATTGGTCGTCGTATTCGGTATCGGTCAGGTGTGCGGTATCGCTACCGCCGGCGGTGGCATGAACGTATAGTTTTTTGACCGCTTCAAGCTCAAACTGGAATCCGACGCCGCTAAGCAACGCTTCGTTCTGGGATGAACGTAGCTCGTCGTTGCCGTCGGAATCATAAAGCGTGGCTCGGTCTTCGCCGCCTCCGCCGATGAAGCTAACGTTTTCAAATCCGCGCAGTTCAATCACCCCGCCGGCAAACGCGATTGTGGAAGAACCCGCATTGGCACCAGTGGTGGGACGCAGTGTGATTTGCTCGTTACCGGTTGATCCGAAAATCTGGAGCGTGTCCGAACCGGCACCGGCATCGATGACAATGGTGCCGTTGTCCATGCTGATCTGGTATTGCCCACTGGCATCCGTCAGCATCGGTGAGTTTGCATTCACATCACCGGACAGGATCTGGCGTAAGTCGAGTTCCAGGTTGTCTGTCCCCGAGCCGCCGTCGTAACCCGTGATTGTTTGAACTGGATCGGGAATCGGTTCACCAGCTTCATTACCCGGGTCGGGATTGTTTGAGTTGTTGGTGCCGAAATCAATAGCAGCTTCTAAGTCGAGTGATCGGTAGGAGACGCCGGTAGTGGGATCAATCCGTTCCACCGAGGTTTCTTGCATGCGCTGCAGAATGCTTTGCGAGGTCGCTTCGATGCCCGCTTCTTGCATGGCCTGTCGAACGATCGCCGATGCGGCCGCGACTTGAGGACTGGACATGCTGGTGCCGCTCAACGAGGTGTAATCGTTGACATATCCATCGTAGCCAAGAACGTGCTCGGGCACGCTGCTTTCTAATTGCTGCCCTTCGGCGACGAACATGTCATCGGCACGCTGTGAAAATCCGCTGAGGTTACCGTTGGTGTCGATGGAACCGACGGCGGATACCCAACTGCTCGATGCGGGATACATCAGGTCATCGGCATCGGGCGATAGTTTGACTTGCCCATTGCCGGCAGCGGCGAAGACGAGAATATTGTCTTCGTATAGAAGTTGTAGTTCGTCTTCGAGGAGGCCATAGGCGTAGTCGCGATTGGCGTCCGTCAGTTCCGAACCGAGCGATAGGTTGACGGTAGTGATGGGGAATTCAAACGAGTCTTGGTTGTCGTACACCCATCGCAACGACTGTTCGATCCAAGCCAGATTGCCGTTGCCAGCATCATCGAAAACACGCAAAGCGACTAAGTCGGCGCCCGGTGCGACTCCGCGGAACGTATCGCCTTCAATGGTTTCGGTCATCCCACCGGCCAGTCCGGCGACATGAGATCCGTGGTATCCCGAGGGGGCATCGTCATACGGGTCGGCATCGTTTTCAGCAAAGTCCCAGCCACCGACGACTCGGTAGCCCGAACCAAATCCGGTTTGGCCTGATTCGTTCGCGAAAGCGTAGTGGTCGTAAGCGATACCGGAATCGATCACGGCAATCGTTTGTCCGTAGCCGTCCAGTCCGCTGCCTGAGCCAATTCGTGCGGCTTGGTCCAGAAGCGAATCACCATCGCCGTTCGGATCGGTGTTCAGAATGGATTGTGCGAACGCTTGATCGAGCGTGGATCCGGTCGTCGGTGATGCTGACGAATTGAGCGGTGCGGCGGGATTCAGAATCGCGGCGGCAATCGGCAGGTCGTTGAACGCTTGGTTCGCGACTGCGATCGGGGCGGTCGTCAGTGCAGGAGTAGCCGGGCAGGTGGGCAAAAACTCTACCGGGTCGATCGCGGGGGTGCTGTTGGCGTCGTCAACGGCGTGATCTTGGGTCGGATCCGCCAATGGAGCCAGCCACGCACCCATGAAACTGGCTGAAAGTGCCAATCTTGGTTCACAGTTTTCGATTGCCGCTGGCGAAGCGTCCAGTTCGCTTGGATCAGTTTTCATGCCGAAGCTTAGGTCATGATTCTCGCGGAGGCTCCCGAAAGCATGACCGATTTTACCTAATCGAACCTTCCTTATTCCTGGTCGAGTTCACAGAGCGGTTGTACCGAATGAAACTATCAGTCAGGCGGCACGCGTAGGCAACGCGGACTGACTCCGATGTCCGTGGAGCCATATTTCAGGGTGAGATGACGATGCCACTCAAAAAACTTTGGAATTCTTTGTGTGGCCGTTCCGCCGAGAAAGAAACTTCCACCCACGAAGCGACCGCCCAAGCGGTAGTCGCGAGCGTGGAAACGACTCAAGCGGTCCAGGCACCGGTTCGAGCGACTGCAGCGCCGCAAAAGGCTCCTGTAGCCAAGAAAACGACCGCGGCAAAAACGACCTCGAAAAAGCAAGCGTCCAGTGCGCCGGTGACCAAAACTCCGGTGGTCGCCGCGCCAGCCCGTACGGCACCTGCGCCGTTGCGGCGGGTCTTGTCGATGGTCTCGCAAGGCCAGCATGACGCCTTGTTGAAGATTCTGAAGCGACATCAGCCCGCCAGTATTCTGGAAATTGGCGTGGGAGATGGTTCTCGGATGCCCGCTATCTTGTCGACTTTGGCCAACGAAGCGGACCCGCAATCGCTGGCGATCAAAGCTGCTGTGATTGACGAGTTTGAAATGGGTAACGGTGAAGTGGCAATGCGCGACTACCACCGTCAACTCAGCGGTTTGCTGGTTCGTCCAGTGATCTTTCCTGAACCCGTCTCGCGTGGACTGTTAAGCGTTTCCAATCGGCTGGGCCGGATGGATGTGGTTCTGATTGACGCTGCGGTCGCGACCGAACAAGCCGACGCGCTTGCCGAGCGATTGGTGAAGGTGCTTCACGATAGCAGTATCGTGTTGAGCAACGAGTCAGGCAAATGGGCTGAACGCAGTGCCGCGAGTACCACTCGCCGCGCCGCTTAAGGAGCGACGACAACCTCGTACGAACCTCGGTTGTCGGATCGTTGGTATAGCCCGTCTTGGCCGGGGACATCGTGAATTCGAAATAGCAGCCACGAGGGTTGCTTGACTTCGATGGTTGAGGTTTCGGCGCCGGATACGCCGCCGATTTCCAGCGAGGTGAGTTTGTTGTCTTGTCCGCTGGGGATGGGTAAGACGCACCATTGCAGTTGTCCGATTGGATGCCCACGATGGTATTTCACCGTCACGCCCTCGGGACCACTGGTCCAATCACGTCGCTGACCCGGGTTGTCGACTTCGCTTGCAACGGATTCCTCATTCACGATTACACAGGTTCCCGAACCGCGAACTTGTAGTCGTGTGCCTTTAGGGAACCAGGCGCCCACGGATTGCCAACCCAGTCTGGCATCAATCGCATGGGTAAGACGAGTCTTGTTGTAGCGAGGATCGTCCACCGACAATTCGACGCGGCTTGATTTCGGGTCAAAACCATATTCAAGATCGTTCAGCCAGAGTTGCCAACGGGCTCGGATGACGGGCCATTGTTGTTGAAGCTCGCGATAGAACTTGGTCGTGAAGGCCGGTGTTTGATCGGCTCCATTGCGAGCCGCTTGGACGAAGATATCTCGCGTGTCGGGATAGTGGGTCAACATCAACGCGGCCGCCCAGCACCAAGTGTAAGACTCGACATCGCCCGCCAAATTCATTGGCAACTTCATCACGCTTGCCAGCGTTGGCAATCGTTTCGCCTGTCGAGTTTCGTCGACTACCCGGTACCGACCCCACATCGGTGATTCCCGACGCGTTCGGGGAAGATCATTGATTAGGAATTGATCCGATGTTTGTGCCAACAAGCCAGCCGGACGGCCGTTGAGATTGCTTTGCCGATCGCGGTGGGTGGCCAGCAATTCAGCGGTGCCCTCCATGTACCAACTCGGGCCGCCACCGTTGAATAGCTTGATCGCTAACGCGTGAACGCCTTCATGCAGGATCAGATGCCGGTTGGAATAGGTCGTTGATTGGTAGTGAACCCAGACGGCTGCAGGGGAGGCGAACCCATAACGAAACTCAGGCACGCTGGCCGGTAACACGCCCGTGGAACGAAACGCCTCTTCGTTCCGCATCAAGTAACCGTCGATCTTCCAGCCCTGGACGCGATCCACCGGCACGCCCCAGAACTCGCACCATTGAGGCACCGCCGCATCAAACGAGCTGACGAATTCGGTCAACGTTGCTTCGTCGGCGACGTCGCTGGTTAACCGCAGATGAACACCTTCGCGGGTCAGCATGTCCGCATGGATCGATTGGGTCGGTGCCAGGCTGATCCCGAAACACAGCAAGATCGCTGCGAAGGAAAGGCACTCGGATCGAAAGAAGTGGTGAATCAAATTCATCGCTCCATCATAATCGAAGTCGCGATCTGTTCGCATTGGCTGAGATAACTTCCGCCAAACAGGTTCAGATGATTCAGCAGATGGACCAGTGTGTAGATGTCGCAACGACGTTCCCAGCCGTTGGGAAGCGGGCTGACGGAGTTGTAACCTGCATAAAAGTCGTGACCCACACCCCCGAATAGCCGGATCATTCCCAGTTCCGCTTCGGGGCAACCGTGATAAACAGCGGGGTCAATCAGCGTGACGCTGGCGTCATCGGTGAACAGGACGTTGCCGCTCCACAGATCACCGTGCAACAGCGAGGTTTGGTCGATTCGCCCGGACAGCACGTCGGGCAGGCAATCAATAATTGCCTCAATATCACGAATCAATCGGTCTGAAGCACGGTGGGACTGAGTCGCTTGGCTCAACTGCCACTGAAGCCGGTGTTCGGCAACGAAGTCGTTCCACGTCATCGCCGGGGTGTTGATTTGACGTGCTGCGCCGAGGTAGTTGTCGGATGGATATCCGATCTGATTGGTTGAGCCGGCTTGATGGAACGCAGCGATGATTTGTCCGTACTGGTGTTGTGAGATCGGGGTATCCGATGCTTCCAACCATTCAAGTATCAAATAGGCATGTCGTCCGATCGTTTCAACAACGATGGGTTCGGGAACGTGTAATCCGTCCACACCGGATGCCACTTTCGCTAACGCTTTCAACCCGTCCACCTCGGCACGAAAGTTGTCGAGGAAGGTGGCATCGTTTTGCTTAACGAAGTAGCTCTTGGGTTTGTCGTGATTGTGCTCGTCGTTAATGGATAAGGCGGATACCCGAAACGCTTGGCTGATGCACCCACCACCGACCTGACCAAGAACCTGAAACCGTGAGGCGTCCGGTAAGAGTGTTGCCAACGCTTCGGTGATCGATTCAGTCATGGTTCACGTCTGCTCCGACTGGATCCGCTGCCGGCGTTTCGCTTTCGGTGAAGTTGCCCAACGTTCGTAGCAAAGCCAGCGTGGCTTCGGTTTCTTCGGTCACGATTGAGTCCGCACCGGCTTTTCGCAAAACGGCGACATTGGATTGATACCGACAACGAACGATGAGTTTGGCTGACGTCTTGGTTCGCCGAATGGTTTTCAAAATCCGCAACGCTACTCGATCGTCGGGGACGCAGATCACGATAACCAAACAACCTTGGACGTCGGCCAACTCCAAGATTTGTGGATTGCTGGCATCACCGGCGACGGTTCGAAACCCAGCCTGGGTGAAGGAATGGAGATTGATGGGACTGAAGTCGATCAAGCACACGTCTTTGCCCATCGTCTCGAGTTGAGCCGTCACACGGGTTCCGATTGGTCCGGCACCGATGACGATGGCCCGGCAATTCGCATTATCAGCCGAGCTTGTAATCAATTGCTTGACATCGTTTTGGCGTGTTTCGCGAATCATCCGCAAGCCGGCCTGCAAAAGGGCTGGTGCTAGCAACATCGAGCCGACGGAAATGGCAACGACTCGCTGGTATTGGAGCTCGGTAAGGATGGTTGATTCCAGTCCGATCAAGACCACGACGAAAGCGAACTCACCCACGTGCGCCAGTCCAATTCCCATCGCGAAGGAGTTTCGCCATGACAGTCCGGTCAGGAATAGGGATACCGAAGCGGCTGCCGTTTTAATCGCGATCACCGCTCCCAAAGCCGCTCCCATTAACAACGGTTGTTCCCAAATTAATCTTGGATCCAGGATCAGTCCCAAGCCGACAAAGAAGATCGCCGAGAACGTCTCGCGAAAGGGCAAGAACAAGGCGTCAATTTGCGTTGTCCAGCGATTGCCGTTGAAAATCAATCCGGCGGCGAACGCACCAACGGCGGGTGGCAGCCCGACTTGGGAGGCCGCTAACGTGAACCCGCCCAGCGAGACGAGCGTGAACAGGACCACGATTTCTGGGCTGCGGAAGCCGGCGAGCCGAGGGATTACCCACTTCGCTAGGATATTTCGTAAGACGACGATGCTGGCGACGAAAAACAACGACACCAACAACATCCATGCGTACTGGGACGCTTCGGTATTCTCCCCGTCGCCCGCCAACATGGGCATCAGCAACAACAGCGGTACCAAGGTGGCATCCTGGAAAAGCAGGATTCCGATTGCTAGCCGGCCGTGGGGCTGTTGGGATTGCCCCCATTCGGAGAGCGATTTGAAGACCAAAACGGTGGAACTGAACGCGATCGCGGTGGCGATCAAAACGGCCGGCCGCCACTGCATCTCCAAATACATCAATCCAGCCGCAACCGGGACGATGACCAGCACCATTTGTACGAAACCGCCGACGACAAAATGACGCCCGAGGCGTAGGAGGTCATCGATCGAAAACTCGAGTCCGATCGAGAATAGCAGCAGAAATACGCCCAATTCTGCGAAGTGCTCAAGTTGGTGATGTTCATCCTGGACCCAGCCCAGGACTCCCTGGCCGAGCAAAACCCCGACCAGCAAATAGCCAATCAGCACCGACGAACGAAGCCGCCGACACATGAGCGAAGCGAGCAGGCCACCCGCCAGAATCAGCAGCAGGTCATGGACGAGCGTTTCTGTCATTGAGGCAGTGCCGCTTGCGGACGATCGTTCACGACATATTTTCTAAGCAAGTTGACCGCCTTAAAGGACTTCAAAGACAACGCTGTGCGGAGGTGCAAAACAGAGGCAGATTCTTCCCTGTTAACGGCATTCGCCAAAAACCCTCCGAAAGAGTATCCTGCCGCTAAAACCGGTCCCGTTCACCTTCGTCCTATACGACGTATGAAACAAATACGCAACTTTTGTATTATCGCCCACATCGATCACGGCAAATCGACCCTGGCCGATCGTTTGATTCAATCCTGCAATGGTATCAGCCAGCGGGAATTTCACGATCAAATGCTCGATTCGATGGACATTGAACGGGAACGAGGGATCACGATCAAGAGCAACACGGTCACCCTGAGCTACACCGCTCGTGATGGCCAGGACTACCAGCTTAACTTGATTGACACGCCCGGGCACGTCGACTTTTCCCACGAAGTGCGGCGTTCACTGATGGCCTGTGAGGGCGCGTTGATGGTGGTCGACGCTTCCCAGGGCGTCGAGGCCCAAACGGTTGCCAACCTGTATCTGGCCATGGAATACGACCTCGAGCTGCTGCCGGTGATCAACAAGATCGACCTGCCGGCGGCCGATGTCGAGCGGGTTCGTGAGGAGATCGACGAGGATTTGGGGCTCGATCCATTCGTCGCGATTCCAGTTTCCGCCAAGACGGGACAGGGCATCGAAGACGTTTTGGAAGGAATCGTCACACATTTACCACCGCCAACCGGCGATCCCAAGGCACCGCTGAAGGCGCTGATCTTTGATGCGTTTTTCGACAAGTACCGTGGCGTGATCCTGCAGTGCCGGGTGATCGAAGGCACGCTTAAGCCCAAGGACGATATCCGCTTCATGCACGCCAAGCGTGACTTCACCGTCGACGAGTTGGGGTACAATCAATTTAAGTTGGTGCCCAAGAAACAGCTGACCGCCGGTGAAGTGGGCTACATTGTGGCCGGTGTGAAGTCGGTGCAAGATATCGAGATTGGTGACACGATCACGCTGGTCGATCATCCCGCTGATGCGCCAATCCCAGGCTACCAGCCCGCTCGCCAAGTCGTGTTTTCGTCGGTCTATCCGATGAGCACCGATGAGTATCAAGACCTCACCAAGGCGCTCGAGAAACTGGCGATCAATGACGCCGCGTTGACCTACGAAAAAGACAGTTCAGCTGCGCTCGGTTTTGGCTTCCGTTGTGGCTTCTTGGGACTGTTGCATCTCGACGTGATCCAAGAACGGTTGCAGCGAGAATTCGATATCGGGTTGGTCATCTCAGCTCCTTCGGTGAAGTACGAGCTGAAGTTCAAGGATGGCCAAACCATGGATATCGACAATCCAAGTAACTGGCCTGACCCTTCGACAATCGACTCGGTCAGCGAGCCCTACATTCGGGCACAGATCCTGATTCCCGAAGACTACGTCGGGCCGGTGATGGAGTTGTGCCGGGAACACCGCAGCGAAAGTCAAACAATGAACTACCTGTCGGCCGGTCGGGTCGAGGTGACCAGCGAAATGCCGTTGGGCGAAGTGTTGTTTGATTTTTATGGCAAACTCAAGATGATCACTCGAGGTTATGGTTCGTTTGATTACGTGCCGATCGAGTATCGAAAGACGGACATCGTCAAGGTCGACATCCTGGTCAACCGTGAACCAGTCGATGCACTGGCGTACTTGGTCCATCGCGATAAATCACGAGCTCGTGCACTGCATTACTGCGAACAACTGGCCGAGGCGATTCCGCGTCACCAATTTAAGATTCCTATTCAAGGTGCAATCGGCGGAACCGTGATCGCGCGAGCCACCATCGCGGCGCTTCGTAAAGACGTGACGGCGAAGTGTTACGGCGGTGACATTTCGCGTAAGAAGAAACTGCTTGATAAGCAGAAAAAGGGGAAAGCCAAGATGAAGCAATTCGGCAGCGTCAACATCCCTCAAAAAGCGTTCATCTCCGTCCTGCGAGCGGACAAGGATTAGCCGTTTGAGTTTGGCATTGATATCGCCGTCGTGAATCCGTCACGATGATTGGGTACCGGTAACAATCGCCACTGTCCAGGCTGCGGCAATCAATGCGAGGGTTGTGATCCCGGTGGCCCACTGGAAAGTGGTACTCGCGAGCCAGCGTTCGGGGACGCGGCAGGCGAGCCAGCCGACTAACAACCCGGCGACGAATCCGGCCACGTGTGCTAACACGTCCGTTCGTTCGCCTTCGGTGCCCAAATAGGCGAGCATGATGACGCCGGCGATCAATGGCATGTATCGCTCACGGGCGTTTTGTCGCGACCCCGGTCGAGGCACGATCGCGTGAGCGACGAGCAATCCTAAGCCCGCGAACACGGCGGTGGACGCACCGATGGAGCTGTGGTCGGCGTGCCGCATGATGGCATTGAATGTGTTGCCAAGGGCACCAGCGGAGACGATGGTCAGCCAAGCCAATCCACCACCTAAAATACGACCGGCCAGGAACCCGAAGAGGGATCCAAACAATAGGTTTGACGCCAAATGGCCGGTGTCGGCATGTAGTGTCAACGCCGAAACGGTTTGCCAGATTTGGCCGCTCATCACATCGCCTGCCCGCAATCGGCCAACGGATTCCCAGGGCCATCCGTATGCGGACACACGTGCCAGCAGGTCGATCGAGATCAGCGTTAGCACGTACACCAAGACGCCCCAACCGGCACCCGCCAAGACTAGCTGTCGAGGCTGGGCCACCACCGAATCGCTGGATCTTTCCAAACTATAGGCTTCCAGTTCCGCCAGGGCCCGGTCGTGGTTGGGGCTGCCGACCTCGACTTGCCATTGGCCGTCGTGTTGCGTCAATACCGCAGGAATCCCTACGGATTCCAAAACCAACCGCATCTCTGAGCTTTCGTGACGGCTTCGGGACTCGAATACCGATGACCGGCTCGATGCAGGAAGGGTCATTCGATTGAGTTCTCTGAACGAAATTTGCCAAACGGAAACAGTTAAACGCTAGATTAGAGGCAAGTATCCGGTCTTGGGGGAGTCCACCGAAGTGTTCATTCGTCGAAAGAGCGTTTTCATTGGCGGGTTAATTGTCGTTTTGTCGTGCCTTGGTTTAGGTCGGGGCGGGGCTGAGTCACCTGACGCGGTCATCGAAACGCCAGCGCAACGACGATTGCATCGGATTTTGACCGGCCGTAGCGACAAGTCTCGTAGCAACATGATCGCCAAACTCTCGGTGGCACGAGAGGACTTGCACCGCGATATCGACGTCGTCATTCGAGCGACTCGCGATCTGATGCAGCAGCGAGCTGACGAGATCGGTAATCAGGATCCCGCCGAGATCGAAAGCGAACTGGGCAGCGTATCGGATCTGCTTTGGGTGGTCAGCGTTAGTCCATCGCCACAAGTAGCGCCGCTGTTGATTGATGCCGTGAAGCATTCCGATCCGATCATTGCCATGACCGCGATGGACGTAGTCGGGAAGTTGGGGCTCGATGAGGCAATCGATTCACTCGCCGAACAGATCAAGCGTCCCGTTTTCGAGCAGCGATATGCGTTCCGATTTGCGCTGATTCGATCAATCGCCAATCTGCACCATCCACGAGCTATCGAATTGCTGGGGCGATTGGCAGGACAACTGGATGGGCAACTTCGACATGAGGTTGTTGAGCGATTGGGCCAAGTCGATATCCGTGACTTCGACGGGGATGCGGATGAACTGGATACATGGCAAGCGGCGCACCCGATCAGTGCCCTGCTCGATCGAGTTTATTTGGATGTCGAACCACCGGCCGAATCCGATCCGGGCGACGGTGGGCTGAAGCTGCAAGCGGTATCGTCGACCTCGCAAGATCGGCCGAAGTTGGTGAAAGGCCAGTACTATGGAATCGACCTGACGGCCGCGCGGATGTTGTTCATCATTGATTGTTCGGGAAGCATGAATGAACCGGCCCATTATGGCACAAGGTTGCAGGCTGCGAAGGCCGAACTGGTCCGCACCATCAACGGTTTGTCTGACGATACCGAGTTTGGGTTGATGATCTTTGATACCACGGTGAATCTGTACCGTGACGAATTGATTCCGGCATCCAAAGACAACAAACGCGATGCAACCGCATTCATCGAACGCGTGCGATCCGGTGATAAGACCAATACCTATGGGGCGTTAGTGCAGGCGACCCAATTTGATGATCAGCTCGAAGCGGTGTTCATGTTAACCGACGGGCAACCGACGTTCGGTGAGGTCAAACGGCCCGACCAAATCATCGATCGGATCGTTCGTCGCAATCAAACGCGGCACCTGAAATTTCACACGATCGGGATCGGGCATCTTGGCAATACGGCGATCTTCTTGCGAACACTAGCCGATGAAACCGGCGGTGAGTTTCGCCAGGTGCCGTAGTGAGCGACTAGCGATTAAGCCAGCGAGACTTGTTCGGTGAACAGCTCAAGCATTTGGCTTTGTACTTTGACCGCTCGGGAGAGTGTCCAAAGTTGGTCAGGCGAAAACTCGACGGGCGTGTCGCCAAACATTTGGTCCACTTCATCGGCGACCGCAGTGTGTTGATCTGTCGCTAGTTCAAATCGGAAACAGGCGCTTTGCCAAGCTTGGTTTCTGACCTTGGGATCCTGCAGTCGAGCTGGATCGCTTTCACCATTAAGCAGGATCAAACATAGACGCGCGATCTCAACCGGTGACAGATCGGGACGATCCTGGGCGAGTTGTTCGGCTAGCTCGTGGCATTTCATACCCAAAGGTAGGTCGCCAGAGCGTACCGGCCAGTGGAATCACAGCTTTTTATCGAGCAAGTTGCCTGGCGGTGAACTCTCGCTCAACCCTGCCCAGCCAATCGGTCAGTTCGGGGTCAGCACACCGGAAGACGATTTCCCGTTGATCGGCCTGTTCGGATCCTGCGGCAAGGATTTCGATCCAGAGCGTATCGGCCGGCATCAACGATTCAAATCGATCGGCCCACTCCAGAATGGTCCAGGTTTGGTCCTGGTCCCATAGTTCTTCGATACCGAGTTCCCACCATTCGTCTTCGTCGGCGACGCGGTACACGTCAAGGTGGTGCCACCGGCGAGGCATCATGCTCGACGCAGTGCTTGCCGCAACGTTACCATCGGTTGGAATTGCCG
This sequence comes from Rhodopirellula sp. J20-39, assembly GCF_057365095.1. Lineage (NCBI taxonomy): Bacteria > Pseudomonadati > Planctomycetota > Planctomycetia > Pirellulales > Pirellulaceae > Rhodopirellula > Rhodopirellula sp. J20-39. Next base: position 299,583 of record NZ_CP195123.1, on the reverse strand, counting down.
ATGGTGGATCGGGGGGCTGATCAGGGGTCGGTGCGGGCACCTCATACGTTCGCACTAGCGTGAACGTGGGGCTCGTGATTTCGCCGGATTGCATTCCCAACGATCGACCGAGTTCTTGGCATAGACGGGTTTTGCCGGCACCCAAAGTGCCGACTAAACCCACTACCAAAGAAGACCGACACGGGTTGGAAACCAACGTGTCGGTCAAGATTTTCAAAGCGACAAGGTCCACCGACGTCAATTTCACGACGGTGGGTATGTCGCGGAAACAGCCGTTCAAATTACGGAGTTTCGGTGGTCGCGGTCACGTTGTCCGAAGGAGTTTCGGTGGTTGCGGTCATGTTGTCGTCAACAACTGCGGCTGTATCGGTATCGGTGTCGACATCAGCGGTTGGTGCTGGTGGTGGGCAACCGACGGTGGTGGTCAACAATGCCAGAGCGAAGACGGAGTAAAGGATGGACTTGGTCATGGAAGTGACTCCTGAGGAAAACTGTCAGTAGGTGGGTGTGGTTCGCAATTTTGGCGAGTCCGGGCAGCTCGCCGGATAGTCGTGTGTTGGTTGGAATTGCGAAACTACATTTAAGATTAACAAAGTCGCTTCAATTTGCACCCTCATGCAGGGGATTCTTGGTCAAATTTCTCAACGTTTCGCGTTCGATCGACAAAACGCATCATTGCGAGCGGTATCTGCGGCGGATCACGGCTTACCTAATTGCTGTAGATTCCCAATTCAACGTTGGTTTCGCCTTCGGGCTCAGTCAAACGACCTGGATTGGTTGCTGGAAAAGCGAGCAGCGATGCAGTGGGAGTGATCCCCGTCGAACTGGCGGCTGTGGCCCGCAAAGTCAGTGTGAGCTGAACGACCGGACCAAGCTGATCGTTTGGAATTCGAAATACGATCGGTGCGTTCAGACGGATACCGATGTCAGCCGATACGACCATCACACGCCATTATCTTCTTGGGCCCAATGTGATGAATATCAGCTCAGTCCGACTTGTTGTCCTTTCCGTTATCGCTGCTTCCGCCGCCACCTGGGCTGCACCCGCGGGGGCTCAAGGACTGGATGACCTGTTCCAACGTCCCACCGACGCTCGGTTTGATTTTTCCGATCTCGATGAGGAGCTGGGGACAAGCAATTCGCTTCGAGACGACGAAATGCCCTTTGGCGATGAAGTACAGGTGGGAGATACCGTCCGGATCGCTCAATCCCCCGAGCGTCGTGCCGAGCGGGATCAGACTGCTCGTTCAACGGAAAACAAGCCTCGCTCGATCACACCGCCAGCGATGATTCCTCGCAGCAGTGAAGAAGTTCGCAGCCCTTCGGACTTCAAACTTGTGGACCGTCCAGGTTCGAGCGTGGTTCGGCCAGCAGTGGACCCGATGGAAATCCGCCAGGCCCGAGCTCTTGAAGAAACTCGCAGCCGAATTGCTCGATTGGAAGCAGCTCGCTGGGCCGGTTCGCCGACTTTGCGTCCGAGCTGGAATCCAAGCCCGACAACATCAAGTCGTTACCCCAATCGTCAAGTATTCCGAGTTCCGGTTTACATCCGAAACTACTAAGCAAAGGACGAAGGTAGAGTCGCTACTGATCCGATTCAGGACTCTTGAGTTTCAAGATGATTGAATCGTCTTGGACTTCGATGCTTTCGAATTTCCGGAGCATTTCGGCGTTCTCAGCGTCCTTGTACGCGTCTTTAGCCAAGTTGCCTTGCGAGAACCCTTCAAGGATTTCATCTGGAATCCGTTCGCCTTTGACGCTGGCATCGACCAGCCGAACCACCAAGATTCCGTCTTTCATCGAGACGTCGAATTCGCCGTCGGCATTGAAGTAGCGGCCTGATCCGCCGGGAATCATGTCCGTCGGAATGCTGATGGTTCCGAACACACGCCCGTCTTCGATTTTCACAAACACCCGACCACGAAGTTCTTCTTCGGCACTGATCAGGGCGTTCAGCTCGTCCGATGTTAGCACCAGTTCTTTGACTTTCGGTGGGCTAACCGGCTTCGGGGTACTAGTCGCTTCGGGCGATTCGGCCGTTTCCGCTTCACGTGGGATATCTGGCGATGGTGATTCGTCGCCACTGGCTGCTGGTGAATTGGCTGCTGGTGGATTGGTTGCGGTCGAATCAGTCGGCACGACGTTGTTGGTTGCATTGTCGCTGTCGTCGGCCTTCACTTGGTTGGTGAACGTCTCCAAGCGAGTTTGCAGTGCCTGCATTTCGGCTTCGTCTAATTCGACAACCGGGATTTCGGCGGGTTGTTCGTCGGTGTACTTAGTGACCTGGCTGGACAGGTACCAATAGGTCCCGAAGCCCATTGCCACCATCGCCAACAGCGCGAAGGTCAGCGTGCCGAGGCATCCCCAGAACCAGCAACCCAGACCGGTCTTTTTGGGCGGAATATTGGAGTTCGGGCCCCCGAAACCGTTAGGGCCATTGGGATTCTGGCCTGAATGGTAGCCCGCGGGCTGATTGGGGTCGTATGGCGATTGCGACGGATTGCCTTGCTGGGCGAACGGATCGCGGGACGCTTCGGGCGATTGGGAATACGGGTCGTTGGACATGCTGTGCGAACTCTTTCGAAGTACTTACTGGTCTTTTAATTGCAGAACGGCTTGTCGAGCTCGCTTCAGGAACTCCATCTTGGGTTCACCCGCTTCCAAAAAGATGGGAGCTCCGATCGTGATGCAGGACAGCAACGGCACTGGCAGCACCTCGCCTCGCGGTAGAATGCGATTGAGGTTTTCCATATAGACGGGAACCAATTCCAGGTCGGGCCGCTTCTTGCCGAGATAATACAGCCCGCTTTTGAAGGGGCCCATTTCTTCGCCAGCACTGCGTCCACCTTCGGGGAAGACGATCAGCGAATAGATGTCCTCCATTTGCCGAATCATGCTGTCGATCGGGCTTTTGTGGACCTTGATCTCTTTTCGGTCGATCAGCAAAGCGTTGAAACTGCGGGCCATGTGGGGCTTTATCCAGCCTCCGCTCCAGTAGTCTTTGGCTGCCACAGGCCGCGTCAACGCCCGAATCTCTTTGGGTAGCGCCGACCACAGCACCACCGCATCGAGGTGGCTGGTGTGATTGGCGAAGTAAATCCGTTGGCAAGTATCCGGCTGGCAATCCACCCACCGTACCGTGAAACCACTGAACAACTTCGCCAGCAGAACGATCGCGTGGCTAGTCAATGTCATGCCGCCAGTTTAGCTGCCGATCGCGAAGCGGAGTAGCTGGAGACACCGAGGTGTAGCCAAGCACCATCAATCCCTTCGATTCGAGGGGGCGATTGACTATGATCCGCGTTCGGATTCACTTTTTCGAAGCCCTCACCGTTGCCGATTCATGACAAAAGCGCTGCTCCCTAACGTTCTCGCCGCCCGATACGCCAGCGACGCGATGGTCGAAATTTGGTCCCCCGAAGCCAAAGTTATCCAAGAGCGTCGACTCTGGATCGCTGTCATGCAGGCCCAGCGAACTTTGGGTGTGGACATTGATGAATCGGCCATCGCCGCCTACGAAGCCGTGGTGGATCAGGTCGATCTCGACTCCATCGACCAACGCGAACGAGTGACCAAGCACGACGTCAAAGCAAGAATCGAAGAGTTCAATGCTTTGGCCGGCCACGAACATATCCATAAAGGGATGACGTCCCGTGACTTGACTGAGAATGTCGAACAACTGCAAATTCGCAATGGACTTTGCTTGGTGCGTGACCGGATCGTGACGGCATTGTCATTGGTGGGCGAGCGAGCAGCCGAGTTTGCTGAGCTTGCGATCGCTGGCCGTAGCCACAACGTGCCGGCTCAGGTCACTACCGTTGGCAAGCGTTTCGCCAACATCGCCGAAGAGCTTCTAACCGCGCACCAGCGTATCGATGAGTTGATCGCCCGATATCCGCTGCGAGGGATCAAGGGGCCTGTTGGTACTCAGCAAGACATGCTGGATCTGTTTCAAAACGACAATTCCAAACTGGAAAAGTTGGATACCACCATTGCCGAGCGATTGGGCTTCGGTAGCGTGCTTGATTCGGTGGGGCAGGTTTACGCTCGGTCGCTGGACTTTGATGTGGTGTCCGCATTGGTTCAGGCGTCTTCAGCACCGGCCAACTTTGCCAGAACCCTTCGCTTGATGGCGGGCGCTGAACTGGCGACCGAAGGCTTCAAGCCGGGACAGGTCGGCTCGTCAGCCATGCCGCACAAGATGAATGCCCGTTCGGCCGAACGCATCGATGGTTTCAACGTTGTCTTACGTGGTTATCTAACCATGGTCAGCGGCTTGTTGGGTGACCAGTGGAACGAGGGCGATGTCAGTTGCAGCGTGGTTCGTCGCGTCGCTATTCCGGATGCGTTCCTAGCAATCGATGGCCAGATGGAAACGTTCTTGACTGTGTTGGTCGACTACGGCGTTTACCCAGCAGTCATCGATCGCGAACTGAAACGCTATTTGCCGTTCCTAGCCACCACCAAAATCTTGGTCGCGGCCGTGAAGGCGGGTGTGGGTCGCGAAGCGGTGCACGAAACGATCAAGGAACACGCTGTTGCGGCCGCTTTGGCGATGCGTGAAACGGGTCAAGACGACAACGATCTGCTGGAGCGTCTTGCCGCCGATGATCGGATTCCGTTCGATGCTGCTGCGTTGAAGGCCGCTATTGGCGCCCCGATTGAATTCATCGGAAACGCCGTCGATCAAGTTCAGCGAGTCAATGATCGCATCGCGAAGTTGGTCGAAGGCAACCCAAACGCCGCTGCTTACCGTCCTGGCAGCATTCTTTAGGAATCAACTCCACCTCCGTCGGTTGCCAAGCCCATCATCGGTTTAACCTGGCGGATCAAATCGATTAAGGTTGTACGACGTCCCCTCGGGTACGATCTTGAGGACACTACTTTTCATTCAGCTTCTCTAGCCCCACTGGTCGCCATGAACATTCTTGAGGTTGCACTTTTCATCATCGCCGTGGTCGGCGTGATTGCCTTGGGCATTTGGAAAAGTAAGGGGGATGATGGGGACGAGTCCAACGATGCGTCAGATTACTTTCTGGCCGGTCGCGGTTTGACTTGGTGGTTGGTCGGTTTTTCGCTGATCGCGGCCAATATCTCGACCGAGCAGTTTGTTGGGATGTCCGGTGCGTCGGCCAACTGGTTGGGAATGGCCATCGCGTCTTATGAATGGATGGCGGCGGTGACGCTGATCTTTGTCGCGTTCTGGTTCCTGCCTAAGTTCTTGAAGGCGGGTCTGTATACGATTCCTGAATTCTTGGAGTACCGCTTTGATGGCGTGGCTCGCTTGGCGATGGCGATTCCGGCTATTGTCACGTTGGTCTTCGTGACGACCTCGTCCGTCATTTTCTCCGGTGCGAAGTTCGTCTCGGAGTACTACAACGAAGTTCCAGTGTTGAACAACCTGACTTCGATGTGTTGGTTGATTGCCATCTTTGCCGCCGTGTATGTGTTCATCGGTGGCTTGAAAGCGTGTGCTTGGACTGACCTGATTTGGGGTGCGGCACTGATCATCGGCGGTGCGATCGTGATGTTCTTGGCGTTTGACAAACTAGCAACCTCGCCTGCCGAGGAGCTTTTCAAAACCAAGGTTGCGAACTCCGACGCGTCCGTTGCTCAATTGGAAGAGGCCGGTCCTTGGCGTCGCTTTATGTTGCTCAACGATGGAGTCGACGGTGAAGCGGAAGTTCGTAACGGACCCAATGGTTCGGGCGGTAAGGTTCACATGGTTCGCCCTAAAGAAGACTCGGACATCCCTTGGACCGCACTGATGATCGGCCTATGGATCCCCAACTTTTTCTACTGGGGTTTGAATCAATACATCGTGCAGCGAACTCTCGGTTCGAAGTCGCTCGCCGAAGGACAGAAGGGGATTGTGTTTGCCGCGCTGCTCAAATTATTGATCCCATTCTTAGTTGTCATCCCAGGCATACTTGCGTTCAACCTGTTTTCGGCGGACCTCCACTCGGGTGCCGCCGAAAAGAACATTGCGGCATTCGATGCAGTGGAAGCAACCACCGTCTTTGCTGTTGATGAAAGCTTCGTCGAAATGCAACCTGAGTTGGCGATGAAAGTCTTCACCCAAAATGCACTGGTCGCAAGCAGCTCGGAAACATTCGACCCTGCCGCTGACATCGCGACACAAGCAACAAGCATCAATGACCTTGCGAGTGCTGCTTTGGCCAACGAAACCGCCAACGCGACATCGTCCGGTGTCATGTTGCGCGGCTACGATTACGACTCCGCTTTCCCGGTTCTGGTTAGGAACCTGATTAAGCCCTATCCCATGATATCGTGGTTTGTCTTGGCGGCCTTGTGTGGTGCGGTGATCAGTTCGCTGGCATCGATGCTTAACTCGGCGTCGACAATTGCGACGATGGATTTGTATGCCAAATTCACCGGCGAATCCAATCAACACAAACTCGTTAGAGTCGGCCGATTCTTCGTCGTCTTGTTCGTGATCCTGGCCGGAATCGTGGCTCCGAAACTGGATAACTTTGAAAGCATCTTCGCTTACATCCAAGAGTTCCAAGGGTTCATCTCGCCAGGGATTTTGGCGGTGTTCATCTTTGGTTTCTTCTCTCCACGAACGCCTCGTTACTTCGGTGCCGTCGGTATCGGTTTGAATGTGGTGGCCTATGGAGCCTTCAAGTGGATTCTCGGTCCGATCTTGGTGGAAAATGGCTGGTGGTACGCCGACCAAATCGCATTCCTGGACCGCATGGCGATTTGCTTCTTCATCGTCCTGTTGGCCGGGATTATCCTGACCTTGGTCAAGCCAATGAAGGTCCCAGTCGTATTGCCAGTCAATGACAAAATTGAACTGGAAACTTCCACCGGTGCTAAATTCGTTGGCATCGGTGTCGTGATTGCGACCATCGCCCTTTACGGGATCTTCTGGTAATCACGACCAAGGCAAAGTCCTCACAATCGATTGGCCTGATCGGGGTCAATCGATTGAGAGACGTTTAAAGTTACAGGCAAGATTTAGAAAACTCAGGACTCAAAAATGCTTAAGCACTCCGTGGTTGTCACAGGTCTTTGTTTGTCATTTTTGATTTCGGGAGGCGTCCTTCGGTCGGCTGCTGAGGAATCCAGTTTTTTAGGGCGGCATTCCTTTAACGAGGCATGGAAGTTCCATAACGGGGACGCCGAAGGAGCCGAAATTGCTTCGCTCGATGATTCCCAGTGGCGATCGGTTGATCTACCACATGACTGGGCGATCGAGGGACCTTTTGACGTGAAGTACAACGCTCGTTGCGGCGGGCTACCGTTTCACGGAACCGGCTGGTATCGGAAAACGTTTGATGTGCCGGTTCTTGCCGATGGCAAGAAGGTTTTGATCACTTTTGACGGTGCGATGTACAACGCGCACGTGTGGATCAACGGCCACTTTTTGGGCAACCGTCCGTTTGGCTATATCGAGTTCCAGTACGACATTACTGATCATGTGAAGCCTGGCGAATCCAACGTCATCGCCGTCAAACTAGCACCCGAAGATCTTTCATCGCGTTGGTATCCCGGTGCCGGGATCTATCGCAGTGTTTGGATCGACTACCGCAATCCGATGCACGTTGCCCACTGGGGCACCGTGATCACGACACCGGAAATCAACCAGGAGGCTGCTACCGTTTCAGTTTCAACCACAATCAATGGGGGTGCTGATGACGGTGCTGCGACGGTTCGGTACGCGATCCGGGACGAAGCGGGAAGCGTTGTTGCATCCGAAGAGACGACGTCTTCTGCGGATGGAACCGCTGGCGCCGAATTAGTTGTCGAGCAACCCGAACTATGGGATACCCAAAATCCAAACCTGTACACGCTGGAAACGACGTTGCTTGATGGAGCGACCGTGGTTGATACGGTGGAGTCTCGGTTTGGGATTCGCACGCTTGAGTTCTCAAAGACCGCTGGCTTTTCGCTCAACGGCAAACACACTCGAATCCAAGGCGTGTGTCTGCATCATGACAACGGACCGCTGGGCGCGATCGCCAACCGGCGAGCGATCCAGCGAAAGTTGGAAATCATGAAGGCGATGGGTGTGAACTCGGTTCGTACCAGCCACAACCCACCTTCGAACGAGTTACTGAATTTGTGCGACGAGATGGGGATTCTGGTCCAGGTCGAAGCGTTCGATGTGTGGAAGAAGCCAAAGGTCGAAAACGGTTACAACAAGTACTTCGACGAGTGGGCGGAGCGTGACATCAAAGACATGGTTCGTCGCGACCGAAACCATCCATCCGTTTTCATGTGGAGTATCGGGAACGAGATTCTGGAACAACACAGTGCTGAGGATGGGAACCGCATTGCCAAACAACTCAACGACTACGTCAAAGAAATCGATACCACTCGTCCCACGACCTGTGGATTCAATTGGTGGCCGTTGCCTTACAAAACCGGTATGGCGGGACAGATCGACATTGCCGGTATGAACTACAAGCCGTTGTCTTACGGCGATCCCGTCAACGAATACTTGCCTAACAATCCTGTTGTGGGATCGGAAACCTCGTCATGCACCAGCAGCCGCGGCGTCTACCATCTGCCGATTGAAAAGTATCAAACCCATCCGAGTAAACAGGTCACCAGCTACGACATCATTGGGCCACCTTGGGCTTACCCGCCCGATATTGAGTTCGACGCTTTGGAACAACATCCAGAGATCTTGGGCGAATACATGTGGACCGGATTCGATTACCTTGGCGAGCCGACTCCTTACGGCGGCAAAGACAACTCGACCAATGGTTATTGGAATGCGGACTGGCCGTCGCGAAGTTCGTATTTCGGTGCGGTAGACCTATGTGGTTTTCCCAAAGATCGATTCTATCTCTATCAAAGTCAGTGGACTTCCGAGCCGATGGTTCACGTGCTTCCCCACTGGAACTGGGAAGGCACCGGCCACGCTGTGATTCCTGTGTTCGCGTACACTAACTGCGACGAGGTGGAGTTGTTTGTCAACGGCGAATCGCAGGGCCGTAAGGTGAAAGGCAAGGATCTAACCAAGCTGCCGATTAAATTCAATAACTATGAATCGGATCACATGCTGTCGAAGTATCGACTTTCATGGGACGTACCCTTTCAGTCCGGGTCGCTGCGTGTCGTCGGCTATGTAAACGGCCAAGCGGTTGCTGAAAAGGAGATCAAAACGGCTGGTGACCCTGCCCAAATTGAGTTGAAGCCTGATCGTAAAACCATCAAGTGTGACGGTAGCGATTTGGTTTACGTGACGGTTAAGATCACTGATGCCGATGGCAACTTCTGCCCGTTGGCTTCTAATGAAGTTCACTTTGATGTAGAAGGTTCGGGCATCATCGCGGCGGTTGGTAACGGCAATGCAGCGACTACGGCCCCTTTCATTGCCGACAAACGCGAAGCCTTTAACGGCTTATGCATGTTGATCATTAAGGCAGGTAAAGAGTCAGGCTTGGTCACAATCAAAGCCACCTCGCAGGGGCTGGCGTCGGCCCATGTGATGGTAAACGTACATACCGACTAGGTGAGTTTCGTTGTCCAGTCGACTTAGGCGGTGACGTAACCTAGATGTTTGGCTGGGTGGATGCTGGGTTACCGGGCCCGCGTCATTGACCGATATCGCAGCGGCGTCGATTGCATTGCCGAGCGGAATACGGTGGTCATGTATTCCGGAGTTCCGAATCCCGATGCTGAGGCAATCTTTGGCATTGATAGGTCGGTAGTGGCAAGGAGTTCTTTGACACGTGCGAGCCGCAATCGTCGCAATTCAGTGAGTGGGCTGTGCCCGAACATCTCATTGAATTTTCGTTCCAAGCTTCGCCGCGTCATGGGCACGGAATCGGCGACTTCAGCGATCGTCAATTCGTTGAACGCTTTTTGTCGCAAATACCGGACTGCGGCTAAAAGTTCAGGGTCATTGATTGCTAACGCTTCGGTGGATCCACGAGCGACAACTTCGATGGGTGCGATCAGTTCAGTATCGCCATTGTCGTGACCTCCTTGCATGAGCTCATCGAGTCTTGCGGCGGCGCGATATCCAATCTGCAGCGAAGGCGTCATCACCCCTGACATGGATGGCAATGTGGTTTTTGCGATGATGTCATCGTTGTCGCCAGCCAAGACGGAGATTTCGTCAGGCATGGCGATTCCGATCTCACGGCTGACATCAATGACCTGACAGGGTGCCGACGTTCCCCAACAAAACACGGCGATCGGCTTTTTAAGTTGTTTTAACCAAGCGGCGAGTTTGACGTTTTGATTCAGCCAACGACTGTTGCCCATCGACTCAAATGTGTATTTGAAATGCTCGATGGTGTCGTCAGAAGCGTGTTGTTGAAAAGCTTCTAAATGACGTTGGACATACGAGAGCTGCGTCGGACCTACGTAAGCAAACTTTCGGAACCCACGCGATCGAAAATGTTCGACGGCCAACTTGGCGACAGCGTCATAATCCGTGGTGACCCTAGGGAACGAGCAGTCTTCGATCTCGATGCCGGAGATATTGATCACCGGTAGTTTTCGTTTACGAAGATCGTTTGCAATCTTGTCAGTCGACACGCGAGCGATGACGCCGTCGCCATTCCAATCCTTCGGTAACCGCATCGCATCTTCACGCCCACGCGGTTGAACGTACAGATGCCACGGACCGTGTTGCTCGGAATAGCTAGTGATGCCTTGGATCAGATTGCGGCCCCATGAGGTCGCAGTATCCACAAGGACTGCTACGCGGAAGGCACTCTGCCTTGTTGGTAAGGGAGGATTTGGTGGTAAGGCAGTTGATCGCACGTGCGGTACATCCTCGAGAACAACAGATAGGTGGTTGTACAATACCCCGCGTCTGTCGCAAACGCAAAGAATATTGCCGCAAACAGTCGTTTTGCCAATGAAGGCCTTTTCTATAATTAACGGACCATCTGGCACCGTAGTTCACTGTGTTTGGTGGTCTCATCTCCCGAAATTTGGAAAGGTTGTACTTATGAAGACGCGTTTTAGAGGTTTCACGCTAGTCGAGTTGCTAGTCGTGATTGCGATTATTGGAGTGCTCGTTGGCCTCCTCTTGCCGGCTGTTCAGGCAGCCCGCGAAGCTGCACGCCGAATGAGCTGCAGCAACAATTTCAAGCAACTTGGACTTGGAATCCACAATTACCACTCCGCCTACAAGCAGCTTCCCAAGCACCGCTCAGGATCGTGGCGAGAGGGTACATCTTGGTACGGGACTACTTCGACTCAAACGAACTTGAGCGGTTTGAGTATGCTCGTGGGGCTAACCCCCTTCGTCGAAGGTCAGGCACTTTGGGAGCAAATCAGTAACCCAAGCAACCAAGGTGGCAATTGGAATGCGATGGGGCCAAGTCCCGAAAATACAAACTATCAGCCATGGATGACCAACATCCCAACCTTGCGATGCCCAAGCGATCCAGGTGTTGGTTTGCCCGCGATGGGACGAACCAACTATGCCGCTTGTGTGGGTGATAGTTCGTATGCCATGACGGCCGGAACCCAAAATTGGAACAGTGCCAACATCGATCAAGATCACGCCATTCGTGCTCGAGCGGAATGCCGTGGTGCATTCATGTCTTTCCAAAAGATGGCGTTTCGCGACATCCTTGATGGGCTTGCGAACACCGTGATCATGGGCGAAATCACTACCGATTTGGGCGACCGTGACACACGCACGATGCCTAAGTATCTAGGAGGCGACATTACCGGGACGCTCGGCGCGACTCCGAAGTCAACTTGTGAAGCCAACACAGATTCAACGCGTCCGCAATTTTGGGCAGCGTCCGGAGTGACGACCTTTGCTACCGAAAATGCTCGAGGTTATCGCTGGGCCGATGCGGATCCGGTCTATACGATGATGACCACCATCTTGCCACCAAACGCACCGACATGTGCAGTCGCCACTTATCGGTACACAAGTAGTGGTGCGACACATGAAGATGGTGGAGCGAAGGATGAAGGTTGGGGGATTTATGGTCCCAGCAGTCGTCACCAAGGCGGTTGTCACGTGCTGATGGGCGACGGTGCAGTCAAGTTCATTACTGATTCAATCGAAGCCGGATCCGGGAATAGCCAAATGGTTAGCTATCTTGATGGCGTTGCCGGCCCACCTTCGTCGGTTCCTGGCTCCAAAAGTCCCTATGGTTTGTGGGGCTCACTCGGCACACGTGCTGCCAAGGAAGTGATTGAAGAAGAACTCTAAACTTTGCATTTGTTGCTAAGCGATTCATGGCTCGGGCCTTCCATCGGGAGACCCGAGCCTTTTTTCTAGACCTACACCCAAGAGACTTCGAACCAACGATGTTCACGCAACTTTCACATCCGAGTTCCCAGATCGCGGTACTGATCTTTCTGACTTCATCCTTTTTGATGAACACGCATTCCGACGCCGAAGACACGCAGCGTTTTCAGGTCAAAGATAGCCACGTGGATCTATCCAAGTGGACGCTCCGGTGGCAGGATGATTTCGACTATGCCGATTCAGTCCTCGACAAATCGTGGGAAGCCCAGAATGGAACCAGCCGCCATATCTTGTGCAGTCGATGGCGAGATAACGCGGTTGTTTCCAATGGTGTGTTGCAGCTGGTCAATAAGAAAGAAGAGCGTGGCGGGCAGCAGTGGACTTCGGCAAGTATTTGGACCCGCCAGAAATTCAAGTATGGCTACTTCGAATGTCGCTATCGGTACGCCGAAGCAACGGGCACGAATAACTCGTTTTGGTTGATGACCCGCGGCCCAGAGCCTGCTCAAGGGAAACGCTTTGAGATCGACATCAACGAAGGGCACTATCCCAATGAGGTCAACACCAACATTCACAATTGGACCGACATCACGGTCGGTGATGATGGAAAGAAGAGCCACCCCAGTAGCCACAAAGGGATTGCTTACGGCATGCGGCCTGACTTTTCCATTCCACTTGAAATTCCGGTAACCACCAAAAAGCTTCGGCTGACGTCCACAACCACACCGCAGTTTCACATCCGCGAAATGCGGTTGTTCAGTCCCCACGAGGGAGGTTATCCCGACGCACTTTCGGAGGCTTCCGATCAGGACATTCCCGGGCTTATCAATCACGCACGCGCGGACAATGTCGTGATCACTGCGAGTGCTGGGCTAAATGACAAAGTGGATCCTACGCATGCAGCGGATGGCGGAATTGCAACGAGCTGGGTGTCTCATCCTGACGGCGAAAAGTGGCTTCAGTTCGACTGGCCCAATGAGGTGACGATCGGATGCATTGAATTGATCAATGGTTGGAAGAAAAACGGCAAGTGGACCGGTTGGGGACAACTCAGCGACTATAAAATCCAGTCATTCGACGGCACAGCTTGGCACGATGTGGCCACTCTGGATCCCAAAGAGGAGGCGGACTTAGGTGCGGAGTATCACACTTATGGCTTGGATTGGAGTGAAGACGAGCTGGTCTTCTATCACGACGGGGTCGAGATTCGACGAGAACCGAACCAGTTTTGTTTTAGCGAGGCACCGATCTTTCTCAGTTTGGCGATCATTCCTTGGGCTGGTACGGTGGATGATTCGATTGACGGTACCAGCATGAAAGTCGATTGGGTTCGGTATTATCAATCAAAGAAGTAGCGGTACCAACAAGTCCTGCATCCGTTCCGTCTTCCCTCCTTCAGTCCGAACATCCATGAACTTACTTTTTCGACATATCTTTTTCCTTGTGGCGTCGCTGACGCTTGTGTGCATGCCTGCCGCATCAGGGGAAGATCAACCGCCGAATGTTGTTTGGATTGTCTCGGATGACTTGGGACCCGAGTTGGGGTGCTACGGCTATCCTGGAATCTCGACTCCCAATATCGATCGACTGGCTCAACAAGGGACACGCTACACCCGTGCATTCTCGACCGCACCGGTTTGCTCGGCTTCCAGGACCGCATTTCAAACCGGTTTGTATCAAACGACGGTTGGTGGTCATCATCATGACACGCATGATTATCCAGTGCTTCCCGAGAGCATGCCGACCGTGACGGGGCTGATGCAAAAAGCCGGCTACTTCGTCTGCAATGGTCGCGGCGTGAAGTCGGATAAATCGATGGCGAAGTCCCACCTGAACTTTGTCTATAAGCCGAAACAGTTCTTTGATGGTGTGGATTGGTCCGAACGAAAAGATGGACAACCTTTCTTTGCCCAGGTGCAGATCAAGGAACCGCATCGGGAATTTGTTAAGCGGAAACACGAATACCCTGACGCTCCAATCCCACCGTATTACCCCGACCATCCGGTCACACGAGCCGATTGGGGAAATTATTTGGCTAGCATTGAGTTGCTGGACCAAAAAGTAGGGGCGATTCTTGATCGACTTCAGTCCGAAGGTGTAGCGGACAATACTTTGGTGCTCTTCTTCGGTGATCACGGTCGCCCGCATGTTCGAGGCAAACAATGGCTTTACGACAGTGGCCTGCACGTTCCCTTGATCGTTCGGTGGCCCGGCAAGGTGCCCGCTGGAAAGGTTCGCGACGAACTCGTGTCACTGTTGGACATGATGCCAACGACGCTGGCTGCCGCCGGAGTTGATCACCCGGAGTTAGAGGGCATGAACTTGTTGGATGAAAACTGGACCGGTCATCCGCAATTGTTCGCTGCTCGCGATCGATGTGGAGATGCGATCGATCGTATTCGCAGCGTCCGAACCCAGGACTTCAAATATGTCCGCAACTTCCACCTGGATCTGCCCTACATGCAAACCAGTAGCTACAAGACGCTGATGTATCCTGTGGAAACCGTGATGAAAGTCTTGCATGCCCAGGGCAAATGGACTTCTCCTTTCATGGCGGATGAGAAGCCGGCTGAAGAACTGTATGACCTACGGGTGGATCCGTTTGAGATGAACAACCTTGCCTCAAATCCCGAGCACAGTCAGCGACTGCGCGAGCTGAGAGAAACGGTCGATCAATGGATCGTCGATTCGAACGATCAGGGTTTAGTGGATGAATCGAAAACCGTGGATATGGATGCGTTGATGGCTTCGAAACGCAAGTGGTACGAAAAGACAATGAAGAGCAGAGGCCTCGATCCCGAGCTTTCGAATGAGGAATATCTGGAGTGGTGGGTGGATCAACTTGACGCGAAGTAGTACGCGTTAGTGCTAGTTGTTGATCTCCGTCGTTAGTTCAGTTTCTTACTGAACAGCCGGACCGATCACTGTTAGGAAGACATCAGGATCGATAGCGTTAGTTGATCAGTTCCGTAACCACTTTGGACGATTCGACACCCGTTAACTTGAAGTCGAGTCCCTGGAATCGATGAGTGAAGCGTTCGTGATCAATGCCCAAGAGGTGTAACGCCGTGGCGTGCAGATCGCGAACATTGACTGGGTTTTCGACCACGTTGTAACTGAATTCATCGGTAGCTCCGTGGGTTAGGCCTGGCTTAACGCCTCCGCCAGCCATCCAAACGGTGAAGCAACGCGGGTGATGGTCGCGGCCCGCCTCGGGATCGTCCCACTTCCCTTGTCCGGCAACGCCACGTCCGAACTCGCCGCCCCAAATCACGAGAGTGTCATTGAGGAGTCCGCGTTGTTTGAGGTCTTTGATCAACGCGGCGCTAGGTTGATCAGTGTCAACGCATCTCGAAACGCACCACGCACCCAGGCGGGAATGGTGGTCCCAATCAGGATGAAATAGCTGAATGAAACGCACGTCCCGCTCAGCCAAACGGCGGGCGAGAATGCAGTTGGCGGCGTAACTGCCCGGACGACGGGAATCAGGGCCATACAAATCGAAAGTGGATTCAGGCTCATCGCTTAGATCCGCCAACTCAGGAATGCTAGTTTGCATCCGAAACGCCATTTCGTATTGTTCGATTCGCGTTTGGATTTCAGGGTCCAGCATCTCGGCATAATGATCTTGGTTGATCGCACCAAGGCTGTTGAGCATTTCGCGCCGTAACGATTTTGGAAAACCATCAGGGTCTTGTAGGTATAGAACAGGATCTTTAGCGCTTCGTAGTTTGACGCCTTGATGCTTCGATGGCAGAAAACCGCTGCCCCAATAGTGGTCGTACAGCGGTTGGTCGCTGGCGCGTTTCATGCGTGAGATCAACACGATGTAGTCCGGCAAGTTGCTGTTCATGCTACCCAGCCCATAGCTTGCCCAACTACCGAAACTGGGACGCCCCGGCAACTGGTGGCCGGTCAGGAACTTGGTCATCGCGGGTGCGTGGTTGATTTGGTCGGTCACCATCGACTTCACGAAGCACAACTCATCTGCAATGGACGCGGTGTGCGGTAACCACTCACCCACGGTGGCGCCGGATTGGCCATGCCGCGACATTTTCGCTAGAGAAGGCAGAATCAATTGCGGCTTCCCTTTGGTCATGCCTGTCAGACGTTGACCCTGACGAATACTGTCGGGCAGTTCGGTGCCCGCGAGCGCGGCTAGTTCCGGTTTGTCTTCGAACAGCTCAATTTGGGAGGGGCCACCGGACTGGGTCAAGAAGATGACCCGCTTTGCTTTCGGAGCGAAATGCGGCAGCGATCGCTTGATTGATTCCGCTAGCGTGGCTTCAGTACCCAGCATCGTAGTAGCGGCGATTGCACCAATGTTGAACCCACCTTGAGCCAGGAAGCTGCGGCGCGCGAGTTGGATACGCTGTGACTCGGCATCGACGCTCGGGTTGGATGTCATGGAAGGATGCCTATTCATAAGAAATGGCCTCATCAAGGTTCATGATTAGATTGGCGACAGTCATCCAAGTGGCTGTTTTGGCGACCCGAGCAGCATCGGGAGTCGATTGTTGACCCACGGTGCTGTAAAGACTGGCGTCATCCACATGCTTGCTAAAATGCTCGAATGCTTGTTGCCAAAGCGTCGAGATCGCTTTGCTTTCCATGTCGTTCAGCGTTCGCGAGAGGATACGGTTGGCCAGAAGTTGGATGCCATCGGACATGCCGACTGATTCGGCGCCGTCGCTTTGGGAAACAATTGAATCAGCCAGTACGCGAGCGGCCTCAAGCATGCCAACATCGTTCATCAGGGTCAGTGCATGAAGCGGTGTGTTGGTTAAACGAACATCCACTTCGCACACACGCCGCTGGGCGCTATCGAACAGGAACGTTGGTGCACTGGCTCGTCGCCAAAACGCATAAAGCGTGCGACGGTATTGGGCGGGCCCCAGGCTTGGTTGATAGCGAAAACGTCCCATCGTGATCTCATTCCAAACGCCATCGGGTTGGTACGGGTACACCGGTGGGCCGCCAATTGCAGGGTTCAGTAATCCGGAAACGGCTAAAGCGTTGTCGCGTAACATCCAGGCGGGTAACCGATGTTTTGGAGCACGGGCGAGCAAGCGATTTTCAGGATCACGTTCGATTTGGTCAGGGGTGACTTTGCTGCTTTGGCGAAACGTTTCGCTGGACACAATTTGCCGCAGGATGTGTTGCAGATCCCAATCGTTTTGAACGAGTTCAATGGCTAGCCAGTCGAGCAGTTCAGGGTGAGTTGGAAATTCACCTTGTAAACCAAAATCGCCTGGCGTTCGCACGATGCCTTGGCCGAACATCAATTGCCAGAGTTGGTTTACGATGACGCGAGCGGTCAGTGGGTTTTGTGGATCCACCAGCCAATGTGCAAGGTCCAGCCTCGACTTCGTTTGCTCAGGATCTCGAGGAAGCACGCTGGGTAAGACCGCGGGTTCGACTTGATCGCCGTGGGCATCCCAAACGCCTCGCAGCAACACGTAAGTCTCACGAGGTTCGGCTCGTTCCTTCAGAACCATGACGGAGCGTTCTTTTTGCTCGCGTTGTAGATTCTTTAGTTGCTTTGTGGCTGTGCTGAGGAGATGTTTGCTGGCTTGATAATCAGTGTCACCGGCGAGAAACTGATTGAATAAACGTTGTTTGATCTCAGGGGTGATTTCGTTCTTTGCGACGTTGGAAACTAGCGTCGGTTGATCATCACTCGCTGTTCTAGTCGTGGAGTTGCTAGCGAGCGCCCAGTTGTTTAACAGATCACCGATCGGTGAGCGTCCGTCGGTTCGGGTTGCAGTCTCGCCGGATTCATCGGTCAGTGACAATCGGAAACGACCGATGTTGGCATGACCACCATTGGACCGATGTCGCAATACGATTTGTAGCCGGTCGCCCGGAGCGATTGGGTAAGGCTTGGTAAACCGAAAGACGGCGACGTGTGTTTGGGGTTCCTTCTCACCAGCAGTCGTCCAACCGTTTCGAGCATCATCATTGAGCGTGTCGGAGATTTTGGTGTAGAGACCTGCCACCTCCTTCTTTGCCTGGTAATCGGCATGAGCTTCCTTGATTTCTATCTCGCGTTCGGCTGGACTGTTTGCGGAACGGCTGAGTGCTCGGACACTGCTTAAGATGAAGTCGCCTTCGCCGGTTCGGGTGTACGCTCCTTTGACATGACCTTCCGGATTGGGAAAGACTTCCAGTCGCCAACCGGTGATTTGCTTCATGCCAGTTGGAATGGCTAGTTCAACGCGGTAGTCGTCTTGCCGGGGAGTGGGACCAAGGGTTTGAACCACACCATCGGGCTGAACTTCAAAACGAGTGCCATCGCTGCTGGTTGGTGAGGGGACGAGAACTTGCCAAGCTTGGTAGTTAGCGGGTGGGTTGGAGACAAATTGTTCCAACCACTGGTCGAATCGTTCGCTCGCTTCGTTGTGAGTTTTGCGTTCAGCGACCTTGCATTGCTCAACAAAATCTTCCGTCTCGGCGACTCGTTCCTGTACCGCTTTGGATTGGTATTTTAGATAGGGTTTAGCGTGTTTGCCCGCGCGACCGTCTTCGTCAATGCTGTTGAAGAAGGCCGATAGTGCATAGTAGTCGTGGTGCGTGATCGGATCGAATTTGTGCGTGTGACACTGGACGCAACCCAGTGTTAGTCCAAGCCATACCGTCCCCGTGGTATTCACGCGGTCGATGACGTAATCAACGCGAGACTCGTTTGGATCACGACCACCTTCGCCGTTGGTCATGTGGTTGCGATGGAAGCAGGTTGCGAGAATCTGATCCGGCGTCGCATTTGGAAGCAGGTCACCAGCGAATTGCTGAATCGTGAACTCATCAAACGGCATGTTGTTCTGGAATGCGTTGATGACCCAGTCTCGCCATGGCCAGTTTTCACGGGAATCGTCCAGTTGAAACCCATCGGTGTCCGAATAACGTGCTGAGTCCAACCACCACATTGTCATTCGCTCGGCGTGCTGGGGTGAGGCCAGCATTTGCTTGACGATAGTTTGCCATGTTTCGTCCGTAGGCTGATTGACGAAGCGTTCGACTTGCTCTGGCGTTGGGGGCAGTCCGGTCAGTGCGAACGAAAGTCGTCGCAGTTGTTTGACCGGCTTCGCTCTTGCCGAAAGAGTCCAGCCTTCTTGATTCAATCGCTTTTGGACAAACGCATCGATTGGATGCAGTGCTTGAGCCGTTTGTTCACCAGCGTTGCCGACGGCAGGAACGTTGGATTTTACTGGCGGTTCGAATGACCAGTGTTTGCCCCATTTGGCACCATCGAGAATCCATTTGCGAATCAGTTCGCGTTCTCGATCGGTGATGGGTTTGCGATGCGAGTCCGGCGGTGGCATGACCTCGCCTTCGTCGTCCGACGTGATGCGATTCCAAAGTTCGCTGTCGTCCAAGTTTCCTTCGGCGATAGGGTGATAGCCGCCCAGGTCTTCTTTCGCATTCTCTTCAATGTCGAGCCGAAGATCGGCTTCCCGATTGTCTTCGTCGGGGCCATGACAATGGAAACATCGATCCGATAGCACGGGCAGGATGTCTCGCGAAAACTTGACGTCGATTTCTTCAGCGGTTGCCATGTTGAGCTGGAAGATGACTGCCAGGCAAAAGCATGGGATCCACCGATAAATCGAAATCATCCAAGTACTTCCTTAATCACGCGAGCGGGTTTGACACCGGTGAGCTTTTGGTCCAGACCCTGGAATGGGTAACTAGTTCGACCATGGTCCAAGCCCATTAAATGCAGCATTGTAGCGTGAAAGTCCCTGAGTTGGACCGGATTTTCAGCAGCCGAATAACCTACCGGATCAGTCTCGCCGTATGAGAAGCCAGACTTGACGCCACCGCCAGCCATCCACAACGTAGCAGCCCCAGGGTTGTGATCGCGTCCGACAAACTTCATCTCGGTACCTCCACGATTCTCACGCATAGGTGTACGTCCGAACTCGCCACTCCAGACAACCAAGGTGTCTTCCAACATGCCGCGTTGTTTGAGGTCGCTTAACAGTGCGGCCACTGGGCGATCCATTTCATGGCATTTGTTCTTGAAGCCTTCGTTGAGAGCCTCGCTTTTTGCGGCACCGTGTGAGTCCCAGCCCCAGTCGAATAGTTGGATGAACCGCACGTCTCGTTCGGCCAAGCGGCGAGCGAGTAAGCAGTTATTGGCGAACGATTCCTTGCCGGGGCGGGTGCCGTACATCTCGTGGATGTGCGCCGGTTCGTCGTCAATGTTCATCGCATCAGGAACTGCGGCCTGCATCCGAAACGCCATCTCGTATTGTGCGATCCGGGTAAGCGTTTCAGGGTCGCCATACTCGGCATTGGCCCGCTGGTTTAGCTTGTTCAACGTGTCAAGCATTGTCCGCCGGCTATCACGCGTGACTCCCTTAGGATCGTTGATGTTCAGTACGGGATCGCCTTGCGAACGGCACTGCACACCTTGATAGACCGATGGCAGGAAGCCGCCGCTCCACAATGCTTTACCGACTCGCGGTTGACGTCCGCCCGATAGCAATACGATGAAACCAGGCAGGTCTTCGTTCTCCGTTCCCAATCCCCAGGTGGCCCATGATCCAATCGATGGATAGCCCATGCGAGCTTGTCCGGTATGAACCATCAGTTGTGCGGGACCATGATTGAATTGATCCGTTTGCAGAGTCTTGATGAAGCAAACATCATCAACGTGTTTGGCGAAGTGGGGCAGCCGATCGGAAACCCATGCACCGCTCTCGCCATACTGTGCGAATGGGTACTGCGGGCCGAGCATCTTGGGTGTGCCTTGGATGAACGCGAAACGTTTGCCTTCCAAGAACGATTGCGGGCAATCCTTGCCATCCAGACGTTCCAGATCCGGCTTGTAGTCGAACAGTTCCAGTTGGCTGGGCGCACCGATCATGTGCAGATAGATGACACGTTTCACTTTCGCTGGCAACGGTGGCGCCACTGGACTCAGCGGGTTTTGCGCGTCGTGAATCGGTTGGAAACGATTGGAAGCTTGAGCCTGGGAGGCTTGTTGAGCGGCTAGCCACATGGCGCCCATTCCCGTCGTGCAACCACGCAAGAAATGGCGGCGGGTTTGGTGGTCGATAGCGGTCGCGCGAGCTTCCCACTGTAGATTGCTTAAGTTCATTGTATTTTCCCTACTTCATAATGGCTTCATCGAGATTCAGCAGCACCATGGCGATGGTGCGGAGCTGACGGATTGGCTCATCGGACTTGCTGGATTGCTTGCCGGTCGAAGTCAAAATTGTCGCTTCGTCCGTGTCGGTTGTCGTTTCGAGAAGGGCGATTAGATCGTCGAGTTCGCCTGTATTGGGTTCCCGACATAACACGCGTTTGAAACCGATGCGAATCTGTTCGCGTGGATCGTCGCTTGCAAGACTCATCTGTTTCGCCAGTGCATTCGCACACTCGATGAAGGTCTCGTCATTGAGCATCATCAGAGCTTGCAGCGGCGTGTTGGATCGCAGTCGACGTGGTGTGCAGAACTCGCGGGAGGGCGAGTCGAACGTGGCGAACATCGGATAGGGAATGCTGCGTTTGGTGTAAGTGTAAATCGAGCGACGATATCGCTCCTCGTCACCAGGTTTGGCTGCATTCCATTTATCGCCGCTATTGAAAGGCTTCCAAACGCCTCCGGGAATGGGCGGGTAGGCCGGTTTCCCGAATTGATGTTCGCTCAAAAGTCCTGAGGCGGCGAGTGCTTGGTCACGTACAATTTCGGACGTGAGACGGAACCGAGGTCCTCTCGCTAGAAGCCGATTTTGCGAATCCTGTTGATACGACTCCGGGGCACTCTTGGATGATTGCGCGTACGTGCTTGAGAGCACAAGTTCGCGAAGCAGTTTCTTGTTGCTCCACCCCAGTTCGTTCTGGAACCTTAATGCGAGGTAGTCCAGTAGCCGTGGATGCGAGGGAAGGTCCCCGGATGAACCGAAGTCTTCTTCCGTGGCCACAAGACCCACACCAAACAACTGCGCCCAGATGCGATTCACCGCAACTCGGGCGGTCAACGGATTGTCTGGGCGAACCAGCCATTTCGCCAACGCAAGGCGGTCAGCCGGAATCGATGTGCCGTCCTTGTTTTTGTTTTCCGATTCCAAGATTAATGGCGGTAGCGATTCAGGTGTGTCGGCGCTGACCTGGTCACCCTTGGTCAGGAACAAACCCCGCTCGAACACATGGGTCGGGCGGCGAAGATGTTCGGGCAATTCCTTCATCACTGGCGTGGAGACGGACTTGATCTTGGAGCGTTGTGTTTTCAGTTGGTGCAGCTGATTACGTGTTTCAGTTAACAACTCGTCGTCAAGTGATTTGGTGAAGCGGGTGTCATCTGTGACGGCCAAATGACCACGCCGTGAGATAAGCGAGAACGCCGCGAGCAGATAGATACGGTGTTTGAGTGTGATCTTCAAACGAGCATCAGCGGGTATCGCCAGCGGTGATGCGAGTACCAACGCAGCTTCCCGAGGTTGATTGATTCGCGTGTAGGCTGCGAACCCATGGTTGGACTTCGGGTTTAAACTCGAATGCGGATCAAAGAACGGATCCGGTTCATCAATGTAGATCTTTTTGATGTCCAACTGGGTCGGTTTCGATCCTTCCTTGGCTATCAGTTCGGCGTTAATCTGCGACAGCACGAAACCCCATTCGGAATCACTGAGCGCCGCTTCGGGATCCAATGGCTTGATCGTGATTCGAATCGCCGTGAGCTTGGCTAGATCGTCTGGCAGCGAGGCTTCGAGGGTGATGTCGGTATTCCGGCTAACCGTGTCGATCGTGTGGAATTCCTGATGGTCGTCCACCATTTCCACACCAACTTGGGTTTGGTTGCTGGTGCGAGCCGACATGTTCTGAACCGGTTGCCAAGCATTGGGGTCACTAAGAAGTGCGTATTCGGCTTGCCAAATTTGGTCCTTCAGCGATTGGATCTCACGATCGAGTTGCGACGCCTCGTCGTATTGCTTTGGATCGAGAGGAACACTGGCGACAGGCCAGTCTTCATTCAAGTCCGAATCGGATGTATTGTTGAAGAACGCGCTGAACTGATAGTACTCTTCGTGCCGAAACGGATCGTACGGATGGCTATGACATTGCACGCATCCAAAGGTGCTTCCCAACCACACTTGCCAAGTCGTGTTCACTCGGTCCAGAACCGCCTCGACGCGGAACTCTTCGTCGTCGGTGCCGCCTTCTTCATTGGATTGGGTAAGCCGATTGGCTGTCGTTGCGACAAGGTCTTCAATGGTCGGATTGGGCAACAGGTCGCCGGCGATTTGTTTGATCGTGAACTCGTCGTACGGCATGTCGTTGTTGAATGCGTCGATCACCCAGTCACGATATTTCCACACGCTTCGTTGGCTGTCTAAGCCCAAGCCTTTCGAATCTGCATAGCGAACCTGATCAAGCCAAACGCTCCCCCATCGTTCGCCATAAGCGGGTGAAGCTAGTAACCGATCCACGGCCGCAACACGGGCTGCTTGAGGGTCTTGTTCGAATTGGTCAACGAACTCTTCTTGTTCGGCTAACGTCGGTGGCAGCCCAATCAGGTCCAAGCTGACTCGCCGCAACCATCGTGGAGCGTCCGCGGTGGGCGACGGCTCGAGTTTGGCTTCGTCGAGTTTGGCTAGTACGAAACGGTCCAGCGGCTGGCTGGGCCATTTGGGATCTGAAACTTCGGGTAGCGTTTGCGGTTCAGGGGCGGCGAAGCTCCAGTGGCTGGCGTTCCAGGTGGCACCTTGTTGGATCCAGCGGGTCAACAATTCGATGTCGCGCTGCGGGAGTGGTGACCCATGGTCCGGTGGCGGCATTTGAAGGTCAGGATCTTCCTCAAGAATCCTTTCAATCAAAATCGAGTCTTCGGGGGACCCTGGTTCAACGACCCAGCCGCCCGGTGGCAAAACTTGATCTTTGTACACGAACGAGATATCTGCAGCTTGTTTGACGCCGCCGTGGCAAGCAGTGCAGTGTTGGTTGAAAATCGGCCGAATATGGTCGTTGAAGTCAACGATCTCGGGCAGAGATTCCGCTTCCGCTGAAGCCGACTCTGCTGCGGTCACGCGTCCGCTGCATGCCAAGCCGATCGCGACGCAGGAAAGTAGCCAGGCGGTAGAGTGGGGATACAAACGCATTCGCCAGATAAGTCCAGTGTTTTGAGGGCAAAAGTCCTTAAGGAAATAGCGGAACAGGGCCAAATCTTTCGGTGCTCTTGAGGATTGAACTCGGAATCTAGGTTGATTGGGGCGTGGATCAACGAGAGTTTTGCTGCTGTTTTCTTCGATTACAGCGGTTTCCGAGTCCAGTACGGCTAATTCAGAACTTGGCAGGAGTCTTGCACCGGATCGAAGTGGAGGCCCGAAGATGTGAAGGATCGCTGGTAAGTCGCCAGAATCCGGCTTCGGTAGTCTGCTTACGCAACCCACCATCGTTTCGGTCCGCGATTGTTCGCTTTAAAGGTGCACGCGTGGATTGGGCAATGCACGCCGCCTGATCGCCTTTGTCGCATCTGCGAAGAATATTGACGCATTATAGTGTGGTCCGGATCAAGCGACTTTGTACGATAAAGTGTCCAAACCAATGGCCGTAACGATTGATAGAGTTTTTGTTTTTAGTTGCGATCGTCGTCGCGCTGCCAAGTTACTTGCGACGACCTCCGCGATAGTTGGCAGTCACGGCTTGTAGATTCCAATCGATTCGCCTTCTTTGCCGTGCAACTGGATATTAACGATATGATTCGTTTGTCATTCGCTTCCATCCTTATCGCAATATTGTCCTGTTCTGCTGCCGACGATATGTGCAGCCCGGATACTCAAGTGGTAACCCGTTTATTCACGGGCGAGTCAGGCCAGCTTCGATATGAGGTCCGATGGAAAGACGCTCTGATTGTCGGACCTTCCGATCTAGGGATCAGTGTCGATGGGATTCATTTGGGTAACGAAGTGCTGGTGGGCACACCCGAGCATTCCACCCACGACTCGACCTATGTCGCGCGAGGGTGCGATCGTCACGCTCGCAATCACTATCACCAGTGGCTATATCCGGTCAAACACGTATTTAGTGGTCGAGAGTATTCGCTGGAGTTTCGTGTGTACGATGATGGCGTCGCCTATCGCTACGTTGTTCCGGGTAAGGGTGTTCAGCATGTCGATGGGGAAAGCTCAAGTTGGCAGATAGCGGACGGATCGCAAGCGTGGTATTTCGAACGGCTCAATAAGGGTTGGAAGCTTAAGTCTTATGCCGGTGAATGGCTTTCAACGGACGTCAATCAGCTCGATACCGTTTCGCCAGTGGGGCCAATCCAGGGAACGCCGTTGGTATTCAAGCTTCCGGGCCAGACGGGATACGCTGCAATCACGAAAGCAGCGACTTATCGCTATAGCGGAATGCGATTGAAGGCGACTGGAAATCGCACTTTGGTAGCGAACTTTTCAGAAGGCGAAGCTGGTTTCGATGTTGCGGGAACTATCACGACGCCGTGGCGAGTGACGTTGCTGGCGGACGATTTGAATGAGCTGGTTAATAGTGATCTGATCAAAAATCTGAACCCTGCACCGGATCCTGAACTGTTTGCGGACACCAGCTACATCCGGCCTGGTCGCACAGCATGGAGTTGGGAAACGTTAGGTCTTGGAGATCCGGAGACACAGCGAACGTTTATCGATCTCGCAGCCGAAATGGGCTTCGAATATTCCACGATCGATGATGGCTGGAAGGACTGGGATCAACCATGGGCTACCGTCGCATCGTTATGCGAACACGCCAAGACGAAGTCCGTTGGCGTGTGGTTGTGGGTGCATTCGAACGACATCCGCGATCCCGCCAACGACTATCAACAAATGAAAGATTACTTTGCACGCATTGCCAGTGTGGGTGGCGTTGGATTGAAGATCGACTTCATGAATGGTGAGTCGAAAGAGTTGGTCGACTTTGAGATCGCTGTTTTGCAAAACGCAGCAAAGAACAAGTTGATGATCAACTTCCATGGCTGTCACGCGTCCACCGGCGAGGAACGTACCTATCCCAATGAAATGACTCGGGAAGGCGTCCGCGGGATTGAAGTCAACAAGATGAAGGAAGGTCCGTTACCCGCATCGCATAACGCTGCCTTGCCATTCACTCGATTCCTAGTTGGGCATGCTGATTACACGCCAATCTTGTTTACCAATCCAGGGCCGACCACGTGGGCTCATCAGTTGGCGACGACGGTGCTATTTACATCGGGGCTGCAAACCTACGCCGAGCATCCCGACACAATGATGCGTGCCCCCATCTTGAAAGCAGGGTTTAGCGTACTGCAAGCAATTCCTTCGGTTTGGGATGAAACAATCGTTCTTCCAGGCAGTGAAGTTGGCAGCTTGGCGGCGATGGCTCGACGCAGCGGTGATGAATGGTTCGTTGGGATTTTGAATGGAGGTGATGTCGCCAAACGATACTCGCTGGACCTCTCATTTCTGGACGTTGACGATTTTAGTGGCAAGTTCGATGTTGAGATCGTACGCGATGACTTGGATGCCGAGCGGGTCGATCTGGTTGGGCTGAATCCGAAGGCTGACCTGAAAGAGTTCACAACGGCACTGCCATTCCAGGTGAACCGTGCTTCATGGAAGCGAGACCTACAAATCACGGTTGAACTTGCGGCCGGCGGCGGCTTTGTTGCTCGAATTCGGAAGACGGTTCCGAATGTTCCAAAACGTTCTGCTCCGCCAGCGGGTTCAACTGAGCAGGCCGACCAGTGACCCAAATTGATTACGCCGTCTTGCTGATCTACCTAGCCGGAATCTTTGGCGTCGGTGTGATGTTTGCTGGCAAGAATAAGAGCAGTTCGGACATGTTCGCCGCGGGCGGTCAATCGCCTTGGTGGACGAGTGGCTTGAGCGCGTTCATGACCATGTTTTCAGCGAACACATTTGTTGTCTGGGGCGGGATTGCCTATCGACAAGGAATGGTCGCGGTGGTCATCAATTTGATGTACGGAGTGTCCGCGCTGTTGGTCGGATACTTTGTGGCGGGACGCTGGAAGACGATCGGCGTGCAGACTCCGGCCGAGTATGTGCAGATGCGATTTGGCAACGCGGTGCTGCATTTCTATACGTGGTTCATGACGGTGTTCAAGATGATCACGACGGCGGGTGCGTTGTACGCCTTGGGGCGTATCTTGGTGAAGTTGATGCCACTGGCGGATGGCAACCCGCTGCAGGATCCAGCGACGGGCAATTTGTCATTGTTTTACGGCATCATCATTTTCAGCAGCATTGTGGTGGTTTACACCATGATCGGTGGCCTATGGGCAGTGTTGATGACTGATGTGCTGCAGTTCATCGTGTTGAACCTGGCCGTCTTGTTTGTGATCCCGCTGGCATTGGCAAAGGTCGGTGGACTTTCGGCGTTCATCGAAGCGGCGTCAACCACTCCAGCCTTGCAGGTCAAAGCCGGCAAAGTGATATCCGATGGCACGATGACCAGCCTAATTTCAGGTGATTACACCCTGTTCTTTTTGGCTGGATGGTGTGCGATTCACTTCTTCATGATAGGTGCCGAATGGGCGTTTGTGCAGCGATTCCTTTGTGTGCCGGATGCGAAGTCGGCTCGCAAAAGTACGTATTTGTTTGGTGTGCTGTATTTGTGCAGTCCGATCTTATGGTTGTTGCCGCCGTTGATCTGGCGGATCTACAAGCCAATTCCTGAGGCTGCTGATGAGATGACGGTCTTGTTGTTGAGCGAGACTGCGTATGTGGATGTCTGTCAGTCGGTGTTGCCGGTCGGGATGGTCGGCTTGATGATCGCAGCCATGTTTTCAGCAACGGCGAGTATGGTTAGCTCGCAGTTAAATGTGTTTTCGGGCGTCATGACCCATGACATTTTTCGACCGCTAGCGAGAGTAACCGATGAAGCGAAATTGGTTTGGGTTGGAAGAATGGTGACACTGCTTTTGGGCGGGTTGTTGATTGGGATCGCGTTATCGTATCAGTCGCTAGGTGGCGCTGAAAAAGTAATCGTGAACATCACCGAGATGGTGGTTGTCGCGTTGTTCGCTCCCACACTTTGGTCGCTGTTCAGTTCGAGCGTTACCGCGAGAGCGGTTTGGGTGACGGCGGGCATTTCATTGGTAGTCGGTTTCGTTGTTCGGTTTGGTTTGCAGTCTGGTGGTTTTTTGGCGGATACGTCGACCTGGGAATCACTCGCCCATTGGACTCAAGCGAATAGTAGCACGGTGAAGACGATGACGGGTGTGGCTTTACCAGTGATGATTCTGGCCGTTATGCAGTGGACGTCAAAAGGTGAGTCGACTGGGCATGCTCGTGTCTCTGCCATGATGGAACGAACCGAACGGCGGCCAGAAGCGGCCTCTGGTGTGCCAAGTCGTTTGCCGGCGACGATCGTGGGATGGGCACTCGCGATTTGTGGTGTGTTAATGGTGAGTCTAATTTTTGTACCAGCGAATGCGGACAACCGTATAACTTTAGGAGTCTTTAGTGGGCTTCTATTCGCGTTTTCGATAACGATTCTTTTCTTAATTAGACGAAACGATGCAGATCCAGCCACCTGAAGTCAGCCGTGAGCTTCGGAACGAGAAGCTGTCGTGCGATCTCGCCATTGTCGGTGGAGGGCTGGCCGGCGTTTGCGCTGCGATCACGGCGGCGCGGGCGGGGATCAAAGTGGTTCTCGTTCAGGATCGTCCGGTGTTGGGTGGCAACGCATCCAGTGAAGTACGGTTGTGGATATTGGGCGCTACGTCGCACATGGGCAACAACAATCGTTGGGCTCGCGAAGGAGGCGTGACGGACGAAATTCTTGTCGAGAACATGTATCGCAATCCAGAAGGGAACACCCTAATCCTGGATACGATCCTGTTTGAAAAGGTAATTCAAGAACCCAATATTCGGTTGTTGATGAACACTTGCGTGTTTGAGGTTTCCAAACAGGATGCCGACACGATCGATTCAATGCGTGCGTTTTGTAGCCAAAATAGCACGATGTATGATGTCGAAGCGCCACTGTTCTGCGATGCATCCGGTGACGGTGTGGTTGGTTTCATGGCGGGCGCCGCTTTCCGCATGGGCGCGGAGTCGCGAGATGAATTCGGTGAGCAGTTCGCACCGAAGTCCGAGTACGGTGAATTGCTTGGGCATTCGATCTATTTTTATACCAAGGACGTCGGCAAGCCCGTTCGCTATATGCCGCCCAGCTATGCGATTCAAGACATCACGGAAATACCGCGTTGGCGCAGCTTCAATGCCAAGGAAGATGGTTGTCGGTTGTGGTGGATCGAGTATGGCGGCCGGATGGATACGGTTCACGACAGCGAAACGATTAAGTTTGAGTTGTGGAAGGTCGTGTATGGCGTTTGGAACCACATCAAAAACTCCGGCGATTTTCCTGAGGCAGAAAACCTAACCCTTGAGTGGGTTGGCCAAGTCCCAGGCAAGCGTGAAAGCCGACGTTTCGAGGGTGATGTCATGATGGTGCAACAAGATATCGTTGAGCAGCGTCGATGGGATGACGCGGTCAGTTTTGGGGGCTGGGCGATCGATCTGCATCCGGCCGATGGCGTGTATTCGGATTTGCCGGGATGCACGCAGTGGCACAGTAAGGGTGTGTATCAAATTCCCTATCGCAGCATGTATAGTCGCAACATCCAGAACTTGTTTTTAGCGGGCCGGATTATCAGCGCGACGCACGTTGCGTTTGGTTCAACGCGAGTGATGGCAACGTGTGGCCACAACGCGCAAGCGGTTGGCATGGCGGCAGCAATTTGTCGTGAACTGGACGTGATGCCGCGAGCATTGGCTCAGTCACCCAACATTGATCGGCTCCAGAAGGAACTGTTACGAACGGGGCAGCATATTCCTGGTGTCGAGATTCCCGACGAGTCGGATCTGGCTGCGACCGCAAGGGTGACGGCTTCCAGTGTTCTGGAGGTGTCGGAACTATCGCCAAACGGTGAAAGCCTTGCCTTGAATGGATCGCGGGCGATGTTGGTACCGTTGCAGCCAGGACGTGTTCCTTGTTTTCGTTTTCTCGCTCAAGCAAGTGAACTTACGGATTTGACCGTCCAATTGCGAACCTGTTCTCGCGAGGCAAGCCACACACCCGATGTGGTCCTGGCCGAAAAAACGATTCGGATGCAAACTACGGCACCGGTCGCGATCGCAGCCGGGACGCATGATTCAGGTAGGGTCCGGGAGTGTTTCTCGGCCGATGGCGGTTTAGAATTAGAACCGTTTGAGGTGGACTTTGATATCCAAGTGGATCACCGCTGTTATGCGATGGTTTGCTTCCTGGAAAACTCGGCCGTGTCGTTGGGATTGAGCGATCAGCGTGTGCCGGGGGTGCTGGCTCTTAGTCAGAGTGGGAACAAGGCGGTCAGCAAGTCCGCCATTCAGCTTCCCCCGGAAGACATTGGCGTCGACTCGTTCGAGTTTTGGTTGCCCGAACGACGTCCCGGCGGTAAGAATCTGGCGATGTTTTGTGACCCGCCGTTGTCCGCTTTCGAGCCAAGCAATGTTCAGCATGGACCGGAACGTCCGACTGACAATGTCAATGGATGGGTTCCCGAGTGTACCGATCCGGCGCCATCGTTGCAGTTTGAATGGGACAGCCCACAAACGATTCGCCAGGTAAGTGTGTCGTTAGACACGGACTTTGATCATCCGATGGAATCTTCATTGATGGGGCACCCAGAGCGTGTGATGCCATTTTGTGCCAAGACGATTCGCTTGACCGACGGCAGTGGCAAGGTGCAGGGTGAAAAGCGAGATAATTACCAGACACGTTGCGTTTTTGATCTCGAAAACGTGGTGACGGATGAGCTTCGCGTTGAGATTGAAGGAGCGTCGCCAGGGGTTCCAACTGCCGTCTTTCGAGTTAGAGTCTTCTAGGTTAGATGGTTTCCTAACCAAAGGTCGCCCGCCAGGCAAAGTGGCGTTGGCACCAATAGCGACCGACATCCCCTTCAATGACATTGGATCTACTGATGAGAATCAACCTTCCGAGTGTGAGTCTTTTGGCGTTGGCTGCGCTGCTTCTTTCGTCACCCACTTTGCGTGGCGACGATGCTGCAAACACAGCTCATCAGGCCGAGTGGATTCAGCTTTTCAATGGGAAGGATTTATCCGGCTGGACACCCAAAATCCGTGGTCAGGAATTCGGTGACAACTATGCCGACACCTTTCGCGTGCGAGATGGTTTGTTGGTGGTTTCCTATGATGGATACCAACCCGAAGACTTCATGAGCATGGATAAGAAGGGAAAGAAAGGCTTCGACAAATTTGGGCACCTCTTTTATAAGGACACATTCTCGCATTATCTGTTGCGGGTTGAGTATCGGTTTGTGGGAGAGCAAGTTGAAAACGGGCCGGGATGGGCGTTTCGAAACAACGGCTTAATGCTGCATGGACAAGACCCAAGCCTGATGGCAGTCAATCAAAAGTTCCCAGTCTCGATCGAGGTGCAGTTGCTTGGTGGCAACGGCAAGGATGAAAGAACCACTTTGAATTTGTGCACGCCCGGTACCAACGTGGTCTTGAAAGGAGATCTCTTCCAACCCCATTGCACTTCCAGTACATCCAAGACGTTCCATGGTGACCAGTGGGTAACGGTGGAAGTCGAAGTTCGCGGTAGTGAAGTGGTACGACACAAAGTTGGTGGCGAAGTGGTTTTGGAATATACCAAGCCCCAACTGGATCCTCGTGATGCGGAAGCAAAGCCACTTATCGTTGATGGAAAGCTGTTGCTCGACAGCGGTACCATTTCGATTCAATCGGAAAGTCACCCTACCGAGTTTCGCAAGATTGAGTTGTTACCACTGGACGACAAGTAGCGTGGTAAGTTGACGCCGTGCGGGCTGTTATTGAACAAGCCCTTCGGTGACCTGCAAGAAGACATCTTCGAGACTCTTCTTGTGTGCGTTGACTTCGGCGACCGCAAATCCTTGGTTCACAAGCCAACCGACCAGTTCGGCTTGTGCTCGGGTATCGCCTTCGAATTCGAAACGTACGAGTTCTCCATCAACGATCACGTCGGCGGGCAAACTGCCAGGTTCTAGGTGAGGGCCGCCGTCTTCGTTGGAGAGTAGTAACTGTTGAATTGCCGTGGCCGCTTCGTCGGCTCGGTCGAGGATACGGACGACCAGTTCGCGTGTTTGATTGCGTTGTCGTTGGATGTCTTCGACGCTGCCGGTGGCAAGTAGTTGTCCTTGTTCGATGATGCCGACGCTATCGCACATCTCGGCAAGTTCAGTCAGGATGTGGCTACTGATTAAGATAGTTTTGCCGCGATCAGCCAATTCGCGAATCATCTTACGAAGTTGAATCCGGGCACGAGGATCCAAGCCAGCCGCGGGTTCGTCCAGAATCATGACTTTGGGATCGTGGACCAACGCTCGACCCAGACACAGCCGTTGTTTCATCCCTTTGGATAGGCCTCGGATGGGCTTGTCCTTCATCCCAATCGTGCCCGTGAAATCCAGTACCCATTTCAGTCGCTCGGTACGTTCTCGTCCGACGAGTCCGTAGGCGCGAGCGAAGAAATCGAGGTATTCTTCGCAATTCACATCGCGATACGTGCCAAATGAATCGGGCATGAAACCCAGTCGCCGGCGAACGAGTTCCGGGTCGTTGACCACTGAAAAACCGTCAACAAATGCATCGCCAAAGCTGGGTAAATCTAGCGTTGCTAGGATTCGCATCGAGGTCGTTTTGCCGGCTCCGTTGGGGCCGATATAACCAAAGACATGACCCTTGGCGACACTGAATGAGATGTCGTGCACCGCCTTGGTTTTGCCGAAATACCGGAACAGCCGGCGCAGTTCGATCGTGTCTTCCCCTTGGGTGTGGACACACGTGGCGGGCGTTGTGTTGGCGATCATCGCAGCGACCCCATAACGAAATGAATGCTGTCGGTGATAACAGCGCCTTCGATGGCAACCGCATCGTCGGATATGTCAGTCAAACACAGAAAGCTGTTGCGAGGCAGTTTCGAACCGAGTTGCATTCTTGCTTGCAATTCAAACTCGAACGCTCCATCGGTCGGTTTGGTTGGAGTTGTTAGGTTATTGAGCTGTTGGTTGATGAGATCGAACACTTCGTTGTTGTAGCCTTGCAATGACGATGTCTGACGCTGCCGGCGGTCGACAATCGAACTGACCAGCCATTGTCGTTGATAAAGTTCACCGAGTTGTTGGGACGCTTCCTTGTCCGACAACGCGGCCGCCTTCACCGCTTCATTTGCGGGTACGTGTGGGGCGTAGAAGTAGTTGCCCGACGAGTCACAAACAATCATCTCGAGCGCAGGCTGGTCAGTGTGACTTTGGATTTGGATGCTGTTTCCGTAGTCGTCTTCCGCCTTCGTGATTGTGAAGTGCCCCCAGTCGTCTTGGGGGCGGTGTGCGACAAACTGCTTTTGTTGACGACTGGGCAGATAGTCGCGACTGAATTGAACCGCATCATCGGTGACAACGATTTCACCACGTAGCTTGAATCGGTCGTCAACCCGAGATTCCCAGCTCCGCTGCTGATTGTCGGGAAACAGTGTGACGTCGGAATCGCTGTCGAAACGAAGTCCATCAGTCGGTCGGATTCCAGCGAAGTAGGTGCTGCGAGTTCGCGTGACGGCATCACCGGATTCACCATCGACCCAAGTAATTTGTCGTATCCGGGTGGTCGTTCCAAAACCATCCGCCACGACTCCGTACGCGAGCATGGCAAGGGTGGTGAAGATCGCAAGCACCGGTGCAATTGCGAACATCAGGTAGCTGCGTCCCGATTTCGTTGTCTTGCGATAGGCCACCGGTCCCACCAAGACGACGAAGATGCCTAGCAGTCCCATGAACGTATAAACCGGAGGCTGAGCAACGCCGGGGATGACCCACTGAAAGAAGCGTGAACTACCAAGAATCGGTTCCGCGCCGGTACGCAGGATTCGATGTGCCTGCCAACCCATCAATGATTCGACCGCTTGCCATTGTAGGACTTCGACGGGACGGTCGGGTGGCTGTTCGCCCAGGTGAATCACCAGTCCAGCTAACTGGGTTTGTGATCGAACGCCGGACGAGGAAGCGACTTGTTCGGGCGGGTACGCGGCCAACGAATCTTTCAATAGATCGGCACCCTTGGGAAACCACTCCTTCCACTCGCGAATCTGATTGTCGCTCATGTCCATGTACGATATTTCAGAAGAGAAGGACGTGTTGTCCGGGATGCTGAAGTCATCGAACTTGACGATCAGTTGTTGAATTGAAGTTTTCGCTTCGGCAATGGATTCAGGCGATGGCGAGGTACCTTTGTTTTGACTTGGTTTCGGGGTGTCTGACAAATTGGGATCGTTTAGGTCGCTACCACGAATGATGACGACGCCACCGGTATTGATCCATTGTTTGATCGCTTGGGCAGGTGCAGTTTGTTGACCTTGCAGTGATTGCCAATCGGTGTGATGGAAGATCAACGCATCGTGGGGTTGGTAGGCGAGCCAGCTATGAGGTAGCTCGTCAACGTCGATTACCCGCAATGCACAAGTGGAGGTTTGAAGTTGTGTGTTCCCGGTTAGCTTTTGCCAATCGTCGGGGGTCTCGGCGGAATAAAAGGGACTTTGTTCGGAACCCAGTAGTAGGTGTTCGAAAGATTGGGCGCGTGTTGCTTGATCTTGTTCGTTGTTAATCCACAACACATTCCATTTGGCCATCAAGTTCAGGTTGAGGTAAAGAGCTGTGTCTTGACGGGAGAGCGGTTCACCGACATAGGCTTTGCAGTTGTCAAGTTTACGACCGCCTTGGAACAGTTGAGCTTCATAGAGATTGCCAAAGGATGTCTTGGGCGTGTATCGCACCAATTGTTGGCGACTAGTTCCCTGGGGGATGGAGATGGGTAACAAAACACGCGAGGCGGATTGTGGAGGTGAGTGCCCCGCCGCGAGTGGAGTGAGCTGGATGGTTAGGTCTAAGTCGGCAGTCGTCGGACCACCGGTGGTATTGAAATCAACTTCGATCCGCGCGACTTCTGCCGTCGGGTGATGCGACGACCGGATTTGAATGTTCCAACCCAACACATTCTTTTTAGTCGTTGGGAAACGAGCGACGTAATCCGCATCGTTGGCTAGGAACGAAGCTGGATTCGTCGGTGCAGTAGACTGAGCCATTACAACCGTGGTCCACGTCATGCATAGCAATGCAAGCAGGACACACCCGGTAGCAGCAAGTGAACGCTTCACTGTTCTGGTTCGCGTGGTTTGAGTAGTTGAGGCGGCAATTGATCCTTGGCAAACGGATTGCCTTCGCGAGCGTTATCAAATCGTCCGATGGTAAGCCGAGCGGTAATCCAAGACAGCAAGAATGCGAGTGCCGCCAGCGTGAAGAAGAGCAACAGAAAGGCGAGGCCAACGATAACCGCTTTTGCGAACGTTGCACCATCACCAGCGGAGCGAGCCACCGCCGCTATGATCGCGGCGATGACCGAGAAGACCATCACGGCACGAAACGAAATGCGTGGTAGCACCCGGCTGCGAACGATCGGGTCCATCGAGGCTGGCATGGTGGTATCCAGTACTGGAAGACTGAAAACTCAATGTCGAACGAGACTCAGCCTAGCGAGCAGGATGAGCTGACAAATGAGTGGATTAGGATAGCTAGTCTACCAGATGGTACCCGCGTCGACGTGTTTGCCTGAAAAGCCCAGACCGAACCGATTTCTGATTTAGGGTCTAGCTCGAATCAAGAACCGTTCTCGACTAGCGATCGAAAATTGCCCGAAGACGCTATTTCGATGGGCGGTGGGTCTCGAATGTCACGTGCGAACTTTGTTTGATATCTCGCATCGCTTGGACTGCTTGTTTGTAAAGGAACTCTTGGGACCGCAGCGGTTTCTGTTTTTTAGTGGCCACAATTCGTTCGTAGGAGCCATCGGGCTGCATCCGCCATGCGTTTTGGTTATCGCGGAAATAAAGTTGCAGCGTTTCTCGTAGCGTCTTGCGGATGGAAGGTTCGTTGACTGGAACGAGCAGCTCAACACGACGATCGAGGTTTCGTGGCATCCAGTCAGCACTACTGATGAAAATCTTGTTGTCGCCGCCGTGGCGAAAGTACATCAAACGAGCGTGTTCCAAGAATCGGTCGACGATCGAGATCACCTCGATGGAATCACTTAGCCCAGGGATACCGGGACGCAGGCAGCAGACGCCGCGGACGTTGAGCTGAATCGAGACACCTGCTTGGCTCGCTTCGTAAAGGGTGTCGATCACTTCGGTGTCCACCAACGCGTTGAGCTTGACGATGATCTCCGCTTTTTGTCCTTGCTTGGAACGTTCGGTTTCGCCACGAATCATTTCCAGGATGGTTCGCCGTAGTGTCAGTGGGGCGATTGATAGCTGTTGAAACGGCTGCGGTTGGCTGGCACCGGTGACGGCGTTGAAGAACATCGTCGCGTCGGTACCAAGGGATTCGTCCTTGGTAAGTAGCGAGATGTCGCCATACAAGTTGGCAGTGGATTCGTTGTAGTTGCCCGTTCCGAAATGCACATAACGGACGAGACCTTGAGGCTCACGTCGGACGATGATGCAAACCTTCGCGTGCGTTTTCAGTCCACGGATTCCGTAGATGACCTGAACACCGGCTTGTTCCATTTCGCGAGCCCACTCGATGTTTCGAGCTTCATCAAAACGCGCTTTCAGTTCCACGATTGCGGTCACGTACTTGCCACGTTCGGCGGCGCGGATCAGCGCGGCCACGATAGGGCTGTTGCGACTGGTTCGGTACAAAATCTGTTTGACGGCCAAAACGTCGGGATCCGTCGCAGCTTCTTCGATCAATCGGACGACCGGATCGAACGTTTCGTAGGGATGCATCAGCATGATGTCGCCCGCCGCGATAGACGTGAACATCGTTTCGGTTGGGTCAATCTTCGGCGAACGTTGGGGCGGCCAAGGATCGTCACGTAGCGACGAGAAGCCTTCCAACGAGTGCAGGCCAAACAAGTAAGTCAGGTCAAGCGGACCGTTGTTGTTGAAGACAAAGTCGGGATCAACATAGAAGCTTTCGGTTAGGTAATTGCGAATCGCGTCGCTGGAGGTCGCGTCCATTTCCAGACGTACGACATCGGATAACCGCCTACTTTCCAAGACCTCTTCCATGCCGCCAAGCAAGTCGCCCGCACCGTCTTCGCGTAATTCAACGTCAGCGTTTCGCGTGATCCGGAACGGCTTGCACTGAACGACTTCGCGACCGGGGAAGAAGTCACTGACGAAGTGAGCGACTAAGTCCTCTAGCAAGACATAGTGAAAGTGGTGTTCGCCGCCGCCGGGCATGGCGGTTGCCGAACCCGTTTTTTCCGATGGCAGTGGAACGATTCGGGGCAGGGTGCGGCCGAGTGGGATAACGGCGAATTGAGGTTCGTGTTCTTCCGGCGGCGAATCGGTTTTCGATTTCCGAGAAGCCGGTTTGTCGATGACTTGGGTGCCATTTTGAGGGGCCAGTTCGGCAACGCCGCGAAGCTGGACGCACAAATGAATGCCCAGACCCGGTAGCATCGGGAATCGGCGATCGTGAAGCGCTTGCGGCGAAAGAACCGCAACCACGTCGCCCCGGAAGTGACGCTCTGCCGCAGCCAGCGTTCGATCGCTGCACTGATTCAGGTCAACTCGCGAGATATGCCGTTGATCCAACAGAGGCTGAATCTCATCTTTTAGAACTCGGTACTGACTTTGCACGTGGTGATGGCACCGACGGGCAACAGCTTGAAGTTGTTCCGCTGCGGTTAACCCAGCCGGATCACGACGTCCACCACTGCCTTGGCTTTGCAACTTAAGGCTGCCGACACGCACCATGACAAACTCGTCCAAGTTCGAGCCGGTGATGGCTAGAAACTTCGCGCGTTCGAGTAATTGCACCTGTGGGTCTTGGGCTTGTTCCAGAACCCTGGCATTGAATTCCAACCACTCCAGTTCACGATTCAGATAACGAACTTGCGGCTCCGAGGGGGTCGCCGGTTCCGACGCGGAACGTTTCGCTTTTGACTGGGCGGCAGGTTTCGGCTTGGCGGGGCGACTGGCAGACACGAATGTGACTCTTGAAGGAATTGACAAGGACGAGAGTGGTAAGCGAACACCTGTGAAATAGCAAACTGGCAACCGATTTCACATGTCGGTTTCAACGAGACTGGATCAACCTGGGCGATGAGATTGACCCAGCCTTGAACTGACTCAGCCGATTCGATCAGCCCATAGCGATGCTCATGAGCTTACCGTTTCAAGTTCCGTGGGGACGTCGGTGATTGCTTCGGTGGCTTCGACGGATGCTTCGGTTTCTGGCGTGCCTAATAGAATTCGAAACGCCTTGGGATAGAAGTCTTTGCCGTAAGTCATTTCGCCACCTTGGTGGCCGACCGCACCGACAAGAGCGGCGACAACTAGCAAGCCGATCTTCCAAGTTGAAGTCAGTTTTGATGGGCGGTTCGAATCGGGATCGGTTGAATCGCTTCGCAACGACAGCAATGCAATGATGGCGAAGACAGTGGAGAGCACCGTGACGACGATTGCGGACCAGCGATGCCAGAAAATCTCGGAGTCCAAGTCGAAACGGTTCCAAGATCCATAGCCCTTCTCGACACTGAATGACCATCCCATCATGGTTGCAGCGATCGAGGAAGCCGCCCCGATCAATAAGCAAGCCAGTGGGATTTGCGTTCCGATGGCTGGCCACTTCACACCCAGCACGACAAACAGTCCGCCGATCAGCAACAACGCGATCGGGAAGTGGACGGTAGCGGGGTGCAAGAATCCTTGGAACGACCAAACGCGACCGAGCAAACTCATGTCGGCGAGGTCGCTACCTTCGATTGCAGGAATCGGAGCCCCAGATCCGTCCAGCATTGCGTCTTCAGGCCAATCGGCTCCTTCGTTGATCCACAACTGAACTAACGCAAGTTCGCCGGCACTGAGCGGTCCACCATGGCTGCGCGGCGGCATCAGCATGTCGTCATCGTCGGTCACAAGGTAATCCGTAAACAACATGCTGGCTTCGGCGTCTTCCGCCTCAAGGTAGTCAGCGACTAATTCCGGATCATCGACACGAAAATCGTTCTTCGCTTCGTCAGGACCGTGGCATTTCAAACAGTGTTGGCGAAAGATGGGTGCGATATCGCGTTCAAAGCTGACCAGACGGCCTTCTTCATCCAATGCCATCCGTGGTGTGCTGGGCTCGATAATTTCCACAATCGCATCGGCTTCCGATTCACCTTGGGATTGCTGTGCAAAGGCAATCATCAAGATCGAAAAGTAGGTCAGGATGCGGAACGAAGTATGACGATTCATCATGTGGGATTCTCAGGTGGGGATAGGCTAGGCGGGCGTGCGCGAGAAGATGGGTGATGGCGGGAATAAGATTGTACAAAGATTCCCTAATCACATCCAAGTTCAAGCTACGTGGCGTTTTAGATGGTATTACCAACCCAGAACGTGTGCGAAGATCAACGGGGCGCAGATCGACGCATCGCTTTGAATCATGAATTTGGGAGATTCCGGATCCAGCTTGTACCAAGTGATTTTTTCGTTTGGCACCGCGCCGCTGTAACCACCGTAACTGGTTACAGCATCGCTGATTTGACAGAAGTAGCCCCACAATCGAACGTCTTTTTGTAGATCTTGTTTTAGCAGTGGGACGACGCAGATTGGGAAATCGCCAGCGATGCCGCCGCCGATTTGGAACATTCCGATCGAAGCATCCTGGCTGGTCTTTTCGTACCAACCAATCAGCTTTTCCATTTGTTCGGTGCCGGTCGCGATTGCCGTGTGATTCGGAACCGTGCCATCGAAAACACGGGCGGCGTAAATGTTGCCAAGTGTCGAATCTTCAACGCCGGGAGTGTAGATCGGAATGCCAGCATCTTTGGCGGCCGCTACCCAGCTATTTTCGCGGGGCACTTGGAAGTGTTCGGTAAACCCAGGATCGTCCAGCAAGGCGAACATGAACTCAGCCGGCATCCAGCTATCGGCATCATCGGCTTTCTTGATCCAAAGTGCGGTAAGACGATGTTCCAAGTGACGCATGACGGTTTCTGGAATGCAGGTGTCCGTGACACGATTGAAACCCGCGTCGCGGAGCTTGACTTCGTCGTCGACGGACAAGGCTCGCCAGTCTTGGATCGTTTTGTATTCGTCGTGAGCGACAAGATTGAAGAGGTCTTCTTCCAAGTTTGCCGCGGTGCATGTGACGGCGTGGACCTTTCCTTGGCGAATCATTTCAGCCAACGACAAGCCAAGCTCGCCGGTGCTCATCGCTCCGGCAAGGGTGACCATCATCTTGCCGCCGTCGTCCACAAATTGACCGAACGAGCGAGCTGCGTCACGTAGTTCGCGAGCGTTGAAGTGGCGGAAATGCGTTTCCAGGAAATCGGTGACGTTCATAGAAAGACTTCGTAGGTGGAGATCAGGAAGTATTGGATGGAGGTGTTTTGAAATGGAATATCGGAGTTTTCGGAGACTGAGGTTCAAGCCGGCTGGAAAGCTAGAGGCATGGACAAAAATCTACAGGGAATCGACGAAAGCGGGTGATTGGGGCAGATGATGGCCGGGGCATCATGCGGCCATCTTGATGCCCAAAGTTTGACAATTGGGCCTGCCAACGTCGATCCCATCCGGAATGTCTTACCCCGGTCGGGGGGAAGGTCAGGGGATACGAGGGAAAACAGGTGTTTTGCGAGTGTTTTCGAAACTTTTGTAGTCAGGGCGCATTGGAACAAGTCGGTAGAGGCAGGTCACTACCGAACAAAGTCGCCGAACTTGGAAGGAAAGTTGTCTTGAATCTCACGTTGCAACAACGGCGAATGCTACGCAGTGTTTTGTGCGGATTGATGCTTCTAGCGGTCATCGGCTACCTGTGCACACCTCGCCAGGTTGTGCAGATTCATTCCGGTTGGGTGCCTCGGACCAACGCGGATCTGGATTGGCGTCGCAACCAGGTCGAACGAAACGCCCTGGATTTATCCAACCGGCAGGCCGGTGACGCGACGTTATCCAGTGACGATTCACCGAGCAAGGTTCAGTGGTCGGTTGCGGGTTTTCCTTTCGATGCAGTCCACATCCAAAGTCACCAACTCGGTACTCGCCATCATTGGATTGGTTGGGTTTGGTTGTTGGACGTCTTTGCCGCGACGGTGTTGATTGGTGGGGTGATGTCGTTGGCGTATCGGGATCAGTATTCCGGTCCGAGCGGACGCCAAGTCTATTTCGTTTCGGCTGCGTCGTTGTTGATCCTGGTAGGTTGTATTGCTGGTTACTGGGTATCGGCTTACCGAAGTTCTTTGGCACTGAGCCAGGCTGGACGAACAGTGTCCGTTTGTTCGGTCAATTCACCGTCCTTTAGATGGCTTCCTAAAGCAGTCCAATTGCCTTGGACTCATGCCTATAGCATCGATCTAAGCGTTGGCGACAAATTCACTGGCGCTTCGCAGCCTTTTGAGTTTGAGGACTACCCAAGTCTGCAGTCCGTTGGCATAGCGGGAGACCTGCCACCGGTCCAGCGGGATCAAATGCTGTCGCTTCCGTTGTTACACACTTTGATCTGGCGAGAGATTTCTTCGGTTGAGTCGGTTCAAGGAAACTTGCGATACATGCCGGCGGTTGAGGTGCTCGATCTCACTTTTGAATCAAGCGAGAGAGCGTCCAAGCTAGATGAATCCGTTGTGGCTACTACAACGACCAGCGACGGTAAGTTTGATTTCAGCAAAAACAAAAGCTTACATACACTTCGAATCAAAGGCGTTCCACAACAACGCTTGGATCTGAATAAGAATGCTTTGTCGCAGTTGCGTGTTCTTGAGTTGGAGTTGTTGGCGGATGGCTCCCCTGGCTTTGCGATTGAGAATCTGCTGCAACTCGAAGAGTTGCAAATCACGGTACCGCGAAGAGGATACGGTGATGTGTCGATTAGTGTGCGAAATATGCCCTCGTTAACATCCCTTCGGGTTCCGAGTTATCGTCCGATTGGATTGACACTGGTGGACGTTCCACGTTTGGCACAAATTGAAACTGCGCATCGTTCTCG
Organism: Rhodopirellula sp. J20-39; assembly: GCF_057365095.1. Lineage (NCBI taxonomy): Bacteria > Pseudomonadati > Planctomycetota > Planctomycetia > Pirellulales > Pirellulaceae > Rhodopirellula > Rhodopirellula sp. J20-39. The sequence continues at coordinate 257,374 of NZ_CP195123.1, read as the reverse complement.
TCGATCTAACACCTCTTCGATATCTGCTTCCGCGCCGTGGTTTCGTAGTCTGGAAATTCAGAACGCAGCGAGTTTGGCAGCGTTGAATGCGACCGTTTACGCTCCTGAAGGCTGGCAAGTCGAAGGTTGTCCTAAGTTGCGATCATTGCAACTCAGCCAACCGCCACTCCATCGGTTGGGAACGGTCGATGTGGTGTTGGAGCGACAGGAAGCAGTGGCGTTGAGCCCTGTTTGGCGTTGGCTGGAAGAGGAATTGCCGCTGAATTCGATCAAGTTGGAAAGGTTGGATCTTCGTGGTGTGAACCTATCTGCATGGAAGCGAATGGCATTTTTGGAAGAGTTATCTCTTTCGCACTGCCGGGCGTTTCCTAATCAGGTTAAGGAGCTAGCCGACCTGCCATCGCTGGTGCGTTTGAAAGCGCCTACCGCTCGTTTGTCCGATGCCACCGCGGAAAGCCTGCTTTCGAATGGAAACAAGTGGGAACAGTTGGAGCTAGATTGGTCCAACGTTAATTCGATTTCCATCGTTAATCAGCCTCATTTGGTATCGGCCTTTGGAAACGGCGCATTGGGTGTATCAAAGCTGCGTCTGGAAGGTCTTCCTCGGCTGCATACCAAGCTTCACTTGACCAATGACCTTCAAGAACTCTGGATCGATAACGTCCCCAATCTGCAAAGCCTGATCATCAACGGTGCCATACCTGAAGATTCCCATGTCGCAGGTGTTGAAGGCATCCGATGCTTTTGTGTTCGCAACAACAAGATTGACGACCAAAATATCAAGGTCATTCGCGAATGTACTCGATTGCAAACGCTGTACATGCCAAATTGTGAAATCAGTCAAGAACAGATCGCAAGCCTACCGTCGTCCAAGTATTTGATTGCAGTCGATCTCAGTGGCGCTCGTGTTCGGGACCACGCGGGTGAGGTTCGGTTGCTAGACGATAGTCACACGGCTCCATTGGGTGCGATTGATTCCTTGCTTTGGGTTAAGCTCGATGGAACACAAATCGGCGAGCAAACACTGAAGTGTGTTGCGGATTGTGGGAAGCTGCGAACCGTATCGGTCCAAGACTGTCCATTGACCGCCGAAGCCTTGCAGGTCCTATCTCAATTACCATCGCTAGTTGAGCTGAAGGTGGATTCGTCGATCGAATTGGACTTAGAAATCAAAGACGACTTTGTCGATGCAAGTGAACTGCAGCAGCTTGCTTCGTTCAACAATATCTGGCATTCACCAGACGGCTTGGACAGTGGTGTCGCCAAAACAGCTAGACGCTGGTTGCGGCGTTGGCTGGGGAACGGCCTCCGAATGAAACCAAATCGGCACTACGCCGATGTGCGTGTGCCTGACGAATGGCCTGTGGCGAAGTCTGAAGAGTCACTGTCATTGTGAGCCCGGCGAAGGCGAACAAGTACATGTGGATCATCTCGATAACCGCAACATCGTGGAACATCCCGTTAGCAATGTAGCTGCATAGCAAGCCCATCATCATCATCCCGAGGGTGCGCTGCGGAGAACCGTTCTCGTGCTGGCAACACAATCGCCAAGTGATGCAAAATAGCGAGATCAAAAACAACGCATAAAAGGCCAAGCCGACCAAGCCAAGGTCAACTAAAACGGCTAGGAAAACGTTGTGTTGTACATACGGTCGGACGGTTTCTAGCGGAATCCCGTGATGCCGGATGGAGTGGTAAGGTTCGGCCGCGCGGAGGTATTGTCCGTATCCATGGCCAGTCAGCGGTTTGTCACGGAACATTTCCCAAGCGACAACGGCCAATAAGGGACGCAGTTCGACACTCTTGGCGGCTTCGGCGGCGCTAAGTGCTTTGTCCCGCTTGATTGATAGGATTTGTTCTTTCAATCCGGTCGTCATCACGCCACCTAGAATCAGCGTTCCGATTAACGCCAGCACTCGGATTCGGACAGGAACATAAAGAATGCCCAACAGTGCCAAGGTTAGAGCGGCACCCATCCAAACGCTTCGGGTAAGCGTCGAGTAGCAGCCAGCCAACGCGACCAGTGCGAGAACGGCATAGAACGCTTTGCCATGTCGCGACGAATTAAAAAATCTCGCCACACACACGCTTAAGAACAGCGTCATCAAGATGCCATTGCCGGCGGGGTTCAGCAACGGGCCGCGACCACGACCAAAAAACTCCCAGATTTTGGGATCGCTAATGTACCGAGGGAAGACCAGCGCACGGACGTCGAGCATTTCGAATACGGCCGTGATCGATAGATAGACCCCCAATACCAGAATGGCGTTGGACAGCCAGTGAATCGTTTGTGGCAGCAATTTCTCGTCGCCCGGTTGGCGAATTCTCATAGCGAGATACATGCTGCAGGGGATCGCCAGATAGAACAACCACCTTGCAATTGGTGGTGGGTCGATGTTGGTCATACCAAATCGAATGCAACTTAATAGCGTCCAGGCAACCAAACCGATCACAACGATATCGAATCGGTTCAGCGGCCCAAGTTTTGCGTTCCCACGTGTTAGTCGCATGGCGGCGATCAACATCAATCCGGCCCAGACGATACGGTCTAGGCTGAGTTGGATTGGTCCGTTAACGGCAAAGAATGCTGGTCCCAATACGGTGCCCAGTACCAACACACCGATCGCAGCGGTTAGCGGGCGAACCTGAGCGGCGATCGGAAGCATCCACGGCAAGGCCGCAAACAGAAAAAGTATGGCAATCCAGAACATGCCCAAACCTAGGTCAGCGTTTCGAACATGACGGCTCGAAAACGGATTAAGGGTAGATTTTCCGGCATTTTGAGCTCTACGGATGAGTCATGAGTCTGACGCAGGTGGATGCTGGCGATTCCAATGGTGCCCGAGACATGTGCCTTTCTCTCCCTGATGTGTCTTTTCGGTCTTCATGGTAAAACCCCTCTTGTTGACGCCGTCTCGTGACGATGCGTCCTTGAGCCTTACACCAATGCCGGTCCAGTTATGTCCCAGCAAAGTCCGACCTACGCCCTGACCATCCGCCTGCGTTATCCCGATTCGCCTGGTGCGATGGGACGGATTACGACGGCCATCGGCGAAGCCGATGGGGCGATCGGAGCGGTCGACATCGTAGGCATCGCCAACAATGCCATTTCACGTGACTTCACCGTGAATGCTACCGATGTTGATCACGGCAAGCGGATTGTTGAACATCTGCGGAAAGTGGAAGGCGTGGATGTCGTCCACGTATCGGACCGTGTGTTTTTGATGCACTTGGGCGGCAAGATCGAAGTCTTGCCGAAGACGCCGATCAAAACGCGAGACGATTTGTCGATGGCCTATACCCCTGGAGTCGCGCGAGTTTGTCGCTCAATCGCCGAGGATCCCGATGCTTCGTTCGCCCTGACCATCCGTCAAAACACCGTGGCTGTCGTCAGTGATGGGTCCGCGGTTTTGGGATTGGGCAACATTGGTCCACGAGCGGCGATGCCGGTCATGGAAGGGAAGGCGATGTTGTTTAAGGAGTTCGCCGGGGTCGATGCGTTTCCAATCTGCTTGGATACCCAAGACACTGAGCAAATCATCGAAACGGTTCGTCAACTTGCGCCGACATTTGGCGGGATCAACCTAGAAGACATCTCAGCTCCTCGCTGTATCGAGATTGAACAACGTCTCGACAAAGAGTTGGAGATCCCCGTTTTTCATGATGACCAACATGGAACCGCCATCGTGGTTCTGGCAGGTTTGATGAACGCACTGAAGCAAGTTGGCAAACAGCTCGCTGACATCCGGATTGTGATCAATGGGGCTGGTGCGGCGGGAACAGCCATTTGCAAATTGCTGATGATCTCCGGCGCAACCAATATCATCGCGTGTGATCGGAACGGTGCGTTGCATGCGGACGAACCGGAGGCGGATTCGATCAAGCAATGGCTTGCCGAAAACACGAACCCCGAAAAGGTTGCCGGACCCCTTAGCACCGCAATCGCGGGCGCCGATGTATTTATCGGTGTGTCCGCTGCGAATGTTTTGACACTGGACGACATCGCGATGATGGCAAAAGATCCGATCGTGTTTGCGTTGGCGAACCCCGATCCAGAAATTGACCCACGATTGGCAACCGAGCACGTGCGTATCATGGCGACCGGTCGAAGCGATTTCCCAAACCAGATCAACAACGTTTTGTGCTTTCCCGGATTGTTCCGCGGTGTGTTGAACGTGCGTGCTTCCACCGTCAATGACGAAATGAAGCTTGCTGCGGCCGAAGCGATCGCCGCTGTCATTCCTGAAGATGATTTACTGGATGACTACATCATCCCCAGTGTTTTCGATCGCCGCGTCGCTACCGTAGTCGCCAAAGCTGTTGCGGAAGCCGCGATCGCAACGGGCGTTGCTCGCCGTAAAACCAAATCGACCTTCGACTTAAGCTAGTTACTTGGAAAAGTATTTCAGCGGACGATATCGAGAGTGTGCGGCACGCATCACTGAACAAAAACCACCTTTTTGAGTGTTTGTCGGTGATGATTGTGCCGATATCAACGGAATAATTGACCTTTTGTTTTTTGGCGAATTTTCTATGATTCGGTCTCTGTTTCACGGATGAACGGATTTGTCGATTGATTCGATCGCCCAGCATTCGACTACTTGCACTCAAGGATGAGCCATGCGGACTCTGCTTTTATTGGGATTAGCCATCGGCGGCGCATTCATGGCCGGTTGGTTTACGATCGAGCGAGACGGCGACCGCACGCGCATCGAGATCAACAAAACTGAGATCCGCAGCGACGCTCGTCAGGCGATCGACAAGGGCCGGGACATTCTCGACAAGCGAGAGCAAGAGCAACTCGCGAATCAGCAACAGGCCGGCTACAACCCGAATGCGGGTAACTGGCCACCGCAAGCTGCACCCATGCAGAACCCTGTTCAAGGTGCTGGCTACGCAGGTCCCGCGAACTATCCACAAAACGGATATCCGCAGCAGCAGCCTCAGTACGGTCAACAGCCTCAATACGGCGACCCGAGCCAGTACGGTAGCCAACCGACCTATAATTCGAACTACCCACCACCGGCCCAAAGCCAGCAACCTGCTCCTCGATGGACCGAAATGCCACCACCGTGGCAACAACAAACCCGCTAGTGCGGTTTCCCCGATCGCTGCAGCAACAGAAGATTCCTTGCTTGCGCCACGGGTATGTCAACTGGGTTTGGTAACTCGAGCTAGTAACGCAAGCAATTATGTCGACGGCCCTCTGATGACTGACATCATGGGCTTGTCTTCTTCGTAAGTCCGCATCGCGTGTCGTGCGGCTATCCATTCTCCGCGCCAGTGCGTCTCTTTTGGGATGCTAGCCGCAATTCTTTTGACTAAGACGCGGTGCCTGAAGAGATGACGGCATCGCCCAGGTTTCAAGGGCGATGGCGACCCAGGTCAGGGAAATTGGGAATAGGCCACGTCGATTAAGATGAGTTTGTTGCGTGAATTCGCGTTTCAGCCATTCGAGTGTCATTTGGGCTATGATGGCGAGGCAAATTCGCGGGTTCCTTAGTTCCATATCTCAATCAGTCCCCATGCTTCAAACGACAAGTTGGTTTGTTCACTACCGACCGCACCAGTTAATCCTAAGTGTGGTTGTGGCCGCTTGCGTTGTTGTGTCGATGCATGACAGTGCGGTCGGTTCCGACTCTTGGCCTGAATTCCGGGGGCCGCACGGTGATGGGACCGCGTTGGAACAAACGCCACCGACTGAATTTGGTGAAGACGAAAATCAGGTTTGGAAGACGTTGCTGCCTGGCAAAGGTTGGTCTTCTCCGGTGGTTCAAGATGGTGTGATTTGGTTAACCACGGCGATCGAGCGATTGCCCAACGAAACCGAACGCCTCGAACTTTTGAAGCAAACCGACAACACGGAAAAGCAGTTCAAGCAATTGGCGATCGCGAAATCGATCGAGCTGAAGGTGCTTTCCGTCGATCTCAGTACCGGGAAGTTGCTGCAAACGATCGATCTGGCCGCGATTGAGCAACCCGATGCAATCCATTCACTTAATAGCTATGCCTCACCAACACCGGTAATCGATGGCGATCACTTGTATTGTCATTTTGGCACATTCGGGACCTTTGCGGTTAATCGAGCGAGTGGTGAAATCGCTTGGCAACGCGCGTTGCCACTGCAACATGCGGTCGGACCGGGAAGCTCGCCGTTCGTTCACGGAGATCGCTTGATCCTGATCCAGGACGGCATGGACCGGCAATATGTGGTGGCATTGGACAAAGCGACTGGAAAGACGCTTTGGGAAACCGATCGCCCTCCGATGGAAGCACCCACCGGCGATCAAAAGAAGGCGTACTGCACGCCCGTCGTCACAACGGATTCCAACGGTCGCGAGCAATTGCTTTGCATGGGATCGCAGTGGATGGTTTCGTACGATAGCGAAACCGGAGAAGAGTTTTGGCGATTGCATCACGGCAAGGGATTTTCTGTCGTGCCGCGGCCAGTGGTCTCGGGTGACGTGATTTTCTTCGCTACCGGTTTTGGTTCGTCACAGCTTTGGGCGGTGAACATTGACGGCGCTGGCGATGTGACCGATTCTCATGTTGTGTGGACGGTCAAGAAAGGTGTTCCTGCAAAGCCTTCACCACTGATTCATGATGGACTGATCTATGTGGTTGATGATAACGGGGTCGCGTCTTGTTTTGATTGTGTAGATGGAGCCCAAGTTTGGAAGAAGCGACTGGGCGGAAAGTTTTCCGCTTCGCCGATCTTGGCGGGTGGGCATCTGTATTTCGGAAATCACGAAGGTGAAGTGTTCGTGATGACGCCGGGGCAAGAAGCGAAGATCATCAAGACCAATCAGGTAGACGGTCAGATTATGGCTTCGCCCGCGGTTGTTAATGACGCGTTGATCCTGCGTACCGACGCGGCGGTTTATCGGTTCGAATCAAAGTAGTCGACGAACCGGATCGATCGATACCAGCAACTTTGTGCGGTTATCACCAGCGAAAGCTTTACCGAGGCGACACTAGCATGACTGGCATGCGGTCACCGTGGTTTCTTGCGGTAGTTGCCTAGTCCGATACGGTGCAGATGAGCCATCAAATGGGGACGGGTTTCGCACCGCTGAACTACTCGAGCAAGGTTCTTTCGCCACGTTGTGAATGCCGGTGGTGTGCCGCCTCGGTAGCATGCAGCCAGCTGTTCACTCAATGAGGTGTTCGTATCCGATTCAAGGACGGCGCAAATATCTCGATAGATCGATTCGCGATCGTTGGATAGATAGTCATCGCCTCCCCGCGCGATCATATGCCAATAGCTCAAGAAGTCACTTCGTTGTCGTGGAGGCAATTCTTGTGCGATTTCAGCGATCGACTGAGGTGTCGAGAGCGGGGTAAGCGAGTTGGACTGATCCTCCAGCGACGCAATCAGATTTCCATCGTTATCGAACAACTGTTGCCCAATCCAGAGCCAATCGAGCTTCCGTGTGGTAGCCACTAATGTCTTTCGAGCGGTAGCGTTCTCGTCAGCGAAACGTAGGACGCGTTCCGGTTCCATCGGAAGCCCGCACTGGATCATGACTTCGGTGAGACGTTCCCACCGGGTCAGTTGCTGATTGCCAGCTAGGTCTTCGACCGCCAGTTCCAAAGCATCAATTCCTTGTGATAGGTAGATGCCATGGGAAGTAGTTGGGATCGCCATGACCAAGTGCGCCAATAGACGCAGAGGTCGCGCTTCCCACTGTAAAGGGGCCCATGTGAATTGTGACCAAAGCTGGATAATCAACGGCGTGAGTTCCGAATCGATTAGTTGCTTTAGTTCAGACGCGGAATAATGTTCCAGCGGCGTTGTCGCCAACATCGCAGCATTGGCTCGTCCAATCGTTTCTTTGGTCGAACGGAGGCATTCACCGATCCAGTGTTTCAAATTTTGACGACGAATACGAAGTTCGCGGTCATCAATAGAACCCCCTTGGATCGAATTCGCATTGACGAATCTTTCCTGACATGCTGAATCGTTGTGACCTAGTAGTACCGAGCATGACTGCTTGAAGGACTCGTCGGTTGCGTGATCGTAGGCGGATTGTAAGTGCAATTGAATCGATCGAGCCCAATGGTCGCGTCGATTTTCACCCCAGGCGGTGACTTTCGACAAACGAGCCAATCGCAGTAGGATGACTTTTCCTTCATCGATTTGCGACGACCATCGTTCAGCATGTTCACGAATCCGCGGGTGTTCGGAACGCTTGATTGCAGCGTAATGCAGCAATGCCTCGAAACGTAACGGAGACGTGATCGCGGCGTCGAATCGTTCTTCGCACCATGGATGCTTCGCCGGTCCGGCAAGATCAACGGCCGCTAGATAGACCAAGAACGAGTCGCTGGTGAATTCAAACTCCTCCAAAATTGGGTTGCTCTTTTGAATGAGCCGGCTTTCCAAAAGGGTCTTCGATAAGCACTTATGGCGGTAGGCAATTTGTTCCAGTTCATCGGCAAAGAAGCGACGGCGGGGACGTGTTGCCGCGAAGAGCATTTCAGCCGCCAGTTCTGCTAACACGGCTGTGTGCTGGAGCGTGGAAGACCCTGATTCGCCATCATGTTGGGAAATCAGTTGCTGGTCCCAACGCACGAGTTGGCGAAAGATGTTGGTCTTTTGATGATGGGGGTGGTGTGGATGTTGATTGGCCAGAATGAAGGCATGCTGGATAATCCAAGACGGGTCACTGGGCAGTGCCTTTCGCTGAGCGTGCGACTGGTCCGCAAGGCGTTTGGCGGCGGCACGCTGAATTCCGAAACGCTGAACCAAAGTCTTGATCGTTAACTCTTGCGTCTCGGCACCATCTAGCTTGCAGAGCTGGAAGACGGTCGTGGATCCGTGCTGGGAAAGATCAGGCAAAACGTGATGTGGCCGCGTCGCAAGTATCGTTGACATGCGATTGGCTTCATTGACCACACGCTCTTGCACCAGTTCGCGATAGCTCATCGGAACTTGGTGCCAATCGTCCAGTAACAGCAAAATGTTCGCCGATTGATCTGCGTGTTGGCGAAGCTGGTCTGCTGAGTCTCGGCAGTCGAGCGAAGAGGCTCCGAGGCTTAGAAAAAAGTATTCTAGTAGCGAGCAAGAGGGGCGTTTCGCTACCTCGCCCGCGTAGTCGGCAAGATTGACGGCGATCGGTAGTTGATAGTCCGCAAACTTTTGATTGATGGTTTGGGAAGCTAACCAACGTAAAGCAGAGGTTTTGCCGCTTCCAGTTTCCCCTAGCAGGATGACCCGAAATTCAGGCTGTTCGAGCAGACTCTCCAGGGGTATTGTTTCGCGAGAGTGATCACCGAATAGGCTGGTGATTGTCGACGCCTGTTCAGTGGATGGGTCTGCTTGTGAAATCCGACCCTGGATGGGTGAAATTTTGCGGTGAAAGAAAGCCGGTGTGATTGCTTGAGCAAAATCACCGGGCACAGCCGCATTAAGATGAGTCCAGCCCTTCTCGCTAGCGAGTATACTGACCCAAAGTTCCATACCTGGGACGTGCTGAAGTATTGGTTGCCCCCCCTCCTGGGATTCCATTTTCATTTACTCCGACCGCATTTTGGCTCAAGGCAAGGCGACACTGCAGCGATGCGATTTGCGCACATTGCTAGTCAAAAGACGAGCGTTGATCAAACGAAAAAACCTGGCCGGTGGTTTGCGATGGTGCCCCTTAGATTTCCATTGCCCACTACAGCCAACGGTCACCAAAGCATCGCATCCCATCCGACCAGGCAAGCAAGATTAGCCATTCGTTTAAGATCTTGTGCGCAAATGATGCGCAAAACAGTTCATTTGTTAGAAGTTCGTTGTAGAGGTTAGATCAATATGCCACGCGGAAGCTACAAGGTACGCGCAAAACGCAAGCAACTTGGCCTGTCTCAGGTTCATCTTGCGGCGCGGGCTGATTTGGCTGTTCGCACGATTCAGTTTGTCGAGGGTGGAAAAGAACAGGTAACGTTGCAGACGATCAAACGAATCGCCAGCGTGCTTGAGCTCGATGTTGAGGAAGCGATTTGTGATGACGATGCGATAAAGAACGATCGTTTTGACTCACTTCCCTGGTCGCTTTCCAAATTTATCCAACAGCGTGTTGTACCTGGGGCTGAATCGATTTGTGATAGTCGAGAGCAAGCGATAGCGGTGATTCGTGAGATGCGAGAGAGCTGGAAAGTGCATCTCGATGGAACGCAGTCCTACGACAAGCAAAACGTGTTTGGGGCCGCTGAAGAATTACTTAGTGACGCGATGGAGGATTATCTCGATCGGTACTTAGAGATATGGAACCGGTTGCCGTCAGCTATTCAAATGGCCACTGAAGGTGACACGATTTACGGAGCCAGTGTGGTTCTACCCGTCACCGACGATGCTTTTGAGCGACTCCAGAACGGTGAAATTACGTTCATGGATATAAGGGCCGAGGATATCGTGGACCAAAGCCAGAACATCGTGCTGGATTCAGTGGTCGAGTTCACCGGGACAGGGAACCCCGCTTGGCATAAAGTCAGCGCCCAATTGTCATACGTTGTTCTATGCCAAATTGCGTCGCATTCGATTTCGCCGGTGGCCGATACGTTCCGGATGGTGTCCTTTGGCGCAAGCCCGCTGAATATGAAACGCTTGCTGTCGTCCGGCTTCCAGACAACGGGGTGCGTGATGCCAACGTACAACTATCCATTGTGTACGTTTTCCGTTCAGGAACAGCTTCCGACAAACGAATACATCACTTCATCCACGACGGCGCACTTCGCCCACTTAGTGAAGTCTTATTCACTATCCCGGCTTGCCGGGCGAAGCCGTCGGCGAGTGATCACGAATACGCTTTCGCTGTTGAAGAACCTGACACTTTCAGCGCGATACTCCGGACAGACGCCGCGGGCTGGCCGTTTGTCCCAATTGACGCAGCGGCTATCGGGGTGGCCCGTGCTGTCCGCCCCAGGTGCTTCTTCGGAAGCGGGGTCTGAGCCAACTTCAGGAGAGTTGTTGGCTTCCGAGGTTGCGGCGAGTGGTCCTCACTCCAAATCGGCTTTGTCATCAACGAACCGCCAAACTGTTCGTGGAATTGATGGAAAGGAACCTCGTTTGCGTCCCTTTTCTGAATCCCTTCACGAAGCTGGATAAAGATTTGGTTGTCTCGATAACGCAGATAACCCGTCCGGCGTATCCAACTATGAACGGACCATTGCTCGAGCAAACGAATGACGTTTGGCGAGGTGCGATTCTTGCGATTTTGAATCTTCCAGATCCCATCAGTACACTCGGCTTGATCACCTGTACACAAGCTTTGATCTTGCCGCGATAGGATCAGCTCTCCATCACGACGACGGATCGTTGCCTGCACATCTTGAGCGACCAAGCGATACTGTGGCAAACCAGATTGAAACCGCTGGGTCGCTGCAAAACAGGTATGCCCGATTTCGGCGACCCCAAAGCATTGCAGAACGTCAAAATCGATTCCTCGTCGATTCAGCAGCGTTCGAAGAGTAGCTTCCAGGCTTTGAGGGAAGTAGTAGCCACCACACGCCAGCAAGATCTTCTCAGGGATTTCTAAGTCGTTCGCCAGCATCTTGAGAACCAGCTCGGCGGCAGCAAGTGGTTGCGCCGCGAACACGACCGAGCGATGCAGATTCGCGGCCAGTCTCATCGCTCGTATGAAGGCGGGTGGATGCAGGTACGTATCGACAAACGGTAGCGTCCCTTGCAGCCCAAGTGCCGCAGGATACGCACTGACCAAAAGCGAATTCGCATTGAGATACTTCTGCAGATCGGGGAAAACCTGAAGTAGCTCAAGCAAACGGCTTTGGTCACCACCCCCAAGAACTCGGAAGCCGCGAGGGTCCAACGATGTGGAACCGGCGGCGTAAGATAGTTGATGGTTACCGATGTCCGCGATCTCCGCTTCGCAGCCGATCATCGACGATACCCATAAAGAACCTCAAAAGGTGGCTCGCAAACTAGGTTTTGCAGCAAACCTTCGGTGACCAACGTGCCTTTAACGTCCCAGGCATGAATGTCAAACCACTCGCTCATGAACTTCATCAAAAAGAACGGTTGCCAGACGCGAGTTTGAATCCAGTTGCCATCGAATGAAAAGACACCTTCGGTAGATTCAGGACGTTCATGAGTCCAAGCTTGACGCCACTGGAAGTCACGACGCGCAATTTCCTGAATTCGCTGTGTGGTGAACGAACTACCCGGGACGACGAACGCAATTCCGCCGCCACGCTTCAGTAGTCGAGCTACCTTGTCGATCGCCTTTTCTAGTTCTTCAATCGTCAAGACATGGTTGAGATACCAAGCTGAACTGATGATATCGAAGGATTGTTCAGGAGCTTGAAACTCGTTGAACGGCGTGCAGATGTAATTCGTATCAGCATGCTTGTTCTGTTGTTTGGCAATGTCGATCAAGTCCTCTGAACTGTCGACTCCCACGATGGACTTAGCAAACGGTTCAAGGATGCAAGTGGATTCGCCGTGACCACAGGCGATGTCCAAGGCGCAATCCGCTTGATCGGAAAGAAGACTTTCCAACGCCAATCGGTGACATCGGTGAACAGCATCGTAGTACTCTCGCACTTGGTTCACCTCGGACTTGTAACGATCATAGTTCTTCCAGCGGTAGACAGTCATTGAAAGACTCTTTCCATAGATGGGATAAAAGGGGTGAAGACGAATGATGACCAAGCAGCTTTCCTAGAACTCTGCTCGAATACACGCACACCGGAATTCGGTGGAGTGGCTAAAGTGATGTCGCGAGATGAGTTTCAGTTGCCCCAATCAGAGGCTCGAAGGCTGATGAAGGAAGACACGCGGCGACCCAGTCGTGACAGTCAATCGGTGTATCTACTTCGGCAAACAAGTCAACGAAGCAGGTGTCTGTTCGGGGATCCGCTCTCATCGACATGCAAACGCTATCGGTTCCCAGCATGGGGTGAATGAACTGCGAGTTCTTGATGATCTCGAACCCCATTCTTTCGTAGAAACGAACCAAGAGGGTTTCGGCATTAATGACGACGACACGAGTGCCATTGGAAAGTTGGTCTCGCCAGGCTTCACGAAGCATCAGGCGAAGCGTGCGAAGTGTGGAATGCATGCCGCTGTTGATACGGAACTTGCAAGGGGATGCGAGTAGATGGCGGTAGCGTTGGATTGCGTTGCCGGGGTAGCACTCTTCGCAATCAATCACGCCTTCAGCGGCCCGGGTAACGGTCATCGTCCCGACGGCAACTTCTTGGACATAAAGCCCGTAGTGGTAGCTATAACGATCGAATGTGAATTCGTTGGCGGTCGATGCCGATCCGCTACGCAACTGTCGCAGTTGTGCAAACACGTCGTTATCAGTCCCAAAAACTCGGACGATTTTTAGATCTTGCGACGCGTCATATCGAAGTGTTTTGATGTGCGAACGGGAATCTTCAACTGCGGCACAAACTGGCATGATGGTGGAACGCTCTCTCGCCACGGTGCTGGCGAACTGGGGTGACATCGTTTGAAAACTCGTCTACCCATTGGCGTCGTGACGTCACGGGACATGCTCGTGACACAGGTTTGTCCCACCGATTTGCGGATGTTTCGTACCTAAATCCACGCTACTGGTGCTCTTTGCCGCCAATCCCCTTCGTGTATTTTTGTTGCATTTTTCGGCAGCTGTCCTGATGTTGTCTCGTTCACGCCAAAGTGGAGGCGATTTGCGAAGCCGAATCTGACGATCACGGATATCTCGGCGTGGGTTTCTTGAAATTTGCTGCGGAGAATGTTGCAGTCTCCTGTTCCTGACCGGGACGCACTTGCCAAACCTCCGCCCGCTCGAATGCCAGAATGAAATACGGGTAAGAGTTTCAGTTTCAAAAGCGGATGAAAGTGCATTTACAAGAGACTGCACCGAGAACAAATTGTCTTATAAACCTCGTTCGATCAATGAACTTGTTGCGATGTCGTTCATGTGTATGTACACTCGCCCCCGGGTGGTTGCAGGGTAGCGTCAGCATGGTATCCGCAAGCAATTGTCGCAGTGTTTCGGCCCATGTACCTGTTTCATGTAACCGGCATTGCTTATTTGGTTGATTAACGTTGGAAGTGCAATTGCGAGTATCAATGAAGATTACGGGAATTGTTTTAGGGTTACTTTGGATCTTCATTGATCCTGTTACGGGGTACACTCAAGAGCTGCTGCAGTGGTCAGATGTGACGGGGAAGTTCAACACACAAGCCGAACTCGTAAGGCTGGTCGACGATCAAGTAGAGCTCCGGATTCCAGCAAATGGTCGCCAATTGACAGTGCCTGTGGCGCGACTATCGAAGGCTTCACAGGATCAGGCTCATCGCGTGTGGTACGATCGGCAAGATGCTCGCCAATTTGGAATCGTCAGAGACCATTTTGGCTCTTTGTTTGATCGCCCCGAGGCAGTTAGTCAGCTATTGATTGAAGTTCACAACGCAATTCCAGAAAGCCCATATGCGGGAATTTGGGCCGCAGTGGGAAAGAGTGCTGGGACGAACGATTATCGCCAAGCCCGGGTAATCTTGGACGAGGTAATACGACGTATTGAGAAGCAACGTGAGCTTGAACCAAATCGCCACTCAGTCACGTTGGCATCGGCTTACAACAATTTGGCAATTTGCTACATCAAGTCACACAAGGGTGACAACGCGGCGGCTCGATTAAAAGACGCGATGGAATCAGTACGGCTAATTCCCCCAGTTGTCCGCCATAACGCCGAGCTAGTTGCCGAGATTGGGACAAGTCAATTTGTTCCTGTCAGTGTGTCCACGGGAACACGACAAGATCTGTTGCGGACGATGGCACTAAGCCAGAACTCCAATGTGCAAACCCAGTTTGGAAAAGGTTGGCACTACGCGTTGGATTTTAATATTCCTGGTGATACGCCGGGGGCAAGTATGGCAATTCAGGGATTGACCCCGCCGCGAGATGATGTCGAACTTCAGTCGATCGGTAGCGGGTTCGTAGTGGCCCCCGGGGTTGTCGTTACTTCAAGGCCCGTCATTGAAACGACCGATTACGCTGGTCCGAAACTAGTGACGGTCGGAACGGGTGACGAGTCCAATTTTAACTCCTCTGACGTTTCGCGGGTCTATGTCACTTCCTCTCGTCGGCGGTCGACTAGTTCGCAGGCATGGGGTTCCTTTTCACCAACTGGTCCAGTTCGAGGTGCTGTCGGTTGGACGACTTTTACGTACGTTCATCCGGACGAGGGTTCGACCGATGCCGAGATAGCTGCATTAGAGGTGCCTGGTTTAGAGGCGCGGTCGCTTGTGTTAACCGAAACCACTGCGACTCATATGAGCGATATCAGTTTATATGGATATCGACGGGGAGCTGGGTTGGTATCTGGAGGAGTGACTACAGAGACGGGCGTTGTTTTAAGCGAACCAGATTCCAGAGGCCGACAAACATGCTCGTGTCGTGTTCGAGGTGGGAATCGTGGTGGTCCCTTGGTGAACGCAGATAGCGAAGCGATTGGTTTGGCGTTTGACACGTCCGATCCAATGGACGATCAAAGTAGCTTGTTCTTTTCTGCTCCGGCAATACGTGGTTGGTTCTATAAACACGTGCAAACCAGTTCGCCAGCAATGCGGGGTGACAAGAACATTGCAACAGCGTTGTCTATTGCAGAAACCGTGCTGCCCATCTTTGTATGGGGGGCCAAGCAACCGACCCAAACGCAACTATTCAGCGAAGTTGCCAATGTTTCTGCACCCGGTGCGGGAATGACGCTCAGTGATCATTGGTGTATTGGTTGTCAAGGAAAGGGTGTTCTCGACTGTACAAATCGAAAATGCTCAAAGGGACGGGTTCCGGTTAAGAAGCAAGTCCAGGTGGGCGTGAATCTGAATGGGCAACCAATCATGACCTGGAAGACATTCCCAGAGAGATGTGCGACGTGTAGTGGCGCTGGCGGTCGGTCGTGCCCCCACTGTAGAAACGGTCGTTGGTTGCAAGGATCCAACTGACCAAGTCTCCGATATCCACCTCTTCGATATCCGCAAGGTCGGTTACGTTTGGAATCACTGGAAACTATGGCCTTGAGCCTAGTTTCTAGTGTTGTGGTGTTTTTCAAAGAGATGATGCCAATTCGGATAGGGCTTAATAACTAGTGGCAACTTTTGGATCGGCCCTGACGGATTACTAATGGCGGGCTTCCGAAGTAGCCTGGGTTTTTGGGATTCGTCGGTTAAGCTGGCTCGGAGGCTAAGCATGCATTATTGAACAGCCAACGGAAGGCTGTTGTCGGGATCTGTGCGTGGTTGGATCTTGTCATCAAACCGGTTGGACTGTCCGTACATGTACTATCGATTCACACAAATACTGTTGTTTCCAACTCTTGGAGCGGTATTGGTTGGTTTACTAGCGGTTGGCGAGCAGTATTCCGATGAGCCTAGTCAGGCGACCACTGCGGAAATCCCTCGGCCAGATGACCTTGCTGGAGAGGTTCAACGTGTCGAAGTGACCATGTCGGAAATGCTCGCGTTGGCCGAGTCGGCGTTGCAAGCGACCATTCGCGATGTGGATGATTACACCGCTCGAATGATCAAACAGGAACAGGATCGTGGTGGGGTGTTACAGCCGCAATCGGAGTCGTTCATCAAAGTGGCAACTCGGCATCCTGGCGGCAAACCTGGGGCGCCCATGAAGGTTTACATGCGTTTTGATTCACCAGAGGACGTCAAAGGACGAGAGGTAATTTGGGTCGAGAACGAAAATGACGGCAAGTTATTGGTTCGCGAGGCCGGTATGATCGGCAGCATGATGACAGTGCCGCTTGAGCCGGATAGCTTTTTGGCGATGCGTGGGCAACGGTATCCAATCACCGAATTGGGACTGACCCGATTGTTGGAGAAGCTCATCGAACGAGGCAGCGTCGATCGCGATGATCCAGACGTGCAGGTGTTCAAAACAGAAGGTTATCTGTTCGATGGACGCGAACTCACTTTATTGCAGATCGAACGAGCAAAACCGAGCCACCGGGAGGGCGATTTTTCGCTTGCCGAACTGGTGCTGGATCAGCAAAGAAACTTGGTGGTCCGTTTCCGTAGTTTTGGCTGGCCCGAAAACGAGTCTGAACCGCCACCGATCATTGAGTCGTATCAATATCTGGACTTGCAAATCAACGTTGGACTAACGGACCAAGATTTTCAAACCACCAATCCGGAATACACATTCGCTCAATAGCAAGAATGGTGGATGGGAATATAAGCAAGTTCGCATCCTCTAACGCTTACGCCCCGTTTCGACAAACAGGATGTGAACAAACACCTGTCAATTGGCTTGCTCTTTGAGTTGCAAGAATCGCTTTCTCATTTCGGCCAATTTCACCGCATACTCGGGATTGCTGGCGAGATCCTGTTCCTCGATCGGGTCGTCTGTTAAATCGAATAGTTGTTCGCGGTCAAACTCCGGCCAGGACATGTTTTTCCAATCCTTGCGAACGAGTGCTTCGGACGCTGGGATAAAATCGGTGGTCTTCAGCATGGGGTGTTCATAGAAGAACTCGTCACGCCACTGTGTTTTTTCTTCGGCGAGATAGAGCGGACTGATATCGCGACCCTGTATGGTTTTGGGAGCATCGATCTTTGCCGCTGCCAAGATGGTTGGCGCGAGATCCACGTTCAACGTGAACTCATCGTTGGTTTGGCCGCTGATGTTCTTGGGCATCCGTGGGTCGCGCACGATCGGCGGAACACGGATACTCTCTTGATGCGGGTACCACTTGTCCGCCAACCCACGTTCGGCGTGGTAGTAGCCATTGTCGGTCGTGAAGATGACCAGAGTGTTTTCATCGAGTCCCTGCTCTTTCAGTTCAGCAAGAATGCGACCGCAAGTCGTGTCAACTTCCGTGGCCAAGCGATAATAGTTCTTCATCATCGTTTGATACTTATGTGGCGTATCAAAATGCCAGTGCCAATGGTTGCGTCCTTCGTTCTTTTCATTCCCCACGAACTCCAGTAATCACTCGAACGATTCTTGAGTCGCGTTCGCCGGGACGGGCACCGTGACATCTTGATAGAGTTCCATGCTTTCAGGTTGCGGCAGGAACTGCAGCGGGTTGTGGTGCTCCGCGTGCGTGGCAAAAAACGCAATAGTCAAACAGAACGGTTTGTCATCGGGGCGAGTCTTCAGGAATTCCAGGGCGTCGTTTTCGTTCTTCTGCGTGACATGAATCTTTGTTCCATCAGGTTGCTCGATCCAATGGGTTCCCGCGTACGCGCGGTTGAAATCAAAACGCTGTGACGGAATCCTGCCGTTGTGCCACTTGCCGATATGGCCGACGTGTATCCATGATCACGCAACAAACCAGGGTACGTTTCTTCCCAAGGCGTCAGGTGATTGGCGGAATTACCGGGACGCGGGAAGATGGTTTCAGCGTGGTTGGCGGTGTGAACGTCAGTTCCGTGAGGTTTCGATTTTGCACGGATCGAGATGGTGGTCGTTTCAAGTGATGAGCAACCGAACGATACCTTGCGGCACTCTCAACGCTTGAGCATCAGCGTAGAGAGTGCATGCCACGCACCGCGCGAGTTCACTCGGCCAGTTCTTTGACTTGGATATTTTTGAACAGGATCGTACCCGCTTTGCCTTTATGGACCTGCAGTGCAAAGAAGCCGTCGGCATAGGTGCCGTCACCAACCCAGTGCGCACATGGCACGCCGTTGAGCCACGTTTTGACCACGTCGTCTTTTGCGGAAATCGTCACACGATTCCAACCCGTGGCATCTTCGGCCGCTCGAGCTTCCTTATGTTCCTTCAACCACAGGGGATAGAAATACCCGCCGCAGCTTTGTCCATAGATGCCCCCGGACCAGTGACGCCCTTTCTTGCCCTGTCCTTCGATTTCGACTTGAGGTCCGTACACAATCTCGGACGTCGCCGCGTCTGTTTTTCCCGGTTTCGTTTTCGAGCGAAATTGAACGCCCGTGTTGCCATCGACTTCCATCTTCAGGTCGCAAGTAAAGATGAAGTTCTTGTAGTCCGATTTTTCAGTGCACAGATACGTGCTATTGGATCCCCGCACGCACGTTCCAATGATCAGCCCATCTTTGACTTCAAATGTGCAGGTTCCACCTTTGGCAATCCACCCAGTCAAATCGGTGCCGTTGAATAGAGGTGTGAAACCTTCTGATAAATCGGGCTCGTCGTCGGTGTTGAGCAA
This sequence comes from Rhodopirellula sp. J20-39, assembly GCF_057365095.1. Classification (NCBI taxonomy): domain Bacteria; kingdom Pseudomonadati; phylum Planctomycetota; class Planctomycetia; order Pirellulales; family Pirellulaceae; genus Rhodopirellula; species Rhodopirellula sp. J20-39. The sequence goes on along the minus strand of NZ_CP195123.1, from coordinate 238,234 downwards.
CATCTCCTCGGGTTTGGGCGCGTTTGGCTGTTTGGAATACGGTTTCGACCATTCTTGCTGTTGTGGATCTAGCTCCTGGCCAACTGCATCGGCACTCATGCAAGCCAACCAAACCAGTGTTACTGGAATCAATAGTCGGATACTCATCGCGTTTAGTCTCGATGTCAGTTTCATCTTCGTTCCTTAGTTGTAGTAAACTTGAAAGGCATTGTTTGGATCTTTCACTCGCCACCTGGTTTGCAATCTATAGATGAGCGTCGCGAAAGGGTGCCAATACTTTACTTGCCGATGCGTTCGTTCGTCAGTGTATCAACGTCTTTGTTTGCTCAGGAAGTTTCGAGACGTTCGCATTTTCAGTTAGAAAGAATTTGGGCGATAGCCTTCGGTTTTGGAAGTGGCACTCGCAATTCGGTTCCATCGGCGGTCACCGTCGCGTCCACTGCTTTGGTCACCCCGTCTTTCGTAACGGTGATTTGATAGTCGCCCAGGAAACCGCGTAGTTGACTGTTGCCGTCGTTGTCGGTGCGAGTCACTTCGTCGGTCCACCACTGGTTAGCAACGAGGTCGACAAACACCTCTCCCGCTGGCTTGAGCGTCCAATCTTCACGCCACAATGCGGCGGCGGGTTTCCAGTGCATCTTTTCCCAAAATCCCCACTGCACGATCGCAACAAAATTGGGGTGACTGAACGAGGCGATCATCACATCGCGGTAGTAGTCGGCTTGCAACTCTTCGTCATCACCTGCTTCGACATCGAACTCACTGAGTTGCAGACGTGGCGCGATTTCAGCGAACTCGTCGTAGACCCGCAACAGTTCTTCAGGCGGCGTCAGAGAGGTCAAACCGAAGTGGGCCATGAATCCGACGATATCAGGAGTTTGACCTTTTTCGTTTAGAAAGCGAATGATCTTCTTGTACGGTTCGCGTTTGTATCCATCGGGCAGCACTTTCCCTTCGTTGATCGCATGCGTTGCGTCAGGCGCTAGCCGTCGAGCTTCCGCCATGATCTCGGCGTAGATCTCGGGGCCGCCGTACTCAATCTCATAGGTGTGTTTTCCCCAACCGATAATGTGGTTGATCGTATCCCACTCAGTGACATATTCGGACGTGGCGGGAAGCACGTCGTTCATGTGCGCCCAGAGCCATTCGCGATGAGCCTTCGGATCACCGACGAATTCCTTTTCGACAGCATTGAAGTCCATCGGCGCCCAGGCGATATAGTGACCTCGCACACTGATGTTATTGCTGCTCAACCAAGGGAGCGTCCTATTGAAGAAGATGTCATGCTTGCGTCGTGCCTCAATGCTATTGACTTTGAGTCCTTTCCATACGTGGGGCCGCAGTTCGGATTCAAAGGTGACACGATCGAAATACTTTTCAACAACCTCACGGTACTTCTGTGCTTCGTCCCAACTGACGAAAATTTGTCTCTTCGGATTGATTGGAAAATCATTCTGAGGAGCCCCCAGAACCTCCGAGTTGACCGCGTTGCCGAATCCAAACGCATGTTTCTTCATCGCGACATGAACTTGGGCGTTCGGAACAGGACGATCATTCGCATCAACGACTGTGATCTTGAGATCACCCTTGCGGATTTTCTCAATTCGGGCGAGTGCTTTCTTCCGCCAAGCGGCATCTTTTTCGCGACCTTTGTACATGATCGTTGACCGTGGCAACGTCGCGATGTCTCGTTCGTTGCCGTAGTTCAACAATCGCAAATCCGCGATCTGCACAACGGTTCCGGCTTCGCCGAGTTGCATGCGAAAACAGGACTCCGCCGGATCAAAGTCTTGATTCGCCTCGAACGAACGAACGTGCTGTGTCCACTCGCGATACGCGGACAGGTTGTAACGGTACGATGTTTCCTCGGTTGCCGAGTCAACGTAGAGGTAGGTGTTGTTCGGTTGCCCCCCCGCACCCGGACGACGCATCCAAAACGAGAGCAAGACGACATCGCCTTTGGAAACGGATCCGTTGATCGGAACACTCACTCCGATGTTTTCAGGATCACTGAACCGAGTGTCCGTTTCGACGCTGTACACGTCGGCGAAAGGCGTGTCTTCGGATTGGATCCATTGCGCCTGGCCAGTGACGTTGCGAGTTTCAAACTCAACCGAGTGCTCGGGACCAAACGACAGAACGTCAACTCCGCCTTCGGGCGGCACGATGACGGACGATTGCGAGAATACGTTGTCGGCGGAACTGTGGTAAGTGAAAGTCAGCGAGAAGACGATCGCAAGGATCGCGGAAGCGGAAAGCGTAAACCTATCAACGAGGTTAGCGTCGGTGTTGTGCATTGCTATTGTTCTGAAGAGGTTGCCGGGTTTCGTATTTTTAGATTGCGATAAGAAACCAAGGGCTTCAACGCAGTGTTGCGGTTTGGTTTGGAATGATGGTTGGAAGATTCAATGTGTCAGTGGCTGTCAAGATCGATCGCGTCGAGGCCACCTATTCAGCGAGAACTGATGCGTTCCTGCCGCGAGGGTCTGGCTCTCCTTGCCTCCCGGGAAAACGACCGTTGCCGTCGTGTTTGGCGGGACGACGACTTCCATCTCGAGTTTTCCTTTCCGCAGTTGCCAACCACTGACGGCGGCTCCGTAATTGGTTTCGAGCTCCGCACGTGCTGACGTGAGAGGCCCGCCGACGAGTGGACGGACGAAGAAATGCTTGTAGCCGGGATGCTTCGGGTCGGGCAATAAACCTGCAACACGTTCATACATGAACTGGCCGATCGCGCCGTAGGCATAATGGTTGAACGAATTCATACTGGCGTCGCCAAAGCCATCGGCGTGGCTGTAACTATTCCACCGTTCCCACATGGTGGTCGCGCCCTGGTTGATCGAAAAGAACCACGACGGATAGCTTTCTTTGAACAGCAATTCGTAAGCGATGTCCGAATGCCCCAGTTCATCGAAGACCGGAGCGATTAGTGGTGTCCCCAAAAATCCGGTTCGTAGGTGCCGATCCGCGTCTTCGAACTTTTTCAAAAGGATTGCTTCCACTCTTGTTCGCTGGTCAGGTTCAATCAGGTCGTAGCCAAGTGCCATCAGGCAGGCGGTTTGGGTGTTCGCACCGGGATGAGGTTTCTCACCTGGAAAAAAGCGTTTTGTAAACGCCGTTCGGATATCGGCGTGTAGTCGGCCGTATCGCTTTGCGTCGCCATCGTTGCCCAGTGCGGAGGCGGCTAAGTGAAGGATGCGGGTGCCGCGTCCAAAGTAGGCGGTGGCGATCAACTCCTGGGCCGTATCGCCTTTTCGGTCTGTCTTGGTGTAGGGCTGCAACCAATCGCCCCATCCTTTGAGATCGGGGATCAAATCCTTCGAGCGACGTTCATAAACCGCCACCCATTTCTTCATTGCCTCGTAGTTGTCACGCAGAATACGCTCATCGCCTGTGCGTACGTAAACCTGCCAAGGTGCCGTCACGATCACGTCGGCCCAACCCGGGCTTGCGTAGCCAAATGGCGTCGAAGGCACCGTGTGTGGAATCTCTCCCTCACTGGTTTGCTCATCACGTACGCTTTGCAGCCAACGAGCCCAGAATGAATGAACGTCAAAATTGAAGAACGACGTTGGCAAGAAAACCTGCGCGTCACCCGTCCAGCCGAGTCGCTCATCACGCTGCGGGCAATCGGTTGGGATGTCAACAAAGTTGCTGCGCTGGCCCCAACGGATATTGCTTTGCAATTGGTTCAGTTTGTCGTGCGACGATGTGAAGCTGCCCTTGGATGGAAAGTCGGTATGAATCACGTTGGCCACAACGGATTCGGTGGTTAACTCTTCACCCCTGGCCAGCCCGCTCAGTTCGACGTATCGATAGCCAAAAAAGGACAGCGACGGTTGATAAGTGGCCGTTCCGGTCTCGGCCGCGACGTAGGTGGCTTGCGATCGAGCGGAGCGGTAGTTTGCCGTGTAGAGCGTGCCGTCCTGTTGGAGCATTTCCGCGAAACGGATCAAAACCGTTTCGCCTTTCGTGACGGGGATCGTGACGGTCGGAACGCCGACTTGGTTTTGACCGAAATCGAAAACGTACTTGCCCGGTTCCGGCTGCGTCATCTCAACCGCTTCCGACCGCTGCATCACACGAACCGGCGGCATCGGTTTGGGAACAACGGCAATTGCCGTAGTGGATCTTGTTAAAGATCCCTCAACCGCCGGATCTTTAACAAGATCCACCACGGGTGCCTTGGCCTTCACAGGCTTCCATGCGGAATCGTCGAAGTCCGGCTGAGTCCATTGGCCGAATTCCTTCGACGCGTCGTAGTCCTCGCCGTGATAGAAACCGCCCGCACGAATTGGACCTTGGTCGGTGGCTCGCCATTTACCGTCCGTGACGATCGTTTCGACGCTGCCGCCGGCGTAGGTGAGTTCCAACTGTGCGAGCAGTCTCGGCGTCAGTTTGGCCAACTCGCTACGTTTGCGCAGCAACAATTTGCCCGCGTGCCAGCCCTCACCGAGCACCGCGCCGATCGCGTTGTTACCGTCGTGAACCAAGTCAGTTACGTCGTAAGTCAGCGACTCGACGCGTTTGGAATACATGGTGTATCCCGGCGACAGCATGTCGTTACCAACACGCACACCATTGATTTGGAACTCATAAATCCCCAGAGCCGACGCATACAGGCGAGCTTGCAAAACTTTCTTCGGCGATTCAAATTCTCGCCGCATGTAGTAGGCAGGGTGGGCCGTTGTCTTGGGATACGGATCAAACGCGTCATTCTCAGCCACTTCTTTTTGCTTGCGAACGCCATTGATTTCGTATTCCACACACAGGGTCTTATCGTCACCCGGAGCAGGGTCACCGCCGAGCCGAGCGGGAACAACTCGGATCGGCGTCGATCCGCGCTGGATCGCTCGTCGGATGTTCTCGGTAACAACGCGAACCTTATCGCCACCCGCGATGCGATTGCCGAATTCCGCCTTCAATATCTTTACTTCATCGGGCTGGCGACTCCCGCGGTCCAACTCGATCCACTGAGCGTTCCAATCATCCTGACCGAGCAATCCCATTTCGATCGTGGCCTCGTCGCTCCACTCGGACTCGCGATTCTGATCGTCCCAGAACTTGACGCGCCACGTGACTTGTTGTCGCGAATGAAACGCGGGGCCCTCGTATCGGATCCACACCGATTGATCGGATTCCACTTTGCCGGAGTCCCAGATGGAAACGGTGTTTTTACCGGACACGGATTTAGGCTGAACGACGATTCGATATGCAGTTTGTGCTTTGACGTCCTCGTCGACGGGCAGCTTCCACGAGAACACCGGCGTCGAATCGTAATAGCCGATCGGGTCAATAAAGTTCTCCCCGACGGTAAGCGAATGTGGTCGAAATTCGTTCGCGACAGCGCAGGTCGTGCCGAGCCAAAGCAATAGCACGGGGAGCGAAATTCGGTTTATGTTGATGTAATGCATGGTGGGGAGCTATTTCTTCATCTTGACGTTGGTGTTTTCGATTCGTCGGGCCGCGTCGAGTTGTTGTGAAAGACGGAAGACGTGTTCGCGTTGCTCGGGCGAGTCTGCGAGATTCCTGCTAGGCGTGTCAGTGTCCTGGTGATCGTAAAGCTCTCTCGCGATCACCCGTTTCGTACCGGCCTGGATCCATTCGGTGTATCGATAGCGATCGTTTCGCAGGCTGTAACCCATCGTCGAGCCACGCGGGTATTGCGTAAGTGCGAACGATCGGAACTCCTGGTCAGGGTTTTGCAGCAACGGTTGCAGGCTTTTGCCGTCGCACGACTCAGGGACATCGCCACCGGTCATGGATGCCACCGTGGGGAAAATGTCGACGATTTCCACCAAGGCTTTGGAGCGTTGTTCACGTGAGTGCGTCGGCGCAGAAATGATCAGCGGGACATGCGCGTCCAACTCGAAATTGGTGTGCTTGCACCACAACCCGTAGTTACCCAACTTGTACCCGTGGTCACCCCACAGAACGACGATCGTGTCATCACGAAGACCGAGTCGGTCGAGTTCCGCCATCACCTTGCCGACTTGTGTGTCCGCAAAACTGACCGACGCGGCGTATCCGTGCATAAGCTCTCGAGTCATCTCATCAGACAATTCACCTTCGTTCGGAATTCCGTGATAAGCACGTAGCTCGCCCCAGATCGTGAAAGCGAGTCCCGGCGATTCGTAAGGACGTTCGCGACTCGGCACAGTAAACTGTTCACGCTTATATAGATCCCAGTAGCGTTTGGGGGTCGCGAATGGCAGGTGCGGTTTGGCGAAACCGACACACATGAAAAACGGTTTGTCTTTGTTCTCTCGCAAGGAAGCGATCGCCTGATTGGCAACGACGCCATCGCGATAACCTTCATCTTCGGTGACAAAGCATTCCGTTGGCGGTCCCTTCTCCGCGAGACGCGTTTTCTCGACTCCGAGGTGTTGCTCCTTGGCCTCTCTAACGCGTCTCGCAATCCCTTCAAGCGTTTTGGGATCAGCGTACTTTTCGCTGGGCGGTTCCGGGATCTCCGACCAAGATGTTTTGTCATCGCGTAAGTGGTGGTACACCTTTCCGAAGGAGGCGGTCACGTAACCACGTTGCTGAAAGTACAGCGGCAACGTCATCGCGGTCTTGTTCACCTTACGCAGCGGAGTGAACAGATCCACGATCCCGGTGTGATCCGGATACTGCCCCGTCATCATGCTAATACGAGACGGCGCACAGAGAGCCTGCTGGCAATAGGCGCTTTCGAAAAGCACTCCTTCGGACGCTAACGCATCGATCGAAGGACTGTGAATCGAATCGACGCCATAGCAACCGAGTTCCGGTCGGAGGTCGTCAATATAAAAGATTAGAACGTTCTTCGCAGTTGGTTCCCTTTCGGCACTTTGAGCGCGAATGGATTCCACGTTTGCGAAAACCGCGACTGCAAGCCAAGTCCATAGGAAGCGAGTCATCGAATTGGTTGAGTCTTTCAATGGAAGTTTCGTTGGTGATGAGTGATTTTGAATGGATCGAGAACATGAATAGCGTCGGAGGAGGTTTGGTCAGTGGGGCTTTAACGGATTGATTAACCTTGATGCTCTTCAAACAACGACACGAACTCCTGATGAATCTTCGGATGCTGTTTCGCGACATCTGTCGTTTCACCCGGATCCGATGGCAGATCGAATAGTTGGGTTGGTTGGTCCAATCCGTAGCGAACTGCTTTCCAATTGCCCCGCCGGGCGGCTTGGAAGACTTCGCCGACAACGCCCGAGTTGGGGTCACCGACTTGTTTGCCGAACTCCCAATACAACGTTCGTTCGGGAATCGGGTTTGGGGCATCACTGAGCAGCGGATAGATCGACGTTCCATTCGTTTTGACACGTGGAACCGAATGCAATGAAACGCCAGCAATATCGGCGAACGTGGGCAGCACGTCGGCAAAGGACCATGGCGTATCATCGACTCGGCCGTTTTCGATTCGTGCCGGCCAGTGAGCGATCATCGGTACGTGAATGCCGCCGTCATACAGATCCCGTTTCATACCTTTGAACGGCGCCGCGGCTTCAAAGAAGTCCGGATCGCCACCGCCTTCATCGTGCGGGCCATTGTCGGACGTGAAAATGATCAGAGTATTTTCAGCGATGCCTCGCTGTTTCAACGTGTCAACGATCTTGCCCACGTAGGCGTCCAAAGCCGTGACCATGCCTGCGAGTGTCGCGCGTGGCCGAGCGACCGGTTCGGGGTAATACCACGCGTACTGGTCCGACGGTTCGCCAGTGGACATTCCGGTGTACGGAGTTTCGTCAAACTGCGATTCGTATGGTTTGACGAATTCTTCCGGTGCGGCGAGATCGGCATGGGGGGATGAAAACGCGAGCATCACGAAGAACGGATTCTCGTGATCCTGATTGATGTAGTCGATCGCTTCTTGGGCAAACATCTCCTGTGCGTAAGCTCGCTTCTTACCACCCTCGTTTTCGGTGATGCGTAGTTTACGTCCGTCACGCCACAGGATCGTCGGGTACTGCCGGTGACCTTCGAGAATCGAATACATGCCAAACCACGTATCAAATCCCATCGCCAAAGGATCGGTGACACCCATTTGCGATCCGATGGAGTACTTGCCGAACAAGGCGGTGTCGTAGCCAGCATGCTTGAGCACGTGCGCCATTGTGACGTCGATGTCGGCCAATTGGACTTTGTTCGAATTGTTCCGCATGAGACGTCCGTCGCGTCCCGTGAACAGCGAAACTCGAGAAGGCGAACAAACGGTGTTGCCCGCGTACGCGTTCGTGAACCGAATTCCATTGGCCGCGAGACGATCCAAATGAGGCGTCTTGATCGGCGTGTTGCCATACGCACCGATCTGATTGAACCCCATGTCGTCGGCCAAGACGAAGATGATGTTGGGGGCTTCAGACCTTGTCGGTTCAGCGGCGATCGAGGACGCAATCATAGCGAGCCCGAGTGTGCTGAAGATGACATAGTGGAATGCGTCCATCGAACGCAAACGAGTTCGAAAAGACGTCAAAAGGAAAACTCTGAGTAATGGTTTCGAGGGAAGCGTTTGTGCGAAAAATTGAGCGAGCGGTATCCTGTTTCTGTTTTCGTTACAGAATCTGCTAAGTGTCGATCGGTGTGCTGAGCTTCTGACCACCTCGATCCGTGTCGGTGTTCCATCGTGGTTCGCCCTATTGGCTTTCACGTTAAGGAACCAGTTCGTAGGTATTCGACAAAACGGATTCATCGGTTCACCTTCGGCTTGGCAACGAAAGCACGGATATTTGGCAATGAATCTTCGGTTTGTCGCCGGACAGTCTGATAAGAATAGGAACCGCTTCGGCGCCGGGGACCATGTTGAAAACTCGGCCCTTCTCGGTTGCCTTGATCGTCATCGGAGCATCTGATTCGACGACGACGGTACCTTGCGGCTTGACGATTTCGATTCGTGTCTCGGAGACTTGACGGACTTCTTCACCCGACGGCGAAATGATCGGAAGCACCAACGCCGCGGTGTACGCCTTTACTGCCTGAGGAGAAACAGAAGCCGTGATCAGTGCGTGCGTGGCGTTGAATTGATATTGAAGTTCGCATGCCGAAGCGTTGCCGGCGAGCTTGTCGCGTGACTCGTTTTGCAGCGAGGTCTTCACCTGAACGTCGATTTGCTGCCCGTCGTCGTTGGTGGTTACAATCGCCGTCAAGTCATACAGATTCGTGTACCAACCGTCGTCCCTGCGACTTTCGAGGCGAGTCGTCAGCGGGAAGTCTTCGCCCGGTTGTGGTTGCATGTTCAACGGCTCGACCATTTCGTAGCGAGCCATGCTTGACGCGAGTAGCAAGCCGACTTTGTCGTGGTAGAGCACCGCGAGCGAACCGCCGGTGGGTTGCTGCAACAATCCAGATTTCTTTGTCTTGTAAATCGAATCGTATGCCGAAACCGTGGCTCGCCATGGACCGCGAGCCGCCAACCACACGTCCAATTCAGGAAAGTGCTTGACTCCGTCCGCCGTTTGGCGTGGTAGAGGCGTCGTGCTGTCGACTTTGGGCATCGCGTGCATTTTGTCTTGGACGAGTGCCATCACTTTCGCGTGAGCAAACGTGTGGTGCATGCAGGGCTTAACACCGTGGGAAACGTAATGCGGGCCGCCGTGCAAAAGCCCATCGGCGGTGCATCGCTGCAACAATTCGGCGTTCTTAATTGCGGCGGTTCCGAACGCCGGGTTGTAGTCCGCCATCAGGCTGAACGCGGGCTGGCAACCGTCGGACGTGCGGCTGCCCCAGTAGCTCCATTTCTGCGAGCGGGTGCCCCAACTGTTATCCCACGCACCATCGGGCAACATGAATTCCAAGTGACCGTTGAGAGTCTTGACGGCAAGGTCCAGCATCTCTTGGTCGTTGACTGCGAGAGCGTAGAGAACGACACCGTTGAGTGATTCTTCGACGTTGTAACCAAGGTCCACCGGCAGCAGCCCGCGACCGCTGCGGTTGTTATTCGGCTTGCCTTCGCCCCACAGCAACGTGTTCGGATGCGTGAAGAACTCTTTGACTCGTTTCGCGAATTGTTCACTTCGCTGCGTGTACTTCGGATTGTTCAGCAATTCGCCAAACAGGTGAAAACCATAAACGCCGGTCATCCCATAGTTGAGATTGGTGAAATCAATCTTCTTAAAGTCACGATCGAGATAACCACCAACAGCTTCGTCCAAACGTTTGGTCCAGGCAACTCGCCGCTGTTCGTCCAACACTTCCCCGTGGTAGTGCAGTGCTTCGGCGAGTGCGATCGCACCGAAGATGGTCGTGCCCTGCCATGCTTTCGGATTGATGTCGTTGGTCCAACTCCCATCGGGTTGACTGACGTTGTTTTCGGCCCAGTCGTAAACATTGATTGCCGCGTCAAGATATTTTTGTTCCCCGGTCGCGTGGGCCAGGTGCATGAACGGATACAACGCGTCGCTACAGCGTCCGTGAATATGGCTGCATGCCGGGCAAAGGAGCGCGCCGTGCAATCCGGGATTCCCCGGCTCGTTAACCTGGTGCCGAATCATGCCGTCACACCAGTCCGTCAGCAGATTCTTGGTAAGCCGATCAAACTCCGTCCCAGCCGTATCGCCCGCAACAAGCTCCGCCCCGAAGGATGGGAGATTGGTAGAAATTGCTGCCCCGATGCCAATTCCAGCGACCAGTGTATTGAATTGTCTACGGTCCACGTTGTGTCTCTCGAAGTTAGCTATTGGCCAGACCCAGTGGAGATCCAACCGGGATGGGTAGGGCCGCAAGGAGTAGGCCAGCCGCTAATGAGAGATGGTTGTCGATCTAATTGCGCACTGACCCGCTAGTAATCCCGAGTTCTGGGAGGAAAGTTGCGCGTAATTTCGTAAAAGCACTAAGGATTTTTTGCGTTTTTTTTCTTGTCAGTGAGCAAAACGCCTGATCTTAAAAAATGGCGAAAGGTGCCAAGAAACTTACCGTCGACCCATTCCGCGAAAGCGACCGATAATAGCGAGCTTGGTTGAATGGGGCTGGGCATAAGATGGCAGACAGCGTTGTCGGCTTGCTAAGTCGTTACCACCTCAAACGGGCGCTATTTTGTCCGCGATGCTGCACATGTGATGGGCGTTTACGGACTGGCTGAAGTATTAGTGCTCCAGTGGTTTAGGTGACCCACCATCTCCGCTACTCGTTCGGGTTGCTTTTCAGATAAATCGATACGGTCATCGGGGTCGGATTTCAGATCGTAAAGTTCATTTCCCGTGGGACGCGCAATAAGCTTGTTCCAGCCGTCAATGACAACGCGAGCAACCAAGCCATTGTCCAAGTCTTCGAGTTGATCCAAATCGCTGTCGTGCTCATAAACGTCCACGAACACGCGGTTGCGTTCCTGCAATAACTTGGGATCACGCAGGTCGAGCCCGATCATCTCCGCGGGCGGTTGGATATCACAAGCGTGCAAGATGGTCGTTGCAATGTCGATGTTGCTAGCCAAAGTCGTTCTGTTGCGAGCAGGTTTGATGGCTCCTTCATGCGTGATGAAAATCGGTGTCCGGATACCCGCTTCGACAGGCTCCCGTTTGGAGCGGATGCTGACGTTTTTGCGTTCGGGATTCTGAACCCATCCGTTGTCACATGTAAAAACGAAGATCGTGTTTTCATACATGTTCTTCTGCTTCAAGTAATCCACGATTTGCCCGCAACCTTCATCGAGCCATTCCACGTTGGCCCAGTATCGCGCTGTCGGCTCGTCGGGGGCGATATCCTTGTACTTGTTGAAGAGTCGATCCGGTGCGTTATGAGGTGCGTGCGGTAGAAAGACCCCGTACCAGATGAAGAACGGTTGTTCGTTTGCTTCGGCTTTATCGACGAAATCATAGATCGGCTGCATTGTCTCGCGGCCGATCTTCAAACCAACGTCACCGTGCCGTCCGCCACGCGAATGATCACCGTGCGTCATCGCATCGGTAAAACCGTGATCCAGTGGGTTGCCTTCCCACCATTTTCCGGTCTGCAGCGTCGCGTAACCGTTCTTCTGCAGTTCCTTCACGAATGATGGAAACTTCAACATCGGCGCGGTCATGCGGTCTCGGAACTCGGTTGAAATCTCGCGGTACTTTACCGCTTTGCGGTTGGTCCCCGCAGGCAACACGGGATCGTTTCCTCGGATGCCGATTTGGTGTGGGTACTTCCCCGTCACTAGGCTAGCGAGAGACGGTCGACACAGTGGTGCGGTGACGTATCCACGCTCATAGACCAGTCCACGTTTCGCTAACGCATCAAGGGCTGGTGTTTGAATATGAGGGTGTCCCATAAACCCATAATCGTTCCATCCTTGGTCGTCGCTGAGTAGGAACACAACGTTGGGGCGTTCGGCACGGAGCGATGTGGCTGTCAGCGTCGTCAGGAAAGCTAGAAAACAGGCTGTAAAGAGTCGGTTCATCATCATCCAGAGTTTGAAAAGCAGGTTGGAATTCAATTTCTAATTACGAGACGCTTTTTTGGGCTTCTTTCGAGGAACCCAAGTCTCGGGGGCGTCCAGCATCAGAGGTTCGTGGAACACAGTCAGCGCATCACCCTGCGACTTGATCCAGGCGTTCAATTCGAATCGCAATTCGGACTCGACGTTTGCGAGTTTCGCTGTTCCTGCGAGATTGGTTAGTTCGTCGGGATCCTGCTGAAGATCGAACAATTCGTATTCAGGCCTCGCGTAGTACCTCGACACAATTGCATTTGCTTCAGCGTTCGTCTTCGCCGCTTCCATCCACTCCTTGAAATAGTCTCCCGAGGTCGCGCGGAGCAGAAGATCGATGTGGGATGTGAACGCGAATTCTGGATGTGGATTCCATATCAACTTGTGTCGATGAGTACGGACGCTGCGACTCAGGTAAACGTTCATCAAGAGATCACCGCTGTGCGTCGTGAAAATCCGCTCGCGATGTTGTTGTGAACTTCCCAGAAGAACCGGCAAGAAAGATCGCCCATCCAACTGTTCCGGTAGGTTTCCGCCGCCGATTTCAATCAGCGTAGGAAGGAAATCAATCCAGCTCACCATCGCGTTGGTTCGCGTGGCTGCTTCGATTTTGCCTTTGTGTGAGATGATCAAGGGCACACGAATGCCTTCGTCGTAGAGGCACCATTTCCTAAACGGAAATTGAGCACCGTGGTCACTAGAGAAGACAAACACTCTGTCGGCGGATAGATGGCGGTCGCATAGCGAACGTAGTTCCCCCAAGTACGCGTCGAGATTTTTGACTTCTTGCAGATAACGCGAACGTTGGACACGCGTGCGTGGCGTGTCCAGCAATTGTGGCGGTATCGTCATCGACTCCGGATCGACGCTCGATTCGCTGGGCCAGGGCACGTGCGGATCCGATACCCCGACAAAAAGGGCCAGCGGGCGTTTGTCGGTTCGTTTCTCGAGAAAGCTTCTAACGGTTACCTGCAAGTCAGGAATGTTTTGTTTCAGGTCATAGACATCAAAGTGGTAATCGGGAGCACTACGAAGATGAGTAACTTTGCCAAACGCGGCGGTTTGGTAACCGAGGTCATTTAGCACTTTGGGAAGCCGCATGACATCGTCACGCGGGTAGCTATGATTTTCCTCGGCCCCGTTTCGAGCTGGCATCAATCCGGTCAACAACGCCGCTCGACTGACCGCACAGGATGGGCTAGCGACAAAGGCCTGGTCAAAGGTCATGCCTTCTGCGGCCAATTGATCGATCGCTGGTGTCTGAATGTTTGTGCCGCCATAAAGCGGTAAATCTCTCGCCGAGAGATCGTCCGCCAGATAGACAACAATGTCAGGCAACCGCTGTTCGGCGGAGTATGCATGTGGGGTGAATAACGCGGACAGCACACCGCCGATTAACAAGAAGCTCGCGATGAGCCGACTTGCGATTCCAATCATGTATTCGTTCGTATATCGAGTTGAAGTTTGTTTTGGAACGACTCGCTGGCTCATGCAAAAGAATCCGCTCTTTTAGTTCCCACTCTTCAGCCTGGAAATTGCAAGGAACCTTCTGGTCAAACAAGCGTTCTTTGAACCCGTCTGACTCGCTAATTGTTGAAAAGCACAGCTCGGTTAGACGAGTCCGGCCTCTTCAGTGAGTTTCCTAGTATTGCATCGAGCATGCTTCCGCGATTCGCCAATGGATGCACGGATCATTCCACTTTGATGACCACTGCTCCGTGGACCGGTTCGTTTAAAACCCAACGATCGTTTTCCCTAGTCGCTTTGACGGACTTGCCATTGATTGTGACACCGGACGTCTCCTTACCAGCGGGCAGATTGATCGTTGCGGAGATGCCGTCAGGAAGATTCAGCGTAAGGTTGAATGACTGATCGCTATTCCAATCCACTTGGATCGGTCCGTGCGGCGTGGGCACTTTACCGTTCGCAAACTTGAGGTCGCCTGGGCAGGGGCGGATCTCTGCTGTGTTCCAGCCTGGCGAAGTGGGCTGCACGCCAAGTACGAATCGCGGTAGCAAGTTTGCTGGAGCGGCTCCCCAAGCATGGTTCCAATCTTGGTTGGGTTTGTATTTCAGTTCCCAGGCTTCCCAAGTGATCGTGGTCCCGCTGTTCACCATATGCTTCCAACTGCGATCTCCATCGGCAACCATCAAATCAAGAGCCTTCTGGTCGCTACCATGACGGAACAATCCGTCCATGAAATACTGTGCTGCATAGACACTGCATCGCATGTCCTTAGTCTCCAGCCATGACAGCACGCTGTCGATTTTATCTTCGGGAATTAGACCGAACGCGAGCGGGAAAAAGTTCGCGTGGATGCTACTGTGTTTGGTGTCGATCCCGTCTCGGTAGATGCCTGCCTTGGGATCGAATAGTGTCTCTTGGAAGGTGGATATTGCAAGTTCGGCTCGAGCTTCAAACGCCTCGGCATCTTCTTGCTTGCCAATTGCTTGGGCCATTTCAGCCATTTGTTGCAATGCTTTGATGTGGAAAGCGTTGACGACGGTGTTGATCTCGGTGAACACGAACCCGTCGCGTTCCTTTTGAGGCCAGTCGACGATATCGTGCCGTTTGCGATCCAATTCAGCGCTACGGATCAGCCCGTCATCGCTACTGCGATGCAACAGCGTTTTGTTCTTCAACGCTTCATAGCGATGCGACAGCCACTCGGTGTCACCGGAATACATCCATTCGGCATAGGCCATGAAGATCATGTGTGGTGCCCATTCGGTTGGCCACGTTCCATTTTCCATCAAATGGTCAAACGTCCGGGCCGCCATCTTGACGTTATCGTCGGTGGTGTAGTGGCTCAGTTGGTTGAGGTAGGCATCGGCTTCGTAGGGGATGCGTTCGCGATCACCGTCCACATAAACGCCTGCAAAGGTGGTCGCCTTGATGCTGTATTTGCACAGATCCCAAATACGGTTAAGTGTTTCGTTCGAACACTTGAATGCACTCGCGTCATCGTTCCATGTGCTGGAGTAAGCGGCACGCCGGCGGATCAGGTCGTACGGAAAGTCCCCGTCAATGCCTTCGATTTCGACCCAGCGAAATGGCATCACCGATTGCCAGGAAGGTGGCGTTAAGATCGCTGGCGGATTGGCGTTCATCAGACCTGACTGCTGGACATTGCGAAGATCAACCGGTGCCGGAACGACCCAGTTGCCCAGTTGTTGGCCGATCCGCATTTGCGTCATTCCGTAGCGAACGGTACCGTTTGTGTTCCGGTCGATTCGTTCGTCTTTCAACTTTTCGCCAAAATGGGCGGTGACGGTTCCGCGGCCGGCCGGGGCGGGCATCACGATATTTCCAAAGGCAGCTTTGCCAAAGTCGAGCAACGTGAGTTTGTCGCTAACACGTTTGATCGAAACAGGTTCCTGCTCAATCATGGAGACGTGTTCTTCGGCGGGGATCAGTGGCAACTCTTTGATAAACAGATTGCGGAAGCGATACGTTTGCCCCTTTTCACCATGATGCTGGATCCCAATGAATCCGCTCGCGTCGGTAGCATCACGAAAACGAACGGTTTGGATTCCGTTTAGTTCGATGGTGATCACATCGTTCAGGCAAGTGATGGCGAAACGATTCCAGCCGTTGCGATTCAGAGCATCGCGGATTTGCGGTTTGGCAAAGGCCAGTTTGGATTCTTCAGAGTGTGGAAGGAATTGGTCTTCGGATCGCCCCTTCGTGCTTGGCCAAATCCAACCACGTCTGGATTCGTCAAAAAGTCCACCAGACCATCGTCGTTCCGACCCGTCGCATTCCGCTTGGTATCCGTAGACCTTCTTTGTTGCGTCTTCATCAACATGACATCGGAACATCACGCCAGAGTTTGCTGGGCCTTCGGGAAGATGAATATCAATGCTGACACGAAAGTTTGAGTACTTCTTTTCGGTGACCAGAAAGAATTTCTTGTCGGCAGTTAAGTGAATTTCGCCGTCAACTACTTTTGCTTTACCGTACGAATAAGGATTACGCCATCCGGAAAGATCCTTGCCGTTAAATAGCGGTTGGTACCCACGGCTCTGCATCGCCTCGAAGTTGTTATCCACCTCTGATTCAAACGAAGGCTTCAAAATAGCGACCAAGTCGGATTCCGCTGCAGAACCTCTCGCAGCAAAAAAGGTGAGCATTAGCGTAAGCACAAACGTGTTACGCACAGCAGTCCGAAACGTCATCGCGATCAATCCTAGGTGCAATTCAATGGAAGAGGTATGTCGATCTTCGTCTCGCTAGCCTTCCAAGCTGGTAGAACCCAGCGACAGAACATAACGGTCCCAGCTAAACATGGTCCTCGTATTGGCTACCTTCGGATCGATAACGAAGATTGCTGGCTTGAGTCGCTTTTAGACCTGCAGCCAACCTTAGTCGTTTAACAGGGTAGCCAAGGTAATCGACGCGGGGCGTGGAACACGCCCTAAAGTTCGCTACTTCGGCCTATTTGTCCACAGCCTCGACTTCCGCGAAGTCATCAGCAGTTACCGGCTCTACTGGATTCTCTTGGACGTACTTATCGAGAGCACTTTTTTCGATTGGCAGCGACGTCGAATTCGAATCCTCGCAACCCACAATCGCTAACAGCACAACAAACGAAGCGACAACAAACGCAGGTAATTTCATCTTCTTGATTCCGACTCTTAATGCAGACAGAGAGTTTAAAAACGAGGACACTCAAAAGTTGAGTGTCCTGGACCTAGCCAATCAGGCTAAACATGTGTGGCCAAGCCAGCGGGCCAATACCAGCCCGCTGGCGAACGTCGCGATCGATGCGACTAGAACTCTTCTTCGATCGTTTCTTTGTAAGCCCGTGAGCCCAGACTTCCCCAAAGCCCAAATGGACTTTCGGAGCCTGCAGGTAGAGCAGGACCACGCCAGCCCACATGAACGCTGCCTTGGTCGCCAGCTTCGATCGAGTCGGTCACGAACTTGACCGCACCATCACCCATCAGGATGTGAACGCCGCCTTGGTGTCGGCTACTTGCCGATGCCGTTGCATCGCTTAGCCCAAGGCTGCCACCACAGTAAGCACCGTTAGGTGGAACGGTCGTGTTCATCCCTGAAAACAGGATCCGACCGAACGCCCACTTGAAGCCTCGCTTCACTTCACCAAGCGGCCCGATGCTGTTGTTGAAGTCGGTCTCCACCAACCCCGAACCCCAGAACTGGGGACGAGCGGAATCCACATACGAGTCACAAGCGCGGTTCGTGCCAACCTCACCCACGAAAGACGTGAAGGCTCCATAGGCTGGATGCGTTCTTTTATCGCGGTCACCCAGGTCGGTAACAATCTCGCCAGCCATGATCGTGTTGGATAAGCCATCGAGGATGTCGCGGAACCGAGCCTCTTGGCGGTAAACGAAGACACCACGGCATGATTCACGTTGCCGCTCGGGTCCGTTGTTGTTCCAGTCGCCGTTGTCCTTCCTTCCACCGTGAACATAGATCGAGGAATCACCCATGCAGGCGGCGTAGTTCGTGCGAGCGAAGGCGGGCAGTCCGATTCCGGGGTCACTTGGGCAACGGAAGCCAGGCACTTCGGTCACCCAAGGATCGTAAGCACGACCAGCGTGATCGTTCAGTCGGCGCCGAGGTGTTGGGCCCATCGATTGGAAGCTGGCCTTACCGGGAACCAAACGTGGGTTGGAGATTTGTTCCCACAAAGCTTGCTGTTCGATGAACGGAGTTAACCCTACCAGCCAGCTCAGTTCCAAAGCGTTGGTAGCCGTGGGGATATCGGCATCGGTTTGAGCAAGGCCACCGGCCGATGCACTACCGACAAGCGTCGTTGTACCGCCACCCTGGGTGGGCAACTTCTTGTAAGCGGAATGGTAGTTGTGAACAGCCAAACCAAGCTGCTTGAAGTTGTTGCTGCAGCTCATCCGGCGAGCCGCCTCACGTGCCGCTTGAACGGCCGGAAGCAACAAACCGACCAGCACACCAATGATGGCAATCACAACTAGAAGTTCCACTAGTGTGAACCCTGTGTAGCCTCGCCTACTGCGAGCGGAGGCAAATTCAGAATACATAGTTTTCATCAGAACGTCTCATCGAGAATAGGTAAAAAGAGGGCGACTCACCACGCGGTACAGCCTCCTTGTGAAAGTATTCCCGCCGCTGTCGCGATCTTTTGCGCGGTATCTTTCGAAAACCAGGAAGAATTTTGCTGAATCTCGGAATTGGTTGTTTAGATCACTCGTATTTGTTGCTGTGGAGATCGAATGCTTAGATAGAGGAGCGGTTAGCTGTGGCTCTCCATGTCACCTGCTCCGCGTGCAGAATTGTGCCGCATCGCCTTCGCATGATGTCATTGCGTCGGATTCGGGTTTTGCGGGTGACTGGTCAGGATTAGCCCCGTCCACGTCGGCCCAGTCCGCATCAGCCCCGCCCCATCAGCCCCGCCCCATCAGCCCAGTCCCATCAGCCCAGTCCCATCAGCCCAGTCCCATCAGCCCAGTCCAGAAACTCCGCGAACTTGGTGCGGCTGTAAGCCCGAGGTGGTAGATCAGAAGCTGTTAAACGACAGATTTCACCCTCAAGGGAAGAATGTTGTGCGTTGTTAGCGTCTTTTTCCAAATATGACAAAAGACATGGGAATAATCGCAAATTTTGTTGAGGGCCCTGGGACTACTAATATGGCAGTCAGCATTCGTTGCCAGCTTCCTCGATTTTCATTCATTCTTGCATCTATTTATCCAGTCAAACGAAGCGGAAAAACAACGATGAGACACGACCGATGACAGAGGATGTATCCGAAGACGATTTCGTCCAACTTCTATCGATGCATTCCAGCAAAGTGATGTCATTCATCCGCATCCTGACGATGAATAACCACGATGATGCGGAAGAGATTTTTCAATTGACTTGCATGGTCTTGTGGCAGAAGTTTTCGCAATACGATCGCTCAGGCAATTTCGCCGCCTGGGCGTGTCGAATTGCCCACTTCGAGACTCTGAAGCATCGTGACTCGAAACGCCGTATCAAGTTGTTGAGTGACGAAGCTCTGGAATTGCTGGCCGAGGCGGCAATGCCTATTTGCGATCAATTGAGCGAACGAAGAACAGTGCTGTCGGGGTGCTTGAAGAAGCTACCAGCTTCCGAACACGATTTGATCCGTCAGAGGTATTTTGATGGCTTGAGCGTTAGCGAGATTGCCAGTCGAGTTAATCGCTCCACTCATGCGATCTACCGCGAACTGAGCAAGGTTCACGGTTTACTTTCACGCTGCGTTGAACGCATGCAATTTTCGGCGAGCGAAGTGCCCTCATGAATATAAAAAGCGACCGATTTGAAACGTTGCGGACTTTGATTCTGAAATCACAATGTGAATCATTGAGTGAAGCCGAGATCGTTCAGTTGAATGATGCGATTCGTTCCGAGGGAGGCGCTCGCGAGGCAGCAGCACTGATTGACCAGCTTTGCGCTTTCACTGACTCGGGGACATTGGATACAGCACCCTTGCATCGAGGGATCAGTGCCGCGCTGGAGTGCGGGAATGAACCAAAAACCGGGGTCCAGAAAAATAGCGACTCAGGTGCATTTACTCGTTTGCCAAATCGCGCGACGGAAAGTTCGTCCAGCCGAGCTGATCGATGGACGAATATCTATTGGTTAGTTGCTTTGGTGGCGAGTCATCTATTGATCGCTTCCTTGGCTTGGTCGCTCGCGAAACCTTCGCCATTGGAGCGAACTCGTATCGATCTCGCGTCGCATGGAGGTTCACCATCCAAGGACGCGTCAGAGACAAGGCGTGGCTCAAGTGCGCCGCAGTTAGTATCGATGACAGCTTGTGTCTGGCGCTCATCCAGTGAGATGGAACCCGCGGTCGGGGAATCACTTCAGTCGGGCGAGGTTCTGAACCTTGTTGAAGGTATCGCCGAGCTGAAGGTGGGCGATGACACTCCAGGGGAGGCGTTGGTACGGATCGAAGGTCCAGCCAGCTTGTTCGTACACGCAGACGGCAAAGTTGGGCTGAATTATGGAACGTTGACTGCGAAATCGCTTGGCACGGGGAGTCAGAGTTTTGCACTGAACACGCCGATTGGCGAAGTGGTCGTGGACGGACAAAGCTCTATTGGTTTGGTGTCCCATGGTCCGGTCAACGAGATTCATCTTTTTGAAGGCCGGGCGATTGTAAAACCTTCGCTAGTTGCAACCACTGCTCCTGAACTGACGTTGGAGAAGGGCGATGCGGTTCGCTACACCGCATCGCAGGACCAGGATGTTAAAATTCTAATTTTTGAAGCTTCACGAGTTCGGTTTGCTTCGGCTCGAACCTCTGGTTTTGATCCGCTAAAGTTGAAACCAGAATATGCCAACGAAATACTGAAGTCGCGTCCCAGCGTCTATTGGCGATTTGAGAATCTAAGCGATGATGAGCCCTTCCGGGTGCCCAATCTGGGTAGTGCCTCGAACATGGATGCGGTCGTGATCGGGGAACCAGGTTGGCGACAGTATGGCGACAACCGCGTGGCCGAATTAGGGCTTTCGACGACAGCGTCCGCCTTCCGTTCGGAGGGGCATTGGCCGAACGAGCCGTTAGATGAGTATGCAGTCGAACTATGGGTCAAGCCGCAAGTATTCCAGCATGGTGAGGTGTTGTGTTTGTATGATGCTGAACCGCTCCAGGATGGCCGGCATCAACATACGATGATGTTGGAGATCACTGCTCAGCATTTTTATACTCATCGGTTAAGCGATTCATTGCCCAACCGATTCCGTTTCGTGCATCGTGAGTTTGGCGCTCCTCAGCCAATCAGTGCGACAAGCTTGTTTTCGGAAAAGCAATACGATGCGCGGGTCTGGCAACACGTCGTTGCACAGAAAAAAGGTGACCAGCAAATGTTGTGGGTCGACGGCCAATTGCTTGCTGAGCATTCCAACGCGGCTCCACTGAGCAGCAACGCAAAGGTGCTGATCGGTCAGGTTTATCCGACGTCGGTTTATCGTCGCTTAGCTGGACAGGTCGATGAGGTCGCCATTTATGACCGCAGTCTTTCTATTGGTGAGATTCGCTCGCACATTCGGGCCGCGGGACGATCCATCGCTCCAAAGAAGTAGCGTCGGAAAGCGAACATCTGAATTAGCTGTAATCGTGAGCATCCGCTTGACTTAGCGATGGACTTGCCTTGAACGTGGTCAATCCCGTTAAGCGAATGAGGCACGATTGCGGGGGGCTCGAATCGGCCCGATTGTTGTTCTTGTTACGACGTTGTGCGAATCGAAACGCTGCGGGCGTGCGCCGTGAGTCCTTCTTTTTCGGCTAACCGGATCACGTCTTCGGCGATCGCTTGGGTTGCTTCAGGCGAAAACTGAGTAACGCTCCCTGAGCGGAGGAAGCTGTTCGCTGATAGACCGGCCGCCCAACGGCAGGTACCGCCGGTGGGTAGCACGTGACTGGGGCCGGCGGCGTAATCGCCCAACGCGACGGGTGTGTGGTGGCCTAAGAATGCGGCACCGCTGTTGCGGATCTTGGCCATCAAGCTTGCTGGATCGGCGGTCTCAATGTTCAAGTGCTCGGGAGCAAAAGAGTCAGTCAGCTCGCAGGCGTGCTCGGCATCGCGAACCAAGATCAATGCGCCGAAATCAGCGAGTGCGTCGCGGGTCAGTTCGCTGCGATCGAGTTGCTCAAGTTGCTGGGTCAGTTCCCGCTGCACCGATTCGATCAAGGCTTCGTCCCAAGTGATCAAGATCGCGGATCCGGGAGAGTGTTCGGCTTGAGCGAGCAGATCCGCGGCCACGAAAGCTGGAGTGGCGGTCTCGTCGGCGATCACGATGACTTCGCTGGGGCCGGCGAACGAGTCGATGTCGACGGTTCCGAAGACATGTTTTTTGGCGAGGGCGACAAACAGGTTGCCAGGGCCGACGATCTTGTCGACAGCGGGCAAAGCATCGCATCCGTAGGCCATCGCGGCCACGGCTTGAGCACCACCGCACCGGTACACTTCGGTGATTCCCAGTTCGTGGCATGTCGCCAACATGTCGGCGTTGTAAGCACCAAAGGGAGTCGGCGGCGCGACGATCGCGATTTGCTCGACACCGGCGACTTGAGCGGGAACGGCAGTCATCAAGACGGTGGATGGGTAAGCGGCCGCACCACCAGGGACACAGATGCCCACTCGCTGCATCGGCACATAACGCTGGGTCAGTTTGACGCCTGGCTTGGGCTGAATCGTGACATCTTGGTGCAAGATCGCCGTCTGGAATTCCACGATATTGTCGCGGATGCGGCGTATCGACTGAAGCAATTCGGGATCGGCCGAGGCATGAGCTTTAGCCAGACCCTCGGCGGGAACACGCAGTTCTTCGGGGGTCAGATCGGCTCGGTCGAGTGCCTTGGAATATCTCAAGAGCGCTGCGGTGCCGTCGTTTTGCACGTCGCGGCAGATGGTTTCGACCACTTCGACTGGCGTGAGTGGTTTACCAAACACCGCTTGAGTCAGCTCGCGACCGCGGGGGCTGACCAGGTCGCCTCGCGGGCTGAGTTTTTCTCGCATCTCGGCAAGAATCGCTTCGCCGCCGTTGCGGACATCAACGAATCGAACGAGCGATGGTGGCGTTTGCGAAGTCATGGCGACAATATATTTGCGAGAATAGCGACGGAAAACGAACGGATTCAGTTGGACCTCAATGGTAGCCGGGCGTTAAGCTTAAAACGCGTGGCGAAAAATCGGTAGCAGGCAATGTCGGCCGTCAATCGGCTGTCTCATCGCGGCACCCCGAATTCTGTCTTGTCACCGCCAACATTTGCTACAGCGGCCCATCGTTCGGGGTCGTTCCCCACCTGCGAGCAAAAGGGATTGTTCGATGATTGACCTTCGAAGTGACACGCTCACCCGACCGACTGCCGAGATGCGGCGGGCCATGGCGAATGCATTTGTGGGGGACGGCGTCATCGACGTGGACCCCACCGTGGAAGCGTTGGAGCAGGAAACAGCTAGGCTTCTTGGCAAGCAGGCGGCCTTGTTCATGCCCAGCGGCACGATGAGCAATCAGGTGGCGGTACGGGTGCACTGCGAACGGGGCAGCGGTTTCGTGTGCGAGGCGGATTGCCATATTTATCAGTACGAACAGGGGGCTTTCGCGGCGCTGTCCGGTTTGGTCGCCCAGACGGTTGCAGGTGATCGCGGGAGTCTGCGGCCGGAGCATCTGCAGTCGTTGATCGGCCCCGAAAACGATCACGTTTTTCGAACCCGATTACTGTGCCTGGAAAACACGCACAATCGCTGGGGCGGCCGAGTGATTCCACAAGCGGAATTGGACGCGGCGTGTGCTTGGGCCCACGAACATGGTTTACAGACTCACCTTGACGGAGCCCGTTTGTGGAATGCGTCGGTTGCGTCTGGATTGCCGCTGAGCCGGATGGTGGAGCGCTTTGATTCGGTCAGCGTTTGCTATAGCAAAGGCTTGGGGGCTCCGGTGGGTTCCGCTCTGGTAGGAAGTCATGAGTTTATCAGTGAGGCACGGCGAGCCCGGAAGTTGTTCGGTGGGGCGATGCGGCAAGCGGGGATTGTTGCCGGCGGTGCGTTGCATGCGATTCACTGTCATCGGGACCGTTTGCATTTGGACCATGAAGCGGCTCAGCAACTAGCTACGGCGGCGACCCATGACAGTCCGCTTTCGATTCGCGGGGGCAGTGTGGACACCAACATTGTCGTCCTGGATGTGGATCCCAGTTGGGGCAGGGCAGGGGACTTGCGCGAGCGGCTTTATGATTCTGGCGTGAACTGCTTTGCGATCGGTGATACCGCGATTCGTCTGGTGACTCATTTGGACATCTCACGCGAACAAGTGGAACGGGCATGTGGGATCCTTCAAGCAGTAACGAGTTCGGCGGGTAGTCCAGTTTGAGATCTTGGATCGCGTATGTTGGTATCGCAATATTTATTGTTGCGTTTGGGTTGCGTTGGCCGTCGTGCGGAGAAAGCTTTTGGCTGGATGAATTGCATACCGCTTGGGTGGTGGATGCTTCGTGGGCGGACGTTGGGCCGCGGGCAGCGATCGGGAATCAGCAACCGATCTATTTCTATTCGTTGTGGATTTGGCGACAGTTGACTCCGGAATCTTGGATCGCGTTTTACGGAGTCGAAGGGTGGTTGCGACTGACGAGTGTGCTGTTGACTTCGGTTTCCGCCGGACTGCTGAGTTGGCTGGTATATCGCGGCTCGGGAAGCATCGTCGGTGGTGCATTTGCTGGGATAGGTCTCGCCGTTGAATCCAGCGCGATTTTCTTTGGAACGGAACTTCGGCCCTATGCCGCGATCGTGCTGTTGTCGACCTGCGCGTTAGGGTTAGCGTTAATTCCGAAAGATCGTTTGCGTGGCCGTGATCGTTGGCTTCTACACGGTGTCGTGATGTTGGCGGCACTCACTCAGGTGACATCGTTGGTCACACTGGGTTGGCTCTTGGCGTGGGTGATCGCGTTGGATTGGTTCGGGAACTCCGGGACGTCCGATCGAATGCGAACGTTCTTGCATAGGCACTGGATGTTGGGGATCTGGATCGCCGGTTCGATCGTTTGGCTTGTTGACCATACCTCGCTTTGGCAGAACCGTTTTTCTTGGCAATCGTTCGCCAACGCAAACTCCTTGGTCCAGCTTTGGGAATTGTGGCCATGGATGCCTGTGATCTTGGTGCCGGGATTCTTTTGGGGTGTGTCCAGGTTGTGCCGCGGGAAGCTGGCGGTTTCCCCGGATGCTCTGAATCTGTCGATGCTGGCATTCGTGCTATCCGTTTCGGCGATTAGCTGTTTTTTTCTTTCGTATTTTGGTGACGTGCCGCTGTGGCATCGGCGGTACTTGATTGCGGGTTTGCCATTTTTGTGTGCATTGTTTGGTTATCTATTGGGCTGTGTAAGAGTCAGTCACCGACCGGTCTGGCGAGAGTTGACAATCGGGGCGATGGGACTGGTTTGTTTGTGGCTGTTAACGTCCCAGCAAGGAACATTCAAGCGATTGATGCGAGGACAGATGCAGTTGACGCACCGAAGCGAAGACTGGCGGGCGGCGACGCGGTACATTACGAAACACAAATCCGCCGGCGATCAGGTGTGGGTGGATGCGGGGCTGATCGAACAGTCGCGGTATCCGACCTTTGTCGAAGATGATTCTCGCGAGGCCTACTTTCGCTATCCGGTGAGCGGGCCGTACCGAATTGAGTCGGCGGTGGGCCTGGGACGCGAGGGGTTGTCCGCTTGGTTGAGTCGAGACGAGGCGAAGTATTTGATTCGACGTGGAACTGCATCGAGTTTGAGCCCCAGGCCAATTGGCGTTGACGTGCACTCGTTCGGCGGCGTGACAGTGTTGATCCGAAAACCGAAGTCTTGAAGCTAAAGTCTCTAAGGCTTCAGCAACGGCGATCGCCCTGAGCAATCCGGGATTGTGAGGCAGTTCTGCCGAACTGCACCTTAGGCTAACGTCGCTAGTTGGATCAGCTCGGCGGGAGCCTCGCCCTCCCGTTGGATTGCCGTGAGGAAGCAACGAACCTGTGACCGCTTGTAAGATCTGGAACCTAGGCGGTATCGCTTTTCCGCCTACGACGCTTCCACCGCTTTGCGATTTTCTCGTTCCTGCAGTAGTTGCAATGCGTGAGCTTCGCCCCACTTCTTCAGTGCCAACAACACGGGCTTGAGCGACTCGCCCTCTTCCGTCAATTCATATTCGACCCGCGGTGGCACCTCGGCGTAGACGATCCGATTGACCAACCCGCTGCCCTCCAATTCGCGAAGCTGCTTGGTCAGCATTCTCTGGGTGACACAACCAACCTTGCGTTTAAGAACGCTGAATCGGAGGCGTCCATCGACCATCAAGTAATAGAGCACGATGCCTTTCCACTTGCCGCCGATCAATTCCAGCGTTGCTTCCACGGGACAAGCCGGCAGTTCGTAGTTCGTGTGCCGGGATTTTCCATTAGTATCCATTTTGTGCCTATAGGCTTAAAAAGTGCGTTCTTGCCAGGTTGGCATCTACCTCTATTATCACACCGTACTGACAAACAAACAGTCAGGCGACCGCGAAAACAACGAAATATCTCTTTCGCGTCTGATCCAATCTCGATTCAAAGGAAACCACTCATGAAAGCCATGCTGATCAAGAACTACGGTGAGAACGCCCCCTTCGAGGCTTCCGAGGTCGATCAACCCGAAGTCAAACCGGGGCACGTCCTGGTCAAGATTGCCGCCTCGAGCGTCAACACGGTCGACACGATGATTCGCAAGATGGGAAAGGACCTGCCTCTCTCACCTGATGCACCCGCTCTCCTTGGAATGGACTTTGCCGGCACTGTCGAAGCCGTTGGCGAAGGTGTGCAGAACTACTCCGTCGGCGACGAAGTCTATGGGTGCGCTGGCGGACTGGCGGATTTACCGGGCACGTTGGCCGAGTACATCGTTGCCGATGCCGACTTGATCGCGCACAAGGCAAAGAACCTGTCGATGAAGGAAGCCGCCGCCTTGCCACTCGTCGCGATCACCGCCTACGAAGGTCTGGTTCGCGCAGGCATCCAAGCCGGCCAGAAAGTCCTCGTGCATGGTGGATCAGGCGGCGTAGGACACGTCGCGTTGCAATTGGCAAAACACTTCGGAGCCGACGTCTATTCCACTGGCGGCGGTGACAAACAACTTGCTCTGATCGAAAAGTTAGGTGCGACAGGCATCAACTACAAAACCGAATCGGTCGAGCAATACGTTGCCAAGCACACCGATGGGGCGGGATTCGATGTGGTGTTTGATTCCGTCGGCGGAGCCAACCTGACCAACTCATTCGAAGCCGCTGCACTCAACGGGCAAGTCGCGACCACCGTTTCGATGTGCGAGTTGGATCTCACACCAGCTCACTTCAAAGGATTGTCGCTGCATGTCGTCTTCATGCTGATTCCCATGTTGCACAATCACAAACGATCCGAGCATGGCGACATTCTTCGCAAGCTGACCGAGATCGCTGAATCGGGTGCCCTCACGCCCATCCTTGATGAAACCAACTTCTCTTTGGAAGAAGCTGGCGAAGCCTACGCACGACTTGAAAGCGGCAAAGCCATGGGCAAAGTCGTCATCGAGAACTGATGCGTCATGTTGACTGACGTCAGCCGGATGGATCATCGCGAACCGACGGCTTTCCACTCCCCTTGATCGATCGAAAGTGAGATGTCCTCCGCAACCACTCCCGAAACCGTTGAATTCCAATCCATCAACCGTGGGTACAACAGCGTGTTCCATGCGAACCGACTGAGCCTCGGATTGGTGGTTCCGATTGAAAACTACGGTGATGGACCTGTCCCGGAAATGCACCGACACATCGAACGTGTGCAGCTTGCCGAAGCATTGGGTTTCTCGGCGGTCTGGTTGCGTGATGTCCCATTCAATGTCCCGGCTTTTGGGGATGCCGGTCAGACTTATGACCCATTCGTGTATCTCGGACTGTTGTCGGGATTGACCGAACGGATCGCGTTGGGTGTTGCCAGCATCATTTTGCCTCTGCGACATCCCGCTCACGTTGCCAAAGCCGCCGCCACGGCGGATGTGTTGTC
Source organism: Rhodopirellula sp. J20-39 (assembly GCF_057365095.1). NCBI lineage: Bacteria > Pseudomonadati > Planctomycetota > Planctomycetia > Pirellulales > Pirellulaceae > Rhodopirellula > Rhodopirellula sp. J20-39. Next base: position 210,321 of record NZ_CP195123.1, on the reverse strand, counting down.
CGGAGGCCGACTGATCCTTGGCGTGGCTTCCGGGGATCGTCCAGAAGAGTACCCCGCGATCAACGCCCCCTTTGCTGATCGAGGTGCGAGTTTTCGCGAATCCTACCGATACATCCGCAAGATGAGTGATTCATGGCCACGCTTCGACAACCAACGCGGCCGAGTCATGGGCGAAATGGACATGCTACCCAAGCCGGTCTCCGGCAGGCTTCCATTGCTGATCACGGGCAGCAGTCAACAGAGTCCCGAGTGGTTAGCGGCTCACGGTGATGGCTGGATGACTTACCCGCGACCAGCCGAATCGCAAGCACGAATCATTCAGGATTGGCGCCAGCGAATGCGAACCATCGGGCGTCCCTACCAACCTGTCTTGCAACCGCTCTACATCGACCTCACCGAGTCCCCCGACACACCGCCCACACCCATTCATCTGGGATTGCGAATCGGTATCAATCCGCTTCGCGAGTACCTGCGGTCGCGGCAGGAAATGGGGATCAATCACATCGCCTTGAACCTGCGATTCAACCAAGCCGACATCGAGTCGACCATGAAACGCATCGCCGACGAACTACTCCCCGAATTCCAACACGAAGAGAGAAAATAATGAAACGCATTTTGATCACTGGTGCCACCGATGGCATTGGCCTAGAAACCGCCAAGGCATTGGTCTCACGAGGTCACCATGTCTTGATTCACGGCCGCAATGCGGACAAGCTCAAACAAGTCGAGCAATCTCTAAGCTCGCTGTCGAGCGAGACATCGATCGAATCGTACCTCGCGGATCTGTCGGACATCAGTGAAGTTGAGTCGCTTGCCAGTTCAGTCGCCGCGAAACATGACCACCTTGACGCGCTGATCAACAACGCTGGTGTGCTGTCCACATCCGATCCGATGACTCCTGACGGACTTGATGTTCGATTTGTGGTCAACACAATCGCACCCTACGTGCTGGCAAAGCGACTTCGATCGCGGATGGATTCATCCGGACGGATCGTCAACGTTTCCTCTGCCGCTCAAAAGCCTGTCGACATGGCTGCGTTCCGTGGTGAACTTCAATTGGACGACCTCGAGGCCTACTCCCAAAGCAAGCTTGCACTCACCATGTGGTCCCGAGGGTTAGCTGATAAGCTTGGCACCGATGGCCCAGCGATCATTGCCGTGAATCCGGGCTCTCTGCTTTCCAGCAAGATGGTCCATCAGGCGTTCGGCGTTCCAGGAAAAGACATCACGATCGGGGCCAACATCCTTGTCCGTGCAGCTCTGGACGAAGAGTTCGCCGATGTCTCAGGCCAATACTTCAACAACGACGCCGGAGAATTCGGCCCGCCACACGCCGATGCACTGGATGCAGAAAAAAATGCCGCGATCATCGATCATTTGGAATCGGTACTTGCGACCACATAAGAGTCCAACGTGTTCCATTGAAATGCTGATGGGAACCACTCACGCAAGTTCGCGCAGCAAGTTCGCGGTAGACACTTGGTCGCAATGAACTTTAGGTTGGAGATAGATTGTGGGCGAACGCTCCGCGGTCGCACTTGGTCGCACCGACCGCGGAGCGTTCGGCCACATTGATTTTCGGAGCTTGTCGTTTCGGCCGGAGCAGACGCGGGATCCGGCTTTGGCCGCTCAGAGTGCTAGGCGAAGATCAAAGACAATGCGAGTGTCGAACCAGTCGTCGTCGGCCGCTGTGATACCCGCTGCGAAGCCGAACTCCCAAAGGCCGAGGTCGTTTTCTGGACCGAGTACGAAGCGGGCGCCTGGGTAGAACTCGATGGCGGTATCTCCATCGATGGAACGTGGTGCGCCAGCAGTTGGCGTGTAGCCCCCAAACAGAAAGGACAGTGTTCTCATTTCGAACGTCGGTAGGAATGCGAACACATCGCTTTCGGCAGCAATCGTGCTGATGCCCCATCCGGTGGTCAGAACATCGCCGGCGACGTTGGCGGTGCCTTTAAGCGGCGTCCAGTATTTGATTTCACTGAACAGGTAGGTTTCGGGGCGGAGGCATCTTCGGGTCAACATGCCCAATTCCAACGATGTGTGTCCCGTGCCAAGACCTCGATCGGACGGCCCCGTGGCGAGGTAGGTGCGGAAAATCGTGGCGACTTTGGTTCGTTCCCCGTCAACCAACAACGCCTGTGCACCCAAGACCATGTCGCCAAAGCCAGTCGTGTTTGCGTTCACTTCAGGGTCCAGTGACCGCATGGTGTACTGTGTCATTGCCATCAGTTTTTCGTTGCCCGCAGCAAGACGAACGATGACGTCCTGGGTGTTAACGCCGGTTTCTGGGGCGGGGCCAGCGCCCCAATAGTATTCCGCTCGATCCGGCGTTTTTAGTCCAGAATCAAGTTGGTACCGGATCCCGACATGAGGAGTGACGATTGCTGTGTCGACAACGTTGGGTGCGAACATCACTCGTTCGTATCCGATACCTCGGTCGCGACAGCGGTTTTGGCGAAACTTGGATCCGAGATTGAAGCGATCCAAGCCCGTATGAATTTCTGGGAAAGACCAGTCTCGCCATGGAGTCCATCGGCTGGATACCAGTTCTCGACATTGTTGGCTGCCACAGCCGGCGGAACACCCAGCTTCGCAATCACAACTTGCTTCGCAGTCACAACTCGACTCGCAATCGCAGCTTTTGCCGATCGGCGTGTTGTATTGAATACCAAGCAAGTCCGCAGAATCATCGGTCACGTGTTCAGGGATGAGGCTCGGCGTTTGGTTCAGGACCGATTCGAAAGGAACCTCACTCGGTGTGATCGGGTCAAATAGCGGTGCCTCGATCAAGCCTTCGTCATAAAACGCTGCGTCGGAAAGCATCTCATCGCGCATCGTCATATCATCGAGGTGATCCCACTGGCTCGGATTTTGTGCCGAGAGTGGGAATGCCACGATAGCGTGCAATAGCAGCAATACGGTGAGAATGGATTTGATCACACTTCGTCGCGGGCCTAGATGATGTGGCTGTTCACTTCGCGAGTCAAAGTGAAGTCACGAGAAGCGTGAAAGCTAACCGTGAAACTGATAGTGGCGGGCTGTAGCGATAATATCGTCTAGAAGTGTGCGGCTGATTTAGCTAATCTCCAGCGACAAACCAGAATTGGGTGCCCCAGTGAGTCAAATTGACTCAGTGCCCGGTTAACCTTCGGAAAGGAATCCGATGCAGAATCTTGCGGTCCATTGGCACGAGGGACTGTTCCTCCGACCACACCATCTCCAGGCATGGGATCGCCATTGGCAGGAAAGCCAAGCGGCGGCTTCGCGCTGGCAGAACCCCTACAGCTATGGACTGGCGAGCATCTCAATCAACGCCGATGCGCTCGCGTTGGGCTTTTTCCAACTCGACGGCGTCCGAGCCAAAATGCCTGAAGGCACGTTGGTGGAATTGGCTGTGGGAGAAACAACCGAACGAGTCGACCTGCGGGCTGGATTTGCCGTTTCCGGTGCCACTTCCTCGACTTCGGCAACACCGGACGCTGCTCACGAAACCATTCCGGTTGGCGGCGGCGACAGCGTCGACGTGTTCCTTGCCGTTCCTCGGTTGCAGCTTGGAGTTTCCAACGTGGCCGAAGGCGATCAAGCCGAAGGAGCCCGTTTTCGACAACTTCAAATTCATGTTCCTGACGAAACCGATGGTGCCAGCGTTGAGCCCGTTCTGTTTCGCCGCGTCAACGCCGTCCTCAAACTTTCGACCGAAGATCTGACCGGCTACGACGTCTTGCGGATCGCTCGCGTGAAACGAGGCACGGTTGGCGGAGCGATCGCGGAATTGGATGAACGATACGTCCCACCGTTGATGGACTGTGCCGCATGGTCGCAAATGAGACAGCGATTTCTGCGGCCGATCCACGACATGATGATGCTCAAGATCGAACTGTTGTCGCAGCTCGTCAATGATCGCAGCGTTCGAATGGACGCCGAACAACCCGGTGATCTTCAACGCATCTTGATGCTTCAAACGCTCAACCAAGCCGCCGCGGTTCTGGGTGTTCTGAATCAATCCAGCGGCGTCCATCCGTGGAACGCCTACGTGGAACTCAGCCGTGTCGCCGGTGGGTTGGATCTGTTTGGTGAAACACGATCTTTGCAGGCGATCGCCGCCTACGATCACGATGCGATCGGCCCCTTGTTTCAAGAGTTGCGACGACGAATCGAATCGCGAATCGCATCGGTCGGCCAGAATGCTTACCAACAACGCTTCTTCATCGGAGCAGGATTGGGCATGCAGGTCAGCCTGGATCCGCAATGGCTGACGAGCGATTGGCAGTGCGTCTTGGGCGTGCGTCGTGGCAAACTCTCCGCCGCGGGACTCGACAAACTGCTCTCACCCGGCTTCCTCGATTGGAAAATGGGAAGCGCCCGCCAAGTCGAAACGCTGTACAGCAAACGCGCGATGGGATTGGAACTGAAACCATTGCGAGAAGTCCCCCGAGTCTTGCCTTCTCAATCGGACTGGAGCTTCTTCGAGATCAGCGGCCGCGGTCCGGCCTGGACCGACGTGTTGGACACCGGCACGATCGCGCTTCGAATTCGCGAGCAATTGATTGATGATCCGCAACAACTGGCGGGCAATCAAACCTTGAAGGTTCGCATGGACGCTCACACCGCATCACTGCAGTTCGCAATCTTTGCGACCAAGCGATCGGATTCAGTGTGATGAATGAATCACTCGAACAATTTGCCGACGACTACACCGAATGTGTGCTGGAACTGATCGACCGACTGCACGCCGACGAGCCCTTGGATCCCGTTGCCATTCACCAGTCCTTGTCGCAGCGTTTGACAGAGGCGAGGCAAAGTCATCATCACGATGATCGCTGGGAAGAGGCCATGTACGCGTTGGTCTCTCTGACCGACGAGTTGTTGCTGGAAATGCCATGGTCCGGTCGATCATGGTGGAACGATCACGTGTTGGAAGCCAGCCTGTTTGGTTCGCGTGATTGCAGCGAACGCTTCTATCAAATGGCCGCGGTCGCCAGTCGTGACTCTTCGACCGGCGTCTTGCGAGTCTTCCATGACTGCGTCCTGCTGGGATTCCGTGGTGTGTACTCAATTCCGGGATTGTCAGAAGCCACGACGAAAGAGCTGGGCATTCCGGCAACGTTGGAAATGTGGCTAGAAAAAACACAGCATCAACTCAGCAGCGACTCTGCCGAGGTGGATACTCCGGCGCGTCTGCACCGATCCCTGAGCGGAGCGGCACCGAACACGACACGACGAAGCATCGTTTGGTGGACGGTCGCGGCGGCAACGATGTTGATCGCCAACATCACGATGTACACGCTTTCGGCGGGAAAGTAATGCCAATCCCATACAACTCGACGAGAACGACCGATGTCCGATGACGCGACGCCCAGTCTGAAAGATCGCCTGAAATTGCGACTGAACGTGTCGTTGGCAGCCATGGTTGCCGCGTTGGTGGGAGTCGGTCTGCTCGTCTTGGCCGCGGCAGCTTGGTTGGTTTACTCAATCGACCCAACGCGAATTGCCTGGGGCGACTACATGACGCTTCAGCGTGGTGTGTGGTTGCTGGTTCTTTGGGCACTTTCCTGCGTGGTCACTTATGTGACGGTACGCATTTGGATGGCCGACATGCCTCTCGGCGACGCACGAGTTCGCGCCGGCTGGAAATCGGGCATGCAATTGCTGTCGCAGCATAGCGTGGGACTCAACCAAATCCCTTGCTTCTTGGTGTTGGGTTGTGAAACACGTCACCAACAAGAAGCGTGGCTCGGATCCGAAGGGGCTCCCGTCTCTCAATCGACGTCCGAAGGATCCCCCGCGATCGACTGGCATTTGTCCAAAGATCGCTTGCTGATCTTTTGCCGAGACATTGGTGTGTATGGAACACTCTTGCGAAGCGGAACGTCGGACGAACACGCCGAGCAGCCAAAATCGATTCCCGACCATGTCGCCGAAGCATCCGCATTGACATCTGATGCAAACACCAGCGAGAAACCGGCAAGCGACAACGACGAATCATCCCCCGCTGATTCACCTGGCGATGACGCAGCAAACGAAAGTGCTGCTGAACCACTTGCCACCGGAGGAAACCCCGCGGCCGTTGCCGTGGCTCAGCCTCAAACTCAGACTGCAAAGGCACAAGCCACGTCGGTCACTCACGCCATGCAATCGCTCGAACGAGCCGATCGCTTGGTCCAGGACGCTCAATCCATCCGGCCGATGGCTCAGCCCACTCGAGCCATCCCTGATTCGCTGTCCTCCGTTCGCACCACGCAATCACAGCAAGAGTTGTCTGATCTTTGCGCACGACTGAGAGCCGAACGATTTCCACATGCCCCCATCAACGGCACGCTTGTGATGGTCGATTCGCGAATGATCGCAGAAAGCGGTTCTTCGCCTGGTGAATCCGGCCGAAAAATCGGACGAGCGATCCGTCGCGATCTCGATCAGATGCAATCCGAATTGGGAATCGCCAGCCCAGTCACCATGATGATCGCCGAGAACGACCATCCCGACGACTACAAGGAATTGCAACGACGTCTGCGGATGGTGGAACAACAATCGTCCGTGGCGTTGGGCAAACCATTTGTCTCGGAAGAAATCCCCACGGGCGAAGCAATGAATCAATTGGCGAATGACACGATTCGAGAGATCGAAAATCGTGTCAAGCAGGTTTTCCAAGTCCCTCGTTCGTTGACCCAACCTCAAAATCACCGCTTGGTTCGCGTTCTGATCCAATGTCGTCGTTGGCGATCCTCGCTGCGAAGCTTGATGGTCGAAAGCTGCGCAGCCAATCCCGTCGACATGTCGTCTTCGCATTCCGGAGGCGTTTCGGAAGTGAACGCACCGATCGTCAGCGGCCTGTTTGTCGCGTCACCAGGCGATCGTTCGTCCAAGAGCAACGGTTCGAAGGGATACTTCTTCGAATCCGTCGTCGCACACATGATCGATCAACAAAACCATCTGACTTGGACGTCGGAAGAACGCCAAGCCTGGCGACGTCACCAACGATTCGCGACGTCTCTGATGGTGGTCACCGGAATCTTGATTGCACTGTTTCTCACCCAGCTTTGGATGTTGCTGCGTCCCATCGTTTTGGCTTGATTCCGCTTCGCATGATTGGATCATTCCACGCATTTCTTGAAAAAGAGATCAAAGTGACTCAGGGTTGAGAACCGAAAAGTCGATTCAATCGCTACAGGCAAAAATTCAGATAGTGATGAGTGTCCGCCAAACCAAGACCCGACATCGTTCATGACCATTGCCGACCTCTCAACGCTAACCGCCCCCGTGTCTCCGGACTCGCCTTCGGGCGTGAGTCTTGAGTACGACGCACGGTTTGTTGAGATGACCCGGTTGGCAGAAGGCACTCGAGAACAGCAGTACGGCAAGACCGTCATTGCGGCTCAACCACCGGATTGGCGAGCCATTCACCAGCTAGCGATCGAGATGGCGAGCGAAACTCGCGACCTCCGGTTGGCGGTTCTCTTGGTCGAAAGCCTGACGCATCTGAAGGGTCTCGACGGTCTGACCGAGGCGATGACGCTTCTTCGCGATTGGGTTCGCGACCATTGGGACGACGTTCATCCACAACTGGACCCCGAAGACAACAACGATCCATTCATACGAATCAATGCCTTGGGTCGTCTTTGTGAGCCAGAGCGATTGCCATCGATGATCGGCCGGATGACGCTGGTCGAATCGCTGCCTCATGTGGTGGTGACACTCAACGATGTGCGTCGATCGCGTGGCGAGTCCAATGCGACCTCGTCCGCGGATTCTCCCACACCGATGGAAGTGGAAGCCGCCTTTTTGGCGATGCCCGTTGCCGAACTTCGACATCGCTACGAAATCTGCCAACAAGCAGAAAACGCACTGCGAGAGACGGTGGACTTCCTGGAACAGCATCTCGGTACCGGGATTTGGGAAACCAAAGAATTATCATCCTGCCTTTCCGCGTGCGGCCAATTGTACAAGACACATCTTCGACAGCGTTTGTCCGTTTCGGATGCCGCAGTCAGAGATGTCAGCGGCGATGAATGCGAGCCAGCCGCTTCTCACGACACTTCCAATGAGTGGGACTCTGAAGACGTTGACGAGTCGATCGTCAGCCTCAGTCGCATTCGGGTTCAATCTCGCGAAGAAGCTGCCCAGGCGCTCGACGCGGCGACGAGGTACTTCGAGTTGCATGAACCGTCCAGCCCCGTGCCGCTCTTGCTGCGTCGGGCTCGCCGGATGATCAACCAAGACTTCGTCGACATCATTCGAGAACTTGCACCTGACGCACTCTCGCAAGCAATCAATTTAGCGGGTCAGTTTGAAGACTAATGCCCCAGTCATCAAACCTGACCAATCACAAATTCACCCTATCGCCGCTGTTCTGAAAAGGAAAGTTGATGTCCGAAAGCAGCCAAAAATTCATTGCTCGTAACCGTCCACCTCGCGTTCAAATCGAATACGACGTGGAAACTTACGGTTCCGAGAAAAAGGTTCAGCTTCCTTTCGTGATGGGAGTGCTTGCTGACTTGTCGGGCAATCCGTCCGAGCCACTCGAAGACGTCGCCGATCGGAAGTTCCTGGAAACGGACATCGACAATTTCGACGACCGTTTGAAATCGATGAAGCCACGCGCTGCGTTTCAGGTGGACAACACGCTGACCGGCGAAGGCAGCCTGAACATCGACTTGACCTTCGAATCCATGGACGACTTCACCCCCGGCCAAATTGCCAAACGTGTTGAACCACTCAACAAGTTGCTCAACGCACGAACGCAATTGGCTCAGTTGGTGACCTACATGGACGGCAAAGCCGGCGCCGAGGAATTGGTGTCCCGATTGATCAATGATCCTGAACTGTTGAAAGAGCTCGCTGAAAAGCCGCTCGAAATTGACGAATCCGATTCGGCCGCAGAAGCCGCCTGATCGAATCGTCACACCAACACCCACCACCAATCTCGAAGGACTCAAGGATGAGCGAAACACAATCGGAAACCACGGAAGCCGCTCCCGATATCACCGACACAATCACACTCGACACATTGTCGGAATTGTTGGAAGCCGAATTCAAGCCACGCACCGATGACGCCGGGTTGGCTGTCACACGGGCAGTCAACACGCTAGCAGCTCAACTTGTGACCAGTGAGATGGTTGCCGAGAGCGACGTGATCAAGACGATCGAAGCCTTGGTGGCCGAAATCGACAGCAAGATCTCGGAGCAAATGAATGAGATTCTGCACCACGATGACTTCCAACAACTCGAAGGTGCATGGCGTGGTTTCGCGCACTTGGTGAACAACACCGAGACCGACGAGATGCTGAAAATTCGCGTCCTGAACATCTCCAAGAAAGATCTTCACAAGACGCTGAAGAAGTTCAAAGGAACCGCTTGGGATCAAAGCCCGATCTTCAAGAAGTTGTATGAAGAAGAGTACGGCCAATTCGGTGGTGAACCCTACGGTGCATTGATCGGCGACTACTACTTCGATCACTCGCCCGTCGACGTCGAATTGCTGGGCGAAATCGCGAAGATCTCCGCCGCCGCACACGCCCCATTCATCACCGCGGCTGCGCCCGCTTTGATGCACATGGATTCGTGGCAAGAGCTCGGCAATCCTCGCGATTTGACCAAGATCTTCCAAACCGTCGAATACGCATCGTGGCGTTCGCTTCGCGACGACGAAGATTCGCGTTACATCGGTTTGACGATGCCGCGTTTCCTGTCACGTCAGCCTTACGGTGCCGCGACCAACCCCGTGGAAGAATTCGCGTTCGAAGAAGAAACCGCGGGTCCAGACCACAGCCGATACGTTTGGTCCAACAGTGCCTACGCTTTCGCTGTGAACATCAACCGCTCGTTCAAAATGCACGGCTGGTGCTCACGGATTCGTGGTGTGGAATCGGGCGGAGCAGTTGAAAAACTGCCCGTTCACGTCTTCCCAACCGATGACGGCGGCGTGGACATGAAATGTCCCACCGAAATCTCGATCAGCGATCGTCGCGAAGCCGAATTGGCGAAGAACGGACTGATGCCATTGGTGTTCCGCAAGAACAGCGACTTGGCTGCGTTCATCGGTGCTCAGTCGCTCAACAACCCAAGCTTGTTCGAAGACGACGACGCAACCGCCAACGCTCGTTTGTCGGGCCGTTTGCCGTATCTGTTTGCCGTCTGCCGCTTTGCTCACTATTTGAAGTGCATCGTTCGCGACAAAGTGGGTTCGTTCAAAGAACGTGCCGACATGCAAATCTGGCTCAACAACTGGATCAGCCAGTACGTCGACACAAACCCAGCCACCGCATCGGAATTGGACAAAGCTCGTCGTCCTTTGGCGGGTGCAGAAGTGGTCGTCGAAGAGATCCCGGGCAACCCTGGATACTACACCGCCAAATTCTTCTTGCGTCCTCACTTCCAACTGGAAGGTTTGACCGTGTCATTGCGACTCGTTAGCAAGCTGCCGTCCGCCAAGGCCGCTTGATCATTCGGCTTTGAGACGACCCCAAACAACATTCATTCCAGGAAACTGAAACCATGATTTTTTTGAAGTTCACGACTGAGATCAAGGGCGACGCAACGGTTGCGGGCTACGAAGACCAGATCAAGTTGACCTCGGTCTCTTTCGGTGCCAATCGTACCGTCGCAAGCGTTGCCGGCAGCTCGGCTCGTGAAACCGGCTCGCCCGCGTTCACCGAACTGCAATGCGCAAAGGACTTCGACATCGCGTCGACCGAGTTGTTCATGCAAAGTGTCTCAGGTGCTTCGCTGCAAGGCGCAACCCTGACTTACTTGCAAACCGACAACGAAGGTAACCCGCAGGTTTACTTGACCGTGACATTGGTCGACCCAATCGTCACCAGCTACTCACAGTCGAGCATGGGCGACAGCAAGCCTTGCGAAAACTTCACGCTCAACTTCACCGAGATCAAAATGGCGTACACCAAGTACGACGGCGACTCGGCGAAGAAAGCGACCGAGAAGGGCTGGAACCTGTCGGAACAGAAAGCCGCCTAGGCTGAGCTGTCATGGCATCCAACGAACCGATCGAACAACCGTCATCCTCGCTCCTGGATCGATTGATCCGTGGCGAGAGCGGTGGCGGTGGCGACGTTCGTGTGATGCCAAATTCTCGATCGCCAGGCGGTGTTTCACGCCAGCAACGTCGCCAACACATGGCGATTTTGAGTTCGCAAATCGAACGCGATCTGTTGGCGTTGTTTGGAACACGCCGAATGTCCGAGGACACCGATCTGTCGGCTTGGCCATTGGTTCAAAAAAGCGTGTTGAACTATGGCGTTCCCGATCTGACGGGAATGACCAGCAGCGGATTGGACCTGCGACATCTTCAACGAGAGTTCACCGAAGCGATTCGGCGTTTTGAACCTCGGCTGCGACCGGACACTCTGGATGTGACCTGCCGGTTGAATGAGTACGTGCGTGGCGACGTGATCGTGCAAATCCAGGCCCTCTTTGGCCCCTCCGATGCGTTGGAATCCTTTGCGATGGGCATCTCGATCTGCTTGGGCAACGGGCAATGTCAGAAAGTGGTGCCGGGACACGGTCAACGCCGAGCGGCGTAGCTGGTTTGTGGTCTGCGAATTACCTCTTGGGACGCGAAGCCCAATTGTGCTATTGAGCAAGAACCGTGATGAGTGTCACGGTCAAAATGACCACAGCCCACGAGTGAGCGTAGGAAAGATGGCTTTGCCAAACATCCCGCACACTCAACTCCTTCGTTCACCTCGGTTGGATTTGACGCATGGAAGCTCAGTTCCTCGATCATTACAACCGAGAACTCGGCTACCTGAGAGAACTGGGGGCGGAGTTCGCACAAGAATACCCTGCGGTCGCCGGTCGACTGGGCATGGACGAATTCGCGTGCGCCGATCCTTTCGTCGAACGTCTGCTAGAAGGTTTCGCGTTTTTGGCGGCGCGAGTCCATCGCCGTTTGGATTCCGAGTTTCCGCAACTCACCCGCGGATTGTTGCAATCGATCTACCCGCACTACACGCGGCCGATCCCATCCGCGGCAATCGTTCAAATCCATCCCGATCCTGACGAGGGATCGCTGGCCAGCGGCTACCGTTTGCCCAGAGGTTCTCGTTTGCAGGGACCGTCCAGCCAAACCTGCCCAACGCCGTGTCGATTCGAAACAACCGCTCCGGTTGATTTGTGGCCGATTCAATTGATGGACGTGGAGTGGGTGGAACGTGGCACCGCGACCCGTCGACCGATGCCTTCCATCATGAAGGGCATGCCTTGTCGCGCGGCACTGCGAATCACGCTGCAAACCACGGCCGGCTTGCCCATGTCGGCACTTGAACTGGACAGCCTACCGATTCATCTTCGCGGTGGCGAAACCGCTCATCAGTTGCTTGAGTTGCTCATCGCACATCAGAACGCCATCGTTGTCGGCAATGCAGCGTCGGATCAATGGCAACAACTGGATTCGGCTTCGCTGGTCGCTGGTGGATTTGATGATGCAGAAGCTTTGTTGCCCGGCGAACCTCGGTCGTTCAGTGGATACCGTTTGCTGCAAGAGTATTTCTTGTTGCCAGAAAAGTTCCTGTTCGTAACGCTGAAGGGGTTGTCCCAAGCCGTTTCCATGGCAAAGGGCAACCAACTTGAAATCATCATCGGCGTTGACCAATCGCAGAAGGATTTGGTGGGACGTCTCAACCGTGAACACTTGGCGTTGCACTGTGTTCCGGCAGTCAACTTGTTCAAGCAACGGGCCGATCGTGTCCCGATTTCGGAAACCAAATCCGAACACCAACTGTTGGTCGACCGCAGCCGACCCATGGACTTTGAAATTTGGTCGGTCGAACAATTGCTCGGTCACGGAACATCGGCTCAGCAAGAAGTTGAGTTCCTCCCGCTGTACGCACCGCCAACCAACATGGCCGCTCGCCAGCAGCACGCGGCCTACTACACACTCGATCGTCGTCCGCGACAACCTTCGACGAACCAACGTGAGTACGGTCATCGCTCGCCATACTTGGGGACCGAAGTCTTTGTGACACTGACCGATTCAAGTCAACGACCTTCACGGCATCCGATTCGCCAACTGTCCTCGACGGTCTATTGCACCAACCGCGACCTCGCGCTACTGAAACCGAAAGCCGGTTGGCGGGACGCGTTCACGTTGGATGGACCGGGACCAGTTGCTTCCATCAGTTGTCTGTCCGGCCCCACCACACCGCGTGCACCGCTCACCACCGAAGATGGCGAGACATGTTGGCGACTGGTCAATCACTTGACGTCCAACTTCCTATCGCTGTGCGATCGCGAAAAATCGTCCGATCCCAACTCGAATCATGCGGCCGCGTTGCTGCGGCAAACCCTGTATCTGTATTGCCCCGAAGACTTGCCCGCGACACGACGTCAGGTGGACGGGATTCTGGCAGTGACCAATCAAGCTGTCACGCGGCAAATTCCAATGCCCGGCCCCATCGTTCACGGTCGCGGAGTGCACCTGGAATTGGAGTTGGACGAGTCGGCGTTCGAAGGCGGAGGTGCCTTCTTGCTCGCCGGAGTGCTGGATCGTTTCATGGCACGCTTTGTGTCATTGAACAGCTTCACACAAACGTCGCTCCGCACGCCCTCACGTGGCCCGGTGCATCGATGGCCGGTTCGCACCGGGACAACCGCACTGATCTAGCCCACTGCATCGATCGATCGCCTTCTTTGGGTAATACCCTCACGCCGAAACATTGAATCGCCATTCCCGTTCCGACTGACAAGTCCATGACCACTTCAGACTCCACCGCCAATTGGGAACAGCGTCTCACGGGAGAACTCGGGAAACCGGTTCAGTCGCTGGATTTCTTTCAAGCGATGCGACGAATTGAAGGCGAGTCACCGACGATGCCTCGCGTTGGTCACGCCAGACAAACGAGCCAAGAGGCCGTCCGGATCCGGCAAACCACGGCACTGGACTTTGCACCCGCAACGATTGACCGAATCGATTCGGGGCACGATGAGCGTGCACACATCAGCCAACGGTTCTTTGGTCTGCTCGGGCCGGGAGGTCCGTTGCCACTGCACATGACCGAAACGGTCCGGCATGAAACCAGGCACAACGCCGACCCCGCGTTGGAATCGTTTCTCAACCTATTCCATCACCGCATGGCCACGCTGTTTTATCGAGCGTGGAGCAGCAGTCGCGGCGCGGTCCAACGTGATCGCCCAGAAACGGACCGCTTCGCAGCGTACGTGGGCTCCATCTCTGGCACGCTGAATCCTGGTGCAGAATCCGACGCCGATCAAACCTCTGCTGACAACTCGGGACTGTACTTCAGCGGCCGTTTTGGGTCCACACATCGCAACGCCGAAGGTCTCGCGGCGGTGGTTTCCGCAACCGTGCACGCGGATGCGAATGTCAAGACATTTCAGTTGAGGAAACTCCGTTTGGAACCAGAAGACCGAACGCTGCTCTCTCCATCGGAACGGCCATCTGGTCGCGGAGAATCTGCGGGCCGCGGTGGTCGCTTGGGACAAAGTGTTGTGCTCGGACGCAGTGTCCCAGATCGTTGCTCGATGGTCGATTTGGACATTGGGCCGATCCCGTTTGATTTGTTTCAAGAACTACTGCCTGGCGGTGAATCGCACAACACCCTTCATGATTTGATTCGAGGCTATGTCGATCCCGGATTGGATTGCCGCGTTCGTCTGATCTTGGATCGCAACACGATCCCACGATTGTCACTGGGACGCGTCGGTGCTCTTGGCCGAAGTGCTTGGGTTCACGGAAAAGCTCCCCGCGCCGATGTCGGCGACTGCCAATTCATTCTCTAGCGTTGCACAGCATTTCATCGTCATGACTCTGACCCAAGCCAACCGTCCGATCGCCGTCAGCACACCGTTGGATGACGATGCGCTCGTGTTGACCGGTGTGTCTTGGACAGAACAACTGGGGCGACCCTTTGGCGGGACGTTGGATTTGGTCAGCTCTGAAGGCGATATCGATCCGCTCGACCTGCTCAAACAACCTGTCTCGATTCGCATCGGCGATGCAGACGATTCGCCCGAGTACTTGCACGGTTATGTCACTCGGTTCGGTCAAGTTGGCACCAGCGCTGGCTTGTACCAATACCACGCAACGCTTGCTCCCTGGATGGGATTGCTACGGCATGTCGGAGGGTCGCAAGTCTTTCAACAGCAGACCGTGGTCGAAATCGCCAAGGCGGTGATCGAGGCTCGAGGGTTCACCGGCGAACTGGAAGATCGACTCACACAAACGTATCGCCAACGCGCCTACTGCGTGCAATATGGCGAATCGGACTTTCAATTCCTCAGCCGACTGTTTGAAGAGGAAGGCATTTACTACTTCTTCGAATACACCCAGGACCAACACACGATGGTGCTGTGCGATGACGTCAGTGCCCATCAAGCGTCGACGTCTTTTGATTCACTGCCTTATCACGCGGTGGAACAACCGGGCACTGAAACGTGTCTGTCGCAGTGGACCTATGAGCGAGACTTCAACACGGCGTCATACGTGTTGCGAGACTACGATTTTCAGAAACCCCGCGCCGAAATGACCGTTCGCCAGAACGCGTCTGACACGGCAAGCGACTGGGAGTGGTACGAGTTCCCGGGTCAGTTCTTTGAGACCGATGACGGCCAACACTACGCACGCGTTCTGACCGAAGCCGCCACATCAGACCAACACGCCGCCGCCGTGGATGTTTCGACACCCTCGGTGATCGCAGGCAACCTTTTGACGATGACGTCGCATCCCGTCGATGATCTCAACCAAGAATACCTGATCGTCGGCCGGCATCTGATGATGACAGCCGGTGATGTTTCGGCCGGCGGCGGAGGTGCACACTCCTTTCATCTGAGCAATCGACTGCAGTTGCTTCCTTCCTCCATTCCCTACCGCAGCCGACAAACGACCGCACGGCCGGTCATGCGAGGCCCTCAAATCGCAACGGTTGTCGGCCCTGATGGTGAAGAAATCTGGACCGACGCGTATGGCCGCATCAAAGTGCAATTCGCTTGGGATTTAGTCGGAACCGGTGATGACAGCAGTTCCTGTTGGATTCGCGTGACGCAGCCTTGGACCGGCAGGGGATGGGGTGCGGTCTCGATTCCGCGAGTGGGCGAAGAAGTGATCGTGGCGTTCTTGGACGGCAACGTGGATCGACCGATCGTGACCGGTCGGGTCTTCAATGCCGATCGCATGCCCCCGGAAGACCTGGCCGATGGTCAAGCCAAAACGGTCTTTCGCACACGAAGCACCAAAGAAGGAGACACGAACTGTTTCCACGAACTGACGTTTGATGACACGAAAGATGCCGAGCAAATTTATTTGCACAGCGAACGTGATTTTGTTCGAGTCGTCGAAAACGATGATTCCTTGAAAGTCGGTTTCGACAAATCAGACAGCGGCGACCAAACGATCGAAATCTACAACGATCAAAACGTCCAAATCGGTGTCGGCAGCGGATCGGGAAGCCAGACGACTGAGATCGGCCAAGACCGCACGACGACGATCGATGCGGGCGACGACAACCTGACGATCAAGCAAGGCGATCAAAATGTGTCGGTGGAAAGCGGCGCGATCACGATTGAAGCGGCCACGTCGATCACGTTGAAGTGCGGTCAATCTTCCATCGAGTTGACACCATCGGGCATCAACATCCAAGCAACCGAAATCGCCATCAAGGGCGATGCAAAGATCAGCATGGCCGCTCCCGAAATTGAAGCCGCCGCTGATGCATCGATGACACTCAAAGGCAGCGCAACAGCAGAACTCAGTTCAGGCGGCTCGCTCACGGTCAAAGGAGCCATCGTCCAAATCAACTGAAATCCCTCAAAAAGGGGTCAGCCCCCTTTTTCGCAGAATTTGGCCTCGCGTTTGTCCGCTTCTTCCCAATCTTTCGATTCACCATGCCACTTTTACTCACCGCTCATCCTGCTGACGACACCGATGTGCGATTGATCTTGCGCGTCGGTCAAGAGGCACGCGTGGGCAGTAGCGAGTGGGTGGAAATGAGCCTTCCAGATGACGCCGCTTTGTCGCCGGAACACTTTGTCGTTCGCTGCGGAACCAACGCGGTGATCGAAGTCCTCGATGGTCAGAATGCACTGATCGTCGCTGGAGACTCATGCGATCGGCTCACGCTGTCTGAGACAGGCCAGTGCGAGACCGAATTCGTTGCCGGTCAAACCGCTTTCTCGGTTCGTTGGTCACCCGATGTGACGACGGCAACCCCCGAAGCGAAGTCAAAACAACAAGCCTCATCCGACGAAATCCTCGACGATCATGCAACCATCGCTCGCCTTGCGAAAATGATGTCGATGTCCGAAGCATCCATCGCGTTGATCCACTCACCCGATCAAACGATGGACTTCCTTCAGCGTTTGATCGATTTGTCCCTGAACGACGACGCGATCCGGTTTCTCGCTGGTGCGTTGCCGATTCGAACCGCAATCGGTTGGGCGATCGAAGCATCGGGTTTTACCGATCGTGCCAGCAGTGCGCTCGGCCAAAGCATTCTCGCTTGGCAAACCTCGGGCGACGAAACCGACCGCCGCAAAGTTCGCGATCAACTGCCCGTCCATTCTCCTGACAACGTCACTCGTTGGATCGCTCAGGCGATCATTTTCAGCGGTGGCAGTCTGGGACCGGACGATCAACCGCCCATCCCACCGCCCGCCCACTTGAGCGGCGTCGCAATCATGACCGCGCATCGTTGGTCCGTTTCGGCAGAGGCTGATCGAGACCGCGCGATGCAACGATGGTTGCAGTCCGGCAGCGTACTGCTGCAACGTGAACAAGACACCAAGCAAGGGAACCAGTGATGCCGCCTGCTGCACGAATCATGGACGAACACAGTTGCTCGATGGTCACCGGTGTCGTCCCACATGTCGGAGGCCCGATCATCGGTCCGGGAGAACCAACGGTGCTGATCGGTGGCATGCCCGCCGCGGTTTTGGGCGATGAGGCCGAGTGCACCGGGCCACCCGACACTCTTTCCAAAGGTTCCGCCACCGTCATGATCGGTGGCAAACCCGCGGTTCGAATGGGTGACCCGACTGCCCACGGTGGATCGATCGCAACCGGTGAACCCACCGTTCAGGTCGGCGGCTAGAACATGAGCAAAACCAACAACAGCCCGCATGCCAACGAATCACGACTGCGAGATTGGCGAAACCAGCCGACCTCATCGAGATCGCGAACACGCATCAAGGTTGCGCTGACCGTGGTCCTCGCTTCCTTGCTTGGGATTTTTGTGATCTCCGTTTGGCGTCCCCTTGAATCACCTCGGTTGTTGATTCAATCGATCGGGCCGGTGCCGCCCAAAAAGCCCCAACCTGCCCCGGTGGTTCCGGCCCAGGCGGTTGCTCTTGCATCGCTGGATGCACTGGCGCAGTTCGGTCAGGCAATGCCGACGGCCCGCGTGACGCCAACGCGATCGCTCTCAGCCGCAAACCAATTCACGCAACCAGACTTCTCCGAAGGCACACGGCTCGTTCACCTTGCCGGTACCACGCTGGTGGTCGACGGCCATGCCATTTTGTTGTCGTTGAATTCAGAGTCGACGTTGCAAACATCGCCACTGGACGTTTCCGAGTTCCTTCGAAACCTTAGCAAAACTCAAACCCCCGTGATCGTGTTGATCGACGCGATCGAAAGCGTCAACGATTCGATCGGACGCTTGCCCGAGATGAACGCGTGGCAGTTCGCTCAGTGCCTCGATCGCGAAGTCTCGGCACTGAGCCATTCGAATGTTTTGGTCGTCGCGCATCACAACCAAATCAATCATGACCTGGTCGATCCAGCCCAACACGTCACGCCGCTCACACGCGCCGCGATGAACGGCTTGGAAGAACCCGCAGACATCAACGCCGACGGTGTCGTCTCGGTGGCCGAATGGTTGGATGTGGTCAGCCCCGAACGTCCCGACGGTGACGACCAAGCAGTGCCGCATTCCTTTTCCAGCATCCCGCGAGGACAGTGGAAACGTTATCTGTTGGCACCGGTTCAACCCGCTCCGGATCCCGAAGTCGACACCACACCCGCGGCGTCTGCCCAAGCGATTGCAACGCCATCGACAACTGTCGCCCCCCCCACTGCCGACTCGGAACAAGTCAAGCATCACACGGTCGATGTGACCGCACCCACGCTGGCGGTGGCGATTCAAATGCATGCCGATGGCATTCATACCAATCGCAGCGATCAGTGCAGCGAATTGTTTGACGGACTGCAAACGCTGCTCAACGCGGATGCCACCGAAGCCGCCGCGAAGACTTGGATGGACTCGCCCATTCCGTCCAGTGCGACGTGGGACGAAGTGGTGTGGGCCAGATCCGTGCTGCAGCAAAACGCACCTTGGGCACTCAAGCAATCACTGATCAAGTGCCGTGTCCTCGCCAACCAAGTCGCGATGAACCCGACGGTTCGCACATGGTTTGAACCCGAGTTGGCAGAAACACAATGGGTGCGACTGGATGCCGAACGGAGTCTGCTCAGCCCCGTGCGATCTGACTATCTGGCTCATGTGCATGACCAGACCGAGAAAGCGATTCGCACATTCACGAGACTGCAGAACGACGCGGTGGCGATCGATCGAGCCAGTGAATTACGAGATGAAGTCATCGATCACTTGAACGCGTTCGTGGCGATGCCGATTCGAGCCAAATCACTGATGGATGATTCAGTTTGCCAGTTGCTGCTCGAAACAATCTCGTTGCAACGATGGCTTGACACTGCCAACAGCGATTCGATGCATCAGGGCGACGCGATGATCCAGTCCATCGAACATCGCTTGTCTGGTTTACTTGCTGAACTTCAATCGCAACAGGACCAATCATCGTCGACCATCCAAACGGTCGCCGTTTCGCGATCCAGCGAAGGATTTGTTGAAAGCACGCGAACGCGAATTCAACGTTCGACCTTGGCCGCCCAACTCGAACTAGCTGGGACGGCGAGCAAACCGGGCACCCTGGATCGGTTGCAACAAGCCGCCCAAACCGCAAGCCAAACGCTGCTGAACGCATCGACATCCGAAGACGAAATGGTCACCGCCGTCGACCGTTACAAAGAACTCGTGCGGGCACTGAAATCGGACATCCAATCACCAGCCAAGCAAGGCATTGTGACAGCAGACTTGGATGCGGTGATGCAGCGTTGGTCGCAGATTTTGCCCACGCTCGTCGCGGACACGCGTGCCTGTGCCGTGGATGCAACCCAAGACGAACGGGAACGCTACGCGATCTCAAACAGCCGCTACCAACGCCTCGCCGCTTGGGCTGGGTTGCCCGCACTTCCCCGAGTCGAATCCAACACCAATGTTGACGTGACCGTTCAAGGCTCGCTGGCGATGTCAGATCGCGTGGTGCTGGACATCGCCGTTCAATCACCCTCGCAATCGATGGGTTCAGGGATTTTGGAAATCGAAACGGACGGTGGTTGGTTGCAGATCGACACATTGGCCGATTCAGCGATCACGCCTGTCCAACGCGTCTCGGGCGCCACCGACTATCGCTCGATCGTCGCTCAAAGAGCCACATCCACCTCAACCGCGTCTGAAAAACTTGGTTTGCCAGCGAAGCAAACGACCGCTTCGATCGAGATCCGCCGTGCATCCCAGACAGGGAACGTGAAGACGCCGGAAAAGTCCGCGATCAACCTTCGCTGGATCACTCAGAACAATATCTTTCGAACCAGTGTGCCTTTGGAATTGCCGTTGTCCGATTTCGCGACCGCTCGATCCAGTGCTGGCAACTCATGGGTCATGCATGCCAACCGAGACCTCTTTGCGCCGCTTTGGATCCAGCCAACGGACTCGTCATCGCAGTTTGTTCAGGTACGTCTGTTGGGCTGGTCCGACCCCGGGCGTACTTGCCCACCGACAATGAAGTCCGCGCAAGCCCAGCGATGGCTGGCCACCCAAACGCCTCCGACCGAATTGGCGATCCAGCCCAAACTGGCAACCACGTTGGGACAATGGACCAAGGTCATGTTCCCCGCTGCCAAACTGGAACCGGGTGCACCGCCCGTCACCGTCGCATCACTTTGGTGCGAAGTCACGGACACCGAAAACGATCGCGTGCAATGGATCGACTTGAGTCCTCGGGTGTATCGCCCCGACTCGCTGATTCAGCCGGTGGTGGCCTATGACCACAACGCTCGCAAAGTCGATGTGTCGATCAGCGCACTCGCTGGCGTCGATGGATCGACACATGTTCGCATCGAACTGGTCGACCTGCTGACTCATCAGACCGTGGCCCATGGCGAACAAATGATCGCCCCTGATTCTCGCGTCACCAAGTCGTTCTCGTCGGCCGCTTGTAATGGACATCCCATCGGCGTTCGAGTGCTGAGCGATCAGTGGCCGAGTGCGTTTGTGTTTCAGTTGGCGGGCAATCGCAGCGAGCAATTGCTCACCCCAACCGATGATCACGCGGCCGTCATCATCGGGGCTCCTTTGTTGCCCGATGCGTCAGCCTCCCGAGACGTTCCACCGGTGATCGTTTCCAAAGACGCTGAAACTGTCTCTGCCGATGTCTGGGTCGACCTCAGCGACAAACTGTTCCACTACGGCAACGACGTTGTGACATTGGGATTGGATTTGAATGGCGATCGCTACTTGCAAAACGAACCAACCGTTTCGGTCACCACGCCGGCCTCGATCGAATTCACATGGGCCGGTGTGGATCCACTTGGCCAACCAGGACTGCAAAGTCATGTTCGTCCGCATCGACTCAGTGTTCCGGTCGGCGTGGTGCGAAACCAGCGTGCTCCGCTGATCGCCAGCCTGCAACGAGGCGAGCAACTGATTTGGAGCAACCCGATCACGGCCGTGTTTGATACGTTGCCACCCAAGCTGAAGGACGTTCAGATCCGATCACCGTTGCCTGCGATCTTGGGCGGGCCAGTGGAGGTTCGTGTCACCGTTGATGACGCGGGACTCAGCGAAGCGGCTTCCATCCAAGCGGCTTGGGCGACGGCCGGTCAACAAGAGTTCACACCCGATGTGAAACCCGTTCCTGGGCAACGACTCGGCGATGGAAGCTGGGTCGTGATTCTTCCGACGGACAAGCTGGCATCGGGAACCCACACTTTGTTGATGCAAGCAACCGACGCAGCACAAAACCCAGGCCTGATCAAAACACTCGCGATCGAACTGCTCACCGAGGCGGAGTTGCAAGCTCGCCGCGAAGCCGAAGTCACCGTGTTACAAGGCAAAATCGCCTACGTGACTCTGCCGGTCGCAGGTATGAAAGTCGCGTTGAAAGCGTTGCCAAAAGAAAAGCCTGACAATCCTGACGAAAAAAGCGTGGAACAACCCTCCCAAGCGTCGAATTTACCCCAAGAGGCACTGACCGATGCGAGCGGTCATTTCGTGTTTCCCGCCGTAAAGGCAGGCCAATACGAATTGACATTGGAAGGTCTCTATCGCGGGGATCGCTATCGCAAAAGTGTGGAAGTCGCCGTGAAACCGCCTCAGCCAACTGACCTCCCCACCATCCGCATCGATTGAAGACGAACGCCTCAACATGAATTCCAGACGGTCAACAACGAACGGCATGACGGGAGCCACGCGTGCGTGGCCGGTGCTGTTTGTGTGTGGCTGTCTGGTTCTCGCGTCCGGCTGCACGTCCTTGAATGTCTTGGAGCGTCAGGCCACCACGCCCGTCTTGATCGGCCCCGATGGAGTCGCGACTCCACCGGCTCCGGTTCCGATGACGCTGCCGCGGTTCTTGGGGATCGATACCATCGGTCGTCGTTGCATTCGCAAGACGGTGCTGCTGGGGCAAATCACTTACGAAAAAGCAGCGACCGCGGTTCCCGCATTGCAGCCGCCGCCGATGAGTCTGCCGTCTTCGCATCCCGCCAACGCGGCTTCGCCTTCGCCCGCCGTCGCCGGTGCACTCAAGGCCAAAGAAGCGAAGGTCGCCACAGCCGCCAAGGTGAAAGCCCTCGGAGTTTTGGCTGGCGAAGACTGCTCCGTCAATCCACATGTGGAAGAAGGCATTCTCGCGGGACTGGACGATGTTTCGGCAGACGTCCGCATCGCGGCGATCGAAGCGGTCATCGCTTCGCGGCGTGGATGCGATCCCGGTTGCGGAGGATGTTGCAGCATCCCGATCCGTCAAAAACTAACACGAATGGTGTTTGAGAAAACCGGACCTTGCTGCTGGTTTGAACCCAGTTCCAAAGCCCGACGATTGGCCCGCTTGGCACTCGATGCCTGCGGAGGCCCAGTCGAACCTGACTCCTGCGGCTGCGAACTTCAGACTGACTATCCCATCGAAGGACCACCGCCCGAACTGATCCAACAGATCCTTTCGGAATAAGTCAGCCGCCTCGCTGTGACTTCAAAAGCGTCGACTTTCACAAACGCCTCGAACCACGATGGTTCATCAGCGTCCTTCTTCGAGGTCGTGCAGTTTCTGGTGCTGCGTTTTGGCGGGTGTCTGCATTTGGGAACCTCTCCCGAAACGAAGTTTTGGGGGAGCAACAGCGATATACTAGGTCGAGCCACGCCGTTCAGGCGTACGCGAGGGAGGGGGCCGAGCATGGGAAGCGGCTTGAAGTGATTCCCTCGAAGCCAGACGTAAGCTAATAACGTCGAACGGCAATCGCCTATCGTCGAGTCGTCGCTCCCAGCGTCGCAACACTTGGGAACATCGAACCGTCAACTGGCTGGATCGTGCGAACCGATTGACGCTTCATTTCCGCGATCGATTGCAATTCGATCTGCACCTCTGCGGTCGGGTCGGTTTGCCGGAAAACGTGAAAGCTTCGCTGGCCGCTGTCGTCGTACCAATGGTCTTGCGAGCCAGCACCCTCAACATGAACGATCAACATCGAATCGTGATCAGGGGCCTGCGAGGTGGGATACTCCAACCCAACGGAAACCTCGTCCCCTTGGCGACTCAGATGAACCTTCACGCCAGGATAATTCGCCAGCGTCTTGGTCTGTTTCGGTTGTGACCCCGCAGCGACGGACATGGTTTCGCTTGCCAAACGCTTGGCAGAACACCACGTGTTGATCTGATAACCCACCGCATCGCTTGGCCAACCCAAGCATTCGAATTCAGCGACCGGACACGGCTTGCCCGCCAACCATTCAAACGCACCATTTCGATAAGCCACTTCAGGCGATTGCTTCTGGCCAGAGTTACCTTGTCGCACCGGGTGAACCTCCACCCACATCGAAAGTGGACGGTCAGAAACCTGAGCGTCGGTTCGTTGCATCGACAATTGAAAACGACATCGATTCTCTTGGATTGTCGGCGTGTGCACTCCCATCCGAACCGTAGTCGCATGCCCTTCCGGCGTCGCGAGCACGCTGAATTGAGGAGCCCCATTGAGATATGGCAAGGTTGCCAGTGGGTGCTCCATCTGATTGGCGATCAAATCCAACTGATCACCGGGCGACACCGCGAGGACCGTTGATTTGTCACCAACGGTCGCGGTCACGGACGTGTTAACGGACTGAACTCCGGGCAGCGTGATCGTGTTCCCAAACGTGCCAACGTGTTTGGTTCCATCAGCCAATTGCAATTCGAATGATTCGGAAGACGACAACTCTTCCAATCGCTTGAGCAACTCCGTCGCTTCTTTGATCTCCGTGATCGATTGACCGCCGGTGCCGCTCGCGAGAGCCTCAAACTCAATCGCTGCGGCCGCGGCCTCGTGGCTGGCCAGTCCATACCCAATGACATGAACTTGGACGCCCAGTGTCTTCGCCCGAGTCACCAACTGACCAATCGAGAAAATCGCTTCGGGGGTTGGATTGAATTGGTAGTTGCGACCGTCAGAGATCACCACGACGTCTTTGCGAACACCATCGCCAGTTCGACTGATGTCCTCCATCGCTTTCCAAATCGAAAGATAGAGCGGCGTCTGCCCCCACGGAACGGCTGCATCAAAGTGTTGACGGGCGAGCTCCAATTCCGCTGCGTCAAAACGTCCGGTCGGCAAAGCAACCTCGACATCTTCAAACGGTTGAATTGTCGGCGGGAAAGGGAATCGCTTGTGATAGCGTTTCTGTAACAGAGTTGTCTGACCACTTCCATCGCCTGAATCTTTTGCTGGATCACCCGCACGAATCGCCATCCGGTGACCATACAGAACCAAACCAACCTGTGATGGCCCTGGCTGCAACCGCCGCATCATTTCGTAGACCGCCGATCGTGCCGCTTCAAACTTACTCGCGCGTTGTGCTCCCAGTGCGGAACGCCCCATCTCTTCGCCCAGCGGATCGTTCATCGATGCCGAACAATCCATCACAAACGTGATCGCACGCCCCGCATCCATCGCGTCACGAATCGTGATTTCAGCTCCCTTTTGGACCGTTTGACCGCGACTGGTCACGCCAAACGCCGTGCCCGACGACATGACGGAGGATTGATAGCGGTTGCCTCGAAAGTTCACCTCCGCCAACGAAGGCCGCTTTTGATCGACGGCAAGCGTCAGTTCCACGTTGGTCGGTGCATCGGTCGCCTGAATCGACACCGCTTGCTGAGCATCGGATGTTTTGATGCCATCACGATGAATCGACATCACCGCGATTCCCTCCGGAAGATCACCCTGGCCGTCGGCCGTATCAAGCTTCACTGAAACCGACTGGGTCTGTTGATCCAAGAACGATGGCTGCGAAGTCGCACGGACAATCAATCCCTTGGTCGACGCCGTTCGGCGAGCCTCCATCTTGGCCGTCACGGATCGCTCAATCGATTTCCAGTCCGGCGTCTCATTGTCTTCGGGTTTGGCCAACTTCAACAACGTTTGAGCGGTTGCGTCAAAGTAGGCTGTGCCATTGCTTGTCGGTGCGTACCAGAAATCGCCCAGCACCTCGTCGATTCGACAAGCCAACCGCCACTGCCGTGACGTTCTTTGATGATCCGCAATCACTTGCGAAAACGCTTCGTCCACGACGATCGAAACCACATGCCGCCACGCATGGTCGTGATCAACCGAGGTCAATGAACGCAAACGCCGGCGAACATCCGATGGGCTGGTCTCATCCGGATCCAATCCCAACAAAACCGCCAAGAAATCGTCGCTGATGTGTTTGTCCGATTCGTGTTGGTGGTCGTCCTCGCGATCATGTCCCGCCGACTGATGCAATGGTTCGAAGGGCTTCATCGCCAGCTTTTCATCCGTCTCACGAAGCTGTTTCTCCACCCGCATCGCCTGATAGGGATCAGAAGTCAGCAACATCGACGCCGTCGACGTTTGAAATGATCCGCCCATGTGTTCCAAGAACTCACCCGCCCGTTTGGCAGCAATCACGATCTGATCATGAGTCTCTGTGGACCAAACCTGCTTGCCATCGATGAACTCGTTCAGCAGCGTGTCCAGCGTGATGACATCGTTCAGGTTTGCTTCATTCGCGCCGTGTTTTTCATGCGTTACCAATGCCGTTGCTTCTTCGTCGATCGATTGGAACAAATACGGCAATTCCGAAAACGCTCGATCTCGAGTCTGCCACGCATCGACCAAACCCGCCAAAATGTCTCGGCGTTCTTTGACGACTCGTTCGAAATCCGACAACGCCGACGTGACTGAATCGTGTGCGTCCCCATCGTGTCCAGGCTTGATCGGATTGACATCCGACGACACGATCGACGCCAAAATCGTGTCCGCCAGATGTCGCCGACTTTGCTGCACGTCCAACGTGATTTGATCAACGGCAGGAAAGATCGCGTCGGGGAGACGACGCACCACGTGCAGCCATTCGGTTTGCGCCTTGGCGGTGCGTTGGATCCAATCGGGATGTCTCCAAAAACTCAATTCGGAAGTGTTCGGATCGGTTCGTGATTGCTC
Organism: Rhodopirellula sp. J20-39; assembly: GCF_057365095.1. Classification (NCBI taxonomy): domain Bacteria; kingdom Pseudomonadati; phylum Planctomycetota; class Planctomycetia; order Pirellulales; family Pirellulaceae; genus Rhodopirellula; species Rhodopirellula sp. J20-39. The sequence goes on along the minus strand of NZ_CP195123.1, from coordinate 183,566 downwards.
GCCCGCCTGATAAATCGCGTGCAGCATCGGCACCGGCATCACTTTGTCGTCGTCCAAATCGTCCAGCAATTCAGCGGTGGTTTCTCGCGTCGGTTGCTTTGCGATCGTGGACCAAACTCGCTCCGCTTCGCGGTCCATTTCGACGTCCGCAAAGTGAGATGACTCGCTCGCCCGATTCGCGATTTCTTGGCGAAGTCCTTGCAGTTGCCGATCGAGTCGACTGTACCATCGAGCACTCGATGCCTTTGCTGCTTCTCCACCATAAACCGATTGAGTGATCGCGTGCATCGTGCGCTGGATCTGTGACCATGCGTGTGCGTCGACCGAACTTGGGTCGTGTTTCCCGAGAACGACGACCGAATCAATCGCCGCTTTCAATCGATCGGTTTCATCCTTGGACGGTGGAGGCGTTTTGACGTATGACGCTCCAAAACGCCCGCGGCTGGCGCGTGCGACGGTGACCGGATTGGACGACGCGGTTCGATGCAGTGTCGGTGTTTGGGCCACGCCGCGATGCTGCTGCGACCATCCGCCAACTTGCTGGCGGACGAAGCGATGCAGTTCTTCAGTATCGACCAACCCGTCCGCCCGGCTCGTTGTCCCATAACCATCCGCGGCACCCGCCAATCCTTCGGCAACGTATCGGGTGAATACATCCCCATCGCCACGTCGCGAATAGAAACTACGTTGTCCACGTGCCGTCGACGACAGGATTGTGACGTTGGATTCGGGATAGTTGCGAGCGTGTTGGGCCAGTGTCTCGGTCAACCGATCATCAAAGTCGTTGTCGGCAATTCCGGCGGGCCAGTGCGACCGCAGCCGACCGCATTCGAGCAGCAACAACACCGGCCGAACGTCATCACGAGACTGAATCTGCGCGACTCGATCCAAAAAATCATTGATCGGAAACCACGTGGAACCATCCACGACAGATCCGTTGGGTGGCACCCAGCACGCTTGCCCGTCGTCATTCACAACGCCGTGCAAATTGACATAGAAAACCAGAGGGCGTTCACTCGGGCATGAAGCAAGCGCCGCTCGAATGGAGTCGTCGGCCTGATCCCAAAATCCACCCGCCAACTCGCCAGCACCAGGCAGGGCCTGGACCGAGTACGTGCTTTGGCCCAACTCCCGTATCCAATTCAAATCTTCGGTGACCCAAGCGTTCACATCCCACTCAGGACCATACACCCCCGTCAGCGTGAAGATCGGTGTTCGGGCCGAGCGTGACAGCACCGACGCGACGAATCCCCCGCTGACCAAGACCATTGCAATCAAGCAAAGCCCCAGCAACAACGGTTTGCGGCCCGCAGATCCTTTGATCGCAAACATGGACGGTTTGGCGGTGGCGGGGCTGGGATTACTCGTCATGCAACAACACTCATCAGCGAATCGAACTGGACGCCTCCCAATCAGTGGCAGTGCCAAAACGGACAACCACTCGTTCGAATCATCGGAATGCTCGCAGACGACATTTCGCTTGCAACGCGAAAAATCGGAATGACCCCAACCACGGCCCGCATAATCGATACAACTCAACGAACCCGACCAGCAGGACGATTTCCAGCAGCAGTAGTGGGGATGAGAGTTTTTGCTCAATAGGATCGAAAAATGCGAATGAATCCGCTATTGAGGCCGATTGTGGGCAAACGCTCCGCGGTCGCGGTCCTGAGCACCGACCGCGGAGCGTTCGGCCACAATCAGCCGCGGCGAAGGTTGTCACCAGTTGATCCAGGAGGGTGAGGCTCCTGCCGAACCGCACCCTGGGGCTAACCGCGTCTTGGGGCCAATCACGCCCCTGGTTCTCACGTCGCTGATTGGAATTGGCTCGGCGGGAGCCTCGCCCTCCCATTTGATTGGGCTGCGACGACGCGACGGCTGCTGAAAAAGCAAACAACTGTAGACTTGTGCTTAACACTCACGCAAGCTTTGACAACGTTCTCGGGCGACAATGATGTGGTCGAGGACGCTGATGCCGATCAGTTTTCCGGCTTCGGTTAAACGTTCACTGCCGCGGTGGCAATCATCATCAGATCGTTCGGGAGGGTGAGGCTCCTGCCGAACCGCACCCTGGATCTAACCGCGTCTTGGGGCTGATCACGCCCCTGGTTTAAGGTCGCTGATTGGAACTGGCTCGGCGGGAGCCTCGTCCTCCCATTTGGTTGGGTTGCGACGACGTGACGGCTGCTCAAAAAGCAATTAATTGCAGACTTGTGCTCAACACTCACGCAAGCTTTGGCAACGTTCTCGGGCGACGATGATGTGGTCGAGGACGCTGATGCCGATCAGTTTTCCAGCTTCGGTTAAACGTTCGGTGACGGCGTGGTCTTCTCGGCTGGGGGTGGGATCACCGGAAGGATGATTGTGGACCAGCAGGACGGCTGCGGCAGAGTCGCGAATTGCTGGCCGGAAGACTTCCCGCGGATGGACCAATGAACTATCGAGTGTGCCGACGGTGATCTTATGGGTGCGGATCGGTTTGTGTTTGGTGTCGAGCGTTACGATGTGGAACTCTTCTTGAACCGCATCGCCAGCGAGGTACGCAAAGGCTTGGGCGCAGTACTGAGTTGCTTCGATCGTGCTGGTGATCTTGGTGATCGGGACCGGTCGAGTTCGGGCCGCCTCGGTGGCTCGTTTCCCCAGTTCGAGTGCAGCGAGGATTTGGCAGAAGCTTGCTTTGGTGACCGCCGGTGTGATTTTGCGAAGTTCTTCGAGTCCGTAGTTTCGGATCAGGTCCAGTTCATGGGCGAAACGATTGGCAAGCTTCTGGCCACCTGTCACGGCGGATTCACCGACGACACCGACGCGGATCAAAATTGCGAGCAGTTCCGCGTCCGAAAGCGAGGTTGGCCCCAGCCGCATCAATCGCTCTCGAGGACGCTCTCGTTCGGGTTGTTCTTTGACTTGATCGCCATGGATTCGTCGGTCAATCCATTGATCGACTAACTCAACGCGATCGCCACGAACCCATTCAAAATGGATCTCTCCGTCCTCGCGTACCGTTTCCAAGAACCCCGCTTTGACGACTTCATTGACGGTGCGAGTGATGAATGCGGCGGGTTCTTCGTCGACCAAGTCACCCAGTTCACTTCGACGAAATCGAGCTAAGCGGGCTAGCGGATACAACACAGATTGGTAACGCTGACGACGTTGTTCGCTCATCTGGCTTCGTCCAGGTTGGGTTTCAAATCTTAGATCCGCGAGTCCGTCGCATTAGGTGTTGGTCATGCCGAGTTTGTTCACCAAAATCGTTCAACGCGAGATTCCTGCAGATATCGTATACGAAGACGATGACTGTTTGGCGTTTCGCGACATTGCCCCTAAAGCTCCGATCCACATTTTAGTGATCCCCAAGCGTGAAATTGTCTCGCTTGCGGATCTGACCGAGGAAGACGAGGCGGTGATGGGCCGCTGCGTGGTCGCGGCGTCAAAGATTGCCGCGGCCGAAGGAATTGCCGAGGGCGGTTACCGATTAATCGTCAACTGCGGTGACGACGGAGGCCAAGAAGTGCCGCACATTCACTTCCACCTAATGGGCGGCCGCAAGATGTCTTGGCCACCGGGCTGAGGCAATTCCGCGACCGTTAGTCGTCGGCGGGGGCGCCGTCTTTGAGGACGAATTTGGCTTTCAGGCTGGCGACCTCGGCGGCGAGTCCGGCATCAGTGACGCTGGAGAGGACTTCTTTGAAATCCTTGTAAGCGTCGGGGGCTTCGTCGCGCGGAAAGACTCGGCAGTTGCTGATGATGTCGTGGTCGAGCAAGTCTTGATCGATCACCATTTGCGAAAGATTTTTTTTCGCTTTGGTGCGACTCATTTGACGACCAGCACCGTGGTTGACGCTGTAGGCGGACTTCGACGCACCCGGAAGCGCGACCATCACGCTAGAACCATCGCGAGGGTTGCCGGGAAGCAGAATAGGATGCCCGGTTGATTCAAATTCAGTGCCTTCCAATTGTGAGTGACCAGCAGGGAGAGCTCGCGTGGCTCCTTTACGATGAACCCATTGGGTTTGTCCGTCGAGCGGTTCTTGTCGGGCAATGTTGTGGCTGATGAAGTAGATCAGCTCTCCTTGGACTCCAGGAAAGACGTCCTGGAACGATTCCAACACGAGGGCGTTGATCAGCAAGTGGTTGACAGTTGCAAAATTAGCACCCATCGCCATGTCACAAAGGTATTGTTGCCCTTCGGGCGAGTCCGCTTCGGCGTAAACCAGTTGCGGATCACCGGCAGGGAACGCGAGTCCCTGTTTCTTGAAGCTGGACTTGAGTGAACGGAACTGGTTCATGGCCAAGTCGTGACCGAATCCACGCGAGCCGCAATGGGATAAGAAGGCAACACAATTATCACGCAGTCCCCACTGCTGGGCGATGCTGCGGAAGGTTGGGTCATCGCTTAGTTGCACGATCTCGGCTTCACCAAAGTGGTTGCCGCCGCCATAGCTTCCCAGTTGGCGATACTTGCTCTCGATGCGGTTGAGTTTGTCGCGTTCGCGGCCCATCCATTCCAGGCGTGCCGCCAGCGTGTCGGTGGTGCCGTCGGGAGCGGTGTGGCTTGAATCTTCGCAGCGGTCGGCCCAGGCTTTCGGAATGCCCAGTTTCTTCAGGACTAGCTTCGATGCACCTTCGGTGGCGACGCGGAATCCCAGTGTACCGTCGACACGCCGCGACTTCGGTGCATTGCGTTGTCCGCGTCCGGCCCCGGTGGGTACCCGCTTGACGATCGCTTGAATGAGTTTTCGGCGAACGGTGTGGCTAGCGATTTCTTCGGCAGGCACATCGGTTTGCAGCAAGCTCATGCTGCATTTGATATCGACACCGACCGGTCCTGGATAAACATGCGTCGGAGAAGCCATCACGCAGCCCACAGGGGCTCCATAGCCAACATGGGCATCGGGATTCAGCACGACATTGGAAACCCCGGGTGCCAAACGGCTGTTGATCGCCTGGCGGAAAGTTTCCCCGCCGAAGGATTCGCGGATCGTTTGGTTGCCAATCACCGTGATCGGACTTTGCGCATCACCGATCGGAAGCGTCGCCGTCGCCGGGCCGGTGATCGTCAGCATTTCGTGAGTTGTGTCCATGACCCTATGACAATGGATAGCCAGAAAAGTTCGCAATCATGGTGCGAAATCGTTCTTTGGGTTAGTGCTGGATGTTTGTGATAAGCTGAGGTGAACTTTGTAGTTGAGATTTTACAACCCACTTGGAAATCCATTGATGCTGGTTTACTCATTACCCACGTTGGTTGTTGTGACACTTTTGGTAGTCGGTGGCACCGTTTCCGTGGCTGCGGACACACGTGTCCTGATACGAGAAGGTGGTGAAATGGATGCCGGGGAAAGAGCTGCCTTGGAAGCTCAGGTATCCAAGTCGCCCAGCGACGTTGACGCGCGTACCAAGTTGCTCGGCTACTACTTCATCACCGGTCGACGTGAGCCCAATGCAAAAATCGCCAAACAACGACACATCCTTTGGCTGATTGAGAATGCTCCGGAATCCGAAGTGCTCGGATTACCTTACAGCCAGATCGACAAAATCCTCGACCGGGATGGTTTCGAGAAAGCGAAACGAGCTTGGTTAGAGGCCCTCAAGAAATCGCCCGAGAACCTGACGGTGATCGCCAGTGCCGCTTCGTTTTTCCTTCTACACGAGCGAGAGATCGCGGAACGGTTGTTTCTGAAAGGTCAGAAGCTGGAGCCCGATAGTTCCTCATGGCCTGCATCTTTGGGGCAGCTTTATTCGCTCGAAATGAATTTCAACTCGGCTGAGGAGGCCAAGCAAGATGTTGCGTTGCGAGCGTTCGAGCAATTCAAGTTGGCGTTTGAACGAAGCAAAGAGAGTTCACGCAACCATCTGTATTCCGAGCTTGCAAAAACCGCTCTGGAAGCTGGACTGATTGAGGAAGCGGGAACGTACGCCCAGAAAATGTTGGCGGATCACGGCGAGGGGTGGAATTCAGGAAACAACGTGCATCATGGGAACCTGATCTTGGGGCGGATCGCACTCTCGAAGAATGATATCGAAGAAGCGAAGGCCAGATTACTCGCAGCGGGGAAGACAAAAGGTTCACCACAATTGAATTCGTTTGGGCCTAACATGTTGCTTGCCAAAGAATTGCTTGAGATTGGCGAAACCGAAGTCGTCTTGGAATACTTTGCCTTGTGCGACAACTTTTGGGAGTCACCACGCTCACCGATCGAGAAGTGGAGGGAAGTCGTGAAAGCTGGCGGGATCCCTCAGTTTGGTGGAAACTTAGCGTATTGAAACACCGGTTATTCGCCAGAAAACCGTTCGAGATACTGATTGAGTCTTAACTTTTTACGGGCACTGTCGCTGGTCATGTATCGGACGCTTCCGAAGACGGGGCGTTTGGGGCCCCAGGCTCGATCGGTGCGGCCGAGTACCCATAGGATGCCGCAGTACGAATTGGGGTCGCGTCCGTCGAGTCCGTACTTATTGTTCAGGTGGATCATGATGTCGAGTGCTTGCTGAGCCGATTGGGTCCAGTGAAAGATCTTCTTGCCCCACAACATCCGCATGTAGTTGTGCATCAGGCCGGTCTGGACAATTTCACGCTGGGCGGCGTTCCAGAGTTCGTCATGCGTTTGAGCGTTTTCAAATTCCTGCAACGTGTAGAGATACGGCCGTTCGTCGTCCGCGGTTTCCGCCAGTGTCTTTTGGGCCCAGTTGGGAAGTGAATCGAGCTTGTCGTAGGTGTCTGGATTCTTGAATGCCCAGTTGAATCCGATTTCTCGCCAGGTCAGGACTTGGTCGAGGAAGCCTTCGGCCGGTTCACTGACATTCCAGAAATCATGGTTCTTGCCATTGGGCTTGGATGCTTGCTCGGGTGTCCAGTCTTCATGATCAAAGATCCGCTGGATCATTTGATGAGGCGAGATATGGCCGAAGTGCAGATGAGGGCTGAGCCCCGTGGTGGCATGTTCGTCGGGATGATTACGATCGGTTCCGTAGCGTTCCAGTTTGTTATCGATGAAGTCGTCGAGCCGGCGGGTCGCTTCGACTGGACCGCCAGGACAAACGGGGGAGGGCGGCACGTCATGGTCGATTGGGATCTTGGAGATGCCGTCTTTGTCGAGCAGTTTTTCGAAATCAGCGGCAGGCCATTTCTTGAGCGTTTTTTGTGGAATCAGGTTAGAAGCAAGAAACTCTGGGTCGGGTCGTATCGATTGCGAATCAATCGGGGCAGGGGAGGGCAGGGCAGAGCAGGGCAGGGGAGTGGAATTCGGAGTTTGCTCGAGGGCGGCGAGCACGTTTTTCTGCATGTAGCGTCGATAGCTGTGAGCGACGGTGTAAGTTTTCTCGGCGCTGCGCAGCGGAAGAATGCCATTGGAATCGACCAGTTCCAGTCGGGCTGGAATGCGGTCTTTGACAGCCTCGATCATGGTGGGCAGAAAGAAGCACGGGTATTCGTCCGTGATGACCGTGCAGGCTCGTTCGGCGAGCTTATGCAATAGCGGTGAACCCTTACCGGGTTTGGGTTCAACGTAGGGGAAGTACGCGACGCCGGCTTGCTTGGCCGCATCCGCGTTGTCACGCATCCCTTCGATAATGAAACGGTGGATCCGATCGCTGGCCCATTGATAGCGAACGCGAAGCGGCTCGAAGATCAATAACGGTTTGCCGAATTCAATGGCACGGTCGATGGCGTGGTCGAGGGCAAAGTTGTCATTCAGACGCCGCTGGGCAATCATCCAGTACAAAACGTAATCGCCCTCCGGCTGCAATGGATGGTTGTTAGCGGCGGTGAGGCGGTTTTGCATGGTTGTTCGATCGTAGGATCAGGCGGGCGGGCGGAGGTCTATCGAAATGATTCCTCATTTATCTTGCTTGCCAATCCGATCGAGTGAGACCGCTTCGGCGTAGGCAAGTTCGCCCGTCCAGCCGTCGTAGTACTGGAAGATGACTTGAGGGTGTGGGTAGGCGACCAAACGTTTGCCGCCCAATTTTTGGGGCATGTTGAAGACGTTGTTCACCTGCACGACACAGTAGTGCGGGTACAAGCGGTCCAGCCGCGGAACATCGGCAAGCACGTAGCTGCTCCACCGAATATCGCACTGACGCGGGCCGAATTGGAATAAGCCGGTCGCCGGTCGATCGCTTTCGTCCAGAGACGGAACGTGGTTGACGCTGTTGTGCGGGCCGCAGCAAAATTCCCAAACGTTGTCGGTGACGCGGATCGCGAAGCTGTTGTGCAGGTCACCCGTCATGACGAAGACCTGCTTATTCATTTCGTCCCAAGCGTTGATCAGGATTTCGCGTTCATCGATGAATCCAGTCCAGGCTTCTTCCTTGTTGTCGGCATCGGATTCGTAGCCGCCCGCACCGCTGTGCGGGATCATCATGGGGACGCTGGAGATCACGAAAAAGAAATCGGCATCGCTGGCCTGCATGTGATCCAGTAGCCACTTTCGCTGAGTCGGGCCGATCATCGACAGTCCCTGTTTATCACGCTGCGAAATGTCGTGCATGTCGCGGTCGCCGCGTGTGTCGAGAAGATAGAATTCACAGTTGCCGACGCGGAAGTTGCCGTAGCTGCGTTGCCCGATCGAGTAGCTGACCGTATCGTCGGTCTTGGCCGGCATGTGCAGACGAAGAGTGTGTTCATCAATGATTTCGGCAATGTCGTAGACGTACGAATTGGCATTGCCTGAATCGTCGTCGAATTGCATGTCGTCAACGCCGGCAGATTGAGTTCCCCAGTGAACGTGCAGGTTCAGCATTTGATCGATGGGCAGGGTTTTGAAATTGGTGTGCTCATCGACCAGTCGATCGCTGCCGGCGGTCAGCTTACCTTTTCCGAAGTGCAGGCGTTGTGTGGTTTCAAACGGGTTGGCCCAGCCGAGGTAGTCGTTCCAGCCATACGTTCCGATATCGCGGAAAACAGTTCGCCGATGGCGCTTGCCCGCTTCGGACGCACCCCAAATGTCATTAAGCAGTTCGTGGTCATCAAAGGTGAAGTAGCTGGGGACTTGTCGGTGCCATTTGGCGAGTTCTTCGTTTCGCGATAGATAGAGTTTGTAGTTTTCCCACACGCCCGCGAGCGTGGGCATGACCTGCAGCGACTCGGGCAGTTCGTCGACGCCTTGGGTCAGACGCCATGCTTCGGGTGGATAGTCGCGAAGTTCTTCGTAAAGCCAGTCGCCGTTCATGACATGGAAATCGACTTTTTCAGCCCAGTCACGATTTAAGTTTTGATAGGTAGGCGAGGTGTGACCGATGCCGTGTTTGGGGTTTTGGTTGGCACAGGAACCGATTTGGAAACGAAAGTTGAATAGGCCGGCGGGATTGTGCTCCGAAACGGATGTCTCTTTCGAGGGGAGTGTCTTGAATGTGCCAGAGTCACCTTGTGGATAACCGTCTACATAGACGCGGTAGTAGTAGCGGGTATCGGGTGTAAGTTTTTTCAAAATCGCCACGCCGGTGTTGTCGTGTTCAAGCTTGGTTTTCGCTGGTTCGCTTTGCAGCGTCCAGGTGTCGCCTCCGTGGGGCAGCGGCGGTGTTGTGCCGTACCTTACGACGAACTGACCAGTATCGGAGGTGCGAGCCCAAACGGCCATCGAAGTGGCGTTCGCCTGTCCTAGCATCGGACCATGAGTCATGCGAATGGAATCTCGCTGTGCCCATGCCGGTGATGCAAAACACAGCGAGAGAAGAACCAGGCCAATAGAGATGTTGCGATGGGGGTAGAGCATCATGATTAGCGATGGTTAAGGATCATTGATGAAAGAACTAGGACTGCCGTGTTGCGACCCGAATCGTGATCCAGGCTGCCACGCCACAAAGGATCAACGCACCAAAGTACCAGAACGCGAGAGCGGCTTCTTGGTAACGGGATCCACTGTGCAGAAGACCGAAGAGGCGGCTCCCGACGGTCGTCACACCGGGTGGCAAGACGGGAAGCGTGGCCGGAACATCACCGCTGGAAACTACCGCTGCGGTCAATGCCGCAATGATTCCTGCTGGCCAAATCAGTGGTAATTCAATTTGAAAAATCCGAAACCACACCCCGCCATCCAGGCGAGCTGATTGCCAAACGGAGTTGGCGATTTGTAAGTAGGCGATTCGTAGGATGACGTAGGCCAGAATTCCCGAACGGACGCTGACTGCTAATAAGGTTGGAATCAGGGTTTGCGTCGCGAGCATCTCACCACCTGGGATTGCCGACGCGAAGAGACGCACGATTGCCATGCCCACGATCGGTCCAGGGACGAAGAACACCATCGTCATGGTGAGATCACAGGCCACGCCCCATTTGGGAAACAGGCGTCCCAGTCTTGCAAGTATGCCGCTGATCGGAACAACTAGCAGGCTGGTCAAACACGCTAGTTGGAATGTCCATAGGTATTCGTCGGCAAACAGAGTCGGAGCTTGGCTGAGGTTGCCAATACAGGCGGACAATGACCAATGGGCGGAAGGTTTGCCCGCGACGATCTCGACCACATGACCGGTTTGCAAGATCAGACCAAACACCATCATGCCTTGGCAGATTACCAGTGAGAGGATCGTACCTAGCCAAGCGAATGCTTGCGTCAGTGGCGATGCAGCTGAATGCATGGTGGTCGGTTGGCTACTCACGACAACGCGATCGATCTGCGTGGTTGCTGTTCCCAATGCCAGCGGTTGTTTTCGCAGGACGAACCAACCGATTGCTGGGATGCCGGCCAGCAGTAGCGGGATCCAGGTGGTCATGGCGACCGAGGTCCAAGTGGGATCGAGCGCATGGAACAGATAGAATTGATCGGCGATCGTTCGCACGCTGTGCAAATCGGCGACGCTCATTTCGGTAGCGGCAATTAGCCAAACGACAATCACCCCGGCTAAGCCCCAAGGTTTTGCCATAGACCAGCGGACATGCCACCATGCAGCCAACGGGGTGAAGTCGAGCGAAGCGTGCTGGGCGACTTCGTGTGGGATATTTCTAGTCGCCCAAAACAACAACACCGCGATGATGGCGGCGCCGTGGACGCCGTGAATCCAGCCGACCCATAACAAATTGCCTCCGGTGACGGTTTTGACCAGCCAACCGAACTTGCCGGCGGTGGATTCCCAAGCGGCCGCATGCAGAATCAACGGGGTAGCGATGGCGAACAACATCACGGCCAGCCACAATGTGACCAGGAGTCGCCGGCCGCGATCCAAACTCGGCGAGGCCATCGACGAACTATCGAGCAGGCTGGCAGCCGCCGCAGCCGGAATGCCAATAAGTATCGCCACGATCGATGAGGCCGCCATCAAGGCGAATGTCGTTACCAGGGCCGGCCCCCAGCCCGTGGCGATCGCTTCGATCGGCAAAATCGTTACCCTCGTTGGATGACTGCAAACTGAAATCGCACATTGTAGCGGCCTATATCCAAAGAGTTACACCAGTAGTTAGCATCCAGTTGTGATGAAACTGACCTCCATACCGAGTTTGTATCGCAATCTTCGTCGCGGACGAGAGATTCTGGTCGTGCTGCGCCGTTATGGTTTGGCCGATTGGCTGAGCCGATCGCAACGGATGCCGCTGCAAAACTGGATCAAGGATCGTTCCGGCGTGCCGCTGACCCAGTACACACGGGCCGAGCGAATTCGCAAGGCGATTACCGAGCTAGGGCCGACTTTCATCAAGGTGGGCCAGGTACTAGCGTCGCGTCCTGACTTGGTCGGCAGTGAGTTAGCGGAAGAACTCAAAGGCCTACGCAGCGACGTGCGCCCGGATTCAGAAGAGCAGGTTCGGGCCACACTGGCCGGTGAGCTAGGCGAGGATTACGAGTCACGCTTTCGGTCGATCGATTTCGAACCCTTGGCGACGGCCTCGATCGGGCAAGTGCATCGAGCCGTTCTACCCGATGGTCGTCGCGTCGTGCTGAAAATTCAGCGATCGGGGATCGATCGGATGATGAAGCAGGACTTAGAGGTTTTGGAGGGGTTGGCCCAGTTGGCATCTCGAGTGGACGCGCTGGCGGTCTGGGGACCGCAAGAAATGGTGCGGCAGTTGATGCCGATGGTTAAAAACGAATTGGACTTCAATCGCGAACGTGGCAGTCTAAAACAGTTTGCTGAGATGTTGGCCAGTGATCGGGACGAGGTCGTTGTTCCGGACGTGATTGATTCGTTGTGCACTCGCCGCGTGCTGGTCATGAACGAAATGATTGGCGTGCCGCTGGCGAAAGTCTTTTCCCATACAAACGTCGCCGAAGACGATTCGTCGAACGCATCGGATCAATCGGGAAGCACGTCGCATCGACCGGAAGGCTTACCCAAGATGTTGCCGCCTGACTTCGGTCAGCGGTTGGCTCGTGTCTATTTAAAGATGGTGTTTGAAGACGGGTTCTTTCATGCGGATCCGCATCCGGGAAACCTCTACTATCTGGAAGACGGACGTCTAGGCATTCTTGATTTTGGAATGACCGGCCGAATCGACGAGTCGTTGCGTGAATCCATTGAAGAGATGTTGCTGGCCATCCATTCAGGAGACCGGCGGCGATTGACTCGATTGATTCGTCAGGTCGGCAATCCTCGCGTGGATTTGGATCAAGCAGCGTTAGAAATTGATGTTGCTGATTTCGTTGATACGTTCGGCCGGCAATCGTTGGATCGTTTTGATTTAGCGGGGGCATTGAATCAATTGACGGAGATCCTGCACCAACATGGCATCAGCTTGCCTAACCAGTCTGCGTTGTTGTTGAAAATGCTGATCTCGTTGGAGGGAACACTGCGTGAGTTGGGGGTAGGATTCGATTCACTTGATATCGTGCAATCCTATATTCGGCGGATGATGTATCGCCGGCTAATGCCAGGACGTCGACTGCGACAGGCCAGACGAATCTATTTGGAGAACGAGGCCTTCATGGAAGAGGCACCCGAGCGAGTGCTTTCGCTATTGAACCAAGCTCAACTGGGACAACTGCAGATTCGGTTGGAGCCGAAACGGTTTGCTCCGGTGGTCAATCGTCTGGTGATTGGGTTGATGGCCAGTGCCGTGTTTTTAGGATCCTCGCTGTTGCTGGCCTATGAAGTTTCGCCGGTATTGTTTCCGGACGAACCTGTGATGGGCATTCAGCGACTCAGCACGTTGGGGTTAGTTGGGTTTGTGTTGAGTATTGGCGTGATGAGTTTCCTTTGCCTCGCGATTTTCCGCGGTGACGGCGAGTGATATCCAGAACGGAAAATTTGCAACGCGTTATTGAGTTGTAGAGCCATCTGTTGAAACACCTCACTGCGATTGAGTGGTGTGCGCAGTAGTGCACCAGAGGATTCATTGAATCGCCATGCCAAGTGGTAATGCTGCGGCATCGCAGTGCTCGAGGACTAGTGTGCAGGATGTTGTTGGCTGCGCCACCTCGTCCGGTTCTTCATTGCGTTATCTCAAGCGAATTGGTCTAGATCTCCCGTTAGTTAAGTCTGAGTAGTGCTGGAGAATGCGTAACTACAGAAATGCTAATTTTGAGTGGCGAAGAATGAGCGGCGAGCGGTGATCGCTTTGTTGCCAGCGTCTTCAAAATGCACCCGCTCGTTGACGCTGGATATCTCTTCCCTAACGTGGTGGTGAACTGGTGTTGTTTTCAATTTGTATGTTTTTGGTTGTTGCTATTTTGAGCGGATAAACGCTGCATCGAAAAGTTATATGTTGTTTTTGTGTTTAGAAAATCATGTTTCGGATCATTCATGATGTGACATGGAAAGCGTGACAACGGAACTGTTCGGCTTTCCACTCTTCTCTCCATCCAGCAGTCTTTGGGTATTCAAATGAAAGAACGTAAGAAACATGGTTTCACTCTAGTTGAGTTGTTAGTGGTGATTGCCATCATCGGGGTTCTCGTGGGGTTGCTGTTGCCGGCAGTTCAGGCCGCCCGAGAAGCGGCACGCCGAATGAGCTGCAGCAACAACTTCAAGCAAATCGGTTTGGCGGTTCACAACTACCACAGTGCTTACAAGAAGAACGGTAAGTACATGGGTGGGACGTACCAACTGAATTCAGGCAACAGCCGAGCTGGCACAACGGCCAATAACCTGAATTGGCTAAGTCACTGGCCAGGCCTCTTGCCCTTCATGGAGCAGCAAGCGGTTTGGGAGCAGTTCTCGAATCCCTACCAAGCAACTGGCGGCACGATCCCACCGATGGGGCCACTGGTGGATATTTCACTGTCGGAGCATACGGCGATCGGAAACTACGATCCGTTTCTGACAAACATTCCGACTTTGCGATGCCCAAGTGACCCAGGTGTTGGGTTGCCTGCTCAAGGACGGACGAATTACGCCGCTTGTCTTGGGGACTCGTACATGCTGGGCGACGGCAGCGTTATTGGACGCAATGGAGTCGAAGATAGCGGTAAGGTCGATCGTCTGAAGAAATGGCAGCGTGGTTTCTATGTGCCTCGTGTCGTGACTCGCTTCCGTGATGTTCTCGACGGATTGTCAAATACCATTTGCATGGGCGAAATTATCACGGACCTTGGTGATCAGGACAAACGTTCCCACTTCGCAGGCAACAGTGCAGGTCCAGCAAGCCGCCGAAATGGAGCTAACCTGACCACGAACCAGACCAGTGGTCTTCGTTCGACTTGGTGCCGACAGGCGCTAGACGCCTCTCGTCCACAGTTCTGGGATTTCAGTGGCGGGATAGTCACGAACTATGGCGGCGGTGAGAACAACCGAGGCATGAAATACGCCGCAGGGCTTCCAAGCTACACCGGCTTCACAACGATCTTGCCACCGAATACTGAGCTTTGCCTTTCACGGGGCAGACTCGGTGCCGGTGTCTTGTCAGCGTCGAGCCGTCACCAAGGTGGTGCTCATGTTTTGATGAGTGATGGAGGCGTCAAGTTCATTACGGATTCGATCGAAGCTGGTGATTCGACAGCCGAAGTGGTGGGTAACGGTCTAGCCGACGGGAGTGCCAGCCCCTTCGGATTGTGGGGTTCACTCGGAACCAGGGCTTCGAAAGAAATCATCAGCGAGGAGCTCTAAGGCTGTTTTGGGCTTTGCCTGAATCGTATGTCACAGTCAGACGCCTCGCTTGCTTGAAGTCTTCGAGGCGTCCTGGCTGGACACCACTGTTTCATTCGCAACATCTATTCTCACGTCCTTTAACTGGCACGTAACCATGAAATCTTTGACTTCCATTTTGTTCGCCCTCGCTTTGTTCACCGTCGTGGGTTGCGGTGGGGACAATAAGCCGCCATCTCCTGACGAGATTACCAACTTTCTGAACGATAATCCTGAGATTGTCGAAGCGACCAATCGTGCAAACGCAGCAGAAGGATTTGAGGAAGAAGGCTTTTAACAAGCTGTTGGCATCAAATTCAGCAAACTCCATGCATTCGCTCGCGTTCAGGCAAGCGTCGGTTTTGCTAGCGTGTGAAATATAAGCTGCTTGGAATTCAGTCCAGGCCGCCGGACTGTCGGAAAACGCTAGTCGCATGATCTACTAACCGCTGCTCCACTAAACACACGTCCGCTGATCTATGGACGGAGTCCCGAGAAAGGAGCCCCGAAGAACGCGTGCTTCGAATTCTCTACCGCGTTGGCAGCGAATGACACGCCGCGGTGAGTTCAAATTTGGGATTGGGGAGCAGCTTCCGGTCTGGCAATCCCCACGGACGAGGTTAACCGCCCGGAATTAGCTGAAGATCCGACTCTCTTGCGATTCACCCCTCGGTTTTGCCGTAGGCGATGCACTAAACCCTTTTTGCCCAACCGCGACTCGAAAGAGACGCACAAAGTGGTTTTGCTGTCCTTGTTGGTGGCGGTGTTGTGCTAAAACGGTGGCATGAATACATCGTCTCAAACCGATCTTTTTCCTGCCGAAGGGCGTATTGCCTCGGTCGACTATGGAACTGTTCGCATTGGCATTGCGATTTGTGATCCCGATCGAATTTTGGCCAGCCCGCTGTGTGTTCACGAGGTGACTCAACCGGATGCGGGTGGTTACGAATTCGATCAAGACTTCTTTTGTCAGTTGGCTAAGGAGGAGCGGGTTTCCGCTTGGGTGGTCGGGCTACCCATTCACTGCGATGGCGGGGAAAGCGACAAAAGCGTTCAGGCCCGGAAGTTTGCTAGTTGGCTGATGCAGGTCACCGAGTTGCCAACGCGGTTATTCGATGAGCGGTTCACCACTGTCGCAGCGAATCAAAGAATTCGTCAAAGCAAGACCACCCGCAAGAAGACGAAGAAACGGATTGATGCGATCGCTGCACAGGTATTACTGGAATCGTTTATGGAGGCTTGTCATTACCGAGACGAGATCGCTGGGGTTGCTGCAGATGAGCCGATTCAGGAATCAACGAACGAGTCATTAACGGATTGAGACAATGATCAAACGTGGCAAAGATTGGAACCTAGGCGTCCGCCGATGTTTTCTGGCATTTTGGTTCGTGGGTTACGCCGCGATAAATACGTCCGTTGCTTATGCTGCCGATGTGGTGGTGGTTTGTCACGAAAGCTTGCGAGACGAATTACAGCCTTGGGTGCAGTTGCGGACCAACCAGGAGCTGAAGATCGCGTTTTGTAAAAACGAGGCGACCGCACAGCAGACCGTGGCTGGGATTCGCAGTGTCGCTGACGAGACGACTCGATATGTGATGTTGGTTGGGGATGCTCCGGCGGTCGGAACTCGGGCTGCAACTGGCGGTCAGGATTTACGGCGTGTGTCTGAAAGTGAGTATCGAATCCCGACGTTCTATTTGCCTTCGCGAGTTACCGAAAAATACGGTTCAACGCCGACGTTTCCCAGCGACGTTCCTTACGGCGACCTTGATTCGGATGGTCGCAGCGATGCGGCAGTAGGACGGTTACCGATTCAGGGTCCCGCACAGCTTGCCGGGATTGTGGACCGGTTGATCGCCTATGAAGGATCCACCGATTTTGGCCGGTGGCGTCAAAACCTGCAGTTGACGGCGGGAGTGGGTGGCTTTGGCTCGGTAGTCGACGGTGCGATTGAGACGGTGACGCGAACGGTGCTCACCAGTGCGTTGCCGCCCGATGCTAAGCCACAAATTGCTTATGCCAGTCCAGGACATTTGTTTTGTCCGGTGGGTGAACCGTTCGCGGAATGTGTTCTGCGGCGGTATCGCAGTGGAGCAAGATTTTGGATCTACGCGGGCCATGGAAGCGTCGACCGATTGGATTTGCTTGAGCGTTCAGGAAACGACGCAGCGGGTTTGGCTGGTAAGACAACGGATTGGCAAGTTCGTTCCTTGTTGGACAACCAATCGGTTTCCCGTCTCGATGCGAACCCTTCCCGAGCCTCGATCGCGGTGTTGTTGGCTTGCTATACGGGAGCTTTTGACGCGGCCAGTGGCAGTCTTGCTGAGCGGATGCTGTTGACGCCCGGTGGACCGATCGCGGTGATGGCTGCCAGTCGGCTGACGATGCCATATGGCAACGCAAGGTTTGGTTTGAGTTTGCTTGAGTCGGTTTATCAGCCTGCGGTGAATCGACCGCCGGACGAATCGCAGGTTGATTTGAGATTGGGCGATGCCATTTTGCGTACCCAAGTGCAATTGCAATCGGGACAGGCCGGTTCGACAACCCAAACCATTGTCGATGGGGTCGCGACGCTGATCTCGCCAGCGGGCAGTGATCTCGGTGATGAACGCACCGAGCACGCTGCGCTGTATCAGTTAATGGGGGATCCGACGTTGCGGTTGTTTCGGCCGGCGGTTCTTGAAATGACGACCCGGGTGCAGCCGCTGGATGACAACCGAGCTGAGTCGTCGGAATCGATGCGTGAAATCGAGGTGGATGTGGCCAGCCCGATTACTGGAACGGTGAGAGTGTGGATCGATCGACCGCTCAACCAAGTGGGGCAGGCCGAGCTCAGCCAAGCGGTCGCCTCATCGACGTCTCATCATGACCCGCACGGCTGCACCTTGACGGAGGTCGCCATGCCAATTCAATCGGGGCAGGTGACCATCGCGAAGTTGCAACTGCCCGCAGAGTTTTCCGGTCCGGTCGTGGTGCGAGCGTTTGTCCAGAGTGACGGCCATTGGGGCACCGCTGCAAAACGACAATTGATTCACCGTTCGCCTATTCAGTAGTCGACCTACATCACCGACGGCCGGCGGTGAAGCGATGCCAAGTTCAGATCGGAAGCCGCGCTCAAGTGCGTTGCTTGAGTCCTAGTGCTTCATCAAGATTCAAGTTGGGGGTAGTGGGCGAGGCGACGAGCCCGTCTGGTCGATGAGTGGATAGGATTCGTCGCCTCATCCACTACGATCAACCCGAAATGAAATGTAGATGAAGCACTAGGGCCCTAGGATCAAGCGGAACGGTGGGCTATTAAACAGGCGGTATGGCAGGCTATGGAATCGCTGCCACGCATTTCATGGGCGATATAAATGTCTGAATCGATCAGGGGATATGCATGTTAATTGCCATTGTTGCTTCCACGCCCGATGGCGTGATCGGACTTGAGCAGACGATGCCATGGCGTTTATCGACTGACCTGAAACGTTTCAAAAAGCTTACGATGGGCGGCAAACTGGTGATGGGCCGCAAAACCTACGAGTCCATTGGCCGACCGCTGCCGGGGCGTGAAACCTGGGTTCTAACCCGAAACCCAGACTGGTCGGCGCCGGGGGTCAGGACGATCACCGATAATGATGAAATTGACCGTGCGGCGGAAACCGAAGAAATCTTCATCGTTGGTGGCGGCGAGATTTATCGCCAGTGGATGCCCAAATGTGAACAGCTCTGGTGGACCCGTGTGTGGGCGAGTGTGCCGGGTGACACGAAAGTGGATCTACCTTTGTCGGAATTCGTAACGACTTCGCAAACCAGTGTTCCAGTGACCGCTAAAGACGATTATGCAACCGATTGGTTGCGGATGCGCCGCAAAAAATAGCGGGGGATATCTCTATATCAGTCCGTCTTTCGCATCCCACGCGACGGCTTTTTTGACTGCTTCGTGTTGCAGGAGCAACCACCGATACAGTGAACGACGCAACCAATCTTTCGGCAGAAGGACTCGTCGCTTAGTGCACGACAAGTCGTCATTTGTTAGTACCGGCAGACTTACATCACCGAGAAATAGTTGTCACAGGCAAAGTCGAAGTACTCCTTTTTGAGTTCCACTTCGAGGTCATTGTAAAGACAGAAGTTACGCACCTGCAGCAATAGGTCACGTGGTTGGCAGTTCCTAAATGGTCGATCAACAGGCAAGTAATGTGTCTTGATTAGATAGTCGATCGCTTCGAAGTTATAAGGGATTTTAGTGACCTTACACATGATTTCGAACAGCTTGCGAAAGTCCTCTTCCGGCGGATTTTCAACTTCGATCTTGTAAGGAATCCGTCGCAAGAACGCATCATCAACAAGGTCCTTGGGTTCCAGGTTGGTACTGAAAATGACCAATTGATCGAAGGGAACTTGGATTTTCTTACCGCTAGCCATGTTAAGAAAGTCATAACGTTTTTCGAGTGGGACGATCCATCGGTTTAGCAATTGATCGACCGACATCTTCTGGCGACCGAAGTCATCAATCACCAATGTTCCGCAGTTGCTCTTCATTTGCAGTGGTGCTTCGCTGATGTTGCTGGTCGTGTTATTCATCACCTCCAGCATCTCCATCGTCAGTTCACCACCAGCGATAATCGTAGGGCGTTCGATGCGAACCCAGCGTTTGTCGAAGCCGCCGGAATCGAGTAGTCCGGCGGAAGCTTGGGGCATATTAACGACATGGTTCATGGGGTCGAATACACGCAGGATATCCCCATCGATATCGACCGAACGAGGGATCCAAATGTATTTTCCGAACGCACCGGTCACTCGTTCAGCAATTGAGGTTTTGCCGTTACCGGGGAACCCGAACAGAAACATGCCCCGACCACTCGCGATTGCGGGACCAAGTCGTTCCAGCATCTTTGGGTTGATCAGAAGATCGCTAAAGGCACTAAGAAGGTCCTTTCGTTTGGGGAACTGGCCTTCGATGCTTTGCCGCTGGATGCTGGCGATGTAGTCCGGTAGGCGAACAGGGCAACTGCCATAGTAAGTGGAATCGTTGAGATGATTTCTCGCGATCGCGCGGCCGGCTTCTGTCAGGACGTAGACGTAATCATTGGTTGCCGTCGAACTCTTGTAGCCAACCTGTTGATCCTTCTTCATTCTTTCCAAGATCGGTTCGATCAATCGAAAAGGAAGTTGGACTTGATCGGCGATGCGTCGACCCTCGGCCTCACCGGCATTCAACACGTAGCGAAAGATGATCGCTTCGAGCAACGTTTCGCTGATTCGGCTTTCCTGAAGGCTTGTAGGTTCAGTCGGACGCCAAGGTTCATCGCGATTGGGTTGGTAACCGACTGAAGCGGGACGCTGTTGTCGCCCGGTCGTCACATTCGGCGCGGCCGGATTCGCGTTGGGAGGCGATGCTGGAGTGGGTGACCCGGTTGGGTTGGCATTTGCAGGAGAGCTTCCTTGGGTAGGACTTGCTGGCGAAGCGACATCTGTCGGAGCCCCCGTCGTTGGCCGCGAGGCAGCGGCGTGTCCCGCAGGGCGTTGGGACGGACTCGACGAATGATCACCACCGGCGATCCCGGCAGCTCCATGGGGCTCGCGGCTTTGTGAACTTGAATCGCCACTGAGCGATTGAATTCGGCTGATCAATGCATCCAGTTGGCTATCAACGGCATCACCTTGACCGGAATGGTTCGCAGCAACGGGGTTTGCGGGTCCGCGGGGTGGTGTATTGGGCATGCAATCAGTCTGCAAAACAGGAAACAGTGACGTTAGACAGGGTCTAGGACTGTTATCGGATAGAACAACCGAACACCATTGATGGGAGGGGGGCCCTCGTTACAACCAGAACTTCACAAAGTTGAGACAGCGTATTTGTCGTAAAACACGGCCTAGAACACGCAATCGGATCGCCGGAAGCCAAGTCTTCGAAAACAATTCCCAGAATATTCACCAACGGCCCTTGTGAGAGACGAGAACTGTTCCTATCTTTCCCCCTCCTCGCTGACGAGAAGTCGCCACGACATCTCAACGGGCGGGGAAGATGGAAAGAAGCTTTCGAGCGACTTTCAGTCTTCCAGAATTAAATCGGAAACACCGGTTGACACCTGA
>NZ_CP195123.1:0-160000 GCF_057365095.1 Rhodopirellula sp. J20-39 | reverse complement strand
GTAGAACGCATCCTATTGTTGTGTAGATTAGGGAGTCACGAGCGTCCTCAGTTTGATGCACGCCTCGATTTTTCGCTTTGTTTTACTAGATAGTGGTGGGTTTGTTATGGCTAAGATTCCGGCAAAGTTTGTGCCTGGAAAGTTCTCAATTGCTTCCTGGCCGGCGTGGATCCAGATGATTGTGGCTTGCTTCGCAGGCGCCTTGTTTGGGGGGTGGGCCGCTTCATCAACGGCAATCACCAAACAGGAAGAGATGTTGAATCGACAATTGGTGGTCGATTCGATGGATCACTTCATTCATTTGGGTGGCGAAATTATTCGTCAGCCTGGTGGGGTTTCGCAAGATGGAGTTCCTGTCGTGCGGCGACTTGGGTTTTATGCGATTGACGACCGAGAGGATCTTCAAAAGGCAATTTTTTGCGGGGGCACATTTTCCCATGTCAAAGAAGTTGATTTCGCACCCATCGGAGTGAACTCGGTTGGCCGGGGACTGATGGATGGAACCGTTCTTCGGGTTGTGGCACGAAACTTTCCCGAGCTGGAGTACCTTGATGTCTCGCATTGCCGCGTAGAAAATCTGGCGGCGATTCAGAATATGCCCAATCTGCGGACCCTGAAGATCGCTAATAATCCGCTGGAATATGCCGAGCTTCAGTCGTTTAAGCAGCTAAAGAATGTTTCCGAGTTGTGGTTAGGATGGCCGGATGACAAGCTCGATAAGGACAGTCTTTACCGTAATTCGGAGGTGATGAAAGTAATGCTAAAAGCACTTTCAGAAATGCCGAACCTGAAGAAGCTGCATCTTTACAACGTGCGGGTCCGCGAATCCGAACGGAAGATGCTTGAGGGCATCGAGATCGTTAATGTTCGGATGAGCTGAATAGCTCTCGCTTCATAAGCGGTCATCGCATCTCCATGTGGCTCCGCATATTGGATAGTCGCACGGTCATGAGTCGGTGCACCGTGACTTGAAAACGCAATATGTTGTGGAACGCGTGTCCATCCATTGTGTCGCTTGCGTTACGTCAAATGACCAACTGGCTGGTCGTTCGTTAGTTCACGGTTGGTGATGGGTTGATACTGTAGAGTTTCCATCTGCGCAAAGAAAAACTCGGGCGTTGAAGCCCGAGTTTGATTGTGACGCCGACAGGTGAAGATTCGCCTGAAACTGCTATCTAAGGACGTGGTGCAGATGCGGCGAGTTCGACCAGTTTTTCTTCGCCCACGCGAGTACAGAAAGCACCCAGGCTTTCAGAGTCTTCACGGTGAGCTTTGAAAGCGGCGAAAATTCCGATCATTTCATCTACAACAACCTCGTCTTTGACTTGGTCTTTGTAGATGTATGCCATTCGGTTCCCGAGCCATCCGCCACCTACGAACATGGTGTATTTGCCCACTGCTCGACCGACCAAAGCTAGGTCGGCGTTGTAAGGTCGGGCACATCCGTTGGGGCACCCGGTCATTCGGATGGTGAACCGTTCATTGGATAGACCCAACTTGGCGAGTGGTTCTTCAATTGCATCGATGATGCTCGGCAAACGTCGTTCGCTTTCGGTAATCGCCAGTCCGCATGTGGGGAGTGCCACGCAGGTCATCGACCATCGCCGTGCCGTGCTGGTTTGCTCAGTTGTGGGAATGCCGTGTTCTTTGATGATCGCGATCAGTTGATCTTTTTCGCTCTCCTCAATGTCACAGAAAATGATGCTTTGGTGCCCCGTGAATCGCATTTCCCGGCCAAAAACATCGCAAATCTTGCGGAACGCAGCCTTGAACTGAGTTTTTTCGGTATCCATCAACCGGCCGTTCTCGACATTCAGTCCATACGACCATTTTCCGTCGCCTTGTTCTTGCCAGCCCATGTGATCATCGAACCCATGGACGTCGTCTTCGGTGCAATCGGCGAGTTTTTCACCGAAGACCTTTTCGACTTCTGCGCGGAATTTTTCGATTCCCCAATCGGCAATCAGGTACTTCAGCCGAGCGACTTTTCGGTCACTGCGATTTCCATTGTCCCGTTGGACGATCACAACCGCTTTCGCAACATCGATTGCTTGTTCCGGAGTGACGAATGCCATTCGCACGGCGAGTGCTGGGAAAGTTTTCTTGGCACTTGGGGTACGGCCCATGCCGCCGCCAACGATCACGTTGTAACCGATGATCTTTTCGTCTCGAACAACGGCGATGAAACCCAAATCTTGGGTGTAGATATCGATACAGTTGTCTTCAGGCAGGGCAATGCCGCACTTGAATTTCCGAGGCAAGTAGGTTGGCCCGTACAACGGTTCTTCGATTGGCGATTTGCTGGCCGATTCGGGTTCACCACCACCGACCAAAGATTTCTCTCCCGTTTCGGGGTCGGTTAGCCACAATTCGTGGTAAGCCGTGGTTTGAGGAGCCAAGGCAACAACCAAATCGTCGGTGAATTGCTGCATTTGTGCATGGACGGGACCCACTCGCTTGGCGGGGCAGCACATCACGTTTCGGTTAACGTCACCGCAAGCAGCCAGGGTAGAAAGGCCAATCTTGTTGATGCGATTGATCGATTCGCGGAGATTCTCTTTCAGAATACCGTGCAATTGAAGCGTTTGACGCGTGGTGATCTTGAGGGTGGAGTTCCCCAATTCGTCGCAGATATCTAAATGAGCAACCAATTGCTCAGGCGTGATTCGGCCGCCGGGAATTCGGCAGCGAAGCATCATCGAGTAAGCTTTTCCGCCGCCGGTCTTTTTCAATTCGGCTCGTCGGTCACGATCGTCTTGCTGGTAGGTTCCATGAAACTTCAACAACTGTAGATTGTCGTTATTGAAGTGATCGACGGGATCCACCAGCTCGTCATCGATCGTGCCCATCAAGAAGTCGCTGGCTTGCTTGATTTTTTCGACAGCGCTGAGCTTGATTTCTTTCGGCTTGTTTTCGCCGGCAGGGTTCTTAGCTTCGCCGGCACCAAGGTTGGCGTTGGTCGAATCGGGAGCGTCGGTAGACATCGAGTGAAAAATCCTGTGTATTTGCGTGCGGTTGAACCCTGGCAGCTATGCCTCGGGCGACCGCGTATTGACAGATCGTTGGTTAGTTATACCGATTAAGCGGTATTTTCACTATGTCGAAGCGATCGACCCAGTTTCTTTTCTCACCAAGGACACCCTATGACCGCCAGACGATTGGATGGTAAAGCGATTGCTTTGCAGATTCGTGCGGAAATCACTGAACAAGTCGGTCAATTTGTGGCGGCCGGAAATGCACCTCCAAAATTAGCTGCGGTGCTGGTGGGGGATGATCCGGCCAGTCAGGTTTATGTTCGCAACAAGGAACGGGCCTGCGAAAAGGCGGGGATCGAAAGCTTGCTCGACCGAATGCCAGTGGACACGACCCAGGAAAAGCTCCTTGGTAGAATCGCGGAGCTGAACGCAGATCCGTCCGTGAGTGGCATCCTGGTTCAATTACCGCTGCCGACCAAAGACCAGGGCGGTGCGGGATTGGATGAGCGAGCCGTTTTGGACGCCGTCGATCCGGCGAAGGATGTGGATGCGTTTTCGCCGGTCAATGTCGGTTTGTTGATGCAGGGGCGAGCTCGATTTTTACCCTGTACCCCGCATGGCATCATTCAGCTACTGCATCGATGCGATATCGAGACCAGCGGGAAACATGTCGTGGTCGTTGGACGCAGTGATATCGTCGGCAAGCCGATGGCGATGATGCTGGCACAAAAAGACAGCACTTGTGGACCTCAGACCGCCAACGCGACGGTGACACTGGCTCATAGTCGAACGAAAAATCTTGCCGAAGTGTGTCGATCGGCGGATATTTTGATCGCAGCGGTGGGACGCCCGGAGATGATCCGCGGCGACATGATTCGTGAGGGCGCGGTGGTCATCGATGTTGGAATCAACCGAGTGGAAGATCGTTTGGTCGGCGATGTCGCTTTTGATGAGGCTGAAACGGTAGCTTCCGCAATTACCCCAGTTCCGGGGGGCGTTGGTCCGCTGACCATTGCGATGCTGCTGCACAATACACTGATGGCAGCCAAGTGGCAGACTCAAGGATAAGTTGAAGTCCAGTCTTCGACGTCACACGCGCCGGGCGAAACGACGAATGTTAAATTTGTGGGGAGTGGGTGAGAAACTGAACTCCACAGCTATCTTCGGGGCTATTCTTTCATGGATGGCAATCGGTAGACCGCGTAGGTGTGGTTGTGTTCGTCATCGAGCGGGTAGACCTGAACCAGCGGAAGGTGTGGTCCGACGACTCGGCGGTCCACGACCATCCATTCGACGCCATATCGTTTTCGAAAATGTCTCAGCTTGTCGTAGCGAATGGTGACTCGCATGGTCGACAATTCCGTCGGGAAAATTTCGACGAATCGACGAGCCCATTCGCGTAAGCTTGGCGCATCTTGTGGAATGTCCTTCCAGTTCACGACTTCGGCTCGATGCGCGTACCATTTGAAAGTTTGTTGATGCCGAGGCGTCAACAAGACCGCGTCTTCGCCGGTGTTGGCCCGCACGAATCGGCAAACCTTGATCCAGTCAGATGCCGTTCGCCGCTGTTCGGCATAGTCGGCGTTGGAGTGAAGGCCGAGCAGCCGATTGCTGAGCGAAATTGGGACACCGCCCGAAACGTTTTCCCATGTCGTCAGTCCCACCAAGATCACGGCAAGGGCAGCGATACCACGTGAAATCCAGACTGGATTGAATCGCCTGTTGTGTGACGAGTATTTGCGTCCAGAGTGAAGCCAGCAGGCGACCGCGCAGGCGAGGCCTAGCGGAGTGACCGCGTCGGCAAGCCGAAACCAATAGAAACGCAGAAGTCTCGCACCCCAATCGGGTGAGATCGCGGGCAAAATTCCAACGATTAGTCCGACGGCTGCAATCACGAAGACGCCACAAGCGAAAGCCGCTACCGCACCAACGGGAATCGATTTTCCAGGTTGGCGATTGTTAAGTAACGCAAACAAAAGGGCGGCGGTCGTCAGCGTTAATACTGCGTGGCGGACATACCAATCGAAATGGAACGCCGATGGCAACAGGTGATGCGAGATGCGAAAGTAAGCATAGATCTTGGCAGCCGAAATGGACTCGGCGGAGCTAACGCCTGATGACATCGCCAGCGCCGGAATCAATCCCAACAGCGAGATCGCTCCGCCGGCGAACAACGCAGGCGTGAAAAACTTGGCTTTGGATGAAGACTGGCCAAACGACGTTCTCTCTATAATGACAAACGCAATCGTCCCTGCGACGACGGACCAACCCCCCGTCAAAACATGGAACGCGGAAGCCGTTCCAAAGTAGAGCCATACTCGGTTCCAACGTCGCTGTACCAGTTCCGCGATTCCCATTAGGACCAAACCGTACGCGGGAACTTTCGCTTCGATTCCACCGATCACCCATTCGCCGGCAAGGTTTCCATGGTGAATACCGGCCAGCCAAACAGCGGCAATCACCAGGGTGTAGGCACGCGGGATTTGCAAGCTTTGAGTTAACCGCACCAACCCCCAAGCAATCATGGCCCAGCCTACCAAGCGACCCAACCAAGCGGTCGCCGTCAACGACATGTATTGCGTCGGCCAGCCAAAGACCCAATAGAAAAAAGCGTGTGCTTTTCCCGATCGGACAAATAGGTCTTCGTGGCACCAACTGGGATCCCAGAAGTTCTTGGCTTTGACCAGATAGTGAGCTTCGTTGACACCGGGCGGAGCATCACCGGCGTAGACAAAAAACAGAGAAATCGTTGCCAGCCAGACAATGCCCGGATGATGCCACCACTGATCCGGCACTGGCGATTCGGAGGAGTCGGTAATTTGATGCAAGGGGCGGGCTGTCATGGCTTACTCACCAGTTCGGCTGCCAACTGAATTGCCGCTAAAAGACTGGTGCTCGAAGCAGTGCCTTTCCAGGCCAAGTCCATCGCCGTTCCGTGATCCACACTGGTGCGGACGATCGGAAGTCCGAGCGTCACGTTCACAGCGTCGTCGAATGACAAAGCCTTCAGCGGAATCAGTCCCTGATCGTGATAGAGACAGACGTAAACATCGATTCTCTTTCGCATTGCTGGCGTAAAGGCGGTATCCGGCGGCAATGGACCGATCACTTCCCAGCCATCCGCTTGCGCCGATTCGATGGCGGGGATGACAATCCGTTCCTCTTCGTGATAGCTGAACAAACCATGCTCGCCCGCATGCGGATTCAATCCGCAAACACCGATTCGCGGTGGCCGATCACTGCCGCGCCGGTTGAGCCGCCGTTGCAATGTTTCGCCTGCGAGCCGGATCGTTCTGGAAAGCGATTCGGTATTGAGTAGTTTGGGAACATCGGCCAGCGGTACATGGATGGTTTCCAAGACGCATGCGATCGTGTTGCTGGCGAGCATCATCCGCACATCCGCCGGAGTGGTCTTGCCCAGTTGTTCGCTTGATCGGTGGGCCAAGAGTTCGGTATGGCCGGGAAATGGAATGTTGGCCAGCGACCAGGCTTCCTTTTGGATCGGGCCAGTGACAATCGCATCAACTTGGTTGCGAATCGTTGCGTCAATCGCTTCGCAAACGGTTTGGTAGGAAGCCAATCCGGTTTGCTGAGTGAAACTTCCAGGCGAAATTTGGTCGGCGTCGAGCTTACCGCAATCCACGATCACGCCATTGCCCAGAATCGCCCGATCGTTGAGATCATCGAAGGATCGAACGGGCGGCGACGAAATTCCAAGCTGTTTGGCAACCCGTTGGTAGACGCCTGCGTCCCCCAGAAGAATCGGGATGCACTGGGCTTGTACCTGCGGCTCTTGCCATACGCGGATAGCGAGTTCGGGACCGACGCCGGCCGCATCGCCCATGGTGATCGCCAGTTTCGGTTTGGACGCTGTCATAAGTTGGTGGTCAAGTCAGTCAGAGCTTCACGACGTTTCGGAACGGACGCCCTCGAAGGGGATTGTTTGCGAGGGAAGAATCCAATCGCTTTGAATCGTGATGGAGTTCATCATCCGTCGGGGTACGGATTCGATCGTGAAAACGCGATCTTGTCCAGGCAGCAAGCCCACCAAGGACTCATTCGCTCGCACACCGCCGACGGCGAAATACGCATCACGGTAGATTGGGGCCACGCCATCGTTGGTGGCGGTGATCACAATTTCAGCGGTCTGGCTGTCGGGATGTTTGAGAATTGCCTGAGCACGGATGATTCGAAAGCGGTATCCGATCGCCATTCCCGCCGCTTGGATCCGATCGAGCGACTGATACTTCGGTTGGTCGTTACCGATCATATAAGTGATGTGAAATCGCTTGGCTGCGGTTTCGAATGATTCACCGTGCGGCCCGTCGGGTGACAAAGCAAGCTTTTGGTCTCGATGAGTGTAGTAGCTGAACTCCCCTCCGCCCGGCGTCTGTTTCCATCGATCGATACCCATCGATTTCCAGTTCGCTTCGTTGTACTTCGGATGTTCCTCGCATAGGAACGAATCGTCGAAGACACCAAAGTCGATTTCTAATAGGTCAGGATTCTTTTTCAGCGGCGAGTATTGGGGATCGACCGTATCCACACTGACAGACCAAGGAAGCACATCAAAAGAAGCTTCCATGTGCTTGAAGAATTCAGTCTGGAACTCCTTGTCAGGGAATGTTTTGCTGAGCAATCGAGGACCACTGTAGATGTGGTACTCAGCCCATAACCCAAACCCGGTCTGCAGGTATGCAATTCGTCTATCGCGGTCATACTGTTTTGCGAACCGTCGATAGAATTCCAGTGTGAAGTTTTTAAGGCCTTCGTGACTCCAATCACAAAAGGACGTCGTTTTGCCTTCGCTGAGAGCTACGGTCTCCTGGTAGTTCGGAAGCGATCGAATGGATTGCGGGACCGTTGTCGGTTTACCTGGATAGACAAAGTAAAATCGAAGGACGGCTTGATGGTTTCGAGCGGCAATTTGATCCAAGAGTTGGTCAATGAAGGTGAAGTCATAGGTGCCATCTGGCTGAACGACTTCGTCATAGCCGCAATAGCGAAATTCCAAAGTTACCGCATCAGTTGCGACGTGGGGACTATCGCTCCATAGCACCACACCGCTCATCGGAGCAGTCTTTGTGATGGTTGATTTAACGGGCAACTCCAAAGCGATTTGGCCGTAAGCTTTGTTCGCACGCGAGGTTGCGTTTACAAGCAAAGTTACCAAGCAAACGATTGCCAGAAAGTGGCGAGAATAGAGACGGATCATGGAAATCAATCGGCGAGGTGATAGTCCGCGAATGAATCGTCTTCTGTTGATTCAGCCAAGTTGGACGATGAAAATAGTTAATGACAAAAGCATCTGGTCGATGCTTACTCGCCGACGCCTTCCAAGTGCGCGGACAATTCGAATAGCTTGTTTTGAGCTGATTGGCGTTTCGATGTGGCTTCGTCACGCTGATCTTCAAGCTCGATAAGGCGGGTTTGGTAGCGTTCCCGCAATGCGTTGGGTAACGCGATCCCCTTTTCATTTCGAAGCTGACCGCTGACCCGTTGGATTTCGGTGGTCAAGCGAGTCCGTTCGTCGTTGAGTTCAGTAGACAAGCGAACCAATGCTTGGATCTCCATTTTGTTTCGTTTGAGTTCCTGCAAATGATCGATCACGTCATCATCGAGATCCGATTCGCGTAACCACGCATCAAGCTTGGCAATGGTAACTTCCATATAGTTCTGAACTTCTTTAATTTCAGCTTCCTCATTCACTTCGATGGTGGCTGATTCACCCGCAGCGATCTCTTTCGCCACTCGAATGTTGTTTTGAGTCTCTGAAAACTTGTCCGATCGACCCTTGGAATCTTTCACAGGGACTTTCGTTTCTTCCGCTTTGTCCACCAGCGGAAACTCTGGGAGGATAACCTTCAGTGGAGAAGTCGGCTTGGGATGTTCAATGAAGACCAATCGTTGTTTGATATCTCGATTGTCGATGCGGTAAACGTAGGTTCGTGTCTGTCGTTTTGTTGCCGTGATTCGCCTTGATGCTGGTTCTACATGAATGTGGCTGATGAAGCTTTTTGCCTCTGGCGGGACCGAACTGATTCGAACGCCTTCATCGATGGCGAACGGCACCAGTTGTTGGGAGTTGGGCGCTAGCATGGGCAAGATCGCTTCACCAACGAAGCCGGTGTCTTCGGTGAATACCGAGATAGGGCCCGCGGGAGTCCGGTAGGGGAGTTTGCTTTCAATTTGCATCGCTAGCATCGGGCGGGCGTCGGATTCGCCAGCCTGAAAGACGGTCACCAATTCAATTTCCATTTCCGTCAGAGTGGTATCCAGCAGGACGGCTTGGCCTGATGGGATGCTAACGGATTCGAAGTTGATGAAGATCGCTGCACCTGCTGCACCGGAGTCGGTAGCGTTGGATCGCATGTCCGAAGAAAGTTGAGTGACGTCGAGGTCCGGCATGGCACGACGTTTGGGCTTTTTAGGTTTATGATCGAAATCACCAGGCGCAACGGCACCACCAAAACCGAATCCGAAACCGCCCATTCCACCACCCATCGCGTCGCCGAAAAAGGCACCGCCCATACCTCCTCCTCCACCGCCGCCAAACGGACCGTTGTGCGTCGTATCGCTGGGCAATCCGAATCCACCTGCTAAGGCGGCATGGTGAGGCCAGTGTGTGTCTGATTCTTCGAGGCCCGTCACAACTCCGGCAACAGGTTGTGGACGGCGTAGCCGAGTTCGATCCGCACGCACGATGGAGGCCATGTCTATTTCGAAGACCATCGGATTGCCCGACCCCAAGTTAAGTGTGATGTTTTCCCAATCGTTGGACGTAGTGTTCTCAACCGCTGCACGCAGTCGAATGGCTTTTAAATCCGTGAGGTAAGTTGCTTTCCAGATCGGGACTTCCCTTAACACCCGTAGATGCACTTGGCGTGTTTTTGACTTTCCGAAAACGAATTCAGCTTCCGTGGTTTCGGGGTGGTGAGGATGGGCAATTCGGTCAAGGGTTTCGATTAGCCGCTGGCGAGCTTCGTTGTTCTGTGGGGCGATCTGAATGATGTTTTGCAAAGGAATCATTCGTAATCCTGTATCTGTCAGGATCGTGACCACTTCACGATCGATGGATTGGTCGCCCACAATCTCGGGTCTCATTTCAACAGCGGTCAGTCTGCCGACGAGCGAATGATGATCGGCAAGTGTTCCAGGACGAAGCATCAATGTCACGGGCTGACCACGCCAAGACATTAAGAGGTCACCCATTGTTGATGCGTCGATCCGCGGTGCTCGCGGATGAACGGGATCACGGGCGGCAGGCAGTCGAACGTGTGATTGACGCGCGGGGTCCAAAATCAACGAGGTTCGAATGACATCGCTCTTCTCTTCTTCCCGTATCGGAAGCGAAAAAACACTTTCACCCGAAACCTCGCCGCTGTATGCGAAAGCTCCTTTCCCGGATGAATAAAGCGAAACCTGTTTAAGTTTCAGCTCCGCTTTCTTAGCCCCCGCGTTCGTTTTGGCAGAGGCGGATTCATCGGTTCGACTCAAGGGCGCTTCCGCTAAAGATGCGTTTGCGAGAATCGCTGTTGCCAGCAACCCAATGTAAAGCTGAAGACGGTAAGGGTGGTATTGGAAAGCTCGGGGCATCACGTCAGGGAATGCGGTACGTGTCATGTTGATACCCAGCATGTAGGAGTTGGAACGTTTTTCTGTCCACGGACCAGTATAGAACCTGTATCCTTAGGTGTCCTCTCAATCCCCACCAATGTGAGTTCGTATGATGCGTGCGACTGTTTTGACATTAGTGCTGCCGTCCTGTGTGCGTCTGGCCGTTTTGGCGGGATTCTTCGTAATACCGTCGGTTGTGTCGGCTGAAATCCCGGTCACAGAGGCGTTACCGAAACACTCAAGTCAACCCGGCCAGCCGATTCAAGCTTGGAGTGCCGATCCATTGATGACGGTTGAGCAAGAACAACAAATACTGAGCAAATTGCGAAGCTCGAAGTTAGCATCGAAACCCGCTGGGAATTCTGACATCGCGCTGAATCAATTGGTTGATAAGTGGAGTGATTTTGTGCCGGTGGCGATTGATCGTGTTTCGCTTGAGGAGATCGGTCTGACCGAGGATGTGCCTGTAATGCTGTCTCGCTATGGAGACTTGCCGCTGTTGGCGCAGATGTCGATGGTCCTTCGGGATATCGATCTTACCTTCACGATTCGTGGCGGAATTGTGCTTGTTCAAACAGTTGAAAGGGCGAACTCTGATCTCTGTATTCGTGTCTATGATATTTCGCCGTTGGTGGATGATACCTTTGAACCATTCGACGCACCGCAAGCGTCTCGATCGCTTTCTGATCAGCAACTTCAGTTAGTCAAAACGATCCAAGAAACCGTTTACCCCGATAGTTGGGAAGCATTGGGTGGGACCGGCACGACTGCGCTCCAAACGGTGCACGGAAAACATTTCTTTGTGATCGCTCAACGAACCGAAGTGCATCTTGCCGTCCAGCAATTGCTTGACCGACTCAATGGGGCTGTCATAAGTGAGTTGCAGCAGAAGGTTGTAGGCGAATCACGGGCGGGGAACGGACGTCCTTCCATTCCTCGGTTCTCGGGAGCCAATCGATCGAGCGAATGACGGAAGCATGGTGGCGACAGGATGCCGTTGATAACTCAGTCGGCGTCGTTTTCAGTTTCCGATGAGTCGACTTGTTTAAGTTCAGAGATGATTTGACGTGCTCGTTCGGAATCACGCTCGAACGTTTTCACTTGAACCCAACCGGGGGCTTCGGCTCGAAAACCGGCGGTGAACCCGCCTACAGCCACGGCACGAATTCCGGCGTCGGCGAGTACATTCACCAGGACAGTTGCGGCGATTTCGGTTGAACGTTGTGCGACAACTTCCAAATTCTCGTTGAGTTCGAGATTTTCGTCGTTTGAAGGTGGGGAATTCATGGGCGATCTTGGTGATTGAACTCGTAGGGGGGAATTGAATTGCATTGTAACACTCGCCCGCTTAAGGCGTTTTCTCCACTCGCACGACCGCTAGGAAAGACGATACAATCCAGACATGAGCAGTGAACCCACCATCATTCTTTCGGGGACCGACCCCGACTTGCCGAAATCGGTTCCTCCGGGGCTGAAGCGGTACACCAGTCCGCGTGAGATGGCACGCGGTGGAACAGGCGTGCTACAGTCCGCTTTTGATCCGGTCACCGGTCGAAGTGTGGCGATTAAGAAGTTGCTTCCAGAGATGAAATACGATCGTCGTGAACGACGTCGGTTTCTGCGGGAAGCACGCGTAACAGCCCAGTTGCAGCACCCCAACACAGTTCCCGTCTACGACATTGGCGAAGACGATTTGGAAGGTGTGTACTTCATCATGAAGCGAATCTCAGGAGAGAATCTCTTTGAGATCCTGAAGCGGATTGCTCGGGGAGATGAACAGGCGATTGAGGATTTTCCGATCAGCCGTCGCTTGAGTATTGTGGTCGACGCTTGCCAAGCGTTGGCGTATGCACACGCGCGAGGTGTGATTCACCGCGACGTTAAACCAGAGAACATTTGGGTTGGTAACTTTGGTGAAGTCATCCTTTTGGATTGGGGCGTAGCCAAAGTTTGGGGGCACACGGATGACAACGAACCTATCCGAGAAAGTTCGCTTCCCGTGCGGCCTGAAATTGAATCCACTCAGCTTCAAACGTTGACCGGTGGTGGTCAACGTCCTGGGACACCGCTTTACATGTCGCCGGAGCAGATTGTCGGCAATCGAACCATTGATGAGCGTTCCGACGTGTTCAGTGTTGGCGTTGTGCTGTATGAGGTGATGGCGATTCGTGAACCGTTCCGTGGCAAAACGATTGACGAGACGTTTGAGAACATCCGTCACCGAGAAATACAATTGCCGAGTGAACGGTCGCCTCAATACGACATCCCTAAAGCCGTTGATGATATTGTCGCGAAAGCGCTGCAGAAGCGACCTGAAAAACGTTTTCAATCCATGCGGGATCTAATCGCAGCGATTGAAGATATCTAAGATCGGTACTGTATGAACCAGTATCGAAAAGCACCGGTCCACTATCCGTGCGATATGAGCGGGAGTGGGCTGAAGGAATGCTTCTTTGTCGAAGGCGATAGTGCCGCGAAGTCCGTCAGCCAGGTTCGCGATACGTCGTGTCAGGCTGTGCTGGCGTTGCAAGGCAAGCCGATGAACGTCAATCGTGCAAGTAAGAAAACGGTGGCCGCTAATCTGGTGATGACCCGTGTGGCGGAGGCTCTCATGGATCCAGCTTCGATCGGCGATCATTCGGAATCGTCGTGGCCCGATGTAATCCGAGATTCGAAGCGGTGTGTTTATGACCGCATCGTCTTGTTGATGGATCCCGACGCCGATGGGATTCATTGCGGCGTGTTGATGATGGGGTTTTTTAAGAAATTCGCACCTGGGCTGGTCACTTCGGGGCGAGTGTTTTTGGTCTGCCCACCGATGTTCGTATATCGGTTCTCAAAGTCCGAGCCGAACGAACAGAACTGCGTCGTGGCATCCAGTCCCGAGCATGCGGAAGCCGTTGAATCCGTGCTGAAGAAGCGGGGCATGACGTCGTACTGGAAGACCAAGCACCGAGGTTTGGCTAGTTTGGACGCTCCGATCTTAAGTCGCTTTTGCGTCGATCCTAAAACACGCCAAGCGAATGCATTGACCCCAGCGGAGATTGACGCTGCGGTCAGCATGTTTGGCGGTTCTTGATAACCTCGAACGTTTTCCACCGAGTTTATCCGGTGGCTTTGCGGCATCTAGTCAACCAAGCATCCCGTCAACCAGGCGTTCGGTTGATTAGGCTTCCGGTCAACGAGACACCTCGCTAATGAGGCGCCCAGTTAACTTCACCACTAGATCATTGGTGGCGGAGGAGGCGACGGTTCGGGTTCCGGTTCCGGCTCAGGCTGTGGAGTTGGCTCGGGTTCAGGTTCCGGCTCAGGGGAGGGCGTTGGCTCCGGTTCAGGCTCGGGTTCTGGCGTCGGTTCCGGCTCCGGCGTGGGTTCTGGTTCAGGTTGCGGTGGTGGCGGCGGAGTAGGAATGGTTTGGCTCATCACTAGGGCCGAACGCTCGGTTAGCAGGGTGCTTTGCCCTACCAAGGATCCCAGGAAATGTTTGGGGGTGATCCAGCTATTGCCCGAAACGGGAATCGAAACGGAAACCTCAACTTGTGTTGTCGCTTCAGTGATGGTGGATGGCGTCACGGTTACAGTCGCATTCTTCACACCAATCTTGTCGAGGTGTGCGCCAACACGTTCTTCGACGTCAGCGGTCGTAGCACCCGAAATGATACCCACCCGAGCACCGATGTATGCGGCGTAATCGGCGGAGTGTCTTAACATGCCAACTCGTGACATTTCGATTCCGCCAATCAAGACGACGAACAAAACCGATGAGACGACGGCCATTTCGACGGCCGCTGCGCCCTGCCGCGGACGACACAACAATTTCGATAGGATGGGGTTTGATCGAGTACGCATTAGAGTGTCATCAAAGATGGAAGGCGTTTAGCAATGTCTTGAAATGCTTGTGTCAACTGTGCTGCGTCAACGGCATGGAAGTGGGCACCGCCACAACTTTCAGCAAGATTCCGCATCCGGTTTTGGTCGGCTTCATTACTGAAGGTGATCGCGAACAAGGTAGCGCCGCTGTTTTGCAGCTTGTCCACTGCCGATTCGGGCGACGAGCCATAGTTGTGGATTCCGTCGCTCAACAGGATCATGACTTTGACTGCGTAGGGGCGAGCAACTGAATTATCGTTCAACGCACCCAGTCCCTCTTTCATGCCTTGGCCGATTGCGGTGCCGCCACCATCAAAGTAAGTCGAGATGGTGTTCAAGCCGTCAATGACGTTGGAGTAGTCGTAGGTCAGCTTCTGTTCGGTTGAGGTCACGTGCGAATAGGTTGACAGTGAAAGCTGTTCGATTTGAGGAGAATCGTTGAGGTACTGGTTAAAGCTTTGAACCGAAGCAACTAAGTCGAGCCAACGTGAGTTGGGCGGGACGGGGTCGCCATAATCCCATCCAGGCGGTGCAGCCGCCGGGCTAGCGTACGGATCGGCGATCTCATCGGACGAAAACGCCATGGATCCGCTACGGTCAATCACCAAGGCGACATCCATCGTGCTGCGTGTGCTAATGGCACAGGCGTTTGGGCGGATCTCGATATTGATTCCCATCGTGGGAAAAATGGGTTGAATCAGGTTGGCTGCCGATTCGTTGAGCGAACGGGTAGTTAGCCGTACCGCGTTGCCTGGTTCTCCGTCGGCGACTTGTTTGAACTTGTATCCTTCGTTGATTGATTTGCGTTGGCTAATTCCAAAATCAAGATCGGATGCCGTGATTGGGATGGTTACTCCCGACACCGGGTTGCGACTTGCAGCGTCTTTCGCGGCGGCCAAGGCGGCTGCTTCATCACCGGTTTCCATATAGGCTCGACCGGCAGCCTGGACTGCGACGTCGGTTGCGATCTGAACGTCAGCGTTAACCGCTTCGATGTACGCAATATTGATTGCGTAAGACGAAAGGATAAGCAGCACAGGCAATAGAACCACCAACAAAACGGTCACTGATCCGGTGCGTTGTTGAGGGTGTATTTGTTGAGTCGATAGCGGGGCACGCATGGTGGGTTCTCTGTGGGGCGTCTGAACGATCAGGCTTAAGGTTTTTGGATTGAAACCGATTCGTTGAGTGCGAAAGTGGATAGCATCCAGGCGCCAGTCATGGAGTTCTGGGTGAATGGAGCTTGGATCGATACGGTGCACCAATCGCCTGAATCCAAAGAGGTTGGGTCGCTAGGATTGGCATCGATCGTGTATCCCTTGATGGATTGATCATTGGCAAGTAGCTCGCACTGATAGTCGACGTTTTCGCGTTTCGCTTCCGGCAAAACTGAAACACGAGCACCTTCGTAGGCGATCATCTTGAGTTTTTGGCGAAGACGGATCATGGTGCACATTTCCATGGTGCCCATCCCGAAGAGGAGCAGCACGGGCAGCCCAATCGCCAGTTCAGTGGCGGCGATGCCCCACTTGAGACGACGAACCTGACGCTGCCGGCGACTCGTGGAAATCTCCACACGTCGATTGCGACGCGATAAAGAAATGGACATGGTGTTCACACTGGGAAATGGAAATCGAGAGAGGGTCTACGCTGGAACCGTAGGTCATATGAACACCAATCGATTGCCTTTTTTGGCCAAAACTAACCCGCTGCGCAACCGGGGATCTTAGGGTTTGTTGATTGTGACGGTGTTAGCGATTTCTGCGCCCGTGCCGGCATCGCGTTTCAGCGTCTTGATGAGAGGCCGCCAAAAATGCGGCATTAGGCTCGTGCCAGAGCGATTTGAGACGTCAGCGGACTGGATCCGCCACGGCGCGGCCCCGATTTCAACAGGGCGCGACTTCGATTTATGAAGGCCAGATTCGGATACGGCACGTTCGATGTGTGTGTGTACCCGAATCGCCTTTGAGAAAGCCAGTTTGTCCAGCTTCCTCTTACTTAGCTTCTTCGCTGTCTTTCGATTCGTCTTGCTTCGCAGCCATTTCTTGGAACTGTTCCAACAACTGGGTCATGCGTTCTTTTTGACGACCGGTGGAAGCTTCAATCGCTTTCTTTTGAGCCGCAATGGCTTCATCAAACTTAGTCATCGAAGCGTTGATCTGTGCGATCAAAACGTACATCAGCGGTTTCACTTCGTCATCGGCGGAGTCCACCGATTCGTTCAACGCGGCGATGGTTTCGTCAGCGAGTGCTCCTGGGTCGGTGCCTTGTTGCATCGATGCCATCAAGTTGTAACTGAACTGGGTTAGTTCACGATTATCACTCTTGGCCTCTTTGAGTTGCTCGCGGAAGAATGACATCACCTCTTCAGATTGGTCACCTGAGTCCAAGCGAAGATTGTATTGAAACGAAGTGAGTTGCTTGCGAATCAAAGTGCTACGAGGATCGTCTTCGCCTTCGAGTTCTTCGAGCAGTTTGTCCACTACTTTGAGTGCATCTTCGAACTTACCGCTGCCGGCAAGTTGGTTAACTTTTCGCATCGCGATTTGAAACTGCTCTTGGCGTTTCATTTGCTCTTTGTAAGCTTCGCGATCCCAGCGATCCGCTAGGACTTCGGCGAGTGGTTCGTCGAGTTCCATCGGGTGACCGATCCATTCGATCAAACCGGTTTTGCCAACCAAGAACGAAGATGGGATTCCGTTTTGCTCAGCGGCTCGCATGTAGTCTTCGGACACGGATCCGTCGGGGTCAACTGTTAGCGTGTAAGCGCTGGTGAGTTCGGCGAAAGTTTCTTCGCGACCGGGGTACTCTTGTTCGAGAAGTTCTTCGACCTTCTCGAGGTCTTCGTCGGAGATGCTGATGACGCGAACGCCTTCACCACGATACTTGTTTTGCAGTTCGACTAGATGGGGCATGCTTTGGATGCACGGACCGCACCAAGTGGCCCAGAATTCGACGACGTAGATCTTGCCCTTTTCGAACTCGGTGACCTCGCCGAAACCCTCTTTGCCTTCTTGGATGTAGTGTTCGATATCGAGGGCGGGTGCTTTGTCGCCAATACCG
Source organism: Rhodopirellula sp. J20-39 (assembly GCF_057365095.1). Lineage (NCBI taxonomy): Bacteria > Pseudomonadati > Planctomycetota > Planctomycetia > Pirellulales > Pirellulaceae > Rhodopirellula > Rhodopirellula sp. J20-39. The sequence continues at coordinate 142,475 of NZ_CP195123.1, read as the reverse complement.
AGGGTGGCTTCACCGCGAGCCCGTTGGCCGCTCATCGAAACAGTGGCGGCAATCACCAGGGCTGCGAAAGCAACACCGCGGCGCAAACCAGCGATACGGGAGAAACAACGGTTCATCTGCAAAACCTGAACGAGAGAGGGGATTTAGGGTTCGTTAGTAGGCTAACGATCGCCCGGGGGGGAGTCGAGATCAGTACGCGACGCCGGGGTAGGGCGTTCGTCGTTAAAATGGACAAAAGACGAAATGGACCGCCTGTTAGGTGGCGGTGGAGTCAGCTTGCTCCGCTTCGGCTTGCCGCAATGCCTCGGCCAAATCCATGATTTGCTGCAAATCGAGTTCCTCAGCTCGGGCGGTCGCGCCGTGATTGAGTTTTTGCAGAATGGCGTCCACCTGCGTTTTCTCCAGTCGCCCCTTCATGGCGCTGATGACGACGCTTCGTAAGAACTTGCGACGGTGGAAGAACAACGCGCGAACGGTGTTATGGAAGTACTTAAGATCGGGAATTGCAGCCCGCCGTTCAGGCTCGAGATCCAACCGAATCACGGCTGATTCGACCTTGGGCCGAGGCCAGAAGACGGTGGGAGGCAAGACTCGAACAATTTCCGCCTTGCACATCGATTGGACCCACACGCTTAGTGCGCCGTAATCCTTTGATCCTGGCTTGGCGATGATTCGCTCGCCGAGTTCTTTTTGAATTGTGACCACGATGCGGTCCGGGGTCGGTGATTCATGCAGCAGGTTGCTGATGATCGGGGTCGCGACATTGTAAGGCAAGTTGGCGACCAGCATGAATCGTCCACCTTCGGGCAGTCGCGCCTTTGCATCACGGATGTTTTCCATGATTTCTTCACGCAATGCATTTTTATTCCGCAGAGCGTCACCGTGGATCATCTTCACATGCGGGAAGACTTCCAGTTCTTCGGCGGCGAGTTGAAACAGGTTTTTGTCAATTTCCACCGTCAGGATGGCGCCGGCTTGTTCTGCCATCAGTGCCGTCAAAGAACCCACGCCGGTACCAATTTCTAGGACCACGTCGTTAGATTGAATTTCAGCCGATCGGGCGATCAATTCCACTAAGTTCAAGTCGATCAAAAAGTTTTGACCGTACTTGGAAACCGGGCGAAGTCCCGCTGCGGTTAACCGTTTTGAAAGGAATGTGGCCGTTTGACGCGATGCACGCCGAGCCCGCTGTCGATCGTCGGGTTGTGGTTGGGCAGATTCGTCACCGGGTTCTGGCGGTGGTTCTGAAATCGTGATCCGCTCTTTTTTGCGAAGGATCAGCGGCGCATCGGGGGTGCTTTCCTCGTAGTCTTCTGTATCGGGCAAGCTTGCCGGCGACGCGTCAACCGGCCGCCGGTGCTTGGCACGGTCGCGGTCGAATTTAACTAGATCGGGGTCGGATTCGTTTTCACTCATGAGTTTGTTTCGCAGTCGCGAAGTTGTAATGAACGCTGCACGTACTTTGCCAGCAAATCGGTTTCGAGATTGACTCGGTCGCCAGGGGCGCGATTGCCGAGGGTCGTGACGTCGAGGGTGTGTGGGATTAGGGCGACGGTGAAGAAATCGTTGCCGACATCGACCACCGTCAAACTGATGCCGTCGATGGCGATGCTTCCTTTGGAGACGACTTGATCGGCAAGCTCAGTGGGAAGCGAGAATTTGAGATTGGCCCAAGGCGGATCATCAATCCGCTCGACCAATTGCCCAACGCCATCGATGTGTCCGGTAACGTAATGCCCCCCCATTCGGTCACCGACGGCCAGAGATCGCTCTAGATTGACCTTGGATTGGCCTGGTTGAAGTTCGCCAAGATTGGTTCGGTTGAGAGTTTCTTCCCCCGCTTGGAAGGCCAAACGATCGCCGTCGATGTCGACAACGGTCAAGCAGCAACCGTTGATTGCGATGCTATCGCCCAGCTTTACGTCGCGATCAGGGTCGGTATCGCGGAATAAGGTCGCTTCGACGACCATGCGGATCCCAGGCGGTTGGTCAATGATCTCGAGGACGGTTCCGAGGGTTTCGACCAATCCGGTGAACATAAAGATTTGAAGAATAGTGAGGTGGGGAAAGCTGCTGCGGACGCAACATTGCCGGGTGTTCAATATCCTTCGCATTGGACAAAATACCAGGCGAAAGCACAACGCCCAACGTTTTTGGGCCAATTGCTGACCGTCTACGAACCTCCCCCCTCAACGCAAACCAACCACAACACCATGTCACTGATCGAATCCATCCACGCTCGTCAAATTCTCGATAGTCGCGGCAACCCCACTGTTGAGTGTGAAGTTCAGCTTATCGACGGTGCGGCAGGCCGCGCTGCTGTTCCTAGTGGTGCCAGCACTGGGATTCACGAAGCTTGGGAACTTCGTGATGGCGACAAGTCCGTATACATGGGCAAGGGTGTGTCGAAGGCGGTTGAGAACGTAAACACTAAGATCGCCGATGCCCTCGAAGGCATGGACGCGACCGATCAAGGTGCCATCGATATGGCGATGATCGGTTTGGACGGAACTGCAAACAAAAAGAACTTGGGCGCCAACGCCATCTTGAGCGTCTCGCTAGCAACCGCTCATGCGGCCGCCGCATCGACCAACCAACCACTCTTCCGTTACCTCGGCGGTTGCGGTGCTCGCATGTTGCCAGCACCGATGATGAACATCATCAACGGTGGTGAGCACGCCGATAACAACGTGGACATCCAAGAATTCATGGTGATGCCACTTGGTTTCGAACGCTTCAGCGATGCACTCCGATGCGGCACGGAAGTCTTTCACAACCTGAAGAAGGTACTGACCGACAAGGGTTACAACACCGCTGTTGGCGACGAAGGTGGTTTTGCACCTGACTTGAAGAGCAACCAAGAAGCTCTTGATGTGATCATGACCGCAATCGAAAAAGCTGGCTACAAACCTGGCGAGCAAGTTTGGATCGCTTTGGATGCCGCTTCGACCGAATTCTATGACGAAAGCAGCAAGCAGTACTCCGTCGATGGCAAGAAACTGTCAGGCGATGCGATGGTCGACTTCTTCGCCGATTGGTGCTCGAAGTACCCTATCTGCAGCATCGAAGATGGATGCAGCGAAGACGACTGGGAAACCTGGAAGACCATGACCGAAAAGTTGGGCGATAAGGTCCAGCTTGTCGGCGACGACTTGTTCGTTACCAACGTCGAACGTCTGCAACGCGGTATCGATGAAGGGATCGCAAACAGCATCCTGATCAAGGTCAACCAAATCGGTACGTTGACCGAAACGATCGATTCGATCCAGTTGGCTCACCGTAACAACTACACTTCGATCTCCAGCCACCGTAGTGGCGAGACTTCCGATAGCACCATCGCTGACTTGGCTGTCGCTTTGTCGACCGGTCAGATCAAGACTGGATCGGCTAGCCGTAGCGATCGTATGGCGAAGTACAACCAATTGCTTCGCATCGAAGAAATGCTGGGCGACACCGCTCAGTACGGTGGACCGATCTTTGCTTCCAAGCTGAAGTAGTTAACTAAGACCAGATCCTAGTGATCTAGTTCATAACGATTCTTAAAAGCCGTAGTCGTCTGCAGAGATGACTGCGGCTTTTTACATAGCCAAGCATTGTCGCTTTGCCGCCTCGCTATGTATTAAGTCTCGCTATGTATTAAACGGTGCAAACCGATCGTCAGTAAGAAGCTTAGCGAGGTGGGTTACTAAGCGAGTTTTGAACGCGAATTCGATTGATGACGAGTCTTCGTGCTCGCTTTCTAACATCCTGATTCTCGCTTTTGGCAGTTTGCACCAAAATGTCCAGCAGATACTCCGGCGGGTCCGTTATGTCTTCTGCGATTCGCAAAGCTGCGATCTGAATTCGAGGATCAGTGGAGGTCAAAGTTTGGCGAAAGAGGGCCTGTTCGGTTTCATTGTCATTCTGACTGCTGGCTTGTTCGCCCAGTCGTGTCGCCAGCCATTCATTGAAATGTCGCATTCCACGGGTGTCGTTAGAGCTGGTCACTTGGTAGCCGCGTTCATCGATTGGGTTTAGGTAGCCTGCTTGCCAGTACTGAAGATTTAGCATGACCCGGTACCCAAACGGTTGATTCGTTGCTTGCGTCCACGGTCCAATCAACATTGAGCATTGATCGACGATGTTCGTAGTCGCAAAGCAACGTTGGCGGAGTTGTTTTTCTGTTGCCGATAACAAATCAACCCCGTCCAGTATGTTCTGCGGCAGGATTTCTCTGTTGAGGACCGACATCAGTGTTGGGATCAAGTCGATGTGTGATGTTGGCGACTGAATCTTCCTTGGTTTTACGCCGGGATGATAAAGCACAGCAGGCGTCATGTTTTGATATTTGGAAAGGCGAGTTCCGTGGGTCTGAGTTCCATCGTCCAAAAACGGTTCACCGTGATCGCCTGCGACGACGACAACACAGTCATCTCGCAAGAGTGGGGCAATGATCCGATCAGTCCAACGCACACTGTTTCGATACCCATTGAACACGCGATCCCGAAATTCTTGATTGTGGGAACCAAGTAAGAACTCGGTGCTGGCCGGTTGATCGACTTGATCCTCGGGATCGCTATACATCGCGACTCGGTGGGTCCCCATCAAGTACACGACCACTGCCCGCGGTTTGCGGAATTTCGACTGGGCTGTTTTTCCCGGTGCCAAAACGTTCGCTTCCACAACGTCTTTGCGTGCTAAAAAGTCTTGAGCCAGTTGGATCGCTTTTAGGTCAGTCTTTGGAACGTCGGTGGGTTCGATTTGGAAATCGTCGTACACGTCTTCGTTCAGGAATTGGTGCATGCCGAATGAAGGAAATGATACATCGCCAGCATAGAAGGCGATCTCGTAGCCTGCTTGGTGAAGGAATCGGTTGAACGTTGGGTCTTGTTTAATCGGACGTTCAAACCAGGTTGCCTCGAGTCCCGTCATCATGCTGAACATCCCCAAGGCGGTCGAGTTTCCGCCGGAGAAATGTTGTTGGCACCAGATGGACTTCTTTGAGTATTCCGCCAAGTGAGGCATTGTCGAATTGGCAATCATTTCGGGACGCAGACTTTCAACGACCACCATGACGATATCTGGCAATGGTTGATGGCTGTCTTCCATAGCGTCGGACTGCAGTTGGATTCTCAGCTTCGAAAGTTGTTTTTCTCGGCGAAAGACGCTGCTGGCCTTGTCGACACCGCGTAGTCGCGAGAGGACAGAGCAATCACTTGTTGGCAGACAACGGCCGATTCCAGTGTGGCCTACCAGTCCGAAGCTGCAGATCGGGTGCCGTGTTGAACATCGTCGCATTTCTTTGGCGGTGCGTTCAAATTGCCAAAGGCCGGGTGAAGCCATCATCAACGCGATTGAACTGAAGACAATCATCACAACCGACGGACGTACTGCGTTGGTATGCGATGACCAGCGACGCGCGACCCAACCGGTGAACTTCCAACTGCCGATGATTGCCGTAATCACTGAGATGGAAACCAATCCGAATGCAATGAATTGAGCGTAGGTGGTGTGGCTCAAGATGCCAGGCAGAAGTGTGGTGCCAATGTTATAGAAGGCTCGAGAACACAACCGCTCACCGATCCATGTGAATGTGATGATGTCGCCGAGCACCCACACTGGAACCGCTACAATCATCGCCAAGGCGAGAAGCTGAGTGGAATCCAATATCCAGCGATTCATTGGCCATCGGTCCGTTGACGTGGTGTCGGTGGCCATGCCTGTTACCGTCGATGCACCGGAGGAACCTGGATCAGTTTGTATCGCCGGGCGACGGAAATGGTTTGCAAACAAACCTAGCGCGACGCCGGGCAACGTCAACAAAAAGGCTTGAGAGGCGATCCATGCATGTGCGGGTGCAAAGGAAAGCGATAGATGGTGGTCCGGGCTCGGGCCGGACGGATAGATGGTTGCTATGCAAAAGGTCGCGATCGTGGCGATTAACGAGAACAAGATGATCCGGTAAGAATGCCAAGACGGACGTGTGTTCATGGTAGGTAGAGCCTTCGTGCTGTCTGGTTGGTCTGCGAAACGTTCATCGCGCCGATCGACAGTCTACCCTGAGAGAGGGGTTCTCCGTCAAGGAATTGTCCAGGCCTTCATCGAACTTTGCTGAGCGCGTCACAACGCGCGCTTACGGTGCATCTGGTGCGCACTAATGATCAATTGGCTGCATAACAAATAGGCAGCCCCCGCCCTCGATTCTATCGCTGTTTTGGCGTTCGATTTCGAAAGGGAAGCGTTGACGCCCTTGCCGGCTCAAAAACCGTGCTCCTGTGACGTGTAAGGGAATTCTTGACAGGGCTTTAAATGCCCGGCACGTGATTTGCCTTTGTACACCTTCGCGTTGTGTTGCTGGGCCGCCGATTGCAATGAGGCGGTGCTTGGAAGAGGCCTGTGCAGCGATGAGTGTTCGACGCGCTCCAATCCTCCCTCTCGATTCATCCAATGACTATTCGCGCCAGACGGGTGCCCTGCACCGAAAAATCACCATGCTCTTGGTTTCGTGTCTGTCCCGGTCAGCCTTATGACCTCACGTTTCAGTTGACCGACTCAACCGGACGCCCGGTTCAGTGGGCGGGGCATCAAGCTCGCTTTCGAGTATTTAGCCAATTCATCGATCGGGCCGTCGTGTTGGAAATCACTGACCCGCAACGATGTGTATTTGAGAGTGATGGGACTTGGCGGTTGCGTTTGACCGCCGATGAGACCGCCTCACTACCTCGTGGTGGAATGCGGTTCACTTTGGAACACCGAGAATTGCAATACGACGACCCAAATCAAGAGGTCGATTACGTGTTTGGAGTACTTGGTGGGGTGAGTTGCAGTGAACCGATTCCACGACCCCACCTCAACAATCGTGTTGAGGCATTGCAGCACTGATCAACTTTTTAAACTCTCAACCGCTAACCTTACTTAAGCAATCACGAGTTGATGATTGCGTCGATGGACGTCAGGTGGTGTTGGTCACCGGTGCGTCAACCGGGCTAGGGTTGGCGATTAGTCGGCGGTTGATTCAAGAACAGGATCGGCACCACTTGCATCTCGTGTTGACCGCACGGGAGGCGTCATTGAGCCGATTTCAGGAACACGGCATCGTCGAAAGCGAAGATCTTTGGATACGTGCTCTCGATGTGACCGACGCTCACCAGCGGGACTCATTGACCGCTGACATTGAATTGAAGTTAGGTGGCGTGGATGTCTTGATCAACAACGCCGGTGTTGCCTATCGGTCATGCGTTGAACACGTGACGGAGCCTGAGCGATTGCATCAGATGAACATCAACTTTCGTTCGCCCGTCGAGCTGACTCGTTGTGTGTTGCCTGGTATGCGAGCGAAGCGTCGAGGAAAGATTATCAACGTGTCGTCCGTAGGCGGCATGATGGCGATGCCAACGATGTCGGTTTATTCGGCATTAAAGTTTGCGCTTGAAGGAGTCAGCGAAGCGTTGTTCTACGAATTGAAACCGTGGAACGTATCGGTGACTTTGATCCAGCCCGGGTTCATGCGATCGGATGCTTTTGAAAAGGTGCCTTATACCATTATGAGTGCCAAAGCATCGGCGGATCCGATTGATCCCTATCATGAACATTATCGTCATATGGAGCGATTCGTCGAAGCTGCGATGCACCGGGCGCCGGCCACGCCTGACTCGGTCGCGGCCAAGATCATCAAGGTCATGCGTCAAAAGTCGCCGCCGCTACGTGTGTACGGCAGCATTGATGCGTTTGCGTTCTCGCTATTGCGGCGAACGCTGCCTCGTCGATTTTACAACTGGTTGTTGTATCGAAACCTGCCCCGGATTTCGGAGTGGGGCAAACGCTAAGGATGGCTTAGGCGGCGCGGCGTTTGGATTGCTTGGCGGAAGGTGCCAACCATTCCTGCATCGCCAATCGAATTTCTTCCCAACCCGTTCCCGTTCGCAAATCACAGAACGTGTGCAGCATGCCATCGACCGTGTCACTGAGTGTGCGCACCGCATCGATACGGTCTTCGGGACCGAAGTCTTCAACGTCATCGTCTAACACAATTTTGGCGCCGCTGATTCCAAACGTTTCCGCTTGCAGCGTCAGGTCAAATTGTTGTCCATCACGGATGATGGTCATCCCGGTCTTACGCGGCAGCTTGCCATGCTGGATCGCTTGCATCGCTTCAGGAAGACTGGTGGGGAATTCGGCTGAGATGGTTTCTTTGCCGTTTTCACCCACGGGGCATTCTAGCGAGAGAGTTTTAGCTAGCATCACGGTGACTTCACCGTCTTCCGGCAGTGCGATCACTTCGGTTTGGGTTTCGAGCATCCACCACAGCCACAGCAAAAACTCGTTGCCTAAAAAGTCGGGAGCCTTGGAGTGCTCGTTTGCCCACGCAACGCTCGAAATGCTTTGCCCTTCAACGAAGCTCGCTGGCATGACGTCATCCATTTCAGCGTAGCGATCTGACGCGAGTGCCCAATCCTGAGCGATCGTGCCGGCGCTGACATGTCCCAGTTCGATCTCAAAGACACGTTCCAGTAGATCCGCACAGTGCCCACTGGCGGTACCCGCGGTGCCACCGAAGTAGAGCATTTCATGGTAGGTATCCCACAGCAACGCGAAAGGTTGGAACTTCCGGTATTTACCCGTTGCGGCTTCGACTTCGCAGCGCTGCTCAACGGCCTCTTTGGCTTCTTTGCGTTGCGACTTGGTGGCAACACCACTGGGGTTGTCGCGGCCCGCCGCAGCTAGTTCCATCGACATCCAAGCGTTCTTAATCGCCGAGGGGATGGAATTGGTGTCGATGCGAATGCCGAAATGGACGGCCTCATTAATCACGTTTTTGTTCAAGTCGAAATCTTGATCAAAAAGGTGTGCTCCACCGAGAAAGCCAGTGTGAACGTTTTCCGTCGAAGAGGTTTCCACGTTGCCCGCGGTGTGTTTGATCATCTTGTCGAGATGTTCTTGATCAAAAGTTTCGGAATCAAACTTGGAAACACGAAATCGTTCGAACGACAGGCTACCGGACAAGAACGGCATGGATGGATCCTCAGGAAGAAACGAAGCACGTCGTGAGCTTATCGACCAGCCAACCGGTATGTCTTGGCGGGTTCGAAAGAGCACGTCCCGAGCGACTTGATCGTCACGACCGGACCCGCGGGAAACCTTTTAATCGAAAGGGGCGGAATGGCCATCATGCCCATAAAGCAAGTCGCTGCTGTTGAGCCCAGTGCTGGCGAATAGATTGCCAGCGAATGGATTGCTAGCTAACGCTTCGCAGGTCGCCAGCGGTCAGCTAAGCCGGCCACCGAGCGTAGACGCCCGGCGAGGAGCTTGTCGTCAAAATTCGTTCAAAGCCATCAATGGCTGGATCGATCGCGTAGTGGTATCCGTAGGCTCGACCGTATTGGCGATGGCTGCCATTGATGTTTCGTTCGAGCACATTGTTTCGCTCGAACACGTCGACGATTACTCGGTCGTAGAGATTGGGATGGCCGGTTTGGTTAGTGCCTTCGATTTCGTCGAGGGCCGCGAGGACACGGTTCATGTCGCCGGGAGCAAATCGCCAGCACTCGCCAGCGACGGGGTCGGTACCGCTTCGCATGGCGGGATAGTCGGCACGGCCGTAGAGCGTGCCGTACGTCCAGGCGTCGATGATGCTAAGCGGTTGGGCGGGCCATAGATGCTCGCGGCACTGACCGCGGCACAGAGTGCCGTAGACGAAAAATGCGTCAATTGGGTCGTTCATCCCGTGGACCACTTGGAAGATGAGTGGGTATTAAAAAAGGAAACCCGAATGTTGGTAATTCGGGTTTCCTTAATCGATATTCGAAATGAACTTGGCAGACTAGAAGGGGCTGTCGCCACCAAACGGGTCCGCACCGGCATCTCCGCCGCCGAATGGGTCGGAACCTGCATCGGAACCACCAAATGGGTCGGCGCCGCCTCCGCCACCGAACGGGTCGCTGGCAGGTTCAGATCCGCCACCAAATGGGTCGCCACCCGCGGCTGGTTCAGCCGCGTTTCCTGCGGCTGGTTCGTCGGCTGCGTTTTCAAGTGCACCCTTGAAGGCGTCCATCGATTCGACTTCGGGGTCTTGGCCCAGGTCGTCTGCGAATGGGTTGTCCTTCGCTGGCGGTGGTGGTGTGGTGACAGAGCGAGGCTGGGGAGCGGCCGGCGTTTGAACGGCGCCCGCTGGGTCGACACCCAGTTCGCCGTAGCGTGCGTTGGAGCGAGCTTGGCCAGTCGCCAGTGCGAGCAGCCGGGCTTTTTCGCGAATGGTTTCTAGTTTGATCCGTAAGGAACCCTGGATGCGGGCCAACGATCGACCGACGATTTCGTGCGATCCGCTGCGGGCTTCCAGTTCGGCCCCTTGTTGGAAATCACCTTCCGCCTCGTAGCTACGACCGCTGGCCGCTGCGGTCAAACCGCGGAAGTAGTAAGCACGTGGATCACGGTAGCCGTTATCAATCGCCATGGTCAGCCACTGCGACGCTTGGTCGTACTGGCCCGAATGGTAGGCATGAACACCCCGGCCGTAGATCTCCGACAGGACAGCGGATTGGGCCGCAGCCTGCTGGGGAGCTGACGTGCTGAACACGCAAAGGCCGAAGAAGAGGATGAGAGTCGAGCGAATTTTCATCGCGAATGGGATCCTTGAGCTGGGAAACTGGGCCGGGCAGCCAGATTAGATTGCAACGCTTCCGATGTGGGAGCTTAATTCAGAAAGAACGCCAAGGCAAACAAATTGCCTTGATTGGGATGCGGTTTTTGCGGGGAATATGAAGGTTTTGCGTGCGTGGTGTCCATTTCCGTGGGTCGAGCGGGCGGACAACTTGGTAAAGTGAATTATTCATTTATCTTTTGATGATGGGCAGTCGCCCGCCAGGCCCGTGACGTATCCCAAAGGCCCGTGATGTATTCAAACACCCAAATGGCATCCCCCCGATCCAGTGGCCTGATTGGTCATTTAGGGATCGTGATCCTCGTATTGATCGTTGGTGCCTGCAATCTGGCGGCGGAACAGTTGCCGGAAACCGCGACGATGCCGGAGCCATCGCCGACCGAAATCAGTCAATTGATCGAGGGATTGGCTTCGGATAGTTACGCGACACGGATTCGTTGTCGTGATCGGTTATCGCGGATCGGATTGGCTGCCTTTGATCAGCTCCGCGAGGCTCGCAACCATCCCGATAGCGAAGTAGCGATCGTCGCACGTCGGTTGACGAGCGGATTGGGGGTGCGGTGGAGCACCGAAGCGGACTCTGCGGCGGTGACCAAATTGCTGAACGAATACGGTGCGCGGGCCGTGGACGAACGCAAGAAGCGAATTGCTCAGTTGGCTGGATTGCCTCGATCCGAATCGTTTGCGGCTCTGCTTCGTTTGGCCAAGTTTGAACCTGAGCCGGCATTGGGGCGTTTGGCTGCATTGGCGTTGATGAACCAGGACGTCAAGTCTTCGGATGTCTTCATGGGATCAACCGCCGACCACCGACAGGAAAAACCAGAAGACCAACAGGAAACGTTGCGACGTCGCTCGGAAGCACAAGCGATCGTTACTCAGCTCTCGGGGCGACTGACGATCGCAAATCGTTGGTTGCTGCAGTACGCCAAAGACTTGCGTGGCGGTGTGGTGGAAGTCGCACGGTGGCAGGAAATTTTTGACCAGCATCGCAACGGGACTCTTGTCGAAGAAGGGTCTGCCGATCTGTTGGATCGACCGCTGTCGACCCAGGGGGTGTTAGCCAGTCGGTTGCCCCAGTCGGGAAGCCAGCTATTGCAGCTCATCTGGATCACCGCCGAACGAGCGATATTCAGTGGCGAACGTGATGCCGCGTTAGCGATGGTGATCCGAAACGTCGATCTAATTCCTTCGCGAACTCGTGACTTGATTCAAACATCGAGTTGGTCGCTTGAGCATTCGCTGTATCCGGCCGTCATCGCCATGCAGAATCAGCATGTTGAGATTTTCCAGAAGTCGCCGATCCTGCTTTACTCAGCGGCTGAAGCTTATAGCCGTACTGGGGAGGAGGCCGAAGCGGGGCGATTGGCTGATGTGGCCTTAGCGATCAATCCACTTCCGATTCCAGAGGTGGAAAATGCTGATGGAAAGCCCACCGATGACGACGCGAAACCGAATCCCATGCATCCGCAAACCATCCAGGTTCATGCGGAGGCGCATGTCCGGATTGCGATGCAGTTGACCCGTCGAGGCTTATTCCGATGGGCTGATCAAGAATACAGTTTGGTAATGGATCGATTGCCCCTGGATAACGCGATTTCAGCATACGCGCGTTCGGAGTCGGCTCGCATGTTTGGTGAGTTGGAAGACCATGCTGCCGTGATCCGAACACTCAAGCCGTTGGCAAAACGGATTGAACAGGATGACGAGTTTAAGAATCGCTTGATAGCGAGCAACTTCACCGCACCGGTGGTCAAGAGTGACCTCGCCTTTCACGAAGGAATGCTGCTGATTGAGCAGGGGAAATCAGACGAGGCTCGTATCAAGTTGCAGGAAGCGTTTCAGGCCAATCACAAGAACATTGACATCTTGATCGCAATGTACCGACTCGATGGCGATGCGAAATGGAAGAACAGTGTGCAGGAAACGCTGAGTCACCACATCGGATTGGCTGAACAAGAGGTTGCCGAAATCAAGAATTCATTTCGAAAGATCGGACCTTTGAGGCCATCTCCTGAACAACTTGCCAAACGTCTTAATGCGTACGCGTGGCTGGTTAGCAACACGACGGGCGATTACGCCAAAGCACTTCGGTACAGCATTGAATCGTTACGGCTGACCCCCAATCAACCGGAGTTGATGGATACTTGTGCGCGATGCTATTTCGCGGTCGGCGATTTCGAATCGGCCGTGGAAATGCAAACCGATGCTTGTCAAAGAATGCCTCACTCACCACCGCTGCAGCGACAGCTCGAAGAGTTTCGACGTGCTTTGAAGCAATCACGCGAGGAGTCGTGATGTCTCTTCAGACGACACCTGACTCTTCCGGTTCGTCGCCTGCTCAACATCGCTATCCTGTTCTGGCAACAACCGGAATCGCGGTCTTGTTGGGTGCGGTGTTAGCCGCCATGGGTCGGCGGTTTTGGTGCGAGTGCGGCGGTGCATCGCCATGGTCTTGGGATATTTGGTCGAAACACAATTCGCAACACTTACTCGACCCTTATTTCTTCAGCCATGTGCTGCATGGGTTGCTGTTCTATGCAGCTTTAACTTGGGCCAGTTCGCGTTGGACCCCCTGGATTAAGCCAGCGAATCGATTCCTGATCGCTGTCATCATCGAGTCGGCCTGGGAAATTCTCGAAAACTCACCGTTGATCATTAACCGCTATCGCGAGGCGACGATGGCGATCGGTTATACGGGCGATTCGATTGCCAATTCCCTCTTCGACCTGTTTGCCTGCATTCTCGGCTATGTGATCGCGTCGCGGGTGCCCTGGCGGGTTTCGGTGGCGTTGTTTGTGGTGACGGAATTAGTGCTTTTAGCAGCAATTCGCGATAATTTGGTGTTGAACGTGGTGATGTTGGTTTACCCGATACCCGCTCTTCAGGAATGGCAAATGGTTCGTTAATCGCGAGCCAAGCTCTGTCGAGAATCGTTGGGATTCGGCGGGTTTTGCAAATTTGGAGACGAGGCTGTCTCGCTGCGCAGACCAAGATTCGACCTAAGAGTTGAATTCACCCCCCGGTGGGGTATTCTGGAGTTCGGTGGAAGAAGTAGAGCTGACTGGGAAATTTGGATTTGTTGTCCGATGGGCCGCTGAATTCCTTATCTACTAAACGGACACCGGAGCTGGCATCGTTCGAATGACCGGCCGTCTTAAATAGTGTGCGCTGAACTCATGAATGACCACCTCGCTCGTTATCGATATATCCAAACACGTCTTCGATGGTATTGGGTCGTCACTTCCCTAATCATCGGGATTGCGGGAACCGGTCACGCAGGTGCAAGTGACACCACAGAACCGGCAAGTGGGGAAGTCGCGAAGTCAGCCATTCAAATATTGCGGGACCGTTGTCACCGATGCCACGGGGTTGATTTCAAGATTGAGAACATGAATGTTCTGGATCGAGACACTCTCGTTCATGCGGTCAAGAAACGTGGCGAAAACGCGGACCTTGGTGTGGTCGTGCCGGGTAATGCCGAAGAGTCATTATTGTGGCAGGTCATTTCCGATGACCAGATGCCGCCTAAGAAACCGCTTGCCGATGAAGAGAAGCAGTTAATCCGCAACTGGATTGAATCGGGGGCACCTTGGGAAGTCGCGGAGCAAAGGAAGTTCATTTCCGACGTCGACGTGCTTAAGCAAATCGCTCGCCACTTGTTTGATATTCGCAAAGACGAAAGGCAATTTCAACGTTACCTCACGTTGAACCATATCTACAACAACCCCGTTGTGACCGAGCGTGACCTGACGATTTATCGCGCGGCCTTATCCAAGGCGGTCAACAGTATGTCTAGCCAGGCAACGATTACGTTGCCAAAGCCGATAGATGACGAGAAGACGATTTTTAACATCGACTTGCGCCACTACGGTTGGCAGGAATTCGGGACCTGGGAAGCGGTTCTGAAAGAATATCCGTTCGGCGTTAAGCCACAATCGAGTATCGAGTCGCTGGAGATCTACGAGAAGATTGAAGAGCTTTATGGAACGGCTAACTTTGACGGGGTAACCTCCATCCGCGCAGATTGGTTCGTTGCGAAAGCCACACGCCCACCGCTGTACCACAAGTTGACCAATATCCCCGATCACCTCGATGAGTTGCTCGAGCGAGCGGGTGTGGATGTGGAAGAGAATTTCCGTTTGAGTACTTCACGCCGTGCTGGACTATTTGAAAGTGGCGTGTCGGGCCAGAACCGCTTGATTGAATATCATTCGTCAACCAACGGAACGTTGTGGATCAGTTACGACTTCGCTCGGAACGAGGGACGCGGCAATCTGGCAAGATTTCCGTTGGGACCCGTTTTCGATGACAATCCCTTCGCCAACGAAGCATTCACGCACGCGGGTGGCGAGATCATCTTCAACCTGCCCAATGGTCTTCATGCTTACATGTTGGTGGATGGAGAAGGCAATCGGATCGACGAAGGTCCGGTGAACATTGTTTGGGACTCTCTGAACATTTCAGGCAGTCCGCTGATCGTGAACGGATTGTCCTGCATCAGTTGTCACAAGCACGGCATGCTGAACTTAACGGACTTTGTCCGAGAGGGAACAGCGGTACAAACACCACAAGCTCGACGGAAAGTCCGAGAACTTTTTCCGCCTCAAGAACAGCTTGATCAAGCCTTAGAGTCATCCCGCCAAAAGTACTTACAACAATTGTGGCGAACGGTGTCGGACGAGTTGGGAATTGGCGATCAAGACCGAGACGCTTTGTTGCGTTTTGAAGAACCGATCAGCCGAGTCACTCAGCTTTACGCCAAGAATCTCGATCTTCGCGCTGCGGCCTGTGAATTGGGGATCGAGGATCCGGCATTGTTGAAGAATCAAGTCTTCACCGGGCGTCTGGTTGAACTTGGACTGGGGCCACTGGCACTTCCTGGTGGTACGATCAAACGCGCCTTTTGGGATTCAGCCGAAACCACATCGTCGGTGTATCAGGAAGCGGCATCATCGCTGCGGATCGGCACTCCGATATCAAATTAGTTTTCTGCAAATATATCAGTAACAACCACCTCTTTTTAACGCTTAGCTCGCTGTCACTTCTGTGCAAAATTCGATCGACGATAGGGTCAAAACAATGAACCACATTCAATTTTCCGCAAGTCGAATCACACCGCGGTTAAAGGTGCGGACGCTGTTGATGGGCCTCTTGTTGCTAGCCCTGGCGGCGGGGGCGGCGCCGCAGGCTTCGCATGCCACAACGCTGGATGATGCCATCGCCAGTTTGGCGACGAACGTTTCGGATTATCTGAAGGAGAAGGGCCGAAATGAAGTCATGTTGGGAAACTTCGAGGGACCGGGAGCGGCGACGGCCGGCCGCGCGATTCGCGCAGCCTTGAAGGAACAGCTGGCAGCGAAAGGAACCAAAGTAGTGCCGTTGGGAGCATCGTGGACCGTACGAGGTTCGTTCGTATTCCAGAAGGTTCAGTCCGATGCGATTGTTCTGATCAAAGCGGACTTGTTCGATAAGACGGGCAAAGAGCTTTCAGGCTTTCGTGAAAAGGTCAAGGTTCAAGAGGTCAGTAGCATCGAAGATATTAGCCGGTTGCTCGGTTTGACGGTTGATCTGGACAAGGAACAAGATGCCGTCGCGGAGGTCACGAAGGCGAGTGATCAGTCGTCGGCCCGTGATCTTGCTAATCAACTAATTAGTAAACAGTCCAAAGTAACGAATAAGCTTGCAGCCAGTGTTTCGGATCCAACGTTTGCATTCCGAGGCGATTCCAAGACTGAAATTTCGCCCAGTGCTTCAAGCAAGTTTCGCATGGAAGTTCTTGTCCGTCGCAATGGATCGGCGCAATTCGATCCGATTGCGATCGAAGATGCTGGCGGGTTTCCCTTCGCGCCGTTGCAAGCGAATGACACCTACAAGCTCCGTGTTCACAATGATGCTGACCACGCCGTGGGTGTGAAATTGTCGATCGATGGAATCAATTCGTTCTGCCTCTGTCGTGATGACGCAACGAAGTCTATTGGAACCTGGTTTGTGCCTGCCAAATCGGTTGGTGTGATATCCGGTTGGTATGTTTCTCCAACTTTGCTGAAGGAGTTTGTCGTGACCGCCAAAGGCGAATCGTTAGGGTTGCCAGACGCGGCCGATATCGGGACCGTGACGGCACAATTCTTTCATGCCTGGAAAGAGGGTGAACAGCCACCCGCGGTGGAATTGTTGGCTACCAATCGTGGTCAGTTGCGAACCGGGATCGGTCGTGACATCACTCGCCAAGCACGCTCGCAACGATCATTCTTTGGTCAAACACTGCTGACATCGGTGAGTATCCGATACAGCAACCCTGACGACTTACCGCTTCAATGATTCGTCTTTCTTCCGGGACGATCCGACGACTACGAGCGGATCGGAGTATTCATCTTGCAGTCGCTGTTCTTCTGGGCTGCTTGGCAGTCCAGTGGGCGGCTCTCTCGGTCGGGGCATCCGTCGCAACTGCTCAAGAGATTCCTCCGCGTGTCGTGTTGAATACGGGGGGACCTACTTCTCAAATCCGGCAGTTGCTGTTTTCGACCGATTCCCAGCGACTTTACGTTGCTGGCTTAGACAAGGTGATCTACACCTACGAAGTGGGCTGGGATAACCGTGGTCCTGATAGCCCGCCGGCCGTCACTCTCGCCGCACCTATCCACTGGGAACAGGCACGCGGAAACCGAGGCAGCGTTTATGCGGCTGCGATGAGCCGGACTCGATCGGAAATGGTGATCGGTGGCGTGAGTGCTCGGCAGCAAACTGGTGACATTGCGGTCATCGATGTCGGGCAAGCTGCTTTGACAGGAAGCTTGCCTTCACCCGCTGAGCGAACGCGAGCGGCGGAAGCGAAACAAATTGGTACTGAAGGGCATCAATTCGCAGTCGTTTCACTCGACTATTCCACTCGTGGCGACGCTGTTGTATCCCGAGACGAAGCCGGTGGGATGTTCCTGTGGGAACGGAATGCACAGGGCAATTACTCTTCGAAGATGTTGCAGGCTGCTGCTCCTAATCCGCTTAGGCATCAGCCGTGGGCGATCTTTGTCGATGAACGCAACATCGTGTTCTCTAAGGAAGAAAATGGCGGACCAGTCCGGCTAATCATTCAATCGCTCACCACAGGGAATCAAGCCGCGTTCAGTGAGGACTATCACGGTCGTGTTGCTGCCTTGGCCCACGACCCCAACGGGAGATATTGGGCGTCGTCCGATGCTCAGGGTGCGATCTACTTGTCTGATAGTTCCGATTCGTCGAAACGTTATCGGATCCAATCCGGTTTTCCAAACGTGACTGCAATCGCATTGGGAGGTGTTAGCGATCAAGGCGGTGCATCGCCCGATTCCCAGACGATGGCTGTGTTGAGCAGTGAGTTCATTGACGGGCGTTCGGGAGAGTCGATCATTGAAATCTTTGATGTCGCTTCACGTCAACGACTCCAGCGACGTGTGATCTCGGAACATGATCCCTGCTTGGGCGTGGCGATTTCGCCCGATGGACGCTTTTTGGCGGTCAGCCATGAGTCGCCGCGAAGTGTTTCCGTCCTTCGTCTTGTCGATGAAACGGGCGAACGAATCGCGAATCCATTCAAGCAAACTACTACAGCGAAATTGGAAGCCAATGTGCGGCGATGTGGCTTTCTTGCGTTGTCACCGGATGAGTCCGTATTGGGGTTCGGTTCTGCACCCAAACAGTTTGATTCCGCTTGGGACCTGCGCTATGGTGAGTTGGTTGATCAGCCGCAAGTGGATGTCGATTGGAGGTTGCCGAGCGACCAGCCACCGGGATGGCGAATCGAGAAAAATGGGCGGCCTGTCGATCAGTTGGTCTTAACCGACGGCAGCAGAACCCGTTGGCAGATTGATTTAGATTTCAGCCGTCAGGGTGCGTACGTTTGTCATTGCTTTTTGTTTGCAAAAGACGAACTCGAACCGGTTGGGATCGCGATCGGTACCGAGAACATAAACAGCATCTTCGTCTATCGCTTTGATAAGGCTGCTCAATCGGGGACAACGGTTCGTCGTCCTCGGTTGGTGCGTTGGTTTCGCGATCATACGGGGACCGTTACATCGTTGATTGCTAATGAAGCTGGCACGGTTTTGTACAGCGGATCGCTAGACCATACGATCAAACAGTGGCGATTGGCGGGGCTATTGGATGCCAATCCATCGAACTCGTTTCCCAACGCAAGTCACTGGGGTTGTGACTTCATGATCGAGCAAGGAAACGTGGTCGTCAAAAATGTGGATCCAGCTGGGATCGCATTTGCCCGAAGTTTACGTAACGGTGATCGAATCCAACGGATTCAAGGCTTCCTAGCGGAAGACCCAGCGAAGATTCTAGACGCAGTTTCGGGACGCGAATCCGCTGAACAAATCTTGGACACGTTGAGCCGTGTTTCGGTTTTGAACCAGAACCTGATCCATGCGTTGCCGGAACCGAATGCGGATCAACCAGATTTGGTTAAGCCGAAGAAGTTCATTATCCGTCCAGCCTGGCTTCCGTTTTTGACAGCGTTTGCCAATCAACGTGGTGAATGGGTGATATGGCATCCAGACGGCGTTTTCGACGCATCGGCTGCCGAGGGCGGCACGCTCTTTGACTGGATGATCCTACGTGGCCCCGACAAATCGCCACGCATGCTAAAGGCGGGTTTCTTGGCCAAGGAATTCGAACGGCCTGAGACGATTCGCAGATTGCTGAATGGAGAAATGTTGAATGACGTGGCCCTGCAAAGTGTTTCCGGGAACGCGTTAGCGAACGTCATTGCGTCAACACCAGAGGTGCGAATCGTAACGCCTGTTGTTGGTGAGCAGCTAGTTTCCGAAGCGGAAAATCAAATTATCGCCGAGATTGATTTTGGCGACGCGAACGCAGACAGTTATCAGGTCAGTGGCAATATTGATGCGACTCGTTTAGAAGTTCCCCGACGCACGCAGATTGGCCCCAATCAATACCAATATGCTTGGGATGCGGTCGCTTCGGGACGACTAAATCAAATCGAGGTGATTGCTCAAGAATCTGGTGGTGCACTTGCAAGTCTATATGCTGCGGATGTTGCCTATCGCCGTGGACAGACTGGCAACCCGACTCCGTACCAGCTGCATGTTTTGTCACTAGCATCGGAAAACTATCTTGGACCGATTGCCAATCAACGCGGTGGGTTCGGCGAGTTGGCGTTTCCTCTTGACGATGTCGAGGCGATTATCGCAATGCTCAGTCACAAGCAGTCGTCTGGACTCAGTCGGTATCGATTGGGAACCGTGCGTCAACTCAATGACGAACAGATCACGAAATCGACTGTGGCACGCGCGATCGATGACATCAACAAACAGATTGCTGGAAAGTCGGATCACCAAATCTTAATTGTCTATCTTTCGGGGCACGGTACCACGGTTGAGGGACAGTACTATTACGTCACGACATCCACACAATCTCCGACGCCGCAAAAGCTGAAAGAGACCTCGCTGCCTTGGTCGTTGATCCAAAGGGCAGGCGTGCCTGGTTGTCGTGTGATTTACATGATCGACACTTGTCATAGCGGTTCGGTAATCGATGCGAAAAGTAGCATCCGAGAACCGCTGCGCGGTGGCGGGATGGTGATAGCTGCGGCGAGTGGCCGTGGTGCAGCTCAGGAACTAGCGCCGCTCCGGCATGGTTGCTTTACCTTTTCGGTCTTATCGGCTTTAGATGGGGAAGCTGATGGTGCCCTTTCAAGCGACAACGCCACCGATCCCGCGAAATCAACCCTGCCCGACGGCGTGGTTGATTTAGAAGAATTGGTGGCGTTCGTGCGAAGCGATGTTCGAAAGTTGACCGGTGGTCAGCAGAAGCCAACCACCACGCCATCGCGTTTGGCTCGGACTTTGAAAATCGACCTTGTTGCAACTCCGGAGTAAGTTGCTTGAACCGATCGGACCGCGATTTACCTATTCAGAGAATGTCAATGTAGTTTGAACGAGTGGTTGCGTTCCAAATCGCTCAATTGCGAGAAAGCAGTTTAGTGCCAGAACGCAAAGTGCTGCCTTGGCGGCATGACGTATGGCTAACCCACACGTTTAAACATCATTCATCTTTCAAGGACGTTCATTAGAACGATCGGTTGACTTGAAGTTGGAACTCCGTGTCATAGAACTGATCGTCTGTTAGTGGAACACTGCCACCCACTCGGAAGTAGGTCTTTCCGGTTTGGACGACCAGACCACTGGTCAGGTTCACGACGTCAAGGTTGTCAGTTGCTGTCAGCGTGTTGCCACCGAAGGTCACTAAGTCGGCATCGTTGAGTGCCGAGGTGTAGTGGAATTCGAGCATGCCGGCGATTCCGTTCAAGCATGAACTGGCACATTCATCACGATACAACCAGTGCCCGGCTGAAAGACTGGCGTAGATCAAGTTTTGATCTTGGTAAGTGCCAGCAACGGCTCCGCCACCATCTAAGACAGTATCGCCACCGAGTACGATGTCGGTTTGCAAGAAGCCTTGAAAGAATGTGTTCTTAGTCGGCTTACTAACGAACCCGATGAACGGTGCTAAGAAGACGGTTTCGTTTTCAATCGTACCGACCCCTACCAACACGCTATCGTCGGCGGTGGGAACGGACAGAGTCAAACCACCACCGATCGCCAAATCGTCGCTGCTGTACAACAGGCTCTTCAACGCAAACTGAAGGTCACCGAACTCTGTTCCACGTTCACGTGCAGCGGTTTGTTGAGAGTCGAAACCATCGGAAACAACGCAGCGAATTTCGAAAGAGAATAATCCGTCGATGAACGTTTTTTCGCCACCGAACATGTATCGGTCTAGATACGTGTTGTCAGTCGCGTTCGCCTGCAACGCGTCATCGAAATGGTTGTAGTTGAAGAAGACGCGGTCCTGTGGAATAGGACTGACGTTCTCGGTCACTTTGAATCGGCGGATACCCGCGGTTGGCAATGAGTAAGGAACGCCAACGACGGTGACAGTGGCTCCGTATCCCGGGGAGTCACCAAGCATGTTTGGAGCGTCAAGACCGCCTCGGCTTCCGGTGTTACTGGCCAACGATGTTGCGGCAATGTTATTTGCTGCGGCGCTGTTAAATGAAGAGGGGACGCTGGTCGATGGTGCAAACGATTCGGCACTCTCGAAAGCGTCGGTCTCGTTAGATCCCGAGTTCGAAGGTGCTACCGATTCGGAGGTAGCGGCTTGGTCGACTGGTGCCGGTGCATACTGCGGGGCGCACGGATCACATGGATTCATCGGCGGGCTTACCGGGCCACAGTAGTCTTGCACAACGGTGGATACGAGCTTCGTATTGGACGTCTCCGCCATAGCATATGGTGTCATCGTCGTGATGGCGGCGACGGAGAGCATGGAGACAGTCGCCTTTTTCATGCTTCCGGAGAGAATCCATTCGCTCAGTCTTCGATACTTCTCACTGAGTCTTCGGTTTGTGGGTGTGCCGGTCATCGCCTACTTCCGTGTAAAGATGTATAGGGGCCGGGGGGGCTTGCTGTTTGATTGCCCCCCAACTGGTTCGTGTGTATTTTGGAATCGGATCAAAGATGTCGAAGACACAAGCGACTTGTGTTCAATTTGTGAAAGAAAAGCTTCGGCGACCGAATGCAACTCAGTTTGGCGAAAGATTGAGGGTTACGGTGTCTGTTTGGGTAGTTGGTGAACGTATGAAGTGGGGATGAAGTTGCCATTAAGCGAAGTACGTTAAGTGGGAATTTGTGAAAGCTGCGTATTTTGGCTGGTAGTTGTTATGATAAAGACGACAATTCCAACGGGGGGCGGGGACGGAGTGTCCCTTTTTACTGGCAAAGATGTCATCAGATGAGCGGCAATGGACCAAGAATCAATTCAACTTATCGATCAGTGCCGTCAGGGGGACCAAATTGCCTCGCAAGAGTTGTTTGATCGATATGTCTCCCGTTTGATCGCAATGGTGCATCGCCGGATGAGCAGCCGATTGAATCGGCGAGTCGATGCCGAAGACATTGTCCAATCGGCATTCCGTAGTTTTTTTGCTGGTGTGGATCGCGACAAATTCACGTTTGAGCAGTCCGGGGATCTGTGGCGTTTGTTGGTTGTCATCTCGCTTAACAAGCTCCGGCGGCGGGTTGCCTATCACCGGGCCGCCAAACGCGGAATGGATAACGAGCAGTCCGTGGCGATCTCCAATGATCAGTCTCGTCAGGCATTTTGTTTCGAAGCCGCTGCGACCGAACCACTGCCTGAAGCGGCGGTCCTTGTCATGGACGAATTTGACCAACTGACGGCGGATCTTGACCCGATTCAGATTGAAATCTTGAAACTCCGCATGCATGGCTACGAAATGACCGAAATAGCTGAACGGGTGGAGCGAAGTGAACGCACCGTTCGACGCGTTTTGGAAAAGGTTCGCAATCGCTGGAGCGAACGATTGGAAGACCTTGAGTTGTGAATCTAGATATGCTCGACGATGAATGGTTGCTCGACGAGTTTGAGTCGGCGTGGCGGTCATCGAGTGAACCGTCAATTGAAGAATATTTGCAACGCGGTGTTGATAAGGGATTGCCCGAACAGCAAACGCTCAGCGAGTTGGTGCGGATCGATATGGAATATCGTTTCTCGCACGCGGACGCTTCGGGGCGTGGAGTCGCTGAGTATCACGAGCAATTTCAACAGCGGCTGCCGCTAACGGCTGAACTATTTGTCGACGAGTTGCGTCTGCGCCGCCGGTTCGGGATCGAGATTGATTTCGATACGCTGCGCCGAGAGTATTCGTCTGATCAGTTCTTAGATGCGGATCAATACAACCAATTTTTAGCGTTATTAGATAGCGGTGCGACTGCGGACGAACCCGAACCAATCACCCAGTTGAGTGAGAATGACACCAATAGGACTGGCGTTGGTTCCGATCCCGATGAAACGCATGTTAAAGATGGCTTCGACAGCGATCGCGGTGCGGAAGACGTATGGGGAGATCTCGACAAACGATACGAACGCCGACGGTTGCTCGGTAAAGGCAGCTTCGGCGTTGTTTGGGAGGCCTTCGATCGACAATTGCAACGTCGAGTTGCAATCAAGGTTTTGCGTAGCCGCGGTCCCATGTCCGAAATGGATTTGCAACTGTTCGTGCAAGAAGCACGGTCGGCGGCAAGTTTGCAGCACCCTCATCTATTGACGATTCACGATGTGATTGTGCACGACCAGTTCGTCGCGCTCGTGACTCAATTGATCGACGGAGTGACATTGGATCGATGGTGGGAAAAGAAGCAGGAGCACAGCGGGAGTGTTTTGGAGCTTGCCCGGATCTTGCGAGACATCTCCGATGCAGTGCACCACGCGCACTTGGCGGGGCTAATTCACTGTGATTTAAAACCGCGGAATATTCTGGTCAGCGACAACGGTAAGGCGACCATCCTGGATTTTGGATTGGCGATTCGTCGCGATGGCGATCAACCGGTCACCAGCGTGATCGCGGGGACACCCACCTTCATGTCGCCCGAACAAACTTGGGGTGAAACTCATCACCTTGATGGACGCACGGACGTGTGGAGTCTTGGTGCGATCATTTATCAATTGTTGACTGGCAAGGCGCCTTTCGTTGCCGCCACCACCGAAGCTTTGTTCGAAATGATTCAATCACGTGATCTGGTACCGATGGGCCAAATTCGTGAAAGCATTCCGTTGCGATTGCAGCAGATCAGTCAACGTTGTTTGATGAAGCGGATTTCCGATCGGTATGAAACGGCGGGCCAAC
Source organism: Rhodopirellula sp. J20-39 (assembly GCF_057365095.1). NCBI lineage: Bacteria > Pseudomonadati > Planctomycetota > Planctomycetia > Pirellulales > Pirellulaceae > Rhodopirellula > Rhodopirellula sp. J20-39. Next base: position 118,134 of record NZ_CP195123.1, on the reverse strand, counting down.
TGGCGCAGGAAATCGGCGACTTTATCGCTGAGCAACAAGCGGAATCGGACGACCCCAATTCCACCAAAGCGACCTTTCGTGAGTCACGTTTTCGGAGGCTTTCCAGCCGAATAGTTTCATTGCCATGGCGTCCGATCGAGCTGTTTGGAAGAGAAGAAACGATTCAATCGGTGGAGGCGATGTTTGATACATCGCGTGAGCGACTGGTGACCTTAACCGGCGTGGGCGGTGTCGGTAAAACGGAAACCGCGATCGCGATTGCACACCGTTTGAGCGACTCGTTTGACGGCGATGTCGTCTGGGTGGATCTAGCGGCGGTACAGGACGAAGAACAATTCGCCGCGGCGGTGCTTTCAGCGATGCAGGTGATTTCGACTGCGAACATGTCGAGCATGCACTTAGCTATCCAAGCGTTAACTGTGCGTGGGCCAATTGTGTTGATTCTCGACAACTTGGAACAGGCCGTCGAAGTCGCATCGCCGTTGGTGGTTGAATGGTTGGCGCAGTGCCATGATTTGGCTTTGCTGGTCACTAGCCAATTACCGCTACGTGTCCGCGGTGAGCGAGTGGTGATGTTGGATTCGCTGAGCGTCGAGGAAGTGGATGGTGGGGCGATCGAGCTTTTCGTTCAGAGAGCCAAGGTCGCCAATCGACGATTCGTATGCGATGAGAAGAATCGAAACCTGGTCGTCAGTTTGTGCCGGCTTGTCGATGGAAACCCGTTGGCAATTGAGCTAGCCGCCGCACGCATGGGATTGATGACGCTGAGAGATTTGCACGGGCGGTTGCTGCAGTCTTTCAATATATTGCGTAGTTCGTCTGGCAATCGTCCGGCACGTCATCAAACGCTACAGGACGTGGTTCGGTGGAGTTTCAATCTGCTTGATAACGATGAGCGAACTGCTGCGATGCGGATGGCAATCTGGCCATCGCCGCTGTCGAGTGATCTCGCCGAACGAATGTTGACGGATCTAAACGTTGATCCGTTTCTGGTTCTGGAGGAACTGCGGCAGCGACAGTTAATCCGTGTTGCGGAAAGCAATGAACGGGTTCTGTTTAGCGTCTCGACCGTTGTGCAGAGGTTCGTGGTTGAGACGATTGACGATGCACAGCGTGGGCGGGCTTGCCATTGTCTCATTGAAAACGTGTTGGATTCGGACTCCGCTAGCCGCCAAGGTAATCCTGCCTTGGCAACAAACCTGTGGTCTGCGATCGAGTTCTTCTTGGACCATCCTAAGATGGTCTGTTCTCCCGCGCAGACGCCTGGTGCTGAAGACGCGAGTACGAGTGTCTTTTCTGGCGAACGTTTAGCTGAAGCGATGCTCTGCGCGGATTCGCTCGCAGGGAACGATTGGGGGCTCCCCGTTCGGATTCAACGTTTGCGACGGTGTGAACCGTTGGGGACTCCGGTGCAACGTTGTGAAATTCAGGTGTGTTTGGCTGACTCCTTGCGACGAGTCGGACAAACCGAACAAGCCGAGTCCTTGTGCGTCGAAGTGCTGGAATCACTAGCCGAACTTTCGTCGGAATCGACAGCTTCGATTCGCAATCGGGCCAATCGTTTATTGGCTTTGATCTCGTTCCGAAAAGGTCGGCCTCAGCAAGCGATTGACCTTTTAAATGAAAGCCTGCAGTCGCTGAACTCGTTTGATAACCCCGACGAGACTCTTGACACCCTTTTGGAACTTGCCGAGTTCCATCGCCGGATGGGGCATTTTGAGATCACGCGATCGATGTTGACTCGATCGAAGGCATTGTTGCCTGCGGAATCGAATTTTCTGGAAGGATCCGAGGAAGGTGAGCCATCGGATTCTGAACAGATGGCGAGGATGCTTCGGTGGACGATCGAAAGTGGCAAGTTAGCTTTGCAAAGTGGCCGGATCGACGAGGCACTGAACAAATTCAGTCAAGCGGTTTGCCAAGCTGACACCGTACCGCTCCTGCCTTGGATCGGCCAAGCGTTATTGGGACGGGCTGCCGCTCGGGCTGAATCGGGGGACATTGAAGGTGCCGAAAAGGATTATGCTCGCAGCGAAAAGCTGAGCCGTCGGTTGGGTGATTTGCCTACCTTGGCTCAGTCGATCAATAATCGCGCGATCGCCTATGACGATATGGGCGAAGCACAGCGGTGTGTCGAAACGCTGGACGAGGCACTGTCTCTTTACCAACGACTTGCCGATTCGATAGGAATCGCGATCGCCACCGCTGCTAAGGGAGCGGCACTTTTGCAGTTGGGTCGACTGAAGGAAACGATCCGGTTATTGGAATCCGAAGTGGTCGCGTCAACGATATCACCCGATTCGATTCACCAGGCAATCCGCTTGGGCGATTTGGCCGCGGCTCGCTTCATGCTGGGCGATCAAGATCAGGCTGTCGAAATGTGCCGCCAATCGTTGCATATCCTGGATGAGTTAGGCGTGGGCGATTCAGCGGAACGACTGATTTACACTGTTTTGTACAGTGAGATTCTGGCCTCGCTTGAAGATCCTGAATTGAGCGTTGCGAAGCAGGAGGCCGCACGGCTGGTCGGTTTGTATCAAGATCCTGGCGAATCCGGCACGCAGACGAACGCTCGTTGCCGGGTGTTATCGGCTCTGAAAAAGTTCACATCTGGAAAATAAGACCGATTCGACGATTGAAAAAGCCACCCGTTTGGGGAGAATGGGCAGTTAGTTCAGGTGGGCATCTTTTTTCGGAAATTCGTGTCCGATGCGATGCGGTTTTCGGCATGTACCGTGTAGAGCCGGTCGAGTGACCGCCCACCAATCACAACTTTGCCCTATGAGACTGTAACCATGAACCGCCTTTCCAAACGAATTCTCGGTCTTACCCTCGCCGCCGCAGCCTTGACTTGCTTCTTCGGTCAAAGCGAAGCCGAAGCAGGCGGCTATCGCCAAGCGTATTCCTCGTGGAGCTATCACCCGACGAATACCTATTACTATTCACGATACAGTTACGCACCGACTGTCACGACGACGACCTATCATCATCACTACTGCATCCACTACCCCTCGCGTCCTCGCTACGTCTACTACTACAACCCGGTCCGCCGAACCTACTGGGGCCGTTATGACCTGCAAGAAGCTGGTTATTCGATGTTGAAGAAAGAAGATCGCAAGGAAAAGCTTGACGACATTCCAGAGTCCGCTTTCCCCAAACCAGCTCCGATGCCAGAGATTCCTGAATCGACAGACGGCGTGAAGATGGATCCACCGAAGCTGAAGGATCTTCCTAAGGTTGAAGCAGCCACGGATGCACCGTAGTTCGGCAACCAGTGTTTTGCCGTCCAGATGTTTGATACCAAGAGCCGTGCCTATTCGGTTCCGACCTAGCCAGTTCGGAAATTTGATAGATTCGGCTTTGTGAATGCCCCTTCAATCGAAGGGGCTTTGTTGAGTCCGCTATCAACAAACCCGCTTCCTCGCTAATACTTGTGTTGAGACAACCAGCGAGGATGTGTTGGCGTTCTGAAGATAGAACCCGTCTTCGCTGACGATCGCTAATCGAGCAATCCACCAAAGAAGATGACTCGGCGTAAACTAAAATTTGATTCCCTGGACGAAGTTGTTCAGGAAGCCGAACGCTTGCTTGCGTCGGGCTACATTCGAAATGGTAATTGGTCGTTGGGCCAAGCCTGTCAGCATATTCGTCTGACCGTGGATGCCAACATGGATGGTTATCCGTGGTGGATGTCCATCGCGGCTCCTATACGACCCGTGTTGCGTTGGCTTGTGCTGCCGCGTCTGCTGCGTGGCGATTCGCCTGCCGGAATTAAAACCGCAGGGATGTTCGTGCCGCCGGACGATTTAAGCGATGCCGATGAAGTGGCGTTGCTAGCTGAAACCGTCGCTCGGTTTAAGATTCATCAAGGGACCTTGCACGCACATCCCGGGTTTGGAAGGCTTAGCCGATCGGCGTTTGAGCATTTTCACGCGATGCACGCCGCTCACCATTTGGGATTCCTTGCTTAATCCCAAAGGTCGTCGAGCAGTCGCAAGATGACTGACATGGTGACACTCGAAGGTCACTAAATTATTTACTGGATGGATTCTCATGGACACGCCGCTCGCTAATAAATCGTCGATCGAAGACATTCGTGAACGATTTGACAATGACGTCGAACGGTTCTCTTCACTGGAAACCGGACAAGCCGCCACCATCGATGCGCCACTGGCGATGTCGTTGATCACCGATGCGGCGGTGTCGTGCACCCAACCGATTGGTCGTGTGCTGGATATCGGCTGTGGAGCCGGCAACAACACACTTCGATTGCACCAAGCGGCTGGGTATGACTTCGATGTCGACTTGCTTGATCTAAGCGGTCCGATGCTGGAGCGTGCTGCCGAGCGAATGAGCTCAGTCAATTCAGGCAACGTTCGCACTGTCCAGGCCGACTTCCGATCCGCGCATCTCCCGGAGGGGAGCTACGATGTGATTGTGGCTGCGGCCGTTTTGCATCACTTACGTGACGACGATGATTGGGTTGCCGCGTTCGAAAAGTTGTACCGTTTGCTAGTGCCTGGTGGCAGTGTTTGGATCACGGATCTGGTATTCCACGAGCAACCCGAAGTGCAGGCGATGATGTGGGCTCGGTATGGCGAGTATTTGACGTCGATCGGTGACGCGGACTATCGCGACAAGGTGTTTGCCTACATTGATCGCGAGGACTCACCACGCCCGGTTACCTATCAACTCGAACTTCTTAAAACAGTCGGTTTCAAGACCATCGAGTTGTTGCATAAAAATTCATGTTTTGCCGCCTTCGGTGCGATTAAGTAGTCCACCCAAGCGATCATCATGGTCGTCAGACATGCGTTCTTTCAATTGCCAATGGTGGTTCGCATCAACACGAGGTTGTCATGCACAAGGCTGGATGACCAAATGAATTTTGCATCGGCTTTAGGGTCGTCAAATAGGTCGGTGAAGTTGGTGTAAGCCGGTTTGTTGTCGACGCCGACGAAATCGTTTGTGTAGGTTACTGCGTTGGGCCACGCACTATCGTCGAAGTCGGCTCCGGCCCAGTTTGCGGGAATGGGCCAGTGTGCGGCGAAGTATGCCGTGCCGTCGAGTGTGTCTTCCGTGCTGCATTTCGAACTGTCGCGGATGTTTCCATTGAGTACCAAGCATTCCTTGGACAACAGTGGTGCCGTGTAAAATGTTTGGGCCTTCCAACTTTCGTCGGTGATCGTAACCGTTTCGCCATCGGCGTCTTTCACAACCGCTACCAGGCCCGCGTCACCTTGGTGAAACGGGGCGCCGCGAAATTTCTCGAAACCCAAACCCAGCCTTTCTTCCCAATCGACGCCCATGATTGCGATCGTGAAGGGAGTAGCGGCTCGAAAACGAATCACATTGCTGTTAAACGGTGTCATTGGAACCGGATCGATTGCCAGCAGTTTGCCGTTCACGTAAAGCTCGAAGTAGTTGTCCCCAAAAACGTAAGCGGTGAATACATCTTTGCCACCCGCATCGATGACTGGTACCGCATCCAGATCAAGGTCGGCGACTGAATCGGGCTCGACTCCATTGGCTTCGTTGTAAAGGTCGGGGGCTTTCATCGCCGTTTGGAAATGGGTGTTTGCCGGTACCGTCCACTCGATACCGTCGGTCGACGTGATCGTTCCGATATTGGCAGTACGGGGGTTGTTACCCGTCCACTGGTAAAGTTTGGTGACGTCCGTAGTCGCTTCGCCCTGGGTAAAGGATGGTTGATCGATAGGTTTTCCAACAGTTGCGTTAGAGGTTTCAGCTTGCACAACCGGAGCCGGTACGGTGGAGATCGCGAGCAAGACAATGGTCGCTGTTGCAGTGCAAATCGTTTTTCGATTCATAAGTTTTCTTCAAGTGCCATCTATTGAACAAGCGTTTGGTCAAGGTCCCGATTCGTTTAGAAAGGGGAACGGAATCGCGTCTATGAAGGTATGACCGAAGGAGATGGAATACTGACGCTCAAGGCAGCAGGTTTTGGCATTTTGATCGCATTTGTCACTGAATTAGCAGCAATCGCAGCCGATATTGCCGGCGTGCCGGTTTCAAAAAGGGGCCCTGATTTCAGTGACGAGTATCAACGTCGATAGGAGGATCGACTAAGTTGGCGACTGACACATTCGCTAAAGACGTCGACCAAGCCGTAATGCTTGTTTGAAGTTAACTTGCGAGCCGAGGCCAGATGGGTGCTCTGGAAACTGCCAAACGCTGTCTGTCTATTGATTACGATCAAAGACCAATTCAATTTTGCTCATCAAATGAATCAAACGCGTCGAGTAGACGAGCAACATCTGGCTCAAGCTTTACTGCCGAAGGAAATTGTCAGTGCAACTTTTTCATGGATGCTTTTGCGGCCAACTTTTGTGACGTTCTGGAACGAGATGAAACCGCTGATATTCGCCTTTGGGTTACTGATGGTTCCAGCAAGTCTTGGAACGAGTATCGCCGACGAGCGAGTTTTTGTTTCCAGTGTTCGGCTGACGCTCGGTACCCAATTGAATCGATCGGCCTCTATTCGAAAGGCTGACGTCGACGGAGATGGCGATGTCGACTTAATTGTTGCCAACGGGCGACACTGGCCACAGCAAAATTTTGTATTCCTGAATCAAGGCCGTAGTCGTTTCAATGTGATGCGACCGCTGGGAGTTGACCAGTCGACCAGCTACGCTTGTGAGCCGGCCGATTTCGATGGGGATGGTGATGTCGACATCGCGATCGGCAACGATAACTCACCATGCAAGATCATGATCAACGATGGTACTGGAAAATTTACCTCGGGAGAGGTGTTCGGCAAACCATCCAGTGTTCGCAGTCTTGCCGTGGCGGACATTGATGGTGACGGCGACGTAGATGTTTTGACGACTTGTCGAGGCCAGCCCAATCGCATCTACCTGAACGACGGGAATGCAAACTTTCCGGAGTCGCGGGTGTTTGGCAGTGCCAATGATTCGACGATTGATGTCGCTGTAGCGGACGTCAATGAAGACGGTTTTCTTGATTTGTTGCTCGCCAATCGCGATAGCCAACCCAATGCCCTTTTAATCGCGGACGGGACCGGAAGCTTTCAAGACCCGGTGGCCTTTGGGCGAGATCAGATATCGAGCCGCTGTATTGCAACGGCGGACTTCAACAACGATGGTTATCTTGACTGGGTCGTTGGCAACTTGGCTGCTGTGAATGCGATCTTTCTCGGTGATGGTCAGGGAGGTATTGCCTCGAAGCTTTCACTTGGTGAAACAGCCCGCAATACTTACAGCGTCGATTTCGCAGATTTTGACCAAGACGGTCATCTGGACATTGTCTTCGGAAACGTGGGCCAACCCAATGCGGTCTTCTTTAGCCGAGATGGCGGGACAAGATTCAAAGAGACTTTGTTTGGGGCGACCGACACAGCGACTTATGGCTTATGTGTAGGCGACTTCAACGAAGACCAATTTCCTGACATCGCCGTCGCGAACTCAGATGACTTAAACCGCGTGTTTCTCAATCAAGCAAAGAAGACTCCATGACTCAGTTTTTCGCCTTGAAGACGACGTTCGTACTTACAGTCTGCTTTGTCGTCACGGGGCATGCCAGTGAGACGAACGATTGGCCAGGCTTTCGTGGGCCAGGGGGACGCGGTGTTGCCTACGATCAAACGACGGCTGAATCTTGGGATGCGACCGATCCGAATGAAGCGGCCATTCGTTGGAAGACGAAAGTACCTGGATTAGGGCATTCCAGCCCCACAATCATTGGCGATAAGATCTTCTTGGCTACCGCTGTGCCAGCCGGTGGTGATGCGCCATTGACGGTTGGACGCAACGGTGACATTGCCGCGGCTGACGACGATGGAGAGCAAACTTGGTGGGTGCTGTGTTACGACAAAGCAACCGGAGAAGAGCTTTGGCGGAAGGCTGCTCGTCAAGGGAATCCCAAAGCGACTCGCCATGCCAAAGCCACTCATGCCAACACGACCATCGCCGCCGATGGAAGCCGTTTGGTTGCCTTCTTTGGTTCCGAAGGACTTTACTGCTATGACCACGACGGTAATCTGCTTTGGCACCAGGACCTAGGTGTCATCAACGTCAGTAAATACGGAATTGGTTGGGGCTATGCGAGTTCACCAGCGATTCATGACGATCATCTCGTATTGGTTTGCGATGATCCAAGTGATCCCTATATCGTGGCGTTAAGACTGTCCGACGGTGAAGAGCTATGGCGAAAGTCGCGTGAGGGTGATTGTGAACGAAGCTGGGGAACGGCACTGATTCACTCCAGCGATGACAGCACGCAGGTAGTTGTGAATGGATGGCCTTGGATTGTTTCGTACGATCTTGAAACGGGTGACGAACGTTGGCGAATTGAAGGTGGCGGAGATAATCCAGTGCCGACTCCGTTTGTTCATGACGGGCGGATTTACATTACCAACGCTCATGGCGGGCCGTCACCTATTTATGTCATCAAGACGGACGCGGAAGGCAACTTGAGCGAAACCGAGTCCGCAGCGGAACAGAGCGTGGTTTGGAAGGTTGACCGAGGCGGTAGCTACATGGCAACACCTGTTGTTTGGGGCGACTATCTTTACCTGGGTAACGTGAACGGTGTGGTGCGATGCTTTGATGCCGAATCCGGCGAAAAGATCTACGAGAAACGTCTCGGTGGCGGTGCATCCATTACGGCGTCGTTAGTCGCCGCCGACGACAAAATCTACTGCCCATCGGAAGATGGCAAAATGTATGTCGTCAAAGCAGGCTCTGAATTCGAAGTTCTGGCTGAAAACGAGATGGGTGATCCCTGTTTCGCCACGCCTGCGATCTCTGGCGGAGTGATCTACGCTCGGACGACCACGACTTTGATGGCGATTCAGCCCGCAGCTGAGTGAACGCGAAGGGTTTTCTTCAACAAAGGCACGAATCATGTTCTTTGCGAGCGACGTTTCCTGCGTTCGATGGAACGCTATGCAGCATTATCTCTGTGAATCCCGTGTCTCACCTCAGCGGCCAGCATTAAGCCGGGTTTTCGGTACGGGGCCGAAGCCAAGGTAAAATCCGACGGCCGCCGCTGTATTGCTTAAGATGAAATCTTGAGGCGCGGGGATTGTGTGAACAATGCTGCTGGTGGGCCTAAACGCGAAACTGAAATGGTCAGGTCGGGGCGCGGTAAAAGCTCAATGTTTCACGATATCGGCTACCCAGCTTCTTCAAGAGCCAGGACGAACATCGGAAAAGTTTTCTAAACAGCCTAATAAGTTCGTCGGAATAGCGTCTTCCTTGTAGTGAGGGGGATTAAATCGTGTTTCAGAACCGCCAACGCTGTGAAACGTCTAGATGTTGAACTCGACTCCACGAGTCATCGAGCCCGATTTCCAGGAAGTGGCTGCGCCCACACTGCGGGAAGTCTTTGATGTCGAAGAGTCGCCGTTGCTTCGCTTTGCTTACAGCCTCGTAAGACAGCGTGAGGTGGCTGAAGAGATTGTTCAGGAAGCGTTCTTACAACTGCATATTCGTTGGGATGAAGTCGAGACGCCTCGAGCTTGGTTGTTTCAGACGGTTCGAAATCGTGCATTCGATTTTATCCGCGCACATCGTCGTGAACCTAATGGCGATTCAGAACTGGATGGAAACGATTCTGACGAACGTCAAGAGTCGCCTGACCAGCAACTGCAGCGTCGAGAAGCTGTGGGAGTGCTGTCAAAACTAGTTGACGAATTACAAGAAACGGATCGTGAAATCGTCCAGTTGAAATACTTCGGGGGCTTCCGTTACCGAGAAATTAGCGAACAAACCCAACTCAGTGTCGGAAACGTCGGTTACCGCATGCACCATATTTTGCAAGGGCTTGCATCCAGGCTGCGTCAACTTGGAATCGATGAAATCTCATGAATCAAGAATCAAATCAATCACCGATCGACCCTGACATGGAAATGCGTATCGTTGCGCTTGTTCATGGTGAAGTTTCTGATGCGGAACGTGAAGAACTGCAGCTGTTGATTTCGCAGCAGCCCGACGTTGCAGACTTTTATCAAGAGATCCAACAAGTCAGTGAAACACTCCAGCAGTGGGCGAACGTTGACGGAGCAGGCGGCGACGAAAACTGGAAGCTGTCCAGTGAAAAGCGTGAGTCGCTGCTGTCAGTGATTAGCGAATCGAAAGAGAATCGCAGTGTTGCACCGGAGTCAGTCGAAACGGTCTCTAGCGAGCGAGATTCAATTGGATTGGCAAAGCAAGACGACTCCCAGGCGACTTCAATAAAGTCGCAATCAGACCGGGACGCACAACGAGGGATTGGATGGTTACGCGGTTTTGTGATTGCCGCATCGGTGTTGTGTGTCGCGGGTTTGTTCGGAAGTTGGTTGATTTCTTCGCAACAGGCTCGAACCATGGTGGCCCTTTCGCAGTTTGCGAGTGAAGATGCCGTTCACGTAGAGACGTCGGCCAAAGCGGTCCAAGAGGAATCGCTCGGGCGATCTGCTGGTTCCGTTCTTAACTACGGCGAGATTGACGAGAGTCAGTCTGTTTGGTTGGAAAAGGAAGAGCTTGTTGAAGGGTGGGCGTATGGTAGTGAGACTCTCGATTCTAGTATGGAATCCGATTCCAAGGGATTGAACGGACGGCGACTCAACGAAGCGGGCAGGGCACTGACGCCCACGGACGGTTACGATCGCTTTGGCTACGAACCGTCACCGCCTCCTTCGCCGCCAGTTCAGTTCGACAGCCAATTACAACCGCCGAATGAGCTTGGTATTAGCGGGACTGATTGGCGTTTTCAGCCTTCCGACAGTGTGAACGCCAAAGATCTTGCAGAATACAACCGGCCGTCTTTAGGCGATGGTGATGTGCGTGGGTATCAAGAAAGTCAGTTGGAACTGGAGGCTGCGAAAAACAACGCCTCAATTCCTAGACAAACGTTGGGCCTGCCGATGTTCAGTTCTCGTGATAAGTCGGCGACCCGAGGCATGGGGATGGATGCACTGGCGGTTCCTGAATTGAAGAAACAAGTGCCTTTGCAGGGACAACAAGGCCCCGCAATCGGACGGCGATCCATCAAGTTGGGGGAGGCGGATTCGGTCTCGGAATCCGATGTGGATCTTGAATTGGCAGACCGTTTGAGTATTGAGAAATTGGTACCGGAGGTTCCCCCACTCGAAGTCGCCGGTACTGTTGCTAGAACCCGTTCTGCAGTGAAGGAGAAACGGGAGGTGGCGAATTCATTTGAGTTCGATGCTGAGGAAGAAGTCGCGCAATCGCAGTTCTATTCTTCCGCCGTGATTGGGTTAGGTGAAAAACTCGCTCGGACGGAGCCGTTTTCAACTTTTTCGTTACACGTTAGCGATGTGTCGTTCAAGCTTGCACGTGCAGCGTTAGCACATGGTTCTTGGCCTGCACCTGACAAGGTACGCGTTGAAGAATTCGTTAATGCATTTGACTACGGGGATCCCATGCCGACGCGTGATGAGAAGGTGGCTTGCCAGTTAGAGCAGGCGGTGCATCCGTTTTTGCAACAGCGAAACCTGCTTCGAGTCTCGATGCGGACCGCCGCGGAAGGACGAGCTAGTGACACACCCCTTCGGCTGACATTTCTGTTGGACAACTCAGGTTCGATGGAGCGGATGGATCGTCAGCAAACCGTGCGTCGCGCATTTCGAACGTTAACCGAACAGTTAAAGCCGAACGATCAAGTCACCATGATCAGTTTTGCGAATCAACCGCGTCTGTTGGCTGATCAAATGAGCGGCGAAGGTTTGCAGCAACTCAATACCATCGTCGAAAATCTTCCCAGCGAAGGCGGCACCAACATGGAATCCGCACTTCAACTGGCTTTCGAAAAGGCCCAGGAACAGCAACTCGATTTAGCCCAGAACCGCGTTGTTTTGTTGACTGATGGAGCGGTGAACTTAGGTGATGCGGATCCGGAAAGTTTGTCGCAAACGGTCCAGACGATGCGGGATGCCGGGATCGCTTTCGATGCCGCTGGTATCGGTGCCGACGGGTTAAACGATGATGTTCTGGAAGCACTCACACGGAAGGGAGACGGTCGCTACTACCTACTTGATTCGCAAGAGTCAGCCGACGATGGATTTGCTCGTCAGATTGCAGGAGCACTTCGTCCGTCAGCAAAGAACGTCAAGGTGCAAGTCGAATTCAATCCAGATCGCGTCGGAAATTACCGGCTACTTGGGTTCGAAAAGCATCGTTTGACTAAAGAAGATTTCCGAAATGATCAAGTTGATGCGGCGGAAATGGCGGCTGCGGAAGCCGGTGTGGCGGTGTACCAGTTTGAGCCCAAGCCAGATGGAATGGGGGATGTTGGTTCCGTATCTGTCCGATTCCGAGACATTGTTTCTGGGGTGATGATCGAAAAACGCTGGCCTATTCCTTATCAACCCGATGCGCCGCGATTGGATCAAGCAACTCCTTCCCTTCGCATCGCTGGCACGGCTGCCATGCTCGCAGAGAAGCTTCGCGGCGAAGCACCCGGACAGTCCGTGGATTTGAAGACACTGTTCAACCTCGTGGCAGGCCTTCCTGAACCGGTCCGTCGAGCCGAACGGATTAGCCAGTTGCAACAAATGATCGGCCAAGCTCGGCAGGTCAGCGGGCAGTGAACGAGCGGTGTGCTAGCGGAGAAACGTTTCCGGCACAGACGCTTTCGTTCTGCCAATTCGGCATCGTTTTTCATCATGCGTGATTCCTTGTTCGACAACCAAGTTCCCCCATCGTTCCTGAAACCCATCAACAGAACTATGTACCAGTCACTGCTTACCAAGTTCACATCGCTTGTATTGATGGGGCTGTTCCTTGTGTTGGCAGGTCACGCTGGGGCTCAGGAGAGCCCCGATCGCGAGGCGACGGATGTTGGTGTTACCGACACTCGTTCAGCGGGAATCGAGGGGATTGGGACTATCATTGTCGAAACACGAGGCAAGCAGCCCGAGCCGCCAGTGTTCTTTTCCGCCGCAGCGGAGGCTGATGCAACAATTCGAGATGAACAGATTCATCAGCAGATCAAACTGACAATCAAAGTCATTCAGGGGAAGGCGAAGACTCTCAGTCTGGAGCTCAACGGCGACGGTAGTGTTGTCGACGTGACGGGCGACGAGCTGACTTCGTGGTCCGTTCGGCAAGTGGGTAAAGATCGATTTGTCGATTTGGAATTGAAGGAAGGTGTTGAGGGTGCCGAGTTCGAAATTTCCATACGTTCGAAAAAATTGGCGATTCCTGAGGTCGTTGACCTGACTCATTTAGGACGCGGTGATGCGGTGGGATTCACCAGCACCATTCGTTTGGATGACTCTCCTGAAGTTTCCGTTAGGGTGGTCAAAGCATCAGGTTTTGTTCCGCTTGAATCCAAAGAAAAAGCGATTCGGCTCCAAACATCACTGGGAGGTCAGCTATCACTCTCCTTGAATCATCGGAGCGGTGCGCCCGCGCCAGTGGAGTGGTCGTCAACCACGATTCAAGGCACCCTTCACCCTAACGGGAAATCCATCGATATCCAGTTCGAGGGAACGGCGACGGTTAGCGAGGACGATGTTGAAATTGATTTTTTGTCAGGCAACGCAGCACTCAGTGAGTTACCGGACAACAAAGGCTTTCGATTGCGTCTGGTCAACGCCGACTCCCAACCCGTTTACAAGATGACTTTTCCCGAGGCCGGCCAGTTCAATGTGAAGGTCAATCTGATTGCCTCGTTGATTGACGAAAAGGCGGATGGGCACCGGATGGACTTTAGTATCGCCGCCAGTGCCGTCGTTCCCATCACGCTACTGGGGCTCGACGAAGATATTCAATTTCAGCAGTCGCCCGAGTCCGTGGTGCCGGTACGACAGGACGGTCAATGGGTGGGATATCTTCCGGCCAACGGGCGAGCGAGATTGCAATGGAAACCGATTCGAAAGACCGGCGACGGCAAACTCTTCTTTACCACGACCGGGCAGATTGAAGTTGAAATCGGGGCGGGTTTGATGCGGCAGGATCATCAGATTTCCTATCAAGTTTTACAAGGCCAACTGAAATCACTTAGTGTTCAGATTCACGGTCCCGGTGAGATACTCGACGTTCAGGGAGCCAACATCGTCGCGTGGAAGGTGGAGGATGAAGATGACATGCGTTTGTTGAATGTCACGCTCAGCCGACCGATTTCAGGGACCAGTAGGATTCAGGTGCGAAGCCAGACACCGGTGGGAGCTTTCCCAGTAAGAGTCGAGGGGATGCGGCTTAATCCGGTCGGTGCTATCCGCCATTCAGGATATCTGCGGATCGTTAATTCGGGAGCCGTTCGCTTGGAACCCACCGCGCTCGAGGGGCTCACCCAATTGGCTCCCAACCAGTATCCCGACACGCCAATTGCTGGGAAGCGTCAAGCAGATCCGTCTAAAACAACCACGGGTGAACCTAAGCAAGTCTTCGTCTATCGCTTTCCTCGAGGTACTCACGAGTTCACGGTGATCGCCGACCGTATCGAACCTGAAATTCACGTGTCGGAATTGGTTCTGTATCAGGTTGCGGAATCCGATCGTGTGATCCAGGCGGATATTGAGTTCGACGTGCGTGAAGCGTCCATTCGCGATTGGGAAATTGATATCCCAGCGGGCTATTCCGTCGTCGCGGTCAATGGAGCTAGCGTGGCGGACTATCTCGTTGCCTCGGAAACAAACGCCGAACGTCGATTGTTGAAGGTGATGTTCAGCCATGATGTCGCTGGCCGGCAGTTGCTTTCTCTGTTATTGGAAAAGAGCCAAAACGCGATCGCGGAAGATTGGGTGCTGCCTCGATTGGACTATCCGGACGCCAAGACTGTTCGCGGAAATATCGGCATTGTTGCAGCCGCCGGATTTCGAATCGCGGTGGTGGAATCCAACCGCTTGGTCGAAAAGCCATTGTCTTACTTCCCGAAGCCCGTTGCCGGTTTGCAACAAGCATTTCGGATTCGTGAACCGGCTTGGTCGGCAACGATGCGAATTGAAGTGCTTGAGCGAAATGTGCAAGCCGATGTCTTTCATCTTTATTCGCTCAATCAAGAAACCGTTTACGGCAGCTCGCTGCTGAACTATTTCGTGACCGGATCGCCGGTTTCGGAGTGGCGAATCACGGTGCCTTCGGAGCTCAACAACGTGATGGTCGATGGTCAAGACGTTCGTACTTGGCGGCGTGATGGTGAGACCTTGGTCGTGACGTTGCACCAACCGGTGATGGGAGCCTACACGTTGTTGGTGACCTATGAAGAAAAGCCGGGCGATCAGGAGTCCGCAAGCGAGCAAGGCGGATCGTTTCAAGCGGGGCAGGTTGTACCGTTGGGTGTGCAGGACGAACGAGGGTTCATTCAAATCGTTAGCCCGGTGCAGGTGGAGATGAAAACCGAATCGGTTTCGGAAGACTTGCTCTCACTCGATCCCCTTGAATTGCCTGCTGAGTTTCGCTTGTTGAGCACGGCGCCGGCGCTCGGGACATGGCAATACACTAAACGACCGTTTGACTTGAAGCTGGACGTTCATTGGTTTCAGCCGGGAAGCACGGCCGCACAAGTGGTTGAATTTTCAGAAGCCACCAGCCGGGTATCGGTTGATGGTGAGTTGGTGACCGAAGTGCTTTATTACGTCAAATCGCGTGGTCGCCGTTCGCTTGAAATTCAGATGCCCGATGCCCCCGTTCGGTTATGGGATGTTTCGGTCGATGGAAAAGCCGTTACAGCGAGGCAAGCGGGCGAGTCGACTTTGATTCCTTTGCCTGGCGTGTCGGATCCCAACGCTTCGGTAGAAGTACGGCTTCGGCTAGGAAAGCCGTCTGTCGATGAGTCGCATCCACAGTTGACGCTTCCCAAGGTGATGGTTCCGATTTTAAAAACTCAGTGGAGTATCGCGGGGGACGATAAGTACGTCTTGGTGCCCCAGCATGGAACGGTCCAGCCTGCTCAGCCCGTGACCCGTCCGTCGGGTTTTGCTTGGGTTGCCCAACGCGGAATCATTCCTTTGTTGCTGATCATACTGTTTACCGGAATCGGTTTATGGGCACGGCATCGTTCGGTTGGTCGGGTGGCGGTCGGGTGGCGGTCGCTGGGGCTACTTTCACTAGCGATCGCGATCGTCGGTTCACTGCTTACCGCTGGTGCTGCAGTGGTGGATCGTGAGTTGCTCGGCACGCTTCAGCTTAGTTTGCCAATCTTGACGGAAGGGCAACTTGTTCAGATTCATCTAAGTCAGACTCCCGCGTGGTTAGCTGGCTTGTCGTGGATAGGAGGAATCATGCTTCTGTTCGGTTTGGCCGGCATCGCTGGCTCACTTTTTACAGGCTCGCCAACCGGCGGCGGATTCGCCCGGCAACGATCTGCGGTTTTAGGTAGTCTCGGTGGCGTGCTTGTCGCCTTGGGTGTGTTGCTTCAAGGCGGTGGTGCGCCGTGGTTCTTTGTCCTGCTTGCACTGGCGATCCTGGTACTGCTGTTCGTTCGTCCGGCGATCGAATCCTGTCAACAGATTCAAGGTTGGTTCAAGAACGTGATCGTAAAGCGAAAGACTGCGACCACGACTGGTATCCTGCTTGTGATTCTCGCGTCGATGCAAAGTTCAGGATTCGCCAATGATATCGATGGATATCAAGCCGCGGATTCGATCGAGCAAAAGTGGGTAATGTCCAGTAACGATTCCCGACTGGAAGTCGAGGGGACGATGGTCTTGTCTGGTCAGCCCGGTGACCGTTTCTTGCTGCTACGATCGCCTGGGACGCTGACGGATTTCGAAGGCGAAGGTTTACGGCTGACCAAATCAAAAGTGGATGGAAACGGCCTGTCGTACGTGATCCATATTCCCGTCGAGGGGAAAACGGAAGGGGAAGAATCGGAAGCGGATGATGCTCCAGCGGAAGCCGCCGATGCCGTCCAAGGGCGTTTCGAAGCGAAGTTCCGCTATCAATTGGAATCGGTCAATCCTCTGAAGGGTGTGCCAGTTCTGTCGGGTGCTGCGACGGTACAGCGGATTGATTTCGTATACGACGATGCGGGATGGGAGGTGACTTGTGAGGCGGCGGTTCGGATCGAAAAATCCGAGTCGTCGGAAAACACGCAAGCCCAACTGCTGCTGGGACCCGGGCAGGCAATCGTTTCACTCAAACCAAAAACTCGAGACGTCGCCTCAGAAGAAACACAGTTTTTTGTAGAGAGTTCAAATCTATATGTGCCAAGTCCAGGTGTCGTCGATGGGCGTCATCGTATAAGCATTCGGACCTCGCAAGGTCAAACCCGCGAACTGACACTGCTTGTTCCGAAGGGGTTGACGGTCAGTTCGGTTGCTGGAGTTGCCGATCGGCGTGGCGACAATGCGAAGCGTGAACTGCTCGGCGGGATCGTCAGTTCGTGGCAATTCGATGCCGACTCTGGACGATTGCAAATGGAAATCGAGCCGCCTCAATCGCAACCGTTCGAAGTCATCGTTGAAACGCAGCGTGGGCTCGACCCATTGCCCACCGATGTTGGGCTCAGCCCGATTCACGTGCAGGGAAGCGGCGGTGAGGTTGGATTGGTCGCGGTCGCGTTCGGTCCCGAGGCTCAGCCGGAGAAGCTGGAGGCGAAAGGCATGTCGCCGGTCAACTTGACTGATTTTGATGCATCGTTGGTAACAAATCGAGAAGCCGTGTTGCATCGGGTTTACCGATACGGCGGCGAGCGGGGGGAATTGAAATTGCGAGTCGCGCCGGTGCAACCGGAAGTCCGCGTCAGCAGCAAACAGGTGATTTCGTTAGGCGACGAACGTGTTGTGTTGGCGGTGAACTTCACAGCGGACATCACTCGCACGGGACTCTTTCAATTGAGTTTTCCATTGCCGCCGGGCTTGGAAGTGGAATCACTGACCGGGGATGCGTTGCACCATTGGACTGAGGTGCGTGACGGGGATCAGCATCAAATCATGTTGCATTTGAATGGAAAAACGATTGGTTCCCAGAGTTTCGCAATGACTCTTTCGGGCACCGCACCGATTGATGTGGCGGAGTGGAAAGTCCCACATTTCGCCGTCAATGAAGCGACACGGCAAACGGGCGATTTGGTGATTCGACCGACCACTGGCATTCGTCTTAGGACGATCACTCGTCAAAACTTGTCTGAAACCGATCCTCGCACGATTGGCGGTCAAGCACAGGGTGCGTTGGCGTACCGATTATTGCAACAAGATTGGGACTTGGTGCTTGGCATCGAGAAGCTTGATCCATGGATCACCGGCCAAGTGCTTCATGAGGTTACGCTTCGAGAGGGACAAACACGGTCCGCATTGAAAGCAGACTTCGAGGTCCAGAACGCTTCGATTCGGTCGTTGCAAGTGGTGTTGCCGATTACGGCAAACGACGACTTGATGACCGTTCGGGCGACCGGTGATAGCGTCAGCGACTTGGTCGCCACCGCACCGGATTCCAATGTGTGGGAACTTCGGTTCAAGCGTCGTGTGATCGGGAAGGTGCAATTTGGGATCGACTATGAACGACGGGGGACTCGCGAGGACGAACGCGAAACACTGGCCGCCGCTCGTTTTCCTCAAAACAAGCAACTGTCGTACTACTTTGCGATCCGTCCAGCAGGGCGGTTGGAGTTGGAATTGCCTACGCTGACATCCGGATGGCAACGGGCAGACTGGAACACCGTTCCAACCACGCTTCGCAACGCCGGGAACCGCAATGCACCATCGATCGTGGTTCGCTCGGCAGCCCCATCGGGTTCGTTGGAACTGACCGTTAAACGCCACTCATTGGCCGACGCGTTGAAGCTTCGCGTTGCGGCGGGAACGTTAACCACCGTGTTGTCTCCGCTGGGCAATCAACTCACGTCTGTTGATTTGACCATGGAAGTGATCCAGCGAAGCAGTCTCACGGTACGCTTACCCGAAGGAGGCGAACTGTTCAGTATTTTCGTCAACGGCGAAAGTGTGAACTCGATTCGCTTGAACAGCAAGCAAAACGCTTGGCAGTTCTACATCCTTCCCGGCATGGATGAGCGAACGGCGAAGGTGCGACTTGTGTATTCAGTTACAGGGGACCGGATTAGAAGGTTGGCTTTGACCAGTCCCGAATTGAACGTGCCATTGGAAAACATCCAGTGGAAGGTGATCGCTCCCAAAGGATTTGATTTGATCGATCACGATGGCAATTTGGAACTTGTCGAAGAAGTGAAGCGAGGCATCTATGATCGCAATTCCTATTTGTCCAGTGTCAGTGGCAAACGGAAAGTTCAGGCGAAGCAAGCTGCTGAGCTACTTGAGCAGGCAAATCAGATGCTGCAGGCGGGGGAACAGTCTAAAGCGAAATGGGCTTTCAACAGTGTTGCTAATCAATATGCACTGGATGCAGCGTCGAACGAGGACGCGCGGGTGCAGTTGGAAAACCTGCAAACCCAGCAAGCGATCGTCGGTCTGAACACGCGTCGCCAACGCATGTACCTGGATAACCAGGCGGGCGATGTCGCACTGGGCGATCACGCACAACTCCGCGAGGCGGCCGCGACCAATCCGATCCTACAGCAGGACGAGCTGAATTTTCGTCCTCAGCAATTAAGCGAACTTTTGCGTGGCAACACGACCGAAGACAACGCCGTGCTTCAACGAATCGCCGGGCGCCTGGTGCAGCACCAGCACACCACCGAACCGGCACCGCAAGCCATCTTGATCCACATGCCAGAAGAAGGCTCGGTCTTCACTTTCAAACGCAGCGTCCAGGTCGAAGAGAACGCTCCGCTGACGCTTGATCTGCAGTTCCAATCTCGTCAACGTCTGCAACCTTGGCAAATCTTGGTGACACTTGCTGTGCTGGCCGTTAGTGCTTTGATGCTGATCTGGGGCGGCTTGCGGAAAGGGGCCGATATCAAGTCGCTGTGATGCTTCGCGAGTGACCTACGCTTCATGCGTAGCGTATACGCGAGGCTTGATTGGCACGGATATATGCGAATCCCAGTACACGCCGTGGGGCACTCGTTGTGGGGATCGAAAAGAATGCGAGCGTGCACACCCGCGGCTAGAGCATTTTGAGTTTTGACGTGCCCGATCCCGGTAGCTGGGTTCGCCAGAATTCAGTTTGTGGTTCGTAGGCCGGACCAAGCGCAGCGACGTTCCGGCATTCACGCGACTGCCGGATGGGCGTCGCAAAGCCTCCTTCATCCGGCCTACTTTGGGTCGTTACATGATTGGTTTTTGTAGCTGGATTGGACAGAATTCAGAGCACCGGAGTCTGGCGACACCGCCTACATCCTTTTCTAAAACGCTCTAACGCGGTCGGCTGACTGATGTTGGTGCCAATTCCCTTGGTGCCAAGTATCTAGAGGTTCGTTCTCGCAGAGAGAGGCTTGACCGTAGCCGAAGTCAGTGGGACTCCGGCTACAAACGTATTCTCGATGGTTATCAGGGTTGCGGGCAGAAGCGATTCGGTGAATGCATTCTGCCTGAATGCCTAACCCGGTTGATTCCCCGGGTAGTTGTAGCCAGAAAGCTTACTGCTCTACGGCTTCGAAGATGGCGATTTGGCCATCGTTGCGCAGTCCCTTTTTGTTCTCGCCGCCATTGGGCCAGGACAGGACGATGCCGAAGAGCTTACCGTCTTTTTCAACCGGGCAAAAACCGTGCATGTGCCGCATGTAGGAAAGCGTGTCGTGCGTTGCCGGGGTTAAGAACCCGGCGGGCTTGCCATCTTCAACGACCAAAACGGACGCCGTCTTGGACTTCGGAAGTGGGTTCAATAGTGGCAAGAAGATGCTTTGACCGTTGTGAGAAAGGTTGCATGGGTTGGATCCGGGTGGCAGTTGGACGTAGTAGCCGGAATTGGAACCAGGCATGCGCACTTGAGCACCGCCGGCGGTGAAGGCGTAGACTCGACCGTGAGCACGTGAGGCAACTTCGACAATTTCTTGACCATTGTCGGAGCCGACTTGGACGCCGTGCGCGGTGCTGAATAGACCGCCTTTGCCTTCCTTGCCGCCCCATGCGGTTGGTCCCCAAACCCATTGGCCGTCTTGAATCTCGGCGGTCAGTGCGAAGTCACCGGGAGCGTAACCGATGACGACCACCAGTCGTTTGGCTTCCGGTGCGTATACGACGTCGCAAGGGGTGAACTTGCCTTTGGCCTTGAAGTATGCGTTGACCGTTGGGTTGTCGAATTCGTCGCCTTGGGGTTGGGTAAGCTTGGCGACAACTTCGCCTCGTTTCGAAATGACGACTTGGCCGGTATTGGTCGACGCAAACGCCCAATAGGATTGGCCGTCGATTTCAAAGCAATCGGCACCGTGGGCGTTCATGCCTTTTGCGAAGATCGGGTCTTGGCCTTCGACGAGCGTCCATTGCTTCATGTCCGGGTCCAGCGTGACGAGACCGTGGCGGGCGACAACGGTCACGATTTCTTGGGTGCTGGCATCTTGGTCGGCGTTGTTATGCAGGCCACCTTTGGCTGCGGCGATCATCTTTTCAGATTGTTTGCCTAATTCGGGACGATGTTCCCAGCGGAAGGTTTTGCCATTGGCCGTGAAAGTGTTGGCTGAATCGCTAGCCGATTCCTGGGCTGTCTTTGTGTCGTGATCATGATCGCCATGATCGTGACCCTCATGGGCGAAGCCGTTGACGGCGAAACCGCCAACCAGGGCGAGGTAAACAGCAAAAGTGACTCGGGTGTAAAACACGTTGTCGGAACTCCGGGAGGGGCGAGATGGGAAACTTAGCCCCGCATTGTGGTCGATCGACCAACAAGATTCAATTGCTAAGAATCGACATCGTTTTATGGGGCAGGTAGGCGGTCTCGGGCGGTCTATCCCGAGCGAAGCAGGCGATTTGGCCGGGGCGGCACCTGCAGAAATAGACTGGCAAAATTTTGGCGTTTTCGCTCTCGACATAAAATTCAATCTACCGATACTATTCCGGCTGTCGGTTCCGTCATTGTTTTGGCGAACGGACAGAAGTGTATGGCGTTTTAATGAAATTTCGTTGGGAGCTTCCTGGCGGACGATCGGATGAACGCTGGCAGGACGATCCAAAGCGAGATCACCCAGCCGATAGCACAACGTTGCCATACCCTAGAGGTCCCGCATTGAGAAGCGGGACGTTCGCGAAGGTCAACACGTTATTGCTGCCCCGGATGCGGCCCGATAACAGCGAGGAAAAGTCGGCCATGATTCCCTGAAGATAGGGGAATTTGTTTGGTTGTCGTTTTTTCAGTTTCTCTCAATTGACCTTTTTGAGGCACCCTAGCCATATGATCGCACGGCTACCGCTGCGCTCGCGTAGTAACCACGCTTTCGAATCCCTTCCTTTCATCACCACCATCGGCGACTCATGTGTCGCTGATCCTAGCGAGGCAATCGCCCTCGGACGAACTGCCCAATCGCAGGTCTCGTTTGAGCAAGCTCGCCAGCTAACCGAGCAACACGGCAGCCCGCTGCTGATCGTTTCCAAACCTAAGTTGATTGAGACCTACTGGTCGATGAAAGAGGCGTTGCCAGGCGTCGATCTTTACTATGCGGCCAAAGCGAACCCCGATCACCATATTCTTTCCACGCTATGTGCCGAGAATGGTTTTGTTGATGTTTGTTCGCCGGGCGAAATGCACGCGGCACTAGCGGCTGGATTCACACCCGATCGCATGCTGCACACGCACCCCTGTAAAACAGATTCGAATCTGCTGGAGTGCTATCAAGCTGGGCTGCGTTGGTTCGTCTACGACAACCCAATCGAAGCCGCAAAGATCGCTCGTTTGACCCCCGACGTGAATCTGTTGTTGCGGTTGGCAACGACTGGATCGTCGAGTCGCATTAATCTTTCAGCCAAGTTTGGTTGTGCGACTGACGAGGCTTTGGAAATGTTGGCCGTTGCTCGTTCGATGGGTCTGAATGTTCGCGGTTTCTCATTCCACGTCGGCAGCCAGTGTCTCAATCCTGAAGACTATTGTGCAGTGCTTCGGCAAATCCGCATGGTCTGGGACGACGCGACTGCCGCTGGATATTCCTTGGAAGTGCTCGATATCGGCGGTGGGTTTCCAGCGCCGTATCGAGACGAAGTTCCAACCGCGGAGTCGTTTTGTGGCGTGATTGCGACTGGACTACAAGAAACTTTTGGTGACCTCAACATTCGATTGATTGCCGAGCCCGGACGAGGGATTTGCACCGAGTGTGTGACTCTTGCGACGACCGTGATTGGGAAAAGCACTCGCTGGGGAACCCCTTGGATTTTCATCGATGATGGGATCTATGGTTCGTTCTCTGGAAAGATGTTCGACCACACTGATTTCCCACTGCTTGTTCAAAACGATGGATCGCGGGAAACAGTATCTTGCGTTGTCGCCGGTCCGACTTGTGACTCAAGCGATATCGTTTCGAAGGACCAATTGCTTCCTGAATTGGAACTCGGTGAATTGATCTTGGTTCCGTCGATGGGGGCATACGCTGGTGCCAGCGCTTCGCCTTTCAATGGACTGCCCGTGGCCAAGAGTATTTGCGTGGGTTGACGATGCTGAGTATTGCCATCGTCAGTTATCTGGCGCTGACTATCGTTGTCGGTTGTATTGCCTCCCGCCGTGTTGCGGGGGCACGCGATTTCATGGTGGCTGGGCGATCATTGCCGCTGTACATGAATTTTGCGTGTGTGTTTGCAACCTGGTTTGGGGCCGAAACCGTCTTATCGGTTTCGGCAACATTCGCCGGCGAAGGGCTGAGTGCGATCCCCGGCGATCCGTTTGGGTTTTCTGTTTGCCTGATTTTGGTTGCCGTATTTTTTGCAAAAGCGTTCTATCGACTAGAGCTTTTGACGATCGGCGATTTTTACCGCAAACGATTCGGGAAAACCACCGAAGTGCTTACCTCGGTGGTGATCGCGGCATCTTATCTCGGTTGGGCGGCGGCGCAGCTAACCGCCCTTGGGTTGGTGATCTCGGTTCTATGCAAAAGCATGGGATGGGAATGGATGACCATCAACAACGGGATCTACGTGGGGCTGGTGATCGTCGCCTTTTACACCATGATGGGTGGCATGTGGTCAGTGGCACTGACCGACATGATTCAAACGGGCGTGATCATTGTCGGCTTGATCGTTGTCGCCGTGTTGATGGCGAAAGCGGCAGGCGGTGCAGGCGTTGTCGTTGAATCCGCTTATACCGCTGGACGACTACAGCTATTTCCTGATGGCGGAAAAAGAGAGTGGTTTGTCTATATCGGAGGGTTTCTCACGGCGGCGTTGGGATCGATTCCCCAGCAAGACGTGTTTCAGCGAGTGACGAGTGCGAAGGACGAGCGAACTGCAGTTCGTGGGACCCTCCTCGGGGGACTGTTTTACTGCGTGTTCGCCTTTGTGCCGATGTTCATCGCCTACTGTGCCGTGGTGATTGACCCGGATTATCTCAAGCAATTTGCAAGCGAGGATTTGCGTGAAGTGCAGCGTGCACTGCCTTCGGCGATCATGCTGGCGACTCCATTTTGGGCACAGGCTTTGTTCTTGGGAGCATTACTGTCAGCAATTTTGTCGACTGCGAGCGGGACTCTATTGGCGCCCGCGAGTCTGATCGTTGAAAACGTCGTGCGACCTTTCAGACCAAATATGGATGACAAGACAATGCTGCGATGGCTGCGTAGCGTCTTGCTGGTTTTCGCAATTGCGGCCGTATACCAAGCCGTTAACAGTAACAACACGATGTACCAGATGGTCCAGCAGGCTTACAGTGTTCCGCTTGTCGGCGCGCTGGCACCGCTTGCCGTTGGTTTGGGGTGGGGGCGTGCAACGACGCAGGGTGCTTTGCTTTCCATCTTTGCAGGCGTAGGCACTTGGTTAGCTGTCGACTTTCTCACGCCAGACTTCATCGTGCCGTCACAGTTGTGCGGCTTGGCGGCTAGCTTGTCCGCAATCGTTATCGGATCCTTGATGCCACAATGGATCCCGAACCATCCGAGTTGGGCGAATCCGAGCGTCCACGCGAACGGCGAACCCATCATGGAGATGGTTGCGGAGTCCGCTTGATCGGTGCCGGCCGGCGGACTCTGTGTGACGAGCGATAGGGACGGTCGAAACCCAGTTTCGTAGCGAGGCCAACCGCGGTTTCGCCGGTCACAGCTATTGGGAAAGGTCGTGATTGCCGCTGTTTGCGACGTGTTCTTTTCCCTAATTGCCGAATTGCGTGAAAATACTTGTCTTTGTTGCAGTCGTGGCGTAGAATGGAGTGCAACAAGTCGCTGAGCAGTTTCGGCTCGGTTTCCGCTCTCGACTTGACGTGCTGGGCCGATCATCGGTTTTGGTCGGTTCGCGATTGTCGCAAGATTTCTCGTCTTGGCTGACTCCGGGCCGACAGCCGACCGCTCCTAGGGAGAGGGCGGAAGTGTTGGGAGGTCCACTATGGGTCACCGGCGTTCCAATGATCAGCGATTCAGTTTTTCTCGCTTCGAGAATGACACCGCTTATCGTCCAGCAAACGGGATCAAGTCTTATAAAGACTTGCCTGCCTTCGGCCTTCTTCAGCATGCCGCCGAGCAACTTCCCCAGCGTGATGCGATTGTGTATGGAGATTCGCATTGGTCGTACCGTGAGCTGAATCAACAGGCGATTCGTGCCGCAGCGGTGTTGCAGCGATTGGGTGTGCGACCCGGAGATCGCGTTGGGATTCAGTTGCCCAATGTTCCCGAGTATGTAATCGCGGCCAACGCGATTTGGCGCGCCGGTGGTATCGCGATCGCGATCAGCCCTTTGATGGTTGCCGACGAAGTAGACAAACTGCTGCAGGAAACCGGTTGCCGGCTGGTCGTGTGTTTGGACATGCTCAGTGACACGGTCACCGATCTGGATGTGAAGTTGTTGTTGGTGTCGATTCGCCAGCACTTACCATCGCTGCACCAACTTGGCTACCTATGGATGCGGCACCAGCGAACGGGTTATTGGACGATGCCGTCGGACGAGCGGTGCCGCTGGTTTTGGGATGAAATGCAGGCGGAGGAGATGGAGTACCGCCGAGTGGTGATCCATCCATCAAGCGATGCGGCGTACATCTTGCCAACCGGTGGAACAACGGGAGTTCCCAAAGCGGTGACGCTTAGCCATACAAACCTCGTCGCGAACGCTTGGCAACAGTTTGTTTGGACGCGCCGTTCGTTTGGTCGTGAGAAAATGTTGGCTGTGTTGCCGTTCTTTCATAGCTATGGGATGTCCGCGACGGTTTTGGGAGGCGCTGCGACTGGGGCAACTTTAATCATGCACCATCGTTTTAATAGTAACCAAGTCATTGACCTGCTTCACGAGCATCAGCCAACTGTTTTCCATGCCGTTCCAGCGATGCTGGTAGCGATGAATGAGCGATTTCGCGCGGTGGAACCTGACCTGCGTGGGCTTCGTTGGGTGATCTCCGGTGGTGCGCCGTTGGATGCGGAAGTAGCTGACGAATTCAGTCGCCATACCGGAGCCTTGGTTGTCGAAGGTTATGGATTGAGCGAAGCGTCACCGGTAACCCACGTCGGGCATCTATTCCGTGAACCAGCGTACGGCACGATTGGCTACCCATTGCCCCGTACCGAATCGCGAATCGTGAACGCGGAAGACGGCCTTACCCCGGTGTTGCACGGCGAAGTGGGCGAGCTCATTATCCGTGGCCCCCAAGTCATGATGGGCTATTGGAACGATCGGGCTGCCACCGAAGCGGCGATTCGTGGCGGATGGTTGTATACCGGTGATCTAGCCATGCAAGACACCGCTGGTCGTTACAAGATTGTGGGACGCAAGAAGGATCTGATTATCACGTCGGGATTCAACGTTTATCCCAGCGAAGTGGAGTCGGCTTTAGTTCAAGCCGAATGGATCCAGGAGGCGGCTGTGGTAGGCGTCCCGGATCCCAGCCGCGGTGAGGTTGTAAAAGCGTTTCTGGTGCTTGCGCCGGGATCGAAATGGGATGAAGCGGCTACTCGGGCTCATAGTGAGAAATTGCTTTCAAAGTACAAACGTCCCCGGATGTACGAGGTTTGCGAGGACCTGCCTCGTAACTTTCTCGGCAAGGTGATTCGTCGCTCGCTTCGTGAAGGTGCTCAAACGTCCTCGTCCCAAACGCCCGTGAAAGACGAGGCGATGAATGATGAGACGCTCAGTACCGGCGACTCAGCAAAGGAGACCGCAATATGAAACCGCTTGAACCTGTAGCGATTGTCTCGGGAGTACGCACTCCGTTTGCCAAAGCGATGACCGACTTGAATGATGTCTCAGCGGTTGAGCTAGGGCGAGTTGCTCTATTGGCCGCCGTAGAACGAGCCGGTGTGACGGCCAAAGACATTGATGAAGTCGTGATGGGAAATGTATCGGGGCCACCCGATGCCGCCAACGTGGCTCGTGTGATCGCACTGAGCGCTGGCGTTCCTCAAGACCGAATCGCGCACACCGTCAATCGTAACTGCGCGTCGGGCATGGAATCCATCCTGTCGGGGTGGGATGCGATTCACCGAGGTCGGGCTTCGACCGTGGTCGCAGGCGGGACCGAATCGATGTCGAACATTCCATTGCTTGTTCATCCGAAGGCGGCAAGTCGCTGGATGGAATTGGCACGCGCCCGAACTTTTGCACAAAAGATGAAGGCCGTCATGAAGTTTCGCCCTCGTGACTTCAAGCCAGTCATTGGCATCGAGCTGGGATTAACCGATCCGGTTTCTGGATTGAATATGGGCGAGACCGCGGAGGTTCTTGCGAAAGAGTTTGGCATCACGCGCGAGCAGCAAGACAAGTTCGCGATGGAGAGCCATCAGAAGGCAGAAACGGCTCAAAAAGCTTGTTTTCTGTCCGGTGAGATCACGCCAGTTGCGACGGGAGACGCGGTATCGTTCGAGAAAGACAATGCGATTCGATACAGGCAATCCATGGCGGCGCTCGCCAAGTTGCGTCCGATCTTTGATAAACAAGGATCTGTTACTGCTGGTAATAGTTGTCCGTTAACGGACGGTGCGGCATGTCTTGTCTTGTCGGCGGCAGACCGGCTGGACCGTTTCTCCGGTTCGCCGATTGGTTACGTGACGGACTATGCAATCGCGGGATGTGATCCTCGCCGGATGGGTTTAGGGCCAGTCTATGCAATCGCCAAACTGCTCGATCGGACCGGATTGAAGCTAGACGATTTTGATCTGGTGGAGATCAACGAGGCCTTTGCGGCGCAAGTGCTGGCGTGCCAAGTGGCGTTAGCTTCTAGAAAGTTCGCGCAAGATGAGTTGGGGCGATCGGAGGCCGTTGGCGTGCTCGATCCAGCCAAGCTAAATGTGCACGGCGGAGCGATTGCTTTGGGGCATCCGGTCGGCACAACAGGAACACGTTTGGTGTTAACGATGCTTCGATCGCTCAAACAAACCGGTGGGCGGCGAGGGTTGGCCAGTCTTTGTGTGGGGGGCGGCCAGGGTGTGGCGATGATTTTGGAAACAGAACTGGGAGAATGAAATGAATACGGCGATTTATCACAACTTCACCGTGACCGAAGACAAACGCGGTGTGGTCACCGTTTCAATCGATGTGCCGGGGAAACCCTTCAACATCCTGACACGGGATGTAATGGAGGAACTCAGTCAGATTGTCGATTCGATTGAGCACGCTGCTGGAATTCGATTGGTGGTGTTTGAAAGCGGCAAGGAAAGCGGTTTTCTCGCTGGCGCGGACGTGTCGGCGATTGCGGAAATCGATTCTGTTAAAGAGGCGACCCGGTTGATCGTCGCTGGGCAATCTTTGTTTCAACGCATTGCATGGCTACCGATGACAACCATGTTGGTGATTGACGGGCCATGTTTAGGCGGAGGTTTGGAGTGGGCGTTGGCGTGCGATTACCGAATCGCCAGAGCAAACAGCCACACGAAGATTGGACTTCCCGAGATCAAGTTAGGGTTGATCCCCGGATGGGGCGGAACCCAACGTTTGCCCCGATTAGTAGGGATCGGTACTGCCTTAGACATGATCTTGAAAGGCAAGCACCTTAATGCGCAAGACGCGGTGCGAGTCGGACTAATTGATCAAGCGATTGATCCGGAACAGTGGCAAACGCAACGCGATCACTTTGTTACGAAAGTGCTTTATCGTAAGCAGGGACGTGCACATGGGTGGATGACGAAACTCAAGATCCGATTGTCACAAATGGGGTGGATTCGTCAAGGAATCTTGTCGGTAGCCCGTAAAAAGGTCGCATCGAAGTCGCTTCATTATCCAGCTTTGAACGCCGCCATTCGGGCAATCGATGCGGGCTTTGAGCGTGGGCCGATCGGTTATCAAGTGGAGCGGGAAGAGTTCGTTAAGCTTCTCAATACGTCCACATCCAAGCGGTTATTGGGACTGTTTTTTGCTCGCGAAAAGGCTCGCAAGTTTTCAACCTGGACCGAAGACGTGACGCCCGCTCTGCATCATTCACCGATTCGCCGCGTCGGTGTGATCGGAGCAGGGGCGATGGGAGCGGGAATCGCTCAGCTTGCGGCGGTCCGAGATTTTGACGTGGTCGTCAAAGAGATCGACGACAAGCAATTGCAATCAGGGCGAATACGAGTGACGAAGCTCATGAAGAGTTTGGCCTCGCGTCAAGATTGGTCGGAAGCGAAGCTGAAGTCGACACTCGATCGAGTTTCTTACACGACCAAGCCAATCGAATTGAACGGTTGTGATTTGGTGATCGAAGCAGTTGTCGAACGCGATGAAGTGAAGGCGAAGGTGTTTGCTGAAATGGACCGCGTGACTCGCCCGACTGCCGTCTTGGCTAGCAATACGTCCTCGCTTTCGGTGTCCCGAATGAGCGAGGCGACCGAGCATCCTGAACGGGTAGCCGGCCTGCATTTTTTCAATCCTGTTCATAGGATGGAATTGGTGGAAGTGATTCGCTGTGAAAACACGGATCAGGCCACCGTTGCTCGTCTAATCGGCTTTGTCAAAGCGATGGGCAAGACACCGGTGGTGACCGCTGACACATCAGGATTTCTGGTCAACCGAGTGCTGTTTCCTTATCTAGGGGAAGCAGTGCGGATGTTGGGCGAAGGCTATACGGTGAAGCAGATCGACGGTCAGGTGCGGAAGTTTGGTATGCCGATGGGGCCGCTGGAATTGCTCGACCAAGTGGGGCTGGATATCGCGGTCCATGTCGCCAGTTCGTTGAAGTCGGTTTCTCGCGGGACCGCTGAGGTTGTGACGCCATTGTCTGAAATGGTCAGTGCGGGCCGTTTAGGAAAGAAGACCGGTCGCGGCTTTTACGACTATCGCAAAGGTCGCATCTGGAGGGCGATGGATCGGCTCAATAAACCGGCTGAAGCAAAGTTGGTTTCCAATCGAGATGGCTTTGTCGTCGATGGCTTATCGGAGATTCAGCGTCGGTTGGTTTACCCGATGCTGATTGAAGCCATCACCTGCCATCAGGTGAAGGTGGTTGAGGAAGCTTGGGCGATTGACTTGGCGATGGTGCTTGGGACCGGCTTTGCACCCCACCACGGCGGTCCGTTGCATTTAGTTGACACGATTGGATTGAAACGGGTGGTTCAGAACAGCAACCACTTATGCGTTTTGCACGGCGACCGATTCACTCCGCCCGAGGAGTTGCTGGCGATGGCCGAGCGTGGCGAGACCTTCTTTGGTCCTCGATTGCATCGTGAGCCTAGGTCGACCCATTGAATGACTTAGCCGGCGGGGGCGAGAGCCTGATTCGCCGGCGTTTTCCGCTCGATATCGAGTGCGGTGATGTCCCTATCGTTGAGGAGATTTCTGATGAGTACCGATATTCATAAAGACGAGACGCTGGCACCAACGGAAGCTAACCGTGTGGAGGCCGGTCCTGTCAAACAAGGTGAGTCGTTTGCTGAGGTTGCACTACGGTTAGGCGGTGCCTCGGCCGACGAAGCTCGTCGTACTGGTGTGCTAGACAGTGCTGATGATCAGGTGGAAGACCTGTTCGCACCGCAGTATCAAACCGCCAACAGTCCCGCGCACCGAGCGGTTTGGGATCGGTTAGTGCCGACCGAATTGTTCTACTGTGATCTCGATATGCCGTCCGAAGACGTGAATCGGGTCAGCGAGCGTTCGTTGTCATTGGTCCGCTATCACCGGGATCGCGGGACATTGTTGAACGATCAGGGCAAAATTGCGGATGATGTGTTGGCGGATCTCGGTGACGCTGGGTATTGGGGAACCCTGGTCGATCGGGAATACGGCGGAAGCGGCGCTTCGATGCAACAGTTCGCTCGTTTGGTGACCTCCATGGCAACGATCGATCCGACGGTCGCCGGTTTGGCCTCGGTTCATGGTTGCATTGGGGCGGTCGATCCGGTGCGATCATTCGGAACCGCGGAACAGAAACAACGTTTGCTTCCTAAGCTGGCTGATGGGACGCGATTGTCGGCTTTCGCATTAACTGAACCGGGCGCCGGTAGTGACTTGACGGCTTTGAAAACGACAGCGGTCTTGGACGGTGATGAGTACGTCGTTAATGGCGAGAAGCTGTTCATCACCAATGCGATCGAGGGCCGGACGATTGGTTTGGTGTGCAAAATTGACAATGTGCCCAGCGTGTTGATTGTTGATTTGCCCGATCACCAAGACGAGCATTTTCAGCTGAATCAATACGGTATCTATGCTTTACGCCGGGCACATAACAACGGTCTTGTATTCAAGAATTTCCGTGTCCCAGCGGAAAACCGGTTGATACCGGTACGTGGTGACGGACTGACGATCGCATACCACGGATTGAATCTTGGCCGAGTCGCGTTGTGTGCCAATGCCGCAGGCACGATGCGTTGGATGTTGTCAGAGATTTTGCCGTGGGCAAGTTTCCGGAAAACGTACGGGCAGGCAATCGAACAACGCGAGTTGGTGCGTCGACGGATAGGTCGAATGGCGGGCCTAATCGTGGGCTGTGACGCGATGACGCAGTGGTGTGCTGGCTTGCTTGATCAAGGGTTCCGCGGTGAGATGGAATGCATTGTCGCGAAAATATTTGGCAGTGAGGCGCAAAAAGAAGCGGCGATCGAGTTGTTCATGAAGACGCATGGTGGGCGTTCGTTCCTGCACGGTCACATGTTCGGCGACAATGTGCATGAGTTTCTGGCGCCGTGCATTTACGAGGGTGAAGGCGAAATGCTGGGGATGGCTTTCTTCAAGTCGCTCGTCAAGCATCACGGTAAGACGTTCTTCGAGCCGATCGGTCGAACGCTGCATGATCTTGGGATTTCACAGCCAAATCTAGCCAACCCGTCGCATCTTTGGGCGCTGCGTGAACCAATGATGCGGTATTCGAAGTGGTACGCTGGTCGACGATTGGGCGGAGCGCACTGGACACGGTTGCCGGATATGTCGGCGAAGTTGCACGCGCATGCCAAGTTTGCACAACGCACCCTTTCCGAAGGCGGTTTCGAGATTAGTTCGACGATGCGTAAGCATCAATTGAAGTTGGCTGACCGACAGTGTCGTATGTCACAGCTTTCATCCAAGATGCAGGATGCGTTGGTGATCCTAGTGACAAGCCAATACGCAGCTTTGTCTCGCGACTCGGTCACCGAATCGGCCGGAGTCGCTCTTTGCGCTGAACTGCGTCGCAGAATCACGGGAGCCAAGGCAACCGATCGTGAATTCCATCAGGTGACCCAGCTAGGCAAACGTATTGCCGAAAAGGGTTGGCACGAGTTGGACGGTGTTGAGTCAAGTGGAATCTTGCAGTCGTACGAGACAGCTTCGGAAAATTGAGTGGGAGGACTTATGAAACTGTTCGAAATATTTTCGCCTTGGATCCAACCGGATAGCAACGACAGGATGCCGGATACCGATGTGGTATCGCGGCGGGCTGTGGTTGCGCTGGGAGGTGGAGGTGCGCGGGGACTGGCGCACTTGGGGGCGATGCAAGCCATCGGCGAGTCAGGAGTCCAAATCGAGCGCATCGTAGGCGTTAGCATGGGAAGTTTGGTTGGTGCCATGTGCGCTATCGAACCGGACATCCGGAAAGTGCAATCGCAAGCGTTGCAGCTTCTGCACTCGCCGATCTTTCAACTTAAGCAGCAAGAATTGTGTGGGGCCGCTCCACCGAGTGGCGATGAACATTCCGGAAGCACGTTTTCTTGGTACACACGATTGACCAAGGTTTTGTCGGCTCATCGGCGATTAGCAAGGGCAGCGACCGGACCGAGTTTGATATCGGATGAATCTTTGTGTGATGCGATTGAACACTTGTTGCCGGACATGGATATCGCGGATGTGAAGTGCCCATTGAGTATCGTGGCGGTTGATCTGTATAGCGGTCAACGCGTCGTGCTGGAAAAGGGATCGCTTCGCTTGGCAGTGCAGGCTTCGTCGGCAATACCAGGAATCTTTCCGCCGGTTCGGTGGGGCAACATGTTGCTATGCGATATCGGGGTAATCGAATCGCTTCCCACACTGCTTGCCCGCAGCTACGCAAGCGACTTAACGATTGGAGTGGACGTTAGCCAGGATCCGACTTGTATCGATCGGTGTGATACGGCATTGGATGTGATGATGCGATTGGACGATGTTTGCGAGCGGATGATGCGGCGACACGTGCTTGAGGCTGCGGACGTGATCATTCGTCCTGAAGTCGGAAACGTGGCCTGGTTTGACTTCAGTCGCCCAGAAGATTTGATCGAACGCGGCCGGAAAGCGGCACACCTATCGCTGGCTATGTTCGAAAATCGCCACGCTGCTTAAAACGCATCAACGTTAGTCGACCGGGTATGGTGATTCGTTGCGAATGAAGGCGGCGACAGGGTGTGGGGTTTGGAAGCGGATTGATTTGGACCGCGCCAGTCGCGATCGTAGATCGCTGCTGCTGACTTCGATTTGTGGCATGCGGATTTCGGCGTTGCGGCACTTCTGCACAACGTCGGGATCAGCGAAGTCGTTTAGAATTTGGTAGTCGGGTTCAGCGTGACCTCCCCGAGCGATAACGGCTAAGGTGCACCGCTGGAGAATTTTGGCGGGATCTTTCCAGCGGTCAAAAGAGGCCAATGAGTCGGCGCCCATGATCAGGAACAAGGGGGCGTCGGGTTGAGACGCATGTAAATAGTTCAGAGTGTCGACGGTGTAGCTAACGCCTTCTTGCTCCAGTTCCCAAGGGTCAACTACGTGACCTTTTTGTCCGGCCAACGCCAGTTTTAGCATTTGCAGACGTTGGGAATTGTCAGCGACCGGACCATGGGGTTTTAACGGGCTGGTCGCGGCGGGGAACCAACGCACATGGCTTACGGGTAGTTGTTCTAACGCGGATTCGGCCATCCAAAGGTGTCCGACATGAATGGGGTCAAACGATCCTCCGAAAACCCCAATGCCGGTTTGCACCTGAGCGCCGGCTTCATCACGTTGAATCCGCACCTGATCGCTATTCATCAAGAACGTCCGACGGAGGTGACTGGTCGGAGTCTTCGTCCGATGGTGGATCGGTTTCGGCTTCCTCGTCCGACGGGGTGTTTAGTGGAGTGTCGGAGAAGGTGAAAGTGAGCAGTTCGCTTTGGACCGTAGCCAGGATTTGATTGCGATGGGGCAGTAGCCGCACGTCGGTTTCGATTTTGGAATTAGGGCTGTTGATTTGCTTTTGTTCCAGCTCGACAAGCGTTTCGCCAGTCTCGACGCTCAGTCCCCAAACATCCAGTTCTCGCCGGCGGGCGGTGGTGCTGGTGTTGTAGAAGTGCCCGCGGGTCAGTAGCAACATCGGAGTTGCAAAGGGTTGGTGGGTTGTGATACCGCGAGCGGAATCAAACGAACGGCTCCAAGCAAGTTCCGCCGTCTCGGATTCGGGTGATGCCTTGATGCAGTGCACATCGGTGATGCCCTGAACCGAGGCACCGCCAGCAACTGTGATGGAGCTGACCGTGCGGAGTGTTGTTTGGGATAGCTTGCAGCGTGGTAGAAGTAGAAAACGATCCTGCAAACGCATCGCGGACAATCGGAATAGGTTAGGCCGAATGGGCACGCTCACATCGGCGATTTCTTCACCAGTCAGAACGTCCCAGATCGTCGCACGCCCTTCGTTGTCAAGCAGCGTGAAGTAGCGGCCTTCGATCAGTTCGCCGTAGCCGGAGGTCCGATCTTGATCGGTCAAGTTAACTGGCGAGGCGACGCGGCGTTGGACACGTTGCATCGAGATTGGGTCGAAGATTTCAACGATATACGGGTCATGCAACTTGGAGGTCGCTTCCTCTTTCGTCGCATCGTATTTGGAGACCAAAAGGGCATGATTCCCGATCGCGGTCATCATGGACGAGATCAGCAACGGCTTCGATTCAATACGCCGACCGTCATGCCAATCGAACGTGATGACTTCGTTGTTGCGTTCACTAAGCACAGCGACACGTCCATCACGTGCGACGACTCCGCTTCCGGGGGCGCCGATGTCGCTTCGCCAAAGTGGTTCGCCGGTCACGCAATCGAAACAGGCCAGTTCGTTTCCTTGAAGCAGGAATAGACGATTGCCTAAGACGGGACCCAAACGCAATTGGGCCTCATCGGCGTTTGCAGTTTTCGTATTGGTGAGGTAGCGATAGACCTCGTCACCGAACTTGGAAGTTTCACTTCGCAGTTTGGCTACCGGTTGTCCGTCCGGACTGTGGCTACGTCGCCACCGAACCGCTGGGGAATCGGAGCTTCCCGCTAGAACGCGAAAGAGGTCAATCGCGATCAGTTCGGATGGCGTAAGGACGAGCATCAAGCCGCCACTGATCGTGACTTCTTTGTCGCTGGAATTACGCGCCGTGAGGCCTTCGACAGGAATCGATCGGGCGATGCCGTTTCGTTCCAGCAGCGCGATTGGATTGTTGTCGCTGATTGCTTGCCAACCCGCCGTCGTTTGACCCATCAAGTGAATCGTTTTGGCGTATCGGCGGTCAGAGGTCAGGCCATGGATTGGACGTGCGCGGGTGGATTGCCATTGCAAGCTGACCGACGGCGGCCATTGGACTTGGCCACGCATGACGCCGATGGCGGGGAACTCTTCAAGCGTGTTCAAAATGGTTTGCGAATCGTCGGGGGTGAGACCGTCGCGTGTTTGAAGCAACGTTGCGATTCGGTTTCGATCCTGTACCCAAGCGGCACGACTGTAAGTCTTGGCTAACGCTAGCAGGCTGCTGAGGTCGAGATCAGCGGCATGTTTATCGGTGGGCAGTTCTGTCGCCCAGGCCAGCCGTTCACAAGCCAGGTAATCACCCTGGCGAAGGTACCGATTCAGTAGCAGTTGTCGCTCGGAATCCATGATCGACGACATTGGAGCGAAATGTGCCAATCGGCGACTGGGGCTGGATTGTCCAACATGCGCGAATTGGTTGAGATGATTTTGAAGGGCTTCGCCAACTTGTTGGGTTGTGGTTTCGTCCCCAGCGGCTGCGATTTCAGCAACGCGAGCACTCACCCATGACGACAACAAAAACTGTCGGCCATCGATGGGCAAAATGTGTGATTGCTGATCGTTGATACTCGGGTATAGGGCGAGAAGCTCGGAAAGCTCGAGCAAGAGTTCGAAGGCTTTCGCATGCTCCCCGTTTTGCAGTAAGTGGGTGCTCTGCAGAACCAGTAATTCCGCTCTTTGATCTGGACGATCAATCAGCGTTTTTAACGTTTCGAGATCGGCGTCGGATAGCGATTGTTTTTCACGCAGGCTACCGAGCATGGCCTCGACCGATAGCAAGATGACCTCATCGTTTTCCGGATCGATATCGCGGGCTTTGGCGAGTAACGCGAGTGCGGGTTCGCGTTCATCGAGTTCCATCAACAGTTCCGCCTTGCGAACAGTGGCGAAAAAGTCATCGGGGTCCGCGGCAAGAATCCGATCCACCGTAGGTTCGAGCGAATCTTGGCCGTAGGCAACCGCAAGCGTGGTGGCGCCTTGGGACACGATTTCGCCATCGACAACGATCAGATTGCCCAACGGAAAACGAACCACTCGGCGAGACAGAATGCTGCCGTCATTGGTCGAGATTTCGATAAGTTCGTTGTTGGATGTCGGCAAGAAGTAGCTTGACTTCCCAAACACTCCACGGCCGCTTACGCGCTGATTCGACTTCATCAGGGTGTTGGGAGTGGACCAAACTTCGTCGCCCGAGTGAATGTCATAGCCCATCACTCGGTCAGCGCGGACGATGATGTATTGGTCGTTTCGAATTCCCGCGAGATACAGATTTTTGATACGAGGTTGCGGCTGGAACCGAGTTTCTCCAGTAACCGCATCCAGGATGACTAGGCGATCTGATTCGACCGGCGTCAGCGCGATGTGGTTGCCTTCGGCGATGGCGACGGACGAAGCCCAACGCTGGCTTAGTTGTGTCATCGATACTTCCGGTGGCGGCCGGAAGACATTGCGAACGAAGTCTTGGTTGCGTGTTTGGCGATGGACCCAACGCAAGGTGCGGTCGATCAGGTCGACCGCGACCGTCACACCGGTTCCGGTCGGACAGACTAGAAGTCCATTGTGGTACGTCGGCATCGCACCGGCGACGCGGCGAACGGGATCGGAT
Organism: Rhodopirellula sp. J20-39; assembly: GCF_057365095.1. NCBI lineage: Bacteria > Pseudomonadati > Planctomycetota > Planctomycetia > Pirellulales > Pirellulaceae > Rhodopirellula > Rhodopirellula sp. J20-39. The sequence continues at coordinate 80,754 of NZ_CP195123.1, read as the reverse complement.
GTGATTCCGCTGGACTCAATCGAAACCAGGACCTGCCGCCAGTGCTCAGAGCCCGTCGCGGGATCCAAGCAAATCAACAAGATTTCGCCGGCCAGCTCCGCCATCACATAAAGTCGATCGCGGACGGGTAGCGGTGGACCCAAAAAGAAAGCGTCAGCCAAAGGCGAGGGTTCGTTTTCAACGGCACCCAGTCGCCAAATGAGTTTGCCTTCGGTCGCGACATCCAGAGCAACGAGCGTGTTCTTGCTGGCCTGGATGGAACGGATGCCTCGCATCCCAAATGGGTTGATACGTTCGATCTGGATTTGTTCGAGATTGTCGATCATGTAGACGCGTTGTCCGTCGCTGGACAATTGACCATAGGGCACATCATTCCAAACGCGTTGCGCCAAAATGTCGTTAGGGTCCGCTTGGCGCCGTAGACTGCCGGAATCTTCGTCGTCTTCGTCAGACACCGATTCCGGAGGCGAGAACCAAGGGTATTGCCAGATGCGTTTGCCGGTTCGTTGATCAACACCTAGCAATCGTTGGGTTGTTCGCATCAACAACTGATCGCCAACACGCAGCGGCGTCCATGAAGGAGGCGGTAACAACCCGGTGGCCTTGAGTTGTTCCGCTTCCGATTCGATCAGGCGTTCCTGGCGTGGGCTGCCGGATGTTTCTAGCATCCAGCGTGGGTTGCTGAGTGGCATTTGGCCGCCCGAGACACCGTTGCGATCGGGACGTCCACCGAACATGGCATATTGATTGGCTTCGGCTTGGGCGGTGATCGACTTGCCCGAAAAACGATCCTTGACGGCCGCTTGCCATCCTTCGATGTTTCTCGCGTTCTTGGCCAGGCTAGCCGGCCAGCGTGTGGGTGGTGTGATCTCGCGTTCGGTCAGAGCTTGGGATCCAGCGTGAAGCCAGATCACCTGGTCACCGAGTTGTTGCACGGCTTGAGGCGACGTGACCACATCGGTTAGTAGCATCAGGGTCGCCAGTGGGTTTCCGAGTTGCCACTCTCGCATCGCTAATAGGAATGATGCCTCGTAGCCAGCCTGAGTGTGAAAGAACTCTCGCCGGACCTGTTCAACGGCGTGCCAGTCGCGTGTGGTTTCGGCATCCTTGAGCGTCTTGGCGGCAAGCGGACCGTAGCGAAGTTCGTAAAGTTCCAAGCCTGACTTAGGCAGTTGGCCAATCTTGGCCCGAACCAATCGCATGATGGTTGGTTGGTCGGCTGCGTCCTGTTCAGATGGTAGCGATTGTTCGTCGATCAAGTCGGGTTCAGGATCCTGTACGCCACGATCTTGTGCATCGCGATCGAAACCCGACGAGTTAGGATTGATGAAATAGTCCTGGGCCGTTTCAGGCAAGTTCTCTCGGGATACCCGGCGAAGCAAATTGCCGAGTCGGACGACAGCGTCGCTGTAACGTTCTTGCTGGATCGCTTCGTCGGCTTCGCGGATTTGTTGACGAACGCTTCGGGGCGGCGGCAATAGTTCCGATTCGTTTGGGTTCTGCATCCCCACACGGATTTGTGCGGCGCAGTTTTGTTCAAACAAACCGGTACCTTGGAACGTTCCGGTGGAGAGGAACGCGCATACCGCAAACATACAAACAGGAACAAAACGTTTCACTGCTATTTCCTTAGAACAGGCTAGCCGGATCGGCTCGCAACAATTTTCGAAGCGCCAGCATGCCGCTGGTCAGGCACATCGCTGTCGTTAATAACAATACCATCCCGGCACGCATGACGTTCAAACGCATCGGTAACCCAGAAACCCATTCCACGCCCCAATACAAACCGAACGTCACGATAAGTGCGGGAATGAATCCAAACAAAGACAGTAAGACCGATTGTTGGGTCACCAAACCGACGAAGTAGCGATTGGGATAGCCCATCGCTTTGAGCGTCGCAAATTCGGGCATCGCGTCCTGTAAGCTTGTGTACAGGATTTGATAGCAAATGATCACGCCAACGATGAAACCCATCAGCGTTCCGATTGAAAAGATCTTCCCAACTGGGGTTTGTGATTTCCAGAAATTTGTTTCGCGAGTTTCCAGTTGTTTGGGAGTCATCACGACCCACTGGCCATTGGACATCTCTTGCAATTGACGGGCGATGGATGCGATTTCCTCGGGCGACTTGCGATCACCGTCCTTGAGTTTAATCATTCCCACGTCAACCACTTCGAGCGGCTTGCCGGAACCTCGGATGGGAAAGTAGTCGGCAAAGGCTTGCTCACGCACCATCAGCGTGCCTTCGTTGGCAAAGTCAGTTCCCAATTGGATCGTGCCGACCAAGCGGATGCGTTTTTTCGCTAGTTCAACAACCTGTTTTTTGGGTTGCCCATCAGCGTCCCATTCGAACTTGTATTCTTTTCGAGATTGCCGATCAACGAGCGCGGTGCCAGCGGGCTGGATCCGTGAACGGGATGCTTCCAAATTTTCGATGTTAAGCCAGCCTGGAGAGTCCGGGACTGAAATGACCCGAATGGCCCTTGCCGGGTTACCAGCGACCCGCACCTGAGCGAGGGACAGTTCAATCAATAGCGGCTCGACTGCATCGACGTCGGGATTGGCCAGGGCTCGGCGGAGAAGGCTTCTGGAAAAGCGTTGATTGACGGACAGCATGTAGCGAGCCGGGCTAACGGCGACCAAATCGCAATCCAGTTTCTTAATGATCGCGATTGGGCTATCCAGCAACGCATGTTGGAAGCCATTTTGCGTGAACATTAAAACAGCCGCAAAGCCAACACCTGCGGTCGCCAGGACAAGTCGACGCGGGGCGTGAACCAGATTCTTCCAAGCAAGTGCAGTGCGGCCGCTCACGACGATTTTTCCGTTTTAGACTTGTTCTTGGCCGGCTTCTTGGATGCTTTCTTGGCGGATGCGGGCGGTTTCACGTCCTCGCTATCGGCGCGGGATGTTTGCAGCCCAGAAACAATTCGCAGGAAGTCTTTGGCGTTTTCGAATTCACGATACACGCTAGCAAACCGGATGTAAGCGACTTCATCGACGCCAGCCAAGAATCGCAGGACGACCTCGCCAATCTTTTCGGCTGGGATCTCGAAATCAAATTCGGAATAAATTGCCGCTTCAATCTTCTGGACGGTGGATTCAATCGTCTCGCTGGGAACGCTGCGTTTGGAACAGGCTCGTTCGATGCCCCGGCGAATTTTTTCGCGATCGAATGGCTCACGAGTTTCGTCACTTTTGACGACCCGAACGCTGAGATCATCGATTTGTTCGAGCGTGATGAATCTTCGACCGCATTGCTGGCAAAGACGTTTGCGTCGCACGCGGTAACCGGCTTGGGCGGATCGGGAATCCAGCACCTTGTCGTTATCCGAATGACAAAATGGGCAACGCATGGGGACTCGGTGAAAGAAACAGCCAGAATTGGGATGAAACGGACACGGCGTCAGCCGGACGCTTCGTGTTCAGATTGTGGATCTTGGTTGAGGGTCTCTGACGGCATTCTGGGCACTGTGATATATTCATGCTAGTCGCCGCGCCTGATCCTACCAGGAATTAGGCCTGATTCATCAACAGTGTTCATTATTCATTGAAGCAGGTCCATTATGAGCGAATCAGCCAACCCTGACGCACCCGACAATAACCAAGCCCAAGATGCCGCTCCACCCGCAGTAGGCCAAAATACGGATCCCGCAGCAGAGCCAGCCAAGGCACGTCCGGTCACTCAAAATGCGGGATCGGTACCGCCAAACTCGCCGCGTGATCGATTTTCACAAGAAGTCGCGGCCAAACGTGATTCGATGGACGACCACGAAGAGGAAGAATCGCTGTGGAACGGCGGTTATAGCCCGAAAGCGATGGTGGGATCGTGGATTGTGTTGACCTTAGTCAGCGTGGCCCTAATTGTTGCCGCCATCATGATGGAGCAGGTACCCTTCGGGATTGCTTTGGCGATTATCGCCGTGCTTTGGGTTCTCGTAGCAGCCAACTACGCTCGCATGCGGTTGGGTTACCACTATGAATTGACCAGCCAGCGGTTCATCCACAAAACCGGACTTTTGACTCGCCGGACCGACCGCATCGAAGTGATTGATATCGACGATGTGAGCTACGAACAGGGCCCGATTCAGCGAGTTTTTGGCGTAGGGTCCATCAATATCACCAGTTCGGATCGTAGTGATCCTGAGCTTCGTCTATTGGGAATCGGAAACGTCAGCGAGGTTTCGGGACTGATCGACGATGTTCGTCGAGCGGAACGTCGTCGCCGTAGCCTGCATATCGAGTCTATCTAGTCCGATGGCGATTTGGTTTGTCCGCGCTGAAAGCGGAGATCTCGGGCCGTTACGTCCCGCTGATTTACTGACCCTGGTGCGAGATGGCACGGTGGAACCGACGACGATGGTTCGCAAGGACGATTCGTCTTGGTTCACTGCGTCGGAAGTGGGTGGGCTATTCGAGGCTGCCCGCCGTCCGACGATCGAGCACTATTGCCCGGGGTGTGATGTGCGAGTGCCGCCTCCGCCGTCGCAATGTCCGCAGTGCGGCAGTTCGATGGACCGAACACGCAAACGAATCATTGAACACTCGATCGGAAAGAAGGCGAAGTCCGAAACCGACCTTCCGAAGGGGCCAGCGGCGTCGGCGAAGCGTTGGCTTCAACGACGCATCAAGAAAGATGACGCTTAAAACTTAAGCGTGGCTCCGAAGTTGAAGCCGACGAACAAGACGTCGTCGCTGGTGTTAACGCTTCGGCGATTGGCATTCAGACCAACCAAGCTAGGAATTTGATTCTCAGCCGTTGCGACTTCGGTGATGTACCACAGTTCGGTGCCGGCATGCACTGCAAGCAGTTCGCCGAGTTGGTATTGCAAGCCGTTGCTGATTTCGAACATGCCAGCCAATCCACCGTCGTCATCCGAAGATCGGTATAGGGGGGTGGCGGCGTCGTCTTGGACGATGGCACTGCCTTCGGCCAGATTCCAGTAGGCACCCGCTTTGGCTCGCAAGAACGATGACACGTTGTTGCAAACCGGGGTGAAGATTTCGAGGCCCACTTGAAGGCCAATCATGTTGTTGGTTGAATCGCTAGCGATACGACCGGTTCCGGGAGTAGCGTGGGTGCCTGCGACGGTGGTGCTGCTAGCGGTGTAGGAGTACTCTTCTTCGAAGCTGATGTAGCGACCACCGAACGAGAACTTGGCGATGTCCCAAGCCATCATGGTTTGAACCGCTTCAGCGGACCAATAGGTTGACTCGTATCGTTGACGTTGAACGTCAATCAAAAGGTCGGCATCACCACCCGGAGGGGCGAACAGGAATACGTAGCCGACGTCGGGGTCAACCGCGTCATAACTTTCAGTTAGAAAAGTTCGTCCGTTGCCGTCATTGAGAGTTGCGCTCGTTTCCCAGTTCAGAGGGCCAGTGAAACTGACTTCAGTTCCGTTGACACAATCCGGCACGCTACCGATCGTGACACGCGGTGCCCATTCGAAATCGTATTCATCGAGTTCGAAAAGCTGAGAACGTGTGAAGTTGTCGAGCCCTTCGCGACGCATGTAAACCGCTTCGACTCGAGCGTACTTGTAAGGTTCGCACGTAGGGCATTCCATGCAACCGCCTGAGTTGCAAGAGGCTCCCGCCCCGTACATGCTCGACCCTGCACCGTAGTTCGTGCTGGAACAACCGCCGCTGCATTGGCTATTGCCACAATTGCCACGGCACTGGTGCCCGACTTGCTGGATCGCATTGTCGAGATTGGTAAGCGGTGCTGTTTCCTGCGGAGTCGACATCATCGCCAAGGCATCTGATGCTTGCACCACTGGAAACGATTGGCCGCCGTGCTGCACGAATTGGGCTTGCACGTCCGCATCGGCCGTAAGCATTCCTGCCAAGGCGAATGCCATGCCCCACTTCAGTGTTCGTAAGCATTTAATTTTCATAGCGCAACCAATGGTTGGACGGTCAGCCGTGGTACTGGCAGCTCGAGTGCTGGCAGTTGCTGTGCTGGGGAACCAAGTCATGTTCATGATAGAACCTCGAAACTGAATATGTGGTCACGTGACCGACAAGCTACGAACAATGGATGGGAAAACGTCAAATCACTAGCGGATGACGAGTTGGTCGTCGACAGGGACCAAAAATTGACTGCGAACCATACGAATGATTTCAGTGGCCTCTTCGCGGTCACTGCACGTACCGGATACGATCAGACGATCTTTCGATTCGCGGATGGAAACCGATGACGCGGGATAGTCCCGACGGATCGTTCCAGTAAGCCGATCGAGCTTGCTGATTGTCTTGGCCGGTTTGGCAACCATTTTGCTGGTTGTTTCCGAAGCTGAGGCCTCGGGTGCTGGTTTCCTGTTGGCAAAACCAGCTAGGCTTGCCGAGACGATGGGCGCGGACCGCACGTGAGTATTGGATTCTCGTGAGCTGGCTGGAGCTTGATACGAGATCATGGGTGGTGCGGCGACTTCGACGTGGGGTCGGAATCGTTGCGGATAACGCGGGCGTTCAGCCAGACGTGCTTGAATCTTAGGATTCTTAACCACTTCGCCAATTTCCGCCTTCGTAACAACGTCGCCCTTGGCGACCCATTGATCGTTAGGCGTTGGCAGCAGCGGTAGGGATTCGACATTCAGGACCACTGGATCCGGAAGCGATGAGTCGTCTGATTGAGCGAGCACCTTCTCTGGAACTGCGATCGGTTCGGCGGTTACGGTTGCCGATGGCTCGTTCATGGCCAGTTCGGATGGCGGAGCGTCGGTAGCGGCTTCGTCCATGACGGCTTCGTTGCGAGCGATTTGATTCGATGGAGCGTCCAGGCTGGAGTCCATCGTCAAGTCGGTCATCGAGAACGTGACGCTCGATTCTTGCTGAGCGACCTGATTTGCCGCAGGATTTGTATCTGCGTTAGGTGCTGCGAGTGCTAGTTCTTGGACGGCTTCAAACGGTTCGGTCTCCGCAATCTCGATTGCCGGGACTACCATCTGTTTCGCGGGAGTAGCGGTTTTCGCAATGCTGTTCGGTACAGATGCGGTGGTGGCTTCCGGGCGAACGACCGGTTGAGTTTTGGCGGTTTCGGGTGCCACAAACTCAAGCGTCTTGGATTGGCTCGGCGCCGTCGGGGCGAAACCAACGATGCGTGGCTGGCTGCGCTGCGATCGTGGCGAAGCCGTTGTGGTTTGTGGTGCGACCGACGGTACAGCCTGGTCAGCGGCTTCGTTGTGACCGACAACGTGTTCGTCGACTAAGCCGACAACCGGAGCATCGAAGCCGGTGTGGGCTGGGTTTGCCATTGGGTTGACGCGAATTTTGGATCCCGATGGCTTGCTGATTTCCAACGCCATCGTGTTCACTCGCGGACCGCCGATGGGAACCAAGCCAACTGCGGTGCCAATGCTCTTGAGCCGAAGTTCGGAGAGCTGCAGGTCCGAAGTTTGCTGGATTTGCCGAGCACCCGCTGGGACGCCGTGGCTTGGGCTAGCGTATGGATTGCTGCGTACCTCACCGCCCATTGGACGTTGCTGTTGAGGCAACGAGGTTGGTTGACCGGCGGTTGCAATCGCACCCGCCAATCCGACCGAAACACCGGCTCCCAGGCTCAACAAATTTGCAAGCCAAATTCGTTTTTGTGACGCTGGACGTGATCGTCTAGCGAGTCGCGGCTTGTCTTTGTACATAGCGGATCCTTACGCTCATGATCTATGGATCATGTACCCCCCCGGCACACTTTCCGCATCCGTTGACCATCTGTGTGTCCGTGTTGGAAACTACCGTACAAGGATTCACCGACAGATCGTCGAATACCCTCTGTATCGTCGGCCGGTCGTGTCGACATTAACGATTCTTTGGTTTGAGCCGCTTGTTCTGGATGGATTGGTATTGCCAGACGTAGTGGTTCTGATGCGTCGATCGGCGTGGTAGAGGTATCAGCCGCGTTGCCGAACGGCCTCAAACGCGACGATGGCAGCCGAAACCGACACGTTCAGGCTATCGACCCGGCCAGCCATCGGCAGTTTCACGGCCTGGATTAGACGCGGAACCGAAGTCGTATCCGCCGACCGCGTGCTTCCACAATGCGTCCAGCGGTCGCCTAGCCCGTCCGCTTCGCTACCTAAGATGACCGCAACGCGGTTGGCTCGCAGATCGGCGTCGTAAAATGAACTCGCTCCTTCGACCCGCATCGAATAGACATCGTCAACGTATCGCGAAAGGTACTCGTTGACATCGGCCTGGGTTCCTGATCCCGATGCAACGGTGAATACCGCGCCTAAGGAACTACGGATGGCGTTGGAGTTAAATCGATCACTGGGGCAGTCGCTCAACAACACTGCGGAAACCCCCGCCGCATCGGCGGTGCGAAAGACAGCACCGATGTTGCCTGGCTTTTCGACTCGATCAAGGACCAGGATCAGACCGGGTGGTGGCGGGCCCATGCGGTCGATGGAATCATCGATCGCGGCGAATTCAGCCACGCACCGCTGTTGAGCTTCGCCATAACAGATCTTCGCAAACAGTTCGTTGGAAATGCCACGATGAACGCCGATCTTGCTGGCGTGTTGACGAGCGGAGTCCATGCCGTCGACATCGATCGAGGTCTCGCCCGCCGCGTTGACGGGTTCATAAAATGCTCGCATTGTCAGTCCGGCCTCGATTGCACGCAGGGTTTCCCTCGCGCCGTCGACCAGAACGGCTCCCTCGGCCCGACGTCGCCGGTTATTGCGTAACGTCAAAAGACGACGAATGGCAGGGTTTCGTGAACTGCGAATGATTTCCAAGGTGGCGGGCCGATGTCGAGTCGAGTCAGGTAGTTGCAGCGGAAGATCGTTTCTGCCAAAAGGGCATGGCAAACGATCATGGGCTGATCGGGTTTGATTTGCTATTCTCACGGGTAGGCACTGTTTTAGCCACCACGTCATTTTGACACTTTTTTCACCTTGATTCGGAAACCCCAGCCACCATGTCGGAGGTCATTTGCCGTCCCGTCGAAAGCCGTCGCGACCAAAAGGAGTTTCTACAGCTCGAAAAACGTCTCTATCGTGACGATCCTAATTGGATTCCACCGATTTGGGATGAACGCAAGAAATTGGTGGGTTTCAAGCCGCATCCATTTTACTTGGACGCCGAGGGCCAGACCTTCTTGGTCTATCGCGACGAACGGGTAGTGGGGCGAATTTTGGCGGTGGTCAATCATGCCCACAATCGGACCCACGAAGAGAAGACGGGATTCTTTGGATTCTTCGAATGCGAAAACGATCCTGATGCGGCGTGTTGCTTACTGCAAACCGCGTCGGATTGGCTACAAGAGCGAGGGATGACGGTCGTTCGTGGCCCGGTTCATCCCAGCCTGAACTACGAGGTTGGCTTGCTGGTCGACGGTTTTGATACACCGCCGACGTTCTTGATCCCGTACAACCACGATTATTACGAGTCGCTGATTACGTCTTGTGGTTTTGAAAAGTCACAAGATCTGTACAGCTACGAAGTCTCGATCGAGATGCTCAACGACTTGGACCCCAAGTTGTTGTTCGTTATCGAAGAGTCCACCCGTCGATTTAAGGCAACGACGCGGCCGATTCGTCGGTCTCATTTCAAGGAAGATGTGCGCATCTTTTTGAACATCTACAACGAGTCGCTCAAGCAAACGTGGGGCTATGTCCCCATGAGCGAGGCGGAAGTCGACGAGCAAAGCAAAGGACTCAAGCAACTCTTGATTCCGGAACTGACCAGCATCGCGGAGATCGATGGTAAGCCGGTCGGTGCAGGGTTTGGTTTGCTCGACTACAACCCCATCATCAAACGAATCGGCGGCAAGATCCTACCGTTCGGCTGGTTCCACATTCTGTTTGGTCGCAAAAAGATCAAGCGTTTACGATTGGTCAGTGCAAACGTGTTACCCGAGTACCAAAAGTGGGGGCTGGGTTTGGTAACGCTGTATCCGATTTTGCCCGTCGCACTGGAACACGGGATTGAAGTGGGCGAGTTTTCGTGGGTCTTGGAAAGCAATCAACTTTCGCGAGGAACGATTCAGCGGGGTGGTGGAACGTGTACGAAGACGCACCGCATCTTTGATCGCGTACTCAGCACCGACAAGCCGGAATCCGAGTCGAGCGACCGTGCAGAGACCAGCCCGTGACATCGGATTCGAATCAAGAGACTGAACCGGATCAGCCGCCGCTGGATGTGGATGCGATTCTGGGTCCGGACGGCAGCATCAGTCGGCGGTTGCCCAACTACGAACCTCGCGAGCAGCAAATCGCGATGGCTCGGGAGGTGGCTGCAGCGATTGCCGCGAAGGAGCATCTGATCGTCGAAGCGGGAACGGGAACCGGCAAGAGCTTTGCCTATCTCGTGCCAGCGATTTTGCACGCCACGGCCGATCAAGCGGAACCAGGGCATCCAGCGAGTTTGGATCAAGAAGAGGGTGACGACGAACTGGATGATGTGGTGAAACCATCCGGTGGTGTCGGTAAACTTTCCGACGCCGGCAATCCAACTGGGGATGCAACGGACAAGCCGCCCAAGAAACGCCGTGTCCTAATTTCAACGCATACGATCAGCTTGCAAGAGCAGTTGATCGGCAAAGACATGCCGCTGCTTAACAGTGTCGTGCCGCGAGAGTTTTCAGCCGTGTTGGTGAAGGGGCGAGGCAATTACCTGTCCATTCGGCGGATGAATCGGGCGATCGCGAAGTCGACCTCGTTGATGGCTAACGACTTCCAAATGCGGCAGCTTCAATCCGTTCAACAATGGTCCAAAACGACAGGTGATGGATCGCTGGCGACGCTTCCCATTAAGCCCGATGCGGCGGTATGGGACGAGGTTCGTAGCGACACAGGGAATTGCTTGCGATCGAAGTGCCCACACTTCAAAGAGTGTTTTTACTTTCGCGCACGTCGCCGAGCCCAGAACGCTCAGTTGTTGATCGTCAACCACGCGATGCTGTTCACCGACATGGCGATGCGCCGCCAAGGGTTTTCGTTGCTGCCCGATTACGACGTCGTGATTCTGGACGAATGCCATACGATCGAAGCGGTCGCCGGCGATCACTTGGGGATCCGTATCACCTCGGGGCAATTTGATTATCTGTTCGATCGTCTTTACAACGACCGACAACAAAAAGGATTGCTGGTCGCCCATAACCTGCTGGGTCTGCAAAGCGAGGTCGAACGATGTCGCCATGCAGCCAGTATTCTGTTCGCCGATATTCTGGATTGGTACGAACAATCCAAGTCACGCAACGGACGGGTGCATCACCCGGACCTTGTCGAAAACTCACTTAGCGAGCCGATGGAAAAGCTCGCTCGCCGTCTGCGTGGGCACGCCGATGCGCAGGAAAACGATTCCGATCGACAAGATTTCCAATCGGCCCACGACCGTTTACTGACGCTGGCCGGTGGATTGCGGGAGTGGTTGGGGCAGGCGATCAAGCAGGAAAGTGTTTACTGGGTTGAAAAGTCGGGCAACAAGCGCGGCATGGATCGTGTTTCGCTTTCGGCATCGCCCGTCGACATTGGTCAAACCCTCCGCGAGGAACTGTTTCAAAGCGAAGACATCGACTCGGTGATCATGACCAGTGCCACGTTGGCCAGTGGTGATGGTGAGAAGTTCCCGTTCTTTCGAAGTCGGATCGGCCTGACGGGTGGACGGAATTTGCAAGTCGGAAGTCCGTTTGACTACCAGAAGCAAGCGAAATTGATCGTCGTCAACGGCTTGCCGGATCCGTCGGCCAATCGGGAAGAATTCGAACGCACGATTCCGGGCCAGATCAAACGCTTCGCCGGACACACCGACGGGCACACCTTTGTTTTGTTCACCAGTTACGCGTTGCTGCGTCGATGTGCCGAGGCGATCACGCCTTGGTTGATTGAAAACGACTTGCAGCTTTACAGCCAAGCGGGTGAACAGAACCGAACTCAGTTGCTCGACGCGTTTCGCGCCGACCCGAGAGGCGTGTTGTTGGGGACGGATAGCTTTTGGCAGGGCGTGGATGTCCCCGGTGACGCGTTGACCAACGTGATCATTACCAAGTTGCCTTTTGCGGTCCCGGACCATCCGTTGCTGGAAGCGAGATTAGAAGCGATCAAAGCTAATGGCGGCAATCCGTTCAGCGACTATCAGTTACCCGAAGCGGTGATCAAGTTCCGCCAAGGTTTTGGCCGCTTGATTCGGACGCGAAGTGACGAGGGGATGGTCGTGGTGCTGGATCCCCGCGTTCGGACGAAGCCCTACGGCCGCCGCTTCCTGAGTTCACTTCCCGACGTCAAAGTTCATCACGTTAATCCCACGCCTCGACGTCCCGCAAAATGATCCAAGGGGTGGCCTGTTTGCCAAATTTGTGTTTTGACTGAACCATCATCTCCATCCTTGTCAAACGACTCCGATTCGGCGGAAAAGAAGCTTGAATTCGAGCTAATGACGCCGCTTCAATACATTCCCGGTGTCGGGTCGGCACGCGCCGAGCGGTTCCGGAAACTGGGGCTGCGCAAGCGCAAGACGTGTTGTTCTTCTTTCCACGAGAACATCAATTCCCGCCACCGCCGACGCGGGTCGACGATCTTCACGAAGGAAAAGCGGCCACGTTCATCGGCAAAGTCACCGATGCTGAACTGGTATCGCGAACTCCCGGCAAATCAATCTTCGCAGCGATTGTCGAAAATGAATCGGGCGTTGTCCGAATCGTCTTTTTCAATCAACCGTTTCGCGCCGAGCAACTGACGCTCGATCGTCTGGTCCGGCTTAGCGGGACCCCGAAGCTTGCAGGTTTGCGGTGGGAGTTCACGCATCCGAAGTATGAGCTTATCGATGCGGATGAGGCGGACGACGCAAGCACGGGCAGCATCCAACCGGTTTATCCGCTGACCGAAGGGGTGAAGGAATATGAGCTTCGTCGACTGACGAAACAGGTTTCCGAAGTGTTGGCGGACGAGATCAAAGAGGTCATGCCAAGTAACTTGCGGACGCGAGCGGCCGAGGTTCTCAAGCAAGATGATTTCGAGGTCGGTGAATCCTTGCCGTCGATTGCGACGACGCTGCGGGACATCCACTGCCCGCCATCAGCAGAAACGCTTGCGGCGGCTCGGACGCGGTTGATCTTTCAAGAACTGTTGGTGATGCAGCTGGCCTTGGCGATGCGGCGTCAAACCTTGACTGGACGTTTGCGATCGACGCCACTGGATTGCAGTGCCAAAATCAAACAACGGATCATTCGGCGGTTTCCGTTTGAACTAACTGGTGACCAGTTGCGTGTGATCGATACCATTTCAGGTGAACTGCAGCGGCAGTTTCCGATGAACCGATTATTACAAGGCGATGTGGGTAGCGGCAAAACGGTCGTCGCGATCTTTGCGATGATGTTGACGGTTGCTTGTGGGCACCAAGCGACACTGATGGCACCGACTGAGGTACTTGCACGCCAGCATTTCAAAACATTGCAAAAGATCCTTGCCGGCAGCAAGGTGTCGGTAGGTTTGCTGTGTGGATCATTGGGTGCCGCCGAGCGTCGCGAAACTTTGCAAAAGATCGCTTCGGGCGAGATCGATTTGATTGTCGGGACGCAGGCGTTGGTCTTCGATATCGAGTTTCATTCGCTTGCCTTGTGCGTGATCGATGAGCAGCACAAGTTTGGTGTCGGGCAACGGGTGCGATTGCGGCAGGGTGGTGTCGATCCGCATTGTCTGGTGATGTCGGCGACCCCGATCCCACGAAGCATCGCGATGACTCAGTTCGGTGATGTGGACTTAAGCACGATCCGCGACAAGCCGGCCGGCCGAGGTGAGGTTCATACCTACCTGGCGCATGATGGATGGAAAGATCGATGGTGGGACTTCATCCGTCAACGCGTTGCCGAGGGACGTCAAATCTATATCGTCGCCCCACGGGTTGGCGATGAAGATGCTGATCAATTGGACGACTCGGGCAAGGAAAAGACCCAGGAAAAGATCCAGCAGATGGACGAGTTCGTTGCCGACGAAGACATCGTCGCGGAAGACATCACGTCGGTCAGCCGCACCTTTGAGCATCTAAGCAAGGAAGTGTTTAAAGAGTTGCGGGTGGGATTGTTGCACGGCCGGATGAAGCCAGAAGCGAAACAGGAAGTGATGGAGCGATTCGCTGAGGGCGACATTGACGTGTTGGTGACCACAACGGTGATTGAGGTTGGCGTGGATGTTGCCAACGCCACCGTGATGACGATTCTGGGTGGCAATCGATTCGGCTTGGCTCAGTTACACCAGTTGCGCGGTCGGGTTTCGCGAGGAGTCCATGCGGGACACGTTTGCGTTTTCACCGACGGTGATCGATCGCCGGAGGAAAGTGAACGGCTGAAGATTTTTGAATCCACCAACGACGGATTCGAATTAGCGGAAGCCGATTTCCGGCTCCGTGGGCCTGGCGATTTGTTGGGCAAGAAACAAAGTGGTCTACCACCGCTGCGAATCGCCGATCTCACACGGGATGTTCAGATCCTACAAGCAGCTCGGAAGCTAGCTCAAGAAATGATCGACGACGATCCCGGGATGGAAGACGAATCCTTGAAACTACTACGTGAACAAGTGATGCGCCGCTACGGCCAACGCCTGCACCTAGGCGACGGAGCCTAGCCAAAGCCAATAATTGTAGAACAACTATCCCCAGTTGTTTGGGCGCGTGCCGTTCTGCTGTTGGGGGCCCCGAACGATTGAGGACAATCTTTCTACTCTTGCGAACCTGTAATCTGTCGTACGCCAAACACCCAGTGCTTACTGTAGAACAACTGTCCCCAGTTGTTCGGACGCGTAGGTTGGTATCCCGACCCTGAAAATAATCTCTCTACTCTGAACGATTTCCCGAAGCCAGGCACCCAGCAAGTCCCGTTCTGCTGTTGGTGGTCCCGAACGATTGAGGACAATCTTTCTACTCTCGCGCCCCCGTAATCTGTCGTGCGCCAAGCACCCAGTGCTTACTGTAGAACAACTGTCCCCAGTTGTTCGGGCGCGAGGGTTGGTCGCCTGACCCTGACGATAATCTCTCTAACCTGAACGACTTCCCCGTGCCCGAATATCCCGAAGCCAGGCACCCAGCAAGTCCCGTTCTGCAATTGGGGGTCCCGAACGATTGAGGACAATCTTTCTACTCTTGCGAACCTGTAATCTGTCGTGCGCCAAGCACCCAGTGCCAATTGTAGAACAACTGTCCTCAGTTGTTTGGGCGCGTGGGTTGGATCCTGACCCTGCAGATTATCTTTCCAACCCGAACGATTTCCCGCTGCCAGAGTTTCCCGGTGCCAGGCACCCAGCATCTCCCACTCCGGCTCACCGCCTCAAACACCGACGAAACATCAAAAAAACTACTCAGTATTTCGTCCGAACAAGCAAGCCATCGGGTTACCAAAGAATCCACCGGAATTTGCTTGACTCCGAACCTCGCATACACGAACTTAGTCTCGCCCAACGGCGGAGCCGGGCACTCCCCATTTCTACTGAAGACGCGTGGTTGCACCCAGTCGTCAAAAGGACGACGAAAGAAAGCAACCACAACCCACACAGGAGAAATACCGAACACCCCTGTTCACCGCCCGAACTAAAAAGGTGCATTTGCACCGAGTCGAAGAATATCGCTCGAATCGCCTGCTGAGTCTGGCGGTATAAGACACCGATGCCCAATATCCCCTGCTGAGCAGGGGATAACTTAGTAGTTATCCGACTGAACCTTGAACGCGAGTTGCCTCATTGAAAATTAGCCAAGACGTCGTCGAGATCCTTGAGTACCTGCTCCCAGGATTTCTCGCTGCATGGGTGTTTTACATCCTCACGGGCCATCCGAAGCAATCGCCGTTCGAGCGAACGGTGCAGGCCCTCATTCTTACCATTGTCGTAAAGGCCCTTGTGTACGTTGTCGAGGGAACCGCATTGCTGGTTGGGACCCATGTATACAGCTTCGGAAGATGGGATGAATCTACTGCAGTTCTCTGGTCCGTTTTAGTTGCCTTCGTTGCCGGACATGCCCTGGCGTGGGCGGCCAACAATAACGCGTACCATAAGTGCCTGTACGGCTTCAACATTACCTCCAAAACCTCACTCGTTTCCGAGTGGCATTCAGCTTTCACTTCTACGTACTGCTATGTGATCCTGCATCTTGGCGACGACCTCGACAATCGTAGGCTGTTCGGCTGGCCTGAGGAGTGGCCAGATGATCCGATAAATGGTCACTTTGTGATCAATGATCCGGAATGGCTAATTGTCGAAGACGGAGAATATCGGCGGGTGCCACTCCCCGAGAATGAATTGCTAATGGTTGGCGGTAAAGATGTCATGATGGTAGAATTTGTACGAACGCCAAACGCTTCTGAAATTGAGGAACCTAATGAGCGACGAGAAGAAACCGGAACCGCGGATAAGTGTTGAAGCTGGATACAATCCGCCACCCAAGGTCATTACTGAGGGCCGAAACACCAAAAGCAAACCGACAAACATAAAAAAGCCTGATTCTCTCCCTGCACCTCCTCCGGAGAAAAAGAAATGACTGATGACGCAAAGAAAAAAGGTCTAACGACCAACAGCAAGAATGAAGGCATGCGAAAAGAAGCTGGGTACAAAGGACCAGTCAATGTCGCGAAACCCACTCAACTGCCTCCACCACCGCCTACGCCGCCGTCGTCCAAATCGACGGACGAGAAGAAGTAGCTACACATCACGGACGGATAACAATGCCATGCACCGGAGCAGGTGTGCTCTCCGTTCCGGCGGTTGCCTTCGGCATTGCACCGCCTCCACTGCGGTCACCCCTGCCCGGTGATGGCCAACGTTACACCAACACAAACAAAACATGGCAAAGCAGTTTCAATCGTTCGCTGATCTTATTGGCCAGCCGAGTACCATCAAAGGGGGCAGGCCTCTTTGATGAGGTTGTCTGGCGATTCTGGTTGCCCCGTTGAGAGTCAGCTATGCGAGGAAGACGGATGCGACTCGCTTTCCAAAAGTTGCCGCCAAAGAGGCCTGACCCCTTTGGTGCCCTCCTGACCACTTTGGTGCCTCGCTTATGGCCAACGTTATGTTGCTGATCGAGATGATGAACGCATGACAAAGCTGTACGTTCTGTCAAGCGTTGCGAATCGTTTTCGCGACGACTTCTTCGCTTGCGGCACTCACATTCGACGGGACCCATGTGCTTCTTGTGAAGCAAATCTCAGCGGCTGGTCAGCGCCGCTTCTTTATCGGTGGGAATACGAATTCGGCGATCCGCGATCAGCGTTGGAAGCTGGCCACAATTGCTATTGGGGCGGCTTTCGCTTGATGGTCGATCCAACTGGTAAATCACTGCTTTCCAAATTGAAAATCCCATTCAGCTTTCACGCTACCGAAATGACTGAAGGTGAGCTGCTCTTTAACGACCAGTCTTCCTTGGAATGCGTAACGATTGATGCAGATGTTGCTTCGGACGCTACCGAATGCAAAAACACGATTTGTGAATCATGCGGACGCTTTACGGAACGCAGACGGCAGATCACGCGATTGAGAATTCCCGCCTCTGTTATCCCGGAATTTGGCGTTTTCGCGATCATGCAGAATGGCAAAAACAGCCCGATGTTCGCAACGGAAGAGGCGCGTGCAGAATTAGCGGACACCGGCATTGCTGGTATTGGCTTCTACCCAGCGGGACGCGTGATATGATGGAAGGGATCGATCAAAGGGGTCAGCCTCTTTGATGAGGTTGTCTGGCGATTCGGGTTGCCCCGTTGAGAGTCGGCTATGTGAGGAAGACGGATGCGACTCACTTCCCAAAAGTTGCCGCCGAAGAGGCCTGATTCCTTTGGTGCCCTCTGACCCCTTTGATGCCCTTCAGAGCACGGCTTGCGCGATTTCACAAATGGAAAGTCGTCTCTTTGTGCCGGGAGACGCCTAGCGTTATCCGGCTTATCCACAGGCCGAGCCTGTCGCCGAGTTTCATGACACCAATCACATGCACTAAACTGAGACGTCACAATGTTCTTCAGCGTTTTTCTGCTTGCCGCGACCTTGTTGTGCTCACTCGTTGCAGGCTTTCTCTTCGCTTTTTCGGTTGTTGCAATGCCGGGAATCGGGCAGCTCGATGACCGCTCGTTCATTCGGGCATTTCAGAGCGATCAAAGGGGTCAGGCCTCTTTGATGAGGTTGTCTGGCGACTCTGGTTGCCCCCGTTGAGAGTCAGCTATGCGAGGAAGACGGATGCGAACCGCTTCCCAAAAGTTCCCGCCAAAGAGGCCTGACCCCTTTGGTGACTTCTGATGCATCCCAAAGACGGGACATCTTTATGTCGAATCTCGTATAATGTCGGCTATCGAGTTCGAGTTTTCACTTGAACGCGAAAACAGCAGAACAACGCCGTGCACACGGAGCACGGCTTCCCATATGGAAAGTCGTCTCTCCGTGTTTGGTGACGGCGGCCGTTCTACTTAAGAAAACTGCATCGAGCGAAATGCGTATTGTGCCATATATCGGATTATTATTGATCCTCACATTCAATGCGGTGGCCGCGCCGGCAGGAATTTCAACCATAGACGCCTTCGGTTCACTCGTTCGGGTTTCCACTTGGACCGAATCATGGCCTGATGAAGATGGCAACACTCTTCCTCGTAAGGTTGAGGGCGAGATCTGGAACGATGTGATTCAAGCGGCTCTCGAAAAAAACGACTCCGTTCACCTTCCGCAGCGCGACCAACCCTACTATCTAGACGGCCCGATTGTCCTTCAATCCGGGCAGAGGTTCACGGCCGATCCGAAAGCGGAGATTCGTCTCAAGCCCAACTCCAACACCTGCATGGTGCGCAATGCGAGTGTCGCAGGATTTGGGGACAGACCTTTGCCAACGGATTTGCTTATGGATACGGACATTCATATTGAGGGTGGAATCTGGACCACGCTCGCCACTACGCACAAGGAGGTCAATGGCAATCAATACGGACGGTCAGCGAAGGAAGATCCCGTGGCAGGGACCCATGGTGTGATCCTCCTTCAGAATGTCCGTCGTGCGGTCGTCAAGAATGTCACGGTCAGGCAAAGCATGCCCTTCGCGGTGCATTTGGCCAATGCGCACGAATTCATCGTCGAAGAAATCGTCCTCGACCGACATCATCGAGACGGCGTCCACGTGAACGGTCCCGCCAGCGACGGGACTATTCGAGGGGTGAGCGGGGATTCTCGGGACGACGATGTTGCTCTGAACGCGTGGGATTGGAAGAATTGCGCACCTCTTTCGGCCCCATCGAACGCGTTCTGGTGGAAGATGTCACCGGTTCGCCGCAGGATGAATACCCCGAGAACATCTCCATCCGCCTGCTTCCGGGTGTAAAGGACTTCGGCGACGACCGTATTCTCGATTGTCCGGTACGCGATGTCACTTTGCGACGCATCCATAACATTCGGCATTTCAAAGCATACGCGCAACCGAATCTGGAGTTGGGTCGTGACAAAGATTCCAGTGCCGGTATCGGCCGCATCGAAAACCTGACGCTGGAGAAACTTGTCTTTGACCGCCCCGGCGTAATCGAACTCCACGCTGATACCGTCGGTCTCGCTATTCGGGACGTGCATCTGAACCACGAAATTCCGACTGGCTGGCACCTTCTTGCGATCGGTCCCAAGTCGCAGACGTACAAATATGGTCGTTCAGAAGATCCGGCCCGTTGGACGGAAGTCTTTTCTCCTGATCTTGACTGCACGGTGCGCAACTTTTCGATTCGCGGCGTGCGGATGGAGGGTTCTGAAAAGGAACGTTCAATCGATCAGCTTGTGCGCATCATCCAACAGAAGCCCAATCCGCTTTATCCACGTACCACTCCACGCGGAGGAACAGGGAAAGGAATCTTGATTCGTTGATGCTGCAGCCTCCACGTTTCATCCGCAACACGCTGCTGACCTTCTGGCTGCATGATGGGGTTGAGGCATTAGCTTGTCGTTTTTTCGCCGGCGGGTGAGAAAAGGGGGGGACAGGCCTCTTTGATGAGGTTGTCTGATGCTTTTGGTTGCCCCGTTGAGAGTCAGCTATGCGAGAGTGACAGAAGCGCTCGCTTCCCAAAAGTATCTAACAAAGAGGCCTGACCCCTTTGATGTTTCTGTAACAAAGAGGCCTGACCCCTTTGATGTTTCTGACCCCTTTGATGTTTCTCGACCGTTTCGATATCACCACGGCCGTTCCACGATCCATCCGTTGGGACTGCGTCGGCCTGTCGCTACACTGAATCGAGATGCAATGATTGCATGACCGTGCGACGCAACGGAGTCGCGCTTGCACGGTTTTCGGCAAGATCACGTCTAATCTCCCGACCCGCTGATCACGGATTCTTCGTCTGACTGTGTGCATGCACCCAAATTAGCTGTTTCCCCACTAGGCCTGATTCAATGCAACGAAACTATCTGATTTTACCGTCAACCCTAGCAATTGCATGCCTGCTTGGCGCAACCTTTACGCTGGTTGGTGCTGAGGAGGATGTCATGGCATCATCTCGCAAAACAAATTTCTCGGCTGACTCGGTGATCATGGTCCAGTTCGACGATGGAACGGACGAACCTGAGCGTGTTGCTTTGATTGATGTATCCATCGTCGAACTTGGAAATAAGGTGTTCTTGCATGGAGAAGTATTTAACAAGCTTCCTTCGCTTCCCAATAACTTTGGCGCTGCGCCTACTTTCATCGCTATTGAACGGATCATTCTGCTGCAACAATTCGAGTTGAACGAGATCCCGGCCAATGCGCCATCGGTGAACGATCTCTACAATTGATTGTGGCATTAGGTTGCATCCGGCACAGCGCGGAGCCAGTAAGCGCCCTTCGCTCTGTGGGTTATTGCTGAAAAGGTGATCGGTCCGTGGATAGGAGCGATGAGGGGTTGGGCAATCGCAGTTACAATACGCGGTTTTGAGATTTGGATCCGAAGGACAAGTGTTGATGGATGTCTTGATCACCGGGGTTTGCGGCTTCGTGGGTTCGTCGATTGCGAGAGCATTGGCTGCTCACCCGGATGTCAATCGAATTTTCGGCATCGACAACTTGGCTCGAAAAGGTAGCGAGCTGAATCGTGAATCGTTACGCACGATTGATGTGAAGGTTTTTCATGGTGACCTACGTTTGGCGAGCGATTTGGAGACCTTGCCTGCCGTTGATTGGGTGATCGACGCGGCGGCGCTGCCGAGTGTGTTGGCAGGCGTTGACGGGAACAGCTCTTCGCTGCAACTGGTCCAGCACAACCTGGTTGGCACGATCCATTTGTTGGAGTACTGCAAACGGAATCAAGCAGGTTTGATTCTGTTGAGTACCAGCCGTGTCTACTCGATTGAGGCTCTGTTGGACGTCCCGTTGGTGGAGAAAGAAGCAGCCTTCGTCTTTGATGAACAGTCCGGCAAAACGGGAGCGGGGGTCGGGCTAAATGGAGTGCAAGAGTCGTTCTCGACCGCGGCGCCGGTTTCGCTTTATGGGGCGACCAAGCTGGCTTCGGAAGCGTTGGCCTTGGAATACGGTTTAACGTTTGATTTCCCGGTTTGGGTTAACCGGTGTGGTGTGCTGGCGGGCAGTGGTCAATTTGGGCGGCCGGACCAGGGGATCTTTTCGTTCTGGCTGAACAGTCATCTTCGTCGTCGTCCGCTGCGTTATCTGGGCTTTGGTGGATCGGGGTATCAGGTGCGTGATTGCTTGCACGTGAACGATTTGGCGCGGCTAGTAATCAAACAGCTTCGCCGAACGGATGTGGATGGGATTCCACGGACGGTGAATGTGGCAGGTGGTGCGGCGTCAGCGATTTCGCTGCGTCAACTGACCGCTTGGTGTGACGAACGGTTTGGAGTTCATCCGGTTGAGTCCAGTCAGGAGGAACGCCCATTCGATCTTCCTTGGGTGGTGCTTAATTCCAGCTTGGCGGAGCGTCATTGGGGGTGGCGTCCCGAGATCTCGCTAGATGAGACGTTGGAGGAGATCGCCGGTCATGCGGAAGCTCATCCAAATTGGTTGGAGATGTCTCGATGAGTAATGACCACGACGACGTTAAGCTTCAACCGGCGCAGCAAGGCGGACGATCACGCTGGCAACTGGCTTGGGTTGTATTGCCAGTCTTGTTGTACGTGGTGCTGCGTTTGCCGATTTTGGTGCATGCACCGGGTGGCCAGGACGAGCAATGGTTTGCGGTTCCGGGGTGGACGGTTTGGAATGAGGGCGTGCCTCGAATTCCTTACGTGCCGACTCGCGATCGGTCGACGTTCTTTGAAAACGCCGATCGATGCTTGATGACGTTGCCACCGGCGTTGTTTTATGTGCAGGCCCCTTTTCACGCATTCTTTTCGCCGGGATACGCGACTTCACGCATTCCTCTTTTCTTAGGTGCGTTGGCGTCCATTGCGTTCACGTTTGTGTTAGCGAGACGATTGGGGGCGTCGGTTCCGTCATCGCTGTTGGCGTCGACGTTGATGGCGGTTGGCCGTCCGTTGATGTTCACTGGGTTAATGGTGCGGCCTGACTTGCTTTGCGCGTTTTGCGGGTGGCTGAGCTTGTGGTGGTTATGGAGTTTTTTGAAAACGGTCGAATCCGCCGAGGGGATTTCGTGGCGATACGTCGTGGCCAGTGGCGCCGCATGCGGACTGGCGGCTTTGTTTCATCCCTTTGCACTGGTGTTTGCGATCCAGGCTTTTGTGGGCTTGGTGTTCATGAGCGGCGTGTCTCTGGCGGGCGTGCGTTGGCGCGACAGGGTGTTTGCGTTCGCTGCGTTTGGGGGCAGTTGCCTGGCGATCATCGGGCTGTGGACGCCGCTGATCATGCGGTTTCCCTATGAGTTTCGAAGCCAGTTCTTTGCCAACGTGCTCGACCGGGCGGGGCCTGGATTGCCGGCACGCATGTTATGGCCGTTCCCGTCGCTACGGCATCACGCGACGTTGCTATGGGAGTTCGCGGGGCCATGGCAGTGTGCTTTTTTTGCGTTCGCGATCTTGGTTGCGACGTGGGCACTTTTGAAGCGGCGATCTGTTGAAGATGCGACCGAACCTCTTTCGCTGAATCATCGGCTGAGCGGTCTTCGGCCACTGGGTCTTCGGCTACTGGGGCGTTCGTCATACGGTTATCTGGCTTTGATGTGGTCGAGTGTTTTTCTAACCGCGGTGGTGGCGGGGCTGCATCCGACCAAGGGCTATTGGGTCTATCCTTGTTTTTGGATCCTGGGAGGACTGGCGATTGCGATCGATGATTGGATTTGGCGGACCAACCTTCGTCTCAGCATGCGGAAAGCCGCCTTTGTCCTGTTTGGGTTCGTGGGAATCGTTTGCATGTTACCGGGGGCGGGGTTGCGATCGGTTTGGCTGTACACCACGCACTGGGGCGATCCGCAGTACCACGGTGCTAAGTTCATTGATGGCGTGTTAGACGAGCTGCCTAGCGAGGGACTGTTTCTGGCGGATTTGTCTTATGTCTATGACGTTCATCTGAGTGGCCGGCGTGTGTTGTTGTGCCAAGAGCGCGAACAATATTGGGGTGACGAGCCGCTGAACTACGAAGCCTTGCTGTTGGCGTGGGAAGGGGAGGACGCCGGTTGGGCGGATCAGTATGAGGGGCGTTTGATCAAGCGGTACGGTAGCCGTGAAGTTCCTCAGAAGTGTTTCGTAGATCTCTATCGTCTCGATGCTAGCAATTGACGCTCATAGAGAACGCTAGCAAATCATGGCTTGCCCGAATGCACGGGCATGACTTGTTAAGCGTCTTTTAAAAGTAGCGGTGCTTCATTGCGTTATGCCAATTTCGCTGGGGATCTGTGGAGCGGAAGGAGCGGCGAGAATTTGAGATTTCTTGTCGATTTGTCTCAAGTTCGGTTTTGAGTGTCACGGCCTTAATCACGAGAAAATGCAGGAATCGCAGCGTTTTTACTTCAGTTTGCCCGCTTGATTTTCCGGGTATCGCTGGTCACGCCGATTTACCTAGACTGCCCGCTCGACGTGTCCGGTGAACGATTCACCGATCGCCGACCTAGAGCCTAAATGGAGTCGACCGGCATGGATGCCCTGATCACAGTTTGGCAGAAATTCACGTGCGCGATGCGTATCGCATGTGGAATGATGTTGTTGGTTTGTTGTGCACAGGGTGCCGACGCCGCCAATTTTCGAACTCAGAATTTCATTATCCAAGCGTCGACGCCCGCGTTGGCGAAGTCGGTTGGCGAATCCGCCGAGAAGTACCGAGACACGTTAGCTCGCTACTGGACCGGGAAAGCTTTGCCGCCTTGGCCTCAACCGTGTCCGGTTCGTGTGGTCTCGGGCCCGAACTTGGCTGCCCAGGGTGTAACGACTTACAACCCGGCTCCGGTTCGCGACTTCCAAATGGAAGTGATCGGAACCCCCGAGCGAATTCTTGATAGCGTGCTTCCTCACGAAGTCACCCACACAGTGTTGGCGACTTACTTCGGACGTCCGCTACCTCGTTGGGCCGATGAAGGAATTTGCACCACGGTCGAGCATGTTTCGGAACGTGCCAAGCATGAAGCCAAGTTGCGAGAGTTTTTGTCGACGCGGCGTGGCATTGCTATGAATCAATTGTTCTTGTTGACGGAATACCCGCCAGACGTTTTGCCGATGTACGCTCAAGGCTACTCGGTGTGCCGATTCTTGATCCAGCAACAAGGTCCGGAGACGTTCATCGGGTTCTTGAAGGACTACATGCAGCATCCGTCATGGACCGAGAACATTCAAAAACATTACGGCTACGATTCGCTGGCTGAGCTACAGCAGTATTGGTTGTCGTGGGTTGAAGCGGGCAGCGGCCCGGTTGAACGATTTGTGAAAGCCGACGTTCGCAGCCCCAGTGAGGCTGGTTCATCACAAGCGGGACGTGACGTTGCACCAGCGACAGCGTTGGCCGCCTTGGGACCTCAGTCGCCTTCCCGTCTATCACCACCATCGAATCAAGCTCTATCGAGTCGCAACCAGTCGAGTCGCCAAGATGACCTGACCAATAGCTTGGTTTCGGCGAACGATCGAGGAC
Source organism: Rhodopirellula sp. J20-39 (assembly GCF_057365095.1). NCBI lineage: Bacteria > Pseudomonadati > Planctomycetota > Planctomycetia > Pirellulales > Pirellulaceae > Rhodopirellula > Rhodopirellula sp. J20-39. The sequence goes on along the minus strand of NZ_CP195123.1, from coordinate 55,827 downwards.
GTGCGAGTGACTCATCGACGTCCGACAGTTGGTATCACCGCCGAGCTAGTGGATTGGCGATGGATAACCTCGCACCGCGTTCAGCTCCATTGGAAGAGCTTCCGCCGGCTGACCGAATAGCTGCGGTTGATCCAACCGCGGGTGATGTCGCGGCCGCGTCAGCGACCCAATCAGCGACTTGGGCACCCCCGTCGGTACTTTCAAGCGGACGGTACTCCGCCGCAACACCGCAGGGTGAATCGTCGTCGTCGCTTCCCGCCAACGGAATCCGCCTGGACGCATCGAATTATTCTCGTGGTGGCACCGCGACTCAGGGCCGATCCAACGTTTGGCGGTAGCTCGAATTTCTTCCTCTTCTTGTGGATTGGTTGAGGCGTGACAGCGGCTCCGACCAGCGAACCGTTTCTCTTTTCACCGGGCGCTGATGCCGGCGGGGCTACCGGTACGCAATCGCCCAGAGTCGAGGCCGCACATCGGAATGCATCCGGTGGAGCCGCACCCGCCGAAGCGTTGGTCAATCAAGCTCGCCAAGAAATCGCACAGATTGTTCGGGAAGTCGCGTCGGCCCAACGGAGTGCTGGCGGGCGAGACCGGTATCTGCGATTCTTGGCGGACCGAGTCATGCGGGCGATGGCAGCCCATGGTGTAGTGATCTGGCGTTCGTCGGAGGACCGGCATCGGTTTGGATCGATCGGCCGGAACCAAGCCGATCGGCGATATCGCGACACGCATTTCTATCCCGAACATCGGCTTGGCACGGTCACGGATCAGCCTTTCGATGAAACCGCAGCGGCGGTTCATGATTGTTTGCTTGTCGAGATAGCAGCCCAACTTGAGCCGGTTGTGGTTCCACCGACGCCGGGTGCTTCGGAGCGTGAAGTGCCGGCAAACCCAACGACTCATCCCGCCGCGATCGTGCCAGTCCAGGTGGATCCGAACGCGGCGATTCCCAGTTGTTTGATTGAGGTGTTCCTTGAACCGGGCGGGAGTCCGAACAGCCAACGGGGCGCACTGCGTTTCTTGGCACAGATGGGCGATCTAGCCGGTGAGTTTTTGCGAGCGGATCAACTTCGTTCGCTGACACGCCGTTTGGATTCGATGGACGATTGCATTCGAGCTGTCGATCGAATGCAGTCATTGGCAACCACCAAGGAAGTTGAGAACGCTTGGGTTGATACTGCGGCATCGATCTTGGATGTGCCACGGGTCGCGTTGTGCCGCGTCGATCGAGGACGCCCAAAGATTGTGGCGGTCAGTCATGTGGACCGGATTGATCATCACAGCGGTGCTGCGGAGCAGATTCGAACTGCGGCTGAGTTAGCGATTCCCACACAAGGTTCCGTCGCCTTTGCGGCATTGGCCGACGACGGCAGTGTTTTGATCGGAAGTTCACCAAGCAATGCACCGGATTCGGGAGATTCGCCGGGGAATGAATCTTCGCCGCAACTGGAACGGCGTGCCGGTGGTGATCGACGCAAGACTGCCGAAGTTAGTGACAAGGACGAGACCAAACCGGTTCAACCGTGTGGTGTGGCGTCGCTTTGTGAAGCGTCACGCTGGCGGATGGTGTTGTTGGACCGTGTGTCCTCGACGGGAATGGAGCTCAAACCGGAAAAGGCTGCTTTGTTAGAGCGGTTGTTGATCGGTGCAGAGCAAGCTTGGATGGCGGCCTACCGTGTCGAGGCGATTCCGGGCGGTCGATGGTGGACACGTTTGACGACCGTCCCACAGTCCACGAATTTGCGTCCAGGCACGAACGAAAATCAACAGGATGCAGCGACCGTTCGTCAGTACGAGATGGGCGTGTCCGTTTTTCGTCGCCGGATGGTGCTAGCGGCGGCGATCGCTTTGACGACCGGGTTGTTGATGTGGGTGCCTATTCCGTTGACCGTACCGGCTACGGGAGTCATTCGACCACTCGATATTGACGGGTATCATTCCGGTTTCGATGCGACGGTGCAGTCCATCGAAGTCGAGCATGGCCAACGGGTCCAGGCGGGCGATATCTTAGCAAAGCTGCATTCGCGAACTTTGACTGAGCAGCAAACCACCTTGCTTGGTCGTCGTTCGGTGCTGGTGGAACGGCGGGGGCAGTTGAATCGAGATTTGATGTCGGCTTCGGATTCAGGGAAGTTGGCTGGCATGTCCAGCGGCGATGAAGTGAACGAAGAAATCGCCTCGATTGACCAGCAGCTTGCTATCATCGCGGAAGGATTAGAACAACTCGTCTTGCGTGCCCGATGCGATGGTCGGGTGGATGCATGGCGTGTTCGGGAGCGTTTGGCACACCGGCCTTTGCGGCGTGGGGATACGGTCTTAAATGTGATCGCGGATCAAACCGCGTGGGTGGTGGACGCGACCGTGGCGCAGCCTCGCGTACGACACATCGATCTTGCGATGCAGGCCGGGACGCTGCAGGCGGACATTGCAACGCGTTGGTCTCCGGACCAGGTTCAATCGGCGGTCACCGGCCAATTTGGACCCGTGGTGACGGATCCGGTTGATGGTACGCGAGGTGTGATCTTCCGAATGCCGTTAGATGAATCGCCGGAGCTGGGAGATCAGCCGTTGGCCGAAACGCCGGCTAGGGTTGCGATTCGGTGCGGGCGAACTTCGATTGGTCAATTCCTTTTTGAAGATGTACTGACTTGGGTTCGAACTCGAGCTGGGATGTACCTATGAAAATGCGATTGCTTTGCGCCTTAGCGACAACGTTGTGGTTCGGTTGGTTTGCCAATGATGCGTCGGCTGCGGATCAATTGGTTGCCGTCGAAGATGTTGTCGTGGACTTTGCCGCAACGGTAGACGTCCCGGCGCGACAAAGTGGTCCTGTGTCGGTGCTGTCGGTTCGTCAGAACCAGTGGATTCAAGCTGGGGAAGTCGTTGCGAGTTTGGACAATAGTGCGCTCGAGATTCGTCGGCGGGCCGCTTCACTGAAGTTGGAGGCGGCGCGGTTAGTATTAAGCGACGACGTGGAAGCACGTTATGCTGAAACAGCACTCGCCGAAGCCGAGGCCGAATTGGAAGATGGGCTGAAGGCAAGCGAACGAATGAGCGGTGCAGTCGCGCGCAACCAGGTTCGGCGAATGCGGTTGGCCGTTGAGCGTGCGGAGTTGGAATTGGCACGAGTGGATAAACAACGCCGCCAGGCGGAAATTGATCTTCAGCTTCGCGCCGTCGATGTGGCCAGTCTGGACAGTGAACTGCAGCGTTTGCAATGTGTGAGTCCGACCGACGGAGTGGTCTTGAACATCCATCGCGAATTGGGTGAATGGATTCATGAGGGTGAACCGCTTGTCACCATCGCGGACACCTCGGTGTTGCACTTGCATGCTTTGGTGGACGCCAATGCGTTGGATCCCGCTCGCTGTGTTGGCTTGCCGGTTTCGGTTTTATGGGACAAGGCGTCTGTCACGGGCGAAGCAAAAACGACTCATTCCCTACGTGGAAAAGTGCTCTCGGTCGATCCAACTCGGTTGCCCGGGAATCGATTCCGCTTGCACGCGGAAGTGACTAATCGACGTAATTCGCCAGTCGGAAATACCGGACTCGCCGATGCCGATGGCTGGCAATTGGTGCCGGGGATGGATGTCACGATGAACATCCATTGTTCCGATGCGGAATTGGCGTGGCGAGAACAGCGGGTTCGATCGGGTTCGTTGCGATGACTCGCGAATCAGCATCTGCTGCTATGCCGCTGCGGAATGATTTGCATGTCATGCCGCTGGCGGGAAGTCGCGATTGTGTGGTGGTGGATGACATCAGCGGTCGGTTTTCGCGAACCAAACGAGCGATTTGGGAGCAACTGCGGTTAGCGGATCTACCAACGTCCAGCTCCAGTTCATCAGCCGGGTTGTGGCAGCAAGCGACCTCGGCGGGATGGACTCGGACGCGAAGTTCCAGCAAACAAACGGGTGCTTGGTCGCCGTTGTCTATCAAGGTTCCAATCGCGTCGATTGATCCGATCGCGAAACGGTTGGTTGGTTACAGCGACTTCGTTTTCTCACCGAAGGCGATTGTGTTGTGGTCGGTTGCCGCCGTGGTTGGCGTGTTGATGGTGTTGATGCGTTGGGAACGTTGGTCCGGTAGCGTGCCGAGTCTGACGAACTACATCACATCGATGCACCCGTTCAGCGCAGCGGCGGTGTTTGTGTTGACCAAAACGGTTCATGAACTCGGGCACGCTGTCGCTTGTCGCAGGCTTGGTTCGCGACCTGGCGTGGCAGGGATATGGTTCCTATGCTTCATGCCGTGTCCGTTTGTGGACGTGACAGAAGTGTGGCGGCAAGCCAGTGCGATGCGCCGGGCCGCTGTGATGGCGGCGGGGATGATTGCCGAAGGCGTCGTTTGCGTGATCGCGATCTGGGTTTGGGTATTGGCGGAATCGGCCGGTGTGCGACTGGCGGCGATGAACGTGATCCTGATCTGCGGGGTCAGCACGGTGTTGTTTAACGCCAATCCCCTGATGCGATACGACGGATATTTTATCCTGAGTGATTTGATCGACAGCAGCAATTTGCGAGTGGAAGCCAGTCGAGAGTGGATGCGTTGCTTGAGCCTTCCGGTGCGGTCGTGGTTTCGGATGGGCCGAAGACCGACGTTTTTGGTTGGCTACCAGGCCGCCGCGGCGGTGTATCGAATCTTTATCTTTGTTGCGATCACGACGATGATTTTGGCCGTCGCTGATCGTTTTGGCTGCTGGCGAATCGCTGCGATTGCGGTGGTGTCGTTGGCCCTGATGACGGCATCGCGGAAGGTGCGGTCTCTATCGGCGGTTTGGTTGGGAAGTGGCAAGTGGTCGGTGGTGCCGAAATGGCGTCGCCGAGGACTGGCGTTTGGGTCGGTCGCGATGTTGTTGATGATTTTGTTGGTGCCCTTTCCGCGGTATCGACACGTGATTGGCCGATTGGAAGCGCAGGATGTTAAAGCGGTTTATCTGCCGGGCGATGGGATCGTCGAGTCGGTTGAGGTGCGAGTGGGTGATCATGTATTGCAGGATCAGCGGCTCGCGACTTTGAATGATCCGGAACTCGACATTCGACTTGTCAGCGTGAGTGGTCAGGCGAAGGTGTTGAACCATCGTTCGCGTGCAGCTCGATTGGCTACGCTTTCCACCGGAAGTGATGTCGCATCGGGCCGACCGCGGCCTGAGTCTCAGTGGGATGTTTTGGAGGCAGCGTCGCTGGCGGTGTCAGTCGACCGAGACGAACTCCTTCGACGCAAAGAACGATTGCGAGTGGAGTCGCCGGTAGACGGTTGGGTGTTGCCTGGCATGGTTCACGCGTCAGGCGGGAACGCAGGCGGTGAGCGTGAATCGCAGGCCGGATCTACTGCGAACGCAGGCTCCTATGGGCAGGCGGGTGATTCGGCGACGATCGATCCGTTGGAATTGACGCCGGGACCAGGACAACTAGCGAGTGACCGTGCGGCCTGGTGCCGGATTGCAACGAGCGAACGGTTGCAGGTGACTTTCCCGTTGGACGCTGATGACCACGACAAGGTCCTGGTGGGTTCAGCGGTGCGGATCTTGATTCCAGGGCAACTGGTTGGGCGGCCGGATGGATTCCAACTCGAAACGGATCGATCAGTTGGCGGTAGCGGTGATAGCAGTAACGGCACGGTTGGGCAGTCTATTGTTCAGCAGTCCATCGTTCGGGCTGTTTCACCGCTCCGGTCGGATTCGGCGACGGACGGACCGGTGGCTGAGCATCGATATCAAGCGATCGCCGATTTATCGACCGACGAACTCGTTACGATGGGCCATCTGGTTCGCTGGGACGGTGCCGAATGCCAAGTCGTGGTGCATCTGGCGAAACAGGCTTTGTGGGAAGATCTGGTCGAGATGACTCGTGATGTAATCGGGCGGTAGGCGATGGACAATGCAGCTCAGTTGCCTGATTTCGATCAGCGTTTGGATCTGATGCGCGTGGATGCTCCTCATCCGGCCGTGATTCCGGTTGATGATTTGTTGCCGCTTTGCGAGTTCCGGACCCAGTCACGCAGCGGTCCGGGAGGCCAGCATCGCAATCGGACCGCGTCGGGTGTGTTCATCACCTATCGACCTGCCGAAATCACCGCCGAGGCGACTGAGCAGCGAAACCAGCACCGAAACCGGTCCGTTGCGGTGCAGCGGTTGCGTTTCGTTTTGGCCGTTTCCCTTCGCACTGCATCGCCGCTGGAGGTGACTGATCAAGAGGAGGCGGCCGATCCGGACGGGCAGAAAACACTGACTCGACTAAAAACACCCGGCGGACAACCAAAGCGGGGCGGGCAACCAAACCAGAACGGCCCCGCCGGCGTGACTGGTGCCGCTGAAAAGCCGCATGCACTGGAGATCGCGGTCCGGCGAGAATTTCATAAATCGTCAATGAAGTTGGCGGACACCAACGAACGTAAGCCAGGATTGCTGGCGATGTTGTTGAACGACTTGCACGTTGCCGGTGGGCAGCCGAGTTTGGTGGCTCCGCTATGGGAGGTTTCGACTAGCCGAATTGTCACCTGTTTGAGGTCGCACGGCCCGGCGTGGGCGTTGGTCAACCGAATCCGCAGCCATCACGGGCGGTTGCCGCTACGGTGAAAAGCGGGTTTCGGAGTCATTGTTGGTCGCCAGGAGCGGTCGGAATTGGGGAATTGCTGGATTTGAGGCGGGCGAAGCGAAGTCTGGACTGCGAAAATGGACTCAATTTCGCTAAGTTGTGCCGACTTAGAACTGTCCTTGTATCTTTCCTAACCCTCGCACCTGACCCTCTGGCCGATGCTCGATCGAAAATTCATTCTGCAAAACGCGGATTTAGTTGCTAAAAACTCGGCTCGTCGCGGCGTCGACGTGGACGTGGCTGCTATCTGCACGCTCGAAGCGGAGCGGCTCGAAGCGTTGCAGCAGTCCCAGGAATTCAATCGCCTGGCCAACGAAGTCAGCAAGCAGATTCCCAAGGCGGCCGACAACGACGCACGCCAGGCCTTGATCGCCGAAGGCCGCGAGCTGCGTGCAAAGAAAGACGCCGCTGCGACTCAGCAAGACGAGCTGGAAGCGAAGATTCTGGCGCTGCAAGCTGTGTTGCCGAACCTCACCCACGAGGCGGTTCCCGATGGCGGCGAAGAGGATGCCAACGAACTCGGTTTCGGTAAGACGCCCAAGCCGAAAATGGATTTCAAGGTCTTGGACCATTTGGAGTTGGGTGAAAAGCACGACATGTTCGACTTCGAAGGCGGTGCTCGCGTGGCCGGTTCGGGGTTCTACTTCTTGCGGAATGCTGCCGTTCGTTTGGACTTGGCTTTGCAACAATTCGCGATCAGCTTCCTTAGCGATCGTGGTTTCACTCCGGTCGCAACGCCCGATGTGGCGTTGACCAGCGTATTGCAAGGAACGGGGTTCAACCCACGTGGTCCTGAAACCCAGATCTACAGCATCGAGAACACTGAACTGAACCTCGTCGCGACCGCCGAGATCACTTTGGGTGGGATGCTAAGTGGTCAGGTGCTCGCTAGCGAAGAGTTGCCGCTGAAGTTGTGTGGTTTGAGCCATTGTTTCCGAACCGAAGCCGGTGCCGCCGGGCGAGCATCCCGCGGCTTGTATCGCGTTCACCAATTCACCAAAGTGGAAATGTTCGCCTTCGCGTTGCCGGAACAAAGTGACGCGTTGCATGAAGAGATGCGGGGTCTGGAGTGCGAATTGTTCGACGCCTTGGAAGTGCCTTACCGAGTGGTGGATACCGCCGCGGGCGACTTGGGCGGACCGGCCTATCGCAAGTACGACCTGGAAGCCTGGATGCCCGGTCGCGGCGAATCTGGCGAGTGGGGCGAGGTGACCAGTACCAGTAACTGCACCGACTACCAGGCTCGTCGATTGGATGTGCGATACAAGACGCCAGGCCAAAAGGGAACCCAGTACGCTCACACTTTGAACGGTACCGCAGTAGCCACCGGACGCGCGATGATCGCTGTGCTGGAAAACCATCAGCGTGCCGACGGCAGCATCAATGTGCCGAAAATTTTGCGACCTTGGGTTGGCAAAGACGTGCTCGAACCCATTGCATGATCGCGACTTTTATCAAACCCGTACTATCAACCAATGCGCTGTCAAAGCAATTTGCTAACAGCTAATCGCTAAAAGCCTCCCGCTATGAAAACTGACGAACTACGCGAAAAGTATCTCGACTTCTTTGTTTCCAAAGGTTGCACTCGTCAACCCAGTGACGTGTTGGTGCCTGCATGGGATCCATCGGTTCTGTTCACGCCCGCTGGAATGAACCAGTTCAAGGACCACTTCCTGGGCAAGGTCAAGCTGGATTACACCCGCGCGACAACCTGCCAGAAATGCTTGCGGACTGGCGACATCGACAATGTCGGACGCACGGCGTTTCACCACACGTTCTTTGAAATGCTGGGTAACTTCTCCTTCGGCGATTACTTCAAAGAAGAAGCGATCCATTGGGCGTGGGAATTCTTGACGGACAAGAAGTGGCTAGGCATACCAGGCGAGCGACTGACCGTTACGGTTTACAAAGATGACGATGAAGCGTTTGGGATTTGGAACGGAAAGATCGGGCTGCCTACATCGCGAATCACGCGGATGGACGAAGACGAAAACTTTTGGCCTGCATCGGCACCAAGCGAAGGCCCGGACGGAGTATGTGGCCCATGCAGCGAGATTTACTACCAGCTCGAAGACGGTAGCGACGTTGAAATTTGGAACTTGGTGTTCACCCAGTTCAACCGAATCGGCACGCCGCCGGATAACTTGCACCCACTTCCCAGCAAGAACATCGATACGGGCATGGGACTCGAACGGACGGCCAGTGTCTTGCAGGGTGTGCCGACGAACTTCCACATCGATAGTTTGTTGCCGATCGTGCATGCTGCCGCCGATGTCGTCGGTGTGAAGTATGAATACGAAAGTGATAACGGCCGTCGATTACGCCGGATCACCGACCATGCACGGGCAAGTGTGTTTGCGATTCATGAAAATGTTTATCCGGGACCGAAGGACGCGCGTTCGGTGATTCGTCGTTTGATCCGCCGAGCGGTTTTGGACGGTTACCAAATGAATTTGCGCGAGCCGTTCCTGTTCAAAATGGTGGAAGCGGTGGCGGATGCGTCCAAGGCTGCGTACCCGGAACTGGGCCAAACCGCACAGCGTGTTGGGGAAGCGATCGAAGCGGAAGAGAAGGCGTTTTTCTCAACGATTGACGGCGGCATGAAACGCATTCATCGCCTGTTTGAAGAGATGCAGGATGAGTCGTCCGAAATGGTTCCCGGTGCGGAAGCAGCCGACTTGCTGACCACCTACGGCGTGCCGCCAGAATTGGTGCAAACGCTAGCCGCCGAACAGAACTTCACGTTCGATTGGGATGGTTTCAAGGACGCGATGGATAAACACGCCGACGAAAGTGACGGCGGTCAACGTGTTTTGTTCCAGACCGGTCCGTTGGAAACGCTCAAGGAATCCCTTCGCGAGACGCCGTTTGTGGGCTATGACGCGATTGAAGCGACGGCAATTGTAAAGGGCATCATCACCGGTGATGGCCAAGACAAAGGTGATGAAGGACAACTTCTTAGTCACCTGGATCGACCGGGCGATGCCGTGTTGCGTTTGGTGCTAGACCATTCACCGTTTTACGGCGAGTCGGGCGGACAGGTTGGCGATACGGGCGTGATTGAAAACGAGCACTTCCGTTTTGAAGTCATCGATACGCAGCGTCACGCGTCACTGATTGTTCATCACGGACGATTGGTCAAAGGCCGAATCATCGAAGGTGAATCTTGCACGGCGAAAGTCGATGTCGAGAACCGCACCGCGTTGGCTCGCGCCCACTCGGCGACACATATCTTGCATCATGCGTTGCATACCCATGTCGGCCGGCATGCCGAGCAACAAGGCAGCAAAGTGGAAGCGGATCGGTTGCGGTTTGACTTCACCAACCCGAAAGCAATCGATGACGACACGCTGGTTAAGATCGAAAAAGATGTTTTGAAATTGGTCGAAGCGTCGGAAGAAATTCGGTGGGACACGGTGTCACTGGCTGACGCTCGTGAAGCTGGCGCGATGATGTTGTTTGGCGAGAAGTACCCGGATCCATGCCGCATGGTTTCGATGGGAACGTTCAGTCGCGAGCTTTGCGGTGGTACCCACCTAACGAATACCGCCGAAGTCGGATCTTTCGAAGTCGTTGTCGAAGAAAGCGTTTCGACGGGTACGCGGCGCATTGAGGCACTAACAGGTGACCGCGCTAAACAGCACCGTGATCAAACTAAAAACCTGCTGAGTGCGGTTGCTGAAAAGCTGGGTTGTGACCCTTCGGTGGCTGCTAGTGCGACGGATGCGTTGATCCAAGAAGTTCGGCGTTTGAAGAAGGAACTATCCGCTGGAAAGGCCGGGGAGTATGCGGCCGATTTCAAGTTGGATGCTTCCAAAGCGACCAAAATCGATGTGAAAAACTACAATGCTGTGCGAACCGCCGTGCGTGGTTTGACCCGACGGTTGAACGTTGCGATCGATGACGTATTAGGCCGGTTGGATGCTCTGTTGGCGGATCGTCGTTCGTTGGTTGAACAACTCAAAGAGGTCGGTGCGGGTGGCACGGTTTCGGTTGACGATTTGATCGCTGGCGGTTCGACCGTGGGCGACACCTTGTTGGTGGTCGCTGAAATGCCGGGCGCGAATCCGAACATGATGCGGGGCTGGATTGACCAAATTCGTAAGAAAACGAAGGGGCCTTCGGCAGTGCTTTTTGGTGCCGCAGTGGGCGATAAAGTCGTTTTGGTTGGTGGCCTGAGCCGCGAATTGGTCGATCGTGGGCTGAAAGCGGGCGAGTGGGTCGGTGCGACCGCTCGGGTCGTTGGCGGCGGGGGCGGTGGACGTCCTGACATGGCCCAAGCGGGCGGGAAGGATCCGGCTAAATTGCCTGAAGCGATTAAACAGGCGCAATCGACGATGGCTGACCAGTTGGCGACTTGAGTCTTTTTGCGGGAGCAGGGATATCTTTTGCTTTCGTCGCGTCAGGTCGGTTTGATATCGATTAAACCGCCAATCGCTTTTTGTATGAACTCCTAGGGCCACCGGCGCGGGTAGGGTTGAAAAACAACCTGGAACCCAAGCCGGAGGTCATATGAAGTTTGCCATCATCCACCGCTTTAAGCGGCACCTCGCTTCACGCTGCCACACTTCCTATCGCGTCACTCCACACCGCGACAATCTCAGTGTGGTCGCCTGTTTGACCGCGAGCGTTTTGGTCCTGTGTTGTTCCAACGCTCAAGCGTTTGATCCGAACTACGACAGCAGCCTCGACAAGTCCGCGATTCGTTTCGAATCCGAAGACAAGAGCGTGTGCATCCGTAGCGATTTTCCTGGCGGGCGCGTTAGCCAGTGCGTTCAAATGGGGCCTTCGAAGTTCGACTTGATCATTCGGCCTGAACACAAGCCGATCAACGACAGTGCGTGGTATGCGTTCCAGGTTCGCGCGACGAAAGCTTGCGATCTAACACTTCGGCTGTCCTATGAAGGCGGTACTCATCGCTACACGCCGCGGGTCAGCCGTGACGGAAAGAAGTGGTATCCGGCCGATCGGATTGTCCACAGTGTGCATCCGCTTAAGAAGCAGGTCGTGTTGAAGATTCGAGCCGACACCCAACCGCTGTGGATCTCGGCTAGGCAGTTGTTGACGAATCAAACCGTAGACGATTGGATCGATCAGATCTCGCGACATTCTTACGTCAGCGAAGACGTGATTGGTTACTCGGTGGAAGACCGGCCGATTCGGCGGCTGAAGATTGGTGCGAGCAACTCTCCAGCAACGATTTTTCTAATGGCTCGGCAGCATCCCACAGAAGTGTCCGGGATGCTGGGGCTGATGAGGTTTGTCGAGGCGGTCAGTGCAGACACGCCCCGAGCGAATCAGTTCCGCGAATTGTTCACCACGGTCGTGATTCCGACGGCCAATCCGGACGGTGTTGCTCGTGGGCACTGGCGGTGCAACGCGGCGGGCGTCGACTTGAATCGCGATTGGAAGCATTTCACCCAACCGGAAACGCGGGCTTTGAAACGCGAGCTATTGTCGCACCGTCGGGCCGGTTCGAGATCGCTGTACTTGTTCCTCGATTTTCACTCGACTTATGAAGACGTGTTCTACACGGCCGCAGATGTTGACGAGGCGTTCCCGCCCAATTTCACTTCCAACTGGCTCAATGCGGTGGACGATCGGTTTGCGTGGTACGATGTCAACCTCGACATGGATCACAATTCCAATCGGACCACCTCCAAAGCCTGGGTTCGAGAAACCTTAAATGTGGCTGCGGTGACGTACGAGTTTGGAGACACTACCAAGCCCAGCGAAATCGATACGCTCGCGTCCGGTGGTGCGGACGAGATGATGCGTCTGCTGTCAAAACGCCGCGTGGCGCATTTGCAAGAACAGCAGCTCGTCAACACTCATGACTGAAATGACTAGGGAACGCGTGGCTGTCCAAGCAAGCGGGTGACTGTCTAAGCATGATTGTGAAGTTGAAATTGCAAACGGTAGTCGCCTTCCTTTCAAGATTTTGCAGATGCCCCAGTTCCGAACCATCGCCACCGTCACCGGTGTGATCCTCGCCGTGGCGATGTTTCTGTTGTGCTCGCTCGGTTTTGGGCTTCCGCAAAACGAGTCCATGACTGCCGCGGTGATCACGCTTTGCGGCGTTTGGTGGTGCACCGAGGCAATCCCGATACCGGTCACTTCGCTGGTGCCGTTTATGGTGTTCCCATTTGCCGGTGTGCTGGACCATCAACAATTGGCGACGGCGTATGGCGATAAGTTCGTCTTGTTGTTTCTTGCGGGGTTCATGATCTCTCGGGCAGCGGAGCACTCAGGGACTCATTTACGAGTATCGCATGCGATGATGAGTTGGCTGGGGACGAGTTCGCAGCGACGCATTGTGTTGGGTTTTTTGCTCGCACCTGCTTTTTGCAGTATGTGGATCTCCAACACCGCAACGGCGCTGATCATGCTGCCCGTGGCGATCGCGGTACTGGCCGAACAGAAGGACCCTAAGCTCACCGTTCCGCTGTTGTTGGCGGTCGCTTACGGTAGCAGCATTGGTGGGATGTCAACCATCATCGGGACACCGCCCAATGGGGTGTTCGTTTCCATCTACGAACAGCAAACATCGCACACCGTTGACTTCTTTTCGTGGATGAAGATTGGTGGGCCCGTTTCATTGTTGATGCTATTGGCCGCCGGGATCTTGCTCACGCGTGGGCTCGGCAAAGCGGGCAACTTCGAGCTCCAAGAGCTGGGGGATTGGACGAGCAGTCAACGCCGCGTCTTCGGGATCATCACAATCACGGCCCTGTTGTGGATGACCCGCAACGCGCCGCTGGGCGGATGGTCGGATTGGTTGAACATGCCGATGGCTCATGACGCCACGGTCGGTTTGGCTGCGGTGATCGTGCTGTTTTTGGTTCCCAGTGGTGAAAAATTTTCCGGGGGCGAGAAGTCTTTAAGTGCCGAGAACGCTTTCAGTACCGAGCCGGCTGTGCCACGCCGGTCCGGACGATTGCTGGATTGGGAAACCGCCAAAGACATTCCCTGGGGAGTGTTGGTGTTGTTTGGTGGTGGGATCGCGATCGCGAAAGCATCGGAGGTGTCGGGTTTATCACAGAGCATTGGGAACCAGCTCACCTTGCTTGAGGGATTTCATCCTCTGATCTTGATCGCTGTGATCTGCTTTACCGTCACGTTTCTTACCGAAGTGACTTCAAACGTTGCAACGACGACGCTCTTAATGCCAATCTTGGGGGCGGCTGCGGAAGGCGGCGGCTTTGATCCGGCCTTCTTCATGGTGCCTGCTGCCCTGTCGGCAAGTTGTGCTTTCATGTTGCCGGTCGCTACACCACCCAACGCGATTATCTTTGGATCCGAACAGGTCACGATTCGCGACATGGTCCGAGCCGGCTTTTGGCTGAACATGATCGGTGCAGTCGTGATCACCACGGTTTGCTATTTCTGGGCGGGATTTTGATAGACGATTCCGGGGTCTGCATGCGAACATTCGTTGAAGATCGTTAAGTGAACCACGGTTGCTATTTGAATTCCCAGGTGTCTTTGGGCTGCAAAGTCCCATCGCTACTGGGTTGGTTTGATTGCAGCCACTGCTTTGCTTTGGCGTCGTTGTTGAGATACGCCTTCCAGAATTCGGTGCTGACCTTTTCGATGGTCGGATGATGGGCGGGATTGGTTTTGCCTCTCATGCGTCCGCCTTCGTCACCAAACGCGTTGTGGGTGCCGCCGTCTAAGACGAGCTGGAACTTGTCACCCGCCGGCATGACGCGGTAGACCGATTGTCGATCGTCGGGTGTCAGTTTTGAGTTCAGTGCACTGGCGTCTTGGGTGCCGGTCATGCACAAAAACGGATTTTCAAGCGAGCCGAAAGCCTTTTCCAGGCTGACGTTTTGCGCTGGTTGGGGACTCATGGCCAGAAACGCTTTGAGTCGAGGTTCGGCGAACGATCGCCCGAGCGGATATTGCCGTCCGGCAACCGACAGTGTGGTAGCGGCACCGAAGCTATGCCCGCTCATCCCTATGTGATCGAGGTCCAGTTTTTGGTGTAGAGGGTGGTTGCCGTCATGGTTCCACTTTTCGAGTTGGTCGATGATGAAGGACACATCCGCGATCCGAGCCATGCTGTTTTGAAGATTGGCGGCTTTCTTAAGTCCACTTAATTTCTGACCCATACGAAGCGTGCGAATGACCTCGCGGTCGCTGCCAGCGTGTTGCATGAAAACACAGTGGAAACCAGCTTCGGACCAATGTTTGCCTAGGTACGCTTTGGTTTCACGCGAACCACCCAGCCCATGCGAAACCAGGACGACCGGTTGAGGCTGGCTGCCTCGGGCAAGGTAGACCCGAATCGGGACGACCCGGTCTCGTGCCGGATCGCTTGGCTCGAAGTCCAATGGCGCCGGTGCGGTCGGCTGGTCCGCCACGCATGAACGTGTGTTAAAGCAGGTGGCGAATACGGCGAAGGCCACGACACTGGTAACCAGAGTGCCGGTAAACCGGACATTGGCGAATAGGTTTTTGTTTTTCATGATCCGCTATTCGCAGGTGTGTTTGGTTTATTGGCAATCGAATACCAAAAAAAGCGACTTTCTTTGGCCACACCAATAACTGCGGGCGGCGGATGTCTCGCCGCCACAACGCGGCGAGTCGATGATACGGCTATTGTCCTTCCAGTGGCACTGCCGTTTCAGCAACGGCGTTGACCAGATAGGTCTTGGTGCCAGCGTCGTACTGCAGAATGCGAACGGTGGTGCCTTTCGGGATTGTTTCACCTCCAGTACGAATGTCGATCAAAAGTGGGGCTGCGTTGGTGGCGTAACGAGCACGACCGAATTGCTCATTCACTTCGCTGGTTTCCACAATCGCATGGCCACCCAGCAGTGTTTGGGTGTGGTACTGGACCGGTGGGACCAGTAATCGGTGTAGCGGAGTGGTAACAAAACGAGTGCATACGACGGCGATGACCGCGTTGCGAATCGTCAACGCGATGCTGTGCATCCAATTGGGAGAGTAGCGATCAACGTCGTATTCGAACCACAGTACGTAACTGATCACCCAGAACAGCAAGCTAAATGTCGCTAGCCAGATCATCAGTGGCACCCGGTCAAGGTTCACCGCTTTCAAAGTCGCTGCAGCGATGCCGCCGAACATGTCCGCATCGGCATTGTGTCCCCCGGCATCTACCGACGTATCGGCATCTAAACTTGGGTCGACGTCGATTCCGGGATCAAGGTCGACATCGGGTGCGAGGTCCAGTCCAGGGTCGAGGTCGACATCAGGACTGTCGACACCTAAATCGATGCTGAAGAACCCCAGCAACGATATCAGTACGAATGCCCAAACGAATAGAGCCAACATCGTCGCCGGCCACATCGGACCCACGAAAAGATGTTCGACGAAGCGATCGGACCAATGTGTTTGTGCGTGAAAAATGAAGGACAACGAATCGTCTCCCAAAAAAGGTTTTGAGTGAACGCTTCCGCAATCATCCACCATCGACAGTCGAGCGAAGGTAAGTGATGTTTTGACGTTCTACCCGGAGTATAACCCTTGGCCGAAAAGCCCGTTGCAGGGGTGCTCTGATCATGCTGGATGGTTGGAAAACCTGGGCCCGGGCGAGAAGCATGGGCGTGGTCAGGAAACCCTGTCTCTACCTTGAAACACAGTCTCTACCTGGAAACCCTGTCTCTACCTGGAAACTCATTGGTGGCCAGGAAATTCAGGCCTTGTCAGAAAACGGCGGTGCCGAACGCGGCGATTCTCGATGGTCGCGACATGGCATCGGTGCAGCCGAGTAAAATGTGGAATCTTGTGTTGCCGTGATCTATCCCTGAGTGCTTTCTAGTTGCCTGCTTATGCGACCTCTCATTGCTCGCTTTTCTAAGTTGCCGGCTCATCGCCGGAGTCTGGCTTCGATTTGGAGCCTGGTTTCGACTTGGAGCTTGGCGTGTTGCCTCGTTTTATGTTTTGGGATATCCGAGCGGGCTCAAGCGGGGCTGAGTGCAGAGAACGTGATTGTGGTGGTCAACGGTCATTCGGCGGACTCGCTGACCTTGGCAAATCACTATGTCGAGCTGCGTGGTATCCCTGAAAATCATGTGGTGATTTTGGACGATGTTCCATCGGGATTGACCGTTTCGCTCGATGACTTTCGCGAACGCATCTTGCGTCCGTTGTTGGAAGAAATTGATCGTCGTGGACTAAGTCGGCAAACCCGAGTGGTCGCGTACTCAGCCAGTTTTCCAACCAGTGTCGACATCAAGGCTCACACCAGTCGGTTGACCGATGCGATGCAGAAGCAGTATCAGAAACCGACGGCTTCGTTGAACTCGATGACCTTCTTTTTTCGTTGGGTCTTGGCTGATTCGCCAAACTACTTGGGGTGGGGATCGAACTTCTATTGCCGAGGTCCGTTTAAGCGAAACTTTGCCAATCCGTTTAGTGGTAAACCGGCGGAGGCCTTCGATGCAGCGACCCAGTTTGTGGCAGATGAAGACTTCGCCGAAGCCGCGCAGGCTTGGTGTGACTTGGCTCAACAGTATCCGGACATCGCGTCTCTTCGGATTCGTGCTGCCGAAGCCTATGCCAACGAAGGGAAGTCCAATGAAGCAACTGAACAGATTCGTTTAGCGATTCAAAGTGGATGGACCGATCGGCGGTACGTTGTCGAGACTGCGCCGCTAAGCAAGCTGTTCGCTGCACCGGAAGGCGAAGCGAAGCCGTTACCTCGATCTCGGGAGCGGTTGCTGGAATTGTTGTCCGACCGTCCCAATACGATGCAGAGTCCGGTTGGTTTCGTTTCGCATCTCGGCTGGACGATCAGTGGTGATCGGCAGCCTGCTGCTCAAGGGGCGATGACCTATTTGTTGTCATGCATGTTGGGCGTCGTTCATCGACGTGGCAGTACGTTGGACCAAGCCGTGGCCGTTTTAGAGCGTGCTAAGGACGCCGACGCAACGTATCCGGATGCTACCTTCGGATTCTCCAAAACGAGCGACGTGCGAAGTACCACCCGGCAAACCGGAATGGTTGACTCACTGGCATGGTTGTTGTCCCAAGATCGGAAGGTCGACATCTTTCCTTCGCGACTTCCTCAAGAAAAAGATCAGTATGTGGGAATGATGTTGGGTGCTGCTTCACTTGCACTGGATGACCCAGCTTGGTCGTTTGCACCTGGCGCGATCGCTGACAACCTGACTAGCTTGGGCGGTGCGTTTGGTACCAGTTCGCAAACCAAATTGACCGCGTTGTTGCACGCCGGTGCCGCAATGAGCAGCGGCGCGGTCGCGGAACCCTATTCGCTGCAGCCTAAGTTCCCGCATCCGATCATGTATGCCTATTACCAAGAGGGCGTGACGGCGATTGAAGCGTTCTATCTGGCGGTGGCATCGCCGTATCAGCTTTTGATTGTGGGCGATCCGCTGTGCCAACCATACGCGAAACCGCTAACGGATTTTGTGCGGATCGAAAGCTCGGCGAATAACGCGACGGGAACTGCAACCGGGAGTGATGGGTCGGGTGGGCACAAGTTGCGGTTCCTTTGGCAGGTCATGCCGCGCAGCCCGACGAGCACCTCGACCGAATCAATCGAGTTGTTTTTGCAGGGGAAGTTGATGGGGGCGGTGCGACCGGTCGAAAAGGTGGAAATCAATTTGCCGGCCAAGCTGCGAGGCGTGATTTCATGCCGAGCGACTTTAGTGGGTAAGCACGCGACTGAACCGAGAGTCGTGTTTACCGATACACTCACACTGGGGGATGAGGCCGAATTGCCGAAGTTGGAGCGAACGAATCATTCCGATTCAGAACGTTTCCATGTTTCGGTGGCATGTCCTGGAGCCGAACGGATCGAGGTTCGTCACATGGGGCGTGTTGTGGGAACGGTCAACGGCAATTCAGGCGAGATCGAGCTGACCGAAGAGGCGATTGGACGCGGTCCCGTGATTCTTTCCAGCATCGCCTGGTTTGGAAAAGAGGCCGTTAACGGGCACGTTTTGAAGTTGAATTGGTAGTAACAAGCGATTGGATTCGTTTTCGGCAGGCGGTGATTTTTAGAATTCCCAAACAATTGCAATTGATTCAACGCTCGCAACCGATCTACAAGCAATATTGAGTTGTCGGGCAAACCGTCGATGACAAGTGCTGCGCTGTTTTCTTTACAAAACACATTGTGCTTGATTCGATTTCGCCTCGATTCTTTTGAATCTCTCACTGCTTGGTCGAAAACAGGAAGACTGATGTTTACCGTTTCTCCTATTAATTGCTTGGTGCGAAATCGTGTCGCGATTGCAACCGTCTTGCTCGTCGGTTTGTCACACACCGCTCAAGCTCAAAATAACACCCAGCGGGGGGCCACTTTCGGAGGGATCACCGGAGCGATCGCCGGAGCATTGATTGGCGACAACAATGGCGAAGCCGGCGCGGGTGCCGCGATTGGTGGAGCGATCGGAGCCGTCGCGGGTGGTGTGTTAGGCAACGCCAAAGACAAAGACATCGCGTATTACCAATCTCGCCAACAATATGGCAGCCCCGTTCAGGCCGCACCGGTCTATTCGGTACCGCAGCCAACTGGTGCAGTTTCCTATGCCGACGTGATCGCAATGAGCCGCAGCGGAGTGGGAGATGGGGTTATTTTGAACCAAATTCACACTCGTGGTGTTCAGCGACAACCTGTCGTATCGGACATCATCACTCTTCACCAACAAGGTGTCAGCGAAGTGGTGATTTCGGCGATGCAGCAGGCCCGCACAGGAAGCCAGATTGTGGCAACACCGCCGACAACGATCGTGGAAACGACGCCAGTCTACGTTCAGCCACGAATTCACACATACAGCGTGCCCAGCTACCGTCCTCCATACCGACATGGTCATCGCGGTCGTCCAAGCTACGGCATTCACATCGGCCACTGATAAAAAGCTTTGGTTTTCCGGCCCGATCAGTCTTTACCTGATCGGTGGTCGGGCGATAACCTGTGGCGTGAAACCCGATTCGATCGCCTAACCTGAACCGAATTTCAGTGTTGAGTGTCGCAAGGGTGGTCGCTGCGGCGTTGCATCATGAGGCATGCTGCCCTCGGCGATCGGTATTGCAAGGATTGTCTTTGCGGTCCCAATCAAACCAAACGCAGCAAAGGATTGTGCCATGGGTGGCGCTGTGATGCTTTTGATCGCCGCCAGTGCTGGAATTACCAGCATGGGGATCTATACCGTAGGAATCACCTATGGGTGGACGCCGGATGGTGCAAATGGTGTGAAATACATCATTCAGATCCCACCGGAAAAGGTCGATCAAGTCGCTCGAAGCGGCGAAATCTCCAGCCAAATACCGGCTGAAATTCGCGGCCACGTTAGCGAGGTCGAGATTCGCATCGGTCAGGGAACGCTGCCCCGTGTCACACCGAATCATCTGACTCAAGCTGGCTATCAAACGCCTAGCGAGTCCGCTCGTGGGAACGCCTCTACCCGGCTTGCCGCGGAAGATCGCTTCCCGATGCCGATTCCCTCGATGGGCGATTCGGGTCGGTTAACACCAATCCAAGCGAATTCCGACACTGCCACCGCGATGATGAAGCCTGCGCCGCAAGGTGGCGGTATGAATTTGCCTGGAAGCTTGGGGCCGCCGTCCTTAGGCACCGGAGCCAATACCAATGCTAGCAATCAACTACGCAGTGCCGCCGACAGTGCCTATCAGAAAGCTCAACAGAGTTTGGGGCAAACTGCGGAACGCATGGGGCAAACCGCTGGGTCGCAAATGCAGTCGATTGCCGATCAAGCACGCGAGGCGATGACGAATCGTTTCAATACAGATCCAGACGATCCGCGAACCCGTCTGTTGCAAAACGACTCCACCGCCACCCGCAACCAAACCACGGCTGCCAATCCAGGTGCGGCGACGAATCCTTACGCCCGCTCCAGTGCGACACGCCCATCGACGACGCCTGCCGCTGCGGGGGCGTCCAACCCAAATACCAGCGGACTTTTCGGTTCTCAGACTGCTGCCGACAAGGATCAAAGCGAACAAGATTGGTATGACCTGCGGAACGGTTCCCGGCGTCGACCATCGACTGACCCTGTTGATCCGCCGTCAAGTTTGGCGAGTCGATCGTCCAGCACCACCGCTAGCCGAGACGCTGGTTCTAACACGTTTGACAATTCAAACTTTGGACGTTTGCCAAGCGGCTTGGATACCAACCGCAATCAGGATTCCGCCCGGGGTCAAGATTCCAACAGCGGACTTGCCTCAAGCGATGATCGCTTTGGCAATCCACGTTCCAGCAACGCTAACCTCGACTACGATCCAAGGCTCACCGCTGTCCAGGCCCAACAATTGCCGCCTGGTGGATACAGCTTTGATGGAGATGGTTATCCGATTGACCGTCAAGGTTATCGGCTGAACCGCTACGGCGACCGAATCGATAGCTCCTCTAACGGGACGACCGGAAGCCAGATGGCTGGAAACCAGTCGTCAAATTTAGGAAATCGTGACAGCCGTGGCCTTTCGGGCGACCAACGTGACACGTCAAATCGAAGCCCTTACGGCGACAATCGCAATTCAAACCAGTACGCATCCAATCCGTACTCCAACGATCCTCGCTTAAGTCAAAGCAACACGAACGATCGGAATCAAAACGCACCGAACTACGGCAATTCCAACTCGTACGCAAACAACAACGGTTACCCCCAAACCAACGGCGGCAATCAGTCGAACGGTTATCCTCAGCCTGGGCAGGGGAATCCGCCAAACCAAGGACAGCCGAACACCAACATGGCCGGATACCCGTACGGCAACAACACACAGCTTGTCCAGCCGCCAATGGCTCCTTCGAACGGTAACTACGCACAAACAACACCTTATCCGGGTATGCCGGCGAACAACCCGTACGCTGGCCCATCGCAAATGGGATTGGGCGTCGGAGTGGGAGCTTATCCACAATTGACCGATCCGCGACTTGCGTCATTGACCGGTCAAACTCCCAACAGTTCTGCTCAAACCGGTGCCTCTGGCTCCGACACAACGCGAGGTGATTCAACTCGTCGAAGTGGTGATGAGACTTTGATCTCGGACCGACTGGACCGTTCGAGAGACCTCGCGACCAATCCTGATCAAGTCGCGGCACAGCCCATCTTCAATGGCATGTTGTTGTTGTCGATTGTGACCAACCTGTATCTGTTCTTTTGGTTGAACAACATGCGATTGCGTTTCCGTGACACCGTCGCCGCCAAACGAGCCGCAAATAACAACGGTCCCCTGGTCGCCAGCACCTAGAATTCTGGCCAGGAATGTTTTCTTGGCCGAACGCTCGACGTCTGCAAACCAATGCCGATCTGGAATCGAGGCTGAGGCTTCGAGCGGTTCCCCAACCGGAGGGTAGGCTGGTTTTCTTCCTTTTCGCGTTCATCCCACTTCTAGATCGGGGTGGTCAATCCAGCGGGGCAAAAACTTGAGCTCGGACCAGAGTCTTCGTGCGGGCTAAGGCCGTGGATTGGCATAAATAGCGGCCCGCCTACATTAGCGGGGTTGGATCCCATGATGTAGGAGTTTGATGGGGCTGGAAAGTTGTGTTGGTTTTCCAAACTTGCCAAGCCGACTATCCTCTTAGTGACACCATTTGTCGTCACCGCGAAGTCGGTTTTTCAGTCCTGGACCTTCAAAAGCCCATCACATGCCCGCTAAGACTCTGCCCTTCGATCGCGACTTGATCGAACGCATCGCTGCCGAATATCCCACTCCGTTCGTGATGTACCACGAAGAAGGAATCCGCAAACGGGCTCGCGACCTGAATCAGGCTTTCGCTTGGAACGAGGGCTTCCAGCAATATTTCGCCGTTAAAGCGACCCCGAACCCCCATATCTTGGCAATGCTTGCCGAAGAGGGCAACGGAGCGGATTGCAGCAGCGTGGCGGAATTGATCACGTGCAAGCGACTGGGTATCACCGGCCAAGACGTGATGTTCACGTCCAATAACACGACGCTGGAAGAGTTCAAGGTCGCCAACGACTTGGGCGCGATCATCAACCTCGACACACCGCACCACATCGACCAACTCCAGCAGCTTGATCGGTTGCCCGAGATGGTCTCGTTTCGTTTCAATCCGGGACCGGAACGCCAGGGTAACGTGATCATTGGCGATCCCAAGGAAGCCAAGTTCGGTTGCACTCGCGAGCAAATCTTTGAGGGATACAAGCAATGTGCCAAACTCGGAATCGAGCGTTTCGGACTGCACGCGATGGTCGTCTCAAACGAACTGAACATTGACGCGTTATTGCAAACCGCAGAAATGCTGTTCGAACTGGCCGTGCAAATTCGTCAGGAAACCGGCGTCACGGTTGAGTGCATCAACTTGGGCGGCGGCATCGGTGTTGCTTACCGGCCCGAAGAAGACGAAGTGGATCTGGATGCGTTTGGTGCCGGAGTGAAGTCGCTTTACGAAAGCATTTTGGTTGCTGCCGATTTCCCGGCCGTACGCATGATGATGGAAAACGGTCGTTCGATGACCGGGCCGTATGGCTACCTGATCTCGAAGGTCATCAACCAAAAAGGCTCTTACAAAAACTACGTCGGCGTCGATGCCTGCATGAGCAATTTGATGCGTCCAGGCATGTACGGTGCCTACCACCACATTAGCGTGCTAGACAAGCAAGATCAGCCCGAAGATCAGGTTGTCGATGTTGTTGGTTCGTTATGTGAAAACAACGACAAGTTCGCGATCGATCGTCCGATGCCGAAGATTGAGGTCGGCGATTTCGTGGTGATTCATGACGCCGGGGCTCACGGGCATTCGATGGGCTTCCAGTACAACGGTCGTTTGCGATCGGCTGAAATCATCTTCACCGACGCCGGCGAATTCCGCCAGATTCGTCGTGCCGAGACGTTCGACGATTACTTTTCGACCGTGGATTTTGACGCCGTCAAGATTGACCGCAAAGAATCAGCCGCCAGCGTCTAAGGTCGACTCCTGCACATTTTCGATGGGAGAGTCGCTTGCGATTCGCAGAGTAGAGCAGCAGAGTAGAACAATTGTCTCAATTGTTCGGCAGCCTGAATTGTTCGAGACCCTGAGTCAGCTATGTTGGCCAAACAATTGAGGACAATTGTTCTACACTGGTCGACTCCATCGCCTGAAAATGGCGACAGTCGAACTCGGGCATTTCTAGAACACAGATCGGCTGTTTCAAACAAATGCCGGAGGTGCACCGCAAAGCCTCCTGCATCTGGCCTATATGAGACATCGAAATGCTCTAAGCATCAAACTTTCAAACTTCATCCTTCACTTTCTTAGCTTCAAACTATGCCCAAACTAACGGTAGAAAACGTTGGAACCTTCGACGTTCCCGCAGGTAAACGTCTCGTCAAAGCCCTCACCGAAGAGGCAGGCACGGATCAGCTTCACGCTTGTGGCGGTGCTTCGAGATGCACGACTTGTCGAGTCGAGTTCATCGACGGCGAGCCAGAGAAAATGACTGCGGCGGAAAAGGAAACGCTGAGGGTCCGTGAGGTCACCGGCGAAGGTGTGCGATTGAGCTGCCAAATCGAATGCGATCACGACATGTCAGTGCGTGTCATCAGCCGCCTCGAAGGCAGTGGCCGCAAAGACCAAGGCGGCCCTGTCGCCGACGAAATGCAACCTGAACCGGAATGGACAACTAAGGACTGACACCTGACTCGTGTTGCCTTGTGTCTCGTTACCAGGCTCCGGCTTGGTAACGCACTGCTTCAGAGACTCCCGCCTCGACCTTCGCACCAAAGTAGGCCGAATGAAGGAGGCTTTGCGACGCACATCCGGCAATGATTTGCTTGGCAAGATAATCTGATATGCCGGAGCGGCGCCGAAGCGGCTTGATCCGGCCTACTAGAAAAGAGAAGTTGAGCATTGGCTCGAACCACGAAAAAAGCCGAAGCATTAGGGACTTCCCAACACTTCAGCTTTCGTTGTTTCAGGCATCTTCCGATGCGATCGACTGATACCGAAAGTAGGCCGAATGAAGGAGGCTTTGAGACGCACATCCGGCAATGATTTGCATGGCAAGATAATCTCATCTGCCGGAGCGGTGCCGAAGCGGCTTGATCCGGCCTACTAGAACAGAGAAGTTGAGCATAGCCTCGAACCACGAAAAAAGCCGAAGCGTTAGGGACTTCCTAATACTTCGGCTTTCGTTGTTTCAGGCATCTTCCGATGCGATTTACTTACGTGACTTTGTCATGTCAGCAAGTTCGTCATCCAATTCGGCAACGCCAACGTTGTGACGCACGACGCGGCCTTTTTCGTCGATCAACATCATGGTTGGCAACGTTTGCACGCCGAATTGACGCGATAGTGGGCTGCCTTCCAATCCACCGTCTTCGTAAAGCTGAGTCCATGGCAGCGAATTCTCTTTCAAGGATTCCATGCCCTGTTGGCGGGTGTTGTCAATGTTGACACCGACCAACTGTAGGCCTGCACGTTGATAGCGGGCTTGCAAGCTGCGAAGACGCTTCATGTCTTGTTTGCAAGGTTCACACCAACTGGCCCAGTAGTGCAGTACGACGGGGCGACCACGTAGTTGTGAGAGTCGGAATGGTTTGCCATCGATCGTGCGGCCTTCCAAATCGACTTCTTTCCCGACCGATTCCAAGCGACGAACCGCTCCAGCGGCACGTTCGGCTGCATCGGTTCCACGGAAATCGCGGGCGACTTCTTTGTAGAACCCAAGGGCTTCACGCTCTTGGTCTTCGAATTCTTTGCTCAAGGCCAACTGAAGTTTCGCTTGTGCGGTTTCCGGTGCCCGTGGGTAGCGATCGGCAAAACCGTTCAGCTCACCGAGCCACCATTCTTGGATCTTGGCAAAGTCTGCGTCGGGGCTTTGGCGAGCAATGTACTCGGTACCGATCAATTGGTATTCGGTGTAGGCCTGTAGGGCCTCGCTTTGCGATCCCTTGGCTCGTGAAAGCGTTTTAGCCAAGGTTTGCAGACGTTTCAGGCCGCCAGGGTAGGCACCGCTTTGAACAGCAACGCTAACCGTATCGACCAGTTGGCGTGTCCAGGTGTCACGTTCTTCGGCGGTGGTCGAGGCACTGACCAGTCGTTCGACTACGTCGGCACGTTGCTCGTTCAAGATCGCGATGTCTTTCGCGGCGGTTGCTTGGGCCAGCTTTGCGTCGATCGATTCAAGTGCGCCGACCAATTCTTGTGTCTTCGAATCACCAGCACTGGATCCTGTGGGCGAGACCGCACTGGAGCCACCTGGGGTGAAGAAGTTGCCGCCCGATTGAGCAATCGGCTCGCCTGGCTCAGCGAGCACGGGCAGGTCGATCAGCTTCCAGCTGTCGTCGATACGCACGATCGTGCCGACCAACAATTGCCCGGAGCCGGCCTGGTCACCGTTGTCGAACATTGCGACCGCATTTTCATAGGCGATCACGTCTTTCTCAAAGCCCATCTCCCCAGCCGGAACGACTCCGGGAGCTGCCGAAGCGAACTGGATCCACTTCGCATCTCGAGCCACTGCCTTTTGGGTGCGAGCGTAGTCTTTGAATTTGGATGCTGCCCGAGTCGCCTTGCGAACCAAGCTATCCAGCAAGTCTTCGCCGATGCCAGCGTCCTTCATTTCCCGTGGGGTCGCCAACAGAATCGCGAAACGGTCCGCATCGGCGGAAGCCAATGCCGAGATCAATTCTTTGGTGGTTTCCTCGGCGGAGATCATTTTCCATTCATCGATCTGGCCGTCTTCGTTCTTGTCCAAGCCCCAGCGAGTACCACCGGTGGCCATCCAGCGGTACTGGTCCGCCTTGCCGTTGAAGTTGGCGTCGACATCGCGGTAAACCTCGATGCCGTACTGGAAGTAGCTCCACAGGTCGACTTTCTTGTCACCGTTGGTGTCCGCGAAACGGCGCAACAGCGATCCGTCAGCGGCCACGACTTCCCAGCCCGACCAATCTTTTCGTTCGATATCTCGTACCGTGCAGCGATCTGCTGCATCTCCGGTCACGACATCATATTCGACGTCACTTTGAACTGGCTTCAGTCCTAGAGCCGCTTTGGCCGACGGCGGTGCAGCGTGGGATGTAGCGAACGGCATTGCCATTAGCCCGGTGGCAACAAGTGCGGAGAGACGGCGCACCGACTGACGGGGCCCGCGGCGGGGAAACGCTTTACTCATGGTGAAGTTTCAAATCCTTCTGATGTGGCCAAAATTCGCGCTGGGGCGGTAGCGGTCGTTGGGCAGGGACGTAACGGTCGCACCGAACTTACCGCACTGGAAGCCAGCATTTTGCATAAACCGGAACGTTCAGGGGAATGTCGATTCAAGAGTTCCCCGTCAGGAACCCGAAAAAACTTGCTCGATCCGAAAAACTGAGTGCAAAACCAGTCAAAAGAGGCTTTGACATTCACAGAAAAGTGCCTAAACTCCTTCCCTTCCTGAGGCCAGTCTTCAGGAATTCGTTGTGGGTTTCGGCTCACCACGGAAATAAGGAATAGAAGGTCGGCCGCGTAAGAAGTGGTTGGCAAACTGTTAGCACCCCAAGGGTGTTGAATGGTGATTCGGGCGTGTAGCTCAGTTGGTTAGAGCGCGTCGCTGATAACGACGAGGTCCCAGATTCGAGTTCTGGCACGCCCATAATAAGTGGAAAAGGATCTCCGATCCTCAGCAACACAGGTCTTGCCTGTTAGCCTGCGGTTCGGTAACCTTTGACGCTTCCCAGGGGGTATAGCTCAGTTGGGAGAGCATCTGCTTTGCAAGCAGAGGGTCGTCGGTTCAAGTCCGTCTACCTCCATCAAAAGCCACCTGTCGATTCAATCGACAGGCGGCTTTTTTTATGCGCCGACGCAACATCAGCGGGCTGCTGGTTGGATAAATTCGACTCTGATCGACTTTATCATCGCGCTTTAGATACCGGAAATTGACCTGCTTAATGGATTCGTATCCGCTCCTTATTAGGTGTGCGGCTTCGCGGCATTGCTGAGTCATGCTGAATGCCTCCGACCCGCCTAACGTTGTGTGCGGGGATCGCATTAGGGCGTCTGTGTCTTGAGATAGCCGATGACGGCGACTATTGCCGGATCAGATCCTCGTTTTGCAGGCGCGTTCAGATTGACTCTGCTTTGTTATGATCGGGTTTGGATCTGATTTAAGCGACCAAGTACCACAACACAGGATGTATTCGTTCATGACTCAACAGGAGAGTCAGCCACCTCATGACTCGGTGGCGGTTGTCGGAATTGGGTGCCGGTTGCCCGGCGGGATCAATGAAGTCGACGCGTTGTGGGATCTGTTGATCTCGGGCGAAGATGCGCTGCAGGATGTGCCGGCAGATCGTTGGGATTTGGACCGGTACCATCATGCCGATGCGGCGGCGAAAGGGCGGGTACTGAGTCGTCGCGGTGGCTTTGTGTCGCAACTGAAAGAGTTTGATGCTGGCTTTTGGGGGATTTCGCCTCGTGAAGCGGCACGAATGGATCCTCAACAACGCTGGTTGCTGGAGACCGCTTGGGAGGCGATTGAGGATGCGGGAATCGCACCGAGTCGTTTACGTGGCGATGAGGTTGGGGTGTATATCGGTGCATCGAGCCACGACTATGGCACGTTGCAACTGGATGCCCCGGAGCAAATCGATGTTCACACGAACACCGGGGCAACGGGCAGTATTCTGTCCAATCGGATTTCCTACCTGTTGGATTTGCGTGGTCCTAGCCTGACCGTGGACACGGCTTGCTCGTCGGCACTGGTGGCGATCGCGATGGCGGTGGAGTCGATTCGGGCGGGTCGCTGTTCGGCAGCATTGGCCGGTGGCGTGAACGCATTGTTGCTACCCAATGCGAGTATCGGATTCAGCAAAGCGTCGATGCTTTCACCGACCGGTGCGTGTTTCGCGTTTGATGATCGCGGCGACGGGTACGTTCGCAGCGAAGGCGCGGGAGTGATGTTGCTGAAGCCTTTGGCGACGGCGATGCAAGACGGTGATCCGATCTATGCGGTGATTCGTGGATGTGGTGTCAATCAAGATGGTCACACATCATCCATGACGGTTCCCTCATCGGCTGGCCAAGCCAGTATGCTTCGCGAAGCGTATCGTGACGCGGGCGTGAACCCGGCGGATGTTTCGTACGTTGAGGCTCACGGCACGGGAACCCCCGTGGGTGATCCGATTGAGACCGCTGCACTGGGCGAGGTGTTCCGCGAGGGACGATCGGACGACCAGCCGCTGTTGATCGGCTCGATCAAAACGAATTTAGGACACCTCGAATCCGCGTCCGGAATCGCCGGGATGATCAAGGCGGCTCTAGTACTGCAGCGAGGCCAGATTCCGGCCAACGCCCACTTTGAATCGATCAACACGAACATCCCGTTAGCAGAACACCGACTTCAAATTGTTGACGAGAACTCGCCCGTTCGAGTGAACCGTGCACAGGCGACCGGGGACGCGCAGCCGATTGTGGGTGTCAATTCGTTTGGTTTTGGGGGCACCAATGCGCATGTTGTGTTGCAGGCAGCTCAAAGTCCATTTGGTAAGAACGAGGCTTCGCGATCGCACAATGGTAAGGAGCTCAGCGGCGAGGTTGTCTCGCCAAAGTCTCAGCGACCGCTGTTGTTGCCGCTGTCGGCGCGCGATGCGAACACGTTGAGGATGACTGCGAAGGCATACCGCCGCGTGCTTTCTGGCGTCGCAGGCGAATTGCCTGACTTTTGCACGTCGGCGGCCGAGCGAAGAGAGCAGCATTCCGAGCGAATGGTGGTCGTCGGTCAGGACGCGGCGCAGTTAAGGTCGCGGATCACCCAATGGCTGGCGGCCAGCGAAAGTGCGTCATCGCCAGCGGTGCCGCCGGAGCAGAGTGGAATTATCATTAGTCGGTCCGGTTCGGATCCTTCGGAGTTACCAAGTACCTCACGGGAGAACCAACTTGATGGGCCTGTGATGGTGTTCACTGGTCAAGGTTCCCAGTGGTTGGGGATGGGCCGAGACCTGATCGGCACGGAAACGATCGTTCGCGAAACGATGGAAGAGATTGATGCTGTGTTCCAACCGCTAAGCGGTTGGTCGTTGATCGAGGCTCTACACGACGACACCGATGGCCGGATCGATGAAACCAGCGTAGCGCAGCCGGCGATCTTTGCCATTCAGGTTGCCTTGGTTCGACTTTGGGAGTCATGGGGTGTGGTCCCTGCATGCGTAGTGGGGCACAGTGTGGGCGAAGTCGCGGCGGCATGGGCGGCGGGCGTTTATGACTTGGCATCTGCAGTGCGTCTAGTCTATCACCGCAGCCGCTTGCAAGCGACGACCGCGGGACGAGGCCGCATGGCGGCGGTGGGTGTTGGCTTGGAAGAAGCCCAGCGGCAAATCGCTGGTTATGAAGGCCAGGTCACCGTGACGGCCGTCAACAGTCCGTCTCTGGTCACGATTGGAGGCGACACGTCGGCGATGGAAGAGATTGTTGCGGAGCTAGAAGGCGACGATCTGTTTGTCCGCTCGTTGAAGTTGGACTACGCGTTTCACACGCATCAAATGGATGTGATCGAATCCGATTTGCGATTGGCGTTAGATGATTTAACGCCGGCGAAAAGCTCGATTCCCATAATCTCCAGCGTCACGGGAACGATCCAAGATACGACGGAAATGTCAGCGGAATATTGGTGGCAAAACGTCCGGAAACCGGTGCAGTTTGCGGCTGCCATCGAAACTGCAATTGAAATGGGCGGGCGAGCGTATTTGGAAGTGGGACCGCATCCGGCGATGCGTAGTTCCCTTGAGTCGATCCTGGATTCTTCCGAATTGATCGCGGCGGAATCCACCAGCGTGCTGCACTCGATTGCTCGCGACCAAGATGCTTCGATGTCGATGGCTGTGAATCTGGGCCGGATGCATGTTGATCGTGTGATCGAGAAGTCGGGCGGTGCGAATGCTGCGGCGTCTGACGCGGGGCCGATCAAGGTCCGTACTTGCAAACTGAATTGGCGTGCGATCAATCAATCCAATGGCCAGTTTGTGCGGCAACCGGCTTACGCTTGGAATCACAAACCACACTGGCTTGACTCCGCCAAGCGACTGACCAACCAAACACGGCCTGACCATCCGTTGCTCTGGACGCGAATGGCGACCGCCAAGCCGACTTGGCAAACCACGCTTGATCCCGCCACGCTGATCTACTTGAAGGATCACCAGGTTTGGGATGGGATTCTATTCCCGGCGTCCGGATACGCGGAAATCGGATTGGCGGTGGCGGCGACGCTTTATCCTGATCAACGTTTTCGGGTGGAAGACATCGAGTTATTGGCGGCGTTGTTTGTGCCTTCCGATTTGATCACGCAGTTACAAGTTGTGGTCGAAGAAGGGCAACGCCAAGTCGAGATTTACAGCTCGACCGACAGCATCAACTGGGAACTACACGGTCGATGTCGTTTGGTTCCTAACCCGGTCAACAGCGAACCGGTGATTCAGGATCTCGATGCGCTGAAACAACAGTGCGACGGTTCGGTCGACCACGAGTCACTGTATGGAATGTTGCGGGCGAAGGGGTACGGATTTGGCGAACATTTCTCGTTGATTCAAGAATTGTGGCATGCCTCGGAGTACTCGATCGCCGAGATTCAGGTGCCAGACTCTTTACGACAAAGTGCCGATGATTCGGATGGCACACAGTTTCACCCGGCGGTGTTGGACGCTTGCTTCCAAGCAGCGCTGCGGACGACTGGCGGTGGAGGTCAAGATGCTGAAGGCGGTGGCGGTACAGACGATGGGCAGTTTTACTTGCCAGAGTCGATTGGCCGAGTTCGTTTGTGGGGGAATGTCGACGTAGCGAGATTGATCGCGATCGCCAAAAACTGGACCATTGAAGATGATTTGATCCGTTGTGACATTGATGTCACCGATGAAGTCGGCCGTCTGCTGGCGGACATTCGAGGGTTTTGCGTCAAGGCAACGCGTAGTACAGAAGAGCGAAACGGCGCGGCAGGGACAGGACTTAGTAATTCGTCGCAAACCAGCGGAACCTCAGGCGGTATCAACGAAGAGTTGTTGTTAACCGTTGGATGGAAAGAACGCCGATTGCCGGGGACTCGCGTGGAAGGTTCTTGTGGCTTTCCGAGTTCCCAACGTTGGCTTGAATCACTTGCGCCGAATCGGTCCGACGCAAGGGAGGCTCGTCGCTTGGATGAGTATCTTGGTAACACTATTCCAGCGATGCGTTTGTTGATCGTGGATTCGATTCAAACCGCCTGGATTCAGTTAGGCTGGGGTAGTCGGTTTGGTTGGGGAGTGGGCGAACAGTTCACGACATCCGATTTACTGTCGACGAATGTTTTTGTCGACGAGTACCACGAGTTGGTGGCTTCGCAGTTGCACGATCTTGCGGATGCGGGGTGTTTGCAGCGGTCTGAAGAACTCGATGCTGCGGATGTGAATCCAACTTGGACGGTGGTCCGCGAACTGCAATCCATCAATGTGCTAGAGCGACTGGCGGAATTGGCCGACGCGTTTCCAGACGCTTCACCGGACATCCAATTGTTGCATGCGACCATGCCCGCCATGGCTGACATTTTGTCTGGCCGGGTCAGTGCGATCGAACGCATGTTCCCTGGTGGATCCAATGCGATACTAACGCGGTTCTATACCGACAGCCCCGATTTGGCAGCCTATCGTGACTTGGTGGCTGCAACGGTTGATCAGTTGATTGATGGATTGCCGGAGCGGCGTGTACTTCGCATTCTTGAGGTGGGAGGCGGCACCGGTGCGATGACCGACGCGGTTTTGGAATCGATTCAACAGGCATCGGAACAGGCGGGCAGGGCAGTCCCGGTGGAATACTTGTTCACGGACGTTAGCCCTGCGTTTGTGTCGGCGGCCCGGACTCGAATTCGATCGGGTGTTGATGTTCGTTTTGCGGTTTTCGATATTGAAAAAGAACCTGCAAGCCAATCGATCCAGGCGTCCGGTTTCGACTTGGTGATCGCGGCGAACGTCTTGCACGCAACGCGAGATCTGAGGCAAACGATCGGGAATTTGCGCCGATGTTTGGTTGATGATGGAGCGTTGTTAGTACACGAGATCACTGAAAACGACGCCGCCAATGACAATGTGTTCGGCTTGTTGTCTGGATGGTGGCGATTCGATGATTATGACCTGCGGTCTCGGTCACCTATTTTAGGTCAAGGCGCGTGGAAGCAATTGTTAGAAGCGAACGGCTTCGGCGATGTGGGGGTTCTGTCTAATTCAAATGAAGCCGGGCGCTCGGACTTGTCTGTCTTGTTGGCTCACCGAACACCGGATTTGGACGCCGAGCAATCTGCCGAGCCAGATCGAGAAGTGGTCGGTGAAGTCGCCAACGACAATGCCATGATCAACGTGCTATTGGCGGATCAGGGCGGGATGCTTGAACAACTGGCCGATCGAATTCGCGACGAGGGGCGGACCGCGATTGTCTTGAAGCGGGGGAGTGAGTTTGCTCGAGTAGACGAGTTTACGTTCACGGTCGCTGAAGGAAGCCGCGAAGAGTTTCAAAACGTGTTGACGAGTCTGGCGATCGAACCGGCTTGTGAATGCGTGTTCGTGCACGGTTGGAGTCTGGACAGTGTGGCGAGCAGCGACGACAGTTCAGCAGCGTCCGGCGATCAATTTTGCTCCGTTAGGGATCTGTTGGAAATACAGCGTTGGGGCGTCGCGACTGGACGCACGATGATTCAAGCGATCGACGATTTGGACTTAACGTCTCGGTCGAGTGTTTACTTCGTGACGCGTGATGGACGGTCGGTAACACCATCGGATCGAGTGAGCGGATTGGCCGCGTCTTCGATCACGGGATTCAGTGGTGTAATTAAGAACGAGATGCCGCTTCGCGGTTTGACCACGATCGACTTGCCCGCGACAACCAATGCTGAGTCAGACCAGCAATTGCGTGAGTTAGTTGATGACTTGGTTTGCGAAATCAAACAGTCTCAAAACGAACGCGATGTCGCTTTCCGTGATGGTCGCCGTTTTGTGTCGCGTTTGCAACGACTGCCCGTGAGTCAGTTGAAACCGCGAGTTCAGGAAGTCGTGGATTCTCAACCGGCGTATCGGTTGCAGACTCGACGGCCTGGCGTGCTGGAGAACTTGTCTTGGAACGAAACGCGTCGCGGCGAGCTCGGGCCTGGTGACGTGGAAGTTCGCGTGATGGCGGGTGGGATCAACTTCCGTGACGTGATGAAGGCATTGGCGATTTATCCTGGCAATCCGCCGGACCGGCTTTGGTTCGGTGACGACATCGCTGGAGTCATCGAGAGAGTCGGATCGGAGGTTACGGATCTTGCCGCCGGCGATCGCGTCGTTGGGATCGCTCCGTGGGCTTTCCGTTCGCATGTGATCACGGATCGTCGATTGGTGATGCGATGCCCCGTTGGAGTTTCGATGACCGAGGCGGCGACACTGCCGACGGTGTTCCTGACGGCTCAGTTTGCACTGGATCACCTGGCTCGGATGCGAGCGGGTGAAAGCGTGTTGATTCACGCGGCTGCCGGAGGCGTTGGCCAAGCCGCGATCCAGGTGGCGTCTCATTTGGGATTAAACGTCTTTGCAACTGCTGGATCGCCTGCGAAGCGAGACTTGTTGCGTGAACTGGGCGTGCAGCATGTGATGGATTCGCGGACGTACGAGTTTGCCGATGAGCTGATGGAATTGACCGACGGGCAAGGCGTCGACGCAGTGCTGAATTCGCTGGCTGGTGAATTCATTCCTAAAAGCCTTTCTGTGTTGGCTCCGTTTGGACGGTTCCTGGAAATCGGCAAGGCAGATATCTATGGAAACAGCCCGTTAGGGTTGGCGGCGCTTCGAAACAATGTTTCGTTCCACGTCATCGATTTGTCGCAGTGCATTGTCGATCGTCCGGATTCGGTTGCCGGATTGTTGACTGACTTGAACGCTCGGTTGGATGCCGGTCATTACCGGCCGCTCACTCACCAAGTGTTTCCCGCCGCGGAGGTCGTCGATGCGTTCCGCATGATGGCGAAAGGCGAACACATTGGAAAGAATGTGCTTGTCATTAATGATGAGTTCACCAAGGTATGCGCCGAAGGTGCGGGCGAAGGTTCTGGTGCCGGATCGACTGTTCCACTTCAGGTGGGGCGATGTACCGAAGACGGGCATCTGTTTGATGGCAACGGCACGTTCCTCGTTACCGGTGGAGCGGGTGGTTTCGGGTTCGAAACTGCGAAATGGTTGGCCCGCCAAGGCGTGCGTTCGTTGGTGCTGATGAGCCGCAGTGGGCCTGATGAAAGCACGACTGCGGAAATTGATCGATTGCGGAACGACGGCGTTAACGTGGTGGATGCACGTGGCGATGTGACGAACCGCCGGGATGTGGCGGCGGTGGTCGAATCGATTCAGGCTTCTTCGCGGCCACTGCGCGGCGTGGTGCATGCCGCGATGGTGATTGACGATGATTTTGTGACGGAGATGGATGCGGAGCGTTTTGATCGCGTTTTGCATCCTAAGTTGATTGGTGCTTGGAACTTGCATGAATTGACGCAAGGTATCCCGCTAGAACATTTCATGTTGTTCTCGTCGGTCTCTACCTTGATGGGGGCGGTTCGCCAGTCGCATTACAACGCTGGCAATGAGTTTCTGAACACGCTTGCTCAGCATCGTCGGGCCGCAGGACTACCGGCCTTGTCGGTCAACTGGAGTGCCATCGACGGGGCGGGGTTTGTTCACCGCAATCAGGCGACAGCGGAGTTCCTGAAGAACACCGGATTCCCCACGCTAAACCTGAACGATGCATTTAATGCGTTAGGTGAATTGGTACTGCACCAAACCGACGTGGTTGGGGTTGCTGGAATCGATTGGAGTCAGGTCGGACGGTCGGGGCAGATCAAAGTATCGGGGCCGTATTTTGAGGATGTCCGGCGAGGGGATCGTGATGCACGTGGTAGCGGGAACTTACAAAAGCGATTGCTGAAAGCATCGTCGGAACAACGACCGGAGATCATGCGGCAGTTCTTGCTGGAACAAGTTGCGGGTGTCTTTGGGATCGCATCGGGGGAAATCGACACGGACGTTTCGCTGATTCGATTAGGACTGGATTCCCTGATGGCGGTGGAGTTGGTCAATCGGATTGAATCGGAGTTTGCATCAAAGGTTCCGATGAGCCGTTTGTTGTCGGGGCCCAGTATCAATCAGTTGACGGAGTTGTTTTTGGCTTCGATGACCGGTGTTGATCCAGATGGAAGCGAGACATCGGCGGCTGATTCATCGAGCGAATCAACCTTATCGACGTCGGACTTCGTATCGGATGCTCAACTGGACGCGGACATCGAATTCGGAGTTCCATGGGACGAGGCCCGTCTGGAGTCGCTATTCCCATCGAACGCTTTTTTGACGGGGGCGACGGGATTCCTGGGGGCTCACTTGTTGAACGACTTGTTGCATCAGACGACGGGGCGAGTGACTTGTCTGGTCCGCGCAGATGATGTGGATTTGGCCCGGCAGCGAATTGTGTCGAACCTGGATCGTTACGGTCTTTCCGGTTCGTCAAATTTGGATCGGGTCGACATCGTGTTGGGGGACTTGGCGTCACCGTTGTTTGGGCTCTCGCGGGATCACTTTAATGAGTTAACCAGCCGCGTCGACGTCGTTTATCACAATGGCGCGGACGTGAACCTGTTGCAGCCTTATGAGGCATTGCGAGCGACCAATGTTGGGGGAACCCAAGAGGTGCTGCGATTGGCTTGCCAGGGTCACATCAAGCCGGTTCACTTCGTTTCCACTTACACCGTGCATGCCACGGCGGAACGTCGGGAACGAGTGATATCAGAATCCGAACCGCTGCCGGCGTGCGAGGACCTGTTCTATGGGTACTCGCAAACCAAGTGGGTTGGCGAGTCGTTAATGCTGGAAGCTCGCCGTCGCGGTGTTCCGGTGACGATCTATCGGCCTGGGCACATTACTGGCGATAGCCGGACGGGGATTGGCAATGAGGATGACTTGTTCCACGCTGCGATTTTGATGTGTGTTCAGTTGGGTGCGGCCCCAATGAACGATGTCGTGCTGGATGCGACGCCAGTTGATTTTGTCAGTCGAGCGATCGTGAGTTTGTCACAACGACGCGAGAGTTTGGGCGGCACGTATCACTTGACCAATCCGGTTCCGTTCCAAACGAGTGTTCTACGGGATTGGTTGTTGCAATCGGAACTGGCCGTCGAAATTGTGACTCCGGCAGATTGGCACGGCCGGTTGGTACAGTGGGGCGAATCGCTAGGTGCTGACGATACCGGTGCGGGTTTGATGGCAGAGATGCTGAAGTTTGGCAGCGAGCTGAGCGGACAATCGGAAGTCGCAGATTCAGATCGAGTGGCGAGCCCAGAGCAAGCCGGCGGTCTGGTGCAACGACTTGATTGCGTCCAGACGACGGCAGAACTTTCGTCGTTGGGAATCGTTTGCCCGCCGGCAGATCTCGATCTGTTGAAGCTCGGAGCTTCGCGGCTGCAGGGTCTGGGGCTGATTCAGCGAACCGACGGCGTTGCGAAGTCGGTGGGTAGGCCGAGCTTAAAACGATCGATGTCATCGTCGGAGAGCGTTTAGTGCTGCTATCGGGATGGGCGTGGTCGCTACTGGGTCTCTTGTTGGCCGTAGCGGTAATGCAGATCGTGATCGCACTGAACCAAGTTTGGGCGATCTTTCGTCGTTCGTCCGATGCGGATTGCAGCCAAGACCAATGCTCTAACGAAGCTGATTATGACGCGAACAACGCGCACGTCATGGTGGTGCTGTGTTTGCGAGGATCCGATCCCTTTTTGGCGGAGTGCCTCACGGCTTTGATGAATCTGGATTATCCGGATTACGAAATTCGAATCGTCGTTGACAGTGAAACGGATACGGCGTGGCAGGGAATTAGAGAATCCGGGATTGAGAACTTTGATGGTTGCAAAATTGAGGTCTTGGGTGCCACGCCTCGGCAGTGTGGGCTAAAGAATGCAGCCTTGTTGCAAGTCCTTGAGCGATTGGATGACCCGGTCGAGGCCATCGCGTTGATTGATGCTGACACGATTGCACATCCGGGTTGGTTGAAGGAATTGGTGGTTCCGTTGGGACGTGACGACGTTGAATTAACGACGGGGATTCGTTGGTATTTGCCTGCAAGACCTTCGTTGGGTTCGTGCTTGCGGTTGGTTTGGAATGCGGCTGCGACGGGGCAGATGGTTGCCGCGAATATCCCCTGGGGCGGTTCACTGGCGATGTCTCGACGGGCGGTCGATACGCTGGATTTAGAGACTCACTGGGGCGCGGGGTTGTCGGAGGACACGATGCTGACCCGGTTGCTGCGACAACAGGGAATGCGTCAACGGTTTGTGCCGTCGGTGATTATGGTCAATCGAGAGGACTGCTCGGTTAGCGAGCTGATGGGCTGGGTCAAACGTCAGCTTTTGGTTGCGAGGCTCTATCATCCGAGTTGGCGGTTCACGGTTGTTCATGGTTTCTTGTCCGCGTTGGTACCGCTGAGTTGTTTGATCGCTGCGGGGTGGTTTGCGGTGTCGGGACAGTGGTTCAGTGCCGCTTGTTTCGGGGGCGGCTGGCTAATTTATCAATTGACGATGTGGCTAATGGTTTGCATCGGGCTTGGGCTGGTGGACCACAAGTTGGCCACGATTCGAAACGAGCCCAAACGTGTTTCACGGCAACTGATTCTGGCGTTGGCTCCGGCGGTGGTGATCGTGCAGTTGCTGTATCCGTTCGCATTGGTCTCGGCGATGT
Source organism: Rhodopirellula sp. J20-39 (assembly GCF_057365095.1). Classification (NCBI taxonomy): domain Bacteria; kingdom Pseudomonadati; phylum Planctomycetota; class Planctomycetia; order Pirellulales; family Pirellulaceae; genus Rhodopirellula; species Rhodopirellula sp. J20-39. The sequence continues at coordinate 17,599 of NZ_CP195123.1, read as the reverse complement.
TCGCCAAGCGAGTACGGTGGCGAGGCATGGTGTATCAGATCGAGAGTGATGGCTCGATCGTTCACCAAGGTTATCAACCCTACCAGTCACGCGAAGAGGCGAGTGGATTGGTTTCGCTTTAGACGCGTCGGGATTGCGGAGCGTGAAACTGAGTAGATGTCATGTGTGAGACCCTGGGTGTGAAGTTTTACATGTGAAAGTCTACGGATACTGTGGAATATCAGGGTTTGTCTCATTGCCTCGTTTAGGCAGACCGATCTAGGGAAAGAAGTGTGTTCCTTATCCCCAGTTCGTTATGAAATGACCTGTCCCATTCGTACTCGATCGATCTCTGCCGCGATTATTCGCCGAGCAGCGAGTGCAGTCGTGGGGAGTGTGTGCGCGGTCGTGATTTTGAATATGGGTGGTTGCCGCGTTGCTGAGCCAAGCAAACCAGCATCGACGTTCTTGAACCAGGACCATGGCCGGACCATTGCAGAAATAGCGGAATTGGATGAAGCGGCAAACGCAGATATCCTTGCGGACGACGTTGACACTGAAGAGGTCCAGCCAGTTTCGTTCGAGCAACCTGTGCATGGTGCGATTGCCAATGCCGTAGTCGGACCGGTCGCTGGCTCAGTGATGCCCGGTGTGGAGTACGCACCGCCACGTCGGGATCAGTTCGAGCAACTTCCCCGTGTTCCGATGTCGTTGGATGCGGCAGTCAGGATCGCGTTGGAAAACAGTGTGGTTTTAGGCGACCTGGGTGGTCGTGTGTTATCCATGCCCGAGACTCTATCGAGCACATTGGACCCGGCAATCGTCGCGTCGAATCCGATGGTTGGCTTCGACGCCGCGTTGGCAGCTTTTGATACTCAAATCGAAGCGGGGCTGACCTACAACGGGAGTGGCAATATCGTCAACTCCGCGTTTTCAGGCGGGCAGTTCGGTGTTTTCGCTCAGCCGGAAACGCTGGCAAAACTTGGAGTTGGCAAAGTGCTTTCCAGCGGCACGAAGGTCTCGCTCGGCGGGGTCGCTGGCTATGACGAAGAGCTAGCCGGAGGACCGTTTGCGGCGTTTGGCGGTGAGTTTCGGCATCCATTGATGCGAGGTGCCGGCAAACGATTCAACCAAATTGCAGGACCTTTGGGTGGACCGGGGCGGTACGGCGGTATTCTGATCGCCCAAACCAAACACATGCAATCGCAACTTGCGGTGGAAAAGGCAGTTGGTGATTTGGTGCGTGACGTTGCAACGACCTATTGGGAATTGCAGTACGCCTACCTGGACGTGGCGACCAAGCAAAACGCTCTGGCAACCGCTCATGAGACCTGGAGTCGTCAGCAACAACGCGTGGCAGCTTCATCCGCCCCAAGCGACTTAGCAGCTTTGGCTCACCAACAGGTGTGTATGGCGGAAGCCGCGCTGACGTCGGCGATCGCTGGCACGCGATACGGCGGAGCGGGCGTGTACGGTTGCGAATTGCGGTTGCGAACGCTGCTTGGATTGCCATCGGCCGATGGGCATCTGATTGTGCCTGACGCGGTTCCGTTGCGAGCGGAGTTTCGGTTTGATTGGCAGGACACCCAGGGCGTGGCCCATGCCAGTCGTGTTGAGTTGCGTCGCCAGCGGGAAGTCATCGCGCAGAAAGAGCTTGAAATTGAAGCGGCCTGCAACCTGCAGCGAACCCAGCTTGATGTGCTAGGTGCGTTTCGAAAGTTGGGTGATGACACAGACAATGAGTCCGATCTTTTTGGGGAAGCACTCGATGGTTGGCAGTTAGGAATCGAGATGCGACGCTCGGTTACCAATCGTAGAGAAAACGCCGCAATTCGCAGTGCGAGATTGCAACTGAGCCGCGAAACAGCGGTCTTGCAGGCTCAGCAAAAACAGGTCAATGCGGAACTGCAAGCCGCATTCACCCAGCTCGACCGAGCTTGGAACATGATCGCATCATTGACGACGGCCGAATCGGCTGCACGAATGCGATTGGATGCACAAAACCAGCGTTATCAGGCGGGCGACGACCAAGTCGAAGACGTCTTGAAGGCTCAAGTGCGTCTGACGGAAACGTCCACTCAACTGCACCGGGCGGTGATTGATTACAACCTGGCATTCGTGCAACTTCAACACGCACGTGGAACCTTGCTGCCCACCGTCGGCGTCGGTCTCGCCACCGCCACACCGGACGAATGCCGGTTTGCTCAAGAGACTCCATCGGTCTACATGCGATAGATCCGGCAGCCGGATCAGAGACCTTGGGGGATGCTATTGTTGCAAGAAGTCGAGTCAACCAAAGTGAGCGTTACAAAGACTCGTTGCATGCCTTCGCTGGGTTAGCCGACGGGACATCGGTTTCGTTAAGCAACTTGATTTGCCAAGGGCCACGGATCTCGTAGGTGACTCCACGCCAAACAATTCGGCGTGCGAAGGTGGCGTAGAATGACGCGATCAGACCGAGCAAATTCGCGAGGCCAACGATCAACGGCAACGCAATCAAGCCACGTAGGCCGAGCGTATCGTTGGTTTGATTTTGCGAGATCGATTCGCCTTGCGACTGGATCACCTTACGGGCTGCCATGTCAATCGACGCGGCATGGATGTTCGCTGATATCACGGTGACTGTGGCGGCAATGAGGCTCATGATGGCCACCGATGTGTTGCCGACCAACCAACCGATCAGGGCGGTTGCGAAGATGGCAACGGAAGCTACTAACGCAACCAAGTGATAGGTCATCATAAGGGGCCATAGGCCACTGACGTAGGTTCGTGTCCAGGTGAGTTGACGGAGGATGAAGTTGAACGCAAACGGTATGTCGCACACTTCGCGGTTAGCCATGATCAAGGATGGCACGAATTTCAGGGACAGGTTTTGTGCTTTGGCGGCGACACGGACCGGACCGTCGTCGACAATTGCATGGCACCATTTGTCGCGGATTTCACCAGAGTCAAATAGCGATCGGCGAATCGCCATCGATCCAGCCCAAGGGATTTTGAACGCCGACATCACGATCAAGCCAGGAGCGTTCCAGACCTGCCGAATCATCGATCCGCAATTCGGCTCGGTAGGCAGAAACCAACGATTGCCAAACGTGACTCCGACGGATGGGTCGGCTAGCGGTGCAACAAGTTCACGCAACCAAGTTGAGTGACTTTGTAAATCCGCGTCGGCTAATACGACCACACCGACCGATGGATCCACTCGATCATATAGTTCCACCAGCGAACTGTTTTTCAGTCCACAGGTCTTGCGACGGTTCGATAGCGACCATGCGTGCAGTCGCTGATCACCGAATTTATCGATTGCGTTTTGGACAACGGGCCAGGCCGGATCCGATGGTGAGTCAATCGCCACCAGCACTTCGTAATCGGGATGGTCTTGCGACATCAACCGTTCCAAACAATCGCTCAACATGGGATCGGCACCACGCAAACACAGCAAAATCGCTGCCTTTTCGCATGATTCGGGAGGCCCGATTTGGCGTGGTTGTCGGAGCTGGGAGGTGAGATACCAAACCCATCCGGTGTTGACCAATATGATGACGCCTAGCGTTGCTACGATGCCTTGGGTTAGTAGCAGCAAGGTCATGTTGAGAGTTCAGTTCGCTGAATTCTATTCATAGCGTAAGGCATCAATTGGATTGAGCTGGGAAGCTTTTCGAGCGGGGTAATAGCCGAACAGAATACCGACTCCGGCGGCGACGGTAACCGCCACGATCGGTGCCCACAGAGACCAGACGGTAGGCCAGCCGATGATCTTCGCAATCAGCACGGACCAGAAGTGTCCGGCTGCGATGCCGATCAATCCACCGATCAAGCAAAGGACGGTCGCTTCGATCAGGAATTGCCGCAAGATCGCGTTTCGATCTGCACCCACGGCCATCCGTAGGCCAATTTCTCGGGTTCGTTCGGTCACCGAGACAAGCATGATGTTCATAATTCCAACACCGCCGACCATCAGAGAAACCCCAGCGATAATCAGCCCTAGCAGCGACAGTCCAGCGACGACTTGATTAACAACTTTGGAAACCTCCGTGATGTCGTTCATGCGATAGGCGCCAACCGGTTCAACATTGTGGCGGCGAGAGAGGACCCGAGTGATTTGCTCGCGGGCTTGATCGACTGCGGCAGGTGATTTGGCTTGAACGTAGATCTGATGAACCTCTTCGCGATGGACATTTTGCCGATGGGCGGTCAATTGCATTTTTGGTTTGAGGTTGGCAAAGGTCGCCAGGCGTCCGGATGTATTTGTTTGGTCGTTGACGCGAAATTTCAGGGTCGTCCACGGTCCGATCATGATGTCGTCTTGATCGTTGCCAATCACGTCGCCGCCTTTTTCCGATAGCACGCCCACAATTTGCATCGGCACTCCGTTAACTCGGACTTCTTCACCGATAGGGTAGGCGTCGTCAAACAAGGCATTGATGACGGTTTGACCCAGCACGCAAACCTTGGCGGAGTCAAGGACATGGTCTTGAGTGAAAGATTTTCCTAAGGCAAGCTGATCCCAGTTTCTAGCGGTCAGGTATTCCGGTGTCGTCCCGAGACAAAGGGTCGGACGCCAGCGACGGTTGCCTCGCACAACTTGAACGTGTGAATAGATTAGCGGAGCGGCGACCTGGACTGCAGAACATTGTTCGGTCACCGCAGTGACGTCGCCGGGAACGATATGGATCGGTCGTTGGTGGGCGCCGTTGGAGGCTGCTTTGCTGGGGCTGACCGTCAGCATACTCGCTCCCATACTGGCGACGGTGTCTTTAATCGCCGCCGAGGCGCCGGTGCTAAGTTCCATTACTGAGATGACCGATGCGACACCAATGATTACACCGAGCATCGTCAACGACGTGCGCAGCAGATTTCGCCGCAATGCCGCCGTTGCGACCGTCACGGCATTGAGTGTCGCGGCAACGGAGCCCGTTCGCGGGCGGGCGGGAGTCACGTAATGTTCAGGTTCGGTACCATCGGTGTCGTCGGAGTATTGAGAGGCTGCCACTTCACCGGAGTTTGGATGCGTATGGATCGCGGCCTGAAGTCCTCGTGCCAACGAACCCTCGTGGTCTTCGACAACAACGCCATCTTTCATCCGAATCACTCGGTCGGCTTGTTCGGCGACCTCAGCATCGTGAGTCACGACGACTAGTGTGATGCCATGTTCTTCGTTGAGTTTGCGGAAGACCGCGAGGATTTCTTGTTCGGTTTTGGAATCCAGGTTGCCAGTCGGTTCATCGGCCAACAGTAGGCGTGGTCGGTTCACCAAAGCGCGGGCAATCGCGACTCGCTGACGTTCGCCGCCGGAAAGTTGGTTGGGGAAGTGGTCTGCTCGACCGGACAGCCCGACGGAATCCAGTAATCGTCGAGCGTATTGGATTCGTTCCTGTTGAGTGCGACCGTCGTTGCAATACAACGTTGGCAGCAACACGTTGTCCAACGCTGTTGTACGAGCCAACAGATTGAAGTTCTGGAAGACAAATCCAATCTGTTTGCTTCGGAAGGCAGCCAGTTCGGTAGAAGACAGGTCGTCGAGGTCGATACCAGCCAACCGGTAACTTCCCGACGTGGGTGAGTCGAGGCTGCCCAACAGGTTCATCAGCGTGGTTTTGCCGGAACCGGACGTGCCCATCAGAGCGACATAGCCGCCAGTTTCGATGTCCAGCGTGATGCCTTTCAGGACACTCAAATCGACATCGCCGACACGATAATCCTTTCGCAATTCACGTAATTCGATCATTGCGACTGCCTTGGCTATCGAAGGGTTTTGACACTGGGGATGATGCGTGCCAACGTGGTTTCACGAATGGTTCCAACCACGACCGGCATCGATTCCGCGATTCCGTCTGCCATGATCTCCGTCCGCACTCCGTCATCGACACCGACCTTGACCGAGACAGGCTTCACGCCGCCATCGGCATTGGCGATCCAAATAACGCGGTCGGCCGAATCGGCTGTTGGCGGAACATTGGCTTGCGCATCCGCGTCCTTACCGGAATGGTGAGCCAGTTCGTCAGTTGGGCTCCAGTCCAGCGATTCGCTTGGTACCAGCCAAGCATTCTTGCGATGGACGGTTTCCAGTTGAACGTCAGCGGTCATGTGAGGAAGCAACTTCACATCGTGCGAATCCATTTCAACTAAGACGTCATAGGTGACAAAGTTGCCTTGCACGCGAGCGTTCATCAAGATCTGTTCCACTCGTCCGGTCATGGTTTGATCGCGGTGACCGTCGACGGTGAAGGAAACAGGTTGTCCGGGGAAAATCTTGCCGATGTCGGTTTCGCTTACCGAGGTCCGAATTCGCATGTTGTTTAAGCTGCGAGTGATCAAAAATAGCCCGGGGCTACTTGGCCCCGCGTTTTGTCCCAGGTTGACGCGATGATCGATGATGACGCCATCAATGGGAGAGCGGATGATCGTGCGAGACAAATTGATCTCAGCTTGCTCGACTTGACCGGCGGCTTGTTCACGTCGTGCGTTAGCGATTTCAAGTTCGGCCAAAGCGATTGCGTGAGTGGTGGCGATCGCGTCGTACTGGCTCTCAGAGTTCGTGTCACGGAGTCTCTGTGCACGTTGAAGTTCACGTTCGGAACGTTCAAGTTGCGTCTGCAGTCGGCTGATTTCCGCTTCGGCTAATCGCAAAGCAGAGCGAGATTGATCGACCGCGAGTTGATAGAGAGCGGGGTCGAGCCGTGCGAGGATGCCGCCTTGCACCACGGACGTTCCAACCCGCAGTGGAGATTCCAACGCCGAAGATTGAGCGGCGATTCGAGTTGGCGATTTTTGTCCGTTTCCAAAACCAATTACTGAACCGGACACCAAGGCACCCACTTCGACGACTTCGTGCGGTTCAACGGTTCCCGTTGCTGCAATGAAAGTACGCAGGTCGCCTCGCTGGATTTCAACGGTGCGTAGCTTAGGTGCTTTGGCCAGGCTTTTTTGGACATGCCAGATGCCTGCCGTGGCAATCAGAGCGATCACAACACTGGCCATCCACCAACGCGAACGTTCGCCCCGGCCGTCGGTTCGGGATCCTGTCACGCTGCTCTCCGGCTGGTTTCGGGTTCGAATAACAACGGACCGGACGCCTGTTTTGAGTTGGTTTCGTGCAGTTTGCCGTCAACGAGTTTGACGACTTGGTCCGCGAGATCAAAAAAGCGATCGTCGTGCGTAATGGCAAGCACGGTCTTCCCGCAACGTTTCAATTCAGGAACGATCTCGTGGTAAAACGTTTGCTTGAAGCCAGGGTCTTGCTCAGCGGCCCATTCGTCGAACACGAAAATAGGCCGGTCATCTAGCGCCGCGACCAACAGTGCTAAACGCTTGTGTTGGCCACGGGACAACTTGTCCTGATGCAACCGGCCAGTGGCCAGATCGACTTTGTCTTCAATACCCAGCAACTTTGTCCAGTGCTGCAACTTTTCTTGTTCGATCTCGATGCCGAGTAGACGATCGAAAAGATGCCCTTCGACGAAAACGGTGGAAAATAGCTGTCGAAAATCGGTGCGGTTGTGGTCGCCGATGGTACGACCGTCCCAGTGGATGCTGCCTTCGGATGGTAGATACAGCCCTGTCAAGACTTTGGCGAGTGTGGTTTTTCCCGAGCCGTTGCCGCCGGCGATAAAAGTGATTTCGCCAGTCTTCAGTTGGAAATCAATCGGGCCAAGTTCGAAGTTCAGTTCACCATGCGATGCATGCTGATAGGTGATGCCACGCAATTGAATGCTGTCGAAACGATTGGGCAGCGTGTTGCTACCCTGACGTTCGGGTTGGTCGATCATCAGACCGAGAGCTTCAATTTTATTGATCGAAATCGAAGCGGTGTGGTACGCCGGTAGCCAGCCCAGAATCCCATCCAAGGGATAAGTTAGGTAGAGAATTGTCAGTGTGTAGCCGGTCAGCGTTGCCGTGGTGACCGTCGCCATACGAGGCCAGGCGAACAGCAGCAGACCGATACCAATGAACAAAAATAGACGTCCCCAGCTATGTGAGAACCCTTGAATGCTTTGACCAAGAATCAGCGAGTGACGCATTCGAGAATCCGCGGGTAGCAGAACCTCGTAGACAAAATCCAAGCATCGAGTCTTGTTGCCCTTGAGCTCTTTGATGCCGTGGACCATCGCACGGAGTTGTTTCGCGACCTCGTCCTGGTCTTCACGGGCCTGACGAAGTGGCTTATCAGCGATCCGCAGCCCACCCAAGAACATGGCAACACCGATGCCTGCCATCAGGATGGTTCCCACCGCCAGTGGCAGCGAAAGCGTACCGAGATATATCAATCCACAAACCAGTACCATCGCATTGGCGCAAACGGACGGGAAAGATGCCAACGCGGAGGTAATGGCACCTACGTCGTTGTTAAGCGTTGCAATTAGCCGGTGCTGGCCAACCGATTCCAGCGTCGGAAGCGGTGCGGTAATGATTTTGGAACACAGTTCATACCGAAGTCTTGCAGCGGTCGCTTGCGATAAGCGGACTAGAACAACGTTCGAGGTAACTTGGGTAAGTAACACAAAGAAGCAAGCACCTGCAAATGCTGCTGGTAACCAACCTTGTTCGCCGGGTGATTCCGCTGATCGAGTCAGCGCATTGTGGATCAGTGTGATGAGCGTCAAGCTCGCAACACCACTGAGCGCTCCCAGGACTGCGGACGTGAGGCCAGCAAGCCAGGAAGAGCGGGCAAGGATATAGAATAACTTCATGCTCGCGTGGATAGCAAAACGATGCCCCCTGTCGCAATCTCGACTGCGCTCCTTTCCCACTTAAATGGAGTTAGGGCAAACTGCGGGCTTCATCGCATCGCCAGCGAAGCTCGTTATTGGGCGAGTTGGGCTCGGCTTGGGGTCTAAGATTTTCCGGTCACCTGCGCATAGTCGGGCCGGAAAATGGTCGCAGCAATGCCCTCATTTCGCACTTTTTGTCTCAAAAAGTACCACCGCCGCCATCCCGCATCGGACGTGAGCAAACGTTTCGTTCGACGTGCGAGATAGGGAACATAACGCAACCACCCCACTGGTTTGCCGGCAAGCTGTTGATGGCAAAGGAAGTCTGCTCGCAACAGATCTTTTAGTTCCAAAATCGAGTGTTTTTCGTGATTGGACGTCCAACGAAAAAACGGGATCACGTCCGATCGAGTCAGTGGAATGGTTTTGAGTTCGTCTAAGCACGCATCTGGGATTGCCGCGTCAAATTCGGCTTTCACATATCCAAGGGCTTCACGCACGGGGAACACAAACGCGAATCGTTTTGAGTCAGCCACTAACCGTGACCAATCAATTTCCTCGCCGGAATGACGTAGGATTTGCAAGGTGTCGGCGACCCACAGGAACGGTTTCGGAATTTCGCCCCAATGCATTCGTCCATGCACGAGGCAGTGCAAAAGCAAGTTGGTGGGGTCTGGGATGCGGATCGATCTTCCCAGGAATGGCACACTGCGAGAATCTTTTAGCAAGTGATCGAAGTCGATCGCATGATAGGGAGGAGGCAGCAATTTGCGGTGCAGGTCTAGTTTGATGCCCTGTTCGTCCTGCCACTCACAAGCATGGTGTTCCGCGTGGGGCCCCGTTCCAATTCTCGTCCAGTTCATCTTTCGCAATGCGTCACTGGCGGCCACTTCATCTTGCGGGCAAATCAAAACGTCTAAATCATTCAGCGGTCGCTCGCCGGCATCGCTGTAGTAACCACTTGCGATCAGGGCATGACCCTTCAGTACCAACGTTGGGATACCAGCCGCCTCAAAGCGATCGATGACTTTTACCAAGACCTGCTGTTTGGTTTTGACCTTAGCCCAATGATACCGGTGCAGCGCATGCAACTTCGGCATCCAAGGATCATCGATGTTAGCTCGTCGCATCTGCTTGTAGACGAGTGGTAAGATGCGGCAACTCAGGTAATCGATCTGATCGTATTGAGCGTAGCCCGCTAGTTTCCGCCATTGGTAAAAAGCACTCGCTGACAGTTCCCCTTCAGAGAACGCGGCGTGAAGCAACGATTTTCGGACAGGGCTCGGCCATAGATCGTCGTACTCTGGCGACCAGTCATGCGTTGGAGCTGATGACATTAACATTTAATAGAGCTGTGGGTTGGCAGATGCACACGCGGTCCATAACTTAACAATCCGTTTGGATCACTGATACTTCGAGGCGAATCTTGTATTGGTGAAAATCACTTTAAGTACTCCCCGTAGAGTTAATAATTCAACGATGACGGATGCCACGTGTTACCGGTTGAATGAACCACAAGTGCTGGGAGAACTGCTCGATGGCGAGTATGTGATCATCCATTTCGATTCGGGGTGTTATTACAGTGTCCGCGACACCGCAGCCGATGTTTGTCGCTTGCTGTTTTCTGGAGTGAGCTCCGCCAAGGTCATCGAACTGCTTGTTGATCACTACCCTGACGAGCCCGCGGTGATTACTGAAGCGGTACTGACGTTCATCGGTGCCATGGAAGAACAGCGATTGATCGTTGTCGCGGATGTCGGTGCTGAGTCGGAAGACGCAGCTGATCTCGATCCAGCGAAATTATCTGAAAAGTTCGTGCCGCCGATGTTCGAGCAATATGACGACATGGCTGATCAATTATTGCTTGACCCCATTCATGAAATCGATGAACGAGGTTGGCCGCAACGAACCGACGCATAATTTCAAACGACGGTCAAAAAGTAAACGGCATAGAATCCACCACAAATCGGATCGACAATGGGGCAACCGGACTTCGATGTTCAGGTGGGTGAGTACTTTCAGAGCATGATAGCCCTTTGGTCGCAATGCGCTGATCGGTTGGGTGAGAAGTCGATGGATCTTCGCATCGGCGGGAAACGGGTTCGATTGCGATTCGCCGGTGAAAACTTATTGGCGTTTGCTAGGCCATTGGCTCATTTAGTCATTTCAAGCAATGATGCAGGTTTGGCGACAGGGTTAGTGGATCCGAATGATGCAAGCGATCCCGTGGAGCTTGAAATTCGAATTGGCGAAGGGAAATCTTCGGGGCTTCAACTGCCCGCGGCTTCGTGGATTGCGGACCGCAAAGACCTCGCGTCCGACATTCATGAATTCGAATCGTGGCGATGTGAGCGGGGTGGTGTGAAGATCAATCACATGCCGGGCAGTTCGTCGATCAGTCTATTCAATCACGATCAACAGACGGCCTGCTATTGGATCGATGATCCTGCGGAGGTTCCGTTTTACGAGATCGCCTCGCCTTTGCGTACGATTCTAAGTTGGTGGGCGGACACAATAGATGCCCAGATTGCGCATGCTGCCGCGGTCGGGCTCGATGGCCAAGGTGTTTTATTGGTGGGGCGAGGTGGAAGTGGCAAATCGACCACGGCCATGTCGTGCGTTGATGCGGGCATGCAATATGTCAGCGACGATTATGTTTGGTTGCAATGGGATCCTCTGCCCACGGCCTATTGTCTCTACAATTCGGCCAAGTTGCACACCAAATTGCTGCCCGAACATTTCCCGCAATGGCAGCAGCATGTTGCGTTGGAGGTGGGCCCGTTAGCCAAGTCAGTCTTCTTCTTGCAGGAGTCGGCGCCTGAGCTAGTGACGAATCATCTGGAGATTTGCGGGGTTTTGAGCCCCAAAATCACCACGCGAGAGCAGGCCGTTTGTTTGCCAACGTCCCGAGCAGAGGTGTTGATGGGGTTGGGGCCATCCACTCTTTTGCCACGCCGTAGCGGTGAGAGCAACGGTTTTGCGTTCCTCGCTCAATGGGTGCGCAAGCTTCCCGCCTATCGTCTTGAGCTGGGGGCCATTTCAACTTCACCAGCCGCCTTAAGTTCGGTTTTGCAAAACGGTGGTGTTCATGCTGGTTGACTCAAAACCTCTCGTTTCTGTGATTATTCCTGCGTTTAACGCAGAACGTTATCTGCGGGAGGCACTCGATAGTGTGCTCGCAGAGGCATACCGGCCGATGGAAATTATCGTGATTGACGATGGTTCTATCGATGACACCTGCTCTATCGCGAAGTCCTATGCCGAGGTCACGTACCTTGCTCAGTCAAATCAAGGGGTGCCTAATGCTCGTAATGCAGGTTTGCGAGCAGCGACTGCTGACTGGATCACGTTTTTAGACGCTGACGACTACTGGCTGCCGGGGCATCTTGAAGCTTTATTTCAAATCTTTAAGCGCGATCCCAAGTTGATGTACGCGTGGGGTGCCTCGCGCGTGATTGAAATGAACGGGGACGCCGAAGGGCAAATGCCCGTCGTGATCAATGAAGCGTGGCCCATGTTTCTGTTGGGAGCGGCTCTTTTTCGGCGAGAGGTTTTCGATATCGTCGGTCCCTTCGATGGTCAATTGAAACGGGCAAATGATCTCGATTGGATCGCCAGGGCGAGGCAATTGTCATTGCCGTCGAGTCAGATTCCCGAGCCAGTTCTGGTGTACCGAAAGCATCAAGGGACGCTGATGAATGACCAGGAAGCCGCCAAAAAAGCTGCGTTTGCGATGCTGCGTAAGTCGATCGCTCGTCAACGCACATCTTGATTTCTAGGTCGTTTCAATGCAAAGGGGATCATCGGGATGGTGATTGACGGAACTGAATTAGTCAGCGTGGTGATACCTGCCTTTAACGCGTCTCGTTTTCTCGCTGAGGCGGTGGCGAGCGTGAGGGCCCAGCGGCATTCGCGTATTGAGGTGATCGTTGTTGACGATGGCTCAACGGATGACACTTGGGAAATCGCCAACCGTTTGAAAGATGTCAAATGTGTTCAGCAGGCTAATGGCGGCATTGGCAGTGCTCGCAATACCGGGATACGAAATAGCACTGGAACGCTATTGGCTTTCTTGGATGCCGATGACCTCTGGTCGCCCGATCGTCTCGAAAAACAGTTTGAAGCTGCTGCAAGTTTTCCGGATGCCGACTTCTTCACCGGCCAAGTTCACCAGTTTGTCGATCCAGCTTGTCACTCCAGCGTCGCACCGCCCGAGGAATTGAGTGATGGACCGGTTGCCGGGACGCTGTTGATTCCCACCGAGCGTTTTCATGATGTCGGGTGGTTTAACACCAAATTGAGGGTTGCTGAGTTCATCGATTGGAACTCCCGCTGTGCCGAATTGGGGCTGCGGGGACATTCCGTTGACTCGATTTTGCTTCAGCGACGTATCCACGACACCAATACGGGCAAACTTCGACGGCATGACCGCCGCGACTATTTGCTCGCGATGAAATCGCATTTGGATCGAAAGCGTAAGCAAAACCACGATGCGAATAGCGGGAAGCTCAGTTAGCGGAAGCTGCTTCGGCTGATGTCTCGCGGCAATAAACACGCGAGTAGGGCATTGTTCAGAGCTCAATGAGTAGGCCAAAGATGCGATCCAAGCATTCTCCGCATGGGAAGTCGGCCATCAGTTGCCGGAAGGTCAAGAACTGACTGAACTCGAGACTGGCGGAGTCCAGCAGAGCAAACCGCCGTCACGCCAATTGTGTATGGACGCAAGCCATGGCGTCGATGAAACTCTCCCGAGATCCGCGATTCTGATAAGCGGTGCGGCTTGCATCGAATGTTCGGGGGTAGGCGAGTTGCAATTGGATACTTTGGTCCAACATGGGTCGCGTAAGACCGCATATGCGTCGATAGCTTGCCTTGTGCCCCACGAAGAACCTTTCGTCGGGCTAGTAATGGCGCTGAAAGTCAGTCCCATGGAGCGCCCAACAGAGCAATTGCTTGCAAAATTGGTGCTCAAATACCGGTTTGCTTAACTGTCGAGCTGGGGTCCCACGTTTTGTCGATGTAAACGATGTCGTCCAACGCTGGGAAAACATGGGGATTTCACGGCTTCAAAACAAAATACGAAAAACAATGCCTGTTGAGGTTGACGCATACGAGTGACTCGCTATCTTTCCCCTCTCGCCGCTGAGCAAGCCTCTGCGACACCTTCTGAAAAGGCGTCCAAGAGATCTTCGAAGTGGTGAGAGAGTCGAAGTTGACTTTGAAAACTTTTTTAAGAATTCACTGCTTCTTCCACTTGCCCCGAAGTTGACGGATCGTTAGCTTCCTCGCTCGCTCAAAAGCGACCGGTTGTTCTCCCTTTTTGCGGGGAGGTTAACCGGCTGTTTTTGACAGCGTCTTCTGGGTCCCCGCTTCGGTGGGCATTCCGGAAAACTGATTTTTTACAATATGGTTGTTTGGTAGATAAGATTTATAGATCACCTTGCTTTGGTGTTTAGTCAGTCCGTTTCGGGCTGGTTTAGACGGTCATCGCAAGGAGTGAAATAAGTTCTTTTGGAAGCGTTGCCAAGACGAAGTGAAGCTTGTCGTAAGACGGGTTGATCGGAGTGTTGGCATAGAATTCGATTAAGATTCTTGAATGTGATATCGTTAATAGATTCAAATTGAAATCTACGATTTCGAGCGGCTCTTCAGTTTATCTGGAGGTTGTCTTGAGTTCGGGATTTCGGTGGCCAATCTAATAAGGGCACATGGGGGATGTCTTGGCGTTAGAAGGAGAAGGGCGTGGAAGTCTGCGAAAAGCCTGGGGAAATTGACACACAAGTGATGATCCCGGGATTCCCGACCGCAGCATACTGAATACATAGGTATGTCTGTAACAACCTAGTGAACTGAAACATCTAAGTAACTAGAGGAATAGAAAGAAAAATCGATACCGTCAGTAGCGGCGAGCGAAATCGGTATAGCCCAAACCGTGGGGGTTTCCCTCGCGGGGTTGTAGGACTTCAATATGGGATTGCAATTGGTTAGTAGAACGACTTGGAACGGTCGGCCACAGAGGGTGACAGCCCCGTACATAAAAACTTCATTGCACCTTAGAAGCACCTGAGTAGGTCTAGTCACGTGAAACCTAGACTGAATCCACGGGGACCATCCCGTAAGGCTAAATACTCTCTAACGACCGATAGCGAACCAGTAGCGTGAGTGAATGGTGAGAAGAACCCCTGCTAGGGGAGGAATGTGAACCTGAAACCATGTGCCTACAAGCGGTCGGAGCACTATTTTAATGTGTGACGGCGTGCCTTTTGCATAATGATCCGGCGAGTTGTGGTAAACGGCTTGGTTAAGTTCTGACGGAACGAAGCCCAAGGGAAACCGAGTCTGAATAGGGCGAAATATGTCGTTTGCTGCAGACGCGAAACCTGTGTGATCTACCCATGAGCAGGTTGAAGCGCGGGTTAAACTGCGTGGAGGACCGAACCCACTTAGGTTGAAAACTGAGGGGATGACTTGTGGGGAGGACTGAAAGTGTAATCAAACCAGGAGATAGCTCGTTCTCTCCGAAATATCTTGAGGGATAGCGTCGAGTAAATTAGTGACCGGGGGTAGAGATACTGAATCGGATGGGGGCCCTTCCAAGGGTACCCCACCGAACCAAACTCCGAATACCGGTTCACCTTACCTCGGCAGTCAGTCCCTGGGGGATAAGCTCCAGGGTCGAGAGGGAAACAACCCAGATCGCCTGCTAAGGTCCCGAAGTAATACTTAGTCACTAAGGAAGTTGAAGTGCCGTGACAGCTGGGATGTTGGCTTAGAAGCAGCCACCATTTAAAAAGTGCGTAACAGCTTACCAGTCGAGCATTTCTGCGCCGATAATGAACGGGAGTAAGTATTACACCGAAGCAGCGGATTCTAGATTTATCTAGAGTGGTAGGAGAGCGCCGATGAAGAGATACGAGCCATACGGTAACGAGTGGTGTCGGCTTCATCGGGTGATTATGCCGGAATGAGTAACGATAAAATAGGTGAGAATCCTATTCGCCGAAAGCGTAAGGTTTCCTGGGGAAGGTAAATCCGCCCAGGGTTAGCCGGTACCTTAGTCGAGGCCGAAAGGCGTAGACGATGGATAGAAGGTCAATATTCCTTCGCCGGTTGTGTATTCGATGCAGGGACGGCGTCCAGAAAGTGAGCGGTACGAATAGAAATGTCCGTAGCGAAGGCTGAGAGATTCGGGATTAAATCACCGATGTTTATCAAGGCATAGCTCGAGAGCATCCAAGTTCTCGAAGTCATTGGAAGGACGTCCAAGAAAAGCTGCTAGGTTAAGCAACTGACCGTACTAAAACTGACACAGGTACGCGAGATGAGAATTCTAAGGCGCTCGGGAGAACTGTGGTTAAGGAACTCTGCAAAATGGCCCCGTAAGTTCGCGATAAGGGGCGCCTGGTCCGGTTCACGCTGGAACAGGCCACAGAAAATCGGCTCTAACGACTGTTTATCAAAAACACAGGTCTCTGCTAACACGCAAGTGGATGTATAGAGACTGACGCCTGCCCGGTGTTGGTAGGTTAAGGAAGACGGTTAGCCTCACGGCGAAGCTGGCGACCGAAGCCCCAATAAACGGCGGCCCTAACTATGAGGGTCCTAAGGTAGCGAAGTTCCTTGTCGGGTAAGTTCCGACCTGCATGAAAGGCGTAACGATTGGAGCACTGTCTCAACCACAGACCCGGTGAAATTGTAGTTGTGGTGAAGATGCCACATACCCGCGGTTAGACGGAAAGACCCCGTGAACCTTTACTGTAGGCTGCTATTGGGTTGAGATATAATTTGTGTAGGATAGCTGGGAGGCTTCGAAGTTTGCACGCTAGTGCATTCTGAGCCGTTGTTGAAATACCAGCCTGGTTATATTTTAATTCTAACTTTGATCCCCTGAAACGGGGCAAAGGACAGTGTCAGTCGGGCAGTTTGACTGGGGCGGTCTCCTCCCAAAGAGTAACGGAGGAGTGCAAAGGTACACTCAGTCTGGTCGGCAATCAGACGTAGAGCGTAAAGGTAAAAGTGTGCTTGACTGCGAGACCCATAAGTCGAGCAGGTACGAAAGTAGGCCTTAGTGATCCGGTAATCCCGAATGGAAGGGTTATCGCTCATCAGATAAAAGGTACTCCGGGGATAACAGGCTTATCGCATCCGAGCGTCCACAGCGGCGATGCGGTTTGGCACCTCGATGTCGGCTCATCACATCCTGGGGGTGTAGAAGCTCCCAAGGGTTTGGCTGTTCGCCAATGAAAGTGGTACGTGAGCTGGGTTCAGACCGTCGTGAGACAGGTCGGTCCCTATCTGCCGTGGGCGTTCGAATCTTGATGGGATTCAACTTTAGTACGAGAGGATTTAGTTGGACGAAGCTCTGGTGTACCAGTTGTCGCGCTAGCGGCACGGCTGGATAGCTAACTTCGGAACGGATAAACGCTGAAAGCATCTAAGCGTGAAGCCCGCCCAGAGATAAGGATTCGTAGACATTAGTCGAAAGCCCCCTGGAAGACGACCAGGTTGATAGGTTGGAAGTGTAAGTGCGGTAACGCATTCAGCAAACCAATACTAACGGGCGAAGGTTTGGCCACCGATATCCCGCACTCAAGTGTGATCGGATGGCTTCCGAAGAAACAAGAATTGGATCTACCAAACAATCTGGCTTGCCGGAGGCGAAATACCCTTCGGCAAGTCTTTCTGGCGACGATATCGCAAAGGTTATACCTGTTCCCATCCCGAACACAGAAGTCAAGCTTTGTGAGCCGATGATAGTGCATACCAGTGTGAAAGTAGGTATTGCCAGATTTTTAAAACCCTTCGACTTCGGTCGGAGGGTTTTTTTATGCGCCCAACCAATTCCGCAATTCGGGTGAAGCCGAAGTGTTGAGCATGGTATTGCGTTGTTCCTTGACCTGTTCTGGTGG